>NZ_OZ245931.1:3895000-6305000 GCF_965229835.1 Phaeodactylibacter xiamenensis
CGGTAAAGCCCGCTGATATTGGCAACATCGGCATGATAAAGCAAAGGAGAAGCGTGGGCATCATAGAGGAAAGACTCTGTCCAGCCTGCCTGTAAGCCCCATTGCCCCCTGGATGGTTCCTGAGCATTCAGCCCGCTAAAGGCCAGCATGACAAGTAGGGTGTAAATCGCACATTTCGTCATCATTGATTCGTTTTAGTTTACGCTAATGACGTTGCGCAAATGATAGAACCCTACTTTTTTTGTCAGCTAGCAGTGCTCAATTGTCAGAAGTTGAGGAATGCGCACTCTTTTGGTAGGCACTTGGAGTCATGCCTGTATGTTTTTTGAAGGTAGTATAGAATGCAGATTTCGACCTAAACCCGGCTTCCTCTCCTATCGCCAGCAAACTGTAGGATGTGTAGGCTTCGTCTTCCAACATCTGTTTGACCGCCGCTATACGTAGGGCATTGACATAAGTGGTAAAACTGCTGCCAGAGACTTCACGGATCACCTGAGACAAGTACCCCGGGCTGATGCCCAAAGCAGCAGCTACTTTATCGCGGCTCAGGTCGGGGTCACGGTACAATTCTTCTTTCTCAAAGAGGACCTGAAGAGCAGCCTGATAGGTTTCCGCTGTTTTCGAGCCCCTATCTGATGAAGCTATTTCAAGCTGCGCACCAGATTCCGCAACATTTTCGAGCCCGTCTACTAGCGTTTCTTCAAGCCTGCTGCGCACCAGCCCCTGATGCAACAACCAGTAAATAAAGCAGGAAACACCGCCCCAAAGTGCATAGTCCCAGTGCCCAAGTGCATGGGTCTGCCCTACCGGCAAAAACTCCATGACCGCCCATAGTACCACCAAAACGGCCGTGGAGTAGTACAGCCGGTTGAGCCAGGCTTTTTGCTGCCCCATTACGGAAGACTGCCTAAGCAGCCCGAATACACCTGCGCACAATAATAAGGTATACCCTGCAGCTACTTTGAATTCCCAATCATATACCTGCATCATGAAGGCTTCGGCATCAGGCAGCGCATACAGGCCAAAGTCCACGTCCAGGTCAATAAGGATATTCAGGAATAGAAAAATCACAAACGGCAGGGTCAGCAAAATGGGTAAAGCCCGAATGTGTTGCCAGGGGTGGCCGGTTACTTTGAGGAAATACAAGACAACGGGTACGTAGAACAACAGCATCCAAGGCACATCATCCCCAAAAAAATCAATAAAGTAGTATTGGTTATCAAAACCCCAGCTGCTCAACCATTCATTCAGCCCAATGACCGACACCATCATAATGGTATAGGCCAGGTAACGGCTGTCGGTGCCTTTGAACTGCGGCGCACTCAGGAGGATACCCCCAAACACAAGACCCTGTGCAAGGCTGATAAAAATGGTCAGATCAAGTAATGAAAATGGCATAGGTCAGACAGCTGTCCCTGCAAAGGTAACAATAGTTTGCGGGCCTGACTTGTCCAGGTTTGTCCAAAAATATACTGATGCCCCATCTTAAAAGACAAGGCATCAGCATCAAATTTTACGATTTCAGCTCGCACTTAAAACCGGGCATAACCGGTTACATGAGAAAGTGCAAATACCCGAATGAGGTCCTCACCTTCTTCTGCCAGTTCAAAAGCCCCCCTTATGATTTTGAGGGTAACCAAAGAGCCTTCAGGAATATCTGGGAAGTCATTCACTTGAAAAACATAGCTACCGTCATCTTCCGTTTGGATATAGTTGACAATTTCTTCTGGGAAGTCATCTACGAAGTTAGGGTTCTCTACAGCTGCATACTGGACAATTATATAAACCCCAAGCTCATTCATCTGATCAGCATTCCAATTTAGCACAAAGCTATTTGACAACTGCGGCACTTCATTGATATCGACTTCTAAGGCATGAGGGATATATAATTGAGTCAAAATTCCGTTTCTTCCAATGACGCCTTCACCTTCTAACAAACTAACGGAAACCGTTTTCCCAAAAAGGTCATTATAAATCGGATCGTGAGGATACCGGTTGGTACCTTCTTCAAATTTAAGTTGAAGGTCATCGACTGCGATACTAGAATATTTGCAGATATCTTTACCGGGAACACAGGCAGTGGATACCAAGGTAACCCTGTCTTCTTCTGAAAATCCGAAGTTAGCCTGATAATTGTCAATGGTAAGTGATGCATCAAGGCTTTCATTAGTAACTGCCCTGTAAATATCGATTAGGGTTAGGGTTTCTTTCAGTTTAGAAAGGGACAGACTATCTTTAGTACACCCAAAGCCTAATAATGCTGACGTAAATAAAACAAATACTATTCGCATAACAATTGGTTTTTTAAAGCGTGGATTCAAGCAATAAATGCAACAGCAAGCTGTTGCATTTATTGCTTGAATCCACGAGGAATAAGATTATGTGACAACCTTTTTCAGGGATTTATCCGATAATTTGTCAACTTATTTTAGGAATCGACCCTAAAAAAACATCCGAAGGGCGCAACGCAACGCCCCCCCCTGAGGGAGGAGACATTCTAAATACGACATGAGGAACTCTCGCTGAAAAGACGTTGATTTAGCTCAGAATTGCAACTCCGCCATTACTACCGCCCGTACCGCTTCTTCCGCTTCCCCTTTTTTACTTCGCCCCGCTTTTTGACGTACTCTTTCTTCCGGAACTTCTTTTGGTCGTCAATAAGCTTCTCAATGAGGTCTTCCCGGCCGATGCTGATGAGCTTCTCACGGATCTGTTTATGGTTCTCCCGCTTGTGCCAGAAGAAAAACATGTGTTGCTGCCGTTTTTCCGTTTTGCTCTTGGCTGTGTAGACTGGCTTGAGGGTGTAAGGGTGTACACCGGTGTAATAGATGACCGTGGCAACTGTCATGGGGGTGGGCGTAAAATCCTGCACCTGCTCCAGCTTGAAGCCCATGTCTTTGGTTTCAGCCGCCAGGTTAGCCATGCTTTCCTCTTTGGAGCCCGGGTGGCTGGAGATAAAGTAAGGGATAAGCGGCTGATTAAGGCCGTGCTTTTTATTGATCGCGTCGTATTTCTTCTTGAACTCGTGGAAGTGCTTGAAGGAGGGCTTACGCATGATCCGCAGGGTATCGTCTGAGGTATGCTCGGGAGCTACTTTGAGGCGGCCGCTGATGTGGCAGGTCACCACCTGCTCCATGTATTCGTCGAGGCTGCCATCGTTATTCTTGTTGTAACTATCCACCAGCAGGTCGTAGCGGATACCACTGCCCACAAAGGCTTTTTTTACCTCAGGGTGGGCGTCCACTTTGCGGTAAAGCTCGGTCATGGGCTTGTGGCTCGTGTCCAGGTTAGAACAGACGACCGGATGGATGCAGGAAGGGGCCACACAGCGGTCGCAAATCTCCTGCACCTTACCTTTCATTTTGTACATATTGGCGGAAGGGCCCCCAAGGTCGCTGATATAGCCTTTGAAGTCGGGCATTTTGGTGACTTGTTCCACCTCTTTGAGAATCGACTCCTCAGAACGGCTGGCGATGAACTTGCCCTGATGTGCAGAAATCGTGCAGAAGCTACAGCCCCCGAAGCAGCCGCGGTGCATATTGACTGAGAACCGGATCATCTCGTAGGCCGGGGGCGTCCCGCGCTTTTTGTACTTGGGGTGGGGCATGCGGGTGTAGGGCAGGTCGAAGGACTTGTCGATCTCTTCTTCCTCCATAGGTGGGTAGGGCGGATTGATGACGAGGGTCTTCCCATTAACCTCCTGAAGGATGCGCTTGGCCTGCACCTTATTGGACTGCTGCTCCACGTGTTTGAAATTGGCAGCGAAGGCCAGCTTGTCCCGCAGGCATTTCTCATGAGAATTGAGCCACAGATCGTCCCAGTTTTTATTTTTCGGCACCTGCTCCGGGTCCCGCTGTATGGCGGTTTGCATTACCGTATCAATGGCATGGAAGGGCACTCCTTTTTGCAGCAGGCGCACGATCTCCCTCAGCGGCAGTTCGCCCATGCCATAAACGAGCATATCAGCCCCGCTCATTTCCAAAATATTAGGGAAAAGCTTATCGGACCAATAGTCGTAGTGCGTAACACGGCGCAGAGAGGCCTCAATGCCACCGATGAGCACCGGCACGTCCGGATAGACCTGTTTGAGGGCTTTGGTATAGACCATGGTGGCGTAGTCGGGCCGGAAACCGGCAGCACCGCCCGGTGTGTAGGCATCCGTAGACCGGCGGCGGCGGGCAGCCGTGTAGTGGTTAACCATACTGTCCATGCAGCCGGAGGTGACGCCAAAGAACAAACGGGGCTTGCCCATCTTCTTAAAGTCGCGCAGGTCGTCCTGCCAGTTGGGCTGTGGTACAATAGCCACACGCAGGCCTTCGCTTTCCAAAATACGGCCGATGACGGCAGTGCCGAAAGCCGGGTGGTCTACGTAAGCGTCCCCGGAAATGATGACCACGTCCAATTCATCCCACCCTCTTGCTTCCACTTCTGCCCGGGTGATGGGCAGCCACTCTGATACGGGCCTATTGTCTAGCATGACCAGTTTTTTTTACTTGTGTCGATTCAATCTGCAAACATACAAAACCCTAACAATCAATGGGTAAAAAGGGGTCACTTATGGGGCTGAAAAATTCAGGTAAAGTGCACGCAAAGGTAAAAAAGGCATAGCTATGCCCGGTGAATTTACCGGTCTTTGCGAAAACCGCCACGTACGATGCGTGAAACACCCCCCAAAAGCACCAACCCGCAGCGGGAAAGGCACCAAAATCCAATACAATTGCCTATTTTCGGGAAGCGAAACCAACTAAAACCAAGCGCATGTCTGCCGAAAAGTACATCAAGAACTATATTAATGGTGCCCTTGTGCCCGCAGTGGCCGGTGACTACCTGGAGAACCTAACGCCCTCCACAGGAGAAGTGTACAGCTATCTTCCGGATTCTGGCCCGGCGGATGTCGATCAGGCCGTCAAAGCGGCTCAGGAAGCCTTTCCCGGCTGGTCCAATGCGGAGCCCCGCACCCGTTTCCGGCTGATGATGCGCATCGCTGACATTATAGAACAAAATCTGGAGGTTTATGCCAAAGCAGAAGCCCTGGACAGTGGCAAGCCTTTCACCATGTCGAGCACGGTGGATATCCCAAGAGCGCAGTCCAATTTTCGCTTTTTTGCGACAGCCGCCCTGCAATTTGGGTCCGAAAGCCACCACATGGCCGGTAGTGCCATCAACTACACCCTGCGTCAGCCCCTTGGCGTAGTCGGTTGTATATCGCCCTGGAACCTGCCGCTCTACCTATTCACCTGGAAAATCGCACCGGCACTGGCCGCCGGCAATACAGTTGTAGCTAAACCTTCCGAACTGACGCCCATGACCGCCTTCCTTCTGTCCCAGGCCTGCATTGAAGCCGGGCTGCCTGCAGGGGTGCTAAATATTGTGCACGGGCTGGGCCCTAAAGCCGGGCAAGCCATTGTAGAACACCCCGGAACCAAGGCTATTTCCTTTACCGGAGGGACGAAGACCGGGCAGCATATTGCACGTACGGCCGCGCCTATGTTCAAGAAGCTCTCTCTGGAGCTCGGCGGCAAAAACCCCAACATTATCTTTGCAGACTGTGACTTCGACGAGATGATGGTGCAGACTTTACGCTCTTCGTTTTCCAATAATGGGCAGATTTGCCTGTGCGGTTCCCGCATTTACGTACAACGGCCAATCTACGAACGCTTCCGGGACGAGCTGGTCAAACGCACCCAGTTTCTGAAAGTCGGGCCGCCCCTGGCCAAGGACACAGACCTGGGCGCGCTGGTTTCCAAAGCCCATATGGAAAAAGTGCAGTCTTACCTTAGCCTGGCCGAAGTGGAAGGCGGGAAAATCCTTTGTGGCGGAACCGTGGCCAATCCGGGAAGTACCTATGAAAATGGGTACTACCTGCGGCCGGCAGTTATAGAAGGGCTGCCCATCGACTGCCGTACCAATCAGGAAGAAATTTTTGGGCCCGTAGTCAGCATTGCCCCATTTGACACAGAAGCAGAGGCTTTGGAACTCGCCAATGGCACCCCGTACGGCCTTTCCGCCACCCTATGGACACAGGACGTAAGCCGGGCACACCGCATGGCTGAACACTTGCAGGCAGGCATCGTATGGGTCAATTGCTGGATGTTGCGCGATCTGCGTACCCCATTTGGCGGGATGAAGCAATCAGGTGTAGGGCGCGAAGGAGGGCAGGAAGCGCTGCGTTTCTTTACAGAGCCCAAAAATGTCTGTGTCAAATACCGCTAAAACGGCGGTATTTTTTACTTCCAGAGCTGACCTAACAAGGTGCTTGCGAAAAATGTGGAAAGCAGAGGGCTTATCCACACGTTTTCCACATTTATAAAAGCCAAATAAACTCAGGCCTGAAAAAAATTCTATTCGCCCGGGATGCGGCCCTGTCAAATATTTTTCCAGGTGCCCAGCTTGTACTAGCATATGTATTAAGCTTTGAGCGCCAATACCTGCTAAGGTACGTTGAGCTTGTAAGCCGGGTATTCAAAATTTACCAAAGAAGCTTGCCTTTCCGGCAAAAAAATACCATCTTTGAATATTAGATGGCGTTGCTAAAATTTCCCATCCGAAACATAACCCGATCCAGATTGGGGGAATAGTCTCCCTTCCGGTGGAATTGAGAAGACGCGCAGCACCAGTCCGGAGCAATTCATAGCTGTGGGCCACAGCTGCTTACCCCAATTTGCTTAAAGCTTGTCAAGACTTCCCTTCGTACATCCGGAGGGCTACTTTGAAAGGCGACCTTCCATTACGGGATGTATTTCCCCTACGGAGAAGTGCACAAATACGATCTACTTAGCCTGCAGCTGAAGGGTCTAAAAGAGACTTCAGCCTGTACGACCTCAAACCAAACTACCCCCTATTGCTCCTGCATGGAGTGACCGGGGTAATCCAGGTTGAGCGATTTTACCCGCAGTGGCTGTATCCGGAAAACTGGATTAACAGAGCCGCTCCGGGAACAAATACATGGTCTGAAGAAGATGGTGTGCTATATTAAAGAATTAACTACAACAGAGGATATCAAAAGGCAGCAGCAATGACTTACAAAGCTATTTTTTCCGGTCACTTCGAGTTCGGCACCGAACGCAGCTACCAAAAAATGGTAGACATGTTCGAGCACCGCTCTGAAAATTATTACCGCAACGCAATTCTGCTCAACGGAGAAGAAGTCTTCGATGAGAAGTCTCAGTCTTTGCATGTGCCCCGGCACATTGCTCAGGCGGCGACTTCTAAAGAGTGGAACAATACCATCAACATTCTGAACTTTGTGGCGGATTATGCTATCGCCGGCAGTTTCAGCGCATGGATGGTCAACGATGGGCAGGTGGTCAAACACCACTTCATCGAGCCCAACAGCGACAAAGCAGCGGTACAGGCTTTTCTTAAGGGCCGGGAACTGGTTCAGGAAGAAGGCCGGGAAAAAGAAGCTATGAAGGCCCTTAGCCGGGCTATTGACAAGTATGAACGTCATGCCAAGGCCTACGAACGCCGTGGTTTTGTGAATCAGCAGCTGCGCAACTACCAGGATGCGATCTACGATTACTCCAAGAGTATCGACATCAACCCAAATGCGGCTGAGCCTTACCTTGGCCGGGCATTAGTCTACATCGTGAAGGAAGATTATGCAGCTGCGGCTGCTGACCTTGTCATGGCAATCAAAGGCTCCATCCCTTTACAGCCGATGTTCTGGCAGTCCCGCCGCATCAAGGGGGAATGCCACCTGAAGCTTAAGCAGTGGGATAAAGCAGAATTTGAGCTTAAATTTGTTACCAAACGTCAATTCACAGAAGATGATCCCAATTACAAGTGGCGCAAACGGGCTCTGTGTAATTACGGCATCGCCCTCTTCGAACAGCAAAAGTACCAAGACGCACTAAAGGCATTCGACGGTGCCCTTAGTATCAATACCGGGCTGGAAGTCCCACAATCCGAACTGTTGCTCTACCGGGGCATGACCCTGCAGCAACTGGGCGAATCGGGGTTTCAACAGGCCTGGGAGGAAGCCGCTAACTATGGCTCAGAGCGGGCTGCTGAATTGCTGCAGGCGATTTAGACTATGCCCGGAGCTTACTCCTACTGAAAACTAAGGACATTAAACCCCGCAAAAGTGCGGGGCAGGCTCTCTGGAGTCATCTTTTTTAGCTTATTTGACCCTGACGATAAATGTCTGGATGCAAACACCCGCCAAACGCGCTAAAAAAGATTTAGCCGGAACCACGATTCCTTGATTTTCATGACGAACCCGCTCCAAGGATAGTCTAAATGCCCAGCTGCAGTTGCCTTTTGCCGAAAGACCCTGCCCTGATTATTCGGGGCAGGGTCTTTTCATTGATCTAAAAACCTTTAGCCTTCAATCCCCTTACACCGGTGTCTGCCATGGCTTGGGCTTTGGACGATTAGTCAGATGCCCCCAGCAGTGCACCCTGGCAGGTAGAAGCGGGACCTCCTGATAGCCGACGTATTCCGTCTCGTACTCCAGAAAGGCACAACGCGGACAGTGCATGCAATCCTGAGTGACGTTGGCAAAAGCCTGCCCCTCCCGGTAACCGGAGCGCCACCTTCGCTTGCCCAGTGGACAATCCGTAGTCACATACTGATGATAGCCTTTATACAGCCGGTGTTTGACCGGCCGGGCAATCGCCATTTTGCGCAAGCGGAACTCAGCCCGCTGCTGCGCCGGATTGAACAGCCACTTTTTATAGCCCGTCCCCTGCTGCAATTCGTACTCAAATGCGCGGATATCAGGTGACCCACTGCCTTGCAGAACCGCTTCGTACAACGATAGCGCATCAATTTCCAGGGCAGGCATACCTAATTTCCGAAGTTTTTGCTGCTTCCGGGGAGGTGTTTGGTGGGTGACGGCGATCTCCAGCAATAGTGCTCGCTGCCCCTTGCGGAGGATAAGATCCGGGTAAAGCTGCCCGACATAAGGCTCTTCCTCCACCCTGTCGTACTTGAACAAATAAGGCTGAAAGTAAGCCACCGACTGCCGATGCAGGTACAGGGCCGGCACTACGATACTGCGCCTTTCCCGGAAGAGGGCTTTGATGCGCAAATGCAGGCCCGTTTCCAGCCCATGGCCACAGTCTGCCCCTCTGTAGTGCGCAAAATGGTGGGCGTGTTTGTTCCCTTTTTTGGCGACCATAGGCGCACCACAGGCTAAGCAGGAGCAACCACAGGATAATCCACGGGGGACTTCATCAATACTTACAATCTGCTGATTGCGGAGAGCGAAAGGTAAAGCGCGCATTTTTTACAACAAAATACACACGTTATCAAATAAATGCAACTCCCAAACCGTCATATTTCTTGTATCTTTAAGCAAAATCAAAAACCGAAACATGCGTATTTTATTCGTACTACTGCTCGCAGTGAGCACATTAACACTAAGCCAGGCACAGAAAACTTTTCAAGGAACCCTGGAGTACAGCTACAAGCTTAATGCAGAGGGAGAAGACGCCGGCATGATGGCCGCCTTTATGCCCGAAAAGATGATTACCCGCTATGGCGACAACCAAATGGCTACCGAAATGGTAGGCGGTATGGTGGCGAACATGATGGGGCGTATTATTGTCAGCAATGGTCAGTCCTATGTGGTCAAGGATAGTGAAAAAACGATCTTCGAAATGTCAGAAGAAGACATGGAGGAAGGGCAGGAGGCATTTGCCAATCAGGATCAGGCCAAAAAGGTAGACGGCGAGACCATGGAAATTCTTGGCTATACCTGCCACAAATACGTTCTTACCATAGCTAACGACGAGGGCGGAAAAACCGAACAGGTGATCTGGGCAACAGACGCTTTCAAGGCGCCCCAGCTATCCGTGCCCAATCAGGGCAATGTATCGGCAACGGGTTTCTTCGGGTCCACCAATATTGAGGGACTCCCGATGCGGATTGAAATCGCCGCTCCCGGAGTAGATGGGGGGCTAATCATGGAGGTCATCAAATTGGATGAAGCACCGGTTGATGCCACTCACTTTGAAAAACCGGAAGGCTACACCGTAAAGCCTATATCAGAAATGATGAAGTTCTAACCCTCCTCCCCTAACCCAGTTCTGCCATGAAACCCTATACTATATTTTACATTGCTGCCCTTTTGTGGCTGGGCTCCTGCAGCCCGGCACCACAGGAGGCTGCGCCCGGTGAAATCGCTACCGATTTATACCAAACCCTGCAGGAACAACTGATCACAGCTGAGCCGGGCAGTGTAGTTGAAATCCCTGCCGGCACTTTTGAATTTGACCGCCCGCTTTCGCTCGATGGCATTCCCAATGTCACCATTCGTGGTGCGGGCATAGACGCCACGGTGCTTTCCTTCCGGTACCAAAAAGCCGGAGCAGAAGGGCTGCGTGTAACGGCAGATTCGGTCACGCTTGAAGGGTTCACGATTCTGGATACGAAAGGAGATGCCATCAAGCTGCAGGACTGCAACGGTATTACCATCCGCAATATCAAAACATCCTGGCGGGGCGGGGCTGACGAATCCAACGGCGGTTACGGGCTTTACCCGGTCTCAAGCCGGAATGTACTCATTGAAGGCTGTGAAGCCAGCTATGCTTCTGATGCTGGTATTTACGTAGGTCAGTGTACTAATGTGGTCGTCCGCAACTGCTACGCCCATGAGAACGTAGCGGGCATAGAAATTGAAAATTGTACCCACGCTGAAGTCTATAACAACCGATCGGAGCAAAATACCGGAGGCATCCTGGTCTTCGACCTGCCCGAGCTACCAGCAGGCAATGGCAGGGACTGCAAAGTGTATGACAACGACATCATTGAGAACAACCACGCCAACTTTGCCCCCGAAGGCAATATTGTAGGGATTGTCCCGCCCGGTACCGGCATCATTCTACTCGCAGCTAAGGAGGTGGAGGTGTACAACAACCGAATTATCGGGCATAAAACCATTGGCACGGCCGTAGCCAGCTACTACATTACAGAGAACCCCTGGGAGGACAAAAACTATGACCCTTACTCTTACGACATCCGCATCCACGGCAATACCTACGAGCGCAAACGCGCCATGCCGGACCTCAGCAAGGATTTTGGAAAGATGGTCAACTACCTGTTTCCCGGCAAGCCACAGGACATTCTCTACGATGGCATTGTGGATGATACCCGCAGCGGCTCCAACCCGATGAACCTCTGCATTGATCAGCCGGGGGCTGATCTGCGGTTTGCCAATGTGGATGCTGCCAATGATTTCGAGGAGGTACAACACGACGTCTCGGCCTATACTTGTGCCCCTAAAGGATAAAAAACATCAATGATGCGCCTTATTCGCTACAGCCTGTACTGCCTGATGCTCACAGCCCTGTTATGGCAGTGCCGTACCGCACCCGGAAATGTGGGAGCCGTAAAGTTTGACCCGGCCGCTGCCCCCTACCCCAAGCTGTCTGACTATGCCTTTTTCCAGGCATTGAGCCCGAATGGAGCCGTGCCCAATGCCGGTGTGCTCCCTTACGAGCCGATCACGCCCCTCTTTACCGACTATGCCCACAAGGCCCGCTATGTGTGGATGCCGGACAGTGTACAAGCCACCGTAGATGCCGATGGCCGCATTCTTTTCCCGGACCATACCGTGCTGATCAAGACCTTCTATTACCCGGCTGATTTTGCCCGCCCGGAACAGGACTGGGACCTGATCGAAACCCGGCTGCTTATGAAGCGGGATGGTGAATGGGATGCCTACACCTACATCTGGAATGACAAGGATACAGAAGCGGAGCTCAATCTGGTGGGTGATTTCAAACCTGTCAGCTGGGCCGATGAACAAGGCCTCGCCCGAACCGTGGAGTATGCGGTACCTAATAAAAACCAGTGCAAGAGCTGCCACAATCAGAATAAAAAGCTGCTGCCCATCGGCCCTAAGGTGCGTAACCTGAACGCAGCCCTGACTTACCCCGATGGTACAACGGCCAATCAGTTGGAACGCTGGCAGTCTGCCGGCAAGCTTACGGCAGGAGACTGGGCGGCGCAATTTACCCCCCTGGCAGACTGGGACGACCCCAAAACGGGTAATATAGCGGATCGTGCACTGGCCTATCTTGAGGTCAACTGCGGGCATTGCCATCATCCGGAAGGGCCTGCCCACACCACCGGGCTTTATCTCGGCACCGACTTTCAGGGGTATGCGGCACAACTGGGAATTTGCAAATCGCCTGTAGCGGCTGGCAAAGGCTCCGGTGGGCGGCAATTTGGCATTCAGCCGGGGCAACCTGACTCCTCTATTCTGTTGTACCGTATGGAAGCCGATGACCCCGGGGTGATGATGCCCGAAATCGGTCGTGCCGTGCCTCATAAAGAAGGTATTGCGCTGGTACGCGAATGGATTAAAGGGCTGGAAGGAGACTGTGGAAAGTAAAGCGGAATTTTTTAATCAAAAAAGGCTGCCCTAAAAAGGACAGCCTAATGTGTGGGGAGAACAAAAAAGAGAAAAAGAATTGCTTTCATTTGGGGGGAGGTATCAGGAAGAAAGCAATCTCTTCTTTTTGTTGGTGCTTAGTGTTGTTCATGTCCTTGCGAATGCAATATAGTATGCCTGGATTTAGACTACAAGGAATATCACAAATTACACAAAACAACTAAATAGCTGATTATCAAAAATTTAAATCCATCCGTAATATACTTGTTGCCCTCTTGTAGACAAGCTGTAGTACTTAATCAGGTCCAACACGGGGCAAAAACCCGACTGCTTTGCCATAGACCGCCAGAAATTCATTCATTTTACAGACCCCTCTCCACTCATAAGGCGTTACCCTAAAAAAGAAATAACCATGACCGCCACTCCCCTGCAGGAAGAACGCGCCAACACCCTCACACATGCCTTCGGATTATTGTTGGGGATCGTCGCCGTACCGGCTCTTCTTGTGAATCAATACGGCGCTGTACCGGCTCGGGAATGGCTGAGTATGCTGGTCTTTGGATTCACCCTGTTACAAGTTTACGCAACGTCAACCATATATCATGCCGTAACCGGAGCGCGTTGGAAGTACCGCCTGCGCGTGCTCGACCACATCAGCATTTACTTTCTCATTGCAGGCACACATACGCCCCTGCTCGTACATTACCTTCCTGGAGAGAGCGGTCGCTTCTACCTCATTGTGATCTGGACAATGGCCTTTTCCGGCCTGATCTACAAGCTGTTTTTCTTTGGACGGTGGGAATGGCTGTCGGTGGCTTTCTACCTCGTAATGGGATGGATGGGTGCGCTCACCATTCCGGAGATGGCGCAGGAGATGTCCGCCCCTACCTTTTATGGGGTCATCCTCGGCGGTGTTTCCTATACCCTGGGCGTTGTTTTTTATGCCTGGCACCGGTTGCCCTATCACCACGCTATTTGGCACGTCTTTGTCATCGGTGGCACGGCAGGGCACTTTTGGGCGATTGCAGCGATGTAGGCACAGAATTAGGACGCCCGGCGAAAGGAGTGCGCCGGGCGATAACACCGGGGGCTCTACCTTCCCCCGGTGTGCTCCGTTCCTGCGCCCAAAAGTAAAACACACGTAGAAAGGTCCGGCCTCTGCGGTAAGGCTATACCGGAAACCAGCCTTAATTTTTCTAATTTGTCTCTGCATCTCCGTTCACATCCCCAATTTTAATGGCGATGAAATCATTACCAATGCTTACAGCAGTAGCTAAGTCATTGATATTAATCACTTCCGGAAACGCCTCTTCCCACGGGTTAGCCGGATCAGGGAAAACATAGGCGGCATCTACGAAACGCCAGCTGCTGACGTTGTCAAAGCTGGATTCTATGCCAAGGATCATGCGGCGGAGCTGAATGAGGTCGAGGGTTGAGATATGACCAGAACCATTAGTATCGGCAGCAATGCGCTTATAGGGGCTGTCCAGGGGCTGCAAGCCGAGGATGTGCTGGCTAATCAGGATCATATCCAAAGTGGAGACGCCATTTAAATGAGCCTCGTCGTAATGAGGGGTCACAGTGTAGTCGAATCCGGCGGAGGCATTGGGCAGCGAGTATGCTCCATTTTCATTGGTCGTTTGTACTTCGGACGCCTGCCCTGACAGGGCTACAGGCACACCCGCAACGGGCTCCCCATCCTCGGTCATCACCCGCCCGTTGATGCTGCCAAAGAAGTCGCCCTCACAAAGATAACCGGAGTTATTCTGCACCAACACGAAAGCTACACAGCTACTGCTGTTCCCTAAAGCATCCTGTGCATGCAACTCCAGCACTTGTGTGCCTTCACGCTCACAGCCCAGCAGAATGGAGTCCTGTTCCGGGTCAACAGCCTCTCCTTCAAAGTTGATGGAATAGGTGACCGGCGGGGTGCAATCGAACACAGGCTGTGCCAAAACATCCTGATAGGACAGGTAAGCCTGTGGGCCTGTCTCTAAGCCAGTTTCATAATCCAGCATTAACTCGACCAGGACCCCAATGTTGCATACCGGGGTGCTTATCCCACAATCTGTTACTTCGAAGGGCAATACGGCAGTCTGAGTATTCCCGCAGCCATCGTCCACCACTACCTCAAAGCTGTGCTGCCCAAGGGGGTAGCTGCCGCTCAGGCTGTAAGCCGGGTAAGAACCACTCAGCGCATTGGCAATTGGGACAAGGCTTCCATCATTGAAGATATCGAGGAAGGCATCGACCTGCAATTGACCAAAAGGGCAGTCCACCCCCACCTGGAAATCATAGGCTACAGCGGCTGTGCAGTTGATCGTATCGTCTATGCATTGTGCCGGAAGGGGATTAAAAGTGATACTTATAGCGTCCTGTGCAGTCAGATGGAGCGGCGTAAAGAACAGCAGCCAGCAGAGGCAGCAATAGAATAGGTTTAGTGTCTTTTGAGTCGTCATTTCATGGGATTAGTGGTACAAAGCACCGGTTGAGCAAATGTTTGCGCGCAGGTTTGTTCAGAGATATGGACACTTTGCAGGTGGGTCTAAGATAAGGTTTTTGTATGATACTTGCAGATGCGTGGGCCGGAAAGTGTGCGTAACAAATTGTACTTTTTGAATAGCTTGGCATCATTTGCTGTTTGCCTTTTGGATAAGCTGGAGCAGAGCGGGAAGCTCTACCCCAGCAGCCATAGCGCTTAAATGCAGAAGGTTGCCCCCCTGTATTGATGGCTAATAGCCACTTGGTATGGCGTATATAATCTACGGTATCACTTTCTGTTTTGTGCAGTTGATTATACACACGACCGGAAACCGGTCAAAAGGCACCCTATAGAAACAAAAAAGCCGGGTACCCCAGGCACCCGGCTTACAAATCATACAAATCACAAACTTATCCTTACTCCGTCAGCAGCATCCGTTTGGTATCGGTGCCGAAGGCGGTTTCTATCGTGTAGTAAATCAGCCCGGAAGGCAGCTTGGCTTTGCTGACCATCCAGAAATTGTCACCGGCAGCTGCATCCTGAGTTTCCTGCAGCAGCAATCGGCCGGCCGCATCGCGCAGTGTGAAGGTCACATCGCCAGCCTGTGGCACGGTATAGCGAACCACAGTAGTTTCCCGGAAGGGGTTCGGTTCATTCTGATGCAGTGCAAACGGCTGGGACACATCCTGCGGCTGTACAAACCCAAGCACGAGGCCGGATGTGCCACTGACCAGATCATAGGCTTCCGTCCGGGTCACTTCCGAATTGAGGGACAACATTTCGCTGAGCAGCCCGCCCTGTATGGCTTTCGCACGAACCGTGAAAAGCAGGTCACCTTCGTTCAGCCCTTCCGTTTCCATATTCCAGCTGCCCGTCAGCAGCCCCTGATCGAGGTGGGCCAGGCCGAAGTGCCCTTCCTGCATAGCCGCGTATTCAATCTGCTCCAGTTGCAGCCCTTCGAGCTTCAGGGTAAACTGATGCCCAAGGAGGCGCACCGCATCGTTGACCCGGAACGGAATTTCCACCGTTTGGCCAGGCAACACTTCCTGCTCCGGTGTGTGGAGTACAAAACTGTGGCTGTAGTTACGGCTCTCAATACTACTGAAGCTGTTAGCCACGGCATCACCGGTCACATCCCCCACCTTTACGGCGACGAAGTCCAGCCCATTGATGCCGGTAGCTGGCAGGTCATTTAGGTTCACGAGTTCCGGGAAGGCTTCATCCCAGGGCTCCAGCGGATTGGCAAAAACGTAGCCTGCTTCCACAAACCGCCAGCTCGTATTGTTGCTGAATCCGATCTGTACGCCCAGGATCATTTTCCGGAGCTGAATCATATCGAGCGTAGTGATGGACCCTGATTGATTGACATCCGCAGCAATCCGCTTGTACGGGCCATCTATAGGGGAAATCCCCAGTATGTGGCGGGAAATCATCAGCAGATCGAAGGTACTCACGCCGTTGAGCGGGTCCGTGTCGAGCTGCGGCGTCACGGTATAATCCAGGCCAGGCTGTATATCGTAGAAACTGTAGGTGCCATCGTTTTCAGTCATGAAGTCTGCACCGGTCCCTCCAGACAAGCCAACCATTACGCCTTCAACCGGATCATCGTCCTCGGTATGAATCAAACCGGCAATACTTGGTGTTGCATCCCCGCAGACCGACATGTTGTCCTGTACCAGAATATAGGTCTCGCAGAAGTCGCCATTGCCGGCAGCATCATAGGCCCAGATTTCGATGACCAGCGTACCCGCATCATCGCAGGTGAGCACCAGGCCTGTCTGATCAGGATCATTTGGCTCACCAACACGATTAATGGAGTACTTGATTGGCTCAGAGCAGTCCGGGCTTTGAGAAGCTACATTTACATAGTCGCTCGCCCAGATTTCGGCCATGCCCTGCCCCGGGTCGGGCAGATTGTCGCCATCCAGATCTACCGGCATCAGCTCCACGGCTATACCATTGAGGCAGATTGGTGCCGGTGCCTTGCAGTCTTCCACTGTAAACGGTATCGTCACCAGGTCGGAATTGCCGCAACCATCTTCCACCACTACTTCGAAGGTGTGGTCTCCAATTGGGAAGACCCCTTCGATCGTGTAATTCGGGTAAGCGCCTGACAGCGCATCTGTGAGTACCTCAAAGCTACCATTATTGAAGGCATCAACTGCGACCGTGATGGACAGCGCATCCGGAGTACAGTCTTCGGCTACGGTAAAGCCATAGGTGACCGTTGCATCACAGTCCTCGCTATCGAGGGAGCAGAACGGATCTGCCGTACCGAAGCTGATGACCGGCGCCTGATCGTCGTACACCTTAATGATCTGCGTGTACTGATAGTAGCCGGTTTCGTCATATTCAAAGCTGTAGTAGTCATCAGACACCCCGCACAGGTTCACACCCGGCACGTTGTTATCTGGTGTTTCGTCCGTATCCTCGTCAAAGTAGATTTTACCATTCGGGCGGGCCAGGAGCCACACATGCGCATCACCCGGCGTGCCGTTGCAGTCTTCGTCCCGGCCAACCAGGTGAGGATCGCTCTCCCCATCGTACTGACACCAGTTGATGACCTTCCAGGTCCGGAAGATTTTGTAGCATTCGTCCCCGGAAGCGGAGAAGAACTCATCTTCATGGGTAACGGCAAGCAAGTCACAGGCCAGCTCATTGTAGCTCACTGTATCCGGTGTGGCTGTACCGCAGTTGGACTCCGCATCTGCCGGGAACTTAATTTCGTAGTTGTGGACTTCGTTAATGGTAATCGATTGTACGCAGCTGTTGGTACTGCTCAGCCCGTGGATGTCCGTTGCACGGAAAATGCGGGTGATGCTGCCAAAACCACACTCCAGGTCGGCATTGGAGGCAATTTGCTGCACGGCATCCACCCCACAGTTGTCGGTAGCAGTGGGGGCCCCAAAGAGCTCTTCCAGCTGATCCGCATCTGCTGCATCAAATCCGTAGGGCAGGTCATCACAATCGACCACCACGTTATCCGGTGCCTCACAGTAAGGCGCGAGTTTGTCTTCCGGCACTACGGTTATCCAGCATAGGTTTTCATTGCCATGCACATCGGTCACGTGCAATTCTACCTTGATGGAGTCATTGACATCACAGCAGTTGAAGTCGATATAGTCACCCCAGGCTGAGAAGTAAGGAGTTGCCAAAGGCGAGCAGGTGACGCTGTCGATGTTGTACTGCCGGCGCACCGAGATGCTCTCCAGGCCACAACCGTCCCAGCTGCCCTCATCCACATCGTGGGCAAAGACGCGGCCGTAGCCACCACCACCCACGGTGACATTCAACTGATCATTACAAATCGCTGCCGGGTCAATCTGATCTTCCACCGTTACCGTAATGCTGCAATCCGTACGCCGGCCGCAGGCATCGGTAACGTGGTAGTCAACCACATAAACGCCTACCGACAAATTGCTGAGCAGGTAAGTGCCATCGGGTTGCAGGGACAGGGCGCCGCCGCTCACAGATACCCGGTAGGTGGCTTCCGCACAGCCTTCCACGAGGTTCGGTTCAGGCAGGGTAAGGAATGCCGAGCAACCGAATGGGGAGGTACTGATGACCTGATCTTCCGGGCAGAGGATTTCCGGCCCGGTGAAATCAGTAATCCGTATCGTTTGCACATGCTCTACGGCAGGCTCGCTTGTGGGCAGGCAGTAGTTGCGCACCTTCCACGTCCGCAGGATAAGGGAGTTGCCCTCGCAAGTCTCATACACTTCATCTTCGTAGAATACCGCTGCCGAACAGAAACTGTTGTCCAGGATATTGGTCGTGCCATCGAGGGTTGGGTAGCCCAAAGAGTCCGGTGATAGCAGGTTCGGGTCAGCAGCAACGGCATGACAGCTTAGCGGGGCTTCTTCCACACCATTGTAATCAGGAGGGAAGACGACCTGATCGAGCTGCAACTCCTGCACCACGATGCTTTGTATACAGCTCGCAGCATTGCCCTGCCCATCCGTTACCGTCCAGGTCCGGTTAATGTTGACGCGTGGGGACGCGCACTCGCCATTATCCATAAACTCGTCGGTATAAGCAATTGTCACACCGCCCGGCACGCAGGAGGTTACTTCAGGTTCGCCCAGGGCCGCAGGGCTCACGTCATCACTACAGAGGACGGTTGCATCAGCCGGGCAGATGAATTCCGGTTCTTCCTTGAACTCAGCCCGAACGATACCCCAACAGCATTCTCCTGTGGATGCATCACAAATTTCTGCGATGATGTATTCTCCCGCCAGATCAAGCGGAATAACAGGCTCCGGCAAAGCTTGGCCGTTGTAGGATGGATTTTGCGGTATAAGCGTGATATTGTAGTTGTCGTAGCAGCGGTAGTCGTTGCCCTCCAGCAACATATCCGCAGTGATCAGGGCCTCACAATCCGGCCCAAGGGACACATTGATGGTGTCGTTGCAGGTCAGTTCCGGATGCGTTGGCGTATACTCTACAATCGTTTGGGTGTAGGTACAGCTGGTTTCGTTGCCAGTGGCATCACTTGCTGTAATCGTCACCACGGTTTCGCCAATTGGCAGCAACGCATTGAGGGGTGGATCGTAAGTAAAGAAGACCACGCCACAGTTGTCCTCGTCGATTTGCGGGTTCGGGAATGCGCGGCCCTCACATTCAGTAGGGCCAAGCTCCACCACCACATCATCAGGGCAGATCAGTTCCGGAGCTTCAAGGTCATTGATTTGTACCGTGAAGATATTCTCAGAGACATTGCCTGCCTCATCGATAAGGGTGTAAATGACCGTAGAAACGCCTAGCGGGAAGTTAAAGGACACCTCCTCGTTTACCGGCGCACCGGGGTCCAGGCTCTGCGTTGTGAGCACATCACCGTCCTCATTTTCGATAACCATAGAGAGGCTTCCCCCTTCCGGGCCATTATCAAACATCACCGGGTGTACCCAGGTAAAGGGTGCCTGGCAAAGCCCGGTGCCTGCATTCAGTGTCACATCCTGCTGATTCACCAATGCGGAAGCGGCTACAGGGGCACTGCTGAAGGTATTGCCCTGTGGGTCATAGGTCAGCCACTCCTGAATGGACAGACGCCAGCCGTTGATGAGGATAGGGTTGTCGGAAAGCTCGGCATTATGCCCGGCCTGAAGGGTCCAGGTACCTTGCACATCTCTGCCGCTCAGCAGGTCGAGGTCGCCCAGTGCATTCAGGTTTTCATTGCTGTTGAGACGGATGCAGAAGTACGGCAGGATGTTGTCAATATCACTATCAAATGTGAATTGCGCGCCGGCAGTAGCACCACAGATGGCATCAGCCAGTACGACTTCCTGTCCGTCCGGGCTAATGAGGGTGAGGCTCAGGTTGCCAAACTCCGGAATTTCGCCCTGTAAAATCAGGTTCACATCTGCAATCGTATAGCTGTCTGTGATGTCAATGGTCGAGGTCATACATTCCCCGGCTTCGAGCAGCATATCACTGCCTGTGTAGATGTAGGGCTCGCTGTACAGCCCGAAGAGCGGGAATTCGTTATCATTTACAGTCACGTCGAAACCACATTCCACCCGCACAGTAGACTGTGCCTGAATGGCCGTTTGCGTACCATTTGGCACTGGCGTAGCAAGGAAAGGGTTAGGCTGCCCGACAGACGTAGGCATACACTGCTCGCCGTAGGAAAAATCAGCCGCGGTATTGGTATCCCAAACACTCGTGCGGACGATGCCTGAACCGTTGCCGGGCACGAAGCCACTCCAGTCAGCAAATGGCAGGGTTGCTGCGGTAGAGAAGCTGCCAAATACAGCTGCATCCAGGATTGCTCCACTTAGGCTAACGACATAGGCGGCCCCGGTCGTGGTGCTCAGGTCTGATGCTCCGGGCACGTTGAAGATGCGGTTGGCCAAATCATCGGCACCGCTTCCGAAGTGTACAGCAAGTACTCCACCGGGCTCAAGTACAATACCTGTAGGCACCACAAGGGTATCGCGCCCGCCGTTATGAATACGCTCTATCTGCAGTTGCGATACGTCAAGGTCAGCGGAGTTGAAGTTGGCGATCTCCACATAGTCACCTGTTGGGTTACTGACCGCAGCGGGCAGCGGCAGTGTGCCGGCTACAGGATCGCTGATATCATGCGTAACCTCCGTAATCAGAAGCAGTGGCATATCCTGTACGGCATAACTTACGGTATAAGTGCCCAGGTCGAAGAAGGTGCCACTTGCATCATCAAAGCCACTGTTGATCACTTCGCCAGTTCCATCTTGTATGCGGTAAATGACCGTTAGGTTGTCCCCGCAGTTGTCAGTCACGCCGGCAGGAGCGATATTGTCTACGACGGCTCCGGCATCACCCGGGTCGTTGTTCGTGGTTACATCACCTGTACAGGTAATGGTTGGTGGTGTATGGTAGTCGTTGACCACTACCTTCACATCGCAGCGGCTCGAATTACCAGCGTTATCCACAGCTTCCCAGGTCATCACGGTGATGCCAACGGGGAAGAGGTCTCCGGAAGTCAGCCCGGTATCATCGATCTGGGTAACGGAAGCCACTGCACAGTTATCTTCTGCCAGCGGGAGGGAGAAATTGGCATAGGCGCTGCACCAGGTATCAGGCGCATCCACAATCACGGCTGGCTCAGGGCAATTCACAAAAACAGGGCTGATGGTGTCCTGCAGGGTCAGTTCCACAGCGCAGGTGTCGGTATTGCCTTCTATATCCACCACGGTGAGGACCACGTAAAGGGAATCGCCATGGTGGGTGCCAAACAAGGTATTAGGGCTCGGCACCTGATATACGGTATCAATCGGCGCACAGTTGTCAATCGTCAGCTCGGCAGCCAGGTTGGGTACCTTACCGGCACAGAAATTCTGCTCCGCGTAGATGATACGGTCTTCCGGGCAAATGATCGTCGGAGCGGTCTCGTCTACCAGGTTAACCTCTGCGGTACAGAAGGAGCTGTTGCCCGCTTCATCAGTAGCTTGCAGGTAAACCGTTACCGGGCTGTTGATGAGGTCGTCAAGACCAAATTCGATCTCGTCCACATAGTTCTGGTTATCGAGGCTAATGGACAGCATGATTGTGCCGGAGCCAGTGGTACAGTTATCGGTCGTCCCGGCATCGAGGCGGTCCGGCGTCAGGAGGTAGTCACAACTTGCACCCACCGGTACAGTAATATCCTGACAAAGGATTTCCGGATCTTCCAAATCGTGCACGATCACCGTTACACTACAATCGGTGAAGTTGCCGGCCAGGTCTTCCGCCCGGTAGGTCAGCACGGTGGTCCCGATGGGGAAAAGGTCGCCCGGTGTCAGGCCTGTATCGTCAATCTGGGTAACCGTAGGGATATCGCAGTTGTCGTCCGCTACGGGCAGGGCGAAGTTGGCAAAGCCCTGGCAGAGGTCTTCCTGCGTTTCTACTTCCACTACCGGCTCGGGGCAGTTGGTAAAGTAGGGTGCGTCATCGTCGGAAACGGTGACTTCAAAGCTGCACTCATCAAAATTGCCTACGGCATCTTCGACATAGTAGGATACAGTAGTCGTCCCCAGTTCGAATTCATACTCCGCTGTAAACTGGCTGGGGATCGGCTCCGTAATATCGGGGTTAAGCAGGGTCGTCAGGTCGAAGGGCCCTTCGATGGAGCCATCCGGGTTCGTAATAGTATAGGTGTATAAGATGACATCGCAGTTGTCAGTGGGGAGCACATGGTCCCAGCTGTACTGGCTTTCGCAATTCAGGGGCTCTGTGAAGAGGTCAGCGGCACCGGTGCACAGCAGCTCGGGGCCTTCCGTATCGTCATCGTTATCGCAGGAGCCGGAACGGAAGATTTCACACCCACGGGCGTCCACAACCGCAATCGACCAGGTAGGCTGAGTGTAGACAATGTGCAGCTCGCCAAGGTCCTGCTCAAAGTCATTGATGTCAAAGCCACGGCCGGGATCGTAGATGAACTCTCCGTCCACATCGTCAATAATACCGTCGTTATTAACATCGATTTGGCCCCCATCGTACTGAATGGTGTAAGGCTCAAGCCCCCCGGTAACGGTACCGAGGTCTACAATGCGCTCGTTCTGTACGATACATTCGCAGTCCGGCTCCGGCATATCGAGTGGCTGACGGAGCTCAAAGGTTTCGTGCACAATTTCGAGGCAGTTCGCAAGGGCGAAGTTGCCATTCTGCGGGATATCGAGCCCAGGCAATGCCAGTGCGTAAGATACGGTTACAAAGCCCGTGCCTTCGCCCGGCTCGTAAATACCATCTGAGGAGATCACGCCCGGGTCAACAGAAGAAGAACCGGCTGCTGGCGCGAACGCCGTGATGCCGAATGCACCCACTCCATCGCCAAAGAAGGGGCTGTTTTCCACCTGATCGTGGGTCAGCACAGAACCATTGGGCAGGGTGATGGTCAGGTAATTGCGGAAGTCCAGCTGAGAAGGGTTATTCGCTTCAAAGCAGATTTCCGGGGCATCAAAGCTCAGCTGAACGCCATCGAAGAAATCGCGGACGGTCACTTCTGCCAGGCAGTTGGAGCGGTTGCCAAATTCGTCGGTCACCCGAAGGTTCACGTAGTTGGCGCCTACCTCCGTACAGTCGAAGAATACAGATGGGCCGAATACCTGATCTGCCTTTGCAATCAGGATTTCCGGGCTTGGATCACAGTTGTCAAAGCTGCCGGCATTGATGTAAGACTCGCCCGTGAAAGGGTTCATTGCAAATACCGTCACATTACCGGTATTATCCAGTTGCACTTCCACATCCTGACACTCGGCTACCGGACGCTGTGCATCGAGGATTTCCACCAGGAAGCTGCAGGTCTGCATTTCGTTCACATCCAGGATATCGCCATCGCCGTTGATGTCGACCATCATGGTGTAAGTGACAGTAGAGACGCCTACCGGGAATTCTTCTCCACTTGCGTCATTGAAAGTCCCCTGATTAGCTTCGCTATATAAGGTATTGGTCACCACATCAATGAAGCCAGTGCCATCCGGATAGTCGATAGCGTAATTGATGACACTTGCACAGCCCACGCCTTTTACCGGAGCAAGGCCGGTGATGATAGCGGAGCACTGATCCACATCGTTCTTGAGCACAAGGTCAGGTGGGCATTCAAGCACAGGGTCGCCGGGCTCTACCACTACGGGGAAGGTGCAGGTGGATTCCACTCCCCCGCAGGAATAAGCCGTGTAGGTGACCTCATAGGTGCCTGCCGGCAGCTCAGAGCCAGGCAGTGGCCCAGCGGTTTGATAGACGCCCGGCCCGTTGGGCACGATAGGCGCAGGGGGCGTACCGTTGAATAATGTCAGGTCTACCCCGTTGGTTACGCCAATGAAAGGCAGCACCTCGCCATTGCAACCATCGTATACCTGAGGGATGGACCAGTTGGCTTCGGTCGTGCAAGCCAGGTCTTCGGTGAAGACATAGCCGCTTTCGTTGCAGCTGGCAAAAGTAGGCGGTGTGGTATTGATGACCTGAATTTCACGCGTTTCCTCGTCACTAAACAGCAGGTTGACACCACACTGAGCAGAAGCCAGAGCTTGCTCAATAATGGGGCCTACCACCGGAATAAACCCAATAGGCAGCAGGTCGATAAGGTTGATATCATCGGCATGCACGACGCCACAGGCCGATTCGGGGAACAGCGGAAAGCCCACCACGTTACGAACGGTTATGGTACCACTTTTAGTGGTGATGTTGTTCGGGATGGTCACCCGTCCATTATCCGGAAATTCGTACTCTTCAGCCAGGTAATCGAAAGCGCCATCACCGTCCGTATCCGCTACAATGATACCGCCACCACCGGCTTCCGGGCCACCGATAACATCACCAAGCAGACCAAACACAAATTGCCCGATTGTTTGATCACAGGCATCTTCAAAGGATCCAAGTGGAAGCGGGTCAAAGCAGGGCTCTGCAAAACCTACATCAACACAGAATTCATAGGTAATCACATCACAAACCACCTCAGCTGCGTCGTTAATACTACCCAAGGTTGGCCCACCTGTCACAGCATCGCCAATAGCTCCGCCTAAACTACCCTGCCAGTCAACCTCAACGGATTCATCCGAACACTGGATCACACCGTTGACAGGGTCGACCTCCGCCCCAAGCAGAGGGGGCGTTTCAAGAGAAATCAACGAACACCCAATCAGCAGTCCTGGCTGTGTATTGATTACACAGGGGTCATGAAGCCCCTCATCGGGTGGGCATTGGGAGCTGAACGGTGCGTTGGCACCACAGTCCAGCCCGTCATTGAATACCGTGAAGATTTTACAATCCGTGGCATCACAGGTGGCATTCGATTCTTCCAGGCAGATCTCGTAAGTGATAGAACCGGCACCAACGGGTGCAGCGAGGGTATTGCTGCCGAGGTTACCAGTCATCACCGTTGTTCCGTTGTCGATTGTCACGACCGGATTAGGGCCGGAGCTGTTGCGGCCGACATTGATGGAAAAAGTAGTATTGGAAGTACACAGCGGAGATGTAGCCCCACTAATTGTTATATCGGGGTTTGGCCCGATAGAGATGTTCAGGGTAGCTTCATCCTGATAAGGCGTACCCGCACATCCATTATCGTTAGGAGCCAGGTAGCGAATGGTAAAAGTCCCCCCACCCGGAGGTACTGTCATTTGATTTCCGTCAATGGTTGCGGAGGGCCCGGAGACGATGGAGAAATCTCCACCACCAGTTATCGCGCCATCGTACATAATACCCAGGTCGACAGTTCTGCCCTCAGCCACACAATCAATATCCGTATCTTTAAGACTCGCCCGTGGAGCCCGGAAAATCTCAAAGGGTTCCGAAACAGAAAAGAAGCAATCTCCATAGCTTACCCGGTAATTGGCGTTGTAGCTGCCAGGGTCTGCTTGTGATACGTCAAAGGCTCCGGTCACCGTGTTAAATACCCCGCTGCCCGGATTGGGTGTGATGGAATAGCCTACTGAAATACCAGCAAAAATGGCATTGACCGGGTTGATAAAGGGAGTGCCCGTAACGTTAAAATCTGCTCCATCCTGGCAACGGTCGCTGATGGAAGCTACTGACAAGTCCAGATCATACTCAAAACGTGCCTCATCGATGCGGGCATTGAAGGCATCGCCGGTCACCCATCCGGCCTCAAAGTTGAGGTACTGAATGTCGATATCTCCATCGCTTAGGTCACTGGATACGTTGGCCGCACTTACGATATAGTCGATACAGCGGGGAGAGCCGGCGGAAGTCGTTGAGCCAAAAGCCCCCTGATTGGCAAAAGTCTGCCCGGAGATGCGCACATCCCAGCGCTCATTGGGATCATTCATATCACCATAATAGCATAAGGTGATTTCCATATCGTCTGTAGCGACAAAACTGGAAGCCACGAGCGTGGGAGTGACCCCAAAGCTGGTACTGTAGCTCACCGCCGGGTCCATAGGGGCAGGTTGGGTGTAGGATTGAGACAGGTAGCCACTGGAACCCCGGGTATAGGTACACTGTGCATTCAGGGCAGGCCAGGCAGCTCCAAGCAGCAAGGCCAACAGCAGCGAGCAGCGCAGCGCCTGAGACAGCCGCTCTGGTGCATAATAAGAGCGTAGAAGTAGAGTTTGCTTCATCACATTCATGAGTATGATTTGTAAAAAGGTGTCAATACGAACACCATCCTGCCCGGGCATACACCTGTCAGGATGAGCTAAATCGGTTGCTGGAAATCGGGTTGTTGATGGGTCAGGCAGTCTTAACTAGTTAAAGGTCCTGGTGAAATAGGTCGGTCGTCAAATTATTAGGACCAGTGGCTTTGACTGCTTGATTTTTTGTGGGAACCTTGAGTTGTGCATACGGGGGCTTTTCACCAGCCGGTCAAAAGCACTTGATTTATGAATGCTCAAAATTACGTGCCTGAACGCTTTTGAAGCTATCCTGGTGGTTTGAAAAATGAGACATACCCCCTTTCCCATACATGAAAAAGGAGACACGATTCCATTTTCACTCAGGCAGTCGATCGGTTTTCCTGAATAACCACCGAGGGAGAAACACCATATTCTGCTTTGAAGAGTGTTGAAAAGTAACCGGCATCCGAAAAGCCCACTGCCCGCGCCACATCTTTTACCGTCTCGTATTCGCCGCTTTGAATCAGGGCGTAACTCTGTTTCATTTGTAATTGGCGGATAAAAGTGCTCGTGCTCAGCCCCGTTACCTTCTTGACCTTCCGCAGTAACTGACGCCGGCTGATACCCATCTCCTCTGACAATAACTCCGTACTAAGTTGAGGATGCCCGAGGTGGGCAATAACAACTTCTTCGAGGTGGGCAATCCAGACATCTGATTGTTCAGAACCCTTTGCACGCGCTTCCTCCATCTCTGACAGGGATGATGCAGCAAGCTCTTTTGACGCCGCTTTTGCTGCGCTATTGATTTCCTGTTCCAATGTATCGATAGCCTCCCTGGCGTCTTCCAGGGCGGTGGCTTTTATTTCCCTGGGCACTGAGGGGTCAGCGAGGGGGGTCAGCATTTCGGACAGGGAGAGGAAGGGAGGGGTGCCAGGCAACTTCGGAGCTTTGGATACTGGTTCACTGCCAGGTGAAGTGGATTCGAAGCGCGCAGGACTATTCTCTGCACCGATGGAAGACCTGCGATGCAGAGCCCCCAGTTGTTGTGTGAGCTCCTCCCAACGTGCATGAAATTTATTCCTCATGCGACGGAAGTGCAGCATAAGCAACAGAAGCAGTGCCGTATTAATAAATATAGCAATCGAGACAACAGTAATGATGATCCCAGAAGATTCCATGTGTTCCATTCTTCGGTATTTACCCCGGTCTTCAACAAGACCGACCCTCCGCCTGGCATTTCAGACAGAAGATGATGAAGGGAACCTTTGGGAACACGAGCGCTAAGACGAGAAGATTTATGGGTTGTGTGTCGTCAGAGCAGTGTTTGCTCCACAAAAATAGTAAAGGCCACACATAAAAAAAAGTGTCCTTTAGTCTTAAAAAAGTACCTGTTGATAGAAAAGCGGAATTACCGACTTGAACTTTAACACATATTCCTTCATCTTCGTACCAGAAGAATGCAACCAAATGCAATTGGCTTGCGTCCTTTCAATACCCGACTGAAATAGACATATACGCCAGGCATATTGTCCTGCGCTATCTGCACATCACCCTTTGCCGTTGCCGACAGGCATTGTGGCTATCCCCTGCTATTTCAAGTCTGGTATTATATACCCGTTACATATTACGGGCATGGAAGACACTAAACAGGCTTGAGCAAAGCCTGCTAAAGAATAGAGTTTTTTCATACTAATCCAAGTTACGTTGCTGTGCTCATTTTGCACAGCAACCTTTGGGTTTCTGAAAGATTACCAAGAGCGTTTTTTCATACTAATCCAAGTTTCTGAGGGCAGCCACCACGGTTGCCCTCTTTTTTTGCTCCAAAATGAAGAGGCTGTGGCGAAGGATTGCTCACCACAGCCTCTGCCGTATTTAAACTAACCAGTGTTGATTACCAGGCGGGGATCAGGTTCAGCCCAAACGTACCTTTTGTTTCCCGCTGAAGCGGAATGGCGTAATAAGGCTCAAGTACCAGAGCACCGAATAAGTTTACCCGCATAGAGGCGCCCACGCTCATCAGCGGTTGCGCGCCAAACCGGTCTACAATAGGCTCGCCGGTGGGCCCGATCAGGGGGTTACCTTCGTTGTCCGTCCGGTAGGTAGGACCGCTGAGCTGTTCAAAATCATACCAGGCTACTGCGGCATCTGCAAAGAGCGTCAGCTCAGAGAAAAGCAGCCCGGATTTAATCAGCGCCAGTCGCTTCGGCCCGGTGAAAGGGATACGTACCTCAAAGTTGGCCACTGCCAGCTTACTACCAAAGAGCTCGTCTATGGAGCGGCCGTTTTGGTTCAGAATGGCACTTGCATCGCGTGTACTATAGCCCCGGATAAACCAGCTGCTACCGGCATAGTAGGGGAAAAGTTCGTTCGCGCCCTGCCCGTACCGGCCAATGTGCATTGCCCGCATCGCCAGCCCAAACCAATTAAAATATTTGTATTTACGATAGTCTGCTGTGGCCTGGAAGTAATCAAACTCTCCAAAGAAGCGGTCCACACCAAACCGGAACCGGTGGCCATTGAGCGGGCCAACCAGCCCCCCCTGAGCGTTGTCGCCAACCAGCGCCACACCGGTATTCCACAGATTGAACCCCTCAGGGCTGTCCAGCTTTTCCCGTTCCTGCCCCAGTTGCCGCCCTACGAATGTACCATCGGTCTCGTAGAAATTGACGTACTGATCGAGGCGGGAACTGTAACGGGCAAAGGAAGCCGACCCCTCCACCCGAAGCTTAGTGGAGAATGGTAAAGCGGCAAATACCGTGGCTTTGTCCTCAAAAATCCGTTGCACGAAGAAGGTATCCGCCAGAACGGGAATGGTTAGGTCATCATCAATTGGCAGGCGATCAATGCCTCTACCTCCAAAGGCAAAACTCCGAAATGGCATGTGAGAGATGGAAGCGCCCCAGTTGAGCTGACTTTTCCGGTTGATGTAGGCCAGGGCCCCGCCGAAGTCTGTAATCTCCCCGTTCAGCGCCAGGCTGGTGAACAGTTGATTATCGCCCAGAATGTCACTGAATAGCAGATCTACGCCACCTGCCAGCCCGGTCTGTGCGCCAAAGGTATTGCTTGTGCCTACGCCCACGCCGGCACTACCGCCCACATAATCAAGCTGAAACTTAGGCTTGTAGGGCACCGTGGTCAACGCGGAGTCTGCCAGCTCTGCCTTAGGCGGGAGTTTTTGGAGAATACGGTCTACCTTGCTTTGCACCATTTTATTGAAACGGGGCAGTTGTGCCGCTTCGAAGTCCACTTCCAGAGGGTCTACCTCCTTATTCAGGAAATCGATAGGGCGGGCCCGGTAGATGCGGTAGCCATTCTGAGAAAAATAGGTATACAGCACCCGGTCTCTGCGCCGTGCTATGCTGATCGCCGGTGCATAGTGGGTAATGCCGCTCACGCCGGTAATCAGGTCGGTCAGCTGAAAGACCTTTTGGCTGTATGGCTCATAGCGGTAGATATTGCGGAAACCATCGCGGTTGGACAGAAAGATGATATTGCCGGTAGTGTCAAAAACCGGATTCAGGTTATCGGCACCGGGGAAAACATCGATATCCTCAGCGCGCAGGCTTGCCATATCAAAGGTAGCCAGGTTGAAGGCCCAGCGGCCGTTAGTACGTCCTCGTTCCCGGGCCAGGCGGTCGGTTGAGAATACAATCTGATTCCCATTTTCCGCCCATTTGGGGTGCATTTCCGAGTAGGCATCGTCGGTGAGCTGCTCTACTTCGCCAGAACGGGCATCAATGAGGTAGAGGTCGGTCTCGCCATGATCCAGCCCCGTTACGACAAAGTGCTTACCATCGGGCGACCAGTCCGGATTGCTGAAGGCCTGCAGCCCATCAGGGCGTAGTTCCCGCACTGTTTTACCACTCTCCACATCCTTCACGACCAGGATATTGCGCCCTTTACTAAAAGCGACAAAGGCAAACTCGCGGCTGTTGGCGGACCAGGTACCGGAGCTTTCGATGTAGTTGAAGTCATCGATATGCCCGGCGCGGGTACTGCTCGCTACCTTACGGATGATCTCTCCGGTGCGGGCATCGGCCAGGAAAAGGTCGATGGAAAAGAGGTCTTTCTCAGACAGGAAGATAACGTACCGCCCGTTGGGGCTGATTTCCGGGGCGACATTCATGCGGCCGCCGTTTTCGGTACCGATTAGCTCCCGTCCTACCAGGCGATCGGTAGTTGCCGTGGTATCAAATGCGGCACCAAAATGACGCCTGAATCCGTCCACCCAAAGTTTAGACAAGTCATCTTTTGTCATGCCCAGTACCCGTATGGAAGCCTCCTCGAAACCGTACTTAGCTACACCTTTAAAGAAAGGCTCAATGATTTCGTCCCCCTTCAGGCCGGTAAGAAAAGCCCAGAAGACCTGTCCGTACCGGTAGGGAAAATACTTAGGGTTATTGAGGTCGTCGAGTGTTGGGATATCATCATTCAGCACCGCATCGCGCATCCACATCGCGGTATGTGCGTCGATACTGCCAATGGACAGGTATTCGGCCATACCCTCCACCATCCAAAGTGGGAGGTTGCTCAGGCTTTGCAGGTTGGTGGAATCCCCATTGAGGATCATATTGTACTGAAAGGCGTGGACCAGCTCGTGCCCCAGTACGTGGTGGGTCTGCTGATGCGACATCGCAAAAGGCATAATGACCCGGTTTTTCAGGGCCTCTGTCACCCCACCGGTCCCCACCCCCACATTGCCGGAGATGGCATTAGTCTGCTGAAAATCAGCATGGTCATTGTAGAAAATAAGTGGATTGCGCTGTGCGATGGTATCCCGCAGTACATGCTGATGCATGCGGTACCATTGCTCCGCCTCCTCTGTGATTTCGCGCAGACGTTCCGGGTTTTCGAGATAGTGGTAAATGTCGAAATTGGGACTTTGATATACCTCAAAGTCGAAGGTTTCGTACTTCGCTTTATTGCGACCAAAGTACTGTGCAGACAAAGTCTGAGCACCCAATACCGCAGCAAGCAGTAAGATCAGATGTTGTATTTTCATAGCTTTCCTGTTTGGATCTGAAGCAAATAAGCTAGTGCCTTACCCCACTGGAGTTCAGCAGTTTAACCATCTTATTAACACTTGAAACAGGCGATAAGTGCACGGCTTCGGTTAAAGTCTTCTTAAACAACGTTAAGCTGTTGTTAGCAAATAAGACTGTGTTGGGATTTCACCCTTTGGGCTGCATTTGCCAAATTTTATCCTGCACTTCGTTGCTCTCCCGCCTGCCATAGTCTTGTACGGCGGGCAGGTCAGTCGCTTAGCTCAGGCTAGGCTCCTTCATCGCGCCCCCGACGATGAATGTCGGGATCAAAGACTTGTTCAGAATAAAATTTGACTGCATTCGCTCCAAAAGCGAATTCCCAACACGGTCTAAAAAAGCGCTGACTGCAACGAGTGCAATCAGCGCTTTTCAGGGCTTTAGGGTTCAGGATTTTACTGCACACTAATGCGCTGCAGGTGATCCCCAAGTTTCAGCCAGTACATACCTTTAGCCAGGCCTTCGAGGTTGAGTTCGACATGCACTTGTCCGGCGCCAAGCTGTTGTTGCCGCACCAGCTGCCCGAATGCGTTAACAAGCTCCAACTGAGCAGAAGCCGGCAGCGGCACCTCCAGCTGTACCTGAAGCAGGCCTTGCACCGGATTTGGATATGCACGGAATGCCCCGCCCGATGTCCCTTCCACCACTTGCTGAGGCATAGGCATCTGTGCCGCCCGCGCCCGCTCCCACTCTGCATCCCAGGCATCGAGCGTTTCCTGAGAGAGTGCAAGGACTTCCGAATGGCCTCCATCTGTATCTTCCGGTTCTTCGCCAATAAAGCGCAGATTACTCACTACGCCACCGGCTGTGACCTGGTCGTTGGCAGAAAACAAAGCCATCCCTATTTCAACACATTCGGGCAGATCCAGCTCTACGGCATGAATGGGCGCGAAAGGGCTGTTGCCAAAGCGCAGTGCGCCCCTTACAACGTTGTTATTAGGCTTTCGCCAGAGCCGCATGAATACACGTTCGCTATCTCCAGGGAAATCACCATAGAAGAGTACGTTACGGTCTCCTTCGAAAACGAAACGCTCCTGCCAGCGGAAAATACTGGTCAGGTTGGTCGTAAAAGAGGCATAAACATCGGATGGATCATTACTGGCACGGATCATAAGCCCGATATTGCTGCTGGGATCTATGGATTCCACTTCCACTTGCAAGCCGGTGCGGCCACACAGCGTCCGGGTAATATAGGCGTAGTTATCTTCGGTCAGATCAGGCTGATTGAAAGCGGTGGTGGTGATGGTGAACTCGCCACGCTCCGGGTTATCGGAAGTACAGGGATTGTAGGCAAAAGTACTTCCGCCGGGAGTAAACCCTACATTAAGACCCGTCCAGCCAGGCAGCAGGGTGTCACCTATGGCCACTGTCACATCGGCATCACAGCTGTCCATATAGCCTAGTGCATCAGTCACGACCAGGCGGACGGACTGCGGCACTTCCACATCATCACAGTAGAATGTAGCCTGCCCGGAGGTCGCCAGGTCAATATCTTCGTAACCCGGTGTACTGCCGCCGTCAATATCAGAAGGGTAGACCGTACCCTGTCCCAGCGGCCCCAGAATAAGGTCAAAGCTCTGGCATACCGCTTCCGGTATGGGGTGGCAGGTGTAGGTTAGTTCGTAATTGCCGGTGGCGCCATCGGCCCCATCCACGTAGACATAGTAAGTTACGCCAGATTGTGTGATGCCGTGCAGGAAAGACGTATTGCCCGTGCCGCCATCGTCATCTGACAACACACAGGTGAAGTCACCTTCACAACCATCCGGGCTGACATATACGGAAATACGGGTATCGAAATCTGTCCCGGGGTTGTCTGTAGTAAGCACGCCAATCTCGCCATTGCCCTGAAAGGTATACCATGCCCCCTGACCGACCTCTTCAAAGCAAGCCGGTGGGCTATCTACGATCGTCAGCAGCTCATTGGAAGCGCTCACCGTTGTACCACAGAGGAGTTCAGTTGCCCGCTGACAAACATCATTACGCATGGGAGGGATGAAACCCAGCGACCAATCGACAACGGTGCCTTTGTCGGTACGCACATCGTCGCAGATTTCCAGCTTCCAGGTACCATTAACGGGCTCCCCGTCAAAAGCAGCAGCGATGGACCCACCTTCTGCCTGGAATTTCCCTTCGAAGGGCGACATGCCGCTCGTAATGGGCAGCTCACCATCCTGGAAGCGGGTATTGTAGTAATTGGCGCCGAAGCCGTTGTCGGTTGTCAGTTCCAAAGAAGTACCGGAAGGAGAGGTCAGGTAAATATCAAGATCACCGGACCAGGTATGATCAATACTGATCTGTACGTAATACAGTTCGTGCTCATCGCCAATTTCACCTGTCAGGGGTACTTCAGCGGTGAAGGGCGTGAGGTCCGGGCACTCGTCATCGGGGATATCCCCGGTAGTGCCCTGATAAATCTGAGCTTGCGCGAGGGCTCCGCTAAGGAGCAGTGCCAGGACCAGCCCGGACCGAAGCTGTAGGGTAAAAAAGAAGAGGTTGCGTACAAAACCGTTCATAAGATTAATGATTTGGCGTTGGCCGCACACACTGGCACGGCAACATCTGGTCAATGAATACCAAAGCATCTGACACCGGTCAGCGGCTTGATAAATTCTAATCTTAAGTTTGTGATTTGTACGAGTGCGTTTCTGAAAGAGAAATCTGCCCTCTGTGATTTGTGCCGTAAAGATAAGGTTATTTTGGGGAAATACCAGGCTTTGTTTTTTGAATTGTAGTAAAAAGGTGGGGGGACACAAAGGGGAAGAAAGCGGCACTACCGGCTCTTCGCGCACTTTGCATGCCCCCTCAATAAAAGGAGTTGGTGGATGTACGCAAATCCTCCGGTTTTCTCGTGCCTGATTAATAGGCGTTACCTGTTCTGCGAAAATCCTCGTACTTTAGCGGTCTGTGCTTCACGCTTCCATGACCCCAATCTCTGCCCTGATGAAAAGTTGAGCAATGCCAGGTTGCGGCAGGAATGGGAGTAAGCAAGCATGAGAGAGATCTTGCGACTTTAATAAAAAATGAATGGGAACGATAGAATTTTTCAGAGAGGGCATTCGGAACCTCCAAACAGTAGGCACGCTGACCCGCAGCTCCAAACAGCTCTGCAAGGGCATGATCAAGCATATAGATTTTGAGCAGGCTAAGGTCATTGTTGAATTAGGTGCCGGCGACGGGGTCATCACTAAGCATATCCTTCGCAATATGCGCCCCGACGCGAAGCTGATCGCTTTTGAGGTGAACCCCAAGTTTTGTGCACTGATGCGGGCGATACAGGATGACCGCCTTATTGTAGTGGAAGACTCTGCAGAGCATATTGGCAAATACCTGGCAGAAGCCGGTGCAGAGGAAATAGATTTTGTCGTTTCCGCCATTCCCTTCGTAGCGCTGCCCAAAGAGCTTGGGCGCCTCATCGTTGGCAAGGCGCACCAATACCTTAAGAAAAAAGGCTTGTATATCCAAGTCCACTACTCCCTTGTTATGCGTCCGCTGTACAATGCTATTTTTGGCAATGTGGATACCAATTTTGTGCCCATCAATGTGCCACCTGCCTTTGTTTTAGTGAGCCAGAAACGATAAGCGACCATAGATGAACCGACTCCTGCTATTCCTGCTCTTATTTTCTGCCTGCACCCCCTCTCCAGAGGCTAATGAAGAATCGGTAAGTGAACTGCCTTCTGCACCTGATGTCCTCCGCCAAAGCCTGCAATTTCATGACCCGGATGAGCGATGGCTCACCAGTCAGTTTCGAATGGTGATCGATGAGCCCCGGACCAACTTCCCGGAGCGGCAGAGCACCATTCTGATCAACTTGCCCGAACAGACCTTTGAGGTGACGCGGAATTACGAAGGCACGGTTGTACGGAGGGGTATTAATGCAGAGCGCTGCTACAGCTTTATTGATGATCAGGCCGTGGACCCTGCCGACTCTGCCACCGTAAATCAATACCGGTTGCAATGTGACCGCACTCAGGGCTATCAAAGCTTTTACCAGCTGCTAACGGGGTTGCCGATGACCCTGTTCACTCCGGAAGTCTCCCTTGGGGAAAGCGTAGATGCCGTAGACTTTGGGCCCTATGCCTGCTACGCCGTCTCCGCCCGCCTCAACAACCCGATCATCAGCGAACAGTGGATGTTTTACTTCGACCGGGCCGATTATCAGCTCAGAGGGTACCGGGCAGCCGGCGAGGGCGCTGCGGAATACCTTGAACTCGACGGGCTTGTCTCGTTCAACAATATGCAGCTGCCCCGCATGCGGCATTGGTACAATCTGGCAGACACCACTTACCTGGGCTCCGATATTGTCATCAATATCGAAGCACTTTAGCACAGCGTCATCATCGGTCTGCCTGCTTGTACAGGTCAATATAGTGCTGATCCAATTCCTCAGAATCTTTGTATTTCACCCGCAGGGCCTGTAGCTCTTTTTCCAGCTGTGCCCGGATTTCTGAGTAGGCAAAGTCATTGATCAGGTTGTTCATTTCCAGTGGGTCACGCTTGCGGTCGTAGAGCTCCCAGGTGTCGATGTCATAGTAGAAGTGCACGAGCTTGTAGTCCTCGGTTACGATGCCGTAGTGCCGTTTTACCATATGTACGGCCGGATACTCATAGTAGTGGTAGTACACCGCCTCCCGGTCCCAGGCTGAGGTGTCTCCTTTGAGCAGAGGCACCAGGCTTTCGCCCTGCATGTCATCGGGCGCTTCCACACCGGCTACTTCCAGCAGCGTTTGGGCGAAGTCGAGGTTTTGTACCATTTCGGTCGTTACGGAGCCGGCCTCCACCTGCCCGGGCCAGCGCACCAGCAGCGGGGTTTTGAAAGACTCATCGTAGATGAAGCGCTTATCGAACCATCCGTGCTCGCCCAGGTAAAAGCCCTGATCGGAGGTGTAGACGACGATGGTATTTTCAGTCAGCCCGTTCTCATCCAGGTAATCAAGCAGGCGGCCAACATTCTCATCTACTGCCGCGATACTGGCCAGGTAGTCCTGCATGTAGCGTTGGTAGCGCCACTGCATTTTCTCCTTTTCGCTCATATTGGGATAGCGCTCCTTAAAGTCTTCATTCATTTTGCCGTATGCGGCGTGCCAGGCGGCTTTTTCCTCCGGCGTCATGCGCTCCACCTCGTGCTTGAAGGCGTTGATATCCCAGTCGGTGGTGGGCTCAATGCCCAGTTCCTCCATGACTTCCGGGTATATTTTGGAATCGCCCGACCAGTTCATGTGCTCCAGGAGGTTCATCTCCGCCTGTTGGGCTGCTTCCCGGCCTTCATAATCGTCAAAAAGGGTTTCCGGCTCCGGGAAGGTCTTCTTCAGGTATTCTTCGTAGTAGCGCTGTGGGGGCAGCCACTCGCGGTGGGGCGCCTTGTGCAGGTACATCAGCATGAAGGGGCGGTCCGGATCACGGCGGTTGTCCATCCAATCGAGGGTGAGATCAGTGATGATATCCGTGGTGTAGCCTTTGATGATCGTGTCTCCCGTGTTGGTGATAAAGCGAGGGCCATAGTATTTGCCCTGTCCCGGCAGGATTTTAAATTCATCCACCCCTTTGGGGCTGTTCCCGAAATGGAGCTTGCCAAACATGGCGGTTTGGTAGCCCGCATCCTGCAGCAGCTGCGGGAAGGTCACGTTGGTCGTATCAAAAGGAAAACGGTTGTCAATTTTGCCATTGATGTGGCTGTGCTTGCCGGTAAGAATGACAGCACGGGAAGGCGCACAGATGGAATTCGTCACGCAGGCGTTGGTGAACAACATCCCTTCCTTAGCCAGCCGGTCAATATTTGGCGTTTGAATCAGCTTATTGTTGTAGGCGCTGATGGCCTGATAAGCGTGGTCATCGGCCATCATAAAAACGATATTGGGCCGCTCCGGCGTGCCCTGCCCGAAGGAAAGACTGGCCCACAAAAAACACAGGAGTGAAAAAGATAATCTCATGGTATAGCTTGGTTTTAACTTCTAAACTTTGATGTAAATGCGATTGCGGTACAGCAACCACGCCAGCGCCCAGAAAAACAGCACATTCGTGATGGCAAACGCCAGGGAAGCATTGTAGGGGCTGAGAACCGAGGTGTAAAAGGTATCGTAAATCCAGGTTTTGAGTGTCACGGCCTGTCCGCCCGCCTCCCAGCTGATGGTATAGCTCAGTTTTGCAACGAAGCCTGACAGGACGAACACGAATAAGGCATTAGCCCCATACACATAGAATGGCTTTCCCCAGGTAGTGTAACCTTTCACATCCGCCAGCCAGTAGATGAGGCTCAGGAAGACGAGGGCAACGCCGCTGCTGTGCAGGACATAGGAGCTGGTCCACAGCGCTTTGTTGATGGGAAAGCCCAGGTTCCAGAGCTCGCTTAACACAATGAGTACGGCTCCAGCCCCAAGGAGCCCAAGAAAGCGCCGTAGGTCATCCGCTTCGTTTTTCATCCAGTAGGTGGCCAGCATACCGCTTATGCCTGTGGCAATTGCCGGCAAGGTGCTCAGCAGCCCTTCCGGGTCCCAGGTTTTGGATTGGCTCCAGAGGTGCCCGGTCCCCAGCAGCGTTCGGTCGAGCCAGGCGCCCAGATTGGTTTCCGGCTCCAGATTGGGCGCAATGCCGCCCGGCACCGGCACGAGGGCCATGATGCCCCAGTAGCCCAGCAGCAATGCCACGGCAATGCCCAATTGCCCCTTCCAGGAAGTATTGAGAAAAAGCAGGGCACAAATGGCATAAACGATGGCGATCCGCTGCAGTACCCCGGGAATGCGCAGGGTGCTGTAATCGGCATAAATCAGCCCGATGAGCGCAATGCCTGCCCCGGAAGCGAGGACGAGGTACCACGACCGCTGCGCGAGGGTGGCCTTTACCGGTTTTTGCCCCAGAGCGACGCCCCGGAGGAAGAGGCTCACCACGAAGACCGCGACCAGTACATAGTGCAACAGGAGCAACCCCGAGGGTACAGCGGCTGTGAGTTTGAAATGGGGAAAAGCCGCCAACAGCAACCCCAGCCCAAAAATGAGCAGGCTGCGGATGCCAATTTTGCGCAAAATCTGTCCCTGTGGCTGCCCCAGGCGCTTGCCCAATGCCAGCGGAATGGCCATCCCCACCGCAAAAAGGAAGAAGGGAAACACCCAATCGGTAGGTGTCCAGCCATGCCATTTGGCATGCAGCAAAGGTGGGTATACCGTAGACCAGGACCCCGGGTTGTTTACCAGGATCATACCGGCAATGGCCATCCCCCGGAAGATGTCGAGGGAGATGAGGCGTTGATTTTTCGTTGTTGTGGCTGTCATTTCTGGTTTAGCAATTGGTAACCTGAAGAAACAAAATTTATTTTTGCCCTGCCAACACCATAAGTAGTTTGACGTAAATAAAATTGCGCCCTATGCCCCGAATAACCCTGCTCTACCTGCTGCTAACCATCACCACTGCTAATCTTTGGTCGCAGCCGGTGGAGATGCAGCCGTATGCCGGAGGTACGCTTCTGATAACAGCTTTACCTACCGCCCCCTTTCCGGCAGCTGCCCGGGCAGACGGGTACGACTACAACGGGCAGCACTATCTACGGGAAAAACATTATCAGGACAGCACCGTAGCCATTTTTATCCCGGCAGGGTTTGAGCGGAGTGACTCGGCTGATTATATCGTCCACTTTCATGGATGGTGGAATAGCGTGGATAGTGTGCTGGCCACCTTCAATCTCCCGGAGCAACTCGATGCTTCCGGCAAAAATGCCATTTTGGTGATCCCACAGGGCCCCAAAAACGCACCGGACTCCAACGGCGGAAAGCTGGAAAACAGCGGAGCCTTTGCTGCCTTCCTAAAAGACGTCAGCCGCGTAGCCGCCCGCCACCTGAACCTCCGCAGGCTGCCGCACCGGCACCTCATCCTCTCCGGTCACAGCGGCGGTTACCGGGCCATGGGTTACATTCTGCAGCAGGGCGGGCTTCCGGAGCCCATCCGGGAGGTGTGGCTGTTCGATGGGCTATACGGGCAGCTGGAAAAATATGCGATGTGGCTGGAACGGGGCGGGCCCAGCCTTGTCCTGCTCTACACCGATGAAGGGGGTACTTACTCCACTACCCTTGGCTTCCGGGACAGCCTCAAAGCCTGGGGGCTCCCATTTACGGAAGTGGAAAGCAGAAACGGGCAACCGCTGCCTGCTCTGCCGGACAGCGGTACCGTTTTCTGGCATACGGACCTGGGGCATAATGCGGTACTCCACGAGCGGCAGCAGTTTGCGCACTTGCTCAGGCATTGCGCATGGCTTCAAGACAAGCGTAAAAAATGACAGGTTTGACATTTTGACAGCGCAGGCAGCCTAAATTAATTGCTAACCTCTGGTACCTCCCTCTGACTTTTTGTCACTCAACCATTTTTGCTACAGCATGGAAAACGGAATTGGCATCTGATTTGCTTGTCGAATTTTCAGACACCGCCCTTTCTGAATGCTGGTGTCAGGCAATTCATCACCAAAATTTTGTTTGACATGAGTGAAGTACACTTCAAACCGATCAACGACCGCGTGGTGGTAAAGCCACTACCGGCAGAGGACAAGACCGCAGGAGGTATCATCATCCCGGATACGGCTAAGGAAAAGCCACAGCAGGGAGAAATCGTGGCAGTAGGCCCGGGCAAGGAAGGCGTCAAGCCAACCGTAAATGTAGGCGACCGGGTACTCTACGGCAAGTACGCCGGACAAGAGCTGAAGTACGCCGAGGCCGAGTACCTCATCATGCGCGAAGATGACATCCTCGTCGTCCTCAACTAATCTTCAATTTGGTTAACGCTCAAAAACTTTTGAAACATGTCAGCTAAGGAATTGAACTGGGGCAATGGTGCCCGCGAACACCTCAAAGCCGGCATTGATAAGCTGGCCAACGCTGTTAAAGTGACCCTGGGCCCTAAAGGCCGCAACGTGGTCCTGCAGAAAAGCTTCGGCGCGCCCCGCGTCACCAAAGACGGGGTAAGCGTGGCCAAGGAGATTGAACTTTCCCACCCGCTCGAAAATATGGGCGCTCAAATGGCCAAGGAAGTGGCCAGCAAAACGGCCGACCTCGCCGGTGACGGTACCACTACTGCTACCGTTTTGGCGCAGGCCATGATCACCGCCGGGCTAAAGAACGTAACTTCCGGCGCCAGCCCGATCGACCTCAAGCGGGGTATCGACAAGGCGGTAAAAATCGTAGTGGACAACCTCCACAAGCAGGCCGAGCCGATCAAAGGCAATTTTGAGAAAATCCGTCAGGTAGCGACCATCTCTGCCAATAACGACGAGGAGATCGGCAAGTTGATCGCCGACGCGATGGAGCGCGTAACCACCGATGGTGTCATCACCGTAGAAGAAGCCAAAGGCACAGAGACCTACGTAGACGAAGTGCAGGGCATGCAGTTTGACCGCGGCTATCTTTCGCCTTACTTCGCCACCAACACGGAGCAGATGGTGACCGAGTACGACCACCCTTACGTCCTGATCCACGACAAGAAGATTTCCAATGTCAAGGATATCGTACCGGTGCTGGAAGCCGCTTCAAGAGAGAACAAGCCACTGCTGATCATTGCGGAAGACATCGAGGGCACAGCGCTGAGCACCCTTGTGGTTAACCGCCTGCGCGGCACCCTTCAGGTAGTAGCGGTGAAAGCGCCAGGCTTTGGTGACCGCCGCAAGGCTATGCTGGAGGACATTGCCGTGCTGACCGGTGGTACTGTCATCAGTGAGGAGCGCGGCTACAAGCTGGAGAATACCACCCTAGATCTCCTCGGGCAGTGCGAGAAGATCAAGGTGGACAAGGACAACACCACGATTGTGGGCGGCAGCGGTACCGAAGATCTGATTCAGGCCCGCGTCAATCAGATCCGGCAGCAAATTGAGCAAACCACATCCGACTACGACCGCGAGAAGCTGCAGGAGCGCCTGGCGAAACTGGCCGGCGGAGTGGCTGTCCTGCACGTAGGCGCTGCCACAGAAGTGGAAATGAAGGAGAAGAAAGACCGCGTAGACGACGCCCTGCACGCGACCCGGGCAGCCATTGAAGAAGGCATTGTGCCTGGCGGTGGCGTATCTCTGGTCCGTGCCATTAGCGCCCTGCGGCAGGTGAAGTTCGACAATGAGGACGAGTTTATCGGCGCAAGCATTGTGAGCAAAGCCCTTGAGGCACCGATCCGCACGATTGCCGGGAATGCAGGGGTGGAAGGCAGTGTGGTGCTGCAGCGCGTACTCGATGGCGAAGGGGCTTTCGGGTACAACGCCCGCACCGGCAACTACGAAGACCTCAAGCAGGCCGGCGTGATCGATCCTGCCAAGGTTTCCCGCATTGCGATTGAGAACGCTGCTTCCATTGCCGGTATGGTCCTGATGACCGAATGCACCATCAATGATGCGCCTGAGCCTAAGGACAAAGGAGCGATGGCTGGTGCCGGCATGTACGATGACATGATGTAAACCACTCTGTCTTTTTAATGGACGCTTGCCCGCCTCTGGCTGCTGCCGGGGCGGGCATTTTGTTTGGCTGGCTGGCAGACTGGGGTATTTCAAATTTTACTTTATTTTTGATGCTGATGATTGCTGTGCTTAAAAAAAAACAAACCCTTACCGAGATGACGCGCCTGAAAAATGTTTGCTTTCTGCTGTTTATCCTGGCCCTTCAGGTTACCGCTACAGGACAGCCCTACGATCAAATCAGCAAATACGCCAAATCGAGAATCGACTACCACTTCAAGGCTATGCTGAAAGCCAGAGCAGTGGTTGGTGCGAGTATTGCCATCGTTGATAATGGACAGATTGTGTACGCCACCGGCTATGGCTTTGCCGACCGCGAGCGCCACCTCGCCGCTGATGAGCACACGCTATACCGGGTGGGTTCCATTACAAAGTCGTTTACTGCTCTGTCGGTACTGCAGTTGCAGGAGGCAGGACAATTGCACATCAATGACCGGCTGGGAACCCATTTGACCGATTTCAGCATAAAAAGCCGGGAAGATGGCCGTCCTCAGCCCGTGTATATCAAAGACGTGCTTAGCCACACGGCGGGCTTGCCCAGCGACCTGCTCAATGGCTTTTTCGCCACCAATCCTCCGGACCAGGCGTGGGCTACTGCGGCCCTGAGCCATCAGTACGCCATTGGGCCTGCGAAGCACCTGATGGCTTACTCCAACATAGGTTATGGCTTGCTGGGGGAATTAATTGCCCGGAAAAGCGGTCAATCCTATGCCGACTATTTGCAAGCGCATACTTTCGAGCCCCTGGGCATGGGGCATACCGGCATACTGCCCCCCGGCGCTCCATTTCCAGAAGGGTATGCACGAGCTTACATCAACGACATGGCTATGAATGAACCGCCCCTCAGAGATGTGGCGGCAAGCATGGTGCACAGCAATGCGATAGACCTGGCACGCTATACGATGCTCCACCTCAATCAGGGCGAACTCAACGGGCAGCAGGTATTGGACCGGGAATTGTTCCAGGCCATGCAGCAAAACCAGCTTGGAGCACTCACTATTCCAACCCGGAGGCAGTATGGCTACGGCTTGTTGCTGGAGCCTATGATGGCCAAAGACGCAAAGCGGGGCGACACGACGATGGTAACCTACAGCGGGCATTCCGGAAACACCTACGCCTACCACGCCTCCTTTGGGTACATTCCGGAACTCGGCATTGGGGCAGTAGTCCTTACGAACACCGATAAAGGCCAAAGTTTAGCTAATGCAACTAAACTGCTCGAGCTTTATGCCGAAGCAGAAAAACAGCTGGACCTGCACCGGTACGATACGACACCTCATCCCCCATTGGAACTGGCCACGGCTGAAGAAAGGCTTGGCACCTACAATTCATGGTTTGGGCCCGTAAAGGTGAAGCAGCCTGATAAGTTCAAATTCAAATGGCGCAAGTATAGAGTTGTCATGAAACGCGAGGGTGAAGGCCCCGCTTTTACCGAGACCATCCTGCGGTATGGCATTTTCCCCAAAAAAAGGAAAGACCGGGAGTACACCTTCGTCAGGATCGGGGATGAAACCTACCTGCGCGGGGTCATTCCTTCCTCTCAAGCCAGTGTTATTCTCGGCAAAAGAGTGGACCCACAGCCCGTAAGTGCCACCTGGGAAGCGGCGTTAGGTACTTACGAGCTAACCGGAGATCCGTTTCCTGTCCCACCCGAGTTTCCTTACCGCACGCAGGGGACCACCGCCACGCTCCGCCTGAAAGACGGTGTGCTTCTTTTTACACTGGAATCGCCCGTAGAAAGGCTCAATACGTCCTTTCCCCTGCACCCTCTGAACGATCAGGATGCAGTTGGCTATACCTATGCCAGGAGCACCGGCCACACGGTTTCGGTATTACCCGGTGGGAAGCTGTTGTTTAGCGGTTTTGAATTTCAAAGAGCACTGCGTTAGTGGTCCGGGGTTGAATTTCCTTTTTTGGCCATTCACAATTTTGGTGCCTCCGGACAGCAACTGTATGTCACAGGCTGTCAGCGCAGGGTGGCCATCAAAATGCACCACGGCATCAGTTGCGTCCCACTCCACCCGGTAGCAGTACGCCTCCGCCCAATTGCTTTGGCAAGGGGCAGGGCGCTTCCACCCGAAAGCAAGGCGTGAAATGCTGCAGGATCAGCTCTGTAGTCAGGGATGGCCTAAGAAACCGGAAAGGTATTCCCTCTTCGCCAGGCGGAAGCCCTTCCACCTGAGCCAGGCACTGCCGGGGTCCCAACGGGACGCCCCTCCAAAGGGCAATGTGGCAGATACCGAAGTGGCGGCAGCCTTTGCGGGGGTTGCCTAAGGTGATGTGTAGAAGCATAGTGATATGGCCTTTTTAGGTGTCTGATTGTTTATTCGATACGTTCTTCATTACCGCAGTTCTCAATAAAGCGCACGATTTCGGGGTACTTCGCGGCAATTGCCCTTCTCTCATCATCCGTTTTGGCAGCTTTGAGCTGTGGCCAAATAACCTCATCATAGAGCTTTCTCCGGTATTCAGCAATACTGTCTAAAATGTGCTGCTGCTTTTGGAAGTTAATGGCATAGTCTTCCAAATAACGGATAAAGGCTTTCGTATTTCCATCCTTATAGAACTTAACCTTTCTCCAATCTTCTTCAGTTAAATTGAAGCCTGTGCCGTACATCTTGTTGATCCGGATCACCTCCTTGCGCACATACTCCCGCTGTTCTTTCGTCAAATCCGGCGTATTGAGCAGTGCCGTATACAAAGAGTCCAGCGAATACTGTAGCTGAGTCGTACAATCTTGTTCTTCTTGCTCCAGGGTAACCCCCATCCATGGGTATGCTGAACGGATTTTTTTCAGGATCTCATTGCATGGATTTTGTGCAGTTAAGTTCCAGTTTGAAGTAAGAAGTAGGGTTACAATACATACCACAGAATAGAATGAGTTTTGCATGAGATTTTGTTCTGATTTCTTAAGTTCAAATAGTGAATGAAACAACATTTATCATTTGAGTCTACGCTCGAATTCAAGTACTTTAAAAAATGGTGGGGGAGAAACTACTTCTGCCCCACCATACCTATCGTCTTAGCGTAACTCTAACCACCAAACATCCACAACTGATATAGCATTGCTATGGCAATTACAATAAAGAATAGCGAGAGCAGAGCAAAACCTGTGGGGCGGCTAAATACAAATACACTGATTAGCGCAAAAACCAAATTAAGGGCTATGACCTCCTGCTGTAGGTACTGGTAAGGTTCTGGTAAACCGACCACCGCATGTAGCAAAAAGGAAATTGCCGCAAGCAGGGCAAAAAAGGTACCAATCCTTTTATTGGTCATTTTCTGACCAAAAAAGTCATAAACTTCTACCTGATTGAAGGATTGGCGGATAGTTTGAATAATGTTTGACATGATACTTTGTTTTTATTGACAATCACAAATCTCCTGGCAATCACGGATGTAGGTTTCCCAACATTTATGCAGCTGGTGTCCCACATGAACGCCACCGAAAATCGCAGCAGCAGAAACACCTAAAGCTACGCCGGGGAAACCTCCAATTGCTCCTGCTGATGCTCCTGTTCCAAGCTCCGCTAAGTACAGCGCCTACTCCCTCTATAATCGTTCCTGCACTCACTCCACCTTCACTCCCTTGAAGGTCCTGGACACACGCTCCCCGTTGGCACCATCATAGCTGTAGTCCATTGAGAGCTCCCGCCGGTCTGGAGACAGGGCTCCTACCCCACATACCCGGTTGCAGTCAGGCTTGCCCAGGGCAGCGATGTAAAATTGTTTCAGGCCAATAGAAAGGTCTGGGGATTTAACAATGCACCCATCAAACAGCCCCTCCAGACGCCAGCCCGGTTTGAACTCAATTTGAAAAGTCCTGGATTCATCATCTGTATTATAACCCTCCCATTTGCCAAATACGGCTGACCAACTGCCATCTGTGTATGTGTTGTCCAGCGGTTCCCTCACGTGAAGTATCTTTGTGACCGTATCGCGGGTATAGGCAGTGCCACCACATAAATCAGGATTGATCTTCTCTACGATCAGCGTGACGGGTACATCCCCAACTGCATTCTCTAAAAAGCCCAGATTGAACTGCCGCGTGGTCCATACCTGAGGGTCCGCACCTACCCTCCATTCATAAGATACATTACTCGTTTTCAGCTCGGACTGATCGGCCCGGAAGTAGATATCCCCACCGGTAGCAAAAACCGTGTCAACTTCAAACTCAAGGTCTCTGGGCTCACCCCCATCACAATCCCAGTCGTACGTCGATATTGGAATAATCAGCATTTTAAAACTTGCATTTGCCGGTTCGTAGGCTAAACAGGGGTCATAGTTGGCGCATTCCGGGTTGGCAGGGTCAAGGCAGTCTTTCTCGCAAGCGGCAAACAGGAGCACGCCCATCAGGATCATAAATAGTGGCAACAACTTCATATTCCAGGTTTTTTTAAGTTTAGCTACAGCAGAAAAGCAAGGCGCCTGTGGCTAAGAGCTTGTTGGGATTTTGCTTTTGGAGCGAAAGTAGCCAAATTTTGTTCTGATCAAGTCTTTGATCCCGACATTCATCGTCGGGGGCGTGATGAGGGAACATAGCCTTAGCTACGTGACCGAAGAATAACGAAGAGCAGGACAAAATTTGGCAAGAGCAGCCCAAAGTGTAAAATCCAAACAAGCTCTAATGCTCATTACAATTTGTACACTTTCCAAATTTACCAGTTTTGCCCGTCCCAGTCAAAGACAAAACCTCCCATTCCTAACACCCCATTTTGATGAAAACTATTGAAGTATCATCTTTCAGATAGGTAACCTAATCTCTGAAAGACAATGAAATAGTAGTATAATTTCTAATGAGCGCCCTTGCTCAAAGCCTGACGCCCCGAAAGGTCGTCTCCGGCAGGAACTCACTGATATTTTCCAGATTGCGCATCCGGAAGCGTACTGTAATTTCCTGACGGTTTTCGCTTAAACGGGCAATTCCCTGAGGGGCAGAGCAGCCGGTAGTGGTTTCGAAGGAATCACGCCAAAAAGCATAGGCAAGATAGCCCGAGCCCACAACGGTAATGACATTAAAGTCAAATGTATTATTGCAGCCTGGGTGTATCCCTGTAATTTGAATCGTTGCGTGTGAATCTGAAGGGGTACTTTCTCTCCAGAATATTTCCAGTTCATAAGGCTCATCTGGATTGGCATCTGTGGAGCCCCGGTAGCGCCCAATAATCGCAGCTTCCGGCTTAGGCACAACGGTCAGGCGTCTCGTCAGGGAGTCCACCCCATCATCATCCGGAAAGCAGAGGGTGTCCGGCTCGCGCCAGAGTGTGAGGCTAATATCCAGGGATTCCGAACTGCCAAATTGCATCCGAAACTCTTCACTATCCCAGGTCCTCGCATCGCCGCTCATTTGCCAGCGTACAGAATCGGCAGACTGCAAAGCGCGCAGGCGTAAGATACTGCCTTCCAGGATCGTATCCGTAGGGATATACCATACTGAATCAAAGTGAGCAACACGCTCTTCCATAGCAAAGGCAGCAGAAACCGCTTCTTTCTCCCAACAGGGGTCGTAGTTGGCACAAGATGAATCTGTAGGGTCATAGCATTCTTCGTCTTCCTTCCTACAACCGTTTGCCAGCAGAAGGGCCAATGCCAGGATTAAGGCAGGATGGATTGCTTTTTGCATGGTATTATCTTTTTTTGAGGTTAGTTGCTACTTTTTTCTTCTCTATAAACCTGCGAAGCCGGGTGTTCTCTTGCTCCAGGTCTTTCAAACGTGTATCCATTTCGATGAGATGTAGAAAAAGCTTTACCCCTCATCAATGCTTAAATGCTAGCCTGCTAAGCAAAATAAGGATGGGCAGGATTTTGATCGTACCAACTTCTAACATCTCTCACTCCACCTTCACCCCCTTGAAGGTCCTGGACACTCGCTCCCCGTTGGCACTATCATAACTGTAGTCCATTGAGAGCTCCCGCCGGTCTGGAGACAGGGCTCCTACGCCACATACCCGGTTACAGTCAGGCTTGCCCAGGGCAGTAATGTAGAAGAAGTTTAAGCTTATTCCTATATCTGGAATTCCAACCGTACACTCATCAAACAGCCCCTCCAGACGCCAGCCCGGTTTGAACTCAATTTGAAAAGTCCTGGATTCATCATCTGTATTATAACCCTCCCATTTGCCAAATACGGCCGACCAGTTGCCATCTGTATAAAAGTTTTCGGGGGTTTCCTTGACGTGAAGCACCTTTGTGACCGTATCGCGGGTATAGGCAGTGCCACCACATAAATCAGGATTGATCTTCTCTACGATTAGCGTGACGGGTACATCCCCGACTGCATTCTCTAAAAAGCCCAGATTGAACTGTCGCGTGGTCCATACCTGAGGGTCTGCACCTACCCTCCACTCATAAGAGACATTACTCGCTTGCAGCTCGGTCTGATCTGCCCGGAAGTAGATATCCCCACCGGTAGCAAAAACCGTGTCAACTTCAAACTCAAGATCTCTGGGCTCGCCCCCATCACAATCCCAGTCGTACGTCGATATTGGAATAATCAGCATCTTAAAACTCGCATTTGCCGGTTCGTAGGCTAAACAGGGGTCATAGTTGGCGCATTCCGGGTTGGCAGGGTCAAGGCAGTCTTTCTCGCAAGCGGCAAACAGGAGCACGCCCATCAGGATCATAAATAGTGGCAACAACTTCATATTCCAGGTTTTTTTAAGTTTAGCTACAGCAGAAAAGCAAGGCGCCTGTGGCTAAAAGCTTATTGGGATTTTGCTTTTGGAGCGAAAGTAGCCAAATTTTGTTCTGATCAAGTCTTTGATCCCGACATTCATCGTCGGGGGCGTGATGAGGGAACATCCGTACGGACGTGACCGAAGAATAACGAAGAGCAGGACAAAATTTGGCAAGAGCAGCCCAAAGTGTAAAATCCAAACAAGCTCTAATGCTCATTACAATTTGTACACTTTCCAAATTTACCGGTTTTGCCCCTCCCAGTCAAAGACAAAACCTCCCATTCCTAACACCCCATTTTGGTTTAGATTCCACTTACGTCCGTATCGACTATCTCTTGTAATTCCTGCCGCTCCGCATCAGAAAGCGTATCCCATTCAGCAGCGGAGGTAATCAGATTGAGCGACAACAGGAGCGCGATAATTGCTGGCATCATGTTTCAAAATGTTTTATGGTTAATTGAATACAACAAAACTATCACCATTGACCTTTTCGCTCAAGGACAAACTTTTCATTTCCTAACACCTCATTTTTACAATAAAAAACACTTCGACTTTCCTGTTATTTGAGATTTATACCTATCTTAACGACAATTGCGCAAAACTCCATAACTCTCAATATTCTAAACCCGGTGCCCCGTGTGCCCCAACTAACACCAATATGAAAGCGCTACGTGAACTCGTTGACATCGTCACCAAGCACAAGAAAAAGCAAATGGAAGTGATCGGACTGGACAAAGACAGCCCGAACCGCTATGATGAATTCTATGACCTGCTCGTTGCCGAGCAACTCCCCACCGAGCGAGATGCGGCTCAGTATTTCTTTGGAAAAGACAAGTCGGCTTCCTTTACCCAATACCGCAACTTCCGCAATAAGTTCTTTCGGAGACTGGTTAACGCTGTCTTTTTGCTGGATGTCAAGAAGCCGATGTTTAGTGAATCGCAAACTGCTATGTATAATATTCGGAAGAATGCAGTTGCCGCAAGAATCTTAGCTGCCAAAGGTGCTACACATGCCGCCGTTGAATTAGCAGAGAAGACTATAAAACCGGCAATACAGTATGAGGCGACTTCAGAAATACTGGAACTGGCTAGGATTATCAAATCCAAATATATACTACTTACCGATAATCCTAAAAAACTTTTGGAAGCTAAAGCTATCATTGATAAGAGCCTTCTAGACCTTAACCTTTCGGTAAAAGCAGAAAGCTTGTATTATGATATAATCAGATATTATAATACCTCAAGAAGTACAAAACCAGAAGTGGCGGCACTTGCAGAAAAATACAAAATAAAGCTTGAGAAGGAATTACCGAAAAGTGAGTCTTATAGATTCAGGTTTTTTTATTTTACTATTGCCAAACTAGCCTACACTACCCGTCATGACTACCGCGGCTCCTTGAAAGTCTGTAAAGAAGCAATCGCCGATTTGGAAAAAAGGAAAGCGGCTACTCCTCCTGCTATTGCTGCATTCCTTCATCCTACACTAGTTGCCGCCACTATGCTCGGCCAATTTGAAAAAGCAGAAGCTGCTGCTGCCCAACTCGAAGGCTTGAATTTACCCGGTTCTCACAACTGGTACAAAGGCATGGAGGTGCTCGTCTTCTTCCGCCTGCACCAGCAAAATTATCAGGAGGCTTACCGGGTCTTCAAACAAGCGCGGAACCACAAGCGGTTCTCTCATCTTTCGGCATCCAATCAGGAGCAATGGTACCTCTTTGAAGCTTATGTCCACCTGCTGATTGCGATGGGTAAGATTGAGCGGTCAGAGGCCGAGGAAAAGCGTTTGAAACTCCGCCCCGCCCGGTTGCTTAATCAGGTGCCGTTATTTTCTAAGGACAAGCGGGGACTGAACATTCCCATTCTAATCGTCCACGCCATTTACCTACTCCACCTGCGCCGGTACGAGGAGGCACACGACCGTATGCAGGCGCTGGAAAAATACGCTGGCCGCCACCTCACAGTGACTGATGACAACTACCGGTCCTACTGTTTCATCAAAGCCCTCTCTAAAATCCCGGATGCTGACTATAACCCGGAGGCAGCACAGCAAGCAGCAGCAGACCTGCTCCGGGAAATGGGACAGCAACCGCTGCAGTTTGCAGATACGCCACATGAGGTGGAAAATATGCCCTACGAGCACTTGTGGGCTTTGGCGATGGAAACATTGATGAGACCAGACCGAATCATTTGATAATATTTTCACGCTAAAGCCCTGATGGCTGCCTGGCCTTCAACGGTCAAAAATCACGACTCAATCCAATAGGTGCAGGCAAGATGCGTACTTCAGAAGCTTAGGCTACCACCCAAAAGCATAGTACTGCTGCTCTCCGGGCACATCCTCACAGATACCCTGCGGGGGAAGATTACCTTTCCTCCTCATTTAATAGCTGCGCCTTAAGCTCAGGGTAAGCAGCGAAGTAGCCATCCACAAGGTGGCGGCTGGCCAGGAAAAAGATACGCTTGCCGAAAATGCCGGACTCCCGGAATTGAACGGTGGCGAGCTGCAGGAACAGGAACCGGCTCAACCGGAAGCTGGAAACGTTGTGGAAAGGGTAGCGGGCTGTTTTAAAGTAGTTAGTGACGTACAGGAAGTCGCCATCCGCTTCCACCCGCTTGAGGCGCAGTAGGGTGAAGACAAACAGGAGCACACCGGTAACATAGAAGAAGACCATGCCCCCTTTGAAATAAATGGCAGGCGTATTGCCCACATAGTCGTATTGATAGAACAGGGCAGCAAGGGTGCTGGCCCCAAAAAAGACAATCCAGAAAACCGGAATGAAAAACTTCAGCAGTAAAGTCGCATTACTTGATAGTCGGTGCATTAAAATTCTTCGTTTTCTCGGTTAACACGGGCGGAAACTACAATACTGACCTCGTACAGGATATAGAGTGGAATGCCGATCAGAAACTGCGTGACCACATCCGGCGGGGTGATCATCGCGGCCAGCATCAGGGTGCCGATGATGGAATGACGTCGGTATTTTTTCATGCCCTCCGGTGTGACCAGCCCTACCTTAGACAGGAAGTACACAATGATGGGCAGCTCAAAGATCAGCCCGGCCGGTGCCGTAAACATGATCATGTAGTTGATGAAGGACGACATCGTAGGCGTATTCTGCACGCCCGGAATCTGGTAGCCTGCGAGAAAATTCACAGCGAATGGCGAAATGATGTAGTACCCAAACAGCACACCGAGCATAAACAAGCCTGAGCAGATGCCCACCATGCCACGAGCCGCTCTCCGCTCTTTGGAATACAAGCCGGGCTTAATGAATTTCCAAAACTCCCACAGCACGTAGGGGAAGGCTATAATCAGCCCCATGACGAAGCAGACCTTGATGCTCATGATGAACGGCTCACCGAATCCCGTAGCAATTTTTGGGAAATCCGGTGGCACAAAGCACATCATATCCCCCAGGCCTACCGAGTTCGAGAGGCTGCAAATGGCGCGGTAGGAAAAGAAATCCGCTTTGGTCGGCCCGAAGATGACCGTATCAAACAGCCACCCCTGAAAAAAGAACAATACAATACCCAGGCCCACCACGGCTATAAGAGACCGGATGATGTGCCAGCGCAGCTCTTCGAGGTGCTCCAGGAAGGTCATTTCCTGAGTCTCTTCCCCGGTACCGAGCTTGTCTACGTCTATTTGGTCGAGTGGCATATGCGTCTGCTAATTTTCATCTGCAAAAGTAACAAAAAACCGGTCCCCGGCAATTTTAACATTTAGCCCCTGTAACGGATGCTAACCACAGCATTATGAGGGCACAACATCGGAAAAACCAAGGGTAAAACCTTCGCTCCTCTGTCAAATTATTAACTAGTTTTTTAGGATCATCGTTTAGTCTTATTATTTAACCGGGCCTGGTAAGCACCGCTATTTGGCACGCTGCACCTGACTGACCGCCCTATGCCTGCTTTTGGCTTGCACCGCGCTTGCCCTGGTATTGGTCTGCCCACAACCAAACGATCATGTCCATACCTAAAGATCCGCGGCAGCTAATGATCAATCTGATGTATATTGTGCTGACCGCTCTGCTGGCCCTCAATGTATCTGCCGAAATTTTGGAGGCCTTTTTCACTATTGACCGCAGCCTGGGCGAGAGCAGCGCCGTGGTACAGTATTCCAATGAGCAGATGCTTCAGGCTATACGGGAAGAAGCGGAGGCTTACGAACAGTACCGGCCCTATGTGGCTAAGGCCGAAAAGCTGGGTCAAATTACCGGGCAGCTGCAAGAGCAGCTCCGGCAGGTCAGGGCGGATATTGTGAAGGCCGCCGGCGGGCTCGATCAGCAGGGTATTCCCGTACGGGAAACCGACAAGGATATCCCCACCCGCATTCTCATCAATGAGGGGCATGGCAAAGCACTCAAAACGGCTATCCTGCAGGCCCGGCAAGATCTCCTTTCCCTCATTGAAAACGAAGAACAAAGGCGCCGGCTGGAAGCTAGTATTCCGCTAAGCATACCCGCTCTGCCCTCAGATGCCACTCAACCTACCTGGGAAGCGCATACTTTTCAGCAAATGCCCGTAGCTGCAGTCCTGCCTATCCTGCGCAAGTTTGAGAACGATGCAGAAGTGGCCGAAGCCGCTATCCTCAACTACTTCCTCAGCAAAATGGGCGCGCAGATCGTCATGGATGCCTACGAAGCCGTGGTCGCCGCCCCCGAGAGCTATATCATCCGCGGGGACACCTATCAAAGTGAGATTTTCCTGTCGGCCTACAGCAGCACCGCTGACAATATCCGCATTAGTGTGGATGGGCAGCCGCTGCGGGTAGAGGGTGGGAAAGCCACGTTCACCACTTCGCCCGCCCGCCCCGGGCAACATGAGCACATCGCCCGGATCGAGCTGGAAGATCCTGTGACGGGCACCGTGCAGCGTTTTGAGCGGCCGTTCCGGTTCCAGGTAGGCGAACAGGCGGTGGCAGTGGCTGCCGATAAAATGAATGTGCTTTATGCCGGGGTGGACAATCCGGTCACCATCTCAGCAGCGGGTATACCAAGCGCGACGATGAGGGTCAATGCCAGTGGCACGGACCTGCAGCCGCTCGGTGGTAGTGCCTATATCGCCCGGCCTGATCAGCCTGGCAAAGCTGTCATCACGGTATCCGGCGAAGGCCTGGCTCCAGTTAACTTCGAATACCGGGTTAAGAAAATACCTGACCCCGTCCTGGAAATTGCTCAAAAGCGCGGCGGCACCCTGCCTGCTGGTACTTTCCGGGCACAACAGGGTATCATCCCGGTGCTGGACAACTTCGACTTCCAGGCGCGTTGTGAAATCACCGGCTTTGAGGTCGTCCGCAAACCCGAACAGGCAGATATCGCAGTAGCCCGCAATTCTGGCGCCCGCTTTGCCGGCACTGCCCGGCGCCTCATCGACGCGGCGGAGCATGGAGATACCTACTACTTCAATGAAGTAAAAGTGCGTTGCCCGGGTGATACCGGCCCGGCCCGCGAACTGAACAGCCTCATATTCAAAATTCGTTAACTCAAAACTGAAGGAAAATGAAGTATTATCTGATTCCGGTGCTGAGCCTGCTGCTCGCGCCCCTCTTTGCGCAGACCGAAAGCACCCGGCTGCCGCTAAATGACATCACCCACCGCACCCTCACCCACGAAGAGCGTCCGCTGCCCTACCCGCCAATACGGGAAGCCGACATCCTCTGGGAAAAACGCGTGTGGCGGGTCATTGACACGCGGGAGAAAATCAACCTGCCTTTCCGCTATCCCAAACAACCTTTTGTGACCCTTTTGACCGAAGCAGTGGAGTCCGGCAGGCTGCAGGCGTTTAGCACCGCTAACGACGAGTTCAGCCTGCCGCTTTCTCAACAGGAAGTCACCGGCATGCTCTACCGTATTGACACCGTTCCTGTCTATGACTTTGACACCGATACGGAAATTTATCAGGTGGTTAAGGATGAGCTCAATCCAGAAGATGTCAAGCGCTTCCGCATTAAAGAACACTGGTTTTTTGATACCCGGACCTCTACCCTTCAGGTGCGCATCCTCGGTATTGCCCCCCCTCATCGAGGAGTACGATGACAACGGCAACTTCCGGTACGAGCGCCCCCTGTTCTGGATTTACTACCCGGATGCGCGCGAACTGCTCGCTCATGCAGAGGCGCCAACCGATGGCCTCGCCCACAGCCCCATGAGCTGGGCTGATATTTTTGACATGCGCAAATTCTCCAGCTACATCATGAAGGCCTCCAACATACACGATGAGCGCCTGGAAGGCACCTATACCGGTGTGGACCTCCTGCAGCAATCGCAAAAGCTGGAACAGGAAATCTTCAATTTTGAGCATGACCTTTGGTCTTATTGATATTTGTTGGCCAGAGCACAAAAGTCCATTCTAGTTGTTACTTTTGCGGCACGCTTAAAAATAAGCGTAAGGGGCGCAGGAAAGAACTGTGCCCCGCCGCAGAAGAAAGATTATGGAGATATTAATGTATGCCGGGCTGTTTATTGTTAGCCTGGGTGTGTTGTTGAAGGCATCAGACTGGTTTATTGACTCCGCGGAGCAGATTGGCTTATCGCTGGGGGTTTCACCCTTTATCATCGGGGTCACCATTGTGGCCTTTGGCACTTCCCTGCCGGAACTGGCCACCTCTATCGCCTCTGTGCTGAGTGGGGAATCGGAAATCGTTACCGGCAATGTCGTGGGCTCCAATATCACCAATATAGCCCTGGTGCTGGGGCTGGCGGCTTTAGTCGTCGATAAAATCGAACTGGAATACAACATCTGGCACGTGGATATGCCCTTCCTCTGGGGCTCCGCCTTTTTGCTATGGTTTGTGCTCAGGGACCTCCATTTTTCGCTCTTTGAAGCCATTCTCTTCATCATGGGCATTGTGGTCTTTCTGGCCTACAGCTTCAAAAGCGAGCAGGAACCCGAAGAAATCGAGCGGCCTACTGTAAACTGGAAAACCTACACCATGCTGGCCATAGGCGGGGCTTTTGTGTACCTCGGTGCCGATTACACCATCCTGGCCATCCGCAAACTATCTACCTTTGCCGGTATTGATCCGGAAATCATCGCGCTGTCTGCTGTAGCCCTGGGCACTTCCCTGCCGGAAGTCATCGTGAGCCTCAATGCTGCCCGCCGGGGCAAAGCTTCTATCGCGGTGGGCAATGTGCTGGGCTCCAATATTTTCAATACGTATATCGTGATGGGCGTCTCTTCCTTCTTTGGGAAGCTGGTCATCCCCACCAATATCAACGAGCTGTTCCTGCCCCTTATGGTGGCCATGACGATCCTGTTCGGTATCATGTCTAACAATAAAAAAATCACCCGCTGGGAAGGCGTTTTGCTCCTGATGTTCTACGCTTTCTTCTTCGGGCAGCTTATCGAATCCGCAATCTAATCCTTATGGCACTGATCAAACCTGTAAAAGGCATCCTTCCACAATTTGGCGACAACTGTTACCTGGCTGAAAATGCCACCATCGTTGGCGATGTGCAGATGGGTGACGACTGTAGCGTTTGGTTTCAGGCCGTCATCCGGGGCGATGTGCACCGCATCCGCATGGGCAACAAAGTGAATGTGCAGGACGGCGCCGTTATCCATTGCACTTACCAAAAAGCGCCAACTACAATCGGCAACAACGTCTCCATCGGGCACCGGGCGCTGGTACACGGCTGCACCCTCAAAGACAATGTGCTCGTAGGCATGGGCGCTATCGTCATGGACCACGCGGTGGTGGAAGAAAACGTGCTGATCGCGGCGGGTGCGGTGGTCCTGGAAAATAGCCACCTGGAATCCGGCTACATCTACGCTGGAGTCCCGGCACGCAAAGTTAAAGCCCTAAGTGCGGAAGCCTTCAGCGATTCCATAGAGCGGATTGCCAATAATTATGTGATGTACAGTAGCTGGTTTAAAGAGTAGCTATTATATTTTTACAAAAAGCCCCAGGTAGGCAATAGCCTTATTATCCACCTCGCCAAACAAGTGATAACTTCCTCCTGGCAGATGGCTAAAATCTAAATAACGGTTAGCCTCAAAGGCATGAGCTTCAAGCTGCTGCCCAGTATTATTGAATAGTAAAACCCGATTTATTTTTTCCACACCCTGACCATGAAGCGTTAAAAAATCCCGGCATGGATTGGGATAAAGGCGCACAGAAGAAACGAAAGAAACATCTGAGGTTTCAGTCACCCAGTAACAGGGATCCTGCTGAAAAGCAGCGGTACCCACAGCCATCGATAATCCATAAATAGGCTGTACCCCCTGCCCTTCTATTTCGTGCTCTATTTGAAGCCTTGTCAACGCAGGGTCCTCATTAAATGCTTCTGTAGTGAGTTCAAAAACACCTTCGGGCGTTTCGGCCATACAGTAGGTGATGCCCGGGAAATCATCGGCAGATACCTCCGTAAGTTCCCAAGTTATTTGATTGGTCAGGAAAGCTCCCCGGTAGCAGATTGTATCCAGGAATCGGCTTTGATCCCACCATACTCTGACAGGCTGGTGAACGGCATGTATGAAAATATATGCTCCACCTCCGGTTAGGCAATGATTAGCGTCCGGGGCACCATTTGTTGATTGGGTAACTAAGCTTTGGTATAAAGGCTCTTGTGAAAAAGGAGAATAATTATCAGGGTCAACTGCCCGAACATCGAATATAGCATTCATAGGAGAATCATCCATGATTTCTCCAAATTCAGGGTCGAAGCCATTAGAAGCATTTGCATCGAAACCGATTAATAGCGAATCGTTATTCCCAGCAGCATCTTCAAAATATAAGGCGACCTGAAACCTTGTATTTTGTTGGCAATAGGCTGTAGTAGCAGTGATGACTGTAATAACCAAAGTTACCACAATGACCGTCAGAAAAAACTTTTGAATATTCATGCGTTACAGCTTTATTAGAATAGAACCAATAACCTCGCCATCCAAATCTAATACCAAGTAATAAACGCCAGAAGTTGTATTACTTGGCAGCATTATAGTGATGGAGTTCCCAAAATGACTAGACAGGCAGCTTAATTTATAAAACCCTTAAAATTTAGCTATCATGAGCAGAAGAGATTTCAACACTGACAACAGTCATTCTTCTACAAACTCTACCTCCATATTGTACCGCCACTGATTGAAGTACAAATTCCCCCCACGCCATTCCACCTCGCCCCGCTGAAAGTCCACCGTTTCACTGCGGGGGTGCACTTTGGCCGGGAAGAAATCACCGGAAAAGTCATCATTGACAATCAGGCGGTAGGCATCAGCTCCGCCAAAGAAAAAGCGTTGGGCCTCCGGGTGGTCTTCAATGGCCTGCAGGTTGAAATCGGGGTCAACGGGCACCCAACCCAGCCCCTCGAAGTACAGCTCCGACCAGTCGTGCAGGTTTTTGCTGACCGGATAGAGGAACCACCCGCTTTGCCACTTCGCCGGAATGCCCACATAACGGCAGAGCGTAATAAATAATAAGGCTTTCATCCCACAGTCCCCGCGCTGATTTTCGATACAGTAGGCTGGGATATTGGGCATGGTAGAATACTCCAGCGCACTCGCCCATGGAATATTTTCGCCAATCCACTGATAGATGAGCCAGGCTTTTTGGACGGGGTCCTGCTCATTGCCAACGATGTCCTGAGCGAGCTGCTGTACCTCCGGCGTAAAGCGGATGTGCTGTGCCCGCTCCTGCGTGTAGTATTGGTACAGCATAGAGGAGGTATCGTAAGGCTCCACTTTCGCATTCCGCAAATCCTGCCAGTGATCGTAAGCCGTGTAGGATACTTCGTACTGGAATTCCGTCCACTCCCCCGCCAGTGCCGGCTTTTCCATGTAAATGGACGTATGCGGATAGCTAAGGGGCGAAATAATGTAGTGCGGCTCACTCGCATTGAGCAATTGCGGAGCAGCCAGGCGGTCACGGCTTGGGCGGGGATAAGGCAGCCAGGCGCGGACCATCTCGCCGTGGGGTACGGCATCGGGCTTCACGCGCAGGGTGTAGGTGAGCTTGAGGGTGCGGGGACGGGCAATGGGTGCATCCTCCCCTTTTACCGCCTCCACAGCGCGGGGCAGGTACACCTGCAGGAAACTGTCCAGGGTTTGGCTGCCGGGGCCATCCACTTCCTCCTTCCGGGCTTTGGCTTCCGCATTTACCCGGAAGAGGTTCCACACGGCATTACGGAAGTAGCGCTTTTTGCCTTCAATGACGCGCATTTCCAGCTCGCCGCTCTCTTCCCATGCCTGTAGCTGCGCATCGGTCAGATTGGGAAAGTAAGCGCCCAGCGTCTCCCGGATGTAGGCTTCATCCCGCGAAAAGTCGAGCTTGATACGGTCGAGCAGGGCGGACTGTAGTTGCAGCTGATAGGCGGTGGTTTCTTCCAGTCCTCCTTCAGCAATACGGCTGGCCATGAGGTCCTGAGCGGTCCGGTATTCCCCTTCGGCTATTGCCTGATCAATGTCAGGAAAGCCGGTCTGAGCGGCCAGAGAAATGGTCATCAGCAAGATTAGTGCAGACAGTAAGCTTCGCATAGGGTGGTTACTTTTAAATTTAGGGATTTCTAAAATTAATTAGGGCAAACGCACCAAACTAAGTTTTCATAAAAAAGGGCGATTAAGGCTCTCGGGCATGGCGATTTAGTCTGTCCTTTGCCTCAAGCCGGCGGGCTTTCACTTTTTGCATCGCCAAAAAAGTGAACAAAAACGCTAGAAATTCGCAAACTCCTCCGTCGAACATGCAATTTCGGCAGCCGCCACCCTCTCTAACGTGTTCCGCGACATGTTCCAACCGTGCTCCAGTCACATTCATATTTTAGTGCGTTTGCCCTAAAAATTAGTAGCCCGGCACTTCCGCCAAAGGCAATATCCCGTACTCCGTGGGCTGATCCACGAGCATACGCTTCGCCCGTACAAAAGACGTCAGCCGGTATTCTGTAAAGGTGGAATCGCCCCGGCGCAGGCTTTCTTCCCGTACCTGCCCGGAGGCGTGAATGATAGCGCCGTCGCCCTGATAAATGGCTACATGGGTAATCTTCTCCGGCTTGTCGGCGGTAGCTTTGCGGCCAAAGAAAAGGAGGTCACCGGGGAGGAGGTTGGAGAAGGTGGTATCGGTTTCCACTTCCACGCCGGTATGCACCTGCTGGGAAGCGTCCCGGGGCAACATCAGCCCGTTCAGGTAAAAAACCGTTTTGGTAAACCCGGAGCAGTCCACGCCTTTGCCAGAGGTGCCGCCCCAAAGGTAAGGGCGTCCCATGAAGCGGCTTGCGGTACGGAGGATGTTCTCCGCTGTAGGCGAGCGGCTGTCGAGCCAGGCCTGATAATCCATGGCTTCATCGGCCATAATGTAGGCTTCCCGACCATCGGGGTACTGTACTTTCGTAAAACCGTCCTCCTGTCCGAGCTTGCGCAGGATATTGCCGGCCACCAGATCAGAAACGATCCCTTCTCCACCCGGGCTGCTGTAGGAAAAGCCAAAATCCGGCAGGTAAATCACCCGCTCGTTATTGACCCAGGCGTCTGCACCGGCCTTATTAGTCCGCTCAAAGCCTCCGGAATCCAGCCAGCCCAGGTAGCCATCGGGGGTTTGCACGAGGTACCAGCCGTCTTCTTTTTTGAGTACGTTAAGGAGGGTGCCCAGGGTGGACTGTGTGGACAGTTCGGAAGAATGCCCCGGCTTGGAGCGGATATTGCAGGCGGAGAGATTCACGATGCCGTAATGCAGGCCTTCCAGGGCTTCATCCGGCAGTTGCTGTACCGTAGTGGCGTACCCCAGTGCTTCTGCTTCTGATTCCAGGGCTTTTTTAGCATTAGGCAGATTGGTTTCGCCGGTGAGCAGCCACTGACCGTCCTGCTGTTCAGCGCGGATATCGAAAAGGGCCACCCGCTTATCGGGAGCGTGGGCTGCCTTGAGTTGGTCAATCAGGTTGGAAAGCTCCGTTGGTGGCTGTGGAGCCTCCGCCTGCCCGCCGGAGTTGCAGCCTGCGGCGGGCAGTAGGAAAGCCAGGGCAAAAAGAAGGTTTCGCATCTTTTTTACCGGGAAGATAAAAAACTCTGTTCACTAATCCTCCCGCACCACCGCAATCGGCATACGGTGGTCAAACTCCCCGGTGAGCGTTGGCGTTTGCACATTTCCGGTATAGCGGCGCACCTGCTGATGCACAAAATCAAACAACTCCTGAATATTCACGATGCCGTCGTGGTTGTTGTCTGCTTCTCCTTTCAGCCCGCGCACCATGAAGTGGCTGAAAATACCGGAACGCAGCCCGCCGTCCTCCAGAGAGTACTCTTCCCCCTTGGAGGACATCATGAGGGCCAGTCCGCCCTTGGTATCTTCAAAGGCTTTGTACAGCCGGCTGAGATCGCCGGCTGCACCACCGCGGCGCGCCAGCAAGCTACCGGAGTGGCAGGCATCCGCGAGTACGACTTTGTGCTTGGCCCGGCTGTTCTCAAGCATAAACTTGATGTCTTCGTGCATGAGCTTGTTGTGGTAGCCATCGTAGTCCACCGGCATGAAGAAACCCTGCAGGCCATGGCCGGAGAAGTAGAACAGGATCACATCATTCTCGTCGGCCCGCATAAAGGTAGTGCGCATGGCTTCCTTAATGTTGCGGTAGGTCGCGTCTTCATCGATGAGCAACCGCATCTGATTATCGGGGATGGCACCTCCCTGCGGGCTCTTCAGGAAGGCGTATAGCTGATAGGCATCATCATCCGTATAGCGCAGGGTAGGCATGTAGGAGTAGGTCGCCGCACCAATAATGACGGCCCAGATTTTCACTTCGGGGTCTCTTTCCACCGCTACCGGCATCTGCTGATCGGTGCCGCCTTCTATGAATAACTTTTTGGCAGGCTTACCGAAATCCCAGATCGCGCCCACCACCCGGCCACTTGCGTAGTACATCACGCCCCGCCCGTGCGGGGTATGGTCTTTCCAGCTGCCCATGTATTTGCTGCCGCTCACGTAGTAGACGGTACCATGCCCTTCCGGCTGCCCCTCCCGGAAGTCGCCCACATATTTGGAGCCATCCTCGTAGGTAAACTTGCCTTTGCCGTTTTGGCAGTAGATGTTGTTGCAATTGCGGAGGTTGGTGGTGTCGCCTTCGTAACCAAATTTGCTCCAGTCGGTCAGGTACTGCCCATCCGACCATTCGCCAACGATCTCCTCCCCGTCCGAAAAGGACAGATTGCCCCGGCCGTGGCGGTCATTGTCTTTCCATTGGCCATCGTAGACGGAGCCATCCGAGTAGTACATCCGGCCCATGCCATTGAACTGCCCGGCCATGAAGCCGCCCTCATAGCGGTCCCCGTTGGCAAAATGGAAAGTCCCTTTGCCGGATTGCTGCCCGTTCACCCAAAAGCCTTCGTAGCGGTTGTCATTGGCGTACGCCATAATGCCGCGGCCGTGAAACTTGTTGTCCCGGAAATCGCCGGTGTACTTGTCGCCGTTGGGGTAGGTGAGAATGCCCCGGCCTTCCTTGAAGCCATTTTTCCAGTCGCCGGTATACTCCCGACCATCAGAGAAGATCAAGGTGCCATTGCCCTGTGGCTTGCCGTCCCGGAAGCGCCCCTCGTAGCGGGCACCGCTAGGGTAGATGCAGACGCCTTCCCCGTTGATGCAATCGCCAGACTTGCAGTCAATCTGGGCAGTTAGCGAAATGGTCAATACAGTACATAAAAATGCAAATAGTGCAGCCCTCCTCATGGTTGTGTTGTTTTTGCTGCCCTGATGCTGCCACTTCCAAACGTAAAAAATTACGATGCGGAATTAGCCATCAAAGCTGGTGTTCAAGCAGGCTTTAGGGTCATATGTAAAGCCCAAAGCGTAGATGTAAAGTGTAGGGGGTATTACCATAAGGAATAGCTCGGTTTTGGATGTCAGTCAATATGTTTTTCAAAACTGCACAACGGGTGCATGTATTGCCAAGTTCAAAACCTTTAATAAAACATTAGGACTTTTTCGATGTATGTCGTCGTTTCCCGGACAAAGAGGAGTCCCGTTACCGGGGAAGTCTTATTAGCTTCTTTTCTTCACATACTCGGTCAAAATGACGATTTGCTGCCCTTCTACTTTGCCTTCGATCTGACCAGCATTGTCGTGTACCAGTGATATGCGTCGTACTGCGGTGCCCCGTTTGGCCGTAAAATTGGCGCCTTTGACTTTCAGGTCTTTGATCAGGGTCACGGTATCTCCGGCTTCGAGCACCTGCCCGTTGCTGTCGAGGTGGACCAATGCGTTTTCATCCGGCAGCCCGGCTTTTGCCCAGGCCAGGGTATCCTCGTCCAGGTACATCATATCGAGCAGCTCAGCGGGCCAGCCCTCTCCGAGCAGGCGGTTGAGGATGCGCCAGGCTACGACCTGTACCGCCGGGACGGTGCTCCACATGCTGTCATTGAGGCAGCGCCAGTGATTGGGGTCGAGATTATCCGGATCAGTAAGTTGCGTATGGCAAGCCCCACAGACCAGAATGCTTTCGGCTACGGACGGGGCATCGACCGGCGGGACCGTATATACCTCAAGGGATTCGCTTTGCCCGCATAGCTCGCAGGCCTGGCCGCTGCGGGCCATCAATTCTTTCTCTACAGACATGGTGACTTTTTTTGGCTGCCGCAAAGGTAGAGCAAAACCGGCATTCATTCGTCGGGTAAGGCCATCTATTGGTCGGGAACGGTGTCAAGTTGGCAGCATTCTCAAAAAAAGACAGGGGGGAGGTAGGGGGCGCAAGCATCAGTATAGCGATTCCGACACACACTTTAGAAATCATCCGAAAATCAAAACCATGAAAAAGCGAGCCATTTTGGCCAGCCTGCTTTGCCTGTTCATCATTCAGGCAGGGATGGCACAAAACGAACCTCAGTACACCCTCAGCGGGTACATCAAAGACAGCAGCAGCGGAGAAGAGCTATTGTATGCCAATGTCCTTGAGCCTACCACCAGCGCCGGGGCCACCACCAACCTCTACGGATTCTACTCCCTCACCCTGCCTGCCGGACAGTACGAACTCACGTTCACCTACCTGGGCTTTCAGCCGCTTACCCGGGCCATCACGCTGAGCGCAGACACAGAGCTGAATGTGGAGCTCACGCCCTCTTCCGCTGTCCTGCAGGAAGTGGTGGTGACGGACAAGGCCGCCAACGAATCCGTGAAGCAGGTAGCCATGAGCCGCATCGCCCTGCCCATTGAGGACATTAAGAAAATGCCTTCCCTCATGGGCGAGCCGGATGTGATCAAAACCATCCAAACCCTGCCGGGCGTAACGAGCGCGGGCGAAGGAACCTCCGCCTTCTTCGTGCGGGGCGGCAGCGCAGATCAAAACCTGGTGCTGCTCGACGAGGCGCCGGTCTATGATGTCAGCCATCTCTTTGGGCTGTTCTCGGTCTTCAATGCAGATATCATTAAGAATGCCGAGCTGTACAAGGGCGGCATCCCCTCCAAATACGGAGGCCGGCTGTCTTCTCTGCTGGAAGTGACGACCCGGGACGGCAACGCCAAGCAATTTTCCGGCTCCGGCGGCATCGGCATTCTGGCCGCAAAGGGCACCATTGAAGGGCCGATTGTCAAAGACAAAGCCTCCTTTATCCTGGCGGGCCGCCGCTCCTATGCCGACCTGTACACCCGCAATAGTGAACAGCTGGACGGCACAGCGGTCATCTTCCACGATCTGAATGCCAAAGTCAACTGGAAAGCAAGCAACAAAGACCGCTTCTTCCTGTCTGCCTACAGCGGGCGCGACATCTGGCAGTTTGATGATGCCTTCCAAATGGACTGGGGGAATACCACGACCTCTTTCCGCTGGAACCACCTGTTCAGCGAGCGTCTGTTTTCCAACCTGACGCTGATCTACAGCGACTTTGACTACGCCCTGCAGGACAAGGACGAGGTGCAGGGCTTTGAGTGGGTGGCCAATCAGCGGGAGGCTTCGCTGAAGCAGGATATGACTTTCTTCCTCAATCCGGACATTACCCTCAAATTTGGCTATCAGGGCATTTACCGGCGGTTCACACCGGGCACCATTACGCCCAATGGAGACGACAGCATCTACGAAACGACTGAGATGCAAAAGCAGTTTGCCCTGGACCACGCCCTGTACGCAGGCGCAGAGCATCAGGTGAGCGACCGGTTGAGCCTGGAGTATGGCGTACGCTACAGCCTTTTCCAGAATATCGGCGAGGGCACAGTCTATGACTATGCGGAGCCAGGCAATAACGGCAATATCGAGGTGGTGGACTCCACCGTCTATGGCAACTTTGACATCATCAAAAGCTTTCAGAATCCAGAGCCCCGCTTTGGTGCCCGCTTTATGATCGACGACAGGCAGTCCCTGAAGCTATCGTACAACCGCATGGTGCAGTACGTGCATCTGGTTTCCAATTCGACGGTGCCCATTCCCTTTGCGACCTGGTCACCGAGCTCGCCTTACCTCGACCCGCAGCGGGCAGACCAACTGGCAGTGGGCTACTTCCGGAATTTGCAGGACAATACCTACGAGTTCTCAGCAGAGGCTTACTACAAGAAATCCACTGATGTGACCGACTTTGTGGATAATGCCCAGCTGTTTTTCAACCCCCACATCGTGACCGAATTCCGGCAGGGCGAATCTGAAGCCTACGGGCTGGAGCTGTTCCTGCGCAAGAACAAAGGCAGCCTGCGGGGCTTCGTCAGCTACACCTGGTCTAAGGCCGAAATGGACGTACCGGGCCTCAATGCCGACCAACCCTTTCCCGCCAATCACGACCGCCGCCACAACCTGAATGTAGCCATGAACTACGACATCAACAACCGCTGGAATGTGGGGGCCAACTTCACCTACGCCACCGGCCGCCCTATTACGCTGCCGGTCGGGCAATACGAGTTTGACGGCTACCTGGCCAACTACTACTCCGAGCGCAACGGCTACCGCCTGCCTGACTTCCACCGCCTCGACCTTTCTGCCACCTACGAGCCTAAGAAAAACGAAGGCCGGCGGTGGAACAACAGCTTCAGCTTCGGGGTGTACAATGCGTACAACCGCAAGAACCCCTGGACGATCTACACCCAGACCAAACAGGACGATGACGGCAATATCATAGGCGATGGCACCGAGAAGGAAGCCCGGATGGTCTACCTCTTTGGCGCAATGCCCTACTTCACCTGGAATTTTAATTTTTAACCACCCGAATTGACCCACACCATGAAAAATATCATCATTATTTTCCTGTCTGTTATTGCGCTAAGCAGCTGCGATGAAGTCGTCGAGTTAGACATTCAGCAGGCTGAGCCCAGGCTCATCATAGAGGCCCTGGTTACCAATCAGCCAGGCCGGCAGTATGTACAGCTCACCCGGACCATTCCCTTTGGGGCAAAAGAAAAAGTGCCCACCGTCAGTGGAGCATCGGTAAGCGTTTCGGATGCGTATGGCTATGTGATGGACTATACAGAAAGTACGCCCGGCTACTATGTACCTGCGGAGCCCTTCGCGGGAACACCCGGCATTACTTACACCCTTCACGTGGAAGTGGACGGACAAACCTACACTGCTGAGGAAGTGATGCAGGACGTGCCGCCACTGGACAGCCTCGCCGTGCGGGAAGATCCTGCCGAAAAAGCCGACCCGGAAGAGGAAGGCCGGTTCTACGAAGTCCTCATCTACGGTAAGGAGCCACAGGAGACCCAAAACTTTTACCTGTTCAAGTTTTACCGCAATGACACCCTTTTCACGAATGACGGCAGCTGGATTTTCGCGTATGACGATACCATACTGGGAGGCAATATTCAGGCACTCCCGGCTCCGCTTTACTACGCCGCATCAGACAAAGCAAAACTGGAGATGTACCCCATTACCCGGCAGGCGTACCGGTACTATCTCGATCTCAGTTCCAATATCAACAACGATGGCGGCATGTTTAGCGGGCAGCCCGCCAATGTGCGGACCAATATCGAAGGCGGAGCATTAGGATACTTCCAGGCTTCGGTCCTGCATACGCTGGAGACAGAGGTTAACCCGTAGCATTTTTTCAACAAAAGAAGTAGCATAGCCCGGTGCAGCCCTTTTTGCACCGGGCTTTTGTTTTTTGAACACCTACTCAGACCGTCCGTTAAAGCAGTAGCAAAAGCAACGGATTGTGACGATCGCCGTTTCAGCCGTCAAAAAAACAAAAACTATGCTACACTTAAAACAGAACATGCTCGTACTCGCATTACTGACCTTCAGCTTTGGCATGGCCCTTGGGCAGCCCTTTGCAGAAGGCGAACGCTCCATGAGCAAGGGCGTACACAACAGTTTCCTGGTGGACTTTCAAATTGGTGAAGCCGATGACATCGCTGACCTGTGGGTGGACTACCAAAAGGACTTTGATGCCCGCAAGCCTAAGAAGAATGATGCCGGCGAATACTTTGGCGATAATGCCGAGATCGAAGCCATCAGCGCCAATACGATTGACATTTATTCCACGGTAAAATCCAAGAAGCCGGCACCTGGCGCTATCGTGACCATCTGGTTTGACCTGGGCGGCGCTTACCTGTCCTCCGCTACCCACCCTGACCGTATGGAGGGTGCCCGCAACTGGCTGGAAGGCTTCCGCAATTTCGTGATGAAGGAATACGCCGAGGAAGCCCTGGAAGCAGAAGAGGACAAGCTCAAGGACATGGAAAAGGCGCTCAAGGATACCCGCAAAGAAGAGGAGGATATCGCTGAGGACATCAAGGAAATGGAAGCCGAGCTTGCGGAGTTAAAGAAAACACTGGGCAGTGCTCAAAAGGAAACCCAGATGAAAGCCGAAGCCGTCAACAAGCAAAAGCAGATTGTGGAACAAGCCAGGGCGAGAGCGAAATCGCTTAAGAATTAATCCGGTGTACCGCCTTTCCCCCCGGAAGGCTCGCCCTGGGAAGTGAACTCCGGTGCACCGTTCTGTGCATTTGTACCTTCTTTGAACGGTACCCATTCCACCCGTGTCCGGGGCAGGCTTTCGGGGTACTCTTTTTGTATGAAGGTAATCAGCCCTTCGCGGACCTGGCAGCGCAGGTCCCAGGCTTCCGATGCATTGCGGGCACTGGCGAGCGCCCGTATTTCCATGGTGTGCCGGTCGGCATTCGTGACCTGCACCACGTTGACGCGTTGGTCCCAGAGCGGATTATCCTTCAGTAGCGCTGTGAATTTTTGCCGTAAGGCATCCACCGGCACCCGGTAGTCAGTGTATAAAAATACATAGGCCAGGAGCTGTGAAGAGCTGCGCGTCCAGTTTTGGAAAGGCTTTTCGTTAAAGTAGTTCAGGGGGACGACAAGACGGCGCTCATCCCAAATGCGGACGACCACATAGGTAAGCGTAATCTCCTCCACCCGGCCCCACTCGTTCTCTACGATCACAACATCATCAATCCGGATAGGCTGTGTAAAGGCCAGCTGAAAGCCCGCCAGTAGGTTCGCAATCGACTTTTGGGCGGCCAGACCAATGATGATACCCGCTACGCCGGCTGAGGTCAGCAGGCCGGTACCCAATTCCCGTACCTTATCAAATTGCAACAGAATGAAGGCTACCGCTACAATGAATACCACCACAGAAACCACCCGCTTGATGTACTGAAACTGTGTGATGATTTTGCGCTCCGTCAGGTTATTCTCCTTGGTGAGGCGGTAGCGGTCGCGGACCAAATCGCTCACCACATCGGTCAGTTCGATCAATGCCCAGCCACCGAATACATAAATGAGGCTTTCAAACAAGATGCTGAGATTGCCTGCTACCCGTTCACTTACTTCAATAAAGGCTATGGCTATATTCAGCCCGACCACCACGCCCAGAAAGCGGGCAGGGCGGCGGAGATTCCGGTTAAAGGATTGAAAAGGCAGGCTGTCCCGGCGCTCTCCGTACCAGTGGATCCCTTTAAAAATGCCCCAAAAGAGCAGGAAGCCCGCAAGCCCTGCCAGTACAAGCTGTATCAAGGGGAGTAGCCAGGCATAAGAGGTTGCTAAAAGTTGGTCAAACATAGACAGGCTTTTTAGAGGTTATCCAAAATAGGGTACTACAGATACAACTCGTCTTTTGCCCGGCTTTGTTCGATCCTGGCTGATTATTCGAAGACAATGGGCTGAGTGGATGCCCCGTTTTGCCCCTGCAGTACCAGATAGTACAAGCCCGGCGCCAGTTGTTGGCGGTGGAGTTGCAGTACCGGCTGGAAGACCGTCCAGGAGCGGAGTTGCTGCCCGTTGCTGTTCATTAACCGGAGCTGAGCCGACTGCCCCGACCAGTTGTCCAGGCGCACGGTAAAGGTATAGCCGGCAGGGTTGGGGAAAACCGTCCATCCTTGTTGTGGCAATGGCTCCAGCGTAGAAGAAGGCGTACCACAGAAGGGGTCCGACCAGCGCTCATCCGCAATAAAGGCTTCATCGGTCAGGGTGTGGAGAAAGGCGACGAGGGCCTCCTGTTCTTCCTCCGTCAGGTCGAGGTGGCGGGGTGGCCCGCTGGGACCTATGCGGAGCTGATGAGACAGGTTGGGATGGGGCTGTACGTTGCTGTTGTAGTGGTCCACCACTTCATCCAGCGTTTCGAAGCGGCCATCGTGCATGTAGGGGGCTGTCAGCCCGATATTCCGGAGGGAAGGCACCTTGAAAAGCCCGATTTCCTGCGGGATGCCCGTTACACCTCCCAGGCCCGGGTCGATGGAGGGATCGGTGTCCAGTCCGTTATTGCGCGCTTCGGACGCAATGAAAGCATCTGTTCCGTGGCAAACGGCGCAATTCCCTAATTCCGGATCAAAAAAGACGGCTTTGCCGAGGTTCTCCTGATCCGTAAAGTTGGGCAGCGGGCCCTGATTCGGCGGGCCCGGAGGGGCCTGCTGCCGCCCCTGATCCCATTTGGACTGATAGCTGACCATAGAGCGGATGAACTGGGCGAGCGCCCGGGCAATGCGGTCTTCTGTGATTGCAGCATCACCATAGGCACTTTCAAAAAGGGACGGATAGAACTCCGTGGTTTCCAGACGGTAAATAAGTTCGTCCAGCGTAAGTCCCATTTCCACGGGGTCCTGAATCGGCAACAGCGCCTGTTCTTCCAGGGTGCCGGACCGCTCATCCCAAAAGAAATGCCCGTTGGGATAATACTTAGCCATGCTCAGCCCCATGGAGTGCCGGGCGGTATGTTCCCCATCGAAACCTTCGCTCAGCGTGGCATCATCCGAGAAGGCGAGTTCCTGTTTGTGGCAGGAGGCGCAGGCTACCGTTTGGTTGACCGACAGGCGGGTATCGTAAAAGAGGACCCGCCCCAGGGTTGCCCCTTCATCGGTGACGGGATTATCAGCGGGTGTATTATCCGCACCCTGAATGGGGGGCGCATTGAAGAAAAGCGGCAAAGGCAGGTTGGCATAATTGAACGGCGCTTCTTCCGGCAGGGTCAGGCAATCATTACCGACAGGGTCAAAATCGGGGCCAAAAGCCGTGAGGGCCAACAATAAAGCGAAAGCAGCAGTGAGGGTTACCATCCGGGGCATAGTCATAGCAGTAAGGTGTTTTTGTGTCACCTTTTGACTAGACAAAAATAGGAAAGTTTAAACAGGGAAAAGAGCGGGAGAGAAAAGTAGGCAGCCCCTACAATTAAAACTAGTGAGTGTAGCCAGGGGCTGCTTACAAAATTTACGCCTATATCATCAAACTATAACGTAAACGGCCGGGCAGCCCGATGCGCTGCTTTGCGCACTAATTTTTTTCGTATTCGGCTACAAGTTCCTTTAATTCAGATAAGTAGCGCTGCTTTTTTGGGGCGCGGCGCTTGCGGTTGGTGCGGGTAAAAAAGCTGTGCTGTTCCAGAAAACTGACCTGAATGCGGTTCCAGGCCTCCTCGGAGGTGAGTACATTGGAGGCTTTGAGCTCCTCAAAAAGGGTACGCCCGATATCGTAGAAATCATCACGCCCGAGGTAGTCGAGGTCGGCGTCGCACATGATTTGCTCCAGCTTGTTTTTGGGGGTCTGCGGGATTTTAGTAGCCATAATCATACCGCAGATGCGCTCGATTTCCTGTGGTTTGTAGCCGTAGCGGGGCAGGTGGTCGCGGGCGATACCGCAGCCGAGGCGCTCGTGCTCCTGTGCAGAGATGGTAAAGCCGGAATCGTGGAACAGGGCGGCCGTTTTCAGCAGCATTTCCTCGTAGGGGGTCACCTTTTCGTAATAGCAGAGCTCCTCCACGGTGTACAGTACATCAAGGGTGTGATGAATGCCATGGTAATAGAGCTGATTGCTAAGTTCGGATTCCAGTTTGTCGAGGATAAAAGCTTTCGCTGCGTGAAAATTCATGGTTTAGCTTTAATGCCGGTACCGGTTGGTTTCCTGCTGTTCGTTTGATGATCGGCTCCTAAAATAACCACTTCGCACGGATTACGCAAGGGGGAGTGCTTGCGCACGAAGCCGGGGAAGGTCCTTTTCAGGGGTCTTTTAACGAAACGGAAGTGGCAATTCTTATGCAGGGTGGGATTTTTTTGGGTTTGCGGGCAATAAAAAAATCGCGACCGCAGCAGTTGTTGCCCCGATCGCGATTCCGTTCTGTCTGAAATATGAATTTCTATTCCTCCAGCAGCAGTACACCGCTCGCCAGGAACTTTGTTTCCTTTTTAGGCTCGGTGATGGCCTCAATTTCTTCCGGTGACTTGCCTGCGTCCTCAGCGTAGTGGCGCAGCTCGTCTACTGGTGTTTCTTCCACGAAGGCGTAGCCGTCCATGATGACCTTGCGTCCAGCGATGTCCTTAGGCATGAAGAAGCCGTAGTCCTTAAAGCGTACCATGATGGGCTCTGCGTCCGGATCGTCAGAAGCGATGGTCATCCAGCAGCCTTTGGCCTGACAAACTTCCTGTACCGTACCGGTAAACTTAACGGCTACGGAGTCTGCAGCTTCAGTTTCCATCTTGCTGCTCAGGTCCTGATAAGAAATGGCACCATCGGCAGTGATAGCTTCGCCAAAAGTTTGCGGTTCGGCAGGTGCTTCTGCCTCTGTGGTTTCAGTAGCCGCTTCTTCCGCCGGAGCGCTTTCGGAATTACAGGAAAACAGGAGGGCAGCAAAGGTGCCGGCAAATAATAGTTTCTTCAACATGATTTCTTGATTTTGATTTCTTTACGGCCTTTTGAGGCTTTGCAGCGCAAAGATACGGGCTCTGGAGCAGGCTGCCAATATTATATGAAGGAATTGTCGGATGAGGGGATGGACAGTTCGGTGGGTTATAGTCCTGAATAAGCACCTTTTATTTCATTACAGGATTGTCAAGCCATAATGTTTTCGTTATATTTAAAGATTAACAAACAGAGTTTGAGCGAAATGAGACTACAAAACCACCACAACAGGAATTGGGTTGGCCCCCTCTCCGGAGGCGATGCCGTCTTCCGGGCCCGCAGCCTCTACCGCCTTGCTGACCCTACCCACCGTTTTGACAATGCTGCGCTCTGCCAGCCCAATGCTGCCTTGCGGGCGCCAAAAGCAACCGAACCGCTTGACTTTACGCTCTTTCCCAACCCCACCTCCTGTCTTACGGTGCTACAATTTAACACGCCGATCACTGGCCGGAGCAGTGTCACCCTCTACAGCCTTCAGGGGCAGCCGGTACTACAACAAACGGCAGGAGAAGGCGCACAGCATATCCTGCTGGAAACAGCGGCTCTGCCTGGCGGGACGTACTTTTGCAGGGTGACAGGGGGTGATGGAGTGACGGGCGTGAAGAAGTTGGTGAAGTTATAAAGTGTGAGGGCTATCCGTAGCTTTAGCGAATAGCCCTTGCTGACTAAAGCGTATACCATGAAAAAGTATTTATATGCAATTGGTTTTCTGCTATGCGTAGTAGCGGGAGCAGCACAAAAGCACGATTACATCTGGTTGCAGGGATATGATAGTGATGCTGGTGAGCCAGGAATCGAAGCGAGCATACTTGATTTTAATTTTTCTCCGGTAAAGGTGGACAGTATAAGAACTGGTGGTGGTTTTTTCGTCAGCAGTACATCCATCGCAGACCAAGAAGGCGTTTTGCAATTTTATACCGATGGATGCGACATCTACAACACTGCTCATTATGTCATGGAAAATGGAGACAGTATAAACCCTGGAGCGGTTCACCAACTCCAATGCGAAGAAATAGGATATGGCTACACCGCCGGCCGTCAAAGCAGCTTAATCCTGCCCATGCCGGGCAGCGACAGCCTCTACTACCTCTTCCACAAGCGGATCATTTATCAGGAAGAGCCGGTCTTTGATGTCATCACCGACCGTATCCTTTATTCTGTGGTGGATATGAGCGCCAATCAGGGGCTGGGCCGGGTAGTGGAGAAAAATGTTGTCCTTTTTGAGGAGCCTACTGTGGGAGGGCAATTAACGGCAGTGAAGCATGCCAATGGGGAAGATTGGTGGATTGTGAACGCTTTGGATCAATCACCAGAATATGCTTTTTTTCTACTCGATAATACGGGCGCTGCGTTTTCTCATATAGATTCAATGGGCCCGCCAGCTTCCTATAGTGGATCAAGAGGCGGCCAGGCCAACTTCTCCCCCGATGGCCGCTACTACGCCCGCTACAGTGCCGACGGGCTCTTCCTCATGGAACTTGACCGGCAGGCCGGGGCGCTGAGTGCGTTTCAGCATATCCCCATACCGGACGTGAATGCGCTAGGCGGGGTTGCCTTTTCCCCCAATTCTGAGCTGTGCTACGTCAGCGCCTTTGATACCATTATGCAGTTTGACCTCATGGCACCGGATATTGAAGCTTCCGGCACCGTTGTCGCAGTTTACGATGGCAATCAAGAGTTATTTGCTACTACATTTGGAAATGCACTGTTAGCGCCAGACTGTAAAATTTATATCAACACTTTTGCCAATGTGAAAACCCTCCATATCATCCACCAGCCTAATGAGAGAGGCACAGCTTGTTTTGTTGAACAACATGCCTTAGATTTACCTTTTTGGCACGATACTGCTCTGCCCAATTTCCCCAACTATCGCCTCGGCCCCCTAATCCCCGGCGAGGCACCGCCTCCGCCCTGCGAAACGGTGGTGAGCACGCCTACGGTGCCTCCACAGGCCGGGTCCGGCTTCAGCCTCTACCCCAACCCTACCTCCGGGCTTATTACGGTGGAGTTCAGCACCCCGCTTTCCGGCCGGGCAAATGTCACCCTCTACAGCCTTCAGGGGCAGCCGGTACTACAGCAAACAGCAGGAGAAGGCGCACAGCATGTGTTGCTGGAAACAGCGGCATTGCCCAGCGGGACTTACTTTTGCAGGGTTACAGGAGTTGATGGATGGACGGGCGTGAAGAAGCTGGTGATAACAGGCAGGTAACTAACAACAGCGCTCACCGGAGGCTCTCAGTGAGCATATGGTTAAGCGTTTCAATGCATGCTTCAAAAAGATGGAAGGCCTGATGCACGGTGCGTGGGTAAGGCGGCTATGCAAACCCAATTAAGGCTTCCATCCCACGTTGTTTGAACTACCCCAACGCCCACTTCCAAACACCAACCGTCCGATATCGAACAGGTAGCAAAAACCCGAAAGCGTAAAACCCTGTTAATCAACACCTCTATTTTTGGCACGACTCCTGCACCCCTCTCAGCAAAACAATACCTGAGAGATGGACCGACCAATATCTGACACCAAGAAAAAGCGCCGCCTGGGCAAAAACGCCCTCCGCATTACCGGGCTGATTGCTGTATTAGTTGGCGCCCTGTTTGTGCTGCGCAGCATGCTCACCAAAGAGCTGGACCGCAAAGATTTTCAAACCGCTACCGTTGAGGTGGGCAAAGTGGAAGAAGCCATCACCGCTTCCGGGCTGGTCGTACCGGCCTTTGAGCAGCAACTCACCGCCCCTGTCACCGCTGCTATTCAGGAGGTCCGCCGGCAGTCGGGCGATCAGGTGGAGCGAGGGGATACCATTCTCCAACTTGATGAGGAGTACATCCGCCTGCAGTACGAATCGCTGGCCGATCAGCTGGAGCTGAAGAAGAACAAAATCACCCGGCTACGGCACGAGTACGACAAAAACATTCAGGACCTGGCTTACGAAAGCGAAATCAAAGCCCTGCAAATCTCCAGCCTGGAAGCTCAACTGGCAGACACCAAGCGCCTGCGTGAAATCGGCTCCGCTACCCCGGAGGAAGTCGATCAGGCTCAACTGCAGCTCGACATCGCCCGCCTGGAAAAGCAAAAACTGGACAACGAACTGCGCTTCCGCGAACAGGTCCTGCCCGGCGACCGCCGCAACCTGGAACTTGAAGTCCGCATGGAGGAAAAGAAAAGCAGTGAGCTCTCCCGAAAGCTTCGGGAAACGAGCGTCATCGCACCCCGCTCTGGTGTCATCACCTGGATTAATGAGGATCTCGGCAAGCAGGTCAGCGAAGGCGAACTCCTGGTCCGTCTGGCCGACCTTCAGCGCTACCGCATCGAGGCGACCTGCTCCGACCGCTATGCCGCTCAGGTCAAAATCGGGCTGCCGGTACGGGTGCGCATCAATCAAACGGATCTGAACGGGCGCATCTCCACTATCCTGCCGGCAGTGGAAAACAATACCGTCGCCTTCATCGTCGAGCTGGACGAGCCCGACCACCCCAAACTGCGCCCCAACCGCCGCGTGGAGGTCTTCCTGATTGCCAATGCCCGCGAGCAAGCCCTGCGCCTGAAAAACGGGCCGGCCTTCCGGGGCAAAACCATACAGCCGCTATTTGTCGTGGACGGCAAGGAAGCCCGCCGCACGGAAGCCCGCATTGGCCTCACTAGTGTCGACTACGTGGAGCTGCTGGAAACCGACCTGCAGCCCGGTCAGCAAGTCATCATTTCCGATATGGCCGCATACGAACACCTGGAGCAGATCAAGCTGGAAGAATAAGCGCCTGCAACTCCTATTCAAAAGCGATCAAAACTTGAGCCATGAAACGAATCATCACCCTATACCTCAGCCTGCTGCCTATCGCCCTCCTGGCGCAGGTACTGCCCGATAGCCTGCAACTGGAAGCCTTCCTCCAACTGGCCGAAGCGCGCAGCCTGGACCGGCAGCAAGCTGAAACAGGCCTGGAACTGGCAGAGCTGGACTTCCGGTTGTTCCGCGCCAGCCAGCGCCCACAGCTTATGGCAAGCGCCAATCTCCCCAACTACCAGCGAACCGTAAGTGAAATTGTACAGCCAAATGGCACGGTGCTCTTCCAGCCCATCCGTAACAATAACAGCGCCCTGGGGCTCCGCCTCACACAGGCCATCCCGGCTACCGGCGGCACCCTGTTTGTGCAGAGCAACCTGCAGCGCTTCGATGACTTTGAAGGGAATAACTCCCTCTACAACGGCATACCCGTCCGCATAGGGCTGGCACAACCCCTGTTTGGCTTCAACGAGCAAAAGTGGGCGCAACAACTGGCGCCCGTACGCCTGACCGAAGCGCAGAAGCAATACCGCGCCGACCGGGCTACCATCCGTACCGCAGCCACCCGACTGTTTTTTAATTTCCTTTATGCCCGTACGGAACTCGACATCGCTATTGCCAATCAGGAAAGCAATCAGGAGCTGTTCGAAATCGCACAGGAACGACATAACCTGGGCAAAATTTCGGACAGCGACCTGATACAACTACAGGTCAGCCTGCTTTCTGCACAGCGCAGCCGCCGCAATGCGGAGCAGACCTACCGCGACCGGGCGGCTCAAATCCGGGCTTTCCTCGGCTTGTCGCCGGAGGCAGACCTGCCCTATCCCAAACGCCCGGGCACGCCTCCCGAAGTCACCCTTGAACCGGAAGCAGCCATTGCCGAAGCATTCAAAAACCGCCCGGAGCTCGACCGCTACGCCCGCCGCATCCTCGAAGCCGAACAGGAAGTGGCCCGCGCCAAAGGGCAGGGCGGCTTTCAGGCTGACCTGATCGCTTCTGTGGGCTGGACCCGTTCAGCTCAGGACCTGGAGCAGATTTACCAGTCGCCACTGAACGAACAGCTGATACAGGTGCAAGTGAGCGTACCTATACTGGACTGGGGCGCACAGCGTAGCCGCGTAGCCCTGCAGCAGGCCCGCCTCGAACTCGAGCAGCGGCAGGTCCAACAGGAAGAACTGGATTTTCAGACCGATGTACGGCAGACCTTGCAGCAGGTTCAAAACCTGCAGCAGGAGGTACAACTGGCACAATCCCTGACCAACCTGGCACAGGAGCGCTTCCGCATCGCACTGGAAAGCTACCGCCTCGGCGGCATTGATATCACGAATCTCATCATCAGTCAGCAGGAGAAAGACCTGGCCATGCGCACCTATATTTTCGCCCTGGGCGACTACTGGCAGGCCTACTACGAACTGCAGCGGCTGACTTTAATCGAATTTTAAATTTTCAAAAATACCTACGCCATGATACAGCTTGAAAACATCACCAAAGTCTATCAGACCAAAGTCATTGAAACCACTGCCCTGGACAACATCAACATCGAAGTTCCGGAGGGCGAATTCCTATCCATCATGGGCCCGTCCGGCTGCGGCAAAAGCACCCTGCTCAACATCATGGGAATGATTGATGAGCCCACTACCGGGCAGGTCAAGGTTGCCGGGAAGCTGGTGGGCAATTACCACTCCAAAGCCACGGCCCGTTTTCGCAATGAGCAACTGGGCTTCATTTTCCAGAGCTTCCACCTCATCAATGAGCTGTCGGTCATCGATAATGTGGAGTTGCCGCTGATTTACCGCAAAGTATCGGGCAAGCAGCGCCGGCAGATGGCTGAAGCGGCTCTCACCCAAGTCGGGCTAAGCAACCGCATGAAGCACTTCCCCTCGCAATTGTCGGGCGGTCAGAAGCAGCGGGTAGCCATCGCCCGGGCCATCGTCGGGCAGCCGCGCATCATTCTGGCTGACGAGCCTACGGGAAATTTGGACTCCGCCATGGGCAACGAAATCATGGACATCCTCATGCGCCTCAATCAGGAGCAGGGCACGACCATCGTCATGGTCACCCACGATGAGACCATGGCCCGCAAAACCCACCGCCTCGTCCGCCTTTTTGATGGACAGCAAGTATCCTAAAACCCTGTAAAACGAACTTCTTATGTTTAGCAGTTATTTCAAATTAGCGATCAAGGTGCTGGGGCGGCACCGGTTCTTCACCTTCATCAGCCTCTTCGGCATCAGCTTCACCCTGATGATTTTGATGGTGACAACTTCCTTCCTGGAGACCGAGCTGGGCAGCCATCCGCCCCTGACCGAAAAAGACCGCATGGTCCTCCTGCCCCGCCTCATCATGAAGCAGATGGTGACCGACACTACCTGGTCTGTAGACACCACGATGCTCGATGGGCAGCCTGCTTACGACAGCACCTTCACGGTGGGTAAGAAGCGGCAGAACAGCTACTCCTCCTCTTCCCTGAGCTATTCCTTTCTGGACCGCTACATGCGCGATATTCCGGGAGCGGAGGCACACAGTTTCTTCTGCTCAGACACTCAATTTGATATTTTCATCAATGGCAAAAAGCTCAACTTTAAAACCCTGTACAGCGACGCCACCTACTGGGAAATTTTTGATTTCAACTTTTTGGCGGGGCGCTCTTTCCAGCCTTCTGAGGTGGAGCGGCAGGTACAAGTAGCCGTGCTGTCGCGCAAAGCCGCCGTGGATTACTTTGGGACAACAGAACAGGTAGTCGGCCGCAGTATCGAGATGGATGGGAAACAACTGGAAGTCATCGGCATCGTGGAGCAGCCTTCCAACTCCAAAGATTACGTGACCTCAGAGGTATACCTGCCACTCACCCTGATGTCAGGGTCTGCACTGACGGAAACTGGCTTCCACGGCCCATTTGCAGCTGTCTTTCTGGCAGAAAGCCCGCAGGCACGCGCAACAATCGTAGAATCGATCCGCCAAAAAGCCGACCGTATCCCATTGCCTAACCCGGAAGACTACAATAAGCTGGAGCTCATGCCGGCTACCGTGATCGGGCTGTATGCCTATTACATGATGCCGGTACAGGACGACCCGGAAGGCGCGCTGCAAATGTTTACCCTGGTAGCCATCGGCCTTATGCTGTTGTTTATCCTCCTGCCTACCCTCAACCTGATCAACCTGAACATCAGCCGGGCCATGGAGCGCTCCGCAGAAATCGGGGTGCGTAAGGCTTTTGGCGCCCATTCCGGCAGCATCCTGGCACAGCTTGTGTTTGAGAATGTCGTGCTGACTTTCCTGGGCGGTATCCTGGGCTGGCTCTTTGCCCTTGCCCTGATCTACCTCGTCAATGACAGTCAGGTGCTGGGCGATACCCAACTGCAGTTCAACACCGCTGTCTTCCTGTACAGCCTGCTGATCTGCCTTGTATTTGGCATCCTTTCCGGCCTCCTGCCCGCCTACCGCATGTCCAAACTTCATATCGTGAACGCCATAAAATTCAACAACCTATGATACGCCATATTTTCCAACTGGTCTGGAACAAGAAGCGGAGCAATGCCCTGTTGTTCCTCGAGATTTTCTTCGCCTTTGCCATCCTTTTTCTGGTGCTGACCTGGGTGACCCGCAACCTGCGCCTGTTCAGCACGCCTCTGGGGTTTGAAACCGAAAACACCTGGATCGTCCACCTGGATTTCTACGATGCCGAAGACACCCTGGCAGCCTCGGCAACCAAAGTCAGGCTGAGGGAAGAATTGCTGGCCCTGCCACAGATAGAAGCAGCCTCCTACGGTGGAGACGTGAGCCCCTTCAGTGGGTCGATCTGGTCGACCAACAACGACAACAACGGTTTTATGATCCAAACCCACCTGGTATTTGCCGATGAGCATTATAAGGATGCCGCCAGGCTGAAACTGGTACAAGGCCGCTGGTTTAACGAAACAGACCGGGACGCCAGGTACAAGCCGGTAGTCATCAGCAAAAAACTATACGACGAAAGCTTTGAGGGCCGTAATTTGCAGGACAGCGTGTACACGATTGACGGGGAAAATAAAATCGTCGGTGTAGTGGACCATTACAAGTACCACGGCGATTTCTCCCCGGAGTACAATGTGACCTTTTTCTACGAGCCCTCCTCCGCTATTGACATGCCCAACCTTCACCTTTTGCTCGCACCGGGCACACCGGTCGCTTTCGAGGAGGAAGTCAACCGCATCGTCGCCGATGTCACCGGCAAGAGCGACTTTACCATTGAACACCTGCAAAAAAGCCGGGATCAGGCTGCCCGCAGCGTATGGGTACCTATGGTCAGTATGCTGAGTATTTGCGGATTTCTGGTGCTTAACGTAGCGCTGGGCCTGTTTGGCGTACTCTGGTACAACATCAGTAAGCGGCGGGCGGAAGTAGGGCTCCGGCGTACCCTTGGCGCGAGCCGGACGGAAGTAAGCCTGCAGTTTGTAGGAGAAATCATGATCGTAAGCCTGCTCGCTCTTTTGCTCGGGGCTGTCTTTGCGGTACAGCTCCCTCTGATGGGTGTGCTGGAAGGTGAAATCGAAGCCTTTGACTACTATGTGGCCATGGGGGTGGGTGCAGCCTTCATCATTGGGTTGGTCTTGCTTTGCACCTTCTATCCGTCGCAGGAAGCCGGACGACTGCAGCCTGCGATTGTGCTGCACGAAGAGTAAAAAAAGCCTCCTATCCCACATAATTTAACTACTTTTCATCCTATGAAACCCAATTCAGCCCATATCCTGATCATCGACGATGACGAAGCGGTCTGCGTTTCGATGAAGCTGCTGCTCAAACGGGCAGGCTACAGCACCGCTTCCATCAACCGGCCTCAGGACATGGAGGAGGCGATGGCCAAAACACTGCCCCACCTTATCCTCCTGGACATGAACTTCACCATTGACACATCGGGGCGGCAGGGGCTGAGGGTTTTGCAACAACTACAAGCCAAACACCCGGAAATTCCGGTGGTGCTGATGACCGCCTGGGCGACCGTCCAACTGGCGGTGGAGGGTATGAAGCTCGGGGCCCGCGACTTCATCGCCAAGCCCTGGGACAACAAAGCGCTGCTGAAAACCATCAAAACGCTGCTGGATTTGCAAACCCCGGCAGACGAACCCACACCTTCTAATATAGGCTTTGAACACATCGTAGGTGAAGATCCGGCTTTCCTGGAGACGCTGGCGGTAGCCAAACGCATCAGTCCAACGGACGCGAGTGTGCTGATCCTGGGCGAAAGCGGCACCGGAAAGGAAGTCCTGGCAGAAGCCATCCACTATCAGTCGGAGCGGCAGCAGGCGCCTTTTGTGCGGGTCAATCTTGGGGGGATTAGCTCCAGCTTGTTCGAGAGCGAGCTGTTCGGGCATAAGAAAGGAGCCTTTACCGATGCCATCGCTGAGCGCGAAGGGCGGTTTGCCAAAGCCAATGGCGGCAGTATTTTTCTGGATGAGATCGGTGACCTGCCCCTGCCCAATCAGGTGAAACTACTCCGGGTACTGCAGGAGAAGACCTTTGAGCCCCTGGGCAGCAGCGAGACGCTCCGGGTAGACTGCCGCGTCATCAGCGCCACCAACAAAGACCTTTCCGCCATGGTCGCAGAGGGGACTTTCCGGGAAGATTTGTTCTACCGCATCAACCTCATTAAGCTCACCCTGCCGCCACTGCGGGACCGCCCCGGTGATATCCCCCTGCTGGCCGATCATTTTCTGGCAACCTTCAAGCGCAATTATCAGCGCCCGGAACTGCACCTGAGCCCGGGTGCCAAAAAATGGCTGCGGCAACAGCGTTTCCCCGGCAATATCCGGGAGCTGCGCAACCTCATTGAACGCAGCGTGCTTGTCTCCGGAACGGCTGCACTGGAAGCCGCAGATTTGCAGCAGCTCTACCAGCCGGCAACGGGCCAATTGCAGGGCGGCCTGCCCCTGCCCGAAGTCGGCAAAGCCTCGCTGGAGGAAATGGAAGTGGAAATGATCCGCCGGACGCTGCGCCACCACGATGGCAACATCACCCTCGTGGCTCAGGACCTGGGGCTGACCCGGTCTGCGGTATACCGCCGGTTACAAAAATACGGAATCCCCTATGCGACTTAACTGGCAGTATTTCCTGTACATAGCCCTCTTGCATGGACTGCTGGGGCTGTTGGCGTATCTGCTGTTGGAAGAAACGGTAGCCTGGCTCCTTTTGGTAGAACTGGGGTTGCTTCTCTCTTTCGTGCTTTCCTACATTCTGTATCGAAAGTTCACCCGCCCGCTTCGGCTCCTGGGCACGGGCATTGACGCAATCAAAGACCAGGATTTTTCCGTCCGTTTCCGGCCTACGGGCTCTGCAGAGATGGACCGCCTGGTCAAGGTCTACAATCAGATGCTGGACCACATCAGGGAGGAACGGCGGCAGGTGCAGGAGCAGCACTTTTTTCTGGACCGGCTGATACAGGCCTCTCCGGCAGGTATCGTCCTCCTTGATTACGACGGGCACGTTACGGAAATCAACCCGATGGGGCTTGAGCTGTTGGGGCTGCGCAATCCGCCGATCGGGCAAAAGCTGGAAGCCATCAACCACCCTATGCTAAAGGAGCTTGCCGGGTGGGACTCCGGACAATCGGGTATTCTTTCCGGAAAAGGGCAGGAGCGTTACCGATGTGAAGTGGTGCAGTTTGTCCACCGGGGCTTTAACCGCAGGTTCCTCATGATACAGGAGCTATCCAAAGAAATGCTGGCCACCGAAAAGCGGGCGTACGCCAAAGTCATCCGCATGATGGCCCACGAGGTCAACAACTCCATTGGTGCCATCAACTCCATTCTGCAGAGTACCATTGAAGCCTACCCTGAAGTGCCCGGTGACGAGTTTGCCGAAGATATAAAAGCCTCGCTTGAGGTTGCCCATCAGCGCAATCAGAAGCTCAATCAGTTTATGCGCAACTTTGCTGAGGTCGTCCGCCTGCCCGAGCCCAATCGGGAGTGGGTAGCTGCAGGCGAGGTACTGAAGCGCGTAAAGCAGTTGATGCTCCCCCTGGCACAACGACAAAGTACCGCTCTGGAATTGGTGGTGCCCGATCATCCCATTCGCCTTGAAATCGACGAAGAGCAAATCGAACAAGCCCTGGTCAACATGGTCAAAAACGCCCTGGAATCGTTAGGCAGGGGCGGCACGGTAAAGCTGATCCTCTCAGCCAGCCCGGCACAAATCATCGTCGCGGATAACGGGCCGGGGCTCCCTCCCGGTGCCGAACGGGAATGGATGTCCCCCTTTTACAGTACCAAGCCCGAAGGTCAGGGCATAGGGCTGACCCTCATCAAGGAAATTGCCCGGCAGCATGGTGGCCGCTGTGAGCTGGAAACCCTGCCCAATGGGTGGACGGAGTGCCGGATCCGCTTTCATTGATTTCCAACAACAGACTTCCAGCGTTGGGGCTTATCAGCCTTAGGTATGCTATGGTAATGCACGGTCTCCGCTGCTCCTGCGGATACAGCCTGAGTTGATGAACGCGCGCACGACTAAAGTGCTCTATATTTTCAAGGCAGGCGCCCATGTTTTTTTTGATTTTTGACAACTCTCACCCCCCTGTGATGACAATTGTCACCCCCCCTTTTAGCGATGGCCCTTAGCTTTAAGTCCAGAACGAAAAGAGAACGAAAAACCTCTTTTCCTAGATCGCAAAACAAACAAAACATGAGCCGAAGCCTATTCCTCAGGGACAGCGTCGTGCGCAAGAACCTTATGGCGCTCACCGGATTGTTCCTGTGCCTGTTTTTAGTGATTCACCTTGCCGGCAACCTACAGCTCCTTCTGCCCGCCGAACAAGCTCAGGTGCAGTACAACCACTACTCAGAGCTGCTGTCCCACAATATTTTCATTAAGATCGTTTCCTACGCCCTGTACGCCAGTATCATCGCCCACGCGGTATATGCACTGATCCTGACCCTTAGGGCCAGACAGGCACGCGGCGCACAAGGCTATGCCTACGACAAGCGGGGACAGGTCACGCCCTGGTACGTACGCAATATGGGCGTGCTGGGGGCATTGCTCCTGGCCTTCATCATCATCCACATGCGCGACTTCTGGTTTCAGTACAAGTTCACCGAAATGCCGCTGGACGCTGAAGGGCGCAAGGACCTCTACACTATAGTCGCCGTTGCCTACCAGCAGTTATGGTATGTTGCCCTTTACGTGGCGGCTATGCTGGTGCTGGGTTTCCACCTGCTGCACGGCTTCCATAGTGCATTTCAAACCCTGGGGCTATACCACAGCAAATACAACCGCTGGGTCAAATGGGCCGGCTATGGGTACACCTTTATTATAACCGCCGGCTTTACCATCATCCCTATCTACATGTACTTCATCCAAAACCAGCCCCTGCCATGAAATTAGACGCGAAAATACCAGAGGGCCCGCTACAGGAGAAATGGAACCGCTACAAAGCGACTTGCCGCCTCGTGAGCCCCAACAATAAAAAGAAACTGGACATCATCGTCGTGGGCACCGGCCTGGCAGGCAGCTCTGCCGCTGCTTCCTTTGCGGAAATGGGCTATAAAGTCAAGTCTTTCTGCTTCCAGGACAGTCCCCGCCGGGCACACTCCGTAGCAGCACAGGGTGGTGTGAATGCCTCCAAGAACTATCAGAACGATGGCGACAGCGCCTTCCGGATGTTTTATGATACCCTCAAGGGGGGCGACTTCCGGGCGCGCGAAGCCAATGTCTATCGCCTGGCGGAATGTTCTGCCAACCTGATCGATCAGGCTGTCGCGCAGGGCGTTCCTTTTGCCCGCGAGTACGGTGGGTACCTGGCCAACCGCTCCTTTGGGGGGGTACAGGTCCGGCGTACGTTCTACGCCCGAGGCCAAACCGGGCAGCAACTACTCCTCGGGGCCTATTCTGCCCTCAACCGGCAGGTGGCCGAGGGCAATATCGAACTCTTCTCCCGTCACGAAATGCTGGAGCTCGTACTCATCGATGGCAAGGCCAGAGGCATCATCGCCCGCAACCTGGACACCGGTGAGATCGAGCGCCACGCTGCTCATGCGGTCGTGCTGGCCACCGGTGGCTATGGCAAAATTTACTACCTCTCCACCCTGGCGATGGGCTGTAACGGCTCGGCCATCTGGCGGGCGCATAAAAAAGGCGCGGGGTTTGCTTCCGCAAGCTGGACACAGATCCACCCCACCTGCCTGCCGCAATCGGGCGACTATCAGTCTAAACTCACCCTGATGTCGGAATCCCTGCGCAATGACGGCCGCATCTGGGTGCCCAAAAAAGAAAATGACCCTCGCGAACCAGGCGACATCCCCGAAGACGAGCGCGATTATTACCTGGAGCGCCGCTACCCGGCCTTCGGCAACCTCGCACCCCGGGACATCGCTTCCCGTGCTGCTAAGGAACGCATCGATGCCGGATTTGGCGTCGGCCCGCAGCGCAACGCGGTCTATCTCGACTTTGCCCACGCCATTCAGGAGTACGGGGAGGATACGATCCGGGAACGCTACGGCAACCTCTTCCGGATGTATGAGAAAATTACCGGGCATAACGCCTACCAACGGCCAATGATGATCTCCCCGGCTGCCCACTTTTCTATGGGCGGGCTTTGGGTGGACTATGAGCTCATGACAAGCATTCCGGGGCTCTATGCCATCGGAGAGTGCAACTTCTCCGACCACGGGGCCAACCGACTGGGCGCCAACTCCCTGCTTCAGGCTTGTGTGGATGGCTACTTTATTCTGCCGTACACCATCGGCAACTATCTGGCGGATGAGCTGCGGGCGGGCAAGATCAGCACTGATCACCCCGCTTTCGCAGAAGCAGAAACGCAGGTCCGGGAGCAGTTGCAACGTTTCCTCGACATCAAAGGCAACCGTACTGCTACCGATTACCATAAGGAACTGGGCCTGCTGCTCTACGATAAGTGCGGAGTACAGCGTACAAAAGAGGGGCTGGAAAGCGCTATCGAAAAAATCCGGGCGCTACGGGCCGACTTTTGGGAAAACCTCCGCGTACCCGGCACCTCTGAACACGTCAATACCGAGCTGGAAAAAGCCGGCCGGGTTGCTGACTATCTCGAACTGGCGGAGCTGATGTGCTACGATGCCCTTACCCGGGACGAGTCTTGCGGGGCTCACTTCCGGGAGGAGTTCCAGACGGCAGAGGGCGAAGCCGAACGTCGGGACGAAGAATACCAGTTCGTATCCGTTTGGAAATATGCGGCCGCGGATCAGGAGCCGGTACTCCATCGTGAAGAACTGGAGTTTGAAACCATTCAACCTAGCGTAAGAAGTTACAAGTAATGAAGATACAACTCAAAATATGGCGGCAGGAAAACGCCCAGGCAAAAGGCAAAATGGTGGACTACAACCTTCCGGATGTCAACCCGGAGATGTCCTTCCTCGAAATGCTTGATGTCCTGAACGAAAAACTGATCCGCTCCGGGGATGACCCCATAGAATTTGACCACGATTGCCGGGAAGGCATCTGCGGGCAATGCGGGCTCTTCATCAATGGGCGGGCACACGGCCCGATGTCAGCAACGACTACTTGTCAGCTGCACATGCGGCACTTTGAGGATGGGGATACCATCTATGTGGAGCCGTTCCGGGCCAGCGCTTTTCCAGTGATCAAAGACCTGCGCATCGACCGCTCCGCTTTTGACCGCATCATTCAGGCCGGGGGCTTTATTTCCACCCGTACTGGTGATGCGCCAGAGGCCAATGCCATTCCAATCGGGCACCAAACCGCGGAGGATGCCTTTGATGCTGCCGCCTGTATTGGCTGCGGTGCCTGTGTGGCGACTTGCAAAAATGCCTCTGCTGCCCTCTTTACCGGCGCAAAGGTCAGCCACCTGGCCATGCTGCCACAGGGCGAGCCGGAATCTCCCGAACGGGCAGAAAAGATGGTCGCGCAAATGGAAGCCGAAGGGTTTGGGCACTGTACCAATACCGGAGCCTGTGAGGTCGAATGCCCGCAGGAGATCTCCATCGAGCACATTGCCCGCATGAATTTTGAATACAACAAAGCCGCGGTGCTCGAGAAATAGCACCCGGCAAGACAACCAATATTATGGAACAAAAGCTTCAATCCCTACTCGAAAAGATTCAGCAGGAGGGCGTAGACAAAGGGCAGGAGGTAGCCAACAGCCTCATCAACGATGCCGAGCAAAAAGCCGAGGACATCGTTACTGCTGCCCAGCGCCGTGCCGAAGAAATCCGTAAGCAGGCCGAACAGGATGCGGAGGAGCTGAAACGCAACGTCACTTCTGAGCTAAAGCTATCCGCAGAGCAAACGGTGGAAGCCCTGCAGCAGCGCATTACAGAATTGGTCACTGCAAAAGCGACAACTGCCCCAACGCAGGCCGCTTTTAGTGATAAATCCTTTCTCAAGGATGTGATACAGTCACTGATCGAACAGTGGCAGAAGGATGAGCAGGGCGCAGCACTGCACCTCTCGCCGGAGCGGGAAAAAGAGCTTTTTGACTTCTTCTCCGCCCTGGCTCAGGAAAGCCTGAAGGAGGGCCTTGTAGTCAAACCCGCGCCTTCCCTTGCAGAAGGCTTCCGTATTGGTCCGGCGAATGGCAGCTATGTGGTGTCATTCACCGAAGAAGATTTTCAGGCTTTCTTTGCCGACTTCCTGCGGCCCCGGACCAAAACCCTTTTATACGGCGAAGGCTAGATTTTATACACCAGCACAAAGCAAAACATGAGCCAACTGCAAAAACGCGATTACTTCTACCTCATCTCCAGTTTACCGGAGATGGTGCTCGACCAAAGCCGGGCGCCATACACGATGGTGGACTTTGTGGCGCAGTTGGAAGAGGCGCTTGAGCCTGATGACTTTAAACTCGTCCGCATCCTGCTGCGCCCCCATGACAACCGCAACCTGCTCCTGCTCCTGGGAGAACAGTCTGGCGACTGGGATACGCTGGGGCAATTTTCAGAAGCGGAAATGCAGGAAGCCCTCAAGGCAGAAAACGGGCTACCAGAATACATGCACCGGTTTTACCGGGCGTACCAAAGCGAGCAGCCCATCCACCCGGAGCAAAGCTGGACCAATCAGTTATCCGGGCTATACTACGGGGCCGCACTCCGGCAAACGGAAGGCTTCCTCCACGACTGGCTTGTATTTGAGCGCGGCCTGCGCAATATTCTTGCGGCCTGGAATATCCGCCATTATGCCCTACAGGGCGAAGGGCAACTAATCGGTCAGGGCGAAAATATTGAGGCGCTGAAAAAATCCCGCGCCCGCGACTTTGGGCTGGGCACCGATTACCCCTATCTACCGAAACTACTCAATCAACTGGAACGCGAGGACCTCATGATCCGCGAAAAGGATATCGACCGCGTACAGTGGAATTATATAGACGAACAGCTGACCTTCCACTACTTCAGCATAGAAGTGGTGCTGGGCTATCTGTTGCAGCTCCGTATGCTGCAGCGGTGGCTTTCTCTTGACCCGCAGGCCGGGCAGGAACGGGTACGCAGCTTCATTTCCGAAATGGAACAAAAGATAGAACGCTCATGACGGCAACGCAGCAACATACCACAGGCCGTGTCAACGGCATCATCTCCAACCTCGTCCTCGTGGAAGTGGACGGCCCGGTTGGGCAAAACGAAATCTGCTTCATACAGCACGGTGATACCTCCCTGATGGCAGAGGTCATTAAAGTGATGGGCGACAAAGCCTATGTGCAGGTTTTTGAGAGTACCCGCGGGCTCCGGCCCGGCATGGAGGTGCGCTTTGAAGGGCACATGCTGGAGGCTACCTTTGGCCCGGGCATTCTTTCCTGCAATTATGATGGCCTCATGCACGACCTGAGCACCATGAGCGGCATTTTTCTGCAAAGGGGCGACTACACCTCCGCCCTCGACCTGAAAAAGGAATGGGCTTTCGAACCTTTGGCTAAAGCCGGGGACGAAGCCACCGCCGGGCACTGGCTCGGGAAGGTAGACGAAAACGGTATTGCCCACAAAATTATGGTACCCTTCAAAATGAAAGGGCGCTATACCGTGGAGGAAGTGATGCCGGCCGGCAACTACAAAGTTCAGGATACCATTGCTGTGCTCAAAGATGAGCGCGGGACCGAGTATAAAGTGAGCATGCTCCAAAAATTCCCTGTAAAACAGGCGGTGAAGGCGTACCGGGAGAAACCACGCCCGTTCCAACTACTGGAAACCGGCGTGCGTACCATTGATACCCTCAACCCTATGGTGGAGGGCGGTACGGGCTTCATCCCTGGCCCTTTTGGCAGTGGAAAGACCGTATTGCAACAGGCGATCTCCAAGCAGGCCGAAGCCGATATTGTAATTGTGGCCGCATGTGGCGAGCGTGCCAACGAGGTAGTCGACCTTTTCGTGGAATTCCCCGAGCTGGAAGACCCCTGGACCGGCCGTAAGCTCATGGAGCGGACCACCATTATTGCCAACACCTCCAATATGCCGGTGGCGGCACGGGAAGCTTCTGTTTACACCGCAATGTCGATTGCCGAGTACTATCGCTCAATGGGGCTGAAAGTGCTGCTGTTGGCCGACTCCACCTCCCGCTGGGCACAGGCGCTCCGGGAGATGTCGAACCGGATGGAGGAACTACCAGGCCCGGATGCTTTCCCGATGGATCTTCCGGCTATCGTGTCCAACTTCTACGCACGGGCGGGTTATGTGTACCTCAATAACGGAGAGACCGGCTCGATCACCTTCATCGGTACGGTATCCCCTGCCGGTGGTAACCTCAAGGAGCCGGTTACGGAATCGACCAAGAAAGTGGCACGTTGTTTTTATGCCCTTTCCCAGTCCCGGGCCGACAGTAAGCGCTACCCGGCCATTGACCCCATCGAGAGCTATTCCAAATACCTGGAATACCCCGAACTGCAGCGGGTCCTGAACGAGCAAATTGAAGAAGGCTGGACCGAAAAGGTCAACGAGCTAAAGAATATCCTGCTGCGGGGCAAGGAAGCCGCCGAGCAGATCAATATCCTTGGTGATGACGGTGTATCCATTGATACTCACTTGGTATTCTGGAGGTCTGAAGTGGTGGACGAGATCATTCTCCAACAAAACGCCTTCGACGAGGTGGATGCCCGCACACCTATGGACCGGCAGCAGTATATGGTCAACAAAGTGCTCGATGTGGTAGCTACGCCGCTGAGCTTTGAGGGCTACGAGGCAATCAACCCCTACTTCAAGCGGGTTATCAATGCCATGAAGCAGATGAACTACTCGGAGTTCGAGTCGGAAGCCTTCAACCAGAATATGAAGGAGCTGGAAGACACCCTGGCTGAGCGTAAACAAGCAAACTAAAAAACGAATCATCATGCCCACCGCATTTCAAAGGATATACACCAAGGTAGAGGAAATCACCAAAGCGACCTGTACGGTGCGTGCTACGGACGTTGGCTATGAAGAACTGGCCACCGTGAACGGGCAACTGGCTCAGGTGGTAAAAATTATGGGCGACGAAGTCACCCTGCAGGTATTCGCGGGCACGGAAGGGGTACCTACTAATGCCGAGGTCATTTTCCTGGGCAAAGCCCCAAGCCTGAAGGTGAGCGAGGCCCTGGCCGGACGCTTCTTCAATGCCTACGGCAACCCCATCGACGGCGGACCGGAGGTGGAAGGGAAGGAACAGGAAATCGGCGGGCCCTCGGTAAATCCCGTGCGGCGGAAACAGCCTTCGGAGCTCATCACCACCGGTATTGCCGGTATCGACCTCAACAACACCCTGGTCACCGGGCAGAAGATCCCCTTCTTTGCCGACCCCGACCAACCCTTCAATCAGGTGATGGCTACCGTGGCCCTGCGTACCGCTGCCGACCGAATTGTGCTGGGCGGTATCGGGCTGACCAACGATGACTACCTCTACTTCAAAAGTGTATTTGAAAACGCCGGCGCCCTCCACCGTATCGTCAGCTTCGTGAATACCACCGAAGACCCGACTGTGGAGCGCCTGCTCGTACCCGATATGGCACTGACCGCTGCGGAATACTTCGCCGTGGAGAAAAAGGAAAAGGTGCTGGTGCTACTCACCGATATGACCCTCTACGCCGATGCTCTGAGTATCGTCTCCAACCGTATGGATCAAATCCCGTCCAAGGACAGCATGCCGGGCTCCCTGTACAGTGACCTGGCCAAGCTATACGAAAAAGCCGTGCAGTTTGAAGATGGCGGTTCCATTACGATTGTAGCCGTGACTACGCTTTCCGGTGGAGATATCACCCACGCCATTCCGGATAATACCGGGTATATCACCGAGGGGCAGCTCTTCCTGCGCCGCGACACAGACATTGGCAAGGTAATCGTAGACCCCTTCCGGAGCCTCTCCCGGCTCAAGCAGCTGGTAATTGGCAAGAAGACCCGGGAAGACCATCCGCAGGTGATGAACTCAGCTGTGCGCCTCTATGCCGATGCCGCCAACGCCCGTACCAAACTGGAGAACGGCTTCGAGCTGACCAACTACGACGAACGAACCCTGGAGTTTGCCCGTGAATATTCCGATAAGCTCCTGGCTATCGACGTGAATATTGATACGGACAAAATGCTGGATACGGCCTGGCAGCTATTTGCCGCCCACTTCTCCAAAGCTGAAGTGGGCATTAAGCAATCCCTGACTGACCAATACTGGCCCGAAAACCAATAATGAGCTATGGCAATCGCTTTCCAATATAACAAGACGTCCCTGCAGCACCTCAAGAAGCAGCTCAAGATTCGTGAGAATGCCCTGCCTATTCTTAAGAATAAGGAGGCAGCCCTGCGCGTGGAGGTCAAAAAAGCCCGTAAGGAAGCGGAGCAGGTGGCCGCAGAATTGGAACAGACGATTGACCGGCACGAAAGTATGGCCGGGCTTTGGGAAGAATTTGATTTCAACCTGCTGGAGGTGGAATCCGTGGAAATGGGCAGCCAAAAGGTCGCCGGCGTAGCCACACCGGTCCTCAAAGACATACAGTTCATCCGCCACCCGTTCAGCCTGTTCAACCGGCCGGCCTGGTTCCCGGCGGGGATGGAACTGCTCAAGCAGTGGATAGAGCTCGCGCTGCGCCGCAAAGTCATCCTGCAGAAAATGGACCGCCTGGAGTTTGCCCGAAAGAAGACCACCCAAAAGGTCAACCTGTACGAGAAAGTACAGATTCCCGGTTATGAAGATGCCATCCGAAAGATTGAGCGCTATCTGGAAGATGAAGAGAATTTGGCGAAAGCCGCCCAGAAGATTGTGAAAAAGCGCAGCAACAGCGATGCCTTATGATTGTACCGATGCAAAAATACCTGTTCCTGGTCCACCACTCCGAATACACGGCATTCCTGGAGGGGCTGCGGCAACTGGGCGTACTGCACGTGCAGCAACAGGAAGGCGAACGCTCGTCCGGTCTAATGGACCGTTTGGCGCTGCAGCAGCAATTCCAAAAGGTGCTGAAAGCCCTGGAAAAGCGGGAAGTGGATGTGGAACAACGCACCGCCACCGCAGAGGAAGGGCACAGTGTAGCCGCAGAATACGATACCCTGACCGACCGCCTGGAGCCACTCTTGCAGGAACGCGCCACCGTGCGCAAGGAATTTGATATTCTGAAGCCCTGGGGCGACTTTTCCATCGAGACCGTTAAAAAGCTGGAAGCCGCCGGGCTGGAAGTACAGTTCCTGGTTTGCCCCACCAAAAAATACAATCCGGACTGGGCGAAAGAATACCCTGTTGCCCATCTGCGCAACCTGGGCGCCAATTCCTACTTTGCAGGCATTACCAAGGCGGAAGCGCCCGTTGAAATTCCCGGCGTGGAGATGATCCCCGACCCTAAAAACGGGACGGTGGAGCTTCAGGCCCGGCAGAAAGAGCTGGACAATTCCATCGCTGATATCAATGCCCGCCTGGACCGGTTGGCACAAGTCGGCATACCTGCTCTGCAAGCGGCTCTGCGTGATTTGCAGGACACCACGCAATTGATGAGTGTCATTGAACATACCCGGTGGGAAGCCGATGAGCAGCTGATGCTTTTGGAAGGCTATGCGCCGAAACCTAAAAAACAGGAAGTGGAAGCCCTGTGTGAACAACAAGGCATCCCCTTTCTGACCGAGCAGCCCAAGCCTGCCGATCAACCACCTGTTCTGTTGAAAAACTCGAGCTTCAGCCGGTTATTTGAACCGATTGCTAAGCTCTTTGCCCTGCCTTCCTACGGGGAGATGGACCTGACCCCTTATTTTGCGCCCTTCTTCCTGCTCTTCTTCGGCTTTTGCCTCGGCGATGCGGGCTACGGCATTGTGCTGTTGCTGGGCGCTACCGTCTATAAATTCCGGGCAGCAAAAGACATGAAGCCTACGCTGACGCTCGTGCAGTTTTTGGGCGTTGCTACGGTACTCTTCGGGGTGCTCACCGGCACGGTCTTCGGCGTCAACCTCCTTCAGGATCAGTTTGCATGGCTGGGCAATATCCGGGAAATTATGCTGAACAGTGATCAGGCTTTTCAGCTCGCCCTTATCCTGGGGGTCGTTCAGATTCTCTTTGGGCTGGGTGTGAAAGCCGTCAATAAGAGCAGACAGTACGGCTGGATGCACGGCATAGCGCCGGTGGGCTGGATACTGCTGGTGCTGAGCCTGGCGGACATTGGGCTGACCAAACAGTTGCTGCCGTATTCACAGTATGCCGCCTGGGCAGCAGTAGGGCTGATCCTGCTCTTCAGCGACCCGGAAGGCGGCCTCTTCAGCCGGCTTGGCAGTGGCGCATGGGCTTTGTACGGCATCACCGGTATTTTTGGGGACCTGCTGAGCTATATTCGGCTCTTTGCGCTGGGTATAGCGAGCGCCATCCTCGGGCTGGTCGTCAATGATATTGGCCTGCAGATCAAGGGCTCTATGGAAATTGTAGGCCCGATCCTGTTTGTGGTGTTCCTGCTCGTCGGGCATACCGCCAACCTGCTGATTGCCTCTTTGGGCGCCTTCGTTCACCCGATGCGCCTCACCTTTGTGGAATTTTACAAAAATGCCGGCTTTGAGGGCGGAGGGAAACCCTACGACCCGCTGCGGCAACAGGAATCATAAACGCGAACAAAAGAAAAACAATAAAAGACATGAGTGCGATTGTAATAGCTTATCTGGGGATTGGATTAATGATTGGCCTTTCGGGCGTGGGCAGCGCCATTGGTGTTTCCATGGGCGGTAATGCGACTGTGGGTGCCCTAAAGAAAAACGAAGAGGCCTTCGGCAGTTACATGCTGCTAAGTGCCCTGCCCAGTACACAGGGACTGTATGGCTTTGCCGGCTTCTTTATCATTAATGCTTCCGGTGTACTGACGGATGACATCACCATGCGGCAGGGCATTGCAGTATTTGCTGCGGGTTTTGCGCTGGGGCTGGTTGCCCTGATTTCTGCCATGCAGCAGGGCCGGATTTGTGCCAACGGTATTGCCGGGGTGGGCGCGGGTTACGATGTATTTGGTAAGACGATGGTACTGGCGGTATTCCCCGAGCTGTACGCGATTGTAGCTTTCGCAGCGACCTTCCTGATTAACGCAGGGCTGTAAGCCGCCAATCCAGCTGGCAAAGGGTCTGTTTTGATCGGCTCCATAGTCAAAGAGCTATAGCTATGCTTTTCAAGAGCTATCTGCAGCAAGTCGCCTCCCTCTCCGAAGAAGAGTGGGAGGCTGCAAGCTCTGTATTTACCCGGGACACCTACCCGAAAGGTGCCTACTACATCCGGGAGCAGCAGTACTGCAACAAAATCTCCTTCATTGAGAAGGGCCTTTTCAAGCTCTTTTACCTTCATGAAGGAGCCGAGAAGATCATGATGTTCTTTTCCGAGCAGCAATTCGTCACTGACTACTTTAGCTATCTGACCCGGACACCTTCCGTACGGCCCATTCAAGCTGTGGAAGACTCCGTAGTTTACAGTATTTTCAGGGATGACCTTGAAGCCCTGTTCAATACCTCAAAAAACTGGGAGCGTATTGGCAGATTGCTGGCAGAGCGCTCCTACATTATCTCGGTACAACGCGCCAACCGGCTGTTACACGATGATCCGGATACCCGCTTTGATGCGCTGGTGAGGGAGCAGCCTGAATTATTGCAGCGGGTCCCACAGTATATGATTGCCTCTTACCTCAACGTGAAGCCCGAGACCCTCAGCCGGATCAAGCGGCGGCGGATGGGCCTCGATTCGATTAAGCCCTCCGTCCACGATCCTATTGATCCTGACCTCACCTGATCTTTCTTGATCCGGATCAATGAATGCTTCCTCATTCGCCGCGAGTTTTGCATAAACCTTTCAAAACTCTAAATACAATGACGCGAAAGTTCTTGATCCTAAGCTTATTTCTTTTGAACGCTGGGCCTGCCGGCACCCAAATACCGAAGCCAGGCGCAACCATCAATCGTGTCCAAGCGGATTACCAGGGCAAAAGGGTAAAGGCCCGGCAGCTCAGCGTGCAGTCTGAAATCCCAATGTCTGTAGAGGAAGTATGGACTAAGGTACAAACCCCTGCATTGCTGGAATTTGTAGCAAAGGGCATGATCCGTTTTAATCCAATGGACGAGGGGTTTCCAGAAAAATGGGAAGCCGGCAAAACTTACAGCACCCGAATGCGCATTTGGGGGATCCTGCCATTCGGAGGGATTCACTATCTGAAGATTGAAAAGATCGACGAAAGCAAATACCAAATCGCTACCCATGAATGGGACAACCGGGCAAAGATTTGGAAGCACGAAATTACGCTAAAGGATCTGGGCGATGGCCGTACCCATTATGAAGACACTATCGTGATCTATGGTAGTGGACTTACCGGACTTATCACCAGATTTGCAAGGCGGTTCTACATTCACAGGCAAAAACGATGGCAGATTGTGGCTGAAGAGGGAATAGACTGAGCATTGAAAAGCATCAGAACGTCACCTTCCGGTATAAATCCCGCAGCAGAAAACCTCCCTCGCCCAGTACCGGGCAAGACTCGGATTCAGCTGTAAAATCCCGCAGCAGCCATCCATCCTGTTCGGGCTCACGGGTGTAGCTCGTTACCCGCATGGACGTACTGTGAATAAACAACAGCTGCTGTACAGAGGGCATTTCGCGGTAGTGGTGCAGCTTGGTGGAGAGGTCTTCCTGCTCGGTGGAAGGAGACAGTACTTCGACCAGCAGGACTGGGTTGGTAGTAGCGTTTACCCCGGGCAGCACTTCTTTCTTCTCGGCTTTTCCTCTGACGACGGTACAATCCGCATTGTAGTAATTTTTGGTTATGCCCTCTGCGTAAAGGGGCAGATTGCTGCCGTAGATGTAATAAGTATCATCTTTGTCCAAAAGATTACTGATCAACTTGATAATTGCAGCAACGATCAATTCATGATTATCAGAAGCTTGGCCCATAACAGAAATAATTTCGCCACCGTAGTATTCCACGCGGTACTCTGCGGCAGGCAGGATCTCCAAAAAGTCTTCCCAGCTTGCCGCAATACGCAGCTCTGTGCCGTATTTCAGGCGTTCTTCCAGGGTTGTGGGGATTTGAGTGGTGACCTCCATCGGTTAAAGTTTAAATTTTTTCTGTAGCATAAGTTGGGTTCATATTTATGACGCGCTTAAAACAAGCTACCCTGACGGGCAAAGCTCAGCGGGTTTTCCAATTCCAGCAACTGCCGTTTCATATCCAACCCGTAAAAGTACCCTTGCAGTTCCCCGCTTTTGGCAATACACCGGTGACAGGGCACGATGATGGCAATAGGGTTGTGCCGGTTGGCCTGCCCTACTGCACGGACGGCTTTTTTATCCCCCAAATTTTCGGCAATCGCCTGATAAGTGGTGGTGTGGCCGTAGGGGATTTTCAGGAGTTCATTCCAGACGGCTTTGTGGAAAGGCGGGGCATCTCCAAAGTCGAGCTTAAGGTTAAAGCCATCCCGGTCGCCGCGAAAGTATTCCGCCAGTTGCTGTATGCAGGGTTTGAGGACCGCAGGGATAGGCCCCGTGGGACAAGGCTTGGTCGACACCATCTGAACCAGGCTGATGCCATCTTCACTACCCTCTACGCGAAGGCAGCCAAACGGGGACAGGAAATGAGCGTATTCAGTCACGGCTTGAAGATTATAGCTGTAATTTACCGGTTTTTAACCAATTCTTCAATCTTTATCTGCCCGGGTGTGTATAACAAATTGCACAAAACACAAAGGCAACCCTCTGCATTTAAGCCCTATGGCTGCTGGGGTAGAGCTTCCCGCTCTGCTCCAGCTTATCCAGGAGAGGCAAACGGCAAATGCTGGCAAGCTATTCAAAAAGTGCAATTTGTTATGCACACTCTGCCCGGAGAGGCTTCACCGCCATCACGCGCAGCCTTTTGTAGTCGGCATACCAATGCCCATCCCGGAAAAGGTGGGGGCGGGCCGCTGCCTGTACCTGTGCTCTAATTTCAGCCGCTTTTCCCTCAGGGACTCCTTCGAAGAAAGCGCCGGCAAACATACTCAGCCAGTCTTCCACACCGTGCGCCGACGATTGCAATTGCGTGGGACGGTCGTAATGTTGGGCGATTTCCACCTGAAACCCAGCAGCCTCCAGCGCACTTGTGTAGGTGCCGATGCCCGGGAAGAACCAAAGCTGCAATTCACTTTGAGCCCGGTAACCACGGTTTTGCAATTCGGTGCGGAGCTGCCGGATGATCTGTTCAATATTCCCGGCTCCACCCATTTCCAGCACCAGCCTGCCCCCCGGCTTCAAATGACGGTACATGCACGCTATTGCCGCCTGATAATCCAGTACCCAATGCAAGGTGGCATTGGAAAAAATTGCATCGAATGGCTCCGTGAATGAAAAATCAGCGGCATCACCCACCTCAAAGTGCAGCTCCGGAAATGCCCTGCGCGCTTGTTCAACCATCTCCGCTGAGGCATCCATCCCGACCACCTCACAACCAGCCTGAGCAATTTCATCAGCCAGGTGCCCGGTACCACAGCCCAAGTCCAGGATGCGCTCTCCCGGCTTAGGGGCCAGCCATTCGATTAAGCCTTTGCCGTATTCCGCTACAAAGGCATGCTTTTGGTCATAGAGCTGAGCATCCCAGACCGTGCGCTGCTTCATGACTTGGGGTTGTAGTAAATTCGGTAAATCGCATCCGCGAAATCGTCGCTCACCAACATAGAGCCATCGGGCAGCAGCTCGATGTCCACAGGCCGGCCCCAGACATCGCCATCATCCAGCCACCCCTCAGCGAAGGGTTTGTAACTGATCACCTCATTACCCTCCAGGGTAGCCATCATAACCCGGTAACCAATCTTTTCGCTGCGGTTCCAGGAGCCATGCTCAGCAACGAAAATTTGCCCCCTATAAGATTCCGGAAACTGCTTGCTGGTATAAAATTCCAGTCCAAGCGGCGCTACGTGCGGACCGAGTTTTGCAGCCGGCGGAGTGAAGTCTGAACAAGGAGCAGCATCTCCAAATTCGGGGTCTGGCAAATCTCCCTGATGGCAATAGGGGTAGCCAAAATGCAACCCGTCTTCCGGTGCCCGGTTGAGCTCGCAGTAAGGCTGATCATCGCCCATCCAGTCGCGCCCGTTGTCCGTAAACCAAAGCTCGCCTGTTTCGGGGTGCCAGGTGAAGCCTACGGTATTGCGGATGCCCTCCTGAACGACCTCCATGCCGGTCCCGTCCGGATTGAGGCGGGTGATGGAAGCAAATACGGGCTTTTCACTTTTGCAGATATTGCAGGGGGCACCCACCGGCACATAAAGCTTGCCATCCGGCCCAAAGGCGATATACTTCCAACCATGGTGAGTTTCGGTCGGATAACCATCGTAGACCACTTCGGGCTCACCGGGGTTCTCCAGCCGGCTTTCAATATCCGGAAAGCGCAGGATCCGGCTGACCTCCGCAACGTACAGGTCGCCATCCCGGAACGCCACCCCATTGGGCATTTTGAGCCCGGCAGCCAGAACGTACTGTTGATCAGGCCGGCCATCACCGTTCGTATCTTTGAGAGCGTAAACTTTACCCTCGCCTCTGGTCCCTACGAATAGCGTACCGTCCGGGGAGAGGTCCATGGAGCGGGCATTTTTCACGCCTTCGGCATACACCTCTATTTCAAACCCTTCCGGTAACTGGATTTTATCCACGGGTAATTTGGAGGATTTGAACAGTTTGGGGCCAGGCGGGTTAATCTTGCCGCAGCTGAAAGCGAGCAGGGGGATAAGGACAAAAATGGGTAGTAATCGCATGAGCTTTTTTAGAGGGAACAGATTTCCGGCGTCCAGAGTTGGGAAATACCCTCGTGTTTACGCGACGCTGCTAACTGCTTTTACCGGACTTCAATTTCCACCCGCCGGTTGGCCGCTTGCTGCCCTTCGGATCTGGCCCTTGGGTAGCGCATTTCCCAGTTGCCATGGGCTTTCCACGAAAGGCGGGCGGCGTCAATGCCATGGTCTGTCAGAAACTCATAAATACGCTTTGCCCGGTCTTCGGAGAGCTTGAAGCTGGCGGAGGATGGGCTTATCGGGGGTGAATTGGGGACATTGACATGCCCGTGGATAATGATCTCGAGGTCAGCATTCAGCTCCATAAACCGTAGCAGCCGGTCCAGTTCCGGCAATGATTTCCGAAGTAGCACGGCCTGATCACCCACAAAGTGCAACCGTTTGACCGGAAGTTTAGCACCAGCATCCGCCGGGGGCAGTGGCAGTGTAGCCTCTACATCCGCTGCAGAAGCGTCGGGCGCCAGTATTTTCGTATCAAAAAAGAAGCCCTTTGCGAAGGCATCGAGGCGCACGGGCTGCAGGGCAGGTATCAGGGTGGTGAACTGCCCGGTGGTATCGGTTTTCAGGGAATCCCTCCAGCTGTCGGTGGAGAGGAGGACCGTAGCGGGTACGCCTGCGCTGTCTGTCTGACTGCTGATTTGCCCCGTGAGGGCACGCATGGGCACGGTTGAGTACACCTGCACCTCCACCCGGCGGTTTTGCTGTCGCCCCTCCGGCGTATCGTTATTGGCTACGGGTGCCGCCTCGCCCCTGCCTACCTGCTGAAGCGTACTGTCCGGGATACCTGCTGCGGTAAGAAATTCTGACACGGCCTGGGCACGCCTTTTCGAAAGGGCGAGATTGGCACCGGAGCCCCCGACTGCATCTGTATGTGCGGTCAGGCGGATATCGAGCCCCGGCAATTCCACGATATCAATGGCTAGTTGCTGCAAGCGGTCACGGGCGTTGGCCGTCAGGCTATCCGCACCAAAATCGAAGTAAACAGGGAGGTCGCAGTATTGGGTGCGCTGGGTATTTTGTGCAGTACCGGTAAACACGAATAGGCAGAGGAGGAAGGGGAGTAGGAGACGTGGCATGCTTTTAGTAGCATAATGTGCTGCTGGGCAAATGGTTACAGTGTCTTCCTGAAAATGGATTGTCTTATTTTTTCGCAGGAAGCCGCCCACATGCGTAAAGCAACGCCCCCGCCCCATAAGCCGGCACATCCCACCAATCGGCAATGAAAGCCGGATTCCAAAGCGGAAAGCCACACTCGAACAAAAGAACGAACAGCAAGGTCGTCACGGCAATTTCCCAGGGCTGAAGCGGCCTCCAGCCATAGCGCCGTGTGCGCTCCCAGTCGAGCAGGCCGAGCACGATGGGCATGGAAAGAAAAGGGTCAAGGTAGGCGTGAAAAAAAGGCAGGTGGATTCCTAAGCCCTTTTGCAGCAGCTGATGCAGCACAAAAAGGAGCAGGCTGCCCCCAAAAACCTGCCGCCTGCTCATAGCGCCGCCATAAAGGCAAAGATTAAGCCGATGACCAGGAAAGGCGAAAGCGCAATCATGACGATAATCAGCAAGACCCGCAGTACGACCTTGCCTGCCAACAGGAAGAGGGAGTCATCCTCCTGAAGTTTCAACTTTTCGTCGATAGACCGGTAACTGTCCTTCATTTGGCTGAGGGACTTGTCCATCATTTTTTCTTCGTTCTGGGGATCGGATGATTGCTCCATTTGAAATTTATTTTAGAACAGGCAGGGGAGGAAGTTGTGCGGTACTACCACCGGGCGATGATGGCTTTGCTGTTTCCTTACCTAAGCGAGAAAGGAAAGCAGATGCACAGGGAGCTGGCTCCGGATGGAAAATCCGGATTATAACCTTGAACATCCCCCTGCAAAATCTTTGCGCCGCAGCCCCTCCGCTCTGGCAAGCACGTAAAGTTGCGCGGCCTAAAACTCGCTCTTAAAGTGGAATTGCACCTTCGGATGATTCTCCTGCGCCATTTGCAGGGACCAGGCGGATTCTGCCAGATAGACCAGCTGCCCGTGTTTATCGCGGGCGAGGTCCCGCTTCCGCCGCTGAATGAATTCCTTCATGGCCTTTTCATCGTCACAGGTGACCCAGCAGGCTTTGTGAAGGTTGACCGGCTCGTAGCTGCACCTGGCACCGTACTCATGCTCCAGGCGGTACTGAATGACCTCAAACTGCAGGGCGCCTACTGTGCCAATGATTTTCCGGTTGTTATCCTCTTTGGTGAAAAGCTGCGCCACGCCCTCGTCCATTAGTTGTACCAAACCTTTATCGAGCTGCTTGTACTTAAGGGGATCGGCGTTATTGACAAAGCGGAACTGCTCCGGGGAGAAGCTCGGGATGCCTTTGAAGTGCAGCACTTCGCCTTCGGTGAGGGTATCGCCAATCTTAAAGTTGCCGCTATCGTAGAGGCCCACCACGTCGCCGGGATAGGCTTCCTCCAGAATGGTCTTTTTGGCCGCCATGAAGCTCGTGGGGTTAGGGAACTTCATCTTGCGGTTTTGCCGCACGTGCAGGTAGTTGGTATTACGCTCGAAGCGGCCGGAGCAGACCCGCAGGAAAGCGATACGGTCCCGGTGATTAGGGTCCATATTGGCGTGGATCTTGAATACAAAACCTGCAAATTTATCTTCGTTTGGCTTGACTTCCCGTTCTTCCGTGACCCGCCCCAGGGGTGGAGGTGCCACTTCCACAAAGCAATCGAGGAGCTCGCGTACGCCAAAGTTGTTGATGGCTGAGCCAAAGAAAACCGGTGAAAGCTCGCCCTTCAGGTAAGCCTCCCGGTCAAATTTGGGATAGACAGACTCGACCATATGGACTTCTTCACGCAATTCATCCGCCGCGGCTTCGCCCACCAGCTCATCAAGCTGACGGTCAGTCAGGTCGTTGATTTCTATTCGATCTTCCTCATCCTCCTGCTTGCCGTGGGGGCGGAAAAGCACCAGCTTTTGCTCATACATGCTGTACACGCCTTTGAAACGCTGCCCCATACCGATTGGCCAGCTTAGCGGGCGAACGGTCAGCCCCAGTTTTTGCTCCAGCTCGTCGAGGAGGTCGAAGCCATCGAGGCCCTCGCGGTCCAGCTTGTTGATGAAGACGATGATCGGTGTATTGCGCATGCGGCATACATTGACCAGCTTCTCAGTCTGCGCCTCCACGCCCTTGGCCACGTCGATCACCACAATCACGCTGTCGACCGCTGTAAGTGTGCGGTAGGTGTCTTCCTGGAAATCCTGGTGTCCAGGGGTATCGAGAATGTTGATTTTGAGGTTGCGGTACTCAAAGGCCATGACGGAGGTTGCCACCGAAATACCCCGCTGCCGCTCAATCTCCATAAAGTCGGACGTGGCGCTGCGCTTGATTTTATTCGACTTGACTGCACCGGCTACCTGAATGGCGCCCCCAAAGAGCAGCAATTTTTCCGTAAGGGTGGTTTTTCCGGCATCCGGGTGGCTGATGATGCCAAAAGTGCGGCGCCGGTTGAGTTCTTTGTTGAAAGACATATAGACTGCGTGAATTTTCGAAGCGCAAAGGTAGTTATTTTTCTGCCGAAACCACGGATGTTCAGGTATTTAGCGGCTATGATCGTAAAGACTCGCAAACCAAGGCCGGGTGAAGTGGGTTAATTGTAGAGTTAAATTGTTTTTACAACCCACTAACTGGACAACGCCCATGCTCGAACTTGCTGGAATCATCGTTTTAGGCATCTTCGCCCAATGGCTGGCCTGGCGCACCAAAGTACCGGCTATCCTGCCGTTGATTCTGATTGGGCTGATTGTAGGGCCGATCTCCACCTTTTTTACCCACGATGGTGAGAAACTGCTGGAACCGCTCCTCGTAGAAAGCGAGAAAGGGACAACCGGGATTTTTCCCGGCAAATACCTGTTCTCTTTCGTGTCTCTGGCTATTGGTGTTATCCTTTTTGAAGGCGGACTCACACTGAAACGAAAGGAAATCGCCGGCGTGGGCCCGGCTATCCTGAAAATGATAACCGTGGGGTCGCTCATTACTTTCATTGGCGCCGGCCTCTTTGCGCACTACATTATGGAGCTCAACTGGGCGGTTTCCTTTTTGTTTGGAGCGCTTATTATCGTGACCGGGCCGACCGTAATTGCACCGATCCTGCAAAATATCCCACTCAACCGTAACGTCAGTACTGTTCTGAAGTGGGAGGGTATCCTGATTGACCCCATAGGGGCGCTCGTAGCAGTATTGGTCTTTGAGTTTATCCGCTCGGCGGAGGGCGGTGTGGAATTTACTTCCCATGCGCTGGTTTCCTTCTTCCAGATTCTCCTCATTGGTCTGGCCATGGGTGCCGTAGCGGGCTACGCCCTTTATCAGTTCATCATCCGGGACCTGATCCCCCACTACCTCCTCAATGTATTCACTCTGGCGATGGTGCTGCTTATCTTTGTATTTTCTGATGTGCTGGCCCATGAGTCCGGGCTGCTTTCGGTAGTCGTTATGGGCATGGTACTGGGCAATATGGATGTGCCCTGGCTTAAAGAGATATTGTCGTTTAAGGAATCGCTGAGCGTACTGCTCATCTCCATTTTGTTCATCATACTGGCCGCACTAATCAACGTTGATGATATCCAAATCATTATCAGCGACTGGCGGGCGCTGGGTCTCTTCCTTTCCATTACCCTGATCCTGCGGCCCATAGGCGTATTCCTGAGTACGCGCCGCTCAGACCTGAATTTCCGGGAGAAGCTGTTTATTTCCTGGGTAGGCCCACGGGGAATTGTTGCCGCCGGTATTGCCTCACTCTTTGGCCTGACGCTGACGTCAGAAAACCCACCGGTGGAAGATGCCGAGTTTTTGGTGCCACTGGTGTTTATGATCGTACTGGGCACGGTGCTTATTAATGCTACCACGGCCCGCTTTATCGCCAAAGTACTGAAAGTTACGCTCGACAGCTCGGAGGGGATTCTCATTGTGGGCGCCAATGGAGCGAGCCGCATCATCGGGCAATACCTGCAGGGGCGCAACCGGCATGTGGTGCTCATAGACAACAACGAGAGCAATGTAAAAAAGGCCAGAGAAGAAAACCTTGAAGCGTACAACGTCAATATCTACACCGATGATTTGTCTGATCAGTTTGAGCTGCTGGATATGGGCTATATGATTTCGATGACGAGCAGTGCGGACATCAATACCTACGCGGTGCGCAAGTACCAGAAGATTTTTGGAGAGAATGGCGCTTTCCGATTGTTAACGCCCGATGAGCTCAAGCGCAGCCGGGAGGAATTACCGCAGCAGGGTATTTTCTCCTACACTGACGACTTCCTCAACCTCAATGAGATAGCCCGGGACTACCCCGTCATCCATGAACTGGAGGTCAATGCTAAAGAGGATATCGAGCGGATACTTGACCGCACCGCCGTGAATACGCATACTGCCCCTCTGTTTTTGCTTTCGCCGGACGGCAACCTTGAACCCATCCCTCACAGTCTTGACAATTACGAATGTGAGGAAGGGGTTAAGATTGTTTATCTGGGGCGCAAGCTGGAAAAGCCTTCCATTCAGGAAGTCATGGGCAAGTAAACTCAGGATTCCTGGCCGGCTTTATTGACCAGGTCGAGGATATCGTGCGTGGTGACGATACCGCAGATACTGTCTTTCCCGTCAAGCACAGGAAGGGCCTGGTAGCGGTTCTCCGACAAGAGGCGCACTGCTTCCTTTATGGGGTCGCTTTCCCGCAGCGTTTCCACTTCTTCCTGCATAATCTCCATTGCCTTGAAGGCCCGCAGCTTAGCGGTTTCGCGGAAGCGGTCCGTCTCATGGGAAGTATAGCCCCGCAGCAGGTAGAGGAAATCCGACTTGCCGACGATGCCGACCACCTTGCGCTTCTCATCGAGCACCGGAATATGATGGATACGGTTTTCCTTGAACAAGGTATCAATTTCGGTAGCAGGGCTGTCCGGCGCAATGGTCTTGAGCTCGGTGGACATTATAGTGGAAATGGGCGCATTGAGGTCCATGGTGTTGCTGGTTTTAGTTTTGGAAAAAATCAAAAATAGGGCTTTTGGGTATTAGCCCTAAATTCCGGTCGTTAATAAATAGAAAAAATTACGTTTCCCAAACCTTGTCAGGGTATTTGAGTAAGCCGGTAGCGCCAGATAATACCCCTCAGCTTGTGCGCATATTCAGGATCGGTGGCGTACCCCCCGCTTTGAATGGCATCCGTCCAGCCGGTGTAATCGTTTGCTTCCAGGGTTTTGAGGATGGCGTAGCGCTCGCTTTGCATCAGAAAATCCCCAAAATCTTCGTAACTCCGGCGGATAAGCGGGTACTTTCTGAAGCAATCGTTCTGCGTCACCATCTGCTGCCCGTTGTATTCCTGCGTAGGCTTGCAGTACTCCAGTCCGCGCCATTCCGGTTTTGACTTGATGCCGAAGTGGTTATTGGCATGCTTAGCCAGCTCACTTCTGCCCCAGTCGCTTTCCAGCCCGGCCACTGCATAGATAATTGCCTTGGGGATGCCCGTTTCCTGGTGCAGGGCTTCGGCAAGGAAGTCGTGCTTTTGGATATAGGCGCGGACTTTCCATGGGCGCTCTGCCGCCGCCGCCTGATTGCGCTCAGAGATGAAGCTGCACACCAGAATAAGCCCGAGGGCGAAGGTACTATAGTGGATGAAAGGTTGAAGGCGTTTCATGTTTAGACTGCTTTTTTCTGCGGGCAACAGCCCGCCGGGCATAGAAAGAATAGCATCAAATATACCAATGTCATCAAAAACCGGCAACAAGTCCAACAATACTGTACCTTTGCCGCGCAATTTTTCAGGCATGTGGCAAGAAGTCAAACATACTTTAAAGCTGGGCTGGCCCATTATACTGGGCAATATGACGCAGATTGCGCTGGGCATCATTGACAGTGCGATGGTGGGGGCTATCCACAGTTCGCAACTGGCTGCTGCTGCCTTCGTCAATAACCTCATCACATTGCCGTTGGTCCTCGGTATTGGATTGACCACTGCCATTTCCCCTTTAGTCGCTTCTGCAATGGGTGAAAATGAGCCCGATAAGCCGCTGCGCATCCTTTTCAACGGCGGGCTGATTGTGACCCTTATGTCGTTGCTGTTCGCTATTGGCATCCACTTTGGAGTAGATATGGTCTACTACTTCGGGCAGGATGAAATCGTAGCCGACCTCTCCCGTCCTTACCTGATCTGGATGGGCTGGGGTATGGTACCTATGGCTGTTTTCATGGCCATGAAGCAGTTTGCCGATGGGCTGGGTCACACCCGGGTGCCTATGTACCTGGCGCTGCTGGCCATCCCGGTGAATGTCCTGGTTAACTACGCTTTCATCTTTGGGGAATGGGGGGCACCGCGTATGGAGCTGGAGGGAGCCGGTGTAGGCACGATGGTCTCCCGTGTGGTCACGATGATTGCGCTGTTTTGGCTGATTGCCTACGGCAAGGGGTTTGCGCCCTACCGGCAGCATTTGGCAGATCAGCTGCAGATACGCCGGGACCGGTTTGAGGATATCTTCCGGATTGGCATCCCGGCTAGCTTGCAATACGGTATGGAGTCTGCCGCCTTTGCCGTTTCCGGGATTATGGCTGGCTGGCTGGGCTACATTCAGCAAGCGGCCCACCAAATTGCCATTAGTATTGCTTCTTTCACCTTCATGGTGTCGGTAGGCATCAGTGCGGCGGGGAGCATCCGTGTGGGCTACGCCTATGGCAGGCAGGACTGGCCGCATGCCCGCAGTGTAGGGCAGTCTACCTTTGTGATTGCGGCGGCTTACGGGCTGCTCTGTGCCATTGTATTTGTATTGACGCGCCATAACTTGCCCTTGCTTTTCAATGATGAGCCTCAAGTGGTCACCTACGCTGCCACCCTCTTGTTCCTAACGGCCGTCTTCCAGATTTCTGATTCTGTACAGGCCATAGGCGTCGGCTTGCTGCGGGGTATACAGGATGTGAAAGTGCCCACTTTTTTTGTTTTTCTGGCTTACTGGGCTATTGGTATCCCCTCGGGCTACTGGCTTGCCTTTGTGCAGGATTTGGATATTGCGGGGCTTTGGATCGGGCTGGTACTTGGGCTGAGCGCAAGTGCAGTATTGCTCACGCTTCGGTTCTTAAGGCTAACCAAACGGCAAACGTCCTCCACCACAGGAGCTTAACGATGGCTTTAGTAGCAGCAACGTCCCGGGCAACTTAGCGGGCGCCTTTGTTTGGCTGGCAAAGTCAACAAAACAACTTACTAAATTGTGTACTTTAGGCGATCATTAACCACAATGCCCGATACCGAATGCCTGTTTTCTGGCTCGACCCTGAGCATATTATCTTTCCCGACCCGATACATTCAACCCCTGATGGCCTTTTGGCAGCAGGTGGCGACTTGTCTAAGGAACGCCTGCTGCTGGCTTACCGCAATGGCATTTTCCCATGGTATGCCCCCGGCGACCCAATCTTGTGGTGGTGCCCCGATCCGCGCTGTGTACTTTTTCCCGAAGACCTGAAAGTCTCCAAAAGTATGCGCCCTTACTTCAATCAGCGCAAGTTTGAAGTTACTTATGACCGGTGCTTCACGGAGGTCATGCTGGCTTGCGCCCAACAGCCACGGAATGGTCAGGCAGGTACCTGGATTACCCGGGAAATGATGAAAGGCTATACCCGTTTGCACGAGGCAGGCTTTGCACACTCGGTAGAGGTTTGGAAGGAGAAGGAGCTCGTGGGCGGGCTATACGGTATTGCAATCGGCAAGGTCTTCTTTGGGGAGTCTATGTTTGCCAGGGCCTCCAATGCTTCTAAGTTTGGGTTCATCTCCCTTGTCCATCGGCTGGAAGCGCAGGGCTTCACCCTAATTGACTGTCAGCAGGAGACCGGCCACCTGCTTAGCCTGGGAGCGACGACTATTCCCCGCCCGGAATTTTTACAGGCTCTGCGTGCAAATGATGCACACCCGGATGGTGAGGGGAAATGGGGATAGGGGCGCTTTTTCAATCTAACCGAAAGGTTGTTTGTTGTAAAAGCTGTTTTTTCCATTCCAATAAACACTTCAGGCGCTTGTACCTTTGTCTGCCTCGTAATCCGCTATAATGGATGCTACCTCTTCCACAGTCAGACCTGCTATCTCAGCAATATCAACCACGGAAAGCCCTTTTTCATGAGCCCGGATTACTACGGTATGAGCCTTACGCTCGACGCCTTGCTCGATGCCTTGTTCGATGCCTTGCTCCAGCACTTCCTTTAAAATGGCTTCTTCCAGTCCCATAGGTTCTCGTGATTTGGTAATCTTGCGTACTTCATTTTCAAATTGTAGCGATCCAAAATTCTGTAATAATACTGGAACATCCGGAAAGCAAAATCTGCATCTGGATAACCCTGCACCTCGACATGTGCTAAAAACCAACGCTCCTCACCATCGTTCAGCCAGACTTTAAAGAGTTTATCCGCATGCCGCCGCCCGGTATCCGCCTCGGGCATGATTTGTTCAAGGTCCTTATCCAAAAATACTACGCCCCGCCTGAGATCTATCTGATCCATATACGTCGGGAAGAAGAAATACAGAAAGTCTTCTACCAATTCCTCAATGAGGGCTTTCCAGAGTGTGTCGCGCCATACCATAATTGGAAAATATAGAAACCCTCAGATTAAACCAAATAATTTGAAATTTTTTATTTCTGCTATTTAACAGTCAACTTATCTTCTCCCAAATCCATTACCTCCATTTCAGACACCAAACTATCCTTCAAAGTCCTAACCTGAATGATTTCCGTGCAAGCATTATAGTCCCATTTCCCTTCTTCCATATAGTGGCATCCAGTGGATGTAAGACCATATATTCACTTGCCCTCGTCTTTTAAAACATAAACCGCCCTGAATCTGCTGAGGCTATGTGTGAAGCGTTCGGCATTGCAAGCCTGCTCCAAACATAGCCTCAGCAGATATAGGGACAGCCTGAGTTTAGAAAGATCAGTTCACCGCAGGCGTCACTACAAACTTGCGGAAATCAATTGGCCCGTGATCGCCCTGAATCATGATCGGGCCGGGCTCGCCTTCGTTGCTGTCCAGTGAGCCACCGGTGATGCCGGGGATGGGCCGGTTAGAGATCACTTCCACCCCATTGAGCACTACCGTAACGTGCCTTCCCACCAGGGTGATTTCGTAGGTCTGCCACTCTCCTGGCGCTTTCGCCGCGTTAACCGTTGGTGCAATAAAACCATACACGCCACCGATGCTGACATCATCCGCTCTTCCCTTGGAGTCCTCGATCTGAATCTCATGACGGCCGCGGAGGTAAATGCCGCTGTTACTGCCTTCGGGGTAGCGGAACTCAATGCTGAGCTTGAAGTCATCAAACTTCTGAGTGGAGATCAGGTTGCCGCCTTTTTTGGTATTCATCATGACCCCATCAACCATCTTGAACTGATTATTCTCCGGGATGATCCAGCGGTCCATGTTCTCAGTGAGCAAATTGATGGGCGTGCCCCATACCGGTGGCTCCTCCCTCGTCAGGCTTGGTGCCCGCACACCGGTAAATTTGAGCTTATTGCCATCGAGCATTTTATAGCCCGAGAGCTTGTCGTCTTCCAGGCTGAACTCAAAGTAAATATCGTCAATATCCATCCACTGTGGCGGAATGGTAAAGTGGTACTTGTCTTTAGCTTCATCGTAGTGGATTTCAGCAATAGGGCGGGCGCTGCCTTCGTACCCCACGTAGTAGCCCACGAGCGTAGAGAAGCCCGACAGCTTCACCTGCAGCCATCCCGGGAAGCCCTTGGACGACATCAGCCCGTGCCTGAAAATACCGAGATTTTCCAGTTGGTCTTTCTCCATTGTGATGGTGAGGTCCCATTTGCCAATCAGTTCCGAATCACTCTCCACGCGTTGTGCGGAAAGGGTGGAAAAAGCCATCACTGCACAAACTACCAGAAGTAAAGCTCTTTTTAAATCCTTCATCATTATTCCTTTTGTTTTGGTTATGGTAAAGAAGTCTTGAAATAAACCATTATTTATGGTTTTCCAAAAAGGGATGGAACCGGGTTAAAAACTCCTCCGGTTTTTCTACAAAAGGCGTATGCCCGCAGTCGTCGAAAACCACTTCGGTGTAGGTGCCCCCATTGCGCTGATACTGTTCGAGTACGTAGCGGGTTTGGCTGACCATAGGTTGTGGCGGATAGACATCCTCGCCAGGGTAGTTGGGGATCAGCCCCAGTTTGCCAAGTGTGCCAAAGTCGAACAGGGAATTATCCGAAACGATCTGATCCTCGGCGCCACGTATCCATAAAACAGGAGGCTTAGCTTCGGCATGAATGAATTTTTCCACCGACGCCCCGATATACTTAGGTGAAGTGGAATTGATAGGCCCGTAATTCCCGGGAGCCACGAAGGGGTAGTTTTCGGAAGGCACAAAGTCGCCGGGGTACCTGGTGTCGCCTGTCTTCTGGCTCAGCAGCGAGCTCAGGTATTCTTCCTCTCGCTCTGGCTTGAAGGGCGGCTTCCAGTAAAAGGTATTCATGACTACGCGGGGCGAGGCTTGCGGGTTATCGCTCCCCCTGTCCTTTTGGCCCATTAATTTGGCAAATTCAGGATTGACAATACCTCCGCCTGAGCCGGCAAAGTCAGCATAGTTGGGTGTCCCTTTCTCGTCTTTCGTGCCCCCAAAGCCAAAGGGGGAGCCCGGAGCCACCAAAGTAGCCGACAGCACGCGTTCGCCTTCTTCAGCAATGAGCGGGAACAGGAATGCCCCGCCCAGCGAATGCCCGGCAATATGGTACTGTTCAATGCCAAGCGCCTCGCGCAAAGCCTGAAAGTCCGCTACCCAGTCGGCCATGCCACGGGTCGCATCTATGAGTTGGTCTTCCGTATCGCCGTAGCCGCGCAGGTCAGGCGCTACGCCCCTGAAGCCTTCGGGCAGATTCTGCATGGTTTCTTCCCAAAAGAAGGAAGAGCTGCCATTGCCGTGGATGAAAAATACAGGGGTGCCGCTTTCGCGGAAAAAGCGCACAAACTGCTTCAGGCGGGGCGTGGAAATCGTTTTGTTGGTTAGCATTGGTATCATTTATGATTGAGGGTAAGCACTAATTTAGCGAATATGGACATATCAGAGCCACGCTATGGCAGATAAATAATCATTGATTTGCCCTGTTCTTTTAGTGGAAATATTATCAAAATGAAAGCCGTTGTATCTCAGATGAATGGCGCCGGGCTTCTTCTCTTATTACAGACTTCTTATCGCACCACTATCGGGACAGAAAACAGCCCTTCATTCAATTGAAGGCCAACCAGAAAATATCCGTTCCCGTGAGTGGTTTCAATGGGAAAACGATGTGTGCCAGCAGGTAACCTTCCGTTAAAGACACGCTGAACCAGTGCCCCTTTGCTGTCATATAAGTTTAGGTCTACATTATTAACCTTCGGGAGTTGAAAAGAAATGGAAGCTTGCTGAAAAGCCGGATTGGGCGTTACCGCTAATAAGGGATCAAACCGGCGTTCAGCGGTTTCCCGGGACGTTTGGGCAACGACCATAGCAGTATCTACGTATTTATACACCTGATGACCAGCGGCGTAGGCGAATGTAGAGTCAAATACCTGAAACCGATTGTAGTTACCTCCAAAAGGGACATATTCCCAATCGTCCCCCGCATTTTCTGTTGCCAGAAAGCCCGGATTATATCCCCCGATCCATCCTTTTGCCGGGGTGACAAAGCCAACGCCCTGAGCATTTCCATCAGGTACAGGTTTTTCTATCCAGGTGAGCCCACCATCATTGGAATACGGTAACGAACTTTCGAAACCAAAGGTCTGGACTGAAGCAACGACATGTTGTTCATCAATAAATTGGAGTTTCCATACAAAATCACCGGGATTTCCCGTGCTGTACAATTCTTCCCAATCCTCTCCTCCATTAGTAGTGCAAAGAATGATACCACCATTTGTACCTTTCCCACAAACAAAACCTGTGTCTGACGAGATGAAATGTACATCAACCAAGGCATTTGCATACATACTGAGGTCAAGTGCCTCCCAACTTTCGCCCCTATCGTCTGAACGAATGAGAAAGGCTGGTTCAAACCAGGCCCCCACTGCGAAGAAGTGCTGATCATCCAGCCATTGCATACCGCAAATACCGCTTGGCACGATGGGCAACTGAGCCGTAATATCTATCCAATCTGCTCCACCGTTTTCCGTTTTCAGAAAAACATTGTCCAGTGTTCCTGCAAACCCGAGTTGGCTGTCTGCAAAACCTACACTTCTTAAGTAATAGGTATTCCCATATTGCAGCTCCCAGGTGACAGCTCCGTCGTTGGTGTAAAAGATTTGTCCACCAGCACTTACTGCCCAGCCTGTTTCACGGTCTGTAAAGCAGATATCCTCAATCCGCCCATTGTTAATCGTTTGTCCCATGGTAAACCATTGAGGCTGTGCTTCCATGCATAGGCAACAGAAGAGCATAAGACAAAAGGTAAGTCCTTTTCTCATGATGATGTTTTAGTTTTATAGCTTTATTAGATTTTATTCCTTTTTGCAATAAGGGTGGCAATAATAATGGCAACGCCAATTCCGGAGGTGGCCCTCAGCACGCCAACTCCGGAACCCTAAACCGGGAAAAGCAGCATTTTAATCCAACCCTTCCACCCAGGGGCCTCCGGACTTAACAATCAGCGCTCCGATTTCCTTAGCCTCCCCTTTGAGCCGCATCAGCTTATCGTTCATGGATTGCCACTCAGATGTGATAATCCCGACCGTTTCCAGGTGGGTGGGCGTCGGGCCGTAGGTAGAGGTGGAAATGCCCCGGTTCAGCGCAAAAAGCCGGCTGCCGATCGTCGGCTTCCCTTTTTCGCCAATCTCATTTTTAGCGGGATTGCCATTGAGCTGTGTGTCGAGGGCATCGAGGCCTGCCTGCAGAGTAGCGATGCGCTCCAGGACTTCACCACCGACCGCAGAACTTGATGCCGCCTGGAATAACCTGGAACTCGCTTTGCGGGCGTTGGACAACTGCACAGACAGGGTATTCACATCCCGGGTCAGCTGTTCGTATTTTCGCCAGAAGGCGACCACCTCTTCCATCGGCTTACCCTGCAGCGCGGGTTCGCCCAGGCGTTCCACCTTCACGTCTACCGGGCCCGCCAGGCGGATGCTCTTTCCTTGCTCGAAGGCGTGAAGAGTTGCCGTATAATCGCCGGGCGCAGCCAGCATAGCCGTCAGAGGCTGTTCTTTGCCATCGAGCATCAGCGTTCCGGAGCCGCCTACCCGTAAGTTCCAGGCTACACGGTTGAAGCCGGGCTTATTCTCCGCTTTTACACGGTTGACGACCCGGCCCTCCGTATCCTGAATCTCCAGATAAACATAGGGCTTCATTTCCCGGGTTTCTGCTTCGAGCGCCGCCCAGCCGGGGAAGACAAGATTCGTAGCCAACGAATCTTCCAACGCTTTGCGTACCTGCTCCAGGCTCTTCACTTCTTCCTTCAGGTAGTAGGTCAGCACTGCCCCGAAATCAGGATTGGGCGCCACGAATAGCTGGGAGCCCTGTGAGCCTCTTACATCGTCAAAATCAAGCACAGATTTCTCCATGTACCACCAGGCTTTCCGGGGCTCAAACAGGCTGGCCGGTTCCTGTAGCTGCTCCTTGTTTACGCTTCTGAGGGCGGTGTAATCATCCAGGATGTAGAAGCCTCTGCCGAAGGAAGCCGCCACCAAATCATTTTCCCGCCGCTGTATGGCAAGGTCGCGGAAGGAGATGGTGGGAATCCCCCCGTTCATCTCCGTCCAGTGGGCGCCTCCGTCTACGGTGAAATAGACGCCAAACTCTGTGCCCAGGAACATTAGGTCTTTCTCCACATGGTCCTGCACAATGCGCCAGACCAGGTTTTTCTCGCCCAGCCCATTGGACATGGCCGTCCAGGTCGCGCCTTTGTCCGTCGTTTTGAACAGGTAGGGCTTGTAGTCGCCCTCCTTGTGGTTGTCCAGGGCTACGTAAAAGGTACTTTCGTCAAACAGGTCTGCTTTGATGTCATTGACATAGCAGCGCTCCGGTATGCCAAGGGCGCTGACTTCGATCTTTTTCCAGTTCGCACCTTCATCGGAGGTAATCTGTATCAGGCCATCATCGGTGCCGATGCAAATGACCGATGCGTTCTTCGGCGAGACCGCGATAGAGGTGATGGTGTTGAAATTAGACATCGCACCTACATCCCAGGGAGAATCCCAGCTCTGCACTGCTCCCATAATGGGCAGCGCCAGCCGCTCCTCATCTCTGGTCAGGTCGCCGGAAAGGGCGGTCCAGGAGTCGCCACGGTCGGTGGATTTCCAAAGCCGGTGGGAAGCGTGGTAAATCGTAGTCGGTACATGCGGAGACACCAGAATGGGCGCATCCCAGTTGTAGCGCTCGTAGTCTTCGCCCGCCCCGGGCTGCGGCATGATGTCAATGACCTCGCCCGATTTCAGGTCGATGCGGGAAAGCGTACCCTGCTGCCGCTGCCCGTACATGATATCCGGGTTGCCGGGCTCCGTTGCCGGCTGATGGCCATCCCAGTTCAGGACCACCTTCCAGTCGGCATTGCGGATGCCGTGGTGGTTGTCGGTGCGGGAGGGCCCGCCTTCCGTGCTGTTGTCCTGTGTGCCTCCGTAGACATTGTAGAAGGGCTCGGCATCATCGACTGCGACTTTGTAGAACTGCGTTAGCGGTAGGTTTTCCATGTAGCGCCAGGAAGCGCCCAGGTCAAAACTTTCGTAAACGCCGCCGTCCGTACCCACCAGCAGGTAGTTGGGGTCAGATGCTTTGAAGGCTACGGCGTGGTTGTCCCCATGCTTGGCCGTTTCGTCCATATTGGTGAACGTTTTGCCGCCATCTTCCGACTTCATCAGGCGGCTGTTCATCAGGTAAAGCCGGTCAAATTTGTGAGGCGAAGCAAAGATCTCCTGATAGTAGTGCGGCCCGGTGGCACCGGCTACAGCATCCGACATCTTCGTCCAGCTGCCACCACGGTTGTCGGACCGCCATACGCCGCCCTTGGTGCGGTTGAGTTCTATAGCAGCGTACAGCACATCGGGGTTTTGGGGAGAGATAGCCAGCCCGGTCTTTCCCCATTTGCCTTTCGGCAAACCCGTCTCCAGCTGCCGCCAGGTATCGCCGGCATCATCAGAGACGTACAGGCGGGACTTTTCTCCACCGCCCATCCATGCGGCTACTGTGCGGTGGTGCTCCCAGGTCACGGCGTACACCCGGTCGGGGTCACGTGGATCGTAGACCATATCGGTCACGCCGGTATACTGATCGTCGCCGAGGGTTTTCTTCCACGTCTTTCCACCATCCGTGGATTTAAAAAAGCCCCGGTCGCCGCCCGGGCTCCACAGCGGGCCCTGTGAAGCGACCATGATGACATCCGAATCGTCAGGGTGCACAATGATTTTGGAGATGTGCTCGGAGTTCTTCAGCCCCATATTTTCCCAGGAAGCGCCCCCGTCGAGGCTCCGGTAGATGCCGTCTCCGAATCCGGCGTGCCGCCCGCCTACATTTTCACCCGTCCCCACCCACACCGTGTAGGGATTGTTAGGGTCAAGGGTTACGCAGCCAATGGAGTAGACCGGCTGATCGTCAAAAATGGGGGTAAAGGTGGTGCCGGCATTGGTGGTTTTCCAAACGCCTCCCGAGCCTACTGCGACGTACCATACGTTCTCGTTGGTCGGGTCAATAGCCAGGTCGGCAATGCGGCCGGACATAAAGGCCGGGCCGATGCTGCGGAATTTCAGCTGGTCAAACAGTTTGGAGTCGATGCCCTGTCCACCGGTTGGCTTCTTTTGCGCAAAGCCCTGCGGGGCAGCAATAACGAATAGGAACAGGAAAGTGAGTATGGAGCAATGTTTCATTAGAACAAGATTGGATTGACAATTTTGGTGGATCAGAACTGCAAAATAGCCAAATTTGGTTTTCTGAGCTATCCATCCATAGGCTTATCCAACCTTGTATATTCTTCTGAGACGTTATAATGATTGATTTAGCGCAGAGACCTGATGGTGAAACAGGGTGGGATTGGGGTAGCGCTTGCCCGCTTATTGCTTCAAAAAAGCATGTCAGCAGTTCGCTTTCCTGTAATTGGGTGGCATATTGAATCATCCACCCTGATTGTAAACATTCAACCTCAAGACCGCTTCGATCAGTTCATTTGAGAGGTAGGCATCAACAGGCACGTTTGGCGTATTCTTTCCATCTTTCAGTATCTGAGCGATTTGTTCCAGCGCAATATTGTTGAGTATGGTGTCAACAATTCCATTAGCAGAGGTCTCCTCGATCAGGTCATTGTATCGACCTTCATCATCGGGGAATAGCTGTTTATCAATCTCAATGTTTTCAATGATCAGATTGGAATCCGCTTTTAAATAGTGCTCATACAACTGGTCGACTTTGAGCAACTCGATCTTTTTTATTTCAAAATACGAGCTAAGGGCTTTCACCGCAGAAAGTATTTTGTACTGCTCACTATTTCTGGCGATGTACTCATTATACCATTTCACACCCATGCTGCCACTTATGAAGCCAATAATAAAACCTACATCCCAGCCAGGAGGGGTGCGTTCTAATTCTTTCTTTCTGATAGCAACAATTGCACTTCGAAAGGCAGCCTTCAAGTCTTCTACCAAAAGCAGTTCGTTTTTAATATGAATTTTCTCATTGGGCAGCGCCTTCTTGTTCCAATCCCTGAACATATTAAACGCTAAAGCTGGAATCTCATCAGTTAGTGGGGACAAGTCGATATCCTTCATTTTCTTCTGCGTTGAAATAGTTTATCCCGGAGGGGTTCTTCCTGGGTCCATCAGGCCTGTTGCTCCGCTTTGTAGGCAGCTATTATTTGCTCCACCTCTTCGACGGTTAATCCAGTGATATCGGCAATATCGGTTACAGGCATGCCTTTTTTGTACGAACGTATCGTTACGGTCCGCTGGTTCTGATCAATGCCTTGCTCGATGCCCTGCTCCAGGCTCTGCTCACGCACTTCCTTTAGGATAGCTTCTTCGATTCCCATAGGTTCTCTCGATTTGGTAATTTTACGCACTTCCTCTTCAAATTTAAGCTTATTCTCCAGATTTTGAAAGGATACGTAAGTGTTGATAAAATTATACAGCCGCCGGATTTTTGCTTTGCTTAGCCCGCACGACAGCAGATGCCGCATCATATCCAACTTGCTGACCAACAGCTGCTGGTCATCTTTGCTGCCTATATCCAGTGCATTGCGAGCCGCCTCGAGGGCAAAGCCAAAGGGGTTACCGGAGGCCCGTAGCTCCTCAGCCGTGTGGTCTATCAGTATAAACGATTGAAAACGATAAATTTGTTCCGTACCTAAAAAATTAGTCCGATAAGCGGTGGCGTGGTAAGCCCGGTTCGTATCCGTATAAATGACGACAGCCGTGACCGGCTTGTTGTACCGGTCAAGGATCCGATAATAATATTGAAACATCCGATAACCAAACTGGTCATCCGGATAGCCTTGTACTTCCACATGTACCAAAAACCATTGTTCCTGCCCGTCCTTTAGCCAAGCCTTGAACAGTTTATCCGCATGCCGCCGTTTGGTATCCGCTTCCGGCATAATTCGCTCCAAATCCTTATCCAAAAACTCCAGCCCCTTGCTAAAGTCTATCCGGTCAATGTATTTGGAGAAAAAGAAATGCAAAAAGTCTTCTGCTAAATCTTCAATAATACCTTTCCAGAGTATATCGCGCCGTATCATGCAGGTAAGATAAGAACAAACTGGATAAAACGCAAATTATTTGAATAATTTTGTTTCAATTGTTACTCATAAACCATTGAAGCCAGCTTTGCCCGGTAGTTCTGTTCCAACGCACTCGCGAATGCAGCTTTATCCCTGCGCATCAACTCCATAGCTTCCCCATCCACGATAGACGGGTTCAGGCCCCTGAGGTGGCTGTCGCTCCAAGAGGCCAATTCCACGAGTATGGGCGTCAGGGCGAGCCCCATATCCGTTAAAAGATAGAGGTTGGTCTTTTTGTTGCCCGGCCGTTTGGTCTTGATGATGATCCCTACCTCCTCCAATAGCTTGAGTTTAGTGGAAAGAATGTTGGTCGCAATGGCCTCCTCACTTTCCGTAAAGTCCTTGAAGGTCTCCTTGCCTTCGACCAGCATCTGCTTTACGATCACCAGCATCCACTTATCCCCTAAGATGTCGAGGGCGGAAGTAAACGGGCAGTCGCATCTGAAATCCTGTGGCATATGTTAAGCTCCTGTTAAATATTGCTTGCAAATTAAAAGTTATTTTGTTTTTACTTGCAATTTGAAAGTTAAAGTGTAATTTTGCTTGCATAACAAAAGTAATAAACTTCAAGCAATGAAAAAAGCAATACCTCTTCTACTGCTGTCGGGCATTTTGGCCTGCTGCAGCCCTTCAACAGCGCAGTCCCCCGCGGCTGCTTCATCTGATCACGCTAATGCAAAACCTTCAACCATGAGTACCAAAGCAACAGTAGGCACTTTCCTTGGCGCCGTTTTACAAAATGACCCGGCGACGATGCGGGAACTGGCCAATGCCGATTATATTCAGCACAACCCATTCATCCCGACCGGGCTCGAGCCTTTCATCCAAATGCTGCCGGTCCTGCAGGAAAACGGCACCACGGCTGAAAACATCCGGATGTTCCAGGACGGCCAGTACGTGTTCATGCACAACATCTGGCGGAATGCCAAGCCCTTTGGGGCAGACGAGATGGTCTCCTTTGATATCATCCGGCTGGATGAGCAGGGCAAGGTAGCCGAACACTGGGATGCCATGACCCCATTAGTGACAGAAACAGCAAGTGGAAGGACGCAGACGGATGGCCCCACTGTGGCAACGGACTTAGATCAAACCGAAGCGAACAAGGCGCTGGCAAGGGCTATGGTGGAAGACATTCTGATGGGCAAAAACCCGAATAAAATTACCGACTACATCAGTGCGGAACAATACGACCAACACAATCCTGGTATAAAGGACGGATTGGCCGGTATCGTGGAAGCCGTTGAATACCTCACTGCTCAGAACAATATGTTCCGGTACACCAAAATCCACAAAGTGCTGGGCGAGGGCAACTTCGTTCTTACGGTGAGTGAAGGGCAATGGAACGGTACCACCAACGTCTTTTACGATCTGCTGCGCTTTGAGAATGGAAAAGCGGTAGAGCACTGGGATGTCATTCAGCCCATCCCCACCGAGGGTTTGGCGAATGACAATGGGATGTTTGGGTTCAAGAACGACTAACGGAGGAGCTTTTCTGTACTTTTCCTAACGTTATATGACGGCTCCGGCCTCAATGGTGACCTTGGTGACTATTGGGGCTGACGTCTTGGCCTAACTTGAAAGATACCTGCTGCACTGCTTTCCGTAATTTCATTTAGCCTTTCCGGGAAATCATTTAATGCCCTCACTTTGCTCAACTGATATTTGTGGAACAAAAGTTAAAAACAAAACGCAATGATCAGGAAAGTACTCGGAATAGCACCCACCAAAGAAAAAAATGGCCCCGGCTATATCCCCTCCCCAATGGGAAGAAAGTTTGGTGTAGACAAAGTAAGCGGTTACAAAGCGACCGATTTTGGGGGCAGGAAGTATCAAGGGAACAAGAAGGTTTTAGTGCTGTGCACCGAAGAGCGTTACTTTGAAATGGCCAATGGAAAGCTCTTTTCCACAGGAAATAATGTGCAGGAAACTATGGTTCCATTGATGCATCTCGTCAATGGAGGGTTTAGTTTTGATGTAGCCACTTCAACCGGTAAACCGGCGATCCTTGAAGAGTGGTCGGTACCCATAAAAGATAAGGCAGTACTGTCATTCCGGGAAGAACATCAAACCAAATTCGACACCCCTCTCTCCCTAAAAGCGCTCGTTGCAGGCAATGCCTTAAAAGGGGATTCGGATTACATCGCTCTTTTTCTTCCGGGTGGGCACGGCTCTATGGTCGGGCTACCGGACGATGAAAATGTTGGCAAACTGCTCCGCTGGATAGAAACCTCTGACCGGTACCTTGTTGCCGTTTGTCATGGCCCTGCTGCTATGATAGCAAAAGACCAAAGCAATGCCCCCAATCCTTACAGAGGGTATAAAATGGTGGCTTTCCCGGATAAATTCGATAAGCAGTCACCTTCACTGGGCTATCTGCCCGGACAGTTGACCTGGTTTCAGTGTGAAGCTTTAGAAAAAGAGGGCATTGAAGTAATCAACGATAAAATAACGGGAGCCACTCACGTTGACAGGAAGCTCATTTCTGGAGATAGCCCCAAGGCTTGTGATGAGCTGGGGAAGATAACGGTTGCCGCCCTTTTTAAAGAATTGCAGGTTCGTTAATAACCCTTTAATACCATATAAATGGAAGTCCTAAAGCAGTTTGAAACTTACATCGCTGCCCAGAAAGCAACGGGAATACAGTTTATTATTTTTGGCGTACTACTTCTCGTAGCAGCAGTTCTTCTACATTTTAGCCAGCTCAATCCGATTACCCAGGGCTTAAGAAATGGCTTTTTTGTAATAAGTATGCTCCTTATTGCCAGCGGAGTGGGTTTTACACTGAATCAGAATAAACTGTCGAAAACGAAAACAGAGGTCTATCAGGCAGATGAGGTTGAATTCAAAAATCAAGAAGTTGAAAGAATGCACGAAGTCCACAGCAACGTACCAAAAATCATTTTTGGGCTATCGGTTACCCTTATACTTTTAATCCTGGCCTTGATGTTTTTCATTCATCCGCCCTTTTGGAAAGGCGTATCCTTCAGTGTAGCCATCTACCTTTTAGGGCTATTAATTCTTGAGTCCATTTCTTTCCTCTCGGTCAAAAATTACCTGGAATCACTTTTAAATTAAACAAGCATGAATAAGACCATTTTAATTACCGGAGCAAGCTCTGGAATCGGAAGAGCTACTGCCAGGTTATTCCAGGCAAAAGGGTGGAATGTGATCGCCACCATGCGTTCACCCGAAAAAGAAACTGAACTTAATGCACTCGACCATACACTTGTTACCCAACTTGATGTACTGGAATTAGACACCATAAAAAGTGCCATTAAGGAAGGCATTGAGCAATTCGGCAATATTGATGTGGTGCTCAATAATGCCGGGTACGGGCTCATGGGCACCTTCGAATCTGCGAGCCGTGAAAGCATCATTCGACAGTTTGGTGTGAACGTGCAGGGGCTATTCGATGTAACGCAACAAGCATTGCCGCATTTTAGAGCAAACAAAAACGGAATGTTTATCAACATTTCTTCAGTTGGCGGAAGAATGACGTATCCGTTAATGCCTTTGTATCATTCCACCAAGTGGGCTGTGGAGGGTTTCTCTGAATCCCTGCGATGGGAAATGGCACAAATTGGCGTAAAAGTGAAGATAATTGAGCCGGGAGGCGTTGCCACCGATTTTGGAGGCCGGTCCCTGGATATGCAGCACAATCAGGAGCTCAGCGAATACAATGCATTCGTAAATACTTTTATGGCTGCCATGGCACAAGCTATGAATCCTGAAACGATGACGCAGCCTGAACAGATTGCTGAAGTTATTTTTGAAGCGGCAACCGATGGTTCGGACCAACTACGCTACAGAGCGGGTGCAGATTGCGAGCAATTGCTGGGGGCAAGAGACAAGATGTCTGATGAGGAATTCTTCGCTATGCAAAAACAGATGATGGGGATGTAAATCCCGCACTACAAATATGCTCGTATGTTTGAACCGTAAAAAAAAGTGGCCGCATGGATTACTATGAAATAAATTCAATTGCTCAGGCGCATCAGGCTATGGGGCTGCCCTCGCCAAAGCATCCTTTGGTTACGGTAGTGCTAACCAAAGACTTTAACGCCCAATTCGATTTTAAAGGCGTGAAAGTCATCAACAATCTTTATCAGGTTACGCTGAAGCAACCTGGGTGTGGCAATTTGTTATACGGCAAAAACTCCTACGATTATGAAGAAGGAACCTTGGTTTTCACTGCACCAGGCCAGGTTACGGTGTCCGATGGCGACATGCCGGAATCAGAAGATGACCCCAGAGGTTGGATATTGGCTTTTCACCCGGATTTAATCAGGAAATCACCCCTATCCGCTAAAATAGATGGGTATTCATTTTTCAATTACGATGTCAATGAAGCCCTTCACCTGTCAGAGGAAGAACTAGATACGATAGAGGGCCTGCTGGATAAAATAGTGAAGGAATACAGCCAAAATTTGGATAAGCACAGTCAGAACCTGATTATATCCAACATCGAACTCTTGCTGGATTATTGTACCCGGTTCTACGACCGTCAGTTTTATACCCGAACGAACCTCAACACCGACATCGTCTCAAAATTTGAGCGGCTTTTAAAAGCTTATTATCAAACAGATCAACTACATGACTCAGGCATACCGAGTGTACAGTACCTGGCAAAAGCGTTAAGCTTCTCTTCCAACTATCTGAGCGATCTTTTGAAGAAAGAAACCGGAAAGACTGCCCAGGAACACATACACCTTTTTGTCATTGAGAAAGCGAAAAATATGCTCTTAAGCTCTAATCACTCCATCAGTGAAATTGGGTATACTCTGGGGTTTGAATATCCTCAGCACTTCAGTAACTTATTCAAGTCAAAAACCGGTTTTAGCCCAAGTGAATTCAGAAACCTGAATTAAGACTAAATTTTCATTTAGCCCGCTAAACTCAAATTTAGTGACTTCGCCAGAGCCATAAATCCTTGATTTTCATGACAAAACCGCTCCAAACATGCTCTAAGCAACCGCCTCATTCTGCCAACACTACAGCCCGGTGCCATGCGGTAAACACTGAATGAAGCAGTCAAACAAATCGGTCTTGCTGATATAGGTTTTTCGGTCAAACCCCATGCCCCGGTGTTCGATTTCTATCCAACCGAAATAATCCAGAAAACGCTCAAAGGTCCGGACGGCGTAACACCCGGTTGCATACTCCATCGGGGTACGATAGGAGGTCGGTTGAATGGATTGCAACAGCTGCGGGAAAGCCCTAAAATACCGCTCGGCATAAAACGATTCCAATCGTTTTTCCGCTCCGTACTTCGACAGCAGGATCAGGGAAAACCCGTACCCCAGCTGCCCGATCTGATTCTCACCGTACCCATCATAGTACGCCCAGTTGAATTTGGTGGCGAAGGTCAGCAACAGCAGGCGGAGCAGCTCTTGGTCATCGGCCAGGATTTGCGTCCCTTTTTTAGTCAGGCTTAATTTCCCCTGCCGCTTTTTTACCAGGCCTGCTATTTCAATCAGCAAGCGGGTCAGGTTGATGGTCAGGGAATCCGTCTCTTTGTACAGCTTAGAGATGCCCTTTTCAAACTGCATCTCTTTCATAAACCCCTGCTGATAGATGTCCGCCACTATTTTGGTCGGCAGAAAACCCTTTGCAGTAAGTTTAAGCTCCCCGCTTTGCTCAATCAGCCCGCACAGGTACTTCACCTGATTGAGGAGGGGCACTTTCCGGTAGTCTGCCTCCGTTGCCTTTTTAAGTTGCAGCGGGCTTTCCGCCCCGAAGGTGTCATACATGATTTGGCGCATTTCCAGAGGGGAATACCCTTCAAAATCGGCGATTGCCCGGTTGTTCTGCGCCTTCATTTGCTGATCGAGCTGTTTTTGCAGGTCTTTTTCGTTCATGTCTGATATTGTCAGGTTTGCGTTTTCCGGGGTCAAAATGACCGTTTTTGATCTGTGGTTGAGTCTGAGTAATTAAGGAGCTGATAAACTGCTCAATAGTGCCCCCTGCATAAACGGTGGGCAGCACTGCCTGAATATACGGAATATGCTTTAAACGATGCCCTGCCTGTCAGGCCGCGACTCCAAAGTCGCCACCTGCCTTGAAGCTCAGGCCACACTTCCCCGTTCACACCAGCAATTTACCCCTGAAAATCAAGAGATACTGAAGCCCCTCTTCGAAGCAAGTTTGTCATTATACCGACGACGAAGTAGTTTGGGACCAAACATGACTTCGTGTCGGCATACCTGTGCGTACCGGCATACTCGTGCGTCGGGTGAACGCCCAAACCTCTCCGTTCCGAGTATAGATGCCTTTATTCCCATGGCCCGTCTTTTGTCACATGGGCAAAGATTCCCTTGTCATAGCGGAACAAGCCGCCCCATCCGCCCAACCACAAGCGGTCTTCCCGGTCTCTGTGAATACTCAGAACCGAAGCCCCGGACAGGTCTTCCTGCTTATAATGCTGAAAAGCCTTCCCATCGTACCGGTACACCCCGTTGTTTTCCACCCCAAACCAAATATCACCATTAGTATCCTCATAGAAGTCGCCGGCTTCAACGCCATTGATGAGGCCATCCCGGGTATAATTCGTAAAGGTTTGCCCATCGTATTTGGAGACGCCGCCCCAAAAGGTGCCAATCCACAAATTTCCTTTGCGGTCAACCATCAAATCGTAAATGGTATTGTCGCAAAGCCCGTCTGCCGTGGTGAACGAGGTAAAGGTTCGGCCATCGTACCTGATAATGCCGTAGCCATCCGTGCCTAACCATAGATTTCCGGCTTGATCTTCAGCTATATCTGTTATCCGATTGGCAGAGTAGACCGTATTCGGCGCTTTGACTTCAGGCTTTGGGATAGCAATATTTTCAAATTGCGTGCCATCAAAACGGCTAAGCCCTTCACTCTGCCCGATCCAAATCACCCCTCCGGAGCCGATATACATCGACCATATTTCGCTATTCAGCAGCCCGTCTTCTTCTTTGAATACCGTGAAGGATTGCCCGTCGTATTTGTTAAGCCCAAAACCGGTAGCTACCCATAGATTCCCTTCGCTATCCTCTGCAATCCCGGTCACCCTGCCCCCGCTGAAGCCTTCTTGCTTTGTGATGTACTCCAGCGTGCCCCCATCGTAGCGCATCAGCCCGTATACATTCGTACCGAACCAAAGATCACCCGATTTGTCCTGATAGATTTCACGGAGGTGCTGACACAATTGCCCGTCAATAAAGAAGAGGGGGTCTTTAAAGGAAATTGGGTCAGTGACCGGAGATCCAGCGTGCCCTGTTTTCGACCAGGTCTCTGCCTGCCCGTTGCAGGAAGAGGCCATTGTCCACAACAAGATAGCGGCCAAAAGGCTTGTTTTTCGGAATGTGGTGTATATGGTTGTCATGGTGTTGCAATTGGAATGTAATGGAGCCTAAGGAACCGGGGAGCAGCAACCAGCAATTCAATGCATTGCAAAAGGTGGTTCTCCTTTATTCCCCTGCCTTATTCAGATAGTCACTAACAGCACGAGAGAAGGTGGTCAGGTAAAAAGCAATGGACAGCCCTGTAAGCAAAATCAGAAAGGGTATTGAAATGGACTGGGTCATTACCATGCTCATTAGTATGGCTAAAATGGCCAATGAGGATAATATGGAAACTATTCTCCCCATGTACTGCCATCTCCAAAGCAGACCAATTACCAATATAATGCCTAAGTTTCCAAAAATTTCAAACTGACCACCTGCCTCAACTAGCCATTTCTCTGAAAAGTTACTCCCCACAGCAATTGCAAAAATAATGGCAGCCACCACCATAGTTTCCGTTTTACCTATTTGCTTAGATTCCATGAATTGCATTTTTTAATTTCCATTCAACTGCATTGGCTAACGGGCTCTTACCCTCATGAACCCCTACCCTGCAAACCAGTAATGCTTAGTTTTCCAATCGCTCTAAAACATGCTTAAGATAAGCATTTTCTCCATTTATATATTCTTCAAAAGTAGGGATGACTTCATAGTGAGGTATCACCCCTCTGCCAAAGGGGAGCTTGGGCTTCACATTCATCACAAACTGCAAAGCCGGGACAGACACCTTAATCCCTGAATGCGGCAATACCAATGCCCGGCCGTAACCGCTTGTATTCCCGTAGTAGCCCCCTCCGGTTTCCTGCCCGACAAAAGTGGCTAACCCCTGACTGTACATCATATTGCTGAATTCGCTGCCCCCGGAATAGGTCACCGGGCTGATCAGGACGTAGGTTTTGCCCCTGAATTTGTAATCCGGCTCCTTCTTATAGGCCATCAGCCCTTTGCCGGGTGCCGCTCTTCTTTCCAAAGAGCCATCCTCCATTTTCCGGTTGGTCAGCAGCCGTTCAAAAAAGCCGAATGCCTTTAGGGTAATGGGCTTGTCCGTTCCATTATCCAATACCGCCTTTTGGGCCTTTACCCTCACTTTTTTGTATTTCTGATAGTTGTCGCCGAAGTAGGAATACAGCAACCCTTCATTGCCCTCCGACCCGCCGGTGTTTTGGCTGACATCCACGATGAGGGTTTGAATATCATTTTCCCGTATGGATTTAAAACTGTTCCTCAGGAAAACACTCAGCTTCTTTTCTTTTGAATGCGCTCTTATTTCACCATTGCCAAAAGTATGAATGCCCAGATAGGCTACCGAGTCATTGAGTATTTTGTATTCCAACACCTCCTCCTCCGTGTTTTTGGGCTTGCCATACCTGTCGTTCAGGTGCCTGGTAATCGCCTTTATGGTCAGCGGTTGAAGGGTTATGGGTTCGTTTATGCCCTTGAACTTAATTTCAAACTGATCCACCTGCCCGTAGTAGTAGAAGTGGTAGACCGAAAAGCTCAACCCTTCCAAATCACTATACTTGACGGCTTTGATAAACCCATCGGAAGCAAAGAGATTCCCAATGTTGCCCACTATATGCTCCGGCGTTTCCCCGTTGATGGATTCGATGGGTTGGCCTTCGAGCGCAAAGGCTTTAAAGTCGGAGCCGTTCTTAACGCAGTAGAGTTGTTTACCCAGGAAGACCACGCTTAAGGGCAGCAACCTTACTTCGCTGTTTACTTTTTCCTTCACGATCGCAGGGCGAAAGATATCCGTATGGTCTTCCCGGGAAAGGGCCACCAACGGCGCGATCAGCTTGTGAAACTCAAGCACGTTTAAATCCTTCGTGATTTTCCTTCTGACGTCTGCAAAAGCCCTGTCCACGCTGTCTTTGGGCGTGTACCAATACATGCCGGAGTGGAATTTGTCCAGCCCCTGATACAGTATTTCCAGGTCACCTAATAGCTTCTCTTTCTCAATCCTGGGAAAATCACCGAAATCCTGGGCACCGGCAGTTTGGAGTGCAAGACAACAGATGATGATGACTTTAGAAATGCTTTTCATTGGTGTTTGATTAATGTGCTGCGACTCAGGAACATTCGTATTCACCACCTGTACAGAGCTTACTCTAGGGCGCTTTCTGCCTGTGTTGTGTGTCGTGCACCGATTTACAGTTCCACTAAAAGCTTTAGGATTTCCTTGCAAATGATGGCTGCATTTTCTTTCAGGCTGAATATGGTAATGTGGCCTCCTTCCAGAAAAAACGCCTGCCCATTTGTTGAAAGTCCCGCTATCTCTTCCTGCATTTTTCTTCTTTCTGTCCTAATCTCTTCCGGGTTCAAACCCATTTTTAAGAGGGCTTTCTCGTTCAGGTTGGTTCCGGCAAATACTCTTATCGGCCTGGAACCAAAGTCATTTATCCCGCCAGACCTTTCCACTAACTCCGGGTACCATTTTTCTTCCTCAAGATAGCCCCACAGGTATTTTCCATTTAGCGTGTAATCAAAATAGCGGTTCGTTACTTCTTCTGGTAGTCCGGGCGCTCTAAGTATCGGCCCCAGAATTCTATCGCCCAGCCCCAGGACACCCAGGTCACCGGTAACTGCTCCCACTTTATATAGCGCCTTTAGGAATTTTGGCTCAGGCGGCATATTCAACCTTTCGCTTGAATTAGGATGAGGGGCATCTATGAATACCAGACCCGCTACTTCGTCTGGATAAAGCGCTGTGAAGACACGAATGTAATGCCCGCCATACGAGTGGCCCGCCAAAATATAGGGCGGTGACTCCCCCGCCTTTTCCAGAAGGGTGTGCAATTCTCCAGCAATGGTTTCCGGGTCCCTGGGCGCATCGCTCAAATCGCTGTATCCTATCCCCGCCCGGTCATAGCGGACAACCCGCATGCTGTCCTTCAGCATTTCACCCAACCAATAATAGTATTCACTGGGCGCTCCTGCCCCGGATTCAATAAGCAGCGTTGGCTTGTCGTTTTGTGCTCCGGTGGCATTGATGTGCAAACTGAAACCACCGACATCAATAAGCTCGCCGGGGGGCTGGGGTACAGGTGCAAACAGGCGGAAAACAAGGCCCGCCAAAATGACCATTGCCAACAGTAACCCCATGGACTTCAGAGCCCACCTAAATATTTTTGATATTATTCGCATCGGTATTTATTTTGCGTCCTGTTTCAACCTTTTCCTCATCGTCAGTGAAGTTGCCGTCTCTCCGGCAGCCGCATACCCCAGCCGTTTGTACAAATTCACCGCAGGGTTGGCCTTATCGACACTCAACGACAAGTATTCCACGCCTAATTTAAGGTATTCTGAAGCAATAGACAGGGATGGGTCCTGAATGACTGCTTTGGGCAGCAAGTCGTGCCCTTCCGGAATAAAAATCGCCTCATAAAGCATGTCCGCTAAGAAGCCCGATTCTGCTTGCCGTAGTGCCCTTACCGTCATGATTGCTCCGTTGATTGGTTCTCTTCCCTTATTAGCCGGTAGTAAACTACTGGACATTTCTGAGGCGGGATTGATTTTTCCTGCCTCCGCGCGCCCCCTAGCCCCCTGATGGGGGGAACGCAAGCCCGCAAAATCAATCCCTTCCATCCATTAAAACCCTTTTGTCTAGTAGTCTAAGCCGGTAGTAAAAAAGCTCCGGGTCCCCCTCATCCAGCCCAGTCAGCTGACCGGCAAAAGAGAAACCGGCTTTGGCAAGTGCTTTCTGCATTCGGGTATTGGACCGATTGGTAGAGGTGAACAACTTCTCCGCCCGGCATTGCTCCCCCAAGAGATCAAATACTTTCCCGCCAATACCTTTCCCCCTGCAGGCTTCGTCCAGGATCATCAGCTCTATCCACCCCTGATCAAAAAAGCGGTAATCAAAAATCACAAACCCTATGGCTCGGTGGCCGGCCAAAATGATATAGCAGGTCTCCTCCAATATCGCTTTGGCAATCTTTTCTTCGCGGTATAGGCTGACTTCCTCCTCCTGCTCAATGCTGTTGTAAAAGCCAACGGCAACGGCTTTGTCTTTATCGGAGGCTTTTCTTAATCTAATGACATCCACAGGGCTCCATTTTAGACTGTGTTGGGATTTCACCCTTTGGGCTGCATTTGCCAAATTTCATCCTGTACTTCGTTGCTCTTCAGTCGCTTAGCTCAGGCTAGGCTCCCTCATCGCGCCCCCGACGATGAATGTCGGGATCAAAGACTTGTTCAGAATAAAATTTGACTACATTCGCTCCAAAAGCGAATTCCCAACACAGTCTTAGACATTTTACAAGCTTGCGCTCTTTTTTCGCAATGGCTTTGACGTCAGGAATATACGAATTCTCACGCTCCTGCTTGTCATTATCCTGGAACCGGATATTGATGCTTGTGCGTAGGTGGCGGGGGTGTGGGGTTTAGGCCTGCCGTTCCTGCTCCGGCTGCCTTCCCCATCGTCCATACCAGCTATCGGAGCCAATGTTACCAACGGAGTGCAGCCTTGAAAAGGTCTATTTGCTCACGGCTTTAGAGGAACGATAAAACCCGGTCAGCAATTCACTCACGAGCGCATCCAAGTCGATATCTGAGGAGGCGAGCCATTGTTCAACTTCCTTGTCCACACTTAGTTGAATATGAAGATGGCTTTTGTAATGCGCCATATCCGACTCAATAGACACCCACTCCCCGTCAAAATCTTCATCATCGGCAATATTGGCGTCATCGTAGTAAATATACCGACGATAAAGTGGTTTGTCTAAACAAACCAACTTGATGTCGGCATAAACGCTGAAAAGTGGTCACCGACGATAAATGTCGGTGACCACTTTGTTAAGCGTATACAAGCCTCCGGAACATCTACTCCGATCGCCCCAAGCTTGATCGCATCCGTTGCCTCCACCCGGTCGGAGTCCGAAAATTCGATGGAGTAGCTGCTGTCCAGCCGGTTGTTTGCCAGTAATTGAAGCGCTTCAGGGAGATGGATTTTTCTTTTGGTCATTAAGCCTGTTTTTCAGCTTCGTAAGCGGCTATTATTTGCTCCACTTCCTCAACGGTTAATCCAGTGATATCGGCAATATCGGTTACAGGCATGCCTTTTTTGTACGAACGTACCGTTACGGTCCGCTGGTTCTGCTCAATACCCTGATCAATGCCTTGCTCGATGCCTTGCTCAAGGCTCTGCTCACGCACTTCCTTTAGGATAGCTTCTTCGATTCCCATAGGTTCTCTCGATTTCGTGATTTTACGCACTTCCTCTTCAAATTTAAGCTTATTCTCCAGATTTTGAAAGGATACGTAAGTGTTGATAAAATTATACAGCCGCCGGATTTTTGCTTTGCTTAACCCGCACGACAGCAGATGCCGCATCATATCCAACTTGCTGACCAACAGCTGCTGGTCATCTTTGCTGCCTGGATCCAGTGCGTTGCGGGCCGCCTCGAGGGCAAAGCCAAAGGGGTTACCGGAGGCTCGTAGCTCCTCAGCCGTGTGGTCTATCAGTATAAACGATTGAAAACGATAAATTTGTTCCGTACCTAAAAAATTAGTCCGATAAGCGGTGGCGTGGTAAGCCCGGTTCGTATCCGTATAAATGACGACAGCCGTGACCGGCTTGTTGTACCGGTCAAGGATCCGATAATAATATTGAAACATCCGATAAGCAAACTGATCATCCGGATACCCTTGTACTTCTACATGTACCAAAAACCATTGTTCCTGCCCATCCTTTAGCCAAGCCTTGAACAGTTTATCCGCATGCCGCCGTTTGGTATCCGCTTCCGGCATAATTCGCTCCAAATCCTTATCCAAAAACTCCAGCCCCCGGCTGAAGTCTATCCGGTCAATGTATTTGGAGAAAAAGAAATGCAAAAAGTCTTCTGCTAAATCTTCAATAATGCCTTTCCAGAGTATGTCGCGCCGTATCATACATGTAAGATAAGAACAAATCAGATTAAACGCAAATTATTTGAATTGCTTTGTTTTTATTGGTTTCTGAAAGCAGCACCCACAAAAGGGGCAGCATCCCTGTAATATGCAGCACACTGACGCTTTGTGCATAAATAGCGGGGGGAGGGTAGATTTGGGCAGGAAGCGCTTGCTTTAAGGTATGCCGTGCATGCTCCGGCGGCCAGTCCCGTTGCCCAAGCTAGCCACCGGGGGCTGTTATACGCAATACGAAGTGGTTTGCGACATCGGTCACTGACGAAGCGTAGCTTGTCAGGACAAGCGCAAGCCACTTCCCAGCGTAAATGCTGACCCTCCTGCCTTTAAGGTGGTCAAAGCCTAAAGGCGGCGAGACACGGGCAAGCATTGAGTAGGTTTGCTGTGGCAAACCACTTAATCGTCAGTATACCCCTTCAGGCCCTGCCCGCCACCGTTTTACCCTGTACCTTCCTTCTCCAAAAAACGATGTAAACGGTACCTATGACAGAAGGGAGTATCCAAAACAGCAAATGCACAAGCCCTAAGCCTGCAACCAGAAAAGCCGTAACGGAGGCAATGAACGCGCCTACCATCTTACGGATGTGGGACACTAAATAAGCACTTCTCGTCTTTCCCGGATTCCCGTAAAACCGGAAATCTATGATCGTAAAAAATAGCCCAAAACCGCCAAATACCAGATATAAAATGCCCTGGTAAAGGTCTGTGCCAAGATGATAACTCCCTAAGGCCACCATGAGGAAAGAAAACACAAACATGCTTCCCGAAATGATCCGGTCAATCATCTCCGCCTTTGTTTTTGTCCGGTATTTCAGGGCCCTGTTGCCGGACAACACCATGTAAATCGTGAACAACCCGATCAGGAACAAAAACAAATTTTCGTGATTGGGCATCCGTGAAATCGGCAGGGACAAAAGCGAGCTCGCTATCATGCCCACAGAGAAAAACTTGCCCATATTTTTGTGCAGCGTGCTCCCCTTTTTTGCTATGACGCTCCCAATACCCGCGGCCAGCCCGATCCCACCGAAAAATATATGTACATAAATCAGTATTTCAATCGTCTTTTCCATCACATTGTATTTTTCGTTAAACCAAATGCTATGAATCTATACCTGACCTTCCCCTCCATCCGCCAAATGCCAACGCGCCCGCCCGCTGACCACCGGCCAACAGCCCCGTGCCCGGGCCTCCGGGACAGATCGTACTCTTATTACAGTTTTAAAAAGACAGCGGGCAAAACGCCCACCATTGTGCAACAGCAGCAAAAGGCGGAAAACCCCGCCATTGCTGCTTAAAGATAGCTTTAATTTTTTTTGGAATGTTGGGAGACCCAGGTCTGATGTTCACGAGGATGGGGGGATCCTGCGCTGTACATCTGGCTGAATGGGCAAGGCAGCGTTGGAGCATGGAATGGTATAGAGGGCGGTGAGTTGGCTTGGTGATTTTAGTATACCTAAAACTGTAGTCATTCATAGCCAAGGCTCCTTCTTTCGACTTCTTCAATTCTCAAATTAAGTTTTACCACTTTTTTTCTCAGAGCTTCCTCGAATTCCTCATCCGAAATATCCTTATATTCTGGCATATAATCTTTAAGCTCATCAGAGCTCTCCAATAGTAAATCGAGCAAATATTTAAGCTCCTCTGCGTTTTCAACAAAGTCTATTCGCAGTTTGTGATTTTCTTCTTTCAATAGTCTAATATCGGCTGAAGCCTTTCGGCTGCTGAGATAAACCAGACCTACGACATTGATTATCAAAAGAATAAAAAAAGCAATAGCCCAAGAGTTCGAGTTTTTCATTTGTTCAATTTTGATTTGTGTACAACTGAATCTACGTCGAAGTGCTTTTCTGGCAGCAAACAAGCAAAATAAAACCACTTACTATCCCATCTTGACTATCAGCCGCTCAAAAAAACCTTAGAAGTTGTTTTTTACGTGAGCCGTAAAGGTTTAGGAAAGGTTATGCTTATGCTACTGTTTTTGTCTTACGATGCGAAAAGCCCACGATATGAGGTAATAAGCAAACCTGACAGGGTACACAAAAATCAGCATGACAATTACAGCAAAGACAGTTGTATCTATACGTTCATTAAATGATAAAGACTTTGATTCTCTTTTTCGCAAAAGCTCTGTCTCTTCGTCAAGCTTTAAGAGAGCACTTGAATACTCTTTCTTAAAGTTCTCCAGTTCCCCATCTGTATAATTTGGGATGTTTTCCCCATGGGACTCCATTGAAATGTCGCTAAAAAACTGGTTTTGAAATTCTATAAAAGACTTTGAATATAGCTTCTCTTTGTAAAAAGAATCATATAGATTTTTCACTTCGTCGAAGCTAGAGTATTTGACAACAAACTCATCAAAAGACATCAATAATGAAGGGTGCTCATCTTTGAGTAACTGCTCGTACAGCTTTTTTCTACTCTGTTCAGCGAATGGATTCTCGGAAAGAGAATCCTTACTAATTATTTCAAGGTTCAAACTTTTTAAACTATCGATATAAAATCGACTCTCTGCGATTTGCTTTTGGGTTTTATTTATCGAATTCTGTATAACCCAGTCGTATAATGATATGCTTCCAAAGAAAAACAGAGTGGCAAGTATTAAAAAGAATACGATTATTACTTCTTTAGCAATGCGTTGTTTCGCCTTGACATTCATCTTCAATCCATTTGAATATTTCAGTTTCTCCAACTTGGGTAAATAGCTTATGTGCAGGATTAACCCTAGTGAGGAATAAGCTTAGCCTTTACTTAGTAATCGATAAAGGGGCATCATGTCCAGCGATCATCAACCCTCAATAGGTTTCAATACCTACTCTTCCAACTTCAAAGCCACCTCCCGAAAACTCTCCAGAGCCGATTCAATATTTTCAACAATCTCTTGTGCCAAATCTTCAGGCTCAGGAAGGTTATCAAGGTCGATCATGCTATCATCCCGAAGCCAGAAAATATCCAAGCTGGTTTTGTCCCGGGCAAGAACCTCTTCGTAGGAATACTTTCTCCAACGCCCATCTTTGTTTTCTTCTGACCAGGTTTCTTTACGCTCGTGACGGTTCTTTGGATTGTATAGCTCGACGAACTCTTTGAGGTGCTCGTACTTCAGCGGATTTTTCTTCAAGGTGTGCCTGATGTTGGTTCGATAATCATAAAACCACACCTCTTTTGTCCATGGGGCCTTGGATGCTTTTTTTGCATCAAAAAACAGCACATTTGCTTTTACGCCATGAGCATAGAAAATCCCGGTGGGCAGACGCAGAATGGTATGCAGGTCGACCTTCTCCAATAATTTCTTACGTACCGTTTCACCCACACCGCCTTCAAACAGTACATTATCTGGCAAGACCACCGCGGCTTTACCTGATGTGTTCAACATCTGGACGATGTGCTGTAAAAAATTGAGTTGCTTGTTCGTGGTTGTCGCCCAGAAGTCCTGCCGGTTATAAGTCAGCTCTTCTTCCTTCCCTTTCTCGTTTGTAATTTTGATACTGCTCTTCTTTCCAAATGGAGGATTAGCCAGTACGTAGTCAAATAACTCGCTTGGTTTAGTCAGTAGAGCATCATCCCTCTTAATGGGTGGCTCAGCATTGACTTCACCGATGTTGTGCAGGAATAGGTTCATCAATGCCATACGAGCGGTAGAGGCTACGATCTCCCAACCGTGGAAGGTTTCTTCCTTGAGAAACTTCTTTTCCTCTTTATCTAGCTTAAAATTGTTTTCGTCCGTAAGAAAATCATAGGCTGATAAGAAGAATCCACCAGTACCGCAAGCCGGATCGGCAATGGTCTTCTTTGGCTCTGGGCGGATGCATTCCACGATGACTTGGATCAAATCCCTCGGCGTGAAGTATTGTCCGGCACCGCTCTTAGTATCCTGCGCATTTTTTTCGAGAAGCCCTTCGTAAAGGTCGCCCTTTACATCAGCATCCATGCTGACCCAAGTTTCTTTACCAATCATTTGGATAAGCCGATGTAACTTGGCGGGATCCTGAATCTTATTTTGTGCCTTGGTGAAAATCTGTCCCAGCATACCCTCTTGCTTGCCCAACTCTCGTAGCAGCTCGATGTAGTGCGTTTCCAGCTTGACCCCACTCTTGGAATACAACGTATCCCACTTGTATTGATCCGGAATCCCCGAAGCTCTTTTCTTCGGGCCTTTCTCCTGTTCATCGGCCATTTTGAGGAATAACAAAAAAGTGAGCTGTTCCAGATAATCGGAGTAGCTGACGCCGTCATCCCGTAAGGTGTCACAGAAGGACCATATTTTGGCGATTAAGTTGTTGGTTGTCATTTATCTATCGTTACAAATTTTGGAGTCTACATTTTCTTCAAGTAAGTCATATGCCCATCTTTTTCCTGATGCCCGGAGGCAGGCTCTATTGGTTGAAGAAAGATTTGAGCATGATGCAATTCTTTCTCGACATCGGTCCTTTAACCCTTTGATTTCGGCTCTTAAGTCAGCTGAAGGATTCTGATTGAACTCTAAATTTTTTTCATTGATTTTTTTAACCAGCTTAGCTGTGATTCCCCATTCAACCATCCGAGCTTCAACCAAATCTTCATAATTTAAATCGTAATATTCTATCGTATAATTTGCCCTTTGGTAATTCCAGGGTTCTTCATCCTGCGGTGCGCTCTCAATAGCATGACCGTCTTCTTGAAAATTTATTAATTGTGTATCTTCTAAAATCAGTGGATCTAAAAAGTAGATTATTTCATCTCTACAATTTCCCTGATTTGTAACCATGTTTTGCCTAACTGCAAAGTGACTACCCTTTTTGGTATTCGGAACACTCCCAGCAAGCCTAAAATTAGAAAACTCAAATGTTAACCACCAGTACCCATCGCGTTCAGTTTTATCAAAATTGACAACTTTTTTCTTCGGCCTAAAATGGTCTACATGATAATGCGAAGCAGGGTTGATGGAATCAGAATACCAGCATTTTTTGAACGATACTTTTTTTAAGTGCTCCTTAAAGAGCTTCCAGTATCTACCATTCTTATCGATTATTTCATCCCTTTCCTTTTTGGAGCCAGCATTCTCAAGCTTTTCAAGCAAATTTTCAGCCTTTTCCATCCATTTCCCCTTTTTATAAGGGTCGAGTGGGATTCTATCAATGTCAACGAATAACATTATTCAAGTAGGTTTTTCATACGTTCAACAATATATTCCTCAAACAAGGGGTCTCTGAACGTTTGATTGAAGCCTTTCCTACTTAGTATATCAAATAGTTCCTCCAAGCGTTCCAAATCTTTTTCAGTGGTTTCGCCTTTTGATTGTTTATACATCAATCTATTTCTCTCTTCCAAGAGAAGGTTGGTTTCCCTATCCAACACAGTCTTTAATCCGAATAGCTCGCTTCGAAGAATACCCGCAACTCCAAGCCCTTGAGGGTCTACGTCTGGCTCTATGGCTTCATTTTTTGATTGTGCTCGCAACTCATCAAATCTATCCATAATTTCGTTCGAAGAGGCCTTTGGACCATCTTTTCCAAACAACCTCACCTGAGACTTGACCATGCTTCCGATCATTAATGGATCGTGTGTATTGATTATTATCTGAGTCGTTTCATCTTCCTCGTTGTCTTCTACACCTTCGTCCGCTTGAAGTTTTTCTTTCGACTTAACCAGCGTTTTTAAAAAGTGCAGATAATCATACTTCCACAATGGGTTCAAATGGGTATCGGGCTCATCTAATAATACTAGTGATTCGTCTTCTCTGGTGAAAATTAAAAGACCAATAACCGTAAGTAGCTGCTGTTCTCCCTCACTGAGCTCTTTGAAAGTCACTTTGCCGTCTTTCTTCTTTTTTACTACGACCTTGACTTCTTCAAGCATATCTGAGATATAGGTGCTTTCCAAGGCCTTGAATAAGAACGTATTGTTAGGCTTTTCTTGGTTGATGTCAAAGTACTTTTTGGCGAAGGCTTTAAGTTGAGCTTTATCTTTAAGGTATAAATAGAGGCGATTTTGGGTTTCGTTTCTTCTAAAATCAATCTTTACGGATTTCTCTTCATAGATAGGAGCAAGGGAATAGTCCCACAGAACCGACAGGAAATCTTTTACTAAACCATCCGCACCCCAGAATCGAGGATCCCCTCTCTCATTGTTCCAATTTGCTTTCTTCAAGACGAACAGAACAGACTCCAGGTCTTCAATTCCCAATATATTATTCAAGAATTCTCTTGAACGTTTTTCCATCCTTGGAAGGGAGAAAAATGCCATCAACACGAAGAAGCTATGGATTTGTTTTACATAGAATAGCCTTCGCAGATCATCCAAATCGGAGCCGACAAAACCTGATTTAATAATTCGGTTGTAGAAGTTTTCCTGGTGCTTCCAGAACAACTCATCAAGCCTGTTACTAACGCCTGAGTAATAGGTAAACACATACTTTGGCAAGTACTGAGCCTTTCCTTCTTTGCTAAAAAATGCCTTATAGGTGATCGATTTGAGACCTTCTATTTTAATGTCATATGTCTTCGATTTGGTATGGTCAATTTCAATTTTCTTACCATGGCATTGGTAAGCTATATAGTAACTAAAATCAGGGTAGACTCTACTAGTTGAGGTAGACAAGTCCAAGTGCTTAAATATCTGGATCAATGCCTCAATGAAGTTTGATTTACCTGTAGCATTTTGCCCAAGCAAAACAGTATTCATCTGCTTTTCATCCAGATCAATACTGAACTTTTTAAGGTTCTTGAAATCTTCTATGTAAACTTTGTCTATTCTCATTGCTTCAACGAAAGTTCTGCTCCATCTTCAGTCTTTGTCTCAATCAACTTGTCTCCAAGTGCTTTGAGTGCGGCATAGAATTTTTCTATATCATCTTGATGCTCGCTTTCTTTCCATACCAATTTTGCTTCCATGGGTTTCTTGGCAGCTTTTAGCACTTCTTCAACGGATAGTTTTTTAGCCATTTTGTGTTCTTTCTTTTTTCGTGTCTTTTTCAACTTCTTCTGCTCTGACAGATACTTCGCCTTCTGTTCTTTGATTCGCTCCAGTAGTACCGAGGCAGGCTCATCTCTTGGGTCTTGAGCAACAAGCTTACCTTCAAAGGCTTTTTTAAGGACACTCTGTTTTGTCAGTTCTGCTTTCTTCAAATCCTTCTCTATGGATGAGCTTGCATTTTCAATTCTGGATAATTGTGCCTCAATCTCATTCACTATTTCAGCTTGTTCATTTAAGGTAGGAACTGGTATTACTATTTCTTCAATTCTGTATAAAGCCAATTTAGGTTGAGAGGTTGCTTTGGTTTTTAAGCGGATTTGATTCTGTGCAAATTGAGATCCTAAAAAATAGGCCATATAGCGATTGTTCAAAAAAACTTGATTCGTCAGCTTTGCTGCATTCTCAGTAAGGTTAGCTCCATCGAGGTCATCTTGTATTACACCTGTAACACCAATGGTTCCAGCTATCGAAATATAAGTATCATCTTTTTGAATTGTATATCGCTCTATTTTCTTGTGGGTTGATTCGGATATAAACTTTAGATCTTGCTTGTCGATTGTAAAGTTTCCAAAATCTGTAACCCTTAGGTACGGATGTGCTGTTTTGCCATCAGCATACTTAGCACCTTTTGGTAATCGTTTCCCTCCTTTCACTTCACATATGTTCCCGACCTTTTGTAGCAACCAATCTGTTGTAATTTCAGAACATAATGCTAATTCATCTTTGTTGAGGCTCAGGTGAGGCTTTAGTTTCCTTGGTTTTAAAGGCTTCTTCCCTTCCTTCCCCCCTTCCTCCCATTCCTTCACCGCCGCCTTCCACTCCTCAACTTCCCGCTCATAACGCGCCTGCCGTTCTGCTTTGATGCGCTCCAAAAGCTTTTCTGCCGGTTCCGGATTATGCTGCTTACGCCATTCCTCCGTCAACTTCCCTTCAAAAGCCGCTTTCAACAAAGACTGCCGGTAGACCTTGAGTTGCTGCTGCGCCAGTTGGAGGTTGGCAATGCCGTTATCCAGTTCGCTGAAGAGCTCTTCGATTTTGGCTACGATGCGGTGTTGCTCGTTGAGGGGAGGCAACGGTAGTTCTTGATCATAAATAACTTGATTGGTAACTGCTGGATAGCTTGTACCTTTTGCCAGTCTGTTAACCTTTTGGATGAATGAGTTAGTTGTTAAAAAATAGTATATGTACTTTGGGTGAATTTGGATTGGTCTAACAACACAAAAACCTGTACTTGCAATTTGATTATTTAACCTTTCGTCAACAATCGCGATATTCTTTAGATATGGTCTTACAGTAGAAAATACTGTGTCACCAGTCTTAAGTATTTGTTGTGCCCTCGATGGAGCATCCATCCAAGTATAACTCTTAGGCTCTTCTATCCGCTGAATTTGATTATTTATCGAGTTTATATCAACATATAAAAACTGCCCACTTGGATCCTCCTTTTTCTTATTGGTTTTCAATGGTGGAATCGTAACCTCCTCAATGTTTACGGATTCCCAACTTTCTGGTATTGTTCTCTCAATATTCATCTACGCTACCAATTCAGTATTCAATTCTTGAATAATCCCATCCATCTCCTCTCCAAACAAGTCCCACATTTTCATCACACCACCTTTCGAATCAAAAGGACTATAATCCAAGTCATCTTTATCTAGGTGAAAGGAAGTGGCGATATGAGCTTTCATCATCCTCAACCAATTCATTTGCTCTTCTGTAAATTTTGTGGGGCCAGCTTGCTTTTTGAAGACCCAATCCTGGAAGCGTTTATCCACGGTCTTGCTGTAGGGAGTTAGCTTTTCGTCTATCCCAATTACCCTTCTAATCAAGCTGACTAAAGCGGTCAGCTCATTGATCGGTTTCTTCCCTGTCACCTTATCAATTTGCTCGTATGCTTGCCATAGGCGCAAGGGGGCTAAGGCAGGCTTATCCGCCTTCATCTTTTCTAGCAACGCTCTGACCATAGCAAATGTAAGGGATTTACGTTGGTAGGGCTGTGCATAGAACCAGCTCAAAGCGACGATCTCGTCTTTGTGCTCCTCAATGTAGGCTTTGAAGTCATTGATCAAGAGGTTAGCCCTGTCTTGTTGCTCGGTATCCCAGCCCGCAAATTCCAGTTCATCGATATTGACGACATCTATAATCTGCTCCAAGCTCTTTTTGACGTTATCGATATACTCAATGAGTTGGCCATTAATCGGCTTGGTCGCTTCTTGGGCAAGCGCCTCTCTTGCCTCTTCTTCCTGAGCTGGCGTAGGATGAGTAAACATACGCTTTGCCTTTGCATCCACCTGATCAGGATCGTACACATGCAGAAGGTCTTTGATCATCTGATTGATCGTCTTTCCCTTTGCTAGCGCTTTGAATTTTTCTTTTTCATCCGGTGAAATCTGCTTTTCTATCCGACCCAGTCTCCCTGCCAAAGAAACAAATAAATCCTCATCAACGCTTCCCATCATGGCAGCATTCAAAAGGTCTTTCAAAGCAACGGACCGTTTACGTTCCAAAGGGCGGCTGTCGGTTTTTACTGTTTTCATCACCCCTATGGCATCCACAATCACAAAGTGGTCTTTGGTAGCAATAGCCGAAGGTGTCACCTTTTTCAAGTCTTCCAGCTTAATAGTGCGGGTTCCCCGCCCCTTCATCTGCTCAAAGTATCCTTTGGATTTGACATTCCGCATGAAAATCAGGCATTCTAGCGGCTTTACATCGGTGCCGGTGGCGATCATATCTACCGTCACTGCAATTCTTGGGTAGTAATCGTTTCGGAAAGAAGCCAATACGGACTTGGGGTCTTCCTGAGTTTGGTAGGTCACTTTCTTGCAGAAGTTGTTGCCTTCTCCAAACTCTTCCCGCACAACCTGAATAATATCGTCGGCGTGGCTATCAGTCTTAGCAAAAATGAGCGTCTTGGGAACCTCTTCTCTTCTGGGGAAAATCTCGGGCAGCTTCTGCTTGAATGCTTTGATCACATTTCTTATCTGACTGGGGTTGACAATATCTTTGTCAAGTTGCTTCCCGGTATAGATGACTTCCTCATCGACCTGTTCCCAACGTTTCTTTCTACTCAGTTTCTCTCGTTTATCTACATACTCTTTAGCCTCGATGATGGCACCGCTTTTAGTGATTCGCGTTTCAATCACATAGGTGTCGTAGGTAACGTTAACACCATCCGCCACGGCATCTTCATGCGGGTACTCGCTCACTACATTTTCATTAAAGAAACCAAAGGTTCTTTTGTCAGGAGTAGCGGTTAAGCCAATCAGGAAGGCATCAAAATAGTCTAAAACCTGTTTCCACAAGTTGTAAATAGACCGGTGGCACTCATCAATGATGATGACATCAAAAAACTCCACCGGAACTTTTTCATTGTAGACTACGGGTAATGGTTCTTTAGGCCGCCAGTCTGTTTCGTTCGGATTCTCCTCTTCTGATTTCTCGTCTAGTTCCTCATCCTTCAAAATGGAATAAAGCCGCTGTATGGTACTGATACAAACTTTGGCATCTGGGTTGACAAACCTTGAATTCAATCGCTGCACCGTGTAGAGTTCAGTAAATTTTCTATTCTCCCCCGGTGGTGTAAAGGCCATGAATTCCTGTTCGGCCTGTTCTCCGAGGTTCCGGGTATCTACCAAGAAAAGAATTCGCTTAGCATCGGCATATTCCAGTAATCTGTATATGGCAGAAATGGCAGTAAAGGTCTTTCCAGCTCCGGTAGCCATTTGCACCAAAGCTCTGGGCCTATTTTCTTTAAAGGATTGCTCTAATCGAGTGATCGCTTCGAATTGACAGGCACGAAGATTGTCTCTTTCAAGCTCAGGCATATCATGCAGCCGGTCTCTGAACGTTTTGTGCTGCTTCAGGCGCTCTCGAATCGTATCAGGGCGCAGAAAAGAAAAGGCTTCCCTCGACCTCGGTTTTGGGTCTCTTGCATCCGTGAAGCGAGTAATCACGCCGGTGGATTCATAGATTAAAGGAAGCGGCTCGTTATCAATATATTTCAGCTTGCTAGTAGCGTAATCTGTCGACTGTTGTTCAACTACAGTTATGTTCTGACCTTCCTCCTCGCGTTTCGCCTCAATTACGCCAACGGGTTTGCGATCCACAAATAATACGTAATCTGCTGGTCCTGCCTCTGTGAGATATTCTCGTACAGCAACGCCTGGGCCTGCACTGAAATCTATCTGATTCTTGTGCTGAACCACCCAGCCAGATGCTTTGAGCATTTGGTCAATCCGATCACGCGCTATTTGTTCCGGGTTTTGATTCATTTTACTTCAAAGTGGTTGCCCAGCTAGATTTGCTGATATTTCATCGTTTTCAGAGCGTACTGTAATTTTGTAGTTATACGTAGTTTTAAACTCAAGGATTCAATTCATCATACTCCTCGAATTTCTTAGCCATTGGACCGCTCTTAGCGAACCGGTAAAATAGGATAAAAAGATCATATCTCAGAGCCAATAGTGAATGTAATGTGTCAATTGCGGTCTTGATAAAAGAATTTTCTCCTATGCCACCCCAACCCCTCCTGCCCCGGCCAAAACCGCTCCTGCTCCGGCAGCCACAGCTTCTTACCCTCCAACTGCTTCAGGCTGTAGTCGCTGGCTGATTCCTCGAACAGCTTGTGATTCACCATAATGTGGTAATCCTTGCTGATCCCCACATAGCCGTAATCAAATGCAGCGTGCAGATTGGCGCAAAGCACAATGCCATTCGTTACCCGGTCATTGCCGGCTACGGCGTGCGGCTCGATATGGCAGGCTTGCAGCAGACTTTTAGGTGGGTCAACGTGCATGCGGGACATGGCACAGGTGTTTTTGTACAACCCAAGCAGCCGGATCTTGAAGAGGGAAGAACGCACAAATCCGGATTGATAAACCATTTTACTTTGGTATTTGGCCATGGGCTCTTCAAAGAATTCCAGCTCGTAGCTTTCCAGAGAATAAGGTTTATGGCTTGGAAAGATTACTGCCTGCTTTTCCGGGAAGTACGTTTCCATAATAGCCAGCCGCACCAGGTCACGGTGCTCCTGCTTTTGGAGGAAGCTCCATACTTCTTCGGAGAACTGCCCCGTTGCGCCCTGCTTCTCCAAGTAGGTTTTGCTTTTTTCCTCAGACAGTTGCCCGCCATTCACAATGACCTGCCATCCCAGCCCGTCAGATTTTAAATACAGCAGCGGATAGTGTATTCGTTTGCTGCCTTTGTTGCCATGTAGCTCGTCCCAGTAGTATTCAAAGCGCTCAAACAGCCCACTATTGATCGGAATGCGATTTTCCTCCAGCTTCAGCGTTTCCGTCCAGTCCAAGAGCGCCAGCACCAGAAGTGGTTTGTGCGGAGCGCTGTCTTTGTAGCGCCCGAGGCTTTGGAATTTTTCAAGTAGGCCTTGCATGCTATATTTTTATACGACCTGATATAGTTAGTGATTGCGAACCTTGTCGTTGCTTCTACTTTTTACCGCCTCTAATATTGCCTCTTGGACGACGTCCGTGGTCTTCAATATACTTATCAATATACTCATCTTCCAAAGCACGTGCTTTTTGGCGCCCCTGAATTCCTGAAATAAGTATCCTGCCTAAAAAACGGGTAAAACCAGCAACAAGATTCATAAACCTCAATTGACCACGTAGTCTGTTTGACAGACCATCGTCATCAACGGGATCATCAGAAATACCGTATTTGAAAACATCTTTTTCCTGTTGATCCCTGATCTCATAAAGATGATGTGGGTTTTTGTTACCCAGGCTATTCCCGTGCTTTTTCATAATACAATCGCTTCATCTCCCCACCCCTCCACATTAAACCCCGTCTCATAAATATACTTCGGCGCTCTTGGCAGCGGCTGCCCGGTCCGCAGATCATAGGCCGCTTCAGGAAGGCGCAGCAGGGCATCGAAGTAGAGGTCTTTTGGGAAGAGGACGGGGTTGGCGCGGACCCGCTCGTAGAAGGTACGGCCGTTGGCAAGCACAGCGCAGCGGGCGTACAGAAAGAGATCGGCAGACAGGGATTCGTCCTCTGCCACAGAGGCTTCGGCGTAGTCCCGACCGTCGAGGTGATAGAGTTGCCCGGCAAACCAGTCGTAAAAGCCGAGGATGTCGGCTTCCTGAAATTGGCTGAGCTGCGCTATGGCAGGAGCGAGGACTGCTGCATCATCGCCTTCCTTCGACCAGTCGAGCGCGTGAATGACGTCCCAGTACCGGGCCAGGCGCTCGTGTTGCTCAGCCAGGGTGTGCTCCACCGCCTGCAGGGTGGCTTCATCGTCCGTTTCCAGGAGTATTTTGGTCAGGCGCAGTTTGCGTTCGGCAGTGCTCATAAGCATTAATGGTATGAATGGGTAATTTAGGCAAATCCGGCCCTTTTTGCAAGCCGGCATCCCAACCGCCCATCGTTCCAAAGCGACAACGCAGGCGGCGATTGCGGAATCGCGGCCTGAGGACGGGCGGCAACGCCAAAGCCGCCACCTGACTTGAAAGGCATTTGTCCCTAAAACCGTGTATATTGGCCCTGTCTGCCAGCCACCTGCTTTTTTGCAGGCAGTGGCTGCTCAAACCGCATAGATAACGCACCACATTATTGAAGCCATGGTATCGGTCCAGCACAGCCCAGTCAACCAGGAGCAGTTCCCGCAACAAACGCCGGTTGCACAGGAACTGCATGCCTACGAGCATGTCCTTTACCACGTCCTGAGCTTAACCAGCAGTGACTTCTCCGCCCTGCAGTACTCCATTTTTCATGATGCGCTGGAAAGCTATCAGCTTTTTTTGTTTTACATCGAAAGCAAGCCGCAGCCCATACGCCCCCTGCGCAGCCGAAGAAAAATGCTTTACCGGGAGCTGAAATTGGGCCGACTGAACCCGGAGGAGGTGTGGGAAGCGGAACTGAAAATCAGTGAGGGGTATTCCCTGCTGTGCGCGGCCATTGAGGGCAGCCGGGATAACATCCCTTACCTTGTTGAACGGCACCATCATGCCCGTTTTAATTTCGGCTGCATCCTGCCACAGGCGGCTGCCTTTTCACCTGCCGGGCTGTTGGCAGAGCTCCCCGGTTACTTGCGCCCCCAGTCAAGGCTCACCCGGGTGGACACCCCAAAGCTGCTGCAATACGTTTCGGCACAGCAGGCGCATCTTATACAATTGCCTTCTCCTGCCAATGATGATTTGCGGCTCTCGCTTTTTTTCCACCGGGAAGACGCTGTGTTTTCGGCAATGGTCTCGTCTATCGACCAGGAATACAAATTGCCGGATTACAACTGAACGCATGGCCGGCCCCGGTCAGCCTGTTTTTTTTAGCCCTCCACCTTATCTACCATAAAACTCAGCCGCTGCAGGTCCGCCGTGCGCTGCTCCACGATGGAGTCTTCAGCATCGAGCTCCTCCAGCCACGACTGTGCGCCGGTGAGCAATTGCCGGATGGCGGCGGCGGTGGTGCGGCCTTTGCCCTGCAGGTAGAGCTCCAGTTCCACGGCGGCGAGCTGCAGGGCGACGGTGGCGGCTTCGAGGTAGAGAAAGCCTTCGCCCTTGCCCAGGTGTTGTTGCAGGAGGGGCAGGGCCGACCGGTAGTGTTCTCTGGATTTGGGCAGCTCCTCCTGTTCCTGATACAGTTCCCCCAGGTATTTGTGGTTGGAGGCCAGGAAGAACGCCGCTTCGCTTTCCGGGAGCTGCTGCAGCAGGCCCACTGCCCGGTGGTGGCACTCCAATGCCTCCTCCTCCCGGCCTTCATCCTGATGGATCAGCCCGCAGGCGCCATACAGGCGGGCGAGGAAGAGGGAAGGGCCTTCCCCGGAGGCTTCCAATCCGTTGATGGCCTCATGATAGTGGTGCAGGGCCTGCTCCATTTCAAACTGATCCTGATGCACTTTGCCGAGATCGTAGTGCAGGGACCAGCGCTCAGCAGGGGGCAGGTCGGTGCTCAGGGCTTCCTGCAGCAGGGCCCGGGCTTTATCAAACTGAAAGGCCTGCCGTAACTGATAGGCTTCTTTGCGCACATTCGGGGTATTCGTATTCATGGTTGGTTATCGCTTTATACGCCATACGAAGGGGTCTGCGCCAGTCCTGACAAGCTACGCTTCGTCACGGACTGATGTAGCAAGCCACTTCTCAGCGTGAATGCTGACCTGCCTGCCGAAGTACCGGCACGCAGGCAGGCATTCAGCAGGTTTGCTGCTCCGATCTTTATCGGAGACCACTTAATCGTCAGTATAATGTATGATCGGAGCTAAAATACAGACTTTTCGGGGGTAGCCCACCCAGTTTTTCAAAAGCTACCATAATTTAACTACCTTTCCGCAATTACCTAATTTATTCGTTTTTGATATGAAAATTGACAAGCACAAGGTCGTCACCTTGCATTATAAATTACAGGAAAAAAGTGCGGAAGGCGACTTAGTGGAAGAGACCTTCGGCAGCGAGCCCCTCGTATTCCTCTACGGTGTGGGCGCTATGATCCCGAAATTTGAAAAGGAGCTTTCCGGCATGGAGCAGGGCGACACCTTCGCTTTTGGCATCCCGAGTGCGGAGGCATACGGCGACTACGACCCGGAGGCTATTGCGCCTATTCCCACAGAAGCTTTTGTGGTGGACGGAGAACTGGCGGAAGACCTGCTGCAGGTGGGCCGCGTGATCCCCATGCGCGACAACGAAGGCAATCAGCTCCTGGGCACGGTCATGGAAGTGGGCGATGAGCAGGTACAAATGAATTTCAACCACCCTATGGCGGGCGTCGACTTGTACTTCTCCGGCCGTATTGAGGAGGTACGCGATGCCACCGAGGAAGAGGTGGAGCATGGCCACGTGCATGGCAAAGGGGGCGTAGAGCATTAACCTATGCCACCAATCGTAACTGACCAAATGGGGCGCAAGGTGCAACTGCCGGCGCCCCCGCTGCGGATTGTCTCCCTGGTGCCTTCACAAACGGAGCTGCTGTCTGCCCTCAACCTCAATGAGGCCGTAGTGGGCATCACGAAGTTTTGTGTGCACCCGGAAGACTGGTTCCGCAGCAAAACCCGCGTGGGCGGTACCAAGGAAGTCAAAATGAAGGTCATCGCCGACCTTTCCCCCAACCTCATCATCGGGAACAAGGAAGAGAACAGCCCGGAGGATATCCGCGCCCTGGAAAAGGACTACCCGGTGTGGATGAGCGATATCGAAGACCTGGAAGATGCCCTGGACATGATCCGCACCATCGGTTTGCTCACGGACCGCCAACCGGCAGCCGAGGAGCTGGCCGGGAAGATCAACGGGGCCTTCATCGCTCTTGGGCAGCAGATACAGCGCCTGCCGCAGGTGAGCGCAGCTTATCTGATTTGGCGCGACCCCTACATGGTGGCGGGCCGGGAGACCTTTATTGATGAGATGCTGCAGCGGGCGGGCTTTAGCAATGTTTTCTCACGGGAGCGCCGCTACCCGGAGGTGAGCCTCGATGCGATTGCTGCCCGGGAGCCGGAGGTCATTTTACTCTCTTCAGAACCCTATCCGTTCAAGGAAAAACACATCGCGGAGCTACAGGCGGCCTGCCCGACTTCGGACATTCAGCTGATCGACGGGGAGCTTTTCTCCTGGTACGGCAGCCGTTTGCTGAAAAGCCCGGACTACTTCAGGGCGCTGCGGGGGCGTTAATGTCCATTTCACGGCAATGCGGTTGAGCAGAATCCGTTATCTTTGTGGTGCGGGGCGTGCATTGCCCTGCACATGATTCAAAGACAGACGGCCCATGAAATACTTGTACCTTATCCTTGCCCTCAGCCTGTTCAGCCTGACCGCTCAGGCGCAGCCGGCAGATGCTCAAACCGGAAAGATTGAAAATCAGCGCCTGCTGCAGCTGAAGGAGGGCACCGCACTCCAACCTCTGCTCAAACGTGCCAATGCGGCCTTTGACGGTGCAGTTTTCCAAAAGAGGGAAGTGGCCCGCAGCCTGAACATCCACCTGCTGGAGTTCGACCCTGCCCGCTGCCCCGCGGATGCGCTGTCGCAATGGCTGGAAGCCCAACCTGAAGTCCTTTACCAACATGCCAACTACAAGGTCGATTTCCGGACTACCCCCAATGATCCTGATTATGATTTGCAGTGGGGTGCCGGGCGCATCGGCCTGCCGGAAGTATGGGCCCTCGGGCAGGGCGGCCTTACGGTAAATGGCGATACGATTGTCATTGCGATCATCGACAGCGGCTTTGACCTTTCGCACGAAGACATCATTGGCAATATCTGGACCAACCCGCACGAGATCCCCGGCGATGGCATTGACAACGACAATAACGGGTACGTCGATGACATCAATGGGTGGGACTTCCGTGGCAACGGCCCTGACATCGCCTATGACGATCACGGGCTGCGCGTCTCTGGCATACTGGCAGCAACGGCGAACAACGACAAAGGGATAGCCGGGGTGTGCTGGAATTCAAAAATTATGTACCTGAGCATCGGCTCTGTGGCTGGCATCGTTTCGGCCTACGAATATGTGCTCGAACAACGGCAGCGCTATAACGAAACCCTGGGCGCGGAAGGCGCTTTCGTGGTGGCTACCAATGCTTCCTTTGGCCTGGTGGATCCGTTTTTCTGTTCGGAATACCCGATCTGGGGCAATATGTATGACCTGCTGGGCGAAGCGGGCGTTCTTACGGGTGCGGGCACTGCCAATAAAGACCTGGACGTTGATGTGGTGGGCGATATGCCGACCTCCTGTGAGAGCGACTTCATCATTACGGTGCTCAACAGCACAGAAGATGAGGAGCGCTTCACCCGCTCAGGCTACGGAAAGGTGGCGATCGACATGGCTGCGCCGGGGGAGGGATCCTACACGGTAGCGCCGTTCAACCGATATGCTTTATTCGGCGGCAACTCTGCAGCGGCTCCTCACCTTACCGGTGCGATTGGCCTGCTGTACAGTATGCCTTGTGAGTTTTTGTCTACTGATGCGCTGACCAAGCCCCGGGAGACGGCTCTGTTTATCCGCTCCATTCTGGAAGAAAGCGTGGACCGCTTCCCGGCTTATGCAGATATTACTGCTACGGGCGGCCGCCTCAATGTGCGCAGTGCCATGAACCTGCTGAGCGATGCCTGCGGGGGCAGTACGGGCGACCTGGGCTTGCTCAATATCTACCCTAACCCGGCGCGGGACCAACTGACTATTCAGTACGAGACGCCGGACTTTGAGCCTTATGAGTTCCGCATCTACAATGCGCTGGGGCAGCTGGTGTACCGCAATAACGATACGCCGGCGCGCTTCCGCGAAAAGCAGCTGCAGGTGGATGTCAGCCGCTGGCAGGCGGGGATGTACGTGGTGGAAGTCTTCAGGGGGAATAGCGTGGAGACGAAGCCGGTTATTATTCTGCAGTATTAGTAGCTGGTCCGGGTGATACGGGCTGGGTGCGACTTCTACGAAGTCGATCACGCGGGTGTCGCCGGGGTTAGTAACATGTGACTTCTATGAAGTCAGTTACACAGCTGATGCAGAGGTTAGCAACCTGCGGCTTCCAAGAAGTCGGCTCTGCAGGTGTTGCCCGGGTTAGAAAGATGCGACTCCTAGAAGTCGGTTGCCCCGGGTATTGAGAGGATTATACTGACGATTAAGTGGTTTGCCACAGCAAACCTACTCAATGCCTGCCTGCGTGTCGGTACTTCGGCAGGCAGGTCAGCATTTACGCTGGGAAGTGGCTTGCGCTTGCCCTGATAAGCTTGACTTCATCAGCGGCCTGTCCTGACAAGCTATGCTTCGTCAGTGGCCGATGTCGCAAATCCAAGATTCCAGACGATGAATGTCTGGATCAACGACCCGACATTTATCGTTCCCCGTGCTGGCCGTCAGCGCCAGTAGGTGACCACTTCGTATTGCGTATAGCAGGGTGTAACTCTCCCAAGTTACAACAGGTAGACTGACTTCCGCGAAAGCTTTTCATGCCTGTTATGAAACTGCTGTGCTTCAACATGCAGGCACCACTTTCCACCACAGCAGGACTTCGTAGAAGTCCTATGTTACTAACCTCCAAACACCACACCTTACCCGACTTCGTAGAAGTCGCAGGTTCACCCCAGGCAGCCGAGACCCTAAGCCGGCCGAAACACCTCCCCCCGCAAATTGCCATACGCATCAAAGCTGCGCCCCAGGCTAAAAGCCACCCCCAGCACCACACTCAGCGCAATACAGACAAAAATCACGACCATAATCGCCAGCTGATAACGAATAGCCGTATCCGGTGTCGCCCCGCCGATGATCTGCCCCGTCATCATCCCCGGCAGAAAGACCACCCCCATCGTCGCCATACTCGCCACCGAAGGGTTCAGCGCCGCCTGCAGGCTGTTGCGGAAGAAAGGGATCAGCGCTTCCCAGCGAGACGCCCCCGCAGCAAGATAGTAACGGTAAGCCTCCTGCTGATCCTGCAGGCGCTGGTAAAAATCAGAAAGCCCAACCACGATCCCCTTGAGGGCATTGCCCAGCAACATCCCACCGATGATGATCAGGTACTGAGCCGAAAAGATATCCGATACCGGCAGGATAAGCACATTGAACAACAGCAGCACCCCAAGCCCGCTGACCAGCAGCGCCAGAAAGACCGGCACAAAAAAGACACGCAACCGAAGTGCGCTGTTCTGAACCGCCGAGCTCGCAGCAAAGCCCACCATAGCCACCACCCAGAGCAAATTCAGCCACATATTGTCCCAGCGGAACCAGTAGATCAGCAGCACACCAACCAGGGTCAGCTGCACCGTCATGCGCACCACCGCCACAGCCATGCGCCGGAGCATGCCCAAACGGAAGTACCAGATCAGCCCGGCCGGGATAAGCAGCAGGGCGTAAAAGGCAGCCATCGCCCACAGGGATATAGGTACAGATTGGTCCATCAGGAATGCGTTGAGGTGAGGTCCAGGGTTTGGCCGGCCCGCCAGCCCGGGTCGTGGGCAACGATAATTACTGTTTTGTCTTTCAGGCTGGAAATATAGTCCATCATCTGCGCCTTGCGCTCCGCATCCACTGCCGAGGTGGCTTCGTCCAAAAGCAAGAGCGGGCGGTTCAGCAGCAGGGCGCCGGTGAGCGCCAGGCGTTGTTGCTCGCCCCCGGATAGTTCCCGGACCGGCTGTTCCAGCTGCCCGGGCTGCAGCCCAAAGCGGCCGAAGTGGCTTAGTATCGTTTGTTCCGAAAAATCTGCGCGCTGATTGGCCTCAAACTGATGGACCTGCTCCAGCAATTGCCGGGCGGTGCCTTCCACCCGTGGCAGCTGCTGCGGCACATAGGCTACTGACTGCCGGAGCGACCAGACCGTTTGTGCATTCAGCGGCTTCCCACCAATGTGGATGCGCCCTTCGTCAGGGACACAAAATCCCAGAAGCAAGCGAAGCAGTGTGCTCTTCCCGCTCCCCGATGGCCCCTGAACAAGCAGGTGAGTATGGGTAGCAAGGTGGAGGGAAAAGTCATCAAAGACCGTCTTCTGACCAAAGCGGACCGTGATGTGCTCCAGCCGGACCTCCATATCCTGTGAGTTATTGCTGACTGGCGGTAAGGGAAGTGGATCGGGCAATGGCTTTCAGGGCTTCCTTTACCATTGCATCTTCCATATTCCATACCTTGTAGTAGCCCTCGTCTTCGAAGAGTTGCTTGGCAATGCGGGCCTTGAGCATGTGTTTGGTGGCGCGCTTGACGGGCTCGCTCAGTGCATCTGCGGTAAGGGGATCGCCATGTTCCTCAGCGTAAGTGATCAGGCCCTGCAGCAGGGCATCATCAATGCTGAAGGAGGTAACAAAGCGGTCCAGCCCCTGTTCCGTCAGCGCAGCGGGGTCTGCCTCTTCGCCCAGGTAGCGGAAAACGTACTGCGGTACGTATTGCCGGAGCGTCAGGTAGTCCTCGTCCAGGCTGAGGGTATCGATGGGTACAAATACATCGGGCATAATGCCACCACCGCCGTAGACGATCCGCCCGTTGTCGGTGTAGTATTCGGTAGAGTCCTGTATCAGGATATTCTGGGCTGCTTCCATTTCTCCGGTTTCGTACCGGTCATACATCTCGTGCTCGTAGGCCTCGGGGTCATCGTAGGGCTTTTGGATGGAACGGCCAGAGGGTGTGTAGTAGCGGGCAACGGTAAGGCGCAGTGCGGCTCCGTCGCGGAGTTTGTACTGCTCCTGCACCAGCCCCTTCCCAAAAGAACGCCGGCCAATAATGACGCCCCGGTCGTGGTCCTGAATCGCCCCCGCTACGATCTCACTGGCCGAAGCGGAGCCCTCATCAATCAACACAACGATATCCTCCACATCGAAGAAGTTGCGCCCGGTGGACGTATACTCACTGCGGCTGACGGCATCGCCTTCGGTGTAGACCAGGAGTTTGTCTTTTTCTTTGAATAACTGACTGAGCATATTGGTGGCTTGCTGAAGGTAGCCCCCGGGGTTGTGGCGAAGGTCGAGCACGAGGTCTTCCATGCCCTGATTTTCCACCAGCTCTTCCAGGGCTTTCATAAATTCTTCGTAAGTCGTTGCGCTAAAGCGGTTGACCTTGATATAGCCGGTATTGGCGTCCAGCATATAAGCCACGTCCACGCTATTCATAGGGATTTCATCCCGGGTCACCGTGAACTGCCGCAACTTGGTTTCTTTGCCCCTCAGGATGCCGATTTGCACGTCTGTCCCCTTTTCGCCCCTCAGCATTTTGATGATATCATCGGAGTCCATGCCTACGCCGGCTATGGTGGAGTCGGCAATCTGCACGATGCGGTCGCCGGAGAGGATGCCCGCCGTTTCGGAGGGCCCGCCGGCGAGGGGAGTGACGACTACGATGGTGTCATCCAAAACCATAAATTCCACGCCTATGCCATCGAAATTGCCTTTAAGCTGCTCGTTGACCGCCTGTAGTTCTTCGGCGGAAATGTAGTTGGAATGAGGATCGAGGCGGGAGAGCAGGTCGTCAATCACTTCCTGTGTGAGTGCTTCCTTATCTACAGCGTCCACATACTTGGCCTCCACATAGCGCAGGATTTCCTCTACTTTGCCCTGACCGATGCCTTCGGGGCCGGGGGCTTCCTGCTCCACCACGAGCTTGGGCATATTGGACTGCATGCGCATGCCGAGCAACATGCCGGTGACAAGCACAATAGCAAACAGCAAGGGGAGCCAGATACTGAATTTATTCGGAGCTGAAGGTCGATCTTGATGCATGTTCGGGACAGGGTGTAAAGATTTCGCAAAATAATGGCTTCGGCGGACTGAGGCGATAGTTCGTAAAATACCAGCTTAATACAAAAATAGGGGATTTAATGTTGCTCAAATGTGCTAGTTTTTGCTTCGGCGCATTTCAGAGCGGCGCATAGGCATGCGGTCGATGCGACCGAAGAGCTCCTGCATGGGAACCACGGCTTCCTGTTCTGTTTTGACCGTACCGTCCTTACCAATCAGCACAAATTTTAATCCTTGTTCCGGTACCGGCCCGTATCTGTTGGTAAGCAGCCTGAGCACTTCCGGCTGAAGGGGCGTTCCTCCCGGCCCCGTACCCGAATGTTGAAAAAGCTGATATAAAACCAGATCGCGGTCTGTGACTTCTTCGGGAGTGGCCGTCCAAAGGTTAAGTTGTTGCTTCAATGCAGCTTCTTCGGCATCCGGAGCCAGTAGCAAAACGACCCGGTGCTGCCAAAGGTGCTCTTGCAGGGGCTGTGCACTCCCCAAATGAGCAAATAATAAAGACCCAACAAACCAAACGAACTTCTTCATAATTCTCGCTTTACTTAAAATGACTGCATTACTTTTCTGAAAAATCAGAATTTCCTGCTAGTCAAGGCAATAACTGAAGGTCCGCAATTGTTTACTAAAACGTCTCAAATCCCTTTCACCCATGAAGAACTTCCTCCTCCTCTCCGCCCTTTTTGCCGTACAGGCTACCCCTGCTCAGGAACGCTTCGTCAGCCACGACCTGGAGGGCTACTACGACTGGTTTCACGAGCAGTCACAGGTAGCAGACCACTACGAACCGAATACGACCCTCTACACCTTTACCGCTGATACCAAAGTACATGAGGGCCCCTGCCGGGATGCTGAAGTGCTGACTACCCTGCCGCTGGCTTTTCCGGTAACGAACCTTAGCTACAACGACGACTATTTCCTGCCGGAAGACGAGATTAACGGATACGGTGATTTCTGGTATCAGGTGACCGGCAGCGATGCCAACGGAAAGCCCTTCCGGGGCTACGTCTGGGGCGCCGATATTGCCAAAGGCTACACCCGTACTGACCTGAACGACGACCAAACACCTGAGTACCTCCTGCTGGGCATCTCCACGCATGAGCGGAAGCAATTAAGAGATATCAACGGTGAACTGCGCCTGGTACAGGATGGCAAACTGCTGACCGCCACCACAGTGCCCGGGCTCTGCCTGTTCGAGGATTGCGCTTCGAGCTCCCTCCTCCGGGTCATCAACACCACACAGGGCTTCCCGGTAATCGAAACCAGCACCATGACGGTGGGATGCTGGGCCGGCATCGAAAAAGCCTTTTTCTTCTACGATGGCGCCAACTTCAACCGCGTCTATCAGGCAGAGTACACCACCGACCATGAAATTGCCAGCGAGTCTTTCATCGTCAATCAGGGCTCTTCTGCTCAGGTCTGCCAGTACAGCCACGAAGGCAAAGATTATGCCCCGGTCTGGAAATGCCGCCCGCTGGAAAGCCAAAATGACCGGGCAGAAATGGTCATGGAGCCTTCCGCCCATACCCGTGTAAAATAACCGGGCTGCCTTAATTGCGCCGGCCCTCAGGAAACCAAATACTGCGCAGCCTTCCCTCTTCGGAAAAGGCTGCGTTTTTTATTTTCGGGCTCATCCACCAAACATGCCGACTGGACAAAGAAAGCGTTTACGCACACCACCGCAATGATCAGGGATATTGAGTCAGAAGCCGGCGTGTATATGGCATCAAGCCAACTGCAAAAGCTCGAAGAAGCAGCAAATGCCATTGAAGGCAGTAAGCTGATGACCAATCAAAAAGAGGCTATCTACACCTTCTTCGATCATGCACAAAAAGTCATGAATACCCTTTCTGACCGCATTGCCACCAAGAGTTATCAGGATTACAACATGCGATAAACCAATCACCTGAATACCAGATTCAGGCAGAGCGGATGGCCCCGGGCGGGTCATCCGCTTTTTTTGTAGCCGCCAAGACCGAACTAAACACCTGTTACCGGAAAGCCCCGCACATTTTACCTTATTTTCAGCCCATTATTAACCTTGTGAAATGGAAATATGAAAAAATGCTTACCCCTGTTGCTGGCTCTGGTACTTCCGGTACTCCTTGCCGGTCAGCAGCTCAATCATGTCCTTGGAGAAGCCCTGATCAGGCTGGAGCCAAAAGCCAGCGTCCAATCTCTCACCGGCCGCCTGCAAACCTTCAACGGGCGGTCTACCAATTTCAAAATCATTGAGGAAGTCGTGCCCTACATGCGCATCTGGCGTGTGGGGTTTGACCATACTGCGGTCTCGGAAATTGACTTCCTGGCCCATCTCAACCGCATGCCCGGCATATCCGTCGCTCAGTTCAATCACCTGGTAGAGCTGCGGAGCACCGTGCCGGACGACCCGGAATTCCAAAATCAGTGGCAGTACATCAATGGTGGCTCCGGTAGCTGTGTGGAAGGGGCTGACATTGATGCGGACCTGGCCTGGGAGATCACTACGGGTGGCACCAATGCACTGGGCGATGACATCGTAGTTTGCATCGTAGACGACGGGCTCGACCCCAATCATCAGGACTTTGGCGACAACGTCTGGGTGAATGTCGCAGAAATACCTGGTAACGGCATTGATGATGACAATAACGGCTTTATTGATGACTATGCCGGCTGGAATACCGGCTCAGATGATGACGACATTGATGCATCCAACGGGCACGGCACGCCCGTAGCGGGCATCGTTGGCGCTCAGGGTAACAACGGCATCGGCGTGGCCGGTGTCAACTGGGATGTTAAGCTCATGATCGTAGTTGGCGGTTCCGGTATAGAGTCGGAAGTATTGGAGGCCTACAGCTTCCCGCTTGCCCACCGCATGCGCTACAACGAAACCGGAGGAGCAGAAGGCTCTTTTGTAGTAGCCACCAACTCCTCCTGGGGTGTCAACTTCGGACAGCCGGAGGACGCGCCCCTTTGGTGTGCATTCTACGACACCCTCGGCGTGCACGGTATCCTCAATGCGGGCGCTACGATCAACGGAAACCAAAATGTGGATGAAGTTGGCGACCTGCCAACCGCCTGCAGCAGTGACTTCATGATCAGCGTGACCAACCTCAACTGTACCGGCAATAAGGTCAGTGGTGCAGGCTTTGGTATAGAGACCATAGACCTCGGCGCACCCGGGCAGGGCACCTGGACGGCAGCCGAGGGCAATACCTATGGTGGGTTTGGCGGTACTTCCGGGGCAACGCCTCACGTCGCCGGGGCAATTGCCCTGCTCTACTCCGCACCCTGCTCCCAGCTTACACAGCTGTCGCTCGAAGCACCGGCAGAAGCCGCCCTTTTAGTCCGGCGGGCCATCTTTGACGGGGTCAAACCCAATCCAAGCCTGGATAGCATCACGGTAACCGGCGGCACGCTCAACCTTTACAACAGCCTGCAGATGCTGCTCCAAAACTGTGGCCCCTGCCCGGGCGCCTTCGGCCTGGAAGCTACTGCGGTAACCGACAGCAGCGCGACCATCAGCTGGGTGTCTACCGACTCCACTTTGCAGTCCAGCCTCTACTGGCGGGAAAGCGGGGACACGACCTGGCAGATTATTCCGGACGCCATGGCCCCGGTTGAGCTGAGCGGCTTACTGTCTTGCAGCGCTTATGAGTTTGCCCTGGAGGAAACCTGTACAGACACCACCGTTTTCTCAACCATCGCCACCTTCCTGACCGATGGCTGCTGTGATGCGCCTCAGGACTTGTTCGCCGAATCCACAGTGGACAGTACCGTGCTGTCCTGGCGTCCGGTATCGGCTGCAAGTGCCTATCAGGTGACCGTTACCTGCCTGATGGATACCCTGACTTATGACAGCGTCTTCACCAACACCTTAACGGTGACCGGGCTCGACTCCTGTCAAACCTGTGTAGCCAATATCCAAAGCCTGTGCAGTGATGACCTCTTACCCGACTCCCTGGGTACGGACATTCTCTTTGACGTACCGGGCTGTGGCAATTGCATCGACCTCGACTACTGCCTGGTCACTGGCAATACGGAGTATGAATTCATCAATGCTGTATCCATAAATGACCTGGAAAACACTTCAGGCAACGATGGCGGCTACGGAGATTACACCGGCCTGAGCACCAGCCTGGAAACCGGCGCAGGCTACACTCTGACCATTACCCCCGGCTGGGTGACCAGCGCCTATTCTGAGAACTACTGGGTCCTCATCGACCTTAATCAGGATGGAACCTTTGACCTGAGCACCGAAGTGGTGGGCAGTGTAACCGATTCGGAAGAGACCAGTATAGAAATCCCGATCCTCATCCCGGATGATGCCCTGACTGGCAGCACAAGGATGCGGGTGGCGATGGCTTTTCAGGAGGACCAGTTACCAGAATGCAACAACAGCATTGAAGGCGAAACGGAAGACTACTGCCTGGAGATCACCGATGAGGTACCACCCTGCCCTGTACCGGCGGCTGTCACCACCGACTCCATCAGTTATCAGAGTGCCTACCTCAGCTGGGAAGGCAGCAGTGAGGTCTATCAGCTGCGCTTCCGCCCGGAAGGGGCTGCGGAGTGGTCCGGCGTTGAGGGCGTTGGTGCCCAAATGCTTATCCTCGAAGGACTGGATGTCTGCACCGGTTATGAAGTGCAGGTGTCGGGCTTCTGTGGTGACTTCCCAAGTGGATGGTCCGAATCCTTCTTTTTCTCTACGATCTGCAATCCGGCCTGCGACAGTGATGCAGCGATGCTAACCGTACTTGACCTTACTGATACCACCGCTATGCTGGTCTGGGCGGCACCTGATGCTGCACTAAGCTATGAGCTGCAGGTCCGCAGAAGCGGCACAACGGCCTGGGATACCTACCCGACCACCGGCCTGGAACTTCAACTGGAGAACCTCGATTCCTGCTCGGCCTACGATGCCCGCATCTGGGTCACCTGCGAGGGCGTCAATAACATCAGTCAGCCCTCCGCTACTATGAACTTCGAGACGACCTGCCTGACCGGGACCGAAAACCTGGCCCGCCAACTTCGCCTGGAAGTTGCGCCTAACCCCTTCCGGGAAACCCTAGGTATTCAACTGGAACTGCAGCAGGCGCAAGCGGTGCAATACCTGTTGTACAATGCCGCTGGTCAGCAGCTCCTGCAGCAGGAGGAAACACTGGCACAGGGCGTTCAGCAAAGCAGCCTGTCTACCGCTACCCTGCCGGCCGGGCTGTACTGGCTAAGCGTGCGTACGGAACGTGGCGTCGCTACTATTAAGGTGATTAAACAATAGCCCGTTTGACGGACTGACCTGCAGCGGCCGGCATTTCTATTGGAAGTGCCGGCCGTTTTGCTATAACATCATTTGATAATACCAATAGAACTAAACCACCGCTAAATGCGTATTAATAGCACCAAATGATAGTATCATGCAGCACAAATATTTTGAGCCTACCGCAGAAATCGTCAACCTTTCTACAGACATAGGCCACCTGCTAGGGGTGATCGACGGCTCACAGCTCCGTAAGCCTCAGCCCACCCTTCGCAAGCGCAACAAGATCAAAACCATCCGCGCCTCCCTCGCTATTGAAGGCAATACTCTGACGGAAGCACAGGTCACTGCCATCCTGGACAATAAACCCGTCATCGGCTAATCCGCAGCACAATCTTCCCTTTGCTCTGATTGCTTTCCATATACCGGTGGGCCTCCGCCACTTCCGACCAATCGTAGACCTTATCGACAACCGGGCGCAGCTGCCCGTTCGCAAACAAGGGCCAGGCAAAGAGCTGCAAATCGCTGGAGAGGCGGATTTTGTACTCCAAGTCCCGGGCGCGCAGGGTGGAGCCGATGATCTGCAGACGCTTGCGCAAAACCGGTGCGATGTTAAGGTTATCCACTTTCACCCCGCCCAGAAAAGCCAGGAGCACCATACGCCCTTCCAGCCCCATGACGTCGAGGTTTTGCTGCAGATAAGGCCCGCCGATGAAGTCCACAACCACATTCACGCCTTCCCCCTTGGTATAGTCTTGTAGCCTTTCGGCGAAATTTTCTGCCTTGTAGTCAATGGCCAGTTCCGCGCCCAGTTCCTGACAAAGGCCATGCTTGCCCGCCGATGCCGTTACGATAGGGTGAGCGCCCATGACCTTCGCCAGTTGAATAGCCGCAGTGCCTACCCCGCTTGCGCCCGCATGAATCAGTACCCGCTCGCCTTCCTGCAGGTGGGCCAGCCAGCGCAGGGCCTGAAAAGCAGTCAGAAACACCTCCGGGACTGCTGCGGACTGCACCGCATCAAAGCCTTCGGGCCAGGGCAGGGCCAGTCGTTCAGGAATCACCGCATACTCGGCATAACCACCGCCGCCCAACAACCCGCAGACTTTATCGCCAATCTTCCAGTGAATGACCTGCTCGCCAACTTCTACGACCTCGCCAGCCACCTCCAGTCCCATAATCGGGCTATCGCCTTCCGGCGGGGGGTATTTGCCCATACGCTGAAGGGTATCCGCCCGGTTGAGGGCTGTGGCTTCCACTTTGACCAGTATCTCGTTCGCGGCAGGGGTAGGGGTCTCATAATCGCCCAGATAGAGTTCTTCCGGGCCTCCAAAATCTTTAATTTGTATGGCTTTCATCGTTGTATTTTAATGGCTTCAAACTGAGCTGCAGCATCGGCCCAAAGACGCTGACGGTTCGGCGCGAGGGCGCGGGCGTGTTCAAGATAAGGCTTGAAAGTTTCAGGCTGCGTTGCCCATTTGTTCAACCAAGATACAATTTCGGTATGAGACGGGCAAAGCTCCCCATTACGGCCGGCATCCACGTGGTTGGGCACATTGCCCCCGGCATAGGCCAAAACAGGCAACCCTGCCGCTGCTGCTTCTTGCAGGGCCATACCGTAGGTCTCCATATAGGCAGCCGAAATCAACAGGTTGGAACGGGCGTAGGCTGCCTGCAGGGCTTCCTGCGTCAGCGTGCCCAGGTAGTGTACGCCTTCCAGCTTTTCCACAACCGACAGGCACTGTTTGGCGTATGCGGGTTCCATGTCCTGATTACCAGCTAAACTAAGCACTACGCCTTCAGGGGGTGCGGCTGCCCAGGCGTTCAGCAGGGGCAGTATACCTTTCCTTTCCACTACATTAGCGACCACTATGGCTTGAATAGGATGGGCGGTTTTGTCCTGCACCACCGGCAGCTGTTTTAAAGCGGGCTCAATCACCTCAATGGGCTTGGAAACATCCCGGCTCTGCAGGTAATCCGCCGTGTAGGGGCTTGTCGCCAAATACCAGCCAAAGTGGCGTAGCCAGGGCCATTCCTTTTCCCGAAACCAGTCTGCCCCCTTCCACCCCGCCGGTGGGTGCAGGCTTTGCAGGTGGTGCACGATCAGCCCGGATTGCTTCGCAAGTGCAGGTGGCAGCGTTGGGGCAAGTAGAGTGTCTGTGAGCATCGGCACCCCTTCCGGCAGGCCCTCCGGCTGGGCACTTTCGTAAATGGGGTGCCCCAGCTCCCGCAGGGCATCGATCAGGTGGCGGTTGTAGAGATTGCCACCAGACACAAAGGCTCCGGTGTCGGGAATGAGGAAAGCGTACGCTTGCTTCTTAGGCTTCATAGGCCGCCCAGGCTTCGTGGGATTCCCCGAGGACGACCTTGATCCGGCCATCAAACTGATCGGCCACTGCTGCCTTTACCTGCCCGTGAATGTACAGAGCCAGAAACTCGGTAGTCGTCAGCTTACCTTTGAATTGCGGCAGCTCGTCCAGGTTTTGATAATCCAGAGGGGCGAGGGCTTTTTTGAGCGCATCGTGGGCGAGCGCAATATCGATGACGATGCCCATCTCCGTGAGTTGTTTGCTGTAGAAGGTTACATCGGTAACGTAGGTCGCGCCGTGCAACCGCTGTGCCGGCCCAAAATCCGGGTGTGGCAAAGAGTGGGCAATCATAATGTGCTGTCGGATGGTAACGCTGAACATATCTTAGATTTTGGATGAATAATCAAAGGCGGTACCCAGGGGAGGCATAACGCCCGAGCGCAGTTCCTCAAAAAAAGCCGGAGCCTGCGCGAACGGCAGCACCTGGGTGATGTGGGCATCGTAGCCCGGGTCTTTGAGCAATTCCATCACCACGGTTTTGCGGCGGCGGAAATCCCAGCGTGCCCGGCGGCCTGACGGAAGATTGGCCACCTGAGAACTGATGATTTGCTTGCGCCCGTAGTGGAAATCGCCGCCCAGCTGCACTTTTGCTTCCTGCTCGCCGTACCAGCTTAGTTCAATGATCTTGCCTTCCTGCCCTACAGCGTCTATAGCTTGTTGCAGCCCTCCTCCTGTGGCGGTGGTGTGAAAAGCGAGGTCTGCCGGCTGTCCGTCCCATGCTTCAAACCCCATATCCAGGTGCTGCGACCGGCGTTGTTCATCTGTTTCTGCCACCTGCACCTGCACGCCCGGCATGCGCGACAGGGTCCGGGCCAGTAAGCCCCCGATCATCCCGAAACCCACTACCAGCACCCGGTCGCCCAGGCTGACACCGCTGTCCCAAACAGCATTCACCACCGTCTCCATATTGCTCGCCAGGGTAGCCCGCAGTGGGGGCACTTCCTTCGGTATGGGAAAAAGGGCTTCAGCAGGCGCACAGATTTCCGTTTGATGGGGCCAGAGGGTATGCACCATTTGTTTATGCAGCGGATGGCCAGGCGCCTTCACTTGCCCTACCCAGGAATAGCCGTACGTCAGCGGAAAGCTGAAGGTGCCGATCATACCCGGCACCCGCATATCGGCATGCAGGGAACGGGGCACCCCGCCGGTGGCAACAAGGCGTTCTGTGCCGGTACTGACCAGGGAGTAATGCGCCTGTACGTGCAGGCCTCCATCAGACTGCTCAGCAGGCTGAATAGTGGATTGGATATCTGAAAGGTGCCATAGGGCATGAGGCATAGTTACTGGCTTTTTGGCGTGGCGGTGACTTCCGGAGTTTCCGGGACCGACTGTTGTATATTTTCGGGTATGCCCACAAACATCATGGTGTCGCCCACCGGCTCAAAGGTGAAGCTACGAAAGGCAATGGCCTCGTCTACTTTGGTGATTGGCGCGAATTGCACAGCCCCCATGCCGGAACCAAACAGCATAGGCGAAATATGCAGCTGCAGGATATCCACTGCGCCGTCTTTCAGGAAGCGGGAAGTGGTGGTGGGGCCTCCTTCCAGGTACACGGTCCGAATGCCGCGGCTATACAGCGCCTTTAGTACCCGAACGGAACACACCCTGCCCTCATCAGGCAAGTCTGGCAATTGTGTATAGTCTACCGGCGCATCCACGCGGGCATCCGCAGCACCGTATACAAAGATGGGCTGATCGCAGGCCTGCAGCAGGGAATCGTAATCCGCATCGGGCCGGCCCACTACCACACGGACGGGATGCTCGCCGGCGACATGCCGCACCGTCAGCCGGGGGCGGTCGCAGGCCAGGGTGCCACCACCAATCAGTACGGCATCACACAGCGCACGCATGCGGTGGGCGTGCACCAGGTTTTCGTCATTGCCAATCCATTTGGAGTGGCCGGATTCAGTGGCGATTTTACCGTCCAGCGACTGTGCAAAGTGGGCTACCGTACAGGCGCGCTGCATGTGGTCCGCCATTTGGGTCAAAAAAAGATAGGGCAGGTAGGTGCGCAGGTATTGCAGGGTAGCCGCATCGAAGTCCCCGTGCTTGCGTATGCTAAACCGTAAAGCATCTGTTTTTTGGAGGTAAGCCTGACCGGGAAGGGGATCGTGTGTACCTGTGCCAAGCCCGATATAAACAACTTTGTCTCCGGAAAGCGGCTCATTAAGAGCGGCTTTGCCGGATGTGGAAAGGCAGGCAAAATGGACAGGCTGAGTGGTGCGTGACAGAGCCACACGCAATGCTAAAACCCCATTCCATAGCCCATCTGTCATTGTTTACAGCTTAAAAAGATGCCCCATTTCGTCCTGCTTGGTCTTGAGGTAATCAAAATTTTCTTTTTGTGGCTTAATGATGAGCGGCACGCGGGCGATCACGTCGATTTCCGCATCGTCAAAAGCATTGATTTTGTCGGGGTTATTGGTCAGCAGGTTGATTTTGTCGATCCCCAGTTCCTGCAGCATTTCGATGGCGATGTTGTACTGCCGGGCGTCTACTTCCAGCCCCAGGTGGATATTCGCATCCACGGTATTCATGCCTTTGTCCTGCAGGTTATAGGCTTTCAGCTTGTTGATGATGCCGATGCCCCGGCCTTCCTGCCGCAGATACAGGACTACGCCCCCGTTTTCAGCAGCCAGGCGCAGGGCTTCTGCCAGTTGCTCCCCGCAATCGCAGCGTTTGGAGCCAAAAAGGTCACCGGTGATGCATTCAGAGTGCAGGCGCACCAGAATAGGGCCGGAGGGGTCAGCGTCTTTATGGATGAGCGCCAGGTGCGGCATCCAATCCTCATCACTTTCTGAAAAGGCGACCATATTGAACTCGCCCCAGGGCGTTGGGATCATGGCTTCTGCCTGCCGTTTCATTGCTGTTGCGTTTTTTTGCTGAATCTGCTTTACCATCCCCTTTATGTCATTAGTGCGGTGGCTGCCCGTTGTTGGGGCAGCCACCTGATCATTCTTTTATTTCTTTTCAAACCTTATTTCACGCGAAAAGTTTTGATGAGCGAAAATGCAGGCTTCGGGCTTCTCATCCTGGAAAAGGACGATGGTTCTGCTATCCACTTTCACCTTCTGTGACGAATATCATTTTACTTTTAAAAAACTAATCCTACCTTTGGATTGTATTTGAGACCGTCACCATGAAGAACATTGCTCAATTTATGGCATTCTATTTCCTGCTCGGCAGTTTTCTGCCCGGAGCGGATTTTAGCCAGTTGAGCAAACTACCCTCGGCACTCCGACACTTTCAGTTGCATAAAGAACTGGCTGCCGATCAGGGCGACACAGTGTCATTCCACCACTTCATGGGGGCGCATTTCTGGAATCCTGACCATCACGACCATGGTGACGGAGGTCAAAGCCATAAAGATCTGCCGCTGAAGCATGTCCATTCTTTCGACCACCTCGTCTTGCAGTTTCCTTATGTCATCTCTCCTGCACCGGCAGAAAACAGCCATTTCCTTACGGAGAAGCCGCTTAACTTTCTGCCGCACCACCACCTCACAAACGTTTTCCGACCACCCATTCAGGCCTGATTAGTATTCTGCTTTACCGGCGGAGCGATCTCCGCTATTCTTTTTCAAGTCTGAATTGAACCACACATGATCAAAGCAATCATTGAGTTTTCCGTACGGAACAAACTCATCATTCTCCTGTTGGTAGCGGGGTTGATCAGCGCAGGTATTTACAGCCTGTCCCGTCTCCCCATTGATGCGGTACCTGACATCACCAACAATCAGGTGCAAATTGTAACCGTCTCCGGCTCTCTGGCCCCTCAGGAAGTCGAGCAGTTTATCACCTACCCGGTCGAAATCGCTGTAGCGAATATACCGGACGTTACCGAAATCCGCTCCATCTCCCGCTTCGGGCTATCAGTCGTTACCGTAGTATTCGAGCCCGGTGTACCTATATTACAAGCCCGGCAGTATGTCAAAGAACAACTAGGCATGGCCGAGCAGGAAATCCCACCCGGACTGGGCACACCGGAGCTGATGCCGATTACCACCGGGCTGGGCGAAATTTACCAGTATGTCCTGCGCGTGAAGCCTGGCTATGAGGATCAGTACAGCCCTATGGAGCTGCGCACCATTCAGGACTGGATCGTCAAGCGCCAAATGGCGGGCACTAAGGGAATCATTGAAATCAGCAGCTTCGGGGGCTACCTCAAGCAGTACGAGGTCGCCCTGAATCCGGTTACCCTGCAGGGCTACGATATTGCCATTAGTGAAGTCTTCGATGCCCTGGCCCGCAACAACCAAAACAGCGGTGGCAGCTACATCGAAAAAAACACCAATGCCTACTACATCCGTACCGAAGGTATGGTGCAGAGCTTTGAAGATATCGAGCAAATCGTGGTGGCGACCCGCAACGGCACGCCCGTGCTGATCCGCGATGTGGGCGAGGTGCAGCTCGGCAGCCCCAAGCGCTTCGGGGCGATGACGATGGACGGGAAAGGCGAAGCCGTTGGGGGCATTACCCTCATGTTTAAAGGCGCCAACTCCTCGGAAGCCATTGCCAATGTGCACGACCGGGTGGAACAGGTGCGGGAATCCCTGCCGGAAGGCATAGAGCTTTATCCCTATCTCGACCGCTCTGTACTCGTCGGCAAAACCATCAACACCGTCAAAAACAACCTGCTGGAAGGCGGGCTGATTGTGGTCTTCGTCCTGGTACTCCTGCTGGGCAACCTGCGGGCGGGGCTGATCGTAGCTTCGGTTATCCCTCTTGCTATGCTTTTTGCCCTCATCCTGATGAGCTACTTCGGCCTGTCAGCCAACCTCATGAGCCTCGGTGCTATCGACTTTGGTATTGTGGTGGATGGGGCCGTGATTATTGTGGAAGGGGTGCTCCACGGCTTATTCACTTACCATGTCGGCAAAAAGCTGACGCAGGCGCAGATGGACAATATTATCATCGACGAGTCTGCCAAGCTCTTCCGTGCAGCGGTATTTGGGGTATTTATTATCCTCACGGTGTTTATCCCGATCATGACGCTCACGGGTATTGAGGGAAAGATGTTCCGACCTATGGCTATGACGTTCAGCTTTGCGGTGCTGGGTGCGCTTATCCTTTCGCTCACCTATGTACCGATGATGACCGCCTGGGTGATGCCGCGAAATATAAAAGCCCACAAAACTTTTGCAGACCGTATCGTTAACTTTTTACGCAAGCTCTACCGCCCCACACTTGAGGGTGCGCTACGCCTGCCACAACTGGTGCTGGGTGCCACACTTACAGTCCTGATTGGCTCCGTGCTCCTGTTCCGCACCCTGGGCGCTGAATTCCTCCCTACCCTGGAAGAAGGCGACCTGGCCATGCAGATGGCTATTCAGCCAGGCAGCTCCCTGCAGGAGAGCGTAAAAACGGCTGGCAAAGCCGAAAAGATCCTCCTCGACAATTTCCCGGAAGTGGAGCATGTTGTTTCCAAAATCGGTACAGCCGAAGTCCCCACCGACCCTATGGCTATCGAGGATGCCGACATCATGATCATCCTCAAACCGCAGGGAGAATGGGTGAGCGCTACGGACCGGGAGGGGCTGGTCGATGCTATGAAGGAAAAACTGGAAGTCATTGCCGGTGCTTCTTTTGAGTTTACCCAGCCCATTCAGTTGCGCTTCAATGAGCTGCTGACCGGTGCCAAGACGGATATCGCTGTGAAGATTTTCGGGGAGAATACCACCGTGCTCAAACAGCAGGCCGACCGGGCGGCGGATATCATCAAAGGCATCCCTGGTGCCGGCGACGTCAAAGTAGAACAAACCGAAGGCCTGCCCCAACTGATGGTCGAATTCAACCGGCCGAAGATTGCGGAGTACGGGTTAGATATTGAACAGCTCAACACCCTGGTGCGCACTGCTTTTGCCGGTGAAACGGCAGGGGTAGTCTTTGAGAATGAGCGAAAGTTCGATCTCGTGGTCCGCCTCGATCAGGAAAGCCGTCAGGAACTTGACCTGCAGCAGTTGTTTGTCCACCTGCCCGACGGTCGGTCACTGCCGATGAGCGAGGTCGCCAAAGTGCATTACACCGAGGGCCCCATGCAGATTTCCAGGGAAGGCACCCGCCGCCGCATCAACATCGGGGTGAATGTGCGCGACCGGGACGTGGCAAGCCTGGTGGCTGATATCGAAGCGCAGCTCAAATCCGGGCTCGATTTGCCTGCCGGTTACTACATTAAGTACGGTGGGCAGTTTGAGAACCTGGAAGCGGCCAAAGCCCGTTTGGGGATTGCCGTACCGGCAGCCCTGGCACTGATCTTCGTTTTGCTCTACTTCACCTTTGGCAAACTGAAATACGCGCTGATGATCTTCACGGCCGTGCCTACTGCCGCCGTTGGAGGCATCCTGGGGCTCTGGGCCAGGGGCATGCCGTTCAGTATTTCGGCGGGTGTCGGTTTTATCGCCCTGTTTGGCGTGGCGGTGCTGAATGGTATCGTACTCATTAGCCACTTCAACCGGTTGCGGTACGAAGAAGGGTACACAGATATCCGGAAGGTCGTCATTGATGGCGGGCTGGCACGGATGCGCCCCGTGGTCATGACTGCGACGGTGGCAGCCCTGGGCTTTTTGCCTATGGCGCTTTCCACCTCTAATGGCGCGGAAGTGCAAAAGCCACTGGCGACGGTCGTTATCGGCGGGCTGATCACAGCGACCCTGCTCACCCTGCTCGTCCTGCCGGTGCTTTACTACCTGGCCAATAAGAACCTGAAACCGTCCGTCCCTGGTGCTGCGATGATTGCCCTGCTGCTCCTGGCCACACCGGCGATGGCTCAACAGCCACTTACACTGGACTACGCCACACAGCAGGCGCTGGAGCTTAATCCGGACCTCCAAAACGGCACACTGAGCATCCAACAGGCGCAATTGGGCATTACCGCGGCCCGCGAGATCCCGCAAACGGAGTTCATGGCCGGCTTCGGACAGTACAACACCACGATGGGGGATTATCAGGTTTCGATTACGCAGCCCTTGTCTCCATTCGGGTTGAATAAAAAGCAGGAGGCGGCTGCCCGCGCTCAGCTGGCACTGTCTGGTAGCCAACAGGCGTTGCTGGAGCATCAGGTCACCTTTGGCATCAGGCAGGCCCAACAAAACTGGCTGGCCGAACAGGCGCGCCTGCAATTGTACCAACGGCAGGAGCTGGTGTTCCAAAATCTGGCCGACCGGGCAGCGCTTCAGCTGCGGGCCGGTGCCATCGACCGCTTGTCGTACACCCTGGCTCAACAGCAACTGACACAAGCCCAAAGCGCTACCCGCCAAGCCCGGCAACAGGAGGAACAAGCGTTCCGCCGTTTCCAGCAGCTGGCCTATAGTCCGGCCTCGGTCCGGCCGGCTGATTCCCTGCAGGCGCTCATTTCAGGAACGGCAGACACCACGGCTGCCCTGCAGGCTTTCCTGCGCCCGCTGGAGCAGGAAATGCAGGCCGCTACTGCAAATGCCGAGGTGGAAGCCCAACGCCTGCAGCCACAGTTGTCGTTTGGGTATATGCAACAAAGCATCCGACCTGACATCCCACTGAATGCTGTTCAGATCGGGCTACGGGCACCGGTTTTCCAAAAGAGTCAGCGCGCCCGCATCGCTCAGGCAGAACTGGAGGCGACCAAAGCCGCGCAGCAACTGCAGGGGCAGCGGCAGCAGCTCGAACAGGAACGGCAGATGGCTCAGGTGCAATGGCAGCAACTGACCCGGCAACTGGAAGAACAGGGCCCGGCACTACAGGCTCAGGCCCGGCAGCTGCGGCAGCTCGCCCAACTGCAACTGGAGCAGGGGGAAGTCAACTACTTTCAATACGCTCAGAGCCTAAATGCTGCCCTGAGCAGCGAGCTCGAACGCATCAACCTCACGGCCCGCTACAATCAGGCGATGCTGTACCTCGAATTTCTATCTCAGTAATCCACTTTAAAACAACCACCATGAAATACGTATTTTTCATCTTCATCCTTTCCGCGAGCCTATTGGCTTGCCAAAACGAAGCCGCACCGACCGACGCCACCGAAACGCCGGCGTCTACCGAAGCGGCTGATGGCCTCATTCACTTGTCCGCCGCCCAACTGAAGGAGGCAGGCATCCAAACCGGACAGCCCGAGCAGCGGGAAATTCCGACTTACCTTTCCTGCTCTGGCACCATTGATGTCCCCCCGGCTTATCAGCAGGCGGTGCACAGCCCGGTGATGGGTTTTGTGCGCGACATCCGCCATCTGCCTGGTGAACAGATCCGGCGGGGCGAGCGCCTGGCCAGCATTGACCACCCTGATCTGGTGCGGCTTCAGCGGACTTTCCTGGAAACGGCTGCACAGCTGCCTTACCTTCAAAAAGACAGGGACCGTAAGGCCGAACTGGCTCAGTCGGATGCCGCTTCTCAGAGAGACTATGAGCTGGCGATATCGGAACTGTCCATCATGCAGGCCCGGTACGAAGGCCTGAAAGCAGAGCTGGAACTCATCGGTATCGATGCTAAAAATGTGGAGGAAACGAAGAAGATTCAGTCTGCAATCGGCATTTATGCACCCACCGGCGGGCAGCTCACACACGTGGAAGTCCGCTCCGGGCAGCTCGTACAGCCGGAGACCATGCTTTTCCAGGTCACTGATGACAGCCACCTTCACCTGGAGCTGCAAGTCTATGCCAAAGACCTGCACCGCGTGAAAAAAGGACAGCCGGTGATCGCCAACCTGCCGGGCGAAGAGACACCGATAACCGGTACAGTGCACCTGGTGAACCAAAGCATTGATATGGAGCAAAAGACCGCACGGGTGCATGTCCACCTGGATGAAGGTACCTCCAAACTGGCGATCGGCAGCTTCCTGTTTGCCAAAATACAGACGGATAGCCGCATGGCGCTGACCGTGCCGGAAGAAGCGCTGATCCGCTCCGGGGAGGAGGCTTTTGTCTTCCAGGAAACCGGGAATGGCTTTCAGCGAATACCGGTAAAGCCGGGCACCGCTGCCGATGGGTATGTAGAGATTAGTGGAAACAATATCACCGACCGGACGCCGGTGGCGCTTAAGGGTGCGTATTATATTAATGGTACAGAGTAAATCGAACGTGGGGAGGCACCTGTGAATTACGGGTGCCTTCTTTTATGTGGTATTACACGGTAGATTGATCCATCCGCAGACTTTCTTATTCCAAAAGCCTTTTTCCTTGTCTTCGAAAAGGAACTATAGCTGGATACCTCCCTTGATGTGCTAAGTCTACTCTTCTTCACTTGCTAGCCTTGAAGTACTGGAAAGAGCTTGCTTCAATTCTTCTTGTAATTCTCCTACTATTTGCGCTATCATTCGGTTTGAAATATTGTCTTGTTCTGATTTATCGTAAATAGATAATAAATAAATATCGGTATCTTTTGGTTTTTGGACTAGTTTAGTCTCAACGTAAGTAATTATCCTCATGCCACCACTTTTGCCTTTGCCTTTGCTTCTAACCGCGAGCCTTACCTTGTAAACATTTTCACTGATTTGGACTCCAATTCTTGGTTCCCCCTCTAGTTCTGCCGTAAAATCCAGAAGCTCCCGCCTCAAAGAGCGGTATTTTTTGATTAATTTTTTCGCTTCTCTTTCAAAGTTCGGGGTCAATATAACATTAACACTCATCTAAAAAGTTTTGCATCGTGCGTCTTGGTAACTCACCGGATTGGATCTGCTGTACCTCATCGAAGGCTTTCCTTAAACGCTCTTTAAGCTTTTTATATTCAAAGAATTCGCTCAGCTCATTTTGAAAGTCTTCCCATTCTGCAAATGGGATCATTACCGCCTTCTTGTTGCCGCTTTCATCTACCACAAATTCAAGATTCATTTTTCCCATTTTTTAACTGTTTGTATCCAATAATACAAAAAACCTCTACCCATTTTAGTTCAATTCTCCATTGTTTTTCTGGTCTGAGTCCGGACTAGTGTGTGACTAAATCATAAAGTCAATATTCAGGTCTGTTAGGCCGGGAAACAGACCGCCCCTTTCCCATCTTTTGCCAAAGTGTGTTATTTTTACCGCTAACTATCATAAACGACCTGACACCCATGACCGCAAAATCCAACCTTCCCAACCGCGCGGAGCGCAGAAAAGCGCAGCAGCGCAAACAACGCAACCTTATCCTTTTGATGGCTATTCTCGCACTCCCTGTAGTCGGGGGGCTAATCTATATGTCTATGCCAAAATCCACGCCGAAGGCTTCGGGGCCACAGTTTACCAAACAGGGCACGCTTACGTTTTATGCAGAGCAGGGCGATCAGGCGATCAGCACCATTGATATCGAAATCAAAGCCGATGATATGGGCCGGGCGGAAGGCATGATGTGGCGCAAGTCCATGGAAGACAATCAGGGCATGCTTTTCATTATGGAGCGGGCAGAGCCGCAGTCCTTTTGGATGCGCAATACTTATGTCCCCCTCGACATCATGTTTATCAGTGAAGAGCAGCGCATTCTGAATATCCGCAAGAATGCACAGCCCCAAACGCTGAGCCCGCAGACGAGTCAGGGAGATGCCAAATACGTACTGGAGGTAATTGGAGGCCTGTCTGATAAGCTGGGGGTAAAGCCAGGCGACCGGATTGAATTTGAGCGCCAATAAGACTATGCTGGGAATTCGCTTTTGGAGTGAATTCCCAGCATAGTCTAAAAAAATCCCCCCGACGCGGTCGTGCCGTGCCGGGGGGATTATAACAATTGTACTAGAAAACCCGCTGAGCGGGATCAATATTATCCATTCTCGAGGGCAGCCGCACCACCCACAATTTCGAGGATTTCGTTTGTAATGGCTTCCTGACGTGCTTTGTTGTAGGAAATCTTGAGGTCGCGCAGCAGTTCCTGAGCGTTCTCCGTTGCCTTGTCCATAGCCGTCATACGGGCACCGTGCTCAGAAGCGTGGGTGTCAAGGACATACTTTTGGAATTGCGTCTGAAGGATGGTCGGAATAAGGTACTCCAGCAATGCTTCCTTACCAGGCTCGAAGATATAGTCAGCCAGCATGCCTTCCGTTTCTTCTTCACCAGCTTCCGCCTCAATCTTAGGGACAGGGAGGAACTGCTCCACCTGAGTAATTTGAGTAGCGGCATTTTTGAACTTGCCGTAGGTCACATCCACTGCATCAAAGTCACCATCTTCGAAGCACTGAATGAGCATTTTAGGCACCTCAGAAACGTTATCGAAGCTCAGGTTCTCAAACAAGTCGATGTATCCGGGGATGAAGTCCAGGTCCGGATAGCGCTTTTTAAAGTACTCCGCTCCTTTCTTGCCGATGCACAGCATGCTCAGGTTGCCGCTTTCGCGTACAGCCGCATACCTGGTCTCCACCAGATGAGCTGCGGCTTTGGAGATATTAGAGTTGAACGCACCGCAAAGGCCACGGTTGGACGTTACCACGACGATGCAGGCTTTTTTCACCTCGCGCTCTACGCCAAGGCTGCTGCCGGCATCTCCTTCCAGATTGGAAAGGATGTTGCGCAGTACCTGATTCAGTTTATCAGCATAGGGGCGCATCTGCAGGATCGCATCCTGCGCACGGCGCAGCTTAGCCGCTGACACCATCTTCATCGCCTTGGTGATCTGCTGAGTATTCTGAACCGACTTAATACGGTCCCGTACCTCTTTTAAGTTAGCCATCTATAGCAATTTTGCCGGCAGCCACCAGGGGCTGCCGATCAAATAATGTATTGTCTTACTTCTTGTACTGTGCAGACAGTTCAGCTGCCAGTGCTTCTACCTTGTCTGTAGCGTCTTTGTCGAGTTTACCTGCCCGGAAAGTGTCAAGCACTTCAGGGTACTGCTTCTCCAGAGTGGTCAGGAAGAGCTCTTCGAACTCCTTCACTTTTTCTACCGGTACATTACGCAGTTTGCCTTTGGTTCCCAGGTAAATGATAGCTACCTGTTTCTCAACCGATACCGGAGAGTACTGTGGCTGCTTCAGGATTTCCACGTTGCGCTTACCTTTCTCCAGCACGGCCGTTGTTGCAGCATCAAGGTCAGAACCGAACTTGGAGAACGCCTCCAGCTCGCGGTACTGTGCCTGATCGAGCTTCAGGGTACCGGATACTTTCTTCATGGACTTGATCTGAGCCGAACCACCCACACGGGATACGGAGATACCTACGTTAATCGCAGGGCGCACACCAGCGTTGAAGAGGTTGGACTCGAGGAAGATCTGACCGTCGGTAATGGAAATTACGTTGGTCGGGATATAGGCAGAAACGTCACCCGCCTGCGTCTCGATGATCGGCAGGGCCGTCAGTGAGCCACCACCTTTTACCAATGGCTCGCCTTTTTCGTCTTTGGCGTTGGCCAGGGTTTCCGGCAGGTCGTTCATATTGCGGGCAATCTCGTCGTTGCTGATGATCTTCGCTGCACGCTCCAGAAGACGGGAGTGCAGGTAGAATACGTCACCAGGGTAGGCCTCACGGCCCGGAGGACGGCGCAGCAGCAGGGATACCTCACGGTAAGCTACCGCCTGCTTGGACAGGTCATCATAAATGATCAGGGCAGGGCGGCCTGTATCACGGAAGTACTCGCCCACAGCAGCACCGGCAAATGGTGCATAGAACTGAAGCGGTGCAGGGTCAGCAGCTGAAGCAGAAACGATAACGGTGTAGTCCATCGCTCCGTTATCTTCGAGGGTCTTCGCTACGTTGGCAACAGTAGAGGCCTTCTGACCAGAAGCTACATAGATACAGAAAACCGGCTCGCCGCGCTCGTAGAACTCGCGCTGATTGATGATGGTGTCGATCGCAATCGCCGTCTTACCCGTCTGACGGTCACCGATGATCAGCTCCCGCTGTCCACGGCCGATTGGAATCATGGCATCGATAGACTTGATACCCGTCTGCAGCGGCTCATTTACCGGCTGACGGTAGATTACACCCGGTGCTTTACGCTCCAGTGGCATTTCGTAAGTCGTACCTTTGATAGCACCTTTACCGTCGATCGGCTCGCCCAGGGCGTTCACTACGCGGCCAACGAAGCCTTCCCCTACTTTGATAGAAGCGATGCGGTTGGTACGCTGTACACGGCTGCCCTCACGGATGCCATCACTTGGGCCCATGAGTACCACACCTACGTTGTCTTCTTCCAGGTTCAGAACGATCGCCTGTGTGCCGTTATCGAAAGCCACCAGTTCACCAGCCTGTGCTTTGGTCAAACCGTACACACGCGCAATACCGTCACCTACCTGAAGTACGGTACCGTACTCTTCAAGTTCGGTTGCGGAGCTGAAACCGGAGAGTTGTTGTTTGAGTATTGCTGAGATCTCATCAGGTTTTACATCAACCATGTCTGAAAAATTTTATCACTGCGCGGTGCAGCGGGTTTTCTAGTATTAAAGTCGTTAATTGGATACCTGCGAAACGTAGAGGTTATCCTTAAACTGACGCTTAAGCCCATCCAGTTTGCTGGATAAGCTGGCGTCATAAATTTTATCGTCGAATTCCAGTACGAACCCACCGATCAGGTCGGGGTCCACAACGGAAACAATCTCTACCTTCTCGTCTGTAGCTTTGCTTTCCAGCAATTTGGCCTTGATAGCAGCCAGGGTTTTCTCATCCAGCTCGGTCGCCGTAGTGACCGTAACAGTGGAGATGTGCATGATGCGCTTGTACTGTGCCAGGTATTCTGTCACGATTTCCGGCATATAGCTTTCACGCACTTTAACGGCCAGGATATCCAGGAAAGCGGAAGTCAGTTTATCAAACTTCCCTTCAAAGAGGGTTTTGAAAATCTGCCTTTTCTTATCAGTTCCCACTACCGGGCTTTTGAGCAACAGGTACAGGTCGCGGTTGCTGAGCAGTTCCTTGAAGGTTTCCATGTCCTTCGTGACGGCTTCGAGCTTATTTTGCTCCTGAGCCAGCTCAATGAGCGACTTTGCGTAGCGGGAAGCTATTCTTTGTACAGACATATCAATTTATAGTTTTCGATAAGAAATGCCGGGGCAACGCTTACCGATGGCTTAGTTCATTTTGATGTCATCGACCAGTGAGCTGACAAACTGCTCCTGACCTTTCTTGTCGTCCAGTTGGCGGCGCAGCAGCTTCTCAGCGATTTCGATAGACAGCACGCCTACCTGATTTTTCAGGTCCGTCATAGCAGCCAGGCGCTGATTTTCGATGTCCTGCTTAGCGTTGTTGACGATTTTGCGGGCTTCGTCCTGTGCTTTTTCCTTAGCTTCTTTGACGATCGCTTCTTTGGTTTCCTTAGCCTCTTTCAGGATTTTAGCGCGCTCTTCCTGAGCCTGACGCAGCAGTTCTTCGTTCTTAGACTGCAGCGCTGCCATTTCTTCACGGGCATTGCGGGCCTCATCGAGGGCATCCTGAATGTCATTTTCCCGTTTTTTCAGGGCATTTTGGATAGGTCCAAAAGCCATGCGGCCGAGCAGGGCCCAAACCAGCAGGAAGATCAGAGTCGTCCAGAAGATCAGGCCCGGATCGGGCTTGATAACGGAGAAGTCAGCCAAAAACAATACGTTAGCCATTGTATCGAAAAAGTTTAGAAGGTAATTTTTGTTAATCCAGCCAGCTCACTCAAGACAGGAGGCGCAGACAGCCAACCGCTGCTGCAACCGCCCTGTGCTTTAATTCCGTGGCGTAGGGCTTAGCCCAACAGGCCTACAACGATCGCGAACAGTGCCGCACCCTCAACGAGTGCTGCTACAAGGATCATGTTGCTTCGGATATCACCGGCAGCCTCTGGCTGACGAGCGATAGCTTCCATTGCTTTGCTACCGATCAAACCGATACCGATACCTGCGCCGAGTGCTGCTAATCCAGCTCCAATTGGTCCCATTGTTATGAGATTTTATATGAGTGAGTAAAATAAAATGCTTAATGTGCGTGTGCCTCGTCGTGGTGGTGCTCTTCTACCGCTGCTCCAATGTAGGAAGCAGACAGTATTGCAAACACAAAGGCTTGCAACGCGGCCACCAACAGCTCAATCAGGTTCATGAAGGCAGTGAACAAGCCACCTACCACTGCACCCGCTGCTGCTCCTCCGGTATTGGCGCCGTTGTCGCCAAAGAGGAAGATCAAACCGATAAGGCTCAGGATAATAATGTGCCCGGCCGAGATATTCGCAAACAAACGAATCATCAGGGAGAAGGGGCGGATAAACAGGCCAAGGATTTCCACAGGCGTCAGGATGATTTTCACCCAGCCCGGAATACCCGGCATCCAGAATACGTGCTGCCAGTAGTCTTTCTTACCGTTCAGGTTCACCACGATGAAGGTAAACACCGCCAGTACCAGCGTCACGGCAATATTGCCGGTAACGTTTGCACTGCCCGGGAAGAAAGGAACCAGGCCCAGCAGGTTGCAGAACAGGATGAAGAAAAACAGCGTCATCACGAAAGGCTGGAAGCGCTCGTAGTGCTTCTCGCCGATCATGGGCTTTGTGACTTCATCACGCATGAATACAAAGAACACCTCAAAGAACGACTGAATGCCCGATGGTGCCTTTCCTTCGTTCTTCTTGTACCCGCGGGCTACCGCATTGAAGATGAAGATCAGCAGCAGGGCTGCCAGGAACATGGTAAAGACATTCTTGGTAATAGAGAAGTCGTAAAATGAAGTGATGCCGCCGCCCATCATGCCACCGTCGAGGGTGCTGGGTGCGTCAAGCTTATAAGATTCATTTTCGTAGTTGACGTAGTAAACGTCTTTTTCTTTTCCTGCTTCGTCCGTCTCGACCTTGTGATCGATGTGTCCAACGTGTACTTCGCCTTTAGGGAAGGAAGCATCGGCGACGCGGTTGATACGCCCGTGGTTGAGTACGTAGCCATCAACGGCGGTGTGGCCGTGCTCAAACATGGCAGAAGTACCGGTGGTCCAGCCATGGTCCGGTGCATAAAGAAAAACAGGAAGTGGGATGTGCACGCCTTTCCAGATATGGAACTCATTGGCATCGGCAATATGGTGCATGACGGTCGCTACCGGATCGTAGCCTTCGCCGTGCTCTTCGTTCTGATTGTGCTCTTCGTGCCCTTCGGCATGTTCGTGCCCGGCATGGTCGTCATGGCCGTGATCGTCGTGTTGCGCAAACGCAGGGCTCATAAAGCCGGTGAGGGCCAGGGCCAGCGTCAGTATGCAGAACTTCTTGATGTCCACTTTCACTATTCTTATGCTTTAGTAGGCTTTGCTTAATAGAGGTGCAAAAACCAGGACCTTTAGAAATCGGCACAAAAGTAAGGCACTTTGGCATATTAGTGAAACGTACAACCTTTTTTTTCAAATGGACTTTTGATTTACAGGGGTTGAGAAACAGCGAGTTATAGTCGTTATTCTCCAATAAAATAAGGTGGGATTGCAAACAAGGTACTCCGGGGCGTTTTTTGTTTCCCGAAATACGGTACTTGCGGAATAATTATTTATACCACTCCCCCTTGACCTTAGCGGTATTTTTTAGGAGAGCTAAACGGCCGCATGGCTTTTGCGTAGTGGTTTGATTCCAAAATCTTTAGGGATTCCGGCATTAAGTCTAATTATTCCGGTCGTAGTATTTGTAGCCGGTGGTCGGTTTTTGGTCATTTCCGCCTTCTCCCTGATTTTCGCCTTTGCCTTCTTCACCGAATAAAAGATTGCTCCAGAAAGCTTTCCGTTTTTCGCGTCTTTCCTCGCGCTCCTCCAGCCGCGCCTGATAAGCCCGTATGCGCTGCACATAAGCTTCATCTGATTCGCCGGCCTGCCGGGGCGGTACGTTGATGACCCGGCCCTGTTCATCCTTGTAGGGCTGATCGGTCAAACGGCCGAACAAACTTCGGTTGTCTTCAAAGTAGTAATAGCCGTCCTCATGCGCAGCAAGGATGGGCATCTCCTCAAGGTAGGGCGGGCACTGCATGAGCGCCGTAACCGTGTCCGCCGGGGCTTCAAATTTGGCGTAGCGTACAGACTTGAAAGCCTTGTCCTGATACACCTTTCTCATAAACGCGCCGTAAACCGGCAGGGCTGTGGACGAAGCCTGCCCCCGGTACAAGGTGCGAAAATGCACCTGCGGCCAGGAACCGCCCACCCAGGCACCGGCGACCAACCGGGGGTTGAAGCCCATATACCAGCCATCAGACTGATTTTGGGTCGTCCCGGTCTTACCTGCCAGGTCGTTGTAAAGCCCGTAATGGTAACGGAGCTTCCGGGCCGTACCGCTATCGACCACCGACTCCAGCATTCTTATCATCATATCAGCCTGCGATTGCTCCAGCACCCGTGGAAAGCGGCGTGGGTTAGGCCGGTCAAATTCGGCTAAAACCGTGCCGTCAGCAGTCTCAATGCGGTCCAGATAGTGCCATTCCGGGCGGCGGCCACGGTTGGCAAAGGTGCCGTAGACTTTCGTCATTTCGTAAAGAGAAGCCTCCACTGCGCCCAATGCAATGGAAGGTACCGCCGGGATTCGGTTCTCAATGCCCATCGCCTGCCCCAGCTGACGGACCGAGTCTATACCGGTCCGCATCATAATTTCCACACTGACGGTATTGACGGAATTGCTCAGTGCGCCCTCCATAGAGTAGACGCCATCGTACTCCCCGTCTGCATTGCGGGGCGACCAGTTGTCGTATTTGGCGTAAGCCACCTGCCGGTTGTAAGTGTACTCACAGGGCAGCATGCCGCTTTGCAGGGCTGTGGCATACACCACCGGCTTGAAGGTGGAGCCGACCTGCCGCTTGGCAAAAACATGGTCATACTGAAAATACTTGTGGTCAATACCGCCTACCCAGGCTTTGATCAGGCCAGTGGACGGATCCGCCGCAAGAAAACCCGCATTCAACAGGGTGAGGTAATATTTCACGGAGTCGAGCGGGCTCATTTCCCGTTCTTCCTCTCCCTTTTCCCAACTGAAAACCGTCATAGGGACGGGCTGCTGAAAGATAGCATCGATTGCTTCCTCTGAGAGGCCTTTGTCTTTTAGTTTCTGATAGCGCTCCGACTTCCGAACGGCCCGTTCCAGCACTTCACTGCTGCCCCAGGGTGTCCCTTTTTTCCAGTCCTCGTAAAAGTTGCCCTGTACTTTGGTCATTTCTTCCTGCACGGCCTCTTCGGCGTAGCGCTGCAGACGGGCATCAATAGAGGTATAAATGCGAAGCCCGTCTGTGTATAGATTATAAGGTGTGCCATCGGGCTTGGTGTAATCTTTCAGAATATCATCTAGTTCATGCCGCAGATGTTCGCGGAAGTAGGTCGCCAAGCCTTTGTTGTGGCCTTCGGGCCGGTAGTCCGTTTCCAGGGGCAACTGTATCAGTGAGTCTTTGACTTCCGCATCCAGATAACCATAGCGCACCATCTGCCCCAAAACGATATTGCGGCGGCGTTCGGCATTTTCGGGATGGCGCACCGGGCTGTAGTAAGTCGTGGCTTTGAGCATGCCAACCAAAACGGCGGCTTCCTCCAGATTTAAGGCTTCCGGGGATTTATTGAAAAAGCGTTGCGCTGCGACTTTGATCCCGAAAATTCCTTCGCCAAAGGATACGGTGTTCAGATACAGCCGCAGGAGCTCCTCCTTGGCATAGACCTTTTCCAGGCGGCGGGCAATCAGCATTTCCCGCATTTTATTTACCACCATCGACAACATAAGGTAATCCTCTCTCGGATAAAGGTTCTTGGCCAGCTGCTGACTCAGAGTACTGCCCCCTCCGGAAGATTCGTCCATCAGCAATATCGACTTCACCAGTACCCGGGCCGCAGCCCGCACATCGATCCCGCTGTGCTCAAAAAAACGGGCGTCCTCGGTGGCGACGAGGGCATTGATCAAATCAGGAGAGATCTCCTCAAAGTCGGCATTGATACGGTTTTCCACATAGTACTTGCCCAACAGCACGCCGTCTTCCGCGTATACCTCAGAGGCATTGTGGTTGCTGATGGCCTCCAGCTCCGGATAACCCGGCACCGGCCCCAGTGCTTCAAAATACACCAGCGCTGCAATTACCAGGACGGACAGAAAGCCTAAAATACCGAGCCCGCCCGTTATTAGCCCGGCGATGGCCCAGCGGGGGTGCCGGCCGTAAAAGCCTAAAGACCACTGACGGAGTTGCTGCCACTGTGCGACGGACCAGGTCCTTGCTTGTTCAAAAAAATTGGAGTTGGACTGCTGCATCTAAATCCCTGTATCTGTTTGTTTTAAAATGACCTTGTCTAACGCCGGGCGTTGCACTTTTATTCCCCCTTGTGCATGAAAAATTGCCTTTTCCGGCTGCGAACGAAGCGATCGACAATCTGCTCCGCAAAATAAACAATATTTGTTTTAAAATCAACCAAATATAAACAAACGCTCAGCTATAAACGAAACTGCCGCTCCCCACACTCAGGTGGAAAGCGGCAGCTTATCAGCTCATTGCCTCCGTTAACGGATCAGGGACAAATCGCCCCGGTAGACCAGCCGGATGCCATCCAGGAATTCAACATCAATCACATAAACGTAGACGCCCATGTTCATGAACTCGCCTTTAAAGGAACCGTCCCAAAGCGGTAGCCCTCCTGTACAGAACAGACCATTGCTGACATCAAACCCACCATTTTGGTAGACCTGATTGCCCCAGCGGTCAAAGATATTCACACTTCGAATGGCCGTGACGCCGGTGCAGGGAAAAACCCGGAATTCATCGTTGGTGCCGTCACCGTTAGGTGAGAAAGCGCCCGGGATATAGATATTCCGGTTGGCATCAAGCTCCACAAATACCGAGCCTTCCGCATCACAGCCATTTATATCCACAATGCGCAGGGTGTAATCTTGCGATTCCAATGGGAAGACCGTGGGGTTTTCCACTGTATCTGAGGACAGGTAAATAGCAGGGGTCCAGATAAAGGAGTCAACCTGCGTGCCCGCCGGGCTGATGATCGGCATGAGGCTTGTGGTACTGTCGCCGAGCTCAATTTCCACCACCGGCTGAGGGAAGGTAACGGTGATCTCATCGGGCTGATCGATTTCCACAAAGAAGGCCGCAGAACAGCCATTGGGGTCGAATATTTCAATGGTGTGCTCCCCGTCACCGAAGATATCTGCAGGGACATCAGGTGTCAGTAACACCCCATTTCCATCAACCATGTACCGGTAATCATCCGGTGTGGTGCCTGCGCCTCCAAATACGGTGTCAATGAAAACCAGCGTAGTGGCATCGAAGCAGGGCGGGTCTTCCGGATCAGGGATGATGGCCATGATTTCAGTAGGTTCGATCAGGCTGATGGACACAGAATCCTGACAGCCTTGCGTATCTGTGATCGTGATACCATAGGTACCAGCCGTCAGTCCGCTCGCGAATCCGGTAGCGGCATTGCCCGCCCCCTGCGGTACATTGGCTGAGAAAGAGAAGGGGGTATTACCAACCGGATTAATATTGTCGTTGAAATTATAAGTCACCGCTATTTGCCCGTCTTCCTCACCGAAGCAGGAAATATCGCGGGTATTAACAGGATCGATGCTCAGCTCCAGGGCATCAGGTTCGCCAATTTCGGGCAGGCCATCCTGCTCACAGCCATTGGCATCAGTAACAATAACGTTGTAGGCACCAGCCATCAGGCCCGACACAGTGGCAGTTGTCTCATTAAGGTCAGGCCAGAGGAATGTGTACCCTCCTGCACCCCCCGAAGGCGTCAGCGTTATAGAACCATCTGTGCCTCCATTACAGCTCACGCTTGAAGAAGATACATTGAGCGCAATCGGATCAGGGCTCGGGATGATGACTTCTGCAGTTTGTACGCATCCATTCTCATCTGTCACCACCACCGTTTGGGAGTCCCGGCACAATTGCGTTGCGGTGGACGTCAGTACATCCAGGTCAATCTCCCCGCTTTCCCAGTTAAAGTTGAAGAGGCCGGTACTGCCATCAGCGTACATGGCCGTTGCCGTTGCCTGCCCATCGCATACGCCCTCGAAACAACTGACCGGCAGGACATCCGTAAAGGACACCTCAATACTCGGCGGGTCAACCACCTCTGCTGTTGCCGTTACGCCTGCACAGCCATTCGCATCCACAACAGTCAGGTTGTAAAGGCCAGCAGAGAGCCCCGGATTGAGCACGGTGGAAAGCGTATCTGAGCCCCAGATGTACTGATAAGGTGCTGTACCCCCGCTTGCAAACACCGTAAGGCTACCGTTGCTTTGCCCCACACAGAGTGGCGAGGATGAACCAATACTGTCGATAACCAGTGGTGCCGGTGCAACAACCTGTGCCGATTCGACCAGCTCACAGCCATCCTCAGCCGTAATAGTCACAAAGTAGGTACCAGGTGCAAGGTTGGCAATAGCCGGTCCGGTCTCGTTATTGCTCCAGGTATAACTCTCGATTGGAGAGCCGCCGGGCGTCGCTGTGATCGTCAGGCTACCATTGGTATCATCAGAGCAGAGCAGGGTATCATTTTCAAACTCAATAATATTGGGCGGTGCCGGTGCTGTGACCGCAAAGGTGTCGATCGATGTGCAGCCATTGGCGTCCTCCAGATTGAGAATGTAGAGGCCTTGTACCAGATCCGTCAGGATAGAGTCTGTATCCATATTCGACCAGTCGTAAGTGTAAGGAGCCGTACCACCATCTACGCCCACAGTAATAGCACCATCCATACCACCGCCGGTACAGCTCTCGTTGGCCAGGTCCAGCAGAGTCACCTGAAGCGAATCAGGCTGTCCTATATTAAAGGTGTCTATGGTGAAACAACCGAGCGGGTCCTGATCGGTTACGGTAACGACATACAGACCGGGCGCCAGGTCATTGATGTTGGCTCCGGCAAGGCTGCTTCCGCCGGGCAGTGCGGTCCAGTTGTACGTGAAGGCACCGAATGGCGGTTGGCCGGTGGCGGTGCCCTGTACCTGCAGGAACGCATCGCCTGCACCATTACAGCTAACATGGGAAGAATCTACCAGGGTCACGCCCAGCAGCTTGGTCGCTCCTACCGGGAAGCTGTCAATAACCACACAACCATTTGCATCCGTAACGGTCAGATTGTACATGCCAGGGTCGAGGTCCGTCAGTTGTGCCGTTGCAGCAGTATCTACCGGCTGCCCTTCCCACTGATAATAGTAACTGCCCATATCATTTACGCCACCGGAAGCGCCTACAGTAATGGCACCATCCATGGCACCGCTACAGGTAGCATCCGTAATATTGGTATTCTGAGCCAGGAGCAGCAGTTCACCGGGTTGGCTGAGGGTCGTACTGGCTGTGGCAACGCACCCATTATTATCCGTAACGGTAACGGCGTAGGCCTGTGGCTGGAAAGAAAGCCCGGTAATGGTTTGGGTGGAGTCCCCGGTATTCCAGGAAAAAGTGAAGCCAGGCCCGGGGTTGGGCTGAGCCACACCATCCAGCGTAATCTGAGCGGTCAGGCTGCCATCGCTATCGCCGTTGCAGGTAGGCTGGGTCTCCAGGAGGCTTAGCCCGAGAGCCGGGCCTTCGAGCACCTGCAATTCTATAGTGTCAATATTGGCAGGCATATCGCTGTCTGAAACAGTGATCGAGAATACCCCTTCTCCCAGCCCTGATGCGGTGAAGCTGTCGCCCGAAGCCGCAATTGTCCCGGTATTGTCCGGGCCGGCAGGGGGTACTGCATTCCAGGCATAAGTGTAAGGGGGCACGCCACCTGTAGCCGTGACGGTAAAGGTGCCGTCATCAAAACCGGCACAGGAGACACTATCCACGGTGCCTTGTACCAGTAAGATTGCATTGGTGATATTGACCTGCCCGTTATCAATAATAGTTGGAATATCCGCGTTTCCTGAATTGGCATTTCCGGCCTGTATATCCAGAGGGGAATCAATAATCGTCACCGCTGCCTCATCGCCCAGGTCCCCAATGACTTCAAAGCATACTTCAAAGAGAAGCGCGCCATCCGGCAGGGTACGGGGCGTGGCCAGAAAGTCTGCCCACCCCATGGTCAGCCGCCCGGTATCGGTAATGGCCGGAGAGATATTAAAAATGCCCTGATCAAAGGAGGGCAGGTCAGACGTCAGGTTGTCAACACCTATAAAATCAAGCAGCGCAGGGTCCCATGCCATGGAAAACTGAGCATTGGTCAGGTTAACGAAGTTGGTCGTCGTCACCGGGACACAGACGGTATCGCCGGGAGCGCCATTCAGGTCGCCTACATCAAAAAGCACAGGCATCACGAGTGTATCGATCAGGCCGCAGCTTTTGCCATCTTCCACGATGACTTCATAGGTGCCTGTCTCGGGTACGGTATAGGTGATGGTATCGTTGTGGCCGGGCGTCACCGTTTGGACCGTGCCCATTGCGCCGCCTCCGATTTCATTAATGGTAATGGTGTAGGAAGTGGAAGGGTCAAACTCCGGCAGACCGCCCTGCAGGACAAAGCTGCCTTCAAGCCCTCCGGCGGGGTCGACAAAGGTTTCGGTAATGGCAATGCTTTCGAGGTACACCACCGAAAAGGCTTCATCGATGCTGACGCTCACACAGGGGCCGCCCTGCTCGTACTCCAAAGCCGAGGCGTTGTCCACGGTGATTGGGGCAAACCAAAACTGAATCGGCGCCGGCACGCCCATGTTATAGGCTTCCTGCAAGCTGCCGTTGTTGATCAGGTCGAGATTGCCAAAACTGTTGATGGTAGGTGCCAGCCAGATGCCATTCTCCTGATCAAACTCGAAACCATTGAGTATAATGGGCGAAGTCGTATTCAGAGCCGGGTCCGTCAGCACAGTGGTCAGGTCAGGCCCGTCAATAGTTGGGATATCATCGTAAAAGGCGTAAGCGATACCAGGCGCAGTAGCCGGGTTTGGATCGCCACCGAAGGAAAAATCCATGTTGTGGGTCAATCGCAGCGTATCGCCCATACACAAATAAATGGTGTCAGGGTCAATATCATTGGATTGCCCTGCGAAGGGGCCAAAACCCTGAATCGTCCCCGCATTATTCTGATTGCAGGGCACCCGAAAAGCACTTTCAGAAGAACCCAGTACAGAAACATTTTGAGGCACCTGCGCGTACAGCCCCATATTGGCGAGCAGCAGTAAGGCAATTGGAAGGAAAAATCTAATCATTGTTCCGGATTGATTTGAATATCGTTAATGGGATTTGGGTAAGGGCATATTTCAACAGGGCACAAAAATAGGCATCGCCCTCCGACTATTGTAATTTGTCGAAAAGTTTAATGGTCTGTAATACGGCTCCTTTACGGAAAGGTACCCGTACAATACTGAATTGAACGATGTTGCTGCTCAAAAAGTGTACAAGGAACCTTTTAATACGACAACAGTCGCTCCAACTGCGCCCGGAAGCGGGTTTTGGGTAAAAACTGCTCTTCCAAAACAGTCGAAAAAGGCACGGGGGTATCCAGGCTGCCCGCCCGAAGCACCGGTGCATCCAAATACTCAAACAGGTGCTCGCTGATGTAAGCGGAAAGCTCTCCGCCAATACCGCCCGTTTGGGTATCTTCGTGCAGGAGTAGCACCCGGTTGGTTTTCTGCACCGTTGCCCGGATGGCGTCGTAATCCAGAGGCAAAAGGGTACGCAGGTCCAGGATATCAGCATCGACGCCCATTTCCGCACAAACCTCCAGCGCCCAGTGCACGCCCATACCGTAGGTAATGATAGAGACTTCATCGCCCTCCGCCGCCAGGCGGGCCTTGCCAATTGGCGTGGTGTAGTACCCGTCAGGCACTGCCGCCGTCAGTCGGCGGTACAGGGCTTTATGCTCAAAGTACAGCACCGGGTTGGGGTCTTCAAAACTGGCCAGCAGCAGGCCTTTGGCATCTTCCGGGGTGGAAGGGTAGACGATCTTCAGTCCAGGAGTGTGGAAAAACCAGGCTTCATTGCTCTGGGAATGGAAAGGTCCGGCACCTACGCCCCCGCCTGTGGGCATCCGGATGACCACATCGGCGTTCTGCCCCCATCGGTAGTGAAGCTTTGCCAGGTTGTTGACAATCTGGTTGAACCCGCAGCTCACAAAATCCGCAAACTGCATTTCCACCATCGCTTTGTATCCCTTCAGGCTGAGTCCGAGGCCAATGCCTATGATAGCGCTTTCGCAAAGGGGCGTGTTGCGTACCCGGTCGTGCCCAAATTTTTCTGTAAAGCCATCCGTAATTTTAAACACCCCGCCGTAGTCGGCAATATCCTGCCCCATGAGGACGAGGTTGTCGTGGGCTTCCATGGCAGCCTCCAGGCCTTTGGAGATGGCATCTACAAAGCGCAGCTCGGTGGACGGCCCCTGTGGTGGTTTTGGGACTGGTGTATCAGGTGCATAGACATCCCCCAATTCTGTTTCCAGTACAGCTGTTACAGCCGGCTCGGCGTAGGCTTTGTCCAGCCCTTCATTGATTTGCTGCTTGAATGATTTGCGGAGGGCTTTGACTTGTGCTTCATCGAGCACACCTTCCTGCAATAAAAAGCGCTCATAGTTGTCCAGGGGGTCGCGCTGCGCCCATTCGTCCATCAGCTCCTGTGGGACATACTTGGTGCCGGAAGCCTCCTCATGCCCGCGCATGCGGAAAGTGCGGCACTCGATCAGCACAGGCTCGGGGCGCTCCCGCAGCTCTGTGGCCAAGCGCGTGAAGGTTTCGTAAACCTCCAGGATGTTATTGCCATCAATGACCTCGGACCGCATGCCGTAGCCTTTAGCCCGGTCGGCAAGCTGCTCACAGCGGTACTGCTCGCTTGTAGGGGTGGACAAGCCGTAGCCATTATTCTCAATCACAAAAAGTACCGGCAGTTCCCAGACCGCTGCCGTATTGAGTGCTTCGTGAAATTCGCCCTCACTTGTGCCTCCTTCGCCGGTAAAAGCCAGGGAGACCTGGCCGGCTTTGCTTAGCTTGTTGGCAAGCGCGACCCCTGCGGCCAGCGACAACTGTGGCCCCAGGTGAGAAATCATACCCACTATGCCGTAATCCATTGTCCCAAAGTGAAAGGACCGGTCCCGGCCTTTGGTAAACCCAAGGTCTTTGCCCTGCCATTGGGCAAACAAGCGCTCCAACGGCACTTCCCGGCTGGTGAATACGCCCAGATTGCGGTGCATGGTAAAGAGCAGTTCATCAGGGTGGAGGGCCAGTGCAGCGCCCACAGAGATCGCCTCCTGCCCAATGCCCGAAAACCACTTGCTGATTTTGCCCTGCCGTAACAGGATCAGCATCTTCTCTTCGATCATGCGGGGCAGCAGCAGCCCTCGGTATAATTTCAGGAGTTCCTCATCAGAAAATGCACTACGGTCGTAGGCAAGGACGGGTGTTGAGATGACGTCGGCCATGGTTTTAGTTTGGTTAAATTCGGGCACAAAGGTAGGTGGTTTCCGAATGCCCGTGCAAGAAAAACCGGGCTTTGTTTACGGTTTTTTGTTAAACATTTGGCTCCGTTCCCACCTTAAATAAGGTGAGATATTTCCAAGTTCAAACAACAATAATTATGCTTAGACACCCATTCCCCATATTTCTAATGGCATTAAGCCTGTTTTTCGCAGCTTGCCAGAATAGCGACAGCACAGCCAACAGCACTGACTCCACCAGCATGGGGCAGTTTGCGGACGATGACAACTTCAAAAACAAGCACGAAATACCCGGCGAGGCCACCCCGGCCAATACCGGCAAGCGCATCGAGTTTGATACGCCCGATGGCAAAAAAGGCAGCGCCTACGCTCTGATGACGGCAAAGCCCAGCGAAGAGTACCTCCTCGTTTTTCACGAATGGTGGGGCCTGAATGACCACATCCGGCAGGAAGCCGAGCGGTACTTCGACGAGCTTGATACCGTCAATGTACTGGCACTCGACCTGTACGACGGGGAGGTAGCCACCACCCGTGAGCGGGCAGGAGAGCTGACCAAAAGTGTCAGGGAAGACCGTGCCAAAGCCATCATACAGGGTGCCCTCGACCTGGCAGGCCCCAACGCCCGGATTGGCACGATTGGCTGGTGCTTCGGCGGCGGATGGTCCCTCAAAGCTTCCATACAGGCGGGCGACCGTGGAGAAGCCTGTGTCATGTACTACGGCATGCCTGTGCAGGACAAGGAAGCGTTGATGTCGCTGAAAGCACCCGTGCTGGCTATCTTCGCCCGTCAGGACGAATGGATTACGCCGGAGGTCGCCCAAAGCTTTGAGGACCTCGCGGTAGAAACTGATAAAACGGTACAAGTACAGTCGTACGATGCCGACCACGCTTTTGCCAATCCCAGCAGCCCCCGCTACGATCAGCAGGCAGCGCGTACGGCCAATCAGGCCGCACAAGCCTTCCTGAAAGCGAATCTCTAGCCACCAAAACTTGCGTAGCTTGCAACCCTGCTCTATCTTCAACGTAACATTAAAGCACAATGAGCAGGCAAAATGGAATCATCGCTTTTGCTGTTGCCACACTGCTGTTGTCCGGGCTTGTGCTGATTTACGTTCAGCAACTCGACCCGGCGGCGGCACAGGCCAAGGCAGCCGAAGTGCAGCTACAGGCTAATGAAGCTCAGGCACTGCGGTGGCTGGAGCAGGACAGCTTGTGGCTGGAACAGTGCCGGCAGCCCTTTAGCCATTCGGCAAACCGACCTTTGCCATATGGCTTTTCTTTTATGTGCTATGAGGGTGAAAAACGGGTGTTTTGGACCGATACGCACATCTATTTTCCTGACCGCCTGCAGAGGCCCCAAGCCCTTAAGTTCCCCGGCAGAGCACCACAGTACTTCATTCCCCGTGAGCTTCCGGGGCCCTATTCCGTCGCAGTGGCCATCCCTTTGCCGGCTATAGTCAATGACGAGTGGTCCCCTTCTCCTTACCCTGTCCACAATACAGCCGGGACGGTTATTGGTTACGTGCCCGATCAGGTGCAACACCTGCCTGCCTTTTGGCAAAAGGTGCATCTCGCTGCCGGGCTCCTGTTTTCGCTGGCGCTGTTTTTCCTGGTCGATAAAGGGAGTCGGTTGCTGATCCGCCGCCTGGGCCCTACCCCGGTTTTTCTGACAGCAGTCCTTGTTGGAGCGCTATGGCTACGGACGACAGGTATGCTGAGCTACCCTTCTCTGGAATTTCCGCAAAACCTACTGTCGATTCGCCTTCCTGTTGGCAACCTGGCGCAATTCACCCTGCTACCGCTGCTTTTATTCTGGCTGCTAAGCCTGGGACAACGCCTGCCGCTGAAAATAGGGGTCCGCGACCGGCATTCCTGGCAAAACGGTGTACTGGCAGCGCTGGGCTTCGGAAGTATCGTTACGGGCTTACTGATTGGTGGGACCCTGTTCCGTGCACTACTTCTGGAGACCGATCTGGATTTCGACTTCAGCAATGTGCTCATGCTGGGCACTGCGGAGCTGATTGCATTGGCGGCTATCGTGCTGCTCATGCTGACCTTTCTGCTTTTCAGCCTTTGGGCCGTCAAGGGTATTCACCGACTGCCCCTTGACCGAAATCAGCGGCTCCTGGCGATGGGCATTGCCATACTGCCCGGCATACCAACGGCCTTGATCCTCAACCTTGGACTGGGATTGCTGCCGGTCTTGCTGCTACCCCTGCTCTACATCGCCCTGCTGGACCTTTTCGTGGAAATCGAAGCGGCCAGCCCGGCATGGCTGATGCTCTGGCTGGCTTTGCTATCTGGTTTTGCCGCAGGGCTACTCTTCAAGTATAACCTCGACAACGGGCACGAACAGCGGCTGGCTTTCGCCAAACAGCTTACGGACCCCGAAGATCACCGGGCAGAACAAGCCCTGCTGGAACTACAGGTGCAACTCGCTGCCGGCCCGCCTGCGGATAGCCTGGAGACGCTGCTGCTTTACACACCTTATTTATACAAGAATTTCAACTGGCACCTTCTGCCCGAAAGCGACATTCGCCGCCACCAAACGGCGGACCCTGCCTTCCGGCTGTCCCCCAACCGCCATTACTACACCTACAGCATCCCCTGGCGCCAGGATAGTGCGCTGGTTTTCCAACCCGCCCTGCAGCCCAACCGCCGGGTACTGCAGGAGCTCGTACCTTCTGCTCCGCATCAGCAAACCCGTTATGCCATCAGCTTATTTAAAGACTCCGTGCGCATCGCCCAGCGTGGCTACTTTCTGCGGGAATGGCTGTCTGCCGACCTTTGGCCGGCGAAGGGAGAAAGCCGGGAACGCCTGAACAGCAAACGGGCCAATCTTTACTATGCCCATCCGGATGGCTACACGATCATCGTTGGGGAAGCCCTGGGCGGTTATTTGAAACCCATTTCCCTGTTTTCCTACCTCTTTGCCCTGCTCACGGTGCTGTCGCTCCTGGTCTTTGGGCTCAACCGGCTCTACCCCATTTTGCCGGCCACACCGGGCAGCCTGCTTTTCGGCACGCCTTCTCTGCGCCACCGCATACAGCTTTCAGTCATTGGGCTTACGCTCTTTGCTTTCCTGTTTATCGGTGCAGTTACGGTAGCTTCTTTGCAGCAGTCTTCGGTCAGCTATCACGGGGAACGGCTGCTGGAAAAAGTAGATGTGCTGCTGCGTGATTTGCAGAAACAAGACTTTGACCCGCATGATCAGCATGCGTTGCGGGAGCTATCCGAAATTCATCAGGTCGACCTTTCGGTTTATGATGCCGGGGGCAGCCTGATCCGGACTTCGGTGCCCTTCTTTCTTTTCCAGGGCTGGCAATCGCCCCGCATCAACCCGGAGGCTGTACGGGCCTACTACCGGCAGGGGTTCAAGCCGGCTCTACTGGAAGAACGGGCGGGGGAGCTCCGTTATCTGTCGGCCTATGTGCCGGTGGCTGAGCCCACGCAGGGGCTGAGTTACTTTTTCCAAATCCCTTTCACTTCCGGTACGCGCAACCTGCAGCAGAATGTGCTGGGCTTTATCGGCAACCTGCTCAACCTCTATGTTTTCCTCCTGCTCATTGCCGGTGCCATCGCCATCACCGTCGCCAATTCCATTACCCGCCCGCTGATGAAGATCGGCGAGAAACTGCGCAGTTTCCAACTTGGCCAAAATGAGCCGCTGGAATGGGAAAGCGAAGACGAGATCGGCAAACTGGTGAACGAGTACAACCTGATGATCCAAAAACTGGAGGAAAGCGCCGAAAAGCTACGGCAATCAGAACGGGAAGGGGCCTGGCGCGAGATGGCCAAGCAGGTGGCACATGAAATCAAAAATCCACTTACGCCCATGAAACTGAGCATTCAGTACCTGGAGCACGCCCGCAAATCTGACCCCGAACGGGCAGCCGCTATGATCAGCAGCGTGGCCCAAACCCTGATTGAGCAGATTGACGGGCTGGCGCGTATTGCCACCGAGTTTTCCAACTTCGCCAAAATGCCAAAGGCGGAACCGGAATCCCTGAATTTGAATACAGTGGTGGAAAGCGTTTACCGATTGTTTACGGAACATCAGGAACCGGCAGAGCGCATTGAGCTTACCTTACCGGATACGCCGGTGCCCGTCTTTGCCGACCGGGGCCACCTGGTACGCGTCCTCAACAACCTGATCAAAAATGCACAACAGGCCATTCCGGAGGACCGGCAGGGGCTCATCCACATCCGGGTACAGCCCGGCGTAACGCAGCACCTCATTACTGTTACTGATAACGGGACGGGCATTCCGGAGGAGGTGCAGCCCAAAGTATTCCAGCCCAACTTCACCACCAAATCCTCAGGTATGGGGCTTGGGCTGGCCATGTGCAAGAATATGATGACCGCAGCGGGCGGCGACATCTACTTCGAAACGGAACCCGGCAAGGGTACGACCTTCTTTATGGCACTGCCGGATGCTTCAGTAGCCAGTTAATAAGGTGGAGAAATTAGTTTACCCCGACTTGCTGATTGTGCTTAGCCACCCGCTTGTCCATCACCCGGAACCAAAGCGGAGGCACAAGCGACAACAGGATCGCTCCCGGATAACCGGTAGGCAGCTGCGGGCTCTCGTCCTGATGCCTTAGGATCTGGTATTTGCGTGATGCCTTGTAGTGGTGGTCAGAATGACGGGTCAGCTCATACAGAAAAATACGACCCAGCTCATGGTCAGAATTCCAGGAATGCTGCGGCCCCACACGCTCGTAGCGCCCACTGTCGAGCTGACGGCGCTGCAGCCCATAGTGCTCAATGTAGTTGACCGACTCCAGCATTAGAAATCCAAACACGGCAACCGCAATCGCAAAAGGCACTAATGCCCAGCCAAACACCCACCCAACAGTAGCCAGGTAAGCCAGCTGCAGCCCTGTAAACCGAATCATCTCGTTGTGCAGGCTGAGTGTAGGCTTACCCTGCCTTTCCAACCGTGCGGCTTCCAACCGCCACGCACTGAAGTAACCCCCGATGACCGAGCGGAACCAGAACGTGTAGATCAGCTCGCCCCGGCGGGAAGTAGCCGGGTCTTGGGGCGTGGCCACATGCTTGTGGTGTCCCAGGTTGTGCTCAATGATGAAGTGGGTGTACAAAGCCGGCAGCAGCAGGGCTTTCGCCAAAAAGCGCTCGAAGCGATCAGCGCGGTGCCCCAGCTCATGGGCGACGTTGATGCCCGCCGTGCCCAAAATGAGCCCCACGCTGCAGGTCATGCCCGTGATTTCGTAACCGGCGAGCCCGCCCTGCGACAGGGTATAGAGGTAGTAGCCCACCAACCCGTACACCAAAGGCACATTGAAGTACAGCAGGTAGTCAAACAACCGGGCCCGGGCACGCTCCGGTTCTGCGGCCTGCGGGTGGTTTTCCGGCGACTGCGGCACAAACAACTCCACAACCGGAATGACAATAAAGCCCAGGTAAATGGCTGCAAAGGACCAGATGCCCCCAATGTAAATGGCAGCGTAGGCGGACAGGGGCAGCAGGTAGGCGATCAGGTATTTGGTGTCGCGGCGGTTCATAATTTGAGATTTGGTTGGCTTTTTAAAAATACGGTTTTTCAGTCAAAAAAGTAGTGTCCGGTCATGGAAATGGAACTATGTTTCGATTATTTCGTTTATATTAAAGACATGATTTCAATATGAGTAAAACATATCCGGTATTATCCAAGGAAGAACGTCAGATGGCAGCGTTTTCTGCGAAAGCAATCACATCAGCACTGGAAAAAAAAGCAGATTCTCCGACTGACTTATCAATTGATGCACAGGGCCTGCCATCCCTACAACTGAAGCTACCCAAACAAGCTTTGCAGGTGCTTCAGGAGGTGCTTTCCCTTATTTCTGAAGGCAAGCCTTTTTCACTTTTGCCATCAGATGTAGAGCTTAGCACTCAGGAAGCGGCTGATTTACTGCAGATATCAAGACCACACCTCATTAAACTATTAGAGGATGGAGCAATGCCTTTTAAGAAGGTGGGTACCCATAGAAGGATCAGCCTGAGTGCTATTATAGCGTACCAGCAACACCAAAAAGAATTACAATCAGAAGCGTTGGATGCCTTAGCTGAACAAGCGCAAAAGCTCAATTTTGGATACTAAACTTTTGATTTGCACAAATGATAAGAGCGCTCTTAGACGCAAATGTGATTTACCCTGCCCCGCTGAGGGACCTCTTGTTTAGCATTGCTGCGGAAGAGGTATTCCAGCCGCTTTGGACTAAGCAAATTAATGAAGAATGGGTAAAAAACTTACTGCAAAACAGACCTGATATAAGCAGATCGCAACTTCAAAGAACTTGTGACCTCATGGACAAAGCATTCCCTATGGCACTGATTGAAGGCTACGAAAACCTAATTTCAAAGCTTGAATTACCTGACTCCGATGACAGACATGTACTAGCTGCTGCTATTAAATCTGAAGCAGACATTCTAGTCACTTTTAATCTAAAAGATTTTCAACAAGGTTACATTAATCAGTTTGGAGTAGAAGTCAAACATCCAGATCACTTTTTATGTACCTTATTTGAGCGTCAACCAAACAGTTGCGTGACGGCTTTCAAAAAAATGCACAACCGGCTAAAACATCCTCCCATACCAAAAGGGAAGCTCTTAGACACCTTGAAAGTCAATGATATTAAGCAGTTTCCAGCTCTACTGAAACCTTTGCTCTAAGAAAACACTACCTTCACCACAAAAACCAAGCATGCCAATCACTTTATACCAAACCACTGCTCAGGGCCTCATCTTTGATATGGACGGCACGATGGTCGACAACATGATGGCGCACCACGAAGCCTGGCAGCGTAAACTCAGCAGCCTTGGCATGGACATGGAGCTGGAGCAGGTCCGCAGGGAAATCCACGGGGTGAACGAGGAAATCCTGCTGCGCCTGTTTGGAGACCGCTTCAATGACGAGGAGCGCCAATACCACGCGCAGGACAAGGAAGCTGAATACCGCCGGGTCTTTCAGGAGCAATTGCAACTGATCGATGGGCTGTCGGACTTTCTGGAAGAAGCCTGGGAGGCGGAACTGCCTATGGGCATTGGCACGGCGGCACCTCAGGCAAACGTGGACTTTGTGCTGGACAATCTGGAGTTGCGCGACTACTTCGCCACAGTGAAACATGCGGGCGATGTCACAAAAGGCAAGCCCGATCCTGAAATCTATCAGCTGGTGGCCGCCGGGCTGGGCATACCGGTCAAAAACTGCGTTATTTTTGAAGACAGCCCCACCGGCGCCGAAGCAGCCCACAACGCCGGCAGCCCGGTAATTGTCGTCACCACAACGCACAAGCCAGCCGAGTTTAGCCACCTGCCCAATGTATTGGCGTATATTGAGGACTTTAATGCCCTGGAGTACGACATCCGATAGATGCCGGACTTCTGTTTTGACCAATAACACTTTCGATTAGTATGAAAAAACACATTCTACAGGCCTTGCTATTTCTGGGCCTACTTGCCGTTGCCCTGCCTGCATTTAGCCAGGACGAAGCTGACGCCTTCTGGGCAGAAGTGCAGGAAATCGCCATCGTGGAGCAAAAAGTCATGATGCCTATGCGCGATGGCATACGCCTGGCCACCGATATCTACCGGCCCAAAACGGACGAGCCCGTACCGGTCATCTTTTCCCGCACACCTTATAATTTCAACCTCTATTCGGAGGGCAAGCTCAACAAGCGCCAAATCCAACGAGCCATGGAAGCCGTAAAGCGCGGCTACGCCTACGTGGTTCAAAATGAGCGCGGCCGCTATTTTTCCGAAGGGGAGTGGGACATCCTTGGCGTCCCACTGACTGATGGCTACGATGCCTTTAGCTGGATGGCCGATCAGGAATGGTGCAATGGGAAAATTGGCACCCTCGGCTGTTCCTCCACGGCGGAGTGGCAAATGGCCGTGGCTGCCCTCGACCACCCTTCCCATGCTGCTATGATACCACAGGGTTATGGTGCCGGTATTGGCACGGTGGGCGACTACTACGAGCAGGGCAACTGGTACCGGGGCGGTGCTCAGCAGATGCTCTTTACCTCCTGGTTGTACTGGGTTCAGAATGGCCGTATCCGCCCGATGTTTCCTAAGGATGCGACGCAGGAAGAGCTCATCCGCATGTCGCGCTTCTTCGACCTTGTGCCCGATCCGCCTGATGTGGACTGGAAGGAGGCGTTCAGGCATCTGCCGGTAAAGGACATCATCGAAAACGTGGATGGGCCACGTGGTATTTACAGTGAAATGATTCAGCGCAAGCCCAATGATCCGGCCTGGTTCGAGGGCGGCTTGTACCACGATACGATGGGCTTTGGCGTGCCGAGCTTTTGGTTTACCTCCTGGTATGATGTGTCCATCAGCCCCAATCTCGCCTTGTTCAACCACGTGCGTGAAAATCCGGAAGTGGGCGCGGACCAGTACCTGGTCATCGCCCCCGTGCTGCACTGTGCCTACACCCGCGCCACCGAAAATACGATTGTGGGAGAGCGAAGTGTAGGCGACGCCCGCCTCAATTACGATGAGCTGATCTACGGCTGGTTCGATTACTGGCTGAAGGATGATAAAAGTAAGGACCCGGCCCAAATGCCAAGGGTGCGCTACTACACTATGGGCAGCAACCAATGGCAAACCGCCGAAACCTGGCCTCCTCAATCGGCAGAAATGACCACCTTCTACCTTGACAGTGAAGGGCAAGCCAACAGCCTTTTCGGCAACGGTGTGCTGACTACCCAAATGCCCGATGCAGCGGATCAGCCCGATGCCTTCACCTACGACCCAATGAACCCGGTGCCCAGCGTAGGCGGCAACGTTTGCTGTACCGGTGGTGCCATCGACGGCGGTGCCTTCGATCAGCAGGAACTGGAAGCCCGGCAGGATATCCTGGTCTATACCACCCCGCCCCTGGAAGAAGGCGTGGAAATCAGTGGCTTTATTGAGACCACCCTCTACGTCTCTTCTGATGCCAAAGACACCGATTTCACGGTCAAGCTCATCGATGTGTATCCGGACGGGCGGGCTTACAACCTGGACGAGACCATCCAACGCGTGCGCTACCGGGAGGGCTACGACAAGGAAGTCCTCATGGAGAATGGAGAAGTGTACAAAGTCGACCTCACGCCTATGTCCACCAGCAACTACTTTGAGAAAGGGCACCGCATCCGTATTGAGGTATCGAGCAGCAACTTCCCGCGTTTTACCCGCAACCTCAACACTGGTGGCAACAACTGGGACGAGACCGAAGGCGTCAAAGCCCGCAATCAGGTGCACCATTCTGCAGCGTACCCCTCACAGATACGACTGCCGATTGTACGGTAACACCTGCCCCCCTCTAACCTTAGCCTCCCAATGCCCTAATCAGCTGATTTTGCCAGATCAGGGCATTGGGAGGTTCACTAGTGCTCCTCTGCTGATAATTCATTTAATCTCCATTTAAATATACCATGTTTCCTACCTTTGCGTTCCTTTACAGGAAAGACAAACTTTAGCGTTGGATAACATGAACATCGTGAAAACATATACCTGGGCCGTACTGGCCTTCGCCATCCTTTGCACCACCACTGCTCATGCTCAAAAGGGCTGGGAAGCCGGTGGCTGGATCGGCAGCTCCTTCTACCTTGGGGATTTGAATACCGATTATGATTTCAGCAACCCCGGGCTGGCGGGCGGACTGATTGCCCGTTACAATTTCAACAAGCGGTTGTGCTTTAAGGCTTCCGCTAATTTTGCACAAGTCTCGGCCTCCGATGCGGACTCCCCGAATGCCTTTGAAAGGGCACGTAACCTGAGTTTCGAAAGCAACATCATCGACGGGACCTTTCAGTTCGAGTTCAATTTCCTGCCTTACAAGCACGGTGACCCGGACGAATTCTTCACCCCTTATCTGTTTGCCGGCTTCAATGTTTTCCACTTCAACCCCATGACGGAGTATCAGGGGGAAATGGTAGAACTCCGCCCGCTGGGCACTGAAGGGCAGTTCAAAGGCGAGGAATACTACAGTGTGAGCGGCGGCCTGGCTTATGGCTTCGGCTTCAAGGTAGACCTCAGCTACGAGTGGAGCCTGAACTTGGAGCTAAATGCCCGCACCCTCTTCACCGACTACCTCGATGATGTTAGCACCGTTTATGCCGACAAAGATGACATACTGCAACTCCGCAATGAGCTTGCGGTTGCCTTGTCCGACCGCTCCATCGAAGTGGAAGGCGCGCCCAACAGCCAAATTGGCCGGGAAGGCACACAGCGGGGCAACAGCAACAACAATGACACCTTCATCACACTGGGGATAGGCTTGCTGTACTACTTCGGGGATGTGCGCTGCCCGGAGTATAGCCGGTAGGATAAAGGTAAGTTAGGTTGCTTTGAAAAGGCAGAAAAACGCCTGATTCATCTTTTATTTGAGTAGGGCGTCAAAACAGAAAGGCACACTTCAATCTAGCTACCAGCAAGCTGCCCAATAAGCCGGTTCAGTTTCTCCTCGTCCTCTTTACTCAAAGGAATATCGGAAAGTAAATCTTCGCTCACGTACTTGTGCAGCGCGGCTGCATCGCCCTGCGCCAGTACCTCCAGAAAAGTGCGGACCGTACCGGGCTCTATTTCTGTGAAGTCGGACAGTTTGATGGCAGTCCAGTTCGGAAAGAGAAGGACGGTTTTGAGGAGGTTGAATACACGGTTTTTGAAAACCCCTTTGTCCAGTCCCTCCCTTCTGCCTCTTTCTAAAATTTGCTCTAATGTACTCATCACTTCAGGTTTTACGCTCAACGCTGTGTCATTAGACTACGCTGGGACTTCACCCTTTGGGCTGCATTTGCCAAATTTCATCCTGCACTTCGTTGCTCTTCAGTCGCTTAGCTTTGGCTAGGCTCCTTCATCGCGCCTTGTCCAGAATAAAATTTGACTGCATTCGCTCCAAAAGCGAATTCCCAACATAGTCTTGAGTTTTTCTAAAAATGTTTCTTCAGATCGCTCCCCTACACCAAGGAGGTAGGTCGTGATCGCCATGATTTTTTCTTTTCCTAATGCCCCTCCAAAAATAGGTTCTATATATTAGACTTGATGCCTGAAAGTAAAGATTCGACGGAAAAAAAGGGTGAAGAACCTTCCACAACGACAAACCATTACCGAAACCCTACGACTCCTTAAAAGGCGAATTCTCCTGCTGTTCCAACAGCAGCTGCCGGGCGAAAATGATACTGGCTATAAGCACAGCTATGGCGAGCGCAATGAGCCCCTCGTAGATTTCCTGCAAAATGAGGAAGTCGTACAATCCGTGGATGACAAGGGGCGCAAACAAGGCCATGAGCAGCCGCTTCCGGCGTATTTTCGGGTCGGGCTCAAACTTGGCTTTCCCAAAATAATAGCCCATGATGATGGCAAAGGCTGCGTGGGCAGGCACCGCTGTAAAGGCGCGCAAAATAACCGTTTCCAACCCGTACTGCAGGGCGTACATCAGGTTCTCCAGCGTTGCAAAACCCATACCGATCATCACCGCATAAACGATGCCGTCCATGGGCTCATTGAAAAAACGGGATCGGTAAGGATACAGGAATAAACAAAGGTATTTGACCAGCTCCTCCGTCAGGGCCACCACAATGAAGGAGGAAAAGAGGGTAAATAATACTCCTTCCCCCTGAAGGAATGGCGAGTAAGTCGCCCAGGTCTCAATCCTGACCACGCCCAGGGTGGCAAAAGCCCCTAACCAGAAGGTGGCGAATAGCGGAAAGGGCTGTTCCCGCTCGTATTTATCCATTTTGTAGATGTACCAGCAGATGAGCAGCCCGGGGGCGATGGCCGCCAGAAAGAGGAGCACGTCCCTGAAGCCCATCAGCTGTTGGCTTTCTCTTCGCAAAAGGCTATGAACTGCCGCACGTAGCGCTGCGTGGCCTTCCGGGCTTCAAACTGCCCCATATGACCGGCTTTTTCCAGAATGTGGATGGAAGCTACCGCCGGCAGATGGGTTTGGGCTATGCTTTTCTCCGCTGGGATAGCACTATCCATTTTCCCTACGATGAACAAAACTGGTACCTGAATTTGGCGCAGTGTTTCCGTTTCATCCTGCCGGTTTATCATCGCCTGCTGTGCCGCAATAATGCCTTCACTGGGGAATTTGGCCGCCCGGTAGATGAGTTTTTCCAGCAAAAAGGTGTTGCTACGGGCAAAGTTGTCGGCAAAGAGGCCAGGTATCAGCTGTTTCACAAAAAGGATATGGCCCTGCCGCTTAATGAACTCCACACTCTTCTGCCGGGTCGCTTTCTTTTCCTCCTCATCTGCATAGGGGTGAGAATGGAAAAGCCCCAGCCCCAGCAGAGCTGCCGGGAACAACCGGGCAAAAGCCAGCCCTACGTAGCCGCCCATGGAATGCCCGATGAGCACCGCTGGCCCTACACCCAGCTCCTGCAGCAAGGCGTGTACCCGCCTGGCCATCCCTTCGATGGTAATCCCCTCTACCACATCGGAAGCCCCAAAGCCAGGCAGGTCGATGACAATAACCTGATAGGGCTCTTCGCGCAGATCGTTCTGAAATTCTTCCCAAATTTTGTGGTCTTCGCAGAAGCCGTGCAACAGCACCACCGGAGTGCCTTTACCTTCTGCATGGTAGGACATTTCCTGCCCTTCGTACCGGAGTTTTTTCATATCTAGTGAGTTGTAGGGGGTTCAAAAGCCCCTGATCCTGTTTGATTATGGCTGTATCAGCTGCACGAACCGCTTGTCGTAAGCCCCGGCTAAAATACTCCAATCGTAGCGGGCTACAAAATCAGAGAGCTGAGATGGGGCGCTGACGCTGCCTTTCTCTAGCAGTGTTTTGGTCTTTTGGTACAGCTCTTCTGCCGTGGTGTATAGATATTGCTGTCGGTCAGCGGCTGTCAAGTGCTCCGGAAAAGCGAGGCGGTCGGGCAGAATGGGGTAGCAACCGGCATGAATCGCCTCCACCACGCTCCCGCCAAAGAAGTCCTGCCGGCTCGTGACAGGAAGCAGATCGGCTTGCTGCAAAAGGCGGGCGTAATCCTGACGGCTTTCTGCGTAGCCCCAGTGCAGGATGTGGGCGGACAGGCGCGCTTTCGCTTCCGCAAAAATAGGCGGTGCACCCCGGTAGTTTTCGCCAAGTACAATCAACCGGAAGGGTAGCCCTTCTGTCTGCAGGCGAAAGAGGAGCTGGAAAAAATCTAACGGCCCTTTGTCGTATTCCCAGCGGTGGTTCCACAAAATGACCGGCGGGCCTGCCACCGGACGGGCATCGCCCTTCAAAGCCCGGAGGGGCAGCCCAAGGTGCAGCACTTCGCTCTTGGCTGCCAGACCGGGCAGATGGGACAAGCCGCGGGTATCCGGGAAGGCCCGCAGAAAGCCAGGTAAAGCCTCCAGAAAAGCTTTGCGGTGGTAGTTAGAGTTGAAAAACACTGCATCAGCAGCCAGGGCTGAGGTGAAATTGAGGTAGGCATAGTGCCGGTCACGCTGCTCTTTTACGTCTTCATCAGTCGGAGACCATGGGTAGGTGAGCTGATTTTCGTGGAAGTAAAGCGCTACGGGTACTCCATGCACCTGATGGCGCACCTGCCCCAAAAAGCCCGCAAGGTCCAGCATATCAGTCGCCAGGATGAGATCGGGGCGCTCATCCTGCTTTCGCAACTGCTCAGCCAAAGCCGGCGCTCCGCCAAACATCCGCCACTTCCAATGCCGGCCGGGCAGGGTCATCAAAGTGACCTCATGAGCGCTGTGGGCCTGATACCCTTCCGCCCATTGCCGGTGGCTGCCAGAAAAAAAAGGTTCGAAAAGAAAAATTTTCATGTTAACAGGTTGCTAAATCAGGCCTTGACTTTAGGTGCCGAAGCGGAGTTTACTATATTTACTGCACACTGGCCGGGAATACCTCCGGAAAACTACAAAAATAACCATGCCTGGTTTCTCAGATTTAAAAAAAGGACTGTCGAGCATCGAATCCCTGGAGCGTGAGCTAAACCTCAAACAGCTCCAAATCAACCGATTGCTGAACATTACCCAAGCCATCAACAATAATGTGTCGGCTGAGGGGCTGTTCAATATGTACCGGTCTTTCCTGAGCTGGGAAATCGGCGTGAAGAAAATGGCGCTCTTCGTACAGGATGAGGATAGCGGAATGTGGAAGTGTATGGCAAGTATCGGTATTGAGGAGGAAATCCCTACCCCGGAGGTCAGTAAGCAATTCCACAAATACACCCGCCTGATCAGTGTAGACGAGGAGGAGCACCCCTTCATTCGACGTTTTGATGTGGTCATCCCGGTGCGGCACAAGGAAAAATCCATTGCCTACGTCTTTATCGGTGGCTTTAACGAGGAAGATGACATGTACAACAAGGTGCAGTTCATCACTACCATCACCAATATCGTGGCTGTGGCCATTGAGAACAAGCGCCTCTTCAAACGCCAACTGGAGCAGGAGCGCCTCAAGCGGGAAATGGAACTGGCGGGCGAAATGCAGCGCATGCTCATTCCCAAACAACTGCCTTATACCAGCTGCTATCAGCTCGACAGCATCTACAAGCCGCACTACGGAGTGGGCGGCGACTACTTCGACTTCATGGAGTTTGACAACGGGCGCATCATTTTCTGCATAGGCGATATTTCCGGTAAAGGGGTGGCTGCCGCGCTGCTCATGGCCAACTTTCAGGCTAACTTCCATACGCTGATCAAGAAGCAGGCCGACCTGGGCGAATTTGTCCGCGATCTCAATCATTCCGTCAACCTCATCACCAAAGGCGAGCGGTTCATCACCTTCTTCATTGCAGCCTACGATATGAAGACGCAGACGCTGAGCTACGTCAACGCCGGCCATAACCCGCCCGTACTGGTCAACGATGGCGAAGTACAACTGCTGGACCGGGGGTGCACCATCCTGGGGTCCTTCCCCGAGCTGCCGGAACTGGAAGTAGGTGCAGTCAATCTGGACGGAGAGGCTATCATCCTGACTTTTACCGATGGGCTGACTGACCTGCAAAACGAGAAGGAAGAATACCTGAACGAACAACAGCTGTACAGCTTCGTCCGCTCCAACTACAAGCTCACGGCAACAGACTTCAACCAAAAGCTGATGAGCTACCTGGAGGCCTTCAAAGGGGAAAATATCTACCCGGATGACTTTACGGTGCTCACGTGCAAGATTTTCACGCCCGGGCACAGTCAGGGCTAATCCACCTCTTCGTAGTCAATGTAGTCCTCATCGTTATCCTCACGGCGTGACGCCTTGCGCTGGTCATCGTAACGGATTTGGTCCCGCTCCTCCTTCTGTCCCCTGCCAATAGCATTGGGGCCAAAAAAGAATTTGTAGGCAGCATAGAGGATCAGTCCGGTGACAAGAAGCTTGAGCATATCAAAACAGATTAGGCATGAATTTCCGGAAAGGAATTGAACCCTGCCGGTTTTCGGGTTTATGAAGAAGCGAAAATAAGCCTTAGTTCGGACTCCCCCGAAAAAGAAGGCCTAAATCAGGGAAGGGAGCCCCAAGTATTCAGCAGGTATTGCTGCCCTGCACTGCCAAGATTTTTTTACTTTTGCAATTCTTACTGCCGGAGCCCGGGCTAAAGTTACCATTGCCCATCAGTAGCCGGCGAAAAAAGAAAAACATAAATGGGATCAACAAACCGCTTACACACTATCGCTGGCTGGCTGGTATTTGCTATCGCGCTGACGGTCTACTTTTTCTCCGCCGAGCGCACCGGCAGCCTTTGGGACTGTGGAGAATTCATCCTTGGAGCCTACAAACTACAGGTGGTCCACCCACCGGGTGCCCCCTTCTTCATCCTGGTGGGCCGGTTGTTCACCTGGTTCGCAGAGCTCCTTTCAGACAACCCCGCTGATATTGCCTTTGCGGTCAACCTGATGTCGGGTATTTCCACGGCTTTTGCTGCCGCCTTTGTTGCCTGGACAACCATCATCCTGGGCAAGATGGCGCTTGTAGGCCGGGAAGGTACGCCGGACAGCGGGCAGAATATTGCACTCGCCGGTGCAGGAATTGTCGCCGGTCTGACCACTGCCTTTGCCACCTCTATCTGGTTCTCTGCCGTAGAAGGTGAAGTCTACGCCATGTCCACTTTCTTCACCACCCTTACGCTGTGGGCAATGATGAAGTGGTACAATCTGCCGGACACGCCCTCAGCCGACCGCTGGCTGCTGTTCACAGTATATGCTGCCGGTCTTTCTACCGGGGTCCACCTGCTCAGCCTGCTGACCTTCCCGGCACTGGCGCTGTTTTACTACTTCAAAAAATACAATGAATACACCTGGAAGGGCATCGCTATCGCTGCTGCAGTAGGCGTGGCGATCATCGTGGCCGTTCAAAACTTTGTGATCGTTGGCATTCCGGGGCTTTGGTCCACCTTCGACCTCCTGATGGTCAACGGGCTGGGGCTGCCTTTCCACTCCGGCATCATCCCGACTTTCATCGTCGTAGCTGCCATCATCGTGCTACTACTCATGTATGTGCACGGAAAGATTACCTCTCCGGTACCGATGTACGTGCTGGCGGGCGTATTCCTGCTGATCGGGCTGTACGCTGAAAACAGCATGGGCGGTGGCCGGTTTATCCGTATGGTGGCCCGTGCTGCAGTTATCGGCGCTTTAGGCTTCTTCATGAGTTCACTGCTCAACCGCTATCGGCGGGAAATGCAATTGTTTGCCATCGGCGCTGCGTTGGTCATCGTCGCCTTCTCTACTATCGGGCTGGTGGTGATCCGTGCCAATGCAAACCCGCCCATCAACATGAACGCGCCAACCGATGCTATGCGCCTGTTGCCTTACCTCAACCGGGAACAGTACGGCGAACGCGCCCTGCTGCGTGGTCCGCACTTTGATGCGCGCCCCATGAAGACAGAAATCGAAGACCGCTACGGCCGTAAAGGCGACCGCTATGAGATCGTGGACCAAAAAATTTCCTACGTCTACCGGGATCAGGACAAAATGCTATTCCCCCGTATGGGCGATTACAGTCAGGGACGCCCGGGGCTGTACAAGCAGTGGGTAGGCATGGACCCAAGCAAGCCGCTGCCTCCGGGCCGGCCTAATCAGGCGGACAACATCAGCTTCCTGGTAAATTATCAGCTGGGATGGATGTACTGGCGCTACTTTATGTGGAACTTCTCCGGCCGGCAAAATGGAGAACAGGGTTTTTATCCATGGGATAAATCTGCCGGCCACTGGATTTCGGGCATCAAATTCCTGGATGAAGCCCGCCTGGGCAATCAGGATAAACTCCCGGAAGCCGAGAAAAATGCAGAAGGCCGCAACGTCTACTATATGCTGCCGTTCCTGTTCGGGCTGTTGGGGCTGATTTTCCACTTCCGGAAACGGCCTAATGAGGCTACGGGGCTCCTGGCCTTGTTCATCATTACCGGTATCGGTATCATTATCTATTCCAATCAGCCTCCGAATGAGCCCCGGGAGCGGGACTATGTACTCGTAGGGTCTTTCTTCACTTATGCGATTTGGGTTGGAATGGCAGTGCTGGCCCTGTTCGAGCTGCTCCGGGAACGTGTCAAACTCGCCGGTCCGGCATCAGCAGCAGTAGCAGCAGCAGTAGTCCTGATAGCGCCCGCACTCATGGGCACGCAAAACTTCGATGATCACAGCCGAATTGATCACTCTGGTGCCCGCGACTATGCCAATAACTTCCTGCAGAGTGTGGAGGAGAATGCCATCATCTTCACTTACGGTGACAACGATACCTACCCGCTTTGGTATGCACAGGAAGTAGAAGGCATCCGCACCGATGTACGGGTCGTTAACCTTAGCCTGATCGCCGTAGACTGGTACATTGATTTGCTGCGCCGGAAGGTCAATGACTCTCCACCGATCAAAATGACGATCCCGAGCGAGGCTCTGCGCGGCAATATGCGGAATCAGCTGTTCTATTACAATACGACCGGGCAGGACCGCCCCAAAACGTTGCAGAACTTCCTGGAGTTTGTGGGCAGCGACCATCCGATCACCCTGCCATTTTCTTCGGGTGCCCGCGAGGTGGAAAGCTACTACGATACCAAGCAGGTTTATATTCCGGTCAATAAGCAGGAAGTCCTTGCCAAAGGCGTCGTCAGTGAAAAGGATACCGCCAATATTGTAGATGCCATACCGCTCAACCTGCAGTCCAAAGATTACATGATCAAGGATGAATTGGCGATACTGGATGTAATTGGCAGCAACCTCTGGGACCGCCCCATTTATTTTGCAGTAACGGCCCGGCAGGAGAAGCTCTTCGGCCTGGATGACTACATGCAACTGGAAGGCCTGGCACTGCGCATCGTCCCTGTGAAGTCGGCTAGTGAGCAGCAGTACGGCATCATTGGCAGTGGACGAGTGGACGGTGAAAAGGTCTACGAGCACGTTATGAACGACTTCATGTGGGGCAACTTCGACAATGAGAAGCTCTTTGTGGACCGCAGTTATGCTCCAAGTGTACAAAGCCATCAGCTGAGTATGCGCCGCGCCGCCCTGCAGCTGCAACGTAACGGGGAAACAGAAAAAGCGGTTGAGCTCATCGATAAATACTTTGAGGTCTTCCCGGATATGAACTTCCCTTACGATTACCGGGCCTACTACATGATTAGCGTTTACCTGGAAGCCGGGGCGTATGAAAAAGCGAAGCCGCACCTTCAGATTCTGGCAGAACGCACCGCTGACGAGCTGGACTACTACAACTCCCTCGATCCGGAAATTCTGGAGAGTAGCTTCCAAACGGAATACATGCTGGCGATGCGCACCATGGATGATATCGTGCAAGCCGCCCGGCAAAACAATGACGAGGCATTTGCGCAGGAGCTACAGCGCCTGTTTGAGCCATTCCAAATGGAAATGCCGGAAAATCTGATGCAACAACGCAATGGAGGACGCTAAAAAAACAATCGCCATCGGGTGCGATCATGCCGGCTACCCTTACAAAGACCGGATCATTGCTTTCCTTGAATCGGAAGGCTGGACGGTCCGGGATTTTGGCACGGATTCACCGGATTCCGTTGACTATCCTGACTTTGTGCACCCAACCGCCGAGATGGTGGAATCGGGCGAGGCACAACTCGGGATTGTCCTCTGCGGCAGTGGCAATGGTGTGGCGATAACCGCCAATAAGCATCAGGAAATCAGAGCGGCGCTTTGCTGGCTTCCGGAGCTGGCGAGCCTGGCACGGGAGCACAACAATGCCAACATGCTCGCTTTGCCGGTCCGTTTCATTGAGGAAGAAACCGCTGTTGAGATTACCCGGGCTTTTCTGGCCGCTTCCTTTGAGGGAGGGCGGCACGCCCGGAGAGTCGGCAAAATTGCCTGTGGATAACCCTCTGTAGTAGTACTGGAAAAGCCCCGCCTGCAAAATCAGGCGGGGCTTTTTTTTGCCCGGGGCTCATCTCTTAACTTCCGAAAGCAAAAAGCCCGGAATTTCCATCCCGGGCTGCGGTATATTGAATTAGTATGAAAAAACAAACCTTCTAAATGCAACGCCGTTGCAATAATTTTTATTGTGTACGCCTCCCATTCAACCTAATCCCCCTCAATTTTGTACATTTGAAAGGCAATTAATTTATAAACCGCGCAGTATGGTCCGGGAAGAAGACATTCTCCAGAAACTGGAATCGCACCAACTACGGAAGACCGCTTTCCGAAAGGAAGTCCTTGAGCTTTTCATGGCTTCTGAAGGGGAGGCACTTTCTAATCAGGAACTCGAATCTCAACTCGATAACCCGGACCGCATTACCCTCTACCGCACCCTCAAAGCCTTTGAGGACAAGGGGCTGATCCACCTGGCAGCAGACAGTGGTGGCATTAGCCGGTATGCACTGTGCCTTGCCGATTGCACCACTCACGCCCACCACGATCAGCATGCGCATTTTCAGTGCCGGACCTGCGGCAGAACCATCTGCCTCGAAGGCGAAGTCGTCATCCGTGCCCAAGCCCCGAAGGGCTATAAAGTCGAGCGGGAAAACCTCACCCTTGAAGGGCTCTGTGATGAATGCCTTTAGTGCCTCAAACCATAAATCCTTGACACCCCAAGCTTCAGAGATCTATACCTTGAGTCACTAGTCCGTAACGACCACTTCGAAAATAACCGGTTCAGCTGTATTCCGCACCCCATCGTGTGCGTCCACCCTAAAGCGAAAGTTTCCGGCTTTCAGTGTTTGGGGAATGGTATATTCAAAATCGAAATTGTAATCTTTTTCCACCCCTGCATCAAAGGCGACATAAGCGCCTGTGCTAAAAGTGTTGCCTGAACTCAGGTCTGTATAGCTCAGAAAGACAATGCCATTGCCCCCTTCGCTCAGGGAGTAGTTGTCGGCAACCGTCCCGGAAAAGGTGACGGTACTTCCCTTTGCGGCAGTAAAGCTGGTCTGAGAGGGGGAGCTAACCGTTAGCGTTGGCGCTTCTCCGTCTGTAGGATTGATCGCACGGATACTGTAAAAATTGGCCAAAGGGTTGTCATTACCGGCTTCATCAATGACTTGGATCTGAAAATGATAAATGCCCGAAGTAACGTCTGTAGGCACCTGCAGCTGCAACTGCTCTTCGGCAGCCTCGCCCGAAAGCCCCTTAATATCGAGCACCGTCCAGTCCTCCGTCTGATTGCTCACATTCGGTACGGCGACGCCTGGTGCGGCACTCCCCCCATGCCCGTGGCAGTCAAAATTATTATGGATATCCACTTTGTACTGGGACAAAGAGCGGTCGTCAGCAAAGCGTAAAGATGCCACCAGGGTCTCTCCACCAAGAACTGTAAAGACCGTGTCTTCAATACTTCCGCAAACAAGGCCGGCCTCAGGAGCAGGAGTCAGGGAGAGTATCTGCATAGATGGGGCAGATATATCCACTTCATCAGATCCGCCACAGCTCATGGCGAGCAAAACGAAAAGGACAGTTCCGGTAAAAATAGTTTGAATTGAATTCATAAGTCAAAAGCGTCATTTACTTCACAAAGATAACCTTCTCAAATGCAACTATGTTGCATCAAGTGCGTTATTTTGCAAGCCTGATAGCAAAATGGGCTAACTTAGGTCCTTACAAGCTGCATATGAGAAAAAGAGCCTTTTCAAAATACATACTAGCCGTACTTTCATTTCTGATGCTACAGTCCGCCGCCGCGCAGGTTTCCGGCCGGGTGGTTGACCCACAGGCGGCACCACTGACCGGAGCCACAGTATTGCTGTTGCCGGACAGCCTGGTCCGGATTGCAGATGAAGAAGGTCGGTTCCGATTCAGCACATTGCCCGCTGGGGTGCATCAGCTCCGGGTATCTTTTGTAGGCTATGAGACGATAGAACAGCCCATCCACTACAAGGGCGTTCCCATTCAGCTCCCCCCCGTCACGCTGCAGGATGCGCAGGAGCTACTGGAAACTGTGGTCGTCACCGAAGAGCACGCCAAGCAGGAAGAAACCCTAGCCACCGAGCACTTTACCGGAACCGTGATCGAGGAAAACCTGCAGGGTACCTTTGCCCAATCTATCGACAAGCTCCCGGGGCTCAGCGCCATCAACATAGGAACGGGCATCGCCAAACCGGTGATCCGGGGCCTGTCCTCCAACCGCATCATCGTCAACCATCAGGGCATCAAGCAGGAAGGGCACCAATGGGGAGCGGACCACGGCCTGGAAATCGATCAGTTCGGGGTGGAACGGGTGGAAATCATCAAGGGGCCCGCTTCGCTGCAGTACGGCTCAGACGGGCTGGGCGGCGTGATCAACATTATGCCTGGAAGAGTGCCCCCGGAAGGCGTGATACTGGGCAGCATAATGGGCCTGCACCGCACCAACAACGCCCACTGGGGCGGCTCTGCCAAGCTGGGCTTCAACCTCAATGGCTTTTTTACCCAGGCCCAGTACAGCCATCAGGACTTTGCCGATTACCGGGTGCCGGCAGAGACCTTCGACTACAACACCTTTAGGCTGCCCATCATCGACGAAAGGCTCAAAAATACGGCAGGCAATGAGCGCACTATCAGCGTCACCACCGGGCTCAACCGCGACTGGGGCATCACCCGCCTGACCTTCAGCCGCTATCAGCTGGAAGCAGGGCTGTTCTCGGGCGCCGTAGGTATCCCCCGTTCCTACGCCCTCACCGATGATGGTAACCGCCGGGATATCGACATTCCCAAACAAGAGGTGGAGCATACGCGCCTGAGCCTGCATCAGGACCTGGTGCTGCCGCAGGGGCACATCAATTTCAACATCGGCTATCAACGGAATCTGCGGCAGGAGTTTTCCTTTCCGGAATTCCACAGTATTCCCAGTTCGCAGATTGACCCCGGCAATACGCTCGGGCTGCAGTTTTTGCTGGAAACGTTCAGTGCTGACCTCCACTACGAGCGCGAAGGCGCCAACGGCTGGCGGGAAGTCTACGGCGGCAACGCGCAGTGGCAGTTCAATGAACGGGCAGGCTTCGAGTTCCTGTTGCCTGACTTCCGCACCTTCCGGGCGGGGGTATTCGGGCTGGTGGAAAAGCAGCTTTCGGAGGACCTGCTTGTCAACGGCGGGCTGCGCCTCGACTATGCCACCAACGATACGGAGTTCTACCGGCAGTGGGTGTGGGACAGCAATGAGAATATCACCGATTCCCTGGTTACGCCGGTCACGACGCCGGAGTTTTTCAACTGGTCCGCCTCAGCTGGGCTTTCAGCTGTGCTTTGGGAAGACCGCGCTCAGTTCAAAGCCAATATTGGCAAGAGCTTCCGGGTGCCTTACCCGGCAGAGACGGTTTCCAATGGCATCCACCACGGCACCTTCCGCCACGAGATGGGCACGCCCGGGCTGGACTCCGAGCATGGGTATCAGCTTGACCTCAACCTGGAGTGGGAACGCCCCCGCTTTTCCGGTATGGTCGCGACCTACTTCAATTATTTTGACAATTACATCTACCTGGGACCGACTTTCCCGGCCCGTTTTTCGCCTCTCCCGGAGTCCGGACAGATTTTCCAGTACCGGCAGGATGATGCCATTTATACCGGTTTTGAAGTGCAGTACGACTGGGATTTTTTCCCCCGCTGGCGCTTTTCGCAAACCGCCGACTTCGTGCAGAGCTACAATATTCGCACCCAACTGGCGCTGCCCTTTACGCCTCAGCCCACGGTACAAAGTAGCCTACGCTATACGGTGGAGCCCCGGAACAGCCGGGTCGCTTCCTTCTACGCTGAGGTCAGCCATCAATACGCCTTTGCTGCGAAAGGCCCCTACCGTGTAGACCGGTCGGAACGCTCCACGCCTGCTTATCAACTATTCGGGGCAGCACTGGGGCTGAAGTTGCACTGGTTTGGGCCGCAGCCGCTGCAGTTCAATGTGCAGTTGCAGAATGCCCTCGATGTCTTCTACCTCAACCACCTGAGCCGCTATCGCCTGATCAATGTGCCCGAGCAGGGCCGCAACGTCAATATCAGCCTGAAAGTGCCCTTTTGGGGGCGGTTGAAACGATAAGAATCTCCCGCATTTTTCGCAACTTCGCAGCATGAAGACATCCCTGCTCGAGAAGCACTTATCCGACCTTTTTGAAGAATGGGCAGGCGTCAGCCCGGAGCTGATGCTGCCCCTTGCGCCTTCCGGTTCGGCGCGCATTTACTACCGCCTGCAGCACGATGGCAAAAGTGCGATAGGCACCTACAGCCCCAACCGGCAGGAGAATGAGGCTTTTGTGGGCTTCTCCCGCCACTTTCATGCCAAGGGGCTACCGGTACCGGAGATTTACGTGGAACAGCTGGACAATAACGTTTACCTGCAGGAAGACCTTGGGGCGACGACCCTCTACAGCTACCTGCTTCAGCGCGACGATGGCCCTTTCCCCAATCATCTGACGACCATCTACAAGCGGGTGGTGGAAGACCTGGCCCGGGTGCAGATCAGGGGCGGGCAGGGGCTGGACTACAGCAAGTGCTTCCCCCGCGCTGCGTTTGACCAACAGTCGATGCTCTGGGATTTCAATGCCTTCAAATATCAGTTTCTGCGGCTGGCGGGTACCGATTTTAATGAGCAGCGGCTGGAAGAAGACGCCCATCGCCTGGCAGACTTCCTGCTGGAAGCCGGCACCGATCACTTCATGTACCGCGATTTTCAGTCCCGCAACATTATGGTGCGGGGTGGCAAGCCCTTCTTTATCGACTATCAGGGCGGGCGCCGGGGGGCTTTGCAGTACGACCTGGCTTCCCTCCTGTATCAGGCCAAAGCCAATATCCCGGATGAGCACCGCGAAGCCCTACTCGACCACTACCTCGACACCGCCACACAGCTTACGAAGATTGACCGGGCGGCATTCCGGCGCTACTACTACGGCTTTGTGCTGATGCGCAGTGTGCAGGTGCTGGGCGCCTACGGGCTGCGCGGGCTGTACGAGCGCAAAGAGCATTTTCTCAAAAGCATCCCCTTTGCCCTCGATAACGTACAGGAACTCTTCAGTCAGGGCCGCATAGCGGTGGAACTGCCGGAACTGAAAAAAGCCATTGAGCAGGTGGTGGCTTCCGGTCAGTTTGAGCCCTTCGATACGGAGCGGGGCGCGCAGAGCCTGCTCACGGTACGTATCCATAGCTTTTCCTACAAAAAAGGCGGCATCCCGCCTGACCCTTCCGGCAACGGCGGTGGATTCACTTTCGACTGCCGCTTTCTGCATAATCCCGGGCGCTATGAGCCTTACAAACAGCTCACGGGCCGGGACGAGCCGGTGATCAACTTCCTGCAGCACCATAGCAAGATGGGGGAATTCCTGAACGATGTCTTCCGAATTGTGGACGAAGCCGTGGAGGACTACATAGAGCGCAGTTTCACCAACCTAATGGTCAGCTTTGGATGCACCGGCGGGCAGCACCGCTCTGTCTACGCAGCCGACGCCCTGGCTAAGCATCTGAAAGAAAAGTACGGTGTGGCGCTGGAATTGGAGCATATCGAGCAGGAGAAGAAAAACTGGATTAATAAGTAGGGGGTTCCGGGAGGGATCCCAAGGGAGGTTGAGGATAAGGTTGAGGTTGAGACCAGGTTTGGGCTGCAGGGGAGAGGAATAGGAAGCTATTCCCGCCTGGAAGCCATCGCAAAGCCACTCAACCTTAGCCTCAACCTCAACCTGGCTCTCCCCTAGCTCAGCACCCCCTGCATCAGCTCTCCAAACTCAGCAGGGGCTTTGAAGAGGCTGTCGTTGTAAGTGGTCGCCCGGAAGCGCAGGTTGTGCACCCGGTCGTTGCGGTGCTCCAGCTCAATCATAATGTTGCCAAAGTGCTGCACGAAGCGCCCATCCTCCTCCTGATTGCTGCGGATACTCAGCCCCGGCTTGAGGTAGTGCCGCTCGATGGTTTCCACCCAGTTGGCCCGCTGATAGCTGCGGCGGTCGGAAATTTGCGTGCGGTACTTCAGTGCCAGCACCTGCTCCTTGAGGTAATCAAAAAAGTGCTGCACATCCCGCTGACTGTAGCCCGTCTGACTAAAATGGACCACAAAACCTTTAGAGGAAGGCGTATTGAGGAAGTCCAGCGCCTCGTCGATATCATCGGGCCGGATGCGGTAGATGGCATACTGTTCGTTGAGCCAGTTGAGCAGGCGGCGCAGCACCAGCGTTTCCTTCCAGAACTGGTAGTCTTCCCGTTCTTCCGCACTGCGCTCAATCATCTCATGGATAAGCGGCTGGGAAGGCGAGCTTTCCTCCGCTTGCTGGAACAGGTTCTTGAAATATGACCACAGCTTATCCATTGTGCTTTTTGGAATGTTCAACAGTGGGGCGGGCGGTTTGTTTTGGGAGGTTTTGCGGGGCAGGCTGCCAGAAGCATATTTGAAGCTGCCCCGCCCGGCGCACTCTCCGTCCGACGTAGTTAAAAACGGAGTCGGTCCCTTCGCCGGGCGTACTGACTATGAGCAAACCAAAAGCGCACCGGGTGAATGCCCCGGCAGCGGCTGGGCGTAGTGCACCCAGTGAGGCGGTCTCGCCGGGCGCTCTTCTTTCGCCCGGCGTGCTTACCCTAGCCTAGCACAGCACACCAGGTGAATGCCCAGGCAATGGCTTGGCGTAGTGCACCCGGTGAGTTTATTGCCACTTTAACCTTTATCCATTACCCCATTAACCTTAAAACCTTTACCCTTTAAACTTGAATACTTTAACCTTATCCCCCCCCTCACTCCACCAGCACCCGCAGCACCTGCAAAGCCCGCCCAGACTCCTCCATAAGCCGCAAGAAGTAGACGCCCGGTGGCCAGTCTCCAACTGGAATAGTTTGGAGCGGCAAAGGGTCAAGCCCGTGCTCCGCCAGTTGCCGGCCGTACGCATCCAGCCATTGTGCCCGCGCTGCCCGAGGCGTATCCACCAGAGCTGCTAATTGAAGGACTTCCCCGCTGGAAATCGGATTTGGATAGGTACGGTAAGCGCTTACACTAGAGGTCGGTGCCGCAATCTCCTCCACATCTACAAACTGCAGGCCTTCCTCACAGTTGGGGTGGTAGCAGCCGGCGCTGTCTAGTTTTAGGAGCCAGGCGGTATGTTTAAAAGAAACACTATCCTCAAGATAACCGCCAAAAACTAGACTTCCCTCTTCTGTCTCAAGCCCACAGTGCAATACTCCAATATGGAAATTTCCGCTATTGTCCAAAAACATACGCTCCCAGTTGAGCTCCCCCGACTGTGTCATGGAAAACACCCATCCAACGCCACCATAAAACTCACCTTCAATACTTGTGTCTAAAACCCCTAATCCAATTATATTACCTGACTCAGTTAGAAATAAGTCTGTAATGTAATTGGAAAGACTTATATACTCATCAAAGCTATATTGTTGTAAGACTTCTCCGTTCGGGCTTACCCATAGTAAAATTGGTGGGCGCCGAATTCCCTGTCCAATCTCTCGAAAAAAGGAGACCAAAAATTGCCCATTATTCAATTCGATAACATTACTGCTGAGTGCTCCCTGTAAATAATATTCTGCTAGGGTGGTAGTCCAAAGCTCATTTCCTTCAGCATCTATACACAATAGTCGTAGCCTTTTGTCTACCCCTGAACCACATGATTCATATGAAAGGCATTCATTGTAGAGAATGACTATATTCCCATTTTCCAGAACAGCGATGTCCCTTTGAGTAACAAATCCATACTCCCCTGCGTAAAACCTTTCCCAAAGTACATTCCCCTCTAGATCAACGGCAAAAGTCCAAATCTGGGAAGGTTCAGAGGAAAATTTATTGTAATTGCCATAGATAAGCAAAGTGCTATCATTTAGTGATTCAACTCCACCAATCAAGTCACTAAATGGGCTTCCATAAGTTTTCATCCAAATACTATCGCCCTGTATATTAGTCTTCATTAGAAAACCATCTGAGTAGCCGTTCTCTTGTTCTAAATGGTTGCCTGCTAAATACACTTCAGTCTCACTATGTTTATACAATCCTTGATTTCCCCATTCTTGAGGTGGCCCCATATAAATCCCATTAGAATAATCTTCTTCCCAATTTATTTCACCTTCCGTCGAAATATTTGCGAACTTCAAAATACCTCCAAAACCTGACAATCCTGTCGGTTCACTCAAAGCAGTTAGATAATAAGTACTATCATATATCCTGATTGATGCAATCTTCGAATAATGCTGGAGCTCCAGGGGCATACTAAATTTGGACTGAGCAACTATAAACACTGGCAAACAGATGCACAAACTCAATAATAAAACCTTCATTACTGTAGCTTTCAGTTAAAAAATCGCGTAGAGGATTCGTAAAACGTTTCTATGAACCCTCTACACGCTTAAGTCCTTTAGTCAATTATGATTTTTGTAGAACCAATTACCTGTTCTTTGGAATATGCCTGAAGAATATACATTCCTTTAGGCAAGGATGTAAAGTCTACGTCAAACACTTTCCCTGGAAAAAGTTCAATAGTTTGGATACTCCTCCCAGTCAAATCGACTGCTTGTAAAACTGTTGTTTCTGAATTGAAAGCCGGGAGTTCTAATCTGATAAGTCCATTACTTGGGTTTGGAAAGACAAGCATCTCATTGTTTGAAGCTCCTTTTACTTCTGGTAAGTCTATTTCTGTCGGCAACTGATAATCCGGCCAAAACTGCCGGTCTAGCAACAGCCCCAGCAAAGCCCTGGCGTAACTGCTTTCCGGGGCTGATTTGGCGGCGACTTGTTCCAGGGTGCTGATTTGGTCTGCGCTTAGCGTAAACGCCGCTTCTGATTCAGAAAGCCGCTGAAGGTTGATCATTTGTACTGCTTTGAACAAGCCATCCGAAGAGGTGAGATCCCCCTCTTCCGCCAGGTTGTTCAGCAATTCTTCTGCTTGTCCAAATTCGCCGCGCCTTACCCGATAGCCAAATTCCAATCGCTGATAGGAAGTATTCGCCTCTTCGGCAGCAAATACCAGTTCTGCATCGGCAGCAAGCGCCTCATCATTAATTCCTGCATTAATAACCCAGTGCGAAATACGCTCCATCTGCTCCTGAGCATGAAGAGCGGCGTACTGTAGCTCTAAGTTCTCAGGGTTGTCATTTGATGCGGTTTCCAGATCATTGTATAGCTGTTTTGCATCGGAATAATCACTGTAGCCAAAGGGGGGCTCCTTAGGGTTTCTTAGAAAGAGGTAGCACGATTCATCACCATTCAAAAAGGTGTTTGCTAGCAAGTAATTATTAGTGGTTCCAGTAGCGGTAGAACTTTGAGGTGCTTCACAAGGGTTAGCCAAGTGAAAATACCTAAATGGTGTTGTAGTCCCAAAAGTCCAAATGTGTTCGGCACTCCCATTGGTGAAACAGTTTCGAGCTGGGTTGCCGGGGGAACCCTGAGACAGCGCAATATTAGTTGCTACATGAGAACCGTCAAGGGTGATGTTACCGTAATTGGAAAAGAAGAAATTTCGCGTAACGAATGACCTATTGTTTTCGCCTGTGAAAACGACAGGCAGGTATATTCCATTATCAAGCATATCGTTACACGTGATTTCAACGATCCCATTGCCCGTATCATCACCGTACACACCAAGCATACTAACGGAATTGTCTCTAAAAACATTTTCCCGTATGACCGCGTTGTTCAGCCCGGCCAGCCATACGCCATCTCCGCCATTAAACCGGTTCTGTTCGATCAAGGCGTCCTGATTACCCTTAGACTCGGGGGTAGACAGCATAATCCCTAGCTGCGGATTGAACAAATGAAACTCGTTTTGAGCGCCGCCGCCAGGCCCCACATAAAGTCCCGCCCCACTGGAGAACGGATAGGTCACCTCAGAATTAATGCCTTGCCCACAGGAATTGAAGGAGCATCCATTAATAATAGACATCCCGGCATCAACCGCCTCTATGGCAAAGTTTGTCATTTGGGAAAAGTCAGAGCTATTGAATTCAATGCCATCCGTTTCCCATATGGACACACCGCCAAGGTTAGGGGAGGCTGATAGGTCCGTGATATCAAAATTGCAATCAATGAACCGGCTGTTATTGGTAAAATCATAGCTCATGAAAGAGGCAGACCGGAAGTTATTCAGGAATTCCGTATCTGTGCAATACACCAAGCCTCCCCGGTAGGTATCATCCCACCATGGGTTATACGTATTGGCTGAAATGGCATGCCGCGCCCATTCAATAATGGCACCATTGCTGGACCGCAGGATACCGGCTTCATTCGGACCTGGCACTGCAAATACATTAGGCTGGGGCAGGTTCTTATTGCCCTCTACCACTATTCCGTCCCAATAGCCTGTGTCCTCGCAGCGGGTCAAATGACCACCATTTACATGCAAACGGCCTCCTCGCCGAACCACTATCCCACTATTCGACGTAAACCGCAACGTGCCGGTAACGGTAAGCTCACCTCCGGCTTCGACAAAGATAGTGCCGTTTATAATTTGGGTGCCAGCTATCACATTGCCTGACGTGTTGAATATCAAATCCTGAGCAGAAGCACAGGCACAAGTCGTTGGCGTACAGCAGCCGGTGGAATTCAGGATGGACGCTCTGATTCCGCCGGGTTCAAACAGCGCCCTCATCACCGCTTTCTGGTCTTGGGTAAAGAGGTTCTTGCATTCATCATCGGTATAATCCATGTAATTTTGAAACATATCAGCATAGTCTGTTCCTGCATCAGTACAGGAATTGAGGCCTGGATAAATGCAATTTGAGGCATTGCCAATCGTTGGACCATTTTGGGTAGGGGTGTCCTGAAGCATATCGTCTATGTTACAGCCTGTTGTATTCAAATCTATACCACCCCAGGTGTGTCTTAAATCAAGCCAATGCCCTACTTCGTGCGTCAGCACCCTACCTTTATCAAAAGGAGGCAATACAGCACCAGTTGTGCCAAAGGCTTGATATTCGACGACAATTCCATCAAGTTCTGGATTGGTACTTAACTGATCAGGAGTAGAAGACTTTCCATAGGCACCAGTTTGCAACCCAACTACCCAAACGTTTAGATAAGATTGTGGAGGCCAACCGTCTTTACCATAAGTAGCACTAGACTTCATATCATTACTCGAAATTTGATAGGATGTCGGTGTGAGCGGAGTATGCGTTCTGGTAATCCCATTTGTAGGCAGTCCATTCGGATCCTCTGAGGCCAGACAAAACTCAATTTCCACATCAGCCGCTACTCCTGAAAAGACCGAAGGTGTGTTAACAGCATCGGCATTCAAACGTCGGAAATCTTCATTCAATACGTTAATTTGCGAGATTACCTGAGCATCAGTTATGTTTCCAGCAGGTTGCATGGTGTTATAAACAATGTGCACAACTACCGGAATAGTTATGACACCCTGGACCGGTGGATTCCGATTTATTCCAGTTCCTCCCTTGATGAACGGCTGAGGAGTATGCGTTTCTGTTCCGCAATAAATCTGAGCATTCGAAGGAACGGCTCCAAATAGGCCTGCTAGCATTAGCATCAACAGAAAAACCCGCAGCCCGTATTTTGAGCGGTTTGCACCGCGGGCGGGGGGGTAAAAGTTAAGATTAAACATGTTAAACTATTTTAAAAGATTTAGAATACAGATAGACAGCGGCTGAAAGTTTATGTACTCTACATCAATAGTAACATAGTTAGCCACAGATGAGCGCAGTACATTTTTTATCAAGCGCATACTGCAAGATAACATTTTAGCTCAAAGCTCGATTACCAAATCAAAACTTTAACATTGTGAGGACTTGTTGCTGGTTCAATAACCTGGCACAGCAGACCGGGTGAATCCCCCGGCAACGGCTTGGCTTAGTGCACCCGGTGAAGCAGCCTCGCCCGGCGCACTCTCCGTCCGACGTAGTTAAAAACGGAGTCGGTCCCTTCGCCGGGCATACTGGCCTTGCCTAACAAAGCACACCGGGTGAATGCCCAGGCAACGGCTTGGCTTAGTACACCCGGTGAGGCTCCCTCGCCCGGCGTGCTGACCCCTGACCATGCAAAGTACAGCGGTGAAAGCCAGTCCAAGGGCAGCTATGCTAACCTGAAAAGAGCCACGTGCAGGCCTACGAAACTTTTCAGGTTTGACCTGACTTTAATCACCCGCCATCAATGACCCCCATCACCCGAAAGGGAGCAGCCAGGCCCTAAATTTGCCCCATTGAATTGACCTCACAAACAAGACACACATGACCGCGCAGCAATTGCTCGACAAATACAATGTCGCCGTTCCCCGCTACACGTCTTATCCTACTGTACCTTACTGGGATGCTTCCTGCCCTTCCACCGGAGATTGGAAAGGCAGTGTACTGCAGGCTTTTGGCGAAAGCCGCGAAATCAGCCTTTACCTTCACCTGCCGTTTTGCGAAGCACTTTGCACTTACTGTGGCTGCAATAAACGCATCACCAAAAACCACGCTGTGGAGTCGCCTTACATCGAGGCAGTCCTCAAAGAGTGGGCCTTGTACCGCGACTTGCTGCCGGGCCGCCCTATCCTCCGGGAACTGCACTTGGGCGGGGGCACACCGACTTTCTTTGCGCCGGAGAACCTGCACCACCTGCTTTCCAATATCCTGAAGGATGTAGACCTGGCGGAGGACTATGAGTTTGGCTTCGAAGCCCATCCGGGCACGACCTCTGCCGAACACCTGTCCACCCTGCGCGACCTCGGCTTCACCCGCCTGAGCATCGGTATTCAGGACTTCGCACCGGAGATTCTGGAAATCATCAACCGCAAGCAGACTTTTGAGGATGTACGCTTCGTAACCGAAAAGGCGCGGGAACTGGGCTATGAATCCATCAACTACGACCTCATCTTCGGGCTGCCCCTGCAAACCCCGGCCCACATCATGGAGACCATCCGCAAGACCAAAGCCCTGGCACCGGAGCGCATTGCCTTCTACAGCTACGCCCATGTGCCCTGGATCAGCCCTGCCCAAAGAGCCTACTCCGAGGATGATTTACCGAAAGGCAAAGACAAACGGGCACTCTACGAGCTGGGGCGGGAACTGCTGGAAGAAGCGGGCTATGTGGAAATCGGTATGGACCACTTCGCACTGCCCAAAGACAGCCTCTATCAGGCTATGCAGGAGGGCTCCCTGCACCGGAGCTTTATGGGCTACACCCCATTCACGACCCACCTCAACCTGGCACTGGGCGCTTCCTCCATTAGCGACAGCTGGGGCGCTTTTGTGCAGAATGAGAAAAAGATCGAGCGCTATCAGGAGCTGGTCAATGCCGGGGAGTTGCCCATCGTAAAGGGGCACCTCCTGACGGAAGAAGACCGCACCCTGCGGCAGCACATCCTCAATATCATGTGCCGCTACCGGACGAACTGGGCCGATGCCGGGCTGCAGTGCGAGGCGCTCTACGCCGGGCTGGACCGCATGGACGAGCTGGAAGCCGATGGGCTTATCATCCGGCGCCCCTTCGAACTCGAAGTGACCGATATCGGCAAGCCGTTCATCCGCAACATTTGCATGGCGCTTGATGCCCGCTACTGGCGTAAAAAACCCGAAGGGCAGCTCTTTAGTCAGGCGGTTTAGGCCCTTCCAAAGTCAAGCTTTGTAAATGAATCCCCTTTTCCCCATCAAGATTGGGGATTAAGTTGTTACTTTTGATGAACTTTTAACCACAACCCGGTTGATTATGCATTGGAAAGTTGGATTGTACCTCATTGTACTGGCGGCCATCACCTGGTCCTGCCAACCGACAAACCCCAATTATCAGGAGGACATCAATGACGCGGCTTACTTCCATGAGTCCATGAAGAAGCTGAGCGACGTGATTGTGTACGATATTTTTTCGCCACCGGTCGCGAGCCGCATCTATGCCTACGCTAGCATTGCGGGCTACGAGGCCCTGCAGCCGAACTATCCGGAATACAAAACGCTGGCCGGCCAAATCAATGGTCTGGAAGCATTGCCGCAGCCCGAGGAAGGGCAGGTCTACTGCCACCCGCTTGCGTCCCTGCATGCCTTTCTGAAAGTCGGCAAAGCCCTGACATTCTCAGAAGACAAAATGGATGCCTATCAGCAGGAGCTCTATCAGCGCCTCGACAGCATACATGTGCCGGAGGATGTCTGGGACCGTTCCCTGCTGTACGGAGAGGCGGTAGCCGACCATATTCTGGAATGGGCAGACAAAGATATGTACAAGCAAACGCGGACATATCCCAAGTTTTCCATCAATGATGACCCCGCCCGCTGGCAGCCCACGCCTCCTGACTACATGGACGGTATTGAGCCCCACTGGCGGGAAATCCGGACGCTGGTGCTGGAATCTCCACAGCAATTTACACCACCGCCGCCCACTGAGTTCAGTACGGAAAAGGACAGCAAGTTTATGAAGGAGACCATGGAGGTCTACAACGCTCTCGCTGTTGCCGATACCGCTGAGCAAACGGAACGCCGGTCGATTGCTAAGTTTTGGGATTGCAATCCCTACGTATCCCACCACACTGGTCATGTTATGTTTGCCACCAAGAAAATTACCCCGGGCGGTCACTGGATCGGCATTACCAAGATTGCCTGTGAACAGGATGAGGCCAGCTTGATAAAAAGCGTGGAGGCGTATACCCTGACCTCAATCGCCCTGTTCGATGGTTTCATCAGCTGCTGGGACGAGAAATACCGGAGCAATCTAATCCGGCCTGAGACGGTCATCAACAAATACATTGACGAAGACTGGGTGCCAACGCTCCAAACGCCACCATTCCCGGAACATACGAGCGGGCATAGCGTGATTTCCCGCGCTGCCGCTGTAGCCCTGACTTCGATTTTTGGCGATGACTTTGCCTTTAATGACACCACCGAAGAAGAATATGGCCTGCCCGCCCGTCAATTCAAGTCTTTCTACCATGCCTCCAATGAAGCAGCCGTGAGCCGCCTGTACGGGGGCATTCACTACCGGCCGGCCATTGACTACGGAGTGGCGCAGGGCGAGAAAGTGGGCGAATATGTGGTTGAAGAACTACAATTGAAGCAGCAACTGAGCTCGAAGTAACCCATGCCGGGGCTCGACCGCAAACTCACCCTCTACGGGCTCACCATGATTGCGGTGGGTTCCTGTATTGGCAGTGGTATCTTCGTAACGCCCTACGAGGTGGCGGCGGCGGTGCCCCATCAGGGCATTATACTGTTGGTGTGGATACTGGGCGGGCTGATTGCCCTAACCGGTGCGCTGACGTTCGCGGAGCTGGGCGGCATGTTCCCCACTGCAGGCGGTGTTTATGTCTTTCTTCGGGAAGCTTACGGCCCCTTTGCCGGGTTCCTGTACGGCTGGACCATCCTGCTGGTCATCAACACCGGCGCTTTGGCGGCGCTGGGCATTGCCCTTGCGGAGTACCTTTCTTTTTTCTACGCTTTTTCGGCTTCCGCCAAAATCGGGATAGCCATTGGGGTAATTGCCGGGCTGACCCTGTTCAACCTGGTCGGCGTCAGTGCCAGTCAGTGGCTGTCGAATGTATTCACCGGGCTGAAGCTGCTGGCTATTGCCGGGCTGATTGGGCTGGGCTTTTGGTTTTATGATGCGCAGCAAGTCACATTTGACCCTTTCACCGCCCATAATCTACCTGATAACATCCTTTCTGCTTCCCTTCTGGCACTGGTTGGCGTTCTCTGGTCTTTTGGCGGCTGGCACCATGCCTCCTATCTGGCGGGGGAAGCCGTAGAGCCGCAGCGTACCGTGCCCCGGGCGATGGTGCTGGGCGCGCTGATTGTCACGCTTACCTACGTGCTGGTCAATATCGGCTACATGCTGCTCCTTCCGGTGGAGGCGATTGCGCAAACGACCCGGGTAGCCGGGGATGCAGCGGCGGTAGTTCTGCCGGCAGGCGGGCAAATCATGACGGTCGCTATTGCCATTTCCATCTTCGGCACGATAGGAATTTACACCATGTCTGCTCCACGCATCTACTTTGCCATGGCTCGGGACAAGGTGTTCTTCCTGCAACTGGCTAAGGTGCACCCCCGTTTTCACACCCCGGCGGCAGCTATGTTGGTACAGGCCGCCTGGGCGGTACTGTTGCTGCTGTTCTGGGGCACCTTTTCCGACCTGATCACTTACGTCACCTTCATGGATATTGCCTTTATGGCGCTGGCAGGCGGCAGCATCTTCTACTTCCGCCGGAAACAGCCCGAGCGGGATCGGGTATACCGCTGCTGGGGCTATCCGCTGGTGCCGGGCATTTTCGTATTCATCAGTACGGCTTTTGTCCTCAACACCCTTTACCAGCGCCCGGTACAGGCCCTTGCCGGGTTGTTTATGCTGGGGCTGGGCATGGCGGCTTTCCGATTTTTCCGTCATAAATAAGGGTGGCGTTCGGCTTACAGCTGCCAATTCCCTATTTTAGTCGCAAATCAGATCAATATGACCGCCCTCAAGACCGCGACAACCCTTAAGGAAAAGATACAGCAACTGGCTAAAGATTTTCATGCCGATGTGGTGGCTATCCGCCGGCACCTCCACCAAAACCCGGAACTTTCCTACGAGGAAGTGCAGACCGGGCAATACATCGCTGCCCAACTGGAGGCGATGGGCATCCCCTACGAGCATGGGATAGCTGACAATGGTGTAGTGGGGCTTATCCACGGCCGTAATGGCAGCAGCAAAGTGGTGGCTTTGCGTGCCGATATTGATGCGCTGCCCATCACGGAAGCCAACGAGGTGCCTTATAAATCTAAAAACGAGGGCGTGATGCATGCCTGCGGGCACGATGTGCACACCTCCTCCCTGCTCGGCGCAGCCCGCATACTCAATACACTCAGGGAGGAATTCGATGGCACTATCAAGCTCATCTTCCAGCCTGCGGAGGAACGGCTGCCGGGCGGTGCTTCCATTATGATTAAGGAAGGCGTGCTGGAGAACCCCAGACCCGAAAGTATCTTGGGGCAACACGTGCATCCTCCGTTGGAAGCGGGCAAAATCGGCATCAAAGCCGGGCAGTACATGGCTTCCGCCGATGAGCTCTATATGACCGTTACCGGTAAGGGCGGGCACGGGGCACTGCCAATGGACTGCATCGACCCTATCGTCATCACCGCCCACATCATCACGGCTTTACAACAGATTGTGAGCCGCAATGCCAATCCGGGGACCCCAACGGTGCTCACCTTCGGGCAGATTGCCTCCACCGGGGGCGCTACCAATGTGATCCCAAATGAAGTCAAGCTCAAAGGCACCTTCCGCACTATGGATGAGCGGTGGCGCTTCGATGCCCACCAACGGATGAAGAAGATGGCAGAGAGCATTGCTGAGGGCATGGGCGGCCGTTGCGAACTGGACATACAGGTTGGCTACCCCGTACTGCACAACCACGAAGCGCTGACGCATAAAACCCGCGCCCGGGCCGAGGCTTATTTGGGCAAAGAAAATGTAGTGGAACTGCCCATCCGAATGACAGCAGAGGACTTCGCCTACTATTCTCAGGAAATGCCCGCCTGCTTCTATCGCCTGGGCACCGGCAATCCGGCCAAAGGCATCACTTCCCCCATCCATACCAATACCTTTGATGTGGACGAGGACTGCCTGGCGCTGAGCACTGGTCTTATGGCCTGGCTGGCTTTACAGGAACTGGAGGAAGCCTAGTTATGGCCCGCCATAATGACATCGGCCATGCCGGGGAATCCATTGCCAAACGCTACCTTGAGGAACGTGGCTACCGCATTCTGGAAACCAACTGGCGCTACCGCCGTGCAGAGGTCGACCTCATTGCTATGGATGGAAAGACCCTGGTTTTCGTGGAAGTCAAAACCCGTAACACCACTGCCTTTGGGGAAATTGAAGACTTTGTGACCCGGAAAAAAGAAGATCTGCTGATCGCGGCAGCCCATGCGTACATGGAGCACATCGACCACGACTGGGAAATCCGCTTCGATATCATCGCCATCCTGTACCTTGATGAGCAATCGTACAGCGTGAAGCACATCGAGGATGCCTTTTTCCCAGGCCTGGAATAGTTATTAAAGCGCGCTGTCCCAGAATTGGTAAAGCTCATGACCAGTACCACCAGGCAGGAGGGCCGAGAGTTCAGCCAATAGAAGTGCCTTGCGTGGAGCCAAGTGCTGCTGCCGCTCCTGCAGGAAGAAGTCCGTTGCGGTCCGCCGCCCCTCGTCCGAAAGGCTGCGGTCTTCAGTGATACTCTCCCGCAGGAAGTCGATGCCCTTTGCCCAGGTCTTTAGACCGGCAAGCTGCACCAATACCAGATAGGTCTCCATTTCGGTACTGATGCCGGCCGTGGGTTCCCTGTCCCGGAGGTGGTTCAGGGCTTCTTCCAGATCAGCCTCCGTATCTTCGGCATTATGGTACACCTGCTCCTGATACTGCTGCTTTGCTGCCGCAAAATTGACAGCGCCTTTATGAAAAGAAAACAGGTCGCTGCGTACCTGATCCAGTACCAGAATATCGGGTAAGGCTCTCATCAGTGTCTCATCGCGGGACATGCGGATGCGCTTTTCGCTTTCGAGCCGATTGAAAGTTTGCAATGCTTCCAGTGCCGATTGCTTTGAGACATCATAGGCGTTCAATTTCCATTCGCAGAGGGCTTTGAGGGCAAGGGCGTTGCCTTCCAGGTTGTTTCGCGAGAGCTGGCCGCGCTTTTTTACCGCCTTGCTCACATGCCGGTAGGCAACTGCATAGGACAAGGTCGGTGATACAAACACGCCCGACTGAGGAGAAAAACGCTGCTGATTCTCAATAGTAGCGGCTTCGTTGAACGCTTTTTGAGCCCGGTCCAGTTGCCGCATCGCACAACCGGGCAGGAGCAGGGCAAGCGTCAGTCCGAGGAAGAAAAAACGAGTCAAGCCAATCATTTTAAGTGTCATTTTGAAGGTTATGGAAGCGCACTTCCGTTAATATCACCAATTTTTACAGCAATCATATCCGGCAACTGCACCGCTTGGGCGGGCAGGTCATCCACCATTAGTACTTCGGGCAGTGGCTCTGCCCAGGGATTTTCCGGGTTGATGAAGGTATGGTTAGCGGGTATCAGGCGCCAGCTGTCCTGATCGGGCAGCTCCACATCCAGATTGAGGATGAGTTTTTGCAACTGAATAAGGTCAAGGGTGGTAATGGATTGAGAGTTGTTGGCATCCGCTGCTATGCGTAGGTAGGGATTGTCCAGGGGGCTAATACCCAGGATATGCTGGCTGATGAGGATAAGGTCGAGGGTAGAAACACCGTTGATATCATCCCCGTCTTTAGAAAAACTCAGGGTAAAGTTTTGGCCAAAGGGCAGCCCGCTGATGGCGTAAGTTCCGTTGTCGGCATCCAGGTTGAGCCCGATTTCGTCTATGGAAACGGTGGCGTCAGTAGCATCACCAAAGGCAGTCCGTATAGCGCCTGAAATCGTACCAGCGGTTTGAGGCAAGTCTTCCAGGTTGATGCTGTACATGGACCGGCCGTAGGTACCAGCATAAAGCGTACGCGTAGGCTGATGCAGGCAAAGATCGCCAATCACCACAGGGGGCAGGCCAAAGCCCAGCGGCTGCCAGGTCAGCCCTCCGTTGTAGCTGATGTAGACCCCCACGTCGTTGCCCAGGTAAAGGTGTTCCGGGTTTTCAGGGTCAATGATGATCTCATTCACCGGTACTTCAGGCAGGCCGAAGGAAACGTCCTGCCAGGTTTGCCCGCCATCTTCAGTTTTGAACACGTGGGGCAGGTAGTCGTCAAACCGATAGCCCGAGAAGGTGACGTAAGCCGTCAGGCTGTCCACGGGGCTCGCAGCAACACGCGTCACCCAGCGGTCAGGCAGGCTGCCGGAGACATCTTCAAAAGTCAGTCCGCCATCGGTGCTTTTTTGAACAAAGCCATTGTCAGTCCCTACGAAGATAATATTTGTATCCACCGGAGAAACAGCGATGTCTGTAAGCGTACCATAGACCAGATTGCCGGGTTCATCGGGACCTGTCAGGTTATCGCTCAGAATATTCCAGAACACTGCGCGGTTGGTCGACTTATAGAGGCGATAAGTGCCATAGTAAAGGCTATTCGGGTTAAGCGGATTGAGGGCCACGGGGGTGCTCCAGTTGCGCCGGTCCCCGCTCATAATACCATTCAGGGCAGCAAAAGAAGGGATACCGCCGGCTACGGAACGCCGGAGTCGTCCACGCTGAGATTCCAGATAGACGAAGTTATTATTGGTGGGGTCAACCAGGCAGCGGAAACCATCGCCACTCCAGATCAGGCCCCAGTCATCCAGCCCCGCTGTAGTGGTGCGTATGGTACCATTATCTTGTGTGCCACCGAAGCGCCGGTCAGGATTGAGGTTAGCGACCTCACAGGTGTAGAACTGAGTGATGGGTAAAGTAGGCTTATGCGTCCAGGTTTCGCCATCGTCTTCTGAAATGTACAGTCCTCCATCATTGCCAAGGACCATGTAATCCGGGTTATTCGGGTCAATATACAGATCATGCTGATCAACGTGTACGGAAGTGCCCGTGATATTGGCCCAGCTTCCACCACCGTTGTCCGTGCGGTAGAGCCTGAGACTAGGCAGGAATACCGTTTCCGGTAAATGCGGATGGGGGAACAGGCGGCCAAACCACCACATAAAGTCGACCCCGTTGACACCACTTATACCGGCATTATACCAGCTGTCGCCACCGTCATCACTTCGGTAAACTGCCTCCAGGTATCCGACCGTATCAATCAGTTGGGCATAGATGATTTGCGGATTAGCAGGCGACAAGGCCAGGCCGATACGACCGGTTGCTCCGCCCGGCAGCCCATTGGTGAGATGTTCCCAGGTATCGCCGCCATCATAAGAGCGATAGATGCCAGAGCTATTGCCGCCATAGCGATAGTAGCCAGGCGTGCGTACCCGCTCCCAGGTCGCCGTATAAATGGTATCAGGATTGTGCGGGTGCAGCACCAGGTCGATCGCCCCTGTGGAATCGTTGAGATACAAAACCTGCTCCCAGGTCGCTCCGCCATCATCGGTACGGTACACGCCCCGCTCCGGATTATCGGCATACAGCCGGCCCATGGCTGCCACGTAGACCCGGTTGGGGTCTTGCGGGTGCACCTCCAGCCGGCCAATGCTCCCACTTTGCTCCAATCCAATGGGCTCGAAGGAAGCACCGCCATCGGTACTCTTGTACATACCAACGCCATCGTAGGCTATAGACCCGCCCCCTGCATTCGCTTCACCGGTACCCACATAAATGATAGAGGGATCAGAAGGGGCAATATCAAGGTCGCCAACGGAAAGGCTGATCTGATCATCAAAGACGGCCTCAAAGGTGTCCCCACGGTCATAGGACCGGAATACGCCCCCTGATGCCGCCCCGACCCAGATGGTATCCGGAAAATCCGGATGTACATCAAGAGCAGTGATCCGGCCACCAACATTCATGGGTCCTTCAAAATTCCAACCGGCATTTTGCGGGCTGCGGGCCAGCAATTGCGCCATGGCCTGTTGGTGCTGTCGCACGCTGCGGGTGTACACCTTGTGGTTAATACCATCCGGATACGCCCGCTGCCGGAATAGCCAGTCGCTGGGTTCTTCCTCCTCGTATTCTTCTTCGTAACTCGCAATACCAGGATCAGAATGGCAGCCCTGCCCGAGCAGCGCAAACAAAATAAAATAAAGGATTAGGTTTAAGTTTCTCATAGGGATTACAATTGAGGTGCCAAAAAGGCAAAATAAGAGATACCAAGTGCTCTGCTTGCAGGATATGAGGCTATCGGAGTGTTTTGAACGGAACTTCTCCTGCCACAAGATAAGGAATGACTTGTATTTACATTCCGGAATAGGGCAAGAACTTGGTAGGATAAAAAGCAACCCAACGGGAAGGAATACTGATTTTCTGCAAATACCCTGTTACGATGAGCCAATACAGCATACAGCGGTACTCATGGAGTTCACACCTTGCCTGGCAACGGGCCGGAGCACTTACAGCGTGGCCTTGTGATGGCAACTTGTGTGTACTTTACGCAAAAAGAAAGGGCGGAAGGATAACCTTCCACCCAGTCTTTGTGTGGCACTTGCCCTTACCCCCCAATAACGAGCAAGCACGCACTTTTTAAATGCCTGATGGCATTGGTCTCTAAAAGGTCCTATTGCGCGAGCAACGGGTCAACTACCCCCCAGTATTGACCACGCTGCTCACAACAATAGACCTTTGTAAGCTACACAAGGCAGCCTACATCGGCTTTTATCCAGGTATGCGAAGCAGGGGCGCATAACCTGTTGTTTATACACAGCTACCACCTGTTTGGGGCTACCGTGCAAACGATGTCTTGGTAAATAAAATTGGTATGTAGATAGGGGGTACCACCCAAACAATGCGGATGCACCTCTCTTTTTGAATAGCTCTTTCAGAACAGGCGAAAATCGTTTCGCGCTGATGACACAATATTAGAAAAAATCCTAATAAAGGTCAACTGTTGCTTTTGTTTGATACTCTCTTTTTGCTCTTTCTGTCTACTTGTACGCCCTCCAAACAGTAAGGTTACGTCAAATTGTCAGTTTTTTTCCGGCTGGCACGCTGTTTGCACGCATCCCTGCACCGGGCACTGTTGTAAGGTGCTGTATTCCTGATAGTTATTTGAATACACTTGCAATCAAAAAAACTAAAAAATTCCTGACCAATGCAGAAAGGCAACATATCTGTACAAACGGAGAACATCTTTCCGATCATCAAGAAGTTTCTCTATTCTGATCACGAAATTTTCCTGCGGGAACTCGTTTCCAATGCGGTAGATGCCACCAACAAGCTGCGCACCCTTGCTAAACGCGGTGAAGTCAAAGGCGATATTGGCGATACCACGATTGAAATCCTGCTGGATGCGGACGCCCAAACCCTGACCATCCGGGACAAAGGGATCGGCATGACCGCTGATGAAGTACAAAAATACCTGAATCAGGTGGCCTTCTCCAGCGCATCCGAATTTTTAGAAAAGTACAAAGATGATGCTTCCATCATTGGGCACTTTGGCCTGGGCTTTTACTCTGCCTTTATGGTGTCTTCTAAAGTGGAGGTCAAAACCCTTTCTTACCAGGAAGGTGCACAGGGGGTTACCTGGACCTGCGAAGGCAACCCGGAGTACACCCTTGAGGAAAATGATAAAGACTTCCGCGGTACCGATGTGATCCTGCACATCAATGATGAGGATAAGGAGTTTCTGGAAAACCACCGCATACAGCAGCTGCTCGACAAGTACTGCAAGTTCCTGCCGGTTGAGATTAAGTTCGGCACCCGGACTGAAACCGTAACCGAGGGCGAAGGCGATGACGCAGAGGAAAAGCAGGTGGAGGTTGACAACATCATCAACAACCCCAGCCCGGCCTGGCGCAAACAGCCTGCTGACCTGACGGATGAGGACTACAAAGCCTTCTACAACGAGCTCTACCCATTCAGCACCCCACCGATGTTCTGGATCCACCTGAATATCGACTACCCCTTCAATCTGACCGGTATCCTGTACTTCCCCAAGCTGGGCAACAACTTTGAGGTCCAGAAAAACAAGATACAGCTGTACAGCAATCAGGTCTATGTCACTGATGATGTGAAGGATATTGTACCGGAATTCCTGACGATGCTGCACGGCGTAATCGACTCACCGGATATTCCCCTCAACGTTTCGCGCAGCTACCTGCAGAGCGATTCAAATGTTAAGAAAATCACCGGCTACATCACCAAAAAGGTAGCCGACAAACTGGCGGACCTTTATAAAAAGGAGCGGGACAACTTTATCAGCAAGTGGGACGACCTCGGCGTCTTCATTAAGTACGGTATGATTTCCGATGAGAAATTCTACGACCGTGCCCTCCCCTTCACGCTGGTGAAAAGCCTGGACGGCACCTTTACGCCAATTGACGAGTACAAAGAGAAAGTAAAAGAGCAGCAGACCGACAAGTACGATAAAATCGTCATGCTCTACACCCACGCTCCGGACCAGCACAACACCTTTACGGAAGCGGCTAAGAACAAAGGTTATGACGTGTTGATCTTCGACAACGTCATCGACAACCACTTCATGCAGCACCTGGAGCAAAAGCTTGGCGACGTGACCTTCGTGCGCGTAGACTCGGATACCGTTGATAATCTGGTACAAAAAGACGAAGCCACCGAGTCCGTTTTGAACGAAGACGAACAAAATACCGTAAAAGGGGTCTTCGAGAAAATCGTCACAGACAAAGGCAGCAGCGTAATTACTAAAGCTCTATCGCCGGAAGATCAGCCGGTGACTATCACCCGCCCGGAGTTTATGCGCCGCATGAAGGAAATGCAGAGCCTGCAGGGTATGAGCTTTGGCGATTTCCCCGACAGCGTCAACGTGGTCGTAAACACCAACCACCCGCTTGTGGCGCAAAAGCTGCTCAAGGAAGAGGATGAAGGCAAACAGCAGGAGGTAGCCGACTATCTCTATAAACTGGCTATGCTCAATCAGCAAATGCTGAAGGGCGCAGACCTTACTGCCTTTATCAATAAGAGCCTCGACTTCCTGAAGTAAGCAGGAGGAAATAGCAAAACAGAGGAGCCCTCAGCCGCTATAAATGCCTGCTGAGGGCTTTTTTTGTTTGTCAGCGCTGCCCATTCAGGGCTCCAGTTCCGCTTCCAGATGGGCCGCTTTTTCAGCTCTTGCCCCCTGAAAAGCGGTTTGGTTAAGCAATGCCATAGCAGTGCCCAGCTCATCGTTTTGGATATGCGCCAAGACCAGCAGCCAGTACAAATCTCCCTTTTCCACCGTTGTCTCTTCCATCTGATGTAAGATATTGATGGCCCGCTCCGGCTGCCAGTCTCCAAGTAAAGCACTCGCCATTAACAGTCCGGCCTGAACATCTTCGGGATGCTCATTCAGGTACCGCTCCAAAAAAACAAGGCTCCCTTTGAAGTCCCCCTGATCGTAAAGCTGCAATGCGGCTTTGAGCCCGGCGTCCATTGTAGTACCTGTTACTATCGCTGCACTACGCAAGCTGAGGTAAGCCGGCTGAAGGGGTTCATAATAAGCTGCAAATATTGCCTGATGCCGGGTAGCGGACTCATACTGCCAAAGCGCATATGCTCCCGCAACAATCAGCAGGACTGCTGCCGCCTGGTTCATCCACACCCGTGGGAACGAACGCCCCCGGGCCGGAAAATGTATTGCCCCCAGCTCTTCCAGGGCAGCTTCATCTGCTGCAGAAAAAGAATGATCCGTATACCCTTCAGCAGCAGCAGCGCACAGCGGGCAGTCCAGCAAATGCGCCTCCACCTCATGCGCCTGCCGGGGGCTAAGCTCATGATTGGCATACCTTTGAAGCTCCCGCGCTGAAAGGCAGCGCCGCTCCTTAAAAAATGATTTCATACTCCAGATTTTAAGCGGCCGGTACCGGTGCCGAACCCGCTAAGACCTCTCCGACAGTAGCTCCCGCAGTAGCACAGACAGCTTTCGCCGCCCGTTTTGTAGATAGCTTTTTACCGCTTTAAGATCATACCCCAATGTTTCGCTGACCTGCTTATAGGTCATTTCTTCGAGGTAAAAAAGCTCAATACATTGGCGCTGTTTCGTCTCCAGTTGTTCCAGCGCCTGCGGTAGCAAGTCGGTTAAATGAGGGTGTTCTCTACTTATATGTCGCAGCAAACCCTCATTTTCCACAAATTCACCGGCATTTTTTTCAAAAAAAGTTTCTTCCCCGTTTAAAAAGGGACCAGCAGCCTCTGTTCTGTACCTCGAGACACAAAGGTTTCGGGCAGTCCGGTTAAGCCAACGCGGCAGAGAATCAATTGATTTGGAGGCAGGTAATTCCATTAGAGCAGCAAAGGCCTCCAGGGTAATATCCTGACGGTCTGCCACCTGTTGCAGGTGGGTACAGCATAATTTATAGACCAGGTGGTGATAACGCTGGTAAATTTCGTTGAAACAAGCCTCATCCCGCCGCTCCTGCCAGGCGGCAAGCAGTTGTTCGTCGGTCCAGTCTGATCGCCTGCGTGGAGCAAAGCGGAGGAAGAGCTTCATACCAATGCTGTAAGTCTATGCAATATAATGAACTTGACACAAACCACCAGCAAGTTGTTCAACGTGGTATACTTAGAAGAAAAACAGAGCGCGCATCCGTATAAATTATGGAATCATCCATTTGGGGTTACCAGGGTTTAGTTTGAAAACACATCAGGTTTTATCCGGGCAGCAAGATAGTGACAAAGCAGTAAAATAAAAACTTTTTTGCGTATTTTATTGATTTTATCACTTTTTTGAGTACAAGCTATTTTACATGGCGATCGGTTGTAATAAAAAATATGTTATGCCGCAAAATGCCGATCAAAACAAACAAAACGCTATAGCTTATTATGAAACAGCCTTTAACGGAGCCCCAAAGGAAGCCGTTGACCGCTATGTAGGCGATCAGTATATTCAGCACAACCCATTGGTAAAAGACGGGAAAGCAGGGTTCATAGAATACTTCCAACGCATGGCTGAAGAATACCCGGATAAGCAAGTGAATTTCGTAAGAGCGGTTGCTGAGGGAGACTTAGTCGCTTTACACACCCATCAAGTATGGCCCGGACAGGAGGAATATGTCACTATGGACTTTTTCCGGTTTGACGAGCAAGGGAAAATTGTCGAGCACTGGGATGCCATCCAACAAATACCCGACCATTCAGAAAACGGCAACCCGATGTATTAATCCGGCTGTCCGAAATAGGCCCGGTAAATCCGTTTGCGGGGGTAGAAACCAATGAAAATAGCCGGGTACATCAGTAGCGTAACAAGGGCATTGGGGCCTTTGAAAGTAATATCATCGACGATGCGGGAGGTATCCTCTGTGACTTTTTCCACCACGTGACGATGGTGCCAGTACCGGAGCGGAAAAGGCAGTGTCTCCCCTTCATCCACAAAGTAGGCCTGCTGCTCATTCACCCCATCTTCAGTAATCAGGCTGACCCAATCTGCTTTTATGGGGCTTAGGAAACGGAGATGCACCCGGTCGCCTTTTTTGGAGCCTGTGAATTCCACGATTTCAAGTTGGCCCTGTTTTGGGGTAAGTGCCTCAAACAGATCACGGTCAAAGCGGCTCATCACCACTTTGTAATTCCCGCTGACTATAGTTGTGAGCTTCAGATTCATATTATCGTTTTGACAGAAGCTGAACGCCGGCCGGCAGGGTTTGTTTAATCCTTTGGCAGTTCCAGCTCGGCAAATACAGGCAGGTGGTCTGACGGTAGCCGTCCACCCCAGCTTTCCGACAGTGCAGCATGACGGTGCACAATAACTCCCCGGGTCACAAAGATGTAATCAATCCGCTCTCCGGTGCCAGGCACCTTGAAGCTGTCCGTCCAAGTCGCGTTCGGACCATGATGGGGCATTTCTGAACGGTGCATGGCGTCTTCCACCGGGCTGTTTGCAGCCGTGATCGCATTGTAGGGTAATGACCCTGGCCCACAGTTGAAGTCGCCTGTCAGCATTACCGGTGCTTCGCCTGCGATACTACGGATTTTCCGTAGGATTAGCTTTGCGCTTTCAAGGCGGGCCGTATCGCCCCGGTGGTCAAAATGGGTGTTGAAAACAAAAAACACGCCCTCGTTTCGTTTGTCCCTCAACTTCACCCAGGTAGCAACTCTTGGCAGGGCGGCATCCCAGCCTTTACTGCCGGCCTCATTCGGGGTGGGCGAAAGCCAGAAAGTACCGCCATTGAGCTTCTCGAAACGTGCGTACCGGTACAAAATGGCAGAAAACTCATTATCAGGATCCGGTTGCAGACTGCCATCCGTACGGCAGTGCCCAACCCATTCGTATTCGGGCAACATAGTTGAAATTTCATCCAGCTGTGCACGGAAGGCTTCCTGCACCCCAATGATGTCTGCCTGATGAAAGCGGATGATGCTGGCCACCTTTTCCTTACGGTTGGGCCAGTAGTTGACCCCATCGTCCGGATTCGGGTAGCGGATATTGAAGGTCATCACATTAACAGGCTGGGCGCTAAGAACGGTACTCAGTAAGAAGAGCAGGAAAATACCGAGGGCTTGGGCTTTCATTTTTCTTTCAAAGGTAAGTGATTCCTTAGATTTGCAGAGAACCAACCAAAATGAAATCATGCGATTGCTAAAGCCTGTTTACCGATTGCTGCTAGCCGCGCTTCTGACACCATTTTGGCTGTCTGCGCAAAATAGCGACAATGTATCCGTTACATTGGAAACTCCTCATAATACAGCACTGGTGCACCTTCACTACCTGCAGCCGGCTACCTATGATCCAGCTACTGCTGCCCGCACCCTTTATGGTGTGGCTGACAGCACCCAGGCAAGCCGCCTTGCCATAAAGCTCAAGCAGGTCTACGATGGGCTTGGCTTGTACGTTCGCCTTAACCGCATACCAAAGGAAGCCGATTACGTCGATTCCACGGTTGCGCAATCGGTGTTCACGCCCTTCCCCAACGAGCTGCCTCAGGTTTACCTGGAAAAAGTGGATGGCCGATGGTACTACTCAGAGGAGACCGTCAGTCAGATCAACACCCTGCACGAAGAGGTCTACCCCTTCGGCACCGACCTCCTGCTACAGCTCATACCGCATATTGGTGAACGCGAAATACTGGGGCTGAAAGCCTGGCAACTGGTGGGCTTGCTTCTGCTCCTGATTTTGGCAGTTGTGGTCCATTTTATACTTAGCCGGCTGCTCAAACCTGTGGTCAGAAAGCTTTCCCACTCCCGGCTCTACCCATCACTGGTGCCGCCCAGGCTGGTCTGGACCATCGCCCGTCTTATCAGTGTGCTGGTGGTGGTAAGAATGCTTAAGCTGTTCGTGCCCACCTTACAGCTTCCCATTGAAGCGGCCAATTTCACCATTGTGGTCATTAAGCTGGTCACGATTGGGCTGGTGGTAGGCATTTTGCTGCGCATCCTGGATGTGATTATCCTGTATGCCGGAAAGGGCGCCCAAAAGACCGAGAGTAAAATGGACGAGCAGCTGCTGCCGGTCATCGAACGCGGGGTGCAGTTCCTGATTTTTGCGGGCGCCATCATACAAATGCTGCGGGTATTTCAGGTGGACATTACCACGCTTATTGCCGGTATTTCCATTGGTGGCTTAGCCATTGCCCTGGCAGCTCAGGATACAATAAAAAACCTCTTCGGCTCCCTCACTATTTTCATGGACAAGCCTTTCCAGATCGGTGACTGGATCAATTTTGCTGGTGTGGACGGTACGGTGGAGGAAGTTGGTTTCCGGTCTACCCGAGTACGGACCTTTGCCAACTCCCTGGTGTATGTACCCAATGGGAAAGTGGCTGATATGGTGGTGAACAACTACGGGCTGCGTCAGTACCGGCGTTACAGTACCACACTGGCGCTGACCTATGACACCCCACCGGAGCTGATTGAGAAATTTGTGGAAGGGCTGAAGGCTATTGTCGCCCGCCACCCGCTTACACGCAAGGACTACTACGAGATCCATCTGAATGGCATGGGGGCGCACTCCCTGGATATCTTATTCTATATCTTTTTTGAGGCACCCAGCTGGTCGGAGGAATTAAAAGGCAGGCACGAAATCCTGCTCGAAGTGCTCAAGCTGGCGAAAGCCCTTGGCGTACGGTTTGCTTTCCCTACCCAAACCCTGCACCTTGAAGAAATGCCGGGCACCACGCCAACCACGCCGCACTACAATACAGACCCCAATGAACTGGACCGGCGGCTACAGGACTTCATGAAACAGCATAGCCAAAATTAAAGACGCTCGTGCAACCCGAGAAAAAGAAAATCCCCCGCCCGGCAGGAAAGCCGGTGCGGGGGATTTTTATGTTAACCGATGGCTTAATTAGCCATTCATGGAAGTCAGGAATTCTTCGTTGGAAGAGGTATTGACCATGTGCTTACGCAGGAACTCGAATGCCTCGTCCGGCTTCATATCGGCCAGGTGGTTGCGGAGGATAAACATCCGCTGTAAAGCATCTTTGTCCAACAGGAGGTCTTCCCGGCGCGTGCTCGACTTGGTCAGGTCGATCGCAGGGTAGAGGCGCTTGTTCGCCAGTGAGCGGTCAAGCTGCAGCTCCATGTTACCGGTACCCTTGAATTCTTCGAAGATCACACCGTCCATCTTGGATCCGGTATCGATCAGGGCAGTTGCCAGGATAGTCAGAGAGCCGCCGTCCTCGATATTACGGGCGGCACCGAAGAATTTCTTAGGCTTGTGCAGGGCGTTTGCTTCAACACCACCGGAAAGCACCTTGCCGCTGGCAGGGGCTACGGTATTGTAAGCCCGTGCAAGACGAGTGATAGAATCCAGCAGGATAACCACATCGTGCCCGCTTTCCACAAGGCGCTTGGCTTTTTCCAACACGATATTCGCTACACGCACGTGATTGTCAGCAGGCTCATCGAAGGTAGAGGAGACCACTTCTGCATTCACACTGCGCTTCATATCAGTTACTTCCTCCGGGCGCTCATCGATCAGCAATACGATCATGTAGCACTCTGGGTGGTTTTTTGCGATAGCGTTGGCAACGTCCTTCAGCAGGAAGGTTTTACCTGTTTTTGGCTGAGCAACGATCAATCCACGCTGTCCTTTACCGATCGGCGTGAAGAGGTCAATCATCCGGTTGCCAATATCTCGGCCGGTAGGCGAGCTGGTAAGAGTGAACTTCTCCGTTGGGAACAGTGGCGTGAGGTAATCAAAAGGTACCCGGTCACGGATATCCTGTGGCTCAAGACCATTGATACGGGACACCCGCAACAGCGCGAAGTACTTTTCTCCGTCTTTTGGAGGGCGAATAGCACCTCGTACCGTATCCCCGGTACGCAAGCCGAAGAGCTTGATCTGAGAGGGAGAGACGTAGATATCGTCAGGTGAAGTCAGGTAGTTGTAATCGGAGGAGCGCAGGAAGCCATATCCATCCGGCATCATTTCCAGGATGCCTTCGCCCTCGATAATTCCATCGAGTTCAATATCGAACTTTTCTTCAGGTTCAGCTTTGGGCTCCTTCTCCTTACGCTTGGAAGGGGGAGGGCTATCCGCTCTTTTTCTTTTATCCTCTTTTCGGTTCTGCTCTCTTTGGTCAGAGCGGGGCGCCACCTCCTTTTGCTTTTCCTCTGGCTCATCAGGCATTTCTTCCGGGGCATCATCTGCCGGTTCCGGCTTTTTGTTCCCTGAATTATCATCATTGGCGACTTTTACTACCCTACGTGTAGAGCGGCGGCGGCCACCATCTTTTTTGCCGTTGTCATCGTCCTCCTCCGAATCATTGGTCCGTCGGTTAGGCTTTTTGTCAAAAGAGCGGCGTTGGGGCTTGCTATCCTCCTCTTCTTCTGCTTTGCCGGAATCAGTATCTGTACCTTCGCCGGAGGCAGCCTGATGGTCTAAAATTTTGTAGATCAATTCTTGCTTGTTCAGGCGTTTATACCCGGAAAGCCCAAGTTTTTCGGCTAGTTCCCGGAGCTCTGGAACCAGCATGTAGTTTAACTGTGATATATCTAACATAGTATCGCTGTGTTACTTAGAGTTTGATTTGTGTGTCGCTTAAGGACGGTTTGTGTGGTTAATGAAATGAATGAGTTTGGGGAAATAGTAAAAGCGGAGGCATGAAAAAATTCTTGCTATTCCTATGGATGAACTCCTAGGTTTGACCCTGGAAACCACTCCTGAAGACAGGGGGCGAGCGAGTTCATTCAAGCTTCAATTAAGATGTTCAGGAACATCCAAAACACATGACGTGTCACTTAAAATCTTAACCTTTATAAACTTGCAGGAATAAGCAGGATAGAATTTGTGCGCCTTGGAACGCTCTCACAGAGGCTGTATTGGCGTGCATTTGTGCTTTGGTGCTACAAAAATACGTTTATTTTCTGAATTCAAATAGTATCTTTGCAAAAATTAAACTGATTATTCTTCCATAAGTTCAATCGGGAACTGCCACCCGCCAAAATCTGTAAAAGAAAACCGCATCATGCTGGAACTTAACTTTCTGAGAGTCAATACGGAACGTGTAAAAGAAGGCCTTAGGGTCCGCAACTTCTCAGATGAAGCACTATCCATTGTAGACGACATTATTAATCTTGACGACCGCCGTAAAGCCACACAGACTGAACTGGACAGCCTGCTGGCGGAGCGCAATACGCTCTCCAGGGAAATCGGGGAGCTTTTCAAGTCAGGCCAGAAGGACGAAGCCGAACAAAAACGCAACCGGGTCAACGATATTAAGGAGGAGGCAGCAAGCCTGGAAGACACTCTGAAATCGATAAAAGCCGAGTTGGACGAAGCCTTGTATCAGGTACCCAATATCCCGCACCCTTCTGTCCCTAAGGGCTCTACCGAGGACGACAATGAAGTCTACAAAGCATGGGCAAAAGATCTGCCAGAGATGGGCGACGATGCTTTACCGCACTGGGAACTGGCTAAAAAATATAACCTCTTTGACCTGGAACTGGGTACCAAGATCACCGGTTCCGGTTTCCCGTTGTACCGGGGCAAAGGGGCTCGCCTTCAGCGGGCGCTCATCAGCTTTTTTCTGGATGAAGCCAACCGGGCGGGCTATGAAGAAATTCTGCCACCGCTCATCGTCAACGAGGATTCTGCCCGCGCTACCGGTCAGCTACCGGATAAGGAGGGGCAAATGTACCATATAGAAAAGGATGGCTTTTACCTCATCCCCACCGGGGAGGTACCCATCACCAATATTTTCCGGGATGAGATTCTGTCGGAAGATGATTTCCCGGTAAAGCTAACCGGGTACACCCCCTGCTTTCGGCGCGAAGCCGGTTCCTATGGTGCGCATGTACGGGGACTAAACCGGGTACATCAGTTTGACAAGGTGGAAATTGTACGCTACGAACACCCCGACCGTTCCTACGAGGCGCTGGAGGAGATGCTCGCACACGTAGGCGGGCTGCTCGACAAACTCGGGCTGCCTTACCGTATCCTGCGCCTTTGCGGGGGCGACCTGGGCTTCACGGCTGCACTTACATTCGACTTTGAAGTCTATTCTGCCGCGCAGCAAAGGTGGCTGGAGGTGAGCTCTGTGTCCAATTTTGAGACTTACCAAAGCAACCGGATGAAGCTGCGGTTTAAGGATGGCAAGTCCACCCGGCTGGCGCATACCCTGAATGGGTCTGCACTGGCACTGGCGCGTATTTTTGCAGCCCTGCTGGAGAACAATCAAACTGCAAATGGAATTATTATTCCTAAAGTATTGCAAAGCTACACCGGCTTTGACCTGATTGATTAACCAAAATGATTCGCGCAGACAGAATCTTAAAATTGCGAAGCTATGGTCTTTGATATGGGCTATATGATTGTGGCAGGCGTTATGTCTTTGATCGGCATGTTCGTTAGCCAGCGACTGAAGAGCAAGTTCAGCCATTACAGTCAAATTCCCCTGCGCTCCGGCCTGCCCGGTTATCAGATTGCTCAGCGGATGCTTGATCATTATGGCATTCGGGATGTCAAGATTGTGGAGGGGCAGGGGTTTCTTACTGACCACTACAATCCGGTGAGCAAAACGGTAAGCCTTAGCCCGGACGTGTACCGGGGCAATACGATCGCTGCAGCGGCAGTAGCGGCACACGAATGCGGGCACGCTGTGCAACATGCACAAGCCTATAGTATGCTACAGGTACGCTCTGCCCTCGTGCCAATGGTCAATATCTCGGCTATGGCACAGCAGTGGCTGTTGATCATTGCTTTCATGACCTTGTCGTCCATGCCTTCAATTATGCTGATCACGATTGCAGCATTTGGGGTAACGGCTTTATTCAGCTTTATTACCCTGCCTGTAGAGTTTGATGCCAGTAAGCGGGCACTGGCCTGGCTGGAGAGTAGTGGCGTAACCGGCGGGCAAGAGCAGGCAGGCGCCAAGGATGCCCTTTGGTGGGCGGCTATGACCTACGTTTCAGCGGCGCTGTCAGCACTTGTAATGCTGCTTTACCTGCTCATGCGGTACTCTGCTGCCACACGGGATTAGCCATCGTTACAGGCTCCGTAAAGCGAATTTGCTTAATAAATCGCTCGAATTTTATGTATTTTTGCCCTGCCTTGGCTACCGGTATACGTTGACCGAAGCCAGAAGGCAACCAAATTCATCCACTGCTTAAAACTTACGCTCATGCAACAGGAAGAAGTTGATATTTATATTGAGGCGGCAAAAGAAGGTATGGACCATGCCGTGGAACACCTGCAAAAAGAGCTGCTCAAAATCCGTGCAGGCAAAGCTACCCCGGATATGCTCTCCGGCCTGACTGTACCGTACTACGGTTCGCAGACGCCACTGAATCAAGTCGCTAACGTAAGCACCTCTGACTCCCGTACGCTCGTTATTCAGCCCTGGGAGAAAAGCATGATTCAGCCAATCGAAAAAGCGATCATGGAAGCCAACCTCGGCTTCACCCCGCAAAACGATGGAGAGGTGATCCGCATCAATATCCCCGCCCTTACCGAAGACCGCCGTAAACAACTGGTAAAGCAGGCAAAAGCTGCTGCCGAAGATTCGAAGGTAGGGCTGAGAAGTGCCCGCCGCGATGCTATGGAACAGATCAAAAAAGCAGTGAAAGACGGCTACCCGGAAGACATGGGCAAACGCATGGAAGAGGAAGTCGAAAACATCACCAAGTCTTATTCCAGTAAGATCGATAAGCTCGTCGAAGGCAAGGAAAAAGACATCATGACCATCTAAAGTGCCGCTTTAAGGCACCCCGCTGGCATATCCTATTATTAATAATCAAAGATTTGGCTTGGTCTTTCCAACCAAATCCCCTACCTTTGTCGCACTTTTGAGAAAAGGTAGAATTTACACAGAAGGATAAAGAAAATACCGCAATGAAGCGTACATATCAACCCTCAAGAAGAAAGCGTAAGAATAAGCATGGTTTCCGTTCACGGATGGCAACGAAAAATGGCCGTAAAGTACTGGCAAGCCGCCGGAAGAAAGGCCGTAAGAAGCTGACCGTTTCCAGCGAGACACGCCTGAAGTAATAGCGGGGGCCGTTCCGCCCCTTTCACTTATTACGCTTGCGCGGTGTGCAGTATTGAAGTGTACGCTGCGAAAAAAGATGGAGCTAAGCAGGAGGTGTCCTGTACTTAGCTCCATCTTTTGTGTTAATACCTACATCGGCAGGGCAAAAAGACATCCGTACATCCCCCCTATTGTATATCGTCTCCCCTGAGTATACGGTAGCGTTTGCGTGCTTCTACAGCCAGTGTGCTGTTGGAGTAATCAATAAATAACGTTTCGTAAAGCTCCTGCGCTTTGCTAGGCTGCTCCAGCTGATTTTCGTAAAGCCCCGCCAATTGGAATAGCGCATTGTCCGCCCTGATTTCATCCGGATGATTATCCACTATTTCCTGTAGCAATGCTGCTGCTTCCTCATAGTTGCGCTTTTTCTTCTGAATTTGTGCTTTCAGATAGAGCACATCGTCTCCCAGAGAATGGTTAGGGAAGCTGGTTTTGAGGGAGTCCATTTTAGCAAATGCTTCCCCGAAGCGGTTTTGGAATACCAGAAGGTCGGCATCAGCATATAGTTTTAGTGCCGTTTCTGTGGTATCCAGCCCAAGATTATCCATAATGAATACGGATAAATCGAGTGCATCATTTGCAATCAGCTTGGATGTCGAAGACTTCAGAATATCAAATTGTGCCTGAGCCCACTGGAAATCGCCGGCGTAGTAAGACAGCCGGGCATTCCGGAAGCGCGCCTCATGGCCAAGCAGATCTTCCTTAAATGCTTTATCTACCTGGGAATACAGCAGCGTGGCTTCCCAGACTTCGCCCTGCATTAGATAATAATCAGCCAGTGACAGCTTCCCTCTGGCCTGAACATTTGGGTTGACGTTCGGGTAAGCAATCATTTGATTGAGCAGCTCAATGGCTTTGTCGAGGTCATTGATGTAGAGGGCTTCCAGCTCAGCGAGCTCAAGGATAATTCTGGCGGTCACTTTAGAGCGGCCAAATTCAGTCAGGAACTCTTCGTATTCTTTTTCCAGCTCCCGGAGTTCCTCCATAGTGTAATCGTACCCACTAACGAGCTGTTTACGCTTGGAGCGCAAAGACTGCCTCTTGGCGTCGAGATAATAGGGCGATTGCGGGCCTTTTTCATCCACGATGTATTCGTAGGCTTTGATAGCCGCTGCGTAGTCACCATCATTTGCAGCGATATCAGCAAGAGCGAACACCCGGCCGCCGTTTTCATTATAGCGCCGGTCGAGGGCACGCATCTGACGAAGCGCCCCGTTATAATCTTTACGCTGAATGAACACCCAGGACAAGAGCTCCGGATAAAGGGGGTTATCTGCATCTTCCTGAATCTTGGCATAGAGCTGTTTTTGCACCTCCAGGTAATCTTCTGCATTCAGGTAACGCTGCAGAATGGACTTCACCCGGGTAATACGGTTGGGGTCTGCCTCTATACTGACCAGATAGTTTTCGATCATTTTGGGAATATCTCCCTTTCGGCGGTATAATTCGCCCAGGTCATAGGCAAAGACATCTCTGTTTTTAAGCATTTCAGCCCCCCGCTCATAGGCGGCAATAGCCAGGTCGTATTTCGTAAGCGTCATGAAGGCATTGGCCAGCCTCGTGACCTGTATCTGGTTTTTAGGCAGCTTCTCAATAGCGGTCTTGTACATGTCTTCTGCCTCTTCACTTCTCACCTGCCGCTCCAGCAGCTTTCCGTAGGTAACGTAAGTCTGTACATTTTCCGGGTCGCGCCGCAAGTGCTTTTTAATGGCTTTCTCGCTGGCATCATAGTCATCCATAGCCATGAGCGACTCAATGTAGCGGTCAAAATAGAAGTCATTATAGTTTGATTCCTTATACAGCTGCTCGTATAACACAGAGGCTTTTTCAAACTCCCCGTCCCGGTAATACTGATTGGCCAGCTGCCGGTCCTGCCCGAAGGTTAAAGTGGTGAGGGTGCCCGTGAGCAGCAAAGCGAAAACCCATTTCAAGTGTCTCTTCTTCATCAATGTATCGTTGTAGCTATTATATCCCAAACGTTTTTCCAGAGGAAAAGGTATGCTTTTTCTCCTCAAATAACGGAGGAGCAGCAGGATTGGTTGGGCAGGCGGCCATAAAAGCAAAAACGGCTGACCGCTCCTCAGAGCCATCAGCCGTTTTATAAGACAACCAAAGTAGTATACTACTCAAGGCGGAAACGGACCGGCAGGTTAAACTGTACGCGAACGGCACGTCCACGCTGCTTACCTGGGATCCACTGTATTCCCTGCTCTTTCATCAGGTTAACCACTCGCAACGCTTCTGCACCGGTTTGAGCACCGGGGTCACGCACAACGTTCGCATCAGTGATAGACCCGTCTTTCTCTACAACGAACTGCACAACAGCAGTGCCTTCCACACCATTTTCCCGGGCTATAGCCGGATACTTGATGTTTTTGTAGATAAATTCAAGCATTTTCTTGTCCGCGCACTGCTTACGCTCCTCTTTGGTGGGGAGGTCTTCACAGCCCGGGAAACGAGGCATGTCTTCCACTACCTTAAATATCTCCTCCACCTTTGGCTTGGGTGGTGGGGGTGGCGGCGGTGGTGGGGGTGGAGGCGCGTCATCAACAACGGGCGCCTCTACGATCGTCTGATCGTCGATAGACTGGTCCTCGAAGGTGACTTCTTCGTCTTCGAGAATTTCTTCATCCGGTACCTCTTCGATCACCGGTGGCGGTGGTGGAGGTGGCGGGGGCGGGGGCTCAGCCGTACGTGGGGGCTCTACCTCAATCTCATCCGGCAGCTCAAGCGCATCATCCGGAATGTAAATTTCCTCTTCGTACTGCGTCCAGCCAAAGGCGAGCACAGTAAGGCCCACTGCAAGAGCAAGGCCAAGGTTGAAGTACGTACCGCTGTACTTAAAAGCATCAGCACCAGCGTACTTGGTTCTGGAGGTAAGCGATGAGCCGGAATCGGATTGCTGTAATCCTTCTTTCGCACGCTTGGAATAAATACTGCGCATTACTACAATAAATGCAACGATGCCTACAGTGATTAACGCCAGCGCGGCGGCTAATCCCCCACCAGTAATTGAAACATCCATACTGACAAGGTTTATTTTATCAAAAAACTAGACAATAATACACATGCTACGGAGCCGATAATATTAGCAAGAATATCGTAAAGCTCAAAAAGCCGCCCCGGGAAAAACAAATATTGTACGATTTCTAGTGAAAAACCGAACAGGCTGCTGATCCCTATGGCCCATAGAATGGGGTGCTTTTGCAGCCCCCTCATTCCAGACCGGGCGAATCCGAAAGCAAGCAGGCTCGCCAGTATAAAATAGGCAACTGCGTGTGCGAGCTTATCGGGCTCCAGTAGTGAGGTTAACTTCGGCGGAGAGACTTGCCCTCCGGTTGAGAAAAAAATAAGCGCCCCTGCCCAGATTAGGGCAGGCAACAACATCATTTTGTTGTTGTCTATATCTGGTAGATGCAGCGCTTTGAGTTTTTGGTGTGTGAAGAAAGAAAAAATATTATTTTTTTTAGCTGACCAGCTTTTTATAGGCCTCTGCATCCATCAGTTCTTCGAGTTCAGCAGGGTTGGTCATCTCGATCTTAACGATCCAGCCCTCTCCGTAGGGGTCTTCATTGACCAGGGTAGGGTTATCACCATCCGCCTCATCAATCTGAGGATTGAATTCCAGTATTTTGCCAGAGACCGGCATAAAAAGCTCAGACGTGGTTTTTACGGCTTCCACGGTTCCAAAGACTTCGTCTTTGTCCAGGGTTTCATCCACCGTTTCTACTTCGACGTAAACCAGCTCATCCAGCTCGCCCTGCGCAAAATCCGTAATGCCAACATAAGCGATGTTGCCTTCTTCTACGCGGACCCATTCGTGCTCATTCGTATATTTGAGCGTATCAGGAAATTCCATATTTCTTTGAGTTATTTTCGTTTTTTACTGCCAGGCTGAACCTACTCAGCGGTAGGAGGAATACCCGGCGCGGTCAAAAATAAAGGAATTTTAGGAATAAAGAATTTTATAACCGGGAAGTTTGAACGGAGCTGGCCCCAAGGAACTGAAAAAGGCAGCTGCCCTGTCAGACAACTGCCTTTTTTTAAGTCCGTTTAAGCTTCCTGCTCCATTTTAGCAAGCGTGCTTTTCACCCATTCTGTGGTAACGGATTTTGGTCGTTCCAGTGGGAAGCCCAGTGCACGGGACCAGCATAGAGCAGATAGTACGCCCAATGCACGCGACACGCCGAACAGGACGGTGTAGAAGCTGTATTCCTTCAACCCGTAATGCACCAGCAGGGCACCAGAGTGAGCATCCACATTAGGCCATGGGTTCTTCACCTTGCCCAGGCTTTCCAGGATTGGCGGCACCACATCAAATATTTTCCAGACCACCTTTACCACCTCATCGTCCTTGATGTATTCTTCCGCAAAGCGCTTCTGCGCCATGAAGCGGGGGTCTGGCTGCCGCAATACAGCATGCCCATATCCAGGAATCACCTGCCCCGAGGAGAGTGTGCTATTCACGTAGTCAGCGATTTGCTCCTTGGAAGGCGACTTGGTACCCAGTGCATCCAGCATCTTGAAAATCCAGCGGATGACTTCCTGATTCGCCAGGCCATGCAATGGGCCAGCCAAAGCATTCATACCTCCTGCGAGAGAGTAGTAAGCATCGCTAAGGGTGGACCCTACCAGGTGTGTGGCATGGGCAGAAGCATTTCCACCTTCGTGGTCAGCGTGGATCGTCAGGTAAAGCCGCATCAGGTTTTTGAAGTCATCCCCCTCAATACCCAGCATGTGGGCAAAGTTGCCCGACCAGTCCTGAGAAACATCAGGCGAGATGTGATCACCATTGTGATAGGTACGGCGGTAGATGTAAGCCGCAATGCGCGGCAACCGGGCGATGAGATTCATCGTATCTTCGTAAGTCGGATCCCAGTAGTCTGCCTTATCGATACCCTCATCATAACGGCGGGCAAAGCAGCTCTCAGTTTGCATGGAAGCAATAGCGAGAGAAAACTGCGTCATCGGGTGGGTATTGACCGGCAAGCTGTCCAGCACCTTAAAAGTATGCTCAGGCACATGGCTGCGGGTCAGCCACTGCTCAGTCAGCCACTTCACCTCCTGCTCCGTTGGGATTTCACCAACCAACATCAGCCAGAACAAGCCTTCAGGGCGAGGCTCTTTGCCGTCCGGGCCTTTGGGGAGCACCTCCCGAAGTTCAGGGATGGAATAACCCCGGAACCTGATCCCTTCAATGGGGTCAAGCTGTGAGGTTTCCCAAATCATGGTTTTGATACCGCGGGCACCACCATAAATCTGTTTCAGGGTGACTTCGTCAAATTTCTTGTTGCCATGCTCTTTGAGCATAGCACGAATTTCAGTCCGCAGAGCGGTCGCTTTTTCGTTGAATTTCGTTTTTAAAGGATCCATTAATGCTTTATAGTTATTATGGTGTCATGTAAAAAGGTAACCGTACAGGTAAAACACAAGACAGCAAATCCTGTTCGTAGGTATTCTGCTGAAGAGGGTCATTGAAATCAGGGATTATGTTGGGAAGACCCTGTTTGATGATACATATTATTTTACGGCACCGCTAATATTACATCAATAAGCAAAGAATAGTTGCTCCCAAATAAAAAAAGCGGCCCTTGACGAACCGCTTATTTTTTATTCCATTTCCCAGACTGCAAGTTGTATTTCCTCACGTGTGGCGCCCCGGGCTTTCATTTGCTTAATCAGCTCAGATTCTTTTTTTCGCCGTTCGACCATTTGTTCTCTGAGAACAGGGAGTTGTTCCTGATTGAGCAGCCGCTTAAGAGAGACGATTTCCCCCTGTCGGATCGCATTTTTCTTTTGCAGGTACAACTTTCGGTCAGAGGATGCAAGGTGGGCAATTTCCTCCTGATTCCGAAGACGCCGCTCCGCAATGGTATAAGCTCCCTCTTCCTGTGCTTCCGTCAATTGGTAGGTAGCAATCAAATCTTCCGCTACCGCATTCACCTGGGCTTTGCCGACAGCTTGTGCCTGAAGGTGGATGGATGCGCCCAATAAGAGTGCGATAACAACGATATATTTCATAACTAACTTGATTTTGGGCTAAAATACAATTTTTGTGCGTTCTGCAACTCCCTATCCGGTCTAAATACCAATAATTGCCTGGCAGCAGACGCAGGGGTGGCTTATTTTTTCAGTCATTAGTGGCTTGTTAGCTGATACTGAGGAAATACAGTGCAACTGCCTCCCTATTATGGCTCTTTAAAACACCGATCTACATCCTTCTACAGTCCTGCCTTCATTGTGTGGAGACGCCACACCTTTACAAGTCTTCCAGTTTCGAAATAGCTCCCACCTTCTCAAATAACTCCGACAGGGAATCCTGAGCATGGCGGATATCCTGCCAGTCCTTGAGGACAATACCAAGGGTGGATTCCACAATGCTTTTATCGAGGTAGTCAATGTGGAGCGCGGAGAGGGCCATGGCCCAGTCCAGCGTTTCAGCGATGCCGGGCACTTTCTCCAGGCGCATTTGTCGGACTTCCTGCATAAAGGTGCAGATTTGACGGCTCAGGTCATCATCTATGCCCGGTACTTTACTGCGCACAATCTGTAGTTCTTTTTCAAATTCCGGATAGGAAATGTAGAGGTAAAGGCAGCGGCGGCGCAGGGCTTCCGAAAGTTCCCGCACCCGGTTGCTGGTAACGATCACCTGCGGGATATGGCTGGCTTTGATGGTCCCAATTTCCGGAATGCTAATCTGCCAGTCGGAGAGGACTTCGAGCAGAAAGCTTTCAAATTCTTCATCGGCCCGATCAATCTCATCAATCAGCAAGACCGGGGCTTTGTGGTGGGTGATGGCTTGAAGCAGGGGGCGCTTGAGCAGAAAGCGTTCGCTGAAGATATCGCGTTCTTTTTCCTCCAGCGTTTTTCCGCTATGCTCATCCATCTTAAGGTGGAGCAGCTGCTGCTGATAATTCCATTCATAAATGGCATGGGTGGCATCAAGCCCTTCGTAGCACTGCAGACGGATGAGGTCTGTATTCAGCGCCCGGCTCATCACTTTGGCGATTTCCGTTTTGCCTACGCCGGCCGGCCCTTCAATAAGAAGGGGCTTGCGCAGTTCCTTGGCCAGAAATACGGACATTACGATAGAAGGCTCTGTGATATAGCCCTGCTCGTATAGCATCTGCTGAATGTGCTGTAAGCCCTCGTTTTTAATCATAACGGCGTGGAAAGGTTCAGTTAAACAGTACTGCCGGGCGGCATCACCACCCGGCAGTCTCCAATCATTCAAGTTTCATACACTACTCTGAAAAGTGGCTATTGCGTAGCGGCCATCAATGCCCGTTTGGCATAGACTTTCGCCAAATGTAAACGATATTCTTCGGAGGCGAAGTGGTCTGCCATGACCATTGCATCCGCTCCTGTGCCTTCCACGGCAGCATCGATATTGGCTTCCGTAGGCTCCTTGCCCACCAGGGCTTTCTCGATATTCCCGGCAGCAAAAGCCGCATCCGCCAGGCCATTGATGCCGACCTTGACGCGCTCTATCTTCCCACCTTTGACCGTCACTGCGGCGGCGGCACCGACAATTGCAAAGCGGGAGGCCGGCTGCATAAACTTCTTATAAGCACTTCGTGTACCTTCCGGCGGCAAAGGGATGCTGATTGCCGTCAGCAGCTCATTTTCCTGCAGGTCGGTCATGTAGAATCCGGTAAAAAAGTCCTCGGCGGGCACACTGCGCTCTCCATCCGGCCCCTTGAGGTGGACGGAAGCCCCGGCAGCAATCATCACCCCGGGCCAGTCGGCGGCAGGGTCCGCGTGGGCCAGGCTGCCCCCAATCGTCCCCATATTACGCACCTGCTGATCACCGATAAGGTCGGCCGCTTCCGGCAACATACTGTAGGTTTGGTGCGCCAGTTCGGAAGTAGCCACATCGTGGTGGGTGGCACCGGCACCTATGACCAGCTTATTGCCATCCTTTTTGATGTAGCGCAGCTCCTGGATTTTGCGGATATCGATAAGTACGCCGGGCGCATTGAGCCGCAGCTTCATGGCAGGAATGAGGCTGTGCCCCCCTGCCAGCAGTTTGGCATCCATGCCGTGCTTGACCATCAGAGTGATGGCGTCGTCAACGGACTCGGCGCGGATGTAATCAAATTTATTGGTTACCATGGTTGTTGTTAAGTTTGAAAGTCTGACAATATACTGACGATTAAGTGGTTTGCCACAGCAAACCTACTGAATGTCAGCATTCACGCTGAGAAGTGGCTTGCTCCGATGTTGCAAACCACTTCGTATTGCGTATAGGTTAACTCTGCATGTGCCGCCATACGCGCTCGGGCGTCAGTGGCATCTCCAGGTCTTTCTTGATACCGAACGGCCGGAGAGCATCCATCACAGCGTTGACCACAGCCGGCGTGGACCCGATACAGCCCGCCTCCCCGGCGCCTTTCACACCCAGTGGGTTGTGTGGGCAGGGCGTCACCGTGCGGTCGATCTCAAAACTTGGCAGATCGTCCGCCCGTGGCATGGTGTAATCCATGTAGGAGCCGTTGATGAGCTGTGCGTCTTCGTCGTACATTGCGCCTTCGAAGAGGGCCTGTCCAATACCCTGCGCCAGCCCACCGTGTATTTGCCCATCCACGATCATAGGATTGATGACGTTGCCTACATCATCCACTGCAATGAAGCGCTTGAGTTTCGTATGGCCAGTATCCCTGTCGACCTCTACAATCGCTACGTGGGCACCGTAAGGGTAGGTAAAGTTGGCCGGATCGTAGAAGCTGGAGAAGTCCATGCCCGGTTCTACTCCTTCCGGATAGTCGTGAGGCACGTAAGCGGTCAGGGCTACATCCCCAAAGGCAATACTCTTGTCAGTACCCTTTACCGTCCATTTGCCTTCTGCAAATTCCAGGTCTTCCTCGGAAGCCTCCAGTTTGTGGGCGGCTATCTTGGCTCCTTTCTCGATGATCTTATCCAGGCTCTTCACGATAGCACTGCCTCCAACTGCCAGGCTACGCGACCCGTAAGTGCCCATACCGAAGGCTACCGAATCGGAATCGCCATGTATAATTTCCACGTCATCCAGCGGAATGCCCAGGCGGTCAGCCACCACTTGTGCGAAGGTCGTTTCGTGCCCCTGCCCGTGGGAATGAGCTCCGGTAAATACACTGACTTTGCCGGTTGGCTGCACCCTTACCTGACCGACTTCGTACAGACCGGCCCGGGCGCCGAGGGCACCCACTACTGCCGATGGCGCAATACCACAGGCTTCGATATAGGTGGAAAACCCGATGCCCAGCAGCTTGCCTTCCTTGCGGGCTTCTGCCTGCTCCTTGCGGAATTTTTCGTAACCGACCATCTCCAGGGCTCGCTTAAGCACCGCATGGTAATTACCGCTATCGTATTGCAGGGCGACCTGAGTCTGATAGCCCGGCTGCTCCACCCCATCAAATGGAGGGATAAAATTCTTCAGGCGGAGTTCGGCAGGGTCCATATCCATTTCCAGAGCAGCCGTATCCATGAGGCGCTCCAGCAGGTAGGTCGCTTCCGGCCGGCCGGCGCCCCGGTAGGCGTCTACCATTACCGTATTTGTAAAGACACCGGTTACGTCCACGTTGATTTTGGGGGTGACGTACAGCCCCTGCATCAGCGTGCCGTGCAGCCAGGTGGGCACACAAGGTGCAAAGGTAGACAGGTAGGCGCCCAGATTAGCGTGGGTTTTGACCCGCAGGGCCAACACATTGCCCTCTTTATCGAAGCCCATTTCGGCTTTGGAAATATGGTCACGCCCGTGCGCATCCGTCATGAATGCTTCGCTGCGGTCGGAAGTCCACTTTACCGGGCGTTTCAGGCGTTCGGAGCACCAGATCATCAATGCCTCCTCGGCATAGTGAAAGATTTTGCTGCCAAAGCCGCCGCCTACATCCGGGGCGACCACGCGGACACGGTGCTCGGGGATGCCCAGCACGAAAGCACAAAGCAGCAGCCGGGTCAGGTGTGGGTTTTGTGAGGTGGTATACAGGGTATACTTTCCGGTGGCTTCTTCGTACTGCCCGATAGCAGCCCGCGTTTCCATCGCATTCGGGATCACCCGCTGATTGGTGAACTCAAGGGTGGTGATATGATGCGCCTGCTTCATTGCCTTATCGACCTCTTCCTTAGGGTTGCCCAGTTCCCAGTCGAAGCACTTGTTGTTGGGGGCTTCGTCATGTACAAGGGGCGCACCGTCCTCTGTAGCCTTTTTAGCATTCGCTACAGCGGGCAATTCTTCCCAATCGACGTCAATTTCATCGGCAGCATCCCGGGCTTCTTCTCTGCTTTCTGCGATCACCACGGCCACGCCGTCGCCCATGTACCGGGCTTTATCGGCAACCAGCAGCGGGTGTGGCGGTTCCTTCATGGTCTCGCCATTTTTGAAATTAACCTGCCAGCCGGTTGGGATGCCATTGATGCCGGACTCGGCAATATCTTTTCCGGTATAAATTTTGACGACACCGTCCATCTTTTCAGCCCGGCTCGTGTCTATATTGTTGATTTTGGCGTGTGCGTAGGGGCTGCGTACAATATAAGCGTACAGCATGCCCGGCAGCACAATATCATCGGTGTAGCGGCCTTTGCCCGTGAGGAAACGTTTGTCCTCTACGCGCTTGACGGCCTTGCCTATATAATTGGTCATGATGCGACAGCTTTTTTCGGTTCGTTAATTTTTTTGGCAGCGTACTGAATGGAGCGTACGATGTTGTGGTAGCCGGTACAGCGGCAGAAGTTGCCCTCAAGCCCTTCTCGGATTTCCTGCTCGGAAGGGTTAGGGTTGCGCTCCAGCAAGTCTACGGCAGACATGATCATGCCAGGCGTACAAAAGCCACACTGCAGCCCGTGCTCTTCGCGGAAGCCTTCCTGCAGGGGGTGCATTTCGCCATTTTGCGAAAGCCCCTCGATAGTAGTCACTTCTGAGCCATCGGCCTGAACGGCGAGCATGGTGCAGGATTTGACAGCGTTGCCATCAACGAGGATGGTACAGGCCCCGCAGTTGCTGGTATCGCAGCCCACGTGGGTACCGGTCAACTGCAGATTGTCACGGAGGAAGTGTACCAAAAGAGTACGTGCTTCTACTTCCTTCGTAACAGACTGCCCATTGACGGTCATGGTGATTTTAGTCGGCATAGGGTATTCTGAGTTTTTGATCAATTGGAAATATATCCGGTGGTTCAGAGCTGATACGCCATCAGGCAGGCTGATGGGCCGGGTTTTCCAGCTCTTCCTCCAGTGCTTTGAAAAATTGTTTGCTCAAGGTATTGGCCACGCCGGAGAGGACGCGCTGCCCGGTGCGGGCGAGCAGGCCAGACAGTCGTGCCTTGCCATCAAAAGAAAGCTGGGTCGTTTCTGCCCCGGTCTCTTCCAGGTCGATTTTCACATCTGCGGCGACGTTACCGATTTTGCTGTTTTGCTGAATCTTGAGGACGAAGCTTTCCGGCTCCTGCTTTTCGGCAACCTCCAGGTTACCTGAAAAGGAACCACTAACGGGACCCATTTTGACATTGGCGATCGCCTTGTAAGTATCTGGCCCGGTTGCCTCGAGTTCAGAGACCCCCGGCGTGATCCGCGCAAGCGTGTCCGCGTCCATTAGCATTTGGAAAATCTGGTGAGCAGGCGCATTGAATTGGTGTGATCCTTTAAGATGCATGGGTGTGCTTGTCATTTATCGGTTTATCCTTTTACAAGGACTTTAAAGTTATAAATTTAAGTGCTATTTTAGTAAAAAAATAAGAATAAAAATTGGTTTTCAATGCGCTAACTAAAATTTACACAATTAAAATCTAAGCGCAATACTTATTTGTTAGCATTTATGAACTTTAAAACTGTGCCGCATTTCCGCTATGAAAGAAATCAAGTCGATTATCAAAACCTATGACGAACTGGACCGCAACCAAAAGCTGGCCCTCGCTACGGTCGTACGTGTGGAGGGGTCTTCCTACCGCCGGGCCGGTGCCCGTATGCTGGTCATGGAAGATGGCAACTGGATTGGCGGCATTAGCGGAGGTTGCCTGGAAGGAGATGCTTTGCGTAAAGCCCAACTGGCAATGTTTCAGGATAAACCTTCTCTTGTCACTTACGATACCACCGATGATGACGCGCAGTCGATTGGGGTGGGGCTGGGCTGCAACGGGATCATTGATGTGCTCATCGCCCCGCTCAAAGACGAGCCAGATAACGCACTGGAGGTACTGCGGCGGTGCACAGACGAGCGGCAGCCTAACATTCTGATCACGATATCGCATAATGAGGATGGACCGGAGGCTTTGTACCCGGGCCGTATGTTCCGGTACGAAAGCGCCGAACAACTAAAAGCGGTTTTGCCGGAAGGCACCCCGGTAGATGCCTTACAGGCAGACGTGGAAACTGCACTGAGCCGGCAAAAGTCCGTCACCGGGCATTATGAACTGGAGAATAGCGGCTCCGTCAGCGCATTCATTGAATTCCTGGCGCCCACTATACGCCTGTTGCTCTTTGGCGGCAATTACGATGTTTTTCCTATGGCCCAACTGGCTAAAGACCTGGGCCGCCACGTGACGGTCTATGCCAATCCGCACAAGCTGAGCCGCTCCGTCTTTCAACAGGCCGACGAAATTAAAGCCAAGGATGAGCCGGTGGAAGTAGACGCATACACGGCCTGCATACTCATGGCGCACGATTACAAAACCGACCTGAACAACCTCCGGCGCCTGCTGCAAACGGAGGTACCCTACATCGGTATGCTCGGCCCCCGCAAGCGGACCAACAAGATGCTGGACGAACTGACAGCGGAAGGCATCACGCTTTCTGAATCCGATCAGGAACGCCTCCACAGCCCGGTAGGCCTGGACATCGGAGCGCTGTCGCCGGAAGAAATTGCGCTGTCCGTGCTGGCGGAAATCCGGGCGTACTTTAGCGGGCGGCAGGGAGGGTTCCTGAAGCACCGGTCGGGGACCATACATGAGCGGGGTTAACACCCTATTTTAATTGTGCATGGGCTGCTCCACCAAATGCTATGAGGTTAGAAAAGCAGGTTTCCTTACGCAGGGTAAAGTTCATTTGTAGCATCCTCTTTATATTACCGCTCTATGGATCCCTACTTTCTATCAATCATTCAGCAAAAGACCGGTGCATCGGCATTAAAGGAGCAGGAAACCCTGCAAGCCTTATGGAGCGGCTATGGTAAAATTCTACGCATTAAATTAGCAGATGCGGCCGTTAAAAGTGTCGTTGTCAAGCATGTCCAACTCCCGGCGCAACAAAACCATCCCCGGGGGTGGAATACTGATTTGGGGCACCAACGCAAAGTGAAATCCTATCAGGTGGAAACCCGGTGGTATGACACCTACAGCAAAGATAGTACCGCCCGCCTTCCCCAATGCATCGCGATTGCCAGGCGGGGCGATGAAGTCCTGATGGTGCTCGAGGACCTGGACGAAGCCGGGTACGCCCTGCGCAAACAAGCTGCCTCCTGGGAGGAAATCAATGCCTGCCTGCAATGGCTGGCTCAATTTCACGCCAGTTACCTGGGAAAGACACCGGACGGGCTCTGGGAAACCGGCACCTACTGGCACCTGGGTACCCGCCCTCAGGAACTGGAAGCGCTGGACGATCAGGCGCTGAAGGAAGCGGCTCCCCTCATCGACGAAAAGCTAAATGCCTGCCAATTCAAAACCTTTGTGCATGGGGATGCGAAGCTGGCCAACTTTTGCTTTGCCGGGGACGGTAAGGTGTCGGGCGTCGACTTCCAGTATGTGGGTGGTGGCTGTGGGATGAAAGACGTGGCGTATTTTATTGGAAGCTGCCTGGACGAACGTGAATGCGAGCGCCTGGAAGGGCAAATTCTGGATACGTACTTTGACCATTTGCAAGCCGCACTTGAACAGCCCAATGACGCACTGGAAAAAGAGTGGCGGCCCTTGTACCGGGTCGCATGGGCAGATTTCCACCGTTTTCTGAAAGGGTGGAGCCCTGGCCACTGGAAAATCAACAGCTACAGCGAGCGCGTCACTGCAGCAGTGATTAAAAGCCTTACACCATGAACCTTTCGCAACTTACCCAAGTCGCCACGGAGGCTGCAATCGCTGCCGGTCAGGTCATCCAAAAGGCAATTGGTGAAGAGGTACCGGTGGAGGAAAAGCAGGGCGGCGAGAGTTATGCCTCTCAGGTAGTCACCGCTGTAGATAAAGCCGCTGAAGCCGTCATTCTTTCCCACCTCCTGCCCACTTGCGAGGCGTTTGGCCTGGCGCTTTTATCAGAAGAAACCGAAGACGATGGGAGCCGGTTTGAAAAAGACTTTTTCTGGTGCATTGACCCCATGGACGGGACGCTGCCCTTTATCCGGAAACAACCCGGCTTTTCCGTATCCATTGCTTTGGTAGACAAAGGTGGTACACCCCACCTTGGGGTAGTTGCTGACCCGAGCACCAATACCCTGTACCACGCCATACGGGGCGAAGGGGCCTGGAAAAACAACAAGCCCTGGACCATCCAAAACACCAACAATCACCTGACCTACGTGACCGATCGTCCATTGAAGGATACGCCCCGGGCGGACGACATCCGGCAGTTTTTGCGGCAGCAGGTCGAAAAGCTTGGGCTGAGCGGTGTACGGGAATGGGCAGGTGGGGGCGCTGTGCTGAATGCCATACGCGTGCTTGAAAATGGGCCGGCCTGCATGCTCAAGTTCCCCAAAAAGGAGCAAGGCGGCGGGAGCATCTGGGACTTTGCAGCAACATCCTGTATTTTTCAGGAAGCGGACCGACCGGCTACGAGTTTCAATGGAAACCCTTTGGACTTAAACAGACAAGGTAGTACCTTCATGAACCATGAAGGGGTGCTCTATCTGAACCTCTAAAGCAACGTATAAACCTCTTCCTGCAATATCAGAACAACGCTGCGCCCGCTTAGGCTTTTTTAGAAAAAACTGGTGTATTGGCAGAAATTTCTTCTCCCTGAAATTGTTAATAACAGAGACCGGAAGTACATGAAAAGCCTTTGATGAACAAGCGGGGCTGCGGTTGCCGCAAACAAGGGTTTAAACCATAAAAACAGATACAAATGAGTACCTACTTAGAGCAAGCAAAAACTGTGGCAGGTTTTGTTGAAACCCTTTCCCGGGAGCACCCAAAAGCCGCTGAAGGATTTCTTACCCTGCACAAGTCCTCAGCGGGAGATAGCGCCCTGACTGGCCGCCAGAAAGAGCTCATTGCATTGGGTATTTCCATAGCTATACGCTGCGAAGGGTGCATTTCATGCCATGTCAAGGCTGCACTTAAGGCCGGGGCGACTCAGGAAGAGATTGTCGAAACCATTGGCGTATCTATTCTTATGGGCGGGGGGCCATCTGTGGTATATGGCGAGAAAGCGTACCAGGCAATGAAGGAAATGATGTAGCATTTCCTGTAAGCCAGCCCCAAAAAACAGGCTGGCTTATTTACGTAGTATCGAACTGTTTCATACAAAAAAAGTGTGTCGGTGAAATGTCCCCACTTCCTGCTTACCAGCATAATGTTAACACATTCATTGTTCGTCTTTGGATCTTGTTCCGGGGAGGTTTTTTCCATTACAGAGTTGCTCAACCACGACCCTAACAACCACCATATTTTCACCTGCGAGGTACTGGAAACGTACAAAAGGGGGCACAGCTTCGAAAGCATTGCTGCGGTGAAAAAAAGATTTAGAGGTAGCCCGGAAGACACTATTTTCCTAAACACAGGCGGAGGCACCACAGCGGGCGGACAAAAGCTATACCCTGGCGAAGTATGGCTGATCTTCAGCACTACCAAAGATAGCTTGCACTATGGAGCGACAGTTTGCGATTTTTTGTCAGCCCGGATTAAGACAGGGAATGATCAAGCCTGTTCCAGGTCCATCAGCCCGTTAGGCAACACTTATCTTGACGTATTGGAGGCTTACGAGTCTGTATGGGAAAATAAATTTTCGGGAAGCAAAGCAATAACCAGTGCGGGCAGGCTCATCGCCGAGGGTCAGTTTTTGTCGGGGGCGCCTCATGGAGCATGGGTGCACTACAGCAGGCGTGATGATTTCGAAAAGGAAATCATGAGAAGTGAAATTGCCTACCAAAACGGGAAGCTGAATGGCGAATATCGCGTTTATCGTGAGACGGAAGAGGACAATTTCGTTATTGAGCGCAAAGTGTACAGCGATGACAGGCAATTACTGCAGGAAAGATATAGAGTGGAAGGGCAGGTCAGATACGAGTACAGCAGTGATGAAAGGAGAATGGTGGTCGCAACATTTACAGATTCCCTGGGACAAAAACTAAGGCACATCGCACAGGTTGAGCTGGGGTATAACAACAAGCCCCCACTTTACCCCGTCCGGTTCAGGCACGGATACTACCTACATAAAGTAAGTAAGGACTCCAGCAGCTATAGCCCATTGGCAGAAGGTGCTTATTTCCGGGGTATGAGAGTAGGGACGTGGACGTTTTTTAACAAGGAAGGGGCGATCGTGGCCACCAAAACCTATCCGGATATTCCAGCTGATACTTCTACTCTTCAAATTTTTGATGAGGAAGAGCAGGTCAGGCTGAGCGGCACTTATACGGATGGCAAAAGGCAAGGGGTATGGCAATATTTCTACGATGGGCAGCTGGAGCATGAAGAAGTGTACAGCTCCGATGGAAATTTGCTTTCCAAAACCCGCTTTTACGAATCAGGCGGCTTTGAGCACACACCTTATGCCAACCACCTGCAGCATGGCTGGAAAACGGTTTTTGCCCAGTCCGGCACCATAAAAAGTATGGAGTATTACAAGCACGGGCGCCGGTCCGGGACCAGTGTCTTCTTCAATACAGATGGCACCGTCAACCGGGAATTGCGGTATGTACAGTCAAGAGCCTACACCGTAAGTGACCCAGGCAATAGCACTTATCTCGTTAACGGTTTTTTGAACGGCTCCTTCGTGCAGCACCACTACGAGACCGGCGAAAAAATAGCGGAAGGAACGTACTGGATGGGGTACCGGACGGGCGTATGGACAGAGTACGAAAAAGGAGGCGGGTACCGGAAATTGTACTACCCTACAGGACAGCAAGAGCTGATGAACCGATGCGGGCACTCTATGCCGGAATTGACGGAGCAGTATGACAAAGATGGGAACTTGCTAAATTCATGGAAATTTTGAGCAACCTGGCTTAGTAGGCCGCATTGGTTAGCCTTGTTAAAATAAAGATTTTGAACGCAGTATCCACATTTGAAAAATATTTTCTCAGCGCCAGGCAGAACCGGTGGTACTGGCTCTTTTCCATCTTTTGCCGGACGGTGCTGGCCTTTGCTTTCTTTGCTGCCGGGATGGTCAAGATCGTGGGGGAGCGCTTCGCCAGCGGGCTATCCGAACTCCACCCCATGGGCGCTTACCTGGAAGCCCTGCACCATACCGGATACTATTATACTTTTATTGGTATTGCGCAGGTAGCAGCGGCTATGCTGTTGCTCATCCCGAGGACGGTGGCGTTGGGCGCACTCCTGTACTTCCCCATCATCGTGAATATATGGCTGCTTTCCTATGCCGTTCGTTTTGAAGATTCTTATGTGACCTCTCCCCTGATGGTCCTCGCCAATTTGTACCTCCTCGTTTGGAATTATGACCGGTTGAGGTACCTCTTGCCGCTGAAGGAATTTTCAGAAATGGGGATTCTTCAAAAGCCGGCGAAGTTATAATACGAAGTTCCCGCTCTTGTTTTTCGCGTTCGTATTCTTCACCGTAGTGGCCGCCGTTGCCTTTGCGGAATTTGGCCATGAAGTCATGCCAAGAAACTCCCTAAAAGATTGCAAAACACAGTTTGCCGATACCGGGCAGGAAGCGATTGGGTTTAGGTTTTGCGAGTGTATTCATGTAGAGGGGCATTCCTTAGACGATTGCCTGGAGGAATTTGAACGTTCGAAGCAGACGTTGGCTTACTGAGAATTATCCTTTGTTTTCGCCAATGGAACGATACCGCATTAGCAACGGACTAAGACTATGTTTGGATTTCACCCTTTGGGCTGCATTTGCCAAATTTTATCCTGAACTTCGTTGCTCTTCAGTCGCTTAGCTTAGGCTAGGCTCCTTCATCCCGCCTTGTTCAGAATAAAATTTGACTACATTCGCTCCAAAAGCGAATTCCCAACATAGTCTAAAACTTTAAATCGGTAAACGGATTAGCATCTCCGTACTACAGCGAAGCTACGCTTTAAAACAAGTGCGAACCAGGTTTCCCGGCCGGTGTTAATTATCCAATCAGCAATGCTTGCGGATTGAAATATTACTTACCTGAAAATCTGAACACTATGAATACTTCACGGCCTTTCGTTATTATCTTAACATTTTTCACCCTGTTCCTACTATCCTGCAGCCCGCCCACGGAGCCTGAAAAGGCGGAAGAAGCGACTGAAAATACTGAGGAAGAATCAATTGTGGGCCTGGTTGAGGATGTACTGACCGCCGAAGAGCAGGCAGCGCTCACGCCCGATATGGTCATTCAGTCCTTCAAGGAAGGCAACGGGCGCTTCATGCGCAATGACCTGACCACCCGGAACCACTCAGAACAAGTGCGCAAGAGCACCAATGCGCAATATCCTAAAGCCATTGTTTTATCCTGCGTCGACAGCCGGGTTCCGGTGGAAGACGTCTTCGACCGTGGTATTGGCGATGTGTTTGTCGCTCGTGTGGCAGGCAATTTCGTTAACGAGGACATCCTGGGCAGTATGGAGTTCGCCTGCAAAGTCTCCGGTTCTAAGCTGATTCTGGTCTTAGGGCACGAGCACTGTGGTGCCGTCAAAGCCGCAGTGGACGGGGTAGAACTGGGCAATATTACGCCAATGCTTTCCAAAATAAAGCCAGCCGTGGAGGCGACCGAATATGAAGGGGACCGAAGCTCGAAAAACGAAGCCTTTGTCCATGAGGTCTGCGAAAACAACGTGCAGCATGCCATGGCGCAAATCCGGGAGCGCAGCCCCATACTCAGGGAGATGGAAGACAATGGTGAGATCAAAATTGTCGGTGGCGTCTACGACATGGATAACGGGAAGGTGTCTTTCCTGAATTAGCGGGCGCCGCACACGCGTTCAAACCACATTCCGACAGGAGGGGGCCACCTTCTAAAGCAGCATGACTTTGACAGGAGATGGCTCCCTTTGTTATCGACTCAAACGAAAAAGCAGCCCTGCCCCATATCTACCCGGTTTCTGAGAAAATGAAGCCGAATACTCCCCTCATTGTCATGATTTGACCTAATTAAGAGAGAATACGCACAAAAGCCATTAAAAAAGTGTACCTTGAGAAACTGAGCTATTTTCAATATTACTGAAATAGAACGTTAAGACCGGCTATTTGCTTTGATTTGGATGTAGTCAAATTATTCACTAAAACAGAAATCTGAATGGCGGATAGCTATCAAAAGAAAGAACGGGAAAAGAAAAAACGTAAAAAGAGGAAAGAGAAACAGGAGCGGAAAGAACAAAAAAAGTTTGAGGACAAGAGCCAGATCGAATTCATGTATGTGGATGAAAACGGCCAGTTTTCTACTACTCCTCCCGACAAGCCAAAGAAAGAGGTCAAGCTGGAAGACATTGAAATTGGCGTCCCAAAGTACGAAGATGACGGAAAGTCTAAGTACGAAAGAGAAGGCAAAGTAAAGTTCTTCAACGCCGAAAAGGGCTATGGCTTTATCATTGAAAAGGACACTCAGGAGAGTTACTTTGTACACGCGAACGATCTGGAAGAAGAGATCGATGCGGAAGATAAAGTCGCTTTTGAAATCGGGTCTGGCCCCAAAGGCCCCATCGCCATCAACGTACAGTTACAGAAAGCTTAATTGCTAACGAAGGAGTATCAGCACTACAAGGGCTCAAAGCCATCTTAGTGCCGATACTCTCCATCTGGTATTCATCTCTGGATCAGCCAACTCCTTGCGAAGTAGTCTCTGCAGATGTCGTTTTTCATGTTATTGAGGCCTGTATGCTAATGGCTTAGTTATAGAAACCGGTTTTAGCGCCCCGTTCAGGATTTATGGAGCTAAGAGATGCTATGTTAGCATCCAACCAGTTCTAAAAAAAATTGCGGCTTATGTCCCAGTGCTCTTTGTACAAGTGAATCAAATTAGGAATACAGGCTCATACAACATGCCGCTCCCGGCATGTTATGGTAAATGGAAGGCACTTCCAAAGCGCCCTCCGTCTAAAAAATTCAGAACAACCGCCAAAAGAAGTCCGGCAATTTGTCCCAGGGATTGCCGTCCGCGCCGTCATCGGTGACGTAGAGGTAGGTAAAACCCTTTTGTGCTAATCTGGCTTTGGCATCGTCCCAGGTAAAGTCCAGGGCGCTATAGGCAGCGCCGCTGCGCAGTTGCTGCTGTAATTGCGAAAGAATGTGCGCATCTTGCTGATTGGCGGTAAGCCCTCCCTGCTGATAGAGCATGGCGGCGGCTGGTTTGCCTTGCATCAACTGTGCGTTGTACCCTACTTGCTGAAGAGCAGCATTGACATCTGGTTTCGCTCCGGGGCCGGAAGGGTACAAATTGATCGGCCGTTCGCATACGGAGTGAATCCAGTCGGGAGTGCTGAGGTAACCCGACCCTGGCGTGGTGCCGTAATGCATGACCCGGTATAGCTTTCGCCCGGCGTCAAAGTTCAGGGCTACGTAATTTTTGGCGTAATTGTCCAGGTCTTTCAGCCACTGCAATTTACCCGCATCCGTAGGAGCCTCATCAAAAAAGTAACCGTCTACACTGTAAGTGTTGTGCCATCTGGAGATTTCTCCCTGTACTTGCTGCAGATTACGGCCACTGCAGGCGGCTGAACTGTGATCCAGCCCGTAACACAGGTGTACATAGCCTAATACGACGCCACCGGCATTGCGCACCTTTGTGATGGCTTCCTGATACTTTTGTACGGCCCAGGCATTACTGCCGTCCCCCGGCCCACTATTGACGTTGGCAATGACCACCAGGCGGTCGCCGTACTGCCCGGCCGCCTCAATGAGGGTAGACCAGTAGGGGCCAACATTATGCTGACCAGGTTCCGCATTGTCGTAGGGGAAGAAGTAGGCCGGTACAATTACCTTATGACCGGAGGACTGTGCACTGCCAAGCTGTGGAAGGAAGAACAGGGCCAGGAAAACAAGAAGCAATAATGGAGTTTGTTTCATGATCAGTTTATATTTTGTCCTTTTATTTGCTGGTGAAAGCATAGGTTACTCCTTACCGGTGAAAAATAATCCCAGTGGAGAAGAACGGCTATTGCCGTGGATCAAATCCTAAGTTCACCAAGTGAAGAACTGATGCTGCAAAGATGGGAGTAGCCTGCCCAAATAACCTTACCAAATGGGTGCAACGGTTTGTCTGTCCGTTGAATCAGCAATAGAGAGCGTTCAGTCACGGTTGATGATGGCTGGTCAGATACCGTAGTTGTGGAGCTTGCCAATGCCTGGACTGAATAGGCGCCCAAGTCTTGGTCTTCGTCTATTCGTAAAGGGGGAATGCACTACCAAATCAGCAAAAAGCCCTGCCCATCATAGGTCACTCCATGCGTAAAGCTTCCCAAAACAGCCCTTTAAGCTCGTTGGCATAGCGTCTGAACGGATACTGCAATCTCTGGTTTTGCCTATCTAAAGCCAGGCATACCTTCGGTTGTCAGGCTGCAATATGGCTTTACAAGCGCGTATTCACAATATTATTAAGTGTAGACCCGAAGGTATAGCTCAGCCCCAGTCCGGTGCTTGCTGCAAAGTCCGTCGCGATCTGCCGTTGCTGCAGCAGGATATCCTCCACAGAGGTGTCCCCTTCCGGCAAATTGATTTGATCGCTGACCAGGTCGAAATTAGCAGAAAACCGGAGAGCGAGCCCTTCGTACAGCCTTACGGCTATCCAGTTGTCGAACTCTACCCGGTTTTTGGACATATCGTGCAGGAAAGAAGAGGCCTGCAAAGTGGTGAAAATATCACCCCAGGGCTGCCGGAAGCGCAGCTGAATATCCAGAGAGTGGTTCAGGAGGTTTTCCTCAATTTGCCCGAAAACCGTACGCTCAAAGTATTGCTGATGCTGAAACCCAATCCGGTAGGCAAAGGTAATCTCCCGGCGCAGGACTTCCTCGTAGGGGAAGATGTTGTACTCCAGGGCAGGGTGAAAATTGTAGGCCTGAGCAATATTATTGAAGGTGCTTTGGCGTATGCCGCTAAACACGCCGGTAGACCAGTGATCGGTGATACTCTTGACGATACTCCCCGATAAAACCTTCCATTTTCGAACACTCACCAGCATTTCATCGTCGCTCTCAAATTGGTTCTCCGCGTGGCTGACCTGACCATCAATCCGCACCCGCCAGGCATCCGTAACCCGGTCTATATCTACGCCCAGGTCCACACTAAATTCTTCACGGGAGGACTCCTTGTACAACCGGCCGTTGCCCGAAACTTCAAAAATCCAGTAATCCCACGGATCTTTGTTTTCCTCAGCATCGGCAGTACCTGTCCCTTCCGGCACATTAACCTGGAAATCGATATGGCTGGCCAACTCAGAATTCACCAGATAATGGAGCAGCCCCTGATTCACTGTTCTCAGCAAACCGTCCCGGACCTCCGAATTGGTCATATTGGGGTTAGACTCGAACTTGAGTTCCTGCTCCAATCCCTCAAATGACCCCTGACCTTTGAAGTTGAGGGTAAAAGAGCGGCCACCTGCACCGGTCCAAATATCAAAAATAAACAACTGAATATTGGCCTGACCCTGATCGCGCACGTGGTCCAGATAGGTGATTTCCTGCACCAGATAGTTACGGTCGCAGTTGCAGTCTATGAAGAGCTTAAGACGGCCCTGAGATTGCCCCGGCAATACGGAGGGAATAACGAACGCAAGGCAAAGCAGTGCTAAAAGGAAGTTGGGTTTTGGATAAGCTCTGCCAAAGATTTTGAAAATGTGGGTAGTTTCTGCGGTTCTGTTGTCGTGCATGATTGAAAGTAAGGTGGTTTTGGTGCTTGAATCAAATTATCCTGTGCTGTAAGTTATTAAGATTTCTTATTAAGTCTAACAACTAAACGGGTTTAGTTGTTGATTTGACAAAATGCTGTAACTCGAAGAGAACACTTCGGAAGCGTTGTGCTAACTTTTTAGATTTAAATGAGGCCAGCCCACTCTTAATCTCCTCTTAACACCACTACCCATTTCACTTAACATTTGGTATCTACTTTTGGGTATCAATTCGCTAGTCAGCCTGCCGGGCAGTATGCCCTGTATGCACAGGCAGGCCACACAACTATTTTCCTGATCTAAGTCGGGCCTTCATGGCACTGCCCCCGGCGTGGTTTGCTGCGCCGGTCTCCTGATGAGCATTGGTGCTGAACTAATGTGACAGTGGCACCGGGTACCCGTAAGCCCCCAAATAGCCTGTCCCAATAACAAATGTACTGCAAATGCACTGTGGTGCCCTGATCGTCTACGTTGCAGCTGGAAAAGTGCCGCTGCCAACACTCACTTTTATTAACTTAAAACCATACAGTCCATGAGATTTATGCGACTAAAAGCCTTTATTCCAGGCTTACTCATTTGCGGGAGCTTCCTGCAAGCCGTTGCTGCACCAGGCAACATTGAAACTGTTGTACAACCGAAAAACAGGGAGGCTTACCTTGTCGAATCAACCGCTTCCGCCACTGAAGCCCGGCCCATTTCCGGCCAAGTTACAGATGAATCAGGGGAACCCCTCGTTGGCGCAACCGTACAGGTCAAAGGTGCCGTTACCGGTACCGTTACCGATGTGGACGGTAAGTTTACCATTCAGGTGGAGGATGATGCGGTGCTTATCATTTCCTACATCGGCTACATTTCAGAAGAAGTTTCCGTAGCCGGGCTATCCAACATTCAGCTACAGCTGAAGCCCAATGCCACTCAACTGGACGACGTTGTCGTGGTTGCCTACGGTACGCAGAAGAAATCAGATGTCACCGGTGCTATTGGCGGGGTGAACTCCGATGAGTTCAACCGGGGCGTAGTGACCAACCCCGGACAGCTCCTGCAGGGCAAAGTGGCCGGTGTCAACGTCTCCAATGTGAGCGGGGAGCCGGGTGCAGCCCAGAATGTGATCATCCGGGGTATCGGCAGTTTGCGCTCGGGCACAACGCCGCTTTACGTAATCGACGGTTTCGTACTGGACAACTCCGGTACCGGTGTGGCCAACAACCCGCTGAACTTCATCAATCCGAATGATATCGCGAGCATCGATGTTCTGAAGGACGCTTCGGCATCAGCCATCTACGGCGCCCGGGCTTCCAACGGCGTCATCGTAATTACGACTAAGAAAGGGCAGGAAGGCAAAGCCGAAACCACCCTTTCCACGTCCAGAGCAGTCTCCACCATCGCCCGCAAACTTCCGGTCTTTGGCGCGGATGAGTTCCGGCAGCAGGTCACGGCTATCGGCGGCCGGCTGGAAGACTTTGGCGGCAACACGGACTGGCAGGATGAGCTGACGCAGACCGGAATTTCCAACAACGTCAACCTCTCGGTAAACGGAGCGGCCAATGAGCCCTTTTCCTACTACGCTTCCCTCGGCTACCAGGACCAGGAAGGCATCCTGCAAAACAGCAACCTGGAGCGCTACTCCGGTAAGCTGAACGTGACGCAGAAAGGGATGGGTGGCCGCCTCAGCATCGATTTGAACCTCACCGCTGCGCATACCAAGAACCTGCGCCCCAACATCTCTTCCACACTGGTCGACATGCTGGAATTCAACCCCACCCTACCTGCCCGAGACGAAAATGGTAACCCCCGCCTGCTGGACGAAAACCGCCTGAACCCGCTGGTAAGGAATGATATCTATTCTGACAACTCCATCAACAACCGTATCCTGGCAAATATCGCTCCGTCCCTTGAAATCGTCAGAGGGCTGACTTACAGGCTGAACTTCGGTGTGGACTATTCCACCACTTCCAGAAATGTGCAGTGGAAACCCTACGCGCCTCTGGCAGGCTTTGAAGGCTCCCTGAACTCCATTGAAGTGGAAAACGAAAACCAGCTGGTGGAAAACACCCTGACGTACCAGTTTGAAGCCGGCAGAAGCAGCTTCAATATACTCGCAGGCCATTCTTACCAGAACCTATTCGTTACTTCCCGGTCTACGTCCTTTGAGCGGTTTGTGGACAACGGCATTGACCCCGTCTACCAGGACCACACGAGCCCGGACGACCTGAGAACGACCGTGAATGCCGCTGCCGAAGAAAATGAGCTGCAGTCCTTCTTCGGAAGGGTTAACTACAGCTTCGACGGCAAATACTTGTTTACCGGTACCATGAGAGCGGACGGCTCTTCCAAGTTTGGCGGCAACAACAAGTACGGCTACTTCCCCTCTCTGGCGGTGGGCTGGAATATCACGCGGGAGGATTTCTTCTCCAATACGGCCTTCGACAACCTGAAGCTGAGAGCCAGCTGGGGACAAACCGGCAATCAGGAAATCCCTTCAAAAATCACCCAGGAGAGTTTCAATGAATCCCGGGCTCAGAGCGGTGGCGCTTCCGACAACACCTATCCGCTTGAGCCCGATCAGCTCACCCTGGATCAATATCCGTTTGGGGTTACCTTCACCCGACTGGCCAACCCAAATATTCAGTGGGAAGTATCTACGCAGACCAACGTCGGCCTTGACTTCGCCCTGTTTGATTACCGCCTGACCGGTACCCTAGACTACTTCAACAAGGTGTCTGACAACATCCTGCTTGAAATCTCACCGGCTGACCCGATTCAGCCTACGGCTACCTTCTGGACCAACATCCCCAACATGGAGATCCGCAACAGCGGCTTTGAGCTGTCTCTGGACCTGGGCAGCAATCCAACAAGGGAGCTGCGCTGGAACATCGGTGGTAATATCTCTCTGATCAATAATGAAATCATTGATTCTCCATTCTCCGTGCTCGTAACGGGTACGGCTTCCGGGGCCGGGCAAACGGGCGCCACCATCAATGGCTACATCAATGGAGAGGCCATCGGTGCTTTCTACATGCAAACCTTCGACGGTATTGGCGAAGACGGGCTCAACCGCTTCGTGGATACCAATGGCGACGGTGTAATCCTGGATGACGACCGGACGGTGGTCGGGTCCGCACTGCCGAACACCCTGTACGGTTTCTACCTGAACCTGAACTACAAGAATTTCGACCTCGGCGTGAACTTCAACGGTGCTGCCGGCAACAAGGTGTACAACCACACTGCTATGAGCAGCTTCATCAAAGGCAAGCTGGCGGTATCTTCCAACACCACCGACTTTGCCGTAGAGTTCCCGGAAGAGGAGATTACCAACTTCAACGAAGTATCCACCCGCTTCCTGGAAGACGGCGACTTCCTCCGGTTGAACAACCTCACGCTGGGGTACAACCTGAATACACAGCGGCTGGGCATTGGAAACGCCATTCAGCGGGCACGCCTGTCCCTGACCGGGCAGAACCTGCTGCTGATCACCAACTACTCTGGTTTTGATCCGGAAGTGAACGCAGGCAGTGTCGCGGGCGGTATTCAGACCTTCGGTATCGACCGGTTTGCTTACCCCTCAGCAAGGACCTTCCTGGTAGGCCTGGATATCACTTTCTAATCAGCCGTATTCAACTTTTTATCTGACTTTTTACACCAACAATAATGAAAAAGCAACATTTTTATAAAACCATTTTCCTGACGGCACTGCTCTGCATGCAGTGGAGCTGTACCGACCTGGAGGAGAATGTACTGGATGAATCTTTCGCCGGCACTGGCCAGGCAGAAATCATTAGCGGTGCGATTGCGCCGGCTTATGGCTACATTAGGAACGGCGTATGGAGGCACACCATTTATTTTGGCCTGCAGGAAGTTTCTTCTGATGAAGCCATCCTTCCGGCACGGGGTGGAACCGACTGGTTTGACGGCGGAAAATACATCGCCCTCCACGCTCATCAGGTGACCCCTACCAATGAGGTCATCACGGATTCCTGGAATGGCGTGACGACCAACATCTCCCGGGCATTGTCCGCTATTGAAGTGCTCCGCCCGCTTGCGGATGCAGGAGATACGGAAGCCGAGGGTGCACTGTACGAGATGATTACCCTGCGCGCTTACCTGAATATGCTCATGCTGGAAAGCTGGGGCCTGGTGTTCCAGAAGGAAAACTCCACAGAAACTTCCCGCATCCTGAGAGGGCAGGAAGCCATTGACTACATCCAAAGCGAACTGGAGTCTGTGGTAGACGTGATCAACACCGATAAAGGCACAGGCCGGTTCACACAGGGCGCTGTCTGGGGGCTTCTGGCAAGGCTGCACCTGAATGCGGCCGTGTACCGTGACCCTTATGGCACGCCTAACTTCACAACGGAGGACATGGACAAGGTGATTGAGTATTCTGATCTCATCATCAATTCCGGCCGCTACGCACTGGAGTCGGAGTACTTTGACCTGTTCAATGACGACAACAACGGCAACCCTGAGCTGATCTTCGCATTGGACCAAAGAGGGCAGTTGTCCAACGAGCAAGGCAGATGGGCCTACTGGTCGGTTTCCGGCGCTTACCTGGCGCGCCCGGAGTGGATTGCGGACGGCAACCCTGACGGCACCAATGGACCGGCTATGACACCGGACTTCTATCAGACTTGGGTGGATGCCTATGGCGATATCGACCCGGCCGATGCCGATGCCCGCTTCTACAAGCGTAATGTGATGGTCCCTGAGGAACTGCAGGACCTGACGGGTCTTTCTCCGGCCAATGACGAAGACCACTTTTTCTGCGTGCCCCCATTGGATTTCCAGATGGACCGGGGTATTCTACGCGGCGTTCAGTGGGGCCCAAGAGAAGGCCCGGACGGCAACTTCCTGGCTTGCGCTGATGGTTCCGCCCGCATTTATCCGGTACGGGAAGACGCGACAAGCTCCGTGAGAGAAGCCGAAGAAGAAGTGTACGTTACCCACGTGGTAGACATCAACTTCACCACGGAAGGCAGCTTCCACAACACCGGCTACCGCTACGCCAAGCATCAGTTCAGCCGTACTTCGCCCAACGGCACCTCCAACAGCAGTGTGGACATCGTCCTGCTGCGCCTCGGAGAAGTGTACCTGAACCGGGCAGAAGCCAAATTCCGCAAAGGGGACGTGGCCGGCGCGCTGGAGGATATCAACACCCTGCGCACGGCCAGAAACGCCCGCCCGGAACAAACGCCTGCGCCACTCAGTGATATTGACCTCGATCGCCTTTACGACGAGCGTGGCTTCGAACTATACTGGGAAGGCCACCGCCGTAATGACCAAATCCGCTTTGGCAAATATGAGGACACCTGGACTGAGAAGAACAGCACGGACGTGAACAAGCGCCTGTTCCCTATCCCGCAGAGCGCGATTGATGGTGCTTCTGTTTTGGACGGATTCCTGGTACAGAACCGGGGATACTAAACCTACTCTATGGCTAAATAAGCCTGGAGCGTAAAAAAACGAAGGCAGCAGTATCAAATGTGGTACTGCTGCCTTTTTTGTGATATGAGGTCGGGGCGCTAAATCAGCACCGGGTTCAGCGGCGTACCAATGACCGCTCCGATTTCCGCTCCCGGGCACCAGGTTTTCCAGTCGTTTTCCTGGCCCGAGTTGACCGGGGCTTTCAGCTGCATGTCTTTGTCCATGTAGATGATGGTCATTACTTTACGCATGGAGGAGCTTTGATAGCGCCTGCGCGGTGGAATACCCACCCGGAATGGCAACAGACTTCGCCCGTGCCAGGCAGCCGCAGGTGTATTCAACCCTCACTACAAATCCACAATGTTAAATCTGCGTAAACGGCTTGGAGCTATCACCTAAATTTTATATTTTTAAGAAAACAACGCGTAATACACAAAAATACAGGCAGCTGCAAATTCCAAGCCCAACTGCGCGATCTGAAAACAACCGTTGTCCAAAAAACACCAGGACAACCCAAAAACTGTTGATATGAAAAATACAACATTGTTTTTTCTTTTCTTTTCTTTTCTTTTCTCTAATCATTTGGTAATGGCACAGTCGGGTAATTGTACGGATTACTCTTTATGCTTTGAAAAAAGGGTAGACAGTAATGGCGATACGATAATTGACGTGCTGCTGTTCAATCCGCCGGATTCCATAGAGGGATTAAGAGTTACGGTTGATTTATCCTCAGAAGCCTTTGATGTTACCGCTTTTGATATTGATACTGTATTGCTCGTAGGTACTCCTATTTATGTTGAGGGATCATTGGAAGATGAGCTTCGCTCAGAGAACACTTATTTTGATGACCCTAAAATTGTAACAGAGGATACCATAAAATTGTGCTCTTTCACAGCCAATGGTCCTCCGGGCGGCTGTATTGACGTATCTTTTGGATTTACTAATTCACTTGTTTCAGCTGAAAATGGATTTGAGGGATGCGCACCAGATTCACTGGCTCTCGTGAATTGTGCAACTACATTGTGTTTTCCAAGTGTAGAAATTTCCGGAGTGGTAGAGGCGCTCGTTGATTGTCAGGATTCCGTAGCTAATGACTTTGGCATGAGAGATGTAATTGTTTCTGTTTATCAGGATTTAAGCTCGGCTCCTTATGATAGTGGCCGGACGACAAACCAGGGCGATTACGGTGTGCTCGTGGCGCCGGGCCATGATTATGTGGTTGCCCCGACTATAGACACCTCCAGATATATCGATACTTGCGGAGTAACTGAGGTGGATATTGCTAGGATAAGGGAACATATTTTAGGCACTGACCATTTTGACTATCCTTATGAGTTCATCGCCGCGGATGCCAGTCAAGATGGGACAGTTAACACTAGTGACCTGATACTTATTGCGAGTGCAATAGTCGGCGATACTACATTCTTTGATTATTTAGGCTGGGAGTTTATCCTATTAGAAGAATACCTTTCGCTAGATGATACGCCTTTGGATACATCGGCAATTAACTCCGTGAGCAATAGCGATACCCTCTCCAATTTAAATTTTAACGCTTCTGTATCCTTTATTGGCATAAAAATTGGAGACGTTAACCTAACCTGTTCAGCGTGTTATACCCCTACAGAAAGTGGTAGCCGGTCAGTCGATCTGCGGCTTTTGTCCGGAACGTCAGATACGGAAAAGTTCGAATTGCGCTTTCCTGCCAATGTGAACTTAGGAGGCACAATTGAAGTACCATTATATGCCAGTGACTTTACTTCAGAGGGTGTAATGGGGCTTCATTTGTGGGCAGATCCCTCATATCTGACCTTTGAAGAGGCGACACCAGCTCATTTGCCCGAGCATCAATATTTCCTATATACTGTCAATGAGCCAGACCGGCTCAGCATGCTGTGGTTCAATGATTTGGAAGGGGGCGCTACAGTCGATAGTGATAAACCGCTGGTTATACTGAAGATGAAAGTGCATGCCCTGCCTGTGGAATGGAGTAGCGCGATTAATTTACAAAACCTTCCTGACAGAAATAAGGTCTACCCGGATGGTACTATTGTAGGACACCCGATCAGCCTAAAGGTATCTGTACAAAGTGAAGCCCGAACTAGCGAGAGTGGGTTATACCTTCACAAGGTACAAAACCCTTTCCACGATGAGCTGCGTTTCAGCGTTACTTCGAAGGTTGATGCTGCCACGAACATAGAATTATTAAATTTGAATGGAGAGCAGGTTCTACAACTGCGCAGAATATTACATTCGGGCAGGAACGACCTGATACTTACTGACGTTTCCCAACTGCTCTCAGGTACTTATCTGCTTCGGATTGTAAGCGATGATGGCAGTACGTCAACTCAGAAAATAATCAAACAGTAGACCTTCACCCCTAAAGTGTTCATTCAAAAGCCAGGCTCGCGCCCCAGCGAGCTTGGCCTTTGCATTGTTTCTGCCAACTACATAATACCATGAAAAAGAGCATAAGCCTCCAAAATCTTTTTGTCTGTGCACTCATTGTTACGGCCTACGCAACTCCTGTTTTAGGGCAGGAAATCCTGGTGACTTATCGGAATGGGATAAATGGGCCTACTAATGTAGGTATTCTAAATCCTTCTGAATGTGCATTCTCTGTGGTTGATACGTCAATTGCATCTGGTATAGACGCTCCTTTTTTTAGTTATACACCTTCGGGACAATTGTACGCCCTAAGTCTTCAGAGCGGCGACTTCTATTCTGTCAATTTAAACGATGGCTCCTTATCATACATCGGCTCTTTTAACACGAATTTTGGAGAAATACAGTTCGTTAACGACAGTATCTTCTACGCTATAAGACTCGAAGGGATGATTGGTGCGGTAGGTATTGCCAATGTAAATACCGGAGAGACTGAAATTTTAACTACGACGGAGACTGACCCTGTCGGCTATGGGTTTGGCTTGACCATCAGGAACGACAGCCTGTATTACGGAGATGGTTTTGGTATTCATTACATGGACCGGGAGAATTTCCAAAATAGCGAAATGGTCATCCCGCTAGACATTTTTGAAGAAGGAGCCATTGACGATATGGTCACGCTACAATTATCCTGCGACAGCACCATCACCTATGGCTTTAGGTGGGCGCCCATTGAAGAGCGGTACTTCATGGACATTATAGATTTCGAAAACCAACAAAGGATAGACATCGGCTGCGAACTGCCATATCGCATAAGATCGGCTGCATCACCGCTTGAGCTTACACCGCCTGCCTGCACTCTAGTTGTAGACCCCGACCTGGACGACAGCACCGCCCCATTGCTGTCTTACGCTGCCGATACGGCCTGTGCACCCGGTGCCCTGCCGGTGGTGGACGCTGATGCCGGAATTGAATCTGAGCTCGGTTATGTGGACTCCATCCGCGTACTGCTTGACGGCACTTTAGACGGCGCCGCCGAGTCCCTAAGTTTTCTCGGCCAGGACAGCATACAAGTCAGCGGGGGCGGCAGCGCCCTCCTGCTCAGCGCGCCCCTCCGCCCAAGCATTCAGGCTTGGGAGCTAGCCCTGCAGGCCCTGCGCTACAGCAATACCGCTATGCCGCTTCAGGCGGGCGAGCGTCAAGTCCGCTTCATCGCTTACGCTGCAAATAATGTATCAGACACAGCCCATGCCCGGCTGCCCTTATTCAGCAGTACGCCCTCCGCAGGAGAAGACGCTTCTGTTACCGCCTGCCCGGGCGCCGCCCCATTCCAGCTGCTGGACAGCCTGGCTGGCAGCCCTGCCCCCGGCGGGCAGTGGCAGCCGGGCAGCGGCTCCTTCGACCCGGCAACAGACGCCCCCGGCACCTACCTTTACATACAGAGCAGCGCCGGGTGCCCATCGGATACCGCTGTGGCCACCGTAGAAATTGCGGATGCGCCCGCTTTCAGCCTGGGCGTGGATACCGTCTTGTGCCCCGGTGGAAGCCTGCTGCTGCAAGCGCCCGCCGGGCTGCAAAATTACTCATGGAGCGACGGCAGCAGCGGGGCCTCCCTGCTCGCACAAGGCCCGGGGAGCTTTTGGCTGCAGGCAGCCAATTCAGCAGGCTGTGCCGCTGCCGATACCATCGAGCTGGCCTTTTCTGACCTTTCAGGCGTAAGCCTGCAGCCCAGCCCGGCGCTCTGCCGGGGGGGCAGCAGCGGCAGCATCCTCGCGGCGCCGCAGGGCGGGCTGCCCCCTTACAGCTACAACTGGACAGGCGGCATTGCAGGCAACCCACTCAGCGGCATGCCCGCAGGCACCTATAGCCTTACCGTGACGGATGCAGCGGGCTGCACACAAGCGGCTACTGCCGAAATCACCGAGCCGGCAGAGCCCGTCCTTTTCCAGGAAAGCCTTCAGCTCTGCAGCGGCGACACTTTCACATGGCAGGGAGCAGCCTACACAGCAGATACGCTGCTCACCGCCCTTTACACTACAGCGGAAGGGTGCGACTCTGCTTATCAGCTGCAGCTCGTGTTCACCGGCACTATCCTGATAGAAGAAGAAGCCACCGCCTGCGAAGGCGAGCCCTACAGCTGGCAGGGGCAGCTGCTCTCACAAGATACCACGGCCTGCATCACTTACGCCAGCAGCAGCGGCTGCGACTCCACGCGCTGCTTAACGCTGGCCGTACTGCCTGCCCCTGATGCCGGGCTGCCCGACAGCCTTTTGCTGTGCGGGGGCAGCACAGCCGTTTTGCAGGCCGGGCCCGCCGCCGGGTACACCTGGCTGGACGGGTCGCAAGGCAGCAGCATTGAAGTGGGCAGCCCTGGCCTGTACAGCGTTACCCTGACGGGCGATAATGGCTGCGTGGGCAATGGCTCCACGGAGGTGCTCCTGGTGCCACCCCTCAGTGCAGCCTTCAGTCTCCTGCCGCCAGGCTGCACTGGGGAAGAGAACGGTGAAATTACGATAGCAGACCTGGAAGGCGGCAGCCCGCCCTACCAGTATGAGCTGTCGGGCAGTGCGCCGCAATCCAGCCCTGTCTTTGCCGGGCTGCCCGCAGGCAGTTACGAGCTGGGCATATCCGGCTCAAACGGCTGCCGGCTCGACACCGTATTGGTTTTACCAGGCCCTGTGCCGGTTACGGCAGAGGCCGGGCCCTCCCGCACTATCGTACCGGGGGAAGCTGCCCCCCTGCTGGGCAGTACCAATCTTTTGGTGCCCATAGTGCAATGGTCGCCCCCGGAGGGGCTGTCCTGCACGGACTGCCTGACTCCCCAAGCCAGCCCGGCGCAGACGCAGCTCTACCAGCTGCAGGTGACAGATAGCCTGGGCTGCACCGCCTCAGATGAAGTGCTGGTAACGGTAGAGGAGCGGCAGGGCTTTGCTATGCCCAACGCCTTTTCGCCCAATGGCGACGGGCGCAATGATGCCTTAGGACCGGTCTTTGCCATGCAGGAGCTACGGGTACGGCGGTTTATGGTGTTCAACCGGTGGGGCGCAATGCTGCACGAGCGGGAAAACCTGCCCATTGACGACCCGGGCCTGCCCTGGGACGGTACCTTCAAGGGGCAAGCCGCCCCGGTTGAAGTCTACGCCTATTACATCGAGGTCGAATGGCCGGACGGGCGGGTACAGCAGGACCAGGGGGAAGTCAGCCTTCTAAGGTAGGACGGAGAAATGAGGCAGCGCCAGCCTTTTTAACTCCCAGTCGGTCCACAGGCAGGCATTCAATTTTAAAAAGTGAAGGCAGCAGTACCACATTTGATACTGCTGCCTTCTTTGTGATAGGGTGACGGGGCTCTAAATCAGCACCGGGTTCAGCGGCGTGTCAATGACCTCACCGATTTCCGCTCCCGGGCACCAGGTTTTCCAGTCGTTTTCCTGGCCCGAGTTGGCCGGGGCTTTCAGCTGCATGTCTTTGTCCATGTAGATGATGGTCATTACTTTACGCATGGAGGAGCTTTGATTAGCGCCTGCGCGATGGAATACCCATCCGGAATGGAAACTGATTTCCCCGAGGTCAAACGGCTCTACAATGTATTTAAAGTCCGTTACCCGGAGTGTTTCCCGAATCTGCTGTTCGCTTTCATCGGAAATAGAGAGGTCCCGGCCTGTCTTGATCTGTTGGCTGCCGGCGCTAAATTCCAGCGGGCCCATATCGAGCGGAGTGGCTTGGAGCGGAATCCAGGCCGTGATGGCTTTGTCGGTAGACAGGGGCCAGTAATGCTGATCGGCATGCCAGGGAGTGATGCCTCCACCGGCTTCCTTGAAAAGTGCCTGATCGTGGTACAAGCGCACCCCATCGACCTGCATCAGCTGTGCTGCCAGGCTCGCCAACCGCTTGCTGAATACCAGTTGCCTGATGGCTTCATCCTCCTGCCAGAGGTTGAACAACTGCAGGAAAGCTTTACCATAGGTGTCCCGCTCCTCCAATGGCTGTTCCGCTTTTCGCAATTCATTCACTTTCCGGCTTATGACCTCATTGAAGTAGTGAATAGCCTCCGCATTCAGTACTTCCTTAATTTTGATGAAATTAAACTTTTGGTAGAACCCGATTTGGGCAGCGGTGAGCTGTAGGGGCTCATTCAGGTGGTTCAGGATAGCTTTCATATTGATGATTTAGGTCAGAAAAAAGAGCTTGTCCAAACAGGGTATGTTCAGACAAGCTCTTGCTGTGGAAGCTATACGGGATGGTTTGGCATTACGCCTGCGCGCCGCCACGCTCCAGCGCCGCCTCTTCCCGGGACATATCCTCCAGCGTCTTGCCTTTGGTCTCTTTTACGTAGAATTTCACAAAGAAGTAAGCGACCAGCCCGAAGAAGGCGTAGATGCCGTACGACAGCCCCAGCCCGATACCTGCAAGCAAGATGGGAAAGCTAATAGTAATCAGGAAGTTGGCACCCCATTGTGCCAGGCCGCATAGGGCCAGTGCCGCGCCCCGGTATTGGTTGGGGAACATCTCGCCCAGCATCACCCACATCACCGGGCCCCAGGAGAAGGCAAAGAAGGCAATGTATCCGTTGGCCGCCAGGAGAGCGTAAGTGCCCTGACTGGAAGACAGCTCTATCCCGTCCGGCCCGCTGGAAGCTGCGTTGGAGAAAATGTACGCCATGATGCCCAGCATCACCGCCTGCCCGATGGAACCCACCAAAAGGAGGGGCTTCCGGCCCAGCCGGTCTACCAAAACGATGGCCACGATGGTGAAGAAAATATTGACGCTACCAGTGATCACGTTCTGCAACAGGGCATCCGCTTCTGTGAAGCCGGCTGCCTGCCACAGGGTGGCCCCGTAGTAGAAAATCACATTAATGCCCGTGAACTGCTGCAGCACCGCCAGGCCCAGGCCCGCCCAGACGAGCGGGTGAATCTTGCCGGTGTAAGAACTGATCACGTCCTTCAGGCGGGGCTTGGTGCCTTCGCGCAGGGTGGAACGGATATCCGCTACCTTTTCTGCGGCATCCTCATCGGGTGCAATGCCCGCCAGGACCTGTGCTGCCTCGGCTTCCCGGCCCGCTGCCACCAGATAGCGGGGCGATTCCGGAATAGTCAGCAGGGCAAACAAGAAGATCGCCGCCGGAATAATTTCCGCCCAGAACATCCACTGCCAGGTTTGGAAGCCGCCCCAGAAGACCTCTGATGCGCCACCCGATTGTCCGGCCAGCCAGTAGTTGCTCATGAAGGCCATGAAAAGCCCGATCACGATCATCAGCTGCTGCAGGGTAGCCAGGCTGCCCCGGATTTTTGGCGGCGCGATCTCACTGATGTAGGCCGGTGCAAGCACACTCGCTGCTCCCATGGATACGCCACCCAGGATACGGTAAAGCACAAACTCTACCGAGCCATCGGAAATGCCCGAGCCCCAGGCGCTGATCGTAAAACCGATTGCCGTCACAATCATCACCGGCTTCCGGCCAAACTTATCGGCAGCATTACCGGCAAAAAAGGCACCGGCCATAGCGCCCAGCAAAACGGAGGCCACATTAAACCCGGTAACTGCGGCATCCGAATCAAAGGCTAACTGAAGGGCATCAACGGTGCCATTAATGACCCCGCTGTCGAACCCAAAGAGGAAACCGCCGAGCGCGGCAATCCCACTGATGAGTACTAAGCTGGTTTTTTTTGGTTGACTTTCCATACTGTTTTGGTTTTAAGCCACGCCCTGCCGGGTGGCTAGGTTTTTCGTTTTGTTGTTGCCCTGCCAGGCGTCCGCCTTTGTAGCAGGTTCTGATGCGTCGTTGGTTGTTTTAATTGCGGAAAGATAGTGTTATTCAAACAATAAGCACCCATTTCTCACGGGAGAAATTTAAGAAAACACACCGGACTAATGGAATTAAAGACGGAAATTAACGTAGAATCGTAATTTTCTTTGGCAACCAAAGGGTTAGCTTCGCCCTTCTTCTCTGTCCAGGGTTTTGATAAACCGGCGGGGCGGACGGATACGCACTTCCACCTTTTCTCCGGTGTGCGGGTGCGTAAAGGAAAGCCGGCAGGCACAGAGAAAAAGCCCCTTGCCCAGGATGGTGTCGGTGCCCTTTGCATAGTGCTTGTCCCCCACAATCAGGTGCCCGGCCTGCTGCAGGTGGATACGCAGCTGATGCGTGCGCCCGGTAACCGGCTTTAATTCAACCAGGGAAAGATGCCCATAGACCAGCGAAGGCACCGTGCGCAGGGTTTGGAAATGGGTGACTGCCGTTTTGCCGTCAATGGGCGCATCAAAGGTACCGGAAGTCGGCGGCTGCCCGTGCACCACCGCCTGATAGGCTTTTTTCACCTGATTGTCTTCAAAGGCTTGGCTCATCGCCATCAGGGCACTTTTGGTCTTAGCCAGGAGCACCAGCCCTTTAGTTGGCAAATCAATGCGGTGTACAGCAACCGGCCGGGGCAGGGCATCGGGCAGGGGCGGTGGCGGGATACTGCCGGCCAGGGCATTTTCTACCGTCTGCACGCGGTCGCCGTTGGTGGCAATGCCCCCGGGCTTATTGACGATGACGAGGTGGTCGTCTTCCCACACCACCGGCAGGTCCTGATCAAATTTGCGGGCTTTCGGCAGCCCCGCGCCTCTGAGCTGCAACTGATCGCCCTTTTGGAGTACCGTCTGTAACTGTGCCGGTTGTCCATTGACCAGCAGCCGCCCATCGGCAATGGCTTTCTTCACCGCCGTTTTACTGCCCAGCAGCGGAAAGGCTGTCCGGCAGTAGTCGGTCAGGGAAGTGCCGGGCGTGATGCTCCGGACCCGGTGCTTTTGTTGTCGCTTGGGCATAGTACTTAGCTTTCCTGCAAAAGAACGGGGTTTGGGGCAGATTGCCAAATGCAGCAGAACGGCACCGATCACAAACAAACAAGAAACCAAAAAACACAACACCCCTGCCCGCCGTAGCCCGTACGGGCGAAGTCTGAAAACCACACTAACAAAACCCCAATCCTACCCCTTCGTCTGCACCTTCACCTCACTCGAACCATCCAGTCCGCCCAGCACTTCCACCTTAATACCGTCCGAGAGGCCCAGCTCCACCTGACGCTTCTCAAAAGAGCGGTCGCCGGTTTTGACTTCCACGTAGGTGGTATCACTTTCGTAAAGGATATCGCGCTCTTGTATAGCCAGGACTTGCTTGCGGCGGTCCAGGATGATGTCGGCATTAGCACTATAGCCCGCCCGCAGGAACACATCATCGGTGGGTTTGACCGCTGCCCGTACCTCAAATTTCACGGTGCCTTCTTCGTCTTCGCCCTTTGGGGAAATGAACTCCAGGGTGGCGTCGAAACTCTGATTGTCGATGGCGCCCACGGTCAGTAACAGGGGCATGCCTTCCTTCAGTTTGCCTACATCCGATTCATCCACTTTGCCCTCAAAGATCAGGGCGTTCATGTCGGCCACGATGGCGATGCTTGTGCCTTCATTGAAGTTGTTGCGCTCAATGACGGAAGTGCCTTCCTCCACCGGGATATCAAGTACCATGCCGTCGAGAGTAGACGTGACGATATTGGCTACCTGCCGGGAATTGGCGCTCGCCCCCTCCCGCAGCAGCTGCAGGTTGTTGATGGCGGCCTGTAGTTCCTGCTCGCGGATATCAACCTCCGTCTCAAACTGCTTTACGCTGTTCTGGGCCACCACTTTGGCATTTTCAAAAGCCGCACGCGCCAGCTCCAGGTCGAGCTTGAAGCGGTTGTAGTCCTGTTCGGAAATCACCCCTTCCTCGAATAAGCCACGCTGCCGGGCCTCCTCTTGCTTGGCATTCTCAAAACCAGCACGGGCTTCCTCCACATCGAGCTGCTGCTTGTTGAGGTTACGCTGCCGGGCCAGTTCGCGTTGCGCTTCCTGCAGGCGCAGGCGGGCCAGCTCCACGTTGGACTTAGCCGTGTTGATATTGACCTCACTAGGCACCAGCTTGATACGGGCGAGTTTCTGCCCTTTGGTCACCAGTTCGCCTTCTTCGACGTAGATTTCATCGACCACACCGGAGACCTGCGGCTTGACCATCACTTCCTTGCGGGGCCGGATTGCGCCGGTTGCCACCGTCTTTTTAATGATGTCTGTCTTTTCAGGCTGTACGACCTCGTAATTTTCTGCTTCTTTGGTATTGCGCTGGTAAAAGTAGATGCCCAGGCCAATGGTGGCAATAATCAGGAATGCACCGAAACCAATTAGACAACCTCTGTTCATAATAATGACTGTTTTTTATGGGTGACTTCAACTTATTCATCTTTGAGTGCGACCACCGGATTGACCCGTGCCGCGTGCCGGGCGGGTATTGCCCCGGCAATGACCCCGGAAAGCGTTAGCAGGATCACGGACCCTATGCCTACCGACAGGCTGATTTCCGGATTGTGGAAATTGTCGAGTACCACATCATTGGCTCGCATCAGCGAACTGACGCCCCAGATCAGGAAAGTCCCGACGATAAGACCCAGATAACCCGATGTGGCGGTGATGAGGACCGACTCTGCCAGCACCATCCGAACGATACTCGATGGCGGTGCCCCCAGCGCCTTGCGCACGCCGATCTCCTTGGTGCGCTCCTTGACGGTAATAAGCATGATATTGCCCACGCCCACGATACCCGCCAGCAGGGTGCCGATACCGACAAACCAGAGGAAGGCCTGTATCCCCCCAAACAGGTTGGTGATGCTCAAAAATTCATTTTCCAGGTTGAAAGAGCCTACGCCTCTCGGATCCTCCGGATGGATGTGGTGGCGCTTTTTCAGCAAGTCCTTGACCTGTGGCTCGACCTGACTGACCAGCACATTGGGCTGTGCCATGCAGACGAAGTAGTCGATGCGCTCGCCGGTCCCAAAGGTCCGGTACATGGCCGTTAGCGGAATGACAATCGCTTCCATATCGCTCTCGGTCCAGGGCTTCACTTGCTGCGGACCAAAGGTGCCCACCACCTGGAATTCCACGCCCTGCACCCGTATGTACTGCCCAATGGGCTCTTCCTCGCCAAAGAGCAGCTCTGCCGTTCGTTGCCCGACTACTGCCACCTTGCGGGCCTCCTCAATATCACGCTCATTGATGTACCTGCCGGTGAAGAGCTTCAGGGCTTCGACTTTGATCATATTGTCCAGTTCGCCCCGGATTTCCCGGGTCTCGCCAATCTCCTTCCGGTAAACGGGGACATTATTCATGGACAGGCGGGGCGCAACGTGCTGCACATCGCCCAGCGTCTCCTGAATAGCTTCAATATCATCCAGCCGGAACGTCGGATAACGGCCGGGCTGAAAGCCCTGATAGGGCATGGTTGTGCGCTCCGGCCAGACGAACATGATGTTTTTGGCCCGCTCGCCGAAGCCCCGGAAGACGCCGTTCTCCAGGCCTTTGCCCATGCCCAGTACGAAGACCAGCATGAAGATGCCCCAGAATACGCCCAGTGCGGTGAGCCCGGTGCGGAGCTTGTGTTTTTTTAGGGTGGCAAGGATTTCCTGCCAGCTGTCGCGGTCTAGTAGCATAATCGTTAACTTCTCATGGCTTCAACAGGATTGATTCGGGCCGCCTGACGGGCAGGCATCCAGCCGGCCAGTGCACCGGCAATGACCAGTACCAGGGTAGCGGCCAGCCCCACCCCCAGGTCAACCTGAGGGTTGCGGAAGAAATCGACTTCCATCGACTCCATCAGGCTAATGACGCCAACACCTGCCAAAAGCCCCAGGTAGCCCGCTACAGCCGTTATGAGCACGGCCTCCTGCAGGATCATGGATATAATGGAGTAGGGCGTGGCGCCCAGCGCCTTGCGGACCCCGATTTCCCGGGTCCGGTCCTTCACCACAATCAACATGATATTACTGATACCGATGACCCCGGCAATGATGCTGCCAAGACCAACGAACCAAACGAAAATCTTGATGGCGGCAAACAGATTAATAAAGTCCTGGTACTCTTCCGCTGCGCTAAAGATGGATACCGCGCGGCGATCCTCCACACTAAAGTCGTGCCTGGCAGCAAAGGCAGCGTGTATCTTGTTTTCCAGTTTTTTAGTCTCTTCAAGGGTAAGGTCCTTCGTCGTCAGCATGAGCTGATGCAGGCGGTTTGTGCCGGCATATACCTTTTGTGCGGTGGTGACCGGAATATAAATGATCCGCATCTCATTTTCGCCCCCGGTATCGCTGTAAGTGCCCACGACGGTGTAGACAATACCTCCGATTTCGATGGCTTTGCCAATAGCATCCTCTTCCCCAAAGAGGTCCTGCTTCACAATCTTACCGATGACGGCTACCTTGCGGACCTCTTTCAGGTCTTGTTCGCTGATGTAGCGGCCAGCATCGATCAGGGTGTTCTCCAGGTAGCGGTGACCGGGGTGGACTGCCCGGGTGGTAAAGGAGAGCCTTTTGTCTTTGTAGACCGTCATCTGATCGCCGGAAAGGTAGTAACGCCCGGTCAGGTGCTCGATATCGTCAAACTGCTCGCGCAGCATGTCGTAGTCTTCGTTGGTGAACTCAATGCGCCGGCCCTTGGGCAGTCCCCGGTAGGGCATAGAGGTGGTGCCATTCCGAATCCACATGCTGTTGATAGCATCGTCGCGGAATTCATACTCCACACCGTTCTGCAGGCCATCTCCCGCACCGAGTAGTATGATCAGCATAAAAATGCCCCAAAACACCCCGAGGGCAGTAAGTATGGTCCGCAGCGGATGCCGCTGAATGGAATTGAATATTTCTATCCACTTATCGGTATCAATCATGGCCCGGGGTATTTGGTGTAGCGGCTACAGGGCTTCCGTTGGACTCGATGAGGCCGTCCCGCAGGCGGATGACCTGCCGGGTCATGGCAGCGATGTCATTCTCATGCGTGACGATCAGAACGGTCATGCCATCGTTGTTCACCTTTTTGAAAATTTCCATCACCTCGTAGGAGGTTTTGGAATCCAGGGCGCCTGTCGGCTCATCCGCCAGTATGACTTTAGGCTGTGTAATCAAGGCCCGGGCGATGGCAACACGCTGCTGCTGCCCACCAGACAATTGCGTAGGCAAGTGATCAGACCAATCAGCCAGCCCGACCATGTCCAGGTATTCGACAGCACGTTTGTGGCGTTCGTTGCGGTCTACTTTTTGATAATATAGAGGCAGCGCTACATTCTCCGCAGCGGTCTTAAAAGGGAGTAAGTTGAAAGACTGGAAAACGAAGCCGATGAACCGGTTGCGGTACTGAGCAGCTTCCGTTTGCGAAAGCCCCTGTATGAGTTTGCCATCGAGGCGGTATTCCCCTTCATCGTATTCGTCCAGAATACCCAGGATGTTGAGGAGCGTAGACTTGCCGGAACCGGAAGAGCCCATGATAGAGGCAAAAGCGCCTTCTTTGAGGTGGAGGTCTATGCCTTTGAGGACTTCCAACCGGTTGTACCCGGTTTGGTAGGCTTTACGAATGTTTTTCAGTTGTATCATATACAGTCGGGTTGCAGTAGTACGGCCTGATCGGTACTTCAGGCGACTGACAAAGTTAACGCCCCTTGCCAGACAGGCACTTATTTTGGATAAAAGCCTGCAAATACTAGATGTAGATAGTGCTGGTTTTGGTGTATTACCTTATTGATGTGTTTTAAAGTCGGATTCCCCTATCAGTATTATTAGATTTGCAGGCAGCATTTTGAATGACCGTGCGTTAATACCTATGATAAGAGACAAACGTTGACTTCCGGAAGGAAAAAATGAAGATGACAAAATTTTACCTGGGGCTTATTGGTGTACTATTGCTGGCTGCTGGCTGCAACCTTGATTCAGATACGGTTGTGGTGCCTGATGTGGAAGACGAATTTTATCTGGAGCTCGCTGAGGACTTTGAAAACGGCAACCGTTCCTTAAACTGGAAGCTGCGCACTATTGAATCCGTTGGTTGTGAAGATGCCGGTATAGACTACACCTTTCACTGGCAGGAAGGGCAGACGCTCGTTTTAAGCATCAATCAGGTATTGACGTCCAGTGATTGCGACCCGGCAGATGAGCCGGCACGGGCTTTGGTAGAGATTGGAACGCTGAGCAATGGTTTTTATCCGGTTTCGATTGCCCTTCGGGAAACGCTGGAACGGGAAGGGACGCTGAGGGTCAGCGATTCATTTTTTCAAATTGAAATTGAGTCCGGGGGAGGGGTACTGCCACTACGTGAGCGGTTGTTCCGTATGCCTGAGCATACCCTTTGGGGGTACATTGACCATCAGGGTATTGATAGCCTGAGCAATGCTGCTGCCGATTTCTATGCCGAACTGGAACAGATCACGGAAAGACAGGTGTTAACTGACGGGCACTACGGTTTCTTCGAGTCGCGAAATAATGGAGATGAGATCTTCTTTCCTGAGATAGCGGCATCTGCATCCACAACACTTGCCTTTCAGCGGACGCTTACTGCCGACCGAAAAAGCGCTGTAATCGAACTCATCAATACCTACCGGGAGACATACGAAGAGCTGCGCCTTGTAATCGGCAATACTTACGGCGAAGCATGGTAAAGGCAGGCCACTAGGCCATCTGCTGAGGTTTCCTTCTTGTACGGGGCTTGCGCTCTGTGGGTTCCTTTCGCTTGCTTTCCTTAAGCTCGAAGCTGAGCCCTTCGGCAAGTAGCTGTTCATAGCGGTTGCGGTCAAACTGATACAATCGGGCCGGGCGGTGTGCCACGCCTTCCTGGGTTTCCTCCAGATCCACCAGCAGATCCATCGTCAGAATCTTTTTCCGGAAATTCCGCTTATCCAGCTTGGTTTCCAGAATGGCTTCGTAGAGGTGCTGCAGCTCCGTCAGGGTGAACTTAGGCGGCAACAGCTCAAACCCCACCGGCCGGGAGCGGACCAGCCACTTCAGGCGGTTGAAGCAAGCATTAAGGATGTCATTGTGATCAAACGCCAGGTCTTCCACCTCGGCTACAGAGTGCCACTTCGCTTTACGTGCAATGGAAGAAGGTTGGAGGGTATAGTGGCTGATTTTTATGAGCGAAAAATAGGCTACCGTGATGACCCGCCCAAAAGGGTGACGGTTAACGGTACCAAACGTTTTGACCTGCTCCAGGAAGACGTTGCGCAACCCTGTCAGCTCCTCCAGCACCCGCTTCGCAGCCGTGTCAAGGTCTTCATTAGGGTACACAAAATAGCCCGGCAGGCCCCATTTGCCATGATAGGGCTCTTCTCCACGTTTGATGAGCAATACCTTCAGGTCGCCCTCATCAAATCCAAAAATCACATTATCAACTGTAAAAGCAGACTTAAAATATTCGTTGAATTCGTTCATTATAGCCAGTCATTATAGTATACAGGTGGAAAATAAAGAAATATTTCAATCCTTACCAAATTAAACAGGGCACGCTTAGTGTATATTGTACACAATTTACAGATCGAATTAAGCTATTGATAATCAACTGCAGACCACCGACTGATAAGAATTTAAGGTGTTTTTTAAAAAATGTTCTATTTTTATTTGCCGGGGCCCTTAAAATGCAAAAATAAAAAAGCAAGCGCGCACTGGTATTGACAAAGCGCACTGTTTGAGTCGTTGGGCAGCAAAACAGGAACTCTGGCTGAAAAACAACAGGTTAGATAACTTTGACATAAACGCTCTTCCGCCATTATGAACTGGAGAGAGACCCCCATGCTAAGACTACTGCTGCCCACTATACTGGGGGTCGGCCTGGCTCGCATTTTGCCCTATTGGAAGCTGGGGCTGGGACTCGCACTCGTTGGCATTATTGCTTTGGGCTTTTCCCGGTACCGAAAGTGGGCATTCCGGTTCAGATGGTTGCCCGGCGCAATAATTACGGTGGTTTTTACTGGTTTGGGGCTTGTGCTGACTGTATTGCATGATACCCGTAGCTACGCCCATCACTTCCAAAACCAACTCCGGGAAGACCACCCTGCCGTACTTATGGGTACAGTCACAGAAGTGGTACCCGCCGGTCAAAGGCTGAAAGTGACATTACGTACTACCGCCACTTCAGACACAACCGGACATGCCCGCCCCTCTGCCGGGAAAGTGCTCGCCTATCTGGACCGGCCGCTGCCTGATGCGTCTCTGGTTCCGGGGGACCGTATCATGGTACGTGGAAAAGTCCAGTCTGTAGCCCCTCCACTCAACCCGGATCAGTTTGACTACAGAAAATACCTGGCTGCCCGGGATATCCATCATCAGGTTTTTGCAGATACAAACTGGGTACGGCTGGAGCATCAGCCCGGGCTGCTGAGTGTTGCCGGGCACCTGCGCACCAAGGCCCTTGAAATACTGAAACAATACCTGCCTACCCCAAACGAATATGCCGTAGGCGCCGCGCTGACTATGGGATACAAATCGGCTCTGACGGAAGAAATCGAAAATGCCTATGCCAATACCGGTGCCATGCATGTGTTGGCCGTATCCGGGCTGCACGTAGGCCTGGTACAGCTCATCCTTATGTGGTTGCTGGGGCGCGTCCCGCTGAGACAGCCCTGGTGGAAAATAGTCAAGACCGGGCTAATCATTGCTGGCATTTGGGCCTTTGCGCTTTTGACAGGCGCCGCCCCTTCCGTGCTCCGCGCATCCACTATGTTTAGCTTTTTGGCAGTCGGCCTTGCTTTGCAGCGGACTACAAATGTCTACAACACCCTGGCGGCCTCAGCGCTTGTACTGCTGGCAACCAATCCCAACCTGTTGTACCACGTAGGTTTTCAGCTGTCTTATCTGGCGGTGCTGGGCATCGTCTACTTTCAGCCCCGCATCTACAGCCTTTGGCATATCGAAAACCGGATTGGCGACTATCTTTGGCAGCTGTCTGCTGTTTCTCTGGCGGCACAACTCGGCACACTGCCCATCAGCCTGTATTACTTTCATCAGTTCCCCCTCTACTTTGTGCTTTCGGGCCTGATTGTAGTGCCCGCTGCCGGGCTTATCCTTTCCCTAACTCTTTTGCTGCTGGCTTTTCACAGTGTGCCTGTTCTGGGGGCGCTGATTGCCAAAGTACTCTACAGCCTTATCTATTTGGTCAATGCGGGCATCTTTGTCATTCAGCAGCTGCCCGGCGGGCTTTTGGAAGGCATTTGGATGGGGCCCGCAGGCGCTTGGGGGCTCTATGCGTTATTGGTGGGGCTGGTACTGGGGCACCGGACCCGACAGTTCCGATGGGTGCTGGGCAGCTTGTTGTTAGGGGCGCTACTGGCGGGTGGATATGCCTGGGAAAAATGGGTAAGCTCGCAACAACAATCGGTAGTGATATACCAGGTGTATAAGCATACTGCGGTAGATGTATTTCACGGCAACCAGATCACTCAAATCACCAGCCCTGCAATGAAGGAGGACCGGCTGGCTTTCGCCTGTGAGGCGCACCGCTGGCGCCGCCGGGCTAGTGTGGACACCCTCCTCTCCCCCCGACAGTCCGCAAAGGTGGATGCGGCGGCAGGGCAAAAGGGCTACTGGCAGCTGGGGGAAACCCGGTTGCTGGTCCTCGAAGACGCAGCGCAACTGACAGGAACGGGAAGCTTCCGGGTCGATGCCGTGGTTCTGAGCCAAAGCCCCAAAGTAAGGCTTGCCAAAGTCCTGGAGCGCATAAACACCTCATGCTTTATCGCTGATGGCTCCAACCCACCCTGGCGGGCAGCAGGCTGGTCGGAGGAGGCGAAGGCGCTAGGCCTTGCTTTTTACTACACTGCCCAGACAGGAGCGGTAACGCTGGAAAACGGTATCATTGAATCATGGATTAAAAACCCGGTAGAATGAACGACTGGCTAAAAGACTATTTCTACTACACTAAATCAGAGCGCAACGGGGCATGGGTACTGGCGGTTTTGATTTTCACCTTTGCCTTGCTGCCATTGGTATACCCCCTTTTATCCCCTCCAACGTCTGTTGAATTTGATGACTTTGAAGCGGAGCTTGAAGCTTTTCTGATGCCTGAAGCGGCGCCCTCCTCTACTGCACCTGAACCAGCCTTATTCTATTTTGATCCTAATACATTGCCTTTGGACAGCCTGCAGCTGCTGGGGCTATCACGCAAAACAGCCACCACTATCGTCCGCTTCCGCGAAAAGGTAAAGCCCTTCCGGCAACCTGAGGACCTGCAGGATATCTACACCCTCTCTGAGGAGGATTATGCCCGGATCGCCCCTTACATTCGCATACTCAATCGTCCGACCGAGCCTCAGGGCACAACCCGTCGTGCTGCCAAAGCACCTGCACCCCAACGCTTTGCCTTCGACCCCAACACCCTTTCCGGCGATAGCCTGATGCTGTTGGGGCTCTCCGGGCGCACAGTACGCACCCTGATTAATTACCGGGAAAAAGGAGGGCAGTTCCGGCAACCCGAAGACCTGAAAAAGATATACGGTTTACCGCCTGATCAGGCCAAAGCACTGATGCCTTATGTATCGATCCCCAAAGGTGAGCCCAGGCCCGAAAGCCAGGCAGCGGATGCAGAAGCCCAAGCCACCCCGCCGAGGCCTGAAGCCACTGAGCCACCCACATCCATCCGCATCAATACCGCGGCCCCGGAAGAGTGGCAGGCTTTACAGGGAATCGGCCCGGCTTTCGCCCGCCGCATATGTGGATTCAGAGACAAGCTGGGCGGTTTTGCTCATGTGGACCAGGTTAGGGAGACCTACGGGCTGCCCGACAGCACCTTTCAGCGCATCCGTCCACAGTTGGTGGTTGACCAACCGGTGCAGCGCTTACGGATCAACCATTTGGATGCAACCGGCCTGAAGGCGCACCCTTACCTGACCTGGAAGCACGCCAACGCTATCATCGCTTACCGGGGGCAGCACGGTGCTTTTACCTCAGCAGCGGAGGTGGCCAAAATCCGGTCGATCCCGGCAGAGGTCCTGAAAAAGATGGAGCCGTACTGGTCGTTTGAATAGAGTGGTTACTCCCGCACCAGCAACAAAGGCAGTGGCGTATGCCAGGCCATATACCGAAGGAGGTGCCCATGCAGCAGGTGTTCATGAAATGCCCTTCGCGGAATATACATAGCGAGCATTTGTACCTGGTTTTGCTCCAGATAATAGGTGATACCGCTCGTTATCTCCCGGTCGCGTACCATGTCGATGCGCTGCCCGTTTGCATCCAGCTGCTCGAGTTTGATCTTGTCCTGTTCACCCGGAAGCATATTGACAAAAAAAGGCTGTACGGAGGCCTCTAGCGGCTTGGCCACTTCTTTCAATTGTTGAAACACACGTTCTTCGCTGAGGGTGATGTCAACCGCGAGGGCAATGCTTTGCAGCTTTTGATACCGTGCTTTTTCCGGAATAATGAGCATAGGGCAGGGGCTGCGGCCAATGAGCTGGGTGGTGACACTGCCAAACAAATGCTCGCGGATGTTGTGCTTTTCGCGCCCGCCCAGCACAATGGCTTCCACCTGAAGTTCGCTGGCAGCCTGAATGATTCCGGAAGCGGCCTTTCCTGGCCTCACATGAAAATGGAGATTGGGCGCGGCAACATACTCCCGGGGCTGATCAGGGTAGTGCCGGGCCCAGCGTTGCAGCTTCTTGCCGTACTCCCGGTTATCGCGTTCAATAAGTGCCCGTCTGTGCTGCTCCGGCAGCGAGGTCTCCGCGCTCACCACTTTGTTAATAAAAAGCAGATGGACTTCAGCCTTCAGGTCGGCGGCCAGTTGCAAGGTGTACTCAAAGGCTGTACGGACAGCGGGAGAAAAATCAGTAGCGACTAGCAATCGGCGCATAAACTTGGCACTTTTTAGGCTGGAAAATAAAAAAAGAACGAGACTTCCTGTGTTGAAATGCGAATTAATCTACTCCAACATAATTTAGTTAAAAACATCTGCGTTATACCCCGCGAAATCAATCTCAAAATCTATTGAGCGATTATTATCACGCCCCCAGATCACATCTTGCCTGCCCTTTTATCCACCTCCTATCCGGTTTACCGGTGCACAGTCCGCCCACGGATTAGTCCGCCAACCGGAAAATTTGTAATTTGCCACACTGATAACGGAACGAGGACAAACGATCTGTGAAAAACCTAATTCCACACTTCATTCAGGACCGGTTCAAGGCAGGGCACGCCCAGGGGCAGTTGCAAGCCTACACGCTATTTGTGGACCTGTCCGGCTTTACACCGCTGACCGAAGCCCTTATGCAACAGGGTAGCCAGGGGGCGGAGCAATTGACAAATGTCCTCAATGAAATATTTGAGCCGCTCGTCCATTTGGTCTATAGCAGGGGCGGTTTCATCCCCTACTTTGCCGGCGACGCCTTTACAGCTATTTTCCCTGCCGACCGTTCTGAGGAGCGAGGGCAGGATATCATAAAAGTAGCCATGCTCGCCCGCTATCTGTTCAGTAAGCGGGAATTCCGCTTCAACAACTTTACCATTGGCATCAAGTTTGGGCTTTCCTATGGCACCGTGGAATGGGGGATTGTAGGCAAAACAGACCATAAATCCTTCTACTTCCGGGGTAAGCCGATTGATCAGTGCGCCGAGTGCCAGGTGAAGGCTAAAGATCAGGATATTGTGGTGGATGACGAGCTGGGGCATCAGCTCAAGCAGGAAGGCTTCTACCTCAAAAAACTGGAAGAGGGCTTTTATAAAGTCTGGGGCTTGCTGCCGGAAGTGGAACGCACCCTGCCGGAACGCGCTAATTTGCCGGAGCTGGATAAAGCCGTTGTACGGCAGTTCTTACCAGAGTCTGTGGCCAGTTATCAGCAAGACGGAGAGTTCCGCACCGTTATTTCCATCTTTTTATCCTTTCAGGGAGTGGAAAGCCATGAGGTGCTGGACGAATTTGCGACAATTGTGATCGAGGAAATGCACAACTTCTCCGGCTACTTCAAGGAAGTGGACTTTGGAGACAAGGGAGGTGTGATGGTGGGCTTTTTCGGGGCTCCTGTTTCTTTTGAGAACAGCAACGACCGGGCCCTGGAGTTCATTTTCAGTGTACGGGAAAACCTGCGGCAACTACAGTTGGATACCGGGCTGGAGTACCGGGCCGGCATCACCATTGGCACCGCCTATACCGGCATCGTCGGAGGGCGGGAGCGCTGTCAGTATGCAGCTGTAGGCAACCGGGTCAATTTGGCGGCCCGCCTGATGACACATGCCAAGTGGGGCGATGTGCTGGTGGACAGTGAGATACAGAAAAACCACCACTTCAACTTTCAGCACCGGGGAGACATCCGCTACAAAGGTATCAAAGGCAATGTACCTACCTACAAGCTGATTGGGCGCAACTATGAATCCCGCCCGGCCTATTCCAGTCAGATGGTCGGCCGCAATCAGGAGCTGAGCGAGCTGTTGTCTTTCATTCAGCCTATCTTCAGGGAGCAGACCGCAGGCGTGGCCTATATATTCGGAGAGGCCGGCGTGGGCAAGAGCCGCCTGATGCATGAATTCAAAAAACTACTTTTTGAGGAGGGGCTGGTACAATGGCATACCTGCCAGGCCGATCAGATTCTGCGCAAGCCCTTCAACCCTTTCATTACCTTCCTGAAAAATTACTTCGAGCAATATCCGGAGAGCACCTCCATGGCCAATTTCCAGCACTTCGAGGAGCGCTATAACCAACTACTGGAAGACCTGGAAGAACTCAACCGCCCCGAAGCCAAAACTGCCCGCCGCGAACTGGTACGGACCAAGTCGGTACTGGCTGCGCTCATCGGGCTTAATTACCAGGATTCTATCTGGGATGTACTTGACGCTAAAGGCCGTTACCAAAACACGATATCCTCTATCATCAACCTCCTTATCACAGAGTCGCTCATACAGCCGGTGGTAGTAGAAGTGGAAGACGGCCACTGGATGGATGAAAACAGCCGGGAGTTACTCACCGAATTTGTCCGCCAGCTGAGTCGCTATCCGATTGCAGTGGTCCTGACTTCCCGCTACCTTGACGATGGTTCCAAACCAAAACTGCTGGAGCCCGCCCTGCTGGAGCAGTACAGGCTGCCCCACATTGAAGTGGACCTGAACACACTGACCCCTGATGCCGTGCAGGAGTTTGCCGAATTGCGCCTGGGCGGCACCATCCACCCGGAATTTCTGGATACCCTGCTACGGACCTCCAACAGCAACCCTTTTTACCTGGAGCAGATGCTGGAATACTTTGCAGAGCGGGATTTGCTGGTACAGGAGGGCGGGCGCTGGACCATACACGATAAAGATGTGAAGCTTTCCAGCTCCATTAATGCCATTCTCACCGCTCGCATCGACCGGCTGAGCGAACTGGTGAAGGAAACCGTAAAAGCCGCTGCGGTGATTGGGCGCGAGTTTGATATCCCCATTTTGACGCAAGTCATGCGCAAACAGGATGGCTTTGCGGCAAAGAATGGCGCCGCCTCCGCAGTCCTGCGCGATCAGATCAAACGGGCCGAAAAGGGGCAGATCTGGCACGCCATGAATGAGCTGCGCTACATCTTCCGGCATTCCCTGCTCCGGGAAGCCGTGTACGGCATGCAGCTCCGCACTCGCCTGGAGCAACTTCATGGCCTCATTGGGGAAGCGATTGAAGACCTGTACGCCGATAACATCGAAGAACGTTATGCCGATCTGGCGTTTCACTACGAACAGGCTAATGTTTTTGACAAAACCTGTGAATACCTTCAAAAAGCTGCCGACTATGCCCGCAGCAACTATCAAAATCAACAGGCACTCGACTACTACGAAAAGCTGCTCACCAAGCTTGGCAAACAAAAAGATAATGCTGATCAGATTCAAACCTATCTCAATAAAGGCAAAGTCCTTGAGCTGATCGGTAACTGGGATGAGTGCGAAAGAACCTACGAAGAAGCCCTGAGCCTGGCCAAACAAACCCGCGATGTCCTGTTGCTGGGCCAGGCCAACAATAACCTGGGCCGGCTGCTCATGCTCAAAGGCGATTACAGCCGGGCACAACAATACCTCCAGGTCGCCGCAGGCTTGTTCGAATCTATAGAGGACGAAGTAGGCAAAGCCAAAGCCTACGGCAGCCTGGGCGAGTTTTTCTTCCGGCAGGGAAAGTACGATGAAGCAAAGGGCTACTTCGAAAGAAGCCTCGGTACAGAAAACAGGGAATCTGACCCCACAGGAAGTGCACAGGTGGCCGCCAACCTTGGGCTGACTCATATGAACCAGGGCAACTACGATGAGGGCATCCGTTGCCAGTTGGCTCAGCTCAAAGTCAGCGAGCGGCTCAACGACAAACAGGGCATGGCCAACCTCTTTACCAATCTCGGTATCGTCTATTTTGAGAAAGGCGACTACGATGCCGCTCTGGAAAGCTATCAGAAAGGGCTGGCCCTGAGCGAAGAACTTGGCAACAAGCAACTCACATCTATTGCCATCGGCTGTATCGGCAGTGTTTATGAACGCAAGGGCGATTACCTGCGGGCCATGGAGAACTTTCAGCATGACCTGGAACTCTGTGAGGAACTAGGCGATAAGCAGGGGACTGCTATCGCGCTGGGGCTGATCGGAGAGCTGTACAGTATTGAAGGCCACTTCCAGCGAGCTATTGAGTACCTGCAGAAGAACCTGATGCTCTGCGAGGAACTAGGCTATCAGAAAGGGATTGCCAAAGCACTGAATACCCTGGGCGATGTATTTTATTTTACTCAAGCCTACGACCGGTCCCTGTATTACTACAACCGTGCCATTGAGGTAACCCGGATGATCAACAACCGCCTTGTCCTGGGGGCCAGCCTTGCGGAAAAAGGCCTCGTGCTGCTTGCCCTTAACAGGCTTGAAGAGCTTAAGCCTGTAACCCAAGAAGCTCAGGCCATCGCCGAAGCTCTGGGCAACCCGGACCTGGTATTTGAAACCCGGATGTTACTGGCTAAGCAGGAACACGCTCATGGCGCAAAGGAAAAAGCCTTACAATCACTTGAAAATCTGCTACAGGAAGTGGAAGAACTTGAAGAGGAAGCGGCCATCTACTACGAACTCTTTCTTTTGCTGCCAGAGGTAGAAAAGTACCGGAAATCTGCCCTGCAGCGATACGAAGAGCTCTACGCTTCCACGCCGAAGTACCTCTTCAAAACCCGGCTCGAAGCACTCCAGGCTTAAGCCTGACCTTAGCCCTCAACCCTACTTCACATACCTGTCCTTCCACTGATACTTTCGCACAAATAAGGAGGCCAGCCCAATGAATGCTATGTAGCCAATGTGCAGCACCTCCGAGCGGGCAAAGGATTTCAGTAAGTGTTCCTGATGGAAAAACTGACAGGCTGTTTTGAGCAGCCCGTAGTCTGCCCGGGACTTGAGCAGTAACAACAGCGCCAGAAAGACCAGCCAGAAGTGCCCTACGGCCAGAAACAACAGGGGCGACAGCAAAATAGACCAACTCAGCAGGAAAGCAATACCTAATGCAAGCGTCGTGCCTGCACTTGCCGGCGCCGCTGCATTTTTGGTGCCCCACCTCAGCCGCTGCCGTAAAAAAGCCGCCCAGTCCGGAGCCGCCGGCGTGGGCACTGCCACAGTTGCACTTTTTAAAAACCGGACCGGAAGCCCCTGCCCCCTGGTGATTTTAGCAATTAAAAAAATATCGTCTCCCGAAGCCGTGCCCCGGTTATCCGCATACCCACCTGCTGCCTCAAAAGCCGCCCGGCGGTAGGCAAGGCTCGCTCCGTTGCCCAAAATCCAGGTGCCGGTATGCAGGCCCACCGCCGTTAGCACCATCATGCCGGCCATGTCAAGCGCCTGGAACCGGTAGCGCAGGCTATCTGTGCCGGTGAGCAGTACAGGGCCCGTCGAAGCAGCAAGCGCCGCGCTTTCCAAATGCTGTACCTGCTCCTGCACCCAAAGTGGCGGCGGCTGGCAATCAGCATCAGTGGTGAGCAGGTATGTACTTTGTGTTGCAGCTGCCCCCAGCTCCAGCGCCCGCTTTTTCCCATACTGCCCTGCGGGCAGGCGGAGCAAGGTGAGATTAGGATGTGGAAAGGCTTCCACCATTGCAGCGGTGGCATCTGTGGAGTGGTCGTCAATCACGACGATTTGCAGGGACAGCTCAGGGTAGTTTTGCTGGGATAAGGCCTGAAGGCAATGCCGGATATTGGCAGCCTCATTACGGGCGGCCACAAGAATCGTTACGGAAGGGGCGGGCTCAATAGGGGCGGGCTCAAATACAGGGAGCTTATGCCACTGCCTGATTACCCATTGAATCAACAACAAGTACGCAGCACCGAGAGCCAGGCCGGCTCCGCCAATGATCAGCCCCACTGCCATCAGGACTGGCTATCGAAGAAATCGTCGTAATTGCTGCGGCGGCGTTTGGGGTTTTCCTGTTCGCGAAATTGCTCTTCCAATCGTTTGAGGTCCATGGGCTCGCTGTCGAGTTCTTCAAAATCGACGTACTCACCTTCCCGCTGCCGCTCCACTTCCTGCTCGACCTCCCGTACCTTCTTTTTGAACAAGGCTTTGCCCAGTAGGAACAGGCTCACCAGAGGAAAGGCGAGGACCGTTAGCAAAATGCCACCGATACCCAATAGCGGGTTAGTCTTTACTTTGTCCACCAGCCATTTGCCATAACCCGTCACGGATTTATAGTCGATGATGAGCGCGGCAATCAGCATCACCGGCGAAAGGTAATACAGGATGGTAAAGATAAACCGGGCGACAAAAAAGAGCCCGAGCAAAAAAAGGATGCCCAGCACCACACCAATGATGGAGCTGAAGGGGTTATTACTGGAAGTCTGAAAAGATTTACGATACTGCATGGTGGATAATCTTACAATGCGTAATTTACGTTAAGAACCTGCTACTGTCCTTATTTGTTGCTGGAATGAGCTGTTCTATAGACTGAATCGAAAGAGTTGTCGACGAAAAACAGAAGAAAAAGGCAGCAGGTGAAAGTAATTCCAGCGGTTTGGCTGCATTAGCGTACCTTTGTGGCCGTTATTATGTAAGAAATCGTGATTTTCAGTCGTTTTTAGCGCAAATTTGCGTATAAAGCGATACTAAATAATACAGAGACATTGAAATTTAACGAATTTGGTTTTGAGCCTTCCCTTCTGGAAGGCCTTTACGCGATGGGTTTTGAAGAGGCTACTCCGGTACAGGAACAGGCCATTCCTCCAATTATGGAAGGGCAGGATGTACTGGCTTGCGCCCAAACAGGGACCGGAAAAACAGCCGCCTTTTTGCTACCTGTCCTCAACGAGCTGAGCAAAGAATCGTCCGACGACAAAGTCCGGGCACTGATTATTGAGCCTACGCGGGAGTTAGCGATGCAGGTGGACCAGCAACTGGAAGCCCTGTCCTACTTCACGCCGATCAGCTCCATTGCCATTTACGGTGGGCGGGACGGCCATGCCATGGAGCAGGAAAAGCGCGCCCTGAAGCGGGGCGCCAGCATTATCGTCGCTACACCGGGGCGGTTCACCTCCCACATGGATATGGGGTATGTGGACTTTAGCGGCCTTAAGTACCTTATTCTGGACGAAGCAGACCGAATGCTTGACATGGGTTTTGCACCGGCTATTATGAATATCGTGCATAAGCTGCCTCTCGAACGGCAAAACCTGCTGTTCTCCGCCACTATGCCTGCCCAAATCCGGAAATTTGCTATGCAAATCCTGAACGGGCCTACCAAAGAGATCAACATTGCCATCTCTAAACCGGCTGAGAATATCCTGCAGCTGGCCTACGAGGTTGAAGACCATGCTAAAATTGCGTTGACCGAAAAGGTCCTGGAAACCAATAAACGGCTGGAGCGCGTCATCATCTTTGCAGGCCGCAAAAAAACGGTCAAAGACCTGGCGCAGTCACTTCAGCGCAAGGGCATACAAGCTGGTGCTATCCATTCTGATCTCTCTCAGGAAGAACGGGAAAACCAGTTACATGGCTTCAAAAGTGGCAATACGCCTGTGATCGTAGCTACAGATGTGCTATCCCGGGGTATTGATATTAAAGGCATTGACGCAGTCATCAACTTTGATGTGCCAGGCGATGCAGAAGACTATGTGCACCGCATCGGGCGTACTGCCCGGGCAGAAGCCTCCGGTATGGCCTTCACCTACATCAACGGGGAAGATATGTACCGCTTCAAGCGCATCGAGGAGCTGATCGAGCGAAAAGTACAACGCCTGCCGCTGCCGGAAGAACTGAAAGATGCCAAACCACAGCCCCGAAAAGGCCGTGGTGGCAGCAGGGGAGGCAATTTCCGAAAAGGGAAAAAAGGCGGAAGCCACCGTGGTAAAGGTGGAGGAAAAAGGAGATAAAAAATGGGTTGCTGATCACATCGTCTGTTCTGACTGTTGAATCAACAACCCATTCCGATTTTTTTCAACCCTTCTTACTGGCCGTATCCGGGCACTACGCTTTCTACCGGTATGCGCATGCCATCCTGGTAAGCCACCACCCAGGCATCAGAAATGCCTAGTTGCTGCATATAGCTTCGAAGCGCCTCTGCACTTTCCACATCCGGGTATTTACCGATAATAATTTTTTGGAGCCCATCGACCATTTCCAGGTCCATGTTGTCATCTTCGCCATCCAAGGTGGAAGGCACGTTGAGCTTTTCGAAGGCACCAATTTGTACCCGGAAGACAAGGCCCTGCATAGCGTTGCCCATAGGTGGCGGTGATGACGGAGCAGACATTCTCAGCTGATCGAGCTCATTAAGCGTGGCAGCCAGCTTGTCCTGCATTTGGGCATTGTCGCGTTCCAGTTGGGCGATACGGGCACGGCGGTTCGCCTTTTCTGCCTCCATTTCGTTGATCTGTGAAGCATACTCATTGGCTTCCCGCTTATAACGGTCTACACTTTCAGAAAGGGATTTTAGAGCCGCAGGGTTACGCTTGTATTCCTTGGCTTTGTTTTTCCATTCTTTTTTCTCCTCTTTGGATAACTCTTGCGCCTGTACTGTTACCGAAGTACCAAAGGCAAAGAGCAATACTGCAGTCAGAAATAGCATTCTCATATTCAAATAGGTTTTTTTTCTGATTGTATTAATGAATGGCGGAGGCTGTTTATTTCCTGGCCTTCTTTCAATGTTGACTTGATTCAGGATCTTAAAGTCGCATTTTTTCCACAAAAAACCGCAGAAGTTAAGAAGATTTTAACGCCCTCGTGACCGCCAGCACTGTTTTCGGGCCATACGGGCCTGTTGGGAATGCCCTGGCCTGGCAGAAATAATCATTTTTTCCATTGGTTTACAGGTGTTGTTCGATTTTCCTTCATTATCTCTGAACATTTAGCGCCCCATAAGCTTGAAAGAAGAAAATTAATCAACCTATGTGGAAAGAAGAAAATGACCAACTCAAAGCAACCTTCAAATTTAAAGACTTTACACAGGCTTTCAGCTTTATGACCGAAGTCGCCTTCCACGCTGAAAAAATGCAGCACCATCCGGATTGGCACAACGTCTACAATACCGTGGATTTCGCCCTGAGCACCCACGATGCGGGCAATAAAGTGACCGGCAAGGACAGGGACCTGGCCAAAGCCATTGATGAGATTTTTGAGCGCTTCAAATAGGCCAGCCGGAAAAACGGTGGCACTAAAAATACAGCTGCCTCAAACCATAATGATCCCTTTTTGTTTGAACCCTTGTTTTATCCGGGTTTACTAATATTGTAACCCTCTTGCCTCTAATGCAGAAGGCAACCCTAGCCACAAGCCAACCAAATCATCAGACTCGGTCGCCCGAGGGCATCCCCGCCGGATCATTTCCGGATCACGGCACAGCTCTCGGCACCAAAGCAATTAAAAAACCAAGGGATTATGCATGGAGTGAACACCGTAGGCATTGACGATATAGCCGCCTACATTCCCAATCTGTATCTACCGATTGAAGACCTTGCTTCCGCGAGAGATTTAGAATACGCGAAGCTCAACAAAGGGCTGGGGCTGACTGCTATGTCGGTGCCCGATGCCCATGAAGATGTAGCCACCATGGCCGCGAATGCTGTACTGGAGCTCTTGCAGCGCAATGCACTACAACCAGAACAGATTGGCCGGATTTACATGGGCACGGAAAGCGCTTTGGATGGGTCTAAGCCCATGGCAACCTATGTGCAGGACATGCTCAATCAGTACTTCGAGCCTACGCATGGCGAAGGTGCATTTCTGAACTGCGATGTGGTAGACATGACCTTCGCCTGTATTGGCGCCGTAGATGCCCTTCAAAACACCCTCGACTGGGTGAAGGGCGGAGATGACCGCATAGGTATTGTAGTGGGATCAGATGTGGCCAGGTACGAGCTAAACTCCGGTGGCGAGTACACGCAGGGCGCCGGCGCCATCGCTGTGCTGGTCCGTCAGCAACCCCGGCTGCTGGCTTTTGAAGATGCCTGGGGCGTAGCTTCCCGCCCGGTGCATGATTTCTTCAAGCCGGTGCGCCGTTTTTCCAAAAAGCAGATTATTGAAGAGGTGCTTCAGCTGGCCGGAGTGACAGGTGTGGACGCCGAGGCCCTTCTGGCAAAGCTCGAAACGGGTGCCCCCAACTCCATACTCCACCACAATGATGCCCACGTGGACATCCACCGCGATACCCCTGTCTTTGACGGTCCCTACTCCAATGATTGCTATCAGCAGCGAATCGGGGAAGCCATGCGGCATTACGCAGAACAGGAAAACCTACCCGAAAAAGAACCGGTCACAGATGACTGGCACCGCATGGTTTTTCACCTGCCCTATGCCTATCAGGCCCGGCGCATGTTCTCGGAAATTTTCCGGGAAGAAAGCCTGAAACGGGGCGACTGGGAGCGCACCGCTGCCCTGATTGATCAGCCTTGGCCAGAGGCCGCAGACTTCGAATCCGATGCCGCTTATCAGAAAGCCGTAGGTAAATACCTGCGCGCCGTAACCAAGACAGACCGCTACCGGAAATTTGTGGCGGAAAAGATTGAGAAAGGAGAGCGGGCTTCCTCTCTTGTTGGCAATCTCTACACCTCCTCGCTTTTCCTGAGCCTGATGAGCACCTTAGAGGCTGACCTGGAGGAAGCACAAGACCTGACTGGCAAAAAAATAGGCTTCTTTGCTTACGGTAGTGGCTCTAAATCCAAGGTTTTTACCGCCACAGTGGGTAGCAACTGGAAAGCTGTGGCAGAGCAGTTCGGGCTAAACCGCAAGCTGGCAGAGCGCCGGGCGTTGGATTACGCAACTTATGAAATGCTGCACCGCGGGCAACAGGCTACGAGCGTGGAAATACCCGAAGGGACGTTCTACCTGAAAGCGGTTAACCGGGAGCCAGGTGTACAGGAAGGCGCCCGGGCTTATGGCTGGCAACCTTACGTTAAAGTGCCAGCTACGGCTACACAAGCCTAAAGCACCAAACACTGCAATTGGGAATGGGTTCTATAAGAGAATGCCGTGGCACGGCAAGTGCCACGGAGCCTCTTTCACAAAGTAGAACATTGCTTGCTATGCCTATTGCCCTTATCATCTATACTATCCTTGTTTTGACTATGGTGTTACTGCCCATGATCCGGTCGGACTACTGGGTTTTCAGGTCTATGGAGTACCCACGGCTGCAAAAATGGGTGCTCGCAGGCATTGGAATGGTCGCCTGCCTGGTTTGGGGTGATTATTCGGGCTGGCTATTCTGGGCCGGGCTGGGCGCTTTTGCCCTGTCTTTTGCTTTCCTCAGCTATCAGATTTATCCTTATCTGCCTCTGGCCAGGCGAGAAGTACTGGAGGATGGCGCATCTGATGAAGCAAGTGGGGGGCAACGCCTTAGCCTGATGATTGCCAATGTGTATCAGCCTAACCGGAAAGCAGAGCGGGTGCTGGAGTTAGCAGAAAAGCTGTCCCCGGATGTCGTGCTCCTGCTGGAAACCAACGACTGGTGGAAAACACAAATGGAGGCTTTAGAAGCAACTTATCCCTATACGGTGCTGGTGCCCAGGGAAAATACTTACGGCATGTTGTTGTACAGCAAGGTCAAGCTGGAAGACGCTCAGGTTCACTACCTGATTGAGCCCGATGTGCCTTCTATTGAATGCAGGATGATACTGGGTTCAGGGCACAAAGTCCACTTCTTTGGTGTGCACCCCCGGCCTCCGGCCCCTTCCGAGAGTACGACCTCTACGGAAAAAGACAGGGAACTGCTGATCGTAGCCGAGCGGGCTAAATCCTCCCGGCAACCTGTCATCGTTGCAGGCGACCTCAACGACGTAGCCTGGAGCTATACCACCGAACTTTTCCAAAAAATGAGCCGCCTGCTGGACCCCAGGAAAGGCAGAGGCTTTTTCAATACCTTTCCGGTAAAGTGGCCGGTAATGCGTTTTCCGTTAGACCATATTTTCTGTTCCCGCCACTTTAAGCTCCGTCAGTTGCGCCGGTTGAAGTCGATCGGGTCTGATCACTTTCCTGTATTCATTGCATTTCAGGTTTACAACGAGATCGTTCAACCGGAAAAAGCCCCGGAGCCGGAAAATGAAGACCTTATGGCGGCAAATGCAAAATTTGAGGAATAGCCGTATCTTCAGCGGCGAACAAACTCAATGAACAATGAACCACTTAACGTACCATCTCTGTTGGGCGGCTTTGGTTATACTGGCGGCCTGTGGTGCCCCATCTGCTGAGGCCTCCGGTTCCGAGGCAACTGCACCAACAAAAGCTGCCCGGCCAACCCTCACTGTTGCAACGGCTGCAAATGTGCAGTTTGCTATGGAGGAGCTGATTCATGAATTTCAGGAACAGACCGGCATTGGCGTCTCTTCTGTAATCAGCTCTTCAGGCAAGCTTACCGCGCAAATTATGGAAGGTGCCCCCTACGATATATTGGTATCTGCTAATATGAAATACCCACAATACCTGCTTGAAAAAGATCAGGCCGTAGGTAGTGTCAGCGTTTATGCTTACGGCGCCCTGGTGGCCTGGAGTATGACCGAAAAAAACATAAGGGTGACCCCGGAATATCTTTTGGAGGACGGTTTTACAAAAATTGCCATCGCCAACCCCAAAAATGCGCCCTACGGTGAGCAAGCTATCAACTACTTGAAGTATTATGGTGTATTTGAAGGAGTAGAGCCAATGCTCGTTTACGGAGAAAACATTGCACAAACAAATCAATACATCACTTCCAAAGCGGCAGATGTGGGGCTAACCGCCAAATCGGTTGTGCTGTCGCCTGAGGTAAAAGGCCAGGGGCGTTGGCTGGAGCTGCCCGATAGCAGTTATACCCCCATTGAGCAGGGAGTGGTGATTACCCGCTACGGTAATGAGCGCCACGCAAGGGAAAGCCTGGCTTTCTTTACCTTTTTGTTTTCGGAAACTGCTCAGAAAATCTTTTTGAAATACGGCTACAAGCTGCCGGACCAGAACGCCACCACTCAGTAAAAAACAACGATCATCGAGAAACGCATTACTTTACTTGGCACTGGCACATCACAGGGCGTACCGGTCATCGGTTGCGACTGTGCGGTCTGTCAATCAGCAGACCCAAAGGATAAACGTTTGCGCACAGCGGCTCTGCTGCAGGTGGGAGGGAAGAATATTGCCATTGACTGCGGTCCGGACTTCAGGGCACAGATGCTCCGAACGGGCATTGACCGGCTGGATGCGATTCTCATTACCCATCAGCACAATGACCACATCATCGGGCTGGACGATGTACGCCCGTTCAACTTTCGCAATAACATGGACATGCCGGTCTACTGTACCGCACCGGTAGAGACAGAGCTGAATCAGCGGTTTGCCTATATTTTTGAAAGCCAGAACCGCTACCCCGGCGCGCCGCAGGTACAAATCCACCGCATTTCCAAAAGCCAGCCTTTCGAGGTGGAAGGGCAGCAAGTGATTCCAATAGAGTTGATGCACGGCCGTATGCCTGTGCTGGGCTTCCGGTTTGGCAACTTTGCCTATCTGACCGATGTTAGAACGATTGCTAAGGAGGAGCTGGCGAAGCTAGATGGCCTGGATACCCTGGTGCTAAGTGCGCTCCACCATAGTGAGCATCATTCGCACCTCAATCTTGAGCAGGCCCTCGACCTGATCCAACAACTGGCTCCCCGGCGGGCTTTTCTCACTCATATGAGCCACCGGATGGGGCTCCACCGGGAAGTATCCCAAAAGTTGCCTGAAAATGTAGCCCTCGGCTACGATGGGCTTACCTTTACGGTTGATTAAAACAAAGTTATGAGATACTCAAATTGGTTGTTCCCAATGCTGTTATTGCTCTTATCAGGGTGTGGAGATGTAGGCCCTCAGCAGCAAAAAAGTGAAGCGCCGCCCCTGCCTGGCCATGAAGAGCGCTGGTCGGTATTCTTACGGCAGCAGCTTGCCGGGCCTCAGGTCGTTACGGTAGATCAGGGCTGGTCAGAACAGGCCCCGCTGCAGACGCACCCACGCCTGCTGAAAGTTACCGTAAAAGCAAATGAGACCTTGCCCACCGGCTTCCCCACCGAAGCAGAAACCCGGATGGCTAATGAATTACAGGACCAGCTGTTGCAGAAGCTCGAGCGCGGCAACTTTGGAGTCTTTGTGGGAAGTATTGTTGTACCGGGTGAGAAGCAATTGTACTACTACCTGCGTGCAGAACCCCAAGCCGACGAGCTGGCACAGGAAACCGTAGCGGCCTACACCAAGCGAAAAGTAGAAGCGGCCATTGCGCCCGACGATACCTGGTCTGCCTACACAGAACAGCTCTTCCCCAATCAGCGCGAACAGGCAGAAATCAACAACGATGGCGTGCTCATCCGCCTGCAGGAAGCCGGCGACCCGCTGTCTCAGCCCCGGCCGATTGAGCACTGGGCATACTTCAAATCCACCAAAGCCCGCAGCGTCTTTCAGGACTCCCTGAAACGGTACAGCTTTGAGCCCATCGCTTACGATACACTTGCGCAAAGCCAAATGCCCTATGGAATACACTTTGTGCGGCAGGACAGCATTCACACCCCATACATTCACGACCTCACCTGGGGCCTGACTCAACTGGCGGCAGGGCTGGGCGGTGCCTATGATGGTTGGGAAACGATTGTGGTAAAGCCCCGGTAATAAGGGCTATCTGTTAGCCTCTTTCTGCCACCTCCCGAAAGCCCTCCATGGTACGCATCATATTGGAGCGCACGATAGGGTCGGTGATAAAGCGCGGCAGGGAAGAGGCCTTCGTCGTCTGTATAAAATAGCGGACCTCCGCGTAGCCATTGGCCTGCCTTTCAAATTCCCAGCGGCCCGACAAGCCCGTGATGCGCTCAATCCCATCTTTGATGGGGTATTGCTTCAGTGCTACGGACTCAAACTGAATGGTGGTACTGCCAGCAGCACTGCCGGTTTGCCGGTAAGCTATGGTACAGTCATGGTCGCGTGCCGGCCAGGGCAGACCGTAGTGCACGTAAGCGTACCAGTGGCGCTCATGCTGCCCGGGGAAGGACCGGACTTCATCCACCCGGCGCATCCACTTTTCAGCTTGTTGCTCTTCGCGCAGGGTACGCAGTAAGGTTAGGGTTGGGGCTTTTACTTTAAGTACGGTTTTGAGTTCGCGATAGGCGTTGCCCTCGGCCGTTTTGTGCCAGCGTTCGTAGAGTTGGATGCCGCTTTCTTCATCAACGAGCTCGAAGGGGGAAGCTGGTGAAACGGCAGGCGTGGCCCAGGCAAGGCTACAGCTGAAAAAGAGGAGTAGGAAAGACATAAAACAGATTGAATGAAAAGATTAAGATAAGGTTTTTACCGCCTAATTCACAATTGAATGTGGATGTGGTCGTCGTGACGAACCGCTGCACAACCGTGGAAGCGGACCTTTTTCTGCCCTTCCAACCCTAATCTCGTTTTCAAATGAGGCTCCAGGAAGATTTTGCCTATTGCAGGATGCCGCGCCAGGCGGAGGAGCAGCTGCTGGTTTAGTGAAGCCGAAAAATCAAGATTTTTGTCTTGCGGGACAAGGCGGGATAATAAACTGTACTGCCAGTAACCCCGACCCTCACAATTCGCTGGCTGATCATACTCGCCTGCTTTTGGTGCTTCCAGGTAGCCGTAGCCGAGCCAGGAAGGGCTCCCAGACAAGAGTTTACCTGTGACCGGGTTTTCATAAATAAAAGCCAGGTCTAATTTGCCGCCATCATCGTGGCTGCGGTGGGGCAGTAGCGGGAAACCATCGAAAAACGGAAAGTTGGCATCCAAAAAGTATAATGTGACGGAATGATCCATTTGGTTGGCGACGTCCAATGCAGCTTCGAGCAGTGCGGGTTTGACGTAATGCCGGTTGGCTATTACAAAGAAATAGTTGGCTGGCTTGATGGCCGCTTCGGAAAAGACCGGCAAAGGCACCCGCCCGTTCAAGCGGGCAAGGGGCGGAACAAGCAGCAGGCTGCCCAGTGCATAGACCATGGTAAAGGCGAGCAGGCGGTACCCACGCGAACGCCACTTGCCAGGTACCCGCTGGCTGATTGGCCACCGGATGGGCTGATAGAGCAGGTAGAGTACCCCTCAGACCTGGGTGAATACGGTAAGGATGAGGAAGAGGGCGGCCCGGCGCAAAATGTCAATCACTGTCATTGACCCGTTTTGAATAGAGGTTATGAATACAGGTTTTGTATAGACAATTAATCAAGATTTTTCGTCAGATCAAAGAGCGCCCGGAACCTCGTAGCCTAAGCTACGAAGGTGAGGACGTGATGCAGAGCTGGCGGAAAAGATTATTCAGGGGCATGCAAAATTTGTGTTCATAACCTCTAATGAATGGTTATATTTATTCAAAACTTCCGGATGACCACCAATATTGTCGAACAGTTGATGCAGCGCCCGGATCTTCCTGTAGTCCTCAAAGAGTTACAGCATCGGCTCGCGATGGAGGAACAGCAGCGTAAGGCATGGCAGGAAGACTGGCGAACAGATACATCCAAAATGGAATTCATCAACGGGCAAGTGATCGTCCATGCTCCCGCTCAGCGTATAGAAGCTTTGGTCAGCGGTAATGTCGCATCTTTGCTTCGTACATCGGTATTGCTTCGACAAGTCGGGGAAGTTCATCAGGAGAAAGCCATGATCCGCCTCACCCGCAATGACTACGAACCGGATATCTGTTACTTTGACACCGCACAAGTCGCTGAATTCAACGAAGAGACCAGCTTGTTCCCGGCTCCACGACTGGTGGTGGAAGTGCTCTCCCCAAAGACAGAGGCTCGTGACCGGGGCGTCAAATTTCAGGATTACGCTTACCACGGTATACCCGAATACTGGATCGTCGATCCCAGGGAGCGGACTTTAGAGCAGTACCTGTTGCCCCAGGGCGATACGACCTACCAGCTTCACAAAAAATCGGATAACGGGGGCGTAGAAGTGCGAGCCTTGCCAGGTCTAAGCCTACCCATCCCTGCCTTTTTTGATGAGCGGAAGGCGCAGGCGGAAGTGGAACGCTTACTAACTGCAACACCTAAGTAGATAGTTCAGGAGGTTACCCGGCGTTTTCCCGCTGGAAGATTTCAGAAGCTGGCAGCTCAAAATCAGGGAGAACTGGCGCTGCACTACAGGTGTCATTTCCCTTACAAACTTTCATTTCCTCCAGTGCCTGCCCTTTGTAGACATGCACTTCCCCGTGATTAGGCAGAATATGCCAAACGATTTGAACGCCAGCTGCCCGGTAGTCTTGCATTTTACCGACTACCGTGTTCATCTCATCGTGGTTCGAGATGACTTCAATCACAAAGGCGGGTACCTCATATTCCCCTTCCGCCAAAGCATTGATTTGGGCGTCTGTCAACCAGCATATGTCAGGGCGGCGGTGGTGATCGCCAAAAAACAGATCGCTCTCCGGCATTAATTGCCCGGACATCTGCCCTTGAAACTTGAGGCGCATAAAAAAATTAAGCAGGTTGTTGAGGATGTAGAGCTGCGCAGCACTGGGGGTTCGTTCTACCGTACCATTCAGCCATTCGTGGGTATACCCATCTTCCCGGCTGAGGTACTCCCGCTGGAAGGCTTCCCAGGTAATCGTTGCCTCAGGTTGTGAGAACGGTGCAGATGTGTCTACAAAACTTGACATGATGCAATCCTTTGAAGTAAGATAACATTTTTACCGCTTCTTCGCCACCACGCCCGCTTCCACCCGCGCCCGCAGCGCCCTGTTCATCAACTCAAACCCTTGCACGGTTTCCGCATGGATCATCCTCATAATGGGCCCGGACAACAGCCCGCTAAACTGCTCTCCGTGTATCAGCTCGGTTTGCCCGCATTTAATAAAAGGATACCACAAAGCTATACTCGGAACGGAGAGGTTTGGGCGTAATGCACAAACCCGACGCAAGAGTATATGCCGACACGAAGTCATGTTTGGTCCCAAACTACTTCGTCGTCGGTATATACCTCTGCCGTTCGCCCCACTTTGCAACAGGTGCCAAAGGCTTGGCATTTAGTGCCAGGCAGAGGCTACCACAGCTATATCTGGAAAAATCGTGATTTTTTGGATAGATTTTTCCAAATAAAGAATGTATTTTTGGAAAAATCTATAGGCCTATGGATCAGCTGATAGGGCGAAAAGCCGAAATCCAGGTGTTACGGGACGCACTCGCCTCAGGTGAGGCTGAGATGGTATCGGTGATTGGGCGCCGGCGTGTAGGCAAGACTTTCCTGGTTAAAAGCGTCTGTGCGGGGCATATTGGTTTTGCCATTACCGGTGTTCAAGGGGCGCCTCTGCAGGAGCAGCTTAGCAATTTCCACTATCAGCTGCAAGAGCACTCCAACACGGAATACAAAAAGCCGGGCAATTGGATGGAAGCCTTTCAGCAATTGATTCAGGCCCTGAAACCACTGGTTGAAAAAGTAGGCCCTAAACCCGTTGTTTTTTTGGACGAACTGCCCTGGCTGGCCTCCCGGCGGTCTGGCTTCCTGCGCGGATTGAGCTTTTTTTGGAATAGTTGGGCGGCCGATCAGCGTATCGTAGTCGTAGTCTGTGGTTCGGCGGCTTCCTGGATGATCCGCAAAGTGGTTCATCACACCGGAGGGCTGCACAACCGGATTACCCGGCGGATTTTCCTCGCGCCCTTTTCATTAAGCGAGACAGCGGACTACCTGAGCAGCCGGGGCGTAGGGCTGGATCATTATCAGACGACTCAGATTTACATGGCACTTGGCGGTATCCCTCATTACCTGAAAGAAGTAAAGCAAGGAAAAAGTGCCGCTCAAAACATCGACGAAATCTGCTTTTCAGACCAGGGTTTGTTACGGGATGAGTTTCAAAAGCTATACCCGGCTCTGTTTACTAATGCAGAACACCATATTGCGATCATCCGGGCATTAGGCAAAAAGTGGAAAGGGCTGACCCGAAAGCAGATTGCCGCATCATCGTCGGTGCCTAAAGGCGGCACCCTTAAACGCGTGCTGGAAGAACTGGAACAATCAGGCTTTATCACCGCGTACCGGCCGTTTGGGAGAGCCAAAAAAGGCCAGCTGTATCGCCTCACGGATGAGTATTCCCTATTTTATCTGCAATTTATGCAGCAAAAGCGTCTCAGCGGAGAGGGAGCGTGGCACCGGCTGAGTCAGACAGCGGCATTTAAAAGCTGGAGTGGTTATGCCTTTGAAAATATTTGCCTTAAGCACATCATGGAAATTAAGCACGCACTAGGCGTTGCTGGTGTGTATACCGAGGCTTCTACCTACTACCATCAGGGCGAAGGGGAAAAGCGTGGCGTTCAAATTGATCTGCTCATTGACCGGAACGATCATGTCATCAATCTCTTTGAGATCAAATTTTACAATGCTCCCTTTACGCTGACTAAAGCAGAAGCTAAAGCACTACGTGAAAAAGTAGCCCTTTTCCAAAGTTACACGCAGACTAAAAAACAGATATTTTTATCCCTGATTACCACCTTTGGCTTACTGCCGAATGCGCATAGCTTGGGCCTGGTACAGCAAGAGCTGACTTTGGAAGATTTATTTAATTCCTAAACAATGACCTTCTCCGGCCGCTTCCTCCTCAACATGATCCACTTCGCTGCCCGGCAGGGGGCATCGGCTGCTGACTTATTGGCTGTAGCCGGGCACACGCAGGAAGACCTGATCGAGGAAAAACTGCGGGTGGAAGCGTCTGTCTACAACGCGGTACTGGAAGCCGCCCTGCCCTCAATCGCTCTTTTGTAATACATCATTTGCGCATTTGGCTGACATAATTGGAGCAACAATTGTAATAAAGCTTGCATTGTTGCTATTTTGAGTATCAAAACCTACGTCACCAAAGGCTTTACGCAGCTCTGCAAAGCCACGGAAAAAAATCATTGACTATGCGTCATCTATCCCTATCCCTGCTCTGTTCCTTTCTTGTTCCTCATCTTACTTTTGCTCAACCTTTCACAGAAGTTTTGCCTCCCAAAACGATTGACGGCGTCACTGAAGGGCAGGCCCTGTTTCTCGATGTGGATAATGATGGGGATATGGATTTGCTCTTCAATGGCTTATTAACGGAAACCCAACTCTATATCAATGATGGTACAGGCCAATTGACTGAGGATACGGAGATCCCCTTCACGGATGTAATTTGGGGCAGCATTGCGTATGCCGACGTGGATGGGGATGATGATCAGGATATTTTTATTTCCGGACAGGCCGGAGGCGCTTCAAGGGTTTCCGAGCTGTATATCAATGATGGAATGGGCGGCTTTTCCAAGTCGGCAGAAAATACATTCAAAGGGGTTGCCGGCAGTTCTGTATTTTTCGGAGATATAGATCAGGATGGGGATCAGGACCTCCTGGTTTCCGGAAAAGACACCTTGAACAACTATTCTAATCTGGTTTATGAAAACGACGGGAACGGTGTTTTCAGCCCGCTAAGCACCCCCTTTGAAAGTATGGAAAGCTGGGCTGTGGTGCTATGCGATATTGACAACGATGACAATCTCGACGTGCTGATCAGCAATAGCCAGGTAAGTGCCTTGTTTACCAATGATGGCACCGGTCAGTTTAATGAGGATTCGATGGCCCTTTTTCCAGGCATTTTGTACAGCCGGTTGGCTTTTTCAGATCTGGACAACGATGGAGATGTGGATTTTTTGATCTCCGGTACTAATTCCGAAGGAGATAAAGAATCCAGATTATACACCAATACCGGGAGCGGGCAGTTTGAAGTACTTCAGAACTCACCCTTTGAAGACTGGCGTGCTTATGCAGCGACTTTCTTTGACGCAGATGGCGATGGAGACCACGACCTCTTGATTGGAGGGGTCAACGGGGCATCGGAATCCGTCACCACATTATTCCTTTACGAAGAAAACGAAGGCTTCACCGAGATGCCTGCCATAGGCAAGGGAGCTGATATACTAGCCACTGCAGATATCACGGGAGACAGCACCATTGATGTATTCATAGGTGGCAACGGTAGTAAAACTGGAGACCTGGAACCCTTTTCGGATCTATTCACGAATGATGGTACAGGCCAATTGACCAAAATCCCGTCCTCCTTATTTGAGCAGGCAGGCTCTAATGCTATGGAGTTTGCAGATTTTGACGGCGATGGAGATAAAGATTTGATACTGACAGGGTGTGAGGGAGCCTCCGTGGCAGGAATCTACTTAAACGATGGCACCGGCCATTTTTCACTACAGGCGGATATGCCTTTATCTGGCATCTGCAATGGTGATTTGAAGGTATCCGATTTCGATATGGATGGCGATCAGGATGTCTTCCTGATTGGTAACATAAGCGGTCAGACCTCTGTCGCAAAGATGTACATCAACGATGGATCCGGGAACTTTGGGGAGCTGTCAGATACGCCTTTTACTGGCTTGGCTTACTCTACCGTGACTAGCTCAGACGTAGATGGAGACGGGGATGAGGATATGCTTATCACCGGGGAAAACAGCTTGTACTTACCCGTTACAATATTCTATAGGAACGATGGCGGTGGGAGCTACACTGAAATAACAGATGTCCCTTTCGAAGGGGTGGATAGAGGTGACGCACAATTTTTCGATATTGACAATGACGGAGATCAGGACCTCTTGATTTCAGGGCGGACGTCCTTAGCTATTGATGGCCGAATATCAAAATTGTATAAAAACGACGGAGCAGGTCATTTCACCCTTCTTGACAACACTCCATTTGCGCCCGTATACCAAAGTGCTATGGATTTCTCAGATATCGATAACGATGGGGATCAGGACCTACTCATAGCAGGGACGAATGCTGACTATCCATTTGGCATATCCAAATTATACAGGAACGACGGCACCGGCCACTTCACAGAAGTCCAGGATACCCCTTTCAAAGGGGTTAAATCCGGGTCAGTGGTTTTTGCTGATGTGGATAATGATGGCGATGAAGACCTGTTGCTTACCGGCACCTATGGACTACCGCCCAACCCAACGACAGATTTGTACCTCAATGATGGAATGGGGAATTTTGAAGAATATCCGTACCCACCTTTTGAAGATGTAAATTACGGCGTTGCCAAAGCTGCAGACATTGATGGCGATGGAGACCTTGACGTCATGGTTACTGGCCTGAATAAGTCCGGTAAACCCATCTCCAAACTCTATATAAATAACAGCTCTCCCACAGGGACCTCTGAAAAAACAGATACAGCAATTGACTTTCTCCTCTTCCCCAACCCGGCACTTAGCGGGAAGGTGACACTGGCCTTCAAAGGCGGAGGCACTGAACAGGCTATGGTCAATATGCTGGACCTTCAAGGCAGACTGCTCCGGCAGTATAGGGTTCCCGATGGAAGTGCCCCCCGCGAAGCAATGCTTAATCTTGACGGGCTTCCGGCAGGGATTTACCTGGTTCAATTAATTGCAGGAGGTAAAGCAGGCGTGCAAAAGCTGGTGAAATGGTAAGCAAGGGCAGCCCAGGCCAGGATCCTGTATCCCATACTGTTGTCGCTGTGCAGGTCGGCACTTGCCTCCCACTCCAATTATCCATACCTTTGCACCTGTGAAAAGCACATTCGCCATACTACTCGCCATATTCGTGACCTGGTCTGCCCTGCAGCCTTGTCAGGACGGGCACGTGCCGGAAGAAACCCGGGAAGCTTGTCCGATGGTAGTGGCGAATAGTAACGCTCATCACTGCTGTGCCGCGGAAGCCCCACCAAAGGAAGCGTCCGATGGATGTGGTGATGAGCACGGTGCAGACGGATGCAGCACCTTTTGTTCCTGTCAGTGCTGCGGTACCATCTTTTTACAAATCTTACCTGAGCACCGCGCTGTCGAATGGTCCCCCATTGCACGCGCCGAGCTCGCCTACCTGCCCGAAACCGGGCGCGAATCCCCACAACTCATCTGGCAGCCACCGCCCTTTAGTCTTGACGCCTGAGCACCATTTTTTCTAATTGTCAAGACTAAAATTTCTTATGAATAAGCTTTCCAAAGGACTGCCGGGCATTGCCCTGTTGGTCCTCCTTACCACCCATCTGCAAGCGCAGGCCGGTGACACCCTTCAGCTTTGGGTAGACGGCATCTGCGGCATGTGCAAAGACCGTATTGAAGATGCGGTCTACCAGGTACCCGGTGTGGCTTTCGCCGACTGGGACATAGCTTCCCGCACCCTTACCATTACCCAAAGCCCTGAGCCCCTGGATGAAAACCAATTGCACCAGCAAATCGCCAGCGTTGGGCATGATACCCGCCGTATCAAAGCTACAGATGACGCCTACGAGGCCCTCCACGGCTGCTGCAAATACCGGGATGCGGCCATCGTGGCACAGCATGAAGGCGGAAAATTAAAAGAAGAAGAACATCACGACCATCTCCACGGGTATGTTTACGAGCATGGCAAAGGTCAAAAACGCATTCCCCTTGTTGGCGCTAATGTGCGCTGGCTGGGCAGCCCGGAAGGAGCGGTTACCAATGCCGATGGGTTCTTTGAGCTCGAAGGCGCAGACGAATACGGGCAGCTCATTGTCAGCTACGTGGGCTTTGCTACGGATACCGTTACCATTAATCAGGAAGGCACAGTTCAACTGGTACTCGCCGATGCTGTGAATTTGAATACAGTAGAGGTTACCCGCCGCCGCCGCTCTACCGAGGTGTCCTTCATCGAGCCGGTCAAAGTGCAGCGCATAGGCGAAGACGAATTGGCGAAAGCCGCCTGCTGCAACCTCAGCGAGAGCTTTGAGACCACGCCTTCGGTGGATGTAGGCTTCACGGATGCTGTGACGGGCACCCGGCAGATCCAAATGCTCGGGCTGGCCAGCCCTTATGTACAAATTACCCGGGAAAACATGCCGGATGTGCGCGGGCTGGCTTCCATGCACGGTATGGAGTATACCCCGGGCGCCTGGATTGATGGCATCATGCTGAATATGGGTACCGGTTCTGTTGTGAACGGGTACGAAGCCATTGCCGGGCAGATCAACGTAGAACTCCATAAGCCGGAGGAGGGCGAACGCCTCTACCTCAACCTGTTTGCCAACGCCATGCAGCGTTTTGAGGGTAACCTCAGCCTGCGCCACTCGCTGAGCAAAAATGCGCATACCGGGCTTCTCCTCCACGGCAAGCATCAAAAGGGCCGGTTCGACCAAAACGGGGATGGCTTTCTGGACAATCCGCTCTCGGAAGCCCTGATAGGTGTACACCGCTGGCGCTTCATGGGCAAAAACGGCTGGATGGGGCAGTTTGGCATTAAAGGGACCCTCCTGGAATCAACCGGTGGGCAGTTCGACTTCGAGCGGGGACAGTCCGAGGATACCGACCTCTGGGGATCCACCCACGATGCCCGCCGTGCTGAAGCCTGGGTAAAGGTGGGAAAGGTATTCCCCAACCGCCCCTACGCGAGCATGGGGCTACAGCTCTCCGGCAATATCCACCATCAGGAATCCACTTTCGGCAACCGGTCCTACGATGGCGATCAGGAAAGCTTCTACGCCAACTGGATTTACAAAACCATCATCACTGACACCCGCCACCAAATCAAAACGGGGGCAAGCTGGCAGTGGGACCACTACGATGAATTCTTCGAGGGGCAGGTGTTTGACCGCATCGAATCGGTGCCCGGCGTATTCGGAGAATACACCTGGACCGGACGGGAGGATTTTACGCTGGTCGCCGGCTTACGGGCGGACTACCACAATCTTTTTGGCGCTTTCGTGACGCCCCGCCTTCACCTCAGGTACAACTTCAGCGAAACGGCAGTCCTGCGGGCTACTGCCGGCCGCGGGCAGCGTACCGCCAACATCCTGATCGAGCAGATCGGCGCCATGGCTTCCAACCGGAACTTCATCATTGAAGGAGGTGACTCTAATCTGCCCTACGGGCTGGAACAGGAAATCGCGTGGAATTTCGGGCTCAACTACGCTCAGGAGTTCATCTGGGGCGGGCGGCAGGCTCTGCTGAGCCTTGATGCCTACCACACCCGCTTTCAGCAACAGATTGTAGCCGACTTTGATGCCCATCCACAGGCGTTATTCTTTTACAATCTGGATGGGAACTCCTTTTCCAACAGCCTGCAGGCACAGCTGGACTACGAGCTTTTCGCCCGCTTTGATATCCGCCTGGCCTACCGCTTCAACGATGTACGAGTGGACTACCGCAGCGAGCAGTTGCAAAAGCCGCTGATTGCCCGGCACCGCGCCTTCCTCAACACGGCCTACGAAACGGAAAGCGGCTGGGCATTCGATGCCACCCTCAACTGGCAGGGGCAAAAACGCCTGCCCAACACTACGGCTAATCCGGAAGAATACCGGCTGGAAGCAGCATCACCCGACTTTTTCCTGTTGAGCGGGCAAATCACTAAGTCTTGGAAAGACGGGTTGTTTGAGCTCTACCTGGGCGGTGAGAACCTCCTCAATTTCCGGCAGGACAACCCCATTCTGGGCAGCGATGACCCCTTCGGCAACTACTTCGATGCCTCTATGGTATGGGGGCCAATCTTTGGGCGCAACCTGTATGCCGGCATGCGGTATAAGATTCAGTAAGCTAATTAAAGCCCCTGTATACACCTGCATAATGGCATACGGGGGCTTTATTTATACAGAGAGGGCAAGCCAACTCACAGTCGATATACTTACCCGCCGGTTGCAGCACGACGCTTCCACTGGGAATCCAGCACTGCTATCGCATAGTCGGTACCAACCTTACGGCTTTCCTTATCAATATACCGGGCAAAATAAGGCAGTGCCTGCTCGGGCAAAATGAGATAGTGCGGCGTTTTCTGCCTCGGAGCGTAGTCCCCCAAATAGCCAGGATTGAGTGCCCGGAGCCAGGGAAGGCTGACTTCACAGTAGCGGGCGATTTCATCCAGTTCCACACTGTGGTGGATTCGGAATACACGGAAGTGGCTGGCGTGGTATTGGTGTTGTTTGGGTCGGAGGCCATGTTGTTCATAAAATTCGCCTACGTAGATGGTTGCAATCAGGCGGGGCAGGTACCGGCGGGTCTGTAGGGGCAGCTTGTGCTCGATATCCCAAAAGGAAGAACAGCCGGTTTGCTGTTGGGCCTGCCTGACTCTGCCGGGGCCACAGTTGTAAGCCGCAAGTGCGAGCGCCCAATTGTCGAATTGCCGGTACAACCGACTGAGGTAGCGCATTGCCGTTTCAGTAGACTGGTAAGGGCTGCGCCGCTCATCGATGTACCCGTTGATATGTAGCCCAAGCCCTGTAGCTGTGCCCGGCATAAACTGCCAGAGCCCAACTGCCCCTGCCGCAGATTCTACAGCCGGGTGGAGGCGAGACTCCAACAAGGGAATGTACTTCAATTCTTCAGGTAGCTGATATACCTTGAGGTAATGTTCAATGATGGGAAAGTACTGTGGCGTACGCCCCAGCATGGCTTCGGCTTCCCGCCTACCGGTACGCAGGTAGCTCGATAGCTCCTCCTGTACCTGTGCATTATAGTGCACCTCAAAGGGCCATTGATCCTGAACACAAAGCAGCCGGTAAGGGATATCGTGGGTGACGACCTCTTTCCAATCAGACTGCTCTGCCTGGCTTACTAACGAACTAAGCAGGCAGCCTGTCAATAATATATTACGGATGAATGTTGGGGCTTTCATACACTGAGGTTTAGTTTTCAGTAAGGTTATACGAGGCAACGCTAAAATCGTTACCCGATACCCGGTATTTCCCTAAAACAAACCACTAATAATCAAGCCATTAAACCAACCCTGGAACGCCAGAACCCTTACCTGTACTGCTCTAACGCAGTATGCACGTCAGGCCGATTTTTAATCTGTACTATTGAAATTTGATCGTGTGAATTACATAGTCCAATTGCTCCATAAAGTCCCGCTTATCTTCGCCCGGGGCGTGCAGGAACCCATCTACGAAAAGCAATTCGCCCTTGTTCGGGTTTAAAATGAGATAGCTGATAAAAGAACCGCCCATGAAGTCATTGACAATTTCCCAAACTCCCCGGCCTTCAACTGCATAATTACCATTTACTTTGGTGGTATTGAAAATCACGGGCAGGTCCTCGTCATTCACCTGCATGTAGGTATCCTCAATAGTAGAAGAGACATACTTCTTACCCAGGGAGTCCCGCATGGCGATCAGGTTTTCCTTGCTCAGCTGTTCCTGGTCTTCATACTTCACCTTGCGCAGCATGATATTGCTGGAGGTCTTGTCCGTCTCCTTGCGCATCCAAATCACTTCCCCATCGTTGATGGCCATGAAGTAATCAGAAGGCATCCGGATACTTATTCCTATAGATTCCTTTACTTCATTGATCAGGTTATTATTGACGCCATTCAGGTAAGCGTAGGACTCCAGTTTTTTCTCATCGAATTTATTGACCCGTTTCTTGATAGCCGGGTAATTTTCCTTGAGTACCTTGATCAGGTCCTGATTGGAATAAGCAAACTGATAAAGCAGTAGCTGCCCCTTGGCCCACTTGTCCCGGCCGGCAGCGTTGTTTTTCGTGATGTCGCCCCGGGCACTTTCGCTCATTTCTTCGCCAATATCCTTTCGAATCATCTGTGCGGTAGGAGAGTCTTCATCTGAAAGGTTGCCGACCAACATATACGTACGCAGCTCTTTTCGCAGCGGGTCCTTTTTTAGCTCAAGCGGCGTGAAGTGGCGCAGATCGAAGACAGGCTCCGGCTGTGGCAGCAGTGGGTAAGCGGAAGAATAGTAATAGCGTATCGTGTCACCTACCGGGCTCTCCCAAAGCTCATCATCCATGACGATCACAATCTCGTTGAGTTGCCCAAAAGCAGTAGGGATGGCTTTCATGCTCCGCTGCACATCCTCCGAACAGCTCTGTAAGGTAGACAGAAGAAGCAGCAGCATTGCAAAAGCCAGAATTCTCAGATATATTTTCATAAAAAAGTCTGTATTTACGGAATCGCTAATAAAGGTAAAATATTAATCATTGGATTCGTAAAACAGATGCTTTCCAGTCAAGTTTTGGCGTGCCTGCCGCCCAACTTATGCCTTTGCTTCCCGCTCGCGCAGGATTTGGGCTACCGCTTCCGGGTCTTTGCAACTGATGAAAAATTTTTGACCGTCCTTCAGGTGCAGCCGTATGCCTGAACCCGGCTTGACACAAAACATGCGCTCGCCCACATGCACGCCCCAGCCACTGAGCTGTACGGAAAGTGGCAGGTTGAGGACTTCACAGCGATCTACTTCCTCCCAGTAAATTTTCTGCTTCTTGCGGTGTACGGGAAAGTACTGGAATTTGATCTTCTCCGCATCCACTTTGACCAGCAGGCGGATGGAGAGCAGGTAAGCCAGTGTCCCCCCAAGCAGCAAGAGCGCCAATACTCCTTTCCAGAAATAGGCTTCCGGCCGGAAATCCGAAAGCACCGTGGATTCGTAAATGTTGTAAATCGTAAATATCATTAACAGTACCAGTGGCAGCAGGATTTCCCACCGGCGAAAACGCTGTACCTCTTTATGTTGATTTGGCATAATAACTTTAAGTTTACTTTGAATTAACACTGAGTTAACATAGAATCAAACAAGTATACCCGGAGAGAAGTTCCCTGCCACCTTCAAAATTATCTGCCATGACTATACTATACACTTATCTGACCGCCATCGTACTCAGCAGCTCCCCTTCCCTAAGCGTGCCCGTCACTCTGGAAAACAACAGCGCAGAGGCACAAGCCATCATGCTCATTTGGTACAGCCCTCTCTGTTTTGGCAATAGCACGGAACAGCTGACGGTAGCCCCGGGCGCGCAAATCACCCGCCGCTATGCTGTAGGTACAAAGCTCTACCTCGCTTCGGAAGCAGAAACCAGCATCGTAATGGGCGGTGGGCGAATTGACGATCTGGAACCCTTTCTAAAGGTAAGCCCGAAATCCAGGAAAACAGTTTATCCGCTATTCTGAAATGGCAACGCCCCGGCTCTCCTAAACTGGAAAACCGGGGCGTTGTTTGCTGTCGCGGAAGGTTCAGGCTTAAAACAAGCCCTCGATGACCTTCTCTTCCGTAATCCCTTCCGCTTCGGCTTTGTAATTGCGAACGATACGGTGGCGCAGTACGTACTTGGCAATTGCCCTTACGTCTTCAATATCCGGAGAGTACTTGCCATGAATGGCAGCGTGGCACTTCGCGCCCAGCACCAGGTATTGAGAGGCACGCGGCCCGGCTCCCCAGGAGATGTAGTTGTTCACCGCCTCGGATGCACGTTCGGTATTGGGGCGGGTTTTGGTAGCCAGTGATACCGCATACTCCAGCACATTATCAGCAATGGGCACTTTGCGGATGAGCTGCTGATAGTGCAGAATTTGCTCACTGGTAAGCACATGCCTGAGCTCGTAGTTTTGGACCGTAGTGGTGCCCTTTACTACATTGATTTCCTCTTCATAGGAAGGGTAGTCAAGTGGGATGTTGAACATAAAACGGTCCAGCTGCGCCTCGGGCAGTGGGTAAGTACCTTCCTGCTCTATCGGGTTTTGCGTAGCCAGTACGAAAAACGGTGCAGGCAGCTTATGGCGCACCCCGCTTACGGTTACAGAGCGTTCCTGCATGGCTTCCAGCAGAGCAGCCTGTGTTTTAGGCGGCGTACGGTTGATCTCATCCGCCAGCACGATATTGGCAAACAGCGGGCCAGGCGTGAACTTAAAATGACGGTCTTCATCCAGAATTTCTGAGCCGGTAATATCAGAAGGCATCAGGTCAGGCGTAAACTGAATGCGCTTGAAGTCGAGGTCAAGCACTTCGGCAATAGTACTCACCAGAAGGGTCTTCGCCAGTCCGGGCACTCCAACCAGCAGGCTGTGGCCATTGCTGAAAAGCGAAATGATGACCGCGCGGACCACATCTTCCTGCCCAATAATCACTTTACCGATTTCCTTCCTGAGCTCTTCGTAGGAAGCTGCGAGGTTATCGATTGCCTTAGCTTCCGACTGAAATTCTGTATTTGCCATTCGTTGATATTAGTTTTGATCGTCCATGCGTACTGTTCGGGCAGCGCAAGTTACGGAACAGGCGAAAATAAACTTTCTTTTGCCTGCTCCTAACGCTTACCTACTCAATAACATTTCCATAACATGTCGGAAAGCGCATAGTTTTTGCCGCTTAGCGAAAAGTGCCACCATTCAGTAGTGATGGGCTGAAAGCCTTCGCTGAGCATTGCGTCCCGCAGGGTAGCCCGGTTGGTCAGCACACTGTCCGGCAAGTTGGTATAGGACGGATGGGCCTCGGGGCCAAAAAAGTCAAACGGCGTACCCATTTCCAGCTCCTCCCCCTGAGCATTGACCAGGGTGAGGTCTACGGCAGCACCGCGATTGTGCATAGAACCTTCCCGTGGGTCAGCTACGTAGCGTGGGTCGGGCACTTTTTCCCAGAGCTTCCACTGAATAGGTCTGGGGCGGAAGCAATCCAGTAACTTCAGCCCCAGCCCTTGTTTTTGAAGACGCTGATGTATCCTTACCACCGCTTTGGCCACCTCAGGCCGCAGAAAGCAACGGCTGCAATCGTACATTTGCTCTTCCACAAAATTCTCTGTGGTTGCGTACTTCATATCAATAAGAATACTGCTGTCGAGGCGGGCTACTTCTGTCCACTGGGTGGTATCATAATCGGGCGGGGGCGGAGGCAATGGCTTTGGAGCAGCCGGTTGGGGCATGGAAGACAGCGTATCAGTAACCACTTCAGCGGCTTCCTGCCCGGCATCGGGAGCGGACTGACAGGCCGCAATCCCAAGTATTGCCAGACAGTAAAAAAACAGTTTAAATCGCATAATGATGTACATTAGTGGACTATTAGGTCTAATGAATGCAGCCTGAGATGAAAGCTATTTACCTCACAATTTACTTGTTCCTGCGCAGTATCTTCAAAATCCGGCCATAAACGATATCCGCTAAGCCCCAGTTGTAGCCCTCAAAGTCGGTTGGGCCCGTAAACTGTACCACCACCGCATCAATATCCCTGTGGTACCTGGCAATACTCTGATAGCCGGGGATCAGCCCGGTATGTTCGTAAACGTAAATCGACGAATAAATTTCCTGCTCTTCACCATCAAAGACAGACCCGTCGTTTAGCGCCCTCAAAAAGATGCCGACATCCTCGGCTGTGGCGAGCATGCCCATGTCTTCTCCTTTTAAATCATGAGGATAGCCCACATAATAACCACTCATCACCCGGTCAGGATCAACGTCACTGACTGATGCAAACGTATTTTTCAGATTGAGTCGGTTCAGGATGGCTTTCTGAATAAACTGAAAGTGGGGATAGCCCAGCACTTTGTCCATCAGTTCCCCCAGCAGCAGGTAATTGGTATTGCTGTATTCATAGCTGGTACCGGGTTCGAAACTAGCGGGCAGGTCGAGCACGAGCTCCAGGTTTTCCTCGTTGGTTTCCTTTGGGGCCATCCAGTAATCGGGGGTATTGGTATAGTTAGGAATGCCGCTGCGGTGCTGCACCAGCATAGCCAGCGTCACTTTGTCGGCATACTTCATTCGCCCGGCCAGTTCAGGAAAGTAATCGGCAAGGGTTTTATCCAAAGATAAATGCCCATCGTGCACCAATTTGGCGATGGCTACAGCCGTGTAGAGCTTACTAATGCTCGCAATTTTAAACAAAGCTTCCGGATAAGCGGGAATTTTGTCTTCGGGATCATGCCAGCCTGCTGCGTGATACGCCGGGGGCTGCCCCGCCTGATCTACGTAAACGATGACCCCATCGAACCCGTGGTCAAGGGCGTCTTCCACCTGCTCCTGTACCGTATCAGGCAGCGGCTTTAACCACGCTTTAAGCATAGGCCAGGGCACGAAGTATAAAGAGACGATTGTCCCAACGAAGAGGACGATTCTGATAATCTGCGTTTTCCGGTCAGCTGACATAGAGTATTCCGATTTTTTTACTGTCTGAAGGAACGGCTAAAGACGGGCCACTGATGCAGGAAGGTACATAACTTAGCAGGATTTACAATGATTATTCTTTTGCAGCATGATTGTTCCGGAATCTTGAATAACAGGATTGATGACTATATTGCAGTGGGGTTGGTAAGATCGTACCCTTCATGACCGGTACCAGCAGTATTGCTTTTCCATGGTTTGGGCTTAAATACCGCTTCAATTCCTCAATGACTCAATCACAACCATAATGGCGCATAATCTACACGGTATAATAACGGGCTTCACTTACCTGGGTGATTTACCGAATGTCAAGTTGGCTGAAGGGTATCACCTGATCCCTTTGAGCAGCCCCGAAAAAGACAGCTCTCCTGAAGCACCAATACCTCCTTTTGAAGCACTCAGTAAAGCCACAACATCGGTAATCCGCCGGCTTTCTATGCTGGGAAAATGTGCCTACATCGAAACCGCCTACTTTGGAGGCATAGGCACACAAGCCTCCGCTATATGGGTAGATGGTGCACAAATTGAGGGGCCAATGATATCTTACGATGGCGTAGAGCCAACAACGAAAAGCCGGCATTTCACAGTAGTAGACGGTGCAGTCAACCACGCCCTGAAGTATTTAGGCGTTCACCGGTCGGAAGATATGGATGAGTTTGACAGCGTGGGCATGGGACGGTACCGGTCCAACCGTAAAGTACTCCAGGCCTCCGGCCACTAAGGAGCCTGTAGCTAACCGGTCTGTACAATCAGGAAGACTATAAAACAAGAATGATTCAACAGGATAAGGTCATCCATTCTGCTTTCTTTCTTTTGCTATAAGCTATCCTGGTATTGGTGACAGTATCCTGTGGCGGCACAAAAACTCTGCCCGAGCATCAGGGTGAAAAGACCAGTAATCAGATAGCAAAGGACATGGTTGTAAAGATCGATACAGCAGTAGATCCCAAATTTGTGTACGCTTACGTGCAATCCAGGTTTGTCCCACCGGAGGGGAAAACCCTACTTATTATGGGGCAAACAGTGGAGCAGATTACCGAATACCGGAAAGCCTTCCGATCCGAACCCCGCCCCGGCGGGTGGTCCGCTTACTGAGGCATTCCGGAATTTACGGGTGTAGCGAAGGCTCATGAAATCCAAACGGGCAATACTCAACACCACCAGATGCTGGTCAGTAAATTCCCAAACACGGCCATCCAAAGCGCCCTGTGGATAGTGGGCAAATGGGGAATCGAAGAGAAAGCCGGCAAAGGCGAATACGACGAGGCCATCATCAAATACAGTGACTGGGATCAATGGTTTGTAAACTTCTTCTCCTTCGCTTACAACAAGAATATCAAAGCGATCAGCTTCATCAATGAAGACTGGACTCAATTGAACATTGAAGGGATATCCACCTGGCAGGACAGCCGGCTGCAGAACAACCCGCAGGTCGCAAATGCTTGATTTGAGGAGACCGGCAAAGACCGGTATTTGAAACAGTCGGAGAGGCTTTCTGAGCAGTTGGGGTACCAAAAGTGAGCGTATCCTGATAGGAACAGAACAGATTGCCAGGGCAAGATGGCCTCTCAGACTTTTACAATCATGCTTTAGAATTACCAGATAAGTGGTACCTTAAATCCATAGTTCCAATCAAAAGGATATAATAATGAGACTCATTTCAACAATGGCACTGTTAGTGCTGGCGCAGCTGGTTTTCAGTTGCAAGGAAAGCAGCCCAAAAAACAACACCGCTCAAGATATGTCTGATGATACCTGGGAAGTCGACTTTCAAGATGATTTCGAGACTTTCAATCCCGATAACTGGCAAGACCAGCGTATTTGGGTGAACAATGAAACTCAATGCTACGTACCCGATGGAGCGTTTGGCACCCGTGAGGTCAGCGAAGGTACCCTAAAGCTCAAAGTGGTCAACGTGGGTGAGCAGCGCCCCTGTGACAATTTTGATAAACACGGCAATCAGCACCCTCCTACCGAATATGTAGCCGGCCGGATTTGCTCCAAAAACCGAAAGGAGTTCGTGAAAGGCAGGTGGACTGCCCGTTTGAAGTTATCCAGCAACGGGGAAGCCAGTATGTTCCCGGCATGGTGGCTGCTGGGCGCTCAAAACAACGAGCCCCCGGTGCAGGAGGAAGACGAAAATGTCTGCTGGCCACTGACCGGGTCCGGCGAAATCGACATCTTTGAGCACCATGGCGACCACATGAAAGACGAATTCACCACCGGTGCAATTGTCAGCCTTGGAGCGTGCGACAAAGGCGATTGGGAAAGCATGCGCCGGAACTTCCCGGCCACTCTGAATGAATTTCACGAGTACTCCGTCGAATGGGAAGGCAGCGACCTGGTCTACCGCCTCGATGGCAAGGAAGTGTACCGCAACGAAGGGGAAGGGGACAAATACCCGGAGCCGATGTTTGCCATTCTGAACTACGCCAAAATCACCGACTCGCCTATGACGGGCGAATGGGTGATGGAAGTGGACTGGGTGAAGCACGAGAGGCGAAAAAATCAGTAGTTCCTGACTGCTTCAATCCTTATCGGCTTTCAGTAAGCTACAAATCGTGTACCTCTCCTGGTGTTAAACTTTAAATTATGATCGCATGAGAAAAACTATCGTCTTCGCCTTAATATGTTCTGGCTTATTGTCCTGCAGTGAAAGCTCCGAGCCTGCCGACCAGCAAAAGAATCCAATCGACAGCCAGCAGATACAGCATGATATAGAGACGGTAAAAAGCCTGGTCGTACAGTCCTTCGACGATATCTGGTCAGATTTGGACACTCAAAAGATCCGAGCCCACCACACCCGGGACTTTATGCTGCTGGAGAACGGCGTGGTTTGGAACAACGATTCCGTAGCCCATTATTTAATCAAAGAGCAGGAAAGAATGGAAGCCCAACAATACCAGAGGCTGAACCGTTTTGATTTCCTGAAGTCCGAACACCATAAGCACACCATTTGGGTGGCTTATCACAACTACGGTACGTGGGTAAAGGGCCAGGACACTCTGGGCACTGCTCACTGGCTGGAAAGCGCTATCGCCATAAGAGCGTGTTGGGATTTTGGTCTTCTAGTCGAAAACTAGCAATTTTTTGATTAGACGAGACCCGAAAACCGGAGTTTAGCCAAAGCTAAATGAGGATTTTCGGGGCGAAGTATAAGCGAAAAAGTGCAGTTTGCAGACCGATTACTAAAGTCCCAACACGCTCTAAGAGACGAGGGCAGGTGGAAGCTTCAGCAACTGCACTCCACGAGAGTCCGGAAGTAATGTCCTGATAAAGAAAAATAACCAGCCAGCAACTGGGGAAACCTTGATAAAGATAGTGGCTACATAACACTCAGAGCTTGTTTGCAGCCCGGGGTATAAAGCAGACTTAAAACGATTATTTTGCAAATACACATCATCAAAGAGACCAAAGACTGGATTGTCATCAGCAAGCCAGCCGGTATTCAGGTAGAGCGTAACCCCTTTGGCCCATCAGTGGAGTCATTGGTGTATGCGCACCTGGAAGCAGAGCGCCGCAACCCCTACGTGGGTATCGTGCACCGGCTGGACCGGGTAACGACCGGCGTCGTGCTCGTTGCCAAGCACAGAAGCGTCCTGCGGAAGCTCAACCGGCAGTTTGTGGAGAAAGACGTGCGCAAGACCTACCTCGCTGCAGTCGATCAGCCGCCGCCGTCCGAACAGGGAACCCTGCATCACTGGCTGGAAAAAGACCGGGCTGCAAAGCGGGCCATTGTGCATAAAGAGCCGATCGGCAAAGCACGGGAATGCCTGCTCAACTACAAAGTCCTGACTACAACTTCGGACAACCGAACCCTTCTGGAATTAGAACCCCTCACGGGCCGCTACCATCAAATCCGGGCACAGCTGGCATTCGAGGGCTGCCCGGTAGCCGGTGATGTCCACTATGGTGCCACTCAGCCCTATCAGGACCACCACATCATGCTGCATGCCTGGAAACTGGAGTTCTTCGACGAGCAGAAAAAGGACCGGCAGTTGGTGGAAGCGCCACTCCCGGAATGGGCAGAAGCCTTAAAGTAGAAAAAGCAGTGGCACAAATTGCACCACTGCATCGATTAAGCAAAATCTTTACAATAGCAATTTTGCTTAGTATCGGACCGGCGCGCTCCTAACTGCCGGTGCCGAAAGATTCACACAAAATGCACACGCTTTGGAAAAGCGGGCATTTCACTCCTTACAATTTGATCTACGGTATTCTTTGGAAGGTTGGATCATATCAATAGAAAAAACGCTCTATTCCCTGCGGGTCCTGCTCTCCCCCAAAGCTATATTCCTCCATACCATTGATGCGCAGCTCAGAAGCAGGCACTGGCAGCTGTGCAGGTGTACCCAATTGCAGGCCGCCCAGGGCCGTCACCTCGGCGGAGGCTTCGCGGGGGCGCATCCGGCGGCGGTCGAGCCAAAGACTGGCTGGGGCCGTATTGAACAGCTCGATGGCGCGCTCGTAGAGCAGGGCTTCTTCCACTTCAAAATAGGAGGCCGTAGCAGTAAGGGGCGGTAAATTGCCCCGGGTGGTGCGGGAACCACCGTCGATCACACTGGCAGCGGCAGCAGTTTGGCTGGTGCGGAGCAGCGCTTCTGCCCGGAGCAGTTCATTATCGGCTTTGAGAAAGGTCGGCATAGGGCCAGCAAGGCCATCACCGAATAAGTCGGGTTGAATCAGCTGGCGTTTATGCTGATAGTGCGAAAAATGCCATTCCCCTCGTTCGGCGGGGAATCCCACCACCGGGCTGTATACAAAGTCAGAATTCAGGCGGGCATCCCCGGAGGTCGCCTGTGTTTCGGACAAGGGGGCTTCTCCGTTGGCTTCTACTTGCGGGTAGCGGGCGGGCTGATTGGGGTCGAAGGCAGCCACAAGGCGTTGGTCGAGGCGCGCCCAGAAAGGGCCGGCTTCTGTATTGGCAAGGGTATACTGCTGATAGCTTGTCCACTGATTGCCATTGGCGATGGGGGCGAAGTCAAAAGTCAACCCTAGCTCAGCGTGTTGAAGGACGGCCTGCCAATTGGTCGTCTCATTTTCATCTAAGGTGCGGGCGGCTTGCGCCAAAAAACGGGCGGCATAGCTGTGGCCAAGTTCCGCAAAGGCACTACCATCCAGTGGCAGCCCGTTGAAGTAGTTGTGGATGAAGTCGATGCCATTCGCCTCAGCCAATTGAATGGCGGCTTCCAGTTCCTCTACTGCCTGGGCATTGACCGTTGTGTAGGGCAGAAATTCAATCGTACCGCCCAGCTTGGTATTCTCATCCACTACCGGCGCCTGATCAAACCAAAGCGACAAATAGCCCCAGCTCAATCCACGCAGCGCATAGGCGGCTGCCCGTACCGACTGATCCTGCGGGCCGTTCTGATCAATGCTCACGCCTTGCGACAGGGCATTCAGCACATCATTCGCATCAGCCACCGCCTGCAGGCACCCGTACCAGGGTACTTCCACAATCGCCCGGTAATCCAGGGGCTCGGAATTGAGGTTACGGTAGGAAAGGCGTGGCTCCTGCCCCATGGCAGCCGCACCAAAGTCATCCCAGGGCAGGGCGCAGGCATCCGCAGTAACACCGAGTGCCACAGCGGGCTCTGGGCTATGGATGCTGCCCCACCAGGTGGCATAGCCGCGGCGCAGGGCTTCCTGCAAGTCCTTGCCCTTACTGATGACCTGCTGCCCATCGGGCGTAAGCTGAGGAGCATTATCCAGCGACTCGCAAGACCAAAGGCCGGCCAACAGCACCGTTAGAACGGAAAAGGTAAATTTACGTAGCATTTCAAAACGTTATTTGTGCGCTGAAGCCCAGGTGGCGCCGCAGCGGGTGGTTAAAGAAATCGACGGCAAACAGGGCGGGATTCCCCCCGGGGCTCGCCAGCTGACTACCCGGTGTTCCGGGCTGCCGCCGCTGTAGCGGATTGCCGGCTGTGGTGGTGGTTAAGGCCGGGTGGTAGCCGCTGTAGTCGGTCAGGGTAAACAGATTTCGCCCGATCAGGCTGAAACGGATTTCCTCAAAAATATTCTTCAGAGCAGGCAGGCGCTCCGGTCTGAAAGTGTAACTGATAGCAGCCTCACGGAGCATGAAGTAGGACCCGTCTTCCACAAAATAGGCATTGGGGATCAGATTGTTGGACAAGCCCTCCTCCCCGTAGAAAGTGGCAGGCAGTCCGGAAGAGGCGGCCAGGTCGGCATGACGCTCATTGGCATACATCCACTGTTTGGTATAGTTGTAAATATCCCCGCCCTTGCGCCAGTCGAACAAGGCAAAGAGCTCGAAGCCTGCGTAGGCAAAAGTATGGGCAATGCCAAGCTGAAAGTCGGGGTTAATATCGCCGATGACTTGCTGCACGGGCGCGCCATTCTCGTCTGTAATCAGCAGGGGGACTTCTTCAGGCGTCCCGAGAAGGTCCTGCTGCACGATAAAGCCCTGCTCATTGGTGGTGTAGTCGAAGGGGTTGAAATCGGGATTGTCCGATAAATCATCGGGGGTACGGGCAAAGGCCTGGCCCACCATTATGCCCAGGGGCTGCCCTTCTTCTATGCGAAAGAGACTGGTATTCGCCCAGCCAGGGCCCGTTTCGTAAGCAGGTATGGCAAGGGCGGCTACCCGCTGCTCCACCCGTTGCCCGGTCGCTTGTACGTTCCAGCGCACCTTAGCGCCCGGTATGCGGAACAGCTTTTTGAAATCAATGGTAAGGCTGCCTTCGTAAATATCGGCTTCCACCGTCCCCGCATTGCGCCATTGCCCTTCAAAACCGGCACCCCCGGACAGCTGCTGAAAGAGGATTTGATCTTCGGTCGTGGACTGCACGTAGGTCCCGGAAAGGGTAAATGCCTTAAAAATTGTCATATCAACGCCCACTTCCAGTTCCTGCGTTCGGGCCGGCTGCAGGGCGTCGTTGGCAATGGTTTGCCGGCTCAGGCTGCCGTTGACCAGCTCGTAGGTCTCATACCGCTGCTGATAGGCGGGGCGCACGCCAGCTGTACCCATTGCAGCCCGGAATTTCAGTTCCTGGAAGATTTTCAGGTTGACGTCCTCGCTCATACGGTAGGCGGCACCGATGCGGTAAAAGGCGGGCCAGTCCACACTTTCGCCAAAAAGCGTCGACTGTTCTGCCCGGGCTGCAGCAGTGAACACATAGCGGTCGCGGAAGTCCACATCGGCCTGCGCAAAGCCGCTGTAGGTCGTCATCTCCTCCGCCAGGGAAGAAATATTGGTTTCGGATTGCGGATTATCGAGGGAGCGGTTGCCGCCCACCGCCAGGTTTTCGCCCCTTGCCAGGGAAAAGTCCCGGTCGAGGTCCTCGTACAGCAGCCCCGCCCGGAAGGCGGTATTGAAGCCCAGCCACTCTTTATGCAGCAGGAGGCTGATTGAGGAGGTGAAGTACTGCTGCATGCGTTCGGCATATTCCAGCCCGCCGCCGTTGCTGCCCTGCACGCCCGAGGTCACAAGCGGGCTGAAGCCGACCGGTACGTTCGTGCTCAGGTAGCCTTTGTCGATAAACAATTGGCGCTGTGTGGTGCTGCGGTCGAGGGTGGCAGCGTAGTCGATGTCCAGCCATTTAGCAGCCTCAAAAGTACCTCCAAACATGCCCATCAGCCGGCTGTGGCGCTCCTCAGTCTGTAGTTGTTCCCGCAGGTAAAGCGGATTGGTGATGCGTGCACCGGTATTGTCGATGTCCCAGTCAAAGGAAGTCCCATCTTCTTCGTTACGGGCATCGAGGTCAAACATAGGAGTCATGAGCAGGGTATTGGCAACAGGGTTGTTGGGTGTGGCGCCCAATGCTGCCCCCGCATCGTTCTGACTGCTCACATAGTAGGCGCTGCCCCTCACCTTCAGCCGGTCGCCCGCCTGATGCCCAAGGTTGGCTCGGAAGGCATGCCGGGTGAAGCCTTCGCGGCCAGGGATGACGCCTTCGTCCCGGAAGCGCTGCGCGGAGCCCCGGAAGGAGGTACCGCCTGTCCGCCCGGTCACGGTGAGGGAGTTGGAACGCAGGCTGCGCCGCTCGAACAGATGGCTGCTTTCGTAGTCCTGAAGGTTGGGCAGGGCGTTGGTGAAAGTGTTGGCAGGCAGAGGGCCACCCAGCAGAGGTTGCGGTCCAGCGGGGTTCAGGATTTCCCGGTTGGTAAAACCAAGCGTGGGATAGGCTTCCTGCACGTCACTCACCTGATAATCGGTACGGTAGGTCACCTGGGTTTGCCCATCTGCCAGCTCGTATCCGTTTTTCGTAAAAATCTGTATGACACCATTGCTACCCTGCGCGCCAAAGGCGGCGGCTCCGGCGGCTCCTCTGAGAACTTCCACCTTATCAACATCCTCCGGGTTGATATCCAGGAGATGGGCATCAGCCATGAAAATCCCATCAATCAGAACAAGAGGCTGTTGGGTGCCGGATAGCTGATTGATGCCCCGAAGCTGAATATGGTATGCCTGTCCGGGCTGTCCTCCGGGCTGAAGCAGGCGGAGCCCCGGCACCCGTCCGGCAAGGGCTGAACTCAATCTGTTAGGTCGGTTTTGCTGTAGCGTGGCGTCGTCGAGCAAGGTCCCGCCAAAGGGTAGCAAAGAGACGGCGCGGGACTGCGCCAGCCCGGTGGAAAAAGACACCGCCCCCGCTGCATTGACAGGGCGGAGCAATACATCTACCCGCTTTCGCCCGATCACCGCTATGGACTGCTCCTCGTAGTCGGGGTGCGCAAAAGTAAGGGTGGGCGCTGGGTTGGGATTGAAAAAGTTTTGGTCTACATAGATGATGTAACTCCCGTCCTTTTCTGATTGGGCCGTTTCTGCACTGGTATTGAGGCTCACTTTGACACCCTTAACCGGCTCCCCATTGAGGGATGAGGTGACGGTGCCCCTAACGGCCAGGCGCTGAGCACCCGCTTCAAAAGCAGGCAAAAGGCATAAGAGTAGCAGCATCCCGGCAGGGACGAAGCTTGTTTTTCTCATAATCGTTTGTTTTTCAAGGTTGGGATGGAGCAGCGTTGCTGTTGGGAGGGTATTATCCTGCAACGGGTAAACTCATTACCAATTGCAGGATAATCCTTAGTAGCAGGGCAAAAGCTTTTCGAAAGTTGCGTATTTTTTTTCGAGAAGCCCTTACCGGACTACATTTAGCTCAATGGGGTCACTAAGGGGCGCAGAAAGGCAGCCCCAGTTCTTAGTATCTTTATACACCAGCACCAGGTACTTACCAGCGTGGTAATCGGTAGCTTGTAGTTCAAAGCTTGGCTTGGACTGTAGCTCGGTCGTGCCTGGTGCCAGTTGCCACTCGGTGCTGCCGAAAGGCTGATGGTAGAGCGTAAACTGATGGTCGGGCTCGGTAAAGGCATAGTCGATGGTTACGGTCTCTCCCGCCTGAATCGGATAATCTGCCGTCACTGTTGTTTCCCGCTGATATTTGCAGGGGCGGAATTTGGAAATTGGCAGCTTTGGCTGCAATGGATTACTTTCCATAGCTACCGGCAGGGCAGGAGGGCTCATTCGGTCAGACAGGCCTCCGTTTACGCCGCCTTTACGCTGCGTATCTGAGCTCATTTGTCCTTGTATAGGGTCACTTTTCTGTGGTTTGAACTGATCGTGGTAGTCCAGTACGGCTTCGATGCCATAGATCGGGCCACTGCCCGGTACATAAGCGGCCTTGCGTACACCGTTGGTGGTTTCCACAGCTACCTCGAAGTAGTTGTGACGGGCGGGCAGGTTGTTCAGGATTTCACTCACCTGCGCCCCGGCTTTCTGGCCGGTAACCACAAGGCTGAGCTTTTCCGGTGTGGGGCCGGCCCAAACGGTGTATTTACAGCCTTCTTCCTGACAGCAGCGCGGGCTGAGCCAGCTTAGGTAAAGCGGCCGGTCAGGCTGCGTGGGGCTGTACACCAGCTGCAGGTCCTGAATGGGCGTGCAATTGGGGTCAGTGGCTGTTACGCTAATGGTATTGGCTTGTTCTTCCAGCAGGGCTTCATCGATATACAGGTCATCGTCAGTTCGCTCAATACCTTTGGTGCCGATGGTGCCGCGCATCGGAGCATCCGGTGTTTGGCTATAGCTTTCAGGGGTCGATCCGTAAGCGTTGGGCGCATTTTGCAGGCGGTTCTCCAGATCCGGAATGACACTGCTCCGGTTGGCTGTTGCTGCCTGCTCTTCTGCGCGAATCCAGAAAGTTTCGGCAGCTACCGGGCGGGGCAGGTCGGGCAGTGGCATATAGACTGTAACCCTCAGGGTGTGGATACCGCGTTGTAAGTCTCTTTGATCAAGGTCGAGCTCAAAGGGCATGTCCAAACCAGGATAAAGACTGACCTTGCCCATATTGATATCCCGGTATCCAGGGTGCACATAGGCTACTTCAGCGTAGGGATTGAGGGCAGAGCAGTCAGAATTAGCGGGTAGCTGCAGGCTCCCCCGAATAGTTTTGCCCATAAGCGTTGCTGTACCAGAGACGCCGCAAACCTCCGGGGCATTTACCGGTGCTGCAGGTTGAGTGCGGTAAGGGCTGGAGGTAGGTGCACCATAAGATTGGGCCAAAGGCTGCTGAGCAACGGAATTGCCCACCTGAATCGTCGTACCCAATTCTTTTACCACTGGTAAATTACAATTTTCGCCCCATGCCAGGACCCGGAGCTGATAGTTGTTATCCGGTATGAGGCAAAGTGGCTCGGTACGTGGTGCCACCCCAAGAGCTGCCTGTGGGCGGCCGTCAGCGCGGGTGGGAAACCATTTGCCGTTGCTGGTTTTTACTTCGACCAAAAAGTCCCAGGTCGTGCCCTGGCAATTGGAGCAGGAGACGATGACGGCCGGGCGGTTGAGCCGGTCGCAATAACCTGCAGGGTCTACACGAAGGTTGAGCTGTGGTTCTTTACAGGGTTGCTGTGCCGGGGTGTTGCTATTTTGTGCGGCAGACTGCTGCATTGGCTGAACCGAACGCGCCTGCCAGTCCGGATTAGCCGGCGCAGTCCGCTGTGTTTGGGGCTGTTGCTGTGCTACAGGCTGTGACAGGCTGCCCTCATAGCGGAAATGTTCCCGAACCACAGCAGACTCAAATTTTCTGGGAATAGCAGACTTCACCCGGTAGTCGACACCAATATTGTAAAAGTGACGTGGAGTCAGGCCTGAAATAACGAGGGTGTCCCGCTTTCGGTTGCCAAGTGTCCGCAATCCGCTAACCATCTCTTTGCTTTGCGGGTCCTGCAGGTTACCACCAAGGTCAGTGAGCCATACGGAGGCTTCCACCTCACTGGCTTTACTGTGCGTAAAGTGAAAAACCATTTCGACTTCGCCAGGTACCGAAGTGGGGTTGACCTGCGCGAAAAACCGGGGCTGTTCCTTTTCAAAGAGCCCGTCAAAGATGTCCTGTGCATAGTTGCTTACCGGCCCAAGGAAAAGGGCGGCGATCATGGCCAATGGGTAGATCAATGTTTTATTCATATCGAGTAGCTATAATTAAGGCAAATTAGCGCCTGAAAATCAAAATTGCTTACGACCCGGCCATATGGCCCAGGTCGTTCTCCTTAGAAAAGCCCTGTAAACGACTTATACGCAAAAACGGGCATTTTAGTTTCTCCGGTACCCCACAGGGCACAAGTATGGATGTTCTCAATCTTGATAAGCGCTGCTGTCTTTCAGCAAAGGGAAAGCGTAGCGCCGCCTGATATCCACCGGGTGTCGGGTGGAATTATTTGAATCGTAAGAACCTGGCTTGTTAAGTTGGTTTACTAACTTGAAGTGTTTATCCAGGCTGAAGCACAAATACGGCGTATTGCCATGCTTTTGCGCTTCTAATCAGGTCGTCTAGTGTGGAAACAGGCACAAATATAAGATTTATCCTATATTTATTTTCCTGGAAGTGGCGGAAATTAAAAATATTAACACCATTAGTTCCATAATGGCCGATCCGCTATTTCCTGTGCCCCTTCACATAGCCCTGCTCCCGGAGTTTTTTCTGGTATAGTTCTTCCCGGGCCTGTGCATTGCGCGGGTCGGTGATGTCCAGTTTCTGACCGGCATTCTGATGGCCGCGGTTGATCTTCCGGCCCAGCAGTCCGATATTGCTCTGCATAGTGGCTTCTGTTTCCTGATTGGTCTCTTCAATCAGGGCTTCCATATCATCCTCGCCGATGTACTGGCCACTGCGTAATTTTTTTCGGGCAATTTCTTTAGCTACCTCCTGGCCGACTTCCTCTTCGTAGAAATTGCGCCAGGCCTTGGTACCGGTTTCGGGCGTCTGTTCGGCTTCCGTCTGGCTACGATGACCTTTGTTTTGACGGCGTACAATCTTTGCGGTCACTTCATCAGCGACTTCCTGTACGCGGGAAGCGTCTTCGGGTTGTTGTAGCAAGATTTCGGTCACAGCTTCGTCCTCAGCTTCCAGGTTGAAATGCTGCAGATTGCTCATCAATTGCTGTTCGGAATGGCGGGAGTAGCGGCCAAGGCCCTGCGCCCAGCGCTGACTGTTGGCAGAGTATTTGAAATAGCGGCTCAGGGCGTCCCGGGGCACTTCCTGCTTGAGGCGGGAAAGTGGAGCGGTTACCTTCTCCTGAAAAGCATCCCAGGAATCAATGCGCTGCCCGCGTTTCAGTTCTTCTATGCCGTAAGCCAGAGCGATACCGGCGGGAACACCATTCTCCAGTGCCTGCTTACGGGCCGTAGCCGCAAACTGATCGAGGAAGTTATCAATGTCTGTGGCAGAAAGGCCTTCCCGGTCCGGGGCTGCTGCTTCCCGGGCAGCGGAGCGCCGGTAGCGTTCAGGCGTGCGGGGCGGAGCGTAATTGGCATGCCCTTCTTCTGCCCGTTCGGCAGTGCGGGGCAGCATGCTGCTTTCGTAGGCACTGCCGGCGGGCTTATCCCCCATAATGACTTTGACGCCGGCCCTGTCTAGCGCGCCGATGAGGAGAATAAGGGCGAAGGTGGCCCCCAGTAATTTGAGCAGGCTGCTAAGGCTGCTGTTGTTTCGGTATTGATTACTCATGATGTTGGTGTTGATGCGTGAAAAAATTATTCGAAAGCCTTGAGCAGGGCGAGGTCAAAACGCCACAGCTCATAGGTCTCGATGAGGTAAGTGATTTTTTTATGGTAAGTGGGGCTTGTGGCGTAGCCGGCCATCTTCAGCCCTGCGGCACAGGCGGCGTAGTAAGGGACGCGGGTGTCCCCGTCAAAAAATTCGGCAGCTGCGATACCGGAACGATGGTAAAAAGCTGCTGCCGCCTCCCGGATGTCGTGTTCCTGCCCCGGCGGATAAGCAGCCCAGATCCAGGCGTAGCAACCGGTATGCCCGAAGGTGCAGTCACGCGTGAGCAACTGCGTATGCCGGGCGTAGCTGTCACCAACTGCTTCGTAGGTCTCGAACCGGTCGTAGGTATTATCGTCGTGGAAGCGCCAGGCACCGATGGCCGGGGCTACCGGGATGAATTCATGATTGTGGAGGTCGGCGTAGCGGCGCTCGCGGATTTTTCGGCGGGCCTGGGCGTTGGGGCGGGCTTTGATGCCAAAGTGGTTGTTGGTATTTCGCGCCAACCCGGATTGACCGGCCCGGGATTCCAGCAGTGCCTGTGCCAGTTTGACGCTTGCGGGTACCTGGTGCAGCAGCATATCGCGCAAGGCGCTTTCCGCATGTTGGTCGATATACTGAGTAAAGACTTCCGCCTGCCGCATTTTGGATTTGGAGAAGCGCAGCTTGTGCAGGATATCATCCGCATTCCAGGCGCGGGCGAGTTGGGGTAGTTGTCCGCTTAAATCCCCACCAACCGCCTGGAAGTCGCCCGTTTCGTACCGTTCCAGCGCCAGTCCGGAGAGCCCGCCTATCGCTTGCAGCCCCTGCCGGTAGTTGCCGGTGATTTCCCGGATAACGGGAAGTTCTGATACCTCGTCCCAGCGGTTCTGATAGACATACAACCCTGTAATCACAGCTCCGACGAAGAGCAGAGTGAGCATAATACCGTGCGTGATTTCAAATATCCCGGCCAGGAACTGACGGAGCATAGGCTTTTTGATTGTGGGCGCAAAGATACTTTAGTAGGAGCGGACTACCAATTGTTTAACAACTGGCAAGGGGGTAATTCGCTGATAAACAGGTTGTTTAACGGAAGCAGGCGATAAGTGTTGCACAGAAGAGCTGGATATAGTTTGAAATAGAGTATACGTATCTTGCGTTCTTTTGAAAAGCAATCAGAATGAAGCGTCTTCAGATCCTCTTTTTTATAATCAGCATCCCCTTTGCTCTCTCCGCCCAAACGCCCCTCACCAAGCCCCTCGTCGATACCGCTGCCCTCACCGGCATGGCCACCCGCTGGAACGACAGCTTTGCCGAGTGGGATATCTTTACTACCGAAACGGAGAGCCGGGGCGAATTGCGCCTGACGTCCGTGGCACAGGACGACTGGAGCCGCTGGCAGTACCGCATCGGGGAGGGCGTAGGCACCATCCGGCAAAAGTGGCCCGACAACCCCAACGAGTGGGAAGCCCGGGGCGATAATGCCATCGCTACGGCAAGGACCATTTTTCGCAACAACTTTCGGGAATGGCGGGTCACCGATGGCACGCACACCGTCACCCTGCGCACCCGCTATCAGAACCTGGCGGAGGACTGGGCGATCGGGAGCGAACGCCACGGCTGGTTTGAGATGTACACCGCCTACGAAGGGGACCTGCGGGACTGGATCGTGGTGGATGAACTGTCTGATGAAGTACCTCTGCCGATGCGGATGTTGCTGGGGTTCCTGGTAGTGTACCACAGTACGCCGAAGTTATAGTTCCACACCGCTGTAGATGGCTTCCATGCTCAGGCTGCCGTTGATGGCGCCAAGCGCTACTTCCTGTTCGAGCCCGCTGAAGACCACAATCTGCCACAAGTCTCCTTTTCGCCGGTACACTTCCACTGTATACGATTGGCTGTCAATCAATACATACTCCTGAAGGGAATCCAATTGGCGATACCGGTGAAATTTCCCGCCCCGGTCGTAACTTTCAGTGGAAGGCGATAACACCTCTGCAATTAGGATGGGGTTGGCAATGGCTTCTGCGGGCTCTGATACCGTATTTAGGGGCGGGCAGGCAATGGAGGCATCGGGGTAAACGTAGGTGTTGATGGCTTGGATGTGGATACGCACTTCACTATTGAAAGCCTGACAATCATTTGTTCCTTTAGTAAGGGCTGATCTTAATTCTGCAAAGATGTTACCGCAGATGATACCATGATGAAGACTTCCACCGGCAAGGGCGTAGACTTCACCATTGTAAAACTCCAGCCTCTCAGGCGCTTGCTCATCAAGGGCCAGGTAATCGGGAAAGGATACGGTTGTCAATTTACGAGCTTCTGTTCAGTCAAAATACACCTATTCTCTCACTTTCGCAACTGTCGTACTAATCGCCGGAGCCCTTGCCGTTCCAACACTGCAAGGAAGGACAAATAGCCCAGCAATAAAACCGTATTCAGCGCCAGCCCGGCAGCAAAGCCTGGTGTGTAGGACTTTTGCAACAGCAAGCTTAGCGCGTAGGTGGCGATTGCGCCCAGTATGTACAGCGCCATTCGGCCTACCGGATAGTGGATGGGGTAATACCGCTGCCCGGTGAGGTAACTGGCAGCCGCCATGAAGCTGTAGCAGGCCAGCGCGGCAAGCCCCGGTGCCAGGTAGCCATACCGGGGGATGAGCCAGACATTCAGCCCGATGGTGATCACAGAACCGGCAGTGGCAATATACCCGCCGATAATGGTCCGGTCCGCGAGTTTGTACCAGATGCTGAAGTTGTAGTAGAGCCCGAGAAAAAGGTAGGCCATCAGCAGGAATGGCACTACAGCGAGACCGCCACGTAGGTCAGCTCCGAGGTAGTACTGAATGACATCCATATACAGCATAATGCCCACAAAGGCCAGGCAGCCCACGAGGGTGAAGCCCTGCCCCACCTGCGCATAGAGCGTACTCTTGTCTTCCCGGGCGGCATTGCGGAAGAAGAAAGGCTCGGCGGCGTAGTTGAAGGCCTGGGTGAAGAGGTTCATCAGCACGGCCAGTTTGGCGGCAGCCCCATACAGGCCGACCTGAGCGATATTGTAGTCCAGGTCATCAGAAGCCAGTTCCTTCAGCAGGGGGATGCCCACAAACTGATTGACAATACCGGCGACGCCCACCACGATGAGCGGGGCAGCGTACCGGAGCATCCGCTTCCAAAGACCGGCTTCAAAGGTCCATTGTGCCTTAAGCAGCAAGGGCGCCAAAAAAAGCAGGACCGACCCGCTGGCCAGCAGGTTGGACAGGAAGACGTAGCCGATTTCCCGCTCAGGATTGTACAGCCAGCCAGCCCATTCGTACCCTTGCTCCAGGAGCCAGGGGCAGATTTTGAGGAAGAAAAAAATGAAGAAAATATTCACGAGGATATTCAGCGTCTTGATCACCGCAAAGCGGATGGGACGGTTTTCCAGGCGCAGGCGCGCAAAGGGAATGGCTGCCAGGGCATCAAAAGCAATGATGAGCGCAAACCAGCGGACGTATTCCGGGCGGTCGGGGTAGTGCAGCCAACGGGCAATTTCGGGGGCAAAGGCCAGGAAAAGCAACGTCAGCACCGCCGTGGAAGCCAACAGGCTGATGGCAGCCGTGGAAAAGCTGCGCTCCATATCCGATTCCTTGCTGCCAAATCGGAAGAAAGCCGTCTCCATCCGGTAGGTGTAAATGACAAGGAGAAGGGCAGCCCAGGCGTAGAGGTCCGTCACCACACCGTATTCCTGCGTCGTGAAGTAGTACGTCAGGAAGGGCGTCAGGATGACGAAGTGCAGCAAGCGGCTCAGAATGCTGCTCGTACCGTAGATGGCGGTCTCACCTGCCAGTTTTTTGAGTAGGGACACGGGCGACGGCTTATGATGATGCCTGCAAAGCTAGTGATTTTCATGGGATGATCATGCGATGGCCAACCAACTGTTGTTTTTCCCGTTTCAAGCGTATGAATAAGAAACGCATACCACCCAAATCCGGTCAGGAAAGCGTCTGGGACTACCCCCGGCCGCCTAAGTTGGAACCGGTCTCCGCTCACATCACCATCAAACACCAGGGCGAGGTCGTCGCCTCCACTAACCGGGCTTACCGGGTGCTGGAAACCAGCCATCCGCCAGTGTATTACCTGCCGCCGGAAGATATTAAAGAAGGGGTGCTGAAACAATCTCCGAAGTTTCAAACCCACTGCGAGTTCAAAGGCAAAGCGCGGTACTGGGACCTAAAGATTGGCGAAAGCAGCATTCAGCAGGTGGCCTGGAGCTATCCGGATCCCCGGCCGGCTTTTGCGCCCATCAAAGGCTACCTGGCTTTCTACCCCAGCAAAGTAGACGAATGCTACGTTGGCGATGAGCGGGTGCAGGCACAGGAAGGCGACTTCTACGGCGGGTGGATTACTTCCAAAATTGTAGGCCCGTTCAAAGGCGGCCCCGGCACCTGGGGCTGGTAGTGCCCAACAAAAAATACCCGCCCGGCCATCACCTCTATGAATTCCTATAGAAAAGGCAGCGCAGCAGGCGGTATCTTTGGCGTCTAATCATTCCCCAAGAACTGATGAAGACACTATTGAGCACCGTTTTTTGCCTGATCGTTTTGTCGGCCTCCGCCCAGCTGACCCTGGAGCGCGATATCAATCAGGAGCCTGCCAGCTCGGACCCCCGCGACTTTGCAGAACTCGAAGGCAAGATTTACTTTACCGCTGACGATGGGCAGTTTGGCCGGGAGCTACACCGGTATGATCCTGCCAACGGTACCGCCGCACTCGTTGCGGACATCAATCCGCTGGACGCCAGCAGCAGCATCACGCAATTACTGCCCTACGACGGGCGGCTCTACTTCGGGGCTCGCTTCAGTGCAGGGATCACCACTCTTCATGCATACGATCCGGCGACGGGCTCGCTGGGGCGGGTATTCGACTCTATGAACAACAGTATCAGGAACCCCACGAGCCTTATGGTGCATGAGGGGTGGCTGTACCTGTCCTTTGAAGACCCCGTGGCAGGTATCGAGGTGGGGCGCTATAATTTGGAGACGCAGGAAATGGAGCTGTACGATCTGAACCCGGACGGCAACAGTAACCCCAACTTCTTTACGGTAGTGGGCGATAAGATTTGGTTTGCAGCCAATGACGGCAGCAGTGACAGCCGGTTGTGGCAGCTCGATCCGGCGGACGGGACCGTAGAAAACGTAGCCTACGACAGCCCGAACGGCCTTTACCCCAGCATTAATATACTGACCTATATGGACGGGCGTTTCTTTTTCCGGGGTTTTACGCAGAGCACGGGCGAAGAGTTTTGGGCGTACGATATTGCGACCAACAGCCTTTTGGACCTGCCGGAAGTTTATCCGGGGATCGCCAGCAGCAGCCCGTTTGGTTTGACCGCCTTTGAGGGAGACCTCTATTTCTCTGCCCGAGATGTTATCGTGGGCACCGAGCTGCGCCGTTTCAACACTCAAACCAATCAGATCGAGTTGGTGGCCGACCTCAACCCAGATGGCAATGCCTCACCAGCCACGCTTACTGTATTCGATGGTCAGCTGTACTTTGTGGCAGAGCAGAGCCTCAGCAGCCGCGGTTTGTATGCCTACGATAAGGCTACCGACATGGTGTCAGAAATCGTTCAATTGGATGGTGACGGTGCGCCGACATACCTGACCATCGAGTACAATACCGGCACGGCCCTTTACCTCTCCGGGCTGCACCCCGAAGTGGGGGATGAGTTGCTTACCTACACGGCCGGGGCCACAACGGTGTCCGTAGCTGCCGATATCAACACCACCACCATCGGCTCCGACCCCTATGGCTTTACGGCTTACAACGGTAAACTGTATTTCGGTGCAGATGAGGCCAACAGCGGGCGGGAGATTTGGGTGTACAACCCGGCGAGCGGTGCCACCGAGCTTCTTTCCGATACCCCGGGCAGCCTACGGCCCGATAATTTTGCAGTACAGGCTGGGAAGCTCTATTTTTCGGGCATTCACCCCGACAGCGGATACGGGCTGTTGAGCTATGACGATGCCACCGGTCAGATTGCAGCCACTGCCTTTTCCACCCCCAGCCATACGGGGCATATCACGGATGTAGTCGCCTACGACGGGCGGGTGTTTTTTAAAGCTTACAACGAGGAACTAGGCGATGAACTTCACGCTTACGACCCGGCAACCAATACTTTCGAAGTCATAGCCGACCTCTACCCCGGCGAAGAAGATGCCAGCCCGGAAGGGCTGATCGTTTGTGCGGGTGCGCTCTACTTTCGGGCAGAGGATGGCGTGTCGGGCTACGAACTATGGCGCTACCAAAGCGATACGGATGCCGTGGAGCTTGTTGCCGATATCCGGCCAGGGTCTCCTGATGGGAGCCCGGAAGACATCGTTGAAAAGGATGGGGTGCTCTACTTTCGGGCCAATCATCCGGACGCCGGCTTCGAACTGTTCCGTTACGATCCGGCAACAGATGAGGTAGCGCTGCTTACGGATGTTAGCGGGAGTTTGTACCCCGAGTACATCACTTTTTATCAGGACAAGATTTACTTCTCCGGACGCCTCAGCAGCAGTCAGGGTACAGAGCTGCTCGTGTTCGACCCGGCAACGGGCGAGGTGAACATCACTCAGGACATCACCTCCGGCTCAAGCAATCCCAGAGATTTGGTCGTCTTCAATGATAAGCTGTATTGCTCCGCTTATACGGAGGAGTACGGGCGCGAATTTTGGGAATACGATGCCGCTGACAGTACCTTCGCAATTATTGCCGACATACGGCCGGGGGTACGCGATGGTGATCCTACCTCACTTACGCTTTTCAACGACAAGCTCTACTTCGCCGCAAATGACGGGCTGCGCGGGAGTGAAATCTGGAGCCTCGCGGCCTGCCTCAACATCGTAGTGGATGCTCTGCCGCAGGTGGACGACACCCTGGGCGGCATTGATCTGATCGTAACCGGTGGGTTACCCCCCTACACCTTTGATTGGAGCACAGGGGCCACCACGGAAGACCTCCCAGACCTGCCAGCCGGTACTTACACGGTGACGGTTACGGATGCTTCGGGTTGTTTATCGGAAGTTACGGCAGAAATAGATTTTCTGAGCAGTACGACTGAAATGGGGCATATGCCTGACTTTCAGCTTTTCCCAAATCCGGGAGAGGGCACCTTTGAGCTGCGCTTTGAGGAAGCTGGTCAGGTCTCCCTGTTTAATCAGAACGGGCAATTGTTGCACGATGAACACCTGCCCGGCAGCACAGGCAGCCACACACTCCATCTGCACCACCTGCCAGCAGGGCTTTACTATTTGTCAGTACGCACCCGGTATGGCATTCAAATGAAGAAATTGGTTATTGCAAGATAAGGAGGGTAGCGGGCGTGGAAGAAGATTACTGCTAACAGTCGGTTCCATGCCCGTCCTCTCTTTTTGGCTAATTATACGTTGCCGGGCTTAAAAGAAGGCTCCTGCACCCTGTTATTCTTTGAAGTGATTGATAATCCCACCCTTCAGCAAGACCTCCACCTGACGCCCACTCAGGCTATGCCGGCAGGCGATATCCGTATTTTTCGTGAGGTTGCGGATGTGTATGTCATCGCCTGACTGAATCGACTCACGGGCAGAAGTTACGGCGAGCATGTCTCCCCGCCCGATTTTTTCGTAGTCTTCAGGATTGATAAATTCCAGCGGAAGAATGCCGAAGTTGACCAGGTTCTGCCAGCCAATCCGGGCATAACTTTTAGCAATTACCGCCAGCTGCCCCAGGTATTTAGGTGCGAGTGCAGCATGCTCCCGGCTGGAGCCCTGTGCATAATTCTCACCGGCTACCACGATGTGCCCCGGATGGGCAGCCTGGGCATCTTTTGCCCGTTCATAAAAAGAGTCATCAATTACGATATAGCTGTACTTGCTAATCTCCGGGATATTGCTCCGCAAGGGCAGCACTTCTGCTCCGGCTTTTAGGATTTCATCGGTGGAAATATTGTCGTCCATTTTCAGCAGCACGGGCGCATCGTAGGCATTCGGGTAGGGGTCGAAGGTGGGCAGGGACTTGATGTTGGGCCCTTTGACCAAATCGGTACCCTGTCCGTTTTGGGAGGGAGGGACCAGCATCTGCTCGTTGATGATCTGCTGATCCGGAGCTTTATATTTCGGATAAGTAATCCCCAAATCTTTTTCCAGGTCTCTGGGGTCGGTGATCTTGCCTGTCAGTGCGGCAGCGGCGGCCGTCTCCGGACTACAGAGGTACACCTGGTCATCTAGGGTGCCCGATCGGCCCGGAAAGTTGCGGGGCATGGTCCTCAGGCTGATTTTCCCGCTGGCTGGTGCCTGCCCCATCCCGATACAGCCCATACAGCCCGACTGATGAAAACGGGCGCCGGCGTGCAGGAGGTTGAAGAAACCATCGGTGCGAGACAGGTTCTCCGTAAGTTGTCGGGAAGTAGGGTTGATATCAAAAGACACATCGGGATGCGCCATACGGCCTTTTACAATTTCGGAAACCACCCAGAAGTCGCGTAGCCCCGGATTAGCACTCGAACCAATCACCACCTGATGTACCGACTGACCAGCCACTTCCCGTACCGGCACTACATTGCCCGGGCTGCTGGGCTTGGCGATCAGGGGTTCCAGTTCGGAAAGGTCAATGACCTCATGGGCATCGTACCTGGCATCTGCATCGGCTTTCAGCTCCGAGAAGTCCTCCTCCCGGCCCTGCGCACGCAGAAAACGCTTGATCTCTTCATCCGCCGGAAAAACAGAAGTCGTAGCCCCCAACTCTGTACCCATATTGGCGATGACATGGCGATCCATAGCCGAGAGGGATTTCAGTCCTTCTCCATAGTATTCCAGGATGTAGCCCACGCCCCCTTTGACATCGTAGCGGCGCAGCATTTCCAGGATTACATCTTTGGCGCTCACCCAGTCCGGCAACTGCCCTTTGAGCTCCACGCCCATCACCTTTGGCATTTTGACGAAGTAAGGCTTGCCTGCCACAGCTGCCGCTACGTCCAGCCCTCCGGTACCGATGGCCAGCATGCCCAGGGCGCCGGCGGCCGGCGTATGGCTGTCCGAGCCTACCATGGTTTTGCCAGGTTTGCCGAAGCGTTCCATGTGCACCGGGTGGCTAACCCCATTGCCGGGCCGGCTAAACCAGTAACCGTATTTTTCAGCAGCGGATTGCAGAAAGAGATGGTCATCGGCATTTTTGTGGTCGCCCTGCAGCAGGTTGTGGTCCACGTACTGTACAGCAACCTCGGTTTGGGCTTTGTCGAGCCCCATGGCTTCCAGTTCCAGCATCACGAGCGTGCCTGTGGCATCCTGTTGTAGTGCCTGGTCGATTTTCAGGCCAATTTCCGTACCGGGTTTCATTTCACCTTCAACGAGGTGGGCATCAATCAGTTTTTGCGCGACATTCATAGGAGCGTTGGTTTTGGTGCGCCTTTTGAACGAATCTGCCGGGTAGAGGTTCGAGTGCAGGGTGCAGGCAGGCAGGGCATGCACCGTTTTGGGGCTTGCAGGAACAGTACCTCCTTCGCCTGAGTGCCGTTTTCATTGTCCGAAGCAGGGAGCAATAGCAGGTTTGGGGAAGACAGCAACCGCTAAACCGTAATAAAAAGAGCGTTGACCTTATTTTACTTGTTTAGCTTTTGTTTGTAAGCCTCCATCGCTTTCAAATCATCCATTAAATCCTCTACCTCATATTGATATTGATGTTCCTTTTGGACAGCTCTTTCTGGAAGGTTATTTGGTCAATACTGGCAAAATTGCGGGCTTGTCCCATAGTCATTTTGCCCAGGTCGTAAAAATGAGTAGCCATCTCAATTAGGAATTCTTGTGAAGTCATGTTGAGCTCCTGAAGCATTTTTGAGGAAATTTGTATACCCATACTATTGAAAATTAAGCTTTCAGAATACATGAATAACACATGCTGCAGTCTTGTAATTCCCGATATTAACCCCCACCCTCCTGCCGCAGACTCCGGTGCACAAAAGCCGACCACTCCGCAAAGCGCTTGCCCTTCATTACGCGGGGGAATTTGTTCTGCCCGCCAAGCTTACCCTTAGCCGCCTGCCAGTCGTAGAAGCGCTGAATAGGCAGGATTTCCACCCTGATCCCGAGCAGACTGTCCCGCTCTGTTTTGTAATCATCATTGACCTGCTTCAGGGCCTCGTCGAGCAGGCGGGTGACCTGTTCCTTATCCACCTCCCGCTCTGTGCCAATGTACCAATGGTGCAAAAACCGGTTGCCTTCCTGCACGGGGGCCACCGTAAACTCCCGCACGCTCAGGTCGAGGGCTTCTTCCACAGCTTGTATGCCCTGATTCATATTATCTACCGAAAGGTGCTCTCCGCAGATGCTGAGGAAGTGCTTGGTCCGCCCGCTGATGATGATCTCAGGCTTGCCTGCTTCCGGAAAGCGTACGGTATCCCCAATGAGGTAACGCCAGGCGCCGGCACAGGTGGTAAGGAGGAGGGCATAATCTACCCCGGGCTCCACTTCTGCAATAGTCAGGGTTTGTGGGTTGCCCAGTAGTTGGCCATCTTCGTCGAAGTTGCTACTGTTGAAGGGGATAAACTCAAAGAAGATGCCGTTGTGCAGCAACAAGCGCATGGCATTGGTCTCAGGCCGTTGTTGATAGGCGATAAAGCCCTCGCTGGCCAGGTAGGAGTCCATGTAGATGAGCGGACGGTCGAGCAGGCGCTCAAAGCCCTTTTTCAGCGGCTCAAAAGCAATGCCGCCGTGGACACAGACTTCCAGGTTAGGCCAGATATCGTGGATGGTATCCAATTGATGGTCCTCAATAATGCGCTCCATCATGAGCTGTAGCCAGGAAGGAATGCCCACGAGAAAGCCGATATCCCAGTCCGGTGCATGGCGGGAGATCTCCGCAATCTTCTCATCCCAGCTTTTGATGCGTGATATTTTGCCCCCCGGTTTGTAGTAAGGGCGCAACCAAAACGGCGGCTGACTGGCATTGATGCCGCTGAGGTCGCCCCGGAAGTAACCGCCCTGATTGTCCAGGTCGCTGCTGCCGCCCAGCATCAGCATAGGCTTGGTGAATAGGTCAGGGTCAACATCAAAGTTGGTCAGGGCGAAGAACATCCGGAGGCCGGCGTGCTTCATGGACCGGCGCATGTCGTCCGTGACCGGAATGTGCTTGCTTGGTGCCCCGGAGGTGCCGGAACTGAGTGCAAAGTGCGTCACCTTGCCCGGCCAGCTTACATCTTCCACCTCGCGCAAGGCCATATGCCACCATTGCTCGTACATGGTATCGTAATCAAAAATGGGCACCTTTTCCCGAAAGGTGTCAATGCAGTGCTCGTCCTGCAGAATATCTTTGAAATCGTAATACTGCCCGAAGGCAGTGCCCTGAGCCTGCTTCAGCAGGCGGCGCAGGGTCCGCCTTTGCAATTGGATGGGCGCGGCGCGGCGCCGTTTCTGCAATTGTTCGCCTACAGTAAGACTACGCTTGATGAGTTTTCCGAAAAAAGCCATGGACGTTTCGAGTTTTGGGGTTGTAAACTACGAAAAAACCAGCTATCCATAAACTGTAGCCACCAGCTTCCGGCTACCCCCTTGATTCCTAAACTCACAAAGGTAGACCCCCTGCCAGGTGCCCAGGTTGAGCCGGCCTTTGGTAATTGGAATGGTAATAGAGGAGCCGATCATCGCTGCTTTGATGTGGGCAGGCATGTCATCGGGGCCCTCAATGGTATGGGTGAGGAAGGGGAGGTTTTCCGGCACCACGTGGTTGAAGATGCTTTCGAAGTCCGTACGCACGTCCGGATCGGCATTCTCATTGATAGTCAGGGCAGCGGAAGTGTGTTTGATAAACAGGTGGAGCATGCCGCGGTCGGGCAGGGCGCCTTTCAATTGCCGCTGCACTTCGGCAGTGATGATGTGGTAGCCCCGCTCGAAAGCAGGCAGGGCGAATTCGTATTGTTGTACCATGCTGTAAAGTTTTATCGCACCAGCCCCCCAATCAGTCGGATCAGCTCCGTCTCCGTGTTTTTGAGGTTGAAGACCGCATTGAGGCGCTGCTGGGAAGCATTGATGTAACTCACCTGTATAGTACGATAATCGAAGCTGTTAATCAAGCCCCCCCGGAAGCGCTCCTCGGCAATTTCCAGGTTGCGGCGGGCATTGCTCACCAGGCTTGTGGTTACTTCCACCAGGCGCTTTTGGGCGTTGTAGGTCGCAAGGGTGTTGGCCAACTGGTTATTGAGGGTGCGCTTGAGGTCGCTGATGTTGAGCTGAGCGATGAGCTCCTCCTTGCGGGCATTCTCCAACCGGATTTTACGGGCCCCACCATCGTAGATCGGGTAGGAAGCCGAGAGGTTAATGAAGGGCTGAAATGTCCGGGCTGCAATCTGGGGGATTTCCTGAATGGTCTCATTCGGGCCGAAGCTCAGGGTTTGCTCGCCAAAGGAAATCCCAACGTTATAGGTAGCTCCGGCGCTGACCTGTACGGTGGGTTTAAAAGCCGCTTCCTGCAGGCGGGTGTTGATGGACGACAGCTCCCGGTTGATGTACTCGTTGCGCAGCTCCACGTTGTTGCTTTCCATCTCCTGCTGCAGGTCGGCCAGCTGATAGTCTTCAGCTGCGTAGGAAAGGGTGTCGGTGAGGGTATAGGAAGTGCCCATATCGTCGATGCCCATCGCCAGGTTAAGGTTGCGGATGGCGGTTTCGTAGGTGTTGATCTGCAGCACGTAGTTGGTGGAATCGTTGAGGTAAGCGTCTTGCGTCTGCAGGATATCGAAGGTGCTCGACTGCCCGAATTCCTGCCGCACTTCCTGATAGGCGACGCGGTCGCGGGAAAGCTCCAGGACTTCCTGTAGCACGTCCAGTTGTTCCTGTTGCACCAGGGCGTTGTAGTAGGCATTGATGATGGCCTGAATACTGTTTTGCACGGCCAGCTGCTGATTGCTCTGGCTCAGCTCCGCCTGTGTTTCCAGTTGCTCTTTAGTGATCTGCACCCGGTAGCCATCAAAGAGGATCATGCTGGCCTCTATGCCCGGTGTGATGCCGGTGTTGTAGGTGTTGGCAGCCGTCAGCGGGCCCGCCGGGTTGCTGAGGTTGCGGTAGTTGTTTTGAGAATTGGCCGTCAGGTTGATGGTCGGGACTTTCCCGGCGATGGCCCAGTCGTCATTACGCTCCGCAATATCAGTGCGAGCTTCCGCAATTTTGATCTGGAAGTTGTTCTCCAGCCCCTTTTGGATGGCATCGGACAAGCTAAGGTTTTCCTGTGCCTTTCCCGTAAGGGCAAAAAGCAGCAGTGCGGGCAGTAGTGCGAGTTGTACTTTCATATTTGGCTTATATAAACTTGCGTTCAAAGACATATCGCTTGAGGTAAAAGTTGTAAAAGAATACAATGCCCGTAGCGATCAGCTTGGTTAGGGCCTGGTATTCCATAAAAAAGGCAAACCGGGTCAATGCATAAACAATCCCAGTGTTGATACTGAGCCCCACCACGGAGACCAGGACCGAGAGCAAAAAAGCCCGGCGGGCCGAGCCCTGCAGCTGAAATACGAAGCGCTTTTGCATCATAAAATTCAGCACAACGGCACAGGAATAGGACACGATATTGGCCGGCACCGGCGCCCAGTCCTGATAATCCACGAGCCAGAGGTAGAGCAGGAAGTCCACCGAGGTGGCCACTGCGCCCGACATGGCAAATTTGGCTTTCATTTTCACCAGCTGCGCCAGCGTTTCCTTGTTCAGCCCCATGGGTTCTCCTTTTGGCGGCAAAGGTAGCCTTTAAAATCAACCGAGCATAAAGGACAGCGCGCCGACCACCACCACGACGGTGACCAGCACATACCACAGGAACTCATATCCGGTCTCCCGCCGTACTGCAGGCTCTACTGCTTCGTAGCTGGGCTTCACGCCGTTCCATGCGTAAGAAGCATAGACCTTGAAGCGGTTCATGATGATGAGCAGCACCGGTAGCAACACCAGAATAACCGCCGTAATGACCAAAAGGCCGAAGGAGACCGCAATCGCCATCGGAATGAGGAACTGCGCCTGCAGGCTCTTCTCAAACAATAGCGGTGCCAGTCCGGCAAAGGTGGTCACGGTGGTCAGCACAATGGGCCGGAAACGCGACAGGCCAGTCTCGTACACCGCGTCCATATGCGAGCGCCCTTCTTCAATCATCGTATTGTAGGTGCTCACAAAAACCAGGGCGTCATTCACCAGAATACCGATCAACGCGATAATGCCCAGGGCGGAGAACAAGCTGATGGGGAGCCCCATGAGCCAGTGCCCCCAGCCTACCCCGATAAACCCAAACGGAATCAGCAGGAAGACGAGCAGCGCCTGCCCGACGGAGCGGAACGTCAGCGCAATCACAAAGAACATGAGGGAAAGCACAATGCTAAATACGGTCTGAATAGATTTGGCTGATTTCTGCTGCTCTCTGTTCTGCCCTTCGTAAATGGCAGAAACGGAACTGTAACCGCTCAGGATTTCCGGGATGATCTCGTCTTGTAAGCTGGCAGTGACATCGCTTACCGAAACGTCGTTATTTGATACGTCGGCCTCAATTTTCACCTCCCGCTTACCATCGATGTGGTTGATGTTGATCACGCCCCGCTTCAGCTCCAGGGTGGCAATTTCCGAAAGGGGAAACTCCCGCCCGTCCTCGAAGCGGATGCGCATGTCTTTTAGTTTGTTGATGTTGTCGCGGTCTTCCCGGTCGTAGCGTACCCACACCCGCACTTCATCCTGACCGCGCTGCAGGCGCTGCACTTCGCTGCCGAAGAAACCACTACGCACCTGCCCGACCACATCCTGCAGCTTCAGCCCCAGGTATTTACCCTTCTCGGTAAGTTGGATATTGACCTCCCTGAGCCCCTCCTGATTGTTGTCGACTACATCCGCCAGTTCAGAAAGGCCCTGCATGGCTGCTTTGACTTCTTCGGTAGCCGCCTTGAGCTGAGTGTAATCCTCCCCGATCAGGGAAATGGAAATCGGCTTGCCAAAGGCGGAGGCAGCGCCAAAGGTGAGCACCTCCGCAGTGGGAATATCGCCTACTATTTGCCGGATCGTATTGGTGACGGCCCGGGCGGTCAGGCTGTCCCGGTTTTCACCATCCAGTATGTTTACGCTGATGTTGCCCTGATAGGTAGTGGGGCCAAGGTTGACCTCTACCCGCTCGATGGCCTGTTTGTCGCCATTGAAGTAGTGCTGGCTCAGGGAGTCATTCGCGCGCCAGGCGGCGTCCTCAATCATTTGCAGTTTGTCCAGAGTGATATGCTCCCGGGTGCCGGCGGGCATTTGCAGCTGTATGGTAATGTCGTCTCGCTCAATAATAGGAAAGAAGGTCGTACTGATGATCCCTCCGCCAATAGCGCCGCCGGTAATGACCAGAAGGCCGACCAGGACAGCGATGGTAAAAAATTTGTTGTACATGACAAACTTCAGGGTAGGCCCATAGAGCTTGTGGCGCATCCAGTTCATAGCTTGCTCAAAGGCTTGCTGTACCTTGTTGGTGTCGCGGTCTGGGCTGAGGGCTTTACTGTGGGCTACGTGAGTAGGCAAGATCACCGCTCCTTCAATAAGGGAAAAGATGAGAGAAAAGATCACCACAATCGCCATTTGTGAAAAGAAGTCGCCCAGCCGCCCGTCAATGAACAGGAAGGAGGAAAAGGCAAGTACGGTGGTGACGATGGCGGCAAAGACGGCAGGCAGTACCTGTAGGGTGCCTTCCAGGGCAGCTTTGAGGCGAGGTACTCCCGCTTCGTACTGCTGATAGATGTTTTCGCCAATTACAATCCCGTCATCCACCAGGATACCGATCACCAGTATCATACCGAACAGAGATATCACATTAATGGTCACGCCCAGGGCTCCTGCCACCACAAACATGCCGGCAAAGGAGATTGGAATGGCAATGGCCACCCAGAACGCCAGCCGCCAGTGCAGGAACATGGCCAGCAGCACCAGCACGATACCGAAGCCCAGCAGCCCGTTCTCCATCAGCAAGTCGATCCGCTGCCGGAGCACATCGGAGCCATCGCGAATGACAGTGGCTTCGATGATATCATTTTTTTCATTAAAATCCCGGACGTATTCCTGCACCTTATCCGTGATGGAAATCATGTCCTCTTCCAGGGTATTCTGTACCGTGACGACCACCGAAGGTTCTCCGTTCAGGTAGCTGCGGTTGGGCGAGTCGGCCCAGCGGTCTGAAAGGTCGGCGATTTCATAGAGGCGCACCACACTGCCTTCAGGCGTGGTCTTCACAATGATGTCGCGCAGCCCTTCGGCGTAGTACTCTTTATTGCGGGCACGCACCAACAGCTCTTCGTCTTCCCCCTTGATGGTACCGCCGGTGATTTCAATATTGGCAGCCCGTACCGCCAGTGTCGCCTGCTGAAAAGTCAGCCCGTAAGCCCGCAGGTCCTTTTCACGGAAAGCAATCTCAATTTCCTCTTCCGGGAAACCGCTCAGGCTCACCTTAGAGATGCCCTCCATCTGCCGGAGGTCTTCCTCTACCTGCCGGCCGTAGCGCTTCAGGGTCTTGAGGTTCACATCCCCACTAAGTGCAAAGCTGATGGCAAAGCCCAGGTTTTCCTGAATATACACCACCGGTGGCTCCAGCCCTACAGGAAAAGAACTGATCTGGTCCACAGCATTGCGCACATCCACGAGCACGTCATCAGTATTGAAGCCCTTGAGCACTTCCACTGTGATGCTGCCACTGTTTTCGCTCGAAACGGAAGTATAGCGCTCCACACCGGTCACCCCTTTGAGGTTTTCCTCGATGCGCTTGACGACGCCTTCCTCCATTTCTTCCGGGGACGAACCAGGGTAGACCAATTGTATGCTGATAATCCGGCTGGGCACCTCAGGGAAGAAGGTGGACTTCATGTTGAATAGCCCGGCAATGCCGAGCACAAAAAGCCCGACCATGATCAGGTTGGCGGCTACCGGAAATTTGATAAAGTAGTTGACAAATCTTTGCATGGTAGAGACTATTCTGCGCTGCCCAGTTGGTCCTTAGGCCCGGTCTTTGCCGATTGTGCGTTTTTAGATTTTTGTTGCGTGCTGATGCGGACTTTCATGCCATCAAATGCGTCCGGTATGGGCTGCGCCAGAATGGGCGTGCCATCTTTCAATCCCCGGATAATCGCAGACTCATCAGTCATTTTTACCACCTGTACTTCTTCCATTCGGAGGATAGAATCCTGTACAACGAAGACCCCCCGCTGATCATTGAGCAGGTTGCGGGGCAGCGCAAAAGCATTGTCAATACTGCTGGCAACCACATCGCCGCGCAGGTACATATTTTCTTTCAGGTCGTTGCCATTGACAGCGATGAACACCCGTACGGTCTGCGTACCTGCATCCACCTGATCGCTGATGCGGCGGATTTTGCCGTTCCAGCTGCCTTCGATATCTTCTGAGTATAGCTCCACCGGGTTGCCTACGGCCAGGTATTTCAGGTCGCGCAGGGCAACGGTGGCTTCCAGTTCGTAGCTGCCGGTGCTCATCAGCTCGCCCAGTTTCTGCCCGGCCCGCACCACCGCACCCGGGTTGATGGAGGCAGCCGTGATCACCCCGCTAAAAGGTGCGTACAGCGTATACTTGTCCAGCCGCTCCTCCTGGCTTTTGATGGTGTAGTACTGGCTGTACAGATTGCGGGAAGCAATGAAATACTTTTCCTGATCATTCAAAGCCTCCGGGAAAGCTTTGATGGGGGCTTCCACCTCAAAATTATCGAGATAGTCCTTCCAGTGCTCATAGCTTTCCGGGTAGTCAATCTTCAGGTCGGGCATCAGCTGAGTGATGGCGTTGAGGAGGTTGCTTTTTTGCGAAAGCAGGGAAAGTTTAGCTTCCTCCTGATTGACTTTGATCAGTAAGGCTCCTTTCGGGAAATAAGTACCAACCTTGAAGGAGCGCTCCGTTTTTTCGAGGGTGCCCGTCACTTCTGAGAAAAGGTCAATTTTGTCATAGGCCGACAGTTCCCCCTGTACATTCAGGGTTGTGGGAATGCTGCCCAGGCGCACATGCATAGTATCGACCATTTTCACTTTGGTGCCAGCCACTTTGGGGCGGGGCGGTTGTTTCTGATTGCTCAGGAAGCGAGACAGGGCAAATGCACCGATGAGGAGGACGAGCCCTGCAAACATGATAATTCTTCTGGCGGTGATGCTCATAAATCAGCGTTATTGATGGCTGTTAATATTTAGTTGTATCTGCAACTTACTTATGATTGCAGGTGAATTTCTGGTAAATCTGTGACAGCACACGCTTGCAGATAGCCAGGTCTTCTTCCGGAATGCCTTCCGTTGCTTCCTGTACCGTCTGCTGTGCTTCCGGCAGGAGTTCTTCGCGAAGGGACCGGCCCCGGTGCGTCAGGTAGATGAGCTTATTGCGCTTGTCTTCCTGATCAGGTATTCGGACTACGATATTCGCCGCTTCCAGGCTTTGCAGGGCGCGGGCAATCGTGCCTTTGTCCTTGATATTGGAAACGGCCAGGTCCTGCTGCCGTACACCTTCTTTTACCCAAAGGTCAACCAGAATGCCCATATGCTGTGCTGATAATCCCAACTCGTCCAATGCGGTCCGTTTCCGGATCTCATTGGCCAGCAGCCGCCCGACGCGGTTGGTCAGAAAAACAAGGGAATTAACAGGAAATTCAACAGCTTGGCTCATTCAATTGGTTGCATTTGCAACGAGAACGCATCATGGTGTATTTAGTTTAGTGAAGGTGATATTTTTTTGTTGCGCTCGGTTGCGGAACACGAAAATCAGAAAATTGTCAAAAAAAAGAGCCGCTTTTTGATCCGCCCCCTGGAAAAGCCCCGTACCTCTTTTAAAAGCACTATGGCAAATTCATCAAAAAGGAAGCTTTTATTAGGTGGTGCGCTGCTGCTTGGCATTATCGCTTTTGTGGCACTGGCACTCCGGCAGGACCCTGTCCCTAACGCACAGGTCCAACTGAGCCGAATCGATTTCGAAGCGCCTCTGGACAAGCAGGAAGCAAAGGCAATTCAGCACGCTGTCATGAACACAGCAGGCGTGAAACATTGCTATCTCAATGCCGGAGCCGGCACATTGACTTTTAGCTACGACCTGCGCGAGCAACAAAACGAGGTTGTCCTGGCTGCCGTACAGCAGACCACGGCTACAGATGCCCGACTGTATCAGGTATCGGAATCTGCAAAGGCTTCAAGCTGCCCGGTAACGGGGGCAGGTTCACCGGTAAAAAAAGTGCTTGCCTACGCCAGCCAGATTTGGCCTTTTTAGTGCGCTGCCAAGTATTCAACCCAATTCCATTTCAAAATAATTTAAAATTTAAAACATGAACACTCGATTATTGATCCTGCTGTTGGGCATGGCTTGCCTGACTTTCACAGCCTGTGACAACGACGACGAAGAGCCGATGATGACCGAAGACACCCTTTATCAGAAGCTGGGCGGCACCACGATGGTGACTGATCCTGCCGGGGGTATGATTGAACAGGGCCGGCTTGGCTTGCGCTCAGTGGTCGACAGCTCCATTTTTGTGATTGCTGCTGATCCGGTATTGAGCCCTTATTTTGCTTCGCTACTGGCAGAAGTTGGAAATGGGAACACCACCAACCTCGCTATTCTGAGCGAAAACCTGACTGATTTCTTTTGTGTCGCTACCGGTGCAGAAAACTATACCTACGACGGTATGGATATGGTGAGCGCGCACGATCCGGCACAAAACCCACGCATGGCGGAGAAATCAACCGATGCGGCCTATGATGCATTCATTGCAGCAGTAGCCGAGGGTGCCATGCAAAATAATGTGCCTGAAGATTTGATTGGAGAGGTAGGGGCACTTTTGGAGACCCTGCGCGCTGATGTCGTGCAGCAGTAAAACCGCTCCGGAATAACCCTGTCCTAATGAAAAAAGCCGCCTGAGCAATAATTTAGCTCAAAGCGGCTTTTTTCTTTCAACGTAATTCAAAATCAGTTCAAAGAGAACTGCATGACTGCATCCGATGTATTGTGAAACATCAGCTCGGAGATATTAGGGCTCATGTACTCACTCAGTGGCAACTGGGCGATATTTTCCATCACTTCAAACTCAGAAGTTCCAGTCATGATGGCCCAAAGTTTGGACCGGTCCATAGACAGAGAATAGGCTTTGACCCTTCCGTCTGCCAACATAGTGTTGATGATGTAGCGCTGCTTGGGAATTAGCGCCATAAATTCCTCATCAAAAGTCTGTGGCAGATCAAATTCTATCATGAATGTTTTTTTCATCGTTTCGCTTTTAGTTCTGTGCTTAGCGCGGCGAGAATAAGCTGCGTCGTTTGGCAAGCACAAATTAATAAGGCACTGAGGCCCGCGATGAGCAAGCCTCGCCTATATTAAATGCGCAAAGGGGCGTATATGTTGTACCATTGCTGTTAAGGAAGCATTAAGAATAACAGGCTTGTGCCGTCAGGTAGCCTACCGCGTAATAACGATGTAGTCGCGGATCAGTGTTTTTAGAAAGCCTATGCGGTCGCGGGGCATCTCCTCTATATTTAGAAGCTCTTGCAGACGGCCGGTGAGCTCCCGTAGTGCCTGTTCATGAGCAGGGTTGCGGTGACTGCGGTAGCGGGCCAGCATGTTTTTGATGAGCAGCATATCTTCCTCGGCCAGCTGCTGTACCTGCGGATAGGTCAGCTCGTAATTGTCCAGAGAGTTGATCCCAAGAATATCTGACAGCCCAAACTGTAGCTGATGGCGAAGGCGGATGACCGTAGTGTTGGCAGTCATATCGCCCAGGCGCTGATTATTGCTGGAGGAGCTGATGAAGACGGCCGCCAGGATGCCCGAAGAAAACACCGAATCTACAATGTGAAATACCGCCCGCAGCAGGTAATCGCTCAGGCCCGGTTCCTGCCCGTCGACCCGCACTACACGGATGCCCATGGCCCGCTTACCCCAGGTCTGCCCGTTGGTCATGATCTCCGAAAACAAGTGGTAGCCCATAAACAGGATCAGCGGGAAAAGTCCGTAGAGCACCCCGGCGAGCATGGTCCCCGCGATGGCATTGCCCAGGAGGCGGCCAAAGATGAGCACCACCACGACAAAGAAAATCATCATGATGATGAAAAAATCGATGATAAACGCCATGGCGCGCTCCCGCAGCAGGGCCAGCTCGTACTCAATAACGACGTTCTGGGCGGTCCGTATTTCGATGGTCTTCACAGTAATTGGTCAATTTACTTTCTAAACTAACGCAAATAATTCACGGTTTGCAACATTTTTCCTAAAATAGAGCTTCCTGTAAAGGAGTTATAACCTCACCGAATGCGCGAGACAAAATTCATTCAGCAAAATAAAGACAAGTGGCGGGCTTTTGACGAGGCCCTGGGCCAGGAAGGGCGTGACCCGGAAAAACTGGATGATCTTTTCGTGCAGGTGACGGACGATCTTTCCTACGCCCGGACATTCTACCCCAACCGCTCGGTGCGGGTCTACCTCAATGGCCTGGCGCAGCGCGTCTTCACCGCACTCTACCGCAACCGCCGTTCTTCTGCTCACCGCCTGGTCACGTTTTGGACGGACGAACTGCCGCAGCTGGTGTACGAAGCCCGCAGGGAGTTTCGGTTTTCCTTTCTCATTTTTGCCCTGGCTATGCTTATCGGCATGGTCTCCAGTGCCAGCGAACCAGAGTTCCTGCGGGTCATACTGGGCGATTCCTATGTGGATATGACCCTGGAAAATATTGAGGCAGGTGACCCCATGGCCGTGTACAAGGAAAAGGGGGCATTTGAGATGTCCCTTGGCATTACCATCAACAACTTGTGGGTGTCTTTCCTGACTTTTGTGACGGGTGCTTTTTTCACCATCGGCTCCATTGCCGTGCTGATCCGCAACGGTGTCATGCTGGGGGCTTTCCAATACTTCTTCATTGAGCGGGACTTATTCTGGGAATCTTTTTTGACGGTTTGGATTCACGGGACACTGGAGATTTCAGCCATTATTATTGCTGGTTCAGCGGGCATCACTATGGGCAAAGGGCTGGTTTTTCCCGGCACTTTCAACCGCATGCAAGCCTTTCAGAAATCGGCCCGGCGGGGCATAAAAATCATGGTCGGCATAGCGCCCATCATCATCATGGCGGGCTTTATAGAGGGTTACCTGACCCGGCATACCGAAACGCCGGATATCATACGGGGGTTGTTCATTTTTTTATGCCTCGCCTTTGTGCTGCTGTACTTCGTATGGTACCCCCGCATTAAAGCCCGGATTGGCTTCAATCAGCCGGTACGCGATACCCGCCTAACACCGGATGCGAAACTCGACTTGTCATTCACGAAGATCCGGTCTGCCGGGGAGCTGTTTACCGATTTGTTTGTGCTCTACAAACGGCACTTTGGAACCTTCCTGGTTGGGAGTTTGGCAAGTGCCCTTTTGTTTATTGCATTTGCATTTCTGCCAGGCAATGCCCTGCCTGAAGACCGATTCAGTTTTCCACCGGGCATTTACCTTGGAGTAGAGAATATAGGGCAGTTTTTTAACAACCCCGCCGCTCCCCTGATCCCTTTCGCTCATGTCTTAAGTTTCTCCTTTATCGGGCTTTTGGTCTTCAGAAAGCTTGGACAGGAAGAGCGTTCTGACTATAAAAGGTCGCCCGGTATTGCCTTTATAAACTTTATGCCACCTATGGGCGCACTGACGGCCCTGTTGTATACCAATGACTGGTACACCATTTTTCTGGTCGTCCTCTTTGCTGTTGTGCCTGCCATTTGGGGTTACTGCAGCTACCGGGAGGGGCGCAATTCCCTGTCCGCTTTCAGCAAGAGCTTATCTTTGTGGAGCCCCAGTTTCAGCCGGGTATTCAGCCTTTCGTTTACGCTGCTGCTGGTTGGGCTGTTGTTTTACTCCCTGGTCAATACGGTGCTGGCCTGGTTTTTCGTTGACCTGGTGACCTGGGTGGTCTCGCTCGATCAGGCCGGCATGGACCAACTGAGCGTGGTGCTGCTGGCCTTTCTGAGTGTATGGTTGCTTTACCTGGTGTCGGCGATGTTGCTTTTGGGTGGTGGGCTGTTGTACTACACCTTATTGGAAATACAGGAAGCGCCCGGCTTGCGGCAGCGCATACAGGAAATCGGGCTCCAAACCCGGATTAGAGGACTGGAAAAAGAGCGGAGATGAGACAGCAGTGGTGTAGCATACCAATAAGTATACTGGCAGTACTCCTCGCAATAGTACTTTTCAACCCTCGCCTGAGCGCCCAGACTTACCTGGAAAAGGAGGTGGCCCCGGCTGAAATCGACCGGGAGCGCTGGGAATCCGCGAAGGAAGGGCTCAGTTATCCTACCCCGGATAACCGCCATCAGCGGGAGCCCAATGAGCAGAGCGAAAACCGAAAGGGCGGTGGGGAGCGGGAAGATCCTCAGCCGGAACTGAGCCCTGCGCCTGAGCCCTGGGTGAGCGGCGATACAGCAGCTTTACTACTGCGCGTCTTTTTCTGGATAATTATTGCGGTTGCTATAGCCGTACTTCTCCGTTATCTGCTGGGGCTCAAGCGGCCGCCAAAGAATACCCGTATTGAGAGGGGGCTGAGTTCCGGCATTGACCTGGAAGCTATTGAAGAAGACCTGCCCGATGCCCAACTGGAAGATTTTCTGCAGCAAGCCATCAACAACAAGCAGTTTTCGCTGGCTGTACGGCTTTATTACCTGGTCCTTTTACAGGGGCTTACTAATAAGAAGCTGGTCAGTTGGCAAAAAGACAAAACCAATAATCAGTATGTTCAGGAGTTGGACGGCACCCCGCTTCAACAGGATTTCCGTAGCGTAACCCTACTGTTCGAGCAGGTCTGGTACGGCGATCAGGCGCTCGATGAGGCTGCTTTTGAACAAATGGCACCCCAGTTTCAGGCTTTTGCGCAACGTATTCAGAATTTAAAACCAGACTATGCTCAATAGGCGGCGGACCATAACCATCGCAGTAGCCCTGGTCATCATAGGCTTGCTACTGACCCTGCTCTTCCGCAGCGACCGGAAGGAGCCTGTGGACTGGCGGGAGACCTACGAGGGGCAAAGCCGGGAACCCTATGGCACTTCCATCCTGAAGACGTTGCTGGAAGGGCACTTTCAAACGGATACCCTCCTCGTCCTTCGGGATAGCCTCAAAGGACAACTCGACACCCTCCCCTCCGATGCGATATACCTGTTTTTTGGGCAGGCCATGTATCAGGATTCTGTGGATCAACAGGCCTTAATGGACTTCATTGCCGCCGGGAATACGGCTTTTATTGCCACTAAATCGCTGCCGGATTACCTGGGGGCATCTTTGTTCGCCACCCGGTCGTACTGTCCGGGGACAGATTGGGATCAATATCAGCTGGTAGTGGATTCTACCGCAGGCTTAAACTTTGTTCACCCCAATCTGGCGGTAGACACCAATATGCAGTTTACTTTTATTGACCGGGGCTATCCGGCAAATTATTACTGGACCGGTCTGCCGCCGGCGTTGTTCTGCGCACAGGAGGAAGCCTTTTTGCCCCTGGGCACCATTAGCGACACGCTGTACAACTTCACCCGTCAGGCCTATGGCAACGGGTACGTCTACCTCCACACCACCCCGCTGGCTTTCGCCAATTACCATCTGATAGAAGATTATGGCGTGGAATACCTGCGCCGGGTGCTGACGCACCTCGATGCCGCCGGACCGGTCTACTGGGACCGCTACAGTCAGGTGCCCGAAAAACCTGACGGCATTCAACCGCCCATTGGTGAAAGGCGCCTGAATGCCGATGGGCCGCTGAGCTTTATTCTGAGTGAGCCGGCGCTGACCTGGGCATGGTATCTGCTGCTGGGCATGGGCATACTCTACCTCGTTTTCCGGGCCAAGCGGCAGCAGCGCGTCATTCCCGTACTGGAGCCTAACCGGAACACCTCTCTGGAGTTTCTCAATATGATTGGCCGGTTGTACTTTTTGCAAAACAACCACCGGCAGCTGGCCCTGCAGCAAATCAGTATGCTGAAGCAGCACATCCGGCGCCGGTATGATATTAAGGAACTGAGTGAGGAGACTGCGCCAACACTTGCACAACGCTCAGGAGTGGAAGAAGCCCACCTGAAACGCCTGATCACCTTTGACCGCAATATTCAAAGCTCTACTTTTATGTCGGGCAAGACGCTGTCGGACTTTCACCAATTAATCGAACATTTCTACCAAAACAGTAAATAGATGCACCTGGACGAGCACGATGACCCCTGGAATACTCCGGATGAAGGCGCTGAACGCGAAACGCCACAGCCCAATGAGGAATCGCAGGGCATACCGCCCCTGCCCCCTAAGGCAGATACCGAGTGGCAGCCCCCCAATCCGGCAATGCAACAGATCAATATCGCAGTAAGCCGGGTCAGGGAAGAACTGCACAAGCTGATTATCGGGCAGGATGAAATGCTGGAATTACTGATGGCAGCCCTGTTTTCCGGCGGGCATGTGCTGCTGGAAGGTGTACCGGGTATTGCCAAAACCCTCACCGCCAAACTGATGGCACAGGCGATGGAAGTTGATTTTTCCCGCATACAGTTCACCCCCGACCTGATGCCGAGTGATGTGGTAGGCACCACGGTTTTCAATATGCAACAGTCTTCCTTTAGCTTCAACGCGGGTCCGGTCTTTTCCAACGTCGTCCTGATCGATGAGATCAACCGGGCGCCGGCCAAGACACAGGCTGCCCTGTTCGAGGTGATGGAGGAATATCAGGTGACAGTAGATGGGGAGACTTATCCGATGAGCTTACCTTTTTTCGTCATTGCCACCCAAAACCCGATTGAGCAGGAGGGTACCTACAAGTTGCCGGAGGCACAGCTCGACCGCTTCCTCATCAAGATCAACCTGCAGTATCCCAGCCTCGATGAGGAGAAGCTCATCCTGCGCCGCTTCCGGTCGGACTTCGGCATGGCGCAGCGCAGCACGGTCAGGCCGGTTTTCAATGCGCAGGAAATTCAGGAGTGCCAGGCGCTGGTGCAGCAGGTGCACATCAAGGATGAACTACTGGACTACATTGCCGCTATTGTGCACGACACCCGCAATAACGGTGATCTCTTCCTGGGCGCATCGCCCCGGGCCTCGCTCGCGATTATGAAAATGGCGAAGGCTATAGCTGCTATGCGCGGGCGGGATTTTGTGACCCCGGATGACATTCAGTACGTGGCCTATCCGGTACTCAATCACCGGGTTATGCTGACGCCGGAACGGGAGATGGAAGGCTATACGACCCGCGAAGTCGTGCAGGCCATTATTCAGAAGATCGAAGTCCCCCGCTAATGAAAGCTATCCATCTGACCGACCGGTTCTTTTGGGCATTTGGCGGGCTGGTCGTCCTGTTTGTCATTTGCTTTTGGGTGCCCGTGCTATTACCTGGAGCGCAAGCGATATTCGTCCTGCTCCTGGCAATAATCATACTCGATGGGCTATTGCTGTTTGGTAAGAACATGGAGGTCAATGCTGCCCGTCAAACACCCAAAATTATGGGCCTCGGAGACGATAACCCCATAAAAGTCCGGATTGAGAATACCTCCAACCTGCCGCTTTCCATCCGACTGATTGATGAGCTGCCAGTACAGTTTCAGCGGCGGGATTTTGAGTACCGGATTAGTCTTGATTCGGGCGCATCAGAAACGCTGCACTACGACCTCCGGCCTGTGGAGCGTGGGCAGTATACGTTTGGGGACCTCAACCTGTTTTTGTCTTCTCAGATCGGGCTATTGGAACGCCGGTGGATAGTGCCGGCAGAAGCCGCTGTCCCGGTTTATCCGTCGGTACTGCAGATGAAACAACTGGAACTGCGTGCCCTAGACCGCATTGCCCAGCACCCCGGCATCAAGAAGATACGCCGCATCGGACACAGCTATGAATTCGAACAAATCAAAAATTACGTCCGTGGCGACGACTACCGCAGCATCAACTGGAAAGCCAGCAGCCGGCGCGGCACTTTGATGGTCAATCAGTATGAAGACGAGCGCTCCCAGCAAATCTACTCCATCATCGACAAGAGCCGGGTCATGAAGATGCCCTTTGAGGGGCTGAGCCTGATGGATTACGCTGTGAATGCAAGCCTGGCCATCTCCAATATCGCGCTCAAAAAGTACGACCGGGCCGGGCTGATCACTTTCTCAGATAAGATTGGCGCCACGGTCAAGGCCGATAGCAAAGCCACGCAGCTCAACAAAATCCTCAATGCCCTGTACGCCGAGCAGGAGCGGCAGGTGGAGGCCAACTACGAACTGCTGTACTACGCTGCCCGCAAGCTGATTGCCGGGCGGAGCATGATTTTGTTGTACACCAATTTTGAGAGCCGGTTTGCATTGGAGCGGGCGTTACCGTTCCTGCGCCGCATCAATCGTACCCACCTGCTCGTTGTCATCTTCTTTGAGAACACCGAAATACGCACCTTCATCGAGGAGGAGGCCACCCACATTGAGGACATCTACCTGCAGACCGTTGCCCGGAAATACCTGAACGAAAAAGCGCAGATGGTGCAGCAATTACGGCAGTACGGCATTCAGGCGGTACTGACCCGCCCGGAGGACCTATCCGTCAATACGGTGAATAAGTATTTGGAGCTGAAGTCGCGGGGATTGATTTAGGGGGAATTCTACCTCACCCACACCTCTCCGCAAAATCCTTAGCAAAGTAAGTGATGATCACGTCCGCCCCGGCCCGGTGCAGGCTCAACAGGGTCTCCGGCATCGCCTGTTCGTAATCCAGCCAGCCGTTTTGGCAGGCGGCCATGAGCATGGCGCACTCTCCGCTCACGTGGTAGGCCGCAATGGGCACCTCGAAGTGCTGCTTCATGGTGAGGATGACATCCATGTAATGCAGGGCGGGCTTGACCATGAGGAAATCTGCCCCCTCCAGGGTATCCAGTTCGCCCTCAATCAGGGCTTCCCGGCGGTTGGCAGGGTTCATTTGGTAGGTCTTCTTGTCGGCGGGGATGTCTTCGCCTTCCACCGGGGCGCTGTCGAGGGCATCGCGGAAGGGTCCGTAGAAGGCGCTCGCGTACTTAGCGGTGTAGGACATGATGCCGGTATCCGAAAAGCCTTCTTCATCAAGTGCGACACGGAGGGCTTCCACCCGGCCATCCATCATATCTGAAGGGCCGAGGATGTCGAAGCCGGCTTTGGCTTGTGCCAATCCCATTTTTTGCAGCACGTGGAGGGTCTCATCATTCAGGATTTTACCATCATGCACGATGCCATCGTGCCCATCCGAGCTATAAGGGTCAAGGGCTACGTCACTAATCAGGCATGCTTCGGGAAAGGCGGCTTTGATCTCAGCGGCGGCGCTCAGGTAGAAGTTGTCATCGTCATAGCTGAAGGTACCCCGCTTGTCCTTTTTGTTGTCCGGTATTTTTGGGAAAAGGATGAACGATTGCAGCCCCAATGCCATACAGGCTTTAACTTCCTTCAGGGCTTCATCCACAGAAAGGCGGAAGGTGCCGGGCAAAGAGGGTATGGCTTCGCGTACGCCACTGCCTTCCACCAGGAAAAGCGGCTGTACGAGGTGCTGTGGGGTGAGGTGGATTTCCTGAGCCAGGCCACGAATGGCGGCACTGCGTCGGTTACGTCTGGGTCTTCTGAGCATTTAGGAAGGTTTATGTTTTTTTGGATTTTTCGGCACCGGGTCATAGCCGTGCGGGCCCCAGGGGTGGCATTTGAACAAACGCTTAAGGCCCAGCCAGATCCCCTTGATGGGGCCCCATTCTTCTATAGCGCCTACCATGTAGTGCGAACAGGTTGGCGTGAAGCGGCAGCTTGGCCCCAGCAGTGGTGAAATCGCCACCTGGTAGAAGCGTATCGGGAGAATAAACAGCGTTTTGAAAAAACTTTTCATGCCGAATGTCGTAGATTCACTCCTATAAACGGCTCGGGGACGCATAGGGTTGCCCTGATGAGGCCGCTAAAAATCCTATTATTTTTGTAGGGATTTTCGCTACCCTTTGCTTTATTTGCTCTTCATATTTATCTATGGCTACAGGCGCAATTATTACCCTTGTTGTTATTGCAGTTGCAGTGGTGCTCTTTGCTACCGAGGCTTTGTCTATCGACCTGGTCGCTATGCTTATCATGATCAGCCTGGTGCTGACAGGGGTTATCTCCCCGGAAGAGGGGGTAGCCGGCTTCAGCAATCCGGCGACCATGACCGTGGCTTTTATGTTTGTACTGAGTGCCGCCTTGCTTAAAACCGGGGCCCTGCAGTCCGTTGCTCATCAGCTTTCGGCCATCTTTCGGCAGAATTTCCGCCTCGGGCTGGTGCTCATGATGCTCCTGATCGCGCTCATTTCCGCGTTTATCAACAACACGCCTGTAGTGGCGGTATTCATCCCGGTAGTAGTGCAGATTGCCTACTCCTCCGGGCAGGCGCCAAGCAAGATGCTCATTCCCTTGTCGTATGCCTCAATCATGGGCGGGATGTGCACTCTTATCGGTACTTCCACCAACATACTGGTCAGTGGTATCGCCGAGCAGGAGGGGCTGCCGGCATTTGGAATGTTCCAACTAGGGGCAGTAGGGGTACCGCTCATGCTGGCCGGCATGGCCTACATGATGCTCATCGGGCGCAAGCTGCTGCCTGAACGGCAAAAAGAAAACCTCACCGAGCGCTTTGGGCTGGGCGACTACCTTACCGAACTGCAACTGCTGGAGGGCAATGAACTTTCCGGACAGCGCATTATGGACTCCGCCCTGGTGAAGGAGCTGGAAATGGACATCATCGAAGTGGTCCGCAATGGGCAGCGCTTCACGCTCCCACCCGGTGATTTCACGCTGGAGGCAGGCGACCTGCTCAAGGTGCGCTGTGATGTGGCCAAGGTCAAAGCGCTCAAGGAACGGGTAAAAATTATAGCCGATAACACGCTAAAAGTAGGTGATAACTTCCTGGGCGAAAAAAATACCAGCCTCGTGGAACTGGTCGTCACCGCTGGCTCCGTCTTTTCCAACCGCACCCTGAAAAGCCTGGACTTCCGCCGTACCTACCGGGCCATCCCACTCGCCATCCGCCACCGCAACGAGGTTCTGCATGACCACCTCTACAGCGTTCCCCTGGTACCAGGGGATGTCATCCTTGCTGAAGTCAAGCAGCATTACATCACCAACCTCAAGCAGATGGAAGCAGAGCAAGACGCGCCTTTTGTCATGCTTTCTGAGGACCGCCTCTCGGACTTCAACCGACGGCAGTTTGCTATCGTCATGTCGGTGATTGCCTTTGTAATCCTCACGGCTACCTTTAACCTGCTGCCCATTATGGTCGGCACACTGACGGGCGTATTAGCGCTGGTGCTCGCCCGCAGCCTGAGTATGAAGGAAGTCTATGAGGCCATCAACTGGAAGATCGTATTCTTGCTGGCAGGAGCACTTAGCCTAGGCACCGCTATGGGCAATACCGGGCTGGACCAGATGATCGCCGGTGGCCTGATTGGTTACCTTGGGGCCTATGGGCCGGTAGCTATTGTGGCCGGGCTGTACCTGACCACTTCCCTGCTTACCGAAATCATGTCGAATAACGCGACCGCTGCCCTCCTTGCGCCTATCGCCATTGCCACGGCTACTCAACTTGGCGTCAGCGCCACACCGCTATTGGTGGCCGTGACCATTGCTGCATCGGCTAGTTTTATGACGCCGATTGGCTATCAGACCAATACCATGGTCTACAGTGCAGGCAGCTACCGGTTTCGCGATTTCTTCCGGGCAGGAGTGGGCCTCAACCTGATGTTTTGGGTGCTGGCGAGCCTGCTGATCCCCTGGCTGTTCCCGTTTTAGGAGGATTTCTTGAGTTTCAGGCTGACGTGGAAGGTCTCGAAGTCTTCCCGCTGAATGTCAAAGCCCTTCCGCTCAAAAAGGGTGAGCATGCCTTTATTGGAAGAGAGGACCGTGGCGTAGATTTCGCTTAGCTTCATATCCCGTCCGATTTCGATGATGTAATCGGTCATCTGACTGCCGAGGCGCTGCCCCTGCCATTCGTCCGCAATGAGGATGGCATACTCGGCGGCCTCCCCCCATGGATCGGCAATGATACGCACTACCCCAATCATCTCCTCTTTCCCATCTTGTTCAATAAGGGCCACAACAGCCATTTCCCGGTCGTAGTCGATTTGGGTGAATCGGGTCATTAGCTCGTGCGTCATTTTGGGCACATAGCCAAAAAAACGGAAGTAAAGCGACTCCTTCGATAAACGGTTGACCATTTCGAGTTCCATAGGCTCGTCCTCGGGGCGTATGGGGCGTAAGAAAACCGGCGTACCGTTTTTCGATTTGATGGTCCGGCGGTAACGCCCGGGGTAAGGAGGGATAACCAGGTGCGAATAGGGCCTGCGCTCCGCCCGGCTGACATTGGGATCAAGGACTACATGGGCATCCAGCATGACTCCCTCCTTGTCGTCCATCACAAAGGGGTTGATGTCAATTTCCTGGATTTCCGGAAAGTCCATCACCAGATAGGCAAACTTGCAGAGCGTGAAGGCGAGCAGGTCGAGGTCCACCCCCTTTCGGTTGCGGTAACCTTTAAGCAGCGGATAAATTTTGGTCTGCTCAATCATGCGTTGTGCCAAAGCCATATTCATTGGCGGCAATTCCAGCCGGGTATCCCGGTAGACCTCCACTGCAATACCACCTTTGCCCACCGCAATAACGGGGCCCAGCAAAGCATCCTTACGCGAACCGATTAGCAATTCAAAAGGCTTGCTCACCATCCGCTCGATCACCACCCCACGGATATCCGCCTTAGGTGCGTGCTTACGGGTGTTGTCCAACGCCTGTTGATAAGCCTCGCGCACAGCAGCTTCATCCGGCAGGTTGAGGCATACCCCGCCAATATCGGACTTGTGGTAAATGTCCGGGCTGGCCACCTTGAGAACCACCGGATAACCGCACTGCTCCGCAAAAGCCACGGCTTCATCCGCCGAATGCGCCAACTGATAGTTGGTGACAGGCATCTCATAAAAAGAAAGCAGCTCCTTCGCCTCACTTTCCATAAGCTGTTGCCGGCCTTCCGCGAGCACTTTACGGATAAGCGCCAGCGCTTTTTCCCGGTCGGGCTTAAACTCCATGGGCTCCTCGGGCGGCGTCTCGTAGAGTAATTCCAGGTTGCGGTTGTACTCAAAGATGCGCAGGAAGACATCCACCGCGCTCTCCGGGTAGCGGTAATGCGGCACTTTTCCCGACTCCAGAATTTCCCGCCCTTCCACTACCGCCTGTTCGCCCATCCATGTCGCCAGGATAGGCTTGCGGGCGCGCTTGTTGACTTTCACGACGGCTTCGGCTATAGCCTCCGGGTCGGTATTCGCCTGATAAGTCAGGATAAGCAGTACCCCATCCGTATTTTTGTCTTTCAGCAGTATTTCCAGAGCAGTTTGGTAGACCTCTGCAGAGGCATTGCCGCGCACATTCACCGGGTTATTGTGGCTCCAGTTGACAGGCAGGCTTTCGCTGAGTTTTTCATAGGTTTTCTCGGTAAGCTGAGCCAGTTCGCCTCCCTTGGCCACCAGATAGTCCGTCGCCAGAATGGCGGGGCCACCGGCATTGGTAAGAATGGCCATGCGGTTGCCATTGGGCCGGGGCTGCATCGCCAGCGACTGCGCGCTGTTAAAGAGCTGTGCGATAGTGGATACCCGAATAATACCCGACCGCTGAAAGGCAGCAGAAAATACCCGGTCGTTACCCGCCAGTGCTCCGGTATGGGAACGGGCCACCCGTCGCCCCTCCCGGCTGCGGCCGGCTTTCAGTACAATGATCGGTTTGTGCCGTGCAAAGGCACGTGCAGCGCTCATGAACCGGCGGGCTTCCTTCACCGTCTCCATGTATACCAGGATACAGGAAGTGTGGCTGTCTGTGCCGAAAAAATCGATCAGGTCCGCAAAGCCGACGTCCGCCATAGCGCCTACGGATACGAAGTAGCTGAAGCCCACATTCTGCTCCATCGCCCAGTCGAGCGTAGACATACCGAGTGCGCCGCTTTGAGAAATGAACGCAATGTTGCCCGGGTTAGCTATGCGGGAAGAAAAACTGGCATTGAGCCCCAGATAAGGATTGATGAAGCCCATGCAATTGGGGCCAAGCACGCGCATATTATGCTCCCGCGCAATTTTCTTAATGCGTTCCAGCCGGTGCAGCCCCTCTTCGTCTGTTTCGTTGAATCCGGCGGATAGGATGGCAATGCCGCCTACTCCGGTTTTGCCACACTCCCGCACAATGCGCATCACGGCGTACGAAGGCGCGGTAATAATGGCCAGGTCAGGCGCCTCAGGCACATCACCGATATGGTAATAGCTTTTGAGCCCAAAGACTTCCCTGTGCCGGATATTGACCGGGGTAATGACACCTTTGAACTCGCCTTCCAGCAGGTTGCGCATCACCGTAAAGCCGATAGACGTGGTTTTATCAGAGGCGCCGATAACGGCAATAGAGCGGGGCTGAAACAGCTTTTTGAGTTGCTTGCGCATGATTAGAATTTCCAGTAAGAACGTAAGTTGCCCATCACGGCGTGCACGTAGATTTCGAAAGTTTCCCAAACGCGCATGCCGGAGAGCGTTTCTTCCTCGTGGTAGGGCTTGTCGAGCCCGTTCATGCCAGCCAGGAAGTTGAACAGGCAACGGGGCATTTCATCAGTATTGTACCCGCCCTCCAGTGTGGCAAACATATTGCTGAAGCGTTTGCGCAACCGCTGCCCGAGTTTGTAGTAGAAGCCGGATGAGGCTTTCAGATCGAGCAGCATATCGCGCTGATGCATGTCGAAGCCGGCAGAAAGAGCCAGCACATCGGGCTGAAATTGCTCGATAATGGGAAAGAAGTAATCCAGGGTTTCGCTCAGGATATCATCTGCAGAGCCGGGCGGCAGGGGTACGTTGATGTTGAAGCCTTTACCTTTGCCCACACCAATCTCTTCGACGAAGCCGTGCCCGGGATAGGCCGGGTATTGGTGCATCGACCAGTACAGGACCTTATCGGTATTGTAAAAAATCTCAGAAGTGCCATCGCCGAGGTGCCCGTCGAAGTCGAAGATTGCCACCCGTTTGCCTTCTTCCACCAGCCGCTGTGCAGCCACCGCCACATTATTAAACAGGCAGAAGCCACTACCCCGGTGGGCGTAAGCGTGGTGCCCGGGAGGACGGACCAGGGCAAATCCATTGGTATCAGAGGCCATGACAGTGGCTCCAACCGCAAACCTTGCCGCTTCAAAACTACCTGGAGAAGTGGGGGTATCCCCATCAAGGGCTTGTCCGAACTCGCAGGCAGACTTAATACTTTTGATATGGTCTTTGGTATGAACCAGCGGCAAAAAAGGGGCCCCGTCAATCAGTTCTGTCTCCGGCAACTCGCCCATCACCTCGAACCGTTTTCTGTTTTCCGGGTGCAGCCCGGTATCGTGCTCCAGCACAACAGGATTATAAATTAGCTGCATAGGTTTCGTATCGGGGTGCGGTGGAGGCGCGAAGGCACCGGATGTAACATTCATAAAAGGTGGTTTTTCGTTTGCGTTGCCGGACGCCCGGGCGCCGGTCTTAAGGTAATAGATTTACCAGAGGTTGCCAAATAATACTCTGAAATCGGAATCTGTAAGCAGGCCAATAAGCTGCCCTTCCCGCTCTACGGGCATACAGCCAATCCGGTGCTGCTTCATCAGCCGGGCGGCTTCCTCCAGAGTAGTCTGTTGGGTAGCCGTGATGAGTTCCCGGGTCATAATCGCACTGACGACTTCGTGATCGTCCACTCCGGCAGCGGCTTCGAGATTGGTACGGGTTACTAGCCCTTTCAGATTGCCGTGGTCATCTTCAATGGGCAGGTGGCGGATCCGTTTCCACTCCATAATAGCTTTGGCCAGCCCAATGGGCTCCTGCTCGTTGAGGGTGTACAAATCGGTTTTCATGACCCGTCCGATGGACGTTGTCTCTTTTTTGAACACGTAGATCTGCGCAGCATCAATATCCGGCCATTCGTGTACCGGGATATCAACCTCCTGCCCCTGAATCATAGCGTCAGTCACTTCCCTCACGGCCACGCCGGCACCGTAACGTTCTCTGAGGTTGCGGAAATTCCTGATGGTCCAGCAGGCGCCATTGGCATGCCCCGCAACCCTCCGCTCAATAATGGACAGGTAGGATGCCGATTGTTCGCTCGTAAACCCGCACCTTTGAAGCCCCTCGGCAGCAAGGGGCAGCAGTTCTTCCAGGATAATCCTGCGGACCGGCCGGTGCTTGCCATTCCAGCCAAGGGAAGCATACAGGCTCGACCGGGCAGCCCGGTAGAAGTTGCTCTTGGCATGCTGAAAAGAAACCGTCTCGTGCAGATTAAGGTATCGAGGGGGCAGCCCTTTCATCAGCCCGACCCAAAAAGCGAAGTTGGCCATTTGGTCTTTAATAGTAGGCCCGGCCGGAATGTACCGGTTTTCCAGCCTCAGGTGGGCCTGCCCATCGTCGCCTACGCCGTAGCAGGGGCGGTTCCAGCTGTAAATAGTGCCATTGTGCAGGCGCAAAGCCCTGAGGTTGGGCGTACGTCCCTCGTCGAGCATTTTCAAAGCATCCTCCTGAATGTCACCGGTGAGGATGAGCGGGAAACGAGTGATATTATCTTTGAATAATTGCACAGGAGAGTCCTGTAACCATTCTCTGCCAAAGTTGACGCGGTTGTGGCGGTCCCTGATTTGATTGGCCGACCGGCGGGTATCAATGCTTTGCTGGAAGAGAGCGATACGGGTCTCGTGCCAAAGCTCCCGCCCAAACAGCAGTGGGGAATTGGCTGTGGCAGCCAGTACTGGCGCAGCGATATACTGTGCCCAGTTGTATGCTTCTGAGAAAGACCGGGGATCAAGCTGCAGGTGCAATTGCCAACTGGTATTGGCGGCCTCATACATAACGGAAGGCAGGGAAGTGGTCAGCTCATCAGCACCATGGATATTAATTTCAAAAGCACCGCCACGCAGCTGGGTCAGCCCCTGATTGAGCACATCAAAACGCTCCAGGGGGGTCATGTGCTCCAGATCAAGGTGTTGTCTGCGTATGGTAGGGAGGATGCCGGTAATAATAGGCTGAATGCCTTGTGGTGCCCCTACTTCTTTAAGTGTTGTGAGCAATGCCCGGAGCTGGTCTTCGGTCTTTTGGAGCGCACTGTTGTTGAGCTCATAAGGCGAAAGGTTGGCTTCAAGGTTGAACTGCCCGATTTCGAAGGTAAAGTCCCTCGGCAAGTCGGGCAACAGGCTAAAAGCCAGAGAGGAAGGCTGACGGGCGGTGTCGACCATACAAAGTTCCTGTTCGGCACCAATACGCTGATGCCCTTTTTCGAACCGGTCTTCTTTGATCATTCGCTCCAGTGCCTGTACGTCCCTGATCAAACTTTGTAAGTAGGCGGCACGATTCTCTGTGGCAGGCTTAACGGCTAGGTCTCCCATGATACAGGGGTTTATATGCGCAGGCCCAGGGCCGGCATGGTTTTTAAGGTTTCAGGTGCAAGTCGGTTTAATGTTTAAGCATGAGCAATGGGATTTTGGAATGCAGAGCCATATTTTTGGTTTCGCTTCGTCGGAACAGCCGGTCCCACCAGCTGTGTTTGGGTACATACATGGCCAGTACGTCGATTTCAAAAGACTGTATGAAGTCTTCCAGCCCATCCGTAACGGTTGCGCCTTCCAGGGAGTGAAAACTAATCTGCAGGGCGGGCGCGTGGTTGTCAAAAAACGTGGATAAGCCTGCGATGTCCAGGGTCTTCTCGACAGAGCTGTCCAGATTGACATGGGCGCACCGGAGTACAGGATGGAAGGGGGCCAGGAGTTTGCCGTACTCCCAGATATGGTACGGGTCTGCGTCACCTAAATTGGTGGCAAAGCCCGCTACGTTGATATCGTGGTAGGAGGCATGCTCCGGCACGACCCATACATGGCAGTCAGTATGCTCTACAACAGCGGTAGTCACACTGCCCCAGAACCGGTCCAGTGCGTTATGCTCGCCGCGGGTGCCCATGACGATGAGCTCCACTTCGTCCCGGCGGGCTACATCTGCAATCAGGCTGGCAGGCGTACCGATTTCCACATCAGAGTTGATTTTGGGGACACCCGACAGCTGCCCGGTGGCGTGCATCTGTGTCAAGCCAATTTCCACAAACTCTTTTATGGCTTCACCGGCTGCAGCGGCTTTCTCCTTGGTGGCCTGAGCTGCCATTACCGGTAAGTCCAGAGCTTCGTATTCCGGATAAATGACATGCAGCAGTTCTATATCCGCTTCGAATTTACCGGCCAGCATGAGCGCATAGCGGAACGCATTCAGAGCAGTGTCGGAAAAGTCTGTAGGTACAAGTATTTTATTGATGGTATCCATGGCTTTTGGTTTTGGTCAGAAAGGGCAAAGGGCTTAACCGTAGTACAAGATGAACCCCAGCAGGCTGATCACAAAGAACAGGCTCAGGCTTAAGGCCAGGCGGGCGGGCCAGTAGCGCCCTCGCTCCGGTGAAATGAGCTGAGTGCCGGCTGTTATAAAACCTGCGAAGGCCAGTATCCAGCCTATGGCAAAGAACCCCAGCAGGAAAGCGATAATACCAGTAATCGAGAGCCATAAGGCGGATTGCCCCTTGAGCTCGATAGCTTCTTCTACCTCAATGGCCATTTTGGGTACACCGGGCTTTGTGCCCGAAGGTGGTGCTAATTCGGCTTTTTCACGTGTGGATGGCGCCTGCTCAGCTACTAATAACATACTGTGGAAAGACAAGCCCTGTTGCATAATATCAGGTTTTAGTACTGTCTTTCAAAACAGCATTATTTCCACGGTATTCCGGATGAGAAATATCAAGCCCGGCCCCTGACTTTTATCACGGGCCGGGCTTAAAACGTGCGTATTTTAGTCGCCGATGCTAAAGGTACCGCCGCTAATACCGGAAGCTATACCCACGAGTATGCCCCAGTCGCGGTAGCCTCCATTGTCAAAACCGGCAACGACTTCTACCCGGAAAAACCGCAGGATGTTGTCCAGGGAATACCCAAACTCATAGTAGGTGCCGGAAGCCGGTGTGGTCAGCACATTGGCAAACAGGTTTTCCTTAATGCCCATCAGGCGGACTTCCAGGAGCTGGGTAGCCAATAGCTTTCTGAACTGATAATGGGCTGAGGCACCTGCAAACCGGTCCATGGTGCTGAACTCGTAGTAGGGCAAACGGCGGTAACTGCCCGCAGGCGTAGCGGTAGTCAGAGTGAGCTGATTCCCCGTAAAGTGACGGTAATCTGCAAAGCCAACGTAGTCGTTGTTGAGGAACAGGCCCGCTTCTGCACGTAGGTCAAGGCGACCGCGCACCCCGATATTCATTTGGTGCTTAATGCCCATTTCAAGATAAGAAAAGTCAGTTTGGCTGCCCTCAATGCCTTCCAGCCCCTGCCGGTAGGTAAGGTGCAGCGTGGGAGAACTGTTTGGGATGGCTTCCCGTTCTCCATTGTAAATTTTATACTTCTGCCAGGGGCGTGCGGTAAGGGTGGCCCTCAGAATAAAGGCGCGCTCTTCTTCTGGCAGGGTACTGCCCAGCTCGCGGCTCACCGGGAAATTAGAGGCGTAAGTCCGGTCGTCGAAGTCGATCCATACCTGCCGGGTTTGATTGTAGAGTTGGTAGCGATTGGCCCACTCTGCCGAGAGGTCGAGGGAGAGGTTTTCCCTGAACTGCTGATGGTGGGACAGCCGCAGGTAGTCCTTCTCATACAAGCGGATGAAGTTGCGGTCAGTGAACAGGTTGACATAGGTGTTGAAGAAAAATCCGATAGGCCGGTCGCCGTTGTAGCGGTGGATATACCGGCCAACATCGACGCCAGTGTAGTGGTCGCCGTAGGAATAACCAATCGCAGCTTTTCCGGTTAACTTCTGCCTTGCAAAAGCATAGCGGGGCGTTAGAATAGCGGAAAACCGGCGGTCGTCCTTTTTATAAGCGTAACCGATATCGGTGTGGAGGCTGAACCCTTCCACAGGGTTGAAGTAGATGCGGGGCAGTAGTGCCGTATGGGAGACCAACTGATTTTCCCCCACTTTATAGGAGCTGCCCAGGAGGATATCGCCCAGAAAGCCAAATTTGCCGCTGTTGCTGTTGGATGCCAGTGAGTCTGTTTCTTCCTCTGCTTTTTCCTTCTTAGCCATGCTGTCTAATTTTTCGTAGCTGCGGGCCTCGATTTCTGTGAGCGGCACCGGCCGTATAGTGGCCCAATAGACCGAATCTTTTTCGTAGGCTGTGGAGTCAATGATGTATTCCCGATTTTCGACCACTTCGGGTTCGTCCTGTTCCTGCTGCTCCTGCCGTTCGTACTCCCGCATGAGCTTCCGGAGTTCTTTCCGGGTGAGTTCTTCGCCGCCGATCAGGCGTTCTTCAGGAGTAGCGACCCCTTCCTCCTTTCGGCTTTCCTTCAGCTGTTCGGCCAGTTCTTTGTTGAGCTTTTCATCAATGACGGTGAAGTCGCCATCCAGGTCAGGATTTAAAGTGATATCATAATTACTGACCGTAGCGAGGTAGCGGTATTCAAAGCCAAAACCGAGGAACCGCCCCTCCACGTCGAATTTATGACTGACAGGCAGCCAGGCTTTTTCTTCAATGGGGGCATAAATTTGCTCGATTTGGAACCGAATGCCCTGCTGCAGGGTGCTCAGATTGAGGCTGTAGATGCTCCACCAGTCCTCCACGATGTAAAGGTACCCTTCAAATGTGCCATCGCCGGCACTGCGGGGGGTGACTTTGATCTTATTGATGCCGTAGCCCCGGTCCATGAAAAAGCCTTCCAGATCAAAGCGGTAGTAAGCAAATGCACGGGGCGAAAGCGGAGAAACAGCACCCGAGATTTCCGGCTCGTAAAAACTGCCGTTGATGTAATTGGTGGGCGAAGTGGACCGGTCGTCCCCATTGGTGTATACCGAGATGACACGCTCACGGAAGGTAGCCGGCCGCTCGTACTCTACGATGCTCACGGATTCGGAGGTGAAGGCGGTGGCAGTATCGAGCCCTTCTTTCTCGAGCGTCCCGCGAAGTAGCCCGGGGATTTTTTTCAGCCTTCCGCTACCCTTGATGTACACTTCAGCAGAGTAGGCATCGAGCTGTTGACGGTGGTAGCTGGCTTTCGCAATCGCCCGGCGCATGATAGTGTAGGCGGGGTTTTCAGCGCCTTCCATGACATCCACGGCCTCTAACTGTACGGGCTGCTCCTGTAGGGATATGTTGAGCAGTTCTATCCGGTTACCAACAACAACAGGCTTTGCTACTGTTTTGTAGCCCAAAAACTGAAATACCAATTGGTAGCTGCCTTTGGGCAGTCTGATTTCGTAGTACCCTTCCTCATTAGTAGTGGTACCGGTGCCCGTTTCCTGAACGAAGATGCTGGCGTAGGAAAGCGGCGCACCGTCCGGGCCGGTCACTTTACCGGATAGCCCCCCGGATTGTGCAAAAAGTACGGCAGTGGAAAAAGTCAAAAGAAAGGTAGTCCATATGAGCTTCATAGCATTGGGTTTGTTCGGTCAATCAGGGTGCAATAACGGCCAGTCAGGATAAGCGCGCACTTCTTTTAGCTGAATGCCTGTATTCTGACGATGAGGCTAACCACCAAAAGTAGGGAACCCTGCATCAGTAACAAATAACTATTTCCGGAATAGGTTTGTTAGTAACATTATTGTATTTTACCAAAAGAGCTGCAGCTAATACGAGTATAAGTGAACCCTGTTTGTTTGTTGCGCTCCGCCGCAGGCTCTTACGAATACACACTGTAATTATGGCGTTTATTAAATTTTCAAAGTTACCGAGGCACCAGCAGTACCAGTATAAGCCCCGCTTTTGGAACCCCGAAAAGGAGGACCTGGAAGAGCGGCTCAAACGGGTGGAAGAGCTGAAAGCCGGTGAGGCAGAAGGAATAAAAGCCCGGTTGTCCGGCAGTTTTCGCCGGGGCTATCAGAAAGCGGAAGACAACCGTTTCCGGCAGCGACAGGTACAGCGCTCCAATTTGGTTTTGCTGGGGGTAATCGCACTGCTGTTACTTTTTTCTTACCTGTTTATCAGCGTATATTTGCCCGAAATAGCAGCAGCTATCGGAGAATAGCAGCTCATTGATGAATAAAACGAGGAGTTCCCCATATGGCTGACCTCATTCAGCTCTTGCCCGATGCTATCGCTAATCAAATTGCGGCTGGAGAAGTAATTCAGCGGCCTGCTTCTGCTGTGAAGGAGATGATGGAAAATGCCATTGATGCCGGCGCCACTGAAGTAAAGCTGGTTATCAAGGATGCCGGAAAAGCGCTGATACAGGTGATTGACAACGGCTGCGGCATGTCTGAAACCGACGCCCGCATGGCTTTCGAGCGGCACGCGACCTCTAAGATCCGGTCGGCACAGGACTTATTCGCCATCCGGACCATGGGCTTCCGCGGCGAAGCACTGGCCTCCATCGCGGCTATTGCGCAGGTCGAAATCAAGACTCGCCGCCATTCCGATGAACTGGGCACCCGCCTGGTCATCGAGGGCTCAGAAATCAAGACTCAGGAGCCCTGCCAATGCCCGCAGGGGACTACGATTTCCATAAAAAACCTCTTTTTCAATGTGCCCGCCCGCCGGAACTTCCTGAAGTCAAACCCGGTGGAAATGCGGCACATCAATGACGAGTTTCAGCGGATTGCGATTGCAAATGCGGACATCTTTTTCTCCCTGCACCACAACGGCAGTGAAATCTTCCATCTGCCTGGAGGAAAGCTCCGGCAGCGCCTGATTGGCGTTTTCGGTAGCCATTCCAATAAAAAGCTGGTGCCGGTAGCCGAAGAAACGGAGGTGCTCCGCCTCAATGGGTACGTGGGCAAGCCGGAGTTCGCTAAGAAAACCCGGGGCGAACAGTACTTTTTCGTCAACAACCGTTACATCAAAAGCAACTACCTGAACCATGCGGTAGTCTCGGCTTACGAAGAACTGCTGCCGACGGGTACCTACCCCCTCTATGTTATTTTCATAGATATTGATCCCAAACGGATAGACATCAACGTGCACCCCACCAAACAGGAGATCAAATTTGAAGATGAGCGCCTGGTGTACAACTACCTCCGCGTATCTGTACGGCATGCGCTCGGGCAGTACAATGTGATGCCGAGCCTCGATTTTGAACAGGATCCGACGTTCAGTCAGCCTGCGCCCATACGGCCACGCCCGGAAGCTCCTACGGGCACGGGCAACGTAAGAACAGGCGGGAGCAGCCCGGCTGCCGGCCATGGGGAAGCGTCTTCCGATGCGGGCCGCCACGCGAGCAACCTCAAGCACTGGCAGGATGTATACGAGGGGCTGGATGAATTCGATTCCGAACCCGAAGTGGAAGCCACGCCGGGGCAGGAGCATGAAGAACCCCTGACGCTGGAGAGCGACTGGAAAGAGGAGCAGGGCAGTACACCGGGCGAGCCGGTGCAGGAAAAGAAAAAGCCCACACAGCTTCACAATAGTTATATCCTCACGCAAATTAAATCGGGTATAATGCTACTCGATCAGCAGGCTGCCCACGAGCGCATCCTTTACGAGCGGTACCTTCATGTACTGTCGCAGCAAAAGAGCACGACCCAAAAGCAGTTGTTCCCACGTACCCTTTCCCTGCCTCCTGCTGATGCAGCGTTGCTCAGGGAACTCCTGGAGCCGATCAATCAGCTGGGTTTCGATATTCAGGAATTCGGAGCCAATACCTTTGTGATCAATGGGGTGCCTGCCGAACTGGCTGGTAAGCAGGACGACCTCAAAACCATAGAATCCCTGCTGGAACAGTACAAGGGCAACCTGGAGCTCAACCTGGGCACTCATGAAAATATTGCAAGGGCCATGGCGCGGAGCGCAGCGATAAAAAAAGGCAAAATGCTGGAGCCCAATGAAATGCAAACCCTTATTGATCAGCTATTTGGGTGCGAAGTACCTTATCTGAGCCCCTCTGGCAAACGATGCTTCATTACCATGGAATTGGAAGAACTGGCCAAACGATTTGAGCAGTAAAGCGTTGTTTAGTTGCTCACAGCCTAATCATCATCTACGCTATTGCCTATGTTCAGAGTAACGGAAGTTGTCAAACACCTGCTCATCATTAATGTCCTGATGTACCTGGGCAGCATGCTGCTGGGAGACCCCTCTCACGGGACCTCCATAGACCTGGTCAATGAGAGGCTAACCGATTTTGCCCTTTGGGGCAGGTACCGGTTAGCGATGTTTTTTCCGACCTCAGACTATTTTCGGCCGTTTCAGATTGTGACGCATATGTTTATGCATGCAGATATCGGGCACTTGTTCTTCAATATGTTTGCGGTGTTCATGTTTGGCCCGCCACTGGAAGATGTTTGGGGGCCCAAGCGGTTCCTGTTTTACTATCTGCTGACCGGGTTCGGCTCTGTATTGCTGCACACCCTGGTACGAGGCGTGGAAATTTACTGGTTTGGAGAGTCTGTTTTTGCCGCAAATGTGCCTTCGCTGGGAGCATCCGGTGCAGTTTTTGGCCTTTTGGTAGGTTACGGTATGTTATTTCCGGACAACCGTATCATGCTGCTGTTCCCGCCCATACCGCTTAAGGCAAAGTACTTTGTGCTCATTTACGCGGGGGTTGAACTATTCATGGGGCTCGGCAATTTAAATACCGGTGTGGCGCACTATGCGCACCTGGGAGGGGCTTTGTTTGGCTTTTTGCTCATCCTGTACTGGCGGAAGTTTGGTTCAAGGTTATGACTTTGGCCTAAAGGCTGGTCAGATTAGTCCCGGGGACTGGACTAAATCAGCAGAAGCTAGTACCTTGTGGGTCCCGGGCTCAAGCAGCTCCAAATATTAATAATTATTTAGAACCGATAATGCATGCTACAGTCAATCTGGGACGATGCTAAACGAGAACTCAGCCGGGGGAACATGATAACCCAGCTGATCATCATAAACGTTGCGGTATTTGTCATCATCAACCTGGTCCGCTTGTTTCTCTTTTTGGGCAATGGTGGGTCCGTACCGGAGTTGTACAGTACAATACTGCACTTCTTTTGTATGTCTTCCGACTGGAAGTTTTTCCTGACGCACCCCTGGGGCATGTTTACCAGTATGTTCCTTCACGAGGGCTTCTGGCATTTGCTCTGGAATATGTTGTTCCTGTATTGGTTTGGGCGTATTGTAGGAGACTTCATTGGCGATCAGCGCATACTGCCGCTCTATCTGCTGGGCGGGCTGACGGGAGCTGTGGTCTTTTTTATTTCTGCCAACCTTTTGCCCTACGGCATGGGAGGGCGCTTTGCCCTGGGCGCTTCTGCCGGTGTCATGGCGATTGTGGTGGCGGCGGGGACCATTTCTCCGGACTACATCATGCGGCTCTTGCTGCTCGGTGATGTCAAGCTGAAGTACATCGTTGCCGTCCTGGTATTTCTGGACCTGATCCTGATTCCTAACGGAGGCAATACAGGCGGCCACTTTGCTCACCTTGGTGGTGCATTTTTCGGCTGGCTCTTTGTCACGCAATTGCGCAACGGCAATGACTTCTCAGAACCTGTCAATAATATTCTGGACCGTATCCGGGACTTCTACGACCGTATAACCTCCGGCAAAAGCAGGAGCCGACGCCCAAAAGTAGTCTACCGCAACCCCAACAGTAAGCGCAGTACGACTTCCCCCCGCGGGCAAGCCGCTTCCGATACAAATAAAGGAAACAGCGGTGCCTACCAGGAAAAACTGGACAAAATACTCGACAAGATCAAAGATTCCGGCTATGACAGTCTGACGAAGGAAGAAAAAGAATTCCTGTTCAATGCCAGCAAGCGCTAGACTCCCGTAGGTAGCACTTATACCTTCTATGCACTAAACACACCCCGAAAGCCCTATGCAAAAGCTGCTAAGATGGTTGAATATTCTGCTGGTGCTGACCACCTTAGTTTGCTTTCTGGCATCAAGGGTAAGCCCAAAGTTTTTTTGGCCGCTTTCGTTTTTCACCCTCCCTTTCCCGTGGTTGCTGTTAGCCAATCTGCTCTTTGTGGTTTTTTGGGCTGCGGTCCGCAAGTATCAGGCCTTTCTTTCAATGGGCTGTTTGCTGCTGGGGTGGACTCACCTGACTAGTTTCGTAGGGCTTAATGTGCCCGGTCCTGCTAATGAAGCTACACTTACCGTAAAAACCTTCAACGTTTACGGATTCCGAAAAGAAGCGGCTACCGGCAAACGCTACACTGCAGAGGAAATGCCCGGGTATTTCCCAACGGAGGGCATTGATGTGCTGTGCTTGCAGGAATTTCCAACCTACTACCCTAAAAACTACTTCATCGACTACTTCAGAAACGAGGCTGGCTTCCAATACGTGCATGCTATCCCTAATGGCGCTTTAGCCATATTTAGCCGCCACCCTATTGAGGAAACCCATACGCACTACTTTGTCAAGCATTTTAATGGCTTTCAATGGGCCGACATCAGGGTGGAGGGAAAGCTGATCCGGGTCTTCAACCTCCATCTGCAGTCCAACGGCGTTTCCGGCATGGCCAATGAAGTGGCCAAGGAGGGCAACCTGCAGGATAAGAAAACCTGGAACAAGGTCAAAGGCATGGCCGGGCGTTTCAAAAGGGCTGAGCAGCGGCGTGTAGAGCAAACGGAAGCTGTGGTAGCAGAAATCCAAAAAAGCCCCCACCCGGTCCTCGTCTGCGGCGATTTTAACGCCACCCCTCAGTCTTATTCCTACCGGCAGTTGTCTCAGGGGTTGAAAGACGCCTTCCGGGAAGCCGGTACCGGCCTGGGCACCACCTACGCTGGCAAGATCCCTGCTTTGCGCATCGACTACCAACTCTACAGCCCTGCCCTGCAGGCCCTCGATCAGGATATCCGTACCGAGCGCCTCTCTGATCACCATTCCGTTGTCGCTTTTTACAAATGGGCATCGGCAGACTAACGTACTCAAAGCCCCCATTCACAAGACCAAAAGGGTAACCGAAGAAAAAAAGCCATATCCCACCCAACGATGGCCTAATTTCGTACGTGAAGGTTTGCACAACGGCTTTGAAAGCAGCTGCTAATGGTCAGATGATCATTTTCCGGTTATGCAGCGAATTCGCTCTTGAAGCGAATGCAGCTCAAAGGGCGAGATCCCAACATAGTCTTCATCTCCTAAAACACCTCCATCGTATGAAAAAGAAAAGTATTATGCTGCGGGTTATTACACTCGTCCTTGGATTGAGTGCCTGCACCCTGTCGGCTCAGACGGTTTTTTTCGAGCCCAGCCCATTTGTATGTGGCCTTGATTGCTATGTTATGTATGCTGAAGCAGAAGGGCTGCAGCAACCATTAACCTACCAATGGAATACCGGCGAAAACTCGAATAACATCACCATCTGTCAGCCGGGCTGCTACTCGGTCACTATTACCGGAGAGAGTGGGATATCAGTGGATAGCACCCTTTGCCTCGACCTGGTGTTTGACCCCTTCCCCACCATACAGGCTTCCCCTGATTGCCCGGCTTCTCAGGAGCCCATTCTGGTGGACAGCAACTACGTGGTCTGTCAGCAGGCTTGTGTGGGCAGCACCATCCGATATTCTTCTGGCATCAGTGGTTTGGACAGCCTTAGCTCCAGCTGGTCTGTATTCAACGAGAACACTGGTCAACCTGCAGATTATACCACGATTGAAGACAACATCATCGAAGTGGCCTGGGCTCAGCCGGGTATTTACTCCATCTATCAAAGCGGTATCGTCAATGAGCCGCCCTTCTTTTGTGACGCGCAGGGCTACACTTGCGTGAACGTCGTATCTCCTCCGGAAAGTGCGGTCAGTAGTGTGCCGGAAGCCGCAGAAGGAACGGTGACGCTGTGCCAGGGTCAGCCTCTGTACCTGGAGTACACCGGCGAAGATGCCGATAGCTTGTACTGGGACTTTGGCAATGGCGTTACCGCTACCGGTGGAGAAGTCGATTATACCTACCCGGAGGCGGGCACCTACGAGCTGATGCTGATCGCTTCCCGCTTTTGCGCCTGCAATGACACAACCCTGCTCACCATAAACGTTGAGGAAACAGAAACACCAATTGTCGACTGCGTGGGTACGGTCTGCGAAGGTATGCTCGGCACCTATACCGCTCAGAGTGACTGTAGTACCTTCCTGTGGTCGGTCAGTGAGGGCGGTGTTATTGTGGACGGAGGCGGTACCGCCGATGACTATATTAGTGTGCTGTGGGAAACGGGCCCCGAGGGTACCGTAGAGCTGCTAACGGAAGATTGCCCGGGCACCAATTGCCCGGTGCCGGCAACCCTGGTGGTACCAGTTATTTCCGATCAGGCAGAGGTGGAAGGGCCAGCTTTGGTCTGCCCCGGCAGCCGGGCAGTTTACAGCATACCGGCCTACGAAGGCGTCAGTTTTGAGTGGGATGTGACCAACTTCGGCAGCATCGTTTCCGGGCAGGGCACGCATGAAATCGAGGTGGAATGGCTGAACACCATCCCTGCACCCACGCAAACCGTCAGCGTAACTTTTGATAACTGCTACCTGGGCTGCGGAGGCAGTGCTGAGCTGGAGGTCGAGATTCAGCCGGCCTTTTATCTGAGCGGCCCAATCGAGGTATGCCCCAATACTCCTGCCACCTACGATGCCATTCAGGCCAATACCGGTAATCCTATCCCTGCCATTTGGCGGTTGACGGATGCAGCGAATGCAGTGATTTGGCAGTCCTTGGGCAGTACCGCTTCTGTGGAAATTCCTATGAACGTAGCGCCTGGATTTTATCTGCTCACCGCAGAGCCAGGCAGTCCCAATTCATCCTGTACGCCCGAAGCGACCCGCCGGGTGCAGGTGCTGCCCCCACCCGATCCGGTGGATGCCATCGCTGGCAATACCGTGATTTGCCCGGGAGCCACAACAACCTACAGTGCCACCCCGGTTGGCGATAATGTCGCGCTGGAATGGACCGTCAACAACGGGGGCATACTCACCACCCGCATGGGCGAAACGATCAACGTAACTTGGGGCGCTGCACCGCCCTACGAGCTGAGCGTGGTACAGGTCAATATGGTGGGCCCGCCTTGTGCTTCTTCTCTGGTCAGCTTAGCTGCCGAAGCTTTCAACAATTTGGAGGTCAGCGGTGACCCTAATGCCTGCTTTGACGGCATCAGTACCTTCACAGCGACCGACGCGGAGCACCTCGACTATGAATGGACCATCATTCCTGCTACGGCCGGAACCATTGTTTCTGAATCGGATGAAAGCACGGTGGATATCCTCTGGCACGAAGTGGGCAACGTACAGGTACAAGCTGCGGTCTGCGCCGAAACTGCTGTTTTTGACGTTGAAGTACACGCCCTGCCACAGCCTACCGTTGCCGCGCCTGCCTTTTTCTGCCCCAATGAAGCAGCCCCCGTCTCCGCGGCTCCGGGCTTCAACTCCTACACTTGGTACAATACCAATGATGTGGCGGTGGCTACCGGCATGACGCCTGAGTTGGCACCCGGCAGCTACGCTTTGGTGGTGACCAATGAGTTTGGCTGTGAAGGTACAGAGACCTTCCAAATCGAGCCCTATCCCAGCTCCGAGGTGAGTATTTCCACCCCCGATCCCTGGATTTTCTGCAATCTGCTCCCTTCCACCCGCCTCGTTGCTCAGGCTTCCTCAGCAGGGTTTTCCTATCAGTGGTTTCAGGATGGGGCGCCCGTGGGCACAGATGCGCCGGAGTATACCGCGACTGAATTCGGCATCTACACGGTCGGTATTACAGATCAAAATGGCTGTACCTTCCTCAGTGCGCCCTTTGAGGTAGAGGAGAACTGCAACGATGTCATCTGTGGTAACCCGCCCGGCCCTTCCTGCTCAGGTGTGGATATGGGCTTCGAAATCACCGATGGTGACGAGTGCGAAACGAAGCTATACACCAATCAGTCTGGAGATATGCTGCCAGGTACCGCTTACTGGCGTTTCTTCTTCCGGGACGGCGTTCAGACCGATGCCAGCAACGATGAGAACCCCACCATTGAGCATCAGGAAGTGGGCTATTACCGGGTAGTGCTTTCCGGCAGCTTTCCCAACCCTGACGATCCCGGGACAACCCTGACCTGCCGTTTTTCCGCAGTAGACTCGGTGGAAGCGCTGGCTGATTTTCATGTGGCACCGGCCTGTGCCAACAGCCCTACGGCATTTGAAGATTTGTCCACCTTCCTGCCCTCCTCAGGCATTGTCGGCTGGTCGTGGGACTTCGGTGATCCGGGCAGTGGGGCGGATAATACCTCTACGCAGGTCAATCCTACTCACGTCTTCAGTGCGACTGGCGATTATCTGGTCACGTTGACGATTACGACAATCAGCGGGTGTACAAGCAGTACCACGAAAACGGTATCAGTAGTAGCCCCTCCGCCGGTAGCCTTCGATTCGCCCGAGACCAATTGTGCCAGCAGCCCCACCGCTTTTGAAGTGCCCGCCGGAGGCTTCGCCCTTTACGAATGGGACTTTGGCGACCCGGGCAGTGGTGCCGCTAACACCTCTCAGCGCCGCGAGGCTTACCACCGTTATGAATTGCCGGGCACTTATGAAGTGACCCTGTCGGCGACCAACATTGAGGGTTGTATACAATCCTTTTCCCAAAATGTCACCATTAGCCCAAACAACCTGAGTGGTGACATTACGCTGGACCCCATACCGCCTGTCTGTGAAGGTGTGGAGATCAATGCCGAATCGCCCGGTGGTGGCATCAGCTGGCAGTGGAGTACCGGAGCGGACACCGAATCGCTCACGCTCACCGAAGAAGGCATTTATGAACTTACCGTCACCGACGCCAATGGCTGCACCTACGAGCCGCCCGCAGCAAACGTAGGCATTACGCCCGCCCCACTTGTGGATATCCGGGCTACCGACTACGACGAGTACGGGCAGGCTACGGCCTATTACTACGAAAGCTACAGTACCTGTCAGGGGGAGGGTGTTTTCCTCGAAGTGCCTAATAGCGAACTGTACCCTGGTTATGCCTACACCTGGAGTACCGGTCAGAACGGCCCGGCTATCGAATTTTCCGAAGACAAGGACAACCTGCTCGATGCGGGCAATTATACCTTTGAAGTCACTGCGGTGGATGGGGCCACAGGCTGCTCGGCAGTTGCTATACTCGAAGTCATTGTGCACCCACTGCCCGATGTGCCGGTCATACTGGCGGATCAGCCTGCGCCCATTTGTGAGGGCACGATGGCGACCCTATCCGTGGACGCTCCGCTGCCCGGGCTGACTTATGTCTGGAGCACGGGGGAAACAGGTCCGGCTATTGAAGTCTCCGAAGGGGGCGAATACACCGTGACGGCCACCAATGCAGAAGGCTGCACACAGGTAAGCGAAGCTTTTGAATTGCTCCCCGGGCCGGATATTGCCCGTGTACCAAACGGCTGCTACACCCGCTGCCGCCCGGACACGATTTGCCTGCCCGACATTCCCAATGTAGCGAGCTATCAGTGGTACTTCAATGGCAGCCCGGTGGCACCGCCGGAGGGTACGATGCCCGAACTGATCGTGGAGGATGCCGGCGATTACTACCTGGAAATGGTGGGCACCAATGGCTGTGTGCTGCAGTCTGACCCGCTCAGCCTCGAACTGTTCGATGGGTTCGGCAGCTTTGCCGGGGAGGTTTACTTTGATGTGAATGACAACGGAATCATCGATGCGCCGGATACCCTCATGAGCGGTATTGATATCCTGCTGCTACAGAATGGCAGCATACTGGATCAGAGCACCTCCACACAGGATGGCGGCTATGGCTTTATCGATCAGCCCTCCAATGAAGACTACACCCTCGCCGTGGATACTGCTAATCTTGAGGGCTTCCTGGAAGCGGTTTGGATCAATACAGACACCACGCTTGTGGGCTGTGATCAGGTCGTCGTGACAGACTGGCTCATCCGCATCAACTGCCCGACGGAGAGCGACACCACGCTCACCTTTTCAGCCTGTGAGGGCAGCAGTATTACTTATAACGGAGTGGAAATAGCCGCTGGTAGTCAGGACGTTTTCCACTTCACCAATACCGATGGCTGCGATTCTACGGTCAATGTGCTGGTGGAGGAACTTGAGGTGTTCACGAATGCCTTTGACCTCTCTTTCTGCGAAGGTGAAATACTCGAGCACGACGGGATGGCACTGAATGAAGGCCTGAATGAAATCATCCTCAGCAGCAGTGCCGGTTGCGACTCGGTGCTACAGATACAAGTTGCCTTACTCGAACCGGTTACTACAGAACAATCCGTGCGAATCTGCGATGGCGAAACCTATTTCTTCCATGGCGAAGAACTGCTGCCCGGGGAATCCGGAACGGTCATGCTCATCAGTGAGGCGGGTTGTGACTCTATCGTGAACCTGAGCGTAGAACTATCGCCCGACGTGATGGCGGGTATCTCAACCGAGGCGGCCTGTCCCAACGAGGAAACCGGCACGCTCTCAGTAAATCTGGTCAGCGCGCCCAATCCGCCCTACACCTATGCTATCGGTCAGGGCAGCCCGCAGGCTTCACCTGACTTTGAAGGGCTGGCCGCAGGTAACTACACCGTGACGATCGCTGATGGAAGTGGGTGCGAAACGACCTTCAATGGCCTTGTAGAAGCCTTTGAACCTCTGGCAGTAATGGTACGCTGGGATACCCTAAGCTGTGAAAATCCGGAATCCATCGTCACCGTTGATATTACTTCCGGGGAAACCCCTGACCTGGCGTTCACCTGGTCAGACGGTTCAGCAGAGCTCGACCGGGTCATCGGTACCGCAGGGACTTACGATTTGGAGATTGACAACGGTTGCGAAACCTTCAGTGAAAGCATTATGCTGGCACCGCCCCTCATGGAAGGCCAAAACTGGATGTATGTACCGAACGCATTTTCCCCCAATGGTGACAACAACAATGATGTGTTCCGGGCCTTCACCAGTGATGAAGTCGCAGGGGTGCTGGACTACCGGCTTCGCATCTTCGACCGCTGGGGTGTACAGGTTTTTGAAAGCACCGACCCGAACAGTGGCTGGGACGGCGTCATGAATGGCACCTTGCGCAACGGAGGCGTCTTTGCCTGGTCGATTCAGGCGAAGGTGATCAATTGCCTTCAGGAAGAAGTGGCGGTGGAGCGCCGCGGTGAAGTGGTGCTATTGAGGTAAACCGCGGAGTTGATGGCATAAAAAAGCCCCCGGCTTCTCACTTGGAAGTTCCGGGGGCTTTTTTTAGAATGGCAGGTCATCATCCGCCTGACTGGCCGGCTCATCGTTGGCAGAAGGGAATTCCGAGTCCGGGAATCCGGAATCTGCAGACTTTGGAGGTGCCGTTGGAGCCGCATTCACACCGCCCTGCTCCAGGCGCCAGGCATTCAGATTGGTAAAGTATTTGCCATTCCACTCCCGACCACGCAAGTCGAAGTGGACTTTGATCATCTGCCCCTCTTCAAAGGGGTCGAGCAGGGCACAGCGGTCCTGTACCAGCTGGAATTTCACAAACTGCGGATAGTTGCCCTCGGTCTCGATGACGAACTCCCGGGCCTGGAATGAATCGGTCTTTTGCTCCGTTTCGTATTTCTTATGTAGCTTTCCTTCTACTTCGAATGACATAGGATGGCGTTGTTAAGTGGTTTAATAGTAGATGGGCAAAGGTAAGAAATCTTGGGGGCTATGCCGCAGCAAAATCGGATGGATTGCGAATGTAGGCTGGGTCTGTACCCATAATAATATCATTCCTGTCTACTCCCATTCCGACTAGTTCATCAGCTATAAGCAAGTCTGAGTTATTCTGCTGGAGCCAGATTTTCTCATCAATTATATCCAGGTGAATCGTACAATGATGAATGTAAGCATCTTCAGTCCACCCAAGCCTAAGTAGGAGATAATGATGGCTTTTCAGGTCACAAACAACCTGATAGCCAACCCCTTCCTGATTAGCGACTGGTTCCTGTGCGTAACGGTTGAGCAGAGTGGTGATATAGTGGCTGTATCGGGCTATTTTATCCATTTTTTGATTTTAAAATAGCGTTTACTTACTGATTTATCAACCCCTACCCCTGAACGTACACCACATACTTCTCAATGTAGTAATCCATCTTAAAGTAATCCGTAATCGGGAACAGCTCCACATAGTGGCCTTTGCCGAGGGCTTTGATCTCACTTTTGAGGTCGCCCCCCTTGAGGGTCAGCAAGCCGTTGGGCAGGGCGTGGCGTTCTTCCCGTTTGAGCAGGCGCTGTGTCCAGGGCACTAGCTTATCGAGGCTGGCAACGGCCCGGCAGACTACGAAGTCAAAGCGGTCTTTAAGTTCCTCTGCCCGGACGTGTTTGGCTTCGGCATTTTCCAGCCCGATGGCGTCGATGATTTCCTGCACGACTTTGATTTTCTTGCGCGTACCATCGATGAGGGTGAACTGCACATTGGGGTAGAGAATAGCGAGGGGGATACCCGGCAGCCCGCCACCCGTCCCCAGGTCCAGGATTTTGGCGCCCGTCCGGAACTTCACCACCTGTGGTATCGCCAGGGCGTGCAGGATGTGGTGGGGGTACAGTTGGTCGATGTCCTTACGGGAAATGACGTTGATCTTGTCGTTCCACTCCCGGTAAAGCGGGCCGAGTTGTTCAAACTGAGCGATCTGCTGCTCCGTCAGCTTTGGAAAGTGCTCGAGTAAAGCTTCCATATTAATCGTTGAAGTTAAAGGCATTCCATACCGGGTCCTGCGGGGGCAGTGGTGCGGTGATGGTCTCTTCCTGATTGGATACCGGGTGGTGGAAAGTCAGCTTCCAGGCATGCAGGTGGATAGACCGGTCGGGATTGCTCCGCCGGAAGCCGTACTTGACATCACCTTTGATGGGGCAGCCAATATCTGCCAGCTGTGCCCGGATTTGGTGGTGGCGCCCGGTGTGCAGGCGGATTTCCAGCAGGTGGTAGTGATCGCTGCTGTCCAGATAGCGGTAGGAAAGTTCTGCCCGTTTGGCATCTTTCTGAGGATCTGAATAGGCAATAGTTTTATTTTTTCGACCGTCGCGCCTGAGGTAATGGATAAGCTTGCCTTCCATCGCTTCCGGGCGGTTGGCAACGGCAGCGAGGTAAACTTTTTCCACCTGCCGTTCGCGGAACTGCTCATTGAGGTGGGCCAGGGCATTTTCAGAGCGGGCGAAGAGCACGACCCCGCTTGCCGGACGGTCCAGCCGGTGTACCAGCCCCAGTTTGGATTTGCAGTAGATTTCACCCAGCTGGTCCATGGCTTTGTCTCCGGTTTTGTCGGTTGCGACCGGCAGCCCGGCGGGTTTGTTGAAGGCGATAAGCTGATTGTTCTTGTAGAGCACGAGCTCACCGATGTCGAATTCAGGTTGTGGCATTGGCCGTTGTTTTTTGTTCAGTGCCGCCTTTGGTGATGCGGCGGATTTTGTAAGGTCGTTTTTGCTGGGACTCGTAGTAAGTCCGCATCTGTATTTCCACCACAATACCGATGGTAATGAGCTGAATGCCGCCAAGGACCAGCATCAGGCCGAGTATAAGCAGGGGCTTGCCCCAAATGTCCTGCCCCAGGATTTTCAGCACCCCAAGATAGCCATTTATTAGCAGGCCAACGAGCAACAGGAGGACCCCCGTATTGCCAAAGAGGTGCATGGGGCGCTGCATGTACTGCTTGAGGAAGAGCATCAGCAGCAGATCACTCACCACCTTGAAGGTCCGCCCCAGTCCATACTTGGACTCCCCAAACTCCCGGGCGTGGTGCTTGACGGGAATCTGAATGATACGCGCACCTTCCAGGTGGGCCAGTACCGGTATGAAACGGTGAAGCTCTCCGTAAATGCCCATATCTTTGGCAATCTCAGACCGGAAAACCCGGAGCGCACAGCCATAGTCTTTCAAGTGTACCCCGGAAGAGTTGCGGATGATAAAGTTGGCGATCATGCTCGGGATTTTGCGGAGTATCCAGCCGTCTTTGCGCTTGGCCCGCTCCCCTGCCACCATATCATAATCTCCTTCTTCTGCCATTTTAAGCATGGCCGGAATGTCGGAAGGGTCGTTTTGCAGGTCTCCATCCATGGTCGCGATGTACTCCCCCTCGGCGGCTTCAATGCCGGCCATTAGTGCGGCACTTTGCCCGTAGTTTTTCCGGAACTCGACCACCTTTAGTCGGGGGTGGTCAATGCTGTACAGCTCCCGCAGGGTATTGTCCGTAGAGCCATCGTCTACATAGACAATCTCGTAGTCCATCCCATCGAGTGCAGCGGTAATGCGCTCCACCAGCGGTTTGATGTTCAGTTCTTCGTTATAAACCGTGACGACGGCTGATATTTTTATAGACATAAAACTAGAATTTCACAATATCATAGACTTTCCCACCGTGCCGCATCAGGAGCTCGTCCTGTTTTTCATAGGGCACGAAGGGATAGGCTTTGGGATCAATGATGTAATAAGCCGAGGTGTCGGGCGTTTCCCAGTCGATGGGAATGATGCGCCCTGCTTCACGAGTCATGTAGAAGGAGGTCATCGGCTGCCATTCGGTATCTTTATAAACGCGTAAGTCGGCCGATTGATATTCCTGCGCCACGCGCAAGGCATCTTTCCGCACCACATCCCCAAAATCATTGGCATGCCGGTCGGGCAGGGCAAACCAGTTGAAGGCGATGCGCACCACCAGCAAGACAGCCGCTGTAGTCAGTAGCCGGGCCTCGCGGAACTTCCATGCTCCGTATGCCAGCGCGCTGAAGGCCACAAACAGGCTCAGGCTTTTGGCCCACAGCCAGGGCGTGGCCTGCAGTCGTTCCAGAAAGAGGGGCGCCAATGCCGCAGGAGGTAGAATGAGGCAGCAAAACAGCAGCAGCTTCATCGTCACCCGGTAGGGCCAGGGCCGGTCTTGCTTCTGCTGTTCATGCAGGTACAGCAGGGTAATGAACAGCAAGGGGATAATCATGAAAACATACCGGGGGTGCACCTTGGGCGCCGTCCAGTATACAGTGACGTTGACCAGGAAGGTCAGGAAAACAAAGGCGATAAACGGGTGCTGCCAGACCTGTGACCACGACCGCCTGCGAAACAGGTAAAGTGCCAGCAGGCCCCACGGCATAAAGTGGTAAATAAGCAGCTCAAAGGGATAGGTGAACAGGTGGAAAAGCGTGAACCAGAGCGGATAACGCCCGGCGGTACGCTTGGCCGACTCGTTGAACAAAACCGAAGCTAGTTCTTCCAGGCTGTTATACTGCAAGTACGCGGCATAGTAGCTGCCCACCACAGCCACAAAGACCAGCCCGCCCAGGATATGCTGCCACTGAAACAGGCGGCGGAACTGCTTTTGGTACACCAACCAGGCGATGAGGGTAAACCCCTGAAACACCACAGATGGGAGCCCTTTCATCAGGAAGCCCACCGCGGCCAGAAAGTAAGAACCGGCAAAAGCAGCCAGCCACCGTTCCCGCGCCGCCAGGTGGTAGAAGACCATAAACGATAGAAAAGTCACCCAGGAATAGCTGATGTCGATCAGCCCAAGAAAAGAATCGTAGAAGAGAATACGGCCACAGGTCAGGAACGCCAGTGCGCTCAGGAAAGCCATCTCGTGGCTAAAATGCTTACGCACAAAGTAGTAGATCGTACCGCAATACAGCAGGAGAAAGGCCACGGTGGGGATGCGGATAGACCACTCGTCCATACTGCCGGTCAGCTGGAAAACACTCAGCAGCATCCAGTTGTAGACCGGTGGTTTTTTGTAGTAAAACTCTCCGTGCAACTGCGGGACGATGTAGTTGTCGGACAGCCGCATTTCCAAAGCCACCCACGCCCGCAGCGCCTCATCGTCGATGAGGGTAAGCACGCCCAGGTTGATGAGCAGGGCGGGCAGTACCAGTAAAAGGATGAGCCCGTAAAGCCAGCGTTGATAGCGTTCTGTATTGCGGTCCAAAAACTTCGGTTTTCAAATTTGGGGGCAAAAGTACGCTAAGAACTTGGCTTAAAACTACTTACATGGGTATTAATTCCTTTTCGGGGCAGGTTTTTCAATGCAGGGGCGAAAAAATCAAATGCTAAAAGGAGGCAGTCTGGTAGTTTCCATACCGGTACGGTGCACCTGGAAGCAGGCTATATTGTGGCAAGAGCTTGCAAAGACCCCGCCCTGAGAAGCAGAAAAACCATTATATTTCCGCCAAATCAATCGTTCACATGCCAAAAGTAACGCTCAACTCCACCCACGAATTCACCAACACCTTCCACGCCGAAGACGTTGCCCAATTTGCCGGGCTCTCCCGGGACGACAACCCCATCCATCTCGATGAAGCCTACGCAAAAGATACGGTGTTTAAAGCCCGGGTAGTGCACGGGGTGCTGCTGCTTAGCATGTTCTCTAAGATATTTGGCACGATATATCCGGGACAGGGTGGCATCTATATGTCACAAAGCGCTGAATTTCTCCGCCCCGCCTACATAGGCGATGAGATTACCGCCAAAGCAACGCTGACCAGCTTTGAGGATAAGAAAAAACAGGGGGTGTTCTCCTGCCAGGCCTTCAACTCTAAGGGCAAGCTGTTACTAAAAGGGGAGGCGAAAATACTATTCCCAAAAGCGTTTGAAATGTAGCAAGCTAACAGTTGTAAACCGCGGTAAAGCTATGGGGTGTAATGAGGATTGGCGAAAGCTGCAAGTCATTTCCCTTTCCGTTCCAAATAAGCTTCATTCTCCTCCATGAAATCAGCGTAGGCTTTCAGGAGGTTGCTCTCGCTGTCGATAATGTCCATGAGCAGGTAAGTAAAACGAGTTCTCGTTTCTGCACCACTGTCATTGACGTGCTCATAGGCAAAATCAGCCAACCTGTCTATTTTTGCCGATAGGATGTCTGTGGTCTGCTCGATTTCCAGCAAATACGCAATAAGCTCGAAGTCGAGCAGTTCTGCTTTATTCGCTACGAAAAACCGCAAACTGATGTTCTTGACCGTAGCGACCTGAAAGCCCCCGAGGCTGTAAAGGATTTCCCCAAGGGACTGCTTTTTATCCATGCTGTCGCGCTCAAAAAAATCGTAGATTTCAATGTGGCGGTTCAGCACCGAATCCAGAGTCGTTTTATTTGAATTGATCTCATTTTCGATGGCCAGCAGGGTCTTTTCGAGGTAGGCCTCATTGCCCCGCTTTTCTTTGTAATTGTTGATGGAAACGGCAATCAGCACCCCAATGACTACGATACCAATTTCCTGGAGGAGGTATACAAGGCGATTGTTGCTTTTCATGCTTGTCCGGTGTTTGAATTAGTAGGGCTTCCTTTCACCCCTTCATAATTCGGTTCGGTGCTTTTTTGGGCATAGCTGCTGCACTTACCCAAAAATAAGGTTTAAGATAAGGCTGATTTTGAACTTTACCAACGTATAAAAAGAACGGATCAGGCAGACTGTCTTACAAACTCATGCGACAATTCCAAGATCACTGAATGTATCAATGCCGAATAGGAGAGTGGCAAAACAGGGGCTGCTTCCCATTTTATCCACCCTTCATCAGGTTTTATTTTTTAGCTTAGAGCCATTAAAAGATGAATCATGTTGCTACACATTATGCTTGGTGTTCAGGCCTTACTGACGATGGCTGTGATGCCAAATGGAAGGATTACAGGAGAAGACATGAAAAACAATACGCGTACGCATATGCAGCCTGCCGAACCCACCGGGGATGACCTCACGACCATGATGCGGCGTTATACCGCCTATAACCACTGGGCCAATCAGCAACTTGCGGACTGGTTGCGCACAGCTTCAGAAGAAGACCTGCACCGGGAAATCGAATCCAGTTTTTCCAGCCTGCAAGAAACTGTACTGCACATTTGGAGTGCCGAGTACCTCTGGTTGCAAATTGTAAAAGATGAATCCGCGGAGAACAACCCTGCCAAGCATTTTAATGGCAGCAAAGAGGACCTGCTCAAGGGCTGGTTACAGGCCTCCGAGAACTTTAACAACCACGTACAAACCATGTCTCTTGAAGACCTGCAAGCCAAACGCCCGAAGTCGCGCGGAGAGGGCTATACGGCCATTGCCGACATGATCCATCACTGCATGAACCACAGCACCTACCACCGGGGGCAGCTGATCACGATGGGACGGCAGGCAGGGTTGGGCAGCCCTCCGAGAACAGATTTCATTTACTATGTTGGCCTGCCTGGAGAGTAGGCGGGTTGGAAAAGCGCTTACAGGCAAGCCTAACTGTATTTACACTTCAGCCCCTTCAAACCTTTACCATGGCATCGCATTCCCCAACTGCTCATTTTTACGATACAATCTTCGCTCGGGCAGAAAAAGACCAACAAGAATCGTTCCTCCGGCAATTGTTTGAACGAGACGCTTCCCTATGTGCAAGTTTTTGGGCTTTTATCAACCCACTACCACAAAGCAGTATAGTGGAAGTCGAGGCTCTGTCTGCCGAAATAGCTAAAATGCAGGAAAAGACGCTGCACTACCCCTGGGATATTCTATTTGAGATGGACCCTGTAGCGGATGAATACAGTTCAGAGCTTACGGACCTCATCGACCGGGAAATCATAGGACCCTACCAGCTAAAAATGGAAGTAGCTTGCCGCACGGGAGATTTGTGCTCAGCCCTGAGCTATTTGCGTATTATCGAAAAAGGCACCAATGTCGATTGGGAGAACGCCGAAGAACCCGGCAGCCATCATATCGCTGAGGTAAAAGAGCATATCTGTTATCAATTTGATTTTCTGAGAAGCTGCTTTCTCGACTATATTTTTTCTGTAGACGCGGTCAGTCAGGCCATCACACAGGCGAAAACGTATCAGGCTGACGCCAATGGCTTTTTTGACTATTCAGCAAATTGGGGCGAGGTTTCAGAAATACTTGAGGACTGGCCTGCCAAAGCTAAGCAGCTTTAAACGCAAAAGCCCCGGAGCATTAAAATAGAAGAAGTATCACTAACAATGATCATAATTCGATGCCCAGATTCTGTAAATCTTTTTCCAGATCTTCTGTTGTGTAATGGATATAGATATCTCGTTTGGCCAATTCTTTCTGGAAGCTAATCTGATCCAATCCGGTCAAGTGCCTGGCTTGTCCCATACTCATCCGTTTTTTGTCGTATAAATAGCAAGCTAGATCAACGAGGAGTTCATCTGCTGATAATTGAGCTTTGGAAAGTGTATCATCGGTGATTATTAGGGCCATTATCTGTTTTTTATGCCTTCAATTCATAACTTATCAAAAAAACAATCTTTATCTTTTTTAGGTTCCTGTCAGCATTTTTAAATGTGGGCAACGGCAGCCTCCCGCAGAGCGGGACAAACTGTGAGAAACCGCCATCGTAAGTTACTGTTTTTTAATTTAAGCCGCCAGGAGCCCCTGTGGTATGTTCCCCCAAAAATTTGTAAAGAAAGCACTACAAACATCAATTAATAGCTGAACTGAGGCAAGGTCAAACAAAGCCAACTACAACCCGGTAAAACCCTATGGAAAATAGCGGATGGGCTGAATAGGCAAGTCCGGGCATAACGAGTGGTATTTAGCTTTACCCAAACCACAACCCCTCAAGTAGGTATCTGAGTCATTAGCCTGCCCACACAAGAACGGCGTGAAAAGACCAAATGCTACAAAGTATAAGCATGTATTTCACTAAAAAATTGTAGCAAAAAAACCTCAACAACCCTCAATAAGGCACAATAAAACACAATCAGAGTAGGCAGGCAAAACGGGCTGAAACCCAATAAAAAAGCCGCATTCGGCGTGAATGCGGCTTTTCGTAAAAGTTACTCAGCGGTCTCCGGCCGCCGTAGCCCGGCGGGATTGAGAACAAAACAAATCCTTTCCACAAAGGCCATAAATACAAAAAGCCCGCCAACATTCTTTCGAATTTTGGCGGGCGAAGGCGGTCCGGACGGGACTCGAACCCGCGACCCCATGCGTGACAGGCATGTATTCTAACCAACTGAACTACCGGACCTTTATTTCTTACTCCAAAAGCTACTTTCAGCTCTTGTTTTTTACTAACCAACGCCGCTATTGCGTCATTGCGAGTGCAAATATAAACGCGTTTTTTATTCGATGCAACCTTTCACTAAAAAAAAGTGAAAAAAAATATTTCACCCTCCGACTCTCTTCCCTTATTGCTACTTTTGTGGTCTCTAAACCCCGGATGAATACCACCTAAAGTTGATCAATACGCTAAAAGGTGGCCATTGTGGCGCAGCTGATTCTAGCAACAGCACCGCTAATATGACCGCTCAAAAAAACAAGGATTATGGTTTTCCTCGAATTTGAAAAGCCCTTAGAAAGCCTCTACGAACAGCTCGAAAAAATCAAGCAGGTCGGAAAAGAAGGTGACCTCGATGTTTCCGAAATGACGCGCGAGCTGGAAAACAAGATCAAAAATAAACGCAAGGAAATCTACAGCAACCTCACCGGATGGCAGAAGGTACAACTCTCCCGCCACCCGGAGCGGCCTTACACCTTATACTATATTGAGCAGATGTGCCGAAAGTTTGTCGAGCTCCACGGCGACCGCTACTACGCCGATGATAAAGCCATCGTGGGCGGACTGGGCTCGCTCGACGGGCAAACGGTGGTTATCCTTGGCCATCAAAAGGGGGTGAATACCAAAATGCGGCAGTACCGCAACTTCGGCATGGCCAACCCGGAGGGCTACCGCAAAGCCCTCCGCCTCATGAAACTGGCCGAACGCTTTGGTTACCCCGTGGTTTGCCTGATTGATACCCCGGGTGCCTTCCCTGGACTGGAAGCAGAAGAGCGTGGACAGGCGGAAGCTATCGCCCGCAACCTCTTTGAAATGGCACAGCTGAAAGTACCCGTGGTTTGCGCGGTCATTGGTGAAGGAGCCTCGGGCGGCGCTATCGGTATCGGGCTGGGCGACCGGGTCTATATGCTGGAAAATACCTGGTACTCTGTGATTTCTCCGGAGTCCTGCTCTTCCATACTGTGGCGCAGCTGGGACTATAAAGAACAAGCTGCGGAAGCCCTGAAGCTTACCGCCGACCACATGTACGAATTCGGGATCATCGACGGCATCATCAAAGAGCCGCTCGGTGGCGCACACTCTGCACCGGAGGAAATGGCAAAGCTCCTTAAGCGCCAAATCAAAAAAGCGATTGCGGAGGTGCAGGACATGACACCGGAGGACCGGATCGACGCCCGCATCAACAAGTACAGTCAGATTGGTGTTTATGAACGGGTGGCTACAGAAAATGCCAGATAGCAGCCAACTACTACCCACCACAAATAAACCACTATGGGTATGCTGAAAAACCTGCGCCTGAAGTTTCACTTCAAGGCTTTACATAATGAACTGAATAACCGCAAACCGTCCAAAGACCGCAGTGCCGTGACCTGGAAAGGAGCTAAATCTATTGGTATCCTGTTTGATGCCAATGAGCCTGACCACCGTAAGCGCATCCTGAAATACGCTGATGAGCTCCGTAAAAAGGGCAAACAGGTCCGCCTGCTGGGTTACCTCAGTCAGCAGCAGGAAGGAGAGGAATTCCCGTTCCGCACTTTCTCACCCAAAGACCAGGACTGGCGCTACTGTCCCAAAAGCGAGGAAATCCGAGAATTCATGGGCCAATCCTTCGACCTGCTTTTCTTTCTCGGGCTGCAGAGCACCCTATGGAGCGAATATATCTCCGCGCTCTCTAAAGCCAAGCTCCGTATAGGCCCTTCCACAGACCATACCTACGCTTACGACCTCATGATCGAGGTGCCGGAAAAAGCTGGCCTGCCCGCATTTATCACTCAAATGGAAAACTTGCTCGGCAAAACCAATACGCCCTATGAAGCAGCAACTGCAACTTAGTGGCACGGGCGTTGCCCTTGTTACGCCTTTTCGCAATAAAGCTATTGATTTTCCCGCCTTGGCCCGCCTGATTGAGCATACCATTCAGGGTGGTGTGGATTTCATCGTTTCTCTGGGCACGACCGGAGAGGCCATCACACAAAGCTCAGAAGAATGCCGGGAGGTCTTGTCCTTTACCGTCCGTGAAGTCAATGGGCGTGTACCTGTAGTCGCAGGCCTCTTTGGCAGCAATTACACCGAAAAACTGGTCAATGCCCTCAAAACATACGACTTTGAAGGCATCGCCGCTATCATGTCGAGCAGCCCGGCTTACAGCAAGCCTTCGCAGGAGGGAATCTATCAGCACTATATGGCTGTGGCGGAAGCTTCACCGGTGCCGGTTATCATCTATAATGTACCGGGGCGGACTTGCTCCAATATTGAGGCGGAGACCACCCTCCGCCTTGCCCACAGCAGCGACCGTTTTCTGGCGGTGAAAGAGGCTTCCGGCGATTTGGCGCAAGCCATTTCTATTCTCAAGGATAAACCGGCGCACTTCCAGGTGTGGTCGGGCGAAGACCCCCTGACCCTCCCCATGATCGCCTGCGGGGCGACCGGGGTGATTTCAGTGATTGCCAATGCTTTTCCCCAGCCATTTTCCAGCATGGTGCGCCACGCGAGAGCAGGTGAACTGCAAGCCGCCCGGAAGTGGAACGACCTCCTTCATGACATCCATCCTTATCTCTACGTGGATGGTAACCCTTCCGGCATCAAAGGGGCATTGGAAATGATCGGCATTTGCAGTAAGGAGACCCGTATCCCACTTGTACCGCTGACGGACCAAACGTATCAGGAACTGCACCGGGTGATTGAAAAAGCAGGGCTGTTGCCCTAATATTTGCTGGGAACCGCACCATACCTTCTTTTACAACGTTAGTAAGTAGAGCCAAAATAATATTTCTATGCGCCTGCTTGTCGCTGCCTTGCCGATACTGTTGACCGTCTCCCTCTACGGACAAGACTACCTGACCGTAAAGGACCTGAATAAAAAAGCGGAAAAACAATACGAAACTGTTCAAAGCCACATCAATGCCGGTCAAAATACCGCTGCAATCGAGGTGCTTGACAAGCTTTTGCAAAAGGAGCCCTCCTTCATCGATGGCCACCTCATGCAGGCCGATCTCCACCTCAGGCAGCGCGCTTTCGCGAAAGCAGAATCGGGCTTTGAAACGGCCCTGCGCCTCGACAGCACCTATGCACCACTGGCCTACTACCTGTTAGCCCAAGCCGAGTTTGAACAACAAAAATATGCAGAAGCCCAAGTCCATCTGAAAGCCTACTTCGCTACCGGCAAGGCACCCCAAAAGCGCATGACCGAAGCCCGGCAGTTGCTCCGAAGCGCGGAGTTCGCCGCCGAAGCAATTCAAAACCCCGTACCCTTCAACCCACATCCCCTGCCCGCTACCATCAATACCGATCGGCCTGAGTACCTACCCTCCATAAATGCCAATGGCGAATTCCTGGTGTACACCACCCGCACCACACCCCGCAACGAAGACATCTTCATCAGTCAGCGGCAGGACTCCACCTGGGGCCCGGGCCAACCCCTCGAAGCCCTCAATACGCCTTTCAACGACAGCAGCCCCAGCCTCTCCGCCGATGGGCGCGCCATGGCCTTTGCCCGCAACGACCGCAGTGGCAATTTTGACCTTTACTATGCCCGTCAGGAAAACGGCACCTGGAAGGACCCCGAACGCCTGCCCGCTCCCGTCAATACCGGAGGGTTCGAATCTCAGCCCGCCCTTTCTGCCGATGGCAACCTGCTTCTGTTTGTAAGTGACCGGGAAGGAGGCTTCGGCCGGCTCGACCTCTGGGCCACCCGCCGCGATCCCGATGGCTCCTGGCGCGACCCGCAAAACCTGGGCGATATGATCAACACGCCCCTCAACGAACAGGCGCCTTTCTTCCACCCCGATGGGCAAACCCTATACTTTATGTCCAAAGGCCACCCGGGCATGGGGCAGTATGACCTCTTCCTGGCCCGCCTCAAACCCGATGGCGCCTGGGGCCGCCCCTACAACCTGGGCTATCCCATCAACACCGCCAATAACGAAGGGGCACTGATTGTAAGCCTGGACGGCAAAACCGCCTACTTCGATACGGACCAGCTCGGCCCCACAGCCCGCACTCAGGAAATGGGCAATGCCGATCTATACACCTTCGACCTTTACCCGGATGCCCGCCCACAGCCTGCCACTTACGTGGAAGCTATTGTTCGGGACGCATCAACCAAGCGCCCGCTCCGGGCAAAGCTGGAGTTTGTCCGCCTCAATACTCAAAAAACACACCAACAGGGGCTAACCGATGAGCGCGGGCAGTTCCTCGTGGTCTTGCCCATGGGGCAGGACTATGCCCTCAATGTGAGCAGGGAAGGCTACCTCTTCCATTCGGAAAACTTCGCCCTTAGCGAGCTGACAGACCTGACGGAGCCTTACCAACTCATTATCGAACTGCGCCCGGTCCCGAAAACGGATATCTCAGTGGAAAAACCCAGCGCGCCTGTGGTGCTCCGCAATGTATTCTTTGCTTCCGGCTCCGCAGAGCTCAAGCAGGAGTCTATCCCAGAGCTCAACCAGCTCAAGTCTTTCCTGGAGGACAACCCGGAACGGGGCATTATCATCAATGGCCATACCGATAATGTGGGGGAGGAAGCGGACAACCTCGCCCTGTCCGAAGCCCGGGCCAAAGCCGTACGCGACTACCTGGCTTCCCATGGTATCAACCCCATCCGCCTAGGCTACAAAGGCTACGGGGAAAGCCGGCCCATTGCCACCAATGAGACGCCCGAAGGCCGCGCCCTGAACCGGCGTACGGAATTTGAAATTGTAAAATAATTCAGGGGTGCGCTGCCACCCACACTTCCCCGTCTTCAAAGATTTCCTTCTTCCAGATGGGCACCGTTTGCTTTAGGGTATCAATGGCGAATTCGCAGGCTTCGAAGGAGGCTTTGCGGTGAGGGGTGGAAACAGCAATGATCACGGCAATCTCGCCCAGCTCCAATGTGCCCACCCGGTGATGAAAGGCAATTTTCTCCACCGGCCACCGCGCTTTGGCCTGATCGGCAATTTTCTGCATTTCCTTAATAGCCATAGGCTTGTAGGCCTCAAAGTCGAGGCGGAGCACGCGCTTGCCTTGCGTGTTATCGCGCACCGTACCAATAAATACATCAATAGCGCCAGCGCTGTGGCTGCCTACAAAATCAATGCACTGCTGCGGCTGAAGTGGCGTGTGTAGCAATTGTATATCGGTCATAAAACTGCTTTTCTAAGACTACTTTTGAAATTCGCTCCAACAGCAAATTCCAAAAAAGTCTAATCATTTCGGGAACGATTTCACCCTCGTGGGCGGTTCCTTTCCAAAAGTAAGAAAATAATGCCCCAATTTGCCATAAGCGACATCCACGGCTGTGCCAAAACCTTCGATGCCCTGCTGAACGAAATCCAGCTTAGCCCCTCCGATGAGCTATTCCTCCTCGGGGATTATATCGACCGCGGGCCGGACAGCAAAGGCGTAATCGATAAAATCCTGGCTCTGCAAAAAGATGGCTACCGGGTGCAGTGCCTGATGGGCAACCACGAGGAAATGTTGCTGGAATGCCTGAACCCTGCTGCTTTTGGCATGGCCGATTTATGGCAAAAAAATGGCGGTAACACCACCCTCCAAAGCTTTAGCCTGCCCGAAAATGCCAACCCCATGCATATCCCCAAGCTGTATCTTGATTTCATGCACCGGCTGCACCTTTACCTTGAGGTGGGCCCTTACCTTTTGGTCCACGCCGGCCTGAACTTCAAAGCTCCGGAGCCTTTGCAGGATCTGAATGCCATGCTTTGGATCCGTGGCTTTTATCGGGACATCAACTACGACTGGCTCGATGGGCGCATCCTCGTGCACGGGCATACGCCGCAAATTACAGAGGCTACCGAGCTGCAGCTCCAAAGCCTGCCCGAAAAGCAAGTGATCAATATCGATACCGGCTGCGTATTCAATAAGCATAACCGGGATACACTCACCGCCTTCAACCTCACCGACCAAACCTTAACTTTCGTAAAAAACCAGGAAACCCGGCCATGACACCTCAGGACTACAAGCAAATCAGCAAAAAACTAAGCCTGCTCCTACGCCATAAACCGGAACTTTACCACCTTGAGCTGGACCCTCAGGGCTGGTGTGGGGTGGACGCTCTGCTCGCCGCCTTCCGTAAAAACGGGCACCCGCTCGACCGGATGACGCTGGAAGCTGTAGTTACTCAAAATGATAAACAGCGCTTTGCCTTTTCCACGGATGGAACACGCATCCGGGCCAATCAGGGGCATTCCATTGCCGTACAGCTGGAGTATGTACCTCAGGAACCGCCCGCAGTACTTTTTCACGGGACCGCCACCCGTTTCCTTGGCAGCATCTATGAAAAAGGGCTGCTAAAGCAACAGCGGCATCATGTGCATTTGTCACCGGATGTAGAGACCGCCTCAAAAGTGGGCGTCCGGCATGGCAAATTAGCCCTGCTAAAAATTGATGCGGCCCGTATGTTTGCAGACGGGTATTCGTTTTTTTGTTCAGAAAATGGGGTGTGGCTTACGGAACAGGTGCCGCCTGCCTATATACAACCTGCGTAATCTCCCGCACCTCCACAACTAATACTACGGGGAATGGGTTAACCTAAAACAACTTAACACATTGTGCTAAAAAAAGCACAACCCTAAGAATGCCCTGTTGCTATGTCAAGAAAAGCCACCCGCATCGCGGCCCTGCTGGCCATCGCCCTGTTAGCCGCCTTATTTTTCTTTTTCCAGGACGACATCCTGGGTAAAGATCAACCTCAAAAAACAGTTGCTGCTGAAACTGCGGCCCAACCGGAAGCCCCCCCTCAAACTCCAGTTGAAGCGATGGTCACGCAGGCAACCTCGCTGCGCGACGCCATTTCCGTCAACGGTTCTACCGTGCCCAACGAAGAGGTCGCCATCACCTCAGAAGTCGCTGGCAAAATTACCAGTATCAACTTCCGGGAAGGAGACTATGCCAAAGCCGGGCAGGTGCTGGTACAACTGGATGACGATGAGCTGCAGGCCGAGCGCAAACGCCTCGTCGTCCAACGACAGCTTAACGAGAAAATCGCCGAGCGCCTCAAAGCCCTCTACGACAAAGAAGGTGTAAGCTTGCAGGAGTACGAAGTGGCCGCCGCCGAAGTGGAAAAAACAGAAGCCGATATTGCACTGGTAGATGCACAGTTGAGAAAACGGGTGGTCCGTGCGCCTTTCGCAGGGCGTCTTGGTCTGCGCATGGTTTCTGAAGGCAGCTACCTTTCTCCGGGCACGCCCATCGTTAGCCTGGTGAGCATCAACCCCATCAAGCTGGAGTTTGACGTACCGGAAAAGTACAGCCGGGCGATTGAAACCGGAGGCCAGGTGAATTTCCGCCTTGATGGCAAAGAAAATAGCTTTCAGGCTACCGTCATCGCCAAAGAGCCTAATATTGACCCGGAGACCCGCACCCTTCGATTTAAGGCACAGGCACCCAACCCCGGCGGCAACATCCTGCCCGGCGCTTTTGCCGATGTGCAAGTGGAGCTGGAGGAGTTTGCCGGCACCATTCTGGTCCCCACTCAGGCTATCGTCCCTGAGCTCAACGACAAGAAGGTATTCCGCTATGAGAATGGCAAAGCGCAGCCAGTCGTCGTAACCACCGGCATCCGGCAGGAGCGCAACATTCAAATCCTGGAAGGGCTTAGCGTGGGCGATACCATCATCACCACAGGGCTGCTGCAAATTAAGCCAGGCGCCCCTGTACGTATTTCCAAGTTAAATTAACCACACCTATGAGCCTGTCATCTCTAAGTATAAAGCGCCCTGTACTGGCATCCGTACTGTCTATTGTAATTGTACTCTTCGGCCTTATCGGGCTGACCTACCTGGGCGTGCGCGAGTACCCAAGTGTTGACCCGCCTATCATTACCGTTACCACCAACTACGTAGGGGCCAACGCAGATATCATTGAGTCTCAAATCACTGAGCCGGTGGAAGAAGCCGTGAATGGTATTGCCGGCATTCGCTCCATTACTTCCGTTAGCCGGGACGGGCGAAGCACATTAACTGTAGAATTTGATCTCGAGGTAGACTTGGAAACCGCTGCCAACGATGTGCGCGACAAGGTCTCTCAGGTTGTGGGCGAGCTGCCCCCCGATACCGATCCGCCCGTAGTCTCTAAAGCTGATGCCGATTCTGATCCCATCATTTTCCTCAATATACAAAGCGACCAACGCTCGCTGCTTGAGCTCACCGATATCGCGGAGAATGTCTTCAAGGAGCGCCTTCAGACTATTAATGGTGTGAGTGAAATACGCATCTGGGGCCAGAAGAAATATGCCATGCGCCTGTGGATTGAGGCAGAACGGCTGGCGGCCTACGGGCTTACCCCACTGGATGTACAACAAGCCTTGCAACGTGAAAATATAGAACTCCCCTCCGGCCGGGTAGAAGGAGCCAACACAGAGCTCACCGTACGAACACAGGGCAGGCTCACCACCCCTGATGAATTCAACAACCTCATCCTGAAAGAAGAAAACGGCCGCATTGTCCGCTTCCGCGATATCGGCTACGCTGAGCTGGGGCCGGAAAACCTCCGTACCGTACTCAAGCGGGATGGCGTGCCTATGGTGGGCAACGCCATCGTACCGCAACCTGGGGCCAACAATATCGAGATTGCCGATGCCTTCTACGAACGCCTGGAGCAAATCAAAAAAGACCTGCCCGCTGATATCCAACTGGGTATCGGCTTCGATAAAACGCAGTTTATCCGCGACTCCATCGATGAAGTGGAGCAGACCATCTATGTCGCATTCGGGCTGGTGGTCATGATTATCTTTTTGTTCCTGCGTGACTGGCGGACTACCATTATCCCGGTCATTGTCATTCCCATTGCCCTTATCGGTGCCTTCTTTGTGATGTATGCCGCCAATTTCTCCATCAACGTGCTCACACTACTGGGCATCGTGCTCGCCATCGGGCTGGTGGTGGATGACGCTGTGGTCGTCCTCGAAAATATTTACACGAAAGTGGAAAATGGCATGACGCCCCTTGAAGCGGCTATGAAAGGCAGTGAAGAAATTTTCTTTGCTGTTATTGCCACTACCGTAGCGCTGGTTGCCGTTTTTATGCCCGTCATCTTCTTGCAGGGCCTTACCGGGCGCCTGTTCCGGGAGTTCGGCATCGTCATCGCCGGAGCCGTGGTCATCTCCTCCTTTGTAGCCCTCACCCTTACGCCCATGCTGTCGAGCAGTATCCTGAAAAAGCGCGAACGGCAGCCTTGGTTTTACCGGGTTACCGAGCCCTTTTTCGTTGCCCTTACCAAAGGCTACCGCAACACCCTGAATGGTTTCATGCAGGTCCGCTGGCTGGCACTGGTCATCATGGCAATCTCAGGCTGGGCCATCTACACCATCGGGGGCGGGCTGCCTCAGGAACTGGCACCCCTGGAGGACCGGAGCCGTATCCGGGCTTTTGCCCGTGCTCCGGAAGGCTCCACCTTTGAATACATGGATGCCTACACCAATGACCTGGTGGAAACAATGGTCAAGGCCATACCCGAGAGCGAAGGGGTGATTTCCGTAACCTCTCCCGGCTTTGGCGCTTCCACTTCCGTGAATTCCGCTTTTGCCTTTGCCGTCCTGGAAGATCCTCAGAAACGGGAACGCAGTCAGACCGAAATTCTCAATGCGTTGCAGCCTGAAGTCAGCGAACTCACCGGCGCTCTTACCTATCTCAGCGAAGAGCAGAGCATCGGCAACGGCCGGGGTGGGCTACCGGTACAGTACGTACTGCAGGCCCCCAATTTTGAAAAGCTCAAAGAGACCCTGCCCCGCTTTGTGGAGAAAGTCAAGCAGGACCCGACCTTCAGCTTTGTGGATGTCGACCTGAAGTTCAACAAACCGGAGCTCAACATCGAAATCAACCGGCAGAAAGCCCGGGACCTGGGTGTTTCTGTACTGGATATTGCTCAGACGCTCCAACTGGGGCTCAGCGGGCAGCGCTTCGGGTACTTCATTATGAATGGCAAACAGTATCAGGTCATCGGGCAGATACAGCGCGAGGGGCGGGACGAACCCATTGATGTGCGCTCCCTTTACGTGCGCAATGATGCTGGCAATATGGTACAGCTGGATAACCTCGTCACCCTGGAAGAGCAAACCACTCCACCGACGCTGTTCCGCTTCAACCGCTTTGCTTCTGCTACTGTATCCGCTGGCCTGGCGGGCGACAATACCCTGGGCAACGGTATCGAAGCCATGAACCGCATCGCAGCGGAAACACTGGACGATGGCTTTTACACTACCCTGACCGGTACCTCCCGCGATTTTGCGGAAAGCTCCTCCAGCCTTGTATTTGCTTTTACGCTGGCACTGGTACTCATTTACCTGGTACTCGCAGCACAGTTCGAAAGCTTTATCGATCCGCTTATCATCATGTTTACCGTGCCCCTCGCGCTGGCAGGCGCCGTTTTGTCCCTGATGCTTTATGAGCAAACGCTGAACATCTTCAGCCAGATTGGCATTATCATGCTCATCGGGCTGGTGGCCAAAAACGGTATCCTTATTGTGGAGTTTGCCAATCAGCGGAAAGAAGCCGGGCTGAGCCGCCTGGAAGCCATCAAGGAGGCTGCCGAGGCACGTTTCCGGCCCATTCTCATGACGAGCCTGTCCACCATATTGGGCGTATTGCCGATTGCCCTGGCGCTGGGTGCCGGGTCTGAAAGCCGGGTCTCTATGGGTATCGCTGTCATCGGCGGGCTGGTCTTTTCGACGGTGCTGACACTCTACGTGATTCCGGCCATTTATTCCTATCTTTCCAGCAAAGAAGCCAAACGCACCAAGCGGGAGGAACAACTCAAGGCACTGGAAGAAGTGTAGGGAAAACTGAAAAGCTAAAAACGCAGACGAAAACGAATGGCAGACGAAAAAAAACTCTTCTTACTGGATGGTCACGCTCTGGTCTACCGGGCGCACTTTGCATTCATCAACCGCCCACTGATCAATTCCAAGGGGGTCAATACCTCGGCCGTCATGGGCTTCACCCGGACGCTTTGGGACCTCATGCGCGATCAGAAGCCGACCCACATCGCTGTTGCCTTTGATTTATCCACCCCCACTTTCCGGCATGAGATGTATGAGCCCTACAAGGCCAACCGGGAGGAACAGCCGGAGGATATCGTCGTCGCCATTCCATACATCGAAGCCATTGTAAAAGCCTTCAACATCCCTATCGTCACCGTAGATGGGTACGAAGCAGATGATGTGATTGGCACCCTGGCCAAGCAGGCCGAAAAGGAAGGCTTCCAAGTCTATATGGTGACGCCGGACAAGGATTTTGGGCAGCTCGTATCCGATAATGTCTTCCTGTACAAACCCTCTCGTCAGGGCAATGGCGTGGATATCATGGGCGTGCCGGAGATCCTCAAGAAGTGGGATGTGGAGCGGGTCGAGCAGGTCATCGATATGCTGGGGCTGCAGGGCGATGCTGTGGACAATATTCCGGGCGTACCGGGCATTGGCCCAAAGACCGCCTCCAAGCTCCTGTCACAATTTGGTTCCATGGAAACCCTGCTGGACAGCACAGACCAGCTCAAAGGCAAACAAAAGGAACGCCTGGAAGAACACCGGGAGCAGGCCTTGCTGTCCAAAAAGCTGGCCATTATCGAAACCCAGGTACCCATTCAGTTTGATGCGGAGGCCTACAAAATCGAGGGGCAGGACAATGACCGCCTCGCCGAGCTGTTCAAAGAACTGGAATTCCGAAGCCTGGCCAGGCAGATACTGGGAGAGGACCAAGTACCGCAGGAAAATGCACAGGGCGACCTCTTCAATCAGCAGAGCGAAATCAAATCGGAGGTCAAAGCACCACCAGCTCATTCTGTAGCCGACAAAAATATCGGCAATACCAAGCATGCTTACCACCTGGTAGATAGCGAAGAAAAACGGGCTGAGCTCCTTCAGCTCCTGATGGAAGCCAGTAGCATCTGTTTCGATACAGAAACGACCGGCATCGATGCCACACAGGCAGAATTGGTGGGTATGTCCTTTTCTGTGAAGGCCCACGAAGCCTATTATGTGCCCGTGCCGTCAGGCTATGAAGAAGCGACCCGCCTGGTGCAACAGTTCAAAGCAGTGATGGAGGACGAAAACATCGAAAAGGTCGCCCAAAACCTCAAGTACGACGCCCTCATGCTCCGTAGGTACGGCGTGGAAGTCAAAGGGCCTTACTTCGACACCATGATCGCCCACTACCTGCTGGAGCCCGAGCTGCGCCACAATATGGACTACCTCTCGGAGACCTACCTCAAGTACCAGCCGATTGAGATCGAAAGCCTCATCGGCAAAAAGGGCAAGAAGCAAAAGACCATGCGCGACCTGCCGCCGGAAGAGGTGAAAGACTACGCAGCCGAAGATGCCGACATCACCCTTCAGCTCAGAGATTACCTGGCGCCTAAACTGGAGGAAGAAGGCTTTCAAAAACTATACGAAGAAATTGAAGCGCCCCTGGTGCGCGCCCTGGTCAATATCGAGCACGAGGGCATACGGCTCAATGCCGACTACCTCAAGTCTTATTCCAAAGAATTGGCTAAGGAAATCGATCAGCTGGAAAAGGAAATCCATGAGGATGCTGGCACCGCATTCAACGTGGCCTCCCCCCGTCAGGTTGGGGAAGTCCTCTTTGAGAAGATGGAGCTGCCTTACCGTTTCAAAAAAACCAAGTCCGGACAGTACTCCACCAGTGAAGAGAAGCTGGCAGAACTGGCCGGAGAGTACCCCATCGTTCAGAAAATACTGGACTACAGAGGCCTGACCAAGCTGAAATCTACCTACGTGGACGCTCTGCCTAAACTCATCAATCCGCTTACCGGGCGCATCCACAGCTCCTTCAATCAGGCGCTAACCGCTACTGGCCGGCTGAGCTCCAACAACCCTAACCTGCAGAATATCCCAATTCGGACACCGCAGGGGGCCCGGGTGCGGGAGGCGTTTATCCCGCGCGACGAAGACCACGTCCTTCTTGCCGCCGACTATTCTCAGATCGAGCTGCGCCTAATCGCAGAGATGAGCGGGGAGGAAGCCATGCTCGAAGCCTTTAAGTCGGGGAAAGACGTCCACTCTGCCACCGCCGCCCGAGTATTCGACGTCCCCTACGAGGAGGTCACAAGAGAACAGCGCTACCGGGCTAAGACCGTCAATTTCGCACTCATCTACGGGGCGGGCGCTACGAACCTGTCCCAGCAATTGGGCATTAAGCGCAGCGAAGCCAAAGAACTGATCGATCAGTACTTCAGCCGCTACCCGGACCTGAAAGGCTACATGGACGGTATTGTGGAAAAAGCCAGGAAGGACGGCTACGTCAAAACCCTGATGGGCCGCCGCCGCTACCTGCGCGATATCGACTCCCGAAATGGAGTACTCCGCAGCCACGCCGAACGCAACGCCATCAACACCCCGGTACAGGGTACGGCCGCGGATATGATCAAGATCGCCATGGTGCGCATCAACGATATTTTTGAAAAAGAGCAATTCAAGTCAAAGATGATCCTGCAGGTGCATGACGAACTGGTCTTTGATGCCCACAAGTCAGAGCTCGACACCATCAAGCCGATCATTGAAGAGCATATGGTCAACGCCATCCCTAACCTTAATGTGCCTATCCTGGTAGAAATGGGTGAAGGGAAGAACTGGCGGGAAGCTCATTAATAAAAACGAACCACCAATTATGAATTTGTCCACCACCCGCCAAACCCGGGCCAACTTCATCCGGCTGCTTTCCGGCATGAGCCTTGAAGCTGTTAACCACATCCCGGAAGGCTTCAATAATAACCTGATCTGGAATTTCGGGCACATCATTGCCACACAACAGCTGCTCACCTATAGCTTATCCGGGCTGGAGCCCAAAGTAGGAGAGGAAATACTGGCAGCGTTCCGCAAAGGAACAAAACCGGAAAAAGTGCATACCACGGCCGAACTGGAAGGGCTCAAAAGGCTTGCCGAAAGCACCTTGGACCAGCTTGAAGCCGACTTGGAGGCGGGCCTGTTCCAAACATTCGAATCCTATCCTACCAGCTATGGGGTAGAACTCACTAATATTGAAGAAGCGGTTGCTTTCAACGCATTGCACGAAGCCCTCCACCTGGGCTACGCTATGGCATTGAAGCGGGCACTCTAAGCTGCCGCTCCTGCCAGTACGCATCATCGTGAAATTGGAAAGCTGTGGGCTGGTAATCGCCTATGGTATCCACATTCGAGGCTTCCGGCACCGGCTGCCCGGTCAGGTAAAAAACAGCATTCACCAACAGGCGGCGAAACTCCTCGTCGAGCATATCCGTAGAGGCGCCCATCGTGCAGGCGAAGGCTTCCCCAGCTTGCCCGCCCGGTAACTGGTAGGGCTTCAGCCAGGCTACGGGCATCATCGGCTGATTGGGATTGTAGAAACGCCCGCTCGCCGGATTGGTAGAGGCAATCGCCCATTGGTCTTCCCGCATGCCGTACATCACATCAGACTCATCGTAACTCCTGGTATTATCTGTCACCTGCCCGTAAAGCAGGGGTGTGGCTGTACTGTCCAATGGCCCGGACAAACCATACACATCCGTAGGGCCCCATATTTCACCCGACTGAATACCATTGAGCACGGGATGCTTCGCCGCCTCCCGTGGAATGATGCCCCGTGTACTTTGGTGCTTGTGGTGCCCGTGGTGGCTGTGCCAGTTGGTGCCCAGCACCAGTTGCCCGAACCCTCCGTGCCAGGCCTCCTTCTCTCCCTGATAATAATTGCCCCAATGACTCCATGGGCTGAGCGTATCCCTGAACCGGAACGCATGGGTGGCAGTACGAAGCCCAATAACCGGTTTCCCTGCCTCCAGGTAAGCTTTGAAATACCCCATCTGCTCATCGGGCAGCTCCCTGAACCGGGTGAAAAGCACCAGCAAATCTGCCGCTTCCAGCTGCTCCAGCCCCGGAATATGGTAAACGTAGTTGGGATTGATGATGCCGGGCTGCTCCGGATGCTGGGCAAAGAGCACCGTACAGTCAAAGCCGTGCCGCTGTGAAAGTATTTGGGCCAGTTGGGGCAGGGCTTCCTCCGAACGGTATTCCTCGTCCCCACTCACCAGTATGACCCTAGGCCGTTCTGTAGCGCTGGCAGCAGACCGGTAGGTCGTGTAGAGGGGAGGAGGGGCTTCGGGTGTTCCCGGGGCTTTTTCTCCGGCGCAATTCCAGAGCAGCAAAGTGGACAATAACAGCAGCGTATGCTTCATGGTTTGTTTCTATTTTGGGTGTTGGCCCAGCAGCTCTGCCGGGCGGTAAAAGCCTTTCTTTTCAGCAACCACAGCACGTACCCTTTTAACCTCTGCCTGAGCTATGGGCGTAGCGCTGTTGCCAAAGGCATTGCGTACGTAAGATAACACATCTGCGATTTCCTTGTCGCTCAATAAGCCCTCAAAAGCGGTCATAGGCACCTGCCCGGGATAGGTTTGCCCATTGACCTCAATGGGGCCGTGCAGCCCTTTCAGCGTTAGCTTGATCAGGCGCTCCTTGCTGCCTGTTACCCATTCTGATCCGGCCAGGGGCGGGAATCCGGAAGCGGTAAGCCCTTTACCATCCGGCTGATGGCAGGTAATGCAGGAGCCTTCGCGTTCGTACACCTGTTGCCCGGGGCTAAGGGTAGCTTCAAGGCCCGCTGATGCAACGGGCCTATCGGTGTAGAGGCGTTCGCGCAAGATGGCATATACCGGTTCCATCCACTCATCCACGGCTTCCTGTTCGGCACGTTCCAGCACAGACCGGGCAACGGCAGGCTCCAGCCATGAAGCGGCTACGACAGCCTCCAGGCGCACCCGCCCATTTGGGTCACCGGCACATGCTAACAGCAAGTCTGCCTGATCGGCTACCTGATGCCCGGTATAACGCAAAACGCGCACCGCTGCTGCCCGCACCCGGTCATCTTTGGCCTTGAGCAACTGCCGCAGCAGAGGTTCTTCTACCTGATTGAGCCCCCAACTGACCCAAAGCGCTTCGAGTAGATGTCGTTCGTACCCGGCATCCAATGTGTCCAAATTTGCTGCCCACCTGCGCAGGGCGGGCAGGACATTTGCAGGGTTTCTGCCTCTTAGTTCTCGGCGGGTCCGATAACGAGTGCGGTACTCCGGCAGCTTAAGGTTCTCCAATAAGGTGGGTACAGCTGCTCCGGCGATTTCGGCGGGGCTGACGAAGGGGCGGCCCGGGCAAGTCACCCGGTAGATACGTCCGTGGGCATGGTCGCGCAGGGGGTCGCGGGCATTATGCTGCATGTGGCCGATAAGGCGGTTGTGCCAGTCCGCAAGATATAGGGAGCCATCGGGCGCAAATTCCATATCGACAGGCCGAAAGTGAGGATCAGAAGACTGCAACAGGTCTTGCCGGTGGCGGCTGCTGTACCCGGTCCCGGCTTCCAGCATTTGGTGCTGCTTGGTGCCCAAAAAACCAATAGTATTGTTGATGAGCAAATCGCCCTGTACCTCATCTGGAAAATGGCGGCTCGATACAAATTCCAGGCCCGAGGTGGGGCGCACCCGGTGAGCCGCCTCAATGATATTAGCGGCCTTGGGGCTGGCTTTTCCATATACCGGTGCAATAGTGCCTGGTGACATCCACCGCACGTCCGGCCCGGAGGTTTCGGCAAAGAAGGGCTGTCCCCAGGTATCAAAAGCGATACCCCATGGGTTGGGAATGGCCAATTGCGCGGTGCGCTCCAGGCGATGCCGGGCGGGATTGTACCGGTAAAAGCCGCCGTTAGTGCCACGGACAGTGCCGTACACTGTTTCTACGTTGGTGTGCAAAAACGTGCCCTCCCCCATGAAAATGGCGCCGGAGGGGTCCGCACAAAATGCGCTAATGGCGTGATGCGTATCGTGGTCGTCAAAACCGCTAAGCAAAATTTCCCTCCGATCTGCCCGGTCATCCCCATCCGTGTCCGTCAGCAGTACCAGGCTGCTGCCTTGAGAAACGTACACCCCTTCCGGGGCGATTTCAAACCCTATGGGCAGGTGCAGCCCATCCGCAAAGATGGTCTGCCGGTCGGCTTTCCCATCCCCGTCCGTATCTTCCAGGATGATGATTTTGTCGTTGGGGCGCTTGTCGCCGGGCTTGTAATGCGGGTAGGAAGGCATCACGGCCACCCAAAGCCGGCCTTTGTTATCGAAAGACAGTTGTACGGGATTAGCGAGGTCTTCGAATTCCTTTTCAGAGGCAAACAGCTCTACTTCGTAGCCAGGGGCTGCCGTCAGCGTAGCCTCTGCATCAGCGCCATATTGGTAAGGCATTAGCCCATCGGCTGGTTTAAAATTGGTCTCTACCGGAGGAAGGGAGGGCGTACGGGCATCTGCGGTTTTCAGTTCATAGGGCTCGCCCTGTAACAGCTTCCAGATAGCCGTATCTCTCACTGCCGTCATGGCGCGGATTTTCCGGATTTCTGCCGGGTAATTGTCCGGGCCGTAGGGTTCGTAGCGGCGGCCGTACACATGCACGCTGTTGGGAATTTTGTAGTCGTTAGCCCAAAACCAGTTTTTGTCCTGCACGGCTTTCCGGAGGATGTCGGGCTCGACGCTGATTTCCGGGCTTTTGCCAAAGAGCTGATCGGTCAGGTAGCTGGCTACGCGCTGATTGCCTGCATCATTTAGTTGCAGCCCGTCGATGGTCAGGGGCTGCCCTTCGGCATACCATGCTTTGGAAGGCTCAAAAAGGTCGACGACCGGTACGCCTTCTGCCACTGCGACCTCCTGAATAGCATTAGCATACAGCGACAGCATGGCATTTTGGCGGTGGCCTTTCGGCAAATCAGCAGTAGCGGAAAGGTCCTGAATAGCGGTGGGCGTCACCATGACTAGTTGGGGCGGGTGGCTATTATTATAAACCTGCCCAAGCGTATGCCGGATAAAGGCCCGGAGCTCCGCTTTGAAAGTGGGCAACCGGCCCGGACCAAACTGTGCCGCGTTATGCCCCCAGAATGCCAGGATGATGTCAGCATTGAGGGTATCGAGCCATTCATCAGGGTAGGGGAAGTGCCCCTCGCTGTGGGATGGGTTGGCCAACTCTTCGTAGTAAGCTTCAGCCCCCGGAAAAGCCCAGGGCGTATTGCGTGCCGGATGAGGACGGAACCCCGGCATATCACCGCCGTCGCAGAGGTTCCGTATAAACAAAAGGCTATCAGGGTGCCGCAGGTGGAAAGCCGCCTCAAGGTGCCCGTAGTGCAGCATACGGGCACAAATATTACCGCCAATGATGGCGATGCGGCTGCCTTTGCTGACGGTGACTACGGGTTGTGGGCCGGGGCTGCAAGCGCTCAGGGCAATGCCCAAAAGGAGGACTAGTGCAGTCGGACGAAGGGAAAGGAAATTATGGAGTGAACCGGGCATGAGTATGGCTTGAAAGGCACCATTGAGCAATTTTGAATGTATTAGCCAATGCTGCGCTGAGTATTAAGGACTTCTCGAAAAATAAGAAGAAAAAAATGGATGGCAAATAAATGAAAACAGGGCACCTCCCCACTCATTGGAAAAGCGCCCTGTTTGATGGATAAAACGTTTTTTTAGTATGCCTTGGCAAACAGTACCCGCTGCCCGGAAGGCTTACCGGTGAGGACACACTGCCCTTCTTCTTTTTCATTATCGAGTGGGATGCAGCGGATCGTAGCTTTGGTCAGCTCCTTGATCTTTAGCTCTGTTTCGGTAGTGCCGTCCCAGTGAGCAGAGACAAAGCCGCCGCCCCAGGATTCGATTTCAGCGTTGCCATTGCCGGAAACCGCTTCCTTAAAATCATCGAAGTTGTCCACCTTCGTGATATTGTCGTCGCGGAACTGTTTCGCCCGTTCGAAAAGGTTGTTCTGAATTTCGGCCAGCAGATTCTCGATATATGCCGCTGCCTCGTCAATAGGCACGAAGGTCTTCTCTTTGGTATCGCGGCGGGCGATTTCCACCTGGCCTTTTTCCAGGTCGCGCTTACCGATGCCGATGCGGACTGGGATGCCCTTCATCTCATGCTCAGCAAACTTAAAGCCTGGACGGTTCTTTTCGTCATCGTCAAACTTGACGCGAATGCCGCGGCCGCGCAGCGCTTTCATTACTTTTTCTGCCGCCTCGCCGATTTCCGGACCGGGCTTTGGAATAGGGACAATGACCACCTGCGTAGGTGCAAGTTTCGGCGGTATTACCAGCCCATCGTCGTCGGAGTGGGTCATGATCAGGCCACCGAGCAGACGAGTGGAAACGCCCCATGAAGTCGCCCAAACGTACTCCTGCTGATTCTCCTTATTGAGGAACTTCACATCAAAAGCTTTGGCAAAGTTCTGCCCCAGGAAGTGGGAGGTACCTGCCTGCAACGCCTTGCCGTCCTGCATAAGTGCCTCAATGGTGAAGGTCTCATCCGCTCCGGCAAAGCGTTCATTGGCGGTCTTAATGCCCTTGACAACTGGCATGGCCATATATTCTTCCGCAAATTCGGCGTAAACCCGCTGCATTTGCAAGGCCTCTTCCATCGCTTCTTCGCGGGTGGCGTGAGCGGTGTGCCCTTCCTGCCACAGGAACTCTGTGGTGCGCAGGAACAGGCGGGTCCGCATTTCCCAGCGCACTACGTTGGCCCACTGATTGATCAGCAGAGGCAGGTCGCGGTAGGAGTTGATCCAGTCCTTGTAGGTATCCCAGATGATAGTCTCGGAGGTGGGGCGCACAATGAGCTCTTCTTCCAGCTTCGCATCCGGATCGACCACCACACCGTTGCCATTAGGGTCATTCATCAGGCGATGGTGGGTAATTACCGCACACTCCTTCGCAAAACCCTCAACGTGCTGCGCCTCGCGGCTGAGGAAACTTTTGGGGATAAACAGCGGAAAATAGGCATTCACATGTCCGGTCTCCTTGAACATCCGGTCGAGCTCGTCCCTCATATTTTCCCAAATTGCGAAGCCGGTGGGCTTAATCACCATGCAGCCTTTCACTTTAGAGTGGTCAGCCAGGCCTGCCCGCTTCACAATATCGAGGTACCACTGAGAGTAGTTGTCTTTTCGCTGAGTAATTGCTTTAGCCATAAAATTGTCTTATTATCCGCTGTTTTAACAGGATTTAACCGTTTGTATACCGTACTTTTGTTCCGCAAAAGCCCGTTTTAACAGTTGTTAATTCGCGATTAGCCTTTATTTAACAAGGTGCAAACGCGGTTTTAAAGGGGCTTTAACTAAAAATTAGGCACAAAAGTAATAAATTACGTGTTGTAAGAAATAAGAGCGCAACGGTAATTACATTAAAAACAATTTTTATGAAAAGCTATAAGATATCGCCTTTGTTGATCGCCCTGTTCCTGGTCTGGGGTATGGGCGATATAGGCGCGCAGTACGACGATCTTTACTACAATCCGGATACGGACGGCGCTTACTATGATTATGGCAACAGCTTTAATGATGGTAATGCCTCCACCTCCGACCGGAATAACGACGAATACTACGACGATGAGTATTATGATTATGAATACACCTCCCGGATTCGTCGCTTCCACCGGTCCTATCAAGGGTTTGGATTCTTTGATCCGGTCTACGTAGACTACGCCTATTTTGATCCTTTCTTTAATCCAGCCACTACGTTACTGATCTATGATTCGCCCTGGCGTTGGAACAGGTGGAATCGCTGGAACAGATGGAACAGATGGAATAACTGGGGCCCTGGTATCAACATCAATGTTGGTATTGGTTTCGGCAACACCTGGGGCTGGAGCAGCCCGTGGGGCTTTAATGCCTGGAATTCCCCCTGGGGCTTCAACCGCTGGAATTCTCCATGGGGTTGGAATGACTGGGGCTTCAACAGCTGGAACAACCCATGGGCATGGGGCGGCGGTGTCTACTGCCCACCAACCTGGGGCAACGGCTTCGCCTACAATACAGTAAATAATGTGACCATCAATAATAATAACAACGATGGCAGGGGTACCTACTATGGTCCGCGTACCAATGGTTCTGTGAACCGGCCAAGCCAGGCCCGCCGGGACATCGGATTGCAGCAGGATGGCCGTACGCCGACTACCGCAACACCGAAAGATGTAACGGTAAACCGGGCAGGAGCATCTCCCCGCACTGCGGAAACAACTCCCAACCGCCGGAGCGATCAGAATCCTAATGCAGCGCAGGTCAGCCGTACCTACGAGCGTCCGCGCACCTATGACCGGTCACCTACGACTACCGTGACGCCGGAGCGTTCGAGAGCCGTAACCAGCCGTAGCAATGCACCACGGACTTCCACCCGAACCCGTACGGCAACGCCTCGCGACTATAACGCACCGCGCAGCAGTGGTACTTATGACCGCAGTGGCAGTACGCCACGCACCTACGACCGTGGCTCGGGCAATAGCCGCAACTCGCGGACCTATTCCACACCACGTAGTAGCCGAAGTTACGACCGGGGCAATAGCAGCAGTGGGAGCAACCGTACTTATACGCCACGCTCCGACCGCAGCAATTCCTCACGGAGCTATACGCCGCGCAGCAATTCCAGCTCGCGCAGCAGCCGCAGTTACTCGCCAAGCAACAACCGGAGCTCACGCTCCTACACGCCCCGCAGTAACAGCAGCTCTCCGAGCAGAAGCTATTCTTCGCCAAGCAGAAGCAGTAGCCGGAGTTACTCTTCGCCAAGCCGGAGCAGCAGCAGCAGAAGCTACTCCTCTCCAAGCCGAAGCAGTAGCAGCAGCCGAAGCAGCGGCAGCAGCAGCCGGTCTTCCAGCCCAAGCCGGAGCCGGGGAAACTAGTCTGACCAATATTGACTTCGTTTGACGAGCGAGAGAAGGGGTGGAGCATACCGATGAACTGGTCCCACCCCTTTTCTTATGCACCGCACTTACGTCCCTCTCTACTTGTTGACCAATAAAAACTATCCTAATGAAGTATACGATCGCTTTTGCAGCCCTTCTCTTCTGCTTTAGCGGAACGATGTGGGCACAAAACTTTTCGGACGCGCTGCGCCTTTCCAATTTTCAGGTAGGCGGCACCGCCCGCTCCATCGGAGCCGGCAGTGCAATGGGCGCTATGGGCTCTGATTTTTCCGTCATGAGCACCAACCCTGCCGGACTAGGCTGGTACCGGGGCTCAGAATTTGTTATTTCTCCGGGCGTCTTCAATTCCAGCACCACTTCCAGGCTGCTCAATGATGACAACAGCACAGGCATTGAAGAGAACCGCGCTAATTTCAATCTGAATACCTTCGGCGTGGTATTCGCTAATGCCAATACTAACCGCGACTGGCGGGCAACTAACTTCGCCATTGGCGTGAACCGGCTGGCTAATTTCCATCAGGACTTCTACTTTGAAGGCTCCTCGCCCGGCTCTATCGTCAACCGGTTCCAGGAGCAGGCTAACAGTGAAGCAGGGTTTTCTGATTTTGAGTCCGGACTGGCTTTTGATGTAGGGGCACTGTATCAAATTGGTGGTGATGATTTCTACTCCTCTGATTTTGATAACACCCCCAATGCCAACGTCTTCAAGCGGCAGGATGTCTTTACGAGTGGAGCCATCAACGAGTTTGTCTTGTCTTTTGCCGGCAACTACAAAGATCGGCTCATGATCGGTGGTACAATTGGTGTGCCCATCATCCGCTACGAAGTCGATAAGGAATACCGGGAGGAAGACCGGGGGATGGAAGCGGATGGCAATATTCCATTTTTCAACGCGCTGACGTATAATGAAAACCTGTCCACAAGTGGTACCGGTATCAACCTGAAACTGGGCGCCATTTACCGGGCCAACCAAATGCTGCGCCTGGGTATGGCTGTACATTCGCCCACCTTTATGCGGCTGGATGATGTATACACGGCAAGTATGGGGTACAACTATACGGATCAGGAAGGCGACTTTAATTTCACTTCACAGTCGCCGGATGGCAGCTTCGAATACCGCCTGCAGACGCCCTGGCGCTTTATAGGCAGTGCCGGGTTTATCATCAATAATGGCAGCCTTAAGCCTGCCAATGGTAACCGGGAGCTGATGGTAAGAGTGCCACGGGGCGGATTTATTTCTGCTGAGATTGAATACCTGAACTATGGCGAAAACCAGTTTCGCTATGATGGCTTTGGCGATGCTGAAAGGGAAGTCAATGCTGCAATTGCTGAAGAGCTGACAAGCGCCTGGAACCTCCGCCTGGGCGGTGAGTATGCCTATGACCAATTCCGGGTGCGCGCCGGTTACACTTTGCAGCAATCACCGTTGCAGGGCGACGATACCACCAACAGCATCATCAGCGCAGGCCTCGGGCTGCACAAAAAGACCTTCTTCCTGGATATGGCCTACCGCCGGCAAATGAATGAAGCCCTCTACGCACCTTACCTCACTTTTGATGCCCCCGAGCAACTGGTAGAACAGCAAGCCAACCTTGGGCAAATCGTATTTACTCTTGGCTTTAGGTGGTTTTAACAACTAACGTCCTACCAGGGTGTTTGTAAGGCATAACCAAAAAATACGACACAGGAGCTGCGCCGCAGCTCCTGTTTGCTGATATGGATTCACTTACACAAATCACGCTGGGCGCTGCCGTAGGCGAGGTGGTGCTCGGCAAAAAAGTCGGCAACCGGGCTATGCTCTGGGGCGCAATTGGGGGTACCGTCCCTGATCTTGATGTCTTCGCCAATATGGTCACAGATGAGATCAGCGCGCTGGCTTTCCACCGGGCGATCACGCATTCCTTTGCCTTCGCCGCCCTGGCGCCTATTATTTTGGGGGGGCTGGTGCACCATATCTATAAAAGGCAGCGGATCGGGCAGGCACTTGGGCTGTCTACCGCCCTTATTTTTCTCATGATTGCACTGGGGTCTGTGACGATGCCTGCCCCACCGCTCGAAATTCTGAAAGTGGCCGGTGCCATCACGGCAGCAATCCTGTTTTTTCCGCTGGCCAGCTGGGGCGTACAGGCCATCCGGGGAACCACAGACCACCCCTGGGCAGCTACCTGGCGCGACTGGAGCTGGTTGTTCTTCTGGGCGATTTTCACTCACCCGCTACTGGATGCCTGTACCACCTACGGTACGCAGCTTTTTCGGCCCTTTTGGGATTACAGGGTGGCTTTCAATAATATTTCGGTAGCGGACCCCGCCTATACCTTACCTTTCCTGCTCTTGTTGCTCACTGCATTTATTGCGGGCAGAAAACGTCAGGCGCTGCGCACCCGCCTCAATATAGCCGGACTCGTAGTGAGCAGCTTGTATCTGGCCTTCACCTTTGCCAACAAATGGCACATCAACCGGACCTTCGAAGCTTCTCTCCAACGGGAAGACATTCCCTACGAGCGCTATATGACGTCCCCGACCATCCTAAACAACCTGCTCTGGCAGGGGATTGCGGAGGGAGACACCGCTTATTACCACAGCCTGTACTCTATCCTGGATGAGGAGGCCGTGTTTAAAGGCTTTACTGTTATTCCCAAACAGCATGAGCTGCTCCGTCCTGCCGAAGGGTCCCGTGACCTTGAGGTGCTGCAGTGGTTTTCCGATGGCTACTACTGCGTATTCGAGCGGGGCGATACCGCACTGCAGTACAACGACCTCCGCTTTGGCTCCCTTAATCAGTCGTTTGAGAAGCCTTCCGACTTTGTCTTCCACTTCATTCTGGAGCAGGACGAAGACGGAGAATGGCATGCCCGTCAGGGACGGGAGCAGCCCCGGGATATGGATCAGGCGTTTAGTAAATTGTGGAACCGGATGATGGGAAGGAAGTAGATGCCACTAAATAAAAAGCTGGCAGTATTGCCCGCCTTCAACAAAAGAGGAACATCGCTTCCAAAACGGGCAGAAAGGACCCATTGAAAAGCCGCCACAGGGAACTTCAAAATGACGAGGAAGCCACAATCAATTGATAAATGCCAACTACCATAACGGCTGAAAGCGAACAAGGTAATTTGAGTATTGACAACTGATAAAACTTATGAACAGAGCACTTTTCTGTTGTTTGCTATTGCTGCTTAGTTTTTCATGTGAACCCGAAAAGAAAGCCCCACCTGCTGAACCCAATGGCAAAGCAACGCCATTCGACTACACGGTATTTAAGCTAAAGGCCGGGGATATCTTATTTCAGGATAGTGATTGTGGCCCATTTTGTGAATCCATAGAAAAAGTCACATTCGGTATTCAGGGCTCAAAGTTTTCGCATGTGGGCATGGTCGCCCCAAAGGGAAAAGGTGAATTTGTGGTTTTAGAGGCCATCACCGCCGGAGTAGTCGAAACACCCCTTGATAGTTTCTTTATGCGCTCGTTCGATGAGGAAAACAACAGTAAAGTGGCCGTAGGGAGGATGAAAAAGAAATACGAACACCTGATTCCCAAAGCCATTGATTTTGCCAGGAAAAGACTAGGGGCTGCCTACGACGAGGTATTTGATATTTCCAACGATAAGTACTACTGCTCAGAGTTAATTTACAATGCCTTCAAATATGCCAACAATGACCGGCCCATATTTCAGCTGCAAGCAATGACCTATGTGGACCCGGAAACCGATAGCATTTTCCCCATTTGGGAGGATTACTTCCAGGAGTTAAATGTTCCTGTTCCGGAAGGACAACCCGGATTAAACCCTGGAGGAATGTCAATGAGCACCTACATCGACATCGTTTACTTTTATGGTAAGCCGCAGGGATATGAAGGCAAGGCAGGTTACTACCAATAAGCAAAAACTGACATATTGAAGCTTAGAAAAGCCACCTTCCGGGAATGGAAAAAGACCGAAGCCCAGGCGCTACAGTTGGAATGGATTATTATTTTTGACTCTCATAAAATTTGACGGAATATGCAGTCGAAATATTATTACCTAATGCTTTTGTTTGTCCTGTTTAGTGGATGCCAGGCCCTCAAAACGAATGCTGATCCCTACCGTTCTGAAGCTAACATCCCCGTCAGGGAACACTCCGTACAGGCCGTTTTATGGCAACAGCATTCCGGAGAATACAAAGCGCTGTGCCATCAGGCCTTCAATTTAGCCAAATTCCAACTTGATGAAATCCTGCTCCGCAATAACCGGGAAGGGAAACCACTGGCGATTATTACTGATATTGATGAAACGCTCATCAATAACAGCCCCTACAATGCCAAAATGATAGAAACGGATGAAGAATACTCAAAAGAAGGCTGGATCAAATGGGGGCTTTTGGAGCAGGCAACAGCTGTGCCTGGCGCCCTGGAATTCCTGAAATACGCTGAGTCAAAGGGTGTTCAGGTGTTTTATATTTCCAACCGGTATGCTGTTCAGGACAAAGAGACTAAAGCCAACCTTGAGAAGCTGGGCTTCCCTTTTATTGACGAGCAGCATTTTCTGCTAAGGGAAAAAACTAGTGGAAAAGAAGAGAGAAGGCAAGCCGTTTCAAAAGAAAACAAGGTAATCATGCTGCTTGGTGACAACCTCTCAGATTTCGCAGAGGTATTTGATGATAAGTCCACCAACGAAAGAAACGAAATAGTTGAAAACCTCAAGGACAAGTTCGGCACGGAATTCATCGTCTTGCCCAACCCTATGTACGGCGACTGGGAAACAGATGGATTGTATGAAGGCAGCTACAATTGGACACCGGCTCAGAAAGACTCCATCCGGAAGGCCAAATTGATTTCGTACTGAGCTTATTAGGTTCCGCAAAAGGTCTGATAGCTGGCATCAAAGTCAGCAGGGACCGTTTGCAGGGACAATCCGTCATCATAAGGTGAAGACAGTTCCTGCAGGAACGAATGGAAAGGCTGCATATCTCCCGCAACAGCGGACTGTAGCACTTCTTCCACCAAGTGGTTCCGCGGAATAGCCACTGGGTTGGTTTGCGCCATCAGTGCATTGCTTTCAGTCAAAGATGTACCTCTCAACCGCGCTTTTTCCCATCTTGAATACCAATTTTCGAAAGCCTCTTCCTCCCTCAGCTTATTGATCAAATCCCCCCCACGCCTCAGTTCAGTAAAGAAGTTGGTGTAGTCCACCCGCCATTTCGCCAGCAGTTTCAAACCAGAATTGACTAAATCCCGATCTTCCTCCACCTGATTCACAATGCCCAGCTTATTGCCCATCATTTCAAAGTAAGCCCCGGTAAAGTCTTCCGGGAACCGATCCAATACCTCTTCTGCCTTAGCACTGGCTATTGCTTCTTCCTCATCAATCAAAGGAAGTAGTGCATTGGCTAAAACACCCAGGTTCCAGTAGGCAATATTGGGCTGGTTGGCAAAGGCGTACCGACCATCTGTGTCGATAGAGCTGAATACCGTCCTGGGATGGAAAGCATTCATAAATGCGCAGGGCCCATAATCAATGGTTTCCCCGGAAATAGCCATGTTGTCGGTATTCATGACCCCATGTATAAAACCAACGCGCAACCAGTTTACGATCAGGTCTTTTTGCTTTTGCCTTACTGCCTCCAGCAAAGCCAGGGCGGGGTTTGGATGGTCTTTTAGGGCTGGGTAATGGCGTTGGATGGTATATTTCAGCAGAGCCTCCAGGTCTCCAGGTTGTCCAAGAAACCGCGCATACTCAAAAGTGCCTACACGGATATGGCTTGCTGCCACTCTGGTCAGGATGCCCCCTTCGTGACGCTGCTCCCGGTAGACCGGGCCCGCTGTTTTGACCACTGCCAGGCTTCTGGTGGTGGGGATATGAAGAGCGTATATAGCTTCACTGATCAGGTATTCTCTCAGCATGGAGTAGAAAGTCGCCCTGCCGTCTCCCCTCCTGGAATAAGGCGTTTGACCAGAGCCTTTGAGTTGCAGGTCACAGAGTCCCCGCTTGGTTTCCACCTCCCCCAGCAGTATAGCACGACCATCACCAAGGCGGGTAAAATGCCCAAACTGATGCCCGGCGTAAGCCTGAGCGATGGGCTGGCTTCCGGGCACCTTTTCATTGCCCGAAAGATAAGCCAGGGCCTTTTGCTCATCCTTTAAGTGTTCCGCTATGCCTAACTCCCTGGCCAAAGCCTCATTAAACAAAGCCATTTGAGGGTTGCTGACCGGCACCGGTGCTTGTTCAGCATACAAATTGGGTGGCAGCTGCGTTGCATAGGTGTGCTTTAACCAAGCCATATCGTTCTATTTGTGTATCTAACTGAACGTAAAATACTTTTGTTCTTGCCGGGTAGATGCGCCAACTGGTGAAAACTCCATGCTTTTGCAACCTATGTGATCGAAAAAGGAGCCATTGGACTTAAAAAATACTGGGTTTAAGTATCTTAGGCACTACTGAGTTGACCTACTGCAAGTACACCTATATTATATCCAGATTCGCCTTGATTAAAGAACTAAAGATTAAAACAGATCCAAAGGTTGAATTCGTTTTCAATGAATATCCCGCCCCAGTGCGGGATAAAATACTATTCCTCCGGCACTTAGTTATTGAAACCGCTAAAGCCACCGATGGCATTGAAGAACTCGAAGAAACCCTGAAGTGGGGCGAGCCCAGTTACCTGACCAAAATCGGAAGTACGTTAAGGGTGGACTGGAAATCCAAAAACCCAGGTCAATATGCGATGTATTTTAAATGCACCAGCAGATTGGTGGAAACTTTCAGGGTGCGGTTTGAGCATACCTTTGAATTTGAGGGGAACAGAGCAATCGTCTTTCGTTTAGATGACGAGGTACCCACCGAAGCGCTTAAACATTGCATCAAGGCGGCCTTAACCTATCATAAGGTAAAGCACTTGCCAACATTAGGGATATAAATTGCGCATCATTCTGGATGCCGTTGGAAAAACCAGTAACAAGGTTTGTAAGCCACAGCTAACTAAAATCCGGTGGTGTGTTTTTTACGGTGGAAAGGGCTGATGTTGCCGATGAGCGAAAAGAATACCTGGAGTTCTTGTCCCAACTTTTCGAAAGCAAAGTTTGCGATCCTGTTATTGCTAAAGTCTATCCTGTAAAGCAGGTTCCGGAAGCCCATAAGTACGTGGATTCAGGCAGGAAAAAAGGAAATGTGGTGCTTAAAATAGCATAGCTTTACTTACTCAAATGTTTGTCCTCAACACCAGAATGGAGTATATTGCCTGTCCTACATTCATTATGGCCAACCTTAACAACGAGTGTTAATCAGTCCATGATTACATACCCGTAGATTTAGATAACAGCCCCCTTTTCTGATTATGCTCGGATTGCTTCCCCGGAAAACCCTGATGGGAAAGGGGATCGAGAGCAGTCACTTTTCGAGGGGCCCATTGCGGCCTGTTTATTATGAAAAAAATTGATTTGCTCTTTAGCCATTGCCCTTTGTATTGGCGTACAGGAAGAATAGAGCATATTTTTTCCGAAAGCAGGATGTTGTGCTATTTTGCGCATGACCTTCGCAGAACAAAGTATTATACTATCGTAATGATTAAACCAGATGGAAACAAAAGATACTAATGGCAACCTCAAAACCCTGCAAAGCAAGCTGAGAGCGTCTGAGGACCTTCGGTTCGCAGCAGAATCAAAATTAGGCCAGCTGGAGGAATTATACCAAAACCTGTTCAATCATCTTGCCGATGAAGTGCACATGTGGAAGCTAATAAGAGAAAAGGAAGGCAGCATAAAACATGGGAACTGGCTGATGTAAATCCTGCAGCGCTCATTACCTGGGGAAAGCAAAAAGAAAAGATAATAGGAAAAACTGCAGATGAAATCTTTGGCAAAGGCACAACGGAACAATTCATGCCTATCGTCAGGCAAATTTTCAATACCGGCAAACCGCATAAGTGGGTGGAATACTTTGCACCCACCCATCAGTACCTCAGTATGTCGAGCATTCCAATGGGCGAGTACTTCATTTCGACCGGAAAAGATATCACCGAAGAAATTGCATTGCAAAAGAAGCTCGAGGAGACTGCAGACCTCCTTAACAAGGCAGAAACCATGTCTAGTCAAGGCTCCTGGAAATGGGATATCAAAAAGGATGAATGGACCTTTTCTGAGAATTGGCTGAATATCCACGGATTTAAAAAGTCTGGTATTGGAAAGGCGGAATTGATGCAGATGGCTCATCCTGATGACGTGCCTGCGATCAATCAAGCCTTTGCCAGAGCTTTAGCCGAAAAAGAACCTTATGACATTGAACACCGGATTATCAAAAAGGATACCGGTGAGATCCGGTGGGCTAAGGTTTTTGGTGAGGTAACCTTCTCTGATAACGATGAGCCTGCGTACATGATTGGCATAGGAAGGGATATAACCGATGAAAAATTAACAAAAGAAAGGCTTGAAGAAAGTAAGAACCTGCTGGAACGAACCGGAGAAATCGCCAAAGTGGGGGAATGGCAAATGATTGGTGGTCTCGTCATTCAGACTAAAAACGTCAAAGACCTGTATGAATTGCCAGAGGACTATGAACTTACTACCGAAGACGCTATCAATTTTTACCATCCCGACGACCGCGCAATGGTGACTCAGTATGTCAATGACGCTGTAGAAAACGGCAGGCCTTTTAATTTTGAAGCTCGCTCAATCACAGCAAAGGGCAACCTGAAATGGGTGCTGGCTGTTGGCGAACCTGAAATGGCCAACGGCCAATGTGTAAGGTTGTCCGGTGTTTTTAAGGATATCACCGAAAGCAGAAAAAACGAAGAAGCCAGAAAGAAAGCCCAACAGCAACTCCTTGATGTTGCCAATTCAGTCCCGGGAATAATTTACCAGTTTGTATTCCACAATGATGGGGCGATCACCATGCCCTACATCAATTCACGGGCAGAGGAGTTACTGGGGTTTGGAAGCGAAAAAATGAAAGACCCGGAGTTTCTCTTTTCCCGTATCCACCCGGATGATTACGATAGCACCATGAGCGCTATTCTTGAAGCCAATCGTGATAATGCCAACTGGTTCCAAGAATTCAGAGCTTTAGACAAGAATGATGAGGCGGTGTGGATTAGAGGGCAATCCACCGGGTCAGCTGATAGAGACGGGAATATTGTTCACACAGGAGTCCTGTTTGATATTTCGGAGCAAAAGAAAGCGGAAAACGCACTAAGGGAAAGCCAGCAGGAGTTTCAAAATATAGCGGACAACCTGGCTGGCGTCATCTTCAAGTACAAACTGAATACTGACGGTAGCTATGAACTGCTTTACATGAGCAAAGGCGCCCATCAGTTATACGAAGTAGCCCCGGAGAAAGCCCTGGGAGATATTCAGTTGATTTGGGATATAGTCCACCAAGAGGATGTAAAAAAAATCAAGCCTTCTATTGAGCAGTCAGCAAAGGAACTCACGCCCTGGAAGTTTGAGCACCGGCTACAGTTTCCTGACGGAAGAATAAAATGGGTTGATGTGAGAGGTGTGCCTGTTAAAAACACTGATGGAAGTGTGGTTTGGAATTCTATAGGTTTGGATATCACCAAACAAAAGGAAGCCGAAAAGGAACTGGAGCGGATCAATAAAAATCTGGAGAAGCTGGTGGAAGAGCGCGCCCAAAAAGCCGTAAAGCTGTCCAGGGAGCTGGAGCTTTACTGGCTGGCGGCTGAGCACGCCAAATCCGGAGTGTGACATTATGACGTACAATCCAATAAACTGGAATGGGACGACATTATGTACGAGCTTTATGGCATTGACAAAGCGGATTTCAGCGGTGCCTATGAAGCATGGGAAACCAGCTTGCACCCAGAGGATAAAGAAAGAAACGTTAGGGCCTTACAAGAGACTATTGCGGGGCAAAAAGATCTTGATATTCTATTTCGGATCAACCACCGAAAATCAGGCGAAATCCGGCATATCCGTGGAAAGGGTAAAGCTGAAACGGATGACAAGGGGAACACTGTTGCCGTTTTTGGAACAAACTGGGATGTGACCAGAGAAATGAACCTTGCCGTTGAGCGGGAGCGGGCAATAGACCAACTGAAAGAAGCTCAAGCCCAGCTTATTCAATCCGAAAAAATGGCATCTCTGGGTATTCTGACTGCCGGCGTAGCGCATGAATTGAATAACCCTTTAAATTACATCGTAGGAGGCTATACCGCTATTCACAATCACCTCAACGAAGAGGAGTTGCTCGATAAAGCGGAAATCGAAGAATACCTCGACTGGATTAAAACCGGCTCTGACAGAGCCACGAAAATCGTAAAAAGTTTAAACCTTTTCAGCCGAAGCAACGAAGACAACACTGAAGTTTGCGACATCCATCTGATTATCGATGACTGTCTTTTGATGCTTCAAAACAAATTCAAAGACAGGATCATCATTACAAAAGAATATACGGATACTCCGGCTGAAGTACCGGGCAACAATGGAAAACTCCACCAAGCTATTCTTAACCTCTTAGCTAATGCCGTAGACGCTATTTCAGAAAAGGGTGAAATAACAATTGAAACGAAATCCCAGAAAGACAGACTAAACATCATTATCAGCGACAACGGATGCGGAATATCAGGGGAAAACCTCAAAAAGGTAATGGACCCATTCTTTACGACCAAACCTCCGGGAGAAGGGACAGGGTTGGGGTTGTCGATCACGCATTCTATCATTCAGGAACATGAGGGAAGCCTTACACTGCAATCAACACCAGACGCAGGAACAAAAGTAAAAATCAGCCTCCCTAAAGAAAGAAAGCATGCAGAGTAAAAAGAAAATCTTATGTGTAGATGACGAGACGATCAACCTTTTAATCCTCAGGAAAATCCTTGGAAAAAAGTACGAAGTCATCACTGCCAAGCATGGGGAAGAGGCACTATTGGTGCTTGGAAAAGACCCGGAAATCGAATTGGTCATCACCGATATGAATATGCCCGGGATGAATGGGCTGGAGTTCGTCCGGGAAGCGAAAAAGCAGTTTTCGAATAAAAAGTACTTTATGTTGTCAGGCTATGCCATTACCGAGGAGATTCAGGAGGCTTTAGATACCGGCCTGGTTTACGAATACTTTCAAAAACCAGCAGATTACAAGAAGATTGACCAGGCGCTGGAAGAGCCTGGCTTTGGTGATTAAATTATGCGCTGTACTTTCCCCTTCATCCCGCAGCCGGCAACGCCTCCTGCTCCACCTTCTCATCCACCTTGCGCAGCACGCGCAGGGCATCCTGCAAGCTTCGCACTCCATCCTTGATCAGCATAAAGTGGCGGTTGGTTTTCTTGAAGCTGAGCCCGCGTTTAGCCCCTTCCTTTTGCACAAACATCAGGGTTGCCTGGAACTGCGCACTTTCATAAAAGAGCGATTGCGGGTTTTCCACAAAGTAGCAGCGCAACTTATTATTTTTGAGAATGAGGCGCTCGAAGCCCAGACGGCGGCAGACCCACCGCAGGCGCAGCCCGTCAAAGAGCTCGTACACGGGTTCGGGCAGGGCACCGAAGCGGTCTTTCATGGCTTCCTCAAATTTTTGCAGTTCCTCCTCCGTCTCCAGCCCGTCTAGCTGCGTGTAAAGATTAAGGCGCTCCTGTATGCTGCTGATGTACTCATCGGGGATAAGCATCTCCACATCGGTATCGATCTGAACCTCCCGCACGTACTGCCGGTTCTTGTCAAGCTCTTCCTTAAACAGCTCCTTGAACTCGTTTTCCTTCAGTTCCTGAATGGCTTCCTCAAGGATTTTCTGGTAGGTTTCGTACCCAATATCCGCAATGAAGCCACTCTGCTCCCCGCCCAGCAAATTACCCGCCCCCCGGATGTCGAGGTCGCGCATGGCGATGTTAAAGCCGCTGCCCAGTTCGGAGTGCTCTTCCAGCGTTTTGAGGCGCTTGCGGGCATCGCTTGTGATGGTGGACATAGGCGGGCTGAAGAGATAACAGAAGGCCTTCTGATTGGAGCGCCCCACCCGGCCCCGCAACTGGTGGAGATCGCTCATGCCAAATTGCTGAGCGTTGTTGATGATCATGGTGTTGGCATTCGGGATGTCCAGCCCGGTCTCGATAATATTGGTGCAAACCAGCACATCGTAGCGCCCGTCGATGAAGTGGATCAAGGTTTTTTCCAGCTCCTTGGGGTCCATCTGCCCGTGGGCGCTGGCGATTTCCACGTCCGGGCACATGCGGCGTACCATGGCGGTAATGTCGGGCAGGGACTTCACCCGGTTGTGCACAAAGAAGACCTGCCCGCCCCGGTTGACCTCATAGTAGATCGCCTCTTTGACCACCTCTTCGCTAAATACCCGCACCTCCGTATGAATAGGCTGCCGGTTGGGCGGTGGGGTACGGATAATAGACAGGTCGCGGGCGGCCATCAGGGAAAACTGCAGGGTACGCGGTATGGGGGTGGCGGTCAGTGTGAGGGTATCAACATTGACTTTGATATTGCGGAGTTTTTCCTTAGCTGCCACCCCAAACTTCTGCTCCTCGTCGATGATGAGCAGGCCAAGGTCCTTGAAGCCAATCTTTTTATTCAGAATGGCGTGGGTACCGATGACAATATCAATCTCCCCGTCTTTCAGCCGCTGGAAAATGGCATTCTTCTCTTTAGTAGTCCGGAAGCGGTTGACATAATCCACCGTCACCCCAAATTCTTCCAGCCGTTCTTTGAAGGTCCGGTAATGCTGCAGGGCGAGGATCGTTGTGGGAACGAGCACCGCCACCTGCTTGCCGCCGACCACCGCCTTAAAGGCACCGCGGATAGCCACTTCGGTCTTGCCGAAACCCACATCGCCGCATATGAGGCGGTCCATGGGGTAGCTTTTCATCATGTCCTCCTTCATGTCATTGGTGGCCTTGAGCTGATCGGGCGTATCTTCGTAGATGAAGGAGGCTTCCAGCTCATTTTGCAGGTAACCATCGCTCGGGAAAGCAATTCCATCGGAGGCTTTGCGCTTGGCGTAGAGCTTAATCAGCTCGCCGGCCATATCCTTGACCTTCTTCTTGGTGCGGCGCTTAAGGTTCTTCCAGGCATCCGACCCCAGCTTGTCCACTTTCGGGGTTGTCCCTTCCTTGCCCACATACTTGGAGATTTTGTGCAGGGAGTTAATACTGACATAGAGAATGTCGTTGTTCTTGTAAATCAACCGGACCGACTCCTGCACATGCCCGTTGATGTCGATCTTTTGCAGACCGGAGTATTTGCCCACCCCATGGTCGATGTGGGTGACGTAATCACCCGGCTGCAACTCCCGCAGCATCCGCAGGTTGATCGCCTGATCGCGGGTGAAGCCCCGGCGCAGGCGGTAGCGGTGGAAACGCTGGAAGATCTGATGGTCGGTATAGCAGGCGACCTTCAAATCCATATCGATAAAGCCTTCGTTGATCGACCTGGGGATAGGGTGGAGGTCCACCTTGGCTTCCAGATCTTCGAAGATGGAGTAGAAGCGTTCAATCTGCTTAGGGTTTTCGGCGAAGAGGTAGTTTTGAAGCCCGGCGTTAGTATTCTCATCCAGGTTTTCGATGAGCAGCTTGAAGTTTTTGTTGAAACTCGGCTGCGGGCGGGTGGAAAAGACCACCTGCTCGTCAAATTCAATAGGCTGTGCGGAGGCAGCCATGCCCAGGATGTGGTAGTCCTTCACATCCTCCACAATCTCGAACGGCCGGATAAAGGCGCGGTCGCGGAAGATCTCCTTGAGCTCCTCCTCTTCCAGCAGCGCGATGCCCTTGGCAAACTCTTCCGCCTTGTCGAAGCACTGCGTCAGCCGGTCCACCAGCAGCTGAAAGTCCTTTACCCACACGGCGGTATTGGGCTGCAGAATCCGCAGCATACTCACCTTCTGCTCCTGGGAAAAGCGGGTGTTGATATTAGGGATGATGGTCACCGCCCCGATATTCTGTACCGAAAGCTGTGTGGTCGGATTGAAGGTCCGGATGCTCTCCACTTCCTCATCAAACAGCTCAATGCGGTAGGGATATTCATTGCCAAAGGAGAAGATATCCACGATGCCACCCCGGATGGAAAACTGCCCGGGCTCATACACGAAGTCCTCCCGCGCAAAACCGTACTCCACCAGCACTTCAATGAGGAATTCCACATCCAGTTCTTCCTCCTTTTTGATATCAATCCGGCGCTGATTGAGCACTTCCGGAGCCACCACTTGTTCGAAGAGGGCCTCCGGGTAGGTCACAACGATTTCTCCGCCTGCCGGCGAATTGACAATTTTATTGATGGTCTCGGTGCGCTGCAGAACGTTGGTGTTATTGAGCTCCTCGAAATACATAGGACGCTTAAAGGAATCGGGGAAAAAGCGGACAGCCTTTCCCTGCAGGAGGTTATCAAGGCTGTTTTGCAAATAAGCAGCCTCCTCTTTGTCATTAGCGATCAGCAGATGGTTACGCGGGTCGTTTTGGTAGACCGCTGTAAGTAGGAAGGCAGTCTGTGCCCCCACCAGCCCGTTAAGCTGAAGCCGGCAGGGCTTTTCGCCACCCAGGGCTTTATTGATACGTTGTGTACGGTTGTCGTTTCGGTATAATTCCTGAAGGCGGTCGAGGTTGTTCTCCACAGTTGCTGTAACGGTTGAAAGCCGAATGCACTCCAAAGGGCATTCAGCAGCTAGTATTCAATTTCCAAAAAAGAAACAGAGGGTTGCCTGGATAGTTTAGGTTACCATTTCCCGAAAGGGCGTCTATACATGACGCAAAGTGGTTTGGGCAGACCTGTTAGGTCATTATATGCTGTACTTGAAGAGGTTTGGGCATGCCCCGAACGATAGCATCAGTAGCTCCAAACCTCTTCAACGTCAGTATAAATTGTTACAAACCGGATTAATCCCTTAATTTAGAGCAAAAATTTTCCGTCTATGAATCACAAACCCAAAATCTATTGGCCCTTACTGTTCACGCTTGCTGTCCTGGCAGTCTCCTGCGTAAGCAAAAAAGAGCACATGGCCCTCCAGTCCGAGCTGGAGATTGCAAATAAGGATGTGGCCCGTTTGGGCGAAAGCCTTAATGACTACATGAAACGCCTTTCCGACTGTGACCGGGAGAAAGCGAACCTCAAAGCGCGTCTGCAGGCCGCTGAGAGTAATATGGTGCTCCGGGAAGAACAGGTCAACGACCTAAAGGACCTGGTAGCGGATCTGCGTCAGCAACGCGATGCCCAGCTGAATCAAGTGGACGATCTGACCACGCTTTCCCAGTCAGCCAGTGACAACATCAAGGAGACCTTGTCGCAGCTGCAAACCAAGGATAAGTACATTCAGATGCTGCAAGCTGCCAAAACGCGCGCCGACTCCATCAACCTGGCTCTGGCGGTCAACCTCAAAGGCGTACTCAGCGAAGGCATTGAGGACGAGGATGTGGAAGTAAAAGTGGACAAGACCGTCGTCTTTGTGAACCTGTCTGATAAAATGCTCTACAAAAGCGGCAGTGCTCAAATCACCGACCGGGCGAATGAAGTGCTGGGCAAAATTGCTAAGATCATCAAGTCCCGCCCCAACCTGGAGGTAATGGTGGAAGGCTACACCGATAGTCAGCCGATCAACACGGCCTGTATCAAAGACAACTGGGACCTGAGCGTGCTGCGGTCCACCTCCGTGGTGCGTGCGCTGCAGACCAATCACGGCATCGACCCCAACCGCTTAATCGCTGCTGGCCGGGGTGAGTTCAATGCACTGGCGACCAATGACACTGCGGAGGGCCGGGCCATGAACCGCCGTACCCGCATTATCATCCTGCCAAAGCTCGATCAGTTCTACGATCTGCTGAACCCGAATCAGGTGCCGGAGTAAGGCATACCCTGACCCTGATCAAACTAAACGGCCCTGCAGTTGCTTATCAGCTGCAGGGCCGTTGTTGTAAAAGTAAGCTGAAAGTGCTACGCTTTCGTCCAGCTCGTCCCTTCCTTGCTATCCTTGAGCACGATGCCCACTTCCTGTAGCACATCGCGGATTTTATCAGAAGTGCCCCAGTCCTTGTTGGCGCGCGCCTCGGCACGGATATCGATGATCAGGTCCATGAGGCCATCCATCGGGCTGTCTCCATTGCTCTCGCCAGCTAAGCCTTCATCTTCGAGGGCAAATATCTCATCCACAAACCCGCGGAAGGTCTCCTGCAGGCGGGTGAGGGTCAGCTCGGTCAGGTCCGTCAGTTGCAGGTGGCCAGCGTTGAGGCTGTTGACCTTGGTCACGATTTCAAATAAGACCGCCAGGGCCTTTGGTGTATTGAAGTCGTCGTTCATCTCTGCATGCACCTGATCGATAAGCTTATTAAGCTCCTCGTCGAGGGGACCAGGCTTACCGTTGCCGGGATGCTTCATGCCCTGCAGCAGCTTATTCCCTTCCATCAGGCGCTTGTAGCCTTTTTCGGCGGCTTGCAGTGCCTCATCCGTTAGGTCAAGGGTACTGCGGTAGTGCGACTGCAGCATAAAGAATTTCACCACCATTGGGCTGTACCCTTTGCTGATGTGTGGGCTGTTGCCAGTGAAAAGCTGCGTGGGCGTGATGGTATTGCCATCACTCTTGGACATCTTGCGGCCGTTCATCAGCAGCATATTGGCGTGCATCCAGTAGCGGGCGCCGCTGCAGTTGCAGGAGCCCATATTCTGAGCAATCTCATTCTCGTGGTGAGGGAATTTGAGGTCATTACCGCCACCGTGGATATCGAAGGTCTCGCCCAGGTACTTCGTGCTCATGGCCGAGCATTCCAGGTGCCAGCCCGGGAAGCCCACCGACCATGGGGAACTCCAGCGCATCAGGTGGGAAGGCGCTGCTTTCATCCAAATGGCGAAGTCAGCCGGGTGGCGCTTCTCGCTTTGATTTTTGAGGTTGTCGCGGCTCTCAGCCATTAGGTCCTCAATCTTGCGGCCGGACAATTTACCGTAGGCTTTGGTCTCTTCGATGAACTTCAAGGTATCGAAGTAGATGGACCCATTGGATTCATATCCATACCCATTATCGATGATGTCCTGCACCATCTTGATCTGCTCCGGGATATGCCCGGTGGCCCGTGGTTCAATGCTTGGCGGCAGGGTGTTGAAGATGCGCATCATCTCGTGGAAGCCGTTGGTGTACTTCTGAGCAATTTCCATGGGCTCCAGTTCTTCCAGGCGCGCTTTCTTGGAGATTTTATCTTCGGTACCGATTTCATCGCTATCGCCTTCAAGGTGGCCTACATCGGTGATGTTGCGGACATAGCGCACCTTGTAACCCAGGTACATTAGATAACGGTAGATGACATCGAAGCTGGTGAACGTACGGCAGTTCCCCAAATGGACATCGCTGTAGACGGTAGGCCCGCATACGTACATGCCGATGCGCCCTTCATTCAGGGGCGTAAACACTTCCTTGTCGCGGGTAAGGCTGTTGTAAATCTTGAGTGTATTTTCCATTCAGGGTATTTTTTGACGGCGCAAAAATAAGAAGCTTAACCGCAGGAATCAAACAAACAGGAAGGGAGTTGCAGTCCGATCCGCAACTCCCTTCAAATATTTTGGTCTTACCAACGTGATTTCCGGTGGTTAGGCTATATTGGGAATTCGCTTTTGGAGCGAATTCCGTCAAATTTTATTCTGAACAAGTCTTTGATCCCGACATTCATCGTCGGGGGCGTGATGAAGGAGCCTAGCCAAAGCTAAGCGACTGAAGAACAACGAAGTGCAGGATAAAATTTGGCAAATGCAGCCCAAAGGGTGAAATCCCAATATAGTCTTAATTCCCGCCGAGGCGTCCGGCTTCATCCTCCAGACCGGTCCTGCGCTTACGCGATTTGATGTTTTGGTTACCAAACTGATAGTTCATGCTGACGCTGATACGCCGGCTGTCCCAGCGGCCGCTGCCCTGTGAGATTAGCCCGGCGAAGTTGGATTCTCCGTCCCAGCCGGTTTCATAGAACAGGTCCTGCCCGCTTACCCGCACATTGAGCTTGTCATCCAGGAATTTGCGCTGCAGCCCCAGGTTGAGGCTCCAATTGCTTTCGTACTCAAAAACACCGCCCCACACACCGGGCCCGCTGTAGTAGCCCGAGATTTCCCCCTGAAAGCCCCAGGGCAGGGTGATGGTGTGCTGCTGGAAGATATTATAGGTGAAGGCTTGTAGGTCTACGACAGCTCCGTTGCCATAGTCCGCCTGATTATCGAGATGGGAAGCGCTAACATTGAAGTAAGCATTCCACTTCTCCGTGATTTGCACCGGCGCGCTAATGTTGGCACTGATGATGGTCTGACTCGCCAGGTTGTCCCAGGTGATGAAGCCTGCCCGCGGGTCATTCTCATCCGGTGCCATCAGCCGGGTGATTTGGTCGGTGGTTTTGCTGTAGGCCACTTTGAAGTTGTAGCGGTAAGCCAGGGTATAGCCCAGCTCCAGGTTGTTGACGATCTCCGGGCGGAGGAAGGGGTTGCCTTTCTCGTAGGATAGCTGGCTGATCTGATTATTGAACGGGTTGAGCACGTTGTAGTCGGGCCGGTTGATGCGGCGGCCGTAGTTGAGCGACAGGCTGTTTTTTTGCGAAAGCTGGTACGTGACGCCCGCGCTCGGGAACCAGTTGAGGTAGTTGAGCTCCACCGGTGGCTCCTGCAATTCATCTTTGAAAGCTTGCAGGTCACCTGTGGCATCGGTCTGCTCAGCGCGTACCCCAGCCGAGACATTCCACTTTTCTCCCAACTGCCGGGCAAAGTTCAGGTAACCCGCGTAGACATTTTCATCGTACTTGAAGCGGTTAGAGGAGTTGTCGTTGCGCACCGGCACGCCATCATTCACATCAAAGAAGAGGAAGGTATTGTCGGACACCACTTTGCTCAGCTTGGTACCTATGCTGAACTTACCTCCCAGAAGGGGTTGCTCGTAGTCTACCTTGAAAGTGTAGATGTCAATATCGGTGGGCGTATCGAAGCTGTTGATGATCTCCGTGAGCAGGGTCTCCTCGCTGGCATCAAAGTAAAGGTTAGGCTGAAAACGCTCACTCTCATTGCGGAAGCGGCCGTAGTCCGCATCAATATTCAGGGTGCGCTCGTTGCCGCCATCGTAGCGGTAATTGAGGTTAAAGGTATTTTGAGAACGGGTATCCTCGGAAGCATTGCGGGCTACGAGGATGCTGTCCGGCAGGGTATTGCTGGAAGCCAGATTGAAAATTTCAATGCGGTTGAAGGCATTATTCTGACCGTTGAAGCCCCGCCCATCCGTCAAAAAGCCGATGGTGTGCTTATCAGACAGGAAGAAGTCGGCTCCAAGGCGGTAGTTGAAAAACTCGCGTTCGTTGCGGTGATTGTTAATTTCATCAAGCCGCAGCCCGTTTTGGAAGCTCACAAAGTTCATTTTATTGAAGCCCTCGCCTTCGCCGTAGCCACCCCCGCCGAAGATATTCATATTGCCGTTGCGGAAATTGCCGCTGGCGTTCAGGTTGGAATGGTTGAACCGCCCTTGGCTAAAGGTGCCGTTCAGGGAGCCGTTGGCACCGATGCTATCATCCTTTTTCATACGGATATCGATGATACCTGCATTACCCTCTGCCTCGTACTTTGCGCCCGGGTTAGTGATGATATCAATGCGGTCTATCTGATCCGCCGGGAGGTTTTGCAGGAAGTTGCTGAGGTCCTGCCCGCCGAGCGGCAGGCGTTTGCCGTCCACATATACGAGCACGCCCGAACGGCCGAGTACGTTAATGTTGTCGTTATTGTCTACGGTCACGCCAGGCGCTTTGCGCAGTAGCGAGAGCCCATCAGAACCCGTGCTGTTGATAGTCCCTTGTACGTTGAAAACTGTGCGGTCAGGCTTGATTTCCACCATAGCGCGCTGTGCCGTTACGGTAGCGCCGGCCAGTTCGATGGAAGTACTGCCGAATTGCAGGGCACCCAGGTCCTTTTGCTCATCAGCGGCAAGGGTGACCTCCGGCAGCCAAAGATCGGCAGCGCCTACATAGGAGGCTTTGAAGAGGTAAGTACCCGATGGCATATTCTGAAAACGGAATACCCCGGATTCATCGCTGACTTCCACTTTGAGGATGGTGGTGTCAGCCGGATTGTGAAGGACTACATTTGCAAAGGAGACCGGCTCCCCGGATTCATCCTGCAGTTGGCCTTTGATGCTGCCCTCCTGGGCAAAAAGGGTGATGGAAAAAAGTAATAGGGTGAGTGATAATAAAGCTTTCATGGTGTCGCAGTTGTATGGCGCTGCTTGCACAGCCGGGTGTTCAAAACTATAGGAGTGTAAACCAAAAAATTAAATCTGTTCAATCCACCTTTCAGTGTAATGGAGACAAATATCTGACAATAGCTGCACAGGGGCACGCTTTTTTCGATAAACAGCCTCCTGAGCAGATGAATTAGCAATAAAGTGTACGAAGTAAGGATTGGGATGGATTTTACCCGGACATTTCACCCTGCAAAAAGTCGAGACACAGGGCGGCCGACCATGAAAACTGATCGGTACCGCAGCCGATTTCTCCTTCTGCAGGCCGACGGGGGTCGAAGTATTCATAAAACCCGTGCCTGGAGAGTAACTCCAGGCTATGCTTCCGGATACGATCCGCCATTTCGGTCATATCGTACCGCATCAGGCCGTGGTAGAGCAGCCAGTTGAGGTTGATCCACACCGGGCCGCGCCAGTATTTTTTGTAGTTAATGTCTTTGGCCTGCAGGCTGTAGGTGGGACAGAGCAGAATCCCGGAGTCTTTCCCGCCAAAAGCGGGGCTTTCCAGGGTGCGCAACATGGCCTCGGCCTGTTCCTGTGTAGGTACCTCGCCGCATAGCGGGATGAGGCCGGAGGACGTATGGACGGGTATGATTTCACCGGCGCGCAGGTCAAAGGCGTTGTAAATACCCCGGTCTTCGTCCCAGAGTTTTTCGTTCATTGACCAGACGGTGAGCTCGTGCCACTGCATGGGTTCCGTAATATCCTCGCCAATGAGGCTGCCAATCTGAATGAGCGCTTCATTGGACCAGGAGAGGATACCGTTGAACAGCGGGTCCTGTATGAGGAACGGGCATTCTTCGTAGATTTTCTGGTCATCGTAGTCGTGCTGCCGGAAGAGATCAACGAGGTAGACATAGCGGTCGTAATCCTCCTGAGTAGGGCGGTGCTCAGCAGCTTTGGGGTTTTGGAGATCTTTGCGCTCGTAGGCAGGCAGTTGATCACGGTCAATCTGCATACGTGACAAGGTACGGTCCCAGATCGGGCTGTTGTCGGTACCCCCTTCCCAGGGATGGCGGATGTAGACCAGGCCTTCCTCCTCCGGATCGCGGTAGTCGTAAAGGTAGCGGTGGAGTGCGAGCACCTTGGGGTACATTTCCTTAAGAAACGCTTTAGCCTGTGCCTTATCGGCAGCCACTTCGTACATCCTCCAAAGCACAAACCCATGTACCGGAGGCATAGTGATACCCGAAGTTTGAATTTGCTCCGGCGCCTGAGCCGACCGGCTGGCCTGCCAAAAGTCAGGCCCGGGGAAGTACCGTGCCTCGGGATCATCGCCAAAAACGATCTGCGGGACGAGCCCATTCTTCCACTGGGCGCTAAAAAGGTGGCGCATTTCAGCCATTGCCCGGCCGAAGTTGTGATGGGCGTTACCAATGGCAATAAAACCGGCATCCCAGTTCCATTGGTGCGGGTAGAGGCTGGGGGCAGGTTTAGTAAATTGACCGTGCCAGTTTTGGTCCAGTACGGCCTGTGCCATCTGCTGAAGCTGGGCTTGATTCATAGGTATGATTTGGTTATCCGTCCGGTCAGTTGTATTCCAGGCGGGCAATTTTCAACCGGTTGCGGCGCTCGCTCGGGATCAGGAGGGTATTGGCATCGACTTGCATGGCGTCGCGGAACCGGAGCCGCAATTTAAGGTTTTCTGTGCTCATGAGGCTGTTGCGGTCAAAACGGCCGTTGCCGCGTAGCACATATTCGCTTACTGTGTTCTCGTACTTTATTTCGTCATTGAATAAAAACCGCAGGCTGCTAGCGGTCTTGAAAACGAAGAAGGAGGAGTAAATCCCATCATCATCCTGCGAGTATTGCTTTTTGTGCATCACCGTTGACCAGTGCAAATCTCCATCCGGATGAATGGACAGCACAAATATTTCATCATAGTAATAGTCTACTGAAAACCGGCCAGTACCATCATAGAAGTTCCGGGTCATGTTAGCTCCATTACGCTCAAAGGTCCGGCTAAGCTCTCCAATAAGGAGCACGCCCCCGTCTTTACGCAGTACAACATCACGCAGCAGGCCCTCCGGTACACCTTTGGTTTTATCTGCTTCTTTGCCAAGGAGGCTCACGATAAACTCCTCCGTAAAGGGATGGCTGGCCTTCACAAAATCTTCAGGCCGGTCAGGGTTGATGTTCAGATAGAAAAACCCGTCGGAGCGCCCGAGGTTTTTCTCAGAATAAAGCCCTGCCCCTACGATTCTTTTGTTGAGCGGATCAATAGAGAAAATGACATCGAAGGTCAGCTTCTCCGGCATGGTCAGGTCAAACCGGGTCAGGCGGTCGGTCCTGCCATCGTAGTGGTAAAATTCAAAATGGTGGTCTTCCCTTTTGGTGCGGTAGTTATCGCGCTCAGCCACAATGGTCATGTCGCCATCGTTATCGACCAGGACCTCCAGGAAATTCTGGTAGAAGTTAAAATCCTGGGGCGTAACCACCGTTTGCCAGAGCAACTCCAACCGGTTGTTATCAAAGCAAACTGCACGCATCATATCCTGTTTTTCGGTAAAAAAGAAGAGCGTCTTGCTCTTGTCCTCCGAATAAACCGGTATGAACTTTGGGGTATAAAAAAGGTAGCCAAGGTCTACGATAGTAATAGAATCCAAAAGGTTGGCGCCCGGGCCATACCGGTGGGCTTTCAGTTTGGTATGTGTACGGTCTTTAAACTGGTAGAACAAGTTGAAGTGCCCATCATCGGGCAAAATATCAATTACTTTGGGCAGGCGGCGGTCCAACTCCAGCTCTTTGGTCCAGGACTCCTTCATGGCTTTGTTGAGGCCAACCACCTCAAAGGTGGTACTACGGTCACGAAAAAGCAGGGTATGGCTGCCCATTTCTCCCAAAAGATGATAGGCAATATCATTGCGCAGCACGATAGGCTCCGACAAGGTAACCGTTTGTGCATAAAGGGCCGCTCCGGTGGTCAGGAAGAGCAGCAGGCTGATTATTTTTTTCATAGCTTTAAATCTTGTTTGGTCTCCGGTTGGAAAGGGTTGTGACAAGCCCTACCCATGAAAATACTGAAATTTAGCAATATGTTTCGTAAAACGGGATTCTTCCCAAAATACAGCAGGTATGGCGGAGTGGATTAAGGCGGGGGCGGTGATTTTTGCCGCGGGCCTTGCGCTTTACCTAATTGTTGTACTCCTGGTATGGATTGGGCAGGAACGGTTTATCTATCAGGCTCACTCCCTGCCTTTGGATTACCGCTATACTTTTGACGGCAGTTATGAGGAACTCCGCATACCCACCGCCGATGGAGAGACCGTTAACGGTCTGTTTTTTCGGGCTCAGGGAGACCCGCAGGGCGCGGTACTCTACTTCCACGGCAACCGGGGCAACCTCAGCCGGTGGGGGCACCTGCACCACCCCTTTACCAGCCGGGGCTATGATGTCCTGATGATTGACTACCGGGGGTACGGCAAGAGTACCGGAAAGCCATCAGAAGCCGGGCTTTATCAGGATGGAGAGGCGGCGCTGCAATGGCTGTTGCGACATCACACGCTGGAGGAAGTCGTATTGTATGGACGGTCTCTTGGCAGTGGCGTGGCGGCTTATCTGGCTTCCCGGCATACCCCGAAATCGCTTATTTTGGAAACGCCCTATGATGTTTTGCCGAATGTCATTCAGCATCAGGTGATGTTGCCACTGCCAGGAGGCATTTTCCGCCACCACTTTCCAACCTTCCGTCACCTCTCAAAAGCAAGGTGCCCAATTCATATACTTGCAGGGACCCATGACCGGCTCATTCCACTTCGGCTGCCCCTCGAACTAAAGCCGCTGCTCCGTTCTCCTTCAGATTTTCTAATCATACAGGGCGCCGGGCACCACAACTTATCGGCATTCCAAGCCTATCATTTTGAATTAGACCGTTTGCTATTGCCTTGACGGATTTCGTATCTTTGCCGCAATAAGCGACAACACCACCTCAAGCATGAGCAAAAGAAATAAGCTCCAGAAATTTACGGAGCTGCTGACCTTCCCGAATGTATACGAAAACTTCAACCCGAAGGAGCCACAACTGCATGGCCTGAACGGGGCACCGGTTAGCCTGAAGGGGGAGTGGTGTACAAAGCATTTCCACAATGACAACCCCATCGTGGTGGAGCTGGCCTGCGGGCGTGGGGAGTACACCCTGGGCATGGGCCGCATTAGCCCCAACCGCAATTTTATCGGGGTGGATATCAAAGGGGCCAGAATTTGGAAAGGTGCGGGCATCGCTTTAGAGGAAGAGCTCGATAATGTTGCTTTTCTCCGCACCCGGATTGAGCAGCTGCACTTGTTTTTTGAACCCGGTGAAATCAGCGAAATCTGGATCACCTTCCCTGACCCTTTCCTACAGAAGAGTAAAGCCAACCGCCGGCTGACGGCACCGAGGTTTCTGGATACCTACAAAAAATTACTGCGTAAAGACGGGCTCATCCACCTCAAAACCGATGAGCCAAATCTGTACGAGTTCACGCTGGAAACCCTGCAGGAATACGAGGGTGCTCAGGTCCTCTACCACAGCGACGACATCTACAGCCTCGAAGAACTTCCTATGCCGGAGCTGGAAATCAAAACCTACTATGAGCGGATGCACCTGGCGGCTCAGAAGACCATCAAGTACATCCGCTTCAGGTTGGAGCAGTAATTACTTGCCTGTCAGTTCTTTTAGCTTGTCTTCCAGTTCGTACTCATCGCCCGGCACATAGCCGTTATGGTTATAGACGATGTTGCCTTCCTTGTCGAGCACAAAGGTCTGCGGGATCGTCTGGAAGTTCAGCGCATTGCGCAGTTGCTGATTGGGGTCCGAAAGTATGGTGTAAGTCCAGCCTTTGGATTCCACCATAGGTTTCACTTTTGCCAGGGCACGCTGTGTGTCGATAGTGATAGCGACAAGCTCGGCATCGTATTCTTCCTGCCAAAAGCCGTAGAGATCAGCGATGGCATCAAGCTCCTTTTTGCAGGGGGAGCACCAGGTAGCCCAAAAGCTCAGGATGGTAATTTTGCCGTCTTCAGCATACTGCCTGATATCCAGCGTTTGCCCGTCGAGGGTCTTCACTTCAACGGAAGGTATGCTCTTGCCTTCCTGTGCGAAGGTAGCCAGGCTGAAAGTAAATAAAGCGGCGATGGTCAGTAATAAGGCTTTTTTCATGGAGTTGATATTTTTCGATATTGGTGGACAAAGATAAAACTTCCGAATTGAGGAGAGTAGCTCCTCAGAAGCTTCCAATTTGTTAGTCGAATGACTTTTTTTGCATAAAATTTCATTATACCGGCAATTCGCAGGATTTTTGCTGCCAATTTTAGGAAACGGTTGGTATCATCCAGACGTAAAACTACCAAATGGCCACCATCTGGTATACCCAAAGGCCAACCTTAACGCAACTTTAGGAATACACACCCCTCAGTACACAACGAAACGAATGGACCTATTGCAGATTTTTCGAAAAACACTCACCGCTGGCGCACTGCTCGTCTTCGGGACAGTCATTAGCTTTAGCCAGAATAATAATGGAGGGACGCTTTCCGGCAACCTTGAAGCCAACGGCAACTTCTTCATCCGCGACAGCCTTATCGGAGCGGCCAATACCCCGCAGTACGACCGCCAACTGTACGGCGCTGATGCATGGCTCAACCTTTCTTATAATAACTGGGGCTTCGACTTTGGGCTGCGCTTCGACCTCTTCAATAATTCCAACCTGCTCAACCCTACCGGGTCTTTCACCGGAGAGGGGATTGGCCGGTGGTATGTGCATAAGAAAGTGGACAAATTCGATATCTCAGTGGGCTACCTCTACGATCAAATCGGCAGTGGGATCATCTTCCGGGCATTTGAGCAGCGCCCTTTGCTGATTGACAACGCCCTATACGGTGCCCGCCTGGCTTATGACCTCGGTGAAAACTGGCAGATCAAAGGCTTCACCGGAAGGCAAAAGCAGCAATTCGATATATACGAGCCAGTGATTAAAGGCGGCGCCATCGATGGCTATCTGAGCTTTGGGGAAGAAGGCAGATTTTGGGCAATGGCACCCGGCCTGGGCGTGGTGAACCGCACCCTCGACGACCCCTCCATGAATTCCATCGTGGCTACGGTCAATACTTACACTGCTGAAGATGCTTTTGTGCCCGTGTACAACACCTATGCCTTTTCGGCATACAATACACTCTCTGCCGGTCCCTGGACCTGGTATGTAGAGGCAGCGTACAAGACAGATGACAACCTGAGCGACCCCTTCGGGGAGTTTGTGCTTTCAGACTCCAGCGTGGTGGTAGGCGATAAGTTGTACAAAGCGCCGGGCACGGTATTCTACAGCAGCCTGAGCTACGCCAAAAGCGGCCTGGGCATTTCCGTGGAGGGCAAGCGTACGGAGAACTTTGACTTCCGGGTACGCCCGCAGGAACAACTCAACCGGGGACTGGTGAATTTTCTCCCGCCTATGGCCCGGGTCAATACCTACCGGATGACAGCCCGCTATAACGCAGCTACCCAATTTTTGGGTGAGATGGCAGTGCAGGCAGATATACGCTACAATTATAAGCGTAAGTTTGGAGTCAACGTCAACGTCTCCAATATTACAGACCTCGACAACAACCTCCTGTACCGGGAGCTGTACACGGAGCTTACTTACAAGTATAAGCGCACCTGGCAATTCCTGGCCGGGCTGCAAATACAGCGGTACAATCAGGAAGTCTTCGAATTCAAGCCAGATGCGCCGATCGTGGAAACGGTCACGCCTTACTTCGATATTCTCTACAAGTTTTCCCGCCGTAAGTCTATCCGTTTTGAAGGGCAGTACATGATTGCCGGTAAGGACGACAAAGGAGAGGGGCATGACTACGGTAGCTGGCTCTTTGGGCTGGTGGAGTTTAGTATTGCCCCCAGCTGGACCTTCACGGTTTCTGATATGTACAACATTGATCCAGGCAAAGCTTCGCCAATTGACGACAGTGGGGAGAAAGCAGCTTTGCATTATCCCCGTTTTGATGTATTTTATACGCACGGAGCTAACCGCTTCTCCCTGAGTTACATCAAGCAGGTGGAAGGCGTGGTTTGTACTGGTGGGATTTGCCGCCTTGAACCAGCTTTCAGTGGCGTGCGTTTTACGGTTAATTCCAGTTTTTAAAAATTGAAGACATGAAAAGATTAAGTACCCTACTCGCAATCGTCGTTCTTTCATTTGGCTGTGAAGAAATCCCTCCGGTTATCACTCCGGTCATGCAGGTCGAAAGCATTTGTGATGAACCTGCACCGATCACTGATCAGCAGCGTCAGGTACTGGTTGAGGAATTCACCGGCGTCCGCTGCGTGAACTGCCCGGCCGGTAGTGCCGCTCTTGAGGAGCTTATCGGACAGCACGGCGACCAATTAGTTGCAGTATCTATTCATGCCGGTTCTTTTGCACCGCCTTATCCGGAGAGTTTCGATACTTTGCGTACGGCCAAGGGGGAAGAAATCCTAAGCTTCGTAGGAGAGCCCCTGGGCTACCCTACCGCAGTGGTCAACCGCAAGAAATTTCCCGGTGGTTTCAACCTGCAGTTGCCTCGTAATGGCTGGCCGGGCGCTATCGAACAGGAGTTGCAGGAAGACCCGCGCGTCCTGATCGACATCAAAAATAACTACGACGAAGCTACCCGTGAACTGGAAACCTGCGTTACCCTGCAGATGATGGACGACCTTAGCGTCGAGGAGTCGGTTTTCCTGACCGTAATGCTCCTGGAAAATAATGTGGTCGACCTTCAGCTTACCCCGGAAAGCTCAGAGCCTGACCCCAATTACGTGCACAAGCATGTTTTCAGGGATGTGCTCACCAGTGCGGCGGGCAATCTAATTCAGGATGAGGTCACTGCCGGCAGTTTTGTGCAGCAGTCTTTTGCCATTACCCTTAAGGAAAAATACAAAGCAGACGATTGCTCGATTATCGCTTTTGTCCATTTGGGCGGTGATACGAAAGTGGTCTTGCAGGCGGAAAAGGAGGGGTGGTAGGCTTGTTTTTGCAGAAAATGCTGATAGGAGGAATGCAGCCGGGAAAGACGGTCAAAGCGACTCACGAATAAAAGGACCTACCTGGTGAGCTGTTCAAACCTGCACATACAAATCCCCCACCCTAAACCGCACTACCCCCATCTCCAGCAGCTGCTCCCCATCGTCGTAGTCCGTGCTTTTCCAGCGGTAGGTATCGGGGATACGCTCGAACAGGGTGACAAAAGGCTGTGCCTGCTCAATGTACAGGATATGGTCCAAGCCGGGTATGGACTTATAGCCTTGTAGCTTTTCGCCGAAGTCGCGGTTGCGGCTGGAAGGCAATATGACTTCTGCTACTAGCCAGGGGTTGGTGTAAGCATTTTTTCCTTTGGCGTACTCATAAGATGAGGGTTGTCCTCGCACCACGGAGGCATCGGGGGCATAGGCTTTCTGCAATTCCGGGATATAGATGTGACGGTTGCTGCCATATCGCCCGTAGCCTGGCTTGTCTCTAAGCTCTACGTACAGGGCACCCAGCAGATTGGCGACAATGCGCTCGTGTTCATCCGTTGCGATACTCATGATAATAATTTCTCCACGCTCGTACTCTACCGGGTACTCTGCCTTTTCCAACAGCCCCACAAACTCCTCAAAGGTAGCCGGAAACCGTAGTGCTTCCGGCCCTAGCTCTAAGCGTTCGGTAAGCGAGGTGGATATGCTGACTTCTGTGCTCATAATTATAAAAATACTAAACTAGACGAGATGTTGCAAGTGGCAGGCTGGAACTTCGTAGCAATCACCCCACCTTCCGGTAATTCAACACCGCCAACCCATTCACCGCCAGCGCGTAGCCGCCCATCACCACGATATGCTGACGGATATCCCAGACATCACTCCCCTTCAGCAGCACCAGCCGCATCACATCCACGAAGTAGGCCACCGGGTTAAAGCGGGTAATGTCCTGCGCCCAGGGCGGCATGCTCTCAATGGGCGTAAACAGGCCGCTCATCAAGATGAAGATGATAAGGAAGAACCAGGCGATAAACATGGCTTGTTGCTGCGTCTCCGTCACGGTGCTGATGAGCAGCCCGAAGCCGAGGACGACGAGCAGGTACAAGCCGGCAAAGCCAAAGATCAGCCACAGGCTGCCCACGAAGGGGATGTGGAAGACCAGCTTGCCCACCACCAGCCCGATCGCCAGCTCCACCAACGCAATGATCCAAAATGGCAGTAGCTTACCGATGATGAACTCGTGCTTGCGGATAGGGCTCACGTTGATCTGCTCAATAGTACCGATCTCCTTTTCCTTCACGATGTTCATGCCCGCCAGGAACATGCCCACAAGTGTTACGAGGATTACCAGAATACCGGGCACCATGAAGGTCTGGTAGTTTTGCTCCGGGTTAAACCAGTTAGCAGTTTCAATTTGCAGAGCAGCGGGCTGTGCAATGCCACCCCCGTAATTTTGCCGAAAGGCCGCGTTGAAGTCCCGGATAATCGCATTGGCGTAAGCCGAAGACAGACCCGCTTTCACCCCGTTGATGGCATCTACTGCCACCTGCAGCTGACTCCTGCCGTCGCGCAGCAGCTGCCGCTGAAAGTCAGGGGGGATTTCCAGATAGAGATCGGCATCGCCCTTCTGTATCTCATTCAAAGCGGTCTTGCCCGAAGCGGAAGTGCCCGTAAGTATGAAGTGCTCAGAAGCCTCAAATTGCCCTACGAGCTGCCGGGACGCCTGCGAGTGGTCCAGGTCCACGATGTGCAGCTTGACGTTATCCACCTCGTAGTCGGCAGCAAAGGCCAGCACCAGCAGCTGTATGACTGGCATGAGGAAAATCAGCGGCAGCATCACCCGATGGCGAAAAATCTGCCGGAATTCTTTCTGTACGATGTAGGGTACGGTTTTCATGCGAGTCGGATGTTAAAGCTGCGCACGCTCAGCGCAATGAAAAATACAGTCATGCCCAGCAGGATAAGCGTCTCCTGCCATACGAGCTCCATCCCACCGCCTTTGAGCATCACATCCTTCAGAATGATGATGAACCACTTGGCGGGGATGATATTGCTGACCATCTGCAGCGGGAACGGCATCGACTCAATCGGGAAGATGAAACCGGACAGCAAAATCGTCGGCAGCATCAGCACCATCAGGCTAAAGAGCATAGCCACCTGCTGACTGTCGGTGCGGGTGGAAATGAGGATACCGAGCGACAGGGCCGTGAGCACAAACAAAAAGCACTCCAGCCAGAGCAGGGCATAACTGCCCCGTATCGGCATGCCGAAGACTTCCGTTCCCAGCAGTAGAATCACTGCGGTATTGGCCAGTGCAAGCAAGATATATGGGATGACCTTACCGATTACAATGAGCGGGGGCGGCAGGGGCGAGGCGAGCAATACTTCCATCGTCCCCACCTCTTTTTCGCGGGTAATAGCGATGGAAGTCATCATAGCGGAGACCAGCATGAGGATGACCGTCATTACGCCGGGCACGAACATAAATACGCTCTTGAGCCCGGCGTTGTACAGCATGCGCACTTCGGTCTGTATGGCCATAGACGGCTGCTGCAGGGGGCGTTGCTCCTGCAAAAAATCGCCGATGATAGCCGAGGCGTAGTTGGATAAAGTCGTAGCGGTATTAGGGTCTGTGCCATCGGCAATGAGCTGTAGGCTCCCCGGAAGGCCCCGGGCGGTTTCCTCCCCAAATTCAGGCGGCAGGACCACTGCCATTTTGATACTGCCCGCCCGGAAGGCCTCCTCTATTTCCTGTGTGCTGTGCAGGGGTAAAGCCAGGGTGAAGTATTCGGAGGCACTCAGGCGCTGCGTGAGGCGCTGGCTTTGGTCATTTTGCGCATAGTCGAGCACGCCGATATCCGCATTTTTAATCTCGTTGCTGATGGCAAAGCCAAAGAGCAGCACGAGCACCGCCGGCATGCCCAGCAGAATGAGCAGGGTCCGCCGGTCCCGCAGGATGTGGTAAAACTCCTTGCGGATGAAGATGGACAGCTTTTTGTTCGTACCCATTGGGTTGATTTTAAAAAATTTGTAGTCTTGTTTCCTTTTTAAACACATAGGCACATAGCTCTTTTTGCCCGGGTTGCCTAAACACATAGGCACATAGGACACATAGTCTTTTACTCGCTGCTTTGTATACCCATGTTCGCTACTCCCTCCCCACTGTATCTACACTTCCTCCTATCTATTTCCCCACATCCCGCGCCCCTATATGCCTATGTGTTTCAACCCAACACTGCACACTCACTATATGCCCCTATGTGCCTATGTGTTTCACCCCCCCGGCCGCGTCAGCCGTAAAAACACCTCATTCATCGTCTCCACGCCGAAGGAAGCCTTCATCGCCTGCGGGGTGTCAAGTGCCGCAATCCGCCCTTCCACCATAATGGACACCCGGTTGCAGTACTCCGCCTCATCCATGTAGTGGGTAGTGACGAAGACGGTAGTGCCCTCATTCGCCGTTTTGTAGATCATCTCCCAGAACTGCCGCCGTGTCACCGGGTCTACGCCACCAGTGGGCTCATCCAGAAAGACGATAGCGGGCCGGTGCAGGATGGCAATGGAAAAGGCCAGCTTTTGCCGCCACCCCAGCGGAATACCGGACACCAGGCTATTCGCAAATTCCGACATGCCAAGCTCTTCGATCAGCCGGTCGGCTTCCTGCCGCACCTGCTTGCGGGGCAGCCCGTAGATACCGCCGTAGAAGCGGATGTTCTCCCGCACCTTCAGGTCTTCGTAGAGTGAAAATTTCTGGCTCATGTAGCCAATGCGGCGCTTGATCTGCTCAGGCTCGCGGTAGACATCGTAGCCGGCTACCATTGCCTCACCTTCCGTAGGGCGTGACAGCCCGGTGAGCATGCGCATGGCCGTAGTCTTGCCCGCTCCATTGGCTCCGAGAAAGCCGAAGATTTCTCCTTTATCCACTTCGAAAGAGATGGCGTCCACAGCAGTGAAGTCACCGAATCGCTTGGTTAGATTGTTGGCAGTGATGGCGTGGTTCATACCTGGCTTTTTTCCATGAAAATATCTTCGATAGTGGGCATAGCCTGCTTAATTTCGATATCCGCATGCCCCCTGTCCAGCAGGTAGCCGTGGATCAGCTCAGGCCAAACCACCGACTTCAGGCTAAGATGCACGTACTCGCCGAAGGGGAATACGGTATGAGCAGGTTCGAACTGCCGCAGGTCCTGAATGAGTTGGTAAATATTCGCTGTTTTGACGGCCAGCAACGGTTTGTCGTAGCTGTTGACAATACTATCTGGCTCATCTACCTGCAGAATGGCACCATCCTGCATGAGCGCTACGCGGTCGCACAGGCTCGCTTCGTCCATGTAGGGCGTGGAGACGAGGATGGTGATGTTTTTGGCCTTGAGCCGCTGCAGCATTTCCCAGAATTCCTGACGGGAGACGGGGTCGACGCCGGTGGTGGGCTCATCGAGCAGGAGCACCGTAGGCTTGTGGATCAGCGCACAGCATAGGGCGAGCTTTTGCTTCATGCCTCCGGACAGCTTGCCCGCCCGCCGGTCTTTAAAGGGCTCCAACTGCACGTAAATATCCCGGATGAGCTCGTAGTTTTCCTCGATCGTAGTGCCGAAGATGGTCGCAAAGAAGGTCAGGTTCTCTTCTACCGTCAGGTCCTGATAGAGGGAGAAGCGGCCCGGCATATACCCGATGCTCCGGCGGATGGCGCGGTAGTCTGCGACCACATCTTTGTGATCAAGCTGCGCGCTGCCCTCATCTGCCAGCAAGAGCGTAGCCAGGATGCGGATGAGCGTGGTCTTGCCCGCCCCGTCCGGCCCAATGAGCCCGAAGAGCTCACCGGGCTGTACCTGCAGGTTGATGCCGCGCAGGGCAGGGGTGGTGCCGTAGGACTTGCGGAGATTTTGGGTTTGGATCATGATGGTTGTTTTTTTAAGACTTGACAAGGGCTTTGGGGGGCTGGGGAAACTTGTCAAGTCAGGCGTTACACTACTAGACATTTTTCAAAAGGGATTGATTTTTTCAGCCTCCGCACGCCCCCTAGCCCCCTAAAGGCGGGAACTGCAGCCCGCAAAAATCAATCCCTTTTACTCATGAAATCCAGTTTGTCTAGTGGTTTGGTCAGGCGTTACTGTTGGCTGTTTTGGAAAACCACTTCTCCCGGCATACCCATCTTCAGGCGGCCATCATTTTTCACTTTCACCTTAAAGGCGTAAACGAGGTTGACCCGCTCTTCTTTGGTCTGCACGGTTTTAGGCGTGAATTCCGCTTCATCGGCAATCCAACTGATAGTACCCGAGAGGCTGCGGTTGCTTTCCGCATCCTGATCAACAAGGACGTTGACTTCCTGCCCCAGTTTCAGCTCCGGCAATTGGGCACCGCTGACGTAGGCGCGCAGTTCCAGTTCTTCCAGGGGCGCGATGGTGTAGAGAGGCTTGCCGGCGGCAGTCATCTCGTAGGGCTCCGCCAGCTGCAGCAGGACGGTGCCTGATACGGGATTGTAGATGTAGCTGCGGCGGATTTGTTCTTCCACCACCTCAATCTGCGCCTCGATGGGAGCAATTTCGGACAAAATACCCCGGTTGGCCGTTTGGCTTTGGGCGCGGATGGCATCAATTTCCTTATCAATCACTTCGAGCTGCCCCTGCAGGTCATCGAGTTGCTTAGCGGGCGCCGCCTTGTCAGCGATGAGCGCCTTGAGCCGGCGCTCTTCCCGGAGGAGGTTTTGCCTGCGCTCCTGCAGTACGCGCACCTGAGGCTCTGCATCCTGCGTTTTGCCGGTCACAGCGCGGATTTTTGCCCGGAGCTGTTCGCGCTGCAGGTGCAACAAGGTGGTGTCAATTAAGCCCACAAGCTCACCGGCTTTGAGCTGCTGCCCTTCTTCCACATCGAATTGGATAAGCTTGCCGCTGGCTTCCGCCGAAATGATGACTTCACGGGCTTCGAACTTGCCGTAGGCGTCGGAGGTGGCCTCGTTGTCCTGACAGGCGGCCAGGGGCAGGAGGGCCAGCAGGTAGATGATTATTTTGGTATTCATATTCAGAGTATTCCTTTGAGGGTGAGTAATTGGATGTACAGTTGCTGCTTTTGGAGGCGGTACTGCTCCACCTGTAGTTGCGCCTGCCGTACGGCTGCCGATTGGGTGATGTAATCGGCGGCTACAGCGGTGCCTTCACGGAGCTGCGCGTCGATTTGCTGCAGCACTTCTTCCTGAAGCTGTATGATGTCCTGGCCTTGCGCTATGAGTGGGTCAATTGCAGCCATTTCTGTACGGATTTGCACTTCCTGCCGCTCAATTTGTGTGGTGAAAGCCGCCTGCCGCTGACCAATCATCTCCCGCTGCAGGCTCAGCAATTGCCGGCTGCGGTCGGCCTTTCCCCAGTCTACAAAGTTCCAGGAAAAGCGGACGCCGCCCATGGCGAAGGGGCTCAGGCTGTTGTCGAAAAAGTTGAGCGGATTGGGCGCGCCAAAGCCCGCCTGCAGGAAAGCCCCAACAGTAGGCCGCTGATCGGCTTCTATGCCCAATAAGCCCGCCATGAGCTGCTGCTGTTGCTGCTCGAACAGCTTTAGTTCCGGACGTTGCAAATCAGACGGCAGCATTTCGGCAGCGGGGGCAGGCAGTTCAAATTCCACACCTTCCGGAACGTCCTGCCCGAGGAGTACCGCGAGCCCTCCCCTCAGTGCGTCCCTCTTGCTTTTGACCTGGATAATTTCCGACTGCAGCCGGAGTTGTTCTGCCTGCAAACGACTGAGCTCACCCGGCAGCAGGATACCATACTCCACGCCGGCTTCTACCTGTGAGATCCGGCCCTGCAGCTGTTCCAGCCCGCTTTCCAGAATGTGCATCCGCTCCCGCTGCAGCAGTATGCCAAAGACGTATTGATTGACCTGAGCTTTGAGCGGTTCGAGCTCTACTTCCAACTGCGCTTCCGATACAGCCAGCTGCGCTGCTTCTGCTTCCAGTTTGGCCTCAATGCGCCCGCCATCGTAGAGACTGTACTGTGCATCGGCTGTGGTCTGAAACCGATAGAGCGGCAGGTCAAGGCCCGCGCCGCCCGGAATGGGCAGCTCAAAGGGGAATTCCACCACCTCGCTCTGCAGACTCGCCTGCGCATTCCAGCTGATCTGCGGCAGGCGCGCCTTATCGATTTGCTCTTGCCGCAGTGTGCTTGCCGAGCGCAGCAATCCGGCCTGTTGCGAGAGTGGGTGGGCTTGTTCAGCCATGCTGTAGGCTTGCTCAAGCTGGATGGGCTCCTGAGCCCGGGCCGGCAAGGCCAGAAGCAAGCATAAAAAAGGCAGGTATCTCATATTTTTAAAATTTAACCATTTGGGTAAACTGAGTCCAAAAAAAATTACGCCTTGCGTATGGCGCTGATGACAAATTCCGCCACCTCCTGCTTGCGCTGCTCCATGAGCTCATCGTACATCTTGTGGCTCACCTGCATCATGCCCTGAAACATAGGGCGGGCGAGGAAGGGGAAAACGCATAGGGACAGCATGTTGAGCACGAGTCCAACAGGATTGACCGGCTTGATGTTACCCGCAGCTACTTCCTGCTGAATCTGCATGACTAATGGCAGGGGGTTGGGGCGGGTCTGCCGGCTCAGCAATTCCTGCGCAAAGGCTTCGCCCTTTTGGTTGAGCTCGCTTATGACGAAGGCCGGCATAGCCGGATTCCGCATGAGCAGGCTGATGTAGCGGTCCACGAACTGTTCGATCTTATCAAACAGGGGGATGTCGGCTTCAAACACCTGATTGATACCTGCCGAGAATTTGGCGAAAGCCTCATCGAAGACTGCCCGGAAGAGTTTGTTCTTGCTGCGGTAGTAGTAATGCAGCAGCCCCTTGTTGATCTCCGCCCGGTCGGCAATCTCCTGCATACGGGCTGCAGCGAAGCCTTTGGTCATAAAGACTTCACGGGCGGCGTCCAGTATTTTTTCCTCAGCAGTGGGTTCCATATCAGGTTACCTGTTTGGGTAATTTTTGACAAATTTACCTATTTGGGTAACTCCAGTCAAGTTTTTGATTCTTTTTTTTGGAATTATCCTGCCGGCAGAACTGTTAAATGCTGGAAACCAGGCAGCATTTTGCCATTGTGACACGTCTATCAGATACACTAACTCCGCTTAACCATGTCAAAATTCACTGCGCTTGCTCTAATCTTTCTGGGTTTATGCCCGGCTTTGGAAGCACAATCCTCGTTTCGCATTCATGCCATGGCGTTAACCACATCGGAACGGTTTGAGCTGTCACCTGAGGTCATAGGCTACCAACCGGAGCGGAGTCAGAGCTACGGCAGTCAGGTCTCTGCGCAGTGGGTTTCCAAAATCCGTATTGGCGCCATTGCAGGTGTGATGTGGCAGACCCTTTCAAATAACGATGACCGGTACTACGATGAATTGCAGGAGCTACGGCATGAAGCAGAGGGCAACAGCGACCGTAGTTTGGAATTCATTGCCGGTGCGAGCTACCATGTGTTCCCGGAAGATAAGAGTGTGCAAATTGAGCTCCGGGCTTTAGGAGGATACCGCAACCTTTCACTCGGGCAGCAGACCGAAACTTACATTAGCACAGTCACTTACCAGCAAGAACAGCGGACCTACCAATTTGAACAACAGGGTGGATGGGTTTTTATGCCCGGTATTGTTTTTGAGGTCCGCCCTCAGGAGTCGCCCATTGGTGGTGTTTTGCAAATTAGCAGCTGGCATGCTTCGAGCCAACAAGATTTACAGGTGCTATCAGACGACGGGCAAGAGCGCATAGAAAGTTTCCGGATGAAATCCAATGGTGTCAGCCTTGCTGTAGGCCTGGTTTATGCTTTTTAAAATCTACTCACATGAAAAACGTACTGCTTGCTTCTTTTCTATTCGTTCTCCTCTTTTCCGCCTGCCGTAATGTTCAGCTTTACAATGAGACGACTTACCCTTCGGAGGAGGATTTTGCGACCACAGACACCCTGGCTTTTTACCTGGAGGATTTACTGTGGATACCCTTTGGCTGGTCTGCCGGGCTTGGTTTCTTCAATCCTGAGCCCAATACTTTTAATTATAATTTTCGGCAGGAAGCGCCGGGCGGATACGCTTTCGAAATCTTATCTGCTATGCGTATTGCCACAGACAACGATATCATTTTGGATCAAACCATTCATGCTGAGCTGAACAACATTGCCCTTTCTGAATTACCCGGGGTGTTTGTTCTTGACAGTACTTCAAACCGGTACTGGACGCTAAAGGATCAAAAGCAAGACAAGCTTTTTATTTCCACTGCTGACCATCCAATCACCCTGGAGATTCCGGTATTTGACACCTTGCAGGGCCGTATGGAGGGATTCTTCGAAGGGCAGTTGGTTAACCGGGAGGACCCATCAGAGGTTGTCACTGTCACGGAAGGACGTTTCAGCATTTCTTTTTAAGGTGTCGGTCATTGGGAAATGATCCACTCGGATGATCGGAGAACACGCTTGGGTGTATCTTAACTTTGAAGTGTAGAGGTATCTGATTGACCCTAACTGGCTGAATACCCGTATGCACCTTTAGAAGCGTTCGTTACTGTTGCACGCCCCCATTTAGTTTCGGTCAGAAATGCAGTTCGGGGTTTACCCTCATTTTTCTAAAATATTTGTTGAGGCCACGTCTGCCAATTTTCGTTATCTTGTCCACATGAAGCAGTTACCCATCGGCATACAAGATTTCAAGGTACTACGGGAGGGCAACTACATCTATGTAGACAAGACAGAACACATCCACCGGCTGGCGACTACCGGGAAGTACTATTTTCTGTCCAGGCCACGACGGTTTGGAAAGTCCTTGCTGCTCACCACTATTCGCGACTTGTATGCAGGCAGGAAGTCTCTGTTTGAGGGGCTGTGGATTGAGGATCATTGGGACTGGGCTGCCACATCTCCAGTGCTGCACTTCTATTTTGACAAGATCAATTACGCTCAGAAAGGCCTCGCCAATGCATTGGTATACGACCTGAACCGAAAGGCGGAGCACTACGGACTTACCCTTGCTGCAACAGATTACAAATCGCTGTTTGTAGAACTCCTGGAAAAATTGGCTGCTAAGAACGGCCCCGTAGTTTTGCTGATTGATGAGTACGATAAACCTATTCTCGATTATCTAAGCGAAGAGGATTTGGACACTGCGAAAGCGAATCGTCATATTTTGCGTGAATTTTATGGTATCATAAAAGGTTCAGATGCCGATTTGCGGTTTGTTTTACTCACTGGCGTATCCAAATTTGCTAAGGTTTCTGTATTTTCTCACCTCAACAACCTCAATGACCTTACGCTACACCGCGAATACGCAACGCTGACCGGATATACGCAGACAGAGCTGGAACATTACTTTGCAGATTACATAACAGCTGCAAAAACAGCTCTGGAAATCAGCGAGGCAGACCTTCTAAAAACCATGAAGGACTGGTACAATGGCTATTCCTGGGACGGCGAGCATAAAGTCTACAATCCATTTGGAATCCTCAACTTCTTCAGCAACAAAGCATTTTCCAATTTCTGGTTCTCAACAGGTAGCCCAAGGTTTCTGATCGAGCAGATGAAAGAGCAGGGGGTTTATCAGGTAGAGGATATCGAAGTCAGCAATACGGCTTTTGAGCGCTTTGATATTGAAAATTTGACACTTGTCCCTCTGTTGTTTCAGGCAGGCTACCTTACGGTAAAATCTTCCAACCGGATGACGGGAGAATACATTCTGGGCTACCCCAATCTCGAGGTGCAGGAAAGCATGTACGAGCATCTGATCGATGAGCTGGCGCATAATCCGAGCCGGCTAAATACCGGCCGAACGATTCAGGACATGCAGCGTGCTTTTATAAGAAATGAACTGGATGAGGTACGCTATATTTTGGAAGCTATCCTGTCTGACCTTCCCTATGAAGTTTTTGACCGCAAATCTGAAGGGTTATACCATGGCCTGGTTCATCTGATTTTCAATTACCTGGGGATTTATGCCCAAAGTGAGGTACATTCCTCCAAAGGCCGGGCGGATGCCATAGTGGAAACCCCAACGCATGTATATATTTTTGAATTCAAGTTTGATCAATCTGCAGAGGCAGCCCTTGAGCAAATACTTTCAAATGCATACGCTGACCGATACCGAAGCTCTAAAAAAAAGATCACCGGCATAGGCGTTAACTTCAAACCCGACCAACGAACGGCTTTAGATTGGAAGGTGGCCCACTTATAGCGCCCCTCCCCCAATAATTCCTTACCTTTGCGCCCTCAAACATCCCGATATGGATAAACTGCAACACCTCATCAATAGTGCCTGGGAAGACCGCTCCCAGCTCAAGGAAAAGCCGGTACAGGAAGCCATTCAGCACGTTATGGCTCAACTCGATAAGGGCAAACTCCGCGTAGCCGAGCCTACCAAGGACGGCGAGTGGAAGGTCAATGAATGGGTCAAAAAAGCGGTGGTGCTTTACTTCCCGCTGGCGCAAATGGAGACCATCGAAGTAGGGCCGTTTGAATTCCACGATAAAATTCCGCTCAAAAAGAACTACAAGGCACAGGGCGTGCGGGTAGTGCCGCACGCGATCGCCCGCTACGGCGCCTATTTGGAAGAAGGCGTCATCATGATGCCCAGCTACGTGAACCTTGGGGCATGGGTGGGCAGCGGCTCTATGGTGGACACCTGGGCAACCGTGGGCTCCTGCGCGCAGATTGGCCGCAATGTACACCTGAGCGGGGGTGTAGGCATTGGGGGCGTACTGGAACCTTTGCAGGCCACACCGACCATCATTGAAGACAACTGCTTCATCGGGTCCCGCAGTATCGTAGTGGAAGGCGTGCGCGTGGAAAAGGAAGCGGTGCTGGGCGCCAACGTGGTGCTCACCCAGTCTACCCGCATCATTGATGTGACCGGTGAGGAGCCCGTGACTTATAAAGGCCGGGTACCGGCGCGATCAGTTGTTATTCCGGGTACTTATCCCAAGGAATTCCCGGCGGGCACTTATCAGGTAGCCTGCGCGTTGATCATCGGGCAGCGCAAACCAAGTACAGACAAGAAAACGTCTCTGAACGATGCCCTGCGCGAGTTCAATGTAGCCGTTTAATGAACTGGCTATTCGATTTATTCCGAAAAAAAGAGACCATACCTGCGGATCCTATGAAGTATCTGATTGCGGGCCTCGGCAATATTGGGGCGAAATACGACAACACCCGGCACAACATCGGCTTCGACGTAGTGGATGCCCTGGCAGAAAAGCACGGGGGCGAGTGGGCGACTGAAAAGCTGGGCGATGTGGCAACGATCAAGCAGCGGGGGCGCACCTTCGTTTTGCTCAAGCCCTCCACCTACATGAACCGCAGCGGCAAAGCGGTCCACTATTGGATGCAAAAGGAGAAGATCGACAAGAACCGCCTGTTAGTGGTGATCGACGATCTGAACCTCGACTTTGGCAAAATACGCCTGCGCGGAAAGGGTAGCGACGGCGGGCACAACGGGCTGAAAGATATCGATCAGGTGACGGGGGGGAATAACTATGCCCGCCTGCGCATCGGCATTGGCAATGATTACCATCAGGGGCAGCAGGTCGATTACGTGCTGGGCGAATGGTCTTCTGAGCAGCAGGCAGAACTGCCCAACATCATCAAGCGGGCAGCAGAGGGCTGTATTGCATTTGGCACGATTGGGCTGCAGCATGCGATGAGCCAGTATAACGGATAATCAGCGTGGCCTTGCAGTCTGGCCAACAGGTGCGGATGCCTTGCCTCAGATTTGATGCTGTACCGAATTTTGCTTTTGAATGGTAAACACCATCGCAATACCCCTGCCATCTAGGCCGGGACGCTCGATACGGATATTACCGCCCATTTTTTGTACCAGCTTTTTGACAATAGACAAGCCCAGTCCACTACCTGTATACTGCTCCCGGTCGTGCAGGCGTTTGAACATTTTGAATACGTACTCGTCATACTCCTTTGGGATGCCAATACCGTTGTCTTCCATCCGAAAAGTGTAGTGCGTGGTACTTTCCGTACAGCTTAGCTGAACCACAGCCTCTTCGTTTTCATTGTATTTCCAGGCGTTCTCCAACAAGTTTTTCAGTACAATTTTCAAGGGCTTCTCTGGCACATAAAGCGCATGATCCTCAAAAGCTAGCGTACCATTTTTCTCTCTGATCAGCGAATCCAAATCTGTTTTGATGGTGCCTATGATTTCGCCCAGCCCTACATTGGTGTATTGCCTGTGGAGCTCATCCAGTTGAGTAAAGCTGTAGACATCTTTGATGAGTTCATCAAGCTGAAGCGCTCCTCTGGAAATGTACTGCAGGAATTCTTCAATATTCTCGGTCTCCCCTTTTTGGAGGCGCCGCTGAATGAGCGTGGCGAAGCGGCTGATATTTCGCACAGGCTCCTTCATATCATGCGAAGTGATGTAGGCGAACTGCCGGAGTTCCTGATTGGCCAGCTGAAGTTGTTCGTTGGAATCCCGAAGTTCCCGGGTACGGGCACTGACTTCTGTTTCCAGGCGCTTATTGCTTTGCAACTTAAGGCGGTAGAGAAAAAACAGGGCGGCCAGCAAGCCCAGGGCCAGCAGCCACAAACCCATGTACTGATTGCTCAGTTTATTCTGAATGTGCAGTTTTTCCTGCAGGCGGGCATTTGATCTTTTATGCTCCGCTACGTCGAATTGTGTTTGTAAAAAAGTGATCTGACGGGAGCGATCGATGCTGAGCAGAGAGTCGCTGAGGGATTTGAAAGCTTTGTGGTACTGTAGTGCTTTGGTAGTATTGCCTTTTTTTTCATAGAGTGTGGCAAGGGTTTCAAGCACTTCATTTTGTCCTTCAGAAACCCCAATTTCGGTATACAGCTCCAGTGCCTTCAACAATTCGGGCGCTGCCTTGTCCAAAAGCCCTTCAGTAAAATAGGCATATCCTATACATTTGCAGCAATGCGCCTGCCCGTAGGTATCCCCGAACTTTGTATATTCTTCCAGCCCGCGGCTGCAGTAGTACAACGCACTGTCTGCCTGCTCCAACTTGGCAAAAGACCATCCCATATTGATTTCAGCTGAAAACCTCGCATAGCTTATTCCTTTTTCTTCAGCGTATTGTTTGCCTTCCCGAAAGACATGCAATGCCTGCTCGTGCTTATCCTGTAGTTGAAGCCCGATACCACGGTGAATATGCCCAAATGCGACCCCATTGGGCCGGTTGAGGGAATCCAGCACGGTAATAGAGGTACGATATAAGGAATCCGTATCCTTAAATTCCCGGAGATTAGTCAGTACATCTGCCAACAGAATCTTAATATCAAATTCCATCACCCGGTCATAGTCTTTTCGGTTGGCATCGAGTGCCCCCAGCAGGGCTTCATAGGCCTGATTGTATTCCCCCTGCAGCAAAAAGATATAACCCCGGGACCGCAACCCCCAGGCTTGCTCCTTAGGGTTTTCCTGCCACGAATACAGATACATCAGAGAGTCATTGTACAATAATCCCTGGTCTAGCTGCCCCTGATAAAGATAAGCTTGCTGCAGGAACTTATAGGCTTTCCCCAGAGTCGTATCACGGCCCTTTCGTGACAACTCCAGTACCCGCCGGGTAAGGGCTATGGCTTCCTTACTATTGGTGCGGAGCTGATGTTCTGCCGCTTCAAACAAGAGGTTGATCCGTTCTTCTTCTGAGCCGGCCTGTTCCAATTTTACCTCCAGTGAATCAGAAGCAGGGACTGCCCCAAATACTACTCCCCCTGAGCCTTGCAATAAGACCAGAAACAATAGTATATACTTCTTGGCAAGGAGGTACTGTTTCATCCTATCAATCATTACGCATTTTGAGCTGTTGCCTGACTCAGACCGGCAATTGTCAAAAAAAGCACACCGTCTTATTTGCCTGTGCTATAGTGAACAATGCTCACTACAGAAATTAAAGCAAATATCGTGTCCTCTATGCTTCGCTTTACTGAAAAATGGATTGGAAATAGGTTGGGAGTATTTTCACTATGGCTTTTTTGCAGCCATCAGAACTTAATAAAGGCGGCTGCTTCATAAGCGCTCCTCAAGATACAAAATATTAACTGACCTTTCGCACGCGAAAGGTTATGATAATTGAAAAAATTAGCAGTACTCAGGGTGCTTGGCACAGCAAGCCCACTCAGTGCATGGCACTGAAAAAGCACTCGCATGAACAAGTTAATCAAGGCCTTACCCCAAAAGAGGGGTGGCTAGCCCATCCGGCGGTCCAATTTTAGGGACATAGGCTTTGAGCCTTTGCACCTCTTGAAAAGCCGCCCTGAGGGCATTGACATAAATTTTGGTTTTTAGGGCAAAGTGGTTGGTCTGCTCTTTTGCAGCCAGCAGTTCGAGTTTAGTCCAGGCAATCATGGCAGCAAAAACATGGTTGCACTGGGATGTCTCGTGCTTGGTGGGGGACTTTTCCAGCCCCACGTTTTGTTTGAGCGATTTGTGGAATACCTCCACTCCCCAGCGTGTCCCGTAGGTTGTGCAGATAGCTGGGCCGCTTAGCACCAGATCGTTGGTGACCAGGTACAAGTCTCCAGTTGAGCCGTCTTGGTTTATAAAGACCTGCTTGACCAACTGGACTTGGAAATCCAGCCCTTTGAGGTAAACAGTAATGGCCTGGCCTGCTTGCAGTTCTAGCCCGTCGACTCGGTGGAACTTGCCTTCCAGCTTGTCTTCCATGCTAAGGGCGACCTTGCGGTTGCTCTTCAAGGCACTGATGAAATGCTTGCCCAGCTCATAATGCACGAACTCGAAGTTCTCCTTGGCAGCAAACCAAGTGTCCCATACCACATAGCGGAAGGGCACGCGGTTGTATTTGACAAGGGCAAAAAGCTGGTCGCGCAGCATCTCGTTCTTGCTGCGGGGGCTGCGCTTCTTTACCTGCCCGCTTTTGGCATCCACGTATTCTTGCGACTTGCGCACGATCTCAAAAGCAACAGGCAGCTCTATGCCCTGTGGGCTCTGGTAAAGGAAATTCAGGATGTTGATCCCTTTGGTGTGCCCCGCTTTCGGCTTCTTGGAGTGGTCCCAGTGCCAAGTGACCACTTCATTCTCCGTAGAGTGCGGCTTCTCCTCGATCGTGTCATCTATCTTGATGACCGCGTCCGGGTGCTCCACTTTACGTACCAAAGGCTTTATGCAACGCCAATAGTCCTTTGCCGTGAAGGCTTCCTGCCCTAAAAAACGGCTGATCTTGTCATGGCTCAGTGCCTGATCGGTCAGCTCGGACAAGCCGGTGGCTGTCGCCATGCGAAACGATGCCAGCAGGTAGTCCGAATACAAGTCAAGTAACTTTGGGTCTTTCATCTTGCGCTCCTTTGAGCTGCAAGATAACTGCCCCAACATTATTAATCAATTTTCCAAATCTTTCGCGTGCGAAAGGTCAGATATTAAATCGAAAGTTTCTCAAAACAAGCAAATTGATTCTCAAAAATGCAAAAACCCGGTGATTTCACACCTCTTTTAACCTGATAATCTTCACCGGGCAGTTGTCGGCAGCGCGGGCATTAGCATCGTACTCCAGCCAGTTGACCTCCTTGAGGTAGTACTGTCCCCGCTGCCGGCTCTTTCGCAGGTAGCTCTTGCCATCTGTCTTGGAGATGACCCAGTGCTCGGGCGCGGCTTCCACGCAGGCATTGCAGCCAATACATTTGTGCCGCAGAAAACTAATTTGTATTTGGCTCAACTTTGTACAATTTATCGGATGGGCGGATTTTTTCACCTACCGGCATAGAGAAATGAGCACCACGCCTGTTGATGGCTTCCACCGGCTGTGCCTCCAGATGCAGAGAGGTGACTTTAGTGCGCAGGTAGCCGGTCGTAGGGCCGGTGATAATGACCTCATCGCCCAGGCGCAGGTCGCCCGACTGTAATTTGAACTCACCTATACCGATACCGCTAAAGTATTTGATGCCCGTGCCCAGGAAGACTTTGCGTTCTTTGGCCACAGAGCCCGGTGCATCCGTCCATTCACCCATCTTCTGCCCCAGGTAGTAGCCACCCCAGAAGCCCCGGTTGTAGACCTGTTCCAGGCGTTCCATCCATGCATCTACTTTTGTGCTGCTGAAGGTACCGTCCTGTATAGCGTCCAGCGCTTCCCGGTAGCAGCGGGTCACTTCGTACACGTATTCCGGGCCTTTGCTGCGGCCTTCTATTTTGAAAACGCCCACCCCAGCCTCTGCCAGCTTGTCGAGAAAGCCGATGGTATTCAGATCTTTGGGCGACATGATGTATTCGTTGTCGATCAGCAGCTCGTGCCCCTCTTCATCCTTTACGGTATACGTGCGGCGGCAGTTTTGCTTGCAGGCACCCCGGTTGGCAGAGGAGTTGTGGGTGTGCAGGCTGAGGTAACATTTGCCGGAAACGGCCATACAAAGCGCACCATGCACAAAAGCTTCAATTTGTACCGGTTTGCCAGAAGGGCCGCAGATATTTTGCTGCTCAACAGCCCGGCAAATTTGCGCCACCTGAGAAAGGGTAAGTTCCCGGGAGAGCACCATCACCTCCGCAAACTGCGCATAGAACTTCACCGCTTCCACATTGGTGATATTCGCCTGCGTGGACAGGTGAACATCCACGCCCAGCTCGCGGGCATACTGCATCACACCAGGCTCCATAGCAATGACAGCGTCAATCTGATGCTCGGCTGCTGTGCCCACAATACGGCGCATCATTGGCAGATCGTGGTCATAGAGTACGGTATTGAGCGTGATGTAGGAGCGCACCCCGGCAGCCCGGCACAGGCGGCTCACCTCCGGCAGGTCTTCCAGCGTAAAGTTGTTGGCAGAGCGGGCACGCATGTTCAGCTGCTCCACCCCAAAGTAAACCGCATCTGCGCCAGCGTCTATCGCAGCGGTCAGGCTATCAAAAGCCCCGGCGGGGGCCAGCAATTCCAGTTTTTGCATTTTCCGGTAGCATTTTCAGCCTGCAAAGATCGGGGGAAACCGCCGGACAGCAGGTGACATTTGTCATACGCACTATGTCGATATTAACCTTGTGTTAAGCAACTAGCAGGCTCTAAATCTGTATCATGAAGCAGAAGCTCCTATATTTGTATTATGATATCAAATCGCACTTATGATTAGAGCCTTTTGGGTAAGTATGGTTTTGCTGCTTGCGGCGGGTTGCAAGAACGACCTTGCAGAAATTGAAGCGCTCAATGAGCAGCTGCGCGTAGATGTGGAAACAGCAAAGGAAGTGGAAATCCTGTACAGCGATTCGGCGCAGGTACGGGTACGGGTCACCGGGCCTACCATGCTTTACCACCTCAACCGGTCAGAGCCGGAGCAGGAATTCCCGGATGGGGTCAATGTGGAGTTTTTCGGGCCAGACGGCGAGGTGACGAGCCAGCTAACGGCACTGTACGGGCTGCGCCGGCAGAACAAGAAAGAAGTAGTGGTGCGCGACAGCGTGGTCTGGAAAAGCGTGGAAGGAGATACCCTGGAGACTGAAGAGCTCTTTTGGGATGAACGCCGGGAAAAGATCTACTCCAATAAGTTCGTCGTCATCACCCGGCCCGATGAGGTCATCTATGGCCATGGTTTTGAGGCCGATCAGGACTTTTCCTACTCCCGCATTAATGCCATCGAGGGCCGCATCAAAGTAGACAACCCCGATAAACAAGATAACCCCTGATGCTCATTGCACTGATTATATTATCCCTGGTGCTCTCCGCGCTGTTTTCCGGTACGGAAATCGCCTTTGTCTCGGCTAATAAGCTACGGGTAGAAATCAAGAAAAAGAAAAGCGCCCGCCGGGGCAGCATCATCTCCGGTTTTTACAATGACCCGGCCAGTTTCCTTGGCACCATGCTCGTAGGCAATAATATTGCCCTTGTGCTGTTCACCACTCTTATGACCAAGCTCATAGAGCCCTATTTTTTGGAGTGGATGCCCTTTCTGGCGGAGCGTCCACTGGCCCTTCTGCTGCTGGAGACGCTCGTCATTACCATCGTGGTGCTCATTTTCGGCGAGTTCCTGCCCAAAACCCTATTCCGCCTTTTTGCCGATCAGGTGCTTTACTTTTTGGCCGTGCCCCTGCAACTGTTCAAGTGGATTTTACTGGCCCCTTCCTGGCTCATGACCAAGCTGTCCAATCAGCTGTTACGCCTGCTGCGCACGCCGGTGGAACAGGTCGACAATGCCTTTACCCGCCTGGACCTGGAGCATTTCATACAGGGCACGCAGGGAAATGAGGAAGAAGATATCGACAGGGAACTCTTTGGCAAAGCCCTTAACCTGAGGGGCGTACGGGTAAGGGAGTGCATGATCCCCCGGCCTGAGATTGAGAATATTGATGTGACTGCCACGGTAGAAGACCTGGAACAACTCTTCCGGGAAACCAAACTCTCGCGCATCATCATCACTAATCAGGATATCGACAATGTACTTGGGTATGTCCACCACCAACAGTTGTTAAAACGGCCCAGGTCCATCAGCCGGGAGATTATGGAGCTGCCCTATGTTCCGGAAGCCATGCCGGTAGCGGACCTCCTGAGCCGGTTTATCCGCGACCGCATCAACATAGCCATGGTGGTCGACGAATTCGGTGGCATTTCAGGGCTCATCACCATGGAGGACATTCTGGAGGAGCTCTTTGGTGAGATTGAAGACGAGCACGATCAGGAAGAGCACGTGGAGCGCGTCATTGAGGAAGGGCAGGAGTACATCTTCTCCGGCCGCCTGGAGGTCGACTACCTCAATGAAAAGTACGATCTGGATTTGCCGGAAGGCGAATACCACACCCTGTCCGGCTACATCGTCACCCAAACCGGCACCATACCCGAGCAAAACGATGAGCTGATTTTTGGCGGGTATAGATTTGTGCTGGAGCTCGTCAGCGATACTAAAATCGAGACCATACGCATGATCAAAAAAGAACCTTTATCTTTGGAATAAAATGAGTGCCGCCATGATCACCCCGCCTACCTTTGAGTTCCTCCTCGACCTGAAAGCCAACAACAACCGCGACTGGTTCACCGAACATAAGCCCCGCTACCAAAAGGCGCATAAGGAGTTCAAGGCTTTCGCCAATGTACTGCTGGATGAAGTCTCCCACCACGATGAAATTGAAAACCTCAAGCTCTTCCGTATTTACCGGGATGTGCGCTTTTCCAAAGACAAATCGCCTTACAAGCCTCACTTCAGCGGAAGTATGGTACGGGCGACCAAATGGCGGCGCGGCGGTTACTACTTCCATATTTCTCCCGGTGGCTCCTTTGCCGGCGGTGGATTTTGGGACCCCAATACGGATGATCTGAAGCGGATCCGGACAGAAATTGCCAACCACCCCGAAGAAATGCGCGAAGTCCTTCAGCACCCGGAGCTCCAACAATACTTTAACGGGCTGGAAGGCGATCAGGTGAAGACCGCGCCCCGCGGCTTCACCAAGGACCACCCGGCCATCGACCTGCTGCGCTATAAACAGTTTTTACTGACCCACCCTTTCACTGATGAGGAAGTGCTCGCACCGGGCTTCGCACAACAACTGAGCCGGGTCTTTCAGGCCATGCGCCCCTTCTTCGATTATATGAGCGAGGTACTGACGACGGATGAGAATGGGGTGCCGATTGAATGAGGTTGGCTTTCTTAACATAATCAACTACGACACCCCAAATTCATAGCTCAACCCAAAATGCTGACCTACAGCGCCTGAGGCCACTTATAGTGAAGGGTTTAGACTATATAAAAAAAGAGCTATATATTTTATACCTTAGCCGGACCAATTTTAGTCTAACCCCCTGTCATTCAAGACTAAGCCATTACTAAAATAGCGGCTTGCGCTTGTATAGCCTACAACAAAATATGCACTTACCAAAAATCAATAAACAGGCCCGTCTGCTGCTCTGCACTGGCATAGCAGGCAGATTGCATAAAAAAATATTCCTGACCTTTTTTATTTCGCTGGTTGCGCCCCTGGTAATCCCCTCCAATGTGTTTGGCAAAATTAACACGCCCTGTGACACCCTAAGCCACGACTACTGGTCAGGCCGTTCTCCCCAAATACTGCTCGATACTGTTATTACCAGATTCAAGACAGGCAGCCCTGAATTTGGCTGTTATGACGAGCTGTACCGGGAATTGCACTTCTCAGAGGAATTAGATCGCTATAACTATTACCAGCTGATTATCAAAGCGTTACTCTATCAGGGCAATAGCTCCAAAACAGAAGAGGTATTTCAGGAATTCAGATCTTTTGCATTCGCAGCCGAGGACAAGAGATGCGAGGCCGGGTATTGGTATTCTACCGGCAATTATTACTGGATGGCCGAACAGCTGGACAGTGCTATTTATGCTTATCAGAAAGCAGCTGCTTTTTATATTGAAAACGGGGACAAGCACAGGCTCTATCTTGTATACGGTAATCTGAGCAATGCTTATCTGGGCCAAAAGAAGTACGATGCCGCCTATCAGTACCTGCTTATGACTGAAAAACTGATGAATGAGCGGGAAGGGCTGGTTCGTGAATTGGAACGCGCTGTTTTGAGGAACAACATAGGCGTGACGCACCTGCGCAGGAAGCAGTATGAAAAAGCAGATTCCATTTTCCGGGAAGTTGAAGAAAGTATGCTGCATTCAGAGGAAGGGGCCTATCCGATTGCATTGAGCTTGCTCAATCGTATGGATATTGCAGTAACCCTTGAGGAATGGGAAAAGGCAGCTGCAATTCAACAGAAACTAGGCCCTTATCTCAGTGAATTTGAATACCTCTTTCCATTTTATGCCAAGATAGCTTTCGATCTCCACCTGGGAGCCGGGGACTATGAGAAGGCCCGGGCTATGATCAATCGTTTTGAAGCCTATATTCTGAAGAAAGATATTGAAAAGCCAGCAGACTACTTCGCCATGCAAATTGACTACCACTTGGCATTTAAGCAGGCCAAAGAGGCTTTAAAAGATATACAGCAGGCGGCATCTCTGGCAGATCTGGACCGGAAAACCCTCATTTACTTATCTCGCAGCCGGCTGAACGCCTACCTTTTACAAGGTGACGAAGCCTCAGCGCTCCGCGAATCAAAAAACCTGCAGGAACAAAGCGAGGCCCTGCAAGAAGAACAGCAGCAGAGACATCAGGAGGAAATGGCTGCTATCTATGAGCTGGAATCTTACAAAGCTGCCAGGGACCGCGCCGAAAGTATCGCCAAATTAGCAGAGGAACGCACAAAGCTCCTGGAGCGTAATTATCTATACCTGGGAGCTGCCTTACTGTTTGCCATGGCAGGGCTCGTTGTGCTCGGTTTTTTATTCAAAAGCAATAAGCAGCGCGTGCTGGAAGAGCAAATCCGCGTTCAGACCGCTAAAAAGCACAGTCAGCAATTGGAGAAGCAACTTAAGGTACAACGCCAAAACGCCTTTCAAAGTGGAATTGGAGCCGCACAACTCAAGACCAATATCATGGATGCAGTCGGCCGTTACGCCCCTAAAGCCAAAATGCTGGAGCGCAAGTTAAGCATCCTTCTGCACGAGTATGCTGAACAGAGCAACTTCGTGGAGCTTTTCCTTTTGTCCTATCCTGATTTTTTCAAAGCGCTCACCAAAATAGCACCCGACTTAACGCAATCGCAGCTCCGTTACGCCATTCTCATTGCACTGGGTGCTTCTATGGTAGAGATATCAGAGACACTGGGGGTTAGTGAGCATGCTGTAAAGATGGCGCGCTATCGGCTAAAAGGAAAGCTGGGGCTCGATAAAGAGGAAAGCATTGAGCAGTACCTGCGCGAGTTGCTGTTACAGGAATAGCTGATTCTTTTAAGGCAGATGGCTTAGAATAAGTACCCGGGCAAAGTCTACTGAACGTCAAAAGCGACTTTCACTGACTGTCCGTACCTTGAGGGCTTTATCTCTATAAGCCAGCCGTCTTCCTTTCCTAAAGTATACTGTGGGTTCATTGTCAACCAATACCTGCCTGGGCGTATCTGAGTGAAGGAGAAGTAGCCATCCCGCTCCGGATAGGCTTGTGTAAGCAGGTTGCCGTCCCTGTCATACAAGTATACCACAGCGGCCATGATACGGGCTTGTGCATCTGCGCCATAAGGCTGCAAGTAACCGTAGATTTCGTGATAGGGCAGCACCGGTATATCAATCCGTTTGTACTGATTGGGGTCTGGCACGACAGCTGCGGATTGATAGGCAGGCTCCCAGAAGATATCCTCAAAAAAGCCTGGTGAAAATTCCAGCCGTACCTCCCGGGAAGCCTGCAGCCCTTTGACCAGGATTACGCTATCCCTGGGCTGCTCTTCTACCCGCCCTCCTTTGGCCTCCACGCCCAGGCCAAGTACAGCGTATTCCAATTCATCCCGGCGGCCATTATGGTTGGCATCCACAAACGGGCGCAAAAGAATACCAGTTTCACCGGGGACAGGCTGGGCATTGAGCTGTAGCCCGCCGCCTGACCCTACCCAAAAAAGGTGCCCGGATGCCGATTGGTCCAGTGACAAGCGGGTATCCGAGCGGGAGGCATTACCGGATAATTGTACAGGACCGACAACCAAACTGTAATTAATGCCGAAGGAATGCCGCCCCTGATCAACGCCATAACTGTAGTTGATGCCAAGCCGGGCACCTTTGGAGAATTGTTTTGACAAGTTCGCCTGTAGCCCGTTGAGCCTCAAGGGATGGAGGCTCGCCTGAACAACTCCGGAAAAGGAGATGGCTTTCCACAACTGACGAGATAGACTGAAGTTGCTGCCCAAACCTATATCCCGTAAACCAGAAGGCATAGCTAGCAATTGCGCGCGCAGGGCCGTCCCCTTTAGGTTAGAGGAGAGCCCTAGCTGATACTGCCCCCGCCACGGCCCGCCATTGCGGATCCAAGTGCCTTGGGCATTCACCCCAATCCGATGACGGCCAAGCTTCAGGCTTGTCCGGGCCTGCACCCGGTGCTGCTCCTGATTGGGGATGAACGCCCCTTCGAGGTCCTCCGTGTAGCGTTCGCCCTGATACTGCACTGACAACTGCCTGAAAGGTTGGACAGAAAGGCGCAGAGACTGCCGGAAGCCCGGGGCAATACCTGCTTCCAGAGACAAACCTGCGGATGGCTGGAACAGGCCTTCAAGGTAATACACCGGAAGCCCGCCCCTTAGGCTACTGAAACTTTCCAGCCCGCCCCGCACCATAAAATGAGGCGTCACGCCCATTCCTATGTCAATTTTGTGAAAGCGGTCATCCGAGCCTTGTATGATACGGCTGCTTTCCAAAGAATAGGTCCATTGGCCGGGTTTGGGAATACGGCCCGGAAGGTAATACACCTCTTTGTAAGTATGCTCTTCCCCGGAAGGCCCGAGCTCACGTACGGTAAATTCATTAATACCTCGTTTAAGTGGGATATCGAAGCGGTAAGCGCCATCCTGGCCTGCTTTTTCCCAATCCAGCAATTGCCGGCCTTCGTATACTTCCACCACCCAGCCGGGCGTAGTATTGCTACTGATGGTGTACATGGAAGCAGATGCATCTCTGGTGGTTGCATTTTTGTGCAAGCGTACGCCCGCCCGTGGCCGAATCAACCGTATCATCCCGGTACCGCCACTACTGAGCGTTCCCACCTCTGCGGAACTCAGGTAAGGGTTGACTTTCGGGGTATACAGCCACTGCAGGCGTTGCCGTTCCCAACGAAAATCTTGTTCGGATGCGTGCTGCAGGCTGATAGTCGTGCTGCCACCAAGGAGCTCAATCCCGGCATCCACGCGCGCCTGCCAGAACCCTGCTCCATTACCATTGCCGCGCCAATTGGCTTGATAGTCTGCACTTCCGCCCCTCAGCCAATGACGATGCCTGGAAAAAACGGTATCCGGTGGAGACCCCTCCGTTTTCTTGCCTCCCCCAGCTCTGTTACGCTTTTCTGCCAGCCGGGCATTGCGGATTATTGGCAACTCCACCTCTGGCTTCATGGTTGCCGTTAGCGCCTGCAGATCAAAAGTGGTGGGCAGCCGGAAAGCACGGCCCCAATATTCCAGGCCTAAGTAGCAGCTTCCATCGCTGTGCATAGTGAGCGCGGAAGCTTCCAGCCGGAACAGGGTATCAAAGACGAACAGGGACTTTTCGGGAAAGGAAAGCCGGTAAGGATTGTCCTCCTGCAGATAAAACCCGCTAAGTTCCTGTGGCAGAGTGTCAGGGCTTACCTTAACGCTGAAGGCCTGCAGCAGCGCCCGTACCGGCAATTTGACGGCGTTGGTTTCCAGGTCAATCAGGGCAGAAACATTGAATGCGCCAGCTTCCTCGACCTCCAGGCGCAGCACGAATTCTTCTTCCGCAGACTGCGCCCGGCTCACCACCTGCAGCGCCACCAACAGCAGAAGTACGAGCCCGGTACTGAGAACAGCAGGAGCAGGACATCTCATAGTCGCTTAGTTGGTGGCTGTGATGTACAGTGAAATTTGGATGACTTCACTTGGTTTAACACCAGGTGGGATAAATAATTGCCCACCGATGCGCAGCACGCATTCGCCCGTATGGGCCCCTGTGCAGTCCAATTCCCACTCCGGCTCAAAGCGGGCACCATGATTACTGAAGCTTTCTTCTGCCCTAACTGATATGATTGGGGCCTGCCCTTCCGACAACCGTAGCCCTTGCAAACGGAGGATAGCCGGCCGGGCGCGCGCTCCAACGGAAATAAGCTCGCCGGACACAGAGGTCTGCCCTCTGGGGGTTAGCAGCAGTACGCCTCCGTTTTCTTCAGCGTACAATTGCCCAAAGTCCAGTTCCTGAGTAACCCAGAGCGATAGCGAAAAAGGACCCTCCACCCCTGCATCCTCAACCGGGGCCGGATGAGTAGCCATCCATGACCCGTAGCTGTTGGCCTCAGCCGGAAGGCGCTCCAACTCATTAGGAGCCGCCTTGGGCTTAAAACCAGACTTAGACATGTTGTATTTCTCAGGATATCCCTGACGGGCGGCGGCTGCCCGGGGTGGCGGCTGCCCATAGCTCTTTACAGCAGGATGGAACAGCACAAAACAGATTAGCAACAGGATGAAAAAGGGCAATCGGATGCCCTTTTTCTCTACGCTGCTTTGTGCGGTTTCCCTTGTCATGGACCTGTCCGTTACTTTGGCATATCGTAGAGGGCTTCCGCATAAACCGTGGGCTTGCGTTTGTCCATATCTTCCATAAAACGGATGCGCAGCTGGCTGCCCGGCGGCAGTGCAGTGCCCTCAGCCAAATCAAGGGGGAAAGTGAAGTTGCGGAACAAATTGGGCGTAAACAAGGTCATCCCCTTGCGCTTGATGATTGCTTCAGGTTTTTTATCGGGCTGCAGCAGTTCCACCAGGAAATCACCATGTAGTGACTGATTGCCACTTCGGTTGACCCGGAAGCGCAGCTTTGAAGGTTCATCTTCTTCTCCGGGGATCAACCGGAGGCTGTCGATGGCTGCACTGGCACTGGTTTCTCCATGGCGCACGATGACCGGTATCGTAATACCGAACAGCATACTAATGGATACGCCTATTTCTCCGCTTTCTTCCTGGCCTGTGCCTGGGTTGCGGGCCGCGGCCTCTTGCTGCGTATCCACCTGCCGGAAGCTGAGGTGAGAACGGTACTCCCCCGGCGCAAGGTCGGGCCGGCTACGGAATTGTACTCTCAGAGTTTGAGACTCACCGGGCTGCAAGGTGAAACGGCGGGGAAACAGCCGCAGATAAGGAGAAGCGGCCCGGTCTTCCTCCCGAAGCGTGTCTATAGTCCTGTATTGCCCTTCCGGGCTTACGGCGTACTCCACAAAGGAGGCTACATAGGTCAGGGGCTCATCGCTTACGTTGAGCAGATTGAGCTCCCCTACGTTTTTACGGCCTTCCAGGACTATACGCTTGGGAGTCAATAGCAGCCCGCCTTGTGCTATGGCAGTCCCTGCCCATCCTATAAAAATTATAAGAGGTATTACACCGTATAGTAGATTTACAGCCGGTTTGCTCATGAAGGTATCTTTTTTAGGTCCAAAAATAGAGCCCGAAATAATCCCGGTTATATGGCTCTTCCTACCCACGCACAGAGAGCAGAACAGCAGCATGGGGCCAAGGGCATGAAAACACCCCTGACTCCACTGCTGTGAGCTTATTGATATTCTACATTGATACTAATCGTTCCTGAATAGCTGCCAGAGGCATCAGACGATTCTATTCCTGCTAAAGTACCTCCTATAAGAATGGTTTCGCTGACCCCATTTGAGATTATTGCGTTCCCTACGATGTCATCACCATTAGCCGTAAAAGCCCCTGAACCACTTTGCGCAGCTGGTGAAAATGTAAACTCTGATATACTACCGTCACCTAGTGCTACACTCCCATCTATAGTTATACCTACGGTACCACTAGAGCCGGATACACTAAATGAACCTAAAGTCGGATTCGATACAAGAGCTAGCCCATTGGAAGTTACCTCCCCATCAACAGTATTAATGGTCAAATCCCCTTGATTACTACCATCCAATAGTACAAAACTCCCTAGATTGAGATCAACTTGGTTAACAATTTGTAAGCCCTGCAACAACTCTGCGGTGACGTTCATTGTCGCCGAAGCAGTCTGCGCCAGGGCCGAAACCGACATCACAGCCACAAGGCCTAATGTGAAAAATAATTTACATGTTTTCATAAGATGTTCAATTTTGAATAATGATTAACAAATAAGTGATACTCGTGTAAGAGTAGGATACAAGCTGAACGGACTGATAAGCAGCCCAGACGCTATCCTCGCAGCCTCACTCGGTGTGAACCCAGAGGCGCTAACTGTTGTGCTAAAGTAAAGGCTAAGGTAGGTTGGGGTAGTCCCAAGTCATGAAAACAAAGTTGGGACACCCTGTTTTTCAGGACTTGGGACACCTTTCAGAGGATGGGCAATGTCGAATGCGATCAGTACCTTACCAGCTTAAGCGTTTGGCGCCCCTGCGCTCCGGCAGACCTGCATTGGACGGTGTACACGCCTGCCGGAAGCCCCTCCATATCCAGTTTCAATTGCTGCTGCCCGGCCTCCGCTTGCTGAACCGGCAGGGCCAACTGCCCCAGCGGGCCATATATCCGTACTTCCGCTCCTGCCTCCAGAGGCACTGCCCATTCCAGTACCGCAGCGCCAGCCGTTGGGTTGGGCCAGATAATCAGCCCGTTGCCAGGGCCGGATGTATGGTTCGTGACCGGAGGCGACCACACCTGCTGCTCCAGTACCACGACCCGCACCTTGCTCACCGAACCTGACATGCTGCCCGATGGATCCACCGTAAAGCCCCCCACTCCCACTTCAAAACAGCTCCCCGATGGCTGTGGTATTGATACCGCCGCCAGGTTCAGCCACCCTGCGCCCAGTATCTGATAACGCCCGCGCCACGTCCCGTTGAAATATTCCAGGCGGATCTTTTTCGCATTCGGCGCATCCAGCAGCGTAACTTCACGCAGGGCACCGTCTGCTCCGCGGACTTCCCAGCGCAACAGCCCGCTGCCATTCCAATATAAGCCGACCATAGCCGCATCCGGCAACAGGCTGCTCCGCACGCTCAGCCCAATATAGCTGTCCCCGGAGACCGTGCCCAGGTCCAACTGCAGCCCACCTTTGCTCGCACAAAACGGCTGGTGCACAAACAGGTAGCCGTCTGGGCTGCCGCCACTGCCTGAATGATACCCCCCTGACCATAGGTTCAGCGTCCCGCTATCCGTACAGATGTCCCACGTGGCACTGCCCGGTGAACCGTTCAGCCCCGTCACCGACCACTCCGGTGGCAGCCCCGGGCTCTGCTGTACGCTCACCGTGGAGGTGCAGGACGACTCGTTCCCATTTACATCTATCGACGTGACCTGTACTTCGTACGTGCCCCCGATGTCTTCACAGGTGTAAATGGCGGCGTCGTACAGTATTGTATCTATACCGCAGGCATCAAACCCGCCTGCATAAACATCGCTCAGCAATAGCTCGTAAGTGCCATCGTAACTCACCTGCACCTCCGGCGAGCTGCATAATACCGAGGGCGGGGACAAATCCTCTACTGTGACCAGTGCTTCGCAACTGCTGCTGTTACCGTTCACGTCTGTGCCCGTTAAGGTAACGGACTGAACACCAACATCACCACAATCAAAAGATGACTGGCTCAGGCTCAGGCTCACTGCGCCGCAGGCGTCATTGCTGCCGGCATTCACATGAGCTGCTGACAGCGAGCCCGTACCGAAGACGCTCAGTGTTACCGTCCGGCTCTGGCACAGCATTACAGGGCCCACAGTATCCCTTACCGCTATGGTAGCCGTACAAGTGCCGCTGTTGCCGTTTTCATCAACGCCCGTTAGCGTGACCGGCAGCTCCCCGACATCACTACAACCGAAAACCGTCCGGCTCAGGAAGAGCGTGTCCAGACCACAGGCATCGTTGCTGCCGCCGTCTATATCGCCTACCGCTATGCTGCCGATGCCCTCTTCATCCAGGTAGATCGTCTGGCCTGTGCACAACAGCTGCGGGGCGATGCTATCGAGCACTGTGACCGTAGCCGTGCAGAAAGACTCATTATCGTTGTTATCCACTGCGGTGAGCGTAACCGTATTCGGGCCCACATCGCTGCAACCGAAAACCGTCTGGCTCAGGAAGAGCGTGTCCAGGCCGCAGGCATCGTTGCTGCCGCCATCTATATCGCCTACCGCTATGCTGCCAATGCCCTCTTCATCCAGGTAAATGGTGTGGCCTGTGCACAACAGCTGCGGGGGCACCGTATCCTGGACCATCAGCACATAGGTATGCCTGATGCTGTTGCTGTCCGCGTCCGTGGCCCATAGCTCCAGCTGGTTCGCCCCTACGCCCGCAAACAGGCTCAGCGTGCTGCCCGCTAGGGCTGCTTCGGGCATTTCGCTGCACCCTTCACAGGATACGCTGTACTGCAGCGGTGGCGCAGTGCAGTTGTCTGACACCTCTGCCTGCCACGATAACGACAGCCCGCAGGCCTCGGGGCCAGCGAAATACTGCAGCGTGTCAGAAGCCGGCAGGGCTCCGCTGCCCGCATCCACAAAAAGAGCGGGGCTGAGGCTGTCCTGGCTCACCAACTGCGCCAAACTGTCTGTAATAAATGGGAAACAGCTGCTGCTGTACGTGCAGCTGCCCGCTTCTGACAGTTCTATACGGAGGCTATATGTACCCGCTCCCAGCGACTCTACCCGGAATGTGTCCGGCAGTAGCTGCCCGCTGCCCAGTTGCTGAACCGGCAGCGATGCCTCTTCCAGATAAATATCAAAACGGCCGCCGCTGCAATAGGGCGTTGTCAGGCCGATCTCAACGTGCCCATCCATAGCTTCCGGGCATGACGGGCCCGCTGCGCTCAGCACCTCCACTTCTATGAGCGGGTTGCAGGGGTCCCCATCATCAGGGTCTGCGTCCGCGTATACCCCATCCCCGTCTGCATCGCAGTTCCCGTTCAGGGCGTCAGGGTTACAGGCATCATCAGGATCCGGGTCCAACTGATCGCACAGCCCGTCCCCATCCGTATCAGGGCCCGAGCAAAACAATACAGTGACCGTATCCTGAAGCTCGGCAGGGTAGCTGCAGTCTGATGCACGGAACTGCACCTCCTCCACGCCTTCCCAGCCTGGCACGCGCAAGCCTACCGACAGCGCGCCCGTCTGACTGTCAAGGGTGTAGGACAGAGGGGAAAAGTCCAGAATCTGAGGTTGAGAGGGGGTGCCCAATTGGCCACCACTGACAAAATCAAAAGTATCAGGCAAGACAAAAATCCGTTTCAGAGAATCGCTGAAGTAACGGAACTCAATCTCACCATCAATGGCCGTATGGTAGACCTGCATGGTAAAGAGGCGCTGCCCATTGATTATCTGCGCGGAGGCCGCCCCCCTTAATTCTCCACCGATGAATGCGCCAAGCTTATCTTCATCTGACTGGAACAGGAAAGATGGGCTGTACGTTGTTGTAGCCAATATACTCATCGTAAAAGGCCAGCCGCCGCCTCCAATGACCCATGAAGCCTGCTGTTCCGGCATACCAATAGCCGGCACTGGCTTGTAGCTGTAGCTGAGGCAATTACCGGTATAGCTGCTTTCGTAGTCCCCAAGCATCAGGGAAGGAAAAGGCTGACCGGTCACCACGCTTTGAACAGGAATCGAATCGAAAGCGGGCCCGTTCAACCCCGGCTCCACGGTCAATACCAGGTTTTGTGATGCACTGTAAGCATTGACTGTTTGTTCAGTGGCCGTTATGGTTAGTGTATCTGTACCGGTCCAGTCAGGGTCCACAACCGAAAGGAAAAGCGTATCTCCAGCAATCAAATGCTGGAAATAAAGGCTATTGCTGACTGACCAGCTAACCGGGTCTGCGTCTGCCTGATTCAGGTAATCCCGGAGCGGAACAGGAAAAAAGCTCAATCCCTGCAAGCGGGCCTGAGTGGGGAGACTGTCCAAACTGATCAGCAGGTCCCCGTCTGAACTCAGCTGCACGCTGTAGGGCGTACTGGCGCTGCCGGTAACCGATGACTGATCAAAAACAAAAGAGGAAATCGAAGTATAGACTTCGTCATCAGCGGCGATGTAAGCCCGGAGCTCTATTTCCTCACCGGTTGGCACATTTGAAAAAATCGTCATGAAATGAAGGACCTTCCCATTTAGGTCAACGGCCATGGCTTTACCACGGATCTCGTCCCCCACAAAAGCAGCCAGCTGATCATTGGCACTGAGGCTCACCTGCCCATCAAGCTCTAAGACGGCGGTGAGGTTAGCAGAGTAGCTGAATGCACTGCCATTGGGGGCAGACCACTGAGGGGCTTGTGCCCTGGCCCAGAGCGGTATACTCAACAATAAGAGTAGAAAATATCGCATTGGTATTTTTTTAGTGCTCCTTGCGGCATTTTAGCCGCAAGGAGCAATGAGACTGATGGGTTAGCGCAGTTCCAGCAACTTTGACACGGCCTTCTGCCCATGGAGCAGGGTTACAGTGTATAACCCTCGTGGCCATTGCCCGGCCTGCCAGTTCAGCAGGTTAGCCCCGGCTTCGGCTTCTGCCTCCACACGCCCTATCTGACGGCCGAGCGCATCGGTTATCAACAGTTGTACCGGCCCAGGCTCAGACAATACAAATTCAAAGAACACCTCTTCTTTTGCCGGATTAGGGAATACCTTAAACCCGTCCAGTCTGCGCCTCTCTTCCCTGGCAGATACCGGTGTGCTGAATGTCAGGACTTCCGGCGCTTCAATACTGCCTTCCAGCCGGTTGGCAATGAATACATAGCTCTCATTCAGCCCCGTTTCAGTCTCAGCAACAGCATCATACATTTTGAAAGTGATAGGTTCTCCGCCCTGCTCGTTGGAATAAATCGTCAGGAACAGCAGGTAAGCATCAAGGGCTTCAATATAGACTGGCTTGCCACTGCCCCGAACCTCTTCGCCAACAAAGGCGGCGATTTCGTGGTCAGCAGACAAACAATTGTCCACCTCCTCACTGGCCACCACGGCCACAAGGTTCATGGTGTACTCAAAAGCGAAGGGGTCCACTTCCCAGTAATGGCCTAAAGCACCACTACGTTCAGCGATGGCCGGCCCCCGATACTGCGCTGTACCTCCGCCCGTGAAATTAGCAGGGTAAGTCAGTGTCCCGGGGTTGCTCAGGTATAAGAGGTAGCCACGTGGGAAGCTCATAAAATCGAGGCTTCCCAGCCAGCCGGCCCCGGCATCGTAGAGTGCAAAGCCGGTTTGCCCTTTGATCAGGTCACCGTTGAGTGGGCTGAGAGAAGCCAGTGCCTCATTAACACCCATGCCTTGCTGCGGCAAATAACCGATCCAGTTCCAGCCCGCTTGCAGGGCCAGGGGGCTGGCAGAAGGGTCAATCGGCTGGCCGGCAAGCAGGATGGAATCAAAGACAGTAGACTGATATTGATACATGGTCTCGTGAGACAGCGTGTTCAATGAGCCCGCCCAGGTTGTAGCTTCGGCAAAATACTGGCTGAATGCCGTTTGCCCTTTGATCGTAGCCCCTGCCGGATTGCTCAAGCTGCCCAGGGCAGCATTTATAGATGGGTCGGGCAGGTTGACATTATAAGAAATCCAGTTCCAGCCCGGGTAAATTGGGATTTGCCGCAAGACTAGATTATTGGTCGTGAGGACTTCCGGGTTTTGCAGGGAGCCTACAAAACTGTCGGCTACAAACGGGAAGGACTGTGCTACCGGCCCGTAAACCAGACAGGCAGAGGCATCCCAGACCCTGAACTCGACCGTCTGTCCGTTTGGTGCATTGCTGTAAACCGTAAGGAACGCCATGTGGGTATTTAGCTCCGGCACAGCTTCTACTTTAGCGTAGCCGCGCAGTTGCCCGTCGATAAATGCTCCGACAATATCCAGCTTGTCGGTAGAAAGCACCCCTTCAATATTAAGCTGTAAAGCAAGGTTCATGGAGTAGGAATAATCTGCCGGGTTAATATTCCAGGCCGGCGGCGGGCAGGCTACCCTCAGGTCAATGTTCAGGGGCTCGTTACCCTCACTCGTTTCCATGCGCAGCGTACCATTGAATAGCCCTCCGACCAGGTCAGCCGGGAACTCAAAGGTAATGGTTTCAAAGGCCCCCGGCGCAATCAGCCCGGCGGTGGGGAATACATCCACCCAGTCCGGGATATCCTCCAAGTTGAAACTTGCCGAGAAGCCCCCCTGATTGCGGATATTGCGGGTGACTGTGACCGACTCGCCTTCCATGGCAACGGTGTTGATGTCCCCGCCTTCCCAAAAGAGGGTGGAACGGTTGACGAGGAACTCCCAGACGATGGGCGCCTCAATCTGATTGCCGACCAGGTCTTCGATCTCCTCCAGCCTTACCCGCAGTACGCGGTTTTCGATAAACTGATTGGCGACGTTAGGGACAATCCGGATTTCATCATCCACACAGGTTACGATGGCGTCAATCAGCGCACCAGTAGTGGCATCGTACAGCCCCAGGTTATTATTGTCAATCATCCCTGTTCCGGTGCCTGCCGCCTGAATGATACCGTTACAGTTGATCCGTTTGGTAAACATGACCGAGATTTCATCTCCGGGGCTCAGCACGCCATCGGCAGGTTGAGGCGTACCAAATACCTTAGGAGGCTCTGTTTCTTTCCGCCCCTTGATGATTTTAGAATACCCGGATGCCAGGGTCGGATCTGTGCATACAGTCAGGGCGCGGACTTCGTATTCGCCATCAGCCAGCTGAGACATATTCCAGGTGACTTCCTGGAACAAATTGCCCAACTGCTGTCGGGGAATTTCGGTGATATTTATCCAGTTGCCATCGCCCATGCTCAGGCGGTATTGTACGCGGATGAGCTCAAGGCTTTCTTCATCTGCATCGTAGCCTTCAAGGATGAGTTTCAACTCGTTGTTATCATTGGGTGTGATGACCCATCCTTCCCCCGGGTCAGTGATCTGGACCTCACTACAGGGCTCCCGGAAATAGACATTAAACTCCAGCTCCCGGTAGAATTTGGGGTCTATCTGCTCCCGGGACATGCCCAGGGATACTGCTCTTTCGTATTCGCACTGCGAAAACAGGGCTACTCTGATCCCTTCATAAGTATAAGCCTCCGGCCCCCGCTCAATGGTCAGGGTCACCGGGATGCTTTCCCCGGCAGGGATGGTATAGACTTCGCCATCGCCTGCCAAGCCATCTCCGTTCAGCAACAGGGCAGCACCGTTGGGATTGCTCTCCGGTACGAGTGCCAGAGTGTAAAATCCAATATCGCCGGAGGGGGCCGCATTGCCAAGCAGTAGGTTGAAGGAAGCGCCCTCATCAGCCTCCACATTGGTGGCAATCGTTGTGTTGGCCTGCAGCTGCACCTCTTCCCGATGCTGCGTATTCGGTTCGTGCGGGCAGGAAGTCTGCCCGCTGAGCAGTTTGAAGACTGGCGTCATATAGAGCAGATCCCTTGTCACCAAAACATTTATGTTGTCAAAGGCATCATCATCTGCCAGAACATAGCCAACGGTGTTGGAAGTGGATAATGCGACAGATGTTTCAGTACGCCCTCCAATTGTAAAACCAAGATCCATTTCAGTGACAGCGCCCAGACCGGCTACTGTGCCACCGTTAGCCATGTTTATACCAGCTCTGACTTCAAACTCTAAGCCGGTTGTGACCTCTGCGCTAGCCTCAATAGTAGTGGATTCTTCATAAGTGACGCCATTGCCGTAAAGGAAAGAGCCCACTGGCAGTACCGCCGCTGCTTTTAGAACTTCATTATAAGTGATTATGCTCTCCCACATCGCAATACTGATCTCATCGCCCAGGGTTTCCAACTGTGGGATGACGTTGTTTTTGATGTGGTTTTCCGTGTACAGGAAAGTAGATGCGATGCCAAAGGGGTTGGCCCAGATCCCGTTATCGAGTTGATACCTTGGCCCCTGCTCGTCCTCCAGGTATTGGAGTTCGTCGGTAGTCCCATAGGTGATAGCTAAGGCTGCACCTACATACACATCTCCTCCCATTTCGCTGCCCACAATCAGGTCACTGTCATCCGTCGAAATGGTAGTGTTTGTTGTCAGGCAAGTGTTTAGTGAAGTTTCGGTGTAAGCATTAAGTTGAGCAGAAAGAGAAAACCCTATGTCTTGAACGATATCAACCTCTGCTGTAGCATTGCCTGCAAAAGCTACCCCCACTTCAAAATCAGGCCCTAAATGTGCCGTAACGGCATCCGTTCTATCTACCCCAGCATAACCTGCAACCGACAGCCCCAGGCAAGCAGTCGTACCTGATTCTATATAGGAGTAGCTGCCATCACCTGGCGGGTCCCTTAAAATCATGAAGGGAATACTGGGAGAAGTAGCCACGGAGGTAGATGCCCGGGGTTTCCTCCCCAAAACCACCATATCAAATGAGGTATTGGAGTTCGCTCCATTCGACAAGGCCAGCACTTCCAGGGTTTTCTTGTAGGGCGCTACGACGTTAGGATAAGAAGTCGTGAAATGATGCCGCAGTACGCCGTTGGTCATCACGGTATCAATATCGCCCAAATCAGCAATACCGTTTTTGATGGTCAGCTCAGCAGAGTCCAGGTAACAGACTTCGGTAGGTTCCAGGTACGCCTCTTGTACCCGGATGTCCACAAAGGTAGGCTCTCCAAAATTAGTAAACTTATCACCCAGCGCATTCGTACCGAAGTAGTCCTGTATGACTACCTGAGGATCAGACCTGTAAATAAATTCCACGGAGTCCAGCTCGGTTGACCGCATATCGAGGGTCAATCCACCCTGATTGCCAAAATACTGCAGTATATCACCGATTGGGTGCTTGGTCACAGCAATTGTCACAGAATCGGGGGGCACATTATCGAATTCAAACCACCCCGCTTCGTTATCAATTACGACTTTTTCTTTATAACAGCCATTCAGAGTCTCCACCGTCACTTCCACCGCTCCAGTCTCCGGAATGACAGACTTCTTGCACAGTCCACCGGCTACCTGCCCCCGGATGGTGCGTTTGGTCTTATTCAAAAACTGTACGCCAGCCAGAGGGGTTTGTAAGCTGTAAGCTTCAAATTGCAGGGGGTCGAAGGTCGTCCCCCCCAGGTTGGTCACGGAAAGCCGGATGTTGGAGCCTGGCTCAAAATCCCCCAGGAAGCGTCCGTTTTCATCCGTATAAATAGGTGGGGTTGCCCCGGCCCCATTGACCAGGATCTCCGCTCCTGCTTCAAAGCAATCGGTATCTGCAAAACGGACTACTCCGGATACCGGGACAGCGGAGTTGTCGGTAAAGTCGATTTGACTGACTGCGGTATTGCTGTTGTTCAAATTGACAATACGGGTTTCCGGTGTAAAAAGACGGTTGTCTTCTTCCTGCCGGATTCCCAGGGGGGTGAACATAGCGCCCTCAACTGCCCCAAAACCGGTCATGGCAATACCGGCATCCCGGACTTCTACTCCGCCACCTTCGTTGAAACTGAAGTAGTGCAGCAGGGAGGGCGTGCCGGGGTCAATGCCGGCACTGGCCGGAGAAGCATGTACCTGCAGCTCATTGACCGTCAGTAATTCATCAAAAACAGCCACTTCGTCTACCAGCCCCAACAAGGTGTAGGGTTCGTTCGGATTGGGCTGAGCGCCTACGTGCCAAAACTGCTGAGCGAGGTCATCCGTAAAGGTGCCGATGTTGAAGGTGGCAGACTCCACCCCATCAATAAAAAACGCAGCAGCGCCGGTGGCCCGGTTGAGGTGCAGCGCCAGCCCATGATAGCCCTGCGCCACAGTTCCCAGGGCGTGGGTTTGCCCGTTCGCCTGTATATGATACTGTCCGTTGTGTACATACCACTCCATAGCGCCGCTTTCGTGGTACAAGAGCGTCTGCCGGGTTTGTGCATCAAAGGGTTGAGCAATGATTTCAATCGTGGCCGTATCCGGCAGATTGAATTTTGTCAGCTTCGCCCGGCTGTTGAATACCGGGTTGAACTCCAGCGCATAGTTGCTGTAGAACTTTTTGGTCGGGACCGCCGTAAAGGATTGCCCCGAACTGTAGTTGATACTCTCAATGGTGTAGAACCCGCCGGCATCCGTAATGCCCGCATTTAAGATGCCGGGGTTGTCGGTGGTGAACGTGGCACCTCCAACCGGCGTGTCAAAATCATTAGCGGTTACGTCAAATGTTTTTCCCCCCATGCCTTCATCAAACTTCCAGTAGGCAATCAGCCCCTCTGTCTTGGAAGACAACGTAATTTTTTGGTAGGCGATGATTTCGGACTGCTGCAACACCCGGTTGAAGATGCGGATGTCATCGAGCTGCCCTTTGAAGCGTCTCGACTGCGTGCGGTCGCTGCCGATGTTAAACAGGGCAGGCTGATGCGCCATTGCACCATTTAGCGTGCCGGCGAATTGCCCGTCAACGTAAAGTACGCCCCTGCCACTACCGTAGGTGAAGGTGATTTGGTGCCAGATATCGGGCCCGGTCGGATATTCATAGGCGAGTTCAGCACGACCGGTCCCGTTACCCAAGCCTACGATAACGCCTTTGTTTTGCCCGGCCGCTGTGGTTTCTATCCACCAGTTGTGATTGAGGTCGCTCCCCAGGTCAATGATGCCGCTGCGGTCGTATTGATTGCCTATCTTCACCCAGACCATGACGGTAAAGTCTGACTGAGGCAAGGTATCCTGATAGGATACGCAGAGGTAGTCCTCCTCCCCATCGAAGCTAAGGGAATAGCCCTTGGTGGGCTGCAGGGCGACTTCCACTCCAGCTACCGGATTGTTGCTTGTGGTGCGAATTGAACCGGTGACCACTCCGTTAGGGTTGACAAAACCGACGTTCTCACCCGGGCGCCCCTCTCCAAAAGCATTAATCCCGGCGATTTCATACTCGTAAAACTCACCAGCCTGTACATTAAAGTCAATGTAGTTTCGGGCATTGGGGCCGATAACCGCCAACAGGGAGCCATTGCGATAGATATTGAAGCCCTCGGTCACCCCTGAGCTCAGGGGGTCGAGCGCCCAGGATAATTCGATGCGGTCTGCGAAGTCGCCCTCTGAAGCCCGCACTAAAGTGGGCAAAGGCGGCAGCAGGTAGCGGGCCCAGAAGCCGCCCTCCGTGGAGCGGTTGGGAGAAAAAGCCTGCCCGGTGAGCAGCTGCCCAAAGGTGAAATCCATGCGGCGGGAACTGCTGACCGCGTTGACCATACCGCCGTAGGAAAGGAAGACTTCCCCCGATGCGGGAGCCGTATCACCGAGTGGGTTGCACTCCGTCTCTTGCTGCTGCCCGTAGGCTGCCTGAATGGCTATGCCCCATAGGCACAGCAATACTATGGTTATTTTTTTCATCGTTTTTGTGCTTTAATCGTTTAGCGGGTGCGCATGTAGATGTACAGGTTGATGTTTTTGGGGCGGGTCTCAGTGCCGCCTTCCTGAGGTATATCGTGGGTATGTGCCAGGATATTTAGGTTAGGCGGATCACCACTTTCCATAGGAAGAAAAGTAATAGCGTCAGGCCAACAAGTACTACAGCCGTAAACACCTCGCATAATGGATAATATTGGACTATTACCACCAGCAAAGGGGGGAGCGAGTCTGCTTGGCCATGAAAGTGCATGCTTATGTGCAGTAAAGCCATCATTTTGAAAAGAGCCTGGAATGGGCGTATTTCCGCGTTCGGAGTCATTGCCATTACTTCCACGTGCATCAAAACTCCGTAAAAAGCGGCCCCGGGCATCCGGTAGGCTTTGCCAGTTGGTCAGCCCGGCCAGTTTGCTTTCCGCCGGTAGTGCCTGCCCGCTCATCAGTTCCCAGCATGCGCCATTTTCGGCGGTAAATTCTTCAGGGCTGAGTACCGACATTTTCACATCGCCCACCGCACCGGTACAGCCCGTGAGCGCAATGGCATAGGGCGTCACCGTGAATGTACTGCGGGGGGTGAGCTCTACGCCTTCCACACTCACGCCTAAATAGACCGTATTTTCAAAAATCCGCTGATCAATAGGCGTAAGGCTACCTAAGTAATGCTGGTAAGCACCACCGGATACCTCAAGGGTAACGGTCTCTGACCATAGCGCCTGATTGCTGACAGCATCCGGGTACAGCCGGAACGTCATTTCCTGTGGCCCATCCTCCACCGGGAAACCATCGGCATCTTTCAGTACGCCCTGCGCATCCAGCATGGGATGAAACTGAGCGGAAAGGCTCAGGGTGAGGGCTATAAAAAACAAGGTCAATATTTCCTTCATGTTCTGTTTAGTTTGAGGCCCGCAACGGGCTATATGAGTTAGAGGACTGCCAACAATTTGCCGGTTTAGGTGCAGATTCACAGACCCTTGCTGCAAGCGCCTGGAAAAATACCAGCTGACCGCGATAATGATGATTGCATTAACGAATACGGATGTAAGTGTATAGGTTGATGTTATCAGGACGGGTCTCGCTACCGCCTGTTTCAAAAACCTCGTGCCCGTGCATTAAAATATTGGCCGTATTGTTATCGTCGTTTTGAGGGTTAGGATTAAAATTAATGGGGACGCGAACATTGTTATACCCTGAGCCGCAATTATCACAAGATACATTTTGTATCGATGCTTGTGTGTAAATAGAGCTTCCTCCTCCTGCTTGAATTGGCATTCGAGAGGATCCATCTAGTCCATTCTTGTTGACAGACGTGTAAAAAGGGGCATCAATTCCATCTAATGCACCACTAGCAACCTCAACACCTATACCGCTATGCCTATGTATTTTGAACGTATCGGCCTGGTAGGAACCGGCAATGGGATTGGCTCCCCGGTCCGGGTCCAACCCGTTGCTACCTCTTTCATCTATCGATCGTAGAAAGGTGCCTCTTGCATCCGGTATTTCCTGCCGGCCCGTTGTGATCAGCAAGCGGTCGCTTTGGCTCAGTTCCCGCCCATCCAATTCCACCCAGCAATCCCCGTTTTCGGCTATAAACTGGGCAGGCGGCAGGGCAGACATTTTGATATCGCCCAGGGCGCCTTTGCAGCCGACCTGCGTCAGCCCGTAGGGTGCAGCCGTCAGTACGCTGCGGGGCGTCAGTTCGACACCGCCTACCGCAATACCCAGATAAAGCGGTTTGGAAAAGATACCGGCATTGATGGGGTTTTCACTGCCCAGGTAATGATTGTAAATACCGCCGGTAAGGTTCAGCTCTACGGTCTCCGCCCATATTGAGCTGCCTCCCTGCGCCTGCTCGTACAGCCGGAAGGCCATCACCTGTGGGCCATCCGGGAGGACGGTACCGTTGGATGTTTTTAATGCACCCTGTATATTCAGCAGATACGGAGACTGAGCGGAAAGCATCAGCACACTGCTCATGCTTAGGATTAGAAAAGTCAACTTCATGGTACAATTGAGTTTGGCTAGTGCAAGGATAGGGTTCTTCATCGGATACGGATATAGGTGTAATAGCTGGTATTTTTGGGGCGGGTTTCGCTGCCGCCCGCTTCGGCAATTCGATGTTGATGCATAAATGGATGTTCGAAAATTTGTTGACCTGTATTCCCCACCTGGAACAACCAGATACTACTATAACAGTTCTCACATTTTATATTTCTGTATTGTGCTTTCAACCGTTCCATTTGGACAGGTAAAGGGGTGTTATTTGTACTGTTATAAGTTGGTATACTCTCTCGATCGGAAGGCCCTACTTCATGGGTATGCGCTCCAAAGCTATCCCCCTGAAAGGAGCCGACGGGCGGATTGGGCCCCCGGTCCGGGTCGTTGACCCCGGTGGGGTCGTAACCCCGGATGAAGCTGCCCCGGGCATCGGGTATGTTTTGCCAGCCCTTGATCTGTGCGAGGCGGTCGCTGCTGTTTATGCCCCGCCCATCCATCAATACCCAGCAATCCCCATTTTCGGCTATGAAATCTTCAGGATCCAGGATGGACATTTTGACATCGCCTACGGTCCCTTTGCAGCCCAGGATTTCAAGTACATAAGGTGCAGCTGTCATGGGAGTACGGTTGGAGAGTTCCATCCCATTGGAAATCGTAGCCAGGTAGAGTTGTTGGTTGAAGATGGCGGGGTCAAGCGGAGTAGCGCTCCCCAAATTATGGTTGTACAGGCCGCGTACTATGTTGACCTCGGTCGTTTCTGACCAGAGTTGGTTGCCAGCTTCAGCCTGATCGAACAAGGCAAAGGTGATCGTCTGAAGGCCATCAGGAACGGAAGCGCCCTGCATCGTCTTCAGGGTGCCCTGAATATTCAGCAGCGGCCCTTCCTGCGCCAGCAGGGCTATGCCCAGCCCAAAACTGAGCAGAATTGTGCATATTCGTTTCATGTCTTATCTTAATGAGATTAGTGATAAAAACTTAGTGTTGCCCGGTCGTGTCTGAGTTGGTGTTGTTTGTTGTATTTGGTTATCGGGGGGGGGATAACATTGTGAACAAACGTATTTGAAATACAAAAGCAAAGTATCTTAATACCTGAAAACGGGTGTCCCAATACCTGAAAAAAAAGTGGGACACCATGAAGCCTCCTGATTTACAGCATATTAAAATACTTTTATTTTCAAGAGGAATGATCCGTTTTTTTCCTGATCAAAATGGCAGCCAGCATTTCGCAACCATTGAAAGCCGTACTCCCGGGACTTCACACTGGTTATACCGACGACGAAGTAGTTTGGGACCAAACATGACTTCGGGTCGGCATACCTGTGCGTACCGGCATAATCGTGCGTCGGGTTTGTGCATTACGCCCAAACCTCTCCGTTCCGAGTATAGTATACTGACGATTAAGTGGTTTGCCACAGCAAACCTACTCAATGCTCGCCCGTGTCCCGTCGCCTTTGGGCTTTGACCACCTTAAAGGCAGGAGGGTCAGCATTTACGCTGAGAAGTGGCTTGCGCCTGTCCTGACAAGCTATGCTTCGTCAGTGGCCGATGTCGCAAATCCAAGATCCCAGACGATGAATGTCTGGATCAACGACCCGACATTTATCGTTCCCCGTGCTGGCCGTCAGCGCCAGTAGGTGACCACTTCGTATTGCGTATAACGAAGCCATACAGCGTGGAAGATACGTTTCCCAGATAGGTGTCAAAATTCATATCCATCTGACCAAAATATGCCTGATAAACCCTATTTTTGGCATAACTAATATCCCGTTATTACAGATATGCACGACATAACCAAGGTACTCCTGACCGCATCAGGGCTATTCCTAATGAGCCTCCATAGTTGGGGGCTTACCCCAGGACAGGTAAAGCCTTTACCGACAGATACCCTGCTGAACCGGGCACTTTCCCTGCTCCCGGACTATGCAGACTCCAGCGCGGCTTATGCTGAAGCTGTACTAAGGATTGCCATAGATGATAACGTAGACTCTTTACTCTTTAAATCCAATCAGTTACTGGGATACGCCTACTACTACAAGGGTGATTACAGAAAGTCAAATTTTTTTTATGAAAAAACCCTGGGCACTCAGTACATAGCGACCCACCCTCAGGCAGCAGCGTCTGTATACAATAACATAGGTATCAATTACGAAATCCTGGATGAGTATGATAAAGCCATCGATACCTATCTACAGTCTATCCTCGCCGAAGAATCCATTGGGAATATGGACGGGAAGTATATGACATGGATCAATCTAAGTATCTTATCTGTGAAGATCAACGATATTAAAGAAGCTAAACGCTATGCCAGGGGAGCCCTGCGGTATTTTGAAAGCCGCCAGGACAGTATACAAATCGCGCTTTGCCATCAAAACCTTGGTGTTGCGTACACAATGGAGCAGAAGTTTGACTCGGCAATGATTTATAACCAGCAGGCGCTCAGTTATTACCTGGAACAAGACCTGAAGTTTGATTATCTCCAAATACTATTCAACACTGTAGTTAATCATTTACAGCAAGGAAATCTGGATCTGGCCCAATACTACCTCAAAAAGGCCCAACCATTTAGGAGCTACATTGATTCTGATATCCTGCTCAGCGGTACTTACAAATTGTACCAGGGGCGGTTGATGCTGGAAACCGGAAACGGGGCAAAGGCCAGGGTGAAGCTGGAGGAAGCTTTGCACCTATTGAAGCAGACCGATATCAAAAACTACCAATTAGAAACCCTGGACAACATCCTTAAGTCTTTCGTACCAGCAGCTCAATTACCCGGGTACAAAAACTACATGAATGAATTCCGTAGAATTAGATCAGAGATGTTCTCCCAGGAGGTAGCTTCCAATCTCAGTAAAGCGAAGGTAGAGTTTGACGTTGCTATACTGGAAAAAAACCTGGAACTACAGGAAGCTCAAACCCAACTGCACCAAAGGCTGAATCAGGGGCTGTTGATCATTCTAAGCCTAATCACCGCGGCTGCTTTGATTATCTATCTGCTTTGGCGTAAACAGCGTAGCCAAAACAAGGCGCTCTTCCAGTTAAATCAGGATTTGACCGAAAAGTGGAAGATCAGCAATCTGCAGGCTTACCAAAAGCATGGCGACTTATTCCAGGACATCCATAGCATCATGGAAGACAAAAAGCTGTACGCCAACCCCGATCTGACCATAAATACGCTTGCCTCAGCTATTGGCAGCAATCAAAAGTATGTAAGTGAAAGCATCAATACGCACCATGGGGGCAACTTCTTCCAGTTTGTTAATGCTTACCGCATAGAACATGCCAAACAACTGCTGCTCCGGCAACCAGAGCTTACTATGGAGGCCATTGCTGATTCTTCCGGGTTCAGTAGCCGGTCTACCTTTTACCGGGCTTTCAAAAAAGCTACAGGGATGTCGCCCGGAGCTTATGCCGAGCAGGGCAAGTATAAATAGCTATGAAACAATGTTTTATAACAAAAATACAGCTATTTTTTAGCCTTCCTGTTTTTTTGTATATTTGGCATCAGAATTGGACTCCAGCCGTTTACACCTATCCCTCCCCAATCATCCAAAACTAGATGTTTCTTTGAGTAAAGTGTCTTATGATTATGCCAGGTAAACTTTACTTATATTGTTTATAATTGATATGCACAAATTCTATGCAACCAAAAGACAAAATTCTCCTCATTGAGGACGAAACATCCATACGAGAAACACTCGAAGATTTAATGCTTGCCCGGGGCTATGAGTATGTCAGCTTTGACAACTCCGAAGATGCCTACCTCTACTTAATGAACAACCACGATATTGATCTGATCCTTAGTGATATAATGCTGCCGGGCCGTAGTGGGCTGGATATGCTGGACAGTATCCGGAGCCGGTCTGATTTTGACCTCATACCCGTGATTCTGCTCACCGCCAAAGTCGAAGAGGAGGATGTCCGGAGAGGGATTCAAAAAGGAGCAGACGACTATATTCGTAAACCCTTCAAAACCAAGCACCTCTACGCAGCGATTGCTACACAACTGGAGCGTTATAAGAAACTCAGAACCTCACAGCAACGCATCAAAGATACCGTTGATGTGCAGGACGAGCTGCTCGAAAGTATAGCGGTCATTAACAGCCACTGGGTGCGGGCTCCGCTGACCAATATTTTTGCCCTGCTCAATGTAGCAGAGGAACAAGGGCAGCCTATCAAAGACCAGGAGCTCAAATATATGCGTGCCCAGCTGGAAACACTGGACGAAATGCTCAAAGCGGTAGCCGCTCAGGTCAATGGCTACCGGGCAAGTGGCAGCTTCCGCTTCCGGGACTTCCGGCTCCCCTCGCCGGAAGCAAACATTGTTGCTGTGGATGATGACCCTATGCAACTGACGCTCTTAAAATTCCTTTTCAGGAAACACCTGCCTGATGCCAATCTTACCTGCTACAGCAGTCCGGAAGAAGCTCTGGAACGCATCACTTCTGATGCGACGCGCCCTGACCTCCTGATCACCGACCTGCAAATGGGAGACATGAGTGGTTTTGACCTGGTAGAACAGTTGGTGCAGCAAGAGATTCACCTACCCGTTTTCATCCTGACCAGCAGCATGCATGCTACTGATATCGAGAGGGCTATGCAGTACAAGAATATTTATCAGTTTTTGCAAAAGCCTATTGATGGCCAAAAACTCAGGCAGGTTTTTGCTCCGTCTTCCGAACGCAGCGGAAGCATTCAGGCCTGGAGCTCTGAGTAACAGGCTAAGGTCTGTTGCTTACCTGGGATACAAAGCACTAGGGAGCATACTTAAAAATCGCTGAACAAATATGCAAACCAACAATAAAGGCGGTGTAATAGCCCTGGCTCAGCTCATGGACCGCACCGCCAAAACTACGTACTACTTCATCGCTCCTGACAAGGATACCTTTTTCCTTAGCCAAAATTTGCAGCAAGCTCTTTCAGCTTCATCTCAGTGGATTGGCGCTACATCTTTCCTGGCTTTTTTCGATGAAAAGGTAAACCACTGGATAAAAGGACAAATACCAGCTTCAAAAGCGAGTGCCCTGCCAGAGGGGTACAGCACTCCAATAAAAGATTCCTCCCCCCCGCTTAAGCTGACGAGCCTGAATCTGACATCATTTCATTTGGGCTCACTGAACTGCAGGATTGGGCTTTTACAAGTAGAATTTAACCTGCCTGAAGTAATCACCACGGGCTATCCACTTGCACCTGAGGCTGTTTTTAAGCAACTCCGTTTTGGCCCTCTTATCGACAGCGGCTTGTCAGGTATATTCTTTACTGATACCAATCAGAGACGTTCTTATATCAGCCCGGCTTTCAACACATTCCGGGGTTACAGCGCAGAAACCGTACCCATTCCCTGGGAGGAGTCGATCTTAGAACAGGATATGCCACTTGCCATGGCATATTTAGAAAAGATAGCCCAGGATACAACGGGCCAGCCTTATAAAGCGATTTTCCGGCATCGGCATCAGGCCGGGCATATCGCGCACATCATGGCTGTTGCCCAGTGCCGGACCACCTTCGACGGCAGCCCCTCCGGAGAGGTGTTTGGACTGTGGGTGGATGTGACTGAACAGGAAGAATTGAAGAACAAGCTCGAAGTTGCCGTTTTGGAGCAGCAAGCTACAAGTGACTATCTGGAACGCTTGCTGAACGGAGTACCGGAAGCCATCGTGGTACTGGACCAGCATACCGGAACCATTATGGACTGTAACGAGGCCGCGGCCGATAAATTTGGCTACAGCAAACAGGCACTCATCGGAAAACACCATTCCATCTTACAGGCTACCGGGCAGGATAATCCCATTAGTAAAACTCTTGAGCGGCAATCCAATATATCCGATACTTATACCTTTCTCAGGCATGACGGGTCTTCTATGTACCTTAGGCTCACCTATACTGAAGCCCAGCTTAAAGGCAAAGCGGTCTACATCATGACTTTTGCAGATATAACAGAGATAATAAAGGCGCGAAAAAAGCTCAAACAACAGGAATCCCTCTACCGGCAGCTGATCCAATATTCCAGTGAATACATCACCATTATGCGCCCGGACTTCACTGTGCTATGGTCGTCGGATAACTTTTCTAAATTATTGGGAGTGCCCCAAAAGCAGCTTTTGGGGAAACAGCTAAATACGTTTGCTCATCCAGAGGACAACAAACGAGTGAAGGCGGTATTCAAAAAAGCAATGGAGCGCGGGGAAAAGGTCATCAATTTTGAGGGGCGGTTCCATACTGCTAAGGGCGAATATATTTGGATGAAGAGCAAATCCGTTTTACTAACGGACGAACAGGGCGAACAGAGAATATATACTTATCGCCAGGACATCAGCCAGGAAAAAGCCATTGCGGATGAACAGATCGAAATCAGCCGCCTTAAAAGCGAGTTTGTGTCTATGACCAGTCATCAACTGCGGACACCGATTGCAGTATTTGCTTCCAATTTAGAACTGCTGGACGGTCTGCTGAATGAAGAGCATCCGGCTGCCCGGCGCATTCTCAACCGGCTCCAAAAGGAATCTGATCGTATGGTCCACCTGCTGGACGAAGTGCTGCTCATCAGCCGCCTGGAAAGCGGCAGGCTGGAACAAGCAACTCTGCAGAAAGTTGACCTCGTTTCTGTAATCAGAAATTTTTGTGAAAATGGAATGTGCAGTGTTAATCAGGTCCGAACAGTTCTACCTGAAGAGCCAGTATATGCCCGGCTCGACAAGAGCCAGTTTGAACATATCCTGATGAACCTGATCTCCAATGCACTTAAGTATACGCCAAAAGATCATCCAAAACCTGAATTAATCCTCAGGGTGGACAAAGAGCGCAGCGAAGCTATAATAGTTGTTCGTGATTATGGCATAGGTATCCCTAAGGAAGATCAAAGTAAGCTTTTCCGTCAGTTTTTCAGAGCTAAAAATACGGTCAATATCCCTGGTACCGGGCTAGGCCTTTATGTAGTCAACCGGTTTGCTGACCAAAACAACATCAGAATTAACCTAGACAGCCAAATCAAGCAAGGCACCAGGATAGAACTAATCGTCCCAACGCTATAAAAAAACAACGATGCACGTTCCCCAACATGAAATCACCATTCCACCAAATGAAGAGCGGGCACTCCTGGAGACATACCCCTACCTCCAATCCTTACCCGCTTTTCTGTTGCTCTCCTGCGGGCACATATGGGTAAGCCCTGCACTGGCTTCAGAATATCCTGTACTGGGCGAGCAGTTTTCAATTCACAAACTCACCCGGTTTTTACCAGAGCCTCAGCGCAATATACTTGAGCCTCTGGTCCATGACCGCTACCGGCTGCTGGCCGCTACCTTTGACCAGAAAATCCCGCTTCTGCCTCCATTAGACCATACCCTGCTTGCTATTCGTCAACTCTTTTACCATGACGGGCCCAACTGGCTGGGCATACTGTACCCAAGCCAGTTTACAGATCGCCCGAAAGCAGGTATTGCCCCTGCTGTACCACCACCCATCACCGACTTTGAGCCCCTGCTCCAATCCAATGACATAGGCTTCTGGCAATTTGACAGGCAAACCCGGCAAGTCTATTTTTCAGATGCCATATACAAGTTGCTGGGATATGCACCGGGTGAGCTCAAGTCTCCTGTAGAAGCCATATCCCCCACTGACTATAACCTGGTACGGGTCATTTTAGAAGCCATGATTCAGTATCCCGCCCCTAAAGACAATAAATGCGAATCAAGAGCAAACTAAAACGTAGAAGCAAGTTGATTAAGTTTGTGGAATGCGACTTCTACAACTTATCGAGCTATACTTCTACGTGTGCGAAATATACGAACAAGAACTACAATGGTACTGTATGCGGCACACAAAAAACCAGTCACCGCCTAAGTTTACAGACTCTGAGCTTTTATGCAGCTACCTTTTTAGCCTTGCCTACGAGCGCAAAACAAGGGTTAAGGACGCCTATGAGTATATAAAACACCATTGGGCTGACTGTTTTCCGGAGCTTCCAAGTTACCAGGCTTATAACGCCCGGCTTAACCGCCTAGCTAGTGCATTGCCTCATTTGGTAGCCCATTTAGCTGCCCGTTATTCTTTTGCCTGCACAAAAGGCAGGGCTTCTTTTTTGCTTACTGACTCCATGCCTATCATAACGTGTAGTGGCAAAAGGGCTGGCAAGGTAGCCAGAGAGCTATGCGACAAAGGCTATAATTCGACCAAAAAGATGCACTACTTCGGTGTTAAGCTGCACGGGCTTGGTTTTTCACGCTCTGGTGCTCTACCTGTAATAGAGTCTATGCAAATTGGGCCGGCTTCAGAACATGACTTACAAGCACAGCGGCAGTTGTTGGAACAGTATGCCCATTTCCCAATTTTTGGGGACAAAGCCTTTAACGACAGCGAACTGGAGCTAATTTGCCAAGACCAGGGCGGAGAGTTGATGTGCCCAGTCAAATATAAGCGAGGGCAACCTCAGCAAGACAGGCAGCGCCACAAGGCGGCTGACGACCTTTATTCAAAAGCTGTTTCTAAGATTCGGCAGCCTATTGAATCCTTTTTTAATTGGCTTATCGAACATACTGATATTCAGAGAGCTAGCAAAGTTCGGTCATTGTCAGGGCTTATCGTCCACATCTTCGGCCGTATCGCAGCAGCTCTAATTTTGATAACTCAGCTAAATTGACATTTAGCTCTTGATTTGCATAATAAGATAGAAGTTAACTTCTGCCATAAATCAGGATCTTCGATCCCCATTTTATTCACCATCCATGCTGAGGGTACAAGATACCTTGGCACTTATCACAGTGTGGAAGAGTCTGCGGCTCTCCGCAAAGCGCTAAAACGGGTCACCGAGAAAGCAGAACTGAGGGCATACCGGTTTCAGGTTTTGTTTGATACCCTACCTGAGATGGTCTTCATAGCAGATAAACAAACCGGGACAATAATCAACTGCAACCGAGTCGTCAAAGACAAACTTGGCTACGAACCGGAAGAACTAACCGGGCAGCATTTCACTATACTTCTTCCTGAGGGTCACAAAAACGAAGGGCTTGCGAAATTTAATAGTGACAGTACCGCTCATTCCTTTTTGATATTCACCCTACGGACGAAAAGCGGTCAATTGGTAGATACGCAGATTTCAGAGACCATTATTGACCACTATGGGAAACCGGCACGGCTGACTATCTTCTCAGATAAAACCAAGCTTGTGGCAGCCGAACGGCGGGCAGAACGACGGGAACGGCAATACCGGCAGCTCATCAAATACTCCAGCGATGTCATTTCTATCAGCAGCAAAGTATTCCGGATACTTTGGGTGTCAGACAATATAAAAAGTAAAATAGGCTATGCTTCTCATGAAATGATTGGCACCAAACTACTTGACCTGATACACCCGGAAGACTTGCATCCCGCTACACAGTACCTCCTGCAACAAATTGAGCAGGATCAACCTGAGTTTACCTATACTGCCCGGTACAAACATAAAGACGGGCACTATCTGTGGCTGGAAAACCATACTATCCGCACCGTTGATGACGAAGGTAAGCCTATTGGTATCACCTACAGCCGGGACATTACGGTACAGGTCGAACTACAGGAAAAAAGAGCCGAAATGGACCGCCTGAAGCGCGAGTTTGTCTCCATGGCCAGCCATCAGCTTCGTACCCCAATGGCTGTTTTTGCTGCCAATTTGGAAATGCTCATGGAAGCAGAAGAGGCACAATCCCCTTTCTTGAAGCGTATCCTCTCCCGCATGGAACGGGAATCCAACCGTATGGTTAGCCTTGTGGATGATGTGCTTGCCGTAGGTAAGCTCAACTCCAATGAAGAAATACAGGCCAATAAGACTCCTGTCGAAATTGTAAGCTTCCTGCGCCAGATTCTCGCTGATGAATCTTTTTATTTTAAAGAAGCTCCGATTGTGCTCCGTAGCGAAATACAAAGTGGAGAAATTATAGCTGATGAAGAGCAACTGACTCACCTTTTGCACAACCTGCTCTCTAATGCCATTAAATACTCTGAGCACCGCGACCCGCCAGAGGTCCACACCTGCCGACTAACAGATGGCAGGATTCAGATCAACATCAAAGACCATGGCATTGGCATTCCTGAAATGGACCGCCCAAACCTCTTCCAGCAATTTCACCGGGCGGCCAATGCCAAAAAAATTGCCGGTACCGGTCTGGGTCTGTATATTGTCAAGCGTTTTGCTGATGCCAACAATATCCACATAGCAGTTAACAGCAAAGAGGATATAGGCACTACCTTCTCCTTGACCTTTAACAACACCTAGCTATGCACGAGCAAACCCGACAAATAAAAGATTCTCCCAATACGTTAGTTCGTTTGCTCAATGATATGTACAGCGAGCCCGGTCAGTATGTTAGTGTGGTATCTTCAACTACCGGATCGCATTTTTGGGGATCGGGCTTTCAAGAGCTCTTCACTACTCACCACGAAGCAGGCCCCATAACTGATAATGCTGGTTTACTGCAGCAAATCAAGCCCGGATACAGAGAAAAAGTCCAGCAGTTGCTCGCCCCGGATTTCGCCATGCAAAATAAGCCCATCACTATAGAGCTAAACAACGGGATACAGTTGACGGTGCGCTGCTTTCGGTACCAGTCAGAAAAGGACACCTTTAATATTCTGGTGTGGTCACGTACGCACTGGCCGGCCGGTTACCAGCCGGCCCAACTGGCGCACTACCCGATGTCCAGTGGGCTGTACGAAGAGCTGCTGGAGGTGTCTCTGGCTGGTTTTTGGGACTGGAATATGGTCACCAACTACGAATACCTCAGCCCCCGTTTCAAAGCTATGTTTGGGTATGAGGACCATGAAATGGAAAACCATCCCAGTGCCTGGCAAAAGCTAATTGATCCGGAAGATGCTAAGGTGATGTTTGCTGAGTTTGATAAGCACATTGAGAGTAAAGGAGCTTATCCCTTTAGCGTACAGGTCCGATATCAGCACCGGAAAGGCCATTTTATTTATATTTTATGCAGTGGCAGGGTAATCAGCTGGGGAGAAGATGGCAAGCCACTGCGGGCTATTGGCACACACGTAGACATTACAGAGCAGGTAAAGGCGCAGAAAGCACTGGAGGAAAAACAAATCGAGTACCAAAAGCTCATAGAATATGCTTCTGATATTGTGGTCATCACTGATGCCCAGGGGCAAATCGAATGGGTTTCGGATAATGTGGAGCGGCAACTGGGGTATACCCCGGCAGCCGTTCAGGAAAACCGTTTCTTCCTCGGCTATCTGCACCCCGATGACCAGGACCGTGTGCTGGCAGAGGTAACATTATTTGCAAGCAATAAAGAGGAAGAAGGCACTTATACCGCCCGGCTGCTTAACAAAGATGGCGTATACCGATGGTATGAGGTCTTTCTGCACTTCTTCTATAACGAAACCCGGCAGTTTGAGCGGGTATTCAACTACTGCAAGGATATCCACGAAGCAAAAATAGCCAATGAGGCTCTTGCTGCTCAAAAGGAAGAATATGCTAACCTGATCGAGTACTCTGCGGACATCGTAGTCATTTATGATGAGTACTTCCGTATATCCTGGGTCTCCAACAATATTGAGTACCGGTTTGGGTATAAGCCCGGGGAGGTCCTCGGTCAATCCTATTCGACATTCATACCCCCTGAGCAGGAGCAGGAAATAATACTCATGTTTCAGAAATGGATAAAAGACCGTGTCGATACCGCCGAATACACCGGGCGTTTCAGGTTGAAATCCGGAGAAATGCGCTGGTTTAATGTTTACCTCCGCTTTTTTTATGACGAACATGGCAAACCGGAAAAGGTCATTAATTACTGTAAAGATATCCACGAACAGCGCACCGCGCAGCAAGAGCGGGAGGCCCTCAACCAGCTCAAATCAGAGTTTGTCTCTATGGCGAGCCATCAGTTCCGCACACCTATGGCCGTATTCGCAGCCAACCTGGAAATACTTCAGGGCATGGAACAGGCAGAAGACCCTTTAGTCAGGCGCATCCTGGACCGGATGTCTATTGAGTCAGACCGGATGATCAAGCTGGTTGACGACGTTCTCCTGGTCAGCAAAATGGACACTAATGGTGAAACTGCCAATCCCGAAGTCGTTGACCTCATCGAATTGGTGGAAAACCTGATTCAGCAGCTTTTGCCCGGACTCGGTGACCGCTCCATAGAGCTGGACACTGCGCTGGAGCACGTAACTGTAAAAGCCGACCGTACCCAACTGGAACATATCCTCAAAAACCTTTTAGAAAATGCTGTTAAATACTCTCCCGGTAAAGCAGACCCTGTAATTACAATATGGGAAGCACCATCAGGTGAAGTACAAGCCGCTGTAACCGATTTTGGCATGGGTATCCCTGAAAATAATATTGAGGGCCTGTTTCAGCAGTTTTACCGGGGAGACAACGTCAAAAATATTGTAGGTACCGGGCTGGGGCTGTATGTCGTCAAGCGGTTTGCAGACCTGAACCATATCAAAGTGGAAGTGCGCAGCAAGCTCAAACAGGGCACCACTTTTACCCTTACTTTTCAGGAAGAGTAAAAAAATTCCACTTTCCCACTCACCCTTTCCCATTGCCAAACGATAGTATAGGTAAAACAGCCACCTATGCCAATCAGTGCTAACAGTACGGACGAAGAGCTGCGGCGGGCCTGCCTGAAGGGCGACCGGCGGGCGCAGCAAGCGTTGTACCAAAAGTACTATGGCAAGCTATTGGGTATCCCGATGCGCTATACAGGCAATCAGGCAGAAGCTAAAGATTTGCTCAATCAGGCATTCCTTCAGATTTTCCGGAGCCTGCCAGACTACACCGATTCCGGCAGCTTTGCGGGGTGGATGTCTACCATTACCTTCCGGGTGACGATGGACCACCTGCGCATGGAGCAACGCTACCGGGAACGCTACCGTATGGAAGTGCCTGAGCGGACCGCCATTGACAGCCGTATTGAGGGACAGCTTGAGGCAGCCGATATCTTCCGCTGCATACAACAACTGCCCGATTACCTGAGGGTAGTATTCAGCCTGTACGTCATAGATGGCTACCAACACAAAGACATTGCAGCCATGATCGGTATCACTACCGATACCAGTAAATGGCGCCTGCGCAAGGCCCGCCAACTGCTGCAGGCTGCCCTGGAACAAGATTATTTAAACAACGATCAGTCGGCATGAAAGACGAAGCACAACAACCTTGGGAAGCACAAGTGCGCCGGGTGGTCGAAACGCACGAATTTGACTACGACCCGGCAGCCTGGGCGGGCATGGAGCAGCTCCTGGACAGCACTCCGCCCGCCGCAGGTAGCAATGCTGGAAATTGGTGGGCAAGCGCCTGGAAATGGCTGCTGCCGGCCGGCTTGATACTGGCTGGGGGGGTATGGTGGGTGATGAGCCGACCGGCGCCGCCTTCATTGCAGGGCAGCTTGCCGGTAAGCACCGGAAAGGAGGATATTCAGCCTGATAAAGACAGGGAGAACGATGCAACCCTTTCAGAAATACCGGAGCGGGAAAACAACCTCAATCCGGGCATAACTTACATAAAGCCTGTTCGGACCATCCCGGTTACACCCTTTCGTATCGTAGCTACCTATGACCCTGGCTTGCCTGCTGTAAAACGGGTACTTCCTCCGGAACTCCCATTGTTACCCGCACGGCAGCTGCCAAAAGTTCTGATGCCAACGACCGTAAAGCAAGAGCCCATGGAAGTTGGGTTCAAAAGAAAGCGCAACCGAAAAGCCCTGTTCCCGGAAATTTTTGAAAGCTACTAGTGCGACTAGACCGAACTAATTGATAGTATTTCCACGCTTAAGCCTTGTCGGGTGCGTAGCCTTTAACTATCAAAAATTTACGGCTCAATCCACTAGTATCCCGTACTAAACATGACCTGATATGAAAAGATACCAATTGCTGTTTTACTTCTTTCTATTATCCGGGATCGGTTTCAGCCAGGAAGCAGCCCTATCCCGCTGGACAGTAGGGCTGGAAACCGGGCTCAACTTCAGGGTAAGCTGCCCGGAATGCCCCCACTTTAGCAATGATCATCTTGGAGATGCAGTACCCGTTGCGGCACGCACCTCCTACCGGTTATTGTCGTGGCTAAGTATGGAGGGCGCTTTTAGCTATCAGGCTGCCCGGTACAGCCAACTGGCTGGGCTCAATTCGGGGGTGGGTGTTTATGACCTGGAGTTTCGTCTACCAGCATTGCACCTCACCGCAGGGCCAAGGCTTCAGGTACGGATAGGGCAGGGGGACCTGGGGCTGGAATACCGCATGGGATTACTTACTTACACTCAATCGGTGCAAGTACATGACAACACAGGGTACGCACAACGCTTCAGCTACGACTGGCAAACCGCTATTGCAGAAGCCTGGCGCCTAAGCTATACCTACTGGCCTACCGCCCGCATTGCGGTATCCGTCAACTATGAGTTGTTCACTTCCCGGAGTGGTGAATACCTGAATCTGGACGCCCGGTCAGCCGAACGCTTGCCTGACAGCCCCGCTCTGCAAGGTGCACTTCAGCCCCCCACAGATACATTTTGGTTCAACAATTTTCATTTTTCTAACCTCCTGATAGGGATTCACTATCGGCTGTAAAACCGTGAATGATGGAAAAACATCTATTCCTGCTGTTCATAATATGGAGCTTTATTCTGCCTAATTCCAGCTTTGCCCAAAAAGAACCTAGTGCAGGGCTGCGCCTTCAGGTACATGCTCCGGTGGTCCATTGGCTGCAATTTGGGCAGGGCTCTGGGGCTGCAGCATGGGCAGCAATTCCACTTTCCACCCAGGGCAGCCTTGAATTTTCGCTGGGCTATCAGCATTTCAGTGGTTACCAGCGTGGCTTAATTACAATCAATGAAACCATTAACCCATACGAATACTGGCGGTCCACACACAACTTGCAGCTTGATGGCATAACGTTCTTTTCAGCAGGGATTAGTTATGAATACCAACTGACTGATAGCCGGTGGTCTGTTCTTACAGGAGTTCGTTTGTCCAGGCTTATTCGCTCGGAAGGCTTTCAGCAGATCAGTACCAGGTACCAGCAACAGCGCATACAGTCCAGTTCATTCATCAACTCGTTGAATGTTGATATAGATCAGAACCATCAAAGTGGGGGCCACACTCAGGCTGCAGCCCCCCTTAACGAAGAACAGTTAAATTTTTTCGATTGCGGGCTGCAGGCTGCACTAAGGTACCGGCTTGTAAAAGGGCTGACCGCGGAGGCAGGTATTTACCAGGGGTTAATCAATCGGTGGTCCGACAACTACAGCGACCTGAAAAAACTTCACATCACCTCATTCAGCCTGGGGCTTTCTGCCCGGATTTTTTAAACCCGAAATCTATGAAAAAGCTAATGCTATTTTTAGCCATACTGAGTTGTACAACCTGCCAGGAACCTACTCTTGAGGTACGAATGACTCAGCAAAGGGATTCCTTTTATTTCCGGTTTGAAGTAAAGGATACGATATCCGAAGACTATCAATATGTGGATTACACGCTGGGAGACTCGATATGGATATCCGACCGCTTCGATACCGCCTACCACTATATCACCTGGCACAATCAACTTGAAAACATAAACAGCACCCATTATTTCCAAACGGGAGTGTCAGAGGTCCGATCTTTCTCGGTTAGCGAACCTCTTTTTGGCTTTGGTTTTGCAATTCCTGGGTTGGAGCCAGGGAAAATACCCTCGGAAGCAATACTTGAGGACTTTTTTTACCCGGGCCGTAGCATCCCCTTTGGTCTGGGGCCTGAAAAAGTAAATGCTCTTTTAAGGTTACAGATTGGTAATCCTGCCTTTGGTCTCCCTTCCCAAACGGTATTTCTATATGAACCCTACGGTGAACTAGTGATTCAGGAGGTGGAAGACTATGAAATGCAATACCGCACCTGGCCCGAAGAGGTACGCAGAGGCAAGCGTATTACCTCCACCTTTGAAGGTGGCATTGGGGTATACGCACCTCAACCATCTGTAGATGCTGTTTCGTATACCGATATTGCCATTGACCTTCGAAACGGGGAAGCCGTATTCTTCATGCCATACGAGTAGTTCACCTCCATCAGATGCGCACCATAAAACCATGAGTTATGACAAGACTATTTCTAATTACAGTACTACTTGCTCTGCAAGCCTTTGGGCTCTTCGCCCAGCCCATTTCCTTCGGGCTTACCCCACGGCTGGTAGCACCGGTTGTAACCGACGCTAAAATCGGTCAGGGCTGGGCGGCAGAAGCCTGGTCCAAAGTCGAAATCGGCCCCGGCAACGGACTAAAGTTGAAATTGGGCTACCAGCAGATTGGCGATTATAACAGCGCGGTGGAAACGAAGCGCACCTATGTTTTTCCTGACCGCACCATTAGACAAACAGAGTCCGCAAGAATAAAGGGGCTGGAGACCTGGTATGTGGACCTCTCTTTCTGGCAGTATACCTGGGACATCAAAAGCCGATGGTCCTTTGAGCTGGGGGCACGGTATAGTTTTTCCACCCAGGCCCGGGGACCATATGAATTTAGGCAATCCCTGGGCTTTGGATCAGGGCGGTTCTTCAGTGGAGGCTTTGGTGAAGAGATGCTCAGAGGGCATGACTTTGGGCTCCACCTTTCCGGCGCATTTGAGCTCTTCGATGGATGCTGGCTGGAAGCACAAGCTTATCAGGGGCTGCTCAATCAATGGAAGGATTTTGAGGATTTCGAAGGCCCCACTGTTTACGTCACTACGCTATCTGTCGGGCTGGCTTTCCGGCTGTTCTAAACCAAGTTAATCATGAAGAATCTATACTACTTTTCGCTCACACTTGTGATTGCTGCGCTTGCTTCAAACTGTGAAAAGGAACCACCCCTGATCACTTTTGAAGAAGTTTATGTCTCCCCTGTTTACACCCAGTTTGAATACCGGGATACGGGACAGGTCGATTACACCCTTCAGGAATACCGCCTGGGCAGCTTTCTGAATTCGGACACCCCGGTCTACCAATGGAACGAATGGGACAAAGTCACCAGCCGGGGCCCAGCGCTCTTAGTCGACATCAGAGAACGGTTGGGCTGGAATAATTTTTACCGATTTGGGCTGGAGTTTTGGGCAACACCGGGGGAAGAGGCCCTGTGGTCGGAAGCCCATTTGAAGAAAATGTTTGAACCGGGCAGTACTTTTTCATTCGGAGAGGGGCCTGGAAAAGTAGACCTCAGTTTTGCGCACCGGGACCCGGATTTTTTCGAGGATGAGCGCTCAAAAGCTTCTTTTCTGAAGCAGCCTGACGGGCAATTGTCCGTTACACAAACCGAAGACTACAGCTACACCTCACCCGGACAGGAAACGGTTAGGGGCATGCTGGTGCACTGCACTTTTGAAGGCAGCATCGGACAGTATGACCGGTTTGAAGGGGCCTGGCTTGATGATTTTACCACCAATACTGCACTGGAAATCAGGGAGGGGAAAGCTACCTTTTTTGTCGCTTACCGATGATGGTATTTGAAAGTGCTTTCGGGGAATCCATTAATAAGGAGAAACCGCTATTCCAATTTTTTCAAAAAACAGACCATGCGATGAAATACATATACCTCACTGCCCTCGTGCTCTTACTGCCCCTTGCAGGATACAATCAGGAGAGTTCCAAATCCCGTTGGACATTAGGCGTGGAAACTGGCTTCAACTTTGTGACTGACTGCCTGGTGTGCAGCTCTAATCAACACCACAATAATACGCTACCTTATGCCATTCGGGCAGAGCACCGCATCTTCCGGTGGTTAAGCCTGCAATTCAGTCTGGGCTATTTCAAAACCACACACGACCGCTTAACCACCACGGAATTCGGATTAAGCCTGGCAGAAAATGCTTCCGCTGACCTTTCTTTCCAGCTCCCTACTGCCACTGCAACCATTGGTCCCCGGCTTCAAATCCGTATTGGGCAGGGTGACCTGGGGTTGGAGTACAGAAGCGGGCTGCTTACACAGACCCTGCAGGTACAGGCTACAGAACTCAACGGGCGGTCCCACGGATTACAACATGACTGGACCACTGCCCGGGCTCAAGCCTGGCGGCTAAGCTATACCTACTGGCCAACGCAGCAGTTGGCTATTTCGGTAAACGGGGAAAACCTCAGCGCCTGGAACCTTGGCTATCCAGAGTTAAAGGGCGACCTCAACAGCCTGCTACCCGAGTCCCCTTACCTGCATAGGCTACTTAGTGAACCTGATCGGTACATGGGCCTCGTTGATTACTTCTGGATGTCTACGCTTACCATTGGAATTCATTACCGGATTTGAAATAAAACACACTGTGACAATGAAAAAGTATTTAACATTTACAATGCTGTGCATTGGGCTGGCCGCTACCGCTCAAACTTCTGGCATTAGGGTAGGTGCAGCCTTACCCTTTATAGAATCTTTTAGGTTAGGTGCCGGCAGCAGCGCCGAATGGTGGGTAAACTGGCCCATTGGAGACTACCGGCAACTCCATATGGCACTAGGCGTGCAGCACTATGCCGGCTATCAGGCTGGTATCATAGAACACCATAACCGGTTCGGCCCTACGGAGCTTCTTATCAGTAGCAGTCAATTGGAACTTAATGCCCTCACTTTTGCTGCCCTGCAAGCTGGCTACCGATGGGAAAATGAAAGCAAATGGGCGTGGACATTGGGCGTCCGGGTGGGATATCAGTTCCACAGTGAAGGCTTTACAACCAGCCAGCAACGGTGGTATTCATTTAGGCGCAATAGCCGGGACCCATTGGTTCCAGAACTGTTCCCGGAACTGGAAATAAAGGAATTCAATGGCAACCGCAGCAGCCGGGGCAGTAACTTCACAGTGAATGATCATCTCCGACGGTATGATGCCGGACTTTTGACAAGCTTACACTATCGGATTACAGAGGGGCTGGAAGCTGAGGCCAGCTATTACCAGGGTTTATTCAATCAGTGGAAATCGAAATCAGAGGGGCCACCGGTACTGAGGGTCACAGCTGTTTCTTTTGGCCTTTCTCTTCGTCTTTTTTAAAAATAACTCCATCATGAAATACGTACACCTGCTCTTTTTTATCGCACTGATCTCCTGCCAAAAAGAAACCGTTGAGGTCCGAAACACCGTAGAAACTGCGCCCTTTTACTTCCGGCTGGAAGCCAGGGATACCATGCATGAAGAATTCCAGTCTGTTAACTATGGCCTTGGCGAGATCGTGCATATATATGATTCATTTTACGAAACGGAGTATACATTTCCACTCATCTGTGATCAGAATTTGGTGTATCGCGGGGAACAGCTTGTATTGCAGATAGGCATGTACTCGGGAGACAATAACTATTTCGGTCGGCAGTACCCCTTTGTTGGGATTGAATTTACCCTGCCGGGCTTACAGCCGGGCAAGCTGCCTACCCGGGAATCGGTAGAGCAATTCTTCCATGCCGGCCGCACCTTTGAGGCCGGCATAGGACCAGATAAAGCCAACCTGCTGATGCGTATGCAAATTGACAACCCGGTTATGGTATACCCTTCCCAATCCGCCTACCTCTATAAGCCATCCGGCACACTAACCATCACCGGCATAGAAGACTATACCTATGAATTTCAGATGGAGCCAAAAGGTATACTGCAAGGTAAACGAATCACCTGCCAATTCGAAGGAGCAATTGGACGTTTTCAGGCCGGCATGCCCAGAGATGAGTTTCCTTTAACTGATGCTGCAGTGGAGATCCAAAATGGGGAAGCTGTGTTTCTGATAGCGTATGAATGAAAACTTTAACAAATCATACCATGAAACAAATTTTTATACTAATCGTGCTCACGGCTTTTTCCTACTGCCCACTCCCTGCTCAGGAAAGGTATGAGCTACAGCTACCCGATGATCATAGCCGCCTGTGGGCAAATCCAGTCTGGAAGGGGAAGCAGGATACCATACGATGGGAGCAGACTTTCAGAGAAGGCGGATTTTTCTGGCGGGATTCCCGCTACAAGGTCAGTTTTTCCGACGGGGAAAGTTTGTTATTCCATTGCCCCAGAGGTCAGGGCTGCCGGGTGATGGACTTAGATAGCGTTCAGCTCGTCGAACGAACCGAGCGGCATTACGTCCTAAAGGATGGCACCCTGCTCCGCCTGAAGTTTAATCTCAACAATACCCGCATCCGCGTATTCAACCCCAATCGAAGGCTGATTGCAGAAGCCCGGACCAGACACCGCATATTTCGATTTAAACACGAACTATATATTGAGCTGTACGAAGACGTAACTTTCCGAAAAGAGTTACTTGTACAGCTGAGTCGAGATATGGTCAACCGGGCGCGCAGACGATAAAAAGCTACCGGGCTGAGTGCGTTTTTGAATACCCTTGGTGTTTAGGATCCGGAGAGAGCAGTTTAAACGCTATTCCTTACTTTTGCAGCAAATTCAAAGAACTGCTGCTGATGAGAAACTGCCTTTTCCTTTTACTGTTTATGCCTGCTTTCCTTTCTGCCCAGGTCGTCAATACCGAAAAGCTCCGCTCCACCAATGAAGACGGCTGGCTGGCAGAAGCAGGATTGGATTTCGGGCTCACCCGCAACAAAGCCGGGCAAACCCTTAGCCTGGGCAGCCGCCTCAGGTTGGAATACGATACAGACAAAAGCCGTTGGATGGTGCTGGGTGCCTACAACCTTACTCAGTTTAGAAATGTGGAAGACCCTGGCAGCGTGCCCCGCAATTTTGCCAACAATGCCTTTGGGCACCTGCGGTACAACTACCTCGCCAATGACTGGCTGACCTGGGAGGCCTTCACGCAGTTTCAATACGACCAAATCCAGCAAATTGATGCAAGGGTGCTGACCGGTACAGGCCCCAGGGTGAAACTGCTGCGCACGGATAGCAGTCAGTTGTTCTTTGGGCTACTGTATATGTATGAGCACGAAGCCTCCATGGATGTTTTTGAAGCGCCGGAAGAACGGAGCGTGAACGTCTTCCTGTATGACCACCGCCTGAGCACCTACCTGTCCGGTGGTTTTCAGGTCACGGAGACCTTCAACATCAACCACGTCACCTATTTTCAGCCCAACCTGGCTGACTTTGGCGACTTCCGGATCTCCTCCGAAACAAGTTTAACCTTCAAAATCAGTGAAAAACTAGCGTTTCGGACCTATTTCCAGCTGATGTATGACGAGCGCCCGCCGATACCTGTACCCAATACAATGTATAGCCTCAGCAATGGCCTGGAGATTGCCCTTTAACTTTCGGTTTTACTGATTGAAACTGTATCTTTACGGCTCATTAAGATTGCACAACGTCAAATATGCGCCAGGAGAACTACTATTTAGAGACAGAGCTTCGCTCTTACTTTTCCACTAATCCCGGCCTGTTCCAATTTATTGAACAAGCAGCATCCGATGGAATTTGGTACTGGGACCTTGAAAACCCGGAGGAAGAATGGATGAATGCCCAGTTCTGGCGTACCCTGGGCTATGATCCAAATATAATGAGCCACACTCCTCGGTCTTGGCAGCAGCTGGTGCACCCTGATGATCTCTCCCCATTATTGGATGATGCAGAAAAAGCATTAAAAGACCCGTTGTTCAAATTTGAGCGCAATGTCCGCTACCGGCATCAAAAAGACTACTGGGTTAGAGTCAGGTGCTTCGGGATTGTTCTGAAAGACGAAGCAGGCAACAATACACGTATGCTAGGCGGCCACCGCTACCTCGGTGCCGTCCCTGACAGCACAAAGCTTCAACTACCAGAAGACTTTTTGCATCATCTCCTCCCCAACCTCCCCGGTGAGTCTTACAAATACCGCCTTTACCCGGATGGCAGCGATGAGTTTTCGTTCTTCAGCCCGGGTGTTAAAGCAATCTTCGGGATCCCTGATGATATTAATACCATCACAGAAACCCATGAAATCTGGAAGGCCGTACATCCCGAAGATGTGACCAAGCTGGAAACCGCTATTCAAACCTCGGCTGACAATCTGAGTTTGTTCCAGCTCGAATGGCGCATCCGTACAAACCTGATCACCAAATGGATCAGTACAACTGCACAGCCTCACAAAAACAATGACGGCAGCGTAGAATGGTATGTTTTTGTTAGTGACATTACAGACCGGAAAAAGGCAGAAGCGGCACTGCATACACAGCTCCATATGCAGGAAACCCTGCGTGAGATTTCCACACAGCACATCAGCCAGCCGTTGGAAGATGCAGGTGTGACCATCAATCAGGCACTGGATGTCATCGGGCGCTTCGTCAACGCAGACCGGGTCTATATTTTTGATTACGACTTTAAAAAGCAAACCACCAGCAATACGTATGAGTGGTGCGCGGAGGGTACCGAACCTGAAATTGACAATCTTCAGGATGTCCCCATGAGCCTCTTCCCGGACTGGCTTACCGCGCATCTCAACGGTGAGGTTATGCACATTCCGAACGTACAGCAGTTGCCTCATAACGGGCTCAGGGAGGTACTGGAACCACAGGGCATCAAAAGCCTGCTGGCAGTCCCCATGTATCAGGGCGACCGCTGCGCCGGTTTCGTGGGATTTGATTCTGTAAAAAGCTACCACGTTTATACCAAGCAGGAAATGGAATTTCTTCGCCTTTCTGCTCAGGTACTGGTCAATATCCTTTCCTATACAGAGGAACGCGCCAAGCTGCTGGCCAGTCAGCAGGAACTTCAAAAACTTACCCAGAATGTACCTGGCGCTATCCTGAAGTTGCAAATGACGCCGGAAGGCAAGTTCTCTGTACCATTCCTCAGTGAAGGTGCCCGCCGTCTTATCCCCAATTTAAACCTCGACCAGGTACAGAACAACCTTGAAGAGCTCCTGCTCCATATCTACCACGAAGATCTCAGCGGCTTTTACCATAACCTGCTGATTTCCTCTGAGCAGCTTTCCAAGTTCTATATGGAATACCGGGTTAGGGCTCAGGCTGAAACGCTGCGCTGGCACCGTATTGATATGCGCCCGGAGCGGGAGCCCAATGGCGTCATCACCTGGTACGGTATTGTGCTTGATGTCTCTGAGCAAAAAGAAATGGAACAAATCAAGAATCAGCACCGCGAACTCAAAGACAAATACAACGAAGTAGAAAATTTCGCATTTATCGCTTCTCATGACCTCAAAGAGCCGCTACGGACTATCAGCAGCTTTAGCAGGCTACTCAAAAAACAGTATAAAGACCAACTGGACAAAAATGCTAACGAATACCTGCAGTTTATCTCTGATGGAAGTATACGGATGAGCAAACTGATTGATAGCTTGCTGGAGTTCAGCCGTTTGGGTAAAAACAGTACGCAGGAGTATATCAATTGCGAATCTGTGGTCCGGGCTATTATGTCAGACTATGATACGATCCTGCAGGAAACCAACGCGAAAATCACTTTCTCCGGCCTACCCGAAATACGGGGTTATCCTATTGAGTTCCGGCAACTCATACAGAACCTCATTAGCAATGCCATAAAATTCAGGAAACAGGACGAGCAACCTTTGGTACACCTTAGTGCCGAGCCTCACGAGAATGGATGGTTATTTGCTGTGCGGGACAACGGTATAGGTATTCCTAAAGAACACCAGGAACGGATCTTCGAGATTTTCAGCCGGCTCCATAGCCGCAAAGACTATGAAGGGACCGGCATCGGACTGGCTAACTGCAAAAAAATAGTGGACCTTCACAATGGCGATATTTGGGTGGAGTCAGCACCCGGGGAAGGCAGTACCTTTTATTTTACAATTCCCCACCAGGAGTAATGCCCTTATCTCAGCTTCTCATTATTCGCGTGCCGGTCGGCATCCCGCTTCGTCTTTTTGGCAAGGTTCTGGTGTAGCGCTTCGGTGAGGTCCACGCCGGTCTGATTCGCAAGGCAGATCAGTACAAAGAGTACATCCGCCATTTCATCTGCCAGTTGTTTCGGGGCAGCCTCGGCATCCTCCGGGCGCTTGAAGCTTTGCTCACCGTACAGCCGGGCCATCAGCCGGGCCATTTCTCCTACCTCTTCCATAAGCACTGCGGTATTGGTAAGCTCATTGTAGTAGCGCACGCCGATGGTCTTGATCCACTCGTCTACGGTGGCTTGGGCTTCGCGCAGGGTCAGTTCTTGCGGCATAGGGTTATTCGCGGTTTTTGCTGTCAATGAAAATGGTGACCGGTCCATCATTGAGCAGGCGCACTTTCATATCCGCACCAAACTCACCCGTCTCCACCGTACGGCCGGAAGTGATTTCCAGTATTTTGATAAACTTTTCGTACATCGGTATGGCATATTCCGGCCGGGCAGCTCCCATAAAAGAAGGGCGGTTGCCTTTTTTTACGCTGGCGTGCAGAGTAAACTGGCTGACTGCCAAAATATCGCCGTCCACATCTTTAACGGAGTGGTTCATCTTGCCTTCCTCATCGCTGAAGATGCGCATTTTGGCAATCTTACTGGCAAGCCACTCCAGGTCTTCATCCGTATCCTCGTCCTCAATGCCTACAAACAGGAGCAGCCCGTGCCCAATTTCACCGACGATCTTTTCGTCTACCGTTACCGATGCTTCACTAACACGTTGCAGAATAATTCGCATAAATTAAGTGTGGTTTTTGTTTGAACAGGCTAACTTTAGGATAGTTCTGGTTCGACTCAACATCCAAATCTGCCCGTATGAACTACCGTCAACATATCATCGTTCTTTACGCCCTGTCTCAACTTTCTTCCTTACAGGCACAGTGGACGCCCCGCCAAATCCTCCACCCCCTTAACCAAAAAACAGTAAAGGCCATGCCGGCAGACCTGAATAATGATGGCAAAAAGGACTTCGTGCTTCTGTCAGAATCGCCCAACCGCCTATCCTGGCAAATCAGCCTGAACAACCCGGAAGCGTACGAACTGGCACTGGTACTATCTACTACAGCCACCGTCAATGATGCCACCACCGGTGACTTTGATCAGGATGGCGATCCGGATATCATCGCTTCTGTCGATAATCCCGCCCGCCTGGTGTGGTATGAAAACACCGGACTGGAGGGGCAGGAGCGTTTCGGGCAGGAGACCACCATTTTGCAAGGCGAATCCATGGAAGGGCTACAGCTCGCTGACCTCAATACCGATGGCTGGCCGGATCTCATTTTTACCGGCTTTCTGAATGATGTGCCACCTGATTTTGCATTCCATATCATGATGGGGACCGGGCCGGGGACATACAGCCCGGCAGTCAGTGCCCCTTTCCGGGTGCCAATTGGGCTAGCCGAATTTCCTCCTTACTTCTTCTTCCAGCCGGAAGTTACACAGCCTGTTCTACATATCTACGGGCGATTTAGGCCCGACGGAGGGAACATGCAATCGGCCCGGATCACCTTTAATTACGATGATTTATCATTTGCTGATTTTATGCCCATTGATGATGTGAACTTCCAAATCCGGGATATGGCAGATATTGATCAGAACGGCAGTCCCGAACTACTGGGCTCGGGCTTTCAGGAGGGAATTTTCTATTACACCTTTATTGATGGTGTATGGGAAAGGCGTACAGTCTACAGCAGTCCGCTGGCCAACAGTTGGGGCTCCAAATTCCATGATGTAGATGCTGATGGGCTGACGGATATCGTTTTCGGGCTGGACACCCTGACCAATCCGCCATTTTTTCAACCGGAGCGGCTGTCCTGGGTCAGGCAGACGGCACCTCTGGAATTTGGTATCATACAGCCACTTACAGCTGGGGTACCAAGTAATGCGGTGTTCGATTTTCAACCTATTGACGGGGACACGCTCCCTGACCTGCTGTTTTACTACGAAGACGAACTGCGCCCCGGCTATCAGTCCCGCCTGGCTGATGGCAGCTGGTCGAACAACCGGTATTTTCCAGCCGGCCTAATCCCTGACCACTTCGTAGCAGGTGATGCAGATGGGGACGGAGACACCGATCTTCTCGCTTCCGATATTATCGCGAATACCATTTTCAGCTTCCGTCAGGAAGCAGGAGCGCTCCGGTCTGTGCACATTGAGCGGGCCAACCTACCGCTATCCGCTTACATCAGCGGGGGCGATTTTGATGATGATGGAGACTTCGATTTATTGGTAAGCGAATCCCGTCCATTACCTGATGGGCAAGTCTACTGGATGGAGCGAAGTAACGGGACCTGGGAAGAACACCCAATTGATGAGGAGCAGTATGCTCTGCCTTTCCTTCTACCTCAGGATATGGACGGGGATGGCGATTTGGATATCGTTGCCAGCAGTGGCGTTCATGCGGTGATTTATTACCAAAATCTGGGCGGTGGAAATTTTGGCGAGCGCACCACCGTAAGTACCACGCCAAGTTACCGTTTTGCCATGCTGTCCGATTGGGATGGGGACGGTAGCCAAGACCTCATTGCCCGACCTGTTGGCCCGTTTGATCAGGTGACCCTGCACCGGTGGAATGGAGATGGGTTTGATGAAGCCATACCTCTTACGCCTGCAGGCACCGGAGCACCGGAATTACCTGCGCCCTTCGATATCAATGGAGATGGTATGCCGGAGCTTGTCGCTTCTTTTACTTCTGAAATCCGGTTTTGGGAGCATGAGCCGCCCGGAGCACTATCTAATACCTTGTTGCTTGACCTTCCCTTCAGCACAGATACCGGGCGCTTTTTTTCGGCTGATCTCAATGGGGATGAAGAAACGGACCTGTTTTTCCTTGCCCTCAATCCTGGTCAGACGACTTCCCTGTATTGGCTAATGGGCCCGGCTGACCTGAACAGCCTGGATTTCCAATCCATAACGCTTGATTCTTTGGGGTATGCCTCAGTGGCCCATCACGCCCCTGTTTTCAGCACGGTCCCGGACCTGGTCACCTTGCATGAGCACGACCGCACCCTACGCATTTTTGCCAACGGAATGGGCCCCGTACCGGCTCATGAGGCACCCGATAGAGGAAAGGAAGTCAAGGTATTCCCAAATCCCGCCAGCGATTATTTTGAACTACAGGCAGAGGGAATGACGATCCGGCAAGTAGATATTTTCAATGCACAGGGCCAGTGGATGCATACACAGGTACCGGAAACCCATCCTATAGTCATCCGAACTTCGGGCTGGGCGCCCGGGCTTTACTTCATCCGGGTAAGCGATGAAAAAGGTGCAGCAAAAACGGTGAAAGTAGTGATATCCAGATAGGCAAGCTTTAAAATAACCGCCCCTGTTCCCCAACCTTCTCATGCAGGTCAGGCGTATTATTGCGCACGTTGTTCACGCGGTCGGATACCTGGTACTTCTTGAGCAGGCCATCCGGTGGCGGCTGCAGCATATTCATGACTTCCTCTACGCTCAGGTCGGAAATCCAGCGCTGCTGGTCCTTAGGCTTGGGCAGGACCAGGGGCATACGGTTGTGAACGGGCGCAACTTCGGCATTAGGAGGTGCTGTAATAATAGAAAAGGTCTTAACAGCATATTCTCCATCGTACCAAATGTCCCATATCCCAGCCATCACAAGCAGGCTATCATCTTTAGGCAGTATCCGGAAGGGCGTTTTCTGTTTGCCCTCAGTGCGCCATTCGTAAAAACTATCCGCGATAACCAGGCAGCGCCGTTTGCGGACGGGCACCCGGAAGGAAGGCTTGGCGCCAATGCCCTCCATACGTGCGTTGATCAGCTTGGAAGCATTACTGCTGTCCTTTGCCCAGTGCGGAATCAGGCCCCAGCGGTAATAGTTGAGCCGGCCGGGCTCCTCGTTCGTCAGCACATAGGCATGCTGCGTGGGGGCGATGTTAAAACTCAGTTTCAGGTTTTCCCCGGTCTCAATATCGCCCAGCTGCTGCCTGAGCTTCTCGGGAGAGGTCACAAATGAGAAACGTCCGCACATGTTTGCACTTTTTTGTTCGCTATGGAGTTGGAGCCCGGGTTTGTAAAAATCACTTTATCAGCGTATTCCGGTTTTATCCACGGTTATCCACAGGGTTATGCTATTTCAGATCGTTGGACAAGGCATTATTATTGGAACACAGCGTTGGGCCGCCTTGTTTCCAGGGTTTTCCACACCCCCTTTTCAGGCCCTGCCTAAAGGTAAGAAAACCAAGGGTTCACAAAAACGCTTTTCCACATCAATTGTGGGCCGTGGCCTTAGTAAGTGCCCCAATGGCCCACACTGGCCAAGAATGGTCATCTACCATATATAAATTAGCTTTATACCAATCCAGATTTGGGGATATCCACACCAGTTTTAGACATTCAAATAAGGCCGTAGGAGGGCTTGTGGAAATAAAAGTTACTGAGGCCTGCACTTTTAAACAGGCTGTGGACAAATGGCCTAAAATCCTGACAGCTCAGAGATAAGTGGTGTGTAAAACAGGTGTAAACTTCGAAGGCATGATGTTAGCAATGGATTTACCTAGAATTTACATTGATTTTTATCCACCTTTCCACACTGCTAATGATAATAAGGGGGATTTAAAAAAATTATAATAAAGACTATTAAAGGGGATCAGCTCCGGTTTAGTTTACTTCTGCATGGCCAAACAATTGGGTGTATATTTGTTCCTCAATTGAAAATACGATTTGGAGCGCAGTGCTCTACTTTATAAAGCAATAAAAATGGAAGCAGTAACAACACCGCCTTCATCCCGGCCTACCACCTCAGAAACCGCAAAAGGGTACCCTGCTGCGGTAAAGGTATGGCTGTGCATAGGGCTGTTCATGATCTTCGTGCAGGTGGTCGTGGGCGGGATTACCCGCCTGACTGGCTCGGGCCTGTCTATTACCAAATGGGAAATTGTCACGGGCACCCTGCCACCTATGAACGAGGCGGCATGGGAAGCGGAGTTTACGGAATACCGCGCTACCCCGCAGTACCAGAAAATCAATGAGGGGATGTCGATGAGCGACTTTAAGTTCATTTACTTCTGGGAGTACATCCACCGGTTGTGGGCGCGGCTCATGGGCTTTGTCTTTATTATACCCCTTGGGTTCTTTGTGGCGCGCGGAATGGTCGACAGACCGCTTTTAAAACGCCTGGGCGTCGTCTTCCTGCTGGCCGCCCTTGTGGCCTCTTTCGGCTGGATTATGGTCGCCAGCGGGCTTATTGACCGCCCCTGGGTCAATGCGTACAAACTGACCATGCATTTGTCGCTGGCGCTGATCCTGTTCAGTTATTTATTCTGGACCACTTTGAAGGTCATGCAGCCCAATCCGGAAGTAATCCACAATAAAATGTTGAAAAAGGGGGCCATTGCCATCACTGCCCTTGCAGCTGTGCAGATCATCCTGGGCGGCATTATGTCGGGTATGAAAGCCGGGCTTTATTTCCCCACCTGGCCCGATATGAATGGCGTGGCGGTACCGGAGGTTTTGCTCGCCGCTTCCAACTGGACTGTGGAAAACTTTGTGGATTACGATGCCACGCTCTTCATGCCGGCTTTGGTACAAATTATGCACCGGACCACGGCTTATGTACTGACAGCGCTGGTTTTGTGGTTTGCCTACCGCGGATTGAAAGCACAAACAACGGCGCATTTCCGTACCGGTTTATACCTGTTGGTAAGTATGTTGATAATACAAGTAGGCCTCGGTATCTTTACTTTGATCAACTGCGTGGGCACTGTTCCGGTCGGCCTTGGCGTATATCATCAGGCCGGCGCATTATTATTTTTAAGCATCGTTTTATTTGTAGATTATCAAGTACTGAAAACCAGCAACTAACAAATGTGGAAAAGTTTGTGGAAAAGTAAATGCCTGATTTCAGACTCTTTTTCCACTAGAAATCCCCCATTCAGCGCACTTGTCTGGATGGGGGATTTTACATTTTTGAAGTGTTAGCGTAAATAGTGCGCATGTGCAGTGCTGCCTCTTCTTTTTATGTGTTAATCAAATCCTCCAATTTATATTTTTTGAAGTGTTTTAACTTATCTCTTTTCAATTCTAAGTATTCATTCTTGACCTGAATCAGTATCCAGGTTTTTGGATCCAGGTTAAAAATCTGACTCAACATAAACGATAGCTCAAAATTGACTTTGCGTTTTCCCGATAATATTTTATTAAAATTAGTAGGGTCTAATCCAATATACCTTGCAAGCTCATTTTGTTTCAACCCTAATTTGTCGATATACAATCTTAGGAACTCACCAACTTCTGTAATATGGTCTTCATCTTCGTGTGCGTCCAAATAATCCTCAATCTTTATTTGTAATGCGAAAAGTTCAATTTGCAGTCGTTGCTTTTCATCCAACTCATCCGCTTTGTTCTTCAAGAACAGTTGCAGTTCCTTGAATTCTTTATTATCAGCATTCATGGGCGTTGTTAAAGCCCCATTGTCCGGTTCCATCTTCCTATCTCTTCCCATCGGAGTTATCTTTTCCTGTTCAAATACTCTCTAATCAAAATCTGCCCATCAATAGGTTCGGTGAACATCTTTTGACCCATTGCAATCTTTGCACGATATTTTTCCATGTACCAGTCAATCAACATTGTTTTGGATTCAAATGCAAGAAATCCCTTATAGCTGTTTTCCAGTTTAAAAGATTCTCTACAGGCGAATGCAATTAGACAACCAGCGGAATAGTCGTACCTCTTGTTAACACCTCCAATATTATGGGGTGCAATTTCAACCAAATTCATTATCAACAATCCGCCTTCAACTGAAGAACACCTTGGACGGCGTCAGGATTTGATTTCAATCTCAGTATATAAGTGCTCGTATTCTTCTCTTTGAAAACTGTTCTCCAATTGAAATTCCAACCATCTTTTCTTAAGGGAAGATCCTTAAATTCGGCATCAACTATTTCTGCCTCAACCAGAGCATTGGTTTTTAAGTCGAGCAAATACATTGAAGAGTTGATTTACCCATAAGATACTGATATTGTCTCAAGTTGACAACTTATTTCGTTGGAATTGTCTTTTGTTAGTCTTGAATAAGGCGGTGGTAAAGCATCTCCCGGAGATCACCCCAAAATAGCTTTCACCTTAGCAGAAATAGCCTTGCCCTCTGCCCGGCCTGCAAAGCGCTGAGAAGCCAACCCCATGACTTTGCCCATGTCCTTCATAGACGTGGCGCCTACTTCCTCCACAATGGCTTTGACTTCTTTTTCCAGCTCCTCGTCTGACATTTGCTCGGGCAGGTAGCGCTGAATGACTTCAATTTCTTCGGCTTCCTTGGCGGCGAGGTCTTCCCGGCCTTCCTTTAGGTAGATTTGCTCGGAATCCTTGCGCTGCTTGACGAGTTTTTGCAGCATCTTGATTTCATCTGCTTCTGTGATTTCCTTGCCGGAGCCACTGGTCTTTTCCAGCAGGATGGCAGATTTGATGGCCCGGATGCCGCGCAGGGCAGCCTGGTCTTTGGCTTTCATGGCGTTCTTGAGATCCGTCATGATGGTCTTTTCAAGGCTCATATTATAGTTCTGTTTTGCTTGTCAATCATTTTTTTGCCCGGAAAGTTCAATCCTGGTACGACCAGGCTGAATTAATTGCTAGTCTTTTATCCCTTGCCCCCTTGCTGGTACTGTATTGCAAAGGGTTAGGCATTTTGCCAGTCTTCCACCCATTTGGAGAGCTGCACAAAGTCGTCCAGCCCCAATTGCTCCGGGCGCTCACTAAACAAAGGCTCCTGTAACAGGGGCGACCCTTTGAGCAGGCTTTTCATTGTATTGCGCAACATTTTTCGGCGCTGGCTGAACGCCTGCTTGACCACTGCCCGGAAGATGCGCTCGTTACAGTCCAGGCCCTGCGCTGCCTTACGGGTAAGGCGTATCACCGCCGACTGGACCTTAGGCGGCGGCGTGAATTGGCTTTTGTCGACGGAGAATAAGTACTCGCCTTCGTAATAAGCCTGCACAAGCACACTGATTACACCATAGGTTTTGCTGCCTGGCCCGGCCACGACCCGTTCAGCGACTTCCTTCTGGAACATGCCCACCATTTCCGGGATGTAGGACCGGGTTTCGATCATTTTGAATAAAATCTGTGAAGAAATATTGTACGGGAAATTTCCGATTAGGCCAAAGGGCTCCTGCTGCTGCAGGGCAGGCAGGTCTGCCCGCAGGAAATCGCCCTCTACGATATGCCCCTTCAGGTCAGGGTAGTGTTTTTTGAGGTACAAGACCATGTCGCGGTCTGCTTCAACCACGATGAGCTTTTCCGGGCGCTGCAACAGATACTTGGTCAGCATACCCTGCCCCGGGCCCACTTCCAGTAGTTTTTTATACGCTTCGCCCCCAAGCTGCAGGCTTAGTGCAATGCGCTCCGCGATGGGCTCGCTGTTGAGGAAGTGTTGGCCGTAGGATTTCTTCGCTTTCAAATGAGGGCTGCTATTGGTGAATAAAATTTATATTTTTGCATCTTGAGGACGGAGCAAAAATAAATGATGCCATTTTGATTCGCTAAAATTTTCTAAGCAACAGGACAGAGGGAGGTTGTGTGAAAATATTAGTGAATACTAAAAGAAAATGGCATCATTTATTTCCGTCAAACTACTCAGTGAGTCCCTCACCGCTGTGCTGTTGTGCCCTAAAGGTACGACGATGAAGCGGAAGAGCGAAGACAGCACGGATAAATCACAACTGCAGGAATGAGCAAACTTAAAATAGGCCTGAGCATAGGCGATATCAATGGCATCGGACTGGAAGTAATCCTGAAGACTTTTCTCAACGGGCAGATGTTCAATCAATGCACTCCAATGGTGTATGGATCATCCAAGGTCGTTTCCTACCATAAGAACATCATCGAAGGTAATATTGAGTTTCATGCCCTACGCCCGGGCGACCGCCCACAGGAGGGTAAGCTCAATGTGGTGAACTGCTGGAACGAAAATGTCAACATCACCCTAGGCAAAGCCACAGAGCTGGGCGGGCAGTACGCCGGCCGCTCTCTGGAAGCCGCCGTTCAAGCACTGAAAGCCGGGGAGATTGATGCACTCGTTACCGCTCCGATCAATAAGGAAGCGATGAAGCTTGCACAATTCCCCTTTCCGGGGCATACCGAATACCTGGCGCGGGAACTCGACCGGGGCGAGCACCTCATGCTGATGGTCAACGATGGCCTCCGCATTGGTTTAGCGACCAACCACTTGCCGCTCCGGGATGTGGCGGATGCCATCGATAAAAATGTGGTCAAACGCAAAGTCGAGGTGATGGAAGAGTCTCTCCGCGTGGACTTCGGCATAGAACGGCCCACCATTGCTGTATTGGGGCTTAACCCGCATGCAAGCGATGGTGGCGTGATTGGCTCAGAAGAAGAGGCGTTCATCCGCCCGGCTATCGTAGAGCTCAAAAAGAAAGGCATGATGGTACTTGGGCCATTCCCGGCAGACGGTTTTTTCGGTGCCGGCCACCATGCAAAATTTGATGGCATACTGGCTATGTACCATGATCAGGGGCTGACGCCATTCAAAGCGCTTTCCTTTGGCAATGGGGTGAACTACACCGCTGGGCTGACCCATATCCGCACTTCCCCGGACCATGGTACGGCCTATGACCTTGCAGGCAAAGATGAAGCCGACCCGGCCTCTTTCCGGCAGGCTGTCTATGAGGCTATAGATATTGCCCGCAACCGTAAACAATACCTGGAGTTGCACGAAAATGCCATGAGGGACCTGCAAAAACCAGCCGATATTGAAGGGGAAGATGAGGTGCTGACTGAGGACGAAAACTAACCTCTGTCGGACCTTTCACAAAATTTATCGTATTCTTCAAAACAATTGGTAGCCATTACCGGATTACTTAGTTGAGCAAAACGATACGGTGGCCGGATTTAAAACTCTATTGGTTGATTAAATCAAGCCAATCGCTGGCGCTCTCGTACATTTGCACCTTCAACTATACAATTGCTTTTCCATGATACGATTGCTACTCCTGTTCTCGGGACTAATGCTTGCTTTTTTTCTTCAGGCACAGGATGTCACCATAAGTGGCACCATCAAGGATGGAGAGAACGGGGAAGACCTCATCGGCGCTACCGTTGCAGTACCGGAGCTTGGCCTCGGCACTTCTTCCAACGCTTACGGTTTCTACTCCCTCTCTGTACCCACGGGGGATACCCTGAATGTTGTTTTCAGCTACGTAGGCTTCCAGTCTCAGACTTTTAGCCTGCTACTCCGGCAGGATACCACCTTTAATATTAACCTGACCACGGGCGTACAACTGGATGAAGTGGTGGTTAAAGCGAACTCTTTCCGGGAGCAAATCAACTCTACGGAAATGAGCGTGGAAGCGATCACCACGCGGGAGGCTAAGCTGGTACCGGTACTCCTTGGCGAGAGTGATATCCTTAAAACGATCCAACTGAAGCCGGGCATCCCTTCGGGCAGTGAAGGGCGTACCGGTCTGTTTGTGCGGGGTGGGGCACAGGACCAAAACCTCATCGTGCTCGATGAGGCTGTGGTATACAACGCTAATCATCTCTTTGGCTTTTTCAGCACCTTCAATACGGATGCCGTCAAAGACCTCAAAATTTACAAGGGCGGCTTCCCGGCAGAATACGGTGGCCGCCTTTCTTCTGTCATTGATGTAAAGCTGAAGGACGGCAACAATCAGAAATTTGCCGGTTCCGGTGGGCTGGGGCTCATCTCCTCCCGCCTGACCCTGGAGGGGCCAATCCAGAAAGACAAATCCAGCTTCATCGTTTCCGGACGCCGTACTTATGTGGATCTGCTGACCCGGCAGGTCAACCGTGCAAATGAGGGTAATGAAGACTTTTCACCCATCCCGGACTATTTCTTCTATGACCTGAATGCGAAAGTCAACTTCCAGCTGAGCGATAAAGACCGCCTTTTTCTGAGTGGTTACTTTGGGCGGGATGTTTTTGGCTTCAGCAGTGATTTTTTCAATTTCGACTTTGACTGGGGGAATGCTACAGGCACGGCGCGCTGGAATCACGTCTTCAATCCCAAATTGTTTGCCAATACCACTTTCACATATTCAGATTACCAGTACAATATCAATAATCAAATTACAGGCTTTTCCTTCGGGCTGGGCTCCAATATTGCCGATGCCAGTCTTAAAACGGATTTTTTTTATGCCGCCAATAATCAGCACACCATCCGCTTTGGCGCGATGGCGACGCACCACACCTTTACCGTAGGCCGCCTGCAGGCAGGAAGCGATGACGGAGTGGTCAGCTTCTCGGCAGGGCAGGAGTTTCAGGGGGTGGAATTCGGTGCCTACGTTTCTGATGAGATGGAGCTTTCAGAAGCTTTGAGTGTCAATGCCGGGCTCCGGTTTTCCGGATTTAATAATGATGGCAAAACGTATGTGGGGCTGGAGCCCCGGGTGGCAGCCCGTTATAAACTCTCAGAGCGCTGGGCGCTGAAGTCGAGCTACGCACGTATGTATCAGTACCTGCATCTTATTGCAAATGCCGGGGTAGCCCTGCCTACTGATATCTGGTACCCTTCCACTCAGCGCGTACAGCCGCAGCGTTCTGATCAGGTGGCAACGGGCGCATCTTATCTGCTGGGCAGTCAGTACTTTCTGAACTTCGAGCTATACTACAAATGGCTGGACAACCAACTGCAGTTTGTGGACGGTGCACAAATTTTTGTCAACGATGAGCTGGAGGACGAATTCGCAGTAGGAGAGGGGCGTGCCTACGGTATGGAATTTAGCATAGAAAAGAAAGAAGGGCGGCTCACCGGCTGGATTGGCTACACCCTGGCGCTAACCCGCCTGCAGAATTTTGAGACACTTGATCCCAACGGGCGTTTTGCGCAGGAGTCAGAAGGCTTTGGCCCCTTCAATCCGATTTACGACCGCCGCCACGATATTTCCGTGGTCGCATTATATGAATTGAGCAAACGCTGGACGGCTTCAGCAACCTTTGTCTATGGTTCGGGCGACCTGACGTGGCTGCCTCCGGGCCGGTTTACGTTTCAGGATGTACCCGGGGCAGGCTTCGAGGCGGTGGTGCCTGATTACCGGGAGCGGAATAATTTCCGGCTCCCAGCCTATCACCGGTTAGATCTGGGACTGGTATACAAATTTTTCCCAAAATGGGGAGAGAGTGACCTCACGCTTAGCGTAGTCAATGCATATGACCGCCGCAATGCCTTTTTCATTTTCTTTGAACCAGAGTTTGAAGGCGAGGAATCCAACACTGGTGGCATCAATATTCCGACCCGGATTGCCGCTAATCAGGTTTCCCTGTTCCCGATCCTGCCTTCACTGACCTGGAATTTCCAATTTTAACCACCACCTGACCAACCTTTAGTGCTATGAATAAATTACATCTTAAATTAATGCTGGGCCTGCTTGCCTTAAGTGCCTGCAACCTGGAGCAGGAAGTCGAGATCAACCTGCCCGACTACGAGGTACGCCCTGTGCTTGAAGCCTACGTAGAACCTGGTGAACGCTATCGTTTGCTCCTCACGCGAAGTGCGGGCTACTTTGCTCCACTGCCTTCACTGGACAATTTACTGGAAGAGTTGTTGCTGGACAGCGCAGAAGTGAGCATTACTCACGATGGGGTGACCTATCAGTTGGAAAACACCCTGCTGTTTGACCCCACAACCCAGAAAATTTATAATTACGCTGCAGGCTCTAACGACCTGGTACCTACCGAAAGTGATTTACCTTTTGAGCTGAATATTACGCTGCCAAATGGGGAGACCATCAGGGCCGAAACCCGTTTGCTGCCGCAGGTGGAAATAGACAGTGTAGTGATCGAATTTCCGGAAACGGGTAATCCCGCCGATACTTTGGCCCGTGCCCTGACTTACTTTACGGACAATCCGAATACGGACAATTTCTACCGGCGCATGCTTCAGCTTAATTCGCTTGATAGCCTGCCGGAGCAGGACTTTGTTACAGATGACCGGCTGGTGGAAGACAGTACCATCGCTTTTGGCACCGGGTTTAACTATAAGGCAGGAGACACCCTGATTACCACACTGTACCATATTTCTGAAGACTACGCTACTTTTCTGGAGAGTGTTGATGGAGCAGCGGCGGCAAATGGCAATCCTTTCGGGCAGCCCAGCCCGGTGATTTCCAACCTGGAGGGCACGGCCAATGCGCTGGGTATTTTCACTGGCCTGGTGAGCTTTAGGCGGAATGATATAGTGATGAGAAATTAGAAAGGGAAGGAAGAGCGCAAAATAACAAAGCCGGTAGCATCCAAGAGGACACTACCGGCTTCGTTTTTTACTTAAAGGCTTTTAGAAAGTCCGGGATTAGTTGCCCGTTTTCATCAGGCCACCCAGCTTAGCATTTGGCTGGATTACAGTGCGGCGGTTTTCAGCACGGCCCTCAGCTGTTTCGTTGTCACCTACTGGCTCGTACTCACCTGCACCAGCAATAGTCAGCTGATCAGGGTTAGCACCTTTGCTGATGAGGTAGCGTACAACGCGGCTGGCACGAGCAACGCTCAGGTCCCAGTTGTCACGGTAAGCAGCACCTTCGATCATCTTTTCGTCGTCAGTGTGGCCTACTACCATCATTTGCAGCTTAGGATTGTTCTTCAGCGTCATCGCAAGCTCTTCCAAAGCACCACGCTCATCAGCGCTCAGTGCAGTAGAACCGCTGTTGTAGGTGATTGCCTCAGAAGTAACAACGTACAGGTTGCCGTCACGCTCTTCCATTTTCAGGCCAGAGTCCGCATAAGCACCGAAGATACCGTTGATTTCTTCCTTGATGGCGTTCAGTTCTTTCTCAGTCATGTTCAGCTTCTCCTGTACCTGAGACATCTGGCTTTCCATGTTTGCCATTTTGCCTTCCATGTCAGAAATCTTGCCTTCCATTTCTGCTTTTGTAGCTTCAAACTCTTCCTGAAGTGCAGCTTTTTCCTCTTCGAGGGTCTTCAGGTTAGCCTGAGTTTCAGCGAGTGCTTGATCAGTTGCTTCCTTAGCGGCTGCCAGTTCGTCATATTTCTTTTTAGAAACGCAAGACTGCAGCGCGCCAATGGCAAGTGTGAAGATCAGTAATTTTACTATCAGACGCATGTTCGTTTGGTTTGATTAGTGAATTATATTGGTTTTAACGTTTGCCCGCTCAATGGACGAATTACATGGCTCAAAGGTAAAAAAAGCTTGTAATATTTTACAAATACTACGATTTGATTGGTGACAGGGGCTCGAATAATTGCTGAAGGGGTTAGAAAATTACCAGGTTGGCCATATAAATTCAAAAGTGGAACGTCATGCCGGGCAGTTTGTTTGCTTATTGGGGATAAAGCCGCAATAATATTGCCCCTTACTTTTGGTATGTATTATGGCATGACATACCTCAGGCTTCAAAAAACGACTATTTTTCTGTAATTACCTATTTTTGTGCCTATATTACTGTCTAACCAGAAATAGTTAAATGGAACACCGGATTAAGGAAGAAGGTAAATTTAAGTACATTGAGACCCAGGGTGAGGGGCCTAACCTTCTGTTATTGCATGGGCTTTTTGGCGCGCTGAGCAACTTTGAGGGCATCATTGAGCATTTTAAGAAAACGCACAATGTAGTTGTGCCCATACTCCCTATTTTTGAACTTCCTATCCGGAAAGTATCTGTCACCGGGCTCGTCGATTATGTAGTGGACTTCGTAAACTACAAAGCTTACGAAAAGGTGAACGTGCTTGGAAATTCCCTGGGTGGGCATATTTCACTGTTGTACGCGCTGGCTCAGCCGGATAAGATCAGTTCAATCATTCTCACCGGCAGCTCGGGCTTATTTGAAAGTGCGATGGGGACGAGCTTCCCCAAGCGGGGTGATTACGACTTCATCAAAACCAAAACAGAAGCGACCTTCTATCGCCCTGAAGTAGCCACAAAAGAACTGGTGGATGAGGTTTTCGATATCGTCAATGATCGCAATAAAGCCATTCGTGTGATCGCCACTGCCAAGTCAGCCGTGCGCCATAATCTTGGGGATAAACTCCATCAGATTGAAGCGCCCACGCTTCTTGTTTGGGGGCGTCAGGATAATATTACGCCGGCTTTCGTAGGGGAGAAGTTCCACGAGCTGATCGAAAATTCCCGCCTGATCTTTCTGGAAGAATGCGGGCATGCGCCTATGATGGAGCACCCGGAGGTTTTCAATAAGCACCTGGAGGACTTTCTGGCTGAAGTAGCTGCTAAAGAAAGCGCTTAGAAGCAGGCTGTTTTAAATTAAAGAGGGGAGACTATCTTGCCAATTTTTGCGTTACAGGGGGACTAAAGCTCTGTTAACTTCTGATTCCTTTACCTTTACGGGAAGTGAATGCAATGCTGTATGTCAGCACTGTACATCTGTTGTATTGTAAAACACAACCATACATGTCTATCTTAAGAACCTTAATTATTGGCAGCATGCTAGTGCTGTTAGGCAGCTGCGGCAGCCAGCAGAAAGCCATGCAGCCTGCCGGGGAACCCATTATGGAAACAGAATTCCGGCAGTTGGACACTATGTTCGTCTCTGCATCCCGTGAGCCGGAGCCGGAGAATTTCACCCTGCCAACCTACCGGGCCAGTCATACCCGTACGCACGATTTGATGCATACCATTCTCGATCTGCAGTTTGACTGGGAAGCAGAACAGGTCCTGGGCGTAGCTACACTCACGCTGTCTCCCTATTTCTACCCTTCTGATGAGGTCACCCTTGATGCCAAAGGCTTTGAATTCGAATACATCCGGTTGAAAGGCAGTGACAGCAATCTGGAATATGACTACGACGGTCGTCAGGTGAGAATTAATCTGGGGAAAACCTATAAAAAAGGCGAATCTTATACACTGGAGATCAAATACGTAGCTACGCCGGCAGCTTCCGGTGGCAGTTCTGCCATTACCTCCGACAAAGGGCTGTTTTTTATTGACCCCCGGGATGAAGACCCGGACAAGCCTACCCAAATCTGGACACAGGGGGAGACCGAGCACAATTCCCGCTGGTTCCCAACCATCGATAAACCTAATGAGCGGACCACACAGGAAATGTACGTCACCGTTGAAGAACAATACGAGGTGTTATCTAACGGTGTACTCGAAAATGTGGAGGAGGAAGCAGGCATGAAAACCTGGCACTGGGTGATGGATCAGCCACACGCGCCCTACCTTTTCATGCTGGCCATTGGGGAGTTTGCTGTGGTGGAAGACACCTGGGAAGGCAAGCCGGTGACCTACTACGTTGAACCGGAGTACGAGGCGGATGCTGAAGCCATCTTTGCCCACACCAAGGAAATGCTTTCCTTCTTTTCGGATAAATTAGGCGTAAAGTACCCCTGGCAAAAGTATGCACAGGTGGTGGTGCGCGACTATGTTTCCGGAGCTATGGAGAACACCACTGCTGTCATATTCGGTGACTTCGTACAGCGCCATAAACGGGAGCTCATCGACGATGGCAATGACCGGATTGTTGCCCACGAGCTGTTCCACCACTGGTTTGGTGACCTGGTGACCACCGAGAGCTGGTCTAACCTGACTATGAACGAAGGGTTTGCCAATTACAGCGAGTACCTCTGGTTTGAGCACAAGTACGGCCGGGACTATGCCGATCACCATTTGTTGGGCGAATGGTCAGGTTATCTGAGCTCCGCCCGGGGTAACCTCCACCCGCTGATTCATTTTGGGTACGAAGATAAGGAAGACATGTTTGATGCCCATAGCTATAATAAAGGCGGTGCTGTACTGCACATGCTGCGCAACTACGTGGGCGATGATGCCTTTTTTGCTGCCCTCAATCTTTACCTGACTGAGAATGCGTACACTGCGGTGGAAGCCCATAACCTGCGGCTGGCTTTCGAGGAAGTGACCGGCGAAGACCTCAACTGGTTCTTCAACCAATGGTACTTTGAGCAGGGGCACCCGGACTTGTCTGTTACTTATGACTTCAATGAAGCAACCGGGCAAGCAAACGTAACGGTAGAACAGATACAGAATCCGGAAATCATGCCCGCCATTTTCCAATTGCCTGCTGCCATCGATATCTACAAAGCCAATGGTGAAAAGGTAAGGCACGAAGTTATGGTGAACGAACGCACTCAGACGTTCACCTTCGAGCTGGAAGAAGCGCCCGCTTTGATGCAGTTTGATGCAGACCGGGTGCTGCTGGCAGAGATGCAGGACAACAAATCTTCAGCACAATACCTGTTCCAGTATAAAAATGCCCCGCTGTTCCTGGACCGCTATGAGGCTGTGCTTGAACTGCGTGGCGAGCAGAGCCCGGAGGCACAGCAAGTCATGACCGCTGCACTGGAAGACCCGTTTTGGGCCATCCGGGTAGCCGCCATGCAAAACCTTTCGCCAGAGACTGCTGCTAATGCAGGTGCTATGCTTTCGCAAATGGGCAGTGAAGACCCCCATTCTGAGGTCCGTGCCATGGCTTTCTCTATGCTGGCTGAACTGGAAGATGCAAGCGCCGTCAGCTTTGCCCAGCAAGCTATTCAGCAAGACTCCGCCTACAGCGTGATTGGAGCTGCACTTCAGTACCTTACGGTGCTCGATCCGGAGGCGGCCCTGGAAATTGCCGATGACCTGGAGCAGCACTCCTCCAGCGATATCCTCCTGGCGGTTGGGGAATTGTACGCCAGTACCGGCGATGCCAAATACCTGCCGTTCTTCAAAAAGAACCTGACTGAAGTCAGTGGGTTTTCTGCCATCTATTTTGTGGATGCCTACGTGGAACTGGCTGTCAACAGTGACCTGGAAACATCGAAGACTGTTGCGGGCCACCTGAATACCCTCGCGCTCGGTGAAAGCATTTCCCCATGGATTAAATTCGGGGCTACCCGCGGGCTGAATGAAATGCGCAAAGCCTTTGAACAGGCAGAACAAAAAGAACAACAGGCCTACGCTGAAACCCTGCTGGAAAGGCTCAAAACCATAAAAGCCAGTGAGAAAAACCCGCAGCTGATTTCTTTCTACAATCAGATGTTATCAGATATAAAGCCGTAAGCTTTTTTTATCTCTTGACTTTTCCACAAAAGCAGCTTATTTTACCCTCATCTGCCAAGGGCTCCGGCGCACCGGGGCCCTTGGTATTCACTAGCACGCATCATTATCCCCTTAAGACCAGCGTATTTTTGCTTAAAAGCAACCTTCTGACAAGTAAAAGTCTGTTAAAGCAGGCTGTTTGTCAATCTTTTAAGGTCTTGGCTCGTTATTAGTGGGTCTGTTCACGATTAGATTTTTGAGGAAAAAAGCAACATGGCAACGCAAGACAATTATCAGCTGCTCATTGAAAAGCTGGACCAGTTTATCCGCAAGTACTATATCAATCAACTGATCAGGGGCGCGCTGTATAGCGTGGGGCTGATCTTGTTCCTGTTCCTGACCATTAGTGTCCTGGAATACTATTATTATTTCAGTTCTGGTGTGCGCAAGCTGATGTTCTTCTCCTTTATCGGAGCGAGCGCACTGGCCGTGGGCTTTTGGGTGGCTTTGCCGCTGGCCCGTTATTTCCGGCTTGGACAGGTGATTTCACATGAGCAGGCCGCTCAGATCATTGGCCAGCACTTTGGCAACGTACAGGATAAGCTGCTCAATGTGCTGCAGCTCCGTTCACAGGCAGAAGCAGGCAGTAGCCGTGAGCTCATCATGGCGAGTGTGAACCAAAAGTCGGAAGAGATCAAACCGGTCCCTTTCAAAAAAGCTATCGACCTGCGGAAAAACCGTAAGTACCTCCGGTATGCTTTGCCTCCGCTTGCCTTGCTGCTTATCATCCTTTTCGTCAATGCCAACCTCATTACCGATAGTACTACCCGCTTGATCAAGAACAATGAGGAGTTTGAAAAGCCTGCTCCCTTTAGTTTTATCCTGGAGGAAGATGCCCCTTCCGTCGTACAGTTCGAAGATTACCCGCTGACGGTAAAAATTGAAGGGGATCAACTTCCGAATGAGGTGTTTATTGATGTGGATAATGTGCAGTACCGGCTGGTGAAAGAGTCTCCAAATACTTTCTCTCACCGCTTCAGTAATGTACAGAAGAGTACAAAATTTAAGCTGTTCTCCAGCGGCGTGGAGTCTAAGCCTTACGAATTGAATGTACTCCGCAAGCCCAATGTGCTGGGCTTTGACGTGGAACTTGACTTCCCGGCTTACACACAGCGCAAAGATGAAAAGCTCTCAAGCATCGGCGATCTTGTCGTTCCGCAGGGCACCAATATCGACTGGGTTTTCAATGCCGAACATACCGATGCAATCGACCTTAAGTTCACCGGTTCTGATGACCGGGTGGAAGCCAAGCGCTTTTCTGATGATCTTTTCACCTACCAAAAACGGGTGATGGAAGATCAAAGCTACAAGCTCTACGTCTCGAACAAAGCGCTTCCCAACGCAGATTCCATTTCCTACACCATTTCAGTGGTGCCGGACCTTCACCCCAATATCTCTGCCAAAAAGTTTATCGACAGCACGCAGCAAAAGGTGCTTTTCTTCGTTGGTGAAGCTTCGGACGACTACGGGTTGCGCAGCCTGACGTTCAACTACCGCATTAAGCCTGCAAAAGGAGAGCAGGGAGAACTGCAAACCGTTGTGCTGGACAAGCCGGCTGGTAAGCAGATTCAGTACGATCATGTTTTCGATATCAATACCCTTGGCCTCAAGCCAGGCGATGAAGTCACCTACTACTTTGAAGTGGCTGATAATGATGGGGTTAACGGCAGTAAAACCGCACGGACTAACCTTATGGTCTACGCTACGCCCACCGTTGAGGAGTACAAGGAGATGGCAGAGCAGAACGACAATAAGATCAAAGACGAGCTGAAAAAGGCGCTGGAGGAATCCAAGAAAATACAGGACGAGATGCGCAAGATGCGGGAAAAACTCCTGCAGGAAAAAGAATTGGACTGGCAGCAGCGCAAAGAGCTGGAAAAACTGCTGGAACGCCAGAAAGACCTGGAAAAAAAGATAGAAGAAGCCAAAAAAGCCTTCGAAGAAAACCGGAAAAACCAGGAAGAGTACAGCGAGCAGGATGAAAAAATCCTGGAAAAGCAGGAGAAGCTGCAGGAAATGATGGAAGACGTCATGAGCGAGGAAATGAAAGAGCTCATGAAGCAGCTTGAGGAGCTGATGCAGGAACTCAACAAGGATGAAGCGCTGGAGATGATGGAAGACATGGAAATGTCGGACGAGGAAATGGAAATGGAGCTCGACCGAATGCTGGAGCTGTTCAAGCAAATGGAGCTGGAACAGGAAATGAACGAGGCCATTGACGAGCTCAATAAAATGGCAGAAGAACAGGAAAAGCTTAGCGAGGAAACTGAGCAGGCAGAAGAAGAACAAGCTGAACAGTCCCCTGAAGAGCAGGAAGCCAAACAGGAAGAGCTGAAGCAAAAGCAGGAAGAACTCAATAAAGACTTCGAAAAGCTCCAGGAAAAAATGGAGAATATCCAGAAGAAGAACGAAGAAATGGAGTCTCCTCAGGAAATGGAAGACCGGGAGCAGGAAATGGAAGACGTCAAGCAGGATATGGAGCAAAGCCAGGAAAGCCTGGAGCAAAAACAAAATAAAAAGGCGTCAGAATCTCAGAAGAAAGCTTCAGAGAAGATGAAAAACATGGCCAACTCCATGCAGATGGAAATGCAATCGCAGCAGATGCAACAGATGGAGGAGGACATGGACGCCCTGCGTCAGTTGCTGGAAAATATTGTGGGGCTGTCCTTTGAGCAGGAAGATCTCATCGATCAGTTCGAGGCGGCAGAAATCAATACGCCACGCTATGTAGAGCTGGTGCAGGAACAATTTAAGCTGGAGGATGATTTCCGCCTGGTGGAAGACAGCCTTCAGGCACTGAGCAAGCGCGTATTCCAAATCGAATCCTTCGTAACAGAGAAGGTAACAGCTATCAAGAGCAACCTCAAGGAAAGCCTCGACGAGCTGGAAGAGCGCCATAAGCCACAGGCCGCCAATCATCAGCAGCGCAGTATGAAAAACCTGAATGATTTGGCTCTCATGCTCAGCGAGGTCATGAATCAGATGCAGCAGCAAATGGCCGGTCAGATGGCGGGCAATCAGATGTGCGACAATCCGGGCGGAAGCGGTCCGGGCGGTAAGCCTAAGGATAAAATCAGTCAGGGGCAGCAGTCGCTAAACGATATGATGCAGCAGATGAAAAAACAGATGGAGGAGGGCAAGGGCAAAGGTGGCCCCGGTGCCAAAGAGTTTGCTAAGATGGCCGCCCGGCAGGCCGCCCTTCGCAAAGCCCTGAAAGAAAAACAGCAAAAACTGAAGGAGCAGGGCCAAGGAAGCCGCGAGCTTGAGAACATCATGGATCAAATGGACAAAATCGAAGAAGACCTGGTCAATAAGCGGCTGTCCAATGAAATGATGACCCGGCAACAGGATATCCTCACCCGCCTGCTCGAACACGAAAAAGCAGAGCGCGAACGCGAGTACGAAGAGAAGCGCAAAGCAGAGCAGGCAAGTCAGCAGGAACGGGACGTGCCACCTTCGCTCGAAGAGTACATCAAAAAGCGGGAAGCTGAAATCGACTTGTATAAAACGGTCAACCCTTCCCTCAAACCGTACTATAAATTTATCGTTGAAGAATACTTCAAAACACTGAAAACCGAATAAGTCTGTAGCCTCAGGCTGGCCAAATTGCCAGTCTGAGGCTATCTTTGCCTGGCCTGTGTGGCAGGCGCACTTGCTTTTTACTGAAATTTGACCTACATTACAGGAAGTAACAATGAGTTTGGAGCCTATTATGCTGAAACTTTCCTCTGATACCAGGAACATCGCCCTGGTAGAATCCTTCGTAGAACGTGCGGTCGAACAGTACCAGATAGCCCCGGATATTTACGGCAATATTCTGATTACCCTCACCGAAGCCGTCAATAATGCTATCATTCATGGCAATAGCAATGACGAATCCAAAACAGTACAGATACAGCTAAGGCGCAAAAATAACTGCCTGGCCGTACGCGTAACGGATGAAGGCGAAGGTTTCGATCATTCCGCTGTACCTGATCCTACCGCCCCGGAAAATCTGTTGCAGGTAGGCGGGCGTGGCGTGTTTCTCATGCAGCAGCTCTCTGATAGCGTGTATTTTCACAACAACGGCTCCACCGTTGAAATGCACTTCAATCTTTAATGACTACAGACTGGCCTTTCGATACGGACGCTGAACTGGAAACAGGTATTTCCTTTTATGATGAAGATGCCGGTTTTATGCCTGCCCATCCTGAAAAGCTATACACCTGGATTGAAGAAGTCATTAACCGGGAAGGCTGTCAGCTCCGGCAGCTCTCTTATATCTTTTGTTCCGATCAGTACCTCCACCAAATTAATTTGGAATACCTGGACCACGATACCTACACCGATATCATTACCTTTCCTTACACCGAGCCACCGATCATCCACTCGGATATTTTCATCAGCGTGGAACGGGTGCGCGAAAATGCAGACACACTAAAAATTCCCTTTGAGCAAGAGCTTCACCGGGTGATCATTCACGGGGTACTCCACCTCTGTGGCTATCCCGATAAGTCGGAAGCCGAAGCCCGGATGATGCGTTCGAAAGAAGACGAGGCCCTGGCACTGCTTAATTCCGGATTTTCAGTGGATTAAAAAGTCTGATGCTTTAGTCAGGCTGCTTTGGCGTTGTACCTTTGTGTAGATTTCCATCATTCAGAAGCTACGCCATTCATGCGCCATACCCGACAGCTCCGTGACAGCCTGCCACTTTTAGCGTTCGGATTACTGCTTACCTTTTTCTCCAGTTTTGGGCAGACCTTTCTGCTTTCCCTTTATGTGCCTGCTATTGAAGCTTTGCTGGGTATCAGTAATACCGTTTTTGGTAGCCTGTACGCGGTGGCAACGCTTTCGAGTGCATTTACCCTGCCCTGGCTGGGAGGGCGGTTTGACCATATGCCTATCCGTGCTTACACGCTCATGGTTTTAGCAGGGCTGGTGGCAGCGCTTTTGTTGCTTTCTTCAGCTCGTCACCTCGTGGTAGTAGTGATCGCCTTTTACGGGCTTCGTTTATTTGGGCAGGGGCTGATGAGCCATACAGCGGTTTCAGCCATGGCGCGTTACTTCGAGGCCAACCGGGGCAAAGCCATTGGTATTACCACACTAGGGCACCCCATCGGCGAGGCGACCTTACCTTTGCTGGTGGCCTTGCTCATAGGGGGCTTTGGCTGGCGCTCAACCCTGCAATTCTTCGCTTTGAGTATTGTTGTGGTGGTGTTGCCTGCCACTCTGCTGTTGCTTAGCGCAGCCCGGTCCACGTTGAAAAAATTTGAAGCCACCAGCGATACGGATGCTGCAGCTATGCCACACCAAAGCATTTGGCGGCTGATGGCTGAGCGCCGGTTCTGGATTATCACGCCTTTGGTATTCATGACCGGCTACACGAATACGGCTTTGTTTTTCTTCCAGCTCAAGCTGGGAGAAGCGAGGGGGTGGACACCGGAATGGGTAGCCGGTTCTTTGTCAGCCTTTGCACTGGCCAGTGCTTTGGGGATGGCAGGGGCAGGCCCACTGGTAGACCGGCTTTCGGGGCGGCAGTTATTTCCGGGCTATATGATTCCCTATGTGGCCGGCCTGCTCGTGCTGGTTTTTTTTCATCAGCCCATTGCATATCCTGTAGCGCTCCTGCTCATGGGATTGGCAAACGGCTCGGGGAGTACGGTTAAGAATGCCATGCTGGCAGAGATTTATGGCATTCAGGTTATTGGAAAAGTACGGAGTGTCTTTACCACAATCATGGTAATCAGTACGGCCCTCGGGCCCATCAGCTTTGGTGTGCTTCTGGATGCCAATCTTTCTTTTACCTGGATATTCGCATTGGTAGCTGTTATCATTGTGCTTACTATTGTGAATGGCTGGAGGCGGTTAACAAGCTGATGTCGAATTTTTTAAAAATTACGGCCGCCAACCTTCAATCAAACAGCTAAGGCAGAGTCATTTCTATAGCCTGACTGCCCAACAATCCAACAAACCTGTATACATTTGCCAATACCAGGCTGCTGTCATATCGGGGTGAATTCCGATGGCACCAGGAAAACTTCATCATCTACAGATTTATGAACTGAGTTAACCCATGAAAGTATTAAAATTTGGCGGCTCTTCTGTCGCTAAGCCTGAGCGCATACGAGGTATTGTGGACATCCTGAAAGGATACTACACCAAGGGTGAAAAATTTACAGTGGTCTTCTCTGCTTTTGGCGGAGTTACGGATGCACTCATCGAAATGAGCGCCCTGGCCGCAAGCGGAGATGAAGCCTATCAGGCTGCATTCGATGCTTTTCGGCAAAGGCATATAGATGCTGTGGAAGAACTGCTCAAGGATGAGTTCAGGGCGGTTGTGTTACCGGAGCTGGAGCGTAGCCACGAAGTACTCAAAAATTTGCTTTATGGTGTTTTCCTGGTCCGGGAGGCGTCTTTACGCACGATGGATTATGTGCTTAGCTTTGGAGAACGCAACTCGGCTTTCATCATCGCAAATGTTCTGCGTCAAAGTGGGATTAGTGCAAGCTATCTGGATGCGCGCCGGGTCATTAAGACGGATAAAGCCTTCGGCTCGGCACGGGTGGATTTCAAACTGACCTATCAGAAAATCCGCGAGCACTATGCGCAGCACCCGGATGTGCAGGTAGTCACTGGGTTTGTGGCTTCTGCCAAAGGGGGGCTGACGACTACGTTGGGACGTGGCGGGTCAGACTATACCGCAGCCCTGATTGCCGCCGGGCTTGATGCGAGCGTGATTGAAATCTGGACAGATGTCGATGGCGTACTCACGGCTGACCCCCGAAAGGTGAAACGGGCTTTTACCATCCCGAGCATGACCTACGCAGAAGCGATGGAGATGTCTCACTTCGGCGCCAAGGTCATTTATCCGCCTACCCTGCAGCCGGCGTTGCTCAAGAAGATACCACTTTATATTAAAAATACTTTTAATCCGTCTTTTGAGGGTACGCTGATTTCCGATCATGCAGATCCCGACGGGCACGCCGTAAAAGGGATTTCCTCTATCAGCCACGTAGCGCTGCTGACCTTGTCGGGTAGTGGGCTATTTGGAGTACCGGGCATTGCGGGCCGCCTGTTTTCTTCTTTGGCGGCAGCGGGCATCAACATCATCCTCATTACACAAGGCTCTTCGGAGCATTCCATAAGCTTTGCTGTTCAGCCAGCTGTGGCCAATAAAGCCCGCAAGCGTGTAGAGGAGGAGTTTGAGTATGAAATGAGTATGAAAGTCATCTCACCTGTCAAGATAGAGGCGGACCTTTCGGTGGTCGCTATCATCGGTGAGAATATGCGTTATCAGCCGGGTATCTCAGGACGGCTTTTTCAAGCGCTTGGCCACAATGGTATAAATGCCGTTGCCATCGCTCAGGGATCTTCTGAGCTGAATGTATCGGTGGTGATCAACCGGACAGATGAGGCTAAAGCATTGAACGCCCTGCACGAGTCTTTCTTCCTTTCTGACACCAAAGAACTGCATTTATTTATGATCGGTGTCGGGCTCATCGGTAGTACGCTCATTGAACAGATTAAGAATCAGGGGGCTTACCTTAAAGAGAAGCGGGGCCTGGAAGTCCGCATCGTAGGTATGGCTAACAGCCGGCAAATGCTTTTCCAGGAAGAGGGCATTGATCTGGACAACTGGAAGGCTGCCCTGCAGGAGAAAGGTATGGATATGGACCCTGCCATCTTCATCGGTAAGATGAAAGAGTTGAATTTGTCGAATACCATTTTTATCGATAATACAGCAAGTGCAAAAGTAGCCGGCTTTTATGAGGACATTCTCAACTCGAGTATCAGCATTTCAACGCCTAATAAGATTGCCGTCTCTTCCGGCTTCGCACAGTATCAGCGCCTGAAAGCGATTGCTGCCCGACGGGGCGTACAGTTTATGTACGAAACCAATGTAGGTGCAGGCTTGCCGGTGATCTCGACCTTAAACGACCTCATCATCAGCGGTGATCAGATTTTGAAGATTGAAGGGGTGGTCTCGGGCTCCTTATCTTTCATTTTCAATAACTTTAAAGCAGGTACAAGCTTCAGCGAAATCGTAAAGCAAGCTCAGGAGCTTGGCTACACCGAGCCGGACCCACGAGTCGACCTCAACGGTTTGGATGTACAGCGCAAGCTAATCATCCTGGCCCGGGAAACAGGTTTGCCTTTGGAAGCCAAGGATGTTGATATTGAGAATATCCTGCCCACGGCTTGCCAGGAAGCGGATACAGTGGAAACCTTCTTTGGTGCTTTGGCTGATTCGGATCCGCATTTTGAGCAGTTGAGGGCGGAGGCGGAAGCGGAGGGCAAAGCCCTGCGGATGATTGCGAAGCTGGAAGGGGCTAAAGCCACTATTGGGCTGGAAGCGGTTGACGCTGATCATCCATTCTACAATCTAAGTGGCAGTGACAACATGATTGTATTTACCACCGAGCGCTACAAAGACCGCCCACTCGTGGTACGTGGCCCTGGTGCCGGAGCGGCAGTAACAGCTGCCGGGGTTTTTGCTGAAATCATCACTATTGGAAACTACCTCAGTTAATGAATAAGGAAGTACGCGTTTTTGCACCGGCTACTGTAGCGAATGTAGCGGTGGGGTTTGATATACTCGGATTTGCGATTGATGGGCCGGGGGATGAAATTATTGCCAGACATAGTAATGACTCGGGTGTGATTATCACCTGCATTACTGGTGATGGTGGTAAGCTCCCTTTAGAGGCAGAGAAGAATACAGCAGGCTTCGCCGCCATTCGTTTGCTGGAGCAGTTGGGCAAGACGGAGCTGGGCGTAGAGCTGGAGATTCATAAAAAAATGCCTTTTGGAAGTGGGCTGGGATCGAGCGCGGCAAGTGCTGCCGCCGGGGTAATGGCAATTAACGCGCTGCTTGGCATGCCTGTGCCTAAAATAGAGTCCCTGCACTGCGCCGTCTTGGGTGAGCAAATTGCGGATGGGGCTTACCATGCCGATAATGTAGCCCCTTCTTTACTGGGCGGAGTTATCCTTATCCGGGCGAATGAGGGCTTAGATGTCCATAGCCTGCCTATTCCGGACGAACTGCATGCCGCTGTGGTCTATCCCCACGTAAGTATTCTTACCAAAGATGCCCGTGATGTACTCAGTCCCACCACTACCCTGCCCCAGTGCATTCAACAAACCGGTAACCTGGGCGGACTGGTTGTTGGCCTATACGAATCAGACTATGAATTAATCGGGCGGTCATTACAGGACGTGATTATTGAGCCGCAGCGCGCTCAGCTCATTCCCGGTTTCAGCACCGTCAAGTCCGCTGCTTTGGAAGCTGGTGCGCTGGGATGCAGCATATCCGGAGCCGGCCCATCTGTATTTGCACTATGCAAAGGGCGTGAGATAGCTCAGACAGCCGGGGCTGCCATGCAGCAAGCCTTCTTGACCCAGGACATTCCCTGTGATTTATTCGTCTCCCCTATCAATAAGGAAGGCGCCAAAATACTAGCTTAGCGATGAGACTATACAGCACAAAAAACAGAAGCGAATTTACCAGCCTCCGGGAAGCCGTACTGCGCGGGCTGCCTCCTGATAATGGGTTATACATGCCCGAGTCTATCCCCGCTCTGCCCGAGCCTTTCATCCGCAACCTGAAGGATTATTCCTTTCAGGATATCGCCTTCACCATAACGAAGACCCTTTTTCAGGGCGCTATTCCGGATGAAGATCTGCGGAAAATTACGGATGATGCAGTGAATTTTGAAGCGCCGGTCGTGTCTCTGAATGAGCATCAGCATATACTAGAATTATTCCATGGGCCCTCACTGGCCTTCAAAGACTTTGGTGCCCGTTTCATGGCGCAGCTCATGAGTTATTTCAATCAGGGAGAATCCCGGGAATTGGTCATACTGGTGGCCACTTCCGGCGATACCGGCGGTGCAGTAGCAGCTGGTTTTTATCAAACTCCCGGTACGCGGGTAGTCATTCTCTACCCTAAGGGCAAAGTTTCCGACCTGCAGGAAAAGCAGCTCACCACCCTCGGGCACAATATTAGTGCCCTTGAAGTGGAAGGCACTTTCGACGATTGCCAGGCGATTGTGAAGCAGGCTTTTTTGGATGAAGAGCTCACGAGCCGTATCCGCCTGACCTCTGCCAATTCCATCAATATTTCCCGTCTGGTACCACAGTCTTTCTACTATTTCGAAGCTTTTAAGCAATTAGAAAAGCAGGAAAACGTCGTTTTTTGCGTGCCCAGCGGCAACTTCGGCAACCTCACTGCCGGTCTTTTAGCACAACGCATGGGGCTGCCCGTGCAGCACTTTATCGCTGCGACGAATATCAATGATGTCGTACCAGAATACCTGGAGTCCGGCGCGTATACACCCCGCCCTTCTCAGCGCACCCTGAGCAACGCGATGGATGTAGGCAACCCTTCCAACTTCGCGCGTATGCAGGACCTTTACCATGATCTGGAGGAACGTTCCACGTGGAACAATATGAAAGCTTCTATCAGTGGTTACGCGTACACAGATGAAGCTACCCGTAAAGCGGTTAAGGAAGTGTATGACCGTTATGGTTACGTGATTGACCCTCACGGGGCTGTGGGGTATCTGGCACTTCAGGAGTATCAGGAAAAGAACCCAGGAGCGAACGGTGTCATCCTGGAGACGGCTCACCCGGCTAAATTCCTGCCTGATGTTGAAGCTATTTTGGAGCAAACGATAACTGTGCCGGAACGTTTGGCTGTGCTGAGCGATAAAGAAAAAGTAGCCGACCTAATGCCGCCTGAGTACGGTCCGGTGAAGAAGTGGCTCCTGGAGCACTTGGGGTAACACGTCAATTGCAACATATATTAAATGCCGTTCGATGAATGTACTATCGAATGGCATTTTTGTTCCACGTGGAACATTTAGCGTTTGTACAACTAAGCTTTCCTTTTGGCTGTTAGAAAACTATTGCAAACGCTACCTTTGCATGCATACGATAATATTAAATTCAAACTACAGACTTAGTATGAAGCAGCTATTGTTACTGCCGCTCCTGTCTTGCCTTGCATTAGGGGCATGGGCGCAGCAAGAAAATACCAATACCAATAAGTTCAGGCAACTTTACACCGAATTGCCGACACCTAACGTGTACCGGAATGCAGCAGGCGCGCCCGGGCATGAATACTGGCAGCAAAAAGCAGACTATGTCATTGACATAGAACTTGATGATGAGCAGCAGCGGATATACGGTGAGGAAACAGTTACCTATACTAATAATTCTCCGGACCCACTGGAGTATATCTGGGTGCAGCTCGATCAGAATATGCGTGCCAAAGACTCGGATACTTACAAAATTCAGCAGAGTGAGATGGATGACCGGATGTCCTCCGGGCAACTGAAGCGTCTTACGCCTACCTTTGATGGTGGCTTTAAGCTGGACTATGTACGGGATGCCAGTAATAAGCCATTACCGCATATCGTCAATAAAACGATGATGCGCATCGACCCCCCCGCTCCTATTCAGCCGGGCGAACAGTTCGTATTCAGGGTGAAGTGGTGGTACAATATTAATGACCGTATGGAAATTGGAGGGCGCTCCGGGTATGAATACTTTGAAGAAGATGACAATTATCTGTACACTATTGCCCAGTTTTTCCCGCGGATGGCCGTCTACAACGACGTAGAGGGCTGGCAGAATAAACAGTTTTTGGGCCGTGGCGAGTTTACTCTGCCCTTTGGCGACTATAAAGTGAACATTACAGTACCGGCTGATCACCTTGTGGCTTCTACAGGCACCTTACAAAATGCCAATGATGTCCTTCCCCGTGATAAGCGCAAAAAGCTGGAGGAAGCGCGTGCCGAAAGAGAAACACCGGTCATTATCTACTCGGAGGAGGAAGCCCGCGAAAACGAAAAAACGAAGTCTGATAAGAAGAAGACCTGGACTTTTGCTGCTGAGAATGTGCGCGACTTTGCCTTTGCTTCCTCCCGGAAGTTCATCTGGGATGCTATGGGCGTAGAGCAAAGCGATGGCAGTGTAGTCATGGCGATGTCGATGTACCCTAAGGAAGGCAACCCGCTCTGGGAGCGCTATTCGACTAAAGCAGTTGCCCACACTCTGAAGTGGTATTCACATTATACTTTCGACTACCCCTACCCGGTGGCATGGTCTATTCATGCCAAGTCCATTGGTATGGAATACCCTATGATCTGCTTTAACTTCGGGCGCCCGGAAAGCGATGGCACCTATAGCGAGCGTGTGAAGTATGGCATGATCGGAGTGATTATCCACGAGGTCGGGCACAACTACTTCCCAATGATCGTCAACTCTGACGAGCGGCAGTGGACCTGGATGGACGAAGGGCTGAACTCCTTCCTGCAGTACCTTGCCGAGCAGCAATGGGAACGCGACTACCCTAGCCGCCGTGGGCCTGCTTACAAGATTGTTGACTACATGAAGGGCGATAAGTCCAAGATTTCACCAATCATGACCAACTCGGAGTCCATTTATCAGTTCGGGAATAATGCCTATGGCAAGCCGGCTACTGCCCTTAATATCTTACGGGAGACCATCATGGGGCGTGAGCTTTTCGACTATGCCTTTAAGGTGTATGCTAATCGCTGGATGTTCAAGCATCCCTCTCCTGCTGATTTCTTCCGGACTATGGAGGATGCTTCTGCAGTTGATCTTGACTGGTTTTGGCGGGGCTGGTTCTTTACGACCGATCATGTGGATATCGCATTGGATGATGTAAAGTACTACCGCATGGATACCAAAGACCCACTGGTGGAAAGTAAGATTTCTAAAGAGCAGCGTAGCGAGTCCCCGCAGTACATCAGCAGCCTCCGAAATGCTCGTGATATTGAGCAGACACAGGATGAGATAGACCCTGCTCTGAGGGATTTCTACACTGACTACGACCCGCTGGATTTCGATATCCTGGATAAAGAAGCCTACGATCGTTACCTCAATAGCCTGACTGCTGAGGAGCAGGAAATGCTAAAAGCCGGTCAGAATTTCTACCAAATGTCTTTCCGGAACGCAGGTGGTTTGGTGATGCCAATTATCGTTCAGTTGCAATTTAAAGATGGCACCACTGAAGACCACTACATCCCCGCTGAGATTTGGAAAATGAATGATGAGGTGGTGAAAAAAGTTTTCATTACGGACAAAGAGATTGCGCAGGTAGTGCTCGATCCCTACCTGGAAACTGCTGATGTTGATACCGGCAACAATTATTATCCGCCGCGTACCCAGCTGAACCGCTTCGAAATGTTCAAGCGTCAGGGTACAAGCCGTTGGGGCGGTGGTGAAAATCCGATGCAGCGTGCCCGCCGGGCAAAGGAAAAAGAAGAGGGTACGAATTAATCAACCTTTTCTATTGGTTTTTCTCCTTGAATGGGAGGCGGGCTGTTTTTTCAGCTTTCCTCCCATTTTTTATAGCTAAATGTTAAAATTTGGGCTGAGAATGGATTTATAGAGGCAGATTTTTGGGGATGGCGTTATGTATCATAATTTTTATTAAGTTGTTTTGCTTTTATTTTGATTATTAGATATTTATGTATTTTACATTGAATGGTTTTTTTGTTGTAACAGGCTGTTTTAGGTGTGTTTAAAGCCCAAATGATTCGCATATTTTTGATCAGCCAGTACAGAGGGCTTATTTGCGGCAAAGAAAAGGGCTCTCTAAAAGTAAAAAAGGAGCCATCTGTGATGGCTCCTTCTGCAATTGAATACGGGGGAAAACTAAATTTTCGTTTTCATAGCATTTGTGTCGTTTAGTCTTCGAAGCTGCAGATGATGCTGCCATCTGCAGTTAGTACCACATCGTACTCGTCTTCATCATCATCATCGTCGTTTTCTACTTCTACCCAGTACTGAATGCTGCCATCAGGCAGGGTCAGCATTTCTGCATCGTTGATATTGTAGTTAGGGTACTGCGCATTTAAGGTAGCGACTACTGCGGCAGGCAGGGAAGCCGTGCTGATGTCGTCCCCTTCGAAGAGGAAGTTGCCGTCGAGGTCGAAGTACAGGTCAATATCCTGACTGCCCATTTCGATTTCTACTTCAAGGATGTTGGTGTTATTGCAGAACTCCTCTGTATAGGCTTCGTCGATTTGGTAGCCGGGGTAGTTGCTGTTGATGAACTCGCTTACGCCTGCTGGCAGGTTGTTGACTTCGTTGTCATCGTCATCATCATCATCGTCGTCATTGCCGTTGTCATCATCGTCGTCGTCATCATTGCCATTGTCATCATCATCGTCGTCGTTACCGTTGTCGTCATCGTCGCCATCATCATCGTCATCATTGCCATCGCTATTTTCGCTGCATACGAATATACCATCGATAGAGAAGTAGACTTCCAGATCATCGTATAGTTCAACCTCGAAGAACTCCAGGCCGTACTCTACGTCGATGCTGACTTCGTCAATCGCCATGCCTGGGAATTCTGCTTCCAGGTAGTCGAGTACTTCCTGTGGCAGGTCGCTGATGCTGATATAGGTATCGTCGTTATCAGGTCCGGAGCTAATGAGGCTGCCGCTGGCGTCAAAGAGCAGCTCGTATTCCAGGTTGAGGCTGTCGAGTTCTACACCAAAGCGTACATCGCCATTTTCCAGGTAGCGGTCCACATCGTCTACCTCCCAGTTGGCGAAGTTGGCCTGAATATAATCCTGAGCGGCAGCGGGCAGGTCGCTGTAGCTGGCGTCCACACCATCATCGCATGGGCTGAAAACAGCATCCGGGTTAAAAACAGTACTAAAGGGGTTGCCGCCGGGCGAGCTGTTGTCGTCAAGCAGGTTGCAGCTTCCAAGTGTGAGGGCGGTGATGAGCGCGAGGGCTCCAAACATTAAATTTTTCATAGCACAAATTAAGTTGATAGAGATTTGAATTTTGGTCGGGATTGTATTTCCCTTTTGATTACGCTACAAAGATGCGGGCAGAAAAACACCTTCACAACTACAAAAAGAGTGATTTGTCAAAACAATAAAAATGTATTTTTTGTGAACTAGATTCTAAAACCCTTCAAAATGATATTATATTATTTAATATTTTAATTTGTTAGTCTTTTTTGTCATAAGTGTAGTCGAAAAAATGCTCGATAATATTCAAATTTGACATAAAAAAAAGGGGCAAATGCCCCTTTTCTGCACAAAAAAAGAAAATACCAGCCTGGAAGTAATCCCAGGCTGGCTTGTTTTTTTACTGCTTAGTGATGCGTTTTACGGTACGCTCCTGCCCAATAGTCGCCTCAATAGTGTAAATGCCGGCAGGCAAAAAGTCGAGTGTCAGGTTGGGGAGTAGTCCCCTGGCCCGATAAACTTCCTGCCCCTGATTGTTCAGTACGCGGACGAGGCCTTCTGTTTCGTTGGTCAGCCAGTTGAGCTGCACCTGGCTGGAAAACGGATTAGGGAAAGCTTCAAACAGTTCCGGCTGAGTGGGCAGCTCTTCAGGCGTATTGCTGATTTCTTCCAGCTGATAGCGGTAGTTATCGCTAGGGGAATAATTTAGTGTACCATTTACATTTGAGGGGCCGCCCAGCAGATAAACCCAGCCATCAAGCAGGAAAGAGGCAGGGGCCCAGCGGGAAACGCCCGGGTGCGGCGGCAATTCTTCCCAAAGGTCCAACTCCGGGTCATAAGACCAAAATTCGCCTTCTTCCATAGAAGTATGGTCTCCTCCGTCCCCACTCAGCACATAGCCTTTGCCGTTGTAGGAAAACTGGGTGCCGGCTACGCGCCCTTCAGCGGGCAGCGTGGCCACTTCGGTCCATTCTTCTGTAGCCGGGTCATACCGGTACCATTGGTTAGAAATAAAGTTGTCGCCATGCCCAAAGCCGGTATAGATATAGTCGCCTAGCCCAAATTGAAAAGGGTGGTGCCTGCGTGCACCAGGGAAGCTAGGCTTCTGGCTCCAGCTGTCTGTAGCCATGTCATATTCCCACCAGTCCCGGAGGTTGCCATTGGCCGAACCACCCATGCCTACGAATATCTTATCGTTGTGCGCAATAAATGCCGGATGTATTCTGGCCTGGCAGGGGCATGGTGCCAGCTCCGTCCATTCACCGGTTTGAGGGTCGAAGACCCAAAGGTCGCGCATGTAGGATGAACCGCTAAATCCAAATCCAAAGTAGGCTTTACCGTCCCAGGTATCGCCAATGCCAAAGCCCCGGAACCCACCGGGAAAGTCATCCAGCTCTGTCCAGGTGTCGGCTTCGGGGTCATACTGAAAGAAAATATCCAGGTAGCTGAATTCATCCGCGCCGGCAACAAGATATCCTTTACCATCCAGCGCAAAGGCATAAGAGTGGTCTGTCACCAGGTTGTTTGGTAAGGGAGCTATGGTGTCCCATTCCGACTGAGCCAACAGTAGGAAGGGCGAAACAAATAGGGCAATAAATAAGTAGAGTGGTTTCATTTTGTTGAGATGATTATTAGGTCAATTAATAGGTGTGCCTCGGAATAAGGTGTTGCTCAGGTTGGTTGTCCCGATTGAAATCAATCAGGCATAAAGCGCCGATTGGTAAACAAGAGACACTAAAATGCCATTTTGGTTGAGGAAATCAAACGAAAACATTCTGATTGGTCGGCTACAGGTCAGGCTAAGTACAGGTCAGGCTAAATTTCCAGTATCTCCTCTCCGACTTTCTTATCGTAAGGGTTTAAACCTTACTTTTGTGAGACCCAAAACGCAACGCATGTCAATGGATTATAAAAACCCAAAATTGGTACTCGAAACGGCCAAGGTTCAGCCTGGGCGTATTGTATGGCGCAGCCCTTCCAACCTCGCCATCGTCAAGTACTGGGGAAAGCACGGGCGGCAGTTGCCGCGCAACCCTTCCATCAGTTTCACCCTGGACCGCGCCTATACCGAGACGGAGGTAGCCTATGCGCCCAAAAAGGGTGCGGACCGGGGTATCGCTCTTGATTTCTACTTTGATGGAAGCCCCAACGAAGCTTTCGCCAAAAAAGTCAAAGCGTTCCTGGAAAGCATCACTGAGATTTTTCCCTTTCTGAACCAGCTGGATTGGACGATACGTTCCACGAATTCCTTTCCTCATTCTTCAGGTATTGCCTCTTCAGCATCAAGTATGAGTGCTTTGGCCTTGTGCCTGTGTACCATAGAGGATGAACTCTTCGGCACGCTCAGTGACGATGACGCCTTTCGGCAAAAAGCCTCCTATGTAGCCCGCCTGGGCTCCGGCAGTGCAAGCCGCTCGGTATACGCAGGGCTGGCCTTGTGGGGGGAAATGGGCGAAGTGCCCGGGTCTTCTGACTTGTACGCCATCCCTATGGCCAATCAGGTGCATGAGGTGTTCAAGACCTACCACGATGCCATCCTGATTGTGAGCAAAGGAGAGAAATCAGTGTCAAGCCGGGCCGGGCACGGCCTGATGGAAGGCAATATCTACGCCACCAACCGCTATCAGCAGGCTCGTCAGCACATGCACGACCTGCTAAGCGCCCTCCGTACGGGCGATGAGGACCATTTTGGGCGCATTCTGGAGAGCGAGGCGCTCACCCTGCACGCTCTCATGATGGCCTCCAACCCACCTTACATCCTGATGCAACCTCATACCATTACACTTATTAATAAGGTGCAGGCGTACCGAAAGGAAACCGGGCACCCGCTGTACTTCAGCCTGGATGCCGGGCCGAACCTGCATTTGTTCTTCCCGGACCGAATAAAGGAAGACGTTGAAAACTTTATCCATGCCGAATTGGTACCATACTGTGAAGACGGGCGCTGGATTGCTGATAAGGTCGGTAAAGGCCCGCTTCAGCTCTGATTTTCGTCAATTAAAAGTAAAAACCATGCGTTTTTTTTCCGTAATCATTGGAGTACTGATGCTGGGCCGCCCGGGCTGTACACAACCGCCGGAGGACCGCCCGCCAGTAGGCAATCCGAAGTTTGATGAGACGATCAGCAGCATGCTGAGCTTTACGGTCCCAATAATTGGCGTTCAGGAGGTTAGGGATATTCAGGATGAAGTTTATATCTTTGACGCTCGAAACCGGGAAGAATATGAGGTGAGCCATATTGAGGGCGCCCGTTTTCTCGGCTATAAAAATTTAGACGAACAAGCACTCAACGGAGTGCCCAAAGATAGCACGGTGGTACTGTACTGTTCTATTGGTTACCGCAGCGAAAAAGTGGCGGAACAGCTCCGGGAGCGGGGCTTTACCAAGGTTTATAATTTGTACGGCAGTATTTTCGAGTGGGTGAATCAGGGATACCCCGTTGTGGATACCACCGGCGAACAAACCAAAAAAGTCCATACCTACAATGCTAAATGGGGCAAGTGGGTGGACAAAAAACAGGCTGAAAAAGTCTGGTAATCATCATCAAATCAAATTCTTTATGGATTTATTTGCAAAGTTTTTGGAAGACAGAGGGCCGCTGGGCAAGTGGTCCCGTACGGCGCACGGTTATTATACCTTCCCAAAGCTCGAGGGCGAGCTGGGCAGCCGCATGCAATTCCAGGGCAAAGAAAAAATCGTTTGGAGCGTTAATAATTACCTGGGGCTGGGCAACCACCCGGAAATCCGAAAAGTGGACGAAGAGGCCAGCCGCGACTGGGGCCTGGCTTACCCTATGGGCTCCCGTATGATGTCAGGCGAGACGTCTTACCACGAAAAACTGGAGCAGGACCTGGCAGAATTTGTGCACAAAGAGGAAGTGCTACTGCTCAACTTCGGCTACCAGGGCATCATGTCCATCGTGGACTCCCTGCTGACGCGCAAGGATATCGTGGTGTACGACAAAGACTGCCACGCTTGTATCTACGATGGCATTCGCATGCACATCGGCAAGCGGCTGCCTTTTGAGCACAATGATATTGAAAGCTTCGAGAAGCAAATCAAGAAGGCGAAGATCTTCCAGGAGCAAACCGGCGGCGGTATCCTCGTGATCACAGAGGGCGTATTCGGTATGCGCGGCGATCAGGGTATCCTGAAGGAAATCGTTGCTTTCAAAAAAGAGTACGGCTTCCGTATGCTGGTAGATGATGCGCACGGTTTCGGTACCCTCGGTGCCACTGGTGCCGGTGCGGGTGAAGAGCAGGGTGTGCAGGATGACATCGACCTGTACTTCAGCACATTCGCGAAGTCTATGGCCAGTATCGGTGCCTTTGTAGGTGGCGATAGCGAAGTGATTGAGTTCCTGCGCTACAACCTGCGTTCTCAGATTTTTGCGAAGTCGCTGCCGATGCCATTAACCATCGGTAACATCAAACGCCTCGAGATGCTGCGCACCCGACCGGAGTTCAAAGATAAGCTCTGGGAAAATGCCAACAACCTGCAGAAAGGCCTGCGCGACCGCGGCTTCGACCTGGGCAATACATCCAGCTGCGTGACACCGGTCTACATGCATGGTTCTGTGGAAGAAGCGATGGTGCTGGTGAAAGACCTGCGCGATAACTACGACATCTTCTGTTCCGTGGTCGTGTACCCCGTGATTCCGAAAGGTATGATCCTGCTGCGCCTCATTCCGACTGCAGCGCACAACCAGGACGATATTGATCAGACCATTGAGGCCTTTACCGCGATTTCTGATAAGCTGAAGTCCGGTGCTTACGCCAAGCAGGCTGAACTGATCAAACCTGAGTAAGGAAGACAGTAATTTTACTACATATTTTCGGATGGCCGCCTGTGATGGGCTGGCCATTCGTCTTTTATTGCCATTTCAAGTTTATTCCCTTAAATTGAGATAGCCACAAAAGCAGGGCAAATCTACAACTGAGCAGGTCCAATTAGCCTGGAAGAAGGGCTGGTACTGGATATGAAGCGCTTACTAAGGCTTTAGATCAGGCCCTAGCATTTCCCCATCACCTGCTCCCGGTAGGCTTTTGGCGACAGCCCGTATTTGCGCTTGAAAACCCGGTTGAAGTACGACCCGCTGTTGAAACCAGCAGAAAGATAGACGTCCTGTACCTTTCGGGTAGGGTCCTCCAGCATACGACGCGCCAGTTTTATCCGCTCATTGTTGATGAACTCCACCGGGGTGACGCCGAAGTGGTCTTTAAATACCCGGTAAAAGTTGGATTCGCTCATGTAGACTTTCTGGCTGATTTGTTCCACGGTCAGTGACTCCCCCAGGTGCTCGCGTATAAACCTTATGGCGAAGGACAAGCGGTTGTTGTCATCTACCTGCCCCTGCTCAATGTAGTTGGCCCGTGCTTCCGCCTGCAGTATCCGTACGATCAGCTCCTGTAGCATCAGATTGGCAAACAGGTCTTTGGAGGGGTGGTCTTCCGTACATAGGAACAGCAGTCGCTGAATGATTTGCTTGATCGCCACCGTATTCGTAAAATGGAAACTGCTGGGGGTGAAAGCCCATTCTTCCCCATCCCCCTTAGGTGCTGACTCGTTGAGGGACTGAATGGTTTTCCGGATTTGATCCTCCGAAAGTGTCATAGCCAGGCAATGCGTGGGGTTGTCAATTTCGGCTTCCGGAAAATTGATGCACATGGTCTCATCTGCCGGCAGTAGCAGCGACTCGCCGGGCAGGAATTCAAAGGACGGTTGCTCCCGCAGTTTCATTACCTTTTTCCCCCGGATCATACTGGCAAAAACCGGTTGGTGGAACTTCAGCAATACCTCTTCGGCTTGCTGATGGGTTTCAAAAACATTGACTTCAGCTTGTTCCATGGTGAAGGAAGTCTTGTTCTCTACCAACGTATCGAGGCGGCGGTACAAGGAGAAGTTTTGAGGTAACTGCATACTAAGTCGCTGTTTTTATGCTGGGGAAGAGGTATTTTTCTTGTTTCAGCAGCCTAAGTAATTTTGCTGCCGTTATTTCCGAAGTAAATTTTTTATCCTCCCTGATCTTCTTCAAATATCCTATTCCTAACCAGACCTGCCAAATAAAATTACGATTTAGGCGGCATGTCATACTTTCTTTGCTAGGATAGTACAAGTTTGTAAGAGAATACGTCAAACTTACGGATGAAAACCATCATAATTTTGCTTTCAGGAAGTTGTTCCGTAAAAAAATTCCGGAATGGCTGTAGGGTTAAAAATTTGAATTCGACAAACCGGCGTTGCTCCGGAAAATGCATGGTTCGATTTTGAATTCAGGTATTACAAAAACAGAAAATGAAACTAAGATTATGAGTAGTGCATCCACAATTGCTCAGGATAAACTGAGCCCGCCAAAATTTAAAGCACAATACGATAACTTCATAGGAGGCAAATGGACAGCTCCTGTAAAAGGAGAATACTTCGAAAATACCTCACCTGTAGATGGCAACACCTTTACTAAGGTTGCCCGCTCCACGGCAGAAGACATTGAGCTGGCACTTGATGCTGCCTGGGCAGCTGCTCCAGCCTGGAACACTTCTGCTGCTGCTTACCGATCCGGCCTTTTGCTCAAAATCGCGGATGTGATGGAGCAAAACCTGGAAACGCTGGCCCGCGTGGAAACCTGGGACAACGGGAAGCCACTCCGTGAAACTATGGCTGCTGATATGCCACTGGCCGTTGACCATTTCCGCTACTTTGCCGGAGTCATCCGGGCAGAGGAAGGCAGTATGAGCGAGCTCGACGCTAATACGGTTTGTATCAATGTAGAAGAGCCTCTTGGTGTAGTTGGGCAGATTATCCCCTGGAATTTCCCCATCCTGATGGCAGCATGGAAACTGGCTCCTGCGCTTGCTGCCGGCAACTGTGTGGTGCTGAAGCCTGCTGAGCAGACTCCGGTCGGTATTCTGGTAATGATGGAAATGATTCAGGATATCCTGCCAGCCGGTGTGCTCAACATCGTGAGCGGCTTTGGTATCGAAGCCGGAAAGCCTTTGGCATCTAACCCCCGCATCAACAAAGTGGCCTTTACGGGAGAAACCACCACGGGGCAGTTGATTATGCAGTACGCATCCAAGAATATCATCCCGGTTACCCTGGAGCTGGGTGGCAAGTCGCCCAATATCTTCTTCAAGAGCATCATGGATGCGGATGATGACTTCTTCGACAAATGCCTGGAAGGTGCCGTTATGTTTGCCCTCAATCAGGGTGAGGTCTGTACCTGTCCGTCTCGTATGCTGGTGGAAGAGAGCATTTTTGACGCTTTCATCGAACGGGTCGTGGAGCGCACCAAAGCCATTAAACTGGGGCACCCGCTTGACCTGTCTACGATGATGGGCGCTCAGGCCTCAAGCGATCAGTATGAGAAGATTCTCAACTACATTGAAATCGGCAAAGAGGAAGGCGCTGAGGTACTCTGCGGAGGCGAAGCGGCTTACAACGAAGGCCTGCAGGGCGGCTACTATATTATGCCAACCATCCTGAAAGGCAATAACAAGATGCGGGTATTCCAGGAAGAAATCTTTGGTCCCGTAGTTTGTGTAACTACCTTCAAGGATGAAGCTGAAGCGATTGAGATTGCCAATGATACGCTCTACGGGCTGGGAGCCGGTGTCTGGACCCGCGATATGCATCAGGCTTATCAGATTTCCCGTGCTGTGGAAGCAGGGCGCGTATGGGTGAACAACTACCACGCTTATCCAGCTCACGCTCCATTCGGTGGCTATAAAAAGTCAGGTATTGGACGCGAGAATCACAAGATGATGCTCGCCCACTACCGTCAGACTAAGAATATGCTGATCTCCTATGACAAGAAAGCCCTTGGCTTCTTTTAGGACGTAAATCAATAAAACTAGAGCAGGCTTACCAGGCATTCGTGTATGGTGAGCCTGTCTTTTTTTCCTAACCAGAAAAGCTAAAGAAATGGTACATCGCGTATTGGTCTCTCCCGAGGCCCGGGACGTCATTGATCAATTGAGGGAACAAAACGGCCCGCTCCTATTCCACCAAAGTGGCGGCTGTTGTGATGGCTCTGCGCCCATGTGCTTTGCGAGGGGCGAATTGCTACTGGACGATAATGATGTCTGGATTGGAGAGATCCACGGCTGCCCCTTCCTGATGTCTAATGATCAGTTTGAATACTGGAAGCACACACAGCTTACTGTAGGCATCACCAAGGGAAGGGGCTCCAGCTTTTCACTGGAAATCCCCCTGGGCATTCGGTTTATCATCCGCTCCCGTCTTTTTACGGATGAAGAACTGGCGCAATTGGTACCGGTGAGGAAAGGGAGCGAGGTAACCTGATCATTATCTGAGTTTAAACCGGATCGGGAGCATAAACTGGACATTTACAGGTTCACCATTCTGCTGACCGGGTTGCCATTCGTTCAGTAGCTGAGTTACCCTGATGGCTTCTTCCCGGACAGGGTCACAAAGCCCCCGGAGTACTTCTATATCATTAATCTGACCATTTTTCCTGACCACAAATCGTACAATCACGGTGCCTTCAATGTCTCTTTTCACTGCAAACTCAGGATAGCGGATACTTCTGTAAATGACCCCGAGCATTTGTTTATCTGCGCACCTTTTTCGCTCCTTTCCTTCGAGCTCCAGGCATGCCGCATCCATGTACATGGGCATTTGCTCTTCCATTTCCGGCAGGTCTATCTCTTGCCCGGTGCTGTCGTAGGTGGTGCGCCAGAGCAGCTCTCCCTGTTGGTACTCTCCCTCTTTGAATAGTTTCCCATTATCGTGGTATACCTGAAAGTCACCATCTTCCTTACCTTCGCGGAAATGATAAACAGACGCCAGCTTTCCCTCTTTTCCATAGGTTTCCCATAAACCCTCTTTCTTCCCGGATTTATAGTGCCCGGTTTTTTCCAGTTTACCACTATTTTTGTAAAAGTACTTCCACTGACCTTCGGCTTTACCTTGTAAATGCTGCCCCTCCCACCAGGGAGTACCATCATCGTACCATCGCCTTGAAGGGCCTTGGGGGGTCTCTCGGCTGCGATTCAGGTAGGTCTCGTAATCTGTCATGACGCCTGTGGAAGGGTAATATTGCTTGAAGACAAAGGTCCCCTCCAGTGTTCGTTCCCAGGAAGTGTAGTAGGTACTGACCAGGTGCGTGGACCCTTCGTCTATGCGGTCAGCGTACTTCTGACTATAAGAGGATTGATTGGCCTGAACTTCAGTGAAAGGGGTACATGCAGTGAAGCTGATACCCATCAGAAAAAGAAGGAGGCAGATTAAGCGTGTGAGCATACGGATAAGATTTTTTAGAGTGAGCGCTTTTTGTTCGCAATAAATATACAATATTCAGCTCAGACCTTTGTGCCTTTCAGGATTTTATACTTAGCTACGCCCATCATTTTGCCTACCTTTGCTCCGAAAATCAGGAAAAATGGGCAGGAGAAAAAAGCCAAAAGTATATACCAATGTTCGCTTTACGGGCATAGCTGATAAAGGCCGGGCGGTAGGCAGAGATGCCGAGGGCAAAGTCATTTTTGCAGAAGGGGTGGTACCGGGCGATGTGGCCGATGTACTCGTCAAGCGCAAAAAGAAAGGCGTGCTTATGGGCACGGCACAGGAAATCAAGTCCTACTCCCCCGACCGGGCAGAGCCGGTTTGCGAGCACTTCTGGCTATGCGGTGGCTGCAAGTGGCAGCACCTCAGCTATGAGGCACAGGCGCGCGAAAAGGAAAAAGTGGTACGCGATACCCTTAGTCGAATTGGCAAAGTAGAGATCGAAGAATTCCTGCCTATTGGTGCAGCAGAACAGACCACTTTCTACCGTAACAAACTTGAGTTTTCCTTTTCCAACAAACGCTGGCTGACCCGGGAAGAGATCGAGTCTGGCATCACCAATAAAGCTGATGTGCTGGGCTTCCACCGTTCCGGCGCTTTCGATAAGGTCATTGATATTGATAAATGCTGGCTGCAGCCCGACCCTTCCAATGACCTGCGCAACGGTATTAAGGAAATTGCTCTGGAGCAGGGCCTGACTTTCCACGATGCCCGGGAGCACACTGGCTTTATGCGGCAGGTGATGTTCCGCATTACCACACAAGGTGAAATCCTCGTGCTCTTCAGCTTCCACAAAGATGAGCCCAAAAAGTATCAACCGTTCATGGATGCCGTGATGGAGCGCTTTCCTCAAATCACAACGGTCTGCTACTGCATCAACACCAAGGTCAATGACTTCCTGTACGATCTCGATATGCATACCTATGCCGGAAAAGGTTATGTGGAAGAAAAACTGGGCGACGTCCGTTTCAAGGTGGGCCCCAAGTCTTTTTTTCAAACCAATACCTATCAGGCCAAAGTGCTTTATGATACGGTAGTGGAATTTGCCGGCCTGAAGGGCACGGAAAACGTCTATGACCTCTACACCGGTATTGGCAGTATTGCACTGTATGTAGCTCAGGCTTGCAGGCAAGTAGTTGGGATTGAGGAAATTCCGGAAGCCATCGCGGATGCGGAAGTCAATGCCCGCCTCAACGATATTGAGAATGCGGTGTTTTACGCAGGGGATGTTAAGGACATACTGACCGCTGACTTTGCCGAACGGCATGGGAAGCCTGACCTGCTCATTACCGACCCGCCCCGTGCCGGCATGCATGCCAAAGTGGTGGACATGCTGCTTGAACTCGCTGCTCCACGTATGGTGTACGTGAGTTGCAATCCGGCCACACAAGCCCGCGATTTGCAATTGCTGAGCGAGAAGTACCGGGTCGTTAAAGCAAGGCCGGTTGATATGTTTCCCCACACCCACCATATTGAAAATGTAGCCCTGCTGGAGCTGCGTTAATTAGTGCTGTTATGAACAAGGAATTTATACACGCCAAAATAGAGCGTCTGGAAACCGAGCTCAAGCCTTACCTTCCTGTTATTGGTAAGGCTGCGGATACCATCCTTGATCAGGATGTCTCGTCTTATCCCATATTTATCGTACACCAGATGGACGCGGTGGATATTGGCATAGCCTTGCTAAGCCACGAAGCGGAGGATGGCCCGGCATGGTCGGTGCACGCGAGTACGCTGGAAGAGCTGGCTACAAAAAAGGTTATCGAGATGAATAAAGTGGATAACTTCCGGGAAGTCTACAAAGATCCAAGAGAAAACCTTTGCCTTTTTGTCCTTAGCGATCTGGGTGCTAACTTTATGTTTATTTCCCGCTAAACACTGATATATGGACGGCAGTGCCAAAATCGAAAAGACACATCAGATCCTGTTGGTTGAAGATGATATGATTTTCGCGCGCCTGGTGCAGGTCTACCTTTCAGATGTAGAGCTTCTCAACTGCACCATCACCCATGTTAGCAATTTGGCAGACGGTATCGCTGAGCTTCAGCAACACCCCAATAACTATGCAGCTGTTCTTCTCGACCTGAGCCTGCCAGACAGCCGTGGGTTCACTACCCTTGAGACTTTATTGTACCAGTTTCCCAAGCTGAACGTCATCGTCATGACCGGGCAAAATGACAAATCGCTTGGTGTGGAGGCGGTCAAAGCCGGCGCTCAGGACTTTCTGGTGAAAGGAGAATTCAATGAAGACGGACTGGCCAAGTCCCTGCGCTTTTCGATAGAACGAAGCAGCATTCTCAACCGCCTGGAAGAGACCCAGCAGATGGCAAGAATCGGTCATTGGGAGTGCAGCCCTAGTGAGCATTACTTCTCCGGGTCAGAAGAGCTATACCGGATTTTCTGCCGGCCGTTCCACCAAAAAATCACCTGCGGAGACCTATTGGAAAAGGAAGGGGTATTCACTATTTTCATGACGCTGCAAAACCAGGCACTGGAAGATAAAAAAGCTCAAATTGATACCTGGATCCGCCCTGAAAACGGCAGTCCCCGTTTTGTAACCATGATTTGTACGTCCGCTATGCTTTCCAACGGAGAAGCTTTTTTCAATGGGATTATACAGGATATCACAGAACGTAAGCAGGCACAAGAGCTCAAGAAAGAGCGGGACGTGGCAGAGCAGGCTGCTAAGGTCCGGGAACAATTCATTGCCAGCATAAGCCACGAAATGCGTACGCCCATGAACGCCATTTTGGGCATGAGTAATCTGCTCATTGAGACCCCACTTAATACAGAGCAGTTTGAATATGTAGATGCGATCAAGCGGTCTTCAGATTTATTGCTTGGCATTATCAGTGATATTCTGGACATGTCTACCATTCAGAATGACAAAGTTGTCATTGCACGCAAGTCTTTCAGCCCGGGTGAGCTCCTATGCAGCCTGATGAGTGTACTAAGATATAAGGCTCGTGAAAAGGAGTTAAAGTTCGAATTAAATATTGATGCGGATGTGCCCCAGACGCTGATAGGAGATGCCTTGCGGCTCAATCAGATTATGTACAATCTGGTTGGGAATGCTATAAAATTCACAGAGCGGGGCGAAGTCGAGCTCCGGGTTGCTAATCGCGAGCAGCAGCCAGGCCGTGTGAAACTGCTGTTTGAAGTCCGGGACACAGGAGTTGGCATTCCTGAGGAGCAGCAGGACAAAATATTCGAGACTTTTGTCCGTGTACCGGTCGCTGACAAGATTTATGAAGGCACCGGTCTGGGACTGAGCATTGCGAAAGAGCTGGTAGAGCTTCAGGGAGGGCAGCTTAGGGTAGAAAGTACGCAGGGTAAAGGCTCCCGTTTCTTCTTTGAACTTTGGCTGGATTACACAGAAAAGCCCTCCGCGCCCCAAAATGTAGCGGTGAAGGTGCCTGAAGACCTGTCCTTTAACTTGCTCATTGTAGAGGATCATAAAATGAATCAGATGGTGGCACAGCGGACCATTCAGAAAAAATGGCCCAATGTGCAGGTTGAAGTTGCTGATAACGGGCGGGTGGCCTTAGACATCCTGGGGTCAAAATCGATCGACCTGGTGCTTATGGATATCCAAATGCCGGTGTTGGATGGTATAGAAACCATTAAGATTATCCGCAGTCAGATGCCAGAACCAGTGGCAAGCCTGCCGGTCCTGGCCATCACCGCTCATGCGAATATTGCCCAGCAGGCCCAGTTCCAGCAAATCGGTTTCAATGACCACGTATTCAAGCCCTTCGAACCGGACCAGCTGTTTGCTGCCGTGGAACGCCAGCTAAAGCAAAATCTCCGAAAAACGAACTAAAGCCTCAAAATGGCCTACCAATTTCTAAACCTGGACTACCTGGAGCTCATGTCCGGCGGAGATCAAACCGACCGGCTGCGCCTGCTCGAAATGCTGGAAAAAGACCTTTCGGAATACCCGCGCCTCATGCAGCAGACGCTGGAGGCGGAAGACTGGCAAAAGCTGGAGCGTCAGGCTCATTATTTCAAGTCTACCCTGCCATTTACGGGTTATGAAGCGCTGATTCAAACCCATCATTCCGTTTATCAGAACGTAAAAGAGGCCATTAACCGTGCCGAGCTACCCAAACAGCTGAGCCAGGTAGAGGCGTTTTGCCAGGCGGTACGGTCAGAAGTACAGGAGGAGCTCGGGAAAGGTTAATTTTTGTTTTACTATCTTTGGTTCATACCTACCCAAAATGCTCCTATGAAAGACGTCAAAAAAATCCTCATTTGTGAAGACGAGGAAATCCTGCTTACCGCGCTCAAATTCCGATTGCAAAAACAAGGGTATGAACTCTTCCTCGCTGCAGATGGTGCTGAAGCCGAAACCTTACTAAAAAAGGAAAAGCCGGATATGCTGATCACAGATATCGATGTACCGGTAAAAAATGGACTGGAACTGGTCGATTTCATACGGCAGGATCTGGAGTGGGATATCCCCATCGTTATGATTGCCCCGATGGAAGAAGGCGAAGGCATCCTGAAAGCCAAAATGGCGGGCGCCACCGATTTTGTCACCAAACCTTTCAAGCCGGTAGAGCTCGTTCTGAGAATTCGTTGTATCTTTCAAGCACTTGAACATTAAACAAATGAAAATATACCCATGAAAGGAATCATTCTGGCTGGCGGCCTCGGCACGAGGTTGTACCCGCTCACCATGGCTGTCAGTAAGCAGCTGATGCCGGTTTATGACAAACCAATGATTTACTACCCGCTATCGACCCTGATGTCGGCGGGCATCAAAGATATCCTCATCATTTCCACGCCCCAGGATTTGCCTAATTTCCAAAAGCTACTTGGTGATGGTAGTGAATTGGGGTGTAATTTCTCCTACGTCCCGCAGCACGAGCCCAACGGGCTGGCACAGGCTTTCGTCCTGGGCGAATCCTTCATTGATGGCGACCCGGCAGCGCTGATCCTGGGGGATAATATTTTCTACGGTGCCGGGCTGGAAGAACTGCTCCGCAAGAGCAATGACCCTACAGGCGGGGTGGTTTTCGCCTATTGGGTAGCTGACCCTGAGCGCTATGGCGTAGTCGAGTTTGATGAGAATGGTATTGCCATTTCCATTGAGGAAAAGCCAGCAAAGCCTAAATCCAACTATGCCGTTCCGGGGCTTTATTTCTACGACAATCAGGTAGTTGACATCGCCAAAAACCTGGAACCGAGCGCCCGGGGCGAGTACGAAATCACTGATGTCAACAAGCATTACCTAAGCAAAGGAGCGCTTCAGGTGGGGGTATTGGGCCGGGGCGTTGCCTGGCTGGATACCGGTACCCACAAGTCGCTTATGCAGGCCGGACAGTTCATTGAGGTTATTGAAGACCGGCAGGGGCTGAAGATCGGTTGTATTGAAGAAGTCGCCTATGAGCGCGGCTTTATTGATGCCGAACAGCTAGAGCGCCTGGGGCACAAATACCTCAAGAGTGGGTACGGCGAGTACCTGCTCAATCTGCTGAAGCAGCAGGAAGGGTAGCCAAAAAGCGTTTTAAATTTTGTTGGAGTAATTTTCCGGAGTCTGCTGCCTGCAGGCCTGACGATGCTTTGGCATCCTCTATGCCTCTGACCAACTGCAGGGTGCTTTGTTGTTGCATGGCAATCCTGCCTTTTTTGTACAGGCGCTGTGCCAGGTACTCCTGCTCGGTTTGCCCGGGCGTAGGTATGCAAAGCACCTTTTTGCGTGCCAGGCCCCAGTCCATAAGGCTGCTGTAACCGGGCCTTCCAATCACTACCGCTGCATGTTGAATGGCTTCCCAAAGGGCTTTTCCTTTCAGGTAATTGATGATAGCAACCCTTCCTTCCTGCCGGGGAGGCGCCTCCTCTGGTATGCCCCGTACAAGCGTATGCCGGCCCGGTAGATGAGGGTACTGTGCCAGTAAAGCCTGCTCAAGGTAGGTGCGCTGTGGTTCGGGGCCGGAAAGGACAGCGAGGGTGTCAATATGTACCTCTTGAGAAATTGCTGGAAGTTGCCCGTTAAACCGGGAAAGCCAACCTATGTAGTGGGTTGGAATACCAGAAAGGGGCGGATGGCTCAGTGCACCGCTCAGCCCGTGGTCACCCGTCAAATCAGGCACCCAGCATTCTTGAAAGCGGGAAAGGAACGCCCGGTTGAGCCCATTAGCCAGAGGTTGCAGCAGAGGCATCGGTACGATCGGGTGAAGTTGGTGAGTGAGGAACACCCCCGGCACCTTACCGGAGAAGCAGCCAAAGCGGTTATCCGAAATGACCGCATCAATGTGGTGCGTTTTAATGTAGCGCTGTAATAGTTGATGCTCACGCCAGGCGGTGTAGGCGAGTTTGGGCCCCTGCGAGGCCATGTTGGCCACCATACTTTTGCTCCGGTAGTGAATATTGTAAGCCGGCAGCGGCAGATACTTAAGTTCCGGTCGTTCTGCCCGCAGAAAAGCTTCCGCATTTCCGGCTGATGCCAGGATAGGCGTTGCCCCAAGCTCAAGCAAGGCATCCGCTACCGGCAGGCTCCGGGCGGCATGCCCCAGCCCCCAATCCAGGCAGGCGATAAGAACACGGGGGTGGTCTTGCATGGCGTTACGAAAGATTTTGATTAATTTTCCACAACAACAATATCGTAAATCTATGCGCAACACCTTCAAAGCCGGGCTGCTATTTCTTGGGCTTTCCCTTCTATCAGGTTGTAAAGCCTATAACTGCGGCTGCCCGATGAGTAGTCAGCCCAAAGAAAAAACACTGCCTTCGACCCACCAACCTGCCCGATAAGATGAAGTACAGTATCTACGCCTTTTTTGCCCTGTTTTTGTTACCCGGTTGCGTTCAAGAGGCACCAAAGGAAGAAACTAGCCAGCCTGAAAGCGTCGTACCGGCTGAAGTCACCTGGCTCGATTTAGAGGATGCTTTAAAACAACAACGCCACCGGCCGAAGCCCATATTCATTGACCTATACACCGATTGGTGCCGCTGGTGCAAGGTGATGGACCAGAAAACATTTGCCGATCCCAAAGTAGCCGGGTACCTACAGGACAATTTCTACCCGGTTAAGTTCAATGCAGAGAAAGCTCCCCCAATCAACATCAATGGAAAAGAGTTTGAGCTGGTGAGTACCGGCCGAAAATCGCTGCACAGCCTGGCCTATGCGCTCATGAAAGGCGACATTAGCTACCCTTCCTACGTCATCCTGGATGAACGGCAACAGACCATCAGCCGCTTTAAGGGTTTCCGGGACGCTCAGGATTTTATGGTGGAACTGGAAACCGCACTGCAATGAGCACACCGTTAATTCAGCGACAGACTTCCCTTTCAGCGAATATTGTGGCTTTCTGCCGTTTTCTCCGGCAAAAGGGTTTTACCATTGGGCCAAGGGAGGAAGCGGATGCACTACGGGCATTAAGCAAGCTGGGTGCTTTCGATGCGCCGGAGCAATTGCAACTTTGCCTTCGGGCCACCCTTGCGCGCACCTACGCTCAGCTTCGGGTCTTTGATGAATTGTACACGCAGTACTGGCGGGAGCTGGACAAGGCTGTAGATTCTAAGCTAAAACATGCAAAAGAGAAGCGCAATCAAAGCACCCGCAAGACCGGCACGCCAGGGTTGCAGTCGATCAAAAGCTGGCTGCAGGGCAACACTTCCAGAGAAGAGGCGGAGATGGCAACGTACAGCACGCAGGAAGTGCTGAGCCGCAAAGATTTTTCCCTCCTTGCCGAGGAAGAGTTGAGTGAAATGGCGGCGATGATCCACCGCATTGCCCGCACCCTCGCCCTAAGGGAAAGCCGGCGGCGCAAAGCCACCAACAAACCGCTGCAGCTGGACCTGCGCCGCACCCTTCGCCAAAATATGAGGCGTGGAGGGGAGCTCCTGGAACTCGCCCACTTCAAACCGGCCCGTCAAAAAAAGCAAATCGTGCTGTTGTGCGATGTGAGCAAATCGATGGATTTGTACAGCCGTTTTCTCCTGCAATTCGTGTATGCCTTTCAGTCTAACTACCGGCGCATAGAGGCTTTTGCATTCAGCACCCAATTGTACCGGGTGACGCCTGCCTTGCGGCAGCGTGATTTTAAATCGGCACTGGAGGAGGTGGCCCTTCAGGTCAGTGGCTGGTCTGGAGGGACAAAGATCGGCGCCAGCCTTCATCAGTTTTTTCGGCAGTATGGCAACCGCCTGCTCAACCGGCAGACTGTGGTCATCATCATGAGTGATGGCTGGGATACGGGCGATATAGCGCAGTTGGAAAACAGCATGCGCCGCATTCAGCACAAAGCCGCAAAAGTCATTTGGCTCAATCCCCTGGCGGGCAGTGCCCAATATGAGGCCAAAACACAGGGCATGCAGGCGGCGATGCCGTACATCGATGTTTTTGCGCCCGGGCATAGTGTGGAGAGCCTGCGGCAACTGTACCACCGGCTTTAAGCGGTCTTTTGAACCTCCATCTGCTGCCTTTGTTGTAATGGCATTGCAAACCAAAATGCATCAAAAATGACAACTTTGAAGGAAGGTGATAAGGCACCGGATTTCACGGGTATTGACCAGAATGAAAATACCATTTCCTTATCCGACTACAAGGGAAAGAAGCTCATCCTGTTTTTCTACCCCAAAGACAATACGCCCGGCTGTACGGCAGAAGCCTGCAACCTGCGCGACAACTTTGAGGATCTCAAAGCTAAAGGCTACGAGTTACTTGGTGTGAGCCCGGACAGTGCCAAAAAGCACCAAAACTTCATTAAAAAGCACGACCTGCCTTTCCCGCTGCTGGCGGATACGGAGAAGGAAGTACTGAACGCCTACGAAGTTTGGGGCGAAAAGCAGTTCATGGGCAAGACCTACGATGGGGTACACCGCACTACCTTCATTATTGACGAGGAAGGTAAAATTGAGAAGGTTTTCAAAAAAGTGAAGACCAAAGCCCACACGGAGCAGATTCTGGAGGAAATGGAAGGGTAAACCTCCGTGTTTTCCTAAAAAAGGAAGCCCCTGCAGGCATTTGTTGCTTGCAGGGGCTTTGTATTACAGGCTCAGAACTACGCTGATTAGAGTTCGATATCGGCATCAAAGTTGACCAGGTCAACAAACCGGGCGATGCGCTTATTGATGGCTTTGTTGTTGAGCTCTTTCATCCGCTCGATACCAAACTTCTCTACGCAGAATGAAGCCATAGCAGAACCGTAGATCACGGCACGCTTCATATTTTCGAAGGAGAGGTCGCCGGTACGGGCAATATAGCCCATAAAGCCGCCCGCGAAGGTATCTCCGGCACCGGTGGGGTCGAAAACTTCCGCCAGTGGCAGCGCCGGTGCAAAGAAGACCTTTCCGCCTTCAAAGAGCAGAGCACCATGCTCTCCTTTCTTAATCACGAGGTGCTTAGGCCCCATGCCGTGGATCACTTCCGCTGCTTTCACCAGGGAGTGTTCTCCCGATAGTTGCCGGGCTTCCTCGTCGTTAATGATCAGGCCATCAATTTTCTTGAGAACCTGCAACAGGCTTTCCATCGCTGTGTCCATCCAGAAATTCATGGTATCCAGCGCGATAAACTTCGGCCGGTTATTCAATTGGTCGATCACCTCTGACTGTACAGATGGTGTCAGGTTGCCCAACATCAGATATTCTGCGTCCTTATAGTTGTCCGGGAGGACCGGCTTAAAATCTGCCAGCACGTTGAGTTGGGTATCGAGGGTATCACGGTCGTTCAGGTTGTCGTGGTACTTACCAGCCCAAAAGAAAGATTTCTCCCCCTCTTTTACCTGCAGTCCATCAAGGTCAATGCCCCTTGATGCCATAAAGTCCAGTTCCTGCTGCGGGAAGTCATCCCCGATAACAGATACGATTTTGAGGTGGTCTGTAAAGTAAGAAGCAGCGAGTGTAATGTAGGTTGCAGCACCGCCCACCACCTTTTCGGCTCGCCCAAAAGGGGTTTCGATGTCGTCAAAAGCTACAGTTCCAACGGCTAATAGGCTCATCTGAATTATTTTTAAAATTTTTCTGTTACAAAGATTGCACATTTATTTTAGATGGTATAACTTTGCACTCGCCTTTTGAAAGAAAGAGGATTTAAGTATAGGCAGTTGCTTCAAAAACTAATGGATTTTGAGGTAGTTAGATTAAATTGTCTCATTCCCGATAGCTATCGGGAAGCTGGTTATAGCGGTCCCGGTGAACCGGGATTAATCCGTAGGTCATAGGTTCAAGTCCTGTAACCACCAGCAAAAGAGCTTTGAAATAAAGTTGCCTCAGTAGCTCAGCTGGTTAGAGCGGTCCCGGTAAACCGGGATTAATCCGCAGGTCATAGGTTCAAGTCCTGTAACCGCCAGCAAAAGAGCTTTGAAATAAAGTTGCCTCAGTAGCTCAGCTGGTTAGAGCGGCGGACTGTTAATCCGTAGGTCATAGGTTCAAGTCCTATCTGAGGCGCCAGGCCCCGGAGCGTAAAGCTTCGGGGCCTTCGTGTTTTACCCCATCGCGCATGCATTACGTCTACATACTTTACTCACCGGGCTCAGACAAGTACTACGTAGGGCAGACCTCGGATGTCAGCCAGCGCTTGCAGTACCACAACGAACTTTCAACAAAGTCCTACACCTCGCGCCACCGCCCATGGGAGCTCAGGGCAGTCCTGGAAGTACCATCACGAGGGTTGGCCATGCGGCTGGAGCGTCATATTAAGAACTATAAAGACCGGGGCTATATCCAGGAATTGATAGAATCGGAATCAGCGCGCTGTGCCCTGGAGGCCCGTTTCGGGGAAGAATAGGGATGCCTGGTTTCATTCGGAAACAATCGGGAAGCCGGTTAGAGCGGTCCCGGTGTTACCGGGATTAATCCGTAGGTCATAGGTTCAAGTCCTATCTGAGGCGCCAGGCCCCGGAGCGTAAAGCTTCGGGGCCTTCGTGTTTTACCCCATCGCGCATGCATTACGTCTACATACTTTACTCACCGGGCTCAGACAAGTACTACGTAGGGCAGACCTCGGATGTCAGCCAGCGCTTGCAGTACCACAACGAACTTTCAACAAAGTCCTACACCTCGCGCCACCGCCCATGGGAGCTCAGGGCAGTCCTGGAAGTACCATCACGAGGGTTGGCCATGCGGCTGGAGCGTCATATTAAGAACTACAAAGACCGGGGCTATATCCGGGAATTGATAGAATCGGAATCAGCGCGCTGTGCCCTGGAGGCCCGTTTCGGGGAAGAATAGGGATGCCTGGTTTCATTCGGAAACAATCGGGAAGCCGGTTAGAGCGGTCCCGGTGTTACCGGGATTAATCCGTAGGTCATAGGTTCAAGTCCTATCTGAGGCGCCAGGCCCCGGAGCGTAAAGCTTCGGGGCTTTTGTGTTTTACCCCATCGCGCATGCATTACGTCTACATACTTTACTCACCGGGCTCAGACAAATACTACGTAGGGCAGACCTCGGATGTCAGCCAGCGCTTGCAGTACCACAACGAACTTTCAACAAAGTCCTACACCTCGCGCCACCGCCCATGGGAACTCCGGGCAGTCCTGGAAGTGCCATCCCGGGGATTGGCCATGCGGCTGGAGCGGCACATCAAAAGCTATAAAGACCGTTTTTATATTGAAGCGCTGATAGAATCGGAATCAGCGCGCTGTGCCCTGGAGGCCCGTTTCGGGGAAGAATAGGGATGCCTGGTTTCATTCGGAAACAATCGGGGAGCCGGTTAGAGCGGTCCCGGTGTTACCGGGATTAATCCGTAGGTCATAGGTTCAAGTCCTATCTGAGGCGCCAGGCCCCGGAGCGTAAAGCTTCGGGGCCTTCGTGTTTTACCCCATCGCGCATGCATTACGTCTACATACTTTACTCACCGGGCTCAGACAAGTACTACGTAGGGCAGACCTATCTTCAATACTCGGTATAAAAACCCATTTTGCCCATTTGATAGTCCCGCATAGCTTCCATGATTTCAGTCTGAGTATTCATAACGTATGGGCCCCACTGGGCGACGGGCTCACCGATAGGCAGCCCTGATAAAAGCAGGACTTCGCTATCGGCTTCAGCCCGGAGTGCAATGCCCTCTCCATCAAGCCGGAACTGTATCAGGTGCTCTTTGTCGTAAGACCAGTTGTCGTTAAGCTGAACTTTGCCGTTGACGATATAAACGAACGCATTGTGGCCGGGAGGCAAAGGAATTTGTACAAAACCAGTCCTGGCAATGGAGACCTGCAGCGCCATCAGTTCAGTGCGGGTTTGAGCGGGGCCCTTGGTTCCGTTGAAATGGCCAGCCACCACTTTTATCCTGACTTTTGCGCCATCCACTTCAACCGTTGGGATGTCCGCTGATTTGATATTTTGGTAATCCGGCTGTACCATTTTGTCCTTACGGGGCAGATTGATCCAAAGCTGCACGCCTTCCAGTACGCCGCCCTGCTCCAGGAAATCCCGGCTGGCCCGTTCGCTGTGAATGATGCCCCGCCCGGCGGTCATCCATTGTACATCGCCACTGCCGAGTATGCCTTCGTTGCCCCGGCTGTCTTTGTGCCTCAACTCGCCCTGGTACAGAAAGGTAACCGGCTCAAATCCACGGTGTGGATGTGGCCCTACGTCCAACGGATCGAAAGGAGGGGTTACCTCATAAGGGCCGAAGTGGTGAAGCAGGAGAAAGGGGTCTATGCGCTCTACCCGTACAGTAGGCAGAGGCTGTTTGATCATGGTTTGCCCCATTTCTATGGGCTCACTTGGCAGAATGGCAGCAACAGAACGATATTTCATAGTAGCAATACAGGGTATGATAATTTATAAAAAACACATCAAAGGTTCTTTAGTTGGTGCCAGTAAGCTGATGGGTTAATCCGTAAATATCTAAGCATTAAAGATGAGGACCAAGAGGGCTTAAACATGAAAATACTATCAAGTTATTCGGTCGGTTCGTACTGGCAGAATGAACACCGCAGCAGACAGCTCGTTCAAAAGGTGATTCTAAAACAAGGGGGAAAGCCTCCTCAAAAACCAAATGATTATGTTACGTTACGCCTTAATTTTTTTCATTATTGCATTGATTGCTGCTGTGTTCGGGTTTGGTGGTATTGCCGCAGGAGCCGCAGCGATAGCCAAAGTCATTTTCTACATTTTCCTGGTACTGTTAGTCGTATCCCTGATCATGAATTTTGTGAGAAAGGCCTAATCGGTCCGAACTTGAATTAGAAAAGGCTGACAGTGCGTGATGTACTGTCAGCCTTTTCTATTTTGGAATACAACAGGATTAGCCCTCAAACCCGATTTTTTTGTGAGAACCATCGCAGAATGGCTTATTGGAGGAAGCCCCGCAGCGGCAAAAGGCCGTCAGTTTTTCTTGCACAGAAGTGTTGCCTTGCCCGTCTTTGAGCGCGATCGTCCCTTTGACCATTAGCGGGCCGTTAGGGATGACTTCGGCCTCGGTTGCCCCTGCAGGTGCCTGTTTGTCAGCCTGTGCAGCTTGGTCGTTTCCATCGTTATAGTAAAAAGTCAATGCTCCCGATGGGCATTTCTTGACTTGCTCGGCGATCCTCTCGCTTTCAGCCCCTTCCGCATTTACCCAAGGCCTGGCTTTAGGGTCAAATACTTCCGGAAGACCATTAAAGCAGAGCCTGGAATGCATGCATTGCTTAGGCTTCCATACGATCGTGATTTCCCCGTTGCTGTACTCTTTTACTATGGATTTTTCCTGGCTCATATTGGTAGGCATTTAGGAAATAACCCCGGCTTAATGGATATGGTTCGTATCAGGGGCTGAATTTGTTTTAAACAAAATAGTGAAAAAGAGGGAAAAAATATTGAAATTTGGATGCGATGAGTCAATCAATCAAAACAATACAAAATTTGCAAGGTCTGATTTCCGTTTTGGACATGAACTGAGCAACAATCCCACAGCATATGCACCGGTGTACGCAAAAAAAGAACAACGAACGCGTACAGCCATTTTTCAAAAAATAAGAAAACCATGATGAAACTTTGGCAAACCACTTTAGCCGTTTTGTTCCTCGCTACTTCATTGGTACAGGCTCAAAATGAATCTTTCTACACGGTTCAGGTCGGAACATTTATTGACGCAAAACCAGAAGACTTCAGTGCGCTGCGCGAATTGGGCTTTGTCCACGCTCAAGACTTGGGGAGTAACTTGATGGAAGTTTATGTTGGCGGGTTTGAGAGCCGGCCGCCTGCCGAACAGCTTGCCGCCAGTGTCCGCCAGAATGGCTATGCCAATGCTTTCGTGCAAGAGCGTACCATTGACCCCAATGCCCCGGCAGCAATTGTGCAAATGGCGACTCGCCAAATCAACCGTCCCATAGAGTGGGAAAGCCTAATGAAAGCAGGTCCGCTGTATGGCATACTGCAGGGCAATTTGATAAAAATCGTCACCGGCCCCTTCACCAGCGAAGCGGCTGCTCAGGCGGTGCTGCCTGGTATTCAGGAATTAGGCTACAAAGATGCCTTCGTCAAAAATGTGCCCAGTGGATACCTGCTTCCTCTTACCGAATTCGAAACCGGTACAAAAAAACCGCTCATCCCTCTGTCAATGAACGAAAACCCTGGCTCCGCTGCGCCACCACAGAGCTATGACCAAACAAAAGGGGAACGCCTGCCAAACAATAGTAACTCCACTCAGCCCTATACCGCACCTGCCGATGCCAATGAAGTGCTTCAGGCTCGTCAGCCCACCATACCGACCTCTCCTCCCCCTGTGCCTGACCTGCCTTCCAGCTACGATTACTACGCAGGGGATGTCGCCCCGACAACAGGAACAGCACCCGCCCCCGCGCTTCCAGCCATTGATGGCAGCGTAAAGCGAGGCTCTGCTCTTGATCTGCAACGTATCCTCAAGGCCGCCAAAACTTATACCGGATCATTGGATGGCTACTACGGGCCGGGCACCCAGGCAGGGTATGAAAAATACTTTGCTCAAAACCGCACCTTGCAGCAGTATCAGCTTGTCGCCGAACAATCGCCGCTGCCCGGACAGGAAGGCGCAGACAGTGAGCTACAGGAGGTAATCAATGAAATGGGGTACAGCGCTGCCGCTGCTGCCCGCCTGGATGACTACAGCGCCGACCCGCTGGCTAAGGCTTATCAGGCTTACCAGCTGTTCCAGAATTTTGGGCCGGGCCAGGAAGTCAACAAGCGTATGAATACCGCTATCCGGGAGGCTTTCCAGGGCAAAAAACTCGAAGGCGTGGCTTTTGATCCCAGCTTTACCTATGCTTACGAGAACAACGGGCAGCTGATTCAGCACCTCTTATTTGTACATGCCGCACCGGGAACTGAAGAAGCCGCTCCCTGCTGGCTGGCGGCCCGCCACCCGGCAGAATCAGCAGAAGCCTACACTTCATTGTCTGCATTAATCGGAGATGAATTAAAGCTACAAGGCTGCGGGCAGTTCGAAAGCTGGCCGGAGGTCCGGATTATGGTTACGCTGGCTGCAGATTTGGGCGCCCGGAGCTCATTCGACCAGAAGCGGTTGGCGCAAGCGGCTACGGAGCGCTCCCGACTCTACACCGCCCCCAAAACGCTTAATGATAAAGAGCGGGAATCAGTGGAAAACTGGCACGAAAACCTGATGAAAGGTGTCAGCAACTGGTCAAAAAAAGACCCGCTTACGGAGCAGCTGGGCACGGCTTTCCAGGCGATGTACTTCCAAAGCCAGGTGCGGCTTGAGGATTACTTTATGGACAAGGGGTATAAGCCCCAAGAAGCCAAAGCACTGGCACTCGCTGCTTTGCATACGCTGGTAGCTTACCACATGCAGCGTTTCGTGTAGCGCAAAATCTCAGCAGGAATGAACCCGCAGGCCGTGTGCACAAAGATGCATACGGCCTGTTGTGTTCCTTCACCTGCCTGATGTGCTCAACTAAATTTGCCCGGCGTGGTTATACGCAATGCGAAGTGGTCACCGACGATAAATGTCGGGATCTTGGATTTGCGACATCGTAACAAGCCACTTCTCAGCGTAAATGCTGACATTGAGTAGGTTTGCTGTGGCAAACCACTCAATCGTCAGTATATACTGTCGAACAAGTCAACAACTGAGCATCAACCTCGCATGAAAAGCAAACTGCGGATTATCTCTGTCGCCACCTTTCTGGTACTGGCAGCCATCAGCGGGTACTACGTTACCCAATTGCAATTCTCCTTCGATTTCGAACAGTTCTTCCCGGAAGGGGACGAAGACCTGGAGTTTTTCCGGGACTTTGTGGAAAACTTCGAAGGGGATGACAATTTTCTGCTCGTCGCTGTGCGCCGGGAGCAGGGCGTCTTCGAACAGGATTTCCTGGAGCGGTTTCACGACTTCACGCTATCTGCACGCGAATTGCCTTACATCGAAGAAAGCCAGTCGCTGACCAAGTTCTCCTACCCGGTACGTACGCCATTCGCTATTACTACCGTACCAGCCATTCACATCGATCAGCCGGAGCGCCTCCCGGCTGATAGTGCCCGTATCCTTTCGGACGAGCGCTTTGTGCACAACCTGATTTCAGAGGATGGGAAAACGCTAGTGGTATTCCTCAAAACCATTCCCAGCATACAACTCGATCAGGCACGCGAGCTCATGGCTGCCCTGGACGAGCAGATCGATACCTACGACTTCGAAGAATACCACTACCTCGGCCGGCCCTATTTTCAAAAGGAGCTGGTGGATATGCAAAAGCGGGAAATCACCGTATCTGCTATCATCTCGGGGATTTTGGTCACGCTGATCATGTTTGTCATCTTCCGCAAGCCCTGGGGCATCTTCGTAGCGCTGGTATCTATCGGGCTGGGCATGCTGCTGTTTATGGGGCTGCTGGGCGCTACCGGGCGGGAGCTGAATGCCATGGCTGCCCTCTACCCTGTGTTGATGATTATCGTGGGGACTTCAGATGTCATCCACATCATGTCCAAATACATCGATGAACTGCGGAAAGGCGAGCGGCAGGACAAAGCCATCGTAACCGCCATCAAGGAAATCGGACTGGCCACACTCCTGACTTCCATCACCACGGCGATCGGATTTGCCTCCCTGCTCACTAGCAAGGTGGGGCCTATTCGTGAATTTGGCATTAATGCTGCTATTGGAGTAATGGTGGCTTACGTGACCGTAATTTTCTTCACCACAGCGGTGCTTTCCTGGTTTCGCGCTGATCAGATTATCAAACTGGGCAAAGGGCAGGCTTTTTGGGAAAAGTCCATGGACTGGGCTTACCACTTCACCCTGCGCTATCCCAGCCGGATTGCACTGGCTGCCGTTGTGACCCTGGGCATTGCCTTCTGGGGCATCTCCCGCATTACGACCAACTACGGTATCATTAACAATATGCCGATTGGCGAGAAAATCACCGAGGATTTCAAATTTTTTGAGAAAAACCTGACCGGTTTCCGTCCCATGGAATTCGCGGTATTTGCCAAAGAGGGCTACAAAGCTACCGACTGGGCAGTGATGCGGGAAATTGCTAAAGTGGAAAACCACCTGAAGCAGTACCCATCTGTACAAGCCGTAGCTTCCATTACCGCCGTCTATAAGAGCATCAATCAGATGATGAAAAATAACGCGTCCGAGGCCTACGCCATGCCCGAAACGGAGGAGGACTTTGAGCGCTATCAGCGGATGGCCCGCCGGGTGCCCAAGCTGAATGTGAATGTGCTCCTGAGCAAAGATGAGACCAAAGCCCGCATTACCTCCCGTGTACAGGACATCGGTGCAGACAGCATCAAAGCCATAGGCGAGGACATCGACCGATGGATCACCATGAATACGGATACTTCGGTAGTGGCCTTTCAGCGGACCGGCACCGGGCTGATTATCGATAAGAATGCCGAGTATGTGCGCCGCGATCTGCTCTATGGGCTTGGCATGGCCATTCTGATTGTGAGCGTGCTGATGGCCATACTTTTTCAGAATATCAAGATGCTGCTCATCTCCTTGTTGCCTAATATTTTCCCCCTGATACTGGCGGGGGCGCTGCTGGGGTTCCTGGGCATTGAGCTGGAAGCTGGTGTGTCTATTGTCTTTGCCGTAATTTTTGGCATCGCTGTAGATGATACCATACACTTCCTCAGTAAATACAAACTAGCTAAAAACAAGGGGCTGGAACTGGAGCCCGCTATGCGCATCACCTTTTTGGAAACGGGGAAGGCCATCGTGCTGACCTCTATTATCCTGTTTTTTGGCTTCCTGGTGATGCTGTTCTCCATCCACCCGCCGAGTGTAACGATTGGGCTGCTGATCAGCCTGACCCTTTTGAGTGCCCTGATTAGCGATTTGCTGCTCATCCCATTGCTGATCCGCTGGATTATGCCGAAATCCTAGAGCTTTGTTGGGCGTGGATAAAGGCTAAGGGCAAATTGTATTGGCAATAAGAATTCAGAGAAGCTATAGGTTACTCCATCCGTGGAAGGAAATAGCTTGTGTTGCCTGAGCTTTAAAGGCAAAGAGCGTTCGGCTCAATGCAGTAGTTAGATTCTTGCCCGATCGGCTTTGCTGACAGAGGGTTGCCGAGTCCCTTTGGGGACTATATGTGGGTAATCTCCAATCTACTAAAGACTCTACCCGCGCCATAGGTGCGGAATGTGTTTTCCCCAAGGGATTGATGCCAAGCCCCGAGCAGCATGAAAAATTTATGGAGCGCAGTCGCCTCTACAGGTTCAGTAGCTTACCTTCCGCACCTAACGGCGCGGCACCTGTGCGTTGGCATTTGGGTTACCTATATATTGCCCCTGACGGGGCAGCAGCTCCGCATGGTTCAGCGATGGGCATCCAATGGCGCGGCAGCCCCAAATATAGCTACCCATTTCAAGCTTGACAAAACACCGTGAAGTCTACAAAAAACCCTATCTTTCAGGGAGCCCCAAGTCGAAACCTATACTAAGCCCCCTGATATGGACTTCCGGCGATTATTCGACATCTTGCCTTATCAACAGCACTGCTTTCCCAACAAGAAAGCCCTTGCCATTCGCGAAAGCGTAGGCTGGCAATATTTTAGTACTCAAGACTGCGAGCAGATGGCTGCCCGTATTAGTGCCGGCTGGCTGGCGCTGGGGCTCAGGCGGGGCGACCGCGTGGCAATCCTGGCCGAACGCTGCAGCCCGCGCTGGCTGCTCATGGATATCGCCCTGTTGCAGGCCGGGCTCATCTCTGTGCCTGTACATAGCCACTGCAGCGACCGGGAGCTACAGTTTATACTCAGGGATGCCGGTGTAGGCTATGTCGTAACGGCCAACCGGGAGGCTACCGAAAAAGTACAGCAGATCAAGGAGCAATTACCGGATTTGAGGGAAGTGTATTGCATGCAGCCCCTGCCCGATCATCCGAGTTGGGACGACCTGCTGACCGAGCCTACCGCCTCCGATCAGGAAAAACTGCAGGTACTCCGGGCCGCTATCCATGAAGAAGACCTGGCGACCATCGTCTACACCTCCGGTACTGCCGGCGAGCCTAAGGGCGTCATGCTTTCCCACCGCAATATCGTCAGCAACATCAAAGCCACCATCAGCCTTGTACCGGTCAATGCGAACAGCCGGGTGATCAGCTTCCTGCCGCCAAGCCACATTTTCGAGCGCATGGTCAACTACGCTTACCTGGCCTGCGGCGCTTCGGTGTACTACTCCAACAACCCCGAAGAAACCCGCTACCTGATGCGCAAAGTGAAGCCGCATTACTTCACGGCAGTACCCCGCTTGCTGGAACGCGCCTACGACGAAATTCAGGAACGCATAGGGCAATTGCCCGTGCTGCCCCGCTGGGTGGCGCATTGGGCCATTCGGTTAGGGATGCAGTACCGGATGCGGCATCGGGGCCATCTTTTGTACCGTATGCAACTGGGCGTGGCCAACCTGCTGGTGTTTAGCGTCTGGAGGCGCTTGTTGGGTGGGCGCGTAAAGGGCATCATGGTCGGCGCTGCCGCCCTGCAGCCCCGGCTGGCACGGCTGTTTTCGGCTGCCGGGCTTTCCATTCATGAGGGCTATGGCATGACCGAGACTTCGCCCGTGGTTGCCTTCAACCGGTTTGAGCCGGGCGGCACCCGCTTTGGCACCGTGGGGCGGCCTATTCCGGGCATTGAAGTGAAAATAGAAGAAAGCGATGATGGGGATGGGGAAATCCTCGTACGGGGGCCGAATGTCATGCTGGGCTACTACAACCGGCCGGAGGACACCCAACGCGTGCTGTCGGAAGACGGCTGGCTGCAAACCGGCGACCGCGGGCAGTGGGTGCACAAGCGGTTCCTGAAAATAACGGGCCGGCAAAAAGACATTTTCAAAACCACCAACGGCAGGTACGTCGCTCCGGAAGAAATCGAAAACCTGGCCAAAAGCACACCTTATATAGAGGAGTGCATGGTGCTTGGTGCACAGCGGCCGTTTCCGGTTGCACTCATCCTGCCGCAGTTTGGGCTGCTGAAGCAATGGTGCGAGGCGCACAACGTACACTGGACCGCCCCCCAGTTTATGGTGCACAATCATAAGGTAGTCAACTTCATGCAGGAGCAAATGGCTATTGTGAATGCCCAATTGCCACACTACAAACAGGTCGGACAAATCCACCTGCTCCACGAGCCCTGGACCGCAGCAAGTGGCGACCTTACGCCAACCCTCAAGCCCCGCCGGGAACGCATAGCAGAAAAATTCCAAAAAGAAATTGATGCCCTCTACGAACAGGGTGCCGCCCTTCGGGGTTGATTGTTTGGCTTAAAAGAATGTTGGCAGACAGTCGTTTTTTTGCTGCTTTATTTCGCACATTTGCTTTCTGCCAATTATCTTTCGGATACCTAACCAAAACTTGCAGGACAATATGGACCATCCAACCAGGTTATTTGACTTTATACAGTACCAGCTCAAGCACAATCCTCAGGACAAGGCTTACGGGTACCGCCAAAACGGGCAATGGGTGTACTACAGCACCCAGGAAACAGTGGATAAAGCCAATAAGGTCAGCCGGGGCTTGCTCAAGCTTGGGGTGAAACCGGGTGATAAAATTGCCATGGCTGTGTATCAAAACCGACCGGAATGGGCGGTGCTGGACCTGGGCATACAGCAAATTGGGGCCATCAACGTGCCGGTCTACCCAACGATCAGCCCGGCGGAATATGAGTATATCTTCAACGATGCAGAAGTGAAGTATGCCTTCGTGGGCAAAGATGACCTGTACGACAAGGTAAACACGGCCAAGGCTAATGTCCCTTCCCTCCTGGATATCTACACCTTCGACCGTCAGGACGGACGGCCCTACTGGGAAGATATTTTCTCCGATGAAGGGCAGGCGGAAGTGGAAGCGATCATGGCTAAAATCAAGCCCAGCGAGCTGGCGACCATCATCTACACCTCGGGCACTACCGGTGAGCCCAAGGGCGTCATGCTGTCGCACCGCAATATCGTGAGCAACGTGATGGACGTGATGGACATTTTTCCGATAGACAATGAGCACAAAGTGCTGAGCTTCCTGCCACTGTGCCATATTTTTGAACGGGCTGCACTCTACGCCTATACTTTCCTGAGCGCGAGCATTACCTTCACCGGCACGGATAACCTCGGCGGGGATGAGGGCGACCTTAAAGCCGTGCAGCCGCACTTTTTTACTACGGTGCCCCGCCTGCTGGAAAAAGTCTACGAAAAAATCTACAACAAAGGCCTGGAACTAACGGGCGTAAAAAAATCCCTCTTCTTCTGGGCGCTCAGCCTGACGGAGGACTATGAATACGACAAATCCTACGGCGGTTTAAAAGCCATCAAGATGAAAATCGCTGACAAGCTGATTTTCAGCAAGTGGCGGGAAGCGCTCGGCGGCAACGTCAGAGGTATCATTACCGGGGCAGCCCCCTGCCCGGTCAAAATGGCGAAGGTGTTCTCGGCTGCCGGCGTACCCATCCGCGAAGGGTACGGGCTTACGGAAACCTCACCGGGCCTGGCTATCGGGCACTTCACACCGGGCGGAGGCATGTTGGGCACCATTGGGCCGGCCCTGAAGAGTGTGGAATTGCGCATTGACGACTCCGAAGGTACCTACAATCCCGGCGAGGGCGAAATCCTTGCGAAAGGGCCGAATGTGATGATGGGTTACTACAATAAGCCCGAAGCGACCGCCGAGGTCTTTAAAGATATTGACGGGGAGCGTTGGTTCCGTACCGGCGATGTAGGTACCATGGTGCCTGGTCCGGGCGGCAAACCATTCCTGAAAATCACCGACCGCAAGAAAGAGCTGCTCAAGACTTCCGGTGGCAAGTACGTAGCCCCGGCACCGATCGAGAATAAGCTCAAGGAAGACTTCCTCGTGGAGCAGGTCATGGTGGTCGGTGAGCAGCGCAAATTTGTTTCTGCCATCATTCTGCCCGCCGAAGACGCACTCAAGGACTGGTGCGCCCGTCATGGGGTGGAGTGGAAAGGCATGCAGGACGCCGTACAGCAACCTGAAGTTATTGCCAAATACCAATCGATCATCGATCAGTACAATCCGAATTTCAGCAAAATAGAGCAGATCAAGAAGTTCTGCCTGATTGCAGCTTCCTGGGAGCCCAGCCGTACAGACGGTACAGCTGCTGAACTGACGCCAACGATGAAGCTTAAGCGGCGGGTCATTCGCGATAAGTACCAGCAAGACATCGAAGCCATCTACGCAGAAGTTTAGCTAAACAAAGCAGCAACCCAGCCATTTGGATAGTAAAACCCTTCGAATGGCTGACCTCACTAAACAACTCCATCATTTACTAAAGCAGGGCGCGGAGCTTTTTCATCCCGGTGGAAAAGCTCCGTTGCTTTTTGCGGAAGCAGCTGAAGACTGGAAGGAATTCTCAACACTAACGCCCGAAAAGGAAGGCCTGCAGCAAAACCACTATCAGATTACAGCTGCCGATTTTGATAAACCTACCGGAAAATTGTACGTGGCGCATAGCAAGACCGATTACCTACAGGTGCGGCCGGTGCCATTTGAAGCACTTAAAAGCCACCGGCAGCTTTTGGAGCAATGGTACCTTTTGCTTACCCGGGAGAAACTGCCGCAGCAGGCACAAGTGGAGCAATGGCCCATTCAGGAAGATCATTGCCTGCAACGCGTGGTCTTGGATGCCCTGTTTCAGGACTGCTGGTACAACCATCTCAGCCGGTCAAAGCCAGCCTATCGTCAGTTGGACAATCTGCAGCTTGGGCAGAGTTTGCAGCTTTTGAGCCGAATGGAGCGAGAGGGAGAGCCGTTGGTCGCAGCGTTAAATGTCAGCAGCCTGACGTTTCGCGGAAAAATATAAAGCGAGCTCCGCAGCGAACCGAATGGCTTAAACGATTATTCTAGTGGTGTTCAATTCGCCCGTTTCTCCTTTGTTGTCAAAAGAGTTTGGGGTTGAAAATGATTTCATTTCGGACAGTATGACAAAATGATTAATTTAGCAACCTGAAATTCTAAGCCGAGCCTGTTTTGTCGGCAATTTGATACTACGCACTGAAGTTTTCCGAAAGCCCCATCAACCAAAATCAGACTTGGATTAGCCCGCTCCGGCGGTCTTTATATTGTATGTTTAAAACGCTTTAGTAATCAAAATTGCTTCTATGAAAATTTTTACGACTACAATCCTTTCCCTGTTCGTGGCTATTACTATGGTCAATGCGCAGGTGGTTTATGTGAACTCCCCAGCTGAGCTGGTAGGGGGTTACACCTTTGGCACGGGCGACTTCGGTACGCAGCTGACAGATACTGTGATCACCGCTGATGCGGTATTCGTAGATGACGGCAGTGGTGAGACGGCTACTCAGGGCTGTGGCGCTGCTGTAAACGGTGCTGAGCTGGAAGGCAAAATCGCACTGGTGGACCGCGGTAGCTGCCAGTTTGGTACAAAGTGCCTGAACGCTGAAATGGCAGGTGCCATTGGTGTCATCATCTTTAATAATCAGCCCGGTGTTGGTGTCATCAACATGGCAGGTGGTGATGACGGAGGCATGGTGACTGTGCCTGTGGCTATGCTGGACTACGAAGCTGGTCAGGCCATCCGCTCTGCTTTGGAGAATGGCGCAGTAAACATTACAATGGGTAACCTGGTACTGCCAAACGACATCGGTGCCACAGCGCCAAACGTAATGGTAGCCCCTTACGGTGTGGTGCCTATCGATCAGGTGACTGCTGAGAACTTCACGTTCGTACCCGGTGCCAGTATGGTGAACAATGGCTCCAATGCTGCTTCTAACCTCAACGTATCGGCTACGATCGAGTACGCAGAGCTTGACGGCTCTAACCCAACGGAAGTGTACAGCGAAGCAGGTATGCTGGATGAAACCATTGATCCGGACTCTACTTCCAGCCTGCTGACGCTTGCTGAATTTACTCCGGGCAATGGCATTGGTCGGTATACCACTACTTACCAGGTGGCTAGTGATAGCACAGATCAGCTTAATTTCGACAACTCCGTTACCACTACATTCGCAGTGACCGATTCAATCTACTGCAAAGGTGGATGGGACTTTGCTGCTGGTCGTCCTAATGTGACGATTTACTACTCTGTTGGTGGCGGTGGTGTGTTTGAAATGCTTTCTTCCTTTAAGTTTCCGAATGGCAGCGGATTGCGCATTGATACCATTATTGTTGATGTGCTTGCTCCATCTGGTTCCACACTGGCTGGCGAGCCATTCGAAGCTTATGTATATGAGTGGAACGACGCTGATGAGGATGGGCTCATTGCAAATACCGAAGTGCTGACTGTGGGTGTATCTACCGTTGCCTTCCCAGACACTTTCCCAGACCAGGTTGGCGAACTGACATTGCCTATCATTGACTTTAACACCTTCTCTGAGCCAGGCCCGGTTGTTAATCCAGATGCAACTTCTTACTTCGTTGGCATCCGTTACACTGGAGAAGGTCAGGCCTTCATTGGTGTGGATGAGAGCTACAGCCATCAACAGTACATTGAATTCCTGACTGCTAATGAAGCATTAACTGATGCAGACTATCCATACTTTGTAATTAGTTCCTTTGATCCGGGTAACAATTCCCCTGACTTTGAGACAGCAGGTCTGTTTACAGATGTATTTGCTGGCTTGGCTTTAGCCATTAAAACCGCTCCAATTGCGAGTAGCACAGAGGACGTGGTAGGTGCAGAAACCTTCGAGATGGACATCTTCCCGAATCCAACTGCGGAGAAGCTGACGACCAACCTGACTTTCAAGCAGAGCACCAGCTTTGTAGAGTATAACATCACTGCGGCCAACGGACAGGTATTGCTACGCGAGCTTGACAATAGCGTAGGACAGCGCGAGCAGGCAGAGTTCAACGTAGAAGCACTGCCGGCCGGTCAGTACTTCCTGATGATCCGCACCGAGCAGGGCGTTCAGACCATGCCGTTTGTGAAGAAGTAATTGGCTTCGATCAATAGTGTACGTTTGAAAACCTGAAAAAGGTATTTTATCAAGCGCCTCGCTGGAGTTTTCCGGTGGGGCGCTTGTCGTTAATTTGCGCGTATCCCTCGAAAGGATTAGGGGCTTCTAAGCGAGAAAACTTATTTTAAGGCATTAATTCTAATAAACCACACCTTATCCATGAATGCACACGAGATAGATTTTCAGATCTTCGGTGAAGAAATGCAGTACGTTGAGATTGAGCTTGACCCCTACGAAACGGTCATCGCAGAAGCTGGCAGCTTTATGATGATGGACGACAGCATCGAGATGGCCACCATTTTTGGCGATGGCAGCCACCGGGAAGAAAATTCCGGTCTTTGGGGCAAAGTCCTTTCGGCTGGAAAGCGCCTGATTACCGGGGAGAGCCTGTTTATGACGGCATTTACGCATGCCGGGACCGGGAAGAAGCGTGTTTCTTTTGCTTCGCCCTACCCCGGGCGGATTATCCCCCTCGACCTGTCAGAGCACGGTGGCAAAGTCATCTGTCAGAAGGATGCTTTCCTTTGCGCTGCCAAAGGGGTGTCTGTCGGTATTGAGTTTTCGAAGCGGCTGGGCCGGGGCTTCTTCGGGGGCGAAGGCTTCATCATGCAAAAGCTGGAAGGCGATGGCTTGTCCTTCCTGCATGCCGGGGGCACCGTTACCCGCAAAGAGCTGGCCATAGGCGAAACGCTGCGGGTAGATACGGGGTGCCTTGTGGGCTTCACGCAGGATGTAGACTACGATATTGAGATGGTGCGCGGTGTGCGTAATGCTATTTTCGGTGGAGAGGGCCTGTTTTATGCCCGCCTTCAGGGGCCGGGCAGCGTATGGGTACAATCCCTGCCTTTCAGCCGCCTGGCTGACCGCGTCCTGCGGGCGTCCAAACACTACGGTGGTGGCAAAAAGGGCGAAGGCAGTGTACTCGGTGGCCTTGGCGACCTGCTCGACGGGGACGGCTGGTAAGCACAAAAAAATAAGTCACCGCTGCAAACAAAAATTCGAACACGCTGTTTATTGGTAGTTTTACTATCAGTTTGAGTCGAATTACTCAAAAGATAGTGACAAGAATTTCTGTTGTAGTTCATTCCGGTTATCCACTGGAATTGAATTTACATGGTGACTGAGGCTTTTGGAGGAGAGGCATTGCCTCTCCTTTTTTATTGTATTAGAGTTTATTAACGCAAATTTTGTATGTCTCTGAATGGTCTTTTTCACCAGCTCTGCATCTCGTCCTCACCTTCGTAGCTTTGGCTACGAGGTTCCGGGCGTTCTTTGATCTGGCAAAAAATACTCATCCATACCCTATACAAAACCTACCTTAATAAACTCTATTTTGATAGCTTTTCTATCGGTTTTATGGTCTTGTGCGCTCCAGGGCTTTCAACGAGCGAATGGTATTGTAACTCTGATTTTTTGCGATGATTACAACCAGGTAAGTGCTGAGGCTGAAAAATATCAATGAATCCAGCCGCACGGGTTGGATTAGGTTGCAGGCCAGTTTTGTATGATCCTGCCAACAGACGACAGTGATTTTCAGCACCAACCTCCTTTCATCAAAGCTTTACTTTTGCCGGGTAAGCGTTTTGCACATCGATTAAGCAGCAAAAATGCATAACATACTTAAGTTTGATTTCTCCAATATCAAGGGAGATTTCTTCGGGGGTCTCACGGCAGGCATCGTAGCCCTGCCTCTGGCGCTGGCGTTTGGGGCTCAGACTCCTCTCGGCGCAATGGCTGGTCTGTACGGTGCAATTGTGATAGGCATACTGGCAGCATTATTTGGTGGTACGCCCACTCAGATCAGCGGCCCTACCGCTCCGATGACGGTGGTGTCTACGGCAGTCATTTCCAGCGCCATTCTGGAAGCTGGCGTCTCTACGGTGGAGGAAGCATTGCCCTTTATTCTGGCTACTTTTTTTCTGGCTGGGCTGATTGAGGCTGTTTTTGGTATACTACGGCTGGGGCGGTATATACGGTACATTCCCTACCCGGTGGTATCCGGCTTTATGAGTGGAATCGGGGTGATCATTATTATCACGCAGCTGTTTCCGGCTCTGGGGTATAATCCGTCAGCAGATGAGGTACTGGTAGAGCAGCTTATGCCACATGCTGAAGAACAAATCCTGGAGGGCATACTCCGTCAGGAAGAATCCGAAGGCCTGCTCAGCGGAGTGATGAGCAAGGAAGATCTGGATGAGACTTCCCGGCGTGCTCAGGCGATTACGCCTCAGGAAATTCGGGCGGAAGCAAAACGGCTGGCAGCGAGGGAAGCGAGCGGTACGGTGGGTACCATCAACAACCTGCACCGGCCTTTCAGTAATCCCGGGCTCATCAACGGGTTCAACCTCGGTCTGACCCTACTTACGATCATCATCATTTTTGGCTTTAAGCGTATTACCACCACGGTGCCCAGTTCGCTGGCTGCCTTGCTGGTGCTGACACCTTTAGCCTATTTTTTGCTGCCCGGTCAGGTGCCAGTAATCGGGGCGGTTGAAAGTGGGCTGCCCCCCATCCACCTGGGCTTCTTTTCCGTTTATGCGGATATGGGCATGCTGGGTACTATTCTGCAATTCGCCATAACTCTGGCAGCGCTGGGGGCATTGGACTCTCTGCTTACCTCCGTAGTGGCGGACAATATCACCAAGACAAAGCACGATAGTGATCAGGAGCTCATCGGGCAGGGGCTGGGCAATATGGGGGCTGCGCTGTTTGCAGGCCTGCCGGGTGCAGGGGCTACCATGCGCACTGTGATCAATGCCCAGTCGGGTGGGAAGACAAAAATCTCTGGTGCTATTGCCGGGCTTTTCCTTCTGGCTGTTTTACTGGGGCTTGGCCCGGTGGTGGCTTACATTCCCAATGCAGTACTTGCGGGTATTCTCATTGCTGTAGGCATTGGGATTATTGATTACAAAGGACTTCGGCACCTGCGGAGCGTCCCCCGCTCTGATGCTCTCATTATGGTCTCCGTGTTGTTGCTGACGGTATTTGTAGACCTGCTGGTGGCGGTTGCTGCCGGTATGATACTGGCCGCTTTGCTCTTTATGAAGAAAATTGCAGACGTTGTAGAGCATAAAATGAACTCTGCCCCTTTGCATGCGTTTGCTCCTGAGGTGCCCTGGAACGATGAAGCGCCCCATATTGGAAAATTGGGGGACTCGGTATACATCAGGCACTTTGACGGGCCGATCTTTTTTGGTTTTGTTGACCGCTTCCAGGAGATAATGCAGGCCCTGCCCGGTATTAGAGTAGTCGTCATGCGCATGGAGCGGGTGCCTTACATGGACCAATCGGGCCTGTATGCGATGGATGATGCGATACGGAGCTTACGGGAGGAAGGCATCGTAGTGGCCTTCTCCGGGTTGCAGGATCAGCCTCTGCTTATGCTGGAACGGATCAACGTGATTCCGGGCCTTATCAACGAAAGTTATATTTTTAAAGATTTCGAATCCTGCCTTTGCTGGCTGAAGCCTTACCTTGAGCAGGAAAAACTCGGCGACCTGGCTGAAGAACAGGACAGGCAGCCCTGAAAGCACAATTACACAGGTGGTTGACCACACCTACAAAAACTGCAATAGCGATGTCAATTTTCATTCAGATGCAGCTCAACGAAAGGTTGTATCTCAAAAACCCGCAGGACACCAAGCTGGGCAAAAAAATCATTCAGTACAGCATTATCCTGATTGATGAGATTGGGTTTGAGGCCTTTACCTTCAAAAAGCTGGCAGAGCGGATCAACTCCACAGAAGCATCCGTTTACCGCTACTTTGAGAATAAGCACCGCTTGTTGGTCTACCTGCTGTGCTGGTATTGGGAGTGGATGAAGTTCCACATCGATTACAATACTATGAATATTGAAGACCCGAAGCAGAAACTGAAAATTGCCATCTCCGCTATTGTTGATACTTCCCGCCGGAATACCTCCATTCAGTTTGTGGATGAAGACGTGCTGCACCGCATCGTAGTAGCAGAAGCCACCAAGGCATACCACACCAAACAGGTGGACGAAGAAAATAAGGAGGGCTTTTTCCTGACCTACAAAAGCCTGGCCAAGCGCATCGCAAAAATCATCAAAGAAGTCAATCCCGATTATGCTTATCCCCGAGCACTGGCCAGCACCCTGCTGGAAATGGCGAACAACCACATCTACTTCGCCCAGCACCTGCCCTCCCTCACGGACATCGAAGTGAAGGAGGGGGACCTGAGCCAGGTGGAGGAGCTGCTGGAAGATTTCGCCTTCGGGCTGTTGATCAGAGATTAATCAAACATCTTCGTCTGCCCATCGTCTTCCACATCAAAGTCGATGCTGTCCCCCGGCTTTAGTTTTTCCCCACCGCCGTCCTTTGAGGAGGCCGCGGTTTCTTTTTTCAGAGGACTCACGGACAGCAGGCGCTGATCGGCGACTTTGTTGCCCATGGCGCGCCAGCCTTTGACATCAATAAAGTCCTCAATGTCGAGCTCCTGATCAATTTTCTGGCTACCGTCTTTGATCTGATATTGGATAGCGGCACCCGGTTCAGGTGAAGCGAACAACAGCTTGCTTTTCTTGTGCTCTGTAATGAACAGGAAGCGCTGATTGGTAGAGGTGGTCTCCACCTGAAAGCGTTTGGCTACTGACCAGCCCCGCTCGCCTTCAAAGTAGACTGCACTCACAGCTGCATCCGGATCGAACTTGCCGATATAGACAATCTCTTTGGGCTCAAATTTTTTATTAAGGTCGAGTTCAATCACCTCGTAAGATCCTTCTTTATAAATGGCAAAGATGTGGTCGCCGGAGCTGAACTCGCCCAGAAGCAGCCCCCGCTCATCGGTATTCAGCCGGCCGCTGACTTCATCCATCCATATTTTGATTGCGCCAAGCGTTGATTCTCCCTCTTCTTTCAGGGAAACCTTACGTACGGGGTACTTGGTTACAGTATTACCTTTGGAGCTTCGCCCCTTGATCTCCAGCTCACTGAAGTCATAATCAAAGACCTTATTGCGCGCCCGGCTGCCCTGTGTGAGCTGCACGGTGACAACTTCGGCTTCTCCGTTTGGATTGGCGGTGAAATACAGCGGTTTTGAACCGTTTTCACCCGTGGTCATGTCGTACTCCCGGTCACGGGTGATGGACTGTACCTGAAAGCGCTTGGCGAACGTCCGCCCGGTCTTGCCGTCTACGTATATGGCGTTGTAAGTGGTCCGGTCATCGCCCTTTTTCCAGACATCAATATGGATGATATCCTTACCGGCAAAGACTTTATCCGCAATCCGGGATACCTGATATTTACCATCTTTTCGGAAGACGATGATATCCGCAATATCCGAGCATTCGCAGACAAATTCGTCCTTCTTCAGGCCCGTGCCGAAGAAGCCCTCCTTCCGGTCCACATACAGCTTGGCATTTTTGGCCACCACTTCTGTCGCTTCGATGTTCTCAAAGGTGGTAATGATGGTGCGCCGCTCTTTGCCTTTGCCGAATTTCTGCAGCAGGTTTTCGTAGTAGGCAATGGCGTAGTCCGTGAGGTTGTCCAGGTGGTGCTGCACTTCCTTGAGCTCCTCTTCCAGCTTACTGATCTGCTCCTCCGCTTTGAAGGTATTGTATTTGGAAATCCGCTTGATCCGGATTTCGGTCAGGCGCACGAGGTCATCCTCTGTGATGTCCCGCAGGAGTTCCAGCCGGTCGTCGTTTTTCTTTGGCTTTTCGCCGGGGACACGCACATACTTCCGCAGGCCACTGTCTACCGCTTCCAGCACGGCCTCCCAGGTTTCGCACTGCTCGATGTCCCGGTAGATGCGGTTTTCGATGAAGATCTTTTCCAGGCTGGCGAAGTGCAGTTTTTCCAGCAGCTCCGCCTTACGGATTTCCAGTTCCCGCTTAAGGAGGGCTTTGGTTTGCTGCGTGCAAATATCCAGGATGTCCTCCACGGTCATGAAGTGGGGCTTGTCCTCAATGATCACACAGGCATTTGGAGAAATGGATATTTCGCAGTTGGTAAAGGCATAAAGTGCATCAATGGTGAGGTCAGGGGAAACGCCGTTCCCAAGCTCTACCAGTACTTCGACATGCTCGGCGGTATTGTCCACCACCTTTTTGATCTTGATTTTGCCCTTGTCGTTGGCTTTAAGGATGCTGTCAATAAGGGACTGTGTAGTCGTGGCGTAAGGCAGCTCCCGAATAGCGAGGGTACTCTTGTCCACCGCTTCGATTTTGGCTCTGACTTTAACCCGGCCGCCCCGTTTGCCGCTCCTGTAGTCCGATACATCTATCATGCCGCCGGTTTGGAAATCGGGGTAGATTTTGACCCTCTTCCCCTGCAGCAGCTTGATGGAAGCCTTGATGAGCTCGTTGAAGTTGTGCGGCAGGATTTTAGTGGAAAGCCCCACGGCGATGCCATCGGTACCCTGTGCCAGGAGCATGGGGAACTTCATCGGCAGCCCGATTGGCTCCTTCTTCCGGCCATCGTAGCTTAGCTGCCAGTCGGTGGTCTGAGGGTTGAAGGCCACCTCCAGTGCAAACTTGGTCAGGCGCGCCTCAATGTAACGGGGAGCGGCTGCGCTGTCGCCGGTACGCACATCGCCCCAGTTGCCCTGCGGGTCAATGAGCAGGTCCTTTTGCCCGAGATTGACCAGGGCATCGCCAATGGCAGCATCTCCGTGCGGGTGGTACTGCATGGTCTGCCCGATGATGTTCGCGACTTTGTGGTAACGCCCGTCGTGCATTTCCCGCATAGCGTGGAGTATCCGCCGCTGTACGGGCTTCAATCCGTCAATAATGCCGGGTACGGCGCGCTCCAGAATAACGTAGGAAGCATAGTCCAGGAAGTAATCCTCATACATCCCCTTAAGGGTGATGATGTTCTCCTGACCGTTCTGTTCAGCTGTCTCACTCATATTTTGACTGGCTTATTGCCTGTATGTATTTTCCTCAAAAGTACAAAAATACCGCCAAAAAAATAAACAAAAAATTTACATAAAAACATATTTAAAACAAACTGAAATTCCACAGGCTCGCAAAAGGCGGCAGAAATTGATGCAGCGGGCAGCGGATCCGATCTGCAAAGCGTTCTTAGCTGTAGGTTAGCTACACTACGCCTGAATATTTGAAATATACGTCATCATCTGCCTCTATTTAGCACAAGAAAAGACAAAGCGTTCGCGCTTTCCCGGTTGTATCTTTTGCTGAATTAGGGTAATTTGGGCTAATTGAACATACATGGATATCGCTTTGCCCTTAGAAAACAATGAGAAAGGCTTAATACAGGCCTGCGTTCGCCGGGAGCGCTGGGCTCAGAAGGTGCTGTACGAAGAGTACTACAGCCGTATGATGGGGGTATGCCTCCGTTATGCTACTGATGAGGAAGAAGCACTCGATATTCTGCACGAAGGGTTCATCAAAGTTTTCCGGCATGTAAGCAAGTATAAGCCGGGGACTTCACTTTCTGCATGGATTCGGCGAATCATGGTCAACACGGCGATTGACTATTTCCGTAAAAACAGCCGCCGCCGCACTGAGGACATGGACGAGGCGTATGACATCAGTACCAATGATCCGGATGCAATCAGCCGCTGCTCGGAACAGGAAATACTTGAAGCCATTCAGGAGCTTACGCCTTCCTACCGTGCTGTTTTCAACTTGTATGTGATCGAAGGGTACGCACACAAGGAAATTGCGGAGCTACTTGACATAACAGAAAGCACTTCCAGGTCGAACCTGGTAAAAGCTCGGTCAAAACTGAAAGAAATACTGAGCGAACGACTATAGAGGATATGAAGAAAAGAGAAGATCACCAGTTTGATGAGCAAATCCGCCAGAAGATGACCAATCTCCGGCCTGAAACCGGTGCGCCAGATTGGTCGGCTTTTGAGGAGCAGCTCGATGCGGCGGAGGCCCTTGATGCAGGCCCGGCAGAAGCAGACCCACGTGAGGTGGATGAGGTGATCTTTGGCAAGATGCATCAGTATGAGGTGCCCTACGAGCCAGCCCATTGGCTCAGAATGGAAGCGATGCTTAATGAGTGGTTTACCTGGCCACAGTACGTGCTGCGCTATAAGACGATGGAACTGGCGCTTTTCCTGCTACTTTTCATCACCTGCTGGCAGTACCTGCCGAAACTGGGTGCACCGGTCGCGGGCAGTCAGCCTGCCGGTCAGTCTGATTACACCGAGGTTGCCACCGATCATCAGTCCATAAATGTAACACCTGCCGAAATACAGGAGCCCTCTACAGATAACGCAACGCCTGGCCCGAACCGGTTGGCAGAAGAAGAGGGGCAACCATCCCGGGAGGTAGACAAGTACAGCAACAACCTGCTAACGGCAAGCGCGTTGCCCGAACCGGCCAAAGAAGCCCCTGGACAAGCTTTAACAGGCGTGAAAAACCAAGTCTGGGCTCCCATGCCCCCGCTTTTGGGTTCAGAACGCCCGAAGAGCCTACGCTCCAATACCATGGCAGAGACTTCAGAGTTGCCGGTCTCTTCCCTCATGAGCCCTGTGGCTGCAATGGAAGAAGGCCCTCCGTTCGGTTTGGCTGCCTCTGCCTTGCTTCCGGGATTGCCCTTTGAAACCCTGGCTGTGCCTGAAGCTGATTTGGGAGACACCAAGGTCAGGCGCATAAAGAAGCGCCCTGCTTTACTGGTCGGTATGTTTGGCAGTGCGGATTACAACCACATCCTGGTACCGGCAAGCTCCGAAAAACGATTGACGGAAAGCCTGGAACGGGCAGCAATAGGATATGGAGGAGGCTTATCTCTTAGTGCTGATTTCGGCCGTCTGGAGGTTGAAACCGGAGCCATTTACGCCGCGCGTTACTATCCGGTGGGTATTGTTTACGTAAGGGGTAGCCTGTTATCGGGGCTGCGTGGTGATGAGCTGCGCACTACAGAGCTGAATATGCTCAGCATTCCGCTGCATATTCGTTATGATTACCTCCAGCATAATAAGTGGCGGGCTTACGTTCTCGCGGGTGGGGCCGTACAGGTCGCTTTCCAAACCAACTACTATACGGCAGAAGCGCCTCAGTTTGACTTCCTGCCGGCTATGCCACCACCGGTGACTGATGGGCCGGGTGAATCCGAAATTGACCGCATCCGGCGCAATGGGCAGGGGTGGTTTGAAGGAGGCAGCTTTAAGGATAATGCCTATCTGACGGTCAACTTCGGCTTTGGAGCCGAACGCTACTTCTCAGAGCGGTGGAGCCTTTTTGTGCAGCCGGTTTATCAGCATTCCGTACACTATTTCAAGAATATTGATGGGCTGGGGCCAAACAACGACCGGATTAATTCGCTGTCGGTTCTGATTGGCACCCGTGTACGCCTGAAGTAGCTCGGGGCATTTTGCGATGACTGTCCACTAATTTCCTTCCTTCAACCGGAATCCAACCCCGTGAATGTTCTCAATTTTGAGCTGCGTATCCTTGCGCAGGTATTTACGTAGGCGGGAGATAAACACATCAAGACTGCGCCCCAGGAAGTAGTCATCTTCGCCCCACAGTTTTTTCAGGATATCGGAGCGGCGGATCACCTGATTGCGCTGCTCTGCAAAAAGCCTGAGCAGGTCTGCCTCTTTTTGTGTAAGCTGCCGCGGCTCCCCATCCCCTTTGAGCAGCAGGTTTTGGTAATCGAACCGGAACTGCCCCAATGCATACTCTGAAGCATTATCCGGCAGCGTTATCTGACTGCGCCTCAGGAATATTTCGACTTTGAGCATGAGCTCTTCAATACTGAATGGCTTGGTAATGTAATCATCAGCGCCCAGGCGCAGCCCTTTGAGCCGGTCTTCTTTCAGCGATTTGGCGGTCAGGAATAAAATCGGGGTGTGGGTGTCCTGCTCGCGGATGCGGCGGGCAATCGTAAAACCATCAATGTCCGGCAGCATCACATCCAAAATATAAAGGTCTATGTCCTGCGATTGGGCATCAATCAGCTGAAGGGCATCCTTTCCGGTTGCGCAGTGGGTAATCTGATAACCCTGAAGTTCCAGGTTGTCGCGGGTCACAAAGCTCAGGCTTTCGTCATCTTCAACGTATAAAAGGTGTGCTTTCATAGATGCAATTGGCTTTTAGGCATTGGTCAGCCGGGTGGCAGTTTTGCGAAGATACTTCGAAAAGTAGGTACGAAGTTGGTGCCACCAGCTTTGGAAGCCGGGCTGGAGAACAGGAATATGCAAATAAACGCTAGTGCCTTCGCCCGGGGTACTCTCCATATCCAGCTGCCAGCCCTGAGCATCACAGATGCTTTTTACATAGTACAGCCCGAGCCCAAAACCTTTGACTTTGTGAACGTTGCCCGTGGGCACTCGGTAAAATTTGCTGAATATCCGGCTCATATGCTCTTTGGAAATCCCCACGCCTTTATCTTCAATTTTAATGGTAACCTGCTGTTCCGAGGCATAGGCTGACAGGTTGATTGCCGGCCGTTCACAACAGTACTTGACCGCGTTATCGAGCAGGTTGTGAAGAATGTTGGTGAAGTGGAGGCGGTCAGCCTCAATGTGAACATCGCCAAGCCGGATGTCGCTTTCCAATGTTCCGCCCTGCTTTTCAGCCTGTACCGCCGTGCTGTTGACGATGGCACTTAGTGCCTCTGCAACGGGAAACTGCTCCAGTTTGAGCTCAAAGTTCCCCTGCTCGATCCGGGCCAGCTGCAAGACCTTCTCGACCTGGCTGTTGAGGCGTTTGTTTTGCTCCTTGATGATGGTGGCATAGCGCAGCAGCCTTGGGTTGTTTTGCACTTCGGGCGCGTTTTGGAAAACATCTGCGGAAATTTTTATGGTGGAAATGGGCGTCTTGAACTCGTGCGTCATATTGTTGATGAAGTCTTTCTGCAGTTCAGACAGCCGCTTTTGCCGCAGCATGATATACATGGAGTAGGCAAAAAAGATCAGGACGATCATCAGGATGGCTGAGAAGAAAATGGAAAGCTGCATTTTGCCCAGCAGATAGCCGGACCGGTTGGGGAATTTAACGCTGAAGTAATAGGTGAACTTATCGTCCTTGGGCAGGTCGCCAAGCTCAGCCAGGTCAGTTTGCTTACCAGGATTGAAACTGCAGTAGTTGCCATACATCATCTCATTGGTCGTACAATCGTAAACGGCGTATTCAAAATCGACGTAAAGGGCCAGGCGCTCAAACTCTTTCTGCAGAAAGTACTCCAGGTGGTCGTCGTCGATTTCGCTATCGATATTGACGACATAGTAGTTGGTCGTACGCTGATTGACGATATTGCGGGGCGGCAGATCGCCCCCGCTCAGGTCAGCCAGCCCGCAGGCCGTACGGTAAAGCGCAAGGCTTGCTTTTTTGCTGAACTCCTCCTCGTTTATATTCCAGGTATTGATCACCCAATAGGCTTGCATGCCAATGATGCCGGCAATGGCGATGGCGCCCAAAAGGATGACCCGGAAGATCAGGCTGTTCTTCATAGATGGTGGCTAAAATAAAATCCTGTACAAGTTACCAGTCCGGTAGGGGATAAAAAAACGCTTAACAGCTCTTTAACAAACCCGGGCGGGTTCAGTTCCGTACGGCAGAGGAGGCATAATGTCCGGAGGTGTGTATAGCAAATTGCACAAAACACAAAGGCAACCCACTGCATTTAAGCCCTATGGCTGCTGGGGTAGAGCTTCCCGCTCTGCTCCAGCTTATCCAGGAGAGGCAAACGGCAAATGCTGGCAAGCTATTCAAAAAGTGCAATTTGTTATGCACACTGTCCGGAGAAAAGCTATGGATAATTCCAGTCAGTGCGCTACCTTTGTAAGAACTGTGAATAAGGTGCTCCACATATCGACCCGTTTTCTGCTTGTTAGCCTGCTGTCAGTGCTGATAGCTAAAGGTGCTTTTGCGCAAGCCAACCCCTTTGACCTGACGCCACGGCTCTCTGCCCAGGTAGGAGCAGATACCCTGACAAGTGTTGTACCGGTGACCGGCAACCCCTTCGATATAGTGCCCACCAGCCCCGAAGAGCAGGCCGTTGAACCGGTGTTGCCTCCTCCTGATGCAGGTTTTTCCTCCAAGCCGGTTGTGACGATTGACAGCCGTTTTAACCGGGTTGTTTTTATTACGACCGTTGCAAGCCTGTTGCTGCTCACCGTTTTGATAACGCTCTTCCGGGCGCAGTTGGGCCGGGCATACCGGGCATTTCTAAATGATAATTTGCTCAACCAGCTACAGCGGGAAAGAGAAGGGGGCGGCGACCTGCCGTATTACCTTTTCTACGCGCTTTTCATGCTGTCTGCCGGCTTTTTCGTTTTTCTTTTGACGGAGTACTTTGAGGTCCCGGTTGCGGCAGCGCCCTGGCGTAGCCTGCTGATGTGCGTGCTGGGCATTGCTGTGTTTTGGATGGGCAAGCACCTGCTGCTGACTTACATTCGTGTGGTGTTTCCTGTAGAAAAGGAAGTCCGGATCTACAACATGACGATTGTGGTCTTCAATCTGATCCTGGGTATCGCCCTCATCATTGGCAACGGGCTCTTTGCCTACGGGCCCGACAGCCTGAAAATGCCTATACTTTATCTGATTTTCGCAGTCATTGCCGGCGTTTATTTATTTATGTTTCTGCGCAGCCTGTTTTCGGCCGGCCGCTTTCTCTCCTTTCATAAGTTTCACTTTTTGTTGTATATTTGCACCGTTGAAATCGCTCCTGTCCTGATCTTGGTAAAAGGATTAACAACTTCCTAATTTAAAAACCTCGTTCAGGAACTGTGCTACAGCTTGCTTGAAATCAAACGCACAGTGGGCAAAACCCAAAAATTGTTGTTGCATGGCAGCAAATGGCAAAGTACAAGAAGAGACTTACAAGCCGGTAAAAACCATCCTGATATCCCAGCCTAAGCCGGAGCGATCTCCCTACTACGATTTAGAACAGAAATACGGACTGACCATCGACTGGCGGCCGTTCATTCATGTAGAGGGCGTCTCGGCTAAGGAATTTCGCAAAGCCAAAATTAAGCCTGATGAGTATACTGCGGTGATCCTGACCAGCAAAAATGCGATTGATCACTACTTCCGCATTTGCGAAGAGATGCGGATCAAGGTCTCACAGGACATGAAGTACTTCTGCCTGTCTGAGGCTATAGCCAATTACCTGCAGAAGTTCATCGTTTACCGCAAACGGAAGGTATTTGTGGGCAAACGCACCATACAAGATCTGGCACCTGCCCTGAAAAAGCATAAGAAAGAAAAGTTCCTCTTGCCTTGCTCCAATCTTGGGGCTAAGCAGGTCAGCTCGTATTTGAAGGAAAACAGCTTTGACTGGCAGGATGCTATGATGTACCAAACGGTCAGCAGCGATTTGTCTGACCTCAGTGATGTGACCTACGATGTCCTCGTGTTCTTCAGCCCGCTTGGCATCAAATCGCTCTACGAAAACTTCCCGGATTTCAAGCAGAACGATACCCGCATGGCAGTCTTTGGCAATTCCACCAGCAAAGAGGTGGAAAAGCAGGGCCTGACCATCAATATCAAAGTACCTGCACCGGGTATCACCTCTATGGCTACCGCTCTGGAGAAATACCTGGAAATATCCAACAAAGACCTTTAATCTCAAAGGGTGCCCTTGATTAGGGAAATGCTGTACAGCCCCAAAACACAACTTGTGTTTCGGGGCTGTGCTGTTGTGCAACTATTCAATGCCCTTCAGAGTTAAATGGATATGCAGCATTCATTTATTCAGGCTATCGCAGACGAGCTCAGGCACCCACTGCCCGGGCAAGAGGCGCAATTTCGTATGGCGCACGTTGTACGGCAGCAGGCGGTGACGCCACCTCCGGGGGCACGGCAGGCCGGCGTTATGGCTTTGTTTTATCCCCATCAGTCCGACTGGCACCTTGTTTTTATCGAACGGCAGCCCCACCACGGGCATGACCGGCATGCCGGGCAGATCAGCTTTCCGGGCGGGAAGTTTGAAGACTCGGATGCTTCATTGGAAGAAACGGCTCTGCGGGAAACCGAGGAAGAGGTGGGTGTCCCTGTTGATACAATTGAAGTCCTGGGCAAGCTGACGGAGCTGTATATTCCGGTCAGCAATTTTCAGGTACACCCCTATGTGGGCTTCACGGATAGCCGCCCGGCATTTGTACCGGATGTCGAGGAGGTACGCACCATCCTGGAAGTCCCGTTCAGCCACCTGTCCAATCCTGCCACCCAACGCAAAACAAATTTGCAACTGGCGGCCAATATTACGCTCAAAGGCGTACCTTACTTTGATGTGGAGGGCAAAATCCTGTGGGGCGCTACGGCTATGATGGTCAGTGAGTTGCTGGCAGTAGCTGAGCGGACAGGGCTGGTGTCATCCTGATGACTTACCCCACTTTTGGCAGAGGTTATTATCATTCAAAAACGGCGATGGCCCGGACCGGTGAACCTGTTCCGCCCCTGATTTTCAGCGGTAAGCCAATGAACTGGAAGCGCCCGCGATTCAGGAGCAGGTGAAGGTTGACGAGGTTTTCGTAATGTGTGAAGTTTAATTCGCCACAGATTTCGTGTACGGCCCGGTTAGAGACTCCGGAAACACCGGGCGCCATGGTTTCCACTCCAAATGCAGCAATGCCTTGCTTGCCCAGCCATCTGGCACTTTGGGCACTAAGCCCGGGGGCCCTTACCCCAGGCTGGCGTCCCGAACGCACGCCGGTAATGATCGGTATAAAAAAGAAGGGTGTCCCCTTTTTTGATTTCCTGTCCGCAGGAGGCACAGGCTGCTGCTATCTCGTCGGGTTCAATGAGTGCCTGAAGCCCTTTGTGGGAAAAGTCCAGGCAAAAGCCGGACGTATAAAAGGTGGAAAGCGGCATAGTCTCGATAGACTGGCTGGCGTAGGCTTTGCCCATGTGGCTGATGGCATCAACGTGGGTGCCGGTGTGCTCCCCCATGTCCAACCGGTTGACCGCTGGGGTTTGCGTTTCGGGGTCCGTTTCCCCTGCCCATTCTTCATGGGTGGCATAGGGCTCAATGAGCACCGGTGGCAACCTTCTGTACACCGGCATACCCGAATAAATTTCCTGGCTGAGGTCAATGATTTCCGGCATGGATGGCTAATTTGACAACACCCGATAAACCATCAGGCCTAACAGCAGTAGAATGAGGATAACGAAGAATCCGGAAGCGGCATCATCGAAGAGCCGCTCCACCGTGTCCATATACTTAGACCCAAAGTAGATACCCGCCCCGAGAATGACGGTCCCCATAAAGATTTGCTTTGCCCTCATAGCGGATTAAAGAAAGTCATAGCTGTCGCCCGCTGCCGGCTTGGAGCGTTTGCCATCCACATTTTCGAAGCTCCAGTCGTATTGGTGGAGCTCGCTCAGGCAGTGGGTCAGCAGGTCAATGCAGTGCTTGATGTCAGCCTTATTAGCCATTTCGATAGTTTGGTGCATATTGCGGAGCGGGATGGAAATGGCGCCCGCTATCGCTCCCTTTTTGCCGTAGCGCTGAATACCCGCCGTATCGGTACCTCCCGCAGGAAGTATTTCCGGTTGCCAGGGGATATCGTGCGCATCAGCCGTTTTTTTCATGTAATTGACCATGCGGTAGTCACAGATGGTCATGCCATCCATAATTTTGATAGCTGCCCCTTTGCCCAGGCTTGTGACGTACTCATGTGCTTGCGCACCGGGCACATCAAAAGCGATAGTTACATCAAGGCCAAAACCAAAATCCGGGTCAATCAGGTGGGCAGAAGAGATGGCGCCGCGCAGCCCTACTTCTTCCTGTACGGTGAACACACCATAAATATCGTAAGGTACGGTTTGGTCTTTCAGCGCCCGCAGGGTTTCCAGCAGGATGAACACCGACACCCGGTTGTCCAGGGACTTGCTGTTGACACAATTGCCCATTTCAATGAGCTCCCGTTCTCGCGTAATGGAGTCGCCTACCGCAATATACTTTACCACTTCGTCCCGGGGCATGCCCAGGTCAATGTAGTACTCACTGATCGGAAGCTGTTTATTGCGCTCTTCCGGCTTCATCAGGTGGATGGGTTTGCTGCCCATGACACCGATGAAGTCTTTGCGGCCGTGTACGATGACCCGCTGCGAGGTCAGCGTTTTCGGATCAAAACCGCCCAGGGTATGAAAACGGATGAAGCCATCCTCGTCGATGTGCGTAACGATGAACCCAATCTCGTCCATATGAGCAGCTACCATGACCTTTTTGTCTTGCTGCCCTTTTTTGATGGCGACTACGTTACCCATGGCATCTACTTCTACCTTGTCTACAAGTGGGGTAACTTCAGCGAGGATGAATTCCCGGATACGCTGTTCGTACCCTGGTGCGCCCGGGGTTTCGCATGTTTTCTTGAGCAGCTCAACGTTGATCATATAAGCAGTTTTAAAGTCGTTTGATTGGAATACGGTGCGAAAATACAGGACGAGCCAAGGATTTCCGATTTATTCCTTAAAAAAATACCGGGGATGGCTTTCATTGGGCTAATACGAGAATGGTCAAGTGGCAGCAAGTCTATTGGGCCAGGGCTTCCTGATGATGGAAAAGGGCCTGTATGACCTCTGACTGTATGCTTTTTGTCTTATCGCGGGCATACCATTTCTGGGTGTCTGTCATAGTGGTCTGCTGTAGCGCTTTTTTAGCAGCCTCGTCATCCAGTGTTTTCAGTTTTGTTTTGTAATCCATGACGATTTGCTGTACGGCTGCAGGCCTGGGGCCCCAGCTGCCTGTTACCGTTCTGTTGGCTCCCTTTAGGAAAATGATTTTTGGAATAGAACGCCCGCCGTTGGTGAGAAAGGCATCCATGATATCGGGATATTCGTCCCTTAGGATAAGCCGTAGAGAAAGGTTGGGGGTCGTTTCTGCTATTTTATTCAGCACCGGAATAACCTGCGCTGCATCCCCGCACCATGCTTCGGTCAGGACGAGCATCGTCATGGGCGTTTCCAGTTGTTCCAGTGCTTCAAGCGTTTCGGGCGTAAGCCGGGTGGTCTTATCGAGGCGGTTCATGCGGGTGCGGTTGAGATCCGTATAGTTCAGCATCGCTTCGCTGTGGTTAGAACCTGTGGTTTTACCATCGGCACGCAATTCTTCAATAAGCTGGCGGTATTCGTTGTAGTGCATTGCTTGCTCCAGGGTGGAGGCAGGTATCGTCTTCATTTTTATCTGGTTAACTTTTCGAATTCAGGGAGTCTGGCCTGTAGCTTCAGCCTCTCCGTTTCAAGGATGTAATAAAGGGAAGCGCTTAACTCCTACTTTTGTTTTGCAGGAGGGCTGAGGAGTTGTTGTAATTGTTCCAGGCTCGACAAATTGGACGGATGGTTCATAGCACGCATCACATCCGCTTTTTCCCGCTGCGTGATGTGGAAGGAAATGGAGGCTTCCAGCTTGTTATCTTCTGTAGGCCGGTAGAAAAACGGGATTTGAATGAAGCGCTCTTCGCCCAGCAGGTCATACATAAACCCTAAGCTGTTGTCGTGCTCAAACTCCTGCACCACAAGCACTTTACCGGCAATACCGAGCGGATTGAACATGGATTCAACAATACCCTGCCCACCGCTTGGCGTGATTTCTTCCACCTTGTCTGAACTGCTGATTTGCAACAGCATCACACCGCTTGTGTTTTCAAGTATCCACTCCCGGAATACCTGAATGAACCGGGTGGCAGAAACGATACCGTAGTTGTCCAGAAACCCGGCATCCATTACCTCAATCCCGGGACGGCTGGGCAGGTGCACGTTGGGCAGTACATAGGGGTAGGTTGCATTCATGCGTATAGCCGAGAGCATTCGGAGATTACCGGCATCCTGATCCTGAAACATCCACCGAAAGTCAACCGCGTCCACTTCCACCGCTTTGGGATAGCGCTGCCCCACCGGCGCTTTCATCATGTAGGAAACGCCCTGTGGGGAAATGATCAGGCGACGGGCATCATTGACGATGGAGGGGGTCAGGTAAAGCATGGGGATTGTGGCCGATGCCTCCGGCTCCCGGTATTCCTCCAGCCTCCGGTCGAGTATGCCATTGGTGTTTTCATTGAGCTGCTGCTCAAAGACATAGCCCCGGTCTTTGTAGTAGGTGTAGCCGTTCATTTCAAAGGGTGCCCAGGGGATAAAGAGGTCATTGGAAACGATGGTGAAAGCGATAGAGTTCACCAGGTCTTTGGCGATGTCGTCAATGTAACGCGGATCGTGGACATCTACGCATTCTCCGCGCTGCTGTTGCAAATACAGCTCCCGCAGGTACGTCATGCCCATCATGCCACCGGAGGCTCCGGTAATGAGTACCGTATGTTCCAGCAGTTGCCCGTTGAGCAGGCTGTCTGCCGTACGGACCACCTGCATGCTCCAGGTGGCTGATTTCAGCCCGCCCCCGCTCGAGCAAAGGATGACCATCCAGGGTTTTTCCTCTTCGGTTTTGGCTTTCCATCTTTCCAGAATAGCAGTGGTGGCCGCCTTGTCGTCTTCAATACGGGTGCTGTTGGAGGCTTCCTGCAGGCGCTTCAAAGAGTATTCAGCGGGGGCGGTCTCGTAATTGAGGCCATAGGCTTTATTGGTGTAGTTAAAGTTGTCATTGCGGGTCAGAATATTCAATCCGAGTAAAAGGACAATGATAACGGTCATGCTCCACTCACCGAACCAGTAGATGACCGCTCCGATCAGGGCTGTCAGTACACTGGCCAGAATGAACAGGCTGGCACCGGCCGGAATCCGAAAGGGCGGGTAATCCACCAAATAGCCCAGCACCAGCAGCACCAGCATGCTGATGAGCTGCAGGATGAGCGCATTGAGGTGGTTTTGCTTGAAAATGCTCATCAGCATCTTGGTGTCGTAGTGCGCCACGCTCCTGACCAGGCGGGGCTCCAGCGATTCCGACAGATAGGTGTCCACCCGCCACCGCGTGCTGTCCAGCTTGATGTACTCCAGGTCCACCTGTCGGCGGCCGGGCGTGTAGGCACGGGTGAGGTGGGGCGGGCGCTCGGGCCGGCTCTCGTAGTACGAAATGTCGCGGTTGGTAAATTGGAAATAGATGGAATACAGGATAATCAGCAGTAACATCCCGCTGAGAAAACCTACGGCATTCAAAGTGACTTCCCGGAAGACAAGCCCTTCGTAGTAGCGCTGGAAGTAGACCATAATGCCCAGGTAGACGATCAGAAAGGACAGCGGCAGCAGCAGGTTGTTGATGACAAACTTGGTGAAAGGCCGGGCAAGTGACGCCAGAAATGGAAAATAGTGAGCGCTTAGGAGGTAAATGGCCAGGTTCCAGCTCATAAAAAAACTGCCAAACCCTATGCCTACGAAGAAAAAGCTCCAAAAGTTGACGGCCCCGAGGTATTCCGGGTCCAGGAAAAGGTATTGAAAGCCGAGCTTACTGGCCAGCGCACCGGAAACGAGCAGGAAGAAAACCACCCACATCGCGAGCAGCAGGTGGTTGCTGCGGACATGCAACACCAGTAGCTGTATTGGAAAAGAATGGAAAATGTTGCGCAGTTTTTGCATCATGGAATTTCAAAATACGGAATTCCCGGTTCTGATGCTACTGTTTTGATGCAGATCGCGTTGATTTAAAGTGTTATTTTTCGCCCACTGAAAATGAAGGCCGCTGTTTTGCGTTTGTTTTGAGTGTGAAGGCATAAAAAACAGAGATTTACATGAAGCACATTTGGATCGCTGCCGTTGCATTGTTCCTCCTTGCTACAGGATGCAAGTCGAAGATAGAGCAGGTTGAAAACGTAGACAGCTATGGCTACACGGAGCTTTATCAGCGAAATAAGGTTGATTTTGCCAGGCAGGGCTTATATCAGAAGTTTGACGAACAGGGGCGCCTGATGGAGGAAGCGACCTACGAAAATGATACCCTTAACGGGCTCCGGGTACTTTACTTCGAAAAGGGAGATACTCAAATTGTCGAAACCTACCGGCAGGGCATTTTTGATGGCCCTTACCGGTCTTACTACGAGTCCGGGCAGCTCAACCTCTCCGGGCAGTATGAAGCCAATGAAATGACAGGCGACTGGGACCGCTACTACAAAAATGGGCAGCTCATGGAGCGGGTCCGCTTTAAAGATAATGCCGAAAACGGCCCTTTCATAGAGTACCACGAGAATGGCAACCTGAAAGCAGAAGGCGCTTACCTCAATGGCGACAATGAGCATGGGCTGCTCAAGCTGTACGATGAGCAGGGCGAGCTCAAACGTAAAATGAACTGCGAACAAGGCATCTGCCGCACGATCTGGAAAAGAGAAGGAGAAGAATAAACCGACCTTGGAGAATAAACCAATAGCATGCAACTTAGATTTCTACCTAACGCCCTTACGGCTCTGGCTTTTCTGTTCCTTGCGCAGCATGTGCACGGGCAGTTAGGCGGGCTGCATACTTACGAATTTCTCAATCTGTCGCCTTCCGCCCGGCTCACTGCAATGGGTGGCAACCTGATCACGGTGCGCGATGACGATGTGAACCTGGCCCTGGGCAACCCGGCCGCCCTCAATCCCGACATGCATCAGCAGATTGCCATCAACCACAGCTTTCATGTGGCAGGCATTAGCCATGGATATGCGGCTTTCGGGCATCATTTCGACTCTCTGGGGCTGACTTCCCATTTGGGCGTGCAGTACATTAGCTATGGCACCTTCGATGAGACCAACGACCGGGGCGAAGTGCTGGGCACCTTTGATGCCGCTGAGTATGCCATCAACTTTGGCGTAGGCAAACAAGTCTACGACCGCCTGGCGATCGGGGCCAACCTGAAAGTCATCACCTCTCAAATGGCCGGCTACTCTTCCTTCGGGCTGGGGGCAGATGCGGCGGCTACCTATATCGATACCGCCCGCAATCTGACCGCCACTCTGGTTTTCCGCAATATGGGCCGGCAGGTGACCTACTATACCGAAGACAACCTGGAGCCCCTGCCCTTTGAGATGCAGTTTGGGATTTCCAAGCGGTTGAAGTACCTGCCCTTCCGTTTCTCGGTGATTTACCGGTTCCTCGACCGCTGGAATATCCGCTACGATGACCCAAATGCAGAGCCGTCACTATTGTTTTTTGGGGAAGAGCAAACGGAGGAAAGCCCGTCGAGCATCTGGTTTGACAACTTTTTCCGACACCTGGTCTTCAACGGGGAGTTTTTGCTGGGCGCTCGGGAGAATTTCCGCTTGCGTTTTGGGTACAACCACTTCATGCGGCGGGAGCTCGGGCTGGATAACTTCGGCAGCCTGGCTGGTTTTAGTTTCGGAGTGGGCGTGAAAATCAGCCGTTTTCGCATCGACTACGGTCATCAGAGCTTCCACCTGGGGGGTGGCCTCAATCACATCAGCATTGCTACCAACTTACAGGAGTTTAAGAGGAAAAATTAGTCTTCGTATTTGAAGTGCTGTCCTTCCTCCAAAATGCCCCACATCACCAGCAATTCACCGGACAGGCGGTTGTCCTGACCGGGAATCGCGGGCCAGGTCAGTATCTTCCACAGGCCCGCCGGCAGTTTTTGGTAGCGGCTTCATTTTATGCTGCCGGAAGGTGTAGCCCGTATCTGCCAGCAGCAACAACAACAGAATAATCCGGAGCCCATCTTTTTTGCGCATGCCGGTTCGCGGGTTTTTAAAAGGGCTTCTCTAAAGTTGTGTATTGTCTTTTTACCCCACTGCTCAAGGTGAAAATAGGTGAAAATCCAGCACTGTAAAATTTAGGCGCTCTCTCAAAATCCCTTAATTTTGCGCACCTTAAAACACACTTTTCCGGACTGCCGGAAACTAATTTTACTGCCCAATCGTAAGGAGCAGTAACAAAACTATTAAAATCACCATGATTAACATCACTTTCCCGGACGGTAATGTCCGACAGTATGAAGCTGGCGTAACCGGGCTTGACATCGCAAAGTCGATCAGCCACGGCCTGGCCAAAAAAGTCCTTTCTGCAAAAGTAAACGGTGAGGTGTGGGATGCCACCCGCCCTATTACCGAAGACGCTACAGTGCAGTTGCTGACGTGGGACGACAAGGACGGGAAAGCGACCTTCTGGCACTCTTCCGCCCACCTGATGGCTGAAGCCCTGGAGGCCATTTATCCAGGCGTGAAGTTCGGTACAGGGCCATCTACAGACGGTGGGTTTTACTATGATGTAGATCCCGGTGAGCATACCATTTCCAGCGATGACTTCCCTCAGATTGAGCAGAAAATGCTGGAGCTGGCCCGCCAGAAGAATGCCTATGTCCGCAAGCCGATTTCCATAGAGGATGCCATTACGTTCTACCAGGAAAAAGGAGACGAATACAAGCTGGAGCTGTTGGAGAAACGCAAGGAAGAAGGCGCGGAAATTACCTTGTACGAGCAGGGCAATTTCACCGACCTCTGCCGTGGCCCGCACGTGCCCGATACCGGCTACATCAAAGCCATCAAAATCACCAAAGTGGCGGGCGCTTACTGGCAGGGCGATGAGAACCGTCAGCAGATGACCCGTGTATACGGCATCACCTTCCCCAAGCAGAAGGAGCTGACTGAATACGAAACGATGATTGAGGAAGCCAAGCAGCGTGACCATCGTAAACTGGGCACAGAGCTTGAGCTTTTCATGTTCTCTGACCGTGTGGGGCAGGGCCTGCCGATGTGGCTGCCCAAGGGCAATCAGCTGCGCGACCGCCTGATGAATTTTCTGCGGGTAGAGCAGGAGAAGCGCGGCTACCAACTCGTGACCACGCCACATATTGGCAAAAAGGACCTTTACGTGACTTCCGGCCACTGGGAAAAGTACGGGGAGGACAGCTTCCACCCGATCACCACGCCTAAGGAAGGCGAGGAGTTCCTGCTCAAGCCGATGAATTGCCCGCACCACTGTGAGATTTTTGGGCACCGTCCGCACTCCTACCGCGATCTGCCGCTCCGTATTGCAGAGTTTGGCACGGTCTACCGCTACGAGCAGAGCGGTGAGCTGCACGGCCTTTCACGCGTACGCGGGTTTACGCAGGATGATGCCCATATTTTTTGTACGCCGGATCAGCTCAAGGACGAGTTTCTGAACGTGCTTGACCTGACCAAGACGGTACTTTCTAAGATGGGGTTTGCTGATTTTACAGCGCAAATTTCCCTGCGTGACCCGGAGAAGCCTGAAAAGTATATTGGTTCAGACGAAAACTGGAACAATGCTGAGCGGGCCATTATTGAGGCTACTGCTGAGGCGGGTATGAAGACCACAACCGAGCTGGGCGAAGCAGCTTTCTATGGCCCTAAACTTGACTTCATGGTCAAGGATGCGCTCGGGCGTTCCTGGCAGCTGGGTACTATTCAGGTAGACTACAACCTGCCCGAACGCTTTGAGCTGGAGTACATCGGCTCCGACAATCAGGCACACCGGCCGGTAATGATCCACCGGGCGCCTTTTGGTTCTATGGAGCGCTTCATCAGTATACTGATTGAGCATACCGGCGGTAAGTTTCCGCTGTGGCTCGCACCGGAGCAATACACCATCCTGCCCATCAGCGACCGCTTCAATGACTACGCGGCTGAGATCGAGCAGGAACTGGCGAAGTATGACATCCGCGGCACGGTGGATGACCGCAGTGAGAAAGTGGGCCGGAAAATCCGGGACGCCGAGGTGAAGAAAGTGCCCTTCATGCTCATCGTAGGTGAGAAGGAGGCAGAGACAGGTGCTGTGTCCGTGCGGAAGCAGGGCGATGGCGATGTCGGCTCCATGTCTGTCGCTGAGTTCGCAAAGTATTTCCAGGAGCATCTGGACTAAATAACATAGATCGGTCCTGCCCCGGCTGAAGCTCAGCCTTCAGCCGGGCGGGCTTTCAAAATTGCAGCAAATACGGCAAAAGCTTTAAAAATAGCTTAATCCCGGGTGCCTGGCTGAACTTGCAGGCTCTGCTCTGGGTTTATTGTGTAAGATCTAAACAAATTAAGTGATTTTAACATATCGCTTGAATTTTAATAGATTTTCGCTTATTTTTATCAAAATCGACTTTTATCCCGACGCACGTTTAGAAATCCCACGATATGAAGCATACTTTACCCCTGCTGTTTTTACTGTTAGCCACCTTTAGCCTCTCTGCCTCGACCGGTCTGGAAAGTAATATCGAGTCGTTTCCTCCATACACAGTAGTGTCGCCTCCTGCAGATTTGAAGGTCTATCCTAACCCCGCAGTGGACTACATCAGCCTTACTGGGGCGCAAGGCGTTACGGAAATCACTGTCTTTAACCTCGTGGGGCGTGCGATGAAGCGCTTTCAGATTGATTACGCTAAGCAGCAGTTTTACGTTGGTGATTTACCAAAAGGTATGTATCTGGTACAGATCAAGGGTTCAAACGATAACGTACTGATTACTCAGCGGCTCCATAAGCAGTAACACTTACATCCTGCCGCCTTCCAAAGCACAGCCGTTATAAATACGCAGCTGCGCTTTGTTATTTTCAGGCCTCTCCTTTGAGCAAACTCAGCATATCATCCACTGACAGCTTGGCGCTTACATCCGTTCCGGAGAGGAGCTGATCCGCCAGTTCGCGCTTGTTTTGGTGCAGCTGTACGATTTTTTCCTCAATGGTGTCTTCACTGACGAAGCGGTAAACGGTCACCGGGCGCTGCTGCCCCATACGGTGGGCACGGTCGCTTGCCTGATCTTCCACGGCGGGGTTCCACCAGGGGTCGAGGTGGAGTACGTAGTCGGCTTCTGTAAGGTTGAGCCCCGTGCCCCCTGCTTTGAGACTGATGAGGAAGAGCTGACCCTCTCCGTTTTGGAAAGCCTGCACGGCTTCCTCCCGTTTTTTGCCCGGGGTCTGCCCATCGAGGTACTGATAGGGAATACCCTGTGCCTTTACCCACTGCTCTACGATACGTAAGTGCTTCACAAACTGGCTAAATACCAGTGCTTTATGTCCGCTGTCGAGCAATTCGAGGATGGTCTCCCCCACAAGGTCGAGCTTGGAACTCGGCACCCGGCTGTCGGGCATCACCAGGCGGGGATGGCAGGCGGCCTGCCGGAGCTTGGTAAGCTGCGCCAGGATGGCAAACCGTTTGGATGCGCCATCTGCAGCTTCCACAGCCTCCAATGCACTGCGGCGGATGGCTTCGTAGAAGGAGTGCTCCGATTCGGTAAGGGAAACCGAGAGGATAATTTCAGTTTTAGCCGGCAGTTCGGTAAGTACGTCCCGCTTATGGCGGCGCAAAATAAAGGGCTGAATCAACCGCCGGAGCTGTTCACGGCGCGGTTCGTCCCCTTTACTGATCGGGTTAGTGAACTTTTCGTTGAAGCGTTTCTGGGAGCCCAGCAAGCCGGGGTTGAGAAAGCGGAACAGGTTCCAGAGTTCACCCAGGTGGTTCTCAATAGGTGTGCCAGTGGTAGCCAGCCTGAAGTCTGCCCGGAGCTCCATCGCAATTTTTGAGCGTTTGGTGGCGGCATTTTTGATGGCCTGGGCTTCATCCAGGACAAGTGAGCCAAAGGATTTTCGCGTCAGCGCTTCTTCTACAAAAGGCAGCAAGCCGTAGCTAATAATGAGCAAGTCGCCGGGCCCAACCTCGTCGATGAGGTCCACTTCTTTGCTGTTGCCCAGCAGCTTTGGCGTCAGGTCAGGAGCAAAACGCGCGGTCTCCCTTACCCAGTTGCGGGTAACGGAAGCCGGTGCGATGACCAGTCCGGGCCCTTCTTCCTTGCGCGCTGAGAGCATAGCCAGCGCTTGTACGGTCTTACCCAGGCCCATGTCATCAGCCAGGCAGCCGCCGACGCCCCATTCCGCCAGCCGCATCATCCACCGGAAACCTTCCTTCTGATAAGCGCGCAGATCGGCCTGAAAAGTATTGGGCACCCGCGGACGGATGCGCTGTGCCTGTTGGATGCGCTGCATGCTTTTAGCCCAGCTCTGATCGGCTTCCAGCTCCGCCAGCTCCCCGGCGAGTTCATCAATGCGGAGTCCGGCCAGTGGGTTGAGCTCGTATTGTTGCCCCCGCATTTGGAGCAAGCCATCCAGTTCGCGAAGGCGCTCCCTGAAAGTTTCGGTGAGGGCAATGAAGGTCCCTTCGCCGAGTTCAACAAAGGGGCTGTCATCTTCGCGTACATGGTCCAGGAGTTGCTGGAATTGCAGGATTTCCTCTTCGTCCAGCTTTAGGCTGCCATCTACGGCAAACCAGTTGGACTCCTCCTGAATGCGCACCGACAACTGATCGGTATTGGAAATGCCCAGCAGCTTGACCTTTTCCCCCTTAGGGAATTCCATTTTGATGCGGCCCGCTTCCCGCAGAGGGTGTAATTCAAGAAGGATTTGCAGGCAAGCTCGTGTGTCTTCGATTTGCCATTCGTAGCTCTGAGCAGGTTGTTCTGCCAGCGTAGGGCAAGCTTCAATAACTTCTGCCGCCAGTGCCCGCTCTTTGTCGAGCCGGCGCTCGCAGGCTACCCGTCCTTCTTTTGTACTTAGGATGCGCATAGCCAGCCCTTCGCCCGGTTTGAAGTAGTGGGCTTCCTCCTTAAGTGGTTTGACATAAAATTCGAGCTTAAAGCCTTCGCCGAAAGGCAGGAGGTGCAGGCAGGGCATGGGGTCACCGGGCACGGATTCCAGCCCTTCCTCCAGCATGGTTTTAGGGGATTGCACCTGTATGCGCCCCTGCAGCTGTTGAGTGATCCGCTCCATCTGTGGGCGGGCTTCTTCCGGCATCAGTGCTCCGCGGCCAATAAGTTTGGCGACCTTCCGCTCTTCGTCATTCAGCTTGTAGATCCGATACCGGGTTGGGGTTTCCTTCTCTGTGACGTAGGTGCCGGATTTGGTTACAGGACGGAAGTTGACGCGCAGTTGGTCGCCTTCTTCTGTGATCAGCAGCTCTGGCTTGGAGCGGACGAGTTCAACCGGGATTTCGTTCTTGCCTTCCAGAAAAACAAAAGGGTGGTTGGTCAGTTGGTACAGGGCGTGGTCGAAGTCCAGGCGAAGGTCGTCGGGCCCATAGTAAAACATGGGGTTGGAACGATTGTCATAAGCGGAGGTAACGGCATCAAGTACGCGTTGGTCTTCCTCGGTCAGGTTATCGACTTTGCCCTCGTAGAGATCGTTGATGGTGACTTTTCGGCCAGCCGACCAGCTGTTGCGCTTGCTGCGCTTTTGCTCTTTGGGCTGCAGTTCCCGTTTTTCGAAATCCACAAACCAGACCAGGCGGGTGCTGCCGGGCGGGTAGTGGTTGTCGCTGGCCCCATTGCTTAGTGCGTCGAGGGAGTTGAGGATGCGCTCCCATGCCGATTGGCGGGGCAGCAATTGTATGAGGTATTGGAAGCCCATTTCATCCTGATAGTAGCGGGCGAGGACTTCCCACTCGCGGCGTTTGGGGTGATCAGGGAAGACAAGGGCAAGAGCGTTGGCCATTTCACCGCACATCCACTTCAGCTCAGCTTGTTCCCATAGTGGAAAAACAGTGTGGAGTTCGTCTGCCATTTGCATATCCAGCTCTGCCCCAATCCAGTAGGCGACCCAAAGCACAAACAGGAGTTCCATAGGGTGGGTGGAAGTGCGGGCGCACTGTTGCAGCCCTTCGATGGCTATGTCTTCATCCTCCAGCAAGAAATGGAAAAAGACCCGCAGCGCATTGAAAATGCCCGGAAGGAAGCTGGATTCCACCTTATGGTTCATCTGTCGCAAGACTTCCAGCCCTTTCATATTTTGATGGCGGCACTGCCAAACCAGGAACATGGCACCCCAGAAGTCATTGTGCAAGGCTTGCCGGGCTTTTGGCGATAGGTTTTTGAAGTGGTCGCCAGCACTTTCGGTATTGCCCTGAAGCAGGGCCTGCATCGCCTGTAAACCGTACCAGTGGTGGGTGCGGTCCAGAAAGGGCAGCGCTTCCGTCAGTTTTTCCCGGCTTATGCCCTGCATGGCCAGATTGGTAGCGTAGTGCATTTCGAAATAGTCCTCACGACGGGGCGTTTCCTGAAGCAGAGCCTTGAGCAGCTTATTGAAATCCTCCGCGGTAGCCCCTTCCCAAAGATGGGGGTGATGGAAGATGTAATGGCAGGCTTCGCCGTGGAAAGGAGCGGGCAGCGCCAGGATGAAGTCGGGGTCGAGCGGCAGGAAGTTCGAGAGGGTAGCCTTTAGGGTTTGTTGTTTTTGCTTTTCGTCGAAGGTAAAGTTGCTGTTCAGCTGTTCGGCAAGGTGGCTGTAGTCGTAATAGCTCTTTTCGAAGAGCAGCAGGCGGAGTTTCTTGAACTGACGTTGGAGCTCGGCTTCCTGCATGCGGAAGGAGTAGACCGGGCGGTCGAGGCGTTCTTCCCGCCGCAACTGACTGATGATGCGGTTGAGGGTTTTACCGGCATGCAGGAAGAAGTGCCGGGCAGCAACATCCCGCCATTCCCGTTTGGTGTAGGGGTCTTTGTACTCGTAGTCAATGTAGCCGTTTTCCTGCAGCCACCGCAATTGGTTGCGCACGAAGGTATGCGTCACTGTCCGCTGAGATTCGGGGCGGAACCCAGCCTTGTCCAGTGCTTTTTCGATGCTGTAGTTAGCCAGCGGGTACCCGTAAATGCTCACAACGCCCAGTACCCAGTAGGTATCATGGGGGAGTTCGCTGATGACTCTTTTCCGCTCTTGATAAGAAAGTTCCTTCGCCACGTGAATTGCTCCTTTTCCAAATTTTGCGCAAAGGTAAGGAGGTTGCGGCAGAAACCAGACAAATAAGAATTATTCCTTTGGGCTCATTTTGGGGCGTGGCCCGTTGAGCGGTTGCCCACCCCAGGGTCGGATGAAGGTCGCTTCAAACCGGGCTGCCCCTGTTTTTTCGCCACTGAGCTTGACTTGCTCACCCGGCTCCAGTTGTATGCGGGGTGGCCAATCTGCGTTGGCGTAGTCAATCGTCCAGGCTTGTCCGTCGAAGTCTTCCACTTGCAGGGCCTCTGGTGTAACGCTGACGATGGTGCCGCCCAGGTAGCCTTCTTCGGGCCGGTTCCAAAGCTGCTCCTTTTTTTCCTGTACGCTTTGATAGAGGTCGACCCGAATAGCAAATGCCTGCTCAAGCTGCTGTGCGCCACCGCTGATGAAAAAAGCGGTGCCCAGTAGTATGCTAAAGGCTGTGCTGTAGCCGGCCAGCCGGGCCAGGGTGAATTTGTAGCCCCGTTCGGAGTAGCGCAGGGTGTACATAGACAGCATCAGGGCCAGGGCCAGGAAGGATATCCATATCAAAGGCAACAGGCTGAGTAGCCCTTCGAGCAAGGAATGCCCAAAGTGCTGCAGCAAGCGGAAGTCTACCTGTTGTATAGTGAACAGGATGACCGAAAATGCCAGTGCGCCAATGAGAACGGTGAGCCCAAACCCCGTCCATACCGCCCACTTGAGTGCAGTGTACTGCCATTGGGGGCGCGGCTCTATGTGCCGGGATTTGATCTGTTCCACAAGTTTATGAGCAGTATTCATGGCCTTATTTTTTTCTGGTTAGGGGCGGGAGTGGACCGTGCCGTTTTTTCGAGTGCTTTCCGGGCCCGGTTGAGGCGGGTGGCTACGGTGCCTTCCGGAATTTGCAAAACATCGGAGATGGCTTCGTAATCGAGTTCTTCGAAGTAACGCAGGAGAATGACTTCCCGGTATTTTTGGGGGAGTTGGCTGACCCAGTGATGGAGCTGTTCGGCTGGGATATTCTTTTCTTCTGTTTCCACCTCGCTGAGAAGGGAGTGCAGCAAGAGGGGCTCTGCGTCTGCCCAGTCTACCGTCCTGTTTTTGCCAAATGAAGTTTGCCTGCGCAGGGCAGAGATAGCTTCGTTATGTACAATACGGTAGAGCCAGCTGCTTAGCTTCATGCCGGGGTCGTACCCTCTCAGGTTGCGCCAGATTTTTATGAATGCATCCTGCAGGATGTCCTCTGCGCCATCCTGGCCTGCTCCGGTAATGCGGCGTACGTACCGCAGTAAAGCCGGCTCATAGCGCTCGTACAGACAGGAAAAGTAGTCGACTTCCCGCAGGGCGCGGTCGACTACTTCCTGGTCGGTGAGTTCATCACATATTTTGCTGGCTATTAGCATGGAGCCTGGTTAGTAACAAGGTGAAAAATAAGCCAACCTCCCGGCTTTCCCAAACGGAAGGCGGGAGGTTGATGTTATAATTTATGGTTTTTTAGTGGCCGCCTTTGCCGTTACCGCCGCCGTTATTGCCATTGCCCTGCTGCCCGCCCGTGCCATCACAGGTGCCGCTGCCGTTGCCCTGACCGTTGCCATTGCCGCCCTGTTGTTGCCCGGTACCATCACAGGTGCCGCTGCCATTACCGGTTTGAATGCCGCAGATTGCACTCAGGTCGCTGCCGCGTTCAGTTTCGCTGCTGGTGATTTCTTCAAACAATTCGGCGCTGATGTACTGAGGGGCATAGGTGGCACCGATATTGGTGAGGTTCTTCATAAAGCCACGCAGGTGGTTGCGGGAGCCCCGGTTGAGCTCGTTGAATACGGCGATGAGGTCTTCGTTGTCCGCTGCTGCAATTTCCATATTCAGGTCATTGATATCGAGGTCTTCGATGGTTGCACCTACGATAAAAGCGGCTTCCAGGCTTTCGCTACCCGTCTCTGTGAGCGTGGTATAAAGCGCCTGCAGGTTCTCATTTTGGAACACGCCGGCGGGGTTGCTGCCGACCGGGTCTTGCAGTTCGTATTTTTCGATCAGGCAGAGCACGGAAGCCATATGCCGCTGCTCGGACTGCGCGATATTGGAGAAGATTCGGGTTTCCCACCGGTTGTAGAGGTACAGGTAGACGTCTTGCGCGAGCTTTTCCTCCTCCCGCATAAAAGTCAGGGCCTGCGCTTCAGCTTCAGATAACTCCTCTACCGGGAATTGGTCCTTCAGGCAGGTACATTGGTCCGCAGTTACGTCAGTGGCTGCATCCCGGGTTTCAATAACCGTGAGGTCTTCGGGGGAGGTGCCGGTGACATCAGACTCACACTGGGTGAAGAAGAAGGCTGCACTGATCAAAAGCGTGGATAACATCATGGATTTCAAAATTTGCTTTTTCATGGCTGAATGTTTTTTGTGGTGATTGTTGTTTGAGGCTGTTGTGGGTACTACGCGGCCTTTTCGGTTTTCTTTCACTTTTTGGAGAAAAAATTATTAACCGCTTACAAATCGTAGACTTAATGAAAAATTAATACTGAAAGTGAGTAGGATTACGTAATCCTTGCCGGAAGCGTATTAGTTTTGCCCGCATGATTAAGCCGATTAACCTCATTATCGACTTTGACAGCACTTTTACACGGGTAGAAGCGCTGGACGTGCTGGCTGAGATCGTCCTGGAGGGCGATCCCAGGCAAAGCTTTGTGCTGGACAAAATTCAGGACATCACCAATAAGGGCATGGATGGCTCGCTTGATTTTCGGGCTTCTCTGGAGCAGCGGCTGGATTTGCTACAGGCTGACCGGCGTGACATTGAGGAGCTGGCCGAACGCCTTAAAGGGCAGATTTCCCGTTCCTTTCTGCGCAATCAGGAGTACTTTAAATCACTGCGGGAGTCCATCTTCATTGTTTCCAATGGGTTTACGGACTTTATCAAGCCTGTGGTGGCCCACTACGGGCTTAATCCGGACCGCGTTATTGCCAACGAATTTATTTATGATGAGGCCGGCCGAATCATTGATTTTAACAAAGACAACCCCCTGTCCAGAAATGGTGGTAAATCAGAAGTGATTAAGCAGTTGGACCTCAAAGGCGATGTATACGTCATTGGTGACGGAGCCAACGATCTGGAAATCCGCAAGGCCGGATATGCCAATAAATTTTACTTGTTTACAGAAAATGTAGAGCGCGAGAAGGTCATGGCAGAAGCCGACCACATTGCGCCCAATTTAGATGAAATCTTATACGAACTGAAGATGAGCAGATCTCTATCCTATCCGAAAAACCGGATCAAAGTGCTCCTGTTGGAGGGCGTGCATCCGCAAGCTGTAGAGCTATTCGAAAAAGAAGGCTACCAGGTGGAGTACATGACTTCCTCGCTTTCTGAGGACGAACTGTGCGAGAAAATCACGGATGTCAATGTCATTGGTATTCGTTCGAAGACCCATATTACAGAAAAGGTGATCAAAAGTGCCAAGCGCCTGATCAATGTAGCAGCCTTTTGCATCGGTACCAATCAAATCGACCTGGATGCCTGTACCCGGCATGGCGTGGCCGTCTTCAACGCACCCTACAGCAATACGCGCTCGGTGGTGGAACTGGCGATCGCTGAGATCATTATGCTGGTGCGCAACCTGCCGGACAAGGCACGCGCTATGCACGACGGGAAGTGGGAAAAATCTGCTGCCGGTGCTCAGGAAGTCCGTAGCAAAAAGCTGGGCATCGTGGGTTATGGCAACATCGGTGCTCAACTCTCCGTAGTCGCGGAGGCTATGGGCATGGACGTTTATTACTATGACCTGGAAGAAAAGCTGGCCCTGGGTAATGCTACCAAGTGCGACAGCATGGAAGAACTGCTTGGGCTGGTGGACGTAGTGACTCTTCACGTGGATGGCCGCCCGGAAAACAATAACATCTTCGGTGCGAAGCAATTTGATATGATGAAGGACGGTGCGATCTTCATCAACCTGGCCCGTGGCAAGGTCGTGGACGTGAAAGCGCTTCGGGAGAATATCCTTTCCGGAAAGCTCAAGGGTTGTGCCGTGGATGTTTTTCCCCGCGAGCCCAAGAGCAACGACGAACCTTTCGAATCCGAGTTGATGGGGCTGCCGAATACCATCCTTACGCCTCACATTGGCGGTTCTACGGCAGAGGCACAGGAAAATATTGGCAGCTTTGTGCCCAATAAGGTCATACAGTACATCAATACCGGCAGCACCGCAGGCAGCGTCAACTTCCCGAACCTGCAGCTGCAGCCCGTGCACCACGCACATCGCCTGCTGCACATCCATCACAACGTGCCCAAGGTACTGGCGCATATCGATCAGATTCTGGCTAAGCACAACATCAATATCCTCAGCCAATACCTCAAGACCAACGAGCAGATTGGCTATGTGATTACGGATGTGGACCGGGCCTACGATGATGACCTGCTGGAAGAACTCAAGCAGATTGAGCCGACGATCTGGTTCCGGGTGCTGTATTAGTGCTCTGTCAAGTATCAAATAACGGGTAATCTGTGGCATCTTTTTGCCCATTTCTGCGTCACGTCCTCACCTTGGTAGCTTAGGCTACCAGGCTCCGGGCGCTTCCTGAACTGGACAAAAACCTGCTGACACCTTAATCCATTTTTCATACTTGGCAGAGCACTAGGCGTTTGTCGAAATTCCATCCTGAATAATCGGGAAATTGCCAGCAAAACTATCGAAGACCGTATCTTGAGTTGGAAATCAGAACACCCAATTCATGATAGGGTCTTTACTGTTACAAAGCTGGCAGGCACAGGTGCGCTCGCCCTTCTGGGAACGTGGCCTTGTAGTCAATATCCTACTGGGGCTCCTGGCGCTCTATCTGCTGGCCAACTTCCTCTTCGCAGGGTACTTCCTGGATGTCATCCTTCAAAACTCTGTTCCCGACGAGCACCCGATTACTGTGCTGAGCGGTATTTTCTTTTTTACGTGGATTGCCGGGCTGCTCTTCCGCTTTCTGATGCAGAGTTTTCCGGTGATTGATATACAGCCCTATTTGCTGTTGCCGGTAAAGCGCAGCAAGCTCTTCCATTACCTGCTGTTCCGCTCTGTGTTTAATGTGGTCAACCTCTTTCCGCTGGTCTTTATTTTGCCCTTTACCTTCAAGGTCGTGTCTACGGAATACGGGGCAGTGGCGCAGTTGGCGTGGATTGTGAGTGTGATGTGCCTGGCGCTGTTTAATAACTTCGTGGGCTTTTACCTCAAGCGTCAGTTCAATATGAGCCCGTTTGCCATACTTGGGGCCTTCGTTCTGCTGTGCGGCATCGCCTACATGGATACGCAGGAATGGCTGCCGCTGTCAGATGCTTTCGCCAATGCATTTATGGCGATACTTGCCAATCCGGTATTATCGCTCATCCCGGTTGCTTTGGTGGTGCTGGCTTACCAACTGCCGTTCCGGGCCCTGCGCTCCAATGCTTACCTGGATGCGGTGGAAGGCCGGAAAGGCCGGGTGGAAAGCACGCAGGGTATTGCGGCCCTCCGGCGATTGGGCATGGCCGGGCAGTTTGTACAAATGGAGCTGCTGCAAATCGCCCGCAACAAACGGCCGAAAACGATGCTGCTGATGGCGGTGCTCATTCTGTTCTATCCTTTCTTTTCTCTGGAATACCTGGAAAACGGGGAATCCTTCAGTATGGTGTTTCTGTTCACCCTCATGGCCACCACTTTTCCTATGGCCACGTACGGGCAGTTCCTCATCGCCTGGGAGAGCAGCTTCTTCAATATGCTGATGGCCCGCCGCGTACCGCTGATGGAGTACATGAAAGGTAAGTACTACCTTTTTACCCTCTTCAACGTAGCCGCATTTTGTGTGTGCCTGCTGTACGGCCTGGCAGATATCCGCATGATCCCGATTGTGGTGGTCTCCTTCCTGGTCAATATGGGGATTACCGCTTACATTATTCTCTTCCTGAGCACCTATAACAGCCGACCGGTGAATCCGGAGAAGAGTGCGTTTATGAACTGGGAGGGCGTAGGGGCATCACAGTTTCTGCTGGTGCTGCCGGCGTTTTTCCTGCCGGTGGTCATTCATTTGCTGCTGCAGTGGATACTGGGCTGGCAATGGGGCCTGGCGGTACTCGGTATGATTGGCATAGTGGGTATATTGCTCCACCGTCCCATCATGCAGGCGATTGTCCGGCAACTGAGCCGGCGCAAATATGATTTGATTGACGCTTACAAACAAGAAGTATAAATGATACACCTGGAACAACTCAGCAAAAAGTACGGCAGTAAAGTCGCCCTGGATATTGAACAACTGGATATCTCCGCCGGCGAGCGCTTCGGATTGGTGGGCAATAACGGCGCAGGCAAAACCACCCTGTTCAGCCTCCTCCTCGACCTCATCCGCCCCACTACGGGCACCGTCTGGTCAAAGGAGACGGCCGTGAGCAACTCCGATGCCTGGAAGGACTACACTGGTGCCTTTATTGACGAAAGCTTCCTGATTGGCTATCAGACGCCGGAGGAGTATTTTAACTTTGTGGGGCAGCTGTACGGCATGAACCCATCGGATGTGATGCTCTTCCTGGAGCGTTTCACAGAGTTTTTCAATGGGGAAATTCTGGACAGCGGCAAGTACATCCGCAATATGTCTAAGGGCAACAAAAAGAAAATCGGTATTGCGGCGGCCTTACTGGGCAGCCCTGAGCTGGTCATTCTTGACGAGCCCTTCGCCAACCTCGACCCCAGCTCCCAAATTCGGTTGAAAAACCTCATCCGCGATTTGCCGCCGGAGCTAACAGTGCTGATTTCCAGCCATGACCTGGCGCACGTCACGGAGGTCTGTCAGCGCATCGTACTGCTGGAAGACGGCAAAGTCATCCGCGACATCAAGGATGCGCCTGAGCGGACGCTGGAGGAGCTGGAGGCGTACTTTTCGGGGGAAAAGACAACAGAAGCCAGCTCGTAATATTGGTAGTACCACTTGTTTTGCGGTCCGGTTTTTGACAGTGCCCATTGTTTTTTTGCCCCAAAAATGGAAAGTGCTTATATTTACGGCCTATGAAAAATCATTTCTTTCACCGGACAAGCATTAAGGAGTCCGTGTAACAGGCAGTATTCAAAAAATTAGCTGGTGCTAATTGATACTGCCGATACTTCCCTTTAGCCTGTGCAATGGCAGTCCTGTCATTGTTTACAGCTCTACTTCTATTCCATTTAATCATAAGCAGGGTGTTTGGTTTGCTGTGTTGGTCAGATAAGGCACAGTTACTTGTTTTGCCACACAAAAAAGCTGCCATTTCACCCGGGAACCATTAAATTACAACAAATGCAAAATCAAATTTATAAAGGGGGGCGTGACCAGGAAATTATAGAATTATTTATTCAGACCTTTTCGGACTCCGAAGGAAAAAAAGAAGGGCTGCTTATCGGGGAACTGGTTAGGAACCTTCTGGACCGGACTCCGCCTCAGGATTTGCGCGTTTTTCTATCCACAGAGGAGGAGGAGGTCATAGGGGGCGTTTTCTTTTCGAGAATGCGTTTTGAGAACAGTGCCACCGCAACCTGGTTGTTATCTCCGGCTGCGGTACAAACGCGTTTTCAGGGTATGGGTGTTGGGCAAAACCTTATCCGGTTTGCGCATGACTGTCTGAGGGAAGCAGGAGCGGAAATGGCGGTGACATATGGCGACATCAACTTCTATTCGAAAGTCGGATATCAGCCTGTTACTATCGATATCGTTCCATCGCCCCAGCCCTTGTCTTATCCTGAAGGCTGGATAGCTCAATCCCTTCGCAGGGAAAAGCTGCTGCCAATTTCCGGCAGGTCATTTTGCGTTGAAGCGATCAATGACCCAGTATACTGGTAATGTTTAATTTCTGGCCTGGCAGTCCTGCTGGGGGGTAAGTGGTGCAGCCCCGACCTGTTCAGCTTTTGCAGCCTAGATAATTGCTGTAAATGACTGTGCAATACATAGTGACTGTCAGGCCGGCTTTTCTTGAAAAACAAAGGCTTCGGGTATTTTCTTAGCCCGGATGCTTACTGAAATCCGCAACTGGCTTTACTTGATCAGCATAAGCTCCCTGCTTGTTTTCCCGCAGCACAAACTGAACTGCCATACCACGCTCAACTGGTTGCAGCAAATTGCGGCGGTGCACATAGAACTCTTCGCGTGTCTCTGGCACCCGGATATAGCCATAGCCTTTGTCCTGCAGAAAAAACTGTACCACGCCGGTCATCATAGGTTGGAAATCTTTACTTTTGACAAAAGTAAACAATAGACCATGAAGTTCTCTACGCCCATCCCCGTAACTGAGCTGGCTGAGCGCCTGGGAGCCGAGCTCATCGGCGATCAATCCCTGCAGGCTACCGGCATTAATGAAATCCATCAGGTACAGCCGGGCGACATCACTTTTGTGGATGTACGCAAGTACTTCAGCAAAGCGCTCAACTCTGCCGCTACGATCATTCTGGTCAACGAGCACGCCAAGTGCCCCGAGGGCAAAGCACTGCTGCTATGTGAAAACCCCTTCGAGGCTTACAATCAGCTGGTGCTGTCAGAGCGGCCGGTGCAGCCCATGACTGCGGCCATTAGCGAGACGGCGGAGATCCACCCTACGGCTATCATTGAGCCTAATGTGGTTATCGGGCACCATGTGAAAATTGGGGCGCACACCTTCGTACAGTCCAATGTGACGATCAGCGAGCATACCCATATCGGCGCGCATGTGGAGATTCAGTCCGGCTCCGTCATTGGCTCGGATGCCTTCTACTTTAAGAAAACGGAGGCTGGCTATCAGCCATGGCGCTCCGGTGGCCGGGTCATCATCGAAGACCGGGTGCGGATTGGCGCCGGTTGTACCATCAACAAAGGCGTCTCCGGCGACACCATCATCGGCGAGGGCACCAAGCTTGACTGTCAGGTGCATATCGGGCACGATGTGGTGATCGGCAAGCACTGCCTGTTTGCCGCGCAGGTGGGCATAGGGGGGAATACCAAAGTAGAAGACGAGGTGGTGCTCTACGGGCAGGTCGGCATTGCCCAAAACCTGGTCATTGGCCAAAAGGCGGTCATCCTCGCCAAGTCGGGCGTTTCCAAAAACCTGGAGGGAGAGAAAGTCTACTTTGGCTATCCGGCCAAGGAGGCACGCATGGCGTACCGGGAGCTGGCAGCGCTGCGGCATTTGCCGGAGTTTTATAGCGAGTACTATAGCAAATAGGTTCATTTATTTGTTTGATCTTCGGAGAAAAATTTATTGGAAGCGGAAAAAGAGTATTGGACTGATATGGAAGAAAATAATCGAATCATCATCTATAATACCGCCGATGGCAAAGCCTCCGTTTCCCTATTCGCCAAAGACGGGAACGTTTGGATGAATCAAAAGCAACTGGCGGAGCTTTTTGACACCTCCAAGCAAAATATCGGGCAACATATAGCTAACATCCTGAAAGAAGAGGAGTTGGACGAGCCTTCAGTTGTAAAGAATTACTTTACAACTGCCTCCGATGGCAAACAATACGAAGTCACTTTTTACGCCCTCGACATGATTCTGGCCATCGGCTTTCGGGTGCGGAGCAAAAGGGGCACACAGTTCCGGATATGGGCCAATAAAAACCTGAAGGAGTATATGGTCAAAGGCTTCGTGATGGACGACGAACGCCTCAAAAACCCCGATGGCCGCCCGGACTACTTTGACGAGCTGCTGGACCGCATCCGCGACATCCGGGCTTCGGAAAAGCGCTTCTACCAAAAAGTCAGCGACCTCTTTGCGCTAAGCAGCGACTACGACGCTTCAGACAAGGCCACCCAGATGTTTTTTGCCGAAACCCAAAACAAACTACTCTACGCCGTCACCGGAAAAACCGCCGCTGAAATCATCGTATCCCGGGCGGATGATCAGGCGCCCAACATGGGCCTGACCTCCTGGAAAGGAAGCATCGTGAGAAAGGGGGATATCATTATAGCCAAAAACTACCTCAGCCACGACGAGATTGACACCTTGAACCGGCTGGTGGTCATCTTCCTGGAAAGCGCTGAGCTGAGAGCAAAAAACCGGCAAGACCTAACCATGAGCTTCTGGCGAAACAACGTGGACCGCATCCTCGAATTTCAGGATAAAGCGGTGCTGGACCATAAGGGCAGCATCTCCAAAGTGGAGATGGAAAAGCAGGTGAAAGCCCTGTACGAACAATTTGATCAGCGTCGTAAAATAGCCGATGCCCGGACTGCCGATGCCCAGGACCTGGAAGCGCTGAAGGCCTTGGAGGAAGAAATCAAAAAGAAGAAGGGATGAAACATTACAATACCTACAGTTGCAAATAAGCTACACCGCCTTTTCCACACCCGCAATAGCCTGCGTAGCCCGCTCGTAGACCGTTCCCATTTTGCCGGCGTCTGCCTGTCCGGCAAACAGTGCCATTTCGCAGTCCTGTACGATGCTCATCACGGTTTCGATTAAGCTATCGTCCAAATCCAACTCCTGCAGGCGCTGACGCAGGGAGCTCTTGCTCATGGAAGACCGGGGGATTTGCAATTTATCGCCTACGTAGCCCAAAATAGCTTTAGACACTTCATCGTAAAACGCCCGGCTGTCGCCCGCCTTTAGATGAGATTTGGCCAGGCTCAGGCGTTCCTGCGCCACGCCCCGGGCAGCTTGCATCCGCCGCTCATTCGGATCGATATCATCTTGTCTGGCCCGGTGCCTGCGCCATCCCAATAGCCCGCCAAACAGCAGCAAGGGTGCTGCCAGCAGCCCCCAGAACAGCGCACTTCCCAAAAAAGGCGTACGGGTTTGAGTCAGCACGGGGCTGAGCATCAGTGGGCCGATGTCTTCGGTTTCGTTCAGGCTTGCTGTTGCCCGGCCCGGCTGTCCGGTACCCTGCTTCACATATAACGAAAAGGACTGATCCGCAAGAGTGACGTATTTCGCACTGTCGGGCGAGAAGTAAGTGAATTTGGGCGTGAACTCGTAATCGCCGGGTACTTTGGGCAGCAGCAGGTATTCAAAAACCTTTTTTCCTTCGATAGACGCATTGAGTTCCAGATTGGTTTCTTCCACAGCTTTGGGCTCATATACCTCGAAGCCTTCCGGCAAGTCTAGCGCGGGCGCTTCCACCCTTTTGATGTCCCCGGAGCCCCGAACGGTAAGGATGAGGGTGAGGGCATCATCAGTGGTTGCGGTTTTGGAGCTTAGGTCGGGGCGGATCTGATAGTCGCCCACAGCTCCGGTGAAGCTTTCCGGCGCACCGGCGGGCAAGGGCAGTACTTCGATGTTGACGGTCTCGGTAGCCGCCGGATAAGGCCGCACTTCGGGTGTGAAGAAAAAGCTGCGGCTGCGTTTGGCGCCTTCCTTTACCACGCCCAGTTGAACATTCATAGGCTCGATGCTCAGCTGCCCGGTCTGCTGCGGGAAGAGGGCAATACGTTTGAGCACTTTTGTGGTGTACTGCACGCCATTAATGACTTCCCGCATTACTCTGCCGTTGAAGCGGCGCACATCCTGCGCGAAAAAGCCCTGGTAACCGGATTCTTCCAGGATATTGAAGCTTTCCACGTCAAGGGTGGTATAGAGCTTGTAATCCAATAGGATTTGCTGGCCCACGTAGGCGGTTTCAGTAGAAGGCTCTGCGCGGATGAAGACCTGTTCTGCTGCTCCGGGCTCACCCTTTCGCCCTTTAACGACCTCTATCGTCAGCGGCTTGGTCTGCAGGGTGGTGCGGTTCACTTTTATGCTCGCACTGCCAATAGTGAACGTACCGGTGCGCCTTGGCTTCAGGGTGTAAGAATAGGCCTGTGTGCGGCTTACCTGCCCGTTGATCATGGAGGTGCTGACCGCCTGGCTCGGCCCGGAAACCACCAGGAAGTTTTCAAAAGACGGAGGTGAAAACTGCCCGCCCTGCGCATTGGAAAGCGTGAAGGTGACTTCAAAATAGCTGTTTTCCAATACGCGGCGGGCATCGGTAGTGGCCTCAAATGTAGTTTGTGCGCTCAGGGCACCTGTTGACAGGAGTATCGCTAAACACGCGGTAACATACATTCGGATCATAGCCATGGCAGATATGATTTACAATTTAAAAGTTTTGCGCTTCTTGCCCGGTTGGCCTTCCTGCTCGCCTTCCGGCAATTCGTAAGGCTGCAACTGATGAAATTCGCGCATCAGGCTGTCGAGGTTGAAGGAGTCGCCGAAGCCCGGCATCATGAAATCCTCCATGTTGAAGTTTTCAAACCCAGGGAAACTGAAATCCTCAAAACCGCGCATGTCAAAATCCTCAAAGCCCGGCATACTGAACTGCAGCATCGGCTGCTGCCCGGGGGCGGGCCCTTGCTTAATGCCATCCGGGTTAGAAACGACCGTGATTTCGAGTGGGGCCGTCTCCAGATACTGATCACCTACCTTAATACTGGCCGGCTCAATGTAGTAGTTGCCAATATCCTCGGGCATCAGATGGAAAGTGTAAGTGAGCCGCTGTGTGGTACGGCCGTTGACGATGCTCATGCTGGAGGCGTAATTGGGCCCGCTCACTACGCTAAAGCCATTGAAGTAGGGCGCCTGGAAGTCTTGCCCCTGCCCATTTTCGAGAATGAAGCGGACCTGCAGCATATTGCCCATGAGCAGAGAATCGGTGTTGACTTCAACGGTGAAGCGCACCTCACTTTGCTGAGCGCGGAGCATGGAAAGGCTCAGCAATGCCAATGTAACAAAGAGTACCTTTTTCATGATTCCAATAGTTTTATTTACAATGACAACGTTTCCGGCCAAAGGGTTGTTACCAGTCCTTTTCCTTTTTCACGGGTTGCCCCTTTTCGGCTTTGCGCAGCTTTTCTAGTACCTGTAGTTCTTCTTCCTCTATGATGCGCAGCAGGCGGCGGGCTTCTTCTTCAGAGAGTTCCCGTTTCTCCATATTCTTTTGCTGGTCGCTTTCGCCCTGTTGTTGCTCGGCGGCTTGCTGTTCGCTCGGGTTTTGGTCTTGGCCTTCCGATTGTTGTTCTTCTTGTTGCTGTTGGTTTTGCTGCTGCTGCTCGTCCTGATTCTGCTGCTGATTGTTCTGTTGTTGTTGCTGCTGTTCCTGTTGTTCCTGATCCTCGCTCTGCTCGTCGTTTTGCTGTTGCTGGTTTTGTTGCTGCTGTTGCTGCATCTTCAGCTGCCGCTGCGCCTGAGCGAGGTTGTACTGTGTGGACCGGTCGCCGGGGCGCTCCCGGAGTGCATTTTTAAAGGCTTCCACGCTTTTTTCGTATTCCTGGGCCTCAAAGTGCGCGTTGCCCATGTTGTGGTAGGCCTGCGCCCGTACCTCGGCATTGTCGGCATTTTCGATCACATGCTCATAGCGCCGTACTGCCTCGTCGTAGCGCCCCTGTTGGTAGATGGCATTGCCGAGATTGTAATGTCCACGGGCGGTGCTGTTGGCTTCCAGAGACTTCCGGTAAGCTTCCTCCGCGCCGGCATAGGCTTCTTCCTTGTAGGCCTCATTGCCTTCGCGCAGCAGCCGGTGTACCGATTGTGCAGACAGGGTGGCTTGCGCCAAAAAGAGCCCCGGAATTATTGCAATAAGCCATCTCATGGTATTACGCATTTTCTCCAAATAAATTTTGATTTCTGCCTTTGCCGCTGCTCCGGTACGGCATCAGGAATTCCAACACGAGCAGCAGTATAGCGATGCCGACAAACCACTGAAAAGAGCTTTCAAACTCCGAAAAACTACGCTGCTCAAAGGCGCGCTTTTCCATCTTGTCGATGCGTTCCTTCAGGGCATTGACTACGGCGTCGCTTCCCGCAGAGAGATTGAAATAACTGCCATTGCCTGCCTTGGCGATGTCCCGGAGGACCGTTTCATTAAGGCGGGAGCGCACCGGGTTGCCTTGTTGGTCGCGCTTATACATCTCCCGGCCGTTTTGCCTGATGGTAATGAAGCTTCCTTCGGTCGTACCTACTCCCACGGTGTAGAGAATGAGCCCTTCCTCTGCAGCAGCTTCGGCAGCAGCCAGGGCTTCCTCTTCGTGATTTTCGCCATCTGTAATGATAATTAACGCCTTGTGGCTCTTGTTGTTGTCTTCGAAAGACTCTCCCGCCAGCTCAATGGCTTCCGCAATAGCGGTGCCCTGATTGCCGATCATATCGGGGCTGGCCGACCGCAGGGATAGCTGAATGGCGTTGTAGTCGGTGGTAATCGGCGATTGCAGGAAAGCGCTCCCGGCAAAGACGACCATGCCAAGGCGTTCGGCCCTCAGCCCTTCCACCAGTTCCTGCCCAAAGCGCCGTGCCCGCTCCAACCGGCTGGGAGTGATGTCGGTGGCGAGCATGCTCTGGGAGAGGTCAAAGGCAATGATAATATCGACACTCTTGCGCTTGTACTTTTGCAGCTTAGCCCCGTACTGCGGGTTGGCCCAGCCAACGGCAAGCAGGGCCACCGCGAGCATCAGCAGCCCGAATTTCAGGTACTGCCGGTAGCGGGAGACCTGTGGCATGAGCTGCTCCATAAGGCTGTGGTTGCCAAAACGCCCGATAGCCCGGTTTCTGGCCGTCCATGCCGCCCAAAAGAACAGGCCCAGCAGCGGCAGCAGCAGCAGTGCGTATAAATGTTCGGGATGTTCGAGTTGTAGCATGCCTTGGTTGTTTTGCCAAAAAATGGGCTTTACGGGATCGTGCGCAGTACGGTATACCGCAGCAGGGCTTCCACCAGCAATATAACGAGCCCCCAAAAAACGAAGGGGTGGAAAGCCTCGTTGTAGCGCTTGATCACCGTCACTTCAATTTTGCTTTTTTCCAGTTGGTCAATCTGATCGTAAATCTGCTGCAGGCTTTCCGCAGAAGTGGCCCGGAAATAAGCGCCCTGTGTCATTTCTGCAATGTCCCGCAGCAGGGCTTCGTCAATTTCCACCCGGGCCCGCCCGAAGATGTAGCGGCCATCGCTGCGGCGGCTGATGGGCGTCAGGGCATCACCGGTGGAGCCTACGCCGATGGTGTAAACTTTAATGCCGAGTTTCTGGGCGATTTGGGCGGCCATTTCTGGTTGTATGTACCCTGCGTTATTGACGCCATCGGTTAGAAGGATAGCGATTTTACTCTTGGCTTCGCTGCTTTCCAGGTGGCGCACGGCCGTAGCGAGCCCCATGCCAATAGCTGTACCGTCCTGCAACTCTCCGCATTCCAGTTCACCCAAAAAGCCTTTCAGGATGCGGTGGTCAACAGTCAGCGGGCATTTGGTGAAGGCCTCTCCGGCAAAAATGGCCAGCCCGATCCGGTCGTACGGGCGCTTATCAACGAAGTCGCTGGCCACCGCTTTGCTGACTTCCAGGCGGTTGGGCTCGAAATCTTGCGCGAGCATACTGCTGGAGAGGTCGATGGCAAGCATAATGTCTACGCCCTCTGCATTCACCTCCTCCTCTTTCAGGACTTCCTGGGGCCGGGCCATGGCGATCACAAGCGACGTAAAAGCCAGCGCTCTGAATACCGGCAGCAACCCTCTCAATCTGCCCCGCCACGACTGCATGCCCTGCACACTCGCCAGGCTGGGCATACGCAGCGTTGCGTAGTGCTGCCGGCGCTTGCGCAAATAGTACCAGCCTACTGCAGGCAACAGCAGCAGCAGCAGGAAAAACTCCGGATTGACAAATTCTATGTTGGGACTGAATATGCTCATGATGCTTCCTTGTCGTCCTCCGCTTTTTCGTAGGTCTCAATGGTGCCACTTTCGTAAATGGCGGCCATCAGCCGGGGGTTATCAGTATCGCGAATGAACTGCCGCAACCGCTGCATGGCTTCTTCATGGATGGTTACTTCCGGTTCTGCTTTCGCAAACTTGACCAGGTCGGCGGTTTGCAGCAGCCTGCGCAGGGTCTGTACCTGTTCGTCGGAAAGCGCGTGGCCCTCCAGGTGCTGTACGATGGTGTCGGTGGTCGACTCCAGGGCCCGGATGCCGTACCTACGCTCCAGGTAAAAGCGGGCCTGATAGGTCAGTTCGCTGTGGTAGCCTTTGATGTCGCGCTGCTGCCAGCGTTTTTCTGCTTCCAGGGCGCTGAGGCGCTCCATCATCAGGGCGCGCAGGGTGGTGCGGCGGGGCGGTTTGGGCGGTGCTGAAGCAGCCTTTCGGTTTTGCCGGAAAAAGTAGATCAGCAAACCGATGATGAGTAGGGCAGCGATACCCACCAGGTATGGGGCATAGTCCCGCAACGTCATCGGCTCCTCAATAATATCCTTGATAGGCATCAGTCGGGTGGTGTCGCTGGCCACATCCATGGTGCGGATCAGAATGGATGCGTTGTCGCTTTGTATTTGTTCCTGTTGACCGTTCGTGGTGTAGGTCAGGGTGACGGGAGGGATGGTGTAGCGGCCTTCTTCCCAAAAGATTAGCTTCAGGTCCAGGGTGCTGATGGAGCGGTTGCCTTCGCCTGCTTTATCGAGGCGTTTGGCGTCCAGGACTTCCATGTTGTCCTGATTTTCCAATGCCCGGTAGTCGAAGGCATCAATCGTGGTGCCGCCTTCGGCCACCGCTACAATCTGCAAGGGAACAGCTTCGCCAAACAAGGCGGTTTCCTGCTCGAGGACCACCAAAATGCTGGGTTGAGCCCAAGCCGAAGCAGACCAGCCCAGGAGCAGGAGGGTCAAAAGGGGCAGCCAGTGATTTCGGTGTCGGTTGATCATAAATTACCCTGCGTTTTTAGGTCAGGAGCGCTGTTGGAAAAACTGGTGCAGCGCATCCACGTATGATTCGTTGGTTCGGATATTGACCACGGAAGCCCCGCTTTTCCGGAACGTCTGGGTGAAGTAGTCCAGGTGGTTTTGGTGCCAGCGGGCGTACTCCTCCCTTAGCCGTTGGGAAGAGGTGTCAATCCAGCGTATGGCCCCACTTTCGGCGTCCTGTGCCCGGATCAGCCCCACATCCGGCAGGTTTTCCTCCCGGGGGTCGATGATATTCACACCGATCACGTCGTGGCGGCGGGCAGCCACCCGCAGTGCCTGTTCGTACTCCATCGACAGAAAGTCGGAAATAATGAAGCAGATGCTCCGCTTTTTGACCAGGTTGTTGAAGTACTCCAGGGTAGCGCCAATTTCCGTGCCTTTGCCTTTAGGCTCGAAATTGATGAGCTCCCGGATAATGCGCAGGATGTGCTGCTTACCTTTTTTGGGCGGAATAAACAGCTCTACTTCATTGGCGAAGAAGGCCACGCCCACTTTATCGTTGTTGTTGATGGCGGAAAAGGCCAGCACGGCGCAAATTTCCGTGATGATTTCGTTTTTGAGCTGATTGACGGTGCCGAAGAAGGAGGAAGGGCTCATATCGATCAGCAGCATCACGGTCAGTTCCCGCTCTTCCTCAAAGATTTTGACGTGAGGAGTGCCGGTGCGAGCCGTTACATTCCAGTCGATATTGCGGACATCGTCCCCGTATTGGTAGTCTCGAACCTCACTGAAAGACATGCCCCGCCCCTTGAAGGCTGAGTGGTACTCTCCGGAAAAGAGATGCCGGCTCAGCCCCCGGGTCTTGATTTCAATCTTGCGGACTTTCTTCAGCAGTTCGCTGGTTTCCATGATTTAGGGTACTTCTACGGTATCGAGAATTTTGTTGATCAGGTCTTCCTGTGTGATGTTTTCGGCTTCGGCTTCATAGGTCAGTCCCAAACGGTGGCGCATGACATCGAGGCATACATTACGCACATCCTCAGGGATGACGTAGCCACGGCGGTTGAGAAAAGCCTGCGCTTTGGCAGCCAGGGCCAGGTTGATGCTTGCCCGGGGCGAGCCTCCGTAGCTGATCAGGGGCTTCAGGCGGCCCAGCTGATAGCTGTCGGGCTCACGGGTGGCAAAAACGATATCGAGGATGTAGCGCTCGATTTTCTCATCCATGTAGATCTTGCGCACAGATTGGCGCGCCTGGAGGATTTCCTCCGGCTTCACGACCGGGCTGACTTTACCGAAGTTATCGCTGCCCAGTACCCGCCGGATGATCTCGCGTTCCTCCTCCTTGTTGGGGTAGGAAATCTTTACCTTGAGCATGAAGCGGTCGACCTGCGCCTCGGGCAGGGGGTAAGTTCCTTCCTGCTCGATGGGGTTTTGGGTGGCCAGTACGAGAAAAGGCTCCTCCAGGCTGAAGGTCTGATTGCCGATAGTAACCTGCCGCTCCTGCATGGCTTCGAGCAGGGCACTCTGCACTTTGGCAGGCGCCCGGTTGATCTCGTCAGCCAGCACAAAATTGGCAAAGACCGGACCTTTACGCACGGTGAACTCATTTTGCTGCGGATTGTAAATCATGGTACCGATGATATCGGCCGGCAGCAGGTCGGGCGTAAACTGAATACGGCTGAACCGGGCATCAATAGCCTGAGAAAGGGTCTTAATCGCCAGCGTTTTGGCAAGTCCCGGCAAGCCTTCGAGGAGGACGTGCCCTTTGGTGAGCAGCCCCAGGAGCAAGCGGTTCAGCATATGCTTTTGCCCCACGATCACCTGCGCGGTTTCCTGGTTCAGGCGGTCTACAAAAGCGCTGTCCAGGTAAATTTGCTGATTGAGGGCTTCAATGTCTACTGATTGCATGGTCATTTCGTTGTTCAGGTCTGCAAAGTTGCTAATTTTTTCACACAATAGGGCAGGGTGTTCGGGTCCTTGCCCTAAATTCGCAAGATCAGCCACTTAATACAATTACTTAAGCGAAAAGGCTCAATTTTGTCCGGTAAATAATACTTTTTTAACATTAAACATTCCACTATGCTTTCCAGATTGACGCTACTGCTTGCACTTATGGCTTTTGGCATCGTTTCGTACGCTCAGGATACCACAGCCGTTCCTGTAAGTGCTCCGGTTGCGGCTATCAAAGACTTGCGCAACGGCACCCTGATCATCCGCCTGCCGTCCAATCAGCGCAAAATGACAGCCCTGCAGGATGCGCTGGAAAATGACGACAATACGAACCGGCGGGCCAAATGGCTGGAAAAAGAACTGGCGGCCACCCGGGAAGAGACCCGGACTTTCAACAATAACATGTACCGGGCATTCCGGGAGTCGTATGACTTTTCGGACATTCGGTTCACCTACGATTACTTCACGCCTGAACTTAAAGCCGGTAATTTTCAGGGGCACCTGCTGAATGCAGACCTGGAGCCGGACGCGAGCATTACGCTGGCGCAAAAACCGGCATTCATCCTCAGCTTTGGCAGGACCAACAAAGACTACTCTGATGGGGTGGAAGCGATGGTTATACTGGGCGAGCAACTGAAAAGCCCGCCTCCGCCTTTTCCCTACTATCAGCGTTTGAATGACTTTCAGAAATTCTGGGGCAGTATTTTTCCACGGGAAGATCAGGATGAGTTTGATGCACTGCGCCTTGTGGGCAAGCTGAATGAAAAGCTATACAAATACTTTTACCGGAACGCGGGCCCTACTGATTGAGAGGCGCCCCGATGGTATCAGGCTGCAGGGAGTCCCGCTGCAGTGAATCCAGCCTCAGGAGCTTGAGGATACTGTCTTCTGAGAGCAGTGGGGCGACCTTCAATAGGGAATCGCGCAGTTTTTTGGCAGCGGGCCGCTCCGGGCGGGTGGGCCGCGGAGGTTTGGAAGCGGTATCCCGGTTCAGGCGGGCCTGCAGCAGCAGGATGGAATCCGCGAGGGAGCTTGCTTCCTTAACGGCATCCTGATAACAGCGTTGGGTGCGGTTTTCCCGGTAAGTGGCGACACGCTGAGTGACCTCTTCCTGAATCATCTTTTCTACTGCAATCCGGTTGCGGTTATCTTCGCCGCAGGAGGAGGCGAGGAAGGCGGTCAGAGCGAGGAGAATGGAAAGTCTGCTCATTGCTGTTGCTGTTTTCGCATGATACGCTCGCGAAGGGTCTGCTCTTCCTGCTGTCGCAATTCAATGATGGAATCCAGCGCCTGCTCAATCAATTTGTCCTTATTTACCGTACACAGGCTGTCCAATACGGGCACAAGGCTGTCAATCTGCTTCTTGGCCAGGCTGTCAATACGGATGCGCTCACTGGAAGTCAGCCGGATGCCCGTTTCCTGAGACTCGCAGGACGGCCAGAGCAAAACGCTCAGTATTAAGAAGACTAAACTAGCGTTCTTCATTGAGGTCGATGACTTTTCTTCGGAGTTCAAAGTTCTTACCGAGGTAGACCTTACGGACCATCTCATCGGCAGCGAGTTCTTCAGCTGTGCCGGCCTTGAGGATATTCCCCTCAAACATGAGGTAGGCCCGGTCGGTAATGGAGAGGGTTTCCTGCACGTTGTGGTCGGTGATGAGAATGCCGATGTTCTTAGTCTTTAGTTTGGCTACGATGTACTGAATGTCCTCCACGGCAATGGGGTCAATACCGGCAAAAGGCTCATCCAGCAGGATAAACTTAGGATCGGTAGCGAGGGCACGGGCTATTTCGGTACGGCGGCGTTCACCGCCAGAAAGGGTGTCCCCCCGGCTTTTACGGACCTTCTCCAGGCCAAACTCACTGATCAGGCTTTCCAGGCGTTCCTTTTGCTCGGCTTTGGGGTAGGGCATCATTTCCAGCACGGCGGCGATATTGTCTTCCACACTAAGTTTGCGGAAAACGGAAGGCTCCTGCGGGAGGTAGCCGATGCCCCGCTGTGCCCGCTTGTACATGGGCAGGTCTGTGATGTTGTCCCCCTCCAGGAATACCTGTCCGACATTAGGCTTGATGAAGCCGACCACCATGTAAAACGTGGTCGTCTTCCCGGCACCATTCGGCCCCAGCAGCCCGACGATTTCCCCCTGATTAACTTCGAGGGAAACGCCCTTGACTACTTTTCGCTTACCGTAAATTTTTTCCAGCCCGTCGCTTCTGAGTCGCATGTGTATGGTTGAATGGAAGAATCTGTTAGTCGATATAAACTATCTCACGAAGGAAGCGAAACCCAAGGCTCACCTCAAAGGCAATATTTCGGATTTGCCGCTCCGGTATCGTAGTTTGGTTGCCGGTGAAGGGGTCGGTTACATTCCCAATCTCCGGCTGCTCGTATTGGAACGAAAAGTCCGGGTGGAGGTTGAGTTCCAGTGACATGCCGACAAAATCACCAAGGTTGTACTCCATACCGCCGCCTATCGTCACCCCGTAGTTGAACTCCCGGATGTAGGTGGGGTCATTGACCGGAAGCGTAGAGAAGAAGAAATTGTTAATCTCATCAAATTCATTCAGGTTGGTGTCAAAGGTATAATCCGCCCGTACACCGATGGAGTAGAAAAAACGGCTTTCCCCCCTGCCGATGTCAAACTTTTGCTTGGCGCCCAGCACCAGAGAGGCGTTGTGGAAAATGAAGCGCTCCGGTGGCACGCGGGTGAGCTGCCCGTTGAGGACGTTATTGAAAAAGCGGTTCCGCAGAGCACTGCCCTTTGGGTGGTAGCCCAGAGAAGCAAAGAGCGAGAATGCATTGCTTTCCGGCACATCTTCAATAAAAAAATCGCCCTGAGGCAAAATCAGGGCATTGGTATTGATGGCGTCCCACTGTTGTGTAGCCAGCGTGAACCCTCCCTTGATGCCGTATACGGTGCCCTGGGCTTGTAGTCCTGCCACGCTCAGCGCGGCGATTATCATCATGAGTATCCGTTGCTTCATAATTCCGGTTTTGCGCAAAGGTCTTGAATTATTACGAAATAACCGGAGCGCTATACAGGAAATAGCGCTCCGGTCACTTGCATTACCTTACCGCACTTTCAGCTGCTGACCAATGAATATGGTGTTGCTGGTCAGCCCATTCAGTGCTTTGAGCTGGTCAACTGTCAGGTTGTAGCGGCGGCTGATGTTGAATAGGGTGTCTCCTTTTACAACGGTATGTAAGCTGCCGGAAGGCTGTACAGGTCGAGGGTCCGGCTGTGGCGGATTGGGCGCCGGGTCATCATCTGAGTTGAACCAGTCATCCCTGTCAAACCCATTATCGGTATCTGGCTGGCTGGGCCGGTCATTCCAGGTCGGACGGTTATCGGGCCTGGGGTCAGGGCGGTTGCCCGGTGGCGGGGTGATGGGGTCCAGAAAGTCATCATCAAAGTCGAAGTCACTATCGGGCTCAAAGACCTCATCTTCGATTACGATAGGATTGACTGGGCCCTCGTCAATGGATGGTGGCTCAGGTTCCGGGAAGTCCATCACGTCGTCGCGGTCGGGCACAGAGGATGGCGCTTCCACTTCCCGTCCCAATTTGGGAGGGTCGCTAACATTCCAGCCCCGTATCTTCAGGCGCTCGCCAACGGCTGCCATCTGACCTTTTTCCAACTGATTACGCCGGTACAGGCGGTCGAGGTCGATACCGTAGATTTGGGAAATGCTGAACATGGTTTCGCCCTTTTTCACATAGTGCCACTGCCGCTGCCCCCTGAAGCTGTTGCGCTTGGACTGCAGGTAGATGACCGTGCCCTGCTCCAGTTGGCGGTTACGGCTGTATTGGTTGTTGTTGTAGCGCACAAGGTCGGTGAGGTCGGAGTTGGTACGGAGGGCAATTTCCTGCAGGGTCTCACCGGACATGCTCAGCACGTACTGCACATCGTTGTTGGTAAAGACCTGACCGGCTATGACTACGTTAGGGGCATCGGTCCCATCGCCACCCAGTTGCGGCACACCGGTATCACCGCCCGCGATAATACCGGTGGAGGTCATACGATCGTAGCGGTGCAGTTCATAACGCTCAATAATATCGATAAGCTTGCTGGCGTAGGTCGCGCTGGTGGCGTAACCTGCCTGCTTGAGCCCCCTTGCCCAGGCTTTATAGTCGGTGGGATCCAGCCGGAAAAGAAACCCATAGCGGAACTGCTTGTTTGGGTCGCGCAGGAATTCGGAGTGTGCCCGGTAACTGGCATCGGGGTTTTTATAGCTGCGGAAGCAGGATTCGATCAGCTCCCCCCGGTCATTGACATCATCGTCCTTCTTGTAGTACGTCCGGCCATTCCAGCCACTGCCACATTTAATGCCAAAGTGGTTGTTGGCACGCCGGGCCAGGTCGCTTGTACCTGCACCAGACTCCAGGAGCCCCTGCGCCAGTTTGATGCTTGCCGGGATGCCGGTCCGCTCCATTTCCAGGATAGCAATTTCCTTGAAGCGTTCCAGGTATTCCTGATGCGTATTTCCCTGTGCCTGCAGGCAAAAGACCAGGCTCAGGGAGAAGAAGAGAAAAAATGATGATCGGTTCATAGCCAAATTGTTTTGGGGTAAAGGTTGTGTTGTAAACGCGAAAGTCGCCGGTAACGTCTAAAAGATAGGGCTAATTATCATTTTATTAATATTTTAATAAGGGAGTTGACCATATGGTCAGGCATTATAAAGAATTCAGGTCACCTGGGTCATAAAGGGGCGGCAGGTTTTTCGTTTTTCATCAATATTACGAAAAACGCAAGACAGCTTAAGTTTAACATTTACAATGCGAAGATGTCAAGAAAATCATTATTTTTACAACTAGCAATCTCTAATTTACTTAACCGTTTTCAAAATCCAACTTATAAGGCTTCATTATCTCTAAAGCCTTTCTGTTTTGCTTTTACGAAAATCATTCACAGATGCGGCTTTATTTTATCATAGCTCTCGTAATCTTTGGGCTTTTTCCCTCCCTGGAAGCTCAAAGCAAACGAATAATAGTGGACAGGGGTAATACATCAGGAATTGAGGACGGGGTGCAATGGTTGACGGCCTACTCCAACTTATCCAGCGCGTTGGAGGTAGCAGAAGCAGGCGATTCTATATGGGTGGCCCAGGGGTTCTATCGACCGACAGATGGCACGGACCGGCATGCGACCTATGAAATCCCAAAAGGGGTGAAAATATTTGGAGGGTTTCTGGGCAATGAAGCTACATTTGAAGAGCGGGACACCACAGGTGTACTCAGCATATTGAGTGGAGATATTGGCGTATTTACGGATAGCACAGATAACTGCTATCACGTACTGACGGCCCGCAGCCCCGATGAGCATACGGTCTTAGACCGTTTCCATATCAGGCATGGCAATAGCAATGGCAATACCTTTGATACCCGCTATGGGGGAGGGCTGTTTATTACAACCGAGGAGGGGGACACTTCGGCATCTAAAATGATTATCCGTAACTGTACCTTTGAAGGCAACAGCGGTTCCTACGGGGCTGCAATCGGCGTGAACAGCCCGGACAATCTAGGCATTACGCCAAGGCTTGAAAATTGCCATTTTATTTCTAATCGGGCTACTGTCAGCGGAGGTGCCTTTCATAGAAGTGAGGATAATGGCAGCACTTCTGATACGCTGATCTTTAAACAATGTACCTTTGGGTATAATTATGCCCTCTATGGAGGAGGCATAAATGTGGTAGCCCTGGCTCAGCCTTTACTATTGCAGGAATGTGAGTTTGAAGAAAATCAGACAGTTGTGTCTGGAGGTGGAGCTAACTTCTTATCCGCAACAGGGGGCTCCGAAGTCATTGTTGCTGATACTAAGTTTCTGAACAATTATTCTGCATCATGTGGAGGGGTTTTCTTTGATGTCGATTTATTCTCCTCAGGAGGGGCTTCGGGGTTAAAAATCTACCGAAGCACCTTCGATGGCAACGAATCCGGTAATGCATGGGGCGGGGGCGTTTCCCTTTCAATAGCGGGACCAAACGGGTCAGAATATTTCCTGGAGATAGATTCTGTTTCCTTCATCAATAATAAATCCACTACCCGTGGAGCTGGATTTCAGACAACCTTTCTCGGCGGAGAGATCACTTCTTACCAAACCGTTTCGAATACACAATTTATTAATAATAATGGAGGCCCTATTCTCGGAGGAGGTTTTGTCGTACTGGGAGATTTAGGGAGCCCTACCAAATGCTATAGCTTATTCTATAATTGTCTTTTTGCACATAATACGGGCGCATTAGAAATCACAAGTGGGCATGGCCTTGTCGAATCCACCTTGCTTAATTGCTCATTCATTGAAAATGGCAGCTACACTATTGTGAAAAATCGCTCCCCCGATTTTGACTACGAAACTTTCTACAATGACATGCACATTTACAACTGCGTTTTTCAACAGGCTGGAGCAGAGACCATGCGCAACCACCTGTTGAATGGAATTATTCAAGGGGTAGAAGACAACCTATACGATTACAAAGTCAGCCATAGCATCTTCACTGCTCCCGATTGTGATATGCCCGGGGGCGATGAGGCCTGCGGAGAAGGGGTGATTTTAGCTACAGACTCAGAAATTGTAGATATTGATGGAGGGGATTTCCGGCTGTCCTCCTGCTCACCAGCGATTGATGCCGGGCTGGACTCTATCGTTCAGGCATTCAACCTGTCTACAGATTTGTTGGGGGCACCACGGATACAAGACGGGGCGGTTGATCTTGGGGCCTTTGAGCAGCCGAAACTAGAACTTGCCGCATTAGAAGTCCTGCCTCCGGAATGCCCGGGAGAAGCCAATGGCGAAGTGGTGCTGATGGCATCAGGCATTGCCCCGTTTTCTTATCAGGTCATTGACACCGCCGGCCAGCTTATAGCGTCAAACACCCAGCTCCTATCAGGTGCATACGTAGCGGTCGTGACGGACAGCTCCCTATGCCAGGACACCCTGTTCTTTGAAGTGCCAGCCTTAGATTCAATTAACGCTTTTGCCACAATAGAACCTGCAACCGAGAGTAGCCTGGGCAGTATTTCTTTAGACAGTCTTATTGGTGGTACACCGCCTTATGCCTACGAATGGGACAACGGCCACACCGGGCCTTTCTTATCGTCGCTTGAGCCAGGGTTTTACAGCCTTTCCGTTACGGATGCAAATGGATGTACTGCGAGCTTCAGTTTTGAGGTTCTGTTAGCAAGTGGGCTAAACGACATTTCCGCTCAACGGTGGAAGTTATTTCCAAACCCCACGGCTCAAAAAGTTTATGCTGAGTTACCTGTAGGCGAGGATGTTTTATTAAGGTTTTTTGATGGAACCGGTCGGTTATCCCTCTCTCAAAAAATGAGTGGAGACAGCGGGCCTTATGCTATCAATTTAGAGCCGCTTACACCTGGCGTATACTGGGTGCAGGCAATTACTAGGGATGGAGCGAATCAGGAAGTGAAGCGTTTGGTTGTTCAATAGTCATAACTACAAGGAAAAGGGTATCTGAAATAGGAATTTCTTCCTTCAAGTAGTTTAACCCTGCCCGGATACCTGATCCGCCATTAACGCCACCCGCCCCCGCTGCCCAAAATACCGCACCGCTTGCAGCAAATTCGCAAAGCGCGGGTCCTGCGTATGCCCCTTTTTGTAGCGGTAGTAAATCTGTTGCACGATCACCCCGATCTTGAAAGCGCCAAAGACGTAGTAGAAGACCGGGTTAGGGATCACTATTTCCCGCTGCTGTGCATAGCGGTCCAGCACCTCCTGCCGGTTGAGGTTGCCGGGCAGCCAGGTCAGGTTGGCGGCAGCCAGGGGCATGAGGCGGGCTTCTTTCGGCTCGGTCCAGTAAGCGAGGGTGGTGCCCAGGTCCATCAGCGGGTCGCCCACCGTAGCCATTTCCCAGTCGAGGATGGCGCGGATGTTATGGGGTGGGTCCGGGCCGAGCACCAGGTTGTCGTATTTGAAGTCGTTGTGGATCAGCCCGGCGGGGCCATCTGCAGGCTTATTTTTCTGCATCCATTTTGCCAGCTCGTCCATAGCAGGCACCTTGTCCGTTTCGGCTTTGTAATACCGCTTGATCCATCCCTCTACCTGCCGGCCGACGTAGCCCTCGGGCTTGCCCAGCTCGATGAGCCCGGTCGCCTCAATATCAATTTGGTGAAGGGCTGCCAGCGCATCCACCGCAGACTCCGAGATCTGCCGCATTTGTTCGGGTGCCCATTGCAACTGTTTGGCTAAATTGCCCCTCAGGATGATGCCTTCCACTCGCTCCATCAGGTAAAAGGGCGCGCCAATGACCGCCTCGTCCTCACAGTAGACGATGGGCTGTGGAATGGTTTTCAGTACCGGTTTGAGTTTGGACAATACCCGGTACTCCCGCCCCATATCGTGGGCGCTCTTGATGTTGGCGCCAAAGGGCGGCCGGCGGAGCACGGCTTCCCCTGCATTGGTTTGGAGCAGGTAAGTCAGGTTGGAATAGCCACCGGGGAATTGTTGGATGCCTTCTATTTCCCTGAAGCCATCCCAGTGCTGCCGCAGGTAGGCTTGGAGGGCTTCCTGATCGAGGGCTTCCCCTTCACGGATTGGGCTGGGCTGATCGAGCATTTTTGAAGGGAAGATAGGGAAAATTACAAGCTATGCAGCAATCTCCCTAACTTCCCCGCATGAAAACCACCCAACAACTACAAGCCACCCTCCATCACCTCGACGGCAAAAGCTACAAAGCCTACAAGGACATCCGCGGGCAGTACGCTTTTGAAGATTTTGAGTTGTCTATCGACCATGTGCAGGGCGACCCCTTTGCGGCCCCAAGCCGGGTGCGGGTGCGCATCCGGAACACCTTCCCCGATTGGGCGCAGGCCAACAAAAGCCGGCGGGTCGCCCTGTGCGATTACCTCAACCGGCAGTTTAGCCGGGCGTGCCGCCGATTCAGTAAAGGCAACCGGGGTAGTGGAAAAAGCGGGGCGGTATTCATCGCGCAGCCCGGGCAGGAAATACTGGAACGGACGTCGGTGGTGCTCCGGGACGACTGGATTGAAGCCCGCTTCCGGGTGGGGCTGCCAGCTTTCGGGAGGCGCATCGCCGGGCGGCAGGCGGCAGCCATTTTTGAGCAGGAGATCCCTCAAATCGTAGCCCACAGCCTGCCCTTTGCCGTGCAGGACGAAACTATTTTGAAGGAGCATATCTTCACCAATGAGGATGCAGATGCCCTGCGGAGCCGCCTCCCGGAATTAGGCCTTGTCGCTTTTGTAGCCGATGGCGCTATCCTGCCCCGGGCCAGCGGGGTGGATGACCGCCCTATGCCTGGCGGTTTGCCTTTCCAGTCGCCTGATAGCCTACAGGTGGAAGTGGAGCTGCCCAACCGTACGATAAGCGGCATGGGCATTCCCGAGGGCATTACGCTGATTGTGGGCGGGGGCTTTCACGGCAAATCTACCCTGCTGCGCGCGATTGAGCTGGGTGTTTACAATCACATTCCGGGAGATGGGCGCTCTTTTGTAGTCAGTCAGCCAGGTGCCGCCAAGATACGGGCAGAGGACGGGCGCTACATTGAGCGGGTCGACATTTCCCCCTTCATCAACAACCTGCCGGGCGGGCAGCCCACCCAGCAGTTTTCCACCCCCAATGCCAGCGGCTCCACCTCCCAGGCCGCCAATGTGATGGAGGCCCTGGAAGCCGGGGCAACGGCACTGCTCATTGACGAAGACACCTCCGCCACCAATTTTATGATCCGCGATCAGCGCATGCAGGCGCTTATTCCGCAGCAGCGGGAGCCTATCACGCCTTTTGTGGACCGCATCCGGCAGTTGTACGAGGAGCAGGGCGTCAGTACGGTGCTGGTGCTCGGCGGCTCCGGGCTCTACCTCGATGCTGCAGACACCGTCATCGGTATGAATGCCTACCAGCCGGAAGACCTGACCGCGCGTGCCAGGTCCGTCGCGCAGGAGTTCCCCCAGCCCCGGTCAGTGGAAACGCCCGCTGCCTTTCCCACTCAATCCCGGCGCATACCCCTGCCCGAAAGCCTGAATGCCCAAAAAGGGAAACGGGTGAAAGTCCGGGCTTTTGACACCCGCAGCATACAGTTTGGCGAGCACGACATCGACCTTTCCGCCGTTGCCCAACTGGTGGAAAACGGTCAACTGAACGCTGTTGCGGATGCCCTGCTTTACCTCCGGCGCTACCTGGGCGAAGCAACTCTGCCCGAAGCTCTAAACCGGGTCATGCAGGATATCGAACAGCAGGGGCTTGGCGTTTTGCAGAAGGAACCAAATGGTGATTATGCGGCTTTCCGATCTCTCGAGCTGGCAGCTGCGCTGAACCGGCTGCGGGGGCTGAGGGTCAATCCCCGGGAGGCTCCATGATGCTAGGATTGAGTAATTTTAATCGGATACCCTTTTTGGCAATGAATACTTAACCTATGAATCGTCAACTGTTTTTTACGCTGGATGTGCTAAGCCTGGCCGGCATCGCTTTCATGCTGGCTACCGGGCTGTTTTACTACGGCTCCCTGCCGGAACAAATGCCGATACACTTTAATGCGGGTGGTCAGGCGGATGATTACGGCCCCAGAGCAATGATTTTCTTGTTGCCGGGAATCGCTATTGCGACTTCGGTACTGGTGGGGCTAATCGGGCGCGACCCCAAAAATTACAACTTCCCGGTTAAGGTCACCGACGAGAACCGAGAGGCGTTGATCGGGGAGTCGAGGCTGCTGATCTCTGCCATCATGTTCGTGACTAACCTGCTGCTGGCGTATATTCACTGGGGTATTCTGCAGATTGGATTGGGGCATCAGACGGGACTAAACGCTACCTTTATTTGGTTATTCGTTGGCGCTATCCTTCTGCTGACCGTCAATGGGTATGTCCGTATGAAAAAACTGGCTTAGGCTTACAGTAACCCGTCTTTTTCCAATTGTTGGATGTGCTCGCGGAGGGTCTCCGCTACCGAGCGGTATTTCAGCCCCAGTTTTGCCCGGCTTTTTCGGTTGTTGAAACGCAGGGGGTAGCCGAGATTGCGGCGCAGGTATTTCCAGGAAAAGCCCTGGAAGGGACCAAACAGATAAAGGAAGATATTGGGGAGTGATTTTTTCGGGAAGGGATATTTGTCGCCATAGCTTTCCCGAAGCATATGGCTCATTTCCAGTATGCTATGCTCTGAAGCAGACAAGATATGCCGGCCTTCCGCTTCGGATAGAAATCCTGCCAGGAGATGTGCCCGGGCTACTTCCCTGACGTCTACCACACCGAAGTATAAGTCCGGTGCACCTGCTTTGAATTGCCCGTTGGCCATAGATTGCATAAACTGTGTACTTGTACCATCGGTACGCTGACTAAGGGATGGCCCCATCACAAAGCCTGGGTTGATAGTGACCAGGTCCCACTCAGACTGCGTACCAGCGATTTTCCAGGCCTCCCGTTCGGCTACCGTCTTGGAGTAAGAATAAGGCTGGTGCCTGAGGGAGCTGCTTTCATTCCATTGTTCCTCCGTAAAAACCTGCCCGGGAGCGCTTTCCAGCTCTATCGCATCCCCGTAGATTGCTGCTACGCTTGAAGTCAGTACCACCCGCTGCACCCCGGGAGTATGTTTGGCCGTTTCCAGCACATTTCGGGTGCCCTTCAGTGCCGGGTCGATCAGGCTGCGCTGCGGGTCTTTGGTGTTAAGTTGGAATGGCGAGGCCGTGTGTATCACCAGCGCACAACCTTTCATCGCCTCTGCGAATGACCCGGCTTTCAGCAGGTCTGCCTCAAAAAGCCTGAGCTGGCCCGATTCCCGGCTGGCGATTTCAGTAAGGTGAGCGACTTTCTCTGGTTGGGTTGTATCCCTTACGGTAGCGTGTACCAAGTGGCCCTCCTCCAGCAGGAAGCGGACAATCCAGGAAGCGATGTAGCCGGAAGCTCCGGTGACGAGTACAGGGCGTTCTTTGTCAATCACAGGCATTTGAAAGGGTTTGATGCGTTATATAGTGGAACCGCTCCGTTCCGTGGGCATCCAAATTATCAAAAAATTAACCGATAAGCGCCCAAAAACCGCTAAAACATGCCTAATATTGGGGCACAAGTCAATACCTATGCAAGATCTTTTGGCCTACATCACCTGGACGGCTTCCCCTGAAATCATTAACCTTGGCCCGCTAACCCTGCGTTGGTACGGGCTGCTCTTCGCTGCCGGCTTTCTGGCAGGCTTGTACATTGTGAAGGCGATGTTCAAAGCCGAAAATGCGCCCGAAGAGTGGCTGGACCGTATCTTCATTTACATGGTCGTGGGGGCTGTGGTAGGCGCCCGTTTGGGGCATGTGTTCTTCTACGACTGGGACTACTACTCCCAGCATCTTACTGAAATCCCTATGGTGTGGAAAGGCGGGCTGGCCAGCCACGGCGGAGCGATAGGCATCATCCTCGCCCTCTGGATTTTCTCCCGTTTTGAGTCAAAGCGCTCCGTTCTCTGGGTACTGGACAAAGTGGTGGTCCCCACTGCCCTTGCCGGGTGCTTCATCCGCCTGGGCAATCTGATGAACTCCGAAATTGTAGGGAAGCCTACTGACGTCGCCTGGGGCTTTAAATTTCCCCGCAACGAGACCAACCTCTGGGAAAAGTGCTCGGCCTGCATTGAGCGTGCCGGCCAGGGTTGCGTGGAAGTGGCGGAAATGGCAAGCGGTAAGTTTTGCGTAGCGCTCAGCGAGGTGCCGGTCCGCCATCCGGTGCAGCTGTATGAATCCATTAGTTATCTGCTCACTTTCTTTTTGCTCTATTGGGTGTACTGGAAAACCGATGCGAAGAACCGCCTGGGCCGCATGTTCGGTTTGTTCCTGCTGCTGGTTTTGGGCGTCATCCGCTTTGGGCTGGAGTACTTCAAGACGAGTCAGGGTGGGTTTGAGTCGGCCGTGAACGCGGGACTGAGCACCGGACAGCTGCTGAGTATTCCCTTTATGCTGGTAGGCTTATTCTTCCTGTTGCGCCCGGCTAAGGAGAGCCCGGCGGCTAAGTCTTAGTTCTTAACCCCAGAGCAACCACCACCCAATGCTCCCCCCACGGGTCGGTATACTCGTGTATGTTTTGGAAACCCACCTTCTCATGCGCCCGTATCGACCGGGGGTTACGGGTAGAGATTTCAGTAATGATAAAATCAAAATCCCCGGACAGGCGCTCCTGCATATCCCGGTACAATCCGGCGAAAACGCCACTTCCCCGGTAGGGCTTGGCCACACACACCTGACCCATCACAAAGTAAGCCCATTCCTGTAGTGGCTTACCTTGGCAAACAACCCCGTCGAGCAGTTCAAACATGGGGAATAAGATCGGAATGCGGTCGCGAAAACGAGTCTCCATTACCAGCGCGTAGCCTGCCAGGGTGTTTCCATCCCATGCTGTGCTGTGTCCAAAGGGCGTGTTCATATCCCGTAGCGTCTCCATATCGTGATCTACGGTGACAAAGCCCTGCTCTTTCAGCTCTTCCGCCGTAATTTTTGCCGGAAGGTTGATCTTTTGCAGTTGCATAATGGCCTGCAAGTCATTATCGCCAGTGGCGGCACGGTAGGTGATGGCATTGGGCATAAGCGTAAATGCTGGTAAGGTTTGGCTATGCGCAGTGTGTCCCTAAGGGCATTGCGTATAGGTGTTGTTGTAAGCTGTTTATATTGCTTTTTTTCGGCATTTGCTCTTTGCAACCGCAGGAACGAGGAAAGCAATGTGCAAATAGCGCGAGGTATTCTATTCTGGTATGTCAATCTCATACCTTGCTTCTATGAAAAAATTTAGTTCATTCGAATCATTTTGGTTTATGATGTACTCACGTTCATCTTCATCGAAGTTATAGACACCAAAATTTTTTATGTAATTTCTGCTTAACGAATAGTAGCCCGAACCATAAGGTTTGCTTGAATGAACTACATAAAACCAAAACAGTCTTGAACTCATCAGTTTTTGAAGGAATTTTAATTCCTGTTCATCGTCTGACACTACGGCAATACCATTATAGAAAAGTAAATCTTCATCATCGCTAATGGTATAGTTTGGAATGTGGGGCGTGATGTGTGGAAAGAACAGTTTCTTCTTAAATCGCTCTAGTGACTGGTTGCGGCCATAAGCATACCAATATTCATATTTTCCTTTCCCTTTATCACGTTCAGCCAAAACATCTTTTTTGACCTTTAGGTAATCATATGCTCTCGGATAGAGGTTTTTAAATTCTTCAGGAGAAATGAGCTTGGCGTCTCCTTGTTTGTTGAACTTGTATGGGAATATTGCTTTATGCCGCAGCTCTTTAATACTCCTGGCTTGAGTAAGTTTGTTGGGGTTAATGATTTCCTTGCAAACCCCCTTCTCTATGGGATATTCGGCTCCGTTTTGGAGGTAAAAGAATTCATCATCTTCTCTTATTGCATTGAAGATATAAATGTCGTTTTTAAGCGTAGCAATTCCATTACGTGTGCGGTATAAATCTCCGAATGCGGAACCAGCCTCTTCAATTTGGGTAAGTAAATCATGGTACTGCAGGTTCCAACCGTTTTTATGATTGAGTTTTGTATAGTTGATTCGCTGGAACGGGATGTTTTCAGTTAGCGATTCCTCCCCCACTTGTGCATACTGTACTGTTTGTGATTCATTCTTTTGGAGGAAGCAGATACAGGTGTATGTGGACTTACTTTGAAAAATCTGATTACCGCCAAAGTCCAGGATTTTCAGTGCAATAGCTTCATCTGCAAAATACTGGCGCAATGCACGTCCGTTTACACTTTTGAAGAAGGTGTTCATGGTAATGAAACCTAAAACTCCCTGAGGACGCAAGTTTTCAAAACCAATTTGAAAAAAGGGAATGTACAGATCGGGGTGACCCGAACCGCTCACTTTCCAGTCAAAAATGAGTTCTCGGGATTCTTCATCAATGTTGCGCGAACAAACATAGGGAGGGTTGCCCACTACTGCATCAAACCCCGCAAAGCTTTCGTAATGATCTGTCCATTTGAAATTGAGTGCATTGCCTTTTTCAAGGTTAAACTGGAAGTCGGTATTTTCACCTTCGGTAAGTGCTAGCAACGTTAGCAGCAGTTTGGAGCGGTTGATAGCGTATTGCTGTATGTCCAGCCCGTAGACGTTCTCGGCAAAAATGGTTTCGTAAGTTCTACCCGTTTGATCGCGTATGGCTTTTGCTGCGGTGTAAAGAAAGCCCCCGCAACCGCAAGCGGGATCGCAGATTTTGACGTTGGCGAGATCATCAAGGGAATTGAAACACTGATCAACAATGTATTCCCGAATGTTTTTGGGGGTGTAAACTGCTCCCGTTATAACTTTCTCCTCGGGCGAAATGACAAACTCGAATACCTGAATAAGTTCTTCGAGTTCGGTGAACTGGCATATTGGAAGAAACTCATTTAAGCCTTCAAAATCCTTATCCTTTTCTTGAATCAGATATGGTTGCAAGAATGCTTTAGTGGTATTTTCCAAGCCCAAGGAATACAGGAAGGCAGACACGATTAACCGATCTACTTCGATGGGGTCGGTAGAATAAGACTGGAGATATGTATTGACTTCCTTGGTCATTAACCTCTAGTTGTTCAGGGTTTTTCGATACTCGGTTAGATACTCCATAAACTTGTCAGAGATTTCTTTGCGTTGGTTAACGAGAATGTCCCGTTTAGCTTGTGGAATAGATGTATCTATTGCGAGTTGGTTTAACTGCTCCCATAGATTGAAAAGTTCTTCCAGTATGTGGATTAGTTCATGCCTTCTAAGGCCCAGGCAAAGCTGACGGTACATATACCTGGCAACGTCTGTAAGTGCAATAATTTTTCCATCATCATCTCTAGTAAAAGCTGCTATATATTCTGCCCCCCTCGGATGAATGTACCCTGATAAATTATCATCGCTCACAGGCTGGTTGTGGTGTTCGGTTACCCAATCATCTGACTTGTGATTGTTACAGTAAAAACATGAATAAATAAGGTTCTCATATATGCATTCGAAATCCGGAAACTTTTTTTTAGGAGCAAAATGGTCGATTTGCATCCCGCGTTTCCCACCTGCCCATGAATCGTGATCATTGCAATAACCGCATTTTTGATTGAAATCAGTTATCAACCAAGGTTTGTATGATCCATAAACCTTGTAAGTCTTTGTGCAAGTATTTCCAATGTCGTGCGTTCTGAAATCAGGCATCGGGGTCTTTTTTAAATTCTTTCAAAAGTTCCTTGGTCTCCGTAATCAATGTCTTGAGCGCTCCTAACTTTTCATCCGTTTTATGTTCGCTTTTGATGGCAGATTGGCGATCTACTGCTTCTTCCAGAATCATGTCTAATTCTATCATTCTAGCCTTCTCATCTTCGGACTTCTCGGCTTTTTCCTGAAGCCCAGCAAATTCCTCTTTGTATTTCTGTACCAAATCCCGATAGTACATGATATAATCGACTACCTCATTTTTAAGCTCTGTATCCCCAACATCATTGAGCAATGACTTTTCCAGAATGCTTTTCCGCTTTTCGGGAGGAAGAAAACTGCGAGCAGCATTCTTCATAAATGATGTCAGCATTACTACAGGAAGCAGAGGCTTGCGATCGGTGATTCTTTGCATCAGTGCGTCACCGTTTTCCAACACTGTAGCGTCCTTGTTCTTCAGGTAATAATCAACAATAACCATGTCAGGCTTGAGATCAATAATCTCATCAATGATCTGGCTCATGGTTTTACCACCAGGTTCAATGAACTTGACTTCAAATTCGTTCTCATATTCATCGAAGTACAACTCAAAGGCTTCTCGATCCTCAGCTTCTTCATCAATGTAGGCAAGCAGGTATTTATTCATGAGGTTTATATTTTTGAGTGTGGTATGCGTATTCTGATTTGAAATCCTTTTTCCGGTGTGGGAATATCAATCAAACCTCCGTAGTAGGCCACTGCTTCATTAAGCAACCACATGCCCAAGCCAGTGCCCACCGCTTCATCATTATTGTCTACTTTGGTGGTGTATCCTCTTTCAAGAATTTTATAGGAGTTCTTGATGTTTTTGGATAGGCCCGGGCCAGAATCGGAATAATCAATGTCTATGTAGTGCTGCCCATCGTCCTCTTCGTGAACTACGTCCACTTCGATTTTTATCTCACGTTTGCCAGCAAAACCTTTGCGATCAAACGCATCGAAGGAATTGATCAATAAATTATGGAAAATACTGTCTACATGAACGATGAATCCTTTAAGTTGCAATTCTTCTTCTGTTTGGGAAGTAATTGTCAAGTTGGTTTTTCGTGATTTCAGTACTTCCTTCCACACCACATCTTTAAACTCATCCAGGTATGTTTTGATGTTTATGGGTTTGGCGGAGCGTTTATCTTTGCGAACGGCCGCGAGAGCCAGATCAAGCCAATGAGCAATTCCAACATGTGCCTTTTTCAGTTTTGCTATATGATTGAACGGATTGTTTTTGGCGGGTAACCGCTCTTCCAATTCATCCCTGTCAAGTTCTTTGTCTAATGCTCTTTCCAGGTTGTTGGCGTTGCGAACCAACCTGTTTTTGAAGGAAGGGAACTCATGAGCAAAACTGGTCATTATAAGGCCCGTTGTGGCCAATGCGCTCAAAAGGCGCACCTGTTCCTGTGCGTCTTCCAGTTCGGTTTTGACTGCACTGAACGCTGTCTTGAAGGTATCCCTTTCGCCTTTTAGATCTTCCTCATCTTCTTCTTCGGGTCCATCATCGTTTTCTTCCGAAGAATCTGAAGTAGGTTCTTCGTCATCTTTAGTTTCCTCTTCCTCGTTATCCTTTTCTATTAACTCCTCAGCTTTCCGTTTCGCTTCTTCTTCCTTTTCCTTTTCGCGATTGAGTGCATCCATCTCACGCATCACCTCATGGCGATCTAATTCAAATTGGTGAATGATCTCAATGAGTAATTGCTTAAAAATAAAAAAGGTGTCGTTTTCCTGGAAACCTTCCCGGCTTGATTTGTCTTCAAAACTAAGATTGGCCAATCTGGAGATATTGACTACACCTGCCACCTGATTGGGTGCAACGCGCCATCCGGCTCCTTTTTTTGTAATACCCGCTGGACTTCGGGATTGCCGGTCTCCTAACAGAAGCCAATCAAAGGCTGTGTTGTTCGTTTCCCCATATGGTCTTACGCGGAAGTTGTCGCGAAATACCTTGATGCCCCCAAATTTTCGGAACCAATCTGAACGTTCGTTCCTGTTAAAGTTCCGGTAGGCAAAGCGTTCCTTGTCTTTTGGTTTAGCTGATTGCTTGATAAAGTAAAAGGTAAAATCAAATTCTTTCAATCGATCGGCTTCGTCAGAGTAGGTGCTATTTTCTAACCAGGGTAGCAATTCGTTTACCGAAGTTGAAATGCCATAATGGCCTTTTTTGAAGGTCGAAAAGTCGTAAGGATCACTTTTCATGGCCCTACGCTTGAAAAGGTCTTTGTCGATCTTGTTTACCTGAAATTCGTTGCGGTAAACTTCAATGTTGATCGTTTTATCACTGTTGACCTTTGCGAAAACTTTATAGTCATAATCTGCATATTCATCATTATCTACCTTCCCGTATGATTTTGGGTGGGTTTTGCTAAGCATTTCGATGTGAAACTTATGCTTACCGCCTGGTGGGGATAAGTTTTGCAGATTATCGAAAAGATTGTTTAGGTCCCTTTCAGTCCACCAGTCCCGCAATTCACGAATATGTAGTGTTGTGCCTTGTTTGAAATCGGCCTTACTCTTCTCAATGGCCTTTAACACACGAGGGCTTCTGGTAAGATTTACAACTTTGCTTTGATAATCCAGCCGCCTTATTGGTTCAAAATCGGCTGCAATTTCTCCAATCACCGCTCCTTCTTTTTCAAAATCTTCCCAATCAACCCTCCAGTCAAAACCAGTGGTTTCGCCTTTGGGGAGCGTAATCATGTGGCAATAGCTGCCAAGTCGATCAAGCGCAAAGCGACCAATACCTTTTGCTCCGGCTTTTACACGCCCTGACTTAGTGAATACGTCTGTGAGTTTGTTGTTGGTACCAATGGTCATCCAGTGGTTGTCAATAACTTCTTCGGTCATTCCCTCACCGCTATCGATGATAAATAAGCTGTTTTTGCTCTTTAGGAAAACCTCTAACTCCGAAATTACATCTGAAGAAGCCTCTTCGTTCAAGAGAAACTCGTTCTCTTCATCATTATATAGGTACGCCAACTCAAAGAATGAGGATTCGTTGCCTTCCTCATCCTTTTGGGTAGTGGCCTCGGCATATTTAGCATAGGTTTCAGCATCTAGTGCTTCGGGTATGGAATCGTGAACAATATCGAAGTACAAGATGCAAGCGGGTGAATCGGCATCATAACAGTTTTTCACCAATTCAATCAGTGCTCCATCTGCATTGGAAACGTTTTCCCTGCCGATGAGACGGGCAGTTCTGGCTGATACTTTGAATGGTTTTTTACCCATGCCGAATTAGTCGTTTTCTAGTTTAAGGTCTTTAAAAATCTCTTTGAACATTTCCCCTGGATCAATGTCAATTGCCAACGCTATGAGGTAGAGTTCTTCTGCTGTTAGTCGAGTAGATTTTTTTAGACTCAACTCACTAAGCCTTGATGAGCTAATGCCAGTTCTGCGCGAAATCTGCGTTTTGTTCACAGATGTCCTGTCTAACAACTTTCCAATTTCTGTTATTGTACAGAAATGTTTCATGCAAATTTAGTTAATCAGGATTTATTTTTGTTAATCGCGAAGTGGCTAAAATCAAGCTCTTTTGGTTTTATTGTTTTGGCTTCAGCGTTGGGGGGGAAATCAAATGTGCTTGATGTGCGTTGGCTTTTTAAATGGCATACAAGTTGTAAAAATACGAAACCAGGTAGCAATTTTGGGAAAGGGGGAATCTCACATTGATGACACCGATCCTGGCAATCCAGTGCCGCAGCACTAGCCTGCCCCGCTCTTATGCCCCTGCTCGCAATCCGTGCAAATCCGCGTAATCCGTCCAATCTGTGCTCCCTCACGCCACACAGGACAAAAGTACACTGATGGCACTGATCTTTGCAATCCAATGCCGCCACACAGACATGCCCCGCTCTTATGCTCCCGCTCGCAATCCGTGCAAATCCGCGTAATCCGTCCAATCTGTGCTCCCTCACGCCACACAGGACAAAAGTACACTGATGGCACTGATCTTTGCAATCCAATGCCGCCACACAGACATGCTCCGCTCTTATGCCCCTGCTCGCAATCCGTGCAAATCCGCGTAATCCGTGCAATCTGTGCTCCCTCACGCCACACAGGACAAAAGTACACTGATGGCACTGATCTTTGCAATCCAATGCCGCCACACAGACATGCCCCGCTCTTATGCTCCCGCTCGCAATCCGTGCAAATCCGCGTAATCCGTCCAATCTGTGCTCCCTCACGCCACACAGGACAAAAGTACACTGATGGCACTGATCTTTGCAATCCAATGCCGCCACACAGACATGCCCCGCTCTTATGCTCCCGCTCGCAATCCGTGCAAATCCGCGTAATCCGTCCAATCAGTGTTCCCTCATGCCACACAGGACAAAAGTACACTGATGCCACTGATCTTTGCAATCCAATGCCGCCACACAGACATGCCCCGCTCTTATGCCCCTGCTCGCAATCCGTGCAAATCCGCGTAATCCGTCTAATCTGTGCGCTCAATCTACCTCCGCGGTCTTCGCGTGAACCCTCTTCGCGACCTTTGCGTGAAAATAAGCCCGCACCCCCCCGCAATCCGTAATCCTGTGACTACCCCCTTACTGAGTCATCACAATCTTCCGGCTGTACGCCTGCCCCTGCACCTCAATACTGTACACGTAGTAGCCTGCCGCAATCTTTGCCCCAGCACTCTGAAATGTATGCTGATGCTGCCCTTTAGGCTGATAGCCCCGGAAAAGGGTGGTCACCGGCTGTCCCAGCATGTTGAAGATATGTACGGTCACATTGGCGCCTTTTGGCAATACGTAGTGGATGCCCACCTGGCTTCGCCCATCGTAGGAAGCCCAGTGTCTGAGTTGGTAAACGGGGGCTTCAAAGACCGGTACAGGTGAGCAGGTGAGCCCAAGGCCGGGCAAACGGTCAAAGTACCCGCCCATCACCTGATCAACGATGCCGGGGTCTACGCACAGCCAGTTTTCCAGGACAGAAGCATAGATCTGCCGGAAATCGGTGCCATACTTCAGGTTGCCGGCGTTGTCCACATCCTGCATATCGGGGTGGTCACCAAGGAAGCCATTGCCGTTTAGGCCGGGGCCGAAGAGCAGCAGGGGCGCTGCCGCACCGTGGTCGGTTCCATTGGAGGCATTTTGCTCAATGCGGCGGCCAAACTCTGAGAAGGTCATCGCCAGGACGTCTTTGGCACGGTCTGCGGTAGCCAGGTCATCGTAGAAGGCATTTACACTACTCGCCAGGTTGTTGAGGAGATTGGCGTGTTGGTTGGGCTGATTGGCGTGTGTGTCGAAACCATCGAGGGTAACCATATAAAGCTTGGTGCCCAGACCGCCCTTGATCAGCCGGGCCACGAGCGCCAGCTGATTACCTAACTGCCCTTCGTAGTCTGCATCATTGGTAGAGCTGTTATAGGTTTCGGAGATGATCTCGGCGTAGCGGAAGGTGTTATTGGCTACGGTACGCAGGTAGCTGATCTGCTCCCCAAAGTAGCATTCCGGTACATTGACCGGGTCGTAGAGTTCTCCGTCCTGAGCAATTTCGAGGAGGGTGTCGGGGTCTTCCACCTGTACGCTCATGTTGTTGCCATCGGTGTTGTCGAAGAGGAAGGTGCCGCTGCCGCCAATTTGTACCGCAGGGGGGATATCCGGTGGATTGGTGACAAAATCGGGGTATTGTCCTTCCAGGAAACGCCCCAGCCATCCGCTTGTGTCCACTACATCGCTATCGCTGGCCGTGGTCCAGATATCGGTTGAACGGAAATGAGAAAGGTTTTGGCCGGGGTAACCTACGCTGTTTACGACTTTCATCTGCCCGTCCTGCCACATCGGCTGCAGGTTGCTCATGAAGTTGGGCATGCCGAAGTCAGGGTCCAGGGTAGTCAGCTCTGCTTGAGGGATATGGATATTCGGCCGGGCCATCTGATAGGTGCCGTAGTCGAAAAGCGGGATGATGGTATTCAGGCCATCATTGCCCCCCTTGAAGCGGATGAGTACCAGGATACGGTCGCCGGTAGAGTTGGTCAGGCCCCAGGCCAGCGGAGAATTGGCCATCGCGGTAACAGGCGTTTGGCTGAGCATCATTGCCCCGCCGCTGAAAATGCCCAGGTTGCGCAGGAAGGTACGGCGGCTCCATGCCCGGTGATCGCGCTCGTGGGCTTCGCCGTGTTCGAGGGCACTGCCGTGGCGGCCCTTGTCTGTCGTTTTATGGTGGTCACACATGGTGTTGTTGTTTTGGTGGTTCGGAATGGATTAAGCGAGTTGGAATTCAGGCAAACGGAAAAGGTGCCGCAGCAAAATGGCAATCTGCTCATCGGCGGTATCCCAGTCCAGGTTCCATTCACCGGCATCAAAGTAGTTCTGCGGGACTTCCCACTTGAAAACCGTAGTGGCCCGGTCGTAAGCTTCCGGATTGCTCAGCCCGCCACTGATGAAATGATCAATGATGGAGGCCGTGACCTCATACGGGTCAATGGAATTGCCGCTTAAATCCTTAGCCAGCTGCACCAGCTCCGGCTTGTAGTCAAAGTAGTACCGCCCGACGATAAAGTCCAGGGACAGCCACCGTTCGGTCATGGTATTGGTGTCGATCCAGTCGCGGTTGCCCGGCCAGCCTTTTACATCCACCGGAGAGAGGATCTGCTGCCCCAGGTCATTGGCGAGATAGCCTATGATCTGCAGTACTTCACCATCAATGGGCACCCGGCTTTCTCTGATGATATTGAGAAAGAGCTCCACCGGGCTTTTGATGATCGTGCCGATCACGTACTCATCAAAGAAGTGTTCGCTTTTGAACAGTTGCCGGAATACCGGCGCGAGCTCGAAGTTATGATCTTTGAAGGTCTGCGCCAGCCCTGCCACTATGCCCTCGTCCACCTCAGGGTGCACAAAGGTGCGGTAGATTTTGGTGCAAATGTGCTGGGCGATTTCATCAGGGCGTTGCTCAAACAGGATGTCGTGAAGCTCGTCATAACCCCAGTTGCCCGTTTGTCCAAAGACCGTTTTGTCCGTATTGTCAAACAGGAAAGGCACAAAGTTGATCGGTGTGCAATAGGGTGGGCCATTCAGCCCGTTCCATCCGGTGAGTGCGCGGGAAGCTTCGGCAATATCGGTCTGCGTATACCCATTGTCCAGCCCCAGGGTAAAGAGCTCGAACAGCTCCCGTGCATAGTTTTCATTAGACTCAAAACGGGTGTTTTGCACGCCGTTGAGGTAGAGGAGCATCGCAGGCGTTTTGCCCATTTCCACCGTAAAGTCCTTGAAGTTGCCCAGGGCATGCTGCCGCAGCAGGGTGGTATATTGGTACATGTAAGAAGGGCACTGATAGCTGTTGAAGCTTGTCACAAAGTGGTTGTGCCAAAACAGCGCCAGCTTTTCCCGGAAGCCAAACTGCAGCATGCCGTTGAGCCATTCGGTCAGCCAGCCGATGACCTGCTCAAAGCGCTGGGTGTTAAAGTCATCGTAATCGGCGGTAGACCAGTTGGCCCATTCGGGCTCATCGGGAAGGGGGAGGTTGAGGGCTTCATTGATCAGGTTGTCGACCAGCGTCTCAGGGTCTTGCTGCAGCGCTCCCTCAATATCTTCGGGTGCAATGCCATGGCCCATTCGCCGGAAGAGGTGCTGTACCCGGGCTTTATTCCAGGGCTTATCGGCATTGGGCACAAAGGGCTCTAATGTACCGGTTGCACAATTCTCGGTTATCATCATAGCTAAAAGGGTTTTCAGGTTCGTAGAAAAGACGGTTGCCACCGCAGGAAAGTTACGCTACATGGAGGACAAACGGTCTTAAGCACGCTCCTTTGACGCAGGAACCTGCCCGGGGTTTAAAATGAGGAGGAATTTTTTAGTAGGCCTGATTCTGCGAACCCTATCAAAAGCATTCATCAGACAGTAGCCGAAAAGTTGTATTTTAGAGGCACCATACACTGATTTTCCCAAAACCCAGCCCCATGAAAACCCTTCTTCCAATCTTCACTATCCTGTTTGTTGCCCTGACCGCATTTGCTCAGGAAGCACCCGCCCCTATGCTGCTCATTTACGATGCCAGTGGCTCTATGTGGCAAAAACTTGGCGATGAGACCAAGAAAGTACTTGCCGCTGAAGCCCTTTCCTCTACTGTAGCGAATTTTTCAGCAGACCAGCCGGTCGCCCTTATGGCCTACGGGCATCGCGAAAAGGACAACTGCGATGATGTAGAGTGGCTGCTCGGCCTCGATAATACCTCTAAGGAGGAAGTGATCAAGTCCGTCCGCAGTTTGAACCCCACCGGGAAGACACCTCTGGCCCGTTCTGCACGCATGGCCCTCGATCAGCTCAGGGAGCAGCAGAAAACAGCCACACTCATCCTCATTACCGATGGCATTGAATCCTGTGACGGCGATTTGTGCCAGACTATAGCAGAGGCCCGGCTGGCGGGTATTGATTTCAAACTGCATATTGTCGGGTTTGGCATCAAAGAAGAAACGGCCGCCCTGCGGTGCGCTGCTGATGCCGGAGGCGGGCAGTACTTCGATGCTTCTGATGTGGATAAGCTTGCTGCGGCCCTTCAGGAGGCTACCCGGACCACTGTCGACAACCCCTCCGAAAACCTCTCCATTTTTGCCACCAAAAACGGGCAACCTGTTGATGCCTGGATTAAAGTATACCCATCGGATGGTGAAGAAGCAGTCGCCGGGGGGCGTACCTACCGGGATACCGCTCTGCTAGCCGTCCCTGCCGGGCGATTTAAAGTGGATGTCCGCCCACTGGAAAATACGGATATCAGAGGCACGAGCTTTGAGATTACGCTTTCAGCCGAGGAGCAACTGCACCGGACGGTCAGCTTTGACGCCGCCAAAATAAGTGTGACGACAACAGTCAATGGCGAACTCACCGATGGGATTGCCAGGGTTTATCCTGCAGACTTCAGCCAACCGGTTGCCAACGCCCGTACTTACGGCGGCACTAAAGTCATGGAAGTAGACCCGGGCACGTACCACATCACTTTTGAAGGGCTGAAGGTCAATGGGGCAGGGAAACTGGATACGATAAGGAATATCACGCTTGACGGCGGTGCCGCCCGGGAAATGGTGCATAACTTCGAGGCAGGCACGCTGGTCATCGGGGTGCAAACCCAAAGCGGAGAACTGATCGACGCAACGGTAAATGTAGTGGATAAAGCACTCCGGCAAAATATAGCAGGCAGCCGTACCTATACCAGCCCCGGCAGTAACCCCCGCACCTATGATTTGACCCCCGGGCTGTATGAAGTCAGGATCCGGACCCTCGGCGCGCATAGCGGGCAGGACGAAACGATAGAGGTTGAGATCAAGCCGCAAACAACCGTAGAGAAAATATTAACCTATTAAAAGCGCCTAAGCCACTCCCAGCAGCTCAACAAAGCGATAAACCTCCTCAAAGGTGTTGTAAAGTGGTGTAGGCGCTACCCGGATAACCCCCGCTTCACCCGGAGGCAGCTGCTTACCGCTAAGGTTGTCTTCCCGCCAGTCGGCAATGACGCCCTGCTCTGACAGTGTGTCAAATAGCTTTTGGCCCTCCTTTTCTGTGTAAATGGAAAGCTGACAGCCCCGCGCTTCCGGATTGGTAGGGGTGATGATACGAAAGCGCCCGGCAGGTAAACCCTGCAATAGCTTCTCCAGGTAGCCGGTAAGCTGTTCGCTCTTTTGTCGCAAGGCAGGCATGGTCGCTTCGTAGAAAATGTCCAGGCTGGCCTTGTGCACGGCAAAACTGAAAATCTGTGCATTGCTCAGCTGCCAGCCCGCTGCGCCCGGCATGGGATGAAAACCTTTGCGCATCAGAAACCGCTCGTTCTCATCGTGGCCCCACCAGCCGGCAAAGCGGGGCAGATCAGGGTTGTTTCCATGGCGCTCGTGCACGAAGGCACCGCTTGGTCCGCCGGGGCCGGAGTTGAGGTATTTGTAACTGCACCATACCGCGAAGTCAGCGCCCCAGTCATGGAGTTTCAGGTGGGCGTTGCCCGCAGCATGTGCCAGATCGAAACCGGCATAAGCCCCTGCCCGGTGCGCCGCTTCGGTAATAGCTTGCATATCAAAGAGCTGCCCGGTAAAGTAATTGACGCCACCAAAGAGGACCAGCGCGGTTTGTGCTCCATGCTCCTCAATTGTGGCGATAATATCTTCGGTGCGCAGGGTGTCTTCCCCGGTGCGGGGCTGCACTTCCACAATCGCTTCCTCCGGGCTAAAGCCGTGCCATTTCACCTGGCTTTCCACCGCGTACTGATCAGAGGGGAAAGCCCCGGCCTCCATAATGATTTTGAAACGGGTGGCGTCCGGCCGGTAAAAGCTTACCATCATGAGGTGCAGGTTGGTGGTCAGGGTGTTCATCACCACGACCTCTTCCGGCATGGCACCTACCACATGCGCGCTTTGCTCCGTCAGGAACTTGTGGTAATCCATCCAGGGCAAATCACCCCGGAAGTGCCCTTCCACGCCATGGGTTTTCCAATGCTCGAGTTCGTGCTTCAGTGCGGCTTCTGCTGTTTTGGGCTGTAGCCCCAGGGAGTTGCCACAGAGGTAGAGGCTATCCTGTCCGTTGTGCTGTGGAATGAAAAAGCGGTCGCGGAAGTGGCGCATTGGGTCGCGGGCATCCATTTCGCGGGCGTAGGCAAGAGTGGTGGCTTCGGGCATGAGGTTTTTTTGCAAAGATAAACAATGGGTAGAAACCCCTGCAAAGCAGCAGGAAAGGCTAACAAACTAAGAACAGGTGTAATATGTCCAGCGCTCTTTATCAAAAAACTAGCGCCGGATTCCCTTGGCATCTTATGGAAAAGTGATACCTTTACAGCCCGGCAGGGTATAAGCCCTGCCAGCGTCATAGTCTCCACACCCTCGCCCCGCACCGGGGAGCACCCTGAATTTAAAGACTGCCTGTCCCAATGCAGTAGCAAACTGCTATGGGTTGAAACGATGCCAGAAGGTTAAATTGATGAAGGACTACGACTTCTACCTGCTGAAATGCTATTGCGCTGTAGCGCTGCTACTCTGTGTCCCCGTTATTTTACCGGCACAGCCTATCATGCTGAGTGACTGCGGTCAACCCTACGTGGACCCGCAGGACGGCAATAACACGATGACGGCCCAAAACCGCGATACGTTACGCTATACCACTTACTTCGTGGAAACCCAGCAGCAGCAATCCTACATCGTGGATGTGAATGCCTTCGGCGGGCAGCAGGTGGACCGGGTGGAGGTGCAGGCGATTATGCCGGATAGTTCCCTCAAATCACTGGGCTCCCTCGCTTTTGGCAACTGCGTGGGCTGCCTTAACGGCTTCGCTCTGATCGACAACGATAGCCTTATCGTTTCAGAAGTCTCTGATGTCAACACCATGGAGATGTGGCTGCAGGCACTGGGGCAGCCTGCCTTTGCCCTGCCTGGTAATCTGCAGACGCTGAGCGGCGTGGGCCGGATTAGCGGGACAGCGCCTTTTTGCGCCATCGGGCTACAGGTACAGTACAGCGTGTACAGCGACCCTAATAATGCCTCTACCGAATTTTCCACCTACATCCACTGCCCGGAGCCGGTGAGCGATTGCAGCTTCAACCCTGTGGGCATACCCGATTGTAACGCCAATGCCATCTACTTCTTCGCCGGTGTGCCGGAAGGCTGCTTCGCGGATGATGCCACTATGGAGTGGACAGATGCTGCCGGTAATGTGGTGGGCAATGGGCTCATCACCAATCATCCGTTCGAAGGGAATCAGGGCTGGTACTACTTCACTGCGGTGGACGACTGTTGCACGGTCCGCGACTCCTTTCTGGTGACCGACCCTGAATTTGCAGATGCCGGCCCCGATGAAAGCCTTTGCAACGGTACTGACTTCTCCCTTGCCGGTACCGGTGGGCAGGGGCACTTCTGGACGCTCCCGGACGGGACCTCCACCACCGATTCTGTTTACCAAACGGCAGCTTTGAATCCGGATAATGAGGGCGCCTACATCCTACATGCCTTCAACGAAGACGGCTGCGAAGACCTCGACACCATGAACCTGCAGATTCTCCTGCCGCCCACACCTGAGGTGAGTGCTTCTGCCGCCTGCCTGGGCGATACGGTCTTCCTGCTTACGCAGAATGACAGCCTGTTCCAGAGCCTGCAGTGGGTCAACCCTTATCAGGTGCCGGTATCTTTCTCCTTTGTGACAGATTTTGAAGTGACGGATATCGGGGAGTATGGCCTCACGGCAACGGACCTGAATGGATGCAGTACCACAGTGCCGCTTTTTGTTACCGCCAACCCCCTGCCGGAGCCTGAGCTGATTATCGAAGAGACCTGCGATACGGCCTTTGCCTACTTTTACCCGCCGGAGCTGAGCTTTGAATGGCCCGGTGGCAGTGGCAATGAGCTGGCAACGGCAACCGGGGGCATCTACGCTGTTACCGTAACCGATTCTCTTGGCTGTGCACTGGACTGGCAGGTGGACATCCCCGAGCCCGATGGTCCGGAAGTGCAGCTTTTCATCGAACAGCCCGTCTGCCCCGGGGAGCTGGGCGAGGTGGAAATCGAGTTGCACAGTACCGAGCGGCAGGCAATTTTCTCCATTGACGGAGGCGAGAACTACACCCTTTCCCAACGCTTCAAAGACCTGAGCTACGGAGACTATCTGCTGGTCATCCGTGACCTGTTTGACTGTGTACAGGAATTCCCCATAACCATATCCCGGCCTGATACTTTGGGCGTCAGCCTGGACTACGAACCGATTGAAGTACGGCCGACAACGCCCATTTCCCTGACTGCCAATACCATCGGCGATGTGCAGCGCCTCCAATGGGTGCCCGAAGAAATTGATACCGGCCAGCCCACTACAGATTTCATTGCCACCCGAAATTTGGATATCCGGGTGATCGTGGAAGATGGCCGAGGCTGCCTGGCATCAGCTGCTCTGCCGCTCACAGTGGTGCTCGGCGAGGTCTACGGGCCAACCGCATTCTCACCCAATGGCGACGGCATCAACGACCGGCTTATTTTGTACAGCGACGGGGGCTCCGGTGAAATCGTGGAGCGCTTTCAGGTGTACGACCGCTGGGGCGGGCTGCTTTTTGAAGAAGAAGAAGTGCCCCTCAATGACCAAAGCTATGGCTGGGACGGCAACCGGCTGGTCGAGCCCATGAACACCGGCACTTACGCCTACTACGGCATTGTGCGCTACCCTAATGGCTTTCGGCGCATCGTCGAGGGCGAAGTCCACCTGATCCGATAAAACTGAAATGAAGTGATGAGTAAATTAGTAACCCAAATCTGTGGTCTTTGCCTCCTGTTGCTGCCGGGCTTGCTGCCTGCCCAGGCTTTTGAGTTTGGGATGGAGACCACCACGGGGATTTCCAATGCCAGTTTTCGGGGGGAGCTTTCGGAAATCGTTGGCTTTTCTGAGCTGGAGATTGCGGAGACTGAAGTGGACAGCGCTTTTGCCTTTTTTGACCTTAATGCGCCCCGCTGGCTGAAAAACCTCTTTCCTGGCCTGCGTATAGAAATCGAGCAGGAGCTGGAACGGCAGCAACGGCGAAATGTCCGGATGGCGCGCTTCTTCGTACGCTACAAATTCATTGGAGGTAGTGTGGCTGTTTCTGACCCCCGCTACATTGACCGGGCGGAGAGCAAAAAACTAAGTAATCAAGTCAAATCCGTACGATTGTCTTTGCGTGGCGACGCCGAAGCCCTGGCGGAACACCTCGCGCAGATGGCTTTGTCTGATGCCGGTCGGGCGCAGCCCTTTTTCCCCAACCGGTATGATGCGGAGGTGTACGTTCATTTCAAAAAGTTATTCCTGGGCGACCGTCCCCTCGTCGCTTTCGGGCGCAACGAGCAGATATCCATAGATGCCGAGCTGACCGGCGGGCTTCGGCTGACCGCTGACCCTTCGCCAATGGTTGACCTGGGCAATATCCTCTTCATTAGCGAAAAGCTGGACAGCCTGATGGAAGGCGGCCTGCTCGCACCGGTGGAAGACATCACCGATCAGGTCGCAGTAGCACTGCAAAATATTGTATTCGGAAAGTTCCGGGATCCGCGCACCATCCCTTCTCTGGGCTGGTTTGCCCGGGCCACCGTGCCGGTCAATTTTGGCGGAGGTTTCTCTGTTATTGGCGGCATAGAGGTGGCCCGAAGCCGGCATACCGTCGTAGAGGGGACGGACCCCATGCTGCAGATGTACGCGCACGTAGGCGTACGCTGGCGTACCGGTTTTGGCTGGAAGCAAAACAATGCACAACGATCCGCCCGGCGGCGGAAATAAACTCAATAGACTATGAGAAAAAATGTACTACTACTACTGATCTTCATGATACTGAGCCTGTCGGCTGCCTGGGCACAAGGCCGCGTAGGCGAGCACAGCACCCGCTACCTGCTGGTACTGGATGATGCACAACTGGATTTCGGCGTCAAGATGAACGCCGTATTTGCACTGGACGACCGGGCGCCTTTGTCCGCCAATCCCCACTTTCAGGCCATGTGGAACCTGGTCAAGCTGGGGGCCTCGCTCGAAGCCTTGCTGCAAGGCGCTGCCGAGCCGATGAGCGAGCTGGAAATGGGCGAGGAGTTCGGCCGCAATGGATACAACAAGACCGTGGCGACTTTCTTCCTTCGCTATAGCTTCGGGGAGTCTTCTGACCTGCAGCTACAGCCACAGTCTATCGAGATAGGTGCAAGCCCGGGTTACTTCCGGGAAGGCGGCAAGGGGATGAACCTCCACCTCGACTACCGGTACAGTTTTCTGAAAACCCGCTACGGTGCGGGCGGGGGCAGCCTCGACCGCCCCTTTGACTACGAAGTCTTCCTGGGGCTGCGTACCGGTTTTGACTGGAGCTTTCAGCGCTCCGAAAGTGAGGCTGGCTTTTTCCAGTTCCTCAATCAGGAAATTGAGCGGATTGCCCTGGAAAACGAATTTACAGCCACTCAGCTGATTGCACTGCAAGACCTTGCTGACGACAGCAAAGTGCTCCTTCCCGAAGATGTAGGCGGGAGGGCTTTCCACATCGGGCCCATTGCGGGTATTAGGTTGTCAAGGAAGCTTTTTTCGCACGGGCGCATTTTTGCGCATGGGCAAATTTTCTACGACCTGATGGATATGAGTCAGGGCCGGGAAGGGGAGGTCAACCGGCGTAGTCAACACCATGCAGCGGTACAGATGGGCATGGAATTCGCTATCGGTGGAGAAGGGCGCCGGACGAATAACAGTTTTTACTAAACACCAACAAAGGCGAGGCTTCAAAATTTTATTTTGTGCTGAAAATAGCGTATTTTCGCTAAGTACACATTAGTTATTTGCTAATATTTTGAGTGGTACACCGCCCTCAACTGAATAAACCAAGAAAATATGTTTTTTGAACTCACCGAAGAGCAACTGGCCGTTCAGGAAGCGGCACGCGAATTTGCCCAAAAAGAACTCAAGCCCGGCGTGATTGAGCGCGATTCCAAGCAGGAATACCCTACCGAGCAAGTCCGCAAAATGGGCGAGCTGGGTTTCCTGGGTATGATGGTATCGCCAGAGTACGGTGGCGGCGGCATGGACACGATGTCCTACGTGCTGGCCATGGAGGAAATTTCTAAGGTCGACAACTCCTGCTCGGTCATCATGTCGGTCAACAACTCTCTGGTCTGCTGGGGCATTGAAACCTACGGGACAGAAGCCCAAAAAGCAAAGTACCTGCCTAAACTGGCTACCGGCGAATGGATCGGTGCTTTCTGCCTCTCCGAGCCGGAAGCAGGCAGTGACGCCACGATGCAGCGCACCACGGCTGTGGACATGGGCGACCACTACGTACTCAATGGCACCAAAAACTGGATTACCAACGGTGGCACTTCCAAGCTGCACCTGGTAATGGCACAGACCGACCCGGAGAAAGGGCACCGCGGCATCAACTGCTTCATTGTCGAGACGGATTCGGAAGGCGTAGCGATTGGCGCCAAGGAAGATAAGCTGGGCATCCGTTCTTCTGACACCCACACCATCATGTACACCGATGTGAAGGTGCCTAAGGAAAACCGTATAGGCGAGGATGGCTTCGGCTTCAAGTTTGCGATGAAGACGCTGTCTGGCGGCCGGATCGGTATTGCTGCTCAGGCACTGGGTATTGCCGGTGGCGCTTACGAACTGGCGCTGAATTACTCCAGGGAACGCGAAGCCTTTGGCAAAGCGATCAGCAAGCATCAGGCGATTGCTTTCAAGCTGGCAGATATGGCTACCGAAATTGAGGCAGCCAAGCTGATGGTGTACCGTTCGGCCTGGCTCAAAGACAACAAAATGGACTACGACATGGCAAGCTCAATGGCTAAAATGTACGCCTCAGAAGTGGCCATGCGGCATACCGTAGAAGCGGTGCAGGTGCACGGTGGCTACGGCTTTGTGAAAGAGTACCATGTTGAGCGCCTGATGCGCGATGCAAAGATTACGCAAATCTACGAGGGTACTTCCGAGATACAGCGTGTGGTCATTTCCCGCAACATCCTGAAAGGGCAGCTCTACCTGCCAATCTTCCGGGACAGCATGCAGGAACAGGGCGTATAACAGCCTCCGGGCCCGCCAAAAAGGGATACAAAAGCATCTTCTCAGTATTGGGGAGGTGCTTTTGTTGATTCAGCCCAAAAACTAAGCCTCCCGTTTTTACGTTTGTAGATCACATTCATTCTTTACCTAACCTCACTCATGAAAGGCGTTGTCCAAATTGCGAAGTTCTTCGGCATACCGGTGCAGGTCCACTGGACCTTCCTGCTCATCTTCGTATGGGTACTGGCGAAAGGGTTGGGTGAAGCCTGGGACTGGGAGACGATGGCCTGGATGATGGGTTTTGTATTGGCCATCTTTGGGTGCGTGGTGCTGCATGAATTCGGGCATGCCCTCACGGCCCGCCGCTATGGCGTGGCCACCCGTGATATTATCCTGTCGCCCATCGGTGGTGTGGCGCGCCTGGACCGCCTGCCGGAAAATCCGGTACATGAGTTTATGGTGGCCGTGGCCGGGCCAATGGTCAATGTATTTATCGGATTGCTGCTTTCAGCTCAGCCCCTGCTGGCTTCCGAGGCAAGCCGGTCGAAGTTCTACAACTTCTTCATGAGCCTGGCTTATCCCAATTCCAATATCTTTTCGGTGGGCTTATCGCCCTGGGATTACTTCCTCTTTGGGCTGATTTTCCTGAACGGCATCCTGGCGGTCTTCAACATGGTGCCCGCCTTCCCTATGGATGGAGGCCGGGTGTTGCGGGCGCTGCTGTCCATCCGCCTGGGCCGCCTGAAGGCTACGCGGATTGCCACTTACGTCGGGCAGGTGTTAGCGGTGGGGCTGGTCGCCTTCGGGGTATGGCAGTTCAGTATCATCACGGCGGTGATCGGTATTTTCGTGTTTGTAATGGCTGCCAATGAATACAAAATGGTACGCTTCGATGGTATCCTCAGCAAACACGCGGTAGCCGATATCATGCGCCCGCAGTACACCCCCCTGTATACGGATCAGCCGCTCTCTGCTGCCTTTGACCTGATGCAGCATGGCACCGAGCGTCACTTCCTCGTATTCGATGAATGGCACAACCTGACTGGCACGCTAGGCGAGCGCCGGCTCGTCAAACTCGCCAAGGACAAAAAACTCGACCCTTCCTCGACCCCCCTCAGCAGCGTCATCCGCCCTTTCCCCGATGCCCTCCTTCCCACGGACCCGCTGGATGAAGCCTACGGTAAAGTATACTGGAAGGGCCGTGGTATCCTCCCGGTCTTCCATCAGGGCAAGCTGGTAGGTGTGGTGGATGAGAATGGGCTGTCGGGGTTGTTGAAGGTAAAGCGGTAGGGGGGGATTAACCCCTGTACTTCGCTAACTTCGCTTCTATGAATTTTACTTTTTCGGTTGACATCCCTTTATATTTCCATGGTGTTATCACGTTGATGGATGAAATTTATGACAGTGACTTTGGAACCTCTGCGTCATGTAATGTAAATGTAGCATGCGAACAAGGGATCGAATGGGATTGTCAAATTAGCTCAGTATGTAAAATAATTATCGGAGAAAGTTCATGTAGCGGGTCATTGATCAATAATGATTGTTGCGATTTGACTCCATATATTTTAACTGCTAATCATTGTTTTACCATTAGCGGAGTCGATCCCATAGACTGGAATTTTAGGTTTAATTACGAAAGTCCTGTATGTGATCCATCAGAGGAACCCAATCCATTACAGTGGGTTACTTATTTTGGTGCTACCATTGATGCTAGATGGGGAGACACTGATTTTTTATTGGTAGAATTGAATGATGCCTTAAATCAAGAAGATAATCTTTCATTTTCTGGTTGGGACAGGACAACAACACCTAATCATGGTGTTGTAACATGTATACATCATCCTGCTGGCGACGTCAAAAAAATATCAATTGATAATACACCTCCCGCAACTCAAGCATTTGATTGGTTTGTCGATGATTGGGATATTGGAACTACTGAAGGTGGAAGCTCAGGGGCTTCATTATTCGGTATTAACCAACGCATTATGGGTATTGATAGCCGAGGAGATGGACTTGAACCTTGCGATCCTAACAAAGGTACATTTTTCGGACGGTTTGATGTTTCGTGGGGAGGAAATGGAACGCCGAACTCAAGACTAATAGACTGGCTGGGAGCTTCTACAAATCCAAATACTATGGATTGTATGCAGCACCCTTTTATCGAAGGGCCAGAAGTATTATGCACTGATCCTGAAACTTATACCTTGATAAACAATATGCCTTGTGCCAAAACAGTCACTTGGCGAGTCGAACCAGCGAATTTATTTGCGTCACCGAGTAGTGGAAACGGAGTCACAGCTTCACTTTGGGGAAATAATACTTCTTCAGGGCCTGCAACTCTTATTTATACACTATCAGCCGAGGGATGTAACGATGCCGAAGTAGGGTACGATCTATTTGTTGGAAGGCCGTGCACTTTTGAATTACACTCATTTCCAACTGAAATATGTGTGGGCGAACAAGGGGAGACATTTTTAAACCTTTTTGAGGATTGCCTGGGTAATTATTCATCTATTGAATGGGATTTTTATGGAGCGATTTCAGGTTATGGGTACGATAACAAGGGAAGATATGCAGGCATAACAACAGGATATGGCTATGTCTGTGTTACGGTGACCAATGATTGTGGCTCAAAGGAGGTATGTGACCGAATTCTTGTTAAAGATTGTGGTGGTGGGTTTGGCTTTAGAAATTCCAGCTCAAAGTCAGGTGCAGCGGAATTTAAAGCGGATGTTTTTCCTAACCCAGCCAATGAGATTATTGAGGTAGCATGTTCGGGCTATGTACCTGGCACAAGAATAGCCGCCAGCCTGATTTCTACGGATGGAAAAGTGGTAAGAGAGCTTGAAGAATACTCCCAAAACTTCAAAGTAGATATGGCTGATTTGCCATCCGGACTTTACGTTCTGCAATTGAATACAGATGGAGTGATTTATCACGAAAAAATAGTGAAGCTATGAAAAAGATATTGTTGATTACAGGGTTAATACTCGTTTCAAAATTATTACATGGACAGTCTATAATTTTTGGCGATTGGATAGTAAGAACCAAATTTGGCATAGAAAAACACGATAAGCGATTGTTCGATTATGCTCTTAAAGAGCAATTACTGGCAGAGCAGTATGATAAGCAATGGGGTACTTACCAAATTGAATTACTATTACAGAGAATGATAATGGCTTCAGGTATTATAGGGGTCTATGGCGGGTTTGGTCTAAACTATGAAGTTGCTTCCTTCCGTAGACCTTTTGATCATAAGTACTTTATTGAAGGAGGTTCTGATGATATACTATTACTTCAAGACAGATACCATAAGGTAAAGGCACCGATAAATATCAATTCTTTTTTTAGAATGAGTGAACGCTTATCTGTCTCAGCTGAGATTGAATTGAATTGGCTAATTCAAAGAAGCATCATAGATTCAAGAGTAAGTAATGCTGGATTTCCATATACGGAAGCTAGGTTTGAATTGGATGATATCCAATTGAGGCTTGGAGTGAATTACAGGCTCGGCAAATTGATAGTAGGCCTGCATTCAAGGGTGGTCAACTTTCAGAAGATTGACAGGATTATCTTCAATCGTATTGTCAAAGACCCTAGAACGGACCAAACATGGGAATGGGACAATCCATTGCGTTTTGACTTGACAGTGGGGTATACATGGTGAAGAGAAGAATGAACTGGACATAACACGGCATAAAACGGCAAGTGGGGCTAAGCGCCCCACCTGCGTTTATGCTGGCCGGTGGTGAATATGTGGATTGTATCTATTCATTCATCTGGGTTATCCAAAAAAACAATGGTATTTATCCTCTTTAATCACCTCCAATAATTCCTGCAAATGTGTAGCAACGGGATAAGGTTCGTATGCCTCCCATTTTCCGCTGGCACGCATCCAGTACAAGTTCCATTCGCCACGTGATTTGTAATAGCGTATTTTGGCAAATTCGTGATGCAGTATATTCTCGGGTTTGTCCCATTGCGGACGAATTTCATAGAGTAAAGCAACGCTACCGTCCCAAGAATAGCCCATATCCAATTGCTTTCGAACTTCTATTTTTTTTGGGCGAATCTGCTCTATGAATACTTTTAGTATCCCATCATTAAGGTCTATCTCCTTTCCTTTCATAACGAATCATTAATCATTGACGGCTTATCAGAAACTATCCTCTTCACAATCCCTCTCATCAGTACAGGGCGAAGTAGTCTGCTATTGCACTTGTGCCATTTGCACCAGCCATACAGAGCCTTCAGGCGCTTTTGCACAAGTGCTAACTTTCTTTCTTCTGCTTGATGCTCAGGAAGTAGCTCAGCCCAATAATCACCAGCCCCAAAGCAACGCCATAACCCATAATATCGTCCTCCCCATTCCAGGTGACGACTTTGCCCATGAAGGAAATACTCATGACTAAAATCGCCACCGTAATGAGCATGACCTTGAGCTGATCCATGTTTTTGATGTTGATCCAGTCGGGCAGGCCGGCGATCGGTTTAAAGAAGAGCTCGTACAAGCCTACTGCTACAAGCAGGGCGGTGATGCCGAGCAGAAAAAAATCAACAATGCCCACCACAATTACGATGATGTCTTTTTCGGAGTGCTGATTCTGCAGGATACCGCCTGCCGCGTGTACTGTCTCTACCATACCGTACAGCATTACCGCAACGGATAAGGCAAAGATGCCCAGCAGCCCAATCGCTGCCAGGCCTTTTATGCAGTAAATGAGAAACCGATTGCCCATTTCTTTTTTCTGTAAAATCGGAAATTTTTGCGATTCCAGCTTACATATTCCGCCGGTACTGCCCGCCCACCTCATACAAGGCATGCGTAATCTGCCCCAGCGAGCAGTGCTTAGTCGCTTCCATCAGTGCTTCAAAGAGGTTGCCGTTTTGGATAGCGACCTGCTGTAGCTGCTTCAGGTGTTGCGCTCCCCGGTTAGCATTGGCTTTGTGCAGTTCGCGCAAGCCTTTGATTTGATCCTCTTTTTCGTCCTTGGTGGCGCGGATGACCTCCCCGGGGCGCACCGTAGGCGACCCATCCTTGTTCAGGAAGGTATTCACCCCAATAATCGGCATTTCGCCCGTGTGCTTGAGCATCTCGTAGTGGAGGCTTTCATCCTGAATCTTGCCGCGCTGATACATGGTCTCCATAGCGCCCAGTACGCCGCCCCGCTCGGTGATGCGGTCGAACTCCAGAAGCACGGCTTCTTCCACCAACTCGGTCAGCTCTTCAATGATGAAGGCGCCTTGCAGTGGATTTTCATTCTTGGCCAGCCCCAGCTCGTGGTTGATGATCATCTGAATGGCTACGGCGCGGCGCACGCTTTCCTCCGTCGGCGTGGTAATGGCCTCGTCGTAGGCATTGGTGTGCAGGCTGTTGCAGTTGTCGTAAATGGCGTACAGGGCCTGCAGGGTGGTCCGGATGTCATTGAAGCTGATCTCCTGTGCGTGGAGGGAGCGGCCGGAGGTCTGAATGTGGTACTTTAGCTTTTGCGAGCGCTCGTTGGCGTTGTACTTCTGCTTCATGGCTTTGGCCCAGATGCGGCGGGCGACCCGGCCGATGACGGCATACTCTGGATCTACACCGTTGGAGAAGAAGAAGGACAGGTTAGGCGCAAAGTCGTTGATATCCATTCCCCGGCTCAGATAATACTCCACGAAGGTGAAACCATTGGCCAGGGTGAAGGCCAGCTGCGTGATCGGGTTCGCGCCTGCTTCCGCAATGTGGTAGCCGGAAATGGAAACCGAGTAGAAGTTGCGCACCTTATTCCAGATAAAGTATTCCTGCACATCGCCCATCAGCTTGAGGCTGAATTCAGTGGAGAAAATGCAGGTGTTTTGCGCTTGATCCTCCTTGAGGATGTCGGCCTGCACTGTGCCGCGAACGGAGGACAGCGCTTTGGCTTTGAGCTCGTTGTAGATGCCTTCTTCCAAAATCTGATCGCCGGTGACGCCCAGCAGGAGCAGCCCGAGCTGATCATTGGTTTCGGGCATATCGGCGCGGTACTGCGGGCGGGGCAGCCCGCGATCGTCGTATAATTCCTTTAGCTTGGCCTCGACCTTGTCCTCCAGCCCATGCTCCCGGATGTACTTTTCGCACTGCTGATCGATGGCTGCATTCATGAAGAAGGCGCAGATGGTGGCTGCCGGCCCGTTGATGGTCATGGAGACGGACGTCTTGGGGTCGCAAAGATCAAAGCCGGAGTACAACCGCTTGGCATCATCAAGGGAGCAGACACTCACACCGGAATTGCCAATCTTGCCGTAGATGTCCGGGCGGTAATCCGGGTCTTCTCCGTAGAGTGTCACGGAGTCGAATGCCGTGGACAGACGGGCGGCGGGCATGCCTTCAGACAGGTAGTGGAAACGCTTATTGGTGCGCTCCGGGCCGCCTTCTCCGGCAAACATGCGCGTGGGGTCTTCCCCCTTGCGCTTGAAGGGGAAAACGCCGGCGGTGTAGGGGAATTCTCCCGGTACGTTTTCCTGCAGAGACCACCGCAGGATCTCCCCCCAGTCCTTGAAGCGGGGCAGCACTACGCGGGGAATGCGGGAGTGCGACAGGGAGGTCGTAAAAGTCGGCACGCGGATTTCCCTGCCCCGCACCTGATAGATGAATTCGTCGGCTTTGTACTGTGCCTTTTTGTCTTCCCAGGTCTCGATGATGCGCTTGCAGTAGCCATCCAGCCCCAGCTCCACTTCCTCGTAGGCCTTTTTCAGGCTCGCCAGGGTTTCGGTTTTGTTGGGCAGGTTGTCCTCCGCCTCAATCGCTTTGATGGATTCGTTAAGGGCGAAGAGCTTGCGTGCCACTTGTTCCTGCCGGTCCACCCAGTCATCGTAATTGCGGTTGGAGTCGGAGATTTCCGAAAGGTAACGTACCCGTTTGGGCGGAATGATGAATATCTTTTCGCTCACCTCATCGCTGGCCATAAAGTCGGACTTCAGGTCGGCCCCGGTGCGCTCCGCGAGCACGTCCATCAGGGTGCGGTAGAGCTTGTTCATGCCCGGGTCGTTAAACTGAGAGGCTATAGTGCCAATGACCGGCATCTCGTCCAGCGATTTGTCGAAGAGCATGTTGTTGCGCTGATACTGCTTCTTCACATCCCGGAGGGCATCCTGTGCGCCCCGCTTGTCAAATTTATTGATGGCAATCACATCAGCGAAGTCGAGCATGTCGATTTTCTCCAGCTGTGTGGCGGCCCCGTACTCCGGCGTCATCACATAGAGCGACATATCGGAGTGGTCGATGATTTCCGTATCAGACTGCCCGATGCCGGAGGTTTCCAGGATGATGAGGTCGTACTGTGCGGCTTTGAGGATGTCGATGGCGTCCTGTACGTGCTTAGACAGTGCCAGGTTGGACTGCCGGGTGGCCAGGGAGCGCATGTAGACGCGGTTTTGCGCCAGGTTGCCCGTGACGGCATTCATGCGGATGCGGTCGCCCAGCAGTGCGCCGCCCGTCTTTCGCTTGGACGGGTCCACGGAAATGATGGCGATAGTTTTATCGTCGAAGTCCATCAGAAAGCGGCGCACCAGTTCATCCACCAGACTGGATTTGCCTGCCCCGCCGGTGCCTGTAATGCCCAGCACCGGGATGGTTTTGCCTTCGATATCTTTGCGCAGTTGTTCCAGCCAGCCGCGGTTTTCTTCCGGGAAGTTTTCGGCAGCGGAGATCATGCGGGCCAATGCACGCGGGTTTTTTTCCTGAAATTGCTTCAGCTCGCCGTTGAGATTGGTGCCCACGGGGTAATCGCATTTTTCCAGCACATCATTGATCATGCCCTGCAGGCCCAGGGCCCGCCCATCATCCGGGGAGTAAATACGGGTGATGCCATAGTCGTGCAGCTCCTCAATTTCTTCCGGCAGAATGGTACCGCCCCCACCGCCGAAGAGCTTGATGTGGCCGGCGCCCCGCTCTTTGAGCAAGTCATGCATGTACTTAAAGAATTCGGTGTGCCCACCCTGATAGGAGGTAATGGCGATGCCCTGCGCATCTTCCATGATGGCGGTATCTACAATTTCCTGTACGGAGCGGTTGTGGCCGAGGTGGATGATTTCAGCGCCTGAGCTTTGCATGATTCGGCGCATGATGTTGATGGCGGCGTCGTGTCCGTCGAACAGGGAAGCGGCGGTCACGATCCGAACTTTATGTTGCGGGTGGTAGGGCGCAGTGGTTTGCATACGTGGTTTTATTGGTTAAAAGCGGCGCAAAATTACAAAAATTCTGCGAGACTAGTTTGGTGGCTAGTGTACAGAAGTATAACAAACCTGAGGCGCCGAGGTTTTACTCTGCGTAGTTGCTATGTCTTATTTTTAGGATAAGCCGACACCAGAAAAACAGAGGACTGAAGTCTTCTCCAACCCCCTGTCTGGCTAACCTGTTCAGATATGGTGTGGATGCCCCAGTTCTTACTTAATAGCCTCAAGAATGTAATCCATGCAGGGGTCCTGCCCTTGAGCAATATCTTCCTGCGTAAGCGTAATTTCTACCTCCGGCGCAACACCTGCATCCGGTCGTTCACCAGGAGGCGCGAAGTATTTGAGTGGGATATCCACTTCCATCTGACTGTGCGGCAGGTAAAAAAAGAGGTATTCCCCACCATTAATGCCCTGCTGATTGCCGCCGGACTCCTGACCGACAAAAGTGGCAAAACCGTAATGCCTGGCCTTTTGCAATAAAGTGAACGTAGCCGATACATTGCCGGGGCCACCCAGGATGAAAGCCCGGCCCTCAAAGCGGTTGTCTTTTGGTATGATGTCCTGGCAGCCTGCCTCCTCTTTAAGCTCGAAAAAGGTATCGTCATAACGGGTGTAGAACTGTGGCGGCAGCCCCTTGAAGATGATTTGGTTCCAGGATTTAGCATGCGGTATAAACGCCGCGTCAACTTTCGTGGTCCGGATCAGTGATTTGCTGGCGCCACTGCAATCCAGTTTGTCCCTGATGAGATAGCTGATGAGTTCATCTCTGGGTTCGCTGAGCCCGCCCCCGTTGCCTCTGATGTCAATGGCCAGGTTGGGAATGCCGAGCTGTTGGATGGTATCAAAAGCTTCCTGAAACCACTCCGTATGGTCAAAATCTTCCCACTTCCATATGGCAAAAGTCCCCAGGCGCATGACCGCGAGGTCTGGATTGCTGAGATTGAGGGACCAACTGCTGCCTTCAGGCCTTGAATCTAGGTAGCGCTTGTTCATGATGGCCTCTCGCTCTTCCTTCTTCAAAGCCTTCAGGGTAACCGATTGCGTGGACTGTTCTCCCAAATTCTGATAGGTAACCTTGAAAGCAGTGTCCTCCATCGGGAAGAATAGTGGGAAGTACAGGTCAAAGGCATTCCAGTGCCGGGCATCAAAATTGCTGACCGACAAGTAATTTGGAATCGGGCTGTTGTTATTCCCATCCACTTTAGCAATGGTGGATAAGCTGTCCAGAATAGTAGCCGCTGAAACACCATTGATGGAAGCAATCGCTGCTCCCGCTCTTATCCCCGTGGCCTCCGAAGCGTTATGAGTTACGATAAATTGCCCATTGAGGATGCTGAAACCAAGCGGAAAATAAATTCGGCCTCCGAACAGGCGGTCCCGCAGGTCTGCGTTCATATTCCAGGGATTTAGGTAGGTATGCCCGCACCGGATTTTTTTGATGGACTGTGCTAGTATTTTCATGAATTCAGCTTCGGTCATGCCTTCATAAACCTGGGCCCTGAGGCAGTCAAATTCCCGGTTGATGCTTTCCTGGCTATTGTACCGGTAGATACCGGGGTGTATCTCGGTGAGCGCCCGCTCAAGCAGGTCAATATCGGCGAGTAGGCTGTCTTTCTGAAGGAGCTTTCCGGATACCAATGAAGTCTTGGTTGGGCTATCATTGGACAGTGTGGTTTCCGGCATTTGCTGATAACGCATTCCTTCCACAGACTTGCTTAGCTTAGCCCTTACTTTCACAGCTCTCGTAGTGGGATTGGAAAGCAGGACCGTTTCCCGCCTGCCTGCCCAAAGTTGGGTTTGCCCTCTGCCCGCCAGGCCAAAGCCCTGAGTTTGTTCGCCGGTTATTTTATCTATAGTCCTGACATTTAGAGTTGTGCTGCTCAGGTTTTTAAGTTCAGCGCGAAAGCTGCTTTTCTCCCCTTCTCCCAGCACAAATTCTTCTCCGGCGGGAATGCCAATGGTAGAATGGGAGGCGCAACTGCTGAGCGTGATAGCAAGCAGTATTGCGAGATTTCGGAAATAAGATAGCTTAGTCATGGTGCATTAGGTTTTGGTCCGTAATGCTGCAAAAGTGCCGTTTCAAAGGGTTTATAGCGCCTCGAAATGCATAATGAGACGGATTACCGGACCTATTCAAGCCAGGAAAACATTTTCAGTTCTGAAAAAACGCGGTGGGTGGGCTGCCGGTATGGCTTTTGAAGGCGCGGTTGAAAGAAGCCTTGGAGTTGAAGCCCGATTCGAAGGCAATAGCGAGGAGTGTCAGGTGTTCGTGTTGCCCTTCCTGTACGAGCCGGATAAATTCTTCCACCCGGTACCGATTGACCAGCCCCCGGAAGGATTCGCCCTGGCTGCTGAGTACTTTGGATACGGTGTTGCGGTGCACGCCTAAAAGCTTAGCAAAGGCTTCCAGGCTGAGTTCAGGGTCGAGATAAGGCTTGTGCTCCTCAAGTAATGCATCAATTCTGGCCGAAAGTTCCGGCTCTTCAGCGGGTGGTTTGGTTTGGGCTTCCGGTAGAATCAGGCTCTGATGTTGGTACAAATAGGCGTGGTACCCGATCAACAGGCTGATGCCAGCATAGGACAACTTCAGCGGGAAAGCCACCCATTCCATATTGAACAGGTTGTACTCGAAAAAGCCATACAGCACCCAGTCCAGGATTTCGTAACCTGAACTAATCAAAAACAGAAACGCCAGAGAGATAGTAAACCGCCGTAGCCAGCGGTATACAGGGCCTTTCCAGAACAATTCCGGGATACCGTGCAGCATTCGGTAAGCTGCCCCCAGGTACCCAAGTGCAATTACTATGAGCAGCCCTTCCTCAATAAACTGTCCGTAGGGGGCGATTACTTCCCGCCAGATCCAGCTTTTATATGCCGCGCTTCTAAATCCAATCGACAAATAAAAAAGGAATTGTAGCAGCGGGAGGATAAAGTGGGGCAGGTGCCGGCGCTGCAGCCTAAAGGAAGGCTGTACCCTCGACCGCACGAAAAAGTAAAAGAGCGGCCCCAGGCTCAGGCTGAAGTTGATGGGGATGAAATACAGGAATTGATACTGCGCATAGATGCCCGCCATGGCAAAGAGGCTGTTACTGAGCGTTAGTGCGTAGAGGATCAGCAGTACGCCCAGCAGCAAATTAGATTGCCGAATTCCCGCTTGTCGCAACAACAGCTGAACCCCCACCACAAGACAAAGCAGTATGCCAAACCCGGACAGGAATATAGCGATCAGGTCAGGGATTGTGATAGTCATAAAAGTGGCCTACCCCTCCGATAACAAATCCGGCATCAAACCCGACAATATCTCCCGCATTTTGGGCTCCGCGCCCTGAGCCACTGCAATGACCTCTTCAACGGTAGTTTCCGTGAGCTCCTCGATTGGGTAGCATTTGTTGGTCGCTACGGAGAGGACCAGGACGGGGAGGTTGGCATGCCGGGCCACCAGCACTTCAGGTACGGTAGACATACCTACCATATCTGCGCCCACCACGTGAGCAAATTTATACTCCGCCGGGGTCTCCAGGTTGGGGCCCTGCAGGCTGAGATAAACGCCTTCGTGAGCGCGGATGCCCAGGTTTTTGGCCACAGCAAGCCCTTTGGCATTCAGACTGCGGTCGTAGGCGTTGAGCATATCAGGGAAGCGTGGGCCCAGGCGCTCGTCGTTTTCGCCCCGTAGTGGGTTCTCGGGGTGTAGGTTGATGTGGTCGCGGATGAAGACAATATCACCCGCTTCAATACTGGCGTTGACACTACCTGCGGCATTGGAAATGACCAGGCGCTGAACGCCCATCGCTGCCATGACCCGCACCGGGAAAGTAATCTGTTTGGCGGTATAGCCCTCATAGTAGTGGAAACGTCCCGCCATAGCCATCACCGGCATGCCCTTCAGGTGCCCGAAGACCAGTTTGCCTTTGTGGCTTTGTACCGTCGAGACGGGAAAGTGAGGGATATCAGCATAGGCAATCTCTGCTTCGGTCTCGATGTGGTCGACCAGATTGCTGAGGCCAGTGCCCAGAATGATGCCTACTTTGGGTTGTGTTGCAGTTTTCCCCTTGATGAAAGAAACTGCTTCCTGTATTTGATCGAAAAGTGGTGTTGACATAAAAGTATTGGTGACTGAGATTGGAGCCAGTTAATCGACGATCATTTTCTCGCGGTCAAGCTCCTGTTGTACGATATTTTCCGGTAGTTCGATGTGCTCGTATTCCTGATTGCGCAGTTGCGGGATGTACCCGGCTTCGCGAATAGATTCCTGTATGCCATCAGCCGTAAAGCGGAAGCGGGCGCCGGCAGCGGAGACCACATTTTCCTCAATCATGATGGAGCCAAAGTCGTTGGCCCCAGCGTGGAGGCAGAGCTGTGCCACCTGCTTGCCTACCGTCAGCCAGGAAGCCTGAATGTTCGTGATGTTAGGCAGCATAATCCGGCTCATGGCGATCATGCGCACATACTCGTCGCCTGTGCAGGTGTTGCGAGCCCGCTTGAGCCGCTTGAGAATGGTATCCTCATCCTGAAAGGGCCAGGGAATGAAGGCGATAAAGCCCTTGGCACCTTCTGGTTTCATGGACTGCACTTCGCGGATGCGCACCAGGTGGTCCATACGTTCCCAGTTGGTTTCGATATGGCCGAACATCATCGTGGCAGAGGTGGTCAGCCCGACGTTGTGGGCCGCATGCATAATATCGAGCCATTCCTGCCCACCACATTTGCCTTTGGAGATGAGGCGGCGTACCCGGTCGGCCAGTATTTCAGCACCAGCACCCGGCAGGGAGTCCATCCCTGCGTCTTTTAGCGCTTGCAGCACTTCGGTATGCGTACTGCCTTCCAGTTTGGTAATGTGGGCAATTTCGGGCGGCCCGAGGGCATGGAGCTTGAGGTCAGGGTACAACGCTTTGAGCTGCCGGAACAAGTCGACGTAGAAGGCCAGCCCAAGGTCAGGGTGGTGCCCGCCCTGCAGCAGCAACTGACGGCCGCCGTAGGCATAGAGCTCGTCTATCTTTTTTTGGTACTCCTCAATGCTTGTCGTGTAGGACTCTTCGTGCCCGGGGCGCCGGTAGAAATTGCAGAATTTGCAATTGGCGATACAAACGTTGGTGGTGTTTGAGTTGCGGTCAATAATCCAGGTCACTTTATTGTGCGGCACATGCTGCTTGCGCAGTTTGTGGGCTACATGCATAAGCTCAGCAGTGGAGGCATTTTCAAAAAGAAATACCCCTTCCTCGGTGGAGAGGTGCTCAAGGTGGAGTGCCCGGTGCAGCAGTTCGTCGACTTTCATAGTGGTCTTTTTCCTTGCGTCAATAATTATTGATCCAACAAATATAGTACAGGCTGGTTTGGCCGGGGCCACAATCCGTTCAAAAATAACTGAAAGACCAAGGATGGCACAAAAAAACGTTCGTATTGCCATCAAATATGCCGCAGTGTGTTGCTTTTCAGTGAATAAGGCTGTATATTTGCGAAACAAGACAGCAAAACTCGGAAGAGGGAACGCCAAAACGTTCCCTCTTTTTGTTGCAGTTGCTTAAAAGAGAGCTAAAAAAACGCTGAGATCCTGTGGTAGAAGATAAAATTGCCGCCCTGCTGGAAGAGAAATTCCGTGAAGATGCTTTTGCCGATTGCTTTCTGGTTGACCTGAAACTGCATGCGCACAATAAGCTTGATGTGTTCCTGGACAGTGATTTTGGGATCACCTTCGAAAAGTGCCATAAAATCAGCCGTTATCTGGAGCAATACCTGGATGAAGAGCAATGGCTGGGCGAAAAGTATGTGCTCGAGGTGTCTTCGCCCGGTATCTCCCGCCCGCTGATAATGCAGCGGCAGTATCCGCGCAACATAGGCCGCAAAGTCGAAGTCAAACTCAACGATGGCGATAAGCGCACGGGTACGCTCCTGGAAGTGGAAGAAGACCATATCGTGCTGGAAGAGAAAGTACGGGTACAGGAAGGTAAGCGCAAAAAGACGGAGGTGGTGGAGACTGAAATCTCTTTTAGCAGTATCGAGCATACGAAAGTGAAAATTACATTTTAAAAATTAGAGCAGGTGGTCAGGCAGGCTGCCTTCAAATAGCATTGAACCATGATGAATCTGGTGGAAACCTTCTCGGACTTTAAAACCGGGAAGAATATAGATCGCCCTACAATGGTCCGTGTACTGGAAGACGTTTTCCGGACACTCATCCGTAAGAAATTTGGTACAGATGAGAACTTCGACGTCATCGTGAACACCACCAAGGGTGACCTGGAGCTTTGGCGTGTACGTGAGATTGTTCCTGATGGCGAGGTGACGGATGACCGTAGTCAGATTTCTATCTCTGAAGCCCTTTCTATTGATGAGGACTACGAGATTGGAGAAGAGTGTTATGAACAATTGCACCTGGAGGACTTTGGCCGCCGGGCAATTATGGCTGCCCGTCAGACGCTGATTTCCCGCATTATGGAGCTGGAGAAAGACGAAATCTACCGCAGCTATAGTGAGCGTATTGGCGAAGTTGTGGTTGGTGAGGTGCATCAGATTCTGAAGCGGGAGTTCCTGGTTTTAGATGATGCTACCGGCAATGAGCTGGTGCTTCCCCGCACCGAGACCATCCGCGGTGACTTTTTCCGCAAGGGGGATATGGTGCGCGGCGTCATCAAAGCGGTGGAAATGCGCAACAACAACCCGGCTGTGATTATGTCCCGCACGGATGCGCTGTTCCTTGAGAAACTCCTGGAGCAGGAAGTACCTGAAATAGAGGACGGCCTGATTACCATCCGCCGTATTGAGCGTATCCCTGGCGACCGTGCGAAGGTAGCGGTGGAGTCTTACGATGACCGTATTGATCCGGTGGGCGCCTGCGTAGGTATGAAAGGTTCCCGTATTCACGGCATTGTACGCGAACTGCGCAATGAAAACATCGACATCGTCAACTTCACCAATAACGAGACGCTGTTCATTCAGCGTGCACTGACGCCGGCTAAGATCACGAGAATTGACCTGAACCAGGAAACCAAGCGGGCGGAGGTCTTTTTGGAGCCCGATCAGGTCTCTCTGGCGATTGGTAAGGGCGGTACAAATATTAAACTGGCCAGCCGCCTGGTGGGCTACGAGATTGATGTTTATCGCAATCAGGTTGAAGAAATTGAGATCGACGATGTCGATTTGGAAGAATTTACTGACGAGATCGATGGCTGGGTAATTGAGTCCCTGAAAGCCATTGGCTGTGATACCGCCCGTTCAGTATTGGAGCTTAGCAAAGATGAGTTGCTGCGCCGTACTGACCTTGAAGAAGAGACCGTGGCAGAAGTACTGGGCATTCTTGCAGCAGAATTTGAAGATTAATTAAGGAATTTGGGAACTCGTGCGCCGCTTTTGGCGTTCGGGTTTTGTGAAAAGCGGCATAAAAGCCTTCAGCCTGAAGGCTTTTTGCTGTTTTACCGTGTAGATTTTTACAGATTAGAGGTTAATCCTCTTATCTTTGCGGTCAGATCAGGCTCTTCTAATTGAGAAAGCCCTCTTACTAAGCCTGATTATTGTAGCGTAGGTTGAAAGCTTTTGGTATGTTACTTTCTATTTTATTCATCCAAAAAAGATAGTAAGATATGTAAAGGAAAAGAGAAGCTCTTGCCTATCTGCAGACGTTGCAAAAAGTACTAAAACTTTATAATGGCGAAACGTTTAGTTAAGATAGCTAAAGAATTAAATGTTGGGACCTCTACCATCGTAGAGCACCTTACTAACAATGGGTTCGAGATCGAGAACAAGCCTACCGCTAAGATCTCGGACGAAATGTATACTGAGCTCCTCAAGGAATTCCAAAAGTCTATCGCTATCAAGGAAAAAGCTGATCAGTTAGTGATTGGCAATCGCCCCTCCGCAGAAGAACCTGAAAAAGGGGAACACAAAATGCCGGAAAGGTCTGCTTCCAAACCCAGGGAAGAGGTTAAAAAACCGGCTGCGAAAGTGCCGCCTCCCACTGAGAAGACGACTCCCGCTACAGAAAAACCTGCTGCTCCAAAACCTGCTGCTCCTGAAAAAGCTGCTCCATCGCCTGAAGTCAAAGCGAAGCCAGAAGAGGAAAAAACAGAACAGCCTGCTGAAAGGAGAACAGGGTTGAAGGTATTAGGCAAAATTGACCTTGACGCTTCCAATAAGGGCCGCAAACAGCCTGCGGAGCAGCCAAAGGAACAAAAAACAGAAACGCCGCCCAAAGCGGAATCTGAAAAAGCAGAAAAGGAAGAACCTGTAACGCCCAAAACGGAGGCACCGCCTGCCAAACCGGAGCCTGCAGAAGAAAAACCAGCTGCAAAGAAAGACGCTCCGGAACCTAAAGAAGAAGTTAAAGCTCCTGAAAAAGAGGAGTCTAAAACAGAGGCTCCCAAGCCTGAGGCTACTCCGGCAGCAAAAGGGGACGTGCCATCTACACCTGATAAGGCAGACGACGCACCAGAACAGGCACCGGAACAGGAACAGGCAGCAAGCTCAGACGAAAAGTCCAAGCCAACCGCAGCGGAGGCTCCAACCGGCGGCAAGGAGGCAGGGGCTTCTGATAAAGCAACTGAAACTGGCGATGCGGCAGCTTCACAGCCTACGGGCGTGGTCAAAGCAGAAGCTCCAGAACTTCGAGGCCTCAAAATTCTGGGTAAAATCGATGTAGATAAAGTCGATCGGTCCAGCCGGAAGAAAAAGAAGAAAGAGGAACCAAAGAAAGAAGGGACCACCGGAGCTTCAAATGATGAGCCGCGCAAAAAACGCAGGCGAAAGCGCAAAAAAGTCGCTGCTCCTTCTGATAGTGGTTCAGGAAAGTCCGGAACGGCTAAGGGCAGAAGCCGCAGTACCGCCAAGCGGGGCCGTAAGAAGGATGATGAAGTTAAGGAGGTCTCCCAAAAAGAAATTGAGGATAAAATCAAGGCTACCATGGCCCGGATTTCCGGGGGTGGCACTAAGCGTAAACGCCAAAAGCTGCGCCGTGATAACCGTGAACGCCTAAGAGAGCGTCAGGAAGAGCGCGAGCAGGAAATGGAGAGCAAGTTCCTGGAAGTCACAGAGTTTATCTCCGTTCAGGAACTCGCCAATATGATGGATGTTGCCGTCACGGATGTCATCACTACTTGTATGAACCTTGGCGTGATCGTCTCCATCAATCAGCGCCTTGATGCGGAAATTATCGAGTTGGTCACCGAAGAGTTTGGCCACGAAGTGAAGTTCATCAATGCCGGGGAAGAAGATGAAGAAGAAGAAGAGATCATCGATGACCCGGAAGATTTGGAGCCTCGCGCACCAATCGTAACCGTTATGGGGCACGTTGACCACGGTAAGACATCTCTGCTTGACTATATCCGACAGGAGAAAGTGGCTGATGATGAGGCCGGAGGTATCACGCAGCACATCGGTGCCTACGAAGTAGTCCTCGGTGAAGAAGATGATATCACTAAAAAGATTACCTTCCTGGATACACCTGGTCACGAAGCCTTTACGGCCATGCGTGCCCGTGGTGCCAAAGTAACGGATATCGCGGTGATTATTATCGCTGCAGATGACAATATTATGCCTCAAACCAAAGAGGCTATCAGCCACGCACAGGCGGCAGGTGTTCCAATGGTATTCGCCATTAATAAGGTGGATAAGCCGGGGGCACAGCCCGAACGGATCAAGCAAGAGCTGGCTTCCATGGACTTCCTGGTGGAAGAATGGGGCGGTAAATATCAGTCTCAGGATATCTCAGCGAAGACCGGGCAGGGTATTGACGAATTGCTGGAGAAAATCCTGCTCGAAGCAGAACTGCTCGAGCTTCAGGCTAATCCTGACCGTGAAGCGGTGGGTGCGGTTATTGAAGCTTCTCTTGACAAAGGGCGGGGCTATGTCACCAAAATACTGGTACAGACAGGTACGCTCAAGATTGGAGACCCAATGGTTGCTGGTGAGCACTCAGGTAAGGTGAAAGCGATGTTCAATGAGCGCGGAAAGCGCGTGGATGAAGCTGGGCCTTCCAGCCCTGTCCTGGTGTTAGGTCTGGGCGGAGCACCACAGGCTGGTGAGCGTTTCCGGGTGATGGAAAATGAGCAGGAAGCACGAACACTGGCCACCAAGCGGGCTCAGATTTCGAGAGAACAAGCCAACCGTGCTACGAAGCGTATCAGCCTTGATGAAATCGGGCGCCGACTTGCACTGGGCAACTTTAAAGAACTGAACCTGATTGTTAAGGGTGATGTGGATGGCTCTGTAGAGGCATTATCAGATTCCCTAATCAAACAGTCTATCGAGTCCATTCAGGTGAATGTGATCCACAAAGCTGTAGGTCAGATCATTGAATCTGATGTACTGCTGGCTTCTGCTTCTGATGCCATTATTATCGGTTTCCAGGTTCGTCCTTCTATGGGAGCCCGGAAGCTGGCGGAACGGGAAGGTGTGGAAATCAATACCTACTCCATTATCTACGAAGCAATCGAGGAAGTCCGTGCTGCTATCGAAGGCATGCTTGAACCAACCAAAGAGGAGAAGATTACTGCTCAGGTTGAGGTTCGCGAAACCTTCAAAATCAGTAAAGTGGGCACCGTTGCCGGCTGTTTCGTACAGGAAGGCAAAATCAACCGCAACTCGCTAATCCGGATTATCCGTGATGGCATTGTGACCTATCCGGTGAAAGAGGGTCAAACGGCTGAGCTTTCTTCCCTCAAGCGTTATAAGGATGACGTTCGGGAGGTGAAGTCTGGCATGGAGTGTGGTCTGTCGGTCAGGAACTACAATGACATCAAAGTAGGCGATATTATTGAAGCTTATGAGATCGTAGAAATTAAGCAGACACTGGATTAAATCCGGATTTGATTTAGACATACAAAAAGGCGCCTTCCGCAGATTTGCGGAAGGCGCCTTTCTTATTACGCATCACACACAGGTGCCACTTGGGCCTTATTGCTGTGCGATCATCATATCACTGTAGGATACTTCAATGAGGTCTTCAGACTTTATTTTGAAGAGGTCCAGGTAATACTGGCATTGCTCCCGGAGTTTTTCCTCTCCGATGTCGCCGTCCCTGTCAATTGCTTCAATCTCTACAAAGGAGCCCAGGTTTTCCACCTCATCCACGTGGAATTTTACATTTTCGATAAAGTAAATAGACCGGCGTTTGGTAACTACTGCGAGTATAGGCAGCGCATTTTGCAACACTTCTTTTAGTTCCACTCCGCCTTCCGTTTTGTACATAGAGATATCCGACCGTTTAGGGCCGGCCTGATTGTCGCGAAAATAGTGGATCAATGCATTTTCAATATTGCCCTGCCGAAGTTTCAGGCGGCCTTTGTCGACTTTGAAATAGGTATCCTTTTGTTTGTCGGTACCAAGAAACTCTGCTTGTTGAGCAGCGAGCAGCGCGTGTATCTCTGCCGGATTTTGGGAACGGGCTTTGATTTCTACATTAATTCTTTGCATGGGCTTTATGTCTTTTCGATCTGATTAAACCGCCCAAAATTACGAATAGCACCAATAGAAACAGGCATATCCACCATATAAAATATCCTGAAGAAAGCTGAAGTGGTGCCATATCTCCCTGAGCGACATAGCCAGCCCAGAAAAAAGGGTGGGCCCCTCTGCCTGTTGCCTCATGCAGGTAATCCAGTTTAGCGTTGCGCAGGGCTGCATCCTTGGTTTTCCCGGAGTGTAGATGTTTGTAGAAACTATTCATCAGGGTAGCGGAGGCCTGATCGCTCACGCGCCAAAGGGTGGTGATGAGGCTCCTTGCACCGGCCTTTGAGAAAGCCTGAGAAAGGCTAATCACTCCTTCGCCCTTTGATAGCTCTCCCAGCCCGGTCTCACAGGCACTCAGGACGACCATGTCAGCGGAAAGGTTCATAAGGTAGAGCTCACTGGCATACAGGCGGTTGCTCGTAGTGGTATCATCAGATACTTCTGTGAAACAGAGGTAAGAGTAATCGCCCTTTTTGTCATTGGCTTTGGCGTGCGTAGCTAAATGAAGGGCCTTATAATAGCTTGCATTCTCCAGAAAAGCCTCTCTGGTCGCAGCTTCTCCTTCAAATTTTCGGACTAAAAAAAAATCGGATATTTGGCGGACTTCATCTTGGTTGGCCAGTAAAGGGCCAAATTCGCCTCTCCGGTTCGCCACGGTTTCAGGGATAGCCGGGCTGTCCCTGAAGGAAGGCGCAAACCCCAGAACGGCTGCCCGTTTGTGCCGTTTGCCCTGCGGCTTTTTGGTAAAGTCATACGGAGAGTACGCATAACTGATCTGATGGTCCTGGATAAGGTAGGGGTAATCCTGAAAAGGGGTTTCCGGTACAGGCTTCTCCCGCAGTAGGACATCAAATGGGATATAAGCCACACAATTGTCCGGAACAATCAATAACCGTTGCGGAAGCAGGCTGTCTACAGGCTGCAACAGCTTTTTATACAGCCAGTGCGCGCTGCTTGTATATTGCTCCACCAAATCATCAGAAGGGTGCAGAGCCCATTCGTACAAGGCATCCCGCATCTTGCTAACCTGCCCGGAAAGCCCCTCGGGGATTTTCGTGTTGTAGAGCACGATATCCTCTCCGTCCAGTAAAAACAAAAAGACATACTGGTAGCCAATGAAGTACAGTACCATCGCCCGGTTGTCCTCCCTGAGCTGCTTTTGCACAAGTTTAGGCTCAGGTGGTTCTGGTATGTCCCACATTTGCTGCATGGTTGGAAAGGCCTGCTCCAGGCTATCCAAAAACCTCAGGTATTCGTTTTTGGCCTGTAGGGAGGAGTCTGCAAGGGCGGAGGAAGCATTTCCGGCCTCCTGTTGTTCATAAAGCCGGTTCTCCAGGGAGACATAGCGCTTCCGCAAATCATACCGACGTTGCAAAAGGCGCGCCGGGAAGATTTGTTCGGTGGCAGCGTTCTGAGCTGCCTCCCGCACATGTATAGCTTTGCCGCGCCCGGCTACCCTGAAGGCATCCTCAAGGTATTCAGCGTCCTGGGTCTCTTCATACAATTTGTAGCGCACATAAATAGCCTCTTCATACATGTAGTAAAACCGGTCGATAAAGTACCGGGATGAGGTCGGGCTGAGGTTTTTGCTCATGTATTCAAGCAGATCAAGATACTGCTCCTGATAGTCATAGGAGGCGCGAAGGTTGTCAAGGGTGCCGCCATCGGCATAGTGGTATTGCTCGTTTTGGGCTAGGAAGTAGATATTTATCAATAACCTCTGTAGGTTCGACTCAAAGGGGTCGTATGGGAAAGGTGAATTCGGAGCGTATTTCTGAAACTCGAGTGCTTTCTTCAAGTAATTTTCAGCGTTATGATAATTTTTTGACCACGAGTAAGTGGCGCCTAGGGTTATATAAGAATTTACTCTATTTGATGCTTTTATATTGGGTATTTCAAGTGCATCCTGGTAATATTCGATAGTTTTTTGATATTGCCCCAAGTAATAATAAACATTCGCTAAGTCTCTCAATGCTGAAAAGTGAGTCGCTGGAGTAAAACGGTTTGGATGGTTCTCTATTTCATTGATGAATTTCAAAAGAATATTCTCAGCTTTATCTCTTTCATTCACGCTTTCATAGTAATCTGCTAGATTTAGAATATAAATAGAGTAGCACGATTTTCTATATGAGGAACAGTAAATTTTTGCACTGTCTAGTATGGGCTTGGTGTCCAGTATTTGTCGTTTATTCAACTTGAGAGTAGCTAAAGATGAATATAAATCCCCACGGAGCCCATCTTCATCTGGTAAGCTTTCATTATCAAGTAAGTAAAAGCAGTTATCAAATAGGTTTTCAGATTTTTCTATTTCGTTAAGTTCCCGATATGCTATAGCGGTTCTCCACATTACTGTAAACTGATCCTCAAGGTTTATCCAATCCGGATGAGACCGGATAATTGATAGGTATAATTCTCCTAGTAATTTGGCTTTGGAGCTATTTTCCCGAGAGCTGGAGAATAAAAAATTGCCCCATACCAAGGGAATCAGGAGCTGCTTTGGATATAACTTTTCTAATGACGTCAATTGAGGTAAAAAAAAGCGGTTAACATGTTCAACTGCTGCTTCTTGTTTTTGCGCTTGGAGTAAGGTCTTGATATCAAGACCATATTCCTCTAAGTTATCCTTGTTCAATAATGTACCATATGGATACTTATCTTCCAGGTTAATGATTGGGGTTTGTGCCGAGAGCTGGAAAAAGCTGAAAAAACAAATCGCGGCAACCGTTTTTAGAGCGCTCATTTCCATAAGGCTTCTGAGATGTATTGTTAAGTGATTTAATACGCTGCTCTTAATAGCATTTTCAAAATAATATTTTTTAGGGATAAAAAAAAGACCCACAACCCAAAGGGTTGCAGGTCTTTATCTGCTTCAGCGTTAAATGACGCGCTTTACCTACTTGTCATCGTCGCTATTATTGTCAGTACCGTTGTCCTCAAGCTGATCTTTCAGCTGGCTGAACACGTCGAGGTCACCCAGTGTGGATTTCTCAACAGTAGACTGCTGCTTCTTGACCGCCTGTCGGGTCTGCTTGCGCTCTTCCTGCTTTTCTTTGCGCACCTCATCCTTCGCTTCGCGGCGGATGTCATCAAGGTAGCGCATGTGAGAAACGAGGATACGCTTGTCATCACGGTTGAACTCGATCACTTTTACCGTCAGGGTTTCGTCTACCTCTGCAAGCTGACCGTCTTCTTTACGGATGTGCTTGATCGGCGCGAAAGCTTCCAGGCCGTATGGCATCTGAACAATAGCGCCCCGGTCGTCGCGGCGAACAATCGTTCCCTCGTGGTAAGAGCCTACCGGGAATACATTTTCGAAAGTATCCCATGGGTTCTCTTCCAGCTGTTTGTGGCCGAGTGAGAGTTTACGGTTGTCCTTATCGATTTCGAGGATCATGATGTCGATGTTCTCGCCCACTTTCGTAAACTCAGATGGGTGAGAGAATCGCTTGGTCCAGGACAGATCAGAAATATGGATCATACCACCGATGCCTTCTTCAAGCTCAACGAATACGCCATAAGGGGTGAGATTTTTCACTTCACCAGTGTGGCGGCTGCCTTCGGGGAAGTTATTTTCAATCTCGCTCCATGGATCCTTAGACAATTGCTTGATAGAAAGAGACATCTTGCGGTCATCCCGGTCAATGGTTACAATCTTTGCATCGTACTCCTGATTGAGCTTGAAGTACTCCCGTGCGTTGATTGGCTGATTGCTCCAGCTCACCTCAGATACGTGGATCAGTCCTTCTACACCGGGCTGAATCTCAAGGAATGCACCGTAGTCTTCGATATTGACGATTTTGCCTTTGACTGTTGAGCCTTCTGTAACTTTTTCGTCAAGGACCTCCCACGGATGCGGCTGCAACTGCTTCAGACCCAGAGAAATCCGTTTCTTGTTCTCATCAAAGTCGAGCACCACCACGTTGATTTTCTGGTTGAGCGACAGCACCTCACTTGGGTGGCTGATACGGCCCCAGGAAATATCAGTGATGTACAGCAGACCGTCTACGCCACCCAGGTCGAGGAACGCACCGAAGTCTGTGATGTTCTTCACGAGGCCTTCGAGTACCTGACCTTTTTCGAGGCTGGCAATGATCGCTTCACGCTGCTCTGCGAGATCGCTCTCGATGAGTGCTTTGTGAGAAACCACAGCATTTTTGATCTGCTCGTTGATCTTGACCACTTTGAATTCCATGGTCTTGCCAACGTATGAATCGTAATCGATGATTGGCTTGATGTCAATTTGAGAACCAGGAAGGAAGGTTTCCAGCCCACTGCAGTCTACAATGAGACCACCTTTAGTTTTGCTGATAACAGTGCCTTTGATGACAGTACCATTCTCGTAGGAATCGACGATATTTTCCCAGGCGCGCAGCAGTTTTGCTTTGCGGCGGGAAAGGACCAGCTGTCCGCGGGCGTCCTCCTGCTGTTCTACGTACACGTCGATTTGGTCGCCAGGGGCGAGATCTGGCGTATCGCGGAACTCAGAGGTAGGAACGAGACCATCCGACTTGAAGCCGATGTCCAGTACCACATCACCATCGCTGATAGCGGTTATCTTACCTTTAACGATTTCGTTTTCCAGTACGGAGGTCAGCGTTTCCTCATACTGGCTCGTCAGCTCTTTGCGCTCCGCCTCAGTATAAGCAAGACCGGAACGGCGGTCAGCAGACCAGTCGAAGTCGTCATGTGCAGTTTCTGCAATAACGGGCTCTTCCTCATCTTCTTCTTCCTCCTCGTCTTCGTCTTCGTCTTCTTCGCTCTCGTCCTCCGCTTCATCATCATCAGCTTCGGCTACAGGAACAACTTCATCTTCTGTAGCTTCTTCTGTTTCGCCTGTTTCTTCTTCAGCGGCAGGGGCCGTTTCTTCTTCTTTTTTTGCAGCAGGAGTAGTCTCCTCAGGCTGCTCAGCGGGCGTTTGTTCTTGCCCTTCTTCTTTTTCGAGATCTTTGTCGTCTAGCATTGAAAGAATGCTTTTTAGTTAAAAAATAGGATGAATAATGGGGCGGTTAAGTCTTTTAAAGTTTTACCACCCCCATAAAGCGGGGCAAAGGTACTGTAATTTATCAGGAAATGAAAATAAAAAGCCTTGTAAGTTAGTACCTTATGTAAGATGAGTGGAAGAGGGAACAAACGAATGCTTTTTTTGTCCTCAAAGAGAGATCCCATTATAAAATAGGCTGTTATCTGAAAAGTGCGTACAAATTATTTATTTTAGGCACTGCTGAACCGTAGCAGCAGGCATAACCAAAACGGAAAAAACCAGAGTATAAAAGATTATGAGTGACCAAAGGCCCTGGCTGAAGAATTACCCCAGCGGTGTTCCTGCCAATATCAATCCTGATGAATATTCCACATTGGTGGATATGTTTGAAGATACCTTTCAGAAGTTTAGTCGCCGGGTAGCGTTTTCCTGCATGGGCAAAGAATTGTCTTTCGCAGATATTGACAAACACTCCAAAGCATTTGGCGCCTATCTGCATTCCCGGGGGTTGGAACCGGGGGATAAAATCGCCCTCATGATGCCCAATCTTCTGCAGTACCCTATCGCGCTTTTTGGTGCACTTCGGGCGGGGCTGATCGTTGTCAATACCAATCCGCTTTATACTCCCAGAGAAATGCGGCATCAGTTTACGGATTCGGGAGCGAAGGCGATTGTAATTGCCGAAAACTTTGCCTCTAACCTGGAGAAAATTATTGGGGACACCAATATTTCTACGGTCATCACGACCAGCATAGGAGAAATGCTGGGATTCCCCAAAAAGCATATCGTCAACTTCGTAGTCCGTAACATCAAAAAAATGGTGCCGGCCTTCAATATTCCGAACACCGTTAGTTTTTCGGATGCGCTAAAGCAAGGCAAACGGTTTACCCTCAAAGCACATAAGGGTAATGCCGATGATGTGATCCTGCTGCAGTATACCGGGGGAACGACTGGCGTGGCTAAGGGGGCAATGCTGACCAACCGCAACCTCATTGCCAACATGCAGCAGATACGTGCATGGATGATGCCATTCCTGAAAGAGGGAGAGGAGGTGGCGCTCAATCCGCTGCCGATGTACCACATCTTTGCCTTTTCGGTTAACTGCCTGGCTCTAATGAGTATTGGTACCACTAATGTGCTCGTGACGAACGCCAGAGACCTTCCTTCTGTCATCAAAGCCATGAAGGACTATCCTGTCACGCTCGTTACAGGGGTAAATACGCTCTTTAATGCGCTGATCAACCATAAAGATTTTAGCTCCGTAGATTTCAGCAGCCTCAAGGTTACCGTTGGTGGTGGAATGGCGGTGCAGCGCTCCGTGGCAGAGGCCTGGCAAAAGGTGACCGGCTGCCAGCTCTCCGAGGGCTATGGCATGACCGAATCCTCACCGGTAGTGAGTGTGAACCCACTCGATAACACCGGTCGGATCGGGACCATTGGCTTGCCAGTGTCTTCTACTGATGTCCGCATCGTGGATCAGCAGGGCAATGTGCTGGGCTATAATCAGCCCGGCGAGTTGCAGGTCAAGGGGCCGCAGGTCATGAAAGGCTACTACAACCGGCCAGATGAAACCAATAAAACACTTGTGGACGGATGGCTGTGCACCGGGGACATCGCAATGCTCGACGAGGATGGATTCATGCAGATCGTAGACCGCCAAAAGGATATGATTCTGGTATCAGGCTTCAATGTATATCCGAATGAAGTGGAAGAAGTGGTGGCTTCTCACCCTAAAGTTCTGGAATGTGCCGCAGTGGGCGTGCCGGATGAGAAATCTGGCGAAGTGGTCAAGGTTTTTGTCGTCCGTAAAGACAATAGCCTTAAGGAAAAAGAACTGATCGAATACTGCCGGGGTGAGCTGACAGGTTATAAAGTGCCTAAACAGGTGGTGTTCCGCAAAGAGTTGCCGAAAACCAACGTAGGCAAAATCCTGAGGCGCGAACTGAGGGACGAAGCAAAGAAATAATAAAAACGCAGACAGCCCGGTCCGCTTCACGGTGAGGCCGGGCTGTTTTTCTAAAGACATAAAGCATGGCTTCCGAAAAATTTGATGCAGGCAGTGCGCCCAAGCCGGTAGGGCTCTATCCGCACGCACGGCGGGCTGGTAATCTGCTGTTTCTGTCAGGGATAGGCCCCAGGGACCCGAAGACAGATGGTGTGCCGGGGTTGGAGCGCTCCACAAGCGGTAACTATACCCGGTTTGATTTTGAAGCGCAGTGCCATTCTGTGTTTCAGAATGTCCGGCGGGTGTTGGAAGACAGCGGCGCTAAATGGGAAGACCTCGTGGATGTAACGGTTTTTCTGACGGACATGAAGCGGGATTTTCATACTTACAACCGGGTATACGCCGAGTACTTCAAAGACCATCAGCCCTGCCGTACTACAGTGGGCATAGACAGCCTGCCAACGCCTATTGCCATCGAACTGAAATGCATTGCGGTGGTGGATGGCTAAGGCCGGAAGTCTGTTTTCAGGGCTTTACGCCTTTGATACCGTTGCTGGGCAAACTCCAGCAATCGTTCGATCAGATCTGAGTAGCTAAGCCCCGCCGCTTCCCATAGCTGAGGGTACATGCTGATATCCGTAAACCCAGGCAGCGTGTTGACTTCGTTGACGTAAATGTCGCCTTCGGGCGTCAGGAACATGTCTACGCGCGCCATGACTTCACATTCGAGTGCCTTAAAAGCGCTCAAGGCAATGGCTTGAAGGCGCGGCAGCTCTTCCGGTCTGACTTCCGTGGGGATCAGCAGTTTTGCCGTGTCGGGATCTTCATATTTGGCATCAAAGGAATATTCTTCGGGAGTGACGATTTCGCCAACCTCGGTAGCTTCAGGGTTTTCGTTGCCAAGAACTGCGCATTCGACCTCCCTGCCCTTAATCATTTCTTCAATCAGGACTTTTTGGTCGTAAAGTAACGCATCTGCCACCGCGTCTTCAAACTGCTCCGCCCGGCTCACTTTGTGTACGCCTACGGAAGACCCCATATTGGCGGGCTTAACAAAAACCGGGCTGCCCAGCTTGTTGGTGACTTGTTCGTAGGTCCACTGCCGGGCATACCCTTTGCGGATGACAATATCCTGTGCCACTTTAATACCTGCCTGCCGGAGTAGCCGTTTCGCCACATCTTTGTCCATCGATACGGCAGAGCCGAGTACGTCCGGCCCTACAAACGGGAGGTCGATGGTGCGGAGCAAGCCCTGTAGTACCCCATCTTCACCTGTAGGCCCGTGCACGATCATAAAGGCAGCATCAGGCTGAGGCGAAAGGGGCTGATGCGTATCCAAACGCAGGAACTGCCCGGTGCTTTTACCTGGGATAATGGCCAGCTCAGGCCCGGTCTCTCCAACAAAGCGCCCCAGGCTACCTTCTTCCTGCAGCCGCCACCGCCCTGCTCTGTCAATCCCAATAAGCACAACTTGAAAACGGTCCCGGCGGATTGCAGCCAATATATTTTTTGCGGAACGGACAGATATTTCGTGTTCCGGGGATTGCCCCCCGCAGATAACAGCTATGGTCTTCACAGGTTGATTGATTTTAGGGTGGCAAGATAGGATAAGCCTGCTTTTGAGCGAAAAATTGTAAGTTTATTCTTTGATCAAGTAAAGGTTTAAATGGCTGTTATGGACAGGATAATTCGTTTTTGGTGGGTTGGGCTGTGCCTCTTCCCTGCTTTGAGCGGGGCACAGGTGCAATTGGTGAAGCATGGACAGCCGAAGGGCCGTATCGTTATTGATCAAACCATTGCCGTCGACTCTCTGGCTGCGGCACTGTTGCAACGGTTTGTTGGTGAGATGAGTGGGGCAGAACTGCCCGTTCAGGACTTTCGAGATGCTTTAGGAGCCCGCCCCGGTGATGTGTTGATTGGCGCATTCCAGTTGGATAGCTGGAGCAATCCGCCCGCTGTGATGGACAGCCTGGTGGACGATGGCTTTTTGATCCATACCAGAGACGGCTACCTGCGTCTGCTCAGCGGCGGTGGCAACGGTAGCGTATACGCGGCAGTCACCCTGCTGGATGATTACCTGGGGATGAACTACTATGCGAAAGAGACCTACACCTTATCCCGACAGGCGGATATCCATCTGCCGGCGATGAGCCTGGAGGACCACCCTGCCTTTACTTACCGTCAGACCTTCAGCTACGGCCTGGAAGACCCCGTCTACAAGTACTGGTTCCGTCTGGAAGCACCGGACGAAGCCTTCGCCGGCAATCTGTGGGTACACACCTTCGACCGGCTGTTGCCTTCTGATCAGTTTGGCGAAAGCCATCCGGAGTTCTACTCCCTGATCAAGGGGCAACGGCAGCCCGGTAAGGCTAGTCAATGGTGCCTGACCAACAGCGAGGTCCTGGAGCGTGTATCACAGCAGCTGGACTCGGTATTTGAAGCTCACCCGGAGCACGATATTATCTCTGTAAGCCAGAACGATGGTAACTTCACCTATTGTACCTGTGATAATTGTGCAGCGATAGACGAGCGGGAGGGCAGCCCAAGCGGTACGCTCATCCACTTTGTCAATCAGCTGGCGGACCGCTTCCCTGACAAGACGATTTCCACGCTGGCCTACCTTTATAGCATGCATCCGCCCAGGCACCTCAGGCCTCGTTCGAATGTCAATATCATGCTGTGCAGCATAGATGCCAAGCGGGAAGTGCCACTGACCGATAATGCCACCGGGCAGGATTTTGTGAAAGCCCTTAAAGGCTGGGCGGAAATTTCCGATAATATTTTCGTCTGGGACTACGGGATCAATTTTGATAACCTGGTAGCTCCCTTTCCCAATTTTCACGTATTGCAGCCCAACATGGAGCTGTTTCACCGGCATAATGTCCGCATGCACTTTGCGCAGGTTGGGGGCAAGCGGGGAGAGGACTTTTCGGAGCTGCGGGCCTACATGCTCTCACGCTTGCTCTGGAACCCCTATCAAAATGCGGATAGCCTGATGCTGGAATTTATGAAAGGTTATTACGGGGCGGCCGCGCCTAATTTGTACCAATATCAGAAGATGCTGGAGGCGGCGCTGCTGTCTAACGAGGTTCCGCTCTGGATTTATGATACGCCGGTTTCGCATAAAGATGGTATGTTGCGTTCCCGCCTCCGCTTCCGTTATAATAAACTTTTTGACCAGGCAGAACGGGCAGTTGAAGATGACCCTGAATTGTTGCGCAGGGTGAGGCGTTCCCGCTTGCCACTGCAGTACGCTGAGCTCGAGATTGCCCGCACGATGCCTGAACGTGACCCTGTCCGCCTGAACGTTATGCTCGATACCTTTGCCGCCCGCACCGCCCGTTACGGGGTGAAGACCTTAAACGAGCGCAATAACGCCCCGGGTGACTACTGCCGGCTTTACCGGGAGCGCTACCTGCGGAAACCGGAGGGCAACCTTGCAGCAGGTGCAAAAGTTATCTGGGAAGCGCCACCCTCTCCCGGGTACCTGGAAGGTGCCGCCGAAGCCCTAACCGATGAGCTCTACGGCGGAACGACCTTTGGCGACAGCTGGATCGGCTGGGAAGGCAGGGATGGCAGCTTTATTGTAGACCTGGGTGAGGTGCAACCGGTACAGTCCGTGGAAACTGACTTCCTGCATCAGCTCGGAGCCTGGATTTTATTGCCAAAAAGTGTCACCTATACCGTCTCAGAAGATGGGGCCGCCTATGAGGCATTTGGCAAAGAGATATTGCCTGAAGACCGGTCCCGGGAAGTCAAGTTTGTGGGCGTAAAGTCAGAGCAGCCGGCGCCCGTTTCCGCCCGCTACATCAGGGTAGAGATAGAAGGCGTGAAGGTTTGCCCCTCCTGGCACTACGGGGTGGGGTATCCCGCCTGGTTTTTTGTGGATGAGGTGGTGGTGCGCTAGTCGTTGTCGGGGACGGGTAATCAGCATGGACCCCAAAGAAAATTACGGGCAGGTATACATCAGAACCGATAAGATTGACGAATTTTATGCGTTCTTGCTGGAGCGGCAGATCTTGATCCATCCAAACGGGCAGTTGGACACCGTTGTGAATCGGGGGAGCTGAAGGTCTGGCGTTGGTCTGGCGGAGTAAATTCGGAGGCACTTTAAACGTCTTCCAGGCTACCGTCTAATATCCGGATTTTATGCAAGCGAGGTACTTTTTACTATTGATGATTCTGGCAGGCACTACGTTACAGGCACAAGAGCAGCCACCTGAACTCCACATTGGTTACTTTGCGCCTTTTGGGGTCCAAATAGGCGGCAGCGTTGCTTATACGGATGTACTAAAGCAGCCAATTGGGGCACATCAATGGTGGTGGCGGGCACAGGCAGGCTATTTTGCCCAACCCAATGTTTCTGATGCGGTGTTTTTGCACCCGGAGGTTGAGTACCGCCGCTGCCGGCCGGGGCAATACTTTTATGCTTCTTCTTCCATTGGCAGCAGCCTGGCCTACACACTTAGTAAGCAGGAAGGCACTCTAAACCTCGCCAGCGGCACCATCGATTACCAAAAGGAAGGCAGCTTGTACATTATACCACGCATCAGCCTGGGTATAGGGGTAGCTCCCCGGAAGAGATTGGGCGGTTATCTTCGTGCAAGTTACGGACAGCAGCTGGGAGGCGATAACGGCAGACAGGCTTTCTTCAGTGCAGCTGCAGGCCTGGCAATTAGCATGCATTCAAAACCATAACCTATGACCCGTAAAGCATTTATCGAAAAAGCCCTCAAAGCAGGTATTGGGCTGCCTTTCTTTTCCTCGCTTTTACTTGAATCCTGCAACCGCTACGATTTAGACCTCCCCGACCTGCACGGAGCCTTCGAAGGCAAAGTCATTATCGTTGGTGCAGGCGCTGCCGGCCTGGCTGCCGGGCACCTTCTCCAGCGGTACGATGTTGATTTTGAGGTCATTGAAGCGGCTCCGGTTTGGGGCGGGAGGATGAAAAAAACAACAGACTTTGCTGATTTTCCTATCGACCTTGGCGCAGAATGGATTCATACCCACCCTGCTATCCTGTCGGATATACTCAGCAGCCCTGATATTAATGCGGACATCGACATCATCGTCTACAACCCGCAAACCACCCAAACCTGGAATAACGGCCGGCTCCGGGACCATAACTACATCAGCAAGTTGTATTCTGAATGGAAATTTAAGCATACTACCTGGTTTGGATTTTTTGAGGAGTATATCGTGCCTGGTATTGAAGACCGCATCACCCTCAATACTCCGGTTGTGGAAGTCGACTACTCCATGGGTAAAGTACAGCTCAAAACAGAGACCGGGCAGGTATTGGAAGCCGATAAAGTGCTGCTCACCGTACCCCTTAAAATATTACAAAGTGAGCATATTGCTTTTGTGCCGATGCTGCCAAAGGCCAAGACTGACGCGATCGGGCAGGTGAGCGTTGGCGATGGGATTAAAATTTTTGTAGAATTTCAAGACCGCTTTTACCCCGATATGCTTTCCTTCGGCCCCATACTGAAAGCGTTCCGGGAAGAGGAGAAATTCGTGTACAACGCCGCCTTTGGAAAAGAATCGTCCCGCCATATCCTCGGGCTCTTTGCCATCAATGAAAAAGCAACAGCCTACACCCAACTCGGTACGGATGCTGCTATCATAGAACAGTTCCTGGCAGAGCTCGATGAGATATTTGAAGGTCAGGCCTCAGCCAGTTATGTACAGCACGTTATTCAGAACTGGTCAGCAGAGCCTTACATTCAGGGAGCCTACTCCTATGATTTTGAAGACAGGCAGTGGCGGGTAGTCGAGGCTATTCAGGAACCGGTGGCTGACCGCCTGTTCTTCGCGGGCGAAGCGCTATCCATTGACCATCAGGCGACGGTGCATGGCGCCTGTGCGTCTGCTTTTGATGCGGTGGCTCGTATGTTGAAGGAAAGCTGATGGTTTTGGCTGCAAAGAAATAGACATACGTGTGTAGCAGAGAGCGTTAAATAAAAGGGAGCAGCAAATTGCTGCCCCCTCTTGTGGTCCCACTTGGGCTCGAACCAAGGACCTACTGATTATGAGTCAGTTGCTCTAACCAGCTGAGCTATGGGACCTGCATATTTTACAAATGCAGCGCAAAAATACGTATTCTGTAGCTGCGAGGCAAGCGATTTTTTTAATCAGGGTAGTTGCAGTGCTGTAACTACCCTGATTTTGTGTTGCCAATTACTCACTTTTGTCTAAATGTACATCCATTTGTGGGTAAGGGATGCCGATATCGTTGGCGTCAAACTCTTTTTTGATGCGCTCAAAAAAGACTTTGTAGGCTGGCCAGAAGTGCTCATTCTTGGCCATAAAGCGTACTGCAAAATTCACAGAGCTGTCGGCCAGCTCCTTGACGAAGATATCGTAGCCGGCATCAATCTCAACATTAGGCAGCCCTTTTACAATTTCCTCAATGATTGCCTTAGCCTTATCAATGTCATCATCATAACCAATACCTACGGTGAGGTCGTGGCGGCGCATGCCCTGAGCGGTGTAGTTTTGAATGGCATTGCTGGTAATTTGCCCGTTGGGCACAATGATGAGCCGGTTGTCTAATGCAACAAGTACGGTGTGGAAGATGAAAATATCTGTAACAGTACCCGCATGGCCGTTCACTTCCACAAAATCGCCGACCTTAAAGAACTTAAAGACCAGGATAAGCACCCCACTCGCAAAATTAGCAAGATTGCCCTGAAGCGCGAGCCCAATGGCAAAAGCCATGGCACTGAAAATTGCGACAAAGGAAGTGACTTCAATGCCAAACATGGAGGCAACGCTAAGCAGCAAAAGTACCTTTAGGCCTATGCCCACCAATGAACCCAGGAAATCGCGTACGGACTCTTCTTCGATATGGCGGTCCATTGCTTTTTTGACCAGCTTAGTGATCCTGCCAATGACCCAAAAGCCAATGATGAGTGTGAGAATAGCCCCGATAACCTGCATAGCGTACTGTGCAATGAAGCCTTGAATCTGTTCCAGAATTTCGTTCAAATCCATGATTTGATTTAAGTTTTGGATTGTTAATAGTGTTGGTTCGCGCTAAAGAATAGGCAAAAAATTAGTTTTTTCAATAAGATACGGCTGAAAACATCAGAACGGTTCTCAGCCGCATCTTGTTCGGCAGCACTCGCTTACACGAATTCGGCCCGTATTGCACTACTTGTCCAGGTGCACATCCATCTGAGGAAATGGAATGCTGACGCCGGAACGGTCAAACTCCTTCTTTACATTTTCCTGCATGTAGAAATAGGTGTCCCAGTAGTGCTCGCTCTTGATCCAGGGGCGTACCAGGAAGTTCACAGAGCTATCCCCAAGCGAAGAGACCTTGATGAGGGTTTCGGGCGTACCCAAAACATATGGGCAGGCATCTGAGACACGCTTGATCGCCTCCCGGGCTTTGTCGATGTCGTCTCCATAACTAATGCCGAAGGTCATATCCACACCCATTTCTCCCTGCCCTGAAATATTAGTGATTACATTGCTGGTCACTACACTGTTGGGTATGATGATGCGCTTGTTATCCAGGGTTTGCAAAACGGTGTTGAAGACCTGAATACCCACTACTGTGCCGGTTTGTCCGCCACCAATTTCAACCAGGTCTCCAACCTTGTACGGTTTGAAAATCAAAAGCAGCACCCCACTGGCAAAGTGGCCCAGGCTGCCTTGCAATGCCATGCGACCGCAAAGGCTAGGGCACCAAACAGGGCGACAAAAGAAGTGGTTTCGATGCCAAACATGCTGGCAACACTAAGGAGCAGGAGTACCTTCAGGCCCACGCTGACGAGCGAAGTCAGAAAGGGGCGGATGGTTGGGTCAAAGCCCCGCTTTTCCATACTCCGCTTGAGAACATCGGTGATTTTTCCTATAATCCAAAAGCCAATAACCAAAGTCAGGATGGCACCCGCAACTTTGGGCAAATAAGTAGTCACCAGCGTGCCTAGTGCTTCAAAATCTAGTAATTGTTCCATGTTGATTGTAGTTTTGTTTTGGTTGTGTTGTTTTTCAGACGGATTTTCATCAGAAAGTTACACATATAAGTAAAATGGCAGTACCAAAAGCAATGTGAAAAATATGCCGAAATGGTATTCCAAGGAGGAGGCTTTACAAAAATTGCAGCGCTATTGTGCTTATCAGGACCGCTGCCATCAGGAAGTGCGTCAGCAACTTCGGGATATGAATGTATACCCGGACTGGCAGGAGGAGATCATCGTGGCGCTTATTGAAGAGAACTTTCTGAACGAGGAGCGCTTTGCCTGCAGCTATGTCAGGGGTAAATTCCGAATGAAGCAGTGGGGGCGGGTCCGTATCAAACAGGAACTGCGCCGCCGGGATATCTCGGATTATTGTATCCGCAAAGGCATGGCAGAAATTGAGGAGCCTGCCTATCGGGAGACGCTCAGAGGCCTGATTGTGAAAAAGGGGGACCGAACGGAAGCAGACAACCTTTGGGGCTTCCGGAATAAAGTAGCGCGATTTGTAATCGACAAGGGCTATGAACCGGCTTTGGTATGGGCAGCGGTCAAAGATATTTACCCGGATGACACTTGAAAACTAGTGTTAGGATGCTGACTTTTTGCGATTTTAGGTTTGAAGGCGAGGTATTTAAAGCCTTATATTTATCTTGGACAGAAAAGACTTTAAAGACAACATCATATCTTTTGTCCATATAAAACAGGGAAATCATGAAAAAACGTCAACACAAAATCGACAAATTCGAATCTGCCCGCCTGTCTGAGAAGGCCTGCCTGAAAGCTAAGGGAGGGCATAAATACAGCCCCACCGGTGCCGGATTCCAGGGTACTTTCATTTGGGAAACCGTAGATGTTAGAGGCCTTATGGGGCAGGATCATGAGTCAGAAAAAGGCAGGAATACCACCTTCAGCCAAATTGGCGGATAAACGGACACCCATTCAGCCTCCGAGCGGAGTAAGGAGCACAGCTGCTAACGGCTGCGTTCCTTAAACTTCCGTCTGATCATTTCGCCGTAAGATTTTCCTTCCAGCTTTCCTTCCAGCCAGGCCATCATGTCAAAAGCACGCACAAAAAAGCTTTTGGCTCTCTCGGTTTGTGGCAATTGCTCAAATGCTCCTTTGAGACTTTCATAAGCGACCTTGAGTTCATGTTTTGATGGCGATCCGGTTGCTTTCCTGATGAAACTAATGATCTCCCGTTCCACATCATGCAGTTGTTCCCGCTTCTTCAGGTAGCGGTAGGTACTCCGGATCAGGGAATCCAGCAGCACGTAATTACCGAGCTCAAAATGCACGATGAGGTTGAGGATACGGGCGGTGCCCTGTAGTTCCTGCCGCTCAACAGTAGTGCTCAGGTTGAGCCAGTCATTGAGGTAGGAAAGCGCGTCATCGTAAGCTTCCGCTCCAAAGGAGATGTGAAAGTAATAGTAGTAGAAGGTGTTGGTTTCGAATAAGTCATTATCGAAATGGCTGCGCTCTCTGAGGTGGGTCTGCAGAGCAGAGAGCCCCTCTTTAAAGTCGCCTTTGGCAATACACAGCGAGAATTTGTTTTGGTAATACTGCCGGTGGATTTTCAGCTCATCGTCCTGGCTCAGCGGCTTGACCTGCCGGAGCTTTTCAAGGTAAACCTCTAATGCCTCATAATCACCCACCCGGCCACAGCCCATGATGAGGTTGCTAAGCGCGGAAATATACTCCGACACATCTTCATTGAGAAAATGCGGTTTGGACTCCATCAGCTCAATGAGCTGCTCGCTACTGGATTTAAAGGCGAGCAAGTCACCTGTTGCCAGCTGATAGATACTGAGCGTGCGGTAGTAGTAAATCTGCGCCTGATGGGCATCGCTTTCCGGCGGCTGTTGCAAAAGTGGCGTATCCACAATATCAGCCAGTCGCTTGCGGAACTCCGGGCCCGTCAGAGAGGCATCCTTCCGCAGGCTGACGAGCAGTCGGAAAAACAAGTTGCGGTAGGCCGAGATACTGCTGAGCTGCTGCTGCAAATGCTGCTCTTCGGTTTCAATGCGGTCCAGGGCTTCATCCAGATAGTCTATATCGGATTTGGCGTAAGCCAGCTGCTTCTCCCAGCCCAACATATCAATAAGTACTGTAAAGCGTTCGTACTTGTAAGCCAGTTTCCGGGCTTTACTGAGCAGGTCCTGGCAATCTGAAAAATGGGAACGGCGGAAAAGGACTTGCATGCTCTGAAGGTAGTGGCGCAGTTTATAGTCTACAGAAGTCTTTTCGTCGTAGCCCTGCAAGCTCTTGAGACAAAGGTCATAGAGGTACCCTTTCAGCTCGGAGTATTTCCGGCTTTGTACCGGCTTGCCCTGGTATACCTCATTTTTTAGTACTTCGTCATCAAATTCCTCCTGTGCTTCAATGGCGTCGAAAAGGCGCAGGTATTTACTGTCCTTATTCGCATGGCTGCCAACAAAAACCTTGAAGTACCGCTTTTCAGAGCCCGACATGGACTTGATCAGGTTAAAAAGCTTATTGGATGGGGTCTTGGGCATAGTTCTTGTCCTTTTGCAATATAACGGGGCTATATAACTCCTGCAAAGCCATTTTGGCTGCCTCCCGCCCAAAGGTATTTTAAATTCTGAAGCCTGACAATAAATCGAATGTGTATTGCGCAACAGCCCACCTTCGCCTAATTTGAGTTTATACATTTCCACACACAGGAGCCTGGTGCAGCACGCCCGGTTCCTTAATTCAACGGTCTATGAAAATGGTAAGCTTAATACCCAAGTCAAATAACCTGCGCCCAATAGCACCCACTACAGCCTTTAATCTGCGCCGGGCAAAAATAGCCCTGCCTACACTTGAAGGCTACCTCTTCCGACCGGTAGCCAGCATTCTATACCTCCGCGCAGAAGGCAATTATACGATGATCCGGTTTGCGGACGGGTCGCAGGAATTGATTTGCAAAACCCTGAGCCATGTTCAGGGGATGCTGTCACAGTATCCGCAGTTTGTCAGGGTCCACCGTTCTTTCACCGTCAATATCGAGCGCATAGACCGCTACGTGCGCGGCAAGGGAGGGTTTGTCGTTATGGAGTGCGGTACGGAGATCAGTGTGGCCAACAGTAAAAAAACGCACCTGGCCACTGCCGTGGAACAGTACTTTGGTGCCCGGCTATAGCAAGAGGTTTCCTATCTTTGGCTGCTGAATATGAGAGTAGCCATCAATACCCGTTTCCTGCTGCCGGGCCGCATCGAGGGCATTGGGCGGTACACCTACGAAGTGGTGCGCCGGCTGTTGCGCGACCATCCGGAGCATGATTACCTCTTTTTCTTCGATCGTCCCTTCGACCCTGCCTTCACTTTTGGCGGTCAGGCCCGGGGTGTCGTACTGCCGCCTCCTGCCCGCCACCCTTTGCTTTGGTACCTTTGGTTTGAATGGGCCGTGCCTTATGCTTTGCGCAAGCACCGGGCGGACGTTTTTTTTTCTCCGGATGGCTACCTGTCGCTTCGGTCTGAGGTGCCTGCCCTGCTGACGGTCCATGATCTTGCCTTTGAGCATTTCACGGAGCACACGCCGGGGCTTGTAGGCCGGTACTACCGGCATTTTACGCCAAAGTTCTGTGCGCATGCTCAGCGCTTACTGTCCGTATCCGGCTACACGGCACAAGATATGCAGCAACGGTACAGTATTCCGGAATCCAAAATCGCGATCTGCGGGAATGCCTGCCGGGAAGGTTTCCGCCCGCTCACCGCAGCAGCGCGGGAAGCGGCCCGGAACAAATGGAGCGCCGGAAAGCCCTACTATCTTTACGTAGGCGCCATCCACCCCCGCAAAAATGTGCACCGGTTAATCACTGCATTTTCTGATTTTAAAGCCCAAACGCAAAGCCCGGCCCGATTGCTGATTGCCGGCCGTTTTGCCTGGCAGTCCGGCCCGGTGAAGTCGGCCTATGAAGCTTCCGCATTTCAGGAAGATATTGACTTATTGGGCTTTGTACCCGATAAAGATTTACCGGCATTAATGGGCGCTGCCAAAGGCTTTGTCTATCCCTCCCTGTTTGAGGGCTTCGGGTTGCCGCTGCTGGAAGCGATGGAAGCAGACGTACCCGTCATCACGTCCAATGTCTCCTCTATGCCGGAGGTCGCCGGTCAGGCGGCATTGCTAATTGACCCCGGGAATACCACGGCGCTCGCCCGGGCTTTAATAGCGTTAGATGGGAATGCATCGCTACGGGCATCCCTGGTGGAGAAAGGCAGGCTGCAACGCCGGCAGTACAGCTGGGACCGCACCGCAGCAATAGTCTATGAAAACCTGGCTCAGCTCTTTTGATGCTTTCGCCAAATCCATACCGTGCCCCCCAGCCCGATCAGGAATAAAGTCACTGCAATAAACTGAGCCTGCGTCAGCCCCGTGCCCAAAAAGGAATACACCTCATTGATCCGCACTTTTTCAATGAAAAAGCGCTCCATGCCATTGAACAACAGGTAGATGAAAAAGAGCATGCCCGGATAGCCCCGGGTGATACCCCGCAGCCCGAATAGTATAGCGCCTATGGTGAATGCCATCAGGGATTCATACACAGGGGTAGGATAGACCGGTGGATCGAGTCGGGTACAGTAGATCATGTCGCAGCCTTCAATAGGTATGCCCCGCCTCAGTACATTGTGCGGATAGTCGTAGGCCCACAGCCAGTCGGGCAGGAACCACCATTCTGGCTGCGCCGCGGCATTACAATACCCCAGTCGCCATCGCCGGAGAAGTGGCAGCCCAGCCGGCCTACACCGTAGGCAATGATTAGGGCCGGTGCCACTGCATCTAAAACATGCACTATGGGAATATTCTTTCGCCTCAGGTACAAGGCGACAAAGAGGAAGCCAAAAATCAGCCCTCCGTAGATTGCCAGCCCGCCACCGGACAGCAAGGTGCCCACCGGGTCGGCCAGCAGGGCCGGAATATCTTCAATCACCGCAAACACTTTAGCGCCCACAACTCCGGAGACCGCCGCAATAATGGTGATTTCGCTGATCCGGTCGTGGGGGTAAATATGCCGGATGGCCTGCTTAGGCTTGGGCAGGGCTTTGCGGTTGCCATTCCAGTAGCGGTAGGCGGCAAATGCAATGCCGAGCAACAGTCCGCCGGTCCAGCTACCTGCTGTCGAGAGCAGCACCTCTGCCGCGTCTGCCTTGAGGGCAGCAAAATTCTGATAGGCATAGATGCCCTTAAAGCCCAGGATGAAGCCCCAAATGCCGTTGGAGGCAATTTCCGCATTGGTGGGGGGCTTGCCAAGCTCAATTTTTTCCTTTTGGGGCTCAAACAGACCTTCCTTTGCCTTGCGCTTCAGCTCGTGATAAAGGATGAAGGCGGCAGAGATGATCGCCAGGACAAGCAGCAATCCAAAGGTTTTAAAAATGGATAGCCAGTTATCAGCCGGGGTGCCGAAGAGATCGTGGAACAGATAAGACAAGTCGGGGTACATCCGCTACGGAGTTGGTGCAGCCCAAAGGTAGGGCTTTGCCGCTTAATTTGCTACCGTTGCTGCTGACAGTGTGGCTTCCACCGCGCCTTCCTCATTGATATGGTGCAGATGTACAGGTGCCATGGTATTCAGCAGTTCCTCCTGTAGAGGCAGGCTGACGCGCACATAGTTGTCGGTAAAGCCGGACATCAGCCCGGTTTCCTTGCTTTGCTCAAAGAGCACTGTACGGTCGGTGCCGGTAAACTGCTCATAGAAGTACCGGCGCTTTTTATCGCTCAGGATGGTGAGCATTTTGTTGCGGCGGCGGCGTTCTTCCATATCCACATGATCGGTGCGCTCATAGGCGGGCGTGTTGGGCCGTTCGCTGTAGGTGAACACATGCAGGTAGGAAATATCAAGCTCGTTCAGGAAGCGGTAGGTCTCAAGGAAGTCCTCTTCTGTCTCACCGGGGAAGCCCACGATCACGTCTACCCCAATACAGCAGTGTGGCATGAGGGCTTTGATTGTAGCCACGCGGTCGGCGTACAGTTCGCGCTTGTAGCGGCGGCGCATCTCGCGGAGCTGCTTGTTGTTGCCCGACTGCAACGGCATGTGGAAGTGGGGGACAAAGCGGCCGGACTGAGCGACAAACTCAATGACTTCATCGGTGCACAAATTGGGCTCAATGGAGGAAATGCGGAAACGGTCGATGCCTTCCACTTTATCGAGCTCGCGTATGAGATCGATGAACATCGCCTCCTTCTTGGGCCTTACGCCCTCAATCACCTCCGTGCCATTGCCAAAGTCGCCGATGTTGACACCGGTGAGGACAATCTCCTTCACACCCATTTCTGCGATGCGGTGTGCATTAGCGACAACGCTCTCGACCGTATCGCTGCGGCTGCGCCCACGTGCCAGTGGGATAGTGCAAAAGGTACATTTGTAATCGCACCCATCCTGCACTTTCAGGAAAGACCGGGTGCGGTCACCAAAAGAGAAAGCGTTGACGAACTCATTGGCTTCCTTGACTTCACCGGCACGTACCATACCCTTGCCAGGTGCTTTGCTCAGCTCCTCCACATAGTCCAGGATACGGAACTTCTCCGCAGCGCCGAGGACCAGGTCCACGCCTTCGATTTCGGAAATTTCTTCCGGCTTGAGCTGCGCATAACAGCCGACCACGACCACCTTCGCTTCCGGGGAATACTTTAGCGCCCGGCGTACAATCTGCCGGCATTTTTTATCCGCAAAGTCGGTCACGGAGCAGGTGTTGATCACGTAGATGTCAGCGCCGTCTTTGAAGCCCACTTCCGAATAGCCTGCCTCTTCGAACAAACGGCCGATAGAGGAGGTCTCCGAGTAGTTGAGCTTACAGCCCAGGGTGTAAAATGCGACGCTGCGTGGTGTGGCCATGTTAACTACTTGATAGTGTGTTTGGTAAAGCGCCGCAAAGTTAAGCATACTTATCCGGTTCGTCAAGCCGGTTTCAATTGAGGGATTGAACCGCAGCGCATTTATGGCGTTACCTGAGTCTTACTTTCGAACTAAGGCTTGGGCAAAGCGGCAATTTTAGCCTATTTTTGCCCCGCAAAATGAAATATAGAGATATGAGCAAGCAATTTTATGAGCTGCCGGTACGGGAAGTGCGCCCCGAAACAGAGGATGCCGTGACCCTTGTTTTTGAAGTGCCTGAAGACCTGCAGTCTGCTTTCAAGTATAAGCAGGGGCAGTATCTGACCCTGCGCTTCGACATCAACGGGCAGGAAGAGCGCCGCTCCTACTCTATGTGCAGCAGCCCCGTGGAGCAGGACCTTGCGGTGACGGTAAAGCGGGTGGAAAATGGTAAGGTGTCCACCCACATCAATCAGCAGATCAAAGCTGGAGACAAAATCTCTGTAATGCCTGCAGATGGGCGGTTCTACACCGAACTGGATGCCGATCAGCGCAAGGATTATTACCTCTTTGGTGCCGGTAGCGGCATCACTCCATTGATGTCCATTCTCAAAACGATATTGGAGGAGGAACCTCAGAGCACCGTCTACCTGCTGTATGGTAACCGCAGCGAAGAGACCATCATCTTCAGGGATGCCCTCGATGGATTGCAGCGCAAGTACGAAGGGCAGCTATTCGTAGAGCACATTCTGAGTCAGCCCAAACGGGAAAAGGCGGGAGGCGCACTGGGCTTTCTCAAAAAGAGCAAAGTGGCCTGGGAAGGCCGTACCGGTCGTATAGACCCTGCTCAGGTGCAGTGGTTCCTCAGCAAGCATAAAAAGCGCAGCCAAACTGCTGAATACTTCATCTGTGGCCCTGGCGATATGATCGACGCCGTCGAAGGAGCACTCCTCGGGCAGGGCATTGAAAGCAAGTCCATTCATACGGAGCGCTTTACCACCGGACAGCCTGCTGCTGATGGCACCAAGGCTGCTGGCGTGGATGGTGCAAAGGTCAAGGTACATCTCGATGGCTCGCAAATGGAAGTGACCGTAACATCCGGCAAGACCATCCTTGATACCTTGCTGGCTGAAAAGCTCGACCCCCCCTATTCCTGTACGTCCGGCGCCTGCTCTACCTGTATGGCGAAAGTACTGAAAGGCTCCGTTGAAATGGATGCTTGTTTCGCACTGGATGATGAGGAAGTGGCGGATGGCTTTATCCTGACTTGTCAGGCGCACCCTACTTCTGATGAAGTGGAAATCACCTATGACGTTTAACCTTTGGCAATCCGGGGTGATATTGGTAGCTTTGGACAATCGAATTTCTCCTGACCTTATTGCCAAAACGCCTGACCAATGAATCCCCAAGCTATTCTGAAGCAGATTGATCTGTTTAAAGACAGTGTTGCTACTGCGGCAGACAACCGGCAGTTGAGCCAACTCTCTGAACGGCTTACTGCTTTGCTCAACGCTCATTTTCCTGACGCTGCCGAAACACAGATTGCGATTTTGCTAACTGGCGAAATGCACGAGCTTCGGCACAGGGAGATGAAGGGAGTGATTTCTAATGCAGACCGTAGCCTGGCCCGCAATCAATGGGTCGATAAGTTTCTCAACCTGCTTGGGGACGCAAAGGTGATGGTTGCCAATGGCGGTACTGATGCTCAATCTGATGCTACTGATCAGCCCAAAGCAACGGCTGTGCCACTCAAGCTTTTCCTTTCTTACGCCGAAGCGGATGAGGATCTTAAAAAGCGGCTCGATAACCACCTGACCGCACTGAAACGGGGAAACCTGATTGACCTGTGGAGCGATGAGCAGGTGCTGGCCGGCCACGACTGGGGCGCGGAGACCAAACGCAATATTCAGGATGCTGATATTGTGCTGCTGCTTGTAAGCGCAAGTTTCATAGCTTCAGAGCACATCTGGAAGGCGGAAGTGGAGAAAGCCATGGCACGCCGTAGGGAGGGGGTAATTGTAGTGCCCGTAGCGCTTAAGCCTGTGGATTGGGAAGGGCTGCCTTTTGCCGGTCTTCAGGGACTGCCCCGCTCTGGTAAGCCTGTTACGACCTATGATGACCTGGATTTAGGCCTGCTGGAGGTCGCAAAGGGGGTACGAGAGGTGGTCGAGTATGTGCACCGGCAAAAGGCGTAGCTTCAATACTTCAGATTAATTGCCCCACGATAAGCCAAACCGCAGCGCGATATTGACGAAAGGTGAGGAAAAATCACTGGAGCTGTACTCAGGGATGTCATCGTAGGTGACAAACCGGTAGCCGGCCTCCAAGCCTACCCGGAACCACTGTGTGGCGTTCAGTTCCACACCTGCCGAAGGCTTCAGCACATAGACGGGATCATCATCTATACCTTCCACTGTAGCTTTGCCGCCACCGGCAAATAATCCAAAACGGGGGTGCAATAAGCGTGTTGAGTTGGGGGCATAGGCTAGCTGCAGCCCATCGTAGTAGAGGTCAAGGCGACGGTTGTCGGGCCCTGTAACCGGTTCCTGCCGAAAGCTGTTGCGGGCATAGCCGATGTAGATGGAACGGCTGACTTCAATACCGATGCTGAAGCCCCGCCCATAGGCGTATTCTTCCTCAAAAAAGCTGTAGTTGTGGTCGATGCTGGCCCAAATGCCGGAAATCCGGATGTCTGAACTGTTGAAAAGGGTTTCCTCTTTTTGAGCAGACAGGCTTAGGGCAGCGAATAAAAAAAGCGTGGTAAGTAAGTGGGTGATTTTCATAATTCGTCGGTGTTTGATTTCTTCTTCAAATAAAAAGGAAAATCAGCCACCGTGCCCGTTTTTAACCACCTTTAACCTGCCTTAGCATTTAGTTAAGAAAGTCGATGGTTGAGTCTAAAACAAATAGCAGCCACGAATGGTAATATTGCGCCCGATCCAGGGCACAAGGGTCTGATCGTTGGCTTCCGCCAGTTCTTCACTGTAAGGAGAGTTGAGCCACCGGGACCAGCGGATGTCCATCACCCAGTTTTCAGTAAAGTAGAAAGAGCCCCCGAGGATTACAGAAAAGACATCCTGGGATATCGGGTGCCTTTCCGTACCATCCTCCCCCGTTACCTCTGTGACGGTGTAGTTGATGATATTGCCGTAGGAACCACCTGCAGTAAACTGTAGTTTCCAGTCGCGGAAATGCACCAGCACCGGTGCTTCCACCATATTGAATTGAATGTTTTCCACATCCAGCTCAGAGCTGGGGTTGTCAAATCTGCTTTGCCGGGCGCCCTGCTGAGAAAAGAGCAGCTCGATGCCTACCTTCCAGCGTTCAGAAAGGACGGCATCTGCTTTGATCCCTCCCTGAAACCCATACTTATAAAAGCCCAGCAGCTTGTCACCGTCAACCTGAGAGAGATTCAGCCCGGCCACCACACCTGCCTCAAAGCGGCGCTCTGGTCCGCTATCCTGCGCCTGCAGGCTACAGAACAGACTAACTGCCACAAGGGTCAATAACAATTTTATAGGTCTCTTTTGCATAGCACTGATTGAGATTTAAGGCAAAGTTATCAATTGAACGCATTTTGCGCCACTATGGTCTAGTGAAGCCCGCTGTAACTTATGCCACTGCATTGCATTATTGTGTAAAACCCCTATGAAAACTATCCTGTTCGCTGCCGTAGCGCTTTTGTTTTTGGTCCGGTTGCAGGCGCAAAACCTGGTGCTCAATCCGGGTTTCGAAACCTTGCAGTCTGCCAAATATCATAATGAATGCAGCTTTTCCAGGAAAACCGCCGGGTAGAGTGTGTGCTGAAATAGTTATTTTAGCGCCAAAGCCATCGTGTATGTTCAAGTATACCCGCCATAGCCTGAAAAAGCTGGAGACGCTGTTCGAGGAAATAGACTTCACCATCCGTTATGAGAAAGGGAACTTCACCTCGGGCTATGCCATTGTGGAGGACCGGAATATTATTGTGATCAACAAATTCTACGATGTGGAGGGGCGCATCAATGTGCTGCTCGATATCCTGGGGCAGACCGAAGTGCCATTGGACGCATTGGGCGAGAAATCCCTGAAGCTGTACAAACAACTGGAGAAAAACGAGCTGATCGCTGATGAGGAGGAAGAATGATTGTTGGCTGCCCGGTGAGCAACCAACAATCGTCCGGGAAGTTTCGGTTATCCCTTTGGGCGGTCGTACTGACAGCATGCGTGGAGGTTGGCGTACACCTCATCCGGCGCACGGTGCGTGTCGGAGTCATACCCTGCTGCAGCTACTTTGGCTTTGATATCATCCTCTGATACCTTTTCCGCTTCGTAAGCTACAGACAGCATGCCCGACTTGACATCCCATTCCGCAGAGTGGATGCCTTCCACTTCGTTCAGCGCGCCCTCAATGGTACGCTTGCACATACCGCAGTTGCCATAGATGCGGATGGAAGCAGTGCTTACGTTGGCATTGCTGCTCACTTTTTTTGCATTGCTGCTGGCTGATTTGGCACAGGATTTTCCTTGCTCGCCTTTAGCACAGCAGGCTTTAGCGGCACTTGCTGTTTTGTCGCAGCTCGCTTTTTCAGCCTTGGTGCAGCTGGTCTTATCCTTGCTGCTGCAACATGCTTTAGCCGACTGCGCCTGCACAGACATGGAGCCCAGGAAGAGCAGAGCCAGCATCATCATTAATGGTTTCATGGTCATTTCTTGTTTTATTCATGAATAAATCCGCCTAAAGATAAAGACTTTTGTCATTTCTCTATCATGTACGGAGCAAGCAGGCCATCGAGCTTGCCAAAAAGGCTTTTGCAGATGCCTGAGGTGCCACTGCTGCTGCAGGTCCCGGGTTGGTAGCTGTCAGGGGCGCCTGCCAGTTTTTTCCCGGTACTCTCTACAACGTGCAAGAAGGGGTTTAAGGTATTCGTTTTACTGCGGAGCCTGAGGGGGGCGCATTTATCTGTTTGGTGCTGGCCACTTCCCCATCCTAAAGCTTGGGGTTATTTTGTATCTTTTGTCCTGTGTTTTAACCCTGAAAATCGTCTTGTTTTGGTTCGTAACAACAAGAAAGCGGCAGGCCCTGGTTTTTTTGATTTTTCGATGGGGCTTAGGGGCAATATCCCTGAGTTTTTCCTCTCCCTGCATAGGGTATACGGTGATGTGGTCCGATGCCCGATCCCGTTTTTTCCACCTTTGTATATCCTGAATCATCCGGATCATATCAGGCATGTGCTATCGCTCAAGGCACCCAACTATCCACGCGAAGACTTTATATCCCGCCGTTTTCAAGCCGTGTTTGGCAACGGTAGTGTTTCTGCTACAGGGGACGCCTGGGCGCGGCAGCGCAAGATTATTAATCCGGCATTTCAACGGAAATTTCTGGAACGGTCTTTTCATGTACTGGACAAACTGAGCAGAGGCCTGGTTGAATCCTGGAAAATCAAAGCGGAAAAGAGGGAACCGGTCGAAGTCGTCAGTGAGATGCGTAACCTGACTATGGATATGTTGTGGGAAGTGTTGTTTAACTTCTCTCCGAAAAACCTGAGGCATGAAATCTACAGGCCTGTCGAATTGGGAGTAAGCTATATTGGTACGCCCGTACCTCTGTTTGTTTCCAGATGGATGCCTACGCCTACCAACTGGCAGTTCTATTTTGAAAATCGAAAACTAGAGCGCATCCTCAAAGACAGAATCGCAGAGCGGCGTAAAAGCGTAGGCTCAACAGATGATTTGCTCGACTTTCTATTGAGGTACAAAGACCCCAAATCCGGGCTTCCGCTTTCCGAACAAGCTATTCTGGAAGAGCTTAAAACATTAGCCCCCGCTGGGTATTTGACGACTGGAGCCTCATTGGCTTGGCTCTTTTACCTCTTGGGAAGGCACCCGGAGCACATCGGTAAGCTTAATGAAGAGTGCAGGTCTGTGAAGGGGACGGCATTCAGTTATGCCCATTTCGAGTCCCTGCCCTACACCCTGGGTTGCATTTATGAAACGTTGCGCCTATATCCTACGGGCTGGAGCCTCTGGCGTAGCGCTTCGGAGGAAGACAAGATTGATGATTTTAGGATAGAAAAGGGAGCGACCATGGTTTGTTCCCCTTACACCGCTCACCGTCATCCGGATTTCTGGAGTGCTCCGGAAACATTCAATCCGAGCCGCGATTTCAGCAGTAGCATGGGGCATACTTATTTTCCCTTCGGTCTGGGTCCGCGGCGGTGCGTGGGCGAAAACCTCGCTATGGTAGAACTAATGATGATTGTCCCCATGATATTTAGGCACTTCAGGTTTTCCGTGCTTCCCGGTCCTGAGGTTCAGATGGATCACAGGGTGATTTTATCACCTGTGCCCAGTCTGAATATTCAATTGGAAACAATATGAAAGCTGAATTTCGAAGCCTAAAGAGTCACTACTAAGCCACGAGCATCGCCGCACCAAACACGCCTGCACTATCGCCCAGCTCCGGCGCCAGGAATTGGGTGTCAAGCCGGTGGTTAAAGACGTGCTTTTTGACCGATTCCACACCTTTTGTATATAAGTCAGGGATATTGCCCAGGCCACCGCCCAGTACGATTACATCCGGGTCGAGGGTATTGATGACGGAAGCCATGCCTTTACCGAAGAAATGGATGAGGCGGTCGAGGGTTGCTTTTGCATGCACATCGGTATCTACCCGTTCCAGGATGTTCTTGAGCTTATCCTTTTGGCCCGATTCGCTCTCGTAGAACCGCTGTAGTGCCGGCCCGGAAATAATAGTTTCCACGCAGCCTGTCTGCCCGCAGTAGCACTCCCCCCCTGAGAAGTCAAGGAAGTTGTGGCCCCACTCCCCGGCTATGCCCTGCCGGCCGTTGCGTACCTGCCCGTTGATGACCAGGCCGCCGCCTACGCCTGTGCCCATGATGACGCCGAAGACGACCTGCGCGTCCGGGGCTTCCCGGGGCACTTTGCCCAGGCGCGCTTCTGCGACAGCAAAGCAATTGGCATCATTAGCCATTTGTACCGGCAGGCCGAGTGCCTTTTCCAAATCCTGCTTGAGGGGCTGCCCGTTGAGGGCGGTGGTGTTGGCATTCTTCATCAGTCCCGTGATGGGGTCGAGGGTGCCGGGTGTGCCAATGCCGATGCGCTTTGGTTCTGCGCCGCTGTCTTCCCGCAGCAAGTCCACCACTTTGCCAATCTGCCCGATGATGTGCTCATACCCTCCTTCCTTTTCGGTGGGAACGCGCAGCCGGGAGCGCACTTTCAGCGGTTGAATGCTTTCGATAATCGCACCTTCAATTTTGGTGCCGCCGAGGTCGATGCCCCAAAGGAGTTGGTTTTCCATGGATTCGTTTTGTTGTGCTTGGCAAAATTAGGGTTTCGTGGGGATTATTGGGTGTTACCAGGGTAAAGATTTGAGGCACCAAATAAGCGGGAAAGTTGTTATATTGTATCGAGAATGTTTTGACCACGTAAAGAACGAGTTATGACTGCGACCACAGCTTACGATAATGTCGCTAACTTTATTGCTCACATGGACCCAGAGAAGGTACTCGAACTCCAGGCAAACGAGGAGATGCAAGAGCGACTGGATTTTTTAATTGATAGAGAAAAAAATGCAGTGCTTTCTCCAGAAGAGAAAGAGGAACTGAATCAGTATATTTTGTTGGAACGGCTCATTCGTTTAACCAAAGCCAAGGCCCGGTATTTGTTGTCGAAATGAGTCGTCATATTTCACAACAAATCAGGGACTTCGTCGTGGAGCGTGCTGGGCATAAGTGTGAATACTGCTTTTTGCCTGAAGGCCAGTCTTTTTATAAATTTCAAATCGATCATATTATTAGCATTAAACACGGTGGGGAAACACAGTTAAATAACCTGGCACTCGCATGTGCAGTTTGCAATCGGAACAAAGGCAGTGATTTGGGTACCTTTCCTGATGGCGATAACGAGAACTTAGTTCGGTTTTACAATCCGCGCAAAGATCAGTGGAAAGATCATTTTTTATTACTTGATTCAGGAATCATTCAACCCATAAAGTCTAATAGGGGAAGCCACTGATAAAATTCTTGGATTTAATCATCCACATAGTGTTATGGAGCGAAGGTTTCTTTTGTTAAGCGGTTTATTTTGAGACAAAATCTTTCTCAGGTTCCAGGAATTAAGTTGTAGCGTTAACAGTCCGCACTGCTATAATTCCCTGTCTTTTCGCAAGCTATCAACCGTCATCAGCAAAAAATCCAGCGCCTGCCCGTAGTCCAGGCTTTCGTAATCCGAGCCCAGGTTTACGGATATTGTGGTAATACGCCTGCCGGTTTCCGGAAAGCACTCAGCAAGCTCATGTCAATGATTTTCATACCCGAGTTCCTGAATTTCGCTTAAAACTACAACTTTTCTCACTCCCATTCCCGCCTTCCTATGGTCGCCTGCCTACAAAATCCGCTTATTTCTTACCTTTGACCTGACGAATTACGAACGAAAGATCTAGCAACGATATATGACAGAAGGCGCTTCTTCCAGTGGCCATGCCCCTTCGAATGGCACCCAACTGCGGCTACAGCTTCAAACCCCGGCTGAGGAACACGGCCGGCCGGTCTTTGTATCGGGTAACTTCAATGGCTGGCGTACCGGCAGTGGGGCGTATCAAATGGAGCAAACCGGCCCTGGCTACTATGAGCTCAACTTCCCGGCTGAGGAATGGCTGCCCGAGCAGCTCGAATACAAATACCACCGCGGCGACTGGAATCAGGTGGAGCTTGACCGGTTTGGCAATACCCGGCCCAACCGGAGCCTCAATACCCGGGAGCACAATACGCAGTCCGACAGCGTAGACCGGTGGCTGGTGGACGGGCTGGCTTACAATCCGGCTTACCTGCCCAAAATTGAAATCCTGACCGAGGACTTCAAAATCCCGAAGCTTATCAAAACCCGCCGGATTGCGGCCCTGCTGCCGCACGATTATCACGAAACCGATAAGCGGTACCCGGTGCTCTACCTGCAGGACGGGCAAAACCTCTTCGATGACTATGCTCCCTTCGGTAGTTGGGGCGTGGACAAGAAGCTGGCACTGATGAAAGAGCAGGGCTTTGGTGATATCATCGTCGTGGCTATTGACCATGCCGAGAAGGATCGCATTACAGAGTTTACACCATCCTACCGCACTCAGCTGGGTGCCGGGAGTGGCAAGAAGTACCTCCGCGTACTGGCCGACCGCCTTAAGCCCTATGTAGACGAGCATTTCCGTACCCTGCCCGGCCGCGAAACCACTGGTATCGGGGGGAGCTCAATGGGCGGGCTGATCAGCATTTATGCGGGGCTGATTTACCCGGAAGTGTACGGTAAGCTCATGATCTTTTCCCCTTCCCTTTGGGTGAGCCCCAATATCCCTTTCCGTGTGATGAACCTCAATGACCCGCACGATATGGACATCTACATTTATGCCGGCGAAGGCGAAAGCAAAAATATGGTGCCTAACATCCGCGGTTTTATGCGAGCCGCAGAGGAGCAGGGCGACGCCTCCTTTAACTTTGAGCTCTCACTCGATCCCGATGGAGCACACAATGAAGCCCGCTGGGGACAGGAATTCCCCCGCGCCGCAGAGTGGCTCTTTTTCAACCAACCTCCAAAAACCTCCTGAAAACATGATCATCAATCTAAAACACGAGCCTTTATCTGCAGAGCGCGCCTTAACCGCAGCACCGGGAGAAGTGCCTCTGAAAATAGTGCTGCCTCTGGCCGCCGGTCCTCACCTGGAGCAGGCCTTACAAGGCATTGCTGACTTCTGGAATACGTCTGCCAATGACCTTCAGGAGCGCTTCAAAGGCGAGGCCGGGGAACAAATCAACTACTTCTCCAATCAGTACGACTGGTACTTGCTGGGACTGGGCGAGCAGCCCTCCTACGCTGATACGCTGAAAACGGTACGATCATTTGCTCATAAGCATAAGCGAAAGCTGCCTGCACATATGGGCATCAGCTTTTTGCATCAACCGGTAGCTGACTTACCGGTGCTCGCCGAGGCTGCCGTGAGCGGTTTGTTGTTAAGCACACTGCCCACTGGTACTTACCGTCAGGAAACAGAGCCGCCTCACCCATTTGCTTCTGAGGAAGCGCAACTCACCCTCTTCCTCCCCGAAGATCAGGCCGAAGCGGGCCGGCAAGCCGCAGAACGTGCCCTGCACCTTTCTGAAGCACAACTGTCAATCATTGGGCTGGTCAATGCACCCAGTAACAAAAAAACGCCGGCTATGCTGGCCGATTGGGCGGTGCAGTCCGGGCGCAAGCACGGCTATAAGGTCACGGTATTCGATAAGCCAGCCATTGAGGAGCTGGGTTTGCACGCCTTGCTGGCGGTGAACCGGGGCAGTGAGGAGCCTCCCCGTTTTATCGTCATGGAATACCAGCCAAAAGGTGCAGCCGGGCCACTGCCTAAAGTCGGCTGGTGGGTAAGGGCGTCACCTTTGATACCGGAGGCGTTTCCATCAAGCCTTCCACCAATATGCACTACATGAAGAGTGATATGGGTGGTGCAGCCGCTGTATTGGGTACTATGGAAGCCGCCGCCCGACTGCAACTCCCGGTACACCTGATCGGTATCGTACCTGCCACTGACAACTGCGTGGATGCCAATGCCATCAAGCCGGGCGATGTGATTGATTCTTACAGCGGTAAGACCATCGAGGTGATTGATACCGATGCTGAAGGACGCCTGATTTTATCGGATGGAATCGCTTACATGCTCAGGCATTTTGCCCCCGATACACTTATTGACCTGGCCACGCTGACGGGCAGTGCCGTACGCACCTTTGGGTACCACGCCGCCGCGCTGTTTACCAATAATACGGAGCTGGAGCAGCACCTCAAAAGCGCAAGCGAGGCGACCGGAGAGCGCTTGTGGCCACTGCCCCTCTGGGAGGTGTATGAAGAAGACTTGAAATCGGACGTAGCCGATGTGCGCAACTTCAGCGGCCGCCCGATGGCGGGTGCGATCAATGCCGCCAAGTTCCTGGAATTTTTTACGGAGGAGCACCCTCGCTGGGCGCACCTGGATATCGCCGGGGTCGCTTTCGGGGATTCAGAATTTACCGTGCAAAAGAGCGCCACCGGCTATGGCGTGCGCCTGCTGATTAACTTTTTGGAACAACTGAAAACCGCATAAACCCATCGCAGCCATAGGGCTCCGAGCAACCTAAACACCATGATGCGACCACTGACTTTCCTTTGCGTCACCTGCTATCATAAAGGGCAGGACTTCCTGAGTGCCTGCAAAGCTGCCGGCAATACCGTGTACCTGCTTACGGCCAAAAACCTGGAGCATGCCGAATGGCCCCGCCACGCCATTGATGAGTTTTTTTACATGGATTCCGATGAGAATACGCCGGAGAACTTCGCCAACCTGGAACAGGGGCTGGCCTGGCTGATGCGCAGTAAAAAAATTGACCGCATTGTAGCCCTCGATGATTTCGATGTGGAAAAAGCGGCCTTCCTGCGCGAGACGTTCCGGATACCGGGTATGGGGCAGACCACCGCCCGCTACTTCCGCGATAAGTTGGCGATGCGCATGAAAGCGGCGGAAGCAGGTATTCCGGTGCCGCCATTTTCGCCCCTCTTCAATGATGAGGAGATCACGCATTATGCGACTACGGTGCCTGGCCCCTGGGTCGTCAAGCCACGGGCAGAAGCCTCCGCTACCGGCATCAAGAAGGTACATACACTGGAAGAGCTCTGGCAGGTCGTCCACAGCCTGGGCGACAAACGCCACGAATACCTGGTGGAGCAGTTCAAGCCCGGTGCGGTTTACCACGCCGATGCGATTACGGTAGATGGGAAAGTCGACTTTTGCCGGGTCTCCAAATACCTGAATACACCCTTTGAGGTCGCACACGGGGGCGGTATATTCAGGTCGGCTACGTTGCCTCTGGGCAGCGACGATGACAAGGCGGTGCAGAAGCTGCACGCCAAAGTGATGGACGCTTTTGGTATGCAGTTTAGCGCCTCGCACACGGAGTTCATCAAGTCGAATGACGATGGACAGTTTTACTTCCTGGAAACGAGCTCACGGGTAGGCGGCGCACACCTGGCAGAGATGGTGGAATACGCTTCTGGCATTAACCTGTGGGCGGAGTGGGCAAGGCTCGAAACCGCAATGGCCAAAAAGCAGCCCTATGAGGCCCCACAGGCCAAAGAAGATCATGCTGGCATTGTGGTCTCTCTTTCCCGATTTCAGCACCCCGACAGCTCTGGCTTTAACGATCCGGAAATTGTGTGGCGTCTACGGAAAAAACACCACATTGGGATGATCGTACGTTCTTCTGATCTGGATCGTATACATGCCCTGCTGGATGACTACGCCGGGCGCATCCACCGTGATTTCCACGCAAGTGCGCCGGTGCCGGACAAGCCCATGGATTAGTATTGTCTGCTTTGTGTTAGCGGTTGCCTAAGTCGAGGATTTGATCCGCTAGCTCTTCGGAGTTGATGATCACCCGGTTGCCTTCCACTACAATAGCGCCATCCTTGAGGTGGCCACTGTTGAAGTAGAGGTAGATTTTATCGGCATTGATTTTGTGGTTGTAAAACTGGTTGAGGGTCTTTTTATCGAAGCGGAACTCCTTGTCCATTTCTACCTGATGGTCTTGGAGGTACTGTTGAGCCGGATTTTCATTTCTGTAAAACTCCTGCTCGAATTCTTCGATGTTGATAACTTTCTGGGGGCTGCTATTGGCAAACTGCAGGACCTTCTCGTGGAACTGTTGCTGCGGCATGGCTTCCCCGGTTTCTTCATCGACGGGCATAGGCAGCTCATTGACCATTTCCAGAAAGGTATTAGTCAGGTCGCGGCTGCTTTCCGGCCGTTCCAGCCCAATCCACTGAATGAAGTATTCGGAAATGGCTTTCTGGCTTTTGGCGTGCTTGATCAGCTCCACGCAACGCCCCTCGCCGGCCTGGAATTTGCCAACAAGAATACGGCAGGCCATGGCCAGCTTTTCGGTATTGAGATAGGTAACGGTATTGAGTGCGAAAGCTTCTGCCTCCTCTTTCTTGGAAAACACCACGCCCTCCGTATCCCGCACCAGGAAGATGCCCATCACCCGCTGATTGGTCAGTTCTTCGGTATAGTCGATGTAGACGAGGTAGCCACCTTTGGCACCCAACACGCCCTGCAGGGTCAGTTGCAGTGCATTCATGGTTTCTCTGGAGAAGGAAAGAAAAGCTTCCTCCGTCATGCCGCCATCGACAAAAACCTGAAAGTAGCCCGGGAACAGGGCGTCTTCCGGAGAGCTGAGGTAGCCCTGTAGGGTGTCTGCTTTGCGGACAAAAGTATCGTGCAGCTTATCGGAAAGCGCCTGTGCCCGCTCTTCAACCGGCAGGCAGTACTGGCTCATAAAAACCTTCGCGCCGCTTTCGTCAGCTTCCTTCTGCAATTCGTGAATAGCGATATGGTGGATAACGGTAGACATCCGGTATTTTTTGCCAAAGGTAGGAATATTTTGAGTGCGCCGTAAGCCTGATTGGTGTGTTGCCTGAGCTGAGCAGCAAAAACCTGTGATTGTTGAATAATGCCCGCTACTCTGCTAACTTTACAGTAAAAAGCACCTGTGAAAGCATTAAAAATCATCGGCATACTACTCGCCGGGCTCGTCGTACTCTACCTGCTGGGCCCCAAACCTGCCCCGCCTCAGCTACAGGCTCAGCTGCCTAATCTCACGACTGCCATCGCTGCACTTGGAGACAGCATCGCCAACGCTGAGCAGGCCATTCCCAACCTGAAGCCCAACAACGAAGCCCGCATCATCTGGGCCGATAGTCTGCCCCGCCCAACCGAATATGCTTTGGTCTACCTGCCGGGCTTTACGGCCACTTACGTGGAAGGCGAACCGATTCACCGGGAATTCGCTGCACGCTACGGGTGCAATCTCTATGTGGCCCGATGGCGCGACCACGGGCTGGATGTGGAGGACAAATTATTGCATTATCACCCGGACTCTGTACTGGAAACCGCCGCCCACGCTCTTGCAGTCGGGCACCGGATTGGGAAAAAAGTCATACTCATGAGTACCTCCACCGGAGGGACGCTGTCCTTGTTATTAGCCGCACAGCATCCGGAACTGGTGGATGGGATTATCGCTTATTCGCCCAACATCCGCATCAAATCGGAAAGCGCAAAGGTACTGACGATGCCCTGGGGGCTGCAGATTGCCCGGCAGATGGTAGGCGGAACCCACCGGCATTTTGATGCGGAAGAGGAGTTCATGAAGTATTGGTACAATCATTACCGGCTGGAGGGTCTGGTGCAGCTGCAAAACCTGGTGGAGCACGGTATGGTACCCGAAACCTTTGCTGCGGTCGAAGCCCCTTTTTTCCTGGGCTATTACTTCAAAAATGACAGCATACAGGATCAGGTCGTTTCGGTTCCGGCTATGCTGGAGATGTACGATCAGTTGAGCACGCCGGAGCCGCTAAAAAGAAAAGTCGCCTTTCCCAACGTTGACAATCACGCATTAGCCTCCTACATAGGCTCGAAGGACCTGGACCACGTCCGGCAGGAGACCTTCCGGTTTGCGGAGGAGGTATTGGGGCTTGAGGCTGTGGCGAAACAAGTTGAAGACGCTGTGAAAACCGCTTCCGATTAAAACCAGAATGCGGGGTTGTTTGTCTTTTTTAGTATTCCAAAACCTAAAACCAACGACGATGCGCCTGACCAATATCTTACTGGCTTTATGCCTGCTTCCATTGCTAAACTGTAGCACGGCAACTGATACTACGGATACGGAGCCTGCGAACGACGACCTTGCCATCATGGCCTACTACGTAGCCAACGACCGGTTCCCACCGGGCGATCTGCCCCTCGACAAGCTCACCCACATTATTTATTCCTTTAGCAATATTGTGGATGGGAAGATGGCATTTACGAGTCCGGGGCACGATTCGCTCATGCGCGTCCTTGTTGCACAGCGCGAAAAACACCCCGACCTCAAAGTCATGATTGCCTGCGGGGGCTGGGGAGCTGATGGGTTTTCGGACGCCGCTTCCACGCCGGGCACCCGGGATACTTTCATCCGCAGCACCATTGAGTTCCTGAAGCGCTATGACCTGGACGGCCTGGATATGGACTGGGAGTACCCGGCGATTCCGGCTGCAGGTACAAGGGCGCGCCCCGAAGACAAACAAAACTTCACCTTGCTGATGAAAGGCCTGCGGGAAGCGATGGATACGCTGGACCGTTCCCAAACGCTGACTTTTGCCTCAGCAGGCTGGGAGCGCTACTACTACAATATTGAGACGGTAGAGGTAATGAAGTATGCCGATTACATGAATATCATGACCTATGATCAGGTGGGCGGGCGTTCACCGGTTACCGGGCACCACACGCCCCTCGGGTTGATTGAGGAGTCTGACCTAGAGGGGCTGCCTATTCTGGATACGGTAGCTAAGCGGCGGGAAGAAAGGCCGGAGGCGGAGTACGACTGGTCGCCACGTTCGGCTAAGCGTATTGTGAATTATGTGAAAGGCCTGGGGGTAGACCCTAAGCAGCTCGTTATTGGCGGTGCATTTTACGGCAGAGCCTGGAAAGGTGTCCCATCAGCCAACAACGGGCTTTACCAACCTAACAAAGGCGTGCATACCGGTTGGCTGGATTATGGGGCTATCCGGAAGGAATATGAAGATAAGAATGGATTTACCCGGCACTGGGATTCCGTAGCCCTGGCGCCTTACCTGTTCAATCCGGCGGACAGCATATTCATTTCCTACGACGACCCGGAGTCAGTAGCACTCAAAACGGACTACGTGCAGGAAGAAGGGCTGGGCGGCATTATGTTTTGGCAGTTGAGCAATGACACCCGAGAGGCGGGGAGCCTTCTGAATGCCATTTGGGCTGCAGCTCAGGATTAACCCCAGCTGGCTATACCGAAGATAGCGAGTACGACAAGCGAACCCACGAATATCCAGAAAAATACGCCGAAGAGGGCGATGGCAGTCGTATCCTGTTTAGGGATATCGGGGTCTGTTTGCTGTTGCATAGTGTTGCCTTTAGACAGCTGTCTTTGGTTGGCTTCTCCTACTGCGCCGAAGAGCAGGACGATGAGCAGGCCCACTACGAGGAGGTCAATCCACGCCACACCGTACCAGAGCGGTCCGATGGGCGTCACCCAGATGCTGGTCACCCAAATCGCGAGGGAGAGCACCGCAAACAATGCCCAAAAGCTATTCCAGGGACCGGGCGATTTGGTTAGCCGGGTGAACAAAAGTGAAAGCAGGAAAGCAATGGTCAATGCAAAGGCGAGTGAATAAAATCCCATTTTCATTTGGTTTTGATGGTAAAATGTACCTTTTGAACGAGACTGAAAACGGGATGTTCGAAGCGATCCTTTTGCTAAATTCTGATTATCAATGGGTTATTCTTTTACGAAAATGCCGCCGCTCATCCGGTACCGGTGACTGCCAATGGTGATCAGCTGCCCTTCATTGACGGTTTTGAGGGTTTCGATATCTTCGGTGAGGGTGTGGATGGAGCCGCCCGTAGCCCATGCAATTTGCAGGTAATCTTCGTTAATGCCGTGGTCGAGATTGCCGGCGAGCACAATTCTTACCGGTGTGCGGAGTTGGGGCAGCAATTCCATATCCCGTACATCGCTGTAGTTGTCGGCGATCAGGACAAGCTCGTCTCCCTCGCCCATCATGCGCATGGCTTCGAGCAGGGCTTCAATATCGTTTTCCTCAGACTCGCCCCCGCTGCCTCCGTTCGTAGTGGATTGCATGGTCTGCAACAGGGCGGGCATATCAGGTATTTCGGTAGTATAAAACCCTCCGGTTGCTCCAATTGGCTTTTCGGGCTTCCGGTCGCCATCGTTGAAAAAGAGGTAGCGGTTTTGGGCCCCGGGCACGACCGCGAGGGCATGCCAAAGCAGCACTTCGTCCATATACGGGTGCATACTGCCGGTCAGGTCGGTAACGATGACGTTGCTCGACCACCCGGCCCGGTTGCGGTAAAAAGCCGACTTGACGGATTCTCCGGTCAGCTCATAGAGCTGCTCGTTTTCAGACAGTTGTTCCTGTTCTGCGGCGGCTTGTTCGCCCACTTTTTCCAGGATTTGCTTCATGTTCACCCCGGAGTTCATGAGGAACAGGTAGTCATAATCGCCGGACAGTAATCGCAGAGAATCCCGGGCAGCGGCAATGGAGTCGCGTGCACGGGCGAGTTCATACAGGGAGTCCCTCCTGGCAGCAAGGCGGGCGCGTTCGGCTTCACGTTTCAAAAAGGCTTCCTTACCGATCGTTTGCAGGGTCAGCCGGAGGGTGCCAAGACGGTCATCATCCGGCAATTCAAAACCGGATACATTCGGAACGAAAGCGGTACTGAGTTGTATGCTGTCGCCCCGGGGCAGCATCAGCAGCGCCTGCCCATCCGCTCCGGTGGTTACGGCGAAAACCTTTCCGCTGTTTTGATAATTGAAGTAAATATCTTCATCCGGCAGAGGCTGTTCTTCGAAATTCTTAACCAGCAGCCTTAGCAAAATACGGCTGCGGATGGGCTGTTGGGTGGGCGGCACTTCCTGAAAAACAGTGTCTCCCCGCTCGGTTTCAGAGTAGGTCTTCGGGGTATAAAAAAGCGTATAGCGGCTGCGCACATAGCCGTCATTCAGGGTCTTGACTTCACCGAATGCCGGCTGATCTTTTGCATTGACCTGGTAGGAAGCGCCTTTAGGCAATAGAAAATAGGCCTGCCCGCGGCTGTTGGTGACCGCCTGATAGACCACTCCCGGTTGCTCCGGGTTGATGAGCCAAAGAGGCATGTCTTTCCAGCTCTGCCCCTGCATGTCTGTCACTTTCAGGCTCACCTGACTGTGGGTGGCGGTCGCCTCAGGGGGCGTGGAAGGTTGAATGAGGGTGTCTGCGGGCTGAGTGTATGCCTTGCCCATAAGCAGTATGGGCAGGCAGATCAGGAAAAAGTGGCGCATGGTTTCAGGGTTTATTTTCCAAACGCCAATTCCCGGGTTTCAGTATTAGCGCCGGGCCTTTAACCCGTATTGCTTCAGGATTTTCCGGGCCAAAGAAGCCTTATGCACCTCGTCGGGACCATCGTAAATACGTGCGCCCCGTTCCTCCCGGTAAAAGAAGGACAGGATGGTATCGTCAGTAATGCCCAATGCGCCGTGGACCTGTAGTGCCCTGTCGACCACCCGCTGCATCACATCTGCTACAAAGAATTTGATGGTGGAAATTTCAGTGCTTGCCGCCCGCTGCCCCTCTTCCTGCATCTTGAGCGCTGTGTGGAGCACCATATATCGCGAGGCATCGATTTGGGCCCGGCTTTCGGCAATCCAGGACTGGACCATTTGCTTTTCACCGAGCATGCGGCCTTCGCTTAGTTCGCGGGTAGCGGCCCGCCGGCACATCATATCAAAGCTGCGTTCGCAGATACCGATCCAGCGCATACAGTGGTGAATGCGGCCGGGGCCCAGGCGTTCCTGCGCGAGTTTAAAGCCTTCTCCCTCCCTGCCCAGGAGATTGGAAATCGGTACCCGCAGATTATTAAATTTAACCTCAGCGTGGCTATGCCAGCCCTCGCCGGCATGGCCCATGATGGGAATGTTTCGGACCAGCTCAAACCCCGGCAGGTCAGTGGGCGCGAGGATCATGCTTGCCCGGGCGTAGGGTGATTCCGCCTCCGGATTGGTAACCGCCATGATGATGGTAAAGGAGGCGCCGTCGGCGGCGGTGGTAAACCATTTGTGCCCATTGATGACGTACTCGTCGCCTTCCCGTACGGCAGTAGTGCCTAGACGCACCGGGTTGGAACCCGCATAAGCCGGTTCTGTCATCGCAAAGCAGGAGCGGATGTCGCCGGCCAGCAGGGGCTCAAGGTAGCGTTCGCGAATATCCGTACTGCCATACTGCAGCAGCAGCTCAATATTCCCGGCATCCGGCGCCTGACAATTGAAAGCCAAATGCCCAAAGGGCGAAGTGCCAAGGAGTTCGCTCAGTTGGGCAAATTCTGTCAGTTTTAGTCCGGGGCCGCCTTCTGCTTCGCTTAGTGCAGCATTCCAGGCACCGGTGGCTTGTGCCTGGGGGCGAAGGGCGCGGATTTCCCGTTCCACTTCACGGAAGGGCGTCCGCAGCCATCGGAGCTCGTTGGGATAGATGTGGTCATGAAGGAACTGTTGCACCGGCTCGTAGAGCGCTTGCAGTTTGGGGCTTGCAAAAGTGGCAATCATAAGGCAGTTTGGTTAGGGTGGTTTGGCAATGGATTGCCAAGATAGGGAAAAGGAAGATTTATTTTTTGATGCGGACTGGCCAGTCGCTGTGAGTAGTTCCCTGTACATAAATATCGCGCCAGCTGCCGTCCCAGGGGTAAATCCTTCGTTTAAGTTTTTCCCACTCCATTGCATTGGACAAAATTGGTTACGGTTGCAAGATATGCAGCTCCTCCCTGATCCTACTAAAAAGGTTCAGTGCTATTTTACTTGGATAAGATTTAAGGTTAGAACGCCTGCGGATGGTCTTGTTCGCCAAGGCTTTTCACCCTTTTGTAAATATCAATGAGTGCTAACTCGCAATCGAGCGAATAAAGCGGCAAAGTTTTGTCAAGGCCAAAGGCGCTTGAAATACGCCAAAGTTGATCATCCTCTTTATACCAGGATTGAATCTTAGGAATGGTTTGCCACACTAATACATACTCCTTAAAGGATGGGATGCTGCGGTAAGCTTAAAATTTGTCCGTACTGTCATATTGTTTTGTGCTTTCGGATAGTACCTCAATTATAAGCAGCGGATTTAGCAGCATGGTTTTTCCGGAAAGTTCCTCTTCTCCGCATGCCACAGTACCAATCGGGATATACGCAACGGTTAAAAGCAGGGATATACACTTGCTGGTCACTGCTGAATACCGCACAGTCTTTATGATTCTTATCCAAAGCGGAATAAATAGCTGTCCCGATGCTGTTGGCTATCTTATTGTGCGCAGGAGCGTCACCCGCTATGGCAATGATTTCTCCATCCCAGAACTCGTGTTTAGTGGTCGATTGTGCTTCTTCTTCCAGATAGACCTGAAGCGAAGCCGGACGTTTAGCGGACTGCTCTGCAATTGGCATACTCACTTGCTTTATACGGTTTCGTCGGATGGTTTCGGCACCGCATAGTCGCCCATCAGTTGGATCAGCTCCCGGATCATATCTTCGGGCGTGTAACAATTCGCCAGAGAGATATCCACCAGCTTGCCGTCTTCGAAGAGGAGGCCGCTTTGGGCATCGAGTGTATTGTTAATCGATATATCCACGTTCTTTGCCAAGCCTAGACTCTGAATCGTTTTGTACAGTTCTAGTGTCGCTTGTTCATTGCTCTTTTCTGCAAATAATGATACCATGTCATCTTAAAATTTTATTGCCTGGAGGCAGCAGCATCTCATCGGGTTGGAGGCTGTTTTGCTTAATGATCAATCGGCGTTCGTGGCTATTCTGAAAAAGCATTAGCTTTACATATTCCGCTACTAAAACTTCAAAAATACTACCTCTGTGTTCGACTAGATAAAATAAATCAGGTGCAGGCAGAGTGTTTCGGTAGCGTTCTTTTTTAGTGGCACATGTTTGACCTATTTTAAAAGTCTGACCATAATTGAGAGTTACCACTGGCCTCGTTTTACAAGTGTAGCATTCATAAGGCCTGGAATTCAGCACATACAAGCGATACTGATGGCAATTCCCAAACTTTGATACCGCTGCCTCCATCAGTGCTTCATAAGCTTCCTCCGTAATATCATAATTATCCAGATCAATATCCAGTTCCCGGGCCAGATTCTTGGCAGCCGATGCTGTTGCAGCTTGGTACACTTCTGTTGATGCCTCAATTCCGATCCTTTGTTGCATTAAGGCATCAATCGAATCAGCGCGCTTTGCAGAAGTGCTAAGCGTAGCGTAAACTGTTATCAAGATGAGCAAAAGAAATAAAACGGCCAATGGAAGCGGCCACCTCTCTTGCTCTGGAAGTTGAAGGGCGCGGTTCATAGGTTTTAGGGTTGTTACATAAGTCTAAAGTTATGAGGTTTTCTCCATTTTTTTCAACTATTTTGATTTGTTTTACGGCTTTTGTTCACAAATTAATGACGACAGCGTTCCATGAACTGTTTTTAATACTAAACACATAGCAGAACCAAAACGAGTATCTGTGTTTAGCCTCAGCTACAGGTAAAGGGGGGAAAGCCCAAAAAGAAGCCCCGGATGGTTCTGACCCGGGACTCTTTTCTGTTTTAGTGGTTATGCCCTTCGTGATCGTGCCCATGGCCGTCCTCGTGGTGGTGGTCATCGCCTTCCTCATGCATATGCCCGTCTGCCGGCATATTTTCATTCTTCACATAGTCCATACCGCACACGGGGCACTCTCCCGGCTCATCACTGCCGCTGCCATCGCAGTGCATTGGGCAGATATAGGCAGAAGTGTACTCCGGGCCCTGCTTGTCCGCATCAGCTTCCATATGATCTCCATCGTGCATGTGCCCGTCTTCGTGAGTGTGCTCGGTCTGATCGGTAGCCGCCTCGTCGCCGGCTGTATCGGCATTGCCGCCGCAGGAGACGATAAAAAAGGACAGTGCCAGAACAGGCAGGAGTCTGATAAGAAACTTGTTGTTAGTCATGATCATTGAATTGATTGTTAAGGCCTCCCGAAAGAGGCGGTAAAAATTGGTTTACGAATTTACTCTTTAGTCAGGGTTTCTTCTACGGTGCCGCAAGCCAGCATTTCATCTCCAAAGTAAGGATTGCGGATTTCTTTCGCGTCACTGATCCAGTCTGCTCCTTCCCAGTCGAAAGCCATCGGGCAGTGCTGCACGTAGTAGGTTTGTTGTGCTGCTCCGAATGCCTTCACCGTACTGATAAGGGCCTGTGACAGGAAATCAAACTGAGTGCGTTGTTCTGCGACTGCTTCCGCTTCGGCGATCTGCTTGCTGTGCGCAATGAGTGCGCCGCGTTGCTGCCGCCAGTATTCCAGGGCCGCTCCGGTTATGCCATCGCTGTTAATGCGTTCTACTTTGTCCGTAAAAGCTTTTGCCTGTGCGGCTGCGGTCTCGGCATTGGTGGCCACCAGCGCATCTTTGAGGCGAAGGTAAGCTTCTATCGCTGCCCCTAATTGCTGTTTGAAAGCAGTGGATGCAGCAGCCCGGTAGTCGGGGGCCTCCTCCTTCGGCTCTGCTCCTTTGATTTGGATGTCGCGGTTCATCATGCTCGCCTGATTGTTGAGCTGAGCAGCGGCATCAATGGAGAAATTGCCGTAGGTAACCACTTCTTCGCCGGCTTCCAGCCCGTCAATGACCCGGTAGCGGTCGCCGAGTGCTTCGCCCAGCTCTACTTCCCGGTACTGAAAGGTAGGGATGTCCGTATCAGGCAGCTTGACGTACACCACCGAGCGCTCGCCGGTCCATAGCACGGCAGATTTAGGTACAGTAAGCGCCACTTGCTCCCCGGTAGCTGCGGCCCGCAACTCTCCGGTGACGAGCATTTCCGGCTTGAGCTTTCCGTTGGGGTTGCGGATTTCTGTGCGAATGGCCACAACCCGCCGGTCTTTGTCGAGGATCGGGTCAATGAAGGTGACCCTTCCGGAAAAGCGCTGTCCCGGCACAGCAGGGGTGGAAAAAGTGATCCGGTCGCCCACCCCAATTTGCGGCAGGTCTTCCTCGTAGGCATCGAAAACCACCCATACGGTGCTGAGGTTCATCAGGTCAAACAGCGGCTCTCCCTGCGCCACATAGTCACCAACGGCTACCCGCCGTTGAGTGACTACACCGCTTTCCGTGGCGGAGAGCGGGAAAGTTTCCTGTATTTCGCCGCTTGCTATGATTTCATCAATCTGCTCCGTGGAGATTTTCCAGTACCGGAGTTTATTGCGGGCGGCTTCCGCCAATTTGGGGTTGACCTCCTGTAGCCTGACTGCTTCCAGCAGTTCGCGTTGTGCCGTGATCAGGTTTGGTGCATACAGTTCCGCCAGCTTTTGGCCTTTGGAGACCTGCTCGCCGGTGAAGGAGACGTATAACTTTTCAATACGCCCCGGCACCTGAGCCACCTGACTTGAGGCCCGGCGCTCATCGGCCTGCACCTTGCCGCTGAGTTGCAGCGCAGTGCCCGACTCGGCAGCCGACTCCCTGACTATCGTAGTTTGGATATTGGCCAGACGGGCAGCCTCCCGGGTCATCTCAAAGTTGAGCGGGTCGCTGGAAGCCATCTCGCTCTGTTGGATCAAGTCCATACCGCATATCGGGCAGTCGCCCGGCTCTTCCCGGCGAACCTGCGGGTGCATAGAGCAGGTCCAGGTGGTGCCTGCTGAATCCGCTGATTCAGCTGCGTGTTGGTGTTCCGCGGTTTCAGTTGCTGTACCGCCGAAGAGGAGGTAACCGGCACCCAGACCTACCAAAAGGGCGATCAGGATGAGGAGGGGAACTTTTATTTGTTGCATGGTATTATTAGTTTAGACCTTAAATGTTGCAAATGATGACGCTAAACATATCTGACCAAGTTCTGCAAGCTTCCGGATTGACAGAAGAGGAATTGACGCTGGAAATATACCGACGACGAAGTAGTTTGGGACCAACCATGACTTCGTGTCGGCATATACTCGTGCGTCGGGTTTGTGCATTACGCCCAAACCTCTCCGTTCCGAGTATAGCAGTAGCTCTATATCAGCGCGAAATATTGTCTTTAGGCAAAGCTGCTGATTTTGCTGGTCTGCACCGCATGGCCTTTCAAGCCGCGCTGTACGAGCGGAAGGTGCCGATAAATTACAGCGTAGAGGATTTGGAAGCCGACCTGAATGCCCTGGATCGTATACTGCCTTCATAGTTTTGCGCTCTTCATATTAAAAACCTTACCAGTAACCCTCCAGCCAGCCACACATAACTCACCCAAGCCAAATACTTCAGCGTTTGCTCCAGTACCTTGCTTTTAGGCGCCATCTCCTTATGGTGCATGACGTCCTTACGGCGGAAAAAGCCGTGGTAGACCAGCCCCGCGGTAAGCAGCAGGAAGCCGAGGTTGAGGAAAAAGGTATAATCAATTTTAAAGTGTTCCGTTTCGGTGACACTAACGGCTTTCGGGTCGGGCAGGTAGCCCAGAAGGTCGAAGCCATAGTGCAGCGCCAGCGCGGTGCCAATCAGCGAGCTGAACAGCAAAAACAGGATGAACAGCGACATCCGCCAGCCGTAGTACTTGGCGTTGATGCGCAATACCGGAAAGACGACCAGATCGCTGAAAATAAAGGCCATCACCCCGGCAAAGCTTACGCCTTTGCTGAAAAGCAGCGCCGCCAGTGGGATATTGCCCATCGAGCCGATGAAGGTCATAAAGGCCGCCACCGGACCGATGACCACGTGCTCCAGCAGGCTCCAAAAGCTATACGTAGTCACTTCCGGCCCACTGTTGATAAACAGGCTGCGGAAAAAACTGTCCGGTACAAACGCGGCGACAATGCCTGCGATGGTAAAGCCGATGGTGACATCTTTCCAGACCATTTTCCATTCCATCACGTACTGTTTGGCGATCTTTGCCCAGCTTTTAGAAGAGCGGATTTTGGTTTTCCAGGATTTATCCGCATCATCGTCCTCCGCTTGTTGCTTCCCGAGGTGCGCCCGGGCTTTTTCAATCAGCTTTTTTGGTCTGATAAGCCGGATGATGAGCCAACTGATCGCAATCAGTAAAATACCGCCCACGTACTCGCCGACCACAAACTGCCAGCCGAGAAAGATAGAAATGATAATGCCCAACTCGATCACCAGATTGGTGGAAGCCAGCAGAAATGCAATTGATGCTGAAAAGCTCGCGCCCTTTTGGAATAACGATTTGGTCGTCGCCAGTGCCGAAAAGCTGCACGAGCTACTGATGAAGCCAAAGAAGGTGCCCAGCAGCATACTTTTGGAACGGGCATCGCCCATCGTGCGCTGCATGCGCTCTTCCGTCACTAGGATCTGTATCAGGCTGCTGAGAAAGTAGCCGAGGATGAAGGCCCACAGCGCCATCCAGAAAAATCCGGCGCTGGTGTAGGCGGCATTGCCCCAGTTGGTTAGGAAATTTTGCATCATTTGGCGTTTTGATTAAATAAAAGCTGATTGATTCTAGCGACCGCCAGGTGCCCCGCCACCACCGCATTCAACCGCTTCAGGTCATACTCAATCAGCTCGCTTTCCAGCCGCAGTAGTTCATCGAAGCTGCGGCCCTGCGTGCTGTAGGCTTCCTGCAAAATAGCTATAGCAGACTGGGTCAGCCGCCGCTGCCGCTCGTAGAGGTCCAGCCGGAGCCGGGCGGTTTCGAAGTCGGCGTAAGCCTGGGCAATGGTAGCCTCAAAGCGGTGGTTTAAATCCTGTTTCCGGTTGTCCAGTGCGGCAATTTTCAGTTGTTCTTCCCGTTCTTTCGCTTCAAATTTCTCCCGATAGATGGGCAGGCTTACACTCGCCCGCAGTTGCACAATATCCCGGCCATTGGCATTGAGGTTAGCGTCATTGCGCGGGCCGACGAAGATATAGTCTGCGCCCAGCCCGAAAGAGGGTTTGCCATCCAGCTCATTTAGGCGCAGGGCCTGCCGGGCGGCTTCCTGCTGCCAGCTGAGCTGCCGCAGCTTCGGGTGGGTACGGCGGATGGCCGCGAGCAGGCTGTCTTGCTGGAACGGCAATTGGGCGGGGCCAAGTTCATCCGCCATTCGCACTTCAGTTGCCGGAGGGCGCTGCAACAAGCGATTGAGGGTAGCGAGTGGCTTGCGGGCCTCCCGCTCCAATATAGCCAGCTCCTGCTGTAGTTCTTCCCGCCGGATTTGCACACGCAGCACATCCGCCGTACTTCCTTTGCCGCTTTCCACTTTGGCGAGGGCCGTAGCCTCCAGCGATTCAATCAGGGGCAGGTTGCGGCGCAGAATGTCCTGCCGTTTTTCAATAGCGTAAAGTTGGTAATAGGCTTGTTCCAGCTCGTAGCGGAGCTCCAGGGCGCGGGCGGCAATTTGTTCGTACAGCGCCTTGGCTTTGGTATTTTCCAGCTCTGCCCGTCCTGGCAGGGTGCCGGGCCAGGGAAAACCCTGCGTAGCCCCCAGCCGGATCAACTGCGGCCCCAGGCGGGTTTCCACCGGCAGTGGGAATCCGCCCACGCCTACTTCCGGATTAGGCAATTGGCTGACCTGCGGGGCGCGCTCCAATGCCGCCTGATACTCCTTTTCCAGCGCCATCAGTTCCGGCTGCTGTAGCAGGGCGCTGTCGATGAGTTGGGGGAGGGGCTGGGCGATAACCCGAGCAGTTAGCCCAAGCATTAGTGCCGCAAAAAGTATTTTTTCCCACTTGAAGTGGTAACGAATGTGAATTACCATGGGTTAATAGAATTAAACTGAAACAATGAAGAAACTAGACCGCATAAGCTTTGACCCGGCCCGGATGGGCGGCAAGCCCTGCATTCGCGATATGCGGGTAACCGTGGGGGCCATCGTTGGGCTCTTAGCATCCGGCTATTCAACACAGGATGTTCTTTCGGTCTATCCTTATCTGGAAAAAGAGGACCTAACGCAAGCCCTTCAGTACGCGGCATGGCGCGCGCAAGAGATGGAACCTCCAATGCACTAGGCAGGCTCTTCATCGCCTTTGTTATTTGAAGAAAGTACCGCTTCATGACCTCTCGTTTTTCATTTTCCACCTCCTCCGCCCCTCCATCCAAAGCGCGTACAGCACCGGCACCGTAAACATGGTAATCACCTGCAACACCATCCCCCCGAAGGACGGAATCGCCATCGGCAGCATAATATCAGCTCCCCGGCCCGTGGAGGTCAGGATGGGCAGCAGGGCGAGTATGGTGGTAGCGGTGGTCATCATCGCCGGGCGTACCCGCCGCAGGCCGCCTTCCACTACCGCATCCCGTATACCTTGTATGCTTTCCGGCTCATTGCGCTTGAAACTGTCTTTGAGGAAGGTAGCGACCAGCACGCCATCATCGGTTGCGATACCGAATAGCGCCAGGAAGCCGACCCACACCGCCACGCTCAGATTGATGGGACGGATTTGGAACAGCTCCCGCATTTCCGTACCGAAGAGGCTGAAATTGAGGAACCAGTCCGTATCGTACAGCCCGATCATGATGAAGCCACCGGAGAAAGCAATGAAAACTCCGGTGAACACCATCAGCGAGATGGCGACGGAGCGGAACTGGAAGTACAAAATGAGGAAAATGATCGCCAGGGAAATGGGCAATACGATGCTTAGCCGCCGGCTGGCGCGCACCTGCTGCTCGTAATTGCCGGCAAAGCGGTAGCTGATGGCGGGGGGCACTTCCAGTTCACCGGCTTCGATCTGCTCCTGCAGGTAGGCTTTGGCATTTTCCACAACCCCCACTTCCGAATACCCGTCTTCCCGGTCAAAGAGCACGTAGCCGATCAGAAATCCATCCTCGCTTTTAATCGCCTGCGGCCCGGCTTCGTAGCGGATGTCCACCAGCTGCCCCAGCGGGATTGGCTGCCCGGTAGCGGTAGGGACGTACACGCGTTTAAGCGCTTCCGGGTCATCGCGCAGCTCGCGCGGGTAGCGCACCCGGATGGCGTAGCGTTCCCGGCCCTCCACGGTGGTGGTCATTGCCATTCCGCCGATAGCGGCCTGAATATGCTGCTGTACCTGCTCTATCGTCAGCCCGTAGCGGCTGATGGCCCGCCGGTCGATATCAAGCAGCAAATAAGGCTTGCCCACGATACGGTCGGCAAAAACAGCAGAAGCTTTGACGCCTTCCACCTCCTTCAGCAGGGTTTCCAGTCTGAGGCCAAAGTCCTCGATGGTTTTCAGGTCATTACCCTGCACTTTGATGCCCATGGGCGCGCGCATCCCGGTCTGCAACATCACGAGGCGGGTCTCAATAGGCTGCAGCTTGGGCGCGGAGGTGACGCCCGGCAGCTTAGTCACTTGCACAATTTCGTTCCAGATATCATCCGGGCTTTTGATGCCATCCCGCCACTGCCGGAAGTAGCGGCCATTCTCATCGGGGATCAGTTCCCCATCTTCATCGCGCACATATTCCCCATCCTCGTAGCGGAACCGGATACGCTGGCCGGCTTCGTTGGTTTTGTACTCCGATTTGTACAGGATGACGTTCTCATACATTGACATGGGCGCGGGGTCGAGCGCGGTATTCGCCCGCCCGGCTTTGCCGACTACGGACTTTACCTCCGGGATGGCCGTGACCGCCATATCGAGCAGGCGCAGGTTTTTGATGTTTTCCTGCATACCCGAGTGCGGCATAGAGGTCGGCATCAGCAAAAAAGTGCCCTCGTCCAGCGCAGGCATAAATTCCTCCCCGGTGTTTTGGTATACCCGAAAGCCGAGGAACACGAGCGCGCCCACCACCAACAGGAAGAGCAGTTTGAACCGCAGCAAAAACCGCAGTATGGGCTCATAATAGAAGATGACCACATGGAAAAACCCGATCAGCAGGCCCGCCAGCAGCGCGACAAACAGGAAGTTGGTAAAGGTGCTTTTCACCACGCCCAGCGGCATCCAAACGCTGGCCAGCAGCCAGGTTACCACAAGGGCGTAGAGTATGTTTGTAGCCCAGGAAGCCCACTTGGCAGAGCGGGCCGCTCCCCTGCTCTTAATCCGGTAGTTGATCCAGCCCGCCAGCCCGATTAGGATGAGCGCGCCGCCGTAGAATGGATCCACCCACACCGCAAGCAGCACACCCGCCAGTACAGCCAGCCCATTCGCCATGTATGCGGTAGCCTGGGAGCGCGACCGCATGGAAAATACGCTGTGCGCCACCGCCGGCAGTATGGTGATAGCGACGATGATGGCGGCAATCAGCGCAAAGGTCTTGGTGTATGCCAGGGGGCGAAACAACTTGCCCTCTGCCGCTTCCATAGTGAAAACGGGCAAAAAGCTGACCACCGTGGTAGCGACCGCTGTCAGGACCGCCGACGCGACTTCAGTAGTGGCTTCGTAGATGGTCGTCATCAGGCTTTCGCCGGGCGGGGCTTCCTCCATGCGGTTCACCATGCTCTCCACCAGCACAATACCCATATCCACCATGGTGCCGATGGCGATGGCGATGCCGGAAAGCGCCACAATATTCGCATCCACGCCAAAGTAGCGCATGGCGATAAAGCACATCAGCACCGCTACCGGCAGGGAGGCGGATACGAGTAGGGAAGACCGCAGGTTGAGCAGCATCAGGATGATCACCACGATGGTGATGAGCACTTCCAGCTTCAGCGCTTCCTCCAGGGTGCCGATGGTCTCATTGATCAGCTCCGTACGGTCGTAAAACGGGATGATTTTTACCTGTGATACCGTGCCATCCGCCAGCGTTTTGCTGGGCAGGCCGGGTTCCAGCTCCGCGATTTTTGCCTTTACGTTATCAATGACCTGCATAGGGTTGGAGCCATATCGGGCAGTCACCACACCGCCCACCGCTTCGGCACCTGATTTGTCGAGCACACCGCGCCGGGTAGCCGGCCCCAGGCTCACCCGTGCTACATCGCCTATACGGATGGGCACGTTGTCATTGACCGTGACCACGCTTTGTTCAATGTCTTCGATTTGCTCCACGTAGCCCAGGCCCCGCACAAAGTACTCCGCCCGGTTGATTTCCATGGTCTGTGCGCCCACGTCAATATTGCTGCCGCGGATAGCGTTCATCACCTGCTGCAAGGTCACGCCGTAGGACTTCAGTTTGTCCGGGTCTACATCGACCTGATACTCCTTGACGAAGCCGCCTACGGAAGCCACTTCCGATACGCCCTCCGCTGCCGACAGCCCGTAACGCACGTAGAAGTCCTGAATGCTGCGCAGCTCGTGTAGGTCCCAGCCGCCGGTGGCGTTGCCGGAGGAATCTCTTCCTTCCAGGGTGTACCAGTAGATTTGGCCGAGGGCGGTGGCGTCCGGGCCCAGGGTAGGCTGCACCCCTTCCGGCAGGGTATTGGAAGGCAGGGCATTGAGCTTTTCGAGTATGCGGCTGCGGCTCCAGTAAAACTCAATGCCTTCATCAAAAATGACATAGATGCTGGAAAAGCCAAACATAGAGTTGCTGCGGATGCTCTTCACGCCGGGTATACCGAGCAGGGCGGTGGTCAGCGGGTAGGTGATCTGATCCTCCACATCCTCCGGGGAGCGGCCGGGCCATTTGGTGAAGACGATCTGTTGGTTCTCGCCAATATCGGGTATGGCGTCTACGGCTACCGGATCGCGTGGCAGCTGTCTGATTCCAAAGTCAAAGGGTGCCGTTGCCAGCCCCCAGCCGATGAAGCCGAGGAGCAGCAGGTAAGCCACGAGTTTGTTGTCGAGAAAGAACTGGATAAAACGGTTCAGCATGGAAGGTAACTTTCCGGTACACAATAGGCGTATAGCCTTTGCAAAATAGCGAGTTTACACCATTAGCGCTTACGCAAAAAGCAGTCTAAGCACCGGATTGGTGACAAGCTCACGCGCCACTGAGCAATCGTCAGCAGCCGGGAAAGCCATGCTTATAATAGGAAAGATTGGGTCAGGACAGGGATGTCCCTGGCTATGAGTGGTGGTTTGTAGTTGAGATAGGGAGCAGGTGAATCAGTGCATGCTTCAGCGGGCAGCAGGCTAACGGCATAAGCAAACAGGAAGTACTGCAGGCTTGGATTCAGCTCCAACTCCGTTGCAGTTTGTATTTGCCGCTCGTGCTCTGCTTCTACCTGCACGGTGTGGTTGTCGCAGCAGTTGGATTTTTCCAGTGCCGCTTCGCCCTTTTCTGCCATCAATTTCCGGTGGTGGGGGCAGGTGATTTTGGCGGCCGCCTGCTCGTGGCAGCTCGGCGCTTTGCCCCAGAAGCTGATGGATTTCAGCTGACCTTTGCAGAAATGCATATCTACCGCAAAGCTCACTGAGGAGGTGAGGATTAGGGCCGCCAGGATCAGGGCCGCTATTCGATATGCAAAATGCGTTTTTGGCATTAGAGGTAATTAACGTACTGATAAAAGTACGTATTTGCAGCCATAAATGTTTATCGCCTTCTACTTTTTCAAAAAACGCTCCACCACCTGCGACTGCCCGGCCGTAAGATTCAGCAAGTAAGCACCAGTCGGTAAATCCTCGATGCCAAGGGTAGCCGTTTGCTCTCCGGCGCCCAGGTACCCCAAATCAGTCTGCCGGATGATTTTGCCCTGATAGTTTACTATCGTAGCCAGCACAGTAGAAGCTTGCGCCAGTTCAAAGGACAGTTGCAACTGATTTACTGCCGGGTTAGGGGAAAGCTGCAGCGTCTGTAGTTTGGGCTGAGCGGGTACCTCCTGATTATTACTGAGTCCTTCGGGCTTGAGGTAGACCCGGAACAGGCTGTTCGTGGCCACGCTTTGGGTACCGTCATTGATGAAAAAAATATTTGGTTGTGTGCTCTCAATGCCACCCACCAGGTAGCCGATGAAGAGGCTGTCTCCGGCTGCGGGGAGGTTGAGCATTTGTATGTCCGGTTGCCAGTCCAGCGTGTGGCCCACAGGGATGAATTCTGACCCTGCGCCCAGTAGTGCGGGCAGCTCGCCTACGCGCTGTTCAGTCATGCTGCCATCGGTATGCCGCGTCACCCGCCCGATTGTGGGTACGAAGGGGACGGCCTGATCCTCCCGCAGTTCGCCTTCCGCATCAAGGTAAAACTGGCTCATGCCGCCAAAGAAGAGGGTATGCATATCGCCGGTCGTGGTGTCGTAAATCGGGGCCGTGCCACAGTGGTAGTGGTTGAGGTGCTGCTCGAAATCATTGTTGACGGTATAGCCGGCACTTGTGATGTCTACAGAATTGAGGAAAGGGAGGTCAGCGGCATGCTGAAAGACACCGGAGAAGGCGGTCATGCCCAGTTGTTCGCCCGGGAAAATCTGCTTGACCAGGTTATAGTCCCGGCGGTGGAGGTTCATCTCGTCCGTCCAGGCTTCATAAAAGTCTATGACTGGGTCCGAATCTATGTTTCCGATCGTAAACCGGCGGATGGAATTGGTGTATTCCTGAACAAAGGAAGGGCCGTTGTGCGGGTTATAGCGCCCGGTAAAGCGGTGCCCGCCCACGAGGTAGAAGGTGTCTTGCAGGTGTTGCAGGTAGCCACCGGCCGCCGCCATGCGGAAGTCGGGCACATACTGAAAAGCAGGAGCGATATCCCCGCCATTCAGCATGGCATTAGCAAGGGCAGGCACATCCACCACCGTAAGCATAGCATAGGTGATGTGGTCGTTCATGCTGGGGCTAAAGCCATACCCCCCGGTAATAATCAAATGATCGTCTACCTGATGGAATTGCATATTGGTAGACTGCAACTGTTCCTGTAGCGGTTCCGGCAGGGCAGATACGCTTTCAGACCAGTACCCGCCGGTTTCCGGATGAAGCAGGTGGATGGTCGTGTTGTTATCGGAAGCCAGGAAGGAGGCAAAGGGTTGTCGTTGGTGCAAACCATCCTTGCGCCCGCCAATGATCAAAATATGCCCATCATGCGTAGCGGACACAAAAGACTGTACCCCATCGAAGCCGTCGATGGTGAAAGGGTGGACGGTAACTGAAAAGTCAGACTGTGCAAAAGTGGAAGTCAAAAGGCTGCTGAAGAGTAACACCAGGGTAAAGGATCGCATGTTTTTATGCTATTTGTTTAGCACAAAAAACCAGAATTCTTTACAGACTTTGTGTGATAAAAATCACTTCCTATTGAATCATAAACTTGCGGACCTCCTGACTGTTCCCATTTCCCAGCTTCAGGACGTAAGCACCGGGCTGAGCCATGCTCAGGTTAATAAAGTAAGAGTGCCCGGAGAAAACATCCGATTTCACCAGTTGCCCATTGAAGTTGTAGACCTCCAGCTCAAAGGGCCCTTCCCAGTCATCATCGAGGCGTAGCCCGACCCAGCCGTTGCTCGGATTGGGGTAAACGATAAGCTCGTGCACCTTGCCGGCGTCTTCCGGCAGGCCGTCAATCCATTCTGCAAGGTAGTCGATGTAGGGTTCATCAATGATGGAACGGGCCAGGGGGGGCATTTGATTGCTGGACAAGCTTGCGTCCCGTACCCATATTTCAGAATTGGTGTGGTCACCGGGTTTGACAATCATTCGGTTGGGGTCAGAGTTGGAGCTGCTGGTGGGCTCATTAATGAGGTTTTGTAAATGCAGGGGCAGCTGGAACCGGAGGTCCATCTTTAGGTCCTGTACGCCACCCAGCCGATGGCAGGAGGCACAGTTGGCATCCAGATAGGAGCGGACGCGCAGCTCCAGGTCAGCATCTGTATCATCAATGGCATAGGCCCGGGGGTAACTATCGGGGTTGACGATGGAGTGATCGAGTATGCCCACATCGCTCAGGTAGGCGAGCTGATTCAGGGTCTCGCCGGAAGCCGGATAGGTGAGGTCACCGTTGAGCTGATGGGTTTTTACGCCAAGTACGAAGTTGGCGTTGGCAGTATGGCAGCTCAGGCACTGATCCCGGCTTGGGTAGTCCCAGGTTTGTTCAGCTACGGGCATACCCCCCTCGTAAAGCGTAAAGGTTTTTGAAGCATCGGCCTTAAGGAGGAAGGCATCCGTCCCCTCATCATTCCATTTATAGGTTAGGCCGTAGCTTTTGCCATCCGTACCCAGCACGAAAAAGCGGGTTTCCAGCGGGGCTGCCTGCCCGTTGGGGCGTGCTTTAGGCAGCTCAAAATGTTTGATGAAAACCGTACCTTCCGGAAACTGCCAGTCTTCCCGGCTGCTGAACTGGATTTTTTCCGCCGGGCTGTCGAAGGCCCCGTCATTAGGGATCGCCATCCACCGGCGCTTGGCTGCTCCGTCAGACCAAAGCGGTGAGTTGACCTGATAAGGCAGGATGCCTGGTACCGTCTTTAGCGTGGAGAGGTCAGTAAATACCCCCAGGTCCGAGAGAAGCTCGGGTGGATCGGCAATAGTTTCCTGTGCGGTGAGGCGGAGGATTTTGCCGGGCGCAAAAAAATCATTAGCGCTTTGTATAGTCACTAATATATCCCCATTGGGCTGGGAAAAGATCCCTGTTATGCCCGCACTGCTGGAAAGGTCAAGCCCAAGGTTACGAATATCTGCAATCAGGATATCCCGTTCCCCCTGTTGGTTATCAAAATCGTAGTCCAGCGACATGAGTTTACGCTTGCCGTAGTCAGCAAAAAGATATTTGCCCCAAAGATTTGGGAAGAGGTTGCCCCGGTAGACCTGCCCGCCAATGATGCAGTTGCCAAAGTCACGGCTGTACTCATGCAAAGGCGGCTGTTCTTCTCCAATTACCTCGTCCGGGCGGGCGTATTCCTCAGAGGGCACCGTGCCTTCCAGAAAAGGCCACTGCAGGTTTTGCCCTTTTCCGATGATAGAGATTTCTTCCCGCAGGACCTCGCCCACATCAGCCAGCCAGATCCGGTCCTCCACCGGGTCATAGCTTACACCATAGGGGCTTCGTATGCCAATGGCGTAGAATTCCTCCATGAGGCTGCTGTCGGGGCTCTGCCAGGGATTGTCATTGGGGATAGAGTAGCCTTGGGAGTAGGTGTCTCCCCAGGTTGGGTCCTGCGGTCCCCATTCTGAGGGCTGTGGCTGCCGTCGGATGGGATGGCTGCGCTCCGGGTCGTTGTCCACGTCAATGCGGATCAACCCTCCAAAGAGGGCCCGGTCGAGGCGCTGATTGGAGATTTCCTTGAAGTGAAAATGCCCTTCATCTCCCAGGCCGAGGTAGAGAAAGCCATCATCCGGATGGAAGAACATACCACCACCGTTGTGCCAGGTGCTGCGGTCGTACTGCTGAAACAGGATTTGTTCAGTACTGGTATCAAAAGTGCCGCTGCCAGCATCCCAGCGGAATTTAGAAAGCCGGTTGAAGCCTTTCTCATCCCAGCTGTCCGGCTGTGGTTTGTAGCGGTAGAATACGAAAATCAGCTGCTTATCCGGAGCATCGGGGTTGCCAAATTCCGGGTGGAGTGCGATGCCCGTAGTGCCGGCTTCTCCCTCTTTGAAGGCCCGGTCTTTGATGTCGAGTACCAGCTGCTGGGTCTGTTGAGCCAGGTTGACGCGCCACACTTCACCAATTTTGCTAAGCACCAGGACATCTTCGCTGCCCGGAAAGGGGATAATCCGTAGCGGAGATGGAATGCTGAGCCCCTCCGAGACATCTTCCAGGCTCCAGGCACCATTAGCGCCGGGTGTCTTCGATGGCAACACCCCATTCAAAAACGGGCCAATAGGGCCCGGAGGCGTAGGGCCAGGCGGAACGAGGGTAAAGGCCATAAGACCGGAAAAGAATAGAAAAACAAGGAGGTATCGCCACTGGAGCATTGCTGAAAGTTTTGGAAAGTTGCCCGGTAGATTTAGGCAGCATGAAGGCCCGGGCGCAAAAATACTGCCTCAAATATAGCAGAAAGCGAATAGAACCACAGTGCGCCCTTCCGCAAAAACTTTAGCAATGTCATCTATCCGATAGCTGCTGTAGACCTACGCCGTTTATCAGCAGCAACATGCCGGTTTGCTGATCGTCTTTTACGCGTGAATGCAGGCCTACCCGATTTGGCGTAGCATATCTTCCAGGCTTTGGTTATCCGTTCCGGTTGCAGTGGCGAGTTTCTTTTTTAAGCGGTATTTGCCTTTTCGTACACTTTCCGGTTGAATATTTAAAAGCGCAGCCGCTTCTGCGATGGTTGTACCCAGACGAAATAGGTAAGCCAGGCGTTTTTCAGTTATACTCAGTGAGGGGAATTTTTGCTCCAGTTGTTCAGAGAATTTGGCATGCACAGCCTTGAAGTAGGAGGTGAACGTGTCCCAGTCTTTGTCCAGGGTGTCCTGAGTCCGGAGGCTATTGAGTAATTTCTGGTGCCCCTCGTCCCCGGAAGTGGTAGTCTGATTGCTCAGCTGATCCTCTACCTGCTGCAGAATATTATTTTTTTGCAGGAGGTGCAAGCGTTGCGCGGCTAATTCCCGCTCCCGGTGCCGTACTTCAGCCTTTAGTGTCCTTTGCCGCAACTGATAAGTGTAATAGCCTCCCCCCAGCAGCAGTAGCGCTGCCAACAGGCCCAGGCCTAGCAACCGGTTTTTGAGCAGGACATTTTCTTTTTCACTGGCTAATCGGTCGATTTGGGCCGCTTTGAGCGCAATTTCCCGCTCTTTGAGTTTTGTATCATACTCCAAATGCAGCTCGGCAATAGCCTGGGACTGCTGAATGGAAAACAGGCTGTCAGTTAGGGCTTGTGCCTGTTCGTAGACTATCAGAGCCAGGGCCGGGCGGCCGAGTTTGGATAAAAGGGCTGCTTTCAACCTTAAGGCGCCCCGCAGGTAGCTTGCTCCTTTATGGTCTTCAAATATTGAAATGCTATTGTCCACCCTGTCCAGCGCCGGAAGCCACTGTTGCTGTGCGGAGTCAATCCGGGCAAGGAGCATCTGGCAACTGCCGGCCATTATGGGCAGGACTTCTTCAAAAACAGGTTGGGCGGTGGAGGCATCTAACGCTGCTTGTCTAAGTTGGTGCCCGCGCTCCAGCCAGCTCTCTGCCCGCAGTAATTGGGCATGAGCGATATTGTAGGGCTGCTGCAATTGATGGCTAAGCGCGATCGAAGCGTTAAAGGTAGAATCGGAAAGAGCATATTTCTGCAGCCGGTGGTAGTTGGAACCCAGCAGAGTCAGCACTTCTGCGTAGTACTGTTGTTGACCGGCCAGTTGGTAGTGCTTAGCCGATGCCAAAAAATAGGGGAGTGCTTCCTCGTAATTGGACTCATCGAAGAGCGTCTTGCCAATATGCTGCTCGGCCTCAGCAACCCGCGCTGTTTCCTGTAGCGCCAGATGGACTTCCCGGGCGGTTTGAAAATCTCTTAGTGCCAGCCTGCGGTAGCCCTTTTGCTGATAAAGCAGCCCTCTTTGTACGAAGTGTTGGGCCAGCAGGGAACTGTCCTGATGGGCCACCAGGTATTGCATGCTTTCTTCAATGGCTTCCAGTGCCCCGTCTATATCGCCTGCCTCTGAGCGCAGGATGGTCAGGTTCTTCCGGATACCGATCATGTGCAGGCTGTCGCCATCAAGGGCAGCAAATTGCATGGCGGTATCCAAAGAGGAACAAGCAGCAAGCGGCCGCCCGCCCATATAATGATAGTTGGCCCGAAAGTTATGCACATCGCTGAGCCCCCGATAGTACCGCTGAGGGCCGAGGTAGCTTTCGGCAATCCGAAGCAGGGAATCTGTTTTGGCAGGATTTTCCCAAAACCAGGCTTTGGCTAATTCCAGATAGCGCATGCCCGTGATGGTATCATGTGCAGGTTGTTGTACCAGCTGAGCCAGGCTGTCAATAGGATCTGCCGGCAATTTTTGCGGCAGCAGCAACACTGCTGCCTGTAGTAGGATGAAAAAGAGCCTTCGGGATTTCATACGGTGAATATAGGGCAAAACCACAGTATTTACCAGCTGTCCACGATTTGTCCATGCCTGAATTTTGGACGGAGGCACCGCCAGGATATACTTTTGAGCCATACCAAAATCCATTCTGCAATGACTATTCGATTCACTGCCTTGCTATGCTTCTTGAGCCTCTTCCTTTTCCAATCCTGCAATAAGGACAAGGAAGAAACGCCCTCAATCCCCGAAAACCCCATGGCTACAGATATCAATGCCTACATCCGGAGCCTGGCCTACAACCCCGTGGACATGCTTAATATCAATAATACGCCCGGAGATTTGGCGCAGAAAACACCGGGGGAGCCGAGCACAGAATCCGGTCCTCTGGATCGTGGGTACCGCAATACCTGTGTTAGTCAGCCTTATGAGCTGGAGAGAGATTTTTCAGAAATTGCGATCCTCAATCCGGGCAGCGGAAATGTATATCCGGGCGCCCTGGTTTTGGCAAATGCTGATTTATTATCGGGTACACCCCGCCCATTGGGCCTGGAGCGCAACCCGGTGACGCTAACCATCGATCTGCCCGGTATAGGGGACAAAGGTTCCTTTACAGTCGCTGATCCATCGAATGCAACAGTAAGCCCCGCTATCGATGAGGCATTGGAGCACTGGAACAACACGGCTTTCCAGCAGGGTTATTTCAATGGTGCCCGCTCTTATTATGAGGCCAGTGAAGCTTTTGAGCAACGGCAGCTGGGTATTGAACTGGGTATCAATGCAGAGTGGGTGACAGGGTCCGTATCCTCACACCTCAGCACCAGCACAACTACAGACCGGCGGGTGGCGCTCCTGGCGTACCGGCAAATCTTTTACACCATCACCGCCCAGTCGCCCTTTGAACCTACGGATTACCTGGGGCCCGATGTCACTTTGGAGCAGGTGCAGTCCTCCACAGATGACAACAACCACCCGGCCTACGTGAGTGCCGTAGACTACGGCAGGATCATCCTGTTCCGTATGGAAGCCACTAATGTGGAAACGTCCATTGACCTGAACGCTGTGATGAACTACGCCGCCGGCGGGGTAAGCGTGGCCGCCGACGTAGCCAGCCGGTACGATGAAATACTAAGCAACTCCTCCATCAGTGTGCTCACCATTGGAGGGAGTGCTCAGAGCGCTGCCCAGGCACTGGAGAATATCAGCGGCCCGGGAAGCCTGACCCCGCTAATTGTCGAGAATGCCGTCTACTCCCGGGAGAATCCGGGGCTGCCTATTGCCTACCGGGTCAATCTGCTAAGTGACAACCGGATTGTCAAAATGGGATTTAGCTCTGATTATACAGATGTGCGTTGTGGAAAAATCGCTTACAACCATCCAAGGATTGACTTTTACAATGATTTCGATACCTACAACTTACGGATTAAGCTGACTTACGATCACGATTATCCGCCGGCAGATGATACGGGCGAAACCACAGAGCTGCAAATCAACGATGAAAGCTCTGCTACCTTGCCGGACGTGCCAGATGGCGCATTCGATGTACGCATGATCGTAAGGCGGATCGATGGGTTAACCTGGCGGGAGTGGGAAACGAGGAATCTTTACCACATCTCTTCAAGCCAAAACGAGGATTGCTGGCGGGCCTATCGAGGTGGGTTTTCCACTGGCTTCGCTACCTTTTTGGAAAAATGTGATTAGTGGAAAATAAAAAGCGCCTGTTCGTGCCTCAACTGAAGTACGGACAGGCGCTTAACCGCTTAAGCCGGGCTCCAGGCTCTAGCCGTTTGCCGGCTGCTGCCCAGCCCGTCAATCCCTAATTCGACCACATCGCCAGGTTTCAGGTAGCGCTGCGGGTCTAAGCCCAGCCCCACGCCAAATGGTGTGCCCGTAGAGATGATATCGCCGGGCAGCAGGGTCATGTACTGACTGATGTAGTGCACCAGATAAGGGATGTTGAATACCAGATCAGCCGTGGTGCTGTCTTGCATGGTTTCCCCGTTTACCTTCAGCCAGAGGCGGAGGTTGTGAGGGTCCGGGATTTCGTCTGTGGTACCAATAAATGGCCCGATGGGTGCGAAGGTGTCACAGCTTTTGCCTTTGACCCACTGCCCGCTTTGCTCCAGCTGAAAGGCCCGCTCACTCACATCATTGTGCAGCACGTAGCCCGCCACATGGTTCATGGCATCCGCCTCTTCTACGTAGGAAGCGCGCTTGCCGATCACAATGGCCAGTTCCACCTCCCAGTCGGTCTTGTCGCTGTTTTTGGGGATGATGATGTCATCGTTGGGGCCGCAGATCGCAGTGGTGGCTTTGAAGAATAAGACAGGGGCTGTGGGCACGTCCATACCGCTCTCTTTGGCGTGTTGGGCATAGTTGAGCCCCACGCAGACAATTTTCGAAACCTCCGCCACAGGTGGTCCAAGCCGGGTTTCGGCGGGTACCACCGGGCAGCTGTCCAGGTGCTGCTCCAGCCAGGAGCGCAGGTCCTCAAGGCCGGTCCCTCCAAGGAAGGCTTCGTCAAAATCCTGCCCAAAGGCACTCACATCACGGTAGTCACCATTCTGATCAATAATGCCGGGTTTTTCGGTTCCGGCCGCTCCAAATCGGATTAGTTTCATGCTTAGGTATTCAAGTTTACGAACCCGCCATCAATCGGATAGTTGGTGCCGGTGATAAAGCCTGCGGCATCAGAGCAAAGGTAGAGGGCCAGCTTGGCGACTTCCTCCGGCGTGCCCATGCGCCCGATAGGCTGGGTTTTGGATAATTTATCGAACATTTCAGCTTCCCTTCCCGGATAGTTGTCTGCCAGGAAGCCATCCACAAATGGGGTGTGAATACGGGCTGGCGCAATGCAGTTGCACCGAATGTTATCCGCCAGATAGTCGCGGGCAACGGTATAGGTCATCGTCAGCACAGCCCCTTTGCTCATGGAGTAAGCAAAGCGGTCAGGCAGCCCAATCATGGAAGCGATGGAAGCCATATTGAGAATGGCCCCGCTCTTTTGGGCCTGCATGTGCTTAATCACGGCGTACATGCCATTGTAAACGCCCTTGACATTTACGGCGTAGATGCGGTCGAAGTCGGCTTCAGATGTGGCATGCAGCGTACCCACGTGGGCGATCCCTGCGTTATTGACGAGGATGTCCATCCGGCCGGTCTTTTCCACGATGCGGTTGACCAGGTCAATCATTTCCTGTTGCTGACTGACATCAGCCACTTCGCAGTCTGCCTTTCCGCCGGTCTCCCGGATTGTTTGAGCTACCGCTTCGCCTTTGGCTGCATCGCGCTCCAGGATAAAGACATGAGCGCCTGCTTCTGCAAATATTTTTGCAATGGACTCACCTATGCCACTTCCTGCGCCGGTGATGAGGGCAGTTTTGCCATCAAGTCTGATTTCCATAATTTGTGATTTAGTGGAGCAGATCGTCTGACTGCTCCACTAAAAAGAGTCTTCGGTACGGGGGTGTAATCAATTATTCCGGAGATTCTCCGCCATTGGCACCGAAGTTGAGCTGAAAACCGATACGTTTGTTGGGTTCATCATCGTCGTAGTCTTCCCAATTGGTGATTTCCTGCAGGAATTCTTCCATATGGCGCAGGAAGTAGGGCTCTTTTAGCTCTTCGGGCCGATAGATGGCAATGGTCTTGGGTGGGCGGGGCTGCCCGTAATTCTCAATAAACGGATAATTGATCAAAACGATGATCTTGCCATTGAACAGCTGCTGATATACAAGCGAACCATTGTGCTTGATGAGGTGGCGTTGCACATCATCGCTGACCTGCTGGTACATACCGCTTTTGGACTGTCCCAGGGTGAGTACGATGGCCTCCAGGTTTTCCACATCCGAACGGTGTTCCAGGCGGGCAGCAAAGCCGGTAGCTTCGAGCATATCCTGTAAGGTGTCCTGAATTTGCTTGCACGTCTCCGTTTTCCAATTCTCCCGGTAGGTCTGCGTATTTTGGAGGACTTCCTCGTACTGTTGTACCTTTCGCTTGAGGTTGAATAGTTGAGAATCAGGTTGTAGCATCAGATTTTGGTTTTGGTTGCGCTTAAAATATAAAAAAAGCCAGAGGGCTCCCCGGATTTTTTTACATTTAGGGAGATAGCAAAAGCCAAATAATGATCCTAGCCATAGATATCGGCAACTCTAATGTAACGCTCGGTTTGTACACTGATGGGCACTGGGCGCATTTTCACCGCCTGCCTACCAAGACCGACCGGCAGTCTGCTATGTTTTATCAGATGGGCTGCACTTCCTGGCTGATGGAACAGGGCATAGAGGCGGGGGCTATTGAGCAGGTTGTGGTGAGTACGGTTGTCCCGGCCCTGAAGCGCACCTTCGTACAGCTGAGCCGGCACCTGTTTGGCAGGGAGGCACTCCTGGTTGCTCCGGAAATCTACGAGCACCTACAGTTGAAAATCGACCGGCCCGAAGAGCTGGGCACTGACTTGTTTGCCAATGCAGTAGCAGCCCACTACCTGCACCGGCGGGACTGCATTATCGTGGACTTCGGTACGGCACTGACCTTTACGGTAGTGGACAGGGAAGGGCAGTTGCTGGGCGTTTCTATTGCCCCGGGCCTGAAAACGGCAATCGGCGCTTTGTTCCAGAAGACCGCACAGTTGCCGGAGGTGCCGCTGCAAATGCCGGAGTCGGCTATTGGCAGAGATACGGTACAGGCTATTCAAAGTGGAATCCTGGTAGGTTATGTGGGGCTGGTGCGGCATATGTTGGCCAGTATCCGGGCGGAAGTTGGGGAGCAATACATGGCTGTGGCCACCGGCGGCTTATCAGCTATTCTACATCCACTGCAGACGGATTTTGATGCTATTGACCCTCATCTGACGCTGGACGGGCTGCGGATCATCGCAGAAGAAACGACTAAAAAGCTTACAACCTAGACTATGCAAGTTTTTTCCAAGCTGCCGAATGTCGGCACCACTATATTCACTGTTATGTCGGCTCTGGCCAATGAGCACGGGGCGATCAATCTCTCTCAGGGTTTTCCCAATTTTGAGTCCCCGCAGCGGCTCACCGATCTGGTTTGCGATTACCTGCAGAAAGGGTACAATCAGTATGCGCCCATGCCGGGCCTGCCGGAACTGCGGGAAGCGATTGCCGGGAAAATCAACCTGATGTATGGTGTTGAGGTTGACCCGGGCTCAGAAATTACCATTACTGCGGGGGCAACACAGGCCATCTACTGCGCCATCGCTGCCTTCGTCCGCCCGGGCGACGAGGTCCTTTTGCTGGAGCCTGGCTACGACTGCTACCGGCCCGCCGTGGAAGTCAACGGAGGCATACCAGTCATATACGAACTCAAAGCCCCGGACTACAAAGTCAACTGGGACCATGTGGAAGCGCTCCTGACGCCGGCTACCCGCATGATCATCATCAACACGCCGAATAATCCCACAGGCAACACGCTCCAAACTACTGACCTGCTCGCGCTGCAGCAACTTACCTCCGGCACCGATATCCTGGTGCTGAGCGACGAAGTGTATGAGCACCTGATTTATGATGAGGCCAGCCACCAAAGCGTATTGCGGTTTCCGGGCTTGCGCAGCCGCAGCCTGGCGGCCTATTCTTTTGGGAAAACCTTCCATAATACGGGTTGGAAAATCGGCTACTGTGTCGCCCCGCCCGAGCTGACGGTGGAATTCCGGAAAGTACATCAGTACAACACCTTTGCGGTGCACCGCCCTACACAGCATGCTCTGGCCGACTACCTGCAGGATGCGGCTACCTATCAGAGCCTGCCGGATTTCTACCAGCGTAAGCGCGATCTGCTGCTGGAAGTTATGGCGGGCTCGAGGTTTAAACCGCTCCCTTGTCAGGGTACTTATTTCTGCAATTTCGATTATTCCGAGATCAGCGATGAACCGGACCGGGTCTTTGCGCATCAATTGATCACGGAGCATGGAGTGGCGGCTATTCCGGTTTCTGCCTTTTACACGAGCGGGCGGGACGAGCGCATCATCCGGCTCTGTTTTGCGAAAACCGAAGAGACGCTGCGGGCCGCTGGTGAGCGCTTGCGAAAAGTATAAAAGACGCATGTATAAGATCTATGGCATACGGCACCACGGGCCGGGCTCTGCACGGAGTCTTTTACAGGCGTTGGAAGCCCAGCAGCCCGACTGTCTGTTGATTGAAGCGCCGGAAGACGCCAGCTCTGCATTGGAGTACATGTTGCACCCCGGGCTGCACCCACCGGTCGCCATTCTCATCTATGATGCCAAAGACCTGCGGCACGCCTCCTATCTGCCCTTTGCGGAGTTTTCACCCGAGTGGCAGGCCGCGCAGTTTGGGTTGGCGCAGGGGTTGGATGTGCGGTTTATGGACCTGCCCATGAGCATGCAGTTTCAGTTAGATGAAGAGGAGCAGCAGCAGTTGTCGCTGTCTTTGCCGGATGCCGCCCGGGAAGCACCGGAAGTACGCGACCCTATGGGTTACATGGCCCGCCTGGCCGGCTACCGGGACAGCGAGCGCTGGTGGGAAGCCACCTTCGAACAGCCCGAGCATGATATCGATATTTTCGCAACCATAATTAGCCTGAACACGGCCCTGCGCGATGAACTCGGGCGGTCAGAGCGCCCCCTCAACCGTTTGCGGGAAGCTTACATGCGCAAGCAGCTGCGCAAAGCTATCAAAGACGGATTCAAGAATATCGCTGTGGTTTGCGGTGCCTGGCACACTCCTGCGCTGTACTACCTCGACCGCTTCAAGCAAAAAGACGATAATGCTCTGCTCAAAGGGCGCAAAAAGAGTAAAACCACTGCCACCTGGATCCCCTGGTCGTATCAGCGGCTGGCATTTCAGAGCGGGTATATGGCCGGTGTGGTTTCTCCGGCTTACTACGAGCTGCTCTTCAGCAAGCGGGAGGAGACCGTACAGTACTGGATGGCGCGGGTAGCCGGCTTGCTGAGAGGCGAGGGCTTTGACGCAAGTGCCGCACAAGCTGTCGATGCTGCCCGGCTTGCCCACACCCTTGCAGGCATGCGCGGCCAACCGGTAGCAGGCATTGATGCCATGAAAGAAGCTGCCCTGGCGGTCTTCGCGCAAGGGAGCCCGGAGCCTTTGGAGCTTATCGAACAGGAACTTATCATCGGGCAACAGGTGGGGGAAGTGCCGGACAGCATCCCGCAAATCCCTCTGCAGCAGGACATGGAAGCCCGCATCCGCTCCGCCCGGCTGACCAAGCTGTACAAGTCAGGTGCACCTGAAGATAAAGCCCTTGATTTACGCAAAGACACCCACCTGGATGCCAGCCACCTGCTGCATCAGCTGCGGATTTTGGATGTGCCCTGGGGGCGTGTTCAGGAGCAGCCGGACGGCAAGCTGGGCAGCTTCAGCGAGTACTGGCACCTGCACTGGCAACCCGAGTATGTTATCCGGCTTATACAGGCTGGGATGTGGGGCAATACCGTGGAAGCAGCCGCTAATAACTACCTCCTGAAAAAAGCTCAGGAAGCCCATAAGCTTGATGAATTGGTTGGTCTGGCTCGTGAGGCACTGTTAGCCGGGGTCACCGCTGCCTTTAACCCCCTGGTGCGCCAACTGGAAGACGCAGCGGCGGTTACTCAGGATGTGTACGCCCTTATGCAAGCCTTGCCCGTGCTGGCCGACATTCAGCGTTATGGCGATACCCGGCAGACGGATACGGAGGCCGTGGAAGCGCTGATCCGGCATATGGTGCCCCGTATTGCCATTGGACTACCAGCAGCGGTGCTGAATATTGAGGAAGAAGTGGCCCGCGACTGGCTACAGCAACTGGTGCAAAGCAACCGCGCCATCAGCCTGCTGAACGAGCCTGCATTTCACAAAGAGTGGAACCGGTCACTTGCGCAAATCACAAATGCCGCACCAGCCCACCCACTGCTCCGGGGGCTCTGTACCCGTATTTTGTTTGATAAATCAGTTCTGTCTGACGAGGCGGCGGGCACACATATGCGCTATGCCCTTTCCTCCGCTGCTGAAGCAGAGCAGAGTGCTTTGTGGCTCGAAGGTTTCCTCTATGGTAGTGGGCTGTTACTGATCCACATGCCGGCGCTCTGGCAAATTTTGGACGAATGGATTGCGGAACTGCCGCAGATGATATTCGAGCAGACCCTGCCTTTGCTTCGCCGTTCGTTCGCCAATTTCTCCCCTCCGGAGCGGGAAAAAATGCTGAGTCTTTCCAAAACCGGTGCGCCTAAGCCTGAGCCACAGGGAGAGGTATTGCCCAAAGCCAGCTTCGACCAAAAGCGCGCCAAGGTAGTCCTTCCCACCCTAAAGCTGCTGCTGGGGCTGGACTAATGCTGCCTGCACCGAATTAAAGGAACCTTAACCTCCACTTCATCTTCAGTTAAGGCTAAAAGAAGACATTTGCTATTGTAAATGTTGATTTCTTGCTGTCAAGACATCTTAATAAGATGCTAATCTTTCCTGCAATTTAAAGTCGCTTTTTAAAGCCAGGTTCGTGCCGCCCGGCACCTACCTGGTTATTTTGCAGGAGCAAAACGAAAACGAAGAATATCCTATACTGTAGCCCTTTAATTCTTTGGCTGTGCTGTTCCTTAGCACAGCCTTTTTTACATCATCCAGAGGACTCTGCCCAGTAATACTGCCGCAAAGACAATCAGTGCAATACCGGAGATACGCCGTAGCCAGAGCAGATGGATTGGGCGGAGCACCCGTCGTATGCGCTTAGCCAGCAGGACTTTCAACAAGTCGGTGATGATGATGGTGCCCAAAATGCCTCCAAAGAAATAGCGGGCTTCCATGAGTTCCATTTCTCCATCTACCACAACGGTAGAAGCGACACCAATCCAAAAGAAAAAAGTAAAAGGGTTGATGGTGTTGATGAGGAAGCCTTTGAGCCAAAGCCCGGAATAGGAGGACGTACGCACCGTTTCCTTCGACCATTCCGGGAGTTCGTGAGCTTTCGGTACGGTAAGTAGTGCCCCCAGCCCGAATGCAGAAAGGGTGATGCTGCCGCCAATGCCCAGGTACAAGCCAAAGTTGGGACCTTCCACCACCTGACTGATGTAAGCCAGCCCGAAGTACACGGCCGCGATGAACAGAAAGTCGCTCACCCAGATGCCCAGTCCTACGGTAGCTCCCGCCCGGAACCCCTCCTCCACGCCCGCCTGAATAATGGCGAAGAAGATAGGCCCAATGAGCATGGCGAGGATCAAGCCGACTTTGACCCCCTCAAAAATGAGGTTCATAACAGATAGAATTTGGTCAAAGGCTTAAGTACTGCTCAGTATGCTTGCATTCATGTGTTCTTCAATGGCTTCTGCCTCTACGGGAATGTGGGCGCAAAGGTCTACCGGGCCGTCATCGGTAACCAGGATGTCATTCTCCAGGCGGATGCCCAGCCCTTCTTCGCGAATGTAAATCGCAGGCTCACAGGTGAAGATCATACCCGCCTGTATGGGGTCGTAGCGGTTGGAGAGGTCATGCACATCCAGTCCAAGATGATGGGAGGTGCCGTGCATGAAGAATTTTTTATAAGCCGGGGCTTTTTCGTCCTGATTTTTGATATCTGTTTTGTCGAGTAGCCCCAGTTGGAGCAGTTCGCTTTCCACCATTTTGCCCACCTCCTTATGATAATCTTCCAGCATAGTGCCGGGCAACAGCATTTGCTGAGCGCCTCTCATGCAATGCAGTACAGCATCGTACACTTTGCGTTGTCGTTCTGTAAAGCGCCCGCTAACAGGTATAGTACGGCTCAGATCGGCAGCGTAGTTGGCATATTCTGCTCCAAAATCCAGGAGCAGCAGGTCGCCGTCCATACAGCGCTGATTGTTTTGAACGTAGTGGAGCACGCAGGTGTTTTTGCCACTGGCTACGATGGGCTCGTAAGCATGTCCCCGGGCACCGTTGCGGATAAACTCCGCGATGATTTCCGCTTCCACTTCGTATTCCATTACACCGGGGCGGACAGAATCCAGCACCTTCTCAAAGGCCTTGCCGGTGATATTCACCGCGTGGCGGATAAGTCCGACCTCCGTAGTAGATTTGATCATCGCCTGCTTTTTGAGCAAAGGCTGCGCCCGGTGAAATTTATGCAACGGGTAGCGTTCCTGTAGCAAACGGGCGAAGCGCATGTCCTGTGTTACGACCCCGGAGGCGAAGCGGTCGTGCTCATTGAGGTTAAGGTATACCCGCTTGGAAAGCAAAATGAGCTCATGAAGGATGTTGTCCATCTCATCGGCCCAGTAAATCTTCTCAATTCCGGAAATCTCCCGGGCTTGTTCCTTGGTCAGCTTGTCACCTTCCCAGATCGCGGTGCGCTCATCGGTACGGCGGATGAAAGCCACTTCCTGAAAGCCTTCCTTGATGCAATCGGGGAAGAGGACAATCACGGTATCTTCCTGGTCCAGCCCGCTGAGGTAGAACAGGCCGCTGTTTTGCCGAAAGGGGAAAAAGGTATCTCCGCTCCTGGGCATCAGGTCATTCGATTGAAAAATGGCAATAGAGTCCGGCTGCATTTTACGCATGAACCGCTGCCGGTTGTATCGGAAGAGGTCTGAGTTTATGGCTTCGTAACGCATGTCTTTTTGCTTTTGATCATAAGCAGGTTTCTTTCCTGCAGGAAAGCCCGTTGGGAAACAGCTGCCAAGTTGCAAAAATTGCCGCAAGAACAAAAGCCGGGAGGGTAGTTTGGAACGATTTTACGGTAGCGCCTTATAGTTTGGCGTCGACTTCCGCCAGTTCGTCCTCATCATAAGCGCCAAACCAGCGGTGGAGCTGCCCCTTAGCTTTTTCCTTGACCTCCTGATTGACATAGGCAGCGATAGTCACGAGGCCGAAAGCGAGCACCCCGATATCATCGGTATAGCCAATGATAGGCGTGAGGTCGGGCACGGCATCAATGGGCGAAAGGAAGTAGCCCAGGGTACCAAGCACGATGTTTTTTGCCCAGTAAGGCGTATCCTTGCGGCGGTAGGCGTAGAAAAGGAGCAGGGCAGAGTAGACTGTTTTCAGTCCTGCCTGACGGGCGTAGTCCCGGAGTTTATTCCAGAAACGGTTCTCAGAGAACTTATCGATGTAAGACCGAAATGGATTTTCCATAGCTTTAGAAGTTACTTATTAGCCAACTGCCCGCAGGCAGCGTCAATGTCTTTGCCCCTGCTGCGCCGTACGGTGACCATAATGCCCTGATCGCGGAGGTGGCGTGCGAAGTCATCAATCCGGTGCTCGGTGGACTTACGGAACGGCGCTCCGTCAATTGGGTTGTATTCAATGATATTGACTCTTACGGGAAAGTTCCTGCACAGGCGGGCCAGCCGGTCGGCATCTTCCAGAGTATCGTTGAAATCCTGGAAGGTAATGTATTCGTAGCTGATGCGGTTGCGTGTCTGCTGATAGTAATACTGCAGGGCCTCCATGAGCGTTTCCAGATTGTTCTGCTCATTGATCGGCATGATCTCGTTGCGCTTGGTATCGTCGGCAGCGTGGAGGGAAAGGGCGAGGTTGACCTTTACGGCATCCTCTGCCAGCCGCTTGATCATCTTGGCAATGCCTGCGGTGCTGATGGTGATGCGGCGGGGCGACATATTGAGCCCGTCCTCGTTGGTGATGCGGTCGATGCTTTCCAGCACATTTTTGTAGGCCAGCAGCGGCTCACCCATACCCATGTACACGATATTGGTGAGTGGGTGCCCGAAGTGGGCCTCGCACTGCTGATTGACCATCACCACCTGATCGTAGATTTCGGCAGCATCAAGGTTGCGAAGGCGCTTCATACGGCCGGTAGCACAGAAGGTGCAGGAAAGACTGCAGCCCACCTGTGAAGACACGCAAACGGTATATCGGTTATCGGCGGGTACCGGAATGAGCACGGACTCAATCAGGTGCCCATCGTGCAGGCGGAAGCGCGACTTGATGGTGCCGTCTTCGCTATGCTGTACCTCATCTGTGATGATGGCATTGATGGCAAAGCGGGCTTCCAGTTTTTCACGCAGGCCTTTGGAGAGGTTGGTCATTTCTGTGAAAGTGCGGGCACCTTTTTTCCATAACCACTCATAGACCTGTTTGGCACGGAATTTCTTCTCGTCCATACCCAGAAAGACCTCCTGAAGTTCCTTTAGGCTCAATTGCCGTATATCAGCTTTATCGGTATCTGTTAGAGTCATGATATTCTGCTTCGCATTTCGGACCCGGTCAAACCTGCCGGCACTTTTTCTCCAGCCAGGCTTGCTCTGCACTATTAAGCAGTGGGGACAATTCCTTCAACACCCGAGCGTGATATTCGTTGAGCCATTGCCGCTCTTCTGTGCTCAGCAAGGGCAACAAAATCAGATCGGTAGCAATAGGGAATAGGGTCTGAGGTTCAAAGGTATAGAACTTTCCGGTGTCCGTCTCCATCTTTTCTACACAGAGGTCCAGATTTTCGATACGGATGCCATATTCGTCTGCTTTATAAAACCCCGGCTCATTGGAGGTCAGCATGCCCGGCACGATTGGTGTTTGCCCGCGGCTGGTCCGTGGGTTGGGGGTGATGCCCTGTGGGCCTTCGTGCACATTGAGGAAATGCCCGACTCCATGCCCGGTGCCATGTCCGTAGTTGAGCCCGGCTGCCCAAAGGTGCTGCCGGGCAAGTATGTCCAGTTGTACCCCGGTAGTGCCTTCCGGGAAAATAGCACTGGATAAGCCGATATGCCCTTTGAGTACCCGGGTGTAGTGGTCTTTAACTTTTTCACTTACCGGGCCAAGGGCGACGGTACGGGTAATATCAGTAGTGCCTTCCCGATATTGCCCGCCGGAATCGAGCAGGAGTATGCCTTCCGGTCGTATCCTTGCTGCGGTATCGGCTTCTGCCCGGTAATGCACGATGGCGCCATTGCCGGTATACCCCACAATGGCCGGGAAGCTTTCGCCGAAGTAGCCTTCCTGTTCAGCCCGGAAGCCCGCCAGCTTTTCGCCCAATTCAAATTCGGTGGGGCTGGCTCCTTTATCCAGGGCATCTTCCAGCCAACGGTAGAGGTGCAGTAAGGCCACGCCGTCTTTGCGCATGGCAAGTTTTAGATTTTCTTTCTCTATGGTGTTGCGTACCGCTTTGAGGGGAGCGATGAGGTTAGGCGTTTTCATCCACCGGGCGGCTTCCAGCAGTTCGTAAAGGAAAACGCTCAGGGCTTCCGGCTGATAACCAATTTTTTGGTTGGCGCCTGCATGCCGCAGGGCTTCTGCGATGCCGGCGTAGGGGTTAATGGAAATGCCATCCTGCTCCAGGCTTTGTTTAAGGCGGTCAGGGACTTTACCCGGGTCAATGAACCATTGCGCGCTTTCTGGTCCGAGAAGGAAGTAGCTGATGGCGACCGGATTGCACTCCACGTCGTTGCCGCGGATGTTGAGGAGCCAGGCGATTTCGTCCAGGGCAGTGACCAGGTAACAAGAACCCTCCTTCATTTTACTGCGCACGGCATTGAGTTTATCAGCCCGGGTTTGTCCCGCGTATTTTTGCTCCAGCTCGAAAACTTCATCACCGGGCAGCGGCGGGCGGTCCGCCCACAAGTCGTCAATCAGGTAATTGCTGAAGCTTAGCTCAATGTGCTTTTCAGCAAGCTTACGGCGGGCTGATCGTGCCTGGCTAACCGTAAACAGCCGGGCATCGCAGCCCACCGCAGCACCGGAAGGCAAATGCTCGCAGAGCCATTCCAGGTGCTCCGCAGTATAGGGCACTGTCAACTTTTGAAGTTCAAATTCTGATCCGGCAAGTTGGGCTTCCGCCTGAATGAAGTAGCGGGAGTCGGTCCACAAATGGGCAGTGGAAGCGGTGACGACTGCGGTGCCGGCCGAGCCTGTAAATCCGGTAAGCCAGCGGCGGGCCTGCCAGTGGTCCGCAACGTACTCGCTTTGGTGCGGATCCTGGCTTGGAATGATGTAGGCGTCGAGCCCGTTTTCCTGCATAGCCTGCCGCAACCCGCCCAGTACAGGGGCTTTAGAAGAATTCGATGTTTTTTTTGGCATATTTTTTGCTAAATATTAAAATTCCCTTGATATTTGAAGTGTATAGCGCGTACAACACTTTACCCCTCATTCCGTTTTTCTGATTTGCAAAAGATAAGAAAATTCAGTAAATAGAAACTGTTTGTTGTAGTAGCCAGTAACCTATTTATCGCAAAAAACTTCTTGGGTGAAGTTCACCGCATAAGTAAACCACTCAGCAAGAGCTTGCTTTTAAGCAAAAGGGGCACAACAAACAGTCAACCTAAAATCAGTCCCCATGCTGAAACAGAGTCTAAGCCAGAAAATGCTACAGAAGCTGTCGCCGCAGCAGATTCAGCTTATGAAGCTGCTGCAAATACCGACGGCTACCCTGGAACAACGCATTAAGGAGGAGTTGGAAGCGAACCCGGCTTTGGAGGAAGGCGAGGAACGCGATGAGATTGTAGACCTGGCCGAGGAGCAGGGGAACGATGACTTTGATGACGAGCCCTACGAGCTGGATGATTACCTCAATGAATACATCGAGGACGACCCCACCACCTACAAAACACAATCCAATAACTACAGCGCTGACGAAGAAGATAAAACTGTACCCATTGCTGTGGAGCATTCCTTCCACGAGTACCTGGAGGAGCAGGTCGGCCTTATGCAGCTCGAGGATGAGCGCAAAGAAGCTATTGCGCTGCAGATCGTAGGGAGTATTGATGAAGATGGCTACCTGCGCCGGGAGCCGGATTCTATCATTGATGATTTGATGTTTGCCCAAAATATCTTCGCTGACGAAGCCGAAATCCTGGGACTGCTCAAACAGATTCAGCGGTTCGAGCCGCCGGGTATCGGCGCACGGGACTTGCAGGAATGCCTGCTCATACAGCTGGAGATCAAGGCCGAACAGGATGACGAGGAAGATTTCCTGGACTTTGAGGAGCGGGAAGACCTCGACCTGGCCATTAAGGTCATCCGCGATTACTTTGACGAATTTACCAAAAAGCATTACGATAAACTCCTGCGCCGGCTGGACATTACCAACGATGACCTAAAGGCTGCTATTGATGAGATCATCAAGCTCAACCCTAAGCCAGCCAGTGGCTTTTCCAGTGGCGGCAACAGCCGGGCTAATCAATATGTCGTGCCGGACTTCATCATCCAAAACCGCGATGGAGAGCTGGAACTGACCCTCAACTCCCGGAATGCGCCCGACCTGTGCGTGAGCGATCAGTATCAGGATATGCTGCGGTCCTACAAAAAGAAGACGGCAGGGCGGCGGAACAATAAGCAGGAGCGGGAGGCCATCATGTTTATTAAGCAGAAGATCGACTCTGCCCGGTGGTTTATCGATGCGATTCGGCAGCGGCAGGATACGATGTACCGGACCATGTATGCCATTTTGCAGTACCAGTATGATTTCTTCCTGACCGGGGATTCTACCAAGCTTAAGCCGATGATCCTCAAGGATATCGCGGACATTACCGGTCTGGATATTTCCACCATCTCCCGGGTGGCGAATAGTAAGTTTGTACAAACAGAGTTTGGCACCAAACGCCTAAAGGAGTTTTTCTCAGAGTCCATGTCGAAGGAAGACGGGGAGGAGGTTTCCACTCTGGAGGTAAAGCAGATTTTGGAAGACATCATCGGGCAGGAGAACAAGAAAAAGCCGCTTTCTGACCAAAAACTGCAAAAGGCGCTGGAGGACAAGGGCTATCAGATTGCCCGGCGTACCGTTGCCAAATACCGGGAGCAGCTCAATATCCCGGTGGCCCGCCTTCGTAAAGAACTGTAGAGCGCATCAGCTGAGCTAATCCAGTATTTTCAGGAGGTCCATCCCAAGTTGTGTCGCTTCGGCCCCGGCTTGGGCAGTCAGGACGACCACCCCGATCTGCTCATCTTTTACAAAACCGGCAAAGGCGCTATAGCCTGCGGTGCCACCATTCATCCATACTGCCAGTCTGGGGTGTGGTTCAGGCAGGTAAGATACGAGCCATCCGTAGGCTGCCTGTGTGCTGTATTCCAAGGTGGGAAAGCTGACGTCTGCCCGCGCCTGTTGGCCTTCGAGCATGGTGTTTTCCCAATTCTTTTCCGGATTCAGGTAAGCGTTGAGGATATCTGTCAGGTCGGCAGTGGTCGATTTGAGCCCCGCAGCAGGCGCAAGTGTTTTAAAGTGCCAGTTATCGGTACGCCGTCCACGATCATTATGCCCTTCTGCCAGGCGTGTGCGCTGTTCGGCGCTGATGTCCACTTTGGTGTCCTGCAGCCCAAGGGGGCGCAGAATGTGCTGGTGGAGCAAATCTTCGTACCGCTGATTGGTAGCGCTTTCCATAGCCATGCCGAGCAGTGCGATCCCGGCATTGGAAAAATGATAGCTATGCCCCGGTTCTGATTTGAAAGTTGCCTCCTCCAGTTTTTGTAGTAGTTCCGCACTCCTAAGCCCGGTAGCAGGCCCGGTAAGGAAGGCTGCCTTGCCGATGGGGTGCCAGTCGTACAAGCCGAGGCCGGAATTCGGCAGGCCCGAAACGTGGCTGGCCAAGTCGCAGCCGGTGATGCATACGGATGCCCGGGAGTGGTCATTGGAGCAACTCATGATACGGCGCACCGGGGTGCCCGGCAGCACTACTTCCGCACAGCGTTGAGGCTGAAACCTGGGTGGGGATAAGCTATCGGGTAAGTAGAAGGCAATTTCCCGTTCCGGGTTATACCTGCCTTCTTCAGCCAAGCGGAGCATAAGTGTGGTGGTAAAAACACTGCTCAGCGCGCCAATTTCGTAGAGCGTATGTTCACTGGGTGGAGAACGATCAGCCTTTGAAAGGCGGCCAAAGTGGTGGTAAGTCACCTGCCCATCCTTAATAATAGCAATGGAAACTGCCGAGGGGCGCTGCGCATCGGCAAATTCCTGCAGCCGTTCCATTAGAGGCTGTGCAGTCAGGCCGGGTAAAATCAAAAGCGCAGTGGTTAAGAGGAGGAGCATCTTTTTCATGGCAGTATATTTTTGGTGGACCAATAGAGATGCTTCATTGCCCAACTAGGGCGGTACAGGTTTAGGGGATTCGGTTTTTCGGTCTGGTATTGTGGTAAAATAGGCTAAGTTTGGCATAATTTGATTTAATTTGGTTATTTCAAAATTAAGGTCTTTGCAGGCTGCTTCGGGTTGAGAATCCGCAAGGGAGAAAGCTGATTTTTATCAATATGCTCAGAAGGTTAAATATTCATCGGTTTAATATCTACCAGGTGCCCTCCTCGTTTTTGAGCCTGAGGGTGGCGGTAATTTTGCTCGTGGCCGAGCTGCTCATTAGCCAGGTTGGCTTTATGGTGCTGGAGTCCTACTCCTTTTCCGAAGCGTTCTACATGACGGTCATCACCATTTCTACGGTGGGCTTTACGGAGGTGCAGCCGCTCAGCCCGGTCGGGCGTTTTTTTACCTCCGGGCTGATCATTACAAATATTGGTATTTTCGCCTATGTCCTGGCGGTGTTTTCTTACTATGTAATCCAGGGTGAAATTTTCAAAAACATGCACTTTAACCTCATTAGCGCATCTATTGATAAGCTGTCCGGCCATGTAATCCTTTGCGGATATGGCAAGTACGGGCGTGAGATCGCCTTGCATTTCCACAAGCACGATGTGGATTTTGTGGTCATTGAGAATGACCCGCACAAGATCGAGGAACTGCAAAAAAGCGAAGACCGCATTCTCTACCTCGAAGACGATGCGACTCACGATGAAGTGCTGGTAAAGGCCGGTATCTCCCGGGCGAGTGCACTGATTTCTTCCCTGCCTGATGACTCCGACAACGTTTTTGCCGTACTCACTGCCCGGCAGCTCAATCCCCGCCTGACCATCATCAGCCGGTCCAAGGACTTCCGGTCCCAGAAAAAGCTGCTGATGGCGGGCGCGAACCATGTGGTCATGCCAGAGCAGATAGGGGGTTTCTATATGGCCACTTTGTTCAGCAAGCCTGGTGCCGTGGAGTTCTTTTCCTACATCACCAATGAGTACCAATCCGATATCGGCTTTGAGGAAGTGACCTACGCCGACCTGCCTGCCGAATGTCAGGGCCGGTCGCTCCGGGAATTGCATATCCGTCAGGAAACCGGCAGCAATATCATTGGCTACAAAGCACCGGACGGGCACTATGAGGTCAATCCTTCTCCGGATACCATCCTGGAAAAAGGGGCTAGCTTTATTGTGTTGGGCAATAGCCGGCAACTAAAGCGCTTGCGGGATTATTTGGAGCATTACTCTGAAACACACTGATCGTCCCATCCCAGTCAGGCGGAGCTTGCGGGAAGGCAATAATTTCTTTAAAGAGGAAAGTCATCGCTTTCAGGCATATCTTAGTGCACGACTACTATAAGGTGAATACCAGGATTGTATGGAATGCGATTGAAAACAAGCTGCCTGAAATGAAGCTGGAGATAGAGCAAATGCTGGAAGAAGAATGATGCCCGGGTAATTATTTGAATTGTAATACCCGGGCAACACGCTCAGCATTGACGTTAGGAAACCACCTCTACTCACTCCGCCGCCCAAATATGGCACCAATCTTCACCTCTACGCCCTGATCAGCCAGCAGCTTCACATTTTTTGCCCCTTCGCCGGTAGTGGTGAAGGTCGCCACGATGTGCATGGAAGCCGCCGGACGGATACGGTCGAACCGGTCTTCCGGATAGTCGATGAAGGTGACTTTTTCGGCAATATTGGTGGAAATGCCGTTGTCGTCAGCAGCGGCCCCCTCCATGATGAGCTGCTCGCCGGTGAAAAGCGAATCCAGCACCACGCCCTGCTCATCCAGGAAGTAACCCTGAATGGAGACATTGAGCGGGAGCTCGTTTTGCGTCACCATCTTGAACTCGGCTTTGTACACTTCCTGCCCCAATTCTCCCAAAGAAAGGTCAATGGTGTCCTGCGATAGGAAGTCCACGGCACTGCCATACAGCGGCAGGTCCACCTCCACGTCTACCTGATAGGAGCTGCTATCGGTCAGGAACCCACGGATGTTCCGGTTGCTGTCGGGGTGCGTAATGGCGTCCACATCGTAGTCGATCGCCAGTGGGCCTGCGCCCAGGATTTCGTCAATATTGGAATTGTCTTTGTTGAAAACGTAACGCTCCACGTAAGTCTCGCCCACTTCGTCAAGCCCGGGGTAAACGAAATCGATGCCGTTGTCAATGAGTTCACCCTCCAGTGGCAGGGTCTCACCCCGCACGGTGAAGACATTAAAAAGATTGACCCTGGAACGGGTGGGGATGCCAAAGGAGTTTTCTACCCGGAAAGTAACGGTAGGGTCGGCAAAGTAGATATCGCCCTTCACCCAGTCATCAAAAAAGTCGATGATAATGGTATCCCGGCCACCGGCTTGCACTTCGGTTCCAAAGTAGCCCTCCATGTAGGAAAAAGCCAGGTCGGAAAGGTTGATCCCCCCAAAGGCGATGGTGTCTTCCTGCCCGCCTTCCCGGATGAGCTCGTACTCCACGTAGATGGAGTCGGTGCCCTGAGCAGTGATGATTTCGGTGCCGGCCAGGTTGAAGGGGTTGAAAATGTTGGTATAAGGCGAAAGCGTGCCTTCTCCATCGTAGCCTGCTGCTGAGCCGGTGAGTTGCAAAGGCTCCCCGTCCTTGTACAAGTCCGGAAAGGTTAGGGTGACGGTGACGGGTTCCGGATGAGCATTTTGAAATGCCCAGACTAGTTGACCTTGTTTTATTTTCAGGCGGTCGAACTCTGCTCCTTCTGCCGTTTTAAGTGGCAGCCCAATTCGTTGAGCGAAGAGTGGAATGGGTTGCCCGTTCAGCGATTCATTGATTCGGGCAAAAAGGGTATCGCTGTTCTGGGCAATGATATCCCCCCGGTATTCAAAATGGATGACACCCTCCTCGTCGATGTAAAGGGCGGCAAGGTCGCCGGTGCTCTCCAGCGCATCCCGGATAGAAAGCCGGGAGTTGACAATGGGGAATGCATATTCGGCATCGTAGCGGGCACCATCAATGCTGGAGAGGTCTTCGAAGTCCTGACAGCCAGTAAAGAAAAAGGCCACGGCAAGCAGGGTGAAAAAGGTTGATTTTTGGGTCATACAAGCAATATGTTGGTACGAAACAAAGCAGAATTTTGCTCTGCCTGTCTATGAACAGGAAATGATGCTGATTTATTTTGTGGGTGTCTTTTCAGCAAGCGGGGATAGTGGTCGCTCAAAGTTAATCAAAGGCGTAGGTGTTGCGGTCGTTCAGGTACAAATGAGAATGTCTCCCGGCAATCAATTTGCTAAATAGGGGCGCGGGTGGGCTATCATTTGCAAATGCGGGGCTAATTTACGTATCTTCCGAGCAGTAACAAAATCGCATGGCATGCAGGAAAAGGAAGCCCCGGCGGCACTGTCTTCCATCGTTGGCCAGGCCCGGCAGTTTGTGCTGCGGCTGTACAGCCAAAAACAGGATGCCCGGCTATTGCTCCACAACTACAGCCTCGGGGCTGCCCTTTCTGAGGCAGTCGTGGAAATCGGTCAGGCCGAAAGCGCTTCGCCGGCAGTTATTGAATCTGCGGTGCTGGCCGCCTGGTTTCTGCCCACGGGCTGGTTGTTTGATGCGAATGCCCCGGCGAATTACAGCCCCAAGGTCGCCCAGCAGTTTTTTCAAAAAGCAGGCACAGCACCTGAGGTACAGCAATCCGTGGTGATGGCCATTCAGCAGGTACTGGCAGGGACCATGCCGGCCACTACCACGGGCAGGCTGCTGAGTGATGCCTACGCCTACGTGGTTTATCTGAGCGAAGGCGAGGATCGCCTGATCGCACTGCGCATTGAGCAGGAAATGCTATCCGGGCAGAACCACACGAAGATAACCTGGTCGAGAGAAGTACTGGAGCATCTCCTCCGCGTCAAGTGGCATACTCACCACGGACAGGCCCATCTACAGCCCCTTTTGGCGAAAGCCATACACGAACAGCGCGCAGAGGTGGAAAAGCGCATTGAAAAAGAAGAAGTGCAGCAGGGGCGCTTCACCAATCTCGAAAAGAAAGACCCGGTACGTGGCGCTCAGACTTTTTTCCGCACCAACTACCGCAACCATATCAACCTCAGCGCCATCGCCGACAACAAAGCCAACATCATGATCAGTGTGAATGCCATTCTGGTATCGGTGCTGATCACCTTTTTGTCTTACCGGAATATTGGGGAAAACTCCCCTCAGATCCTGCTGCCTGTAGTGGTCTTCCTGGTCACAGGCATGTCCTCCCTGATTTTCGCGGTGCTTTCTGCCCGCCCAAAAGTGACCCGTCTCAACCCTCAGCAGGCCGACCCGCAGACCGCTAAGCAAAACCTGGTCTTCTTTGGCAACTTCGTACAGCTTGACCTCGAGGATTACGAAACGGCCATGGATGAGCTATTCCAGGATGGTGAATTACTCTATGGGAACATGGTGCGCGATCTCTACTTCCTGGGCAAAGTTCTGGACAAAAAGTACCGCTATCTCTCGATTTCCTATACTGTGTTTATGGTTGGCTTTATTGCTACGGTGGTCAGCTTTCTGGTGATGTTGCTGGTTTAAACCTATTAGCCATTCTCAAAGCCATGCGGCCTCAATTTTTGGGTGTACCCGCAGTAAATAGCCGAATGGAGATCACGAATGTTATAAGCTGATTTGTTAGCTATTAGCCGAGTCAGTGGCAAGATGGTTTAAAGTTTAAACTTTATCTTTGCGGTTCTGGACCGGCATAACAGGCAACAGCTCCGGTCATTTAGCTCACAAACAGGTCAGTCAGATGGATAAATTCGCGGTAGGAAGAAGAATAGGGATACTCATTTCCTGCACCCTATTTTGCTGGGGAGTAGTCGGTGCCCAAAGCAAGGTTGAGGTGAGGGGTACTGTATTGGAGAAAGCTACAAATCAGCCCATTGAGTTCGCTACCGTGATGCTTCAGGACCAACAAAGCAAAGCCGCACTGAGCGGGGCCACTACCGGTGCTGATGGTACCTTTCTGCTGTCGGCAGAGGCAACGGATTTCACCGTGAAGGTCAGCTTTATTGGCTACGCTGCCCGGGAGTTTGCAGACCTTACGGCACAGAACGGGCAGGTCGACCTGGGCAATATCTACCTCTCTGCCGAAGGGCAAACCCTGGATGAGGTACTGGTGCGTGCGGAGCGTTCCCAAACAGAATTCAAGCTCGACAAGCGTGTGTTTAATGTCGGCAAAGACCTCAGCAGTACGGGAGCGAGTGCGCTGGAAGTGCTGAATAACGTGCCCTCCGTGAATGTCAGTATAGAGGGGGAGGTTAGTTTGCGGGGCAGTGCCGGGGTGCAGATTCTTATTAATGGCAAGCCTTCGGTGCTCGCCAGTGAGCAGGGCAATGCGCTGGGTACGCTTACGGCCGAAATGATTGAAAGCATAGAGGTGATCACGAACCCATCGGCTAAGTATGAAGCGGAAGGTACCTCAGGTATCATTAATATCATTCTCAAAAAAGATGAACGCAAAGGCCTCAATGGTTCCGTAACAGTCAACACCGGTACCCCCCACAACCACAGCGTGGGGCTGAGCCTCAACCGCCGTACAGAGAAGTTCAACCTGTTTAGCCAATTGGGGGTGGGCTACCGGGAGCTGCCCAGAGACCGGGAGGTCATTAACCGGGATCTTGTGAGCGGAACAGAGGTGCGCAGTGAAGGGCGGGAATACCGCAATGAGCAGTTTTATAATGTCATCCTGGGTACAGACTATTACATCAACGACCTGAATGTGATTACCCTTTCCGGTAATTTTGCCTATGAAATTGAAGACCAGCCTTCCCGCACTGATTTCCGGTTCTTTGATGAAAACGGCTTATTGGCCAATGAGTGGTACCGGGAGGAAGTGACGGAAGCGACCAACCCCAAGTGGAACTACGAGCTGCAGTATAAAAAAGACTTTGAAGACAACGAAGACCATGTGCTGCTTTTCAGTGCTATGGGCAATTTTTTTGGTAAAGATCAGTCCTCCGAATTTACCAATACCTCCCTGCTTGACGGGGAAGCCTTTGGCGATCAGCTCACCCGGACTAATTTTCAGGAAGCCGAGTACACCTTCAAGCTGGACTACACCAGGCCATTTTCCGATAAGCTGACCCTGGAGACGGGCGCTATGTACGTGGTCAATGATGTAAGCAACGATTTTGCGGTGAGCAACCTGGAGGGTGTCGACTTTGTGGTGGATTCCAGCCTTACCAATATCTTTGAGTACAGTCAGGATGTACTGGGCGTGTACACCACCGGGGCTTACGAAGGCGAACAGTGGGGCATCAAGCTGGGCATGCGTGTGGAGCATACCGATCTGAAAACGCTGCTGGCCACCACTGGCGAATCCAATAATCAGAATTTTGCCAATCTTTTCCCTTCCCTGCACACCTCTTACAAACTCAGTGACCGGGTGTCCGTTCAGGGGGGGTACTCCCGGCGGATTTTCCGGCCAAGGCTGTGGGATCTCAATCCTTTCTTCAATATCCGCAACAACTTCAGTGTACGTACCGGCAATCCTAATCTGCTGCCGGAGTACACCGATTCCTATGAGGTGTCGAGCATCTATCTTTTGGGGCCACTGTCCATGAACTTTAGCGTTTACTATCGGTATACCGAAGCGGTAGTCGAGCGGATCTCCGTCTTTGAGAACAACGTCAACATCACCATGCCCATGAACATCGGTACCAACCGAACCACCGGGCTGGAATTTAATGCCAAGTACAGCCCGAAGCCCTGGCTGACACTCAACGGTGACTTCAACTACAACTACTTCAACCGGCAGGGCGAGCTGGAAGCTACCTCTTTCGACTTTACGGGCGATCAGTGGTCCGGCAAGCTGACCACTAAGTTTAAACTGCCTGCTCAGATTGACTTTGAAGTGACGGGTCAGTACGAATCAAGGGTGCAAACGGTCCAAAGCCTGGTTTCCGAAAACTACTTCCTGGATCTGGGGCTGCGCAAAAAACTGATGAAGGGCAGGGGCGTGATCAACCTGAGCGTACGCGATGTTTTCGCCACACGGATCCGGGAAAGTGTCGTGCAGCAACCTGCATTCTACCTGTATAGCTTCGGACAGCGCGGGCGGTTCATCACTCTGGGCTTCAGCTACGGCTTTGGCAAAGGAGAGGCGATGGAGTTTTCTGGGCAGAAGCGGTTTTAACGATTCAGTTGCCTGTTTAAATTACAGAACTGAGCTATTGCTAGACTCTTTACCGAAATCTTTCTATTTTGAAAAGCCTCAACGGAAAATGATTCATGGCTCAGTTACCACGTACTCAGAAAGAACGCCTTGCATACGATGCTACAATGGTTTGGGAAGCAGATTGGGATACCTTTCTTGATCTGCTCGAAGCGGACCCTTACCCAATGCAATATGACAAAGGACAAATTTATTCCTTCCTGGACTATGCTACCTTAAAACATGAAGAGCTCATTCCTTTAATAATTAGCGCTCTCTTTCCATTGTTGGAGCGCAAAAACTATCGAATTTTTGGAAGCAATTTGCCGCTCTCAATACCTGGACCAGGAAAAATATATTTTAATGCCGACTGTACCGTTGTGAAAGGGCCTTCAGAGCACATACCACTAAGAGGTGAAATGAAAGCCATCACCAATCCGGTAATGCTGGTGGAGGTACTGTCCGAAAGTACCTATGATTTTGACCTCGGGCAAAAATTCCAGCGTTACAAAACCATACCCTCCCTTCAACAGGTGCTTTATATTGATAGCCAGTCGCCATCGGTGATCAGCTACCGCCGGAAGGATCAGGAGGGCACCTGGCTGATCGAGGAATTTACAGGGCTGGAAGGAGCAGTGCCGGTGCTGGAAGAAGGGACATTCAGTTTGAAGGCGCTATACGAACCGCTGGAGCTGTAAGTACCTGCCATACACCGAACATCTAGTGTGCTGGCCTGTCGCAATCAGCAGAGCTCAACTGATCACTACACCAGGTAACGGTTATAAAAAAACAGCACACTGATGTCACACCAACACCACCATTCCGGCAGCAACCTCCAACTCGCCTTCTTCCTCAACTTGGGCTTTACCGTTCTGGAATTCTTCGGCGGTTTGTACGTCAACAGCGTAGCTATTATCTCCGATGCTATCCACGACTTGGGAGACAGCCTGTCGCTGGGGCTTTCGTGGTACCTTGACCGTAAGTCGAAGCAGGGCGCGAACAGTACTTTTTCTTTCGGGTATGCCCGGTTTTCATTGCTTGGCGCGCTCATCAACTCCCTGGTCCTCATTGCGGGGTCCGTATTTGTCATCCGGGAAGCGGTGCAGCGCTTGTTTGAGCCCGAACTGTCCGATGCTACAGGGATGCTCGTCTTTGCCCTGATCGGCGTGGCGGTGAATGGTTATGCTGCCTGGAAACTCAGTAGCGGTAAATCAATGAATGAGCGCGTGGTGTCCTGGCATTTGCTGGAAGATGTACTGGGCTGGGTCGCCGTTTTGGTCGTCGCCATTATCCTGCAATTTTACCAAACGCCCTATCTGGACCCGGCATTATCATTGTTCATCACCGCCTATATTCTTTGGAATGTCATCCGCCGCCTGCGTGAGACCTTGATGTTGTTTTTGCAAGGCGCGCCCAAAGACGTCAACCTGCAGTCGCTTCAGGATAAATTGTTGTCCATCCCTAATGTCGCTTCCCTGCATCATACCCATATCTGGTCGCTCGACGGGGAGCGGCACGTATTTACCACCCACGTCAAACTGGAGGAAATCCAGGGGCTGGCCACGCTGCTCCGTATCAAGCAGCAGATGAAAGCGGCTTTGAAACCTTACGGCTTTGCACACTACACCATTGAAGTGGAGCTGAGTGCGGAGGATTGCGCGCTGGGAGAATACTAGGATGGTTTTCCGAAGAAGTGTTTCCGAGGGAGTTGAAAAGTTTGACTTTTTGCATTAAATTTATGCATAAAGTAAAAATTTATGTGTAAGAGGTTGCTGTACAAATCATTGGAAGACCATCTGGACCACAAACTTATCACGGTGGTCACTGGCATGCGTCGGGTGGGCAAAACCACAGCTGTAAAGTACCTTTTAGAAAAAGTAGCTCATGACAACAAAGCCTATATCGACTTTGAGAAGATAGAGCACCGGCATATATTCATGCAATCCAGCCACAAGGAAGTTCAGATTGAGTCGAAAAGTAATGCCGCCTTTTTTACTATCCACGCACAAACAACCACCGCACACTCCGGTACAAACCGATCCCGATGTACCCCAATATCCCGGGCTTTTGCCGCTCCCGAAGGTTGATCGTAATCGTGGCGTAGGTATCCAAATGATCGATGCGGTTCATCTTGCCCTTGAGTAAGTCGATGGTTTCGTTGAGGCGCTCCAGTTCTTTTTCCACTTTGAGGATTTCATCCACGGTGGCGGCCTGGTCAAGGAGGTCGAGGTAACGGCCACGTGCCTGTTGGGCATTGTCCAGCCGGATTTGGTAATCAAGGTAGGCTTCGGTTACATCCTGCCCGCGTACGCTTTTGCGGTCGAGGCGGCCGAGTTGACTGATGTCATCAATAGCGGCATCAAGCAATTGACTTTCCACCCGGATGATGGACCGGTCGGTGCCGATTTCATTTACATATCCTCCGTAGCGTTTGGCGATCGCCTGAATGTATAAACTGGTGCTGTCTGGGGTTTCGACGGTCAGCGTCAGGTAGGCATCGTACAGGATTTTGCGGTCGTTTTCCTGCTGAGGGCGGACGCTCATCGTATCGCTCATCTGGTAAGCCGCCTTCTGAGACGTACAAGCGGTGCTCAGGGCGAGAATAAGCATAAAGGCATGGCGCAAATAGGGCATAAAGCAGTGGTTTGATCTGCTTTAGTAACGCAAATTCATAGCAATGGCGTACAAGGTGTACTATATTCCTACTTCAACGCCCCCCAGAGCACCTCCACCGGGTGCAGAGCTTCCCGCTTGGTCCCGTCTTTGATTTGATGGCGGCAGCTTGTGCCCGGGGCAGCGATGATATGCTCCCTGGAAGCCTCCCGCACTGCCGGGAAGAGCACCTGTTCCCCAACCGTCATGCTCAGCTCGTAGTGTTCCTTTTCGTACCCAAAGGAACCGGCCATGCCACAGCAACCGGAAGGGATGGTCTCCACCGTATAGTTGCGGGGCAGGTTGAGAATGAATGCTGAGGGTTCGATACCCGCCAGTGCTTTCTGGTGGCAATGCCCGTGGAGCATTACCTGCCGGGATTCTGTAGTGAAAGCGTTATCGTTTAAACGGCCCGCTTCCACTTCCCGCATTAGGAATTCTTCCACCATCAGCGCATTTTCGCCCAGAGCTTTAGCCTCCTCCTGCAAATCCTTGCTGACCAGTTTTGGGTATTCATCCCGGAAGCTGAGAATGGCTGAAGGTTCAATGCCAACTAAAGGTGTTTTGCTGTTGACAAGGTCTTTAAAGATATTAACATTTTCTATGGCAAATTTACGTGCCTCTTCCAGCAGCCCTTTAGACATGTGCGCCCGGCCGCTTTCCCCATGGTTCAAGCAGCGGATTTCGTAGCCCAGCCGGCTGAGCAGCTCCACGGCTTTGATCCCAATGGACGTATCGTTATAGTTGGTGAATTCGTCAATGAACAGGTAGACGGCACCGAGCGGTTGCCCCTGTGGCTTTAGTTTGTCCTCGTGTTTGCGGGCCCACCGGCGCAGGGAGATGTTGTGAACGGTGGGCAGGCTCCGGCCTGGTGCTACGCCGAGGACGCTTTTCGCCAGTCCGCTGAGCACCGGATTGGTCAGCGCAAAATTACTCAGTGCCGGTATACGGATAGCCAGGCTGTTGATGCGCCCAATATTGGCAAAGGCGCGGGATCGCAGGGGCACCCCATTCGCTTTTTGATACTGGTATAAAAACTCCGACTTCAGGGTCGTCATATCCACATTGGAAGGGCACTCTGCTGTACAGCCTTTGCAAGCCAGGCAGAGGTCCATGGCCTGATAGATTTCCGGGTGGTCGAAGGGGTTCTCATGGACGTTCATGGTAAGGAACTCCCGCAGGATATTAGCCCTGCCCCGGGTGGTGTCCTTCTCGTCGCGGGTAGCCCGGTAGCTGGGGCACATGGTGCCGCCGGAGAAGTTTAGCTTACGGCAATCGCCGGAACCATTACAGCGCTCTGCCGCCCGGAGGATGCCACCCGCTTCTGAAAAGTCGTATACGGTATCATGAACGGGCGTAGGCTGCTCTGCTTCATAGCGCAGACTGCTTTTCATCGGCGGAGCATCTACGATTTTGCCGGGGTTGAAAATGCCCTTGGGGTCCCAGGCCTGTTTGATCTGACGCAGGTACTCATAGTTGTACTCGCCGATCATGAGGGGGATAAACTCTGCGCGGACCCGGCCATCGCCATGTTCACCGCTCAGGGAGCCATTGTATTTTTTGACCAGCTCGGCTACCGCTTTAGTGATCTCGTAGAAGAGGCGCTGCCCTTCTGCCGTTTTTAGATCGAGAATGGGGCGGAGGTGGAGCTCGCCCGCACCAGCATGAGCGTAGTACACCGCTTGCTGCCCGAAGTTGGCCATGAGTTGGTCGAACTCTTTGATGTAGGCAGGCAGATCCTTGATATCTACCGCAGTATCCTCAATGCAGGCCACAGGCTTGGCGTCTCCGGGGATGTTGGCCAAAAGCCCAAGCCCTGCTTTGCGCAAATCCCAGGCCTGTTTGGTTTTGGGAGCTTCCACAATGGGATAGGCATAACCCAGCCCGGCATCCTCCAGCGCTGCAATCATTGCCTTGCCCTGATCACGAGCTTCCTCGAAGGTATCGCCACGGAATTCCACCATGAGTATGCCCTCGGGGTCGCCTTCTACGAAGAAGCGGTTTTTCTTTTGCTCGATGTTTTGCTTGGTCAGATCAAGGATGATCTTGTCCATGAGCTCGCAGGCGGAAGGTTGGAATGACATCGCTACAAGGACGGCTTCCAGTGATTCCGGTATGCTGTTGAAGTGGGCGCAAACCACGATTTCCTTTGGCTTTGGCAGCGGGTCTACATGTATCTTGATGGCGGTGGTGAAAGCCAGAGTGCCTTCGGAGCCGCACAGCAACTCACAAAAGTTGAAGGGCCGTCCCGCTTTGTCAAAGGGCTGTTGTTCGATGAGCAGGTCTATGGCGTATCCGGTATTGCGGCGCTCAATGCTCGCCTTGGGGAAAGCTTCCCGGATGGCGGCCTGCCGTTCAGGGACAGAAAGGGTCTGATTCAGATGGCGGTAGATGTCGCCTTTCAGGCCTTCTGCCTCAAGTTTTTGGCGAAAGCCTGCCTCGTCCAGCCCATGAAATACAGCCGTGCTGCCATCACTCAGCACCACTTCGAGTTCCTGCACATGATCGCGGGTAGAGCCATAGACGATAGAGGTGGTACCACAGCTGTTATTGCCCACCATACCCCCGATCATCGCCCGGTTAGCCGTAGAGGTATTGGGGCCGAAGAAGAAGCCGTATTCCTTCAGTACGTGGTTGAGCTCGTCGCGGATGACGCCCGGCTCCACGCGCACCCATCCTTCCTCCGCGTTGATTTCCAGAATGCGGTTCATGTACTTAGATACATCCACTACGATGCCATTGCCTACGCACTGTCCGGCCAGAGAGGTGCCAGCTGCTCTGGGGATGAGGGATGTGCCGTTCTCGTTGGCAAAAGCGACGAGTTTGCGGATATCTTCAGCGTGCATCGGCAGGGCAACGGCCATCGGGAGCTCCCTGTACACTGAGGCATCCGTGGCGTAGAGGTGCCGCATCATCTTATCATAATACAATTCGCCGTCAAGTTGGGCTTGCAGTTGCTGCAGTTGCGCATTCATAGTCGGTGCCAATTTGTGTAGACAACAGTATTATAATCCAAATGGATAATGCTGTAATGTCAGATTCGGGTTGAAATTAGCAACTTTTTCCGAAGCCCAACCAGCCCGGTTACCAAATACCGGGTATTAACCGGCTTGATTGCTTCTGGTAGTCCAGGTAGCGCTGTCCGAACTTACTGACCAGCGCTGTTTCTTCGGCAGTAATCCGAACATAGTAGGCATACAGCATACAGGCGGTGGCGATCAGCAGCCCAAACCAGGACTCCAGTACAACAGCGCCGCCTACAGCAGTCAATAATGCTCCCGTGTAGCTCGGGTGGCGGATGTAACGGAAGGGCCCATGCTGAATTAGTTGGTGCGTTTCCTGAATCTGTACGGTGGCAGTGAAAAAGCGCCCCAGTGTTTGTATGGCCCAAATGCGCAGCCCGGTACCTGCTATAACGATGAGGCCTCCGGTAATTGTCCAGTGCAAGTGCGCGCGGTCCGGGTGGAAATACCCCCATTCCGCAACTGGAATAGCGATAGCTAAGACAGAGAGGGCCAGGATAAACAGTACGCTGTTATTATCGGCGGAACGGTCGCGTTCGGCTTCCTTCGCCTCAAAGCCAGGTTGGGTAAGGAATACGGTGACGGCGGCAAGCATCAGAAATAATATTCTGTAGTCCAGCAGCAATGACGGGCGTAATGCCAGCGGGAGGAAGTAAGCTAAGAGTAAAAAAAGGACGGTGTTTTTGATCTTTCCCATGATTGAAAATTTTAGAAGGTTTAGGCAACAAGACGTTCTTTAGAGGCAGGTACAGACGCATACCAGGCTTTGGTTTCAGGGTGCAACAGCAGGCCGTCGTGCCGCTGCTGAGCCAGTCCCATATCCTGAATTTTTGATTGGAGCGCAGGCCTGATGTCAGAAATTTGCATGCTGAGGATGCTGGCGGCTAAGCCATTGTAGTCATTCTGGCTGCCATCCACAATTTGTCTGAAGCCATACCTTCGGTAGAGGGCGGCATGGCGGGGGTGGCAGGCCAGCATGATGCCGCTGTAGCGGTGATGGTACAGCATACGGGCAATGGCGGCTTCGATAAAGAACTTTGTATAGCCGCCCGAACGAGCCTCGGGGGCGAAAACAAAACGACTGGCCTCTACTATGCCGTTGCGCTCCGGCCGTAGCAGGTTCATGTGTTCACTAATGGTGGATTTTTCCGGACAGTTGCTGAGCAATGGAAGGCCAGGGCCTTCTTCAGGAAGCGGGCACGCTATATCGTAATGGCTGGCTATGGCTTCTATGCGGTCTGAAAATGGACCTGCATGTTCCTGCACCAGCCTGAGGTAGCCAATAGGTTGAGCATTGAAATGCCCTTCCTGAAAGAGCCCGATATGATGAGCGTAATGATCATAAACATCTAGCTCGAAACCGTGTTGATTATCGGTGACGAGGCTGGCGCACTGACTTTCCAGATAGCCCTGGTAACGCAACCGGAATAAGGATTCCAATTCTTTAACGTTACGTGCAGGCCGGAAGGCCAGTCGTTGGGGGGTAATACTCATGGCTAAGAATTTTTTAAAATTCAAGAAAGAGTAAGTAAGCTGTAGAACTCTTAACCATGTGAAGGGTAGGCTAAAGGCTACCCGAATATGTTTTGTGTTTTATTGCCTGCAATCAGAAATCCCGCTTTGCGTCAATTGTATGGTGTGCTTAATGACTTGCTGTTTCCACTTCGCTTCGCCCCGTAATTTGCATACAAAAGCAAAATACTGGCATTAGAAAGGAGCCCCTTTGCCCCTGGTTTTTTGTACAGGCGTCACCTTCGTTTACGACAGGTGTTGCCTTGCGAGTTGGAAAACTGGCTACGGCATAATTTCACAAACCATAAGTTGTTGGGCTGTAATTGCGCGTTCTATTCGTTTGGGAAGATAGTTAGTTAGTGTGGGGCTTAGATAGACAAGCTCTTTGAAAAGCAAAAAAGTAACAAAAGTTGACAGGCATAAATTTGCCTGAAAATGATTTTTGTTTGTTTAAGGAGTAAAAGTAGCTTCATTTGCAACAAAAGTCAAAAACATCGAATGATTTATTCGGGTTATTTACAAAATTAAAATACTGGGTGTGACATCACTCCGGTTTATTACGGATCAAAAACAAGCATGGAGATCAAATTTGTACCTAGGGAGGAAATCGACAAAGTGAAGTGGAACAGCTGCGTTCATTATGCGACCAACGGCAATATTTTCGGGTATATGTGGTACCTGGATCATATTGCTAAAGACTGGGACGCTCTGGTGGAGGGTGATTATGAATCGGTCTTTCCTTTGGTTTGGCGGCTCGGGCGTATTTCCGGAAAGGAATTGCATCAGCCCGCGCTGATACGGGAACTTGGTATCTATTCTATCCATGTTTTGTCAAAACCCCGGGTTGAGCGTTTTCTGGCAGCTATTCCTGAACAGTATCAGCAAATCTCTATTTATCTCAATGAGCAAAACCCTATACCTGATGGGAGTAGGTTCAAAGTAGAAAAGCAGACCAATTACCAGTTATTCCTGAACCGGGCTTATGAAGAAATCACCGATGGCTACAGCCGGCCGCTCATGGAAAAGTTGCAGCTGGCAGAAGACGCAGGGCTGGTGCTGACCTCAAGTATGAAACCTGAACAGATTGCCGGTTTTTATAAAAAGTACCGCCCCCGCCGTCAACAATCGGAAGAGGTATTTCACGGTATGCAGCGGGTTATGTACAACGCTTTGCACCGGGGGTGGGGGTTTGCCTCTTCTGTACTCGACACGGACGCGAATCCACTGGCTGTTAATTTTTTTCTATACAGCCATGGTAAAGTCATAAGCTTCATGCCGGTGGTGTCTCCCGAAGGTGAAGCAGTGGGCGCGCTGCCGCATTTGTTTAATGGTCTGGTGCGGCAACACGCCGGTCGGCCAGTCATTTTGGACTTTAACGTCAGCGGTAATAATCAGATGGCAATTGACTTCGGAGCAAAGACGAATCCCTTTTTCAAAATCCAACTCAATAAGCGCAGGTTCATCTGGTTTTAAAAGGAAGCAGGCGTGCCTGCTTCCTGAAACTGTGCATATTTTCTCCGATAGAAAAAGGAAATTAAGTAAATTCAGGGGATAAAGCAGGATGCTTATCATGTAGAAAAAATGTAAGCTTGCCCAGGCAAAGAGGCTGTTTTAATCCTTTTTTACATTTTCTTCGTTTATCAGTAGCTACTTTAAGCAGATAAAACACTGTTATTATTGAGTCAGGTAATCCGAACGGCTATTATTGATGATCAGGAGTTGCTGCTACAGCAAATGAAAATGCTGTTGGAATTGTCTGCTCACGGCATCCGGTGTACGTTGCTGTCTACATCGGTGGAAGGCTTTTTTGATCAGTTGTTTGAAGAACAACTTGAGCTGGACATTATTCTTCTGGACCTCGATCTTCGTGGCGAGAAGAGCATTGTTCACTTGCCGAAAATCAAACGGCTGACGAAAGATGCTAAAGTTATCATGGTTACGGGGCATGACAACCCTAAGCTGTTGGCTAAAGCTGTGGAAGCCGGAGCGGATGGTTATTTTGTGAAGCGTACTGACCCTCAGCCAGACTTAGCGGAGGTGGTAAAACTTACCTATGCGGGGGGAGCCTTTCTGGAGCCGAGCATTTCTGCCAATCTGCTTAAAGCCTTTCAAAACCGTAAACTTCCACACCATCAGGTTAATATTGGCGAATTGTCCAAAAGCCTGAACATCATCCTGGTCAAGCGGGAAATCGAAGTCTTGGACGGGTTGCTGCAAGAGAAAAGCTATCAGGAAATCGCTGACGATAACCATATTTCCATAAATACCGTCCGTCACTACGTTAAAGGCCTCTATCAAAAGATCGGGGTAAGCAGCCGGCGGGAACTCATCGAGAAAGTAGTCAATTCTTAGCTTTCCTCTTCATACAACGGAAGGGTGACAATGACTGTAGTCCCCTGCCCGGTTTTGCTTTCAAAGGCGAGCTCGCCCGATTGCAGCCCAATCAGCTCTTTGGTGATATTCAGCCCCAGGCCAGTGCCCACTTCCCCGGATGTGCCCACCCGGCTTTCCTGCAGCGTACTTGAAAATACCCGGTTTATGATTTCCTGTTCCATGCCTATACCAGAGTCTTTTACTTCGAGGCAGGCACGTTGGTCCCGCGTGAAGCAACTTACCCGGATGCTGCCGCTCTGATCTGTAAATTTAAGAGCATTGCGGAGGAGGTTTTGCAGGCAAATATTCATGGCATTGAAATCGGCCAGAGCGGTGGGGTCGCCGGAAATATCCAGTGAAAGCTCAATGCCTTTGCGCTCTGCTACAGGTTGTTGTTCCCGGATTAAGCGTTCGAGGAGTGGCCTCAGGCGGACTTTATCTCTCTGGATGACCATCTTGCCACTTTGTAGAGTAGCCCAGCGCGTGAGATTCTCGATAGCACCTTCCATGCGGAGTGCAGCATGGTGTATATTTCGGCTGAGCGCCTCTGCACTATCGTAGTCTTCAGCCCTAATGGTCTGCAAAATTTGCCGGGTTGCGCTGCCAATAAAAAACAGGTTGCCTTTGATTTCATGTCCGATGATGGACATTACTTTGTCCTTCCCTTTATTCAATTGCTCGAGCTCTGTGTTTTGCCTCAGAATGGTCTGCCGGTCCTGATTGATGGTTTGGGTCCGGCGTTCGACTTCCTGGCGCAACCGTTTTTCTGAGTGCCTCAGCTGCCTTAACCTAAATCTGAATACAAGGAAGCCAATCCCTGTGGTACCGAGCGCAATCAGGAGCCAGAAATACCATTTTTCGTAATAGGGTTTCTGTACAAACAGCGGAATGCGCAGCTCTTCAGAGTTATGGGCATAGGTGTTGGTCCGGCCTCGTATGCGCAGCTGATATTCGCCGTATGGCAGGCCGCTAATGACCAGCTCGTTACTGCTCATGGGAATCCAGTTGTCATGCTGCCCATCGATGCGGTAATCATACTGATGGTCCTCAAGCGGGAGGTAGGAAGCCACATGCACTTTTAGATGGCAGGCCATATTGGTTAGGGTGGAAAGCTCAATTTGTTGAGTCTGGGCCCACTCTGCCGTCCGGTCTGTCAGCAAGCCAGTCTCCTTATCCGGCACGCCAAAATAGACGACATTGAGCGAAGCATCCCGCTTCTGGTCTACCAAAATACTGTCCGGGTGGAATACCACAACACCTGCCACCCCTCCCAAGACGAGGCGCCCGTCATCAAGCTGGAGGTGTGAATTGTAGTTGAATTCATTGTCTGGCAATCCACTTTGGCGGGTGAAAGAGCCAAACTCACCAGTAGAAGGCATGAGCCAGATCAGGCCATCATTGGAAGGTACCCAAAGACGGCCGGAGCGGTCGGGGTATACCGCATGGTGGACATCATTTGGCAGGCCTGTACTGTTGCGGTTGTACTTTTTTATAAATTGGCTGGAAGGCGTCCAGCGCCACAGGCCGCTGCCATTTGTCGCCATCCAGCAGGTATCCGGTGAGGCCCAGTAGAGGTAGTTGATGGAAATGGTCGTATCGGCTTCAAAATGATGCTCTACGGTCCGGGTTTCTGTATTTAGGCTGTAAAGCCCCTTGTCGGTAGCCAGCCACAGGCGGTTGTTATGCTCAGTAATGTGCCGTACCGAAGATCTTTCAAGCGCACCGGTTGTATTAATGTCGGTACAAAACCGGTAATGATCGCTTCCTTTTTGGTAGGCTGCAAGCCCGGCTGAGGTGCCCAGCCAAATTTGGCCCGATGGGCTTTCAAACAAAGTGTAGATCGTTAAGAATGACCGGTCCGGAGTAGCCTGGGGGATGATTTGGAAAGCGTCTCCGCTACGGTTGCAAAGTTTAATCCTGGACGAGTGGTTGCTGGCCAGCAGGGTGTCTGCACTCAGCTTGATGGCGTCCAGCCAAACCTCATCTTCGGCTTTCCGAATCCAGAAAATTTCTTCAGTGATAGGGTTGTAGCCTGCCAGACCGGAATAACTACTGAGCAGGACAGTATCTGCGCGGTAGGAAAGAATAGCCCGCATACTGTATAACTCCTCCTCTTCCGTGAGCAGTTTGCGGAAGGGCAGCTTGAAAACCTTGAGGGCAAGTATCTTGGAGTACATGGAAGCGTAGGCGACTCCTGCCTGGTCAAAATAAAGCTCCTGGGGCAGGTTGTTGACGAGAAACCCTCTGGCTTCTTCCGGATAAGCCTTTTTGAATGAGAATGGCTGGCTCGCTGTTTTGTCGAATACCCGCCAGTCATCTGTGCTAACGATGTGCCAGATGCCCTCTTCTTCCTGCCATTTAATACAAATAGCATTTGTGATGTCAACTTTCGTCTCCTTGTTAACAGTCAGGTGGGTCTGAATACCCTGCCCGGGGAGTAGCAGCAGTTGCCTGACCAACTTCCCCCTGTAGCCGATTTCCGGCCAAAAAATGAGGGCATAAACCTGAGGCCCGGCCTTGACGATCCGCAAAGGGGATACCGGAACAGGGTAGGTTGCTGTTACCTGGCCATCCGGGCTGACCCTGGACAGGCGGCCACTGCTTCCTATCCAGAAGGAGCCATCGGTATCGGGGTAGACCGTATTGATCAGTTGTCCGGATAGCGGCATAGGCACTTCGTGGAAGCCAGACTTATCGTACCGGTAAACTTTTCCTTTCTGTGTGCAGATGTAGATGGAGGAACCAGGGCGGCCATCGCTGCAGATATTGATGATGTCGTTGCTTGAAAATGGCAGGCTGTTTTGGTAATGATCCTGGAAATCTTGCTGTCGGCCGTCCGGGGTGACTACCTTTATGGTCAGATTGCCGCACAAATCTACACGTGCTTTCCTCTCAAGCATATAGCTGCCAGCCCATATGGTCCCGTCAGGAGCTTCGAAAAGAAGGTTGTTCAATCGGGCAACAACCGGAGGGTCTTCATCTAAAAAGGCACGAACCCTGTAACCATCATAGCAGTTGAGCTGCTTTTCGGTATAAATCCAGAGCTTTCCGTCAGAACTGATCATACTGGCGTGAGGGTTGTGGCCTTCTATCCCATCGCGGTAACTAATGCGCCCCATCGCACTTTCGAAGCCCTGCCCCAGACCTGTTTTTACCAACAGGAGAAGTATTGCTGCCAGGTAGATTTTGACCCGGTACGCCGTTTGCCTGCTGAACGTGTCTGGTAACAACTCCCGCATGAGTGAATATTAGAGGTTTTTGCCAGGCCGGAACTTCCCCGGAAGATCAATTAAGCTATACATCGCGATCTGGGCATTTCCATAGAAAGGCACCCAGCCTTTACAGCAAAAAACGGAACCTCATTTTTATACCTTAGCCCGTTTCTTCATGGCCTGTACAGGATAAAGATAGGCGTTCTAAAGCAATCTGTTCACAGTTTGCTTTGATAACGAAAGAATAGGAAGGCGCCCCCTCCTGTGAGGAGCAACAGCATTGCCGGCAGGTAAGACTTGAGCGCTGCCAGTCCATGAAGCAATGGTTCTGAAAAAAAGAACCCCAGGTTGCCCACAATTAGCACCCAAAGCAGTGTACTAATGAAGCTGAAAAGCGCAAAGCGGATAACTGGAACTTTAGCTACACCGAAAAGCGTAGGCAGGACAATCCGAAAGCCATACATGAACCGGTAAACCAGCAATAACAGTGTAGAACGCTGTTCAACCGCAGTTGCCATCTGATTGAAGCGAGGCTGCAGCTTAGGGCGCCGGTCAATAGCGGTCTGCCCCCCCTTGCGGCCAGCCAGATAGAGCGACCAGTCTACAGCTTGAGCGCCCAGGAATACAGCCAGTAATACATAATAGAAATTGAGGTAGCCCAGCCGGGTGGCCTGTATAGCAGTCAGAAAAGCCACTTCTCCCTCAAGTACTGCACCCAGGAAAGCTCCAATATATCCGAGAGACGAGATCCATTCTGCCATGAGGTTGATTTTAAAAATGAACAAATTAGCTTCTCAACAGGCAAAGATGCAGGATTGGTTCCGGAAACACATCAACTCATCGTTAAAAAATGATAATCAGTTTGTTACCTCCGCCGGGTGGATGTCAAAACCGGCATCTTCAACGGCTTCAACCACCGCCGCTTCGTCAAAATCTGAGCCGCTGACCGAAAGGATTTTGTCCGGGTTGCTGGTGTCTACTTCCCAGTGGTCTATACCGGGGACATCGCCTAAAAAACCAGTGACGGCTTTCACGCAGTTGCCACAGTTAATATTGGTTTTGAATTTCTTCGTTGGCATGGTTGATTTACAGGTTGGTATTGGCTTGAGAACGCCTGAGAAACCAAGATAGTTGAGGCGTATACCAACGGATTCAAGCTCCTTTTAGGCCGAGCTTCGGATCAGATAAATTTGTGATCAAACAAGGTATGCCTTATATTAATCTTTGAAATGTATGGCACCAGCAGAGGTTGAGGAAAAATAACCACATTGCCGGGCTGTTAACAACTATTTTATTCGGAAAGGACAGAGGAGCAAGGATGAGCAATCAACCAACAGAACAACATAGAGCGTTATTCGAAAAGGCACAGCAGTATGAGGCAGGGTCTGATCCCTACAACGCAGTCAAACTTTACAAGTTGGTGGCCCGGGAAGCCCCTCAGTGGGAGCAGCCCTATTTACGGCTGGGACAACTGTACAAGTACCGCAGAGAATGGAAGCCCACGTTGTACTACAACAAAAGAGCTGTTACTCTTGATGTGTCCAACCGGCAGGCATGGTGGGACGTTGGACTGGCTGCAACGGCCATCGGAAAATTAAAACAGGCACGCAGGGTCTGGGATAAATTTGGCTGGAGCCCTCAGAAGCAATATTCCCTGAAGCCGGTTTCTGTGAGGCTTCAATTCCAAAATCAGTTTGAGGTGATGTGGGCCCAAAGGGTCAGCCCTTGCCTTGGATATATCCGCTCCATCCCTCAGCCTGCATCCGGGCGCCATTACGGAGACCTGGTGCTGATCGATAATGTAGTACGCGGTTACCACAGCAGCGGCATGTACCGATTGCCTATATATGATGAGCTGGGGCTGAAGAAATGCGGGCATTACGGAGCTTATTCCTGTACTTTGCTTAGTGCTGGGGAGGACGATATCAAGCTACTTCAGCAACTGTGCCTGGAGCAGAACCTTGGCTTTGAAGTTTGGGGCAACGCAGCTCAGGCCGCTACCGTTCGGGATTCAGGGGGCAAGCCGGAGTACTACGCTTTTAACTGGGATACGGCCCCGGAATTATTAGTCGCTATTGCTGCCCGGCAGGAAGCGGAGGCACTCAGCGTGCTGAAAAACTGGGAAGTCATTTCGCTCAAAAGCTTCACAGGCTTCAGAGCACATCAAATCCTTTAACCTATTTCCAATTAATTATTAAATCTATGACGGAATCACAGCGCAATCGTATCAATGCGGTCATTGAGGAAGGCTACCACTTTGACCTTAGCGGTTATATCAGCCGGGGCTTTACGCTCTTCCAGAAAAGTGCGGGCAACTTTATCGGCTTTGCCTTTCTGGCAGGCATGATCATAGTTGTTGCCAGCCTTGTCCCCTTCATAGGGTCCCTGCTTTCTAATCTGGTTCTTACACCTGCCCTTTTGGTAGGAGGCTACCTTGCTGCCCACAAGCTCCATCGGGATGAACCACTGGAATTTGGCATTTTTTTCAAGGGGTTCGATTATGTAGGGCAACTCGCACTAGCCGCTTTAGTGACGAACCTGATCATTTTCGCTTCCTTCATCCCGATGCTTGTCGTTTGGTATCTGACGGGCACCTTTGAATGGGTATGGAATGCTATTGATAATCCCCTGGCTACCCCTGAGCCCCCTGCTTTTCCAATATGGTCTTTTCTCTTGCTGGCGCCAGCCGTTTATTTCAGTATCGCTTATTCCTGGGCTTATCACTTCATTGTGTTTTACGAAATGGAGTTTTGGGATGCTATGGAAACCAGCCGGAAAGTCATCAGCAGGAAATGGGGCCTGTTTTTTCTTTTTCTCCTGGTCCTCGGGCTTCTGGTTGGGCTGGGTTTCCTGGTGTTCTTTGTGGGCGTATTAGTGGCATTCCCTGTGCTGATGTGTGCCAGTTATGCCGCATTCGCTGATGTTACGGAACTGCTTGCAGAGGAGGAAGATGACCTGGTAGAGCACCTGATTGATTAGTTCTTGACAGGGATGTTTTCCTGAGCGAGCCAGTCTGTGATAGGGCGTTGCTGAATAGCCGCGGCCATCATGCCCGGGAACTGTTCTGGCGTGCAGGCGAAGCAGGGGATATTGAGCACGGCTAACTGCGCCGCGATATCCTTGCTGTAGGCAGGTGCGCCCTTGTCATTCAGGGCAAGCAATGCAATAAACTGAGTGCCGGCTGCCTTGATTTGGGCTGCCTGGGCAAGGAGCTTTTCCGGGCGCCCACCCTCGTACAGATCACTAATGAGTACGAGTATGGTATCATTGGGGCGGCGGATAAGCGGCCGGGCATAGGTTACGGCCTTGGCAATGTCGGTGCCACCGCCAAGTTGAGTGGCGAACAGCAAATCCACCGGGTCCTGCAGGTGCTCAGAAAGGTCTGCAACCGAGGTGTCGAAGGCAATAAAACGGGTGTGAAGGGCCGATACAGAAGCCATAATACAGCTCAGGATGCTTGCGTAAACCACAGAAGCAGCCATAGAGCCACTTTGGTCAGCCAGGATAAAAACATCCTTCAGCCGTGACCGCTTTCGTCCATACCCGTGCAGCTGCTCAGGGATAATCGTTTTATAGTCCGGCTGATAATGTTTCAGGTTGGTGCGGATCGTGCGGTGCCAGTTGATTTCGTTGAGGCGGGGACGCCGGTTGGGGGTCGCCCGGTCAAGGCTGCCCCGGATGGCCCGCTTAAGTGGAAACTCCAGGCGTTTTTCCAGTTGTTGTACAATTTTTCTGATTACGATTCTTGCTGAAGCTCTGGTTTCATCAGTCATCTGCTTGTTCAGGCTCAGCAGAGTGCCAACGAGTTCCACATCAGGCTCAATCGCTTCGAGTAATTCCGGCTCCAGTAGCATGCGTTCCAGGCCCAGGCGCTGTAGAGCATCGCGCTGCATGAGTTGGACCACAGGAGTGGGGAAGTAACGGCGGATATCTCCCAGCCAGCGATTGACATTTGGGGCAGAGCTGCCGAGGCCGCCCTTACGGTCACTATCGTAAAGGGCTTCCAGAACTTTGTCCATCCCCTTCGCGTTCCCTGACAACGGGACGGAAACGGAAGGGTCTGACTGTTTTCCCAGAATAAGCCGCCAGCGTTCTGTTTTCTTTGCCTCGTCCAATTTTTAATTTTGAATTTTCAACTTTTATCTTTCTTTGCACGAAGATAGCAGATTGACCTGCCTTTTGCATATTTTCAAACGAATATGGCCTTTATAGATATCCTTATTCCGGTGGTGTTAGCGCTCACGATGTTTGGCGTTGGGACTTCTCTGGAGCTTTCAGACTTCAAAGAGATTGTAGCCCGGCCCAAACTGGTAGCGTTGGGATTGAGTTTGCAAATGCTGTTTCTGCCAGCTGTGGCTTTTCTGGTCTGTCTGTTGTTGCCCGTTAGCAATACCTGGAAATTGGGCATCATTATTTTGTCGCTTTGCCCGGGCGGGGCAACCTCTAATTTTATTTCCTATTTGCTGGAGCTTAAGACCGCTCTTTCTATAAGCCTGACCGCGATCAACAGCCTGCTGATTTTGGTGACTATCCCGGTGGGGGTCAACCTCGGGGCAGAAGTGTTTATGCATACCTCAGCCTCGTTCAGTCTTTCGGGTACAGAGACGTCTTTGAATGTACTGCTGATCGTGCTTCTGCCCGTTTCACTGGGGCTTATATTTCACAGGCAGTTCCCGGTACTTGCAGAGCACTTTAAGCGGCCAGTGAAAGTGGTGACCACCCTATTGCTGGCAGCTGTTTTTGCCATTAAATTCTTTGGAGGCGAAGAAAGCGGAGGGAGCCAAATCAGTTGGGCAGATATCGCTGTGCTCGCCCCGGTCATGCTTGGTTTCCACTTGTTTACGATGTTTATGAGCTACTGGACCGCCAATCGTATCGTGAAAGAAAGTGCTTATGATGCCATTACGATCGGTATTGAGGTGGGGTTGCAAAACACTACGCTGGCGCTGTTAGTGGCAACCGTGATGATTGGTGACGAACAGATGGCTGAACCCACCTTAGTGTACGCCATGTTTTCTTTCTTTACTACCCTTGGTTTTGGCTATCTGGCGAAGTGGTCTGCCGATAAGCACGCTGCATCATAAAAAAAGCCCTCTGAGCAACGTGGCTCGGAGGGCTACAATTCTCCCAACACATTTAAATCTTTATCTCTTGTTTTGAACAAGATGTCGGTAAAGAAACGAAGAATTGGGTTGTTCTAAAATGTGAAAAACATGTAATGGCAGCCTTGTTCCGTAGTCCGGGCAAGATATCTCAAAAGGGGATTTTTTCCCATTTTGAATAATTAGTCTCGAATTGGGATGTCCTGGAGCGGGGCTTTGTAGTTAAATAATTGTATTACAGGTGTTTGTGTCTTTTGGCATAGCTTATGCAGTAGTTGAAACCGGTAATGAGAGCGAATCTGTCTGAGAATCAGGCAACGTTCATTTAAGTTATGTTGGAGGAAGCTTCGCAATTATAATGGGGAATCACAACAGAAGCTTCCTCCCCATAACGCTCTCCAAACTGTTGATTATTACGCTGCAAAAGTGCTGCGATCAAGATAAATGGGTTTTTAGGTGTATTTGTAGCTAGCCGCCAGGTACTGATTTCATTCATAAGAGAGCGAATATTAACTCGAGGGTTAAAAAGTTTTAATTGAGAATCAGAATGGTGGCTAGCTTTTTTTATGCCTGCAACTTTGAAAGTTTTTCTCTGAGCAGCGGTATAGCCTTTTCCGTATCTGTCACAAGTTGATTGATCTGCTGGTCTATTTGGTCTTTTGCCGGTGCTGTCTTGGCTATTTTTTCAATAGAGAGCGCAGTTTCCTGCTGCGCAGACATGCCAAGCATCATATAGTTAGGTTTTAACTGATGAGCCATCCTGTATACCGTATCCCAGTCTTCCTGTATCAGCCCTTCTGATAATTTGGCGATGTTTTCCGGTGCTTCCTGAATAAAGGTTTCAACGATCTCTTTGACGAAGTTTTCGTCTCCTCCGCTAAATTCATGCAGGTAGGTGAGGTCGACTTTGACAGGGGCCTGGCTATTATCATGCTCTGTATTCATGGCTAATTGCTTTTTGCTAGTTGAATGGCTCAGTTGTAAGCTGTTAAGGATAAGTTTTGATAGTGCAGCCGGAGAAAAAGGTTTGGTGATAAACTCGTTCATGCCAGCCTCGATAGCGCGCTGCTTTTCGTCCAGCAGGGCCGCTGCGGTTAGCCCGATAATGAGGGAGTGCTGATTGGGGTTGCCTTCTTCAGCTCTGATTTGAGCAGTAGCCTGGCAACCGTCAAGTTTGGGCATGTGAATGTCCATCAGGATGATGTCAAAGTGTTGTTGCCTGGTTTTTTCCAGAGCCTCTTCCCCATCATTCGCAATCATAAAGTGGCACCCCCAGTCTTTTAGGATATGGCTGGCCAGCTTTTGGTTCATAGGGTTGTCTTCCACAAGGAGTACCCAAAGAGAACGGAGCAGGCCCTGATGGACGGCCTGCCCAATCGGGGTTGCCTCCTGACCTTCATCTGACTGTTCAGACATGGGCATCGATAGGTTAAAGATGAAAGCGGTACCTTTGCCTGGCTCGCTTTCTACCCAAATTTTGCCTCCCATGAGCTCAACAAGTTGTTTGACTATGGAGAGCCCCAGCCCGGTACCGCCGTACTTACGGGTAATATCCGAGTCTGCTTGCTTAAAGTTCTGAAAAATGAGCTCCAGCTTTTCTTTGGCGATACCTATACCGGTATCGAACACTGTAAACTGCAGGCTCATGTGCGTATCTGTGCGCTTTATAAGCCGGGCTTTGATGCCAATGGTGCCCCGGCTGGTAAATTTAATGGCGTTGCCGAGCAGGTTGGTGAAAACCTGGCTCAGGCGGGTAGGGTCACCAATAAGCTGACGGTCTATCTGCTCATCGAGGTCCAGATTGACGCTTACTGGTTTATCCTTCACTTTAAGTTGGAAGCTCTGCTTGAGGTTGTTCAGAATACGGCGAAGGCTGAAGGGGCTTGATTCGAGGCTGAGCTGGCTGGCTTCAATTTTGGAGAGGTCCAGTATATTGTCGATAAGGGATAGCAGGCTGTCTGCTGAAAATTTGAGCGAATCCAGGTAGTCCCGCTGCTCCGGGGTAGGCTGCGTATTGAGCAGTAAGTGCGTCATACCGATTACGGCATTCATTGGTGTCCGGATTTCATGGCTCATGTTGGCCAAAAACTGCCGTTCGGCCTGTATGGCTTTTTCTGCCCGGTTTTTTGCAGCTTGTAGCCGTTCTTCCAGTTGTTTGCGCTCTGTAATATCGTAATGTATACCGATGTAGCCCTTCAGTTGGCCCCGCCGGTCAAGGATAGGCGTACTGCTGACTATCGCCCAGATGGTGCTGCCGTCCTTGCGCATAAACTGTTGCTCATAGATAACAGCTTCTGAAGCTGCCCGTTCTGCCCGGTACAGTTCGTCGCGGTAAATTTCCGGAGAGGCCACAAAGATATCTTCAGGTTTCCTGCCGGTAAGTTCGGACTCTTCATAGCCTAACATGGTGCAGAAACGGTCGAAAGCTCGTGTGATGAGCCCTTGTTCATTCAACTCCAGCAGGCCCAGCTCCATATTTTCAAGGATGCCCCGGTAGCGCTCCTCACTTTCCTGAAGGCGGGTTTTAGCCGTTTCGCGGGCTGTGATGTCATGGCATTGCCACAATAGGCCAAGGTGCTCCGTTCCGGAATGGACAGGAATAGCATCGAAACAGAGAATTTGCCCATCGGGCATGGTAAACTTCTGATCCGTAGACAATACCCCCGCTTTGAGTGTCTGGCTGGTCCAGTTTTGGAAGGCTTCCGGCTCTGTATGTTGCAGAGCCACTTCCTGAAGCAGTATGGTGGCATCCACGCCTATCAGATCTTCCGGGGCATAAGGTATCTTAAATAACTCACAGAACACTCTGTTTACAAGCAGGGTCTTACGTTCGGTATCTTCAAAAAGTATGGCGGCCTGAAGGTTGGCCACAAGCGCACTAAGCTGTGTGTTGAGTTGGCTGAGCCGGTTTTCATATGCGTATTGACTGGTAATATCGCGTACGATGTGGCGCGATCCTGCCCGGTGGCCATTTATATCGCGTATGAGGGTGGAATTAAAAGTAACATACCTTTCCAGTTGGCCAGAGGTTAGGATGCGGCACCTGAAGTTGCGGTCGGACTCGAAGTCAAGTAACTTTTGCAAAAAATATTCAAACTTGTCCCGGTCGTCAGGGTGGATGAAATTGGTTAGCTTGTACCGGGAAGGCGCTGTGCCGCTCTTATTTGCCGCAATATCCAGTAAAGCCTGTGCCGACCGGTTGGTTTTTTCGATGTGGTCGGTCTTGTTGAGAATGACCAGTGAGTCAGACATGTTCTCGAACAGGTCACTGTACTGGGCAACGCTTTTTTCGAGCTGCCCCTGCACCTGACTGACTAATTGTTGCTGTTCCCTCAGGCGGGCATGGACCATGCAGGCATCCATGGAAATCCCGAACTTTACGATTAGTTTGGAAAGCTCCTGCATAGAATTTAATTCGAATGGCTGCTCTCTGTCAGCTTCGAAAATCTGCACAAAGCTGAAAACAGGTAATTGGAAGTACCCGTAGGCGCCTTTCCCCAGGTGGGCGCTGTATACGAAAGGCTCTTCCTCGGTTTTTTTGGACAACACTTTAGTGAAAAAGGGGCGGTCTTCTAGTGTTTTTGGGGTCGAATGGTCTTCTGATACGACTGCCGAAGTGTGATCGGCCTGCTCCGGGTAGGCGAATTCGAGTTGATAGGCACCAGAAGGGGAGCGCAGCCACAGCCCCGCAAAAGTAAGGCTGGTGGACTCAACGAGCTTACTCAGGAAAAATCTGGCATTCTCCTGAGCATGGAGTGATGTTCCTATCGCGAGCGAGAGCTCAAAGAAACGCTCCAGCTCGGTTCTTTCTATTTGGTGCATATCTGATGACCTGATTGCTCGATTGGCGGTTTATCCAGCCTGTTCGACATCTTCTTTCTCTTCCTTTAGCATGCGATAAATCGTTGATTTACCAATATCGAGTTTTTCGGCGACCTTAATGACATCATTTTCATATTTTTTCAGAAAGTGATGAATGATCAACCGTTTGTATTCCTCCAGGGTTAACTCTTCAGTCAGGAAAGCATCTTCTTTCCGGATACTTCTAAACTGAATATCATCAGCAAGTATGCCTTCAGATTCATCTGCCATCACAGCGGCGAGCTCGATAACCGCGCGAAGTTCCCGTACATTTCCCGGGAAGCTGTATCCCAGTAGTTTATTCTTGGCTTCTTTGGTCAGTAAAAGGCTGCTCAGCCCATTTTGTTTGCTGAATTCCTTTAAAAAGGAATTGGCCAGCAGAAAGACATCGTTGCCGCGGTCTCTGAGCGGAGGCAACTCAATAGTCAGCCCCAGAAGACGGTAGTAGAGGTCCTCCCGGAACCGTCCGGCTTTGACTTCTTCGCCCAGGTCTTTATGGGTGGCAATAATGATCCGGGCATCAAAGGGGATCGGTTCTTCCCCTCCTACCCGTACGATCTCCCGCTCCTGAATAGCCCGGAGCAGCTTAGCTTGGAGGTTGAGGTCCACTTCGCCAATCTCATCCAGAAACAATGTGCCTTTATCCGAAAGTTCGAACTGTCCCTTTTTCCGTGTCACAGCACCGGTGAAGGCCCCTTTTTCGTAGCCAAAAAGTTCACTTTCCAAAAGGTCTCGGGGAATGGCTCCCATATTAACAGCCACAAAACTGCCGTCCCGGCGTGTTGAGTTGTAATGAATACTCTTGGCAACGACCTCCTTGCCCGTACCGGTTTCTCCGTGGATAGAAACGGTAATATTGGTCCGGACGGCTTTTTCCATCAACCGGAATACCCGCTGCATAGCTGGGCTCGCACCGATAACAGACTTGCTGAATTCGTACTTGGCTACTACCTCACGGCGCAACTGATCAACTTCCTCTTCAAGGTCGATCTTTTGCTTGATCTGTTTGATGTCATTTTCAAGCCGGGCCCGGAAATCCTCACTCTTCGTTATGTAGTCGTAGGCTCCTTCATTGCGGATGAGCTTGACCGCCGTTTCAACATCTTGTTGTCCAGACAAAATAACCACCGGTATATTCTGGTCATAATGCTTGATGCGTTCGAGTACTTCCTCGCCCGTCATATCAGGCAGAGAGTAGTCAAGAGAAATAAGGTGGGGGTTGAGGTTCAGTTTGTCCAGGCAAGCGGCACCCGTATCGAAGACGTGCACTTCATGATCAGGGTTGAGCTCCAGAAAGTACCGGAGCATGCGCATATATGTTGGGTCGTCTTCTACGACGAATATTCTAAAAGAGGTATCCATGGGCAAATCAGCAAACAGGTTGATGGGTAAGATATTGTTTATGGTGCAAAATTCCTAGCAATAGGTTAGAGAAAACCCCAAAGGTGCGTTTTTGGCACGGTTGTTGAACTATATTCCGTGCAGGGCATTTTACAGCCCTCTTCAGCGGTCTTCAGTCCCCCCCCTCCCAGACCGTCTTCATTGCCCGGAAGGGCCATTATTCATTAACCGATTGATAGCAAGCCGGTCAACTGACCCGGTATTGCCTGTAAACCGTATTGTCAAAATCAATTAACCATGCACAACTTATTTAACCTTCGAAAAAAGCAGTACCCCCCACAGCCTGCGCTTCTGATGAGCCTGTTACTGGCGATTATGCTATTCGCAATCAACCAGGCCCGGGCCACTGATCATGGTACGGAAGCTTACCAGATGCCTACTTGCTCGGCACCTGTACTGAACCCGGTACAGTACAATTGCAACGGGTCGGTGACAATAAGTTGGGCATCAGCTCCTGGTGCGAATACCTATTCTGCCGATATTATGAATCAGGGTAATCCTGTCCTTGATTTTGCGAATATGACGGATACCTTCTTTACGGTAGCTCCCGGCTCACTTACACCCGGCACGGATTACACCTTCGCAGTGACCTCAGAGTGCGATAACAGCACTGCGGCTTCCATTCAGGGCATTATTGAGGGTGGTGAGATTCAAAACCTGCTGCCGGTGTTGAGCGTTGCCGGCTCAGAAGGGACATCCTGCCCGGAGGCAACGGATGGTATGGCCATGCTCGTGGTCAATGATCAAAGCTGCGGTGCTGTTTACAGCATCACGGTCAATGGCGTGACGCAGAGTGCAACGAGCAGTAACTTCGTTACTTTTAGTAACCTGGCCGTAGGAAGCTATACGGCGACGCTAACTTTAGTTGACCCAGGTACGTGCAACCTGAACAGCAGCTGTGTGGATGGCATAAGCGTAGATTTCTCTATTGCCTCTACAGATGACGAGATGCCATCGCTTGATATTACCTCCAATATCGGTATTACACCACCAGCTACCTCTACCTTCAACTTGCCGGAGGGCAATTGTGGCTTACAGTTCTTGTGGTTGATTACTACCAGCGATAACTGCAACAATGCTCAGGTGAGTGCTACCATTCAAACCTTTACCAATAATACAGCTGTATTTCCAGGGGGCAGTGTCAGCCTGATTAATACCGGCGATGCCTATGTGTTGGAGGGGTTCGCTGCCATTGGTACTAATATACTCACCATCACTTCGTCAGATCAGGATGGCAATCAGGTTACGGCTGAATTCGAAATCGAGATTGTAGACAACCGGCCTCCGGTCTTTCAGGGCCCTGACGGCCTGTTGGTACAGACCCCTTCCTGTGATAATGAAGTGCCCGTCAACTGGTCAGTTATCGCTATTGATGATTGCGATATAGATGCCGAAATCATTCAAACGCAGGGCCCTGCCTCTGGTTCTTATCTGAACCCTGGCACCTACACTGTCGGCTATGAAGCCTTTGATGATTATGGCAATACGGCTATCTACAGCTTTGATATTACAGTGGTACAGGGAGACAGCCCGGCGCCGATCGTGGACGTAAGCGGCAATACACAATATACGGTAACAGCCTGTGAGACGGATGCATTTGTCATCTTCTCCGGTAATATTTTTGACTGCAACATCACGCCGGGCACTAACGTGCAGCCCGATATTGAAGTAACAGGTGCGTCTTTGAATGTAGGGTATACCAATGTGCAAAGCGGCTTTGCCTACTTTGAGCTTTCCGGGTTTCTGGACCCTGGGTTCTACGGTGTCAATGTATCTTATCAGGGCGTGGAAGTGAGCAACATCCTGCTGGAAGTTGTGCAGGAAGCAGATCTTCCGGCGGAGATTGCCTTACCCGGTAACTTCACCTACGCATTGCCTTACTGCCAGGATTCTCTTTGGATCAACATGCAGGTGCAGGTTACTGATGATTGCGATGAAGTCATCAGCAGCGATGATCTTACCACTACCCTCAACGGCAATCCCCTTGATTTTGATGCCGACCTTTCGGAGCAGGGGAATTTTGTCTACCCGATATTGCTGACGCCAGATTTAGACAGCGCAGAACTACTGGTTATTTATAACGATGGAGCGGGCAATACCACAGAGGCATTCACCCGGCTCAATGTAACCAACAAGCCAGATACGATTGCCCCCATCATCATTTATCCTAATCAAAACCTGCAACAGCATTTAAATGCCTGTGCAGAAAGCCTGACTGAAGTGTGCTTTCAGGTGAAGGCAGTGGATGACTGCTCTGATGAGGTCCCCCCCTTTATTCAGCTTATTGGCTCCGGAGGTTCTTTATTTCCAGTGACCAATACGGTAGGCGATACCTACTGTGCCAATATCAACCCGGGCCTTTACACCGTGAATATTATTGCTACCGATGAGTACGGCAATACACGGCAGGAGTCCTTCAGTATTGGAATTACACAAGACACTGCTCAGCTGGTTAATCTGGCGTGCAATGATCAGATCAACGTAGTTACAGACGCGCAGTGCCAGCGCCTGATTACGCCAGATATGCTGCTCGACGGCAACTTTGGCTGCCTCACGGATGCGGACTTTAGCATTAGCATCGACGACGTGGACCCTTCCAACGGGGGGATTCTCGACGGGCATGGCCTATTCTCTTACGAAATTGAACTCGCACCTGGTGTGGATGTTGGTAACGGCTTTATCCCCTGCTGGGGCTATGTTAAAGGCATTGATAACAAAGCGCCCGAACTTACTGCCCCTGCTGATACCGATGAGGCTGTCATTAGCACTAATGGATTTGTGCTGCAAGGGAGCCTGGCAAATACCATGCCTACGCTCAATGCGCCCACTTACATTTGCCTGGACGGCTTGAGCGGCAATAGTACCCGTTACTACAACCTGCAAACGGTGGAAGTGGACGCAACCGGGTTTTATACTTTCCTGGTGACTTCCGACTTTGCAGACGGGCTCGTAGCCATGGCGCTTTTTGAGGGGAGCTACAGTGCTTCTAACCCTTGTCACAATATTGTCGCGGAGGGCACAAATTTGCAAGGTACGACCGGCACGGGCATTCCTTATATTGCTTTAAATATACTGCTGACTGAAGGTACCACCTATACCCTGCTCACAAGTTCTCAGCAGCCGGCACAAACCGGTAACTACACCTATACTATCCTTGCTGACGGACCAGGTCAAGCCGGGCTTTTCGACACCACTTTCAACTCAGCGATGGTAGAAACCGTGACGTTCTCACCGTTTGTCCTTGCTCCCGTGACGTACAATCAACCGTTGTTTTGTGAAGACCTGGACTCCCTGCTCAATAACCCGAACAGCCTTCAGTATACCGGTTCACCGGTTATTGAAGATAACTGCGGGGATGTGGCGCTTTCTTTCGAAGATACCTACAGCCATATTGGAGGCGACTGTGGCGTCACGGTGATTACCAGGACCTTCACTGCGACTGATGCAGCGGGTAACAGTTCTACTGCGGTGCAAACCATTACCCTGCAACGCCCTGATCCTGAAGTGGATGTCAACCTGCCAACCAACAACCTGCCTATTGATTGCCAGGCAACTTACGCGACACTGCCTAACGGCTACCCCTCGCCGACAGTCACAGGCTACCCTTATATCAATACTGTTTTTGGGGTGGTAGAGCTCAATTATGCCTTCTGCGATGTAGCAGCTACTTTTCAGGATGGTGCCCAGATTCCACTCTGTGCAGGCGCTTATAAGTTTGCCCGCACCTGGCAAATATTTGACTGGTGCGACATGAGCACGCTCTATACTTATCAGCAGTGGATCAAGGTCGGCGACTTTTCCGCACCTATCGTAACCGCACCGGATATCGACTACAACGGAGATGGCGAAATTGATATGCCGGTCTTCTCTAACAGCCCCTTCAGCTGTGAGGCCGCCTTTGAGGCGCCACTTCCCGTAGTGGAGGAGAACTGCTCCGACTATGAAGTGCATACCGCTATTGTGCGGGAAGATATCGACAGCACATTTAACAGCAACGGCCAATTGATCGGTACAGAAACAGATACCGTAGTGGTGCGAGTCATCGGGTGGAATGCTCCGAGCCGTGTAGTCTCTGGCATTCCTATTGGTGACTATTACTTCCGCTACACGGTAACGGATGGCTGTGGCAACAGCACGACGCGGTTCTTCCCTTTCGTAGTGGAAGACAATGTAGCGCCGACGGCAGTTTGTGATCAGAATACAGTCGTTTCCATTGGTGGGCAGGACTACGGCCGTGTCTACGCCGAAGATATCAACAATGGCTCATGGGACAACTGCGGTGTAGAGAACCTGGCAGTCCGCCGCAATGGCTACAACAATCAAACCGCCAGCTGTGGGAACGATTTTTCCAACTTTGGCCCCTACGTAGACTTCTTCTGCTGCGATGCCGGGCAGCCTGTCATGGTAGAATTACGGGTTGTGGACGTCAATGGCAACATCAATACCTGTATGGTACAGGTGGTGCCAGGGGAACTTGCTGTGCCTGACTGTATTGCTCCGGCTGATGTTACCGTTGATTGTACAGACCTGCCACTGGCTTTTGACGTAGAAAACCCTGTAGCGCTTGAGCAGCTGTTTGGCACGGCGACCGCCAACGATAACTGCGGTGCCACCACTACGGAGCTGACACCAATTGTAAACATGAACTGCAATGCCGGCACCATTCTACGCCGTTTCACTGCCACAGATGGATTTGGTAACGTGAGCACTGGTGACTGCCAGCAGCTGATCACAGTAGAACAGGTGCACAATTATGAAATTCGCTTCCCGGCAGACAATGCCGCGGTTTGCGGGGCTACTCAGGCTGATACAGTTACTTATAGTGCTTTGGGTTGCGATATGCTTGCCGTTAGTTCAGAAGATGAAATCTTTGAGCCTACCAACGGGGAGTGCTACAAAATCTACCGTACCTGGCGGGTGATGAACTGGTGCCAGTACGATGGCGTAAGCGATCCTTTCATCGTGAGCCGTGATCCGGACTGCGATACGGAGAATGGCGAGGAAGCCGTATTTGTCCTGCACCGCCCGAATGGCTTTACCTACATCGACCGGGATAATGACGAAACGGAGCCCAACAATAATCCGCTTGCCAGCGAAAACCTTTGCCAGGGCTTTGACGACTACTGGCAGCGGGCAGACTACGATGGCGGTTTCTACCAGTACACACAGATTATCTCTGTCTTTGACGAAGCTACGCCAACCATCAACTTCACACCAGCTTCTCCTTTCTGTAGCCTGGACAACGAAACCTGTGAAGGCCAGGTGGACTACACCTTCAGCGTCAGCGACGATTGCGTGATGGGTACGGCCAATAACGACATTCTGGAAGTACGTGTATTTCTGGATGCCGGAAACAATGGTTCTTTGGATATGGAGCTTACACTAACCGATATGGTAGTAGCCAACTTCCCGAGCTATGAAATCACCGGGTCCTTTCCAATCGGTAGCCACCGCTTTGAGGTGCAGGTAAGCGATGGTTGTGGCAATAGCACGGTACAGAGCCTGCCTTTTGAAGTGGTTGATTGTGCAACACCTACATTGTCTTGCCTGAACGGGCTGGCAGTAGAGCTTGATGCCTACGACTCTGATGGTGATGGCGTGGCAGATAGCGGTATCGGTGATGTATGGGCAGATGACTTTGTGATCGGGGATCTTACAGACTGCTCCGGCGAAGTCACTTATTCTATCAACCGCCTGGGCGATCAGCCTAACGTAGATAGCACCGGCATCTATTTCAGCTGTGCAGATACTGGTCTCGTCATGGTGGAAGTCTATGCATGGGATCCTGTGGGCAACAGCACAAGCTGTGAAACCTTCCTCTTTGTACAGGATAATGCTAATTATTGCAGCGGTGCTCAGCCTACTGCTGCCGCAGCGGGCAGTATTGAAACACCGGCAGGCGCCCATGTGGAGGAAGTGGAAATTAACCTGAGCGGACAGAACGGCGGATGGCTGGTGACGGGTGCAGATGGTTCCTTTACCTTTGAAGGGCTCACACCGGGGCAGGACTACACTGTCACCCCGTCACGGGATGGTGATGACCTGAATGGCGTTTCCACCTTCGACCTCCTACTTATGAATAAGCATATTCTGGGTATTCAGCCCTTTAGTACGCCTTACCAGATTATTGCAGCAGACGTCAACAACTCGGGCAATGTGTCCACACTTGACATGATCGTACTGCGGAAGCTCATCCTGGGCGACGAAGTGGAACTGACCAACAACAGCAGCTGGCGGTTTGTAGAGGCAGATTACATCTTCCCCAATCCATCCAACCCCTGGGCAGAGCAGTTCCCCGAGGTGCTGAACATCAATGATATCCCTCAGGCAGGCATTGCTAATGCCAACTTCGTAGCAATTAAGATTGGGGATGTCAATGGCGATGCCCAGCCTAACAACCTGGTAGGTATTGATGAGCGAGACTTTGACGGGGTCTTCGTCCTCAACCTGGAAGACCGTCGATTGGAAGCCGGCGATGAGCACACCATCTATATCACATCCGAGGATATCCAGTCAGTAGGTGGTTACCAGGGTACGCTTTTCTTCGAAGAAGAGGCGGTAGAGCTTATGGATGTCATCCCGGGCCGTATGGACTCGAAGTATATCGGTACCTCCTTCACGAGCCACGGTATGGTTACCCTGAGCTGGAATAAGTCAGAAGATGAACTGGCCGACTATTTTGGGCCGAATGACGTCTTATTCTCCATCAAGCTGCGGGCAAAGTCAAACCTGATTCTCAGTGAAGTAATGCGGACAAATTCCCGGGTGACCATTGCGGAAGCCTACAGCGAGCGTGGTGACTTGTATGAGTTCGGGCTTGAGTTTTACGGCCGCATAAACGGAGTTAATGCCAATGACCGGTTTGAGCTGCACCAAAACTACCCTAACCCCTTCCGCGACGAAACCGTAATTGGCTTTGAATTACCTGAGGCAGCACGCTATTTACTGACCATCAGTGATATAGCGGGGCGTGTGGTCAAGACGATCGAGCAGGATGGCCAAAAGGGGTACAATGCGGTCACGCTAAATAAAGCGGGCTTACCCGAAGGTATATTGCAGTACACCTTGCAGGCCGGAACGCATGTGGCAACAAAGCGCATGATGATATTGGCAGACTAAGGATTCGGGCCTGTGCCAAACGATAAATATAGTGTTTCATGATGATGCCGGGCGTACAGAATGTGCGCCTGGCTTTTTCATGTGGTATACCGGACAAAAAAATGGGGATGCCCCGGAAGGCACCCCCAAAAATGGATTATTAAGGGTAAGCAAGTTTATGAATTCACCTGCTTATCGCAATTTTCATTAGATTTTATTAATGTAGGTTTTGTATAGACCATGGATTAGGATTTTTTGCCAGATCAAAGAGCGCCCGGAACCTCGTAGCCTTAGCTACGAAGGTGAGGACGTGATGCAGAGCTGGCGAAAAAGGCAATTCAGGGGCATACAAAATTTACTTTAATAAAATCTATTAATACCGGTTATTGTTATCCCGGTCATTGTCCTTTCGGTAATCGTCGCGTCGTCCGCCACTGTAGTCATCGCGGTCCCGTCGGTCACGCCCTCCACCGTAATCATCTCTGCGCCCGCCGCTGTAGCCGCCGCGGTCACGCCCGCCGGCATAGTCATTTCTGCGTCCGCCACCGCCACCGTAGCCCCCACGGTCGCGTCCGCCACCGTAGTCATCTCTGCGCCCGCCGTAGCCACCACGGCCCCGTCCACCGCCGCCGCCGCCGAAACCGCCGCGTCCGCCACCACCACGCTTTTCGCGAGGCTCTGCTTTTTTCACTACAATTGTGTTGCCGTCCAGGTCAGACTCGTTAAGCGCTTCGATTGCACTCATAGCCTGCTCGTCATCTGGCATTTCTACAAAGCCAAAGCCCCGGGATTTACCGGTAAAGTGATCATTAACGACTTTGGCGGAGTCCACCTCTCCGTAAGCTTCAAAAGCAGTGCGCAGACCATCACTGTCTGTATCAAAATTAAGCTTAGCAACAAAAATATTCATCACAAAAAAGTTGAAAAAGTGATTAGGAAAAGGTTGAAAATGAAAATCAGGGCTTACTACCCTCGTATACCGGGCGCACATATGGTGCGAAAAGCTTCTTATTGCATCAGTCTTGAGTTATTGGAGGCCTTTAAATATGGGCGGTCAACAGAAGGCTGGCTTAATAAGGCTGGTTGATGTTAGGTATAGCTGATTATGCGGAATAATTTTTTAAACTGTCATGCATGATGTGGTTAAAATGTGCATCGGTTATTACTATGGCTTAAATGAATCGGCTGAGTACATTGTGCAACGTTTTCTCAATTATACACTTCTATTGCATTGTATAAATACCCTCTCAATATAGGATAATTTCGGAATAAAAATCAAGTCAGGTTTAAAATGTGCAGAAGAAAGCGGTGTAAATAGCATGCAGTGGACTTCCCGTGCAGAAGCAGCCACGGATAAGTTTTGTACTTCTAAACCAGTAGTTTTGTGAATTGAGCGTGGCGCATTAGTTTCCAGGCACATGGGTGGTGGCAAACAACCGTTTGATACTATACTTGCCTACACCGTTGGCCCAGACCATGAGGAGCCCGCCCACGATGGCAATATTTTTCATAAACATGATAGATTCCAGCCGGCGTTCTGGTTCCGGATCCAGCCAAAAAGCATGTACAATAAAGGTGACAGGGATCCAGTAACAAAGGAGCATGAACATCGCAAGGCCGGTCCGGTAGCCAATAAGCAGCAGGGTGCCGCCCAGCGTGAGTAAAACGATGGCGCCCAACAGTTGCAGGTCCTGATGCCATTCCAGGCCATAGGCCGTCATCTTCTGTTTGGTGGCTTCGTAGTAGAAAATGGAGTCGTAGGCCTCATATAAAAAAATAAAGGCCAATAGTCCTCTGCCCAGTAAATCCAGAATATCTTTCATCGGCTGTTATTTTTTAGCGGCCGCAAGGTAGGGTATTTTAGGGGATGAATGAGCTTACCGCAGTACAGGGGCCAGGAATTTTTTTACAGCACGGGCTACATTCTGGCCATCCATTGCTGCAGAGATGATCCCGCCTGCGTAGCCTGCACCTTCACCGGCAGGGAAAAACCCCCTGACTTCGCTATGCATGTAAGTGTCGCGGTCCCGGGGGATTCTGATAGGCGAGCTTGTCCGGCTTTCTGTCCCAATCACGTTCGCTTCTTCAGAGTAGTACCCTTTCATTTTCTGACCGAAAATCTGTACGGCTTGCCGCAGTTTATCTGCAATGGAGGGTGGCAGCAATTCATGCAGGGGGGCAGCATAGAGCCCGGGTATATAGGAAGAGCCATTCAGATTACCGGACACTTTGCCCTTTACAAAATCAGTCAGGCGCTGTGCCGGGGCTTTTTGGCTGCCATCGCCGTGGTTGAAAAGGGCTTGCTCAACGCTTTGCTGGAAAGCCAGCCCGGCGAAAATACCGTGCTGCCGGAAAGGCGCGAGGTCTTCCAGTTCTACGGCGACTACCGTTCCCGAGTTGGCATAGGGGGAGTCCCGTTTGGACATAGACATCCCATTGACGACGATCTCTCCGGGTGCCGTTGCTGCCGGGACCACCAGTCCTCCGGGGCACATGCAGAAGGAGAAGACGCCCCGGTCGCCCACCTGGCAGGCCAGCCGGTAGCTGGAAGCCGGCAGTGCTGCCTCTCGCTGCCGCTGATTGTACTGTATCTGGTCGATTAGTGGCTGGGGATGCTCAATTCTCACGCCAAGGGCGTAAGGTTTGGCCTCAAGCCTGACTCCCTTTTGATGAAGCAGGTAGTAAATGTCCCGCGCAGAGTGCCCTGTTGCCAGAATGACAGCTTCTGCGGTGTGCTCTGAATTATTGTTGACGGTTACGCCTTTGATGGCACCGTCTTCAATGAGGAAATCGGTGACGTTGCTGTCAAAGTGTACCTGCCCGCCATAGTGCTCGATAGTGGAGCGAATATTGCCGACAATCTTAGGGAGTTTGTTGGAACCAATATGCGGGTGAGCATCAATCAGAATATCGGATTTGGCACCATGTTCCACCAGCAGGCGCATGGCTTTTTCGATATTACCTCGTTTATGAGAACGGGTATACAGCTTGCCGTCCGAATAGGTGCCTGCACCACCTTCTCCGAAGCAGTAATTGGAGTCAGGGTTTACCTCACCGAATTGCTGAATAGCACGGAGGTCCCGGCGCCGCGCACGGACATCTTTTCCCCGGTCAAATACGATAGGCTTCAATCCCAGCTCGATAAGCTCAAGTGCAGCGAAGTAGCCTGCAGGCCCTGCACCCACTATAATGACTTCCGGAGCTTCATCCACCATCCGAAAGCGGTCGAGGATAGCGGGTTCCGGCTGATAGCGCTCGCCCGCATAGACAGCTACGCGCAACCGGATAGCTGGCCGCTTACCCCGTGCATCGATTGACCGCCTGAGCAGGTGGACCTCCTCGACGGTATCGGCGGGCAGGCGGCATTTTTGTATAGCCCGGCTGCGTATGATTGATTCGTCCTGAGCTTCAGAGGGGCTCAGCTTAAGTTCTAATTCTTTAACCATTGTCGTCGTTCTGCGTGCGGGGTGCAGTGCTTGTATTGGTGGAATCGGCAGGGCTGGGCTGTACCGCCTCGTGCAGCTGCTTGTCCACGTCCATTTTTTCCCGGTTGAGTTTTTTGCGCTGGGGCTGCTGCTCCTGGTGCGCTTCCGGCTTTTCCCAGACAGTGGTAGACTGCTGCACAAAGTAATCGGGGATGTAAATCCGGCTGTGCACCTTCTCCTCAGCTTCCACATCTTCCAGTTTAATCACCCGGCGAAGCAAGTCCTTGCTGCTGACGATCAGGCTGTCGCTCTGAGGGGCAGTGATGAAATCATAGCGGCCTTCTTCCAGGAAGAAGTCAAACACGCCACGGGAAGCCTTGGACATCTCCACCTGTGTTTCCGTCATTATAGTATTGCCAGCCCAGGGGATCACATCGTAGGAGTCGCCTTCATAGATATTGAACACCAACAGGTTGGCGGTTTCCGGTACTTCAAAAACCTTGTGAAGAGTCTTTTTGAGCTGTGCCTGAGCCTGACTGCCCAAGAGGAGCAGCCCTATTATTATCCAACCGATTCTCATTGATTCTGCAAATTTGAGCGCCAAAGGTAATATGAACATCACTCTGGCAAAAATAAAAGGTGTGCTCCGGTTTTTCGGCAGCACACCTTTTATAACGTTCAACTCTTTTCAAAAGTTGCTCGGCCTGAGTTTACAGTGAGGAGGCAGTCTCTTCAGTTATTTCTTCACTCTGTAATGGCGAAAAAGCTACATTGCGCGGCTTCTTTATGACAAAAGAAATCCGGTCATTCAGAGGTTGCCCGCCAATTGTGATTTCCCGGCCCAGATTGGGCGCTACGATATTGAAAGTACCTTCGGCTTCGTCGGCGTTCAGGTTGTACCGCCCCGCGCGTACGAGTGACTTCAACAAGGCTTCCGAGCCTCGGTCGAGCTCAATGTGCATTTGTACGCGCATGAAGGGCTGATCCCAGTCAACGACCTCTACCGGAGCATCAACATTCAGGGATACGGTTTGCAGCCCGCCTAAATTAAAGGATTTGACCAACGTCTTCTCCACCTGTTGCCCAATCAGGGTGGTGGTGGCGAACAGGAGGAGGATGGTCAGTGTGGAATTGTAGATATTGCTTTTTCTCATAGTTCCTCCTTTTGGTTTGGGTTTAAAAGTAAAATACACAATTTTTTTGTTAAAAACAAGGCTTGGGTAGTGTATTATTTTGTGATTTTCATTGTGAGCGCAATCGCGTTCAACAGCAAAGTGTAATCACTGCTTTACAATACAGACCCGGCTTATGTCAAAAACGCTGCCTGCCAGATAGGTTTAAATGATAGCTTTTCGGATATTGACCAGCCGTTCAAGCAAAGGCTCGAGTTGATCTAGCGGTAGCATATTGGCGCCATCAGACTTCGCAGTAGATGGAGTGGGGTGCGTTTCTATGAACAAACCGTCTACACCGGCAGCGATACCCGCTTTGGCGATGGTGCTAATCATAGCCGGGCGGCCTCCGGTTACTCCGGAAGTCTGATTGGGCTGTTGCAGGGAGTGCGTACAGTCTAAAACGACAGGAGCGCCAAGGGATTGCATAGTCGGAATACCCCGGAAATCAACGATCAGGTCCTGATAGCCAAAGGTGGTGCCCCGTTCAGTGAGAAGGACCCGCTCGTTGCCAGCGCCCCGCACTTTATCAGCAGCAAATTGCATAGCATCAGGGCTCAGAAACTGGCCTTTTTTAATGTTAACCACTTTACCGGTCTCAGCCGCTGCGACCAGCAGGCTGGTTTGGCGGCAAAGGAAAGCCGGGATCTGAAGCACATCCACATACTGTGCAGCCAAAGCTGCTTCCGGCTCAGAGTGGATGTCTGTAGTGACCGGAATTTGAAACTTTTCACCAACGGCTTTCAGGATGCCAAGCGCTTTTTCGTCACCAATCCCAGTAAAGGAATCGATGCGGGAGCGATTGGCTTTGCGGTAGGAGCCCTTGAAAATGTAAGGAATTTCCAGTCTTTCGCAAATGGCATTGACCCGCCCGGCAATTTCGAAAGCCATATCTTCTCCTTCGATGGCGCAAGGGCCGGCGATTAGAAAAAAAGACTGCCCGTCGGTGAATTTCAGTTTTGGAATATGCTTCAGTTCCATAGTTATTGTTGCTTGCAGGAGTTTTGTTAGCAAAGGGTCATTTAAAAACCCGGAATGCCAGCGCAAAGTTCCTACAGACGGAAACTAACGCCTACGTTCAGCAGGCTGTTGCCATAGCCAACCTCGCCAAAGAAGCCCAGGTTGCTTTTAGGGTAATAAGTCGCACCGATAAAAGCGCTGTAGATCAGAGCGTTGTTATTAGCTTCCGGACGGATAAAGGAAGGCTCGTCGCCTTTGCTCTTAGGCTGCCCGTCGATGGATTCTTCTACGGTTGCCATATCGTAGCCGAGCATTCCGCCACCGTAGATGTTAAACTTTTCGCCTACCTGCCCGTGCGCAGTTGCACGAAGGCCGGCCTGGAAAGATTCATTGGAAATGTCTTGTACCGCACCGGTAGGAAGGATACGGCCGTTGCGCTCAAAGGAGGCATAAGCAGCATAGGCACCCAGGCTGAAGTTGGGAGACAGGCGGACGTCCATGCGCAGATTGACCGGAGGAGCGATAGTGGTCGCGCCGTCTTTAGCATAAGTGGAAATTACGCCAACACCAGCCGCCAGTTCTATATCGCCAGGCTTAAAGGAAAGTTGAGCAGAAAGGGTAGTGAGGCTTGCCAACACCAGGGTGCAAATAAGGGTTAGATTTTTCATCGGATTCTCGTTTTTAGCTTTTTGCGGTTTTGTTGCCGCAAATGTAGGTGCAAATGGTGTAGGAGTCAAGTCAATAGTCAGAATTTTATTTTGATTTAACCTTGATTTAAACCTTGTTAAAAAATTTAATTAAACAAAAGATGGAATTCAGTGGATTTAATTTTTAGCAAAATTAAATTTCGATATAAAAATAGGCAGGGGGGGAAGAATCGAAATCTAATTTTTTTGCCCTTATTTCCGCTTATTAACGGCCCCCGTTTACACTTTAGTATAGGGTGGCTGTTTTTTGCTAATGAAAAGCAAATTAAGGTGCCGGGCACTGACTAAAATCAAAGAGTGGCCGAAAAAATCATGACATTCATCAGTTTGCTGAAACAATATCAAAGTTGCCCTCTTTGTACATAGAAATACGGAGTTTATGCGCCTTCTTATCCTGCTCATTTTGTTACTTGTTTTTGATGGTTATGCCTTTATGGCTGTGCGCACGCTCGCCCACAGCTGGCAGCCGAGCCTGCGGTACCTGCTATACGGTATTTACTGGGCAGTGCCAGTGCTTTTGCTGACCTGGATGCTGGGCAGTGATGCAGGGTGGTTTGAAAACTGGCCAAAATCAACGGTAACTGTCGTTCGCACCTTGTTTTTCATTGTTTACATTTCCAAAATGCTGGTTGCTGCTGTAATGGTGGTCGATGACCTTCGGCGGCTCATTGGCTGGTTGGCAACTCAGTTGGGCAGTGGTGTGGAGTTTAGCGCCGGCCGCTCCCGCTTCCTGGCTCAGCTGGGGCTGATGCTTGGTGCAGTACCCTTCTTTAGCCTTATATATGGTATGGTGCGCAATCCTTACCGCTACCGCCTCTTTACGGAGAAAGTCCGTATTCCTGGTTTGCCGGATGCGCTGCAGGGGCTCAAAATTGTACAGATTTCAGATATACACTCCGGCAGCTTCCTACACAAGGAACCGGTCCGTAACGCCGTAGACCTAATCAATGCACAGCAGCCGGACCTGGTCTTCTTTACGGGCGACCTGGTGAACAATAAAGCAGAGGAAGCCCAGCCCTTTGTGGATGTGTTTGACAAAATCAACGCCCGCTACGGAGCCTATTCGGTTCTAGGCAATCATGACTATGGAGACTACGTGCGATGGGGTACTGATTCAGAGAAAGTAGCCAATATGGATTTACTGAAAGATACCCACCGCCGTATCGGCTGGGACCTCCTGCTGAACGAACACCGTACCCTGGAGGTGAACGGTGCCAAAGTAGCAGTTATCGGTGTGGAAAATTATTCGACACATCCGCGCTTCCCCAAATATGGCGATCTGAAGCAGGCCACCGAAGGGCTTGGCATGGCTGACCTCAAGTTGCTGCTGTCGCATGACCCCTCGCATTGGGAAGGGGAAGTCACGAATGATTATCAGGACATCGCCATTACCTTTTCCGGGCACACCCATGGTATGCAGTTTGGGGTGGAAATCCCCGGGTGGATTAAGTGGAGCCCCATCAAATACGTCTACAAGCAATGGGCAGGTCTGTACCAAAGCGGGCGGCAATTCCTGTACGTCAACCGTGGTTTAGGCTACCTCGGCTACCCTGGCCGTGTAGGTATTCTACCGGAAGTTACGCTCATCGAATTGCAAAAAGAAGCTTAAGTCTTAATCATCGTAGTGCATGACCAAGAGGGGGACTGTCGTATGGAAAACAACCTGCTGAGTCACACTCTTATGGAAGAGGCGCTCCAGGAAGTTCCGGTGCATCGTGCCCATGACGATAAGGTCAGCCCGTATGTCACTGGCGTATTGTACGATACCTTCCTGCACGTTGGGGCATTCAATTTCCACTGAGTTGAAGCCAATAGCCGCTGTGCCATACAGCTGAGCCTGTTCGTACAATACCTGCTCCACGTGGTAAGGCGACTTGGTTTCGTTATCAATGTGTACAAAGTGGATATTGTTGATTTCGGGGCCGGTAATGGTGAGTAGTTTTTTCACCATTGCTTCATCTGCAGCCTGATAATTGCTGGCGTAAACCACCTCCTCGAAGTTGCCGCACTTGCAGTTACCGGGAACAAGCAGGACCGGGCAGTGGGCAAAGCGTGCCACGTGGGTGGAAACACTGCCAAAGGCTTTTTCCAAAAGGTTGCCTTCTCCGGTAGTGCCCATGATAATCAGATCGTACCCTTTTGACATCCTTACGATTTCTTCAGAAGCGAAACCAATATTCAGGATGGGTTTAGGCAGCGTTGCCACACTACTACCGCTATCCCGGGTATTGCCTTCGATGAACTGGTCGAGCAGCTCCCGTTTGATGCTGTCAAACTCGGCAGCGGGCATGTCGAGATAGGGGTTGGAATAGTCGAAGGAAGGGTGGTAGGCGTGCATGATGTCTACCTCCGCGTTTTGCCGTTCTGCAACAACCTGTGCAAATTGGCAGGCATTAGCAGCGGTGGCGGAAAAATCTGTGGGGACCAGTATCTTTCTCATAAGGCAGGGCATTTAATCAATAAAGGAGCGGTCAAAAAACACTGCGCCCGCGTGAGCTTCAGGCGGGCGCAGGAGGGCACAAAGCTGTTGCGCCCCTGTAATGACTGCTAATGTTGTTTCTTGCTTTCCAGAATTTCTTTCGGTGTAACTTTGGTAGCGGCAATGGCTTTAATGATGTCAAAGGTGGTTAGAATGCCTTCGAGCTCACCATTTTCGCTGACTACGGGAACGGCATGGAAGCGGTTCTCCAGGAACACTTCCAGTGCTACGTTGATGCGGTCATCCGGAGAAAGCTTGGCAATCCCCTTAGTCATAATGTCTTCCACGTTGTAGGCCCGCATGCGTGCTTCATTCACAAAGCGGTCTTCCTGGTTGCGGTTGAAGCCGCGCAGGAAATGCATGAAGTCAGTCTTGCTGATGATGCCCACCAATTCCTTGTAGCGGACTACCGGAACATGGTGGATGCGGTTGTTGTCGAAAATTTCCTTCACGGCGGTTAGCTTATCACCGGTGCTTACAGTGATGAGTTTGGTTGTCATGATACTCTTGACAGGATCTAGGACGTTCATTGCTTTAGTTTTTTCGTATTAATGAGGCAATTGGCTTTTACACTGCTAATATGCGCAAAACATCGTTGAGGGCTGTTGACATCCGTCATAGCAGTTTTATGATTTTCATCATTATACGGTTTTCCTTCTTTTCTAGCGTGGAGTTTGTATTTTTGTTTTCTCTATTTGACCTGATATCAGCCGGGGACTTGCCGGTATCTAAACAGTTGCTTTTCTTTCTATGAGGTTATTGATCATTTTTGCTTGTTGCTTATTTGTAGGGTTTGCTTTTGGCCAGGATTCTATTGAAGACCTGAAAAAGCAACTGGAGCAGGCGGGTAGCAGCAAAGAAAAAATGTACCTGCACTACGACCTGGCTGAGGCTTACCTGCGCAGCAATACGGAGGCTTCTATTGAGCAGGCTAAACTGGCGCACCGGTTAGCTACGGAAATCAATAACTCCAGTATGGGTGCAGAAGCGGCCTTTCTGGCCGGTCGGGGCTATGAGCGCGACCGCGATGAGCGGAACGCAGAGGTCTGGTACCGTACTGCTTTGGCCAAAGCGAAGGATGCCGGGGATTCTGACCTCATTATCAAAAGCGTGGAACGCCGCAGCCGGCTCGCCGAAAAAGATCGTAACTATCGCAAGGCTTACCAGATTGTAGAAGAAGCGTTCAATTACTTCAGTCAGAACGGTACGAGTATCAGTGATCTGGAGCGCAAATATGAACAGCAGCGTAAGGCACTGGACCAGGAGCGGCAGCGTCTGCAGGCTGAAATTGACCGTCTTTCAGAAGAGAAGGATTTGCTGTCTTCCGACCGTGACCAGTTGCAACAGCAGCAGCAGCGCCTCGTGCAGGAAAAACAGCAAGTGGAGCAGGAGGTCAATAAAAAGGAGGAGCGCCTGGCTGATGTCTCTGCTGCAAAGGCGAAAGCAGATTCTCTGGCAGAAATCAATAAAAAGAAGTTTGAAAAGCTGTCTGCTGCAGAGGCTCAGCGGGAAGCGGTCCTTCAGGCTCAAAAAGCAGACCTTGCAGAAGCTAAGCTCGAAGCCGAACGTAGCCGCCGCGAAGCGGAGCGCAACAAAGAGCAGCGCAACCAACTTATGATCCTGGCTGGTTCGGGTATCCTGTTGACTTTACTTTTGCTGGTACTCTTCCTCATCAGCCGCCGCAACCGGCAGCAGCTCAAGGACAAAAACCGCATGATCGAGCAGGAGAAGGAGCGCTCCAATGAACTGCTGCTGAACATCCTGCCTGCCAATATTGCCGAGGAACTGCGAGAGTACGGCAAAGCTCAAACCCGCAAGTACGACGAGGTAACTGTGCTCTTTAGTGACTTCATTAATTTCTCCAGGATATCTGAGCAGCTTTCGCCGGAAGAACTGGTGGAAGAACTGGACCGCTGTTTCAAGGGTTTCGACTTTATTATCGGCAACTATCCGGAAATTGAAAAAATAAAAACGATAGGCGATGCCTACATGTGTGCTTCCGGTTTGGATAACCGAAAAACCATGCCGGGCAGTATGATCAAGGCAGCACTGGAAATGCAGGAGTACCTGGAGGAACAAAAACAGGAGCGTATGCGCCTGGGCAAGCCCTACTTCGAGGCTCGGATTGGCATACACACGGGCCCTGCCGTAGCAGGTGTGGTGGGTGTGAATAAATTTGCTTACGATATATGGGGCGATACGGTAAACACTGCTTCCCGCATGGAGACCAACGGGCAGGCCGGTCGGGTGAATATTTCAGAAGCAACTTACAACCTGATCAAATACCAGTTTGACTGTGAATACCGGGGCAAAGTACAGGCTAAAAATAAAGGCCTGATCGATATGTACTTTGTCAAAGGAGCCCGTGCCGGGGCTACTGTTTCTGCTTAACATAAAACTCCGAAGACTTACTGCTTTGTCCTGGCTTTCGTTGTTTGGACGGTTGCTATCGCCTTGTTTGTCGGCAAGTGGCTGGCAATTTTGTACAATTCTCCGGCCGAAAATACCGTTCTTGCCCTTGCAACCATCCGCACACCCAATCCTGAATCTTTGAAATCAAAAGCTACCATGAGAATTAAGCTATTTTTGGCCGTTTTGGCATTGGCCGTTTTGCCTTCGGCTGTACTGCTAGCCCAGCAAGATTTGAGTACGCACTTTTTGCGGCATACCTGGCAGGCGAACCGCACGAATCCGGCATTTTTCCCGGAATATGAGATGGTGATTGGGCTGCCAGGCGTTTACAACAGCCTTTGGGTGGAAAACCTGACTTACAATACGCTTTTCGTTGAGGATGGTAATGGGAACCGGGTGCTGAATGTCGATCAGGCTATTCTCGGGATGGAGGACCGCAATGCCATACGCGAGAACCTCGATATTGAAACCCTAAGCCTGGGCGCGCGATTCGGGCCATTAGGGCTCAGCATTTCCCATACCTTTCGTTTCAACGCATTTATGGACTACCCAAAGACCTTGCCGCAGCTCATCTGGCAGGGCAATGCTCAGTTTATAGGAGAAGAAATTGAGTTCGCCCCCGATATAGATGTGCTAGGCTATCAGGAATTTGCGGTGGGGGCAATGATTGAAGTCAGTGATGCGGTGGTCATCGGTGGACGGGCTAAGCTCCTTTCAGGTGCCGGCAGCATCAACAGTAGCCGGAATCAACTTCGGCTTCGAACGGACAGCGAGGTTTACCAGTTGACGCTGAATGCTGATTATCAGGTCAACAGCGCTTCTTCTCTTACTTACGATGGCTTTGATGACATTCAGACCAACTTCGATTTTGGGACTTTCTCTGCAGAGAGCCTGTTTACGGGCAACACCGGGTTTGCTTTTGACCTGGGGGCGCATGTGAAGCTCGGCAAGCTTGAGCTGGCGGCTAGTGTATTGGATATTGGGGGTATTGACTGGGATGAGGAGGTTAACAATTACAGTCTTAAGGGCACCTATGAATATGAGGGGCTTGACTTTGCACAGCGGATTTTTGATGATAGTACAAGTTTCGGTTCCGTTCTGGATACACTTGAAGCCGTTTATGAAATAGAGGAAGGTTCAGAAGGTTTTCGGACCACCCTGCCTACCCGTTTTTACCTGAGCGCTACGTTGCGCCTGCGCGAAAACTGGACTGTAGGGGGACTTATTTTTAGCGAAAGCTATCGTGGCAACACCTACCCGGCCGCCGCCCTATCCTCTAACTTGCAGGTTTTGCCATTTCTGAATGTCGGAGGGATTTACTCCTGGCGCAACAACCGCTTTGATAACCTGGGGCTGAATGCTACCCTTAAAGCCGGGCCGGTTCAACTGGTTGCTGCCACGGATAATATTCTGACCGTTTTCCAGCCCAAAGACAGCAATGCCAGTCACCTGCGTCTTGGCTTAAATCTACTCTTTGCGCCCCGGGAAAGCGAAATGAAAGATGCGGGCCCTAAGTGGTTTTGATGAGTCCGTCCTTCAGCCGCTGTACCATCATGGTGAATATCCGTCGCACGGCTTCCTGTTCTAATGCAAGAAACTCGGTATATTCGGCTGTGGTGAACTGTCCAATTACCACACCAAGCAGCTGAAAGCGCAGCCGCTTATCTTTGCTGAGGCTGTGCTCAATTTGTGCCGCCTGATCCTGTGGGGACTGCTGTCGGAAACTGACTTTGCGCTTGTCCATCATGTGTAGAAAAACAGCCTGCAGCAGCTCATTCTGTAGTTTCAGCACAGGTCGGAGCGTCGCATTTTGGAAGCGCTCCGCAGGGGTGCTTTCAATATCCTTAGTTAGGACCTCAGGGCGTATACTGATTTTTTGATCGTCTGTCATTTTACACTTTTCCCATTTGAAAAAATATTCGCCAAAAAGGTTGCATGGAATAGAGTTAAAAATTTATCTTTGCAACCGCAAAAAGCAGAATGATGCTTTTATTTGATATGGCGTGGTAGCTCAGCTGGTTAGAGCGCCCGTACGGGAGGTCGAGAGTTCAAGTCCCTCTCTCACGTATGGGAAGCGATAGTTCAGCAATAGAGGACCGCCTCAAAGAGAAAAAATGGCGTGGTAGCTCAGCTGGTTAGAGCGCCCGTACGGGAGGTCGAGAGTTCAAGTCCCTCTTTCACGTATGGGAAGCGATAGTTCAGCAATAGAGGACCGCCTCAAAGAGAAAAAATGGCGTGGTAGCTCAGCTGGTTAGAGCGCCCGTACGGGAGGTCGAGAGTTCAAGTCCCTCTTTCACGTATGGGAAGCGATAGTTCAGCAATAGAGAACCGCCTCAAAGAGAAAAAATGGCGTGGTAGCTCAGCTGGTTAGAGCGCCCGTACGGGAGGTCGAGAGTTCAAGTCCCTCTTTCACGTATGGGAAGCGATAGTTCAGCAATAGAGAACCGCCTCAAAGAGAAAAAATGGCGTGGTAGCTCAGCTGGTTAGAGCGCAGCATTCATAATGCTGAGGTCGAGTGTTCAAGTCACTCTCACGCTACAAAGCCTTCACCGAAAACGGTGAAGGCTTTCGTTTTTACAGCCCCATTCCACCGGTATGTATTACTTCTACGTCCTCTACAGCCTGAAAGACAACCGCCTGTACAAGGGTGCGACCTCGAATTTGCTGCGCAGGCTACAGCAGCATAATGCTGGCGGGACCCGCTCAACGAAGCACCGCCGGCCGTTAATATTGCTGTACTTCGAAGAATATGCAGAGCAGTCGGCCGCGTTATCACGAGAGCGCTGGTCGAAGTCATTGGAGGGCGGTGCTGCTTTGCGGGAGCTATTAAAATCGGCGGGCTTGCTAAATGAAGAGGGCCAGATCAATCTGCCTGGGTAGTATAGCAGGTTAGAGCGCTGTATTCATAATGCTGAGGTCGCCCGTACGGGCTCACGCTACAAAGCCTTCACCGTTTTCGGTGAAGGCTTTCGTTTTTACAGCCCCATTCCACCGGTATGTATTACTTCTACGTCCTCTACAGCCTGAAAGATAACCGCCTGTATAAGGGTGCGACCTCGAATTTGCTGCGCAGGCTACAGCAGCATAATGCTGGCGGGACCCGCTCAACGAAGCACCGCCGGCCGTTAATATTGCTGTACTTCGAAGAATATGCAGAGCAGTCGGCCGCGTTATCACGAGAGCGCTGGTCGAAGTCATTGGAGGGCGGTGCTGCTTTGCGGGAGCTATTAAAATCGGCGGGCTTGCTAAATGAAGAGGGCCAGATCAATCTGCCTGGGTAGTATAGCAGGTTAGAGCGCTGTATTCATAATGCTGAGGTCGCCCGTACGGGCTCACGCTACAAAGCCTTCACCGTTTTCGGTGAAGGCTTTCGTTTTTACAGCCCCATTCCACCGGTATGTATTACTTCTACGTCCTCTACAGCCTGAAAGACAACCGCCTGTACAAGGGTGCGACCTCGAATTTGCTGCGCAGGCTACAGCAGCATAATGCTGGCGGGACCCGCTCAACGAAGCACCGCCGGCCGTTAATATTGCTGTACTTCGAAGAATATGCAGAGCAGTCGGCCGCGTTATCACGAGAGCGCTGGTCGAAGTCATTGGAGGGCGGTGCTGCTTTGCGGGAGCTATTAAAATCGGCGGGCTTGCTAAATGAAGAGGGCCAGATCAATCTGCCTGGGTAGTATAGCAGGTTAGAGCGCTGTATTCATAATGCTGAGGTCGCCCGTACGGGCTCACGCTACAAAGCCTTCACCGTTTTCGGTGAAGGCTTTCGTTTTTACAGCCCCATTCCACCGGTATGTATTACTTCTACGTCCTCTACAGCCTGAAAGATAACCGCCTGTATAAGGGTGCGACCTCGAATTTGCTGCGCAGGCTACAGCAGCATAATGCTGGCGGGACCCGCTCAACGAAGCACCGCCGGCCGTTAATATTGCTGTACTTCGAAGAATATGCAGAGCAGTCGGCCGCGTTATCACGAGAGCGCTGGTCGAAGTCATTGGAGGGCGGTGCTGCTTTGCGGGAGCTATTAAAATCGGCGGGCTTGTTAAATGAAGAGGGCCAGATCAATCTGCCTGGGTAGTATAGCAGGTTAGAGCGCTGTATTCATAATGCTGAGGTCGCCCGTACGGGCTCACGCTACAAAGCCTTCACCGTTTTCGGTGAAGGCTTTCGTTTTTACAGCCCCATTCCACCGGTATGTATTACTTCTACGTCCTCTACAGCCTGAAAGATAACCGCCTGTACAAGGGTGCGACCTCGAATTTGCTGCGCAGGCTACAGCAGCATAATGCTGGCGGGAACAAAAAAGGCCCTCCAAAGGGGAGAGCCTTTTAATCAATAAACCTTATTTATGCGAAGTTTTAATCCTTAGGGTTTAATGTAGCCAGAGCCATCGTTGGTCACGTAAAGCGATAATTCCTGGTGTACGAATACCTCGGTCTCTCTGAGTTGGTTCCATTGCCGGATTTGAGCTTCGGTGATGTTGAACCGCTTTGCTACATCGCCAATGGTTTCCCCCGGGCGTACCTTGTAGTCCATGTGGAAAGTATTGGGGTAGAGCAACTGATAATCCGGAGCGTACTGGCCTGAACGAGCTGCGATGAGCGGTTTGAGGTTCTTTATCCCTGCGGCTGGTAGCAACAGATAGTGGCCATCTTCACGCTTGGGGATAATGCTTCCCCGGTAAGCCGGATTCAGCTTGCGAATATCACTCACTGCTACGCCTGAAGCGTGTGCAATCTCTCCAAAAGTGAAGCGCTCGTAAAGCTTGATTCCACTGATTGACTGGTTGAAAACGCCACGGGAATCTGGCTTTAGGCCATGGTGGCTGTAGTAGTTGGTGATGTAGGCCGCAGCAATGAACCTTGGCACATAGTGACGGGTCTCCTCCGGAAGGAAGTTGGCAACCGTGTAGAAGTCCCGGCTGCCGGCTTGCTTAATCGCTGCATTGACCCGTACGGGCCCACAATTGTAGGCCGCAAGCACGAGCGACCAGTCCTTGTAGTGGCTATGCAGGCGGGATAGCATTAAGACGGCTGCTTCCGTTGACCGGTACACATCGTAACGCTCATCTACCTGATGGCTCACTTCGAGGTCGTACAAGCGTGCGGTAGGCCGAATGAATTGCCACAGTCCGGCAGCACCTGCATGAGAGGAAGCCGCTGTCTGCAGCTCTGTTTCAACTACAGGCAGATAGCGGAGCTCACGGGGAAGCCCGTGCAAGCTCAGGTAGTGCTCAAAAATGGGGAAAAAAGCCGTTGTGCGGCCAAGCATACGCTCCGTATCACGGTAGCCATCTGTGACGTAATCCTTGATGCGGTTACGCACTTCCAGGTCGTACCTGGCTTCGAAGGGAATAGTGAGGCGGTCGATCCGCTCTTTCACTTTGTCCTCTATCTCTGAAGACCAGCGAGCATTAAAGTCGCCCGATCGTTCGGAGAAGGGGTCAGATTTGGGCGTAGCGGTCAGGCTGTTCACTGCCAAAACAGCTACAATTGTCCATGGGAATTTCATGCCTTTGGGTTTTGCATGAAGCTTTACTGCATAGGGTTTAGCCTTTTATGCAGCATGAGTATCAACCGGACTGCATAAAGCAGCCCTCCGATACTCAGCACAGCTGCCGGGAAAAGCAGCTGTGAGCCAACAACTAGTTTTATACTCTTCTTGTTTTCGTACATGTATCAAACGCAGGTCCGCACGGATGCTGATCTTCATTTGATGGGGCAAAACTATTCTCTTTACCGTTAAAAGTCAACGATTTGTCTTTGCCCTCCCATTTTTATCACCTGAGCACGTAAGGTGTTACCACATGTGGAGAAAAAATATGTTTCGTGCAGGGAACTAAAATTCTGCTTGTGACCACTGTTTTTTTGCCCAAAAAGAATATTATACCTTACTATGGGGTGCATTCAGTAGTTCGTACCGGCTCAAAAGCGGGTGGGCTACGGAGGTTTTAACAAGTGTTAATGTTTTGTTAATAAAAATAATTTTATGGGGATTGAGAGCGTGAAATGGAGTTTTCTAATGTCATTTTTACAGCTCTCAGGTCTCCGAATGGTAAGATAAAGGAAGTCTGTCATGGAGATTCAAATTATTGCGTTCGGTATCGCAAAGGATATACTTGGCAATAGTCAGTTTACGTTGGAGCTGCCGTCAGAAGCAACGGTCAGCGATCTGAAAGTCAAATTAACGGAACAGTTCCCTGAGTTTGCTAAGCTGGCTTCTCTTTCCGTTGCGGTCAATACCAGTTATGCAAAGGATGATCAACCCCTGCAGCCGGAGGATGAAGTCGCCATCATACCCCCCGTAAGTGGAGGTTAGCAGTTGTTCAGCTACGGAAAAAACCTTATCTTGGGGAGATTAGTATATAAAAAAATGGCTGGCTTCACTGCCAGCTCTTTTTGGCTCCCCCTGCTGAAGACTCCCCTTGGACATATCAAAAAGCAAGCATACTCAAAGTGCCATTTTTTCCCGGCACCCAACATACTTTCAGGAGTTGTATTTGACGGATTGACCATGTTCTTACTATGAGAAAAACTGTACTGATTTTAATAGGTGTCTGCGCCTTTAATATGCTGCATGCGCAGCCGCCGGGCGTTGCTGGTCAACATCAGAACCGGGCAGCCTCCCTGTTGCTCAGTCATGATTTTGAATCCGCAATTTCTGAGCTGAGACAAGCTGCTGCCCACTACAAAGCTGCTGCGTCCTGGCCTTACTATTTTTCCTGCCTCAACCAGATCACTCAGGCTCAGCTCGAACTCGGGCAATTAGATGCCGCTAAGCAAACCGCTAAACAGGCGCTCTGGCAAAGTATTGAAACCCTCAGCCGTAATAATGATGAAGCTGCCAAAGCCGCCCATAAACTTGGGCAGGTGTACGAAGCCGCTGGCCGTTTTGGGGACGCAATGGAGTGCCATCGGATGGCTTATGATATTCGTGAAGATCTGTTTTCAAGGGAACATCCTCAAACAGCGGCTTCACTTCTGTTTATGGCTGTTACCGCGCGCAATCAGGATTCTTTTGGCAGTGCAGTGGCCTTTCTGGAAGAGGCGGAAGAAATCCTGGCCAAATACTACGACGCAGGTCATCCGGAATTAAGCCGGGTATGGGAAGAAAGAGGTATGCTCTACGAAAAACAAGAGCTGCTCCCTAAGGCCCGAAAGGCTTACGAGGAGGCTATATCCATATTAAAGGTGTTCCCTAATCAGTATCCGGAGGCTTTGGGGCGAAATTGGTGCCGGTTGGCCAGATTGTTGCCTGAAGGCGAGCGCGCCCAGGCCTATCAGCGGGCCTACCATTTGTTCGAAGCTAATGAGCGCATGCAAAATAGTTTCGCTGGAGAAGCCGCCCTTGAATTGGCCAAAGATGCACTGCATGCAGGGCAACCGGCTTTAGCCGTCCAAATAGCAGAACGTGCCGTGCGCAACCCTGGGGTCCGGTCTTCCGCTTTTCCACTACTGGCAAAGTCGTACCTTTTGCTGGGGCAGCTCGAGCCCGCACTTCAGCACTTTCGGCAATGGATTAGCACCTCTCCGGGTGCCCTCCATCCTGCCGACTGGGCCAACGCAGTGGAATTAGCCCTGCTGAGTGGAGCAAGGGCTGAAGCGCTGCAATGGAGCAAGCTTTTCGCTGAGCGTAGCGAAAGCCTCCTTCCACGTTATTTTGTAGCCCGTGCCTATGCGGCTTCTGGCAACGAAACGAGAGCCCGGCAAATCCTGAATCACATCGCCCGCTCCACGGAGCCTGCAGCCCTAAAAGCGCTGGCCGAGGAAGCCTTGGGTGAAATGGAGTTTCAAAGCGGGAATACAGAACAGGCGATGGTGCATTTTAAGTCGGCCCTGCACCGGGCTGGGCACCATGAGTTTAACCAAATCCGACTGCTATATGCTATGGGCCAGGTACATACACTGCTGGCTGGTCAGGACCGGCATACTATTGACAATATTAAAGCTGGCACGGAGTACTACGCTGAGCTGCAGAACCGGCTGGAGCTTCTGTTATCCAAGCCGCTTACGCCATTTGAGGCACACTGGCTGAAGAACCATTTGGAAGATATCTTCAACAGTGGGATACAGCACCTTTATCTGCAGCAGCAATACGTCAGAGATGGCTTTTCGGTTGAGGATGCCTATAATTGGTTTGAATTTGGCAAAGTCGCCTTTTTTAATTTTCACGATGTGGAAGCCTGTACTGCTCCTGCTTTCTGGAAGTACCGGTCACAACGGCTGGACAATGCATATCCGTATGAGAATGGCAGGGCTTCAGGAGTAATTTCGGCGGTAGGCGAGGTGTGGGCTGGTTTACGCTCGCAACAGGCAACGCAGCTAAGGTATAAAGTAGAGCACAGGCCCTTGCAGGAGTTTGAGGCTGTATTGGCATCACTAAGTTTACGGAGTTACCACTACTGGGTTGCGGATCAGAATTTATACATTTTACAATTGGGAGCAGGGATTGGACAGTTGTACCGAAAGCATATAGAGATCGATCAGAACGGGCAAATAAAAAGCCTTAGCGGGCGGACGTTGTTTCCAGGTTTGGAAGCGTTGGATAACAGGGAAATTTCCGGGCTGTTGGTACTGCCCAGCCATCAGTTAGCGATGTACCCCTTTAATAAGGCAGAGCTGGAGACAGGAAGTGTTTCCGAGGCTTATCTCATACACCGCCATCTTTGCGCTGCGTCTTTTCTTGCGGATCTTTCTACCGCTGACCAGTTGCCTGGTGCTGAAGCGGATGCCTATTTCTTTCAAAAAGAGCCTTTTGACAAAAATAGTGGTGCGGCTGTGGCCATGCCTACAAGCCACTCATCAATTCATAATTGCTTCTCTGTCCTGTCCGACTGGCTGAGCGCCTCCAAGGCATTAATCAACCTGCGGGCTCCCGAAGAGGCCGTTAATGCCCGTTTGCTATTGACGGCGGACGCCGGCAGCGCGCTGGCGCTGGCAAATTCCACATTGCCCCGTACCAGGTACTTGGCGCTGGATGAGGCTTATACCGATTATTGGGGCAACAGTACAACGGGCCTGATCAACCGGGTACGCGCTCAGCAGCATTTTATTGGAACCTTCATCGAGCAGCAGGACCTCTGCAAGGACCCCGAGGTGTATGTGGATTGGCTGGATGCTGCCACATCCTCACTAAACCCCATAGAGCAACTGGCTGTCCTACAGGCACAGCCGGCGTATGAAGTCCTTCAAGCGGTGCGTACTTTTGGGGCGCCCTACAGCCAGTCAGGAAAGACCGGGACTTCAGATATCCCGGTTTTCTGGATTCTTGGCGGCGTATTCGGGCTGATCCTGACCGGGCTATGGGTCAGGCGGTAGCCCCCTAGGATAACAGCATTTCCTGTATCTCCCGGTAAGCAGCAATAGTAGAATTCGTGTTGGTCGCACAAGTGTCCCAAAGCTGCTGGTTGAATGCTGTATTGTAAGTGATTGGAGAAGACTTTACGATTTGACCTTTGAAAAGGTATTTTCCGCTAAGCCGCTCGTAGTCGTCGGAAAGGGACAAACGCAAGAGTGCGCTAATGGATTCTTCTGAAGTACGCTCCCAAAAGCGGGTAGCCATTTTGACCGCCCAGTGGAGGACGCGGGGCACTTGCTGAATGGTGGCCGGATGGTGTGCACCGGTTGAAAAGGCATGGACATCTATTCCTGTGCCAGACAAACGACGATTGAGCTCGTAAGTCCAGGACAAGCGGGCCAGGGCAACTTGCCGCTGTGCATCCCGGATGGAGAAGTTGTACTTCAATCCCGGATCGTTAAAGTTGATGGCACCCAGCCGGTGGGATTCATAAGTCAGATTGAGGACCCGTGCACCATCCGCAGCCATCAGCAGCGAGCTTAGCTCATTGGTGAAAAGGTAGGGCGCAAGCACGTTGTAGGCGAAGTTGCGTTCTTTACCATTTGCAGTGAGCTTCCGGATGGGGAAGTAAGCCTCCGCCAGGTTGAGGAGCAAATGGACAGACCGGTAGTTATGCAGGATTTCCTGTGCTTTCGCTTTGATATCCTCTTGTGAAAACCAGTCAACAAGGACAAGGTCAATATCCGGGTTTTGGCTTTCTTCGATCAGTTTGACCCTTGCTTTGCGGGCCCGTTTTTTGTTGTCACAGACCATTACGACAGTCGCGCCTTCCCGGGCAAGCCCGCGGGCGGCAGCGTAACCCAGCCCGGACTCGGCGCCGGTTACGAGGCAGGTAAAATCTTTCATTTGTTGTTTACAGTTTATGCTAATGTTCATGGGCTGCCTCCTAACTTACGACCAGGAAGGATAGCAGCAATACGTCCTTTACGGTTGTATTTAATCGCTAAAAACAATAATAAATTGTGATAGAGCGAAAATAAGCACCTTAGGGCGCCCATGCGGTGATTTTTGTCACCCCCCTTTGCAGATAAACTGTCAGGAATCAGACAGGCAGGTGGCTACCGGTCGTATTGGTGTAGGTCGAGGTCTTCGATCAGGTTAATAATTTTTTCAGCGTATTTGGGATCAGTGGCATAACCGGCTTTTTTTAGCCCCCTTGCCCAACCCTTGTAATCATTGGATTTGAGTTGAAACAAAGGCTGATAACGGCTGCTCTGCTTCAGGAGCAGGCTATGTGCCCGGAAACTTTCCCAGGCGCTTTTGTAGATGCGGAAAAAATCTTTGTGGCTGTCATCAGTAAAATTGCTGCAGTGCCCTTTGGAGCAACTTTTTGAGAAACACTTCATTCCAAAGTGATTGTTGTTGCGGGTGGCCAGCTTGCTTTCACCTACATTGCTTTCCAGTAAGCCTTGCGCCAGCGTGATACTCGCCGGTATGCCGTACTTGTCCATTTCCATGCGAGCCACTTTGGCAAACCGTTTCACATAGGCTTTTTGTTTTTGACGTTTGCTCCTTCGGTCGGTAGCGCTTTCCTTACGGGCCTCTCCCTTATTGGCTGCGGTCAGGTTGGAATAGGTGTTTGCCAGATTACTGACATTGGTCCCGGGTGCAGATTTGGCGGCTGTGGTTTCCGTTTTGGATGCCTGCTGCTCCACAAGGGAAGTGTTCATGGCCCGAGCTTTAGTAGCTGGTTCCCGGAAAGCCACCGTTTGTGCCATGGGGCGGGCTGTAGCCTGAGGTTGCACAACAGCTGCAGCCGGCCGGTTCAGTTGCAGGTCAATTACCATGTCTTTCTGCAGGGCCATATAAGCCGCTGCCCCAAGTAATGCCGTCTTGAGCCAGTGTTTTTGAATGGCAAGGCTGGTCTCCTGTCCCGCTTTGTAAGCGAGCTGCCGGATGTTTGTTTCGTTGATGAGGTTCATATCTGTCAGAATTGAGTACCGGATGGCGGCCTGCCTACCGGCTGTTAACACAAAATGATGCAACAAATTTAAAATAAAACGTTTTAAAATCAAATTAATCTAAACATATTTTGTTTTTTTATGCTTTCCGGCAGGTTTTAAGAGACTCTTAACCAACACCTATCCAATTTTTCCCCTCTTTTAATTGTTGTAGTCCCGGTGTCCAACTACCTTTGCGGAAATTTCCGTAAAGACGATTCCTGAATCAGAAAAACAAAACAATATGAAGTCATACATCCTTTTTGCCGCCTTCTTGTTTTTGACACCTGCCCTGTCGATGGCGCAGAAGTACGGCCACCTCAACTTTGGCAATCTCATTTCTTCACTGGAAGAAACGAAAGCCGCCGACAGCGAGCTGGAAGCTTTCCAAAAGCAGCTCGTGACCAAAGGCGAAGAGATGGCAGCAGCATGGCAGAAAGAAGCCCAGGCCTTTGCTCAGCAGGTGCAGGGCGGCACAATGACGCCAAAAGCACAGCAGGAAACTCAGGCCAAGCTTGAAAAAGAGCGCGATGAAATCCTGGCTTACGAGCAGGAAGTAGCTCAAAAAGTACAGGCTAAGCGGCAGGAACTGCTGGAGCCGCTCATCACCAGAGCAGAGCAGGCCATTCAGGAAGTGGCTAAGGAAAACGGCTATGTCATGATTTTTGATACCAGCGTTTTCAATGCAATCCTGTTTGCCGAGGAGGCAGATGATGTGATGGAGCTGGTGAAGGCGAAGCTGTAATATTCCGATTTTACCTGCACGATGGGAGCCGCTACCGGAGAATATTCGGGTAGCGGCTTTCGTATTTGCGGGTTTACGCCAGTTTTCTGCCTCAACCGAAGTCAAATTACATCGCTTTCCCACCTGCTGCGTCTGGAGTCCTTCGGCAAGAATTGCGCCTGGCAGTGCACATGAAGGGTGGGGAAAAAGCGCTGGTCTCCAGTGCCAGCCGGACGCCCGAGCTGCGGCGTTGGCTGGAGGGGTAAGTTTCCGCTAAAATGCTTATCTTTAAATAAAAAAACATGGCTTCTGCGGTGCGAACAACAAACGAAGTGTTACAAGAGCTGGCAGAGCTGGGGCCTTTGCATTTAGAGCGCCCTTTCTCCCGCGACGGCTTTGAGCAGTTATCCGCACGTTATCCTGATCTCCGCATGGAACAGGAAGCAGATGGCTCTATTCAGATTATGGCTCCGGTAAAATTTGGTTCAGGGAAAAGGGAGTCCATCCCAATGATTTATTTAGGGCAATGGTGGCTGCAGCACCGAAAAGGGCAAACCTTTAGCGCCTCCACAGGCATTCAGATGCCTGATGGCAGCCTCAGAAGCCCGGACTGCGGGTGGATTAGCGAGGAGCGGCTAAAGGAAGTGACAGATGAAGAAGCCTACCTGTCTGTTATTCCTGACTTTGTTATAGAAATCCGCTCCGGCACGGATTTAATGTCAAAACTCCGGCAAAAAATGGCGGATATCTGGATGCCGGCCGGTGTCCGCCTGGGTTGGCTCATCAACCCTTACCAGGAAGAAGCCTTCATTTACCGGCAAGACCAGGCTGAACCAGAATACGTTCAGGGCTTTTCAGGCCAAAGCCTGACCGGGGAATCCCTGTTGCCCGGATTTGCGCTCCCGCTTGATGAGTTAAAAGTATAACCCAATGGCCGGCAGTAAATGCCCGCCATCGATCATTTTTTCTTCCTACGCTTCTTCCGCCACGGCGCATCCTTCTGCCAGTCCCCCGCCATAATACAACCGTAGGGAATGACCCGGTCGACCACTTCCCCCAGCCCAAATTGCTTCATCTGCCGCTGTACGGCATCCGCATTTTTGTAAGCCGAAGGAAGCTCAGAGATATCAATATTGCCCGAGAAAAAGCGGACATCCAGCCCGGCCGTTTCTTCCGCAAAGATCGCCTCCATGCTGCGCCCGCCCTGATTGCGGATGTGCTGCGAACGGCTCACATTCCGCCCTGCACCATGAGGGGCAAAGCCGAGGTTACCAGCGGTGGCTTCGCCTTTGACGATCAATACCGGCTCGCTCATGTTAAGCGGGATAAGCCGCAGCCCCTCGTGGGAGTCCGGCACAAATGCGTCGGTCAGTGGGGTCGCACCCTTGGCGTGGTAGAAGCGGCTGCCTTCCTTAAAGACAAAGTTGTGCTCGTTCCAGAAGCGCAGGGTGTGGTCCACCTTCAGCCGCCGGCAGGTGGTCTCGTGCAGCACCTCATGGTTGAGCTTCGTCCACTGCCGCACGAGCTGCAGGGCTTCCCAATAGTGCTTGCCATGCTCCTCCTCGTAGGGAATCCAGGCATTGCCCGGAAGGGTTTTTGGCGACAGCTCCCGGCGGTAGCTTTCCGCCAGTGCCATGCCTTTTTTATACAAATGCGCCCCCAGCCCGCGGCTCCCGTGGTGGGTCACCATGATGGTCTCCCCGGTCTGCTCCGATTGCCCGACGAACAAAAAGTGGTTCCCATCGCCCTGTGTGCCCAGGTGGGATTGCGTGACCATCTGACTTTTATCGTCCCGCAGGAAGAAGTTGCCTTGCATCTGATCAGTAAGTTCGGAAGGGAGCTCAAAGCCACCTGAGGTACGCCCTCCGCCCCCAAAGTGGGTGATGCTGTGGGCCGTGTCCAGGACTTTCTTAGGGTCAACATGCCCAAAGGAAGTCATCATGACGGAGCAGCAAATATCCGCGCTATGCATAGCGGGGTGGATGGCATTTTCGGTCACCGCTACGCCACCAACGGGGATACGCCCCTTCCCACCGGTCGGGCAGGCATCGGGCATAACTGCTCCGGCAACGACCGTAGGCGTTTTCATCAGCTCGTCCATACTGCGGAATACGGCTTCCACATTACTGATCTCGTCCTCTGTTTCTGCTTCGATATTTTTGTGGTAGGCAAGCGGTGCCTCACGGGGATCAATCGTCCACTGCGCTACGCTATCGAGGTAAGCTTTGAGGTCATCGCCCTGCAGTTGGTGCCGGTTGGCATGCTGCAGAGCATCGCCAAACCAGCGGCCGGGCTTATAGCCCAAGTCGATTAATGTTTGTCCGGTAATTTTCATGGTTGCCAGGTTTGATTGATACAAAGTCGAATAGCAAGTGCGCAACCATTTTGCGTAGTCATGATTTTTTTGGCTTGTTTCGTGGCTTTCAACCGTGAAAGGCTGGGAAATCGTTCCCACTACATCATCAAACGCTTCTCCACTGGCCGACTTTTTTCGACGAAATTTTTCCAGCCCTATTGATTACGGGTTAAAATCAGTGCAACTCGCCCCAAAATTGACTCTAATGAAACGAATGATAACCTTTCTTTTTGCGCTGATGATCACTACGGCTCCTACTATCGGGCAATTGCAGTGGGGCGCCCGCGCGGGCTTGTCGCTCAGTACGGTGGAAAACAATACCCTGTACCATCAGTTGCACAGCACTTCGGAATCTTCCACGGCTCTATTGCCGGGCTTGAATGCCGCATTGATGCTGAAAATTCCACTTTCTAACCGCCTGTCCCTGATAACGGAAGCCCAGTACCTGCAAAAGGGCGGGCGGATACAGGAGCGCTTCCTGCTGCCGAATACCGGTACGCAGCCCGTTTTTGAGGACTTTGAAACAGACTATAAGGTAGCTACCATTGAATTGCCAGTCCTGCTGCATTACGCGCTCATTGATGGACCTTGGAAACCTGGGCTCTTCGCCGGGTTCAGCTACGGGCGCATCCTCTCCCATCGCCTGGAGGGTGATCAAATGTACCTCCCTGATCAGGACCAGATCTTCCTGTTGGCTGCAGATGGGATACCCTTTGAAGAGCAAGCTTCGATGCTGCTCAGGGGCGAATTTGAGCCGCAGGATTGGAGCCTGGTGGCCGGACTGTCGCTTTCCCGATCCATCGGTCAGCACGAGTGGGTCTTCGATGCCCGTTACCTCCGCGATTTTACGGACTGGCGGACGGAGAAAGGGAATGACGGTGAGGAAGCGCAGCTGCGCAGCCGGACGTTGGTGTTTTCCGTGGGCATGTGGTGGTAAATGTTCTACTGCTCGACCTTCCCGACCCAAAGCGCTTCCGCCTCTCCGTCCACACGGACAACGTAGTAGTACAAGCCAGCTGGCAAGTCCAGCGCTACCTCATAAGACAGGAAGTAGACTTTCTTAGCCGCGAAGGCGATGGGTGCGTCCTCGTCGATTTCCATCACCTGGATTTCCCCGGTATGCAGGGGGGCATCCGGATAGTTATTGGGCTGGTTGTCGAAGAGGGTAAGGGTCATGGACTGCCCCTCTTCGTATTGGGCGCTCAGCATTTCGCCTTCCAGCGTGAAATTTTGATTGGAGAAACGGGCTTCAACGGCGAGTTCGTAGGTAGCGTTCAGTGGGGAGGAGGCTACGAGTGCTTCCAGTGCCGGATTGGGCTGATCGGGGGGGGTATTGGCTATTGGCGTATCCTCCGGTGCTGTAGGAGTAGTGGTTTCTTCAACAGCTTTCTCTTCGGGTACTTCCTCCGGTGCGGTAGGCGAAGGAGCCGGCTGTTCGATCGCAGGTGGTTCAGCAGGCGCTGCATCCGGGGCCGGCATAAAGAAGTAGTAGAGGAGGCTCGCTACGATGATGAGGATAAGAATGCCCAGGAGTAGGCGCAGCGCGCTGCGGTTCCCCGGCTTTCCATTTTCGGCAGGTGCTTCATAAGCCTCGCTAATGGCTTCCAGGTTTTGGCGAAAGGCCCATTCATCAGCATTGCTCAGGGTGCGGTGCACGCGGCGGTGGAGCTCGACTTCTGCCGCCAGGGTTTTATCCCGCTCCAGCTCGGCCTCAAAGGCTTTGCGCTCCGGCTCCGGCAGGGTGCCGTCGAGGTAGGCTTCTATTCGTTCGTATTGTTCCTGCATGGCGTTAATTATTCATGAGTTCGGAATACCGGGCATCGGCCTTTACCCGTTGGATGAGCTGCTCTTTGCATTGGAACTTGCGTTTTTTGGCGTAGCCGACACTGCTGTATTCCATGCGCTCTGCAATTTCTGCCATTTTCACTTTGGCGAAAAACCATTGCAGCAACTGCTGGCAGTCCTGGCCGAGTTGCCGGAAGGCATCCCAGAAGAGTTGTTCTTCTTCCTGCTGCTCCAGCAGTTGGCTCAGACCTGCTTCTCCAGTGTATTTGTAATCCTCCGGGATGGATACCTCATTGCCCGACTTTTTTTGGAGGCGGTTGCCCCATAGGTTACGGCAAATGCCATACAGCAGGGTGTAGAACCCGCTCGTCAGCTGAAAATCTGCCTCCTGTACTTTTTTGAAGATTACGATGAGGGCATCCTGAAAAACATCCTTGGCATCCGCGTCCCTCCCCCCGTTTTTGCGGATGAAAGCGGAGATACGCGGCAGGAACTCCTGGTAGAGCTGCTGCAGCCCCTTCCGGTCGTTGTTGCGGATGGCATTGATATAGTGCTCGTCGGCTGGGCGCATAGTTTTGGTCTTATACCTACGAAACTACAGTTTTTTTTAGCAACTAGGGTAACCCTTTGGGCTTTGCTTAAATCAAGGGAGTAAAGGAATGGAGACCTTAAATTGCTGTTTCCGGCAAGTGACCTGTCGCTTTCCAGCGTCATTTTTCATTTTAAGGCATACTTGACGTATCTTTTGTGACCGAAGCAACCTGAAACCATGACCACAAAGTTTTACCTGCTCGCTTTTCTGATGACGTTCCTGGTGCACACCAATGGTAGGGCACAGATCAAGCCCATTCGGCCTTTCAACAGTATCAAGGCCCTGGTGGTCGGGGTATCTGACTACCGGGACCACCGCATACCACAGCTACAGTACGCTGACCGGGATGCGGAGGCTTTCGCCGAATTTCTCACCCATGAAAGCCCCTGGAAGGTGGAGGAGGAAAACCTGGTCCTGCTGACCAACGAGCAGGCCACCTACGGTAATTTCATCAGCGAATTTACCAGGCTAAGCGGGCAATGCGAGCGCAACGATCGTTTTATCCTCTATTTCTCCGGCCATGGGGACGTGGAGGTGACCTCGGACAAACGTATGGGCTACCTCCTTTTCCACGATGCGCCCCCTACCACTTATGCTTCCGGCGGCGCGTGCATGATTAATACCCTTGATGCCTTTTTTCAGCAGTTGATACAGGAAAAAAATGTCCAGGTCATCCTCATCAGCGATGCGTGCCGGTCGGGTACTTTGGCGGGCAGTTCTTACGGGGGCACGCAAGCGACGACAGCAGCCTTGGCAGAGTTGTTTTCCAATACGGTAAAGCTCCTGTCCTGCGAGGCGCACCAAACCTCGCTCGAAGATAAAAAGTGGGGCGGCGGGCGCGGTGTTTTCTCCTACTATCTGGTCAAAGGTTTGCGCGGTCAGGCCGATGCAGATGAGAACCGCTTCGTTGACCTCTTCGAACTGGAGCGCTATGTGCAGGACGAAGTGCTCATGGCGTCCAATCAGCAACAGCTGCCGATCCGGCGCGGCGGAACGGGCAATATGAAGATCAGCCGGGTACGCCCGGAGCCGCAATCCAGAGAACCAGCTCCAGCCCTCGCCCAGGACACCAGCTATCTGCCCGACCTGGCCCGCTTTGAGCAGGCCCTGGCGAATGACCATTTACTGTACCCGGAGGAGGGCTCTGCCTACCAGGTCTACCAAAAAATAAGGCAGATGCCCGGTACCGAAGCCGTACAGCGCCTGATGACAGTCAGCTTGTCCAGCGCTTTGCAGGATGATGCGCAGGCCGCCATCAATGCCTATATCACTACACCTATGGAGGTCGTCGCGGAGCGCTGGGAAAATGAGGAGGTCTACAGTGTCTACCCCGATTATCTGGCCAAAGCTGCCGAGCTGGTAGGCGAAAGCAGTTTCTTCTTCCGGGAAATCAAAGCCCGGGAGCACTACTTTCGGGGCGTGAACCTCAGGCTGGAAGCGGAGGCTAATGGTTTGCCAAAGCCAAAACTTGAAGAGGCGCTTGTTTTACAGCAAAAAGCCCTGGCACTGACCCCGGTAGCCCCCCACATTTACAATGAACTGGGATTGCTCTTCCGCCGTCTCGACCGCCCCGCCGAGGAACTCAACGCCTTTCAGCGGGCCAATGCCCTGTCGCCGACCTGGGGGCTGGCGCTTACCAATCTTGCTTACACTTACAAGCGCCAAAAGCAGTTTGGTGCGGCAGAGGAGCTGTACAAGCAGGCCATCGCTCAGGATAGCAGTTTGGCACTCGCCTATTACAACCTGGGCGTGCTGTATGAATCCACGGAACGCCGGGCGGAGGCGATCCAAATGTATACTGCTGCCATGGAGCGGGATGAAAGCTATGCTGCACCGGTTTTCTCCCTTGCCAATCTGTATGCCGATGAGGAGAATCGGCATGAGGAAGCCTTGCGCCTGTTGCGCCGCTATCAGCAGTTGGAGCCGGAGGCTTTCAAGGGGTACGATATGATGGCTTACCTTTATCTATACAGTGATCAGTTGGAGGCTGCTTTGCCCAGTGCGGTGCGCATGTACGAGCTGGATGGCGGCTCCAATTACAGCAATGACTACCTGGCTTATATTTACTTCGAGCTGGGGCGTTATGAGGAAGCCCTGCCCTTTTTGGAACAGCGCCTGCAACATGCACCGGAGGAAGCGGCTCACTACCTGGAGCTGGCTGCCTGTCAGGTACAACTGGGGCAAAATGCAAACGGGCTGGCAACACTGGAAGCGCTGCTCGCCCGTTTGGAAGTCTCTTTGGAGGAATTAGAGGGGCTCGATCAGCTGGCGCCGTTGCGGAGTGCTGCGGGATACCGGGCGCTACTGGACCAGTATTTTCCTGACCGGGATTAGAAAAAATCCAGGAAACTACTCTGCGAGCCAATGCTATGCCTTCTCTTCCACCCTTCCATCCACATGCTTAGCGAAGCGCCCACGCGACCGCTCATGCACCTGATCAGGGCGGGGCCAGGGCCAGCCACCGAATTCTGTAGCCTGGTATTCCTGCATGATCTGGATGATGCCTTCCCGGTCATTGGCTACGAAGGGGCCATGCTGTACGACCGGCTCGTTGATCGGCTTGCCCTGCAGAAACAGGAAGTAGGCGTCTTCTGCGCCGGCTTTCAAAGTCGTGGACTGATCACTGTGCAGGTCGAGAATCTTCTGTGCAGGGATTTCCTGCCCATCTGCATATACCGTAGCACCTTGGTAAAAGTAGAGCGAACGGTTGAGCCCGGCACTGGCCGCTGGGAGGGTAAAGGTCTTGCCTGCTGACAGTTTAATGGTCCAGATGGCTACCTCATTGGCAGGGTCGGCTGCCCAGGAATCCGGGGCTGGAGCCGGTGCCTTGTGCCCTTCTAGTTCGCCGGCGATGATGTCGACTTTCACGCCATCTGCTTCATAAACCGGTACGGTATCTGCCCAAAGCATCTTAAAGTGCGGCTCCACCCGCTTACTTTTTTGGGGCAGGTTGAGCCAGATTTGAAACAGCTCCAGCGGGTTTTCCGCATCGTCACGCAGGAGGGGGAACATCTCGGAATGCTGTACGCCTTTGCCGGCGGTCATCCACTGTACGTCCCCATTGCCGAAGCGGCCGGCAGCACCCAGAGAATCAGCATGGTCAATCAGTCCTTTCTTACCGATGGTCACCGTTTCAAAACCGCTGTGGGGGTGGTGCGGAAAGCCAGGTACGGTCTTCCCGTGGTACATCCGCCAGTCGTTGGAAGGGTCGAAGTCCTGCCCGATGGCACGGCCGCCCAGGGAGGCATCAGGGCCCAACTGGGCATTGCCCTTTGGATAGCGATCATTGTGGTAAGCACAGAAAATGAAGGGGTCCTGTGTGGCCCAGGGGAAGCCCAGCGCCCGGACCATTTTGATAGAGGTATTTTGCGTACTCATAATTGTTGTTTTAATGTTCTAACATTAAAATAGCTCAAGCCTCATTTTTGTTTACCGGGACTGCCGCTTGATGATCTTTTTGACGGCCCGCTCTATTTCCCTCACTATGCGGCCCGGATCACTGTCGGGAGCGATATCCAAAGGGAAAGAGGTGAACTGCCCCTTGAAGAGGAGGATTTTGGAAAAGCGGATCTCTCCATCAACCTGAGTGTACAGCCCCCGCAGCGCATACGCCCCCGGATAATCACTGGCATCAATAAACAGGTAATCGGCACTGGCTGCTTTTTCATTTTCCCGCCGGAAGGTTTTTTCCAGCTGCTGCATCAGTTGCAGGTCGTCCGTCAGGGTAGCTTCATTGAGGAAGGTGGTGCGGATCAGTACCGGTTTCTTTTGTCCGATGGGTAGTGGCTGCTCGTATTTGACAATCCCGATATCAAAGCTGCTGGCATCAGCCGGGAAGCCCAGGGTGGGCGTCTGTACACCCATGATGGAGGCGGCGAGGCGGGGCACTTCGTCCCGGGCATGCTGAAAGAGCGTCATCACGTCCACGTATTCCCCATCGGCAGTTCGGGTAGTGGCCAGTCCCTGTATGCCTTGCAGTAGTGCATAGGTGAGCAACCCCTGCCCGTATTCACTGGCTTCAAAGCTAACTTTATCGGCAGCGCTGCCGGAGAGGATGAACATGCCGGTGCGGTCTTTCATGCGGTCCAATGCCCGGATTTGACTGGCGTTGAGGTTGCGGGTGCCGCTGCTGAGGTCTTCCACGGCCTGCCCGGAGTTGCAGGCATCAATAACGAGCACTTGTTTGAGGGCGGGGATGTCGTTAATCCATTCGGTAAGCTCGCTGCTCGGGATGGTGTACTGATCGCGGACTTCTGCATCCATGATCATATCGGTATTCGCTACATCGTGGGTGAGGTAGTAGAACTGTTCCCGGTCGCCATTGCCGAAAGCCAGCCCGTGGCCGGAGAGGTAAACGAGTAGCACGTCCTCGGCTTTGGCTTTTTGCTGTATGCTTTGCAAGGTCCTTTGGATATTCGCTTTGCTGGCGTATTGCCAGGAGATGTTGGTGCCTTCGAGCCCGGTTTGGTTGGCCGGGGCGGTGGTCAGGCAGTGTACTTCTATGCTATCGCCATTGGCAAAAAGGTTAGCGCCGACGAGTGCGAGGGAGCGGGCCATAGCTATCGCATCCTGCGTGGCGTACTTCAGGTCCAGGGCTTCCCCATTGTAGTCGGAGGTGCCTACTGTCACGACGTACATTTTGGGGTCGAGTTCTCCGGTCCAGGAGCTGCTGCTGTTGCCGGTATTTCCTCTGGTCCGGCTGACCGGTTCGTAATTGAGGTGAAGCGGGCGGCTCTTCAGCCATCCTTCGGCATTATACGCCTGAATGCTGATACGGTTGGTACTGTCCGGATGTCGCAGCAGGTAGGGATGCACCGGGCGCAAGTCAAAGGAAAACCGGGGTTTGCGATCAGGGTCAGCATCGTAAGCCACTTCCTTTCCATTGACCTGAATGGACACTCTGCCGATTCCACCGGACCGGGCTTCGAGTGCCACCTTTAACTGATCGCCCTGAATGCCGGCCTGGAGCGCCGGGTACAAGGCTACACGAGCCAATCCTTCCACAGAACGGACGGGCTCAGGCAGGTAACCCAGTAATTTTTGAAGCAGCCCCGGCTCGTAGTAGCGGGCTTTCAGTTGTTCCAGTTCTATGATTTCGGTGCGCTGGCCGGTTTCAACCAGGTAGTAAAGCAGGCGCATGGCATTTTGGGAGGCATCGAACAGCCCTTGCGGGCTAAGTACAATCCAGTCGTCTTTGTCAATAAGTATGAGGGTGGCGATTTCCTTACGCTCAGGGATGCTCCAGATTTTGACTTGTCCGTCTTCCGCACCACTGGCAAAATAATTGCCATTCGGTGCAAAGGCGAGGGCTTGTACCTTTCCCCGGTGCCCCCTGAAGGTATGCAAAAGCTGCCCGTTGGTAAGGTTATAAAGGTGGACGGCACGGTTCCAGGTGCCTAGTAACAGTTGGTTCCCTTCGGAGGAAAATGCACCAGAAAGGGCATAACTATCTTCCGGATCCGGGAAGCGGTGCAGGATTTTACCCGAAGGCACATCCCAAACGTAGCAAGTTGTCCCCTCTTGCAGTTCAGTGGTGGGGATGAGGAGTAACCGTCTGCCATCATTGGAGAAGATGGCCTTTCTTACCGAATGATGCCCTAAATTGGCCGGTGCTAATGAGCGGATGGGCTCCATGTTTTGCAGATTCACCAGTACGGGGGTGTAATCTCTGTCGCTACGCTCGAAGCGCACTCCGGTTTGTCCGTCTGCCGTAGTCGCTTTAATGCCTTGTTGGGTGAGGGTTTGTTCCCGGAAGGCTCCTTCTGACAGGGAGATGCTGTTGTAGATATTGGTGGGCGCCTCCGGAGTTTCCTTGCGGCAAGCCTCCAGGTCCCAGGTATGTACCAAGCCTGATGCTGAAGTAAAGCTGAGCTTTTCGCCATTCTCACTATAAGCCAAATCAGCGGGGATGAGATGGTGAGCACGCAGGGTTCGAATCCTTTGCCCGGTATTGGCATCGAGCAGATAAAGCGTGCCATCGAGTCCGCTGCATGCCAGCATTTGCCCATCAGGGGAAAGCCGTGCAGCGGGCGGTTCTAGCATCATCGTTTCATTGGTAGTTGGGGAGCCGGTAGTGTAAGTAAGCATGAATACCTGCTCTACAGGGTCGTACTTCCGGAACTGCCCCTGCTCATCCACCAGAATTACAAAGCTGCCGTCCGGGGCGATGTCCCGTAGCTGATAGCCTTCGGGTACTTCCAGGCGATAGAGGAACGTGCCGGTTTCGGTCGACCAAAAGTTGTACTGAATGGGGTACTCTACCTCATCACCCAGTATTTTACCATACGCCCAAAACTTTGCGTATGGCGAGAGCCCATTTAGGCTTTGAAACTGCATTGGGTCCTGAGTAACCGCATCCCAAAATTGAATCTGCCCTTCCCTGATTTTGTAAAAATAGCGCCCATCCGGTGTAAAGCCATCGGGCTTAAAATCAGGAGCGGGCAGGCTATCGGCAGGGTTGTCAAGCCGGGCTAAGCCGCCGGACTGCTTCATGCCCCATTGCCCATCGGCAGAGAAGCTTTGGAAAGGGTCATCCCGGAGGTTCATCCCCCGGTTTTCCGGGTTCCGGAAGCTAAAGAACAGCGGGCGGTAGTCCTGCCAGCCTTTATTATACTGAACGTACTGCAGGTTTGGGGAAGCGATGGCCCCAGGCATTACAGCGCCCCCGGCTTTCACAGAGGACTTCAGCAGTTTACCGGTTGCCACATCCCAAAGCATCAGGCTGGCATCTTCTCCGGCAGAGAACAGCAGGGTGCCATCCTGTGAAAAACGGAGGTTGTAAACAGTTCCGGTATGCCCTGTGGGCAGGCCCAGCTCTACGGGCTGGGCGATGGCGCCGAGGGGGAGGAAGAGGAACAGGAAAAACAGTATTTTCTGCATCAGGTTATTTTTTGAGTAGCTCTTACCACGTTGGGGCCGAGTTGTTTGAGGTTGTCGGCAGTTCGGGCCTGCAAAGGTATTCTCTAACCTCAGCGACGGATAAATAATTTAGCTTGAACGCGGTATTGCCAGCCCGTTGTAGTGTCAACTGTATAGGCCATTGCCGGTCATGGCCAGGTCAAGGTACAGTTACTTTATAGTAAATGCCGATTGATGTAAGTACAGGGCAGTCTGTTACAAACTACCCTGGTACAAGAAATACAGGTGGTTTTTATAACCCCTGCCGCCACAGGAAGGCCTTGTACAGCGCTCTTGCGAGATCGTGGTCGGGGTATTGCCCCATGGCCTTACGGAAGCGCAGACCCGCACGTTCCTGAAAGCCATTGTCTTCCATCGTTACCGCTTCCAGTAACAATTTTGCTGCGGGCTCAGCCGTGGAATAGGCAGGCGTTGACCTGAGGTCTGAAAGGGCACTGTCGAGTTCTGTTTTATCCACATACTGAAAGGTAATCAATGGCGTGCCCACAGATGCATCGTTGGAGGCTGTGGCCTTCCATCGGTAAAATTCACCGGTTTTGAGCCCGGCATCTGCTGCATTCACAGTGAGGTTGCTTTCAGCTGTAGTCTCTTCCAGTAAAACCTGCCCCTGATCGTCGGTAAGGCGGAAAGTATATTGATCAGGCGCTTTCACATCGGCTCCCGGTGCCCAGGAAACGAAGAAGCTTTCACCAGCCACCTTGCCGCCATTGGTCGTAATGGGGAGCAGGGCAGCATCGGCATCGCCATGGCCATCGCCCTCTTTACTTTCGTACTTGGGCTTGGTTGGCTTGGTACTGGCGGCCAGCCCCGGCTCGTCATCGAGGTAAAAAAAGAAAGGGTCGCTGGCTTCTTCCACCCTGTCCTGCAACAGCTCGGCGTAGGGGCTTTCCTGAAACTGGTCATAATCCGTGAGCAGGGTAGCGATGTCATGTTTGCCCCTGGTGTTGATCGTGGCAAATTGCTCATCGTAAAGCAGGCTGACAGAAGTGCCTGCCTTGAGCTTCAGGCGGCCCTCCTTACTGAGCGGCATGCCCGTTTTAATTGGAGAAAAGTTGAACCAGCCTTTGCTTGCCGGCGAGTACCGGGCGGGGCCATCAACGGAATAAACAACCGGGCTGTCCTGCGCATTCAGCATCAAGGAAGTGCAGGCAAAAAACAATAAGGTTAGCCATCTCATGTGGATAAGGTTTTAGGTAGATGAAGATTTATTCTGTTAGTCCTGACCGAAAGACGATCCAGCTGCGAAGCTGTCCGGCATCATCGGTAAGGAGTAGAAGTTGACGTTGATCGTACGCCAGGCATTGCCCGTTGGGCATGGATAGTATCCGGTCGGGCGCGCCATAGGCTGTACGGATTTCAGCTGCGGTGGCACCGGCTGAAAGCCCTGCAAGAGTGTTCCCTTTATAGTCGGGACTGGTCCGGTGGAACCAGGCAAAGCGGTTGCTGCCGTTGTCCACATAGTGTTGAAAAATATTGGAAGTGGGCATATGCTTATAGCCACAGTATATTTTGCCGGGCAGATTTACGGTGGCGGTGAAGGAAGGGGCAACGAGGAAGTCTTCCGGGAAAACGCCATCGATTTCTTCCACCCCTTTTACGTTATAATTTTGCGGGGCAATCAATTCTGCCCCTCCTTGCAGGACAGATAGATTGATCTTTGCCAGGTTCATCACTGCTGGTTGCGCCGATTGGAAGTAGGCCAAAGCGGCAGTGGTGTCTTGCTGAAGGATAGCCGCTACGCCCAAAGTGACTTGCGCTTTAGCCGCAGCGGGGGCATTGCTTGCCTTTTCTGCAAGCGCCAACGCCTTCCGGGCCCGGTATTCAGCATCCAGCCATTCTCCCCTGAGCACATGGAGATTAGCCAGGTTAAGGTGGGCAGAGGGTTCAGATTCATTGAGCAGCAAAGCGTTTTTGAATAGTTGCTGCCCCTGCTCCAGCAACTGTGCCCGGCGGGCAGCAGCGTCTTTGGGCAATCGGGTGGTAATCTGCCCAAGCCGGCTTTCCAGGTCCAGCTCAATGGGCAAAACGTAAGGCATTTCATTTTTCGGGGTGAGGTCGAGTGCCGCCAGCAGTGCGGTAGCTCCGGCGTTGTTGTACAGCTCAAAGCCCTGATACTCGCCGAGGATGTACTGGTAATATTCCAGTGCATCGGTATATCCTTCTATCAGGCTCAGGTAATTGGCGGTCTGATAGACCTGAAAGAGTTTTTCCAGCCGCCTTGCGGTGTTCTCGCTAAGCTTCAGGCGTTCGCTCAGGCTGGGGTAGCCTTGGATTTCGTCAGGCAGCCCGTAGGTCGCGTAGGCTTTTTCCAACAGTGGAGCAAGCGTACTGTAGGTATTGTAGCCGGCAGAAATCGCTAATACGCCGCCAAAATAATCGGCCTGCGTCTCGTACTTAAGCCCGTCAGAAAGTTTTTCCAGCTGTTCAGCTGCTTCCAGCCCGTCATTCTGATTGATGAAGTTGCGTTTCCAGTCGTGGTTTTCGTAGTAGTGGATGATTTCATGCGAAAGCATAGCCGCCAGCGCATTCAGGGAGTCTTTACCCAGGCTGACGCAAATGTCATAAGCTTGCTCCTCCAGCCCAATCTGCCGCTTCCCGGGGTGCATCCAGGCCATGTAGCGGCGCCCGGTATTCATGACAAGCTCGGGAACGGGCATTCTGAAGCTGCCCCGGGCCTTCACCAGGTCATCGAAAATACGCTGCGCCACTTCCAGCTTGTAACCGTCTACCGGCACAGGGGCGAACCGGCGCGAGAAGGGATTGTCGACAAAGGCGAACAGGCTGTCCTGTGCCCCTAATGCGACAGGCAGCGCCAGCCATAGTATCAGGAGGAGCCTGCTCATTTCATTAGGGTTTGGGCTTCTTCTAACGCATTCATGCGCAGGAGAAAACTGATGAAAAGTTGCCGGTCCACTGCAGAGGGGGCATCCGATTGGAGTTGTGTAGCGTAGGTGTGGTAAGCGGCCTGGAGAAGCCCGGCTTCCTCCAGCTCATAAAGCCGGTAAACAGGCTGCACGGGTTCAGACAGGCTTTGGAAATCGCCGTCGGCTTCCAGCTGAGTATCGAAGTTTTGCAAGGCTGCCTCATCATAAAGAATGGGAAAGGGAGCCGACTGCAGCCAACTGCTGTCAGCCTGTAGGGCGCTTACTTGCCAATAGGCAGGCGCATTGCCCTCAAAGCGGAGTTGCCGGAGGTCTGTGGTAAATTGTTCATCGGACAGCGTGGCAGCAAGAATGGGCTCTGCAGCCCCCTCCTGCCGCAGCTCAAAACGATAACCATTCGGGTGGGCAACGGAGTCCCAGCGGAACGTCACCTCTGGTTGCGTCAGCAGACCGGTCAGGTAGTGCGGCGCTTCAATGCCGTAGGACGAACTGCCGAATCCACTGACACCCGCCCGGGCGTTGGTCAGGTAGCGGCGATGGGACTGTTCCACCTGCTGTGGCGTATCGGTATCTTTAATGGCATTACTGATAAAAGACCAGAACCGGCTCAGGAAAGTAGAACTATTTTGGCTGCGGATATCAGCGCCCAGCTGTTCAAGGTCATACATGGCCGGGCCTTTTAGCGTTGTCCGGGTGTCTTCAAAAACGATAACGGCACTCACGCCCTGTAGCAGCCGCAGCCGCCCTGGAGCTTTGACCGTTGTGCCGGCAAATACCCGCCGTTCATTACCGCCTTCCTGACTGTAGGTCAGGCCATTGCCCGAACTGACGTCCAAAACAATAAAAAGATCCTGCTGAGCAGTAAGGCCTGCCACGCAGCAAGTCAGTAAAATCAGAAATAGCCATTTGTTTCTCATAGTATGCTCAGGCTTTATTAGTCAATTTGATCAGCCTTCAAAGGGTTACCTTCCAATATACAGAAATCGCACAAGGATTATTCTTCTTCCTCAATAGCAGCAGGTGTAGGCCGTAGTGGAATCGCCTCCGGAATCCGGTCGAGCCAGGGCAGACGCCGCCGGATGAGGCTTTCGTAGATCATGATGAGGTCGTAGGCTAGCAAAAGGGCCAGTATGCCCACCCCAAAATCGAGTTTTATCCGGAAAAAATGAAAAAGCAGGGCAATTAGAAAAAACAGAAGAATAAACTCAACAAGCTGCAGAGCCCGCGTGATGCCATGGAATACTTCATTGAAATCATCATACACCCAGTGGATTAACAACACATTCAGGTATCCGAAAATGGCGAGTAGAATGACGTTGAGCCAGTTGGGGAGCTCACGGATGAATTGTTCTTCCAGTGCCATATTGAGCACATTCGCGTGTATGGCAAGGCCGTACATGTCGGGTATGGCCCGGTTGGTGTAAGATTGATTGAGAGGAGTGTAGTGCCGGTCTTTCAGCAGGTCGCCCTCGTAGGGAGCAGGCAGGTAGCCCAGGAGCACTATTTTGCCATGGACAACCGAGCGGACCTCCTCAAGGCTCATGCTGTCCAAAAGCCGGTCCTGTTCCTGCCTCGGGAAGGCATACTGAGTACCAGTGTAGTGGATACGCTCTACTGGTTTGTTCCGTTCGAGCAATTTTGCGGCTTTCCCGGGCGCATAAATTTGCAAAAGCGCGGTCGCAAAGGCAGGCAGCGTATCTGCCCCCACCAGCTCCTGCGGGCTAAAATGACGGATGACCCGCGTCTGATTCGCCGGGAAGTTGACGTAGCCGAGGGTGCTGTAGTTGGCAAAAGCGGTGTCCACGCCTTTCCACTGCTCAAACTTCGTCGCCTTTGCGTTGACCTGATCGACTTCGCAGGCGAGGACGAGGTTGGGCGTCCGTTGAATGACCGTCTGCAAAAAAGAGTCTGCAGGAGAGACAGTCGACGCTTTAAACAGTACATCTACCCCAATAGCAGCCGCACCGGCTTCCCTTAACCGGTCAATCAGCAGTGCAATACGCCCGCGGTCCGGCTTGCCAATGTCCACGAGCAGTAAATCCTGGGTCCGGAGTGGCTGTTGCCGGGAGGAGTCGCTCAGGTAGGCATAGACGATGTCCGTAATCTCGTAGTTTTTGAGCCCGTTGTTGAAAGGGTCGATGTAGTGCATATTCAGCCGTATCAGGTTGAGAAACCAGATAAACAGAAAAATCAGCACCGTAATGATGATGCTGTGTGGCTGAATAATGCGGTTGAGCATAGGTTTATTTGAATCGGTAATTAGCCCAGCGGCTGAGCTGTCCTTTTTGGCCCAGCAAAAGTAGTACTTCCTTGTAAACCATGATTTCTCCGGTGGGCAGCTCAATTGAGGTTTTAGGTTCTCCGTAAAGATCCGTTAGCTCGGAGCGGGGGGTGCCGGCTTTGAAGCCGTCGTAAAGCTCTCCGGGATGCCCGGCGTCGGTCAGTTGCAGATAGAGGCTGGGATTGTTAGGCGACTTCACCATATAAACGGTTGAAGCGCTAAGGCCGTCGACCTGTTCGGGGGTCCAAATTCTGAAGTCGAGGGCTTCAAACAGCTCAATTTCCTTACGCTCCCGCCGGTACTGCCGGTCAAAGTTGGTTAGGTCATAGGGTTTCACGCTGTCGATATCATAGGCATCCGGCCCATCGGGTTTGCGGCCCGCCGGAATTGGGGTTTGCTTCATTTGGTTCAGGTTGTAAAGGGCTACAGCCGAGGGCGTTTCCAGCTGTTCCAGTTGCTGAATGGCGGCTTCCAGGTCGCCCCCTCGGGCGGTCAGCATAGCCATCAATACCTGAGCATCCGTTTTGGTTTTGGGGAATTGCCCCGGGTTGCGCTTTGCTTCCACGCCAGCGTAAAAAGCAGCCCGGTCGTTGTCTTCCAGCATGTAGTAGGCACAGGCCTTATTCAGGTAAGCCGGGGCATAGTCCGGGTCCATGCTAATGGCATTATTGAAGTAGGAAATGGCCTCGCGCAACAGCTTGGCCCGCCGTTCTTCCTTGTCTCCAAAACCGTCTTTGCTGCCTGCTCCAAAGGTCATATCCAGTTCCAGGGGCAAGCGGTACTTACGTTCGGATTCCGGGAAGTATTCCAGCGCCTCCAGTACGGTAATTACTCCAAGGTTGTTATAGATCTCCCTGCCCTGGTAGTCGATCAGAATGTGTTTGAAAAATACCCGGGCATCATCGTACTGGCCGATTGCGGCGAGCAAATTCCCCACTTCGAAGACCAGGACCAGGTCTTTGAGCTTTTCTTCTGACTTTTGGGCCAGCGCCTTACGGTCGTTCAGGCTGGGATAAGCGCCAGTAGTATCGACTTCCGGGAAAGGGTAGGTCTTATATATTTTATCCAGGAGGGCGGCCCGGTTGTCAAAAACGGGATAGCCGGCGGAGTACGCCAGGAATCCTCCAAGATAGTCGGCTTGCGTTTCGTTATTGATTTTATCATGGTCCACCATGCCTTGCAGTGTCCTTCCGATTTCCAGCTCCTGATAGGCTTTCGCAAAACCTGACCGCCACTGGTGCTTCTCGTAAAAGTGGACTAGTTCATGCCCGAGCAGCCCGGCGATAGCCGCTTCACCTTCCTGCTCCCCCAGTGACATGCAGATATCGTAGGCTTTTTCTTCCAGCCCAATCTGTGTGCCGCCGTAAACCAAAAACGCAGCATTATTTGCGGCCTTTGTCATAGCGAAAGCCGGGACCGGAAATCGCCGGTCGCCTTTGGCCTCCACAAGCCGGTTGTATATGGCCAGGGCTTTCTCATACTTCGGGCCCACCAGTGCTTCCATTTCTTGCTCCAGTTGGTCAGGCTTACTGATGTAGCTAAAAGCGTTACGGGGCTGCCCTGTAAGATTGAGCGCAAAGACCAGGCAAACAATAAGGATCAAACTAGGGGCTTTCATGGCGGGTTGGATTTAGATGGTATTTAAGGCTTGCAAACATGGGTCACCTTCACAAAATAGGAAATCTTGAATTAATACAACGGGGAAAGCCAGGTTCCTTTCCCTGGGTTGATTTGAATGCCTGTCTTTTGGTTACCTTTCAATAGAAAGTTTTTGGCCAGGGTAACCTATCTCCATCTTACCAAATCACTATATTTAGGAATTCATTTCCTGCCGCGGGGTCCTAATGAGCGGCCCACAGCCCTTTTTCTCCACCTTTAATCTACCTACCGATGAACGCACCTAAGTATTGTTTAGCTATGTTGATGTTACTGAACACAGCCTGGCTTTACGCCCAGGACCTGCATATTTTTTACGACGTATTTGAGGATACGGTTTACTATCAGATTGACGGGAAAGCTGTAGCACAGCCAGCCGTCAAAAAAGGGCAGCAGGTCATACTGCATGTGCTTAATTACAACGATTATATTTATGACCTGGAACTGGAAACCGAAGCAGAGGACTTCAATGTGCCCGCCTCAGGCAGCCCTTTATTTGGCGGCGGCAGCAGCGGTTCTGCACTGGCACAGTTTAGAAGCCTGACCGGAGGGATGGGGGGCACGGGTTTTGGATTAGACAGTACCCGCATCGCTGATCAGGGCAGTGGGATGGTGGACCAGGCGAATGTGTCTACCGCTACTAAAGCTATGGCCAGGCGGTTTGCCAGCCACCTGCAGGCGATGGAGGATATCGAAAGCGAGATTCAGGAGCTTAATGGCTATCTGAACAAAGAGTTGCAGAGCCAGGCTTTTCAACAGATAGCACTGGACGAGGTACGACAGCTCCGGCAGCATCCCGGACTATCGCCTAAAAAGATCAAAGCCCTTTCCATGGACTACCTCAAGCCCGTGCTGGGTGTCCGCCGGGATGAGCCTTTGAATATCGGGGAAGTGGTTCGTCGCACCGATCAGTCCAGTGCCATTCAAAAGACGGTTGAAGACTACGAGCAGGAAGTGGGGCAGCTTCAGATGGAACTGGAAAAACTGGAGGCTTCCCGCAGTGTCCTCTTCGAAGCTCCTGACCTGCCCGATACCGACCGCCTCGCACTGGCGGTAGCCTATGAATCTGCTGCCCTCCGTGTGGCAGGGTACGAGGAAAAAGCCCAGTCGGTCCGGGAACAACTCACTGGGCTGGAGAGCCTTCAGCTCAGGGAACTGACCGAACTGGGTTATCTCTATGAAGAAATGCAGGAGCACCGTTTCGAACAGAAGTTCGTCTTTAGCCCGGATGCTGACCTGACCACCTTCCGCATCCGGCTCAATCCGGTAGATTCTGCCCTGCAGCAGGGCGTAAGGCCTAAGCAGCTGAACCCTATCAAGCTGAATACCTACGGCGGGCTAAAGGTCAATGCGAGTGTAGGTGTAAGTTTCGTCCGCTTCTTTGACCGGCCACAGTCGTATAGCGTTCGGGACTCCTTTATCGTTGCAGATGACCAGGATGCCTTTTTGCCGATTATTTCCAGTTTTTTCCATTTCTACCCGCAGAGCCGGCGGCAGGTTTCCGTCGGGGGGACCTTTGGCCTTGGTATTGGGGTCGGAGGAGATAACGCGGGGCTGCAAACTTACTTTTTCGGCCCCAGCCTGATCCTTGGGCAGGGGCAGCGGGTGGTCTTCACCACTGGCCTTACCGGCGGGAAGGTAGAGCGCCTCGCACAAGGGTATCAACCTGGCGATGTGTACGATGCAACGATACTGCCCACTAAGTCGATTTACGAGTTGGGCTTTTTCCTGGGCATTTCCTTCAACATCATGGGCAATTAAACCTTGGGGGAGCCAGCCTGTTGGGCAAGAAAACACTTCATTCTATGTCTAAGCCCGGCCTGCTGTGGTTCCGAAAAGACTTACGCCTGCATGATAACCCCGTCCTGCACCGTGCTTTAGCGGAAAGCGATACGCTGCTGCCGGTCTTCTGCCTGGACCCGCGCTGGTTCCGGGAGCTGCCGCTGGGCTTCCGGAAAACGGGTGCCCACCGGCTGGCTTTTTTGCTCCAAAGCCTGACGGACCTGAAGAAGCGCCTGAAGGGGATTGGTGGCGATTTGCATATCGTCATTGGGCAGCCGGAGGAGGTTATTCCTAAGCTGGTCCGGGCACATGGCGTTCAAACCGTGTATGCACAGCGGGACATCACGTGGGAGGAACAACAGGACGAGCAAGCGGTACAACATACCCTGGCGCCATTGGGGTGTAATTTTGAAAGGGAGTGGAGCCATTTGTTATACCATCCGGATGATGTGTCCTTTGCACCGGAGGACACTGCCGCTACATTCAAAACCTTCCGCAAACACCTGAGGCAGGGGAGTAAGGTCCGGCCATTACTGCCAACGCCGGTTACTTTTCCGTTATTGGAATACACTTACGCACCGGTGCCGTCCATGGAGGATGTAGGTTTTAAGGCCACTGCCGGACAGCCTGCCTATCCCGGTGGAGAAACGGCGGCACTGGAGCGCCTGCAGTATTACTTTTTCGACAGCCAGTTGCTGACCCGGTACAAATGGACCCGCAATCAGTCGCTGGGCAGCGATTACAGCTCCAAGTTCTCGCCCTACCTTGCCTACGGCTGCCTCTCGCCCCGCCGGGTGTACTGGGAAAATAAAAAGTACGAGCGGGAGGTCAAAAAAAATGTATCCACCTACTGGCTGATCTTCGAATTGAAGTGGCGGGAGTTCTTCCAGTACCTGGGCATGAAGCACGGCAACCGTTTGTTTTTCCCGGGAGGGATTAAGGAAAGAGCGCACAGCTGGAAGAAGGACGAGGAGTTGTTCCGCCGGTGGCAGGAGGGGCGTACCGGTATCCCTTTCCTCGATGCCCACATGCGGCAATTGAACCAAACCGGCTTTATGAGCAACCGTGGCCGGGTCAATCATGCCAGCTTTTTGGCACAGGAGTATGGTATTGACTGGACCTGGGGCGCCGCCTGGTTTGAGGTGCAGCTCATCGACTACGATGTGTGCAGCAACTGGCTCAACTGGAATGTACAGGCTACTGAACAGCGCTTTACCAACGCCATCTGGCAGAGCCGCAAATACGATAAAAAAGGCGAATTTGTGCGGCATTGGCTGCCTGAGTTGGAAAAGGTACCGCCCCCTTACTGCTACGCCCCGTTTTTGATGGACGAGGCCACACAAAATAAATATGGAGTACGCATCGGAACAGACTATCCGGCACCGGAGCCACTTTCCGGCAAGTTGGAGTGGGCGGTGAAGCGGGTCAGTTGATTTTAATTCAGCAGCTCTATGCTTCGTTCCAGTATCCGGTCAGTATTGTCTTCTGCTGAGGAGTGCTGATAATGGTCCGGCGGCAGTCCAATGCCTTCAAAAAAGCGCCCGTCCGCCGTTTGCATCTGCCAGTGAGAAAACCGGTATATCCAGCCGTTGGGCAGTTCCCGGAAAATGGGATTGCCTGAGCCACCGCCTGTAGTGTCTCCTACTGTTTGTACATGGTCAAAGCGTTTCATTGCTAAAATAAAGTCTTCTGTGCTGCTGAAACAGCTCCGGTTGGTTAGCAACAGCACCGGTTTGGTATAAGTATTTCCAAGCGGTGCAATATTGTCTTCAATCCAGGGCGTAAAGTCATCGTGATTGGGGCCATTGCGGTAGCGAAATCGCCGGTAGAGGGTTTCTTTCGTAGCGAAGTGACCGGCAACGAGCTCGCTGTTGCGGTCGGAGCCGCCTCCATTGCCGCGAAGGTCTATAATCAGGCCCCGGGAGCCGGAAAAGTAATCCAGAGCCTCCCCGATTGCAGCATATTCACCAATTTCACTGCTGAAGTTTTTAATCCAGATATAGCCGAGCTCCGGCTGCTGCTGCAGATAGCCACCGTAGAGCACCGTACTAAAGTCAACCGCCGCTGTCAGGGAGATTCGCTCCAGGTCAGGCGGATCTGAGGGGCCACGCTCCCAAAAGGGGTAGCCACAGATGCCTGCCGGAGTGTAGAGATTGACATGGCCGTCTTCCAGGTCCTGAATGATGGTGCAAAGCAGGTCACGCAGGGCTTCTTCATCTGCTTGCGCGGCTTGTGGGGCGTATTGGGTGTGAATGGCATCCCAGTCGGTTCCCTTATAGTCAAAGTAGGCATAGTGCCGGTCCATTTCGGTCCAAAAGGACTGAAAAACCCCTGTGCTGCTGCTTTCAATATCCGGCTTGAGGCAGCCTGCCCAAACGCTGACTGGAAGGAGTATCAGGAAAGTTTTTTTGCTCATAATTCCGCCCATTTTAGGTGAACGCCCAATAGCAAACGGTGCTGCAAAGACCGTTGTGGTTGGACAATGTGTACAGAGGTGAGCTGAGCCTGATAATCAAGGGAGAGGCTGGTTTTTTTGCTAACTGTCCAGGAGGTGCCAGCTTCAGCATGCAGGAGGGCAAAGCGGGCTGGACCGTACAGGTTCCGGTGGTCCCAAATCCAATCTCTGGAAAAGTACCTTGGGCTGTGCCGCTTGGTAATGGCATAGTGCCATAAGGGCGTCCCCAGCACTATCCGGTAGCTTAAGTCTCCCTGCGGCTGCCAGTGTGCCCCCAGCGCGGGCCCGAATCCCAGAGCACCCTCAAACTGATCCTCTGTGATGCCGCCGATGTAGTGATGCTGCCGGTAGCTGACTGTCAGGTGCCCCATCATGCCGGCTAGTGTTTGCAGGGGGCCGGACGGACCTATTGCCCAAAGTTCAACGTGGTTCATCTGCCCGTAGTTGTGGCGGGCCGTATTGGAAGACGCTGTGAATGTACTGCTATTGCTACTGCTCAGCGCTGAGGCGGTATAGAGCAACTGAAACCGCTGGTAATGATCGGGGGGGTGCCGGGCGTAGCTGAGCCCGCCGGCTATGCTGTATCCTGATAGGATCAGAGGGGTGAGCTGAGGGTCCTTCCATTGCGTATGAGCAGCCATCAGGTGTGCACCCCACATCTGCGCTGACAGGCATAATGGCCACAACCAACTGGTCAAAAAGCATAAAACCCGCATTTTTAGCCCTCAAATTAAGAGCAGTAGTTCTGGCTGTCAATGACAAATCTAACCTACTCCGTACGATAAAGCCGCTCCGCCAGTGTGGGGTCAATGACAAAAGGATTAGGCTTCCCGTCCTGATGTCGGGCGATGGCCTGAGTGCGGGCGATTTCCCGCTCATCAGCCGGGTCGAGCTGATGCCAGAGCAGTAGCGTTTCGCGTTGTATCTGGAAGAATAGCGGGTCCGCTTCCAGGGCCTCTTGCCGGTAGATGGTGTAGAAATAAAACACAGCCCTGGCAATGTCACCTTTGCGGTCCTCACGGGGCTCGAATTGCTCGCCGGTTGATTCGCTGTAGTGGTCAATCTGTTGGTCAGGGGCATTGCTTTGCTCTGTATCCATGTAGTACCAGTGCTCCGTAAGTTCATCCGGTATTTCGGCAAAGGGGGCATTGCCGCGGGCGGCATTTACCGCCAGCCGGGTGGGGAAGAGGTGGTGCATATCTGACTTCGCATTCCCATATTTGGCGCCCTTGCTGCGTGGGTATACATGCTCGCAATTGATGCCATCTGCACTGCCTTCCTGATAAAGCGCCTGAGAGGGGTCTTCTCCCGGTGGCAGGTAAAGGCAATGACCGGAATAGATGCCGCAGACGGTATCGCGGTAGTTGTCAATTTTGCCATACATGATGTCACGGGCAGGGCCGTAGCCCAGTACCTGAGCAGGTGTAAACCGTTTCTGCACGGCCTGTAGCAGGTCATTGCCCTCAAGGTTGGAAAACAGGGGTACAGTGGGCTGAGCGCCCAGTCTTGTAGCGAACGAAATAGTGATAATGAATGGAAGCAAAAAGCGCATGCAGTTGGTTTTTGTGCGAAGATAAAAAAAGCGCAGCCCCGAATAAAGCTCCGGGGCTGCCCAAAAAACCAACTTCAAAAGGGGGGTTAAACGTGAATCTTATGGAATGGTATCACAGGCCTAAGCCCTTAACCCCGGCGGTCTTCGGTCCTGTGAGTGTCTGTTTGGGAATATGACGGATTACTCCGGATGCGGACTATCAATAATCAGGGATAACAGTACTGACTTACCCAAAAATCTATACGATTCATCTGAGTAATAGCTTTGGCTAGGAAATACCAAAGGTATTGTCAGTTAACAGGGGGGTATGTAGTAGTGCTGCTATAAGTTGTTGTGGAGATACAGCCAAAATTCGCTGTTTCCTATTTTAAGGTGCTATTTCAGTAGGTAAAGGTAGGTATTTTTGAGGGAATAGTCAAACTATTCATTTTTTTAGCTGTGGTAATTCTTTGGCGGCGGCATCAAGTTGATGGTAGAAGCCCTCGCCGTATTTTCGGATTAGCGCTTCTTTGAGGAACTGGTAGACAGGCATTTGGTGCTTTTTGCCCAGTGTGCAGGCGGCGGAACAGATGTCCCAGCGGTCGTAATTCAGGGCTTCCATTCCTGTGGCTCCGTGGCGTTCCACCCGAATGGGATAGAGGTGGCAGGATATCGGCTTTTTGAAGTCAGTGGCCCCGGCTTTATACGCACGTTCAATGCCACACTGGGCCACACCGTTTTCATCGTAGGTCATGTACGCGCACGGCCCATTGTTAATGAGCGGTGTGCCAAATTCCTGAGCATCCCCTTCATAATAGGTATATGGCCCTTCGGATTCAATGACTGCTCGTCCGGCAGGGCTGAGGAAAGGGCGAATGTCATCGTAAATACGCTCCAGAGTCCGGAGCTCTTCCTGCTCAAGAGGCGCACCATAGTCACCTTCCCAGCAGCAGGCGCCCTTACAGGCATCCAGGTTGCAGATGAACTGCTCACTGACCACATCGTCACTTATCAATATATCCCCGATCATCAACATGTGCTGTACCTGTTTAGGCTTACTTTTTATTAAAAAACAAAAATAGGCAACATCAGGAACTTACCTGTCATCAGACCGTAGATTCTACACTACAAACTTTAGGCATCCATTTCCTTCAGATACCGGATACAGGCCTGGTCTTCCTCCTCTGTGCTGGGGGCGTTGCTGAACCAGGCGTTCAGTATCTCTTTTAGCATTTCTTCAGAGGTATAGCGCAGGCTCATAGCGAGTATGTTAGCATCATTCCACTGTCGGGCACCAGCAGCGGTGGGCGCATCCCAACACAGCGCAGCCCGGGCACCTTTGACTTTATTGGCGGCCATGCTGACACCGGTGCCCGTCCAGCAAAATACAATGCCCTGATCCGCATGTCCCCTCACTACGGCTTCCGCCACTTCCATCCCAACTTTAGGCCAGGGGGCTTCGGCGGTGAGCAGCCTACCGAAGGGCAGCACTTCGTGCCCGCGTTTTTGCAGTTCTTCAACGGCTACTTTGAGGATGGTGGCGTCCATGTCACTTCCTATGGCGATGGTCATGTTCCCTTTTTTTCAAAAATATAAAGAAAAGGTCTGAGCTGTGAGGCAGCTAAAGGATTTGATAAAAAATACTGATCTGTTGATATTTAGCCAAATAAAAAGTAAATTGTAGGCGTTAAAACCCAAATGTGCATTCGTGTATTATTTGAACAACACCTAAAAACCCACCCATGCCCAAAAACCATGGCCCGAAATGGGCTCACCTATGCCTGAGAGTATAGCACTCAGAAGTACAGTCGAATGATGTAACCATTCCTCTTCACAACTTCTGACTTTCCCTGCTATGCCTACCAATTCTAACAATCCTCCTTCCACATTGCAGCAGCTTGCTCAGGAACTGGGCAAGGTTTATGACCCTGCCAAATATCAGGGCGTACTGCAACGCATGTTTCCCGGCGGTCCAATTGCGGAAATCCAAAACCAACTTCCTGCTTTACCCGCCAACTTTACGGAACAGGAATTGCCTGCCCAGCTTCAGGCACTCCGGCAGTGGGTGGAGGATGCCCGCAGCATCGGCCCCGGCAGCCTGATTGATGATGTGGCGGTCTTCGCGCGCCGGTTCAACGATTATTTGCTGGCCGATTACCTGCGGGATCACTGGTCCGGGTTTTATCAGCTAGGCAGCCTGCTGGGCTGGATCCGGTTTGAGCTGGATGAAGCGAATCGGTTCTTCGAAGATGCACCGGTGTATGGCGAAGTGCCTATCGACTGGGAGAGTCTGCCGCGGTTCTTTTCTGATCCTGCTGCTGTCTTTTCTGAAGCAGGGCATGGCTGGGGCACTGCGGGCTTCGAAGCACAGTATCCATTTCTTTTCTATCATTTGGGCGAGTGGCTGAATGCGCAGCGCTCTAAAGGTTTCCCTCCGGCTGATGCTGAACTGAGGGATGATGGCGAAAAGCTGTACGTTCCGATGTGGGCAGCTGGCACCGGAGGGGTTGCTACTAATTTTGGCTTTGAACTTTCTCTTCTGGGGCAACAGGGTATCAGGGCTACGCCACAGGGAGAAGCCGCTGCAGAACAGACCGTTACGCTTACGCAAACCGCCTCCCTTTTGCTGGAGCTCCTCCTTCAGGCTACGGTCGCGCTGGAGGGCGGCTTTCACATAGAAGTAACACCTGATGGGGCTGCACTAAAACAAACAGATACGAACCTGTCCGGTGAAGTCCTGGCAGGTATCCAAGCCTCCCGGCCCTCGGGGCGTTTGACGCTGCTGGGCACTGCTGAAGGGAACCGGCTGGACCTCCAGGCATTTTCTGCCAAAGCCGGGCTGCGTATCGCCACCGGAGATACGCTGGAGTTCCTCACGGAGCTGAGCCTTGAAGACGGCCGTATCCTGATCCTCAATGCAGGCAGTGATGGTTTTCTCAATAACCTCCTTCCTAAAGATGGCATAGCCGCTTTATTCGATCTGACCATCGGCTGGTCCAGCAAACAGGGGATCTACTTCCGGGGCAGTGCCGGGCTCGAAGTGAAAATTCCCGCCCATATCGAATTGGGGGCTATAGAAATACAAGGTATCAGCCTGGGGCTAAAGCCTAAGCTGGAAGCGGGCATCCCCCCGGCTTTTGAAATTCCACTGGGCACGGATGTGCAACTGCTCCTCGGTCCGTTTACGGCAGTAGTGCAGGAGATGGGTATCAAAGCCCTGATCAACTACCAGCCCTCAGGGGGTAACCTCGGCGTGCTGGATTTTGGGATGGATTTCAAACCACCCAAAGGCATTGGCCTGTCGCTGGAGACGCCTGCTATACAAGGTGGCGGTTACCTCTTCCTGGATTTTGAAAAGGGAGAGTATGCCGGTGTGGCTGAACTGACCATCAAGCAAATGGTGGCGGTCAAAGCCATCGGTATTATCCAAACCAAAAAACCGGACGGCAGCCCGGGCTTTTCCTTCCTGCTGCTGATTACTGCCGAATTCAAGCCGATCCAATTAGGCTTCGGCTTTACGCTGAACGGTGTTGGGGGCCTCATTGCTATCAACCGGGGCATGAACCTGGATGCGCTGGCCGCCGGGGTACGCACCAATGCCATTGACGCAGTCATGTTCCCGGATGATCCCATTGCGGAAGCCCCACGCATTATTGCTGACTTGAACCAGTTTTTCCCGGTAGCGGAAGGGCTCTACACCTTCGGGCTGATGGGCATCATCGGCTGGGGTACGCCTACGCTTATTGCGGTGGAACTGGGGCTGATCATACAGGTGCCTGACCCCGTGCAACTGGCGATTATTGGTGTGGTGCGGGTGCAATTACCAGACAAGCGGGCGCCGATTATCAACCTGCAGGCTAATTTTATCGGTGGAGTGGACTTTGAAAAAGGGGAGATGTTTTTCTTCGCGGCCCTCTTTGAATCTAACCTGGCACAATACCGTATTTCCGGGGAAATGTACTTCGCTCTCAACTGGGGCAGTGCGCCCAACTTCCTGTTTACGGTAGGTGGTTTCCACCCGGCATTCAGGCCACCCCCACTGCGGGCCATCAACGGCAACCTCAAGCGGATTACCATTAACCTGCTGCCTACCGATAACCCCCGACTGACCATTCAGGCTTACTTCGCGGTGACCTCCAATACGGTACAGTTTGGAGCGAGTGTCGACTTTTATTTTAAGGTGAGTAAGTTCAAGGTGGTCGGCTACCTGTACCTGGATGCGCTATTCCGCTTCAGCCCCTTCTATTTTATTGTGGAAGTGGGAGCAGGCCTTTCGGTGATGCTGGGTAGCCGGGAGCTGTTGGGCATTCACCTGCGCGGCTCGCTGTCGGGCCCTACACCCTGGCATATCAAAGGCACCGCCAGTTTCAAAATCCTGTTTATCAAGGTCAAAGTTCGCGTGAATAAACGCTTTGGAAAACAGCAAAAGGAAATGCTGCCGCCCCGCCCGGCACTGCCGCTACTTTTGGAAGCCTTACGCGATACCCGCAATTGGGAAGCCACCCTGCCCAAAGCCAAATCCCTGCAAGTGACCCTGCGCGAGCTGCCCGAAGAGGAGCTCATTGTACACCCTGCCGGTCAGCTGGCCATACGTCAGGACCGCCTGCCATTGGGGATGCGCTTTGATAAAATTGGCAACGAACAACCTAATGACTATACCGCTTTTCAGTTCTCTATAGAACAATACGGCGCCGCATCGTCTATCAAGGACTTCTTTGCGCCGGCGGAGTTCATTAAGCTGTCCGATAGCCAGCGGTTGAGCCGCAATGCTTTCGAGCGTATGCAGTCCGGCAGGAAAGTAGAGGGGAACATGGACCTCTTTACCGCTGAGCAGCCTGATGCCGCAGTACAACGCAGTTACCGTTTTGAGCAGATGATCATCGACGGGCCCGACTTTTTCGTCCGTCCGGCAGACCGGGCCAGAGCAGGCATGGAGCAGGCTGACTATGACACTTTTGTGAAAGGGAATGCAGTGGGCCGTTCTGTGCAGGGGCGGCAACAAGAGCTGAAGCGCAGGGAAAACCAGCAGGCTGTGCAGGCCCGTGCTGTGGCCTTCAGCCTCGTGGACCAAAGCAACCTTCGGCCTTTCAAGTTAAATGGCACAGCCCTGAAGTACGAATCTGAGGCAGAGGCACTGCAAGCCCTCCGGACCCTTCAATTCCGTAAACCCCAGCTGGGCCACCGCCTGCGCGTTGCCCCGGCCACTGAAACCGAAACACTATGAGCATAGCACAATACACCTTTTTACCCTGGGCCCGGCAAGGCATCAGCAGGGATATCAACGAACAGGATACGCTCGGCGGGACTGCCGGGCGAACCGGGCGGGCGACCATTGATGTGAGCCTGGCTTTGCAGGGCATACCCGTAGGCGGCTGGTCCATGCAGCCCATCACGGAGGCAACGGAAGACCCTGCCCGCCCCGGCAAACCCGTATACAAAAAAGTACAGCTGGTAGGCCCGGGCGATGTCACTGGCATCAAAGCCAACGCGGTGGTCCGGACAGAACCACGGGCTAATGTGGGCAATTTTGAACCCAACTACTTTCCGTACATCGAATTTTACGAAGAGGACTTTCCCTGGCGCTATACTCCGGCCCGTAGTGTAGATGGCAAGCTGCGTCCGTGGTTGGTACTTGTTGTACTGGAAGAAGCCGAATTTGAACGCCGGTTCCTGCCCGGGGCGGCCCTCTCTGCCATTACCAACGGGCAGTTGCCGATTGCTTTTCCACCAGCCTCCGAAACCTGGGCCTGGGCACATGTGCAGGCCAATGAACCCTTTCCTGCCGGTAATGAGACGGTAGCTCTTCAGCAATTGGTGGAAAAAGACCCCAACCTGGCCTCCTCCCGTCTGATTTGCCCCCGCCGGCTCAAGCCCAACACCCGCTACACCGCTTTTCTCCTCCCTGCTTTTGAGCAGGGGCGGCTATCGGGCCTGGGCGCTCCGCCTGAGCGCATCCTGAATGAAGACATACAGCAACCCTCCTGGGGGGCGCATCAAAACGACGAATACCAACAACTCTGGCCGGTTTATTTCGAATGGGAATTTCAAACCAGCGATCAGGCCGATTTCGAATACCTGGTGCGCCGTATCGAAGCACGGGTGATGGAAGACCCAGTGGGCCGCCGGCCAATGGATATGCAGGACGCCGGTTACAACCTGAGTTATACCGGTGTTGATGATGGGGTGTTACTGGTGGAGGGCGCCCTGCAAATTATTGATGCAGATGAAAGCCGCCTTGATTTTCTCGCTCAGGATGAAGCACAGGTCTTTGTAGGTAAGCTCCGGCAAATCCTCAACCTGAACGACCCTTCTGGCAGTGGCCCTCCGGTGGATACCTCACTTGATATCGATGGGGAATCGGACGATCCTTTCGTTCTTCCGCCCCTCTACGGGCAGTGGCATGCCGGAAAGACGCGCGTGGAAGAAGGTGGCGATAAGCCCTGGTTCCATTCCCTTAACCTTGACCCACGCAACCGGGTGGCAGCAGGCTTTGGTACTTTGGTGGTCCGCAAAAACCAGGATGCTTACATGGACCGTGCCTGGGAGCAGGCTGCGGAAATCCTGGAAGCCCAGCGACGGATTCGGCTGGCTCGCTTTTCGGCGGAAACGGCCCGGCAATTGCAGCGCTCCTACTTTAATGATATGGACGAGGCAACGTACTCCGCTTTTTCGTCATCTATGCATGCCCGGTCGTTATTCCCGGAAAGTGGAGCCGGAGGGCAGGCTGTGGCACAAGTTGTCCGTAAGCGGGTACTCCAAACCGGAGAGTTGTCTGCACGCCTCACAACAGAACGCAATGCGCGGCAACAAAAAATAAACGAAAAGGAGACCGCAGAAACAGAACTGCAGGGCATCCTGCAAGCCATTACAGCGAAAGAAGCGGACATTACCGCCAAGGAAGCACAAATCGACAGCCTCAATGAAGAAATCGATGCTTTAGAAGAGGATATTACCTCCCTTACTGGCGAAATCGCTGCACTGAATAGCCAAATCAGCGAGAAAACTACGTCCATTGACACTTTAAATAGCGAAATCGCTACCCTGAATGGTGAAATCGCTGCACTTGAGCAAGCCCTGGCCGATGCCAGTAACAGCAGTGAGGCAGCAGCGATTACGACTCAGTTAAATACCGTTACAACACAGCGCAATCAACGGGTGACACAGCGCGATGGGCTCATAGCTGAACGCGATGCCTTAGGAACCCAACGGGATGGGCTGGAAGCGGACAAGGATCAAAAAGAAGCAACCCGCAATGACAAAGTAAACGCCCGAACTACCGCCCAGAATGAGTTAAACGTTCTGAACAATCAGTTGGTGGGGCTGCGGAATGATGAGGAAGATAAACGGGACGAGATTCAAACGCTTAAAAGTGAAATCGCCAGTCTTGAGCAGGAAATTCTGCGGCTGTCCCGCCTGCACTTGCCCACCTCCACTTTGCGGCAGGATTACCGTAAAATGGCGCGGGTGAACGGGCCTTTGCTCCGGCGCGCCGATATAGGCGAGGTTGCTCAGGACCCGATGGTGGAAATTTCCCTTCAGGTTGATGAGACTTCTACGGGTACCGCAGTGGCTAATACATCAGTGAGCAAAGATTGGGAAGACCTGCAATGGGGGGCTGATACTTTCCGCAAAATGGAGCTGGTTACCGTGGAAGGGTTTGCGGTGACGACACCCGGGCTGGTCCGCTCACAAATCCAAAAATTTATGGAGGCCTATCAGGGACTGAATCAGCGCCTGCGCCAATTAGTCCAGGTGCCCCCTGAAACCATGGTGCCTGGAGCCGATACCCGCACGCGCCCCTTGCTCGCCTATCCGGAATTCAGGGAGGCTACCTACGAGGCACTCGCAAAAATCTCCTCTGAGCTTATGCTGCCCAATGTGCAGCGCATTCCCATGGACACCTTCTCCCTGCTTGAGGTCAATCAACGCTTCATTGAAGCTTACCTGGTCGGGCTCAACCACGAGATGGCGCGGGAACTCCTGTGGCGGGAGTTCCCTACGGATCAGCGCGGCAGCTATTTCCGCAGCTTTTGGGACGATACTGATAATCTGGACACTACTTTTCCGCCTCCCGATATCGAACTGTTGACCAAAATGGACCAACCGCTCGGGCAAAACCTCCCGGCTGACCGCCCCATTCCGCCACCAGATCCGGACAATCCCAATGTGGTATTCGTCATTCGCAGTGAATTGCTGAAGAAGTTTCCGAATGCCCTCGTGTACATGCAGAAGGCTAAAAATGTGAAGGCGCCAAGAGGGTTGACTACTGGCACAACGGCTAATCAACGCAAAATGCCTGTTTTTCAAGCCAAAATCGATCCGGAAATTTCCTTCTTCGGCTTTCCCATTTCTGCTGAGGAAGCACTGGGCAGCGATACCGATCCCGGCTGGTTCTTTGTGGTACAGGAACGCCCCGGCGAGCCCCGCTTCGGGCTTGATATTACGGCTGAGGATGCAGGCAGTAGTTTCGATTCAATCCATGAGTGGAATGACCTGGCCTGGCCTCATGTTGGGGTAGCACCCCATGATTTTCTGCGCATAAATGACCTCAGCAGAGAACCGTTGCCACCAGAATCAGGAGAGCCTCATACCTATACCTGGGGCAAAAACAGCGCCCACATGGCGGGCATATTGCTACAACTTCCATTTCGGGCAGCCGTGCACGCTACCGATATGATCAAACTCCCAACCGATGCCTGAAACCAATGCAGACCAACTGAACAATGCCCTGTCGGCTCTGAATGGCGCTATACCTATCGCTTTGTTCCCGGTTAAGGTACAAACCCGGTTTGCGACACAACCTATGGTGGATGCCCTGGGCAATGGGCCCGTCCCCGCACCTGACCCTGCTGCTGCTCCGGTAGAACTCTGGGTTCGGATTTACCCTGATGATATTTTCGTCCATACCCACGAAGATCGGCTTACAGAAGATGAGCGCTCGGCTGCCGGGGACTACTGGGCGGCACTTTGGGCGGCAGCAGGTCAGACCGACCGGCAGGATCAGCAAGCCGGAGCCTGGCGCTCCCTGTCAGAGGATTACGGACCAATACGCGCCCGCTACATTTTGCGGGAAACCCGCCCTGTAGGGGGATTGGATGCAGAGGGGTTCCCACAATCGGCCCCCCAACTGCCGGATCTTGAAACTACCGAGGAGAGCTGGGCAAATGCACCACGCACGTACCTCCTGCCCGACCGCTTTGTGGTAAGCATAGAACAAGCCGGCGCTCATCGCCACTACCAAGGCGCCCCAATTGATAAAACCGAAGATGGAGCACTGCGGCTGGGCCTCGATCCCGGTAGCCCCGATGAGTTTGAAGACACCCCGGAAGGCCGGCAGGTGCCCGAAGATTTGAAGTGGATGACAGACTTTCCCAAGGCAGTGGAAGTAGGCATGGCGCTGCGAATTCCACTCGGAAGTTGGGGGGCTGAAGACCAAATTGACCGTCTGACGGTGCTGGGTTGGAAGGGCGGAGCAGCACCCGCATCAGGTACAGCTGTACTCGGCCGCCTGTTGGAAAACCACCGGTATAAAGTTGGAGGCATGGACCTGGCAGGTGTAGGAACCCCTACGAACAATACCCGGGAATCGGATTCCACCCTCGCACCCGAAGACCGGGACTCTGATGTGCCCGTACGAGATGGTAGTACCGGCAGCGATGCGGAGCAGTTAGCCCTGGCATTAGGCTTGCCTGTAGATACCTTCGCAGGCCTTGACAACAGTGGCCTGAGCAGTATTGCGGATGCCCGTAAAGTACATGAGTTACTCTTTGATGTAACCCTTGGACAGGCTTTGGAATTCTGGCAGCCGAGCCTGAGCGCTGCCCTCCGCAGTCAGCTCAGGCAACATTTTGTGAGTTGGGTAAGCGGGCGCGGGCATCTGCCTGCATTGCAAATTGATGATCAGCCCTATGGCATTCTACCTGCACTCTCATGGTCTGCCCTGAATAGCAATCATGCCCATCCGGAAGGCAGTTTGCTGCGGCAGCTTTGGGACCATATCCTTTGGCCGCTGCACCGTTGGTACAGCGCTCAATTGGATCAGGTGGCGCACATCGAAAGAGGGGTCAGCCCCCGGCAGGCGCAATTGCAATTGTTATCGGTACTTCAGCTTCATCCTACAAGTGTGGCCTACCGGCAAAGGTTTGCACTTCGCCCGGAAGTGGCTGGCGATGAAGCACTGCGCAACCTGTTTCTCATTCCGGAAGGCGATGCCAGAGCTGACCGTGAGGGAGATAGCATCTCAGCCCAGCTTAGTACCAACGGCATGCCCGGTGTAGAGAATACCGAAAAGTTGCTTTTCGAAACCCAGGCCCGTCCTTTGCTATGGGAGACCGGCGATGATGGCAGATTGATTGAAGCCACTGATGAAGACCCGCTCCTGGGCATGGAAGGCGGCATGATCCCACCATTGCCCGATTCAGACCAAAATTACCTGCAATGGCTGGCGGAGCATGGGCCGGATACTGCCCCTCCCGGCTCAGCGCCTCCGAGGGCTATTTTGTACCATTTACTAAAGCGGCGGTTGCAGTTGCCATCTTCTTCCCAACCGGGAGCTGCTTCTCCTCAGGCGTTGCTCAATGAGATTAAAGACTGGCCTGCGCCCTACCTGAGGCGTATGGTACAGGAGCACCTTGACTGCTGTACGTATCGCCTCGATGCCTGGCTGAGCAGTTATGCCGCATTCAGGCTCCAGGAAATACGGCAGGAAAACGCCGAAGGTATTTACATCGGGGCCTGGGGCTACCTGGAGCACCTGAAGCCGGAACAACGGGCCGTGCAACCAGAGTACATTCCTGCGCCTTCCCTGCGCCATGCCACCGCAGCGGCCGTCTTGCGCAGCGGTTATCAGAACAACCGCTCAAGTGGTACCGGGGATAACCTCTTTGCCGTGGGGCTGAGCTCCGGGCGGATGAGAAATGCCCTTTTCCTGCTGGAAGGCGTTCGCAACGGGCAGGACTTATCCGCTTTGCTGGGCTACCGGCTGGAGCGCGCCATGCAGGAATTCCGGAACGGTGGAGTACCTACACTTGCGCCATTCATACAGGACCTGCGCGAAAAGTACCGCTTTGAAGTGATCCCGGTCATTGGAGAAAATCAGGGCAGTGCCCCGGATACAGAGGAAGACTTCTCGCAACGGGTGATCGATGCTGTGGCCCTCGTCGAAGATGAAACAGAAGGTTGGCGATCAGTAGTTAGCGCGGCTGTAGTGGCTGACCTGGAGCCCATCGTAACCGGGTTGGCAGAGCAACTTGACAGTGTGAAAGACCTGCTCGCTGCGGAAGGAGTCTATCAACTGGTGGACGGGCAGGCAGACCGTGCCAAAGCTGCTCTTGATGCTATGACCGACGGGGAACAGCCTACTCGTCCGGAAATTGTAGACCAGCCTAAGAGCAGCGTGCCCCTGACTTTTCGTACGGGCGTACTGCTGCAGGACCGCCCGTTTGTGACTGGGGGCGGGCCCCTTTCGCCCCGGGCGGTAGTCAGCCCAAAGCTCAACCGCTGGTTAAAAGATCAGTTGCCTGACCTCAGCTTCATAAAGGTGCGGGTGCGTTGGCAAAGCGGGGTGGATAGTGATGGCAATCCGGTCTTTGAAGCAATGACTATGCCTCTGCGGAACATTACGATTGAACCAATAGACCTGGTGTATATGATGCACCTGCAGCGCGAAAATCCGGATACGAGTGAGCTTCAGTACCGTATCGAGCGGGTGGTACGCCGGCAACGGAGCCTGCCTCTGACTTCCAGAATTCAGATTCTGGAACAAGACCGCACAGGGTTTGATCCATCAGATTACACCCTTTTTGCCGTAGAGCCTCTTGCCGCCGGTCTTGGCAAGCTGTTAATGGAAACCCGCAGCCTGCGCCCTGAGGATTTTCTGAGGGCCAACGACGAGTCGGTGGAAGCTGCCGGGCAATTTTGGGAACCGGAGTTCCTGCGCCGGCAATTGCGGAATGTGGCATTGGAGTGGGAAGACATGGACACCACTTTGGCCAATGCACTGGATACGGCACAGGAGCTGGCGAACAGCATTTCCGGCAACGGTACGCATCCGCAACTGGAGCAACGCCTTCGGTCTATCCGGGAAGATACTTTTTTCTATGCAGGACTGGGCTGGGTGAAAGCGGTTCCACCGGCGATTGACCGTTTGGACAAGCTTACGCTGGAACAGGAAATCCGGCGTTGCCGCAATATACTTGAGGATGCCCGAAAGCGTATGGCACAGGCAATAGATACCTGGCAGGAGGGAAGTACGCAGCTGCTCTCGGCAATGCTCAGGCAGCCACCGCCCGGTCAGGATACTGCCGGGGAAGTTGCGCTTTTGGAAACCCTTACGGAGCTGCTGTTTGGCCGGTTTTACCGGATATACCCTGATTTTCGGCTTCCGGCAGCTGCTCAGCTGCAACAGTCCATGACCGACCCTGAACTGAAGAGCTCTGCTGATGATTTTGCCATTGAGCGCTGGCTTCAGACACAAGCCCCCTTGCGCTCTAAAATGGACTTGTACTTCCGTTGCCAGATGCTGACGGGGCTCTTCGGTGGGACAAAAGAAGGCGACGGGATGTCACTGCTGCAATTGCCGTTGCGGGAAGGCAAGCCCGGGCCATGGGTAGGGCAGGAATATGGCAGTTTTATTCCCCACGGCGATACGATGGCGATGACACTTGAGCTTCAGGAGGACTTTTCCTTCAGCAACGGTACTTTTTCCGGACTTCTAATTGATGACTGGCAGGAGCTGATACCCGATCCGGAAGTGAACGCAGGCATTGCCCTGCAATACGATCAGCCCGATACCGAGCCGCCCAATGCTGTACTGTTGGCGATGACACCCCGGCGCGGCGCCGCATGGGACTGGCCCGTTTTGCAAAATACGGTTCTCGATAATCTGCACCTGGCTAAGCTCCGCGGGGTGGACCCGGATATTCTCAAGAACAGCTTTCTTGATCAGTTTTTACCGCTGGTTTTAGGAGAAGTGTCCATCACGGAAGAAGCGGGCGAACGGGCGTACGGCGGCTTACTGTTTGGTGCGCCTCCGGGGGAACAACGTATCGTAGAGGCACCACCTACAGAAGTTACGGATGACGATTTAGCAGGACTGGACCTGGGCAACACCATTGAATAACAGAACAAATTATGGCAGACTCAATACTTTGGAACCGGTTGGAGATCCGTGCGCGCAGCGAGCGGTTTGACGAGAATCTGGGCAATCAGCTTTATGACCCCTATTGGATGCTTTGCCGGCAGTGGCAAACCGGCGAATTCGAAGGAACGGACAATGGTTCCCCGGCGGAGGTCCGCGTGAAATGGCAGCAGTACCCTTTCCGACAGTTATCGGCCGATGGCAACCACCCTGTGGATTATACCAATCATCAGCCGATGGAAGCGGAAGTGGAACGTGTGGCGGTAGAGCCCGGTATCCCCCTTCGCATTGAGATGGGGCGGCAACTGGAGCGAATGCTACACCGTGCGTTGGGTGATGCCGCAGGTGGAGTGGTGCAAACTTTGAAAGCCAGGCCAGAGCTGCAATTTCAGATCCCCGCTGCAGCGACTACGGAAGACCGTATGCAAAATGCACATGAACTTAGCAACAGGAGCCTTCAAACCTGGGTACACGCAGCGGTGCAGACCGGTGCTCTCGATGGAGGGGCGTTGTACAAAAAACTGCGCGGGGGGCAATCCCTTACGGACTTTCTGCCTGGCCCTAATCCTCAAGCGGATACAGTAGGTGGGCAATGGGCCGACTGGTTTGACCGTCAATACAATCAGCCGGTTGATGAAACAAAAGATGCCTGGCGGCCTGAACGTATGGAGTATCGTTTTCAGGCCCATCTCAACGGCAAAAACGGTGCCCCCATGCAATTGGGAGCCGAGGAGTACTACGAAGGGCGCCTCGACTGGTACAGCTTTGAGGTTGCTGAATCCGGACGGGGCAGCCGGGACGATGTGCAAGCGCCTCAGGTCCGGCATTTGATCCCCACAGAAGTGGACTACCCCGGTATGCCTGCTGCCCGATGGTGGGAGATGGAAGATGGTAAGGTCAACCTACTGGCTATGGAAGCTGGTGCCACGCAGTCCGGGCGGCTGGCGCTTATGGAGTTTGGGCTCATGTACAGCAATGATTGGTTTTTGCTGCCGCTGCGTGTTCCCGGCGGAGGGCTGCTTGAGGTGGAAGGGGTGGAAATCCGTGATGTCTTTGGGCAGTGGTCCGAGGCCAATCACTATCGGGATAGTTCCGGCAGCAACCATTGGAACTTCTTTGGGCTCACTGGCATTCCTGACCCGCAGAGTGCTTACGATAAATACCTGTTGCTGCCGCCCGGCGTGGTCGATCTGAAGGAAAGCCCGGCACAGGAAGAAGTCTACCTGGCCCGCGACGAAATGGCGAATATGGTTTGGGGTATTGAGTATTATCTTCCAGATGGCATTGATGGCCGGCGGGAAGGCAATGCTGCCGCCCTGAATACCGCCACCTATTTGCGCGCCCTGTCGGAGGAAGTCACCGGAGGAGCCCCACCCGCTCCACCCCTTGAAAATGAAGCCCTGGTCCGTTACCGGTTGGCAACGGATGTGCCGGAGCATTGGATTCCTTTTAAAGCAACACCTGTACCGGATGGTGGCGGGGCCATCCGGTTACAGCGGGCGGCGATGCCCCGGGTGTATCCCGGACTGCCCATTGAGCGGATCCGCCCCCGCACGAGCCTGCTGCGGTATGGTCTGGATAAATCAGCTTATCAGCCCTTTTTCATTCCGGAAGAAGAGGTGCCTAAGTCAGGTATTCGGGTATCCCGGACCTGGCAGCGAGCCCGTTGGCACAACGGCCGGACCGCCCTTTGGAGTGGTTTCCGCAAGCAGAATGGCCGGGGGCAGGGCAATAGTGGCTTACGGTTTGATGGGTTATTTGAGCGGGATTAGTGGTTCCAGGGTAAGACCTTCACCTCTGTTCTGTGCTGTGTGTCTGCTCCGCCGTATATCAGCGTTTGAGATTGCACACGCCCTTCGGCGATTTTGACGAAGTCCTGCAAGCCTTTGAATAGCCTGGGTTTGAGTGTGCGGGCCGCTTTCACTTCAAAAATATCGAAGCTGCCTCCACGCTGGGTGAGGAGGTCAATTTCGTGCCCGGCGGCATCCCGCCAAAACCAGTACTCCCTGAGTCGATAAGTATGGTGATTTTGCTTGATGATATTCGAAATGATAAGTGTTTCGAATAATGCGCCGGCAAGGGTGCGGTCAGTCAGGTCCTCCAGTGTTCTGAGCCCTAACAGGAAAGCGGCCAGGCCTGGATCAAAAAAGTAAAGTTTAGGTGATTTGACAACCCGCTTACTGAAGTTTTCGAAATAAGGCGGAAGCAGAAAAATAATGAAGCTGCGCTCCAGTATAGTAAGCCAGGACTTGGCGGTAGGCTGAGATATCCCAGCCGCATTCGCCAGCGCACTTATATTTAGCAACTGACCGGTACGAGCTGCACAAAGACTGACAAAATTGCGGAAACGCCGTAAGTCCTGCACTTTGGTAAGCTGTGATACATCCCGATCAATATGGGTTTGAAGGTAATTAGCGTAAAATACAGGAGGCTCTATCCCCCGGTCGTAAATCGCCGGGTAGAATCCTCTGAATAGCATAGTCTCCCAATTCTCAGCCAGTAGATCCGAAGACTTTAACTCCTGAATATCGAACGGCAGCAACTTGAATAGGGCTACTCTGCCAGCCAAACTTTGGGTTATGCGCTCCAGTAGGTGAAAGTTCTGAGAACCCGAGAGGATGTACTGCCCCATGATGCTCTGCTTGTCCACTTTGGTCTGGAGATAAGGAAACAACTCTGGCGCGCGTTGAACTTCATCAAATATGGTCTGCCCGTCATAAGTTGTGAGAAACCCCACCGGGTCCTCTGTGGCAAAGCTCCGGAGGTCTGTGTTTTCCAGACTTACATACTGGTATTCCGGGAATAAATGTTTGAGCAGTGTGGTTTTCCCGGATTGTCTTGGCCCAGTCACTGCAAGAATGGGATATTTCTCTACCTGTCTGCGAATAGCAGTGGTCATCTGCCGGTTGATTATACTCATAGTGACAAGATAATGAATTTTGAAAATACAAGCTATAAATTTTGAATTTGCATAAAATAGTTTTTAAAAATACAAAGCTTGGATTTTGAATTTGCACAACCGAAGCAAACCATTTTAACAATAGAGTTTATTAAGGTAAGTTTTGTACAGGGTATGGATGAGTATTTTTTGCCAGATCAAAGAACGCCCGGAACCTCGTAGCCTAAGCTACGAAGGTGAGGACGAGATGCAGAGCTGGTGAAAAAGACCATTCAGAGACATACAAAATTTGCGTTAATAAACTCTAATAAAGTAGCAATAGCATCCATTTCCGAAAGTTGCGTTCGCGTTGCGTTTTGCATCAGATGGCCGGTCTGCTCTCAAATCAGCTACGTAGTATGTCGTTACATCCTTATCTTTCAGGCTACCATAGAGTGAGCAACGTTTGTTGGCCTTAATTTTTTCCGATGAAGACCTCGCAGATTTCCCTTTTCCTAGTCCTTTTATGGTTCGGATGGACGCCATGTGCGTCCCTGGCAGCCGATAAAACCCTCACCTGGACTTTTCCTCTCCCGAGGACGCACACTGGGATTCTGATCGGCAACGGTATTCAGGGGCTCATGGTCTGGGGGCAGGACAATCAGCTGAATGTGACGGTAAGCCGGGCTGGATTCTGGGACCACAGGGGAGGCCGGCCGTTTGGCGCCACCACCAACTTTAAGACTGTGAAGCGATTGTTGGAAGCCGGGCAGCAGGATTCCCTGAAGCTCATTTTCAAAAATGAAAAACAGGAGGGTTTACCCAACCGGCCCTATCAGTTGGGCGGGGGTAGGCTGGAACTACATTTTCCCAAAAGCTTCATGCTGCAGACGGGGGAATTAAATCTACAGACTGGCAAGTTGGAAGTGGTGATCAAATTGCCCGATGGCTCGCTCAGAACGATAGATATCGGTCAGGCAGTACCCGATGAAGTGGCCTGGATAAAGATGGAAGAAGCCCTGCTGGCGAAGGTGGAGATCAAGCTGGTCGCGAGCTATGACCACCCAAAGGTCCGGAAAGAACTGGCTGAAATTGGCGTAGCACCTCCCACCCGGTTTTCCGATGCTGCCCAATCCGTAGCCGGTTTTACGCAGTCCCTGCCGGCGGACGCTCCGCTTTCGGTGGCCTATCAGAAAAACAAAGACCATCTGGTGCTTCAGACCGTACTGGGCGAACAGCCGGAGCCTGCGCTGATCGCCTCCTTTCGGTCGGTCGACCTGAAAGCGCTGGATAAACAATCCACTGCCTGGTGGACCAACTTTTCCAAAGATCTTCCAAAGGTAACCATTCCGGATCCGAAGCTTCAGGAAGCCTATGATTATGGTCTCTACAAAATGGGGTGTGTACACCCGCCGCATGGCGTAGCGGCCACCTTGCAGGGCCCCTTTATGGAAACACAGCGCATCCCTCCGTGGAGCAACGATTACCACTTCAACATCAATATTGAGATGATCTACTGGCCCGTCCTGGTATCCGGTAAATACGAACATCTCGATCCACTTTGGGCCATGCTGGAGGACTGGATGCCTACGCTGGAAGCCGCCGGGCGCTACTTTTACGAAAATGACAAAGCCCTGCTTATGCCCCACGCCGTAGACAACCGCGGACACGTGGTGGGCAACTTTTGGACCGGTATGATCGATCAGGCCTGTGCGGCCTGGATGGCGCAGCTGGCGTGGCTGCAGTATCAGCACACCCTGGACGAGCAACTACTGGCGGAAGTCGCCTTCCCTCTCATGCAGGGCACCTTCGAAGGCTACTACGCGATGACAGAAAAAACGACAGATGGCACCCTGAGCCTCCCCGTTTCCGTAAGCCCGGAATTTAAGGGCGCGAGGCCTGATGCGTGGGGGCGGAATGCTTCCTTTCAGCTGGCAGCCTACAAGATGACGGCAAAGAACCTGATTGAAGCAAGTGCCCTTCTCAATCAGCCGATGGATGAGCGCTGGACGGAGGTTCTGGAAAAGCTCCCCGATTACGCTATCATTGAAGGGCCGGGAAGTCAGGAACACCCGGAATATGTCAACCAGCGTATTGCCCTCTGGGAGGGCATGGACTTGGTGGAGAGCCACCGCCACCATTCTCACCTGGCAGGCATATATCCCTTTCAGTCCTTTGATCCTTTTGATGAAAAGCATGCCGCTATCGTCCGTCATTCCATCAATCAGTGGATAGCGGAAGGCGCGGGCAGATGGTCGGGCTGGTGTGTGCCCTGGGCGGCTGCCCTCCACGCCCGTTTGGGCAATCCGGATGGCGCGATCTCCTGGTTGCACTATTGGGAGGAAAACTATACTAACCTGGGGCGGGGCACCCTGCACGATGCCAATTACAAAGGCCTTTCCCTGATCAAACCCGGTATTGGGCCTGACATACGCCCCGATGCCTCTAAGCCAATGGACTGGAATAATGTGGAATTCATGGCACCCCATAATGAAGTCATGCAGCTGGACGGCGGCTTTGGGGTGCTTGATGCCCTGCATAACCTGTTTTTCCAGCAGCGGGATTCCGTCCTGCATATCCTCCCGTACCTGCCGGTGAGGTGGCGGGATTTTGAGTTTGAAGGCTTGCACACAGCAGGCGGCTTCGTCATCGCCGGCCAGGTGAAAAACGGGCAAGTGGAGCGCATCGAAATAGAGAGCAAATTTGGAAAGCCACTGGTTGTGCAAACGCCGTTTCTCAACGGCTGTCAGGTGGATGGGGTGGCTCAGGATAGCGCATTGTTGAAGCTGGAAATGAGTGCGGACGAAGTAGTGGTGGTTCGTCGGCTCTGATACGTGGGCAAATACTAAGGTTTTTTACAACGGTCGATATCGAATCTTAATACCATCTTTTGCGTGCTCTGCAACGCAAATAAAGAGACACGTTCATTAAATCTCTTCAGGGTCAAAATAGGCAAACTCATTGACCGGGTTTAGTTTGAGTAGTTGCCATAGCGACCAGCTAACATGCTTGTATGCTTGGCAATTGGATACTCCCTTTTGAAATCATTTATCCTAAATACCCTGCATCATCTTTTAAGTATTTCCAATAACTGATAGTTCAAATACAATTTCTCTTTACCTACTTGTTCGCTCTTTAGAAATCCCGCTTTTTCTAGTTCTTTTAAATAGTTACCTGCCGTTTTTAAATTCCCCAAACCCGCTTTTTCCAAAAATTGTCTCTTGGTATAGGGTAACCTAAACAGTACTTCCATTAGGTCTTTGGAGTACACTTTAGGAAGTTTGGCGTGTATTTCAGCACCCATTTCACTCATTAGCGTTTCAATCTGCGCAATACGTTGGCGGTCTTTTTTTGCAGTGGTTTCTACCATGTCAAGCATGTAGAGAATCCAGCCCTGCCATTCGCTTTGTTCGGTTACCGCTCGAAGCTTTTCATAATAGGCCGCTTTGTTTTCCATGATATAACCACTGAGGAACAGGGCCGGTAAATCCAGCAAGCCGGTTAATTTCAAGTAGAGCAAAAGAATAATTCTTCCCACCCGGCCATTGCCGTCAAAAAACGGGTGAATAGCTTCAAACTGATAATGGATGATAGACATTTTTACCAACGGGTCTATCTCATCTTCGGCATGAATAAAATCTTCCAGGTTTTTAAGTTTTTGCCGGATCACCTCTACGCCTTCTGGTGGGGTGTAAACCACCATGCCGTTAGCCGGATTTTTCAGCTGGGTGCCGGGTGCATTGCGAATGCCGGCATTGTTTTCTTTGATCACCTGCACCAGCTTGATAAACAAGTTGGTGGTGAGCAGGGGCTTTCGTTTCATTACTTCCAGCCCATACCACAAGGCATTTTTGTAATGCAATACTTCTTTTATAGCCGGATTGTCTGTTTTTTTATCGGCTATGGATTGCTTGAATAACTCGTCATGGGTGGTGATGATGTTTTCTATAGCCGAGCTGGCCTGCGCCTCTTGCAATTGAATGGTATCTATAAAAAGCGTAGTGTTGGGTAACTTAGTGATGGCACCTTTCAGCTCTGAAAGAGCACGGCTGGCAGTAATGGTTTTTTTGAGAATGACTGTAGTTTCTATTTCCGCTTTGGGCGGTAAGAGCGGCAGTTCGTTGTACGGTAGGTCAGGGCTATATGCCATATCCATGTATTTTATAACGAGGGCGTTTTTTACACCCGTTTTAAAAACAAGGGCAAATATAGGTTTTTTTCGCCCTTGTTTGTAGCAAAAGGGCGTTTATTGCCCTTGTGCTACCTCCACCTACTCAAAGACCTGATTTTACCCGTTCACATTAACGCTTCATCACTTGCACCAATCCATTGTGCGCGCTGCATACTACTGCACCGGATCTACCTGGACAAAAGAGGTACAGCCCCCCATCCTTCACACCAACTCCCCCAGCACCGGCGTGCCTGCCTTCCCCGGCGACTGATTAAACAACCGGGCATAAGCTGCATAAAGCTCCGGCAACTGTGCCTGAAAAGCGGCAGGCCAGGTAAAGAAGTGGACTATGCTTACCGGGCGGAGCGGAATGGGGTCTAGGTTGATCCATTGCTGTATCCAGGCTTGGCTAAAGCCGCTGATTTGCTGTAGCTCGAGCCAGTGGTCTTCGGTCAGAGGCGGAAAGCCGAGCTCCGGGTAGGAGCGCTCGAAGACTTTGGCGTACTCGTGCAGCCCGATGTTATAAAAATTGTGGGGCTCCAGAAAGCCTTTCATCAGCTGCTCAGCGGAGAAGAGTATGGCACCGTCTTCTTCGTAGATTTCGGAAGCGTGGTAGTTTTTGGGGTATTGCGGAGAGGGGAAAGGCTGCGGGAAAAAGATGAGGTGCTCAAATTTGGGCAACAAAAAGTCTTTGCGCCCGAAGGTGAGTTGAACGGCACAAATGGCAGCGACGGCTTTGAGGTCTTCCGTTACGTCTTCCATCCCTTTCGCCATAAAGTCATTGGCTTCCATGTACAGGCGTACCCGGCGGCGGAAGCGCAGCTTTTCAGGATCAGCCAGGTGTTGATAATAGGGCAGATGGCGTTCCAGCAACCCACGCAGCTTGGGGGGCATATCCGGTGGCCGGCGGGTCCACCACCACCAGTTGATCTGTGGGCTCAGGATGTAGATAAAAGCCAGCGCAATCACAAAGGGCACGACGTAAATACTGTAGCTGGAATGGGCTTCCCAGGCCAGGAACAAAAACAGAATGGCCCCGAGTACAAAGGGGATGGATAAAATGCGTGCTGGCATATTCCGGTTTTAGAAGGGAAATTACAAAATCAGTTAACACTTCGAGAGGAATCGTGTTTCATTCCTATTGCCAAAATCATTGCCATGATAGCTGAAGCCTTTGCCCGCTATTTTCACTTTATCAGCATTCTGACCATGTCCTTTGCGATTGCCGGAGAAGCCTGGCTCATCCGGCCGCGCCTGCAGCGCCGCACGGTACAGCAGCTATTTGTACTGGATGGTGTATACGGATTAAGTGCCCTGGCTATTGTGGGCGTCGGTCTGCTGCTATGGTTTGGGGTAGGCAAGCCTGCGGAGTACTACACATCCAACTGGCTTTTTCATTTAAAGCTGGGGCTCTTCACTGCCTTAGGGCTTTTGTCGATCTTTCCAACTGTATTTTTCTTCAAAAACCGGAAGGGACAGGAAACAGACTGGGTGGAGATTCCGGTACGCATCCGGCTCCTGATCCGCCTGGAATTGTTGTTGCTGCTCTTCATCCCGCTTTGTGCCACGCTAATGGCACGTGGGTTCGGACAGGTGAGTGGATAGGGAGGCGAGAAGGTATTTTAAGCAAAAGTTAACTGTTACTTAATTTCCTCACAAGGCAGAAGTTTCAACTTAATACTCATCTTTGCGTTGCCCTGATCAATACCGAAACATCAGAATATGGAGCAAGCGACCATAACAGGCAGGGTATATGTACAGCAAAACGATCTTCAAAAAGGCATCGCCAACGTAAGCGTTTCCGACGGTAAGATGGTCGTGCAAACGGATGCGGACGGGCGTTACACCCTGCCAAGGCCAAAAGCGGAAGGTGTCATTTTTATCACCAAGCCCGCCGGGTACGAGCTGCCGCTCAATGCCCACAATCAGCCACAGTTTTTCCATTTTATCCGGCCAGAGGGCAGCCCCAATAATGCCGAGCTGGAATACGAGGGCTTTGAGCCTGCGCCCCTGCCCGAAACCGTTGATTTTGAATTGCTGCCGGGCCGGCGGCAGGAGCAGTTCCGGGCGGTCTTTTTTGGCGATATTCAGCCTAAGACGGAGGAGGAAGTAGGATTTTTCCGGCAGCTTATGGTACAGCACCTCCTCCATCAGCCCATGGACTTTTTTGTGCCGCTGGGGGACATTGCCTGGGACGGGCTTGCTCTCTATCCGGAGATTAGGGAAGCACTTGCCGGGATTGGAAAGCCTTACTACACGGTCTGCGGTAACCACGATATCAACCTGCGGGCTTCAGACCCGGCATTCAGCCGGGAGACCTTTCAGCGTTACTTTGTGCCGACCTACTATGCCTTCGACTACGGACAGGTACACTTTGTGGTGCTCGATGATATCGGCTACACGGGCTGGGATACCGAATACGACACCTTCGGTATTACCCAGGGTTACCTCTCGCAGCAACAACTCCGATGGCTCCGCAATGACTTGGAGACAGTTCCTGAGGATAAGCTGGTGGTGCTGCTCATGCATATTCCTATCTATACCGATATCCTGCCCGCCGATACCTACCGCAATATTCAAAACCGGGACGATCTGTTTGACATTCTGGGCCACCGCGAGCAAGTGCTGGCGCTGGCTGCTCATACCCATTTTGTAGAGCACGTTGACTTGCGCGAAGGCGGCTGGTCGGGCAATGGAGCCTTTAAGCATCTGGTCTGCGGGGCGGCCTGCGGGGCCTGGTGGAAAGGGCCCCGAGACTGGACAGGGCTGCCCGTTCGCTTAGGCATGGATGGGACACCCAATGGGTTCTGGGTTTTCGATTTCGATGGGGTGGCTTACACCTATCGCTTTCAGGCGGCCGGTCAGCCTGCGCATGAGCAGGTAGGGGTACGGGCACCCATTTCAGGTCCACTTGCGGCCTGTACGGATGGGCAGGAGGTGGTTGCCAATATTTATGCCGCCAGCTATGAAGCGGTAGTGACCTGCCAGATTGATGATGGGGCGTCGGTACCTATGAAGCGAACGGTGGAAAAAGACCCACTCGTTTTGCACATGCTGAAGCAATATCCGGAAGAATATTCGCATTGGATGAAAGCCAGGGATTGTGCCCATCTCTGGAAAGCTCCCCTCCCGGATCAGCTCAAGCCAGGCGTGCATACCCTTGCCTTTACTGCTATTGAGCCGGATGGGAACACCATCAAGGGAAAACATACGTTTCGTTTAGTCTTTGATTGAGGCCAGCGCCTGAGCTTCAGCGGGCGATAGCGCCCGGTAGTATAGCCGCACCTCATCCATTGCTCCTTTGAAAAAATTGCGGCGAGCAAAATTACATCCCAGCAGTACAGGTTGCTGTGAGGCAGGAAAAGGCCAAAGGTCCTCCACCTGTCCTACCTGCTCGCCATTGACATAGTAGGTGCATTGCCCCAGGCTCTGGTCGGCTACCGCAACCAGATGTACCCACTCGTCTTCCGGCAGAGCATGATTGATCCAATAGTCTTTCCAGCCATTGGTGTAAGTAGAGAAACCCCACTGCAGATCGCCCAACGGGCCGAGGCCAAACTGCCAGACGGGCTTATTGATTCCATCCATGGATTTGCCCAGGAGCCGGTCAAAACGGCGCAGCTCATCGACCTTAATCCATGCCGAAAAGCTTACGGAGCCCTGGTGCTTGTCGAGCGCGGGCAAGCCCAGTTCCAGATAGTGCTCCTGCCCGTCAAACTGAAGAGCTTCCTCCTTAATCCCGGCCACTGTAAGAGCGCCGTTATCAGACCGTATGGCGGGGTGGCGCATTGGTGTATCAAAGCTCAAGTAGATAGCAAGGCCCCGTTCCAGATCTTGGCTTTTGCCGTAAGCGTTGGCAGCAGGCGGCAGGCTGTCCGGTTTCTGATTGCGGGCTACGGATTGTAATACCTGGCTTTCCGGATAATAAGTAAGGGCTGCCTGAGCAAGGGCGGAGGCAGCATCCGCATGCCCTGTGCTTTGCCAGGCTGCGCAGACATTATAAACCTCGGTGGCGTGATGGTAGAAGCGGCCGGTGGTGTCAGACTGCAGCAACTGCAAAGTGGCGGTGATGACTGCCGCTGTTTGCTTTTTTAGCGGAGCGATCTCCTGAGCTATTGATCTTGGGGAAATGGTTAGTTGAAGGGGGTCGTAACCGTATTTTCTGATGAGTTCCTGCTTGCGCTCCCACCAGGCCTCAGGGCCTCCGTTGGGGAGCATGGTGGGCAGGCTCAGGTCCCCGAATAAGGTTTGAAGACCTTGGTAAAGCGTACGTTGCATAATACCGGCATTGGTCTCTTCCTCAATCATTTCAGTATGATAGGCCATAGGGCGTTCAATAGAATGGGCTTTGAGTAAGCGAGCCAGCTTGAGGGTCTCCATCATGTCGGGCTGATCGCCAAAGCCGTTAGTCAGGTACAGAAAGCCATCAAAATCCGTCTCCCCTACCAGAAAAGTACGGTAAGCCCGCTCCGGATTAACCAACCGGTGGATCGTCGGTGCCGCAGCCAGGTAGGCATCAAAGAGATGGGGGCGCAGCATCATCGCTGAGAGGGTGAAGTATCCGGCATCTCCGTGGCCAGCCAGGATGCGGTAGGGCGCAAGCCGGGGGCCGTATTGCTGTTCCAAAACCGGGAAAAGGCGGTGTTCCAGAAAGCTTAGAGTCGTATCACCCATGGCTTGTTGAGGACCCTGCCCTGCACGGTAAGGCCACGCACTAACGCTCCAGTAGTTGTTATCTGGCACATCGAGTCCTATTACGACCAATGGCAACCCCTGCCCCGAACGCGCCAGCTCTGTTGCTAAATGGTAAGTGAGCGCTGCGTAACGGTTGCTGTTTAGCACAACCATCACCGGGTAAGGGCCTGGGTTTTCCTCAAAGCCATCTGGCAGCCACACCCGGGCTTCGGGTAGCCTGGCATTCTCTCCAGCCTCAAAGTGCAAGACCTCCTGTGCCTGCAAGGGCAGTAGGTTGAGTAACCAAAAGAAGCATAGAAGGGCCCGACGCGCCAGCAGAGACTCTAATTGACCTGTTGCATTATTGCTCATCACTCTTTTACTTTTAGCTTTCAGGTTTTCCTGTGGCCTGCCGGTTTATTTTTCTGAAAAATCAGGCTCTATGGTCCGGCAGAACAGCATGTAAAACGTCTGCTGCAAAAGTAGAAGAGGCGTAAGGAAAAAGTATCTTGGGGTGTAGGGGTTGTTCCGTGAATCGTGGTTTTTACCCTCACCGGTTATTTAATGACTTTCTGTCTTTGAAGTACGGTGTTTCCAGACTCTAATGAAAGGATATAGAGCCCGGTTTCGTAAGGCTTCATGTCCAAAGCAAGCGTCTGCTTTTGCGCAGGAGGGAGTGCTCTGCGGTATACGGTTTGCCCAAGGGCATTACGGAGTACCAGCTGTGAGCTTCGGACTTCTGACAAGCCCTCCACTTGCACCGTCAGCTCTTCCTGCACCGGGTTGGGAAAGGCGCGCAACGCAGCTGCTATGGGTTGGAAGTCTGTGGCATTGACCATGATGGAGTCCAGCGTAACCACTTCCAGGTCATCCACATAAAAGCCATCGAGCTGTATGAAGTTGTCAGATGCCATCAGAAAACGGATGGAGACCGACTCGCCAAGGTATTCGGTCAGGTCAATTTCTTCCTGTACCCACTCATTTTGAATGCCCTGATAGAGCGGCTCTGCTGGTTGAAAGCCTCCGTTGCCGGTCACGGTATAGCGGCCGCAGAGTGGGGTCCAGCTATTGCCGGCATCAGTGGAAAGCTGCACCTGAGCGTAGTCGTAGTCTTCTTCGGTTGCCCATCGGGCCTGAAAGCGCAGGAAGGCTTTGCCGGCTTCTTCATTCAGGGCCAGGTTTTCATTCAGCGTCAGCAGGTTGGTTGTTCCGGCAGGGTAATTGCTGAAAGGGCTGTCGGTGAAGGAATTGGGGGCGGAGACAAAAGCCTCTGTGGTCAGCGCCCAGGAGCCACTGGTTGTCCAGTTAGACGGGCTGTCCATAGGGTCTGCGAAGACTGTATTGGTTGCGCCATTGAGGTAGGTTTTTTCCAGGGTGTCGCGGTAAACGTATCCGCCATAATCCAATGCAATAGCGAAGCGCACCTCTTCAATAATGGCTGATCCCGGCATCACCATATAGTCGAAGGAGTAGCCCGTGCTTTCCAACAGATCAAGGGCAAGCACCTGCGGGGCCGAAGCCACTACTACATTTGAGCTACCGGCGGTAACGCTTAACGTGGCGCTGCCATCCTCCAGCCCAAACCGCTGTATTTCCAGGGGGATGGTACCCTGTAGTTCACTAAGGGTTTCCGGCGTTTCATCCCGGACTTCAAGGTAATAATGGACGAGGTTTGCCATGGCCAGGTTTTGCCAAAGCACGCCCTTATTCAACCGGTCTATGGCTGAGGCAGGGGGCCAAAAACCGAAGGTGCCGGGGCCGACTTCCGGGGTGTAGGAATAGGCCTTATCCTTAGTTTCCATTTCGCCGTACATCCAGTCGTCGCTGCCCCCGTTGACCACGTAGCCCACGGTTTCAGTACCGGTGCCCAGCCTGAAGTCGTTGAAGCGGTTCATCACATTGCCCATGCCTTTGAAAAGGGCATCCTCGCTGGTGGGCACATCGTTGTAGCCCCAGGGGTGGATAAGGAGGTTGCCAAAGGTGTGGTAGTTCAGTATAATTTTGAAGTTATGCAGCTCACAGAAGGCTTTTGCCGCTTGTGTTTCGGGTTCGGAGAAAGGTGCATCCCCCCTAAAGACCTGACTGTTAGGGTCAGGAGAGGAGCCGCTGTTGTCAAAACCCCACTCGAAGCCATAGTTTCGGTTGAGGTCAACTCCGAACACATTGCCACCAAAGGGGCGGCGGTTTTTACGCCAAAGCCCGCCTCCCTGTGGCATAATTTGTTCATTATACACGTAGCCATCCGGGTTGAGGCAGGGGATGAAGTACATGGCGGTGTTGTTGAGCAGAAACTGCACCTGAGGGTCGGAGTGATAATTTTCCAGGAGGTGCCACATGTAAAAAATCAGCTGAGAAAGGCTGTTGGGTTCCCGCGCATGATGGAGGGCGGTGTAAAGCACCTTGGGCTCGGCAGGCTCGTCTGTAGCTGCATTATCGGAGATGCGGAGCCAGTAGATGGGGCGCCCTTCAAAGGTCGTGAATGTATCAATTGGTGTGACAGGTGTGATGAGCTCGGGGAAGAGATCATGCATACGCTCCAGTTCGGTTAGCATCTCATCGTAGGTAAAGTAGCCGCCCATCGTACCGTCCACGTAGTTTTCGGGCGTAGGGATATCTGCGAAGGGGTCATCAGTGGTGCAATCGCCATTGCGAAACCCGGTTTGCTGAGGCTGCTGCTGATAATAGGTGCCTACATCTTCAATGGCAATTTGGTAGGGAATGCCTGCGGCTTCCAGGAGTTGTACTTCCCTTTCCGAAAAGTCATTTACGAGGAATGCGCCCGGGCGGACAATGCCATGATCAGTCTCCAGCCCGAGTGCGCCCACTTCCTGAATACTGTGGCGGGACAAATCGACGCGTACCCGGTGGTAAGTGGTTTGTGCTGAAATGAATTGTGCTCCAAAGAGGAGGAGGGCGAAGGGTAGTAACAGTTGCCTCATGGGTTCGTTGTTTCAATTTAATCCGAAACGAACATAAGACAAAATTCTGGTACTCTGGTTGGCTGGAAAACCTGATTTGGACAAAAGGCTTGCAGAAAGACAGCTTATTCTTCCCGGATCAGGGCTGAAACTCGCATGGCACGTAGTGCCGGGGGGAGCGCAGCGAGCAGCCCTATCGTCACCACGGTTACGGCCACCGTTACAAAATCCATGAAACGCAAGCTGATGGGATAGGCTTCTACAATAAAATTGCCAGGCACGGTGATGAGCCCGATGTACTTTTGTGCAGCGTAAAGCCCCAGCGCGAGCACTATGCCAATGCCGAGGCCCAGTAGGCTGAGCAGTACACCTTCCGCCAGAAAAATATCGCGTATGGTCGTTTTTAGTGCCCCCATAGATCGGAGAATAGCAATATCCGGCTGCTTTTCCAGCACAATCATCCACAGCGCCCCGATCATATTGAAGGAAACCAGAAGCAACATCAGGCTGGCAATGGCGTAGCTGAGCCACTTCTCTATCTGCATAAGCTTTAGGAAAGCCGCCTCCTGCTCAAAACGGTCTTTGACCTCATAGTCTTCGCCAAGCAAAGTACCGATTTGGGCAACCGCATCTCTGGAATCCACGCCTTCCTGCAGTCGGATTTCAATAGCGCTCACCTCATCAGCATCTGCTTCCAGCAGGCCACGCGCAAAGCTGATGGGGGCAAGCACGTATTCGTTATTAAATTCGTGCTGAATGACAAAGGTGCCGCCCGGATAAATATACCGGCGGCGGAAGGGCTGAAGCTGCCGGCTGAACATTCCCCGGCTTTGGCTTCTCCGGGGCATGTATACGCCCAGCTCTGTGAAAGGGTCGCCAACGTTGACGTTGAGTTTGTCCCGCATGCCCAGGCCGAGTATGGCAAAGTCTTTTTCGCCGTCTTTCAACCGGTATACGCCTTCCCGGACGGTAGTGTCAATACCCACCACCTTTTCGTAGTTGGGGGCCACACCCTTGAGGGTGCCGAAATCCTGATTGTCCTTGTATTCAAAAAAGGCGACCTCCTCCAGAGACGTGGTTACGGCTGCGACCCCTTCCAGTGCCAGCAGTTCTTCCAGCATCACCGTATCGGCCGTGAAGGTTTTGCCCTGTGCAGGAGTGACCTTCACATCCGGGTTGAAGTTGCTGTACATCGTCGCGATCAGGTCTTCAAACCCATTAAATACGGAAAGCACAAGTATAAGCGCCGCTGACCCTACTGCAATACCAAGCACCGCAATACCAGTGATGATATTGATAGCGTTGGTTGATTTTTTAGCAAGCAGGTAGCGGCGGGCGATCCGTATGGAAAACTGCATATTAAGGTTGATTACTAGCGCTCTGTAGGGCGTGTGGGCAGATTGGGTGTCTTGATGGTCCGGAGCATGCCGCGCTGTTCCTCGATCATCACGTTATGCTCGTTGTTCATATACTCGTACTCTTGGATCAGCTTTTGAATGTCCGCATTCATTTCTTCGAAGTCCGCGATACGGTTTTCCACAGGGTATCCTTCCACTTTAAGCCGTTCCAGCAGGTCATCGTGCTTTTTCAGGACTTCCGCCTGATGCCCGAAGAAGCCCTCGTGCTTTTCCAACAGCCTTTCGTGGTTTTCCCGAAGCTGGGTGTGCAGGGAGTCGGTGCCGATTTTGTTGGGCTGACTGTCATATTGCTCCCGTAGCGCTGTGTATTCCCCCTTGGTCTGATCGAAGCTGTTGCGGTAGTACTTCAGGGAGGTACGTGCCTCTTCGTACTGCTTTTTCAGCTCTTCAAACTTAACCTCCTGCTCATTGGTGCAGGCTGTAAATGCAATGGCGATAAGTGCCAGTAAAAAAGAAATTCGTGTAAGGTTCATGGTATGCATAAGATTGTTAATTGAAATCTTCTTCTCCTTCCTGTAAAACATCTGCCGGCTCAGGGCAGCCGTCCGGCCGTGAGGTGGTCAGGTATAAATCAATAGAGGACCCTTTAACGACCATCTGTCCGGGAACAAACTCCGGCTCCTGCCGGTAGACAAAGGCGCTGCTTTCCGCACCTTCTGCCCCGGAAGTTTGTCCGAGAGCAAGATTGGATGTGGTCAGCAGAAATTTTGCTTCGTCAAAACGCTTGCAAATCAGGTCCGGCAGGGCTACTTCATTGGTAATACGTTCTGTGATCACGAACTCAAGTGTCGAGCCTCGTGGGACTTTGACGCCCCGGCGCAGCATATCATCCGTGATTTTGAGCCCGTTGTGGAAAAAGTGCAGCACTGTGTTTTCCTCCTGTTTATTGTCAAATATCCGCTCCTGTACCCGTGCTTTTACATCAATGCGTTTGAGTTTGGTACGGTATTGTTCGAAGTTGTACCCGGCACGCATCAATGTGGGGAGGAGAACGGAATCAGCCTGTGCCCGGTACTTACTCACGTAAATGGTCCGGCCTTCCTTAGCCCGCTGATTGGGCATAGGGTCCTGCTGGTAAATCGTATTGGGGCGTTTATTGCTATCGAAAAAGGAATCAATAGCGACAATCCGAAAGTTTTGTTTTTCAGCTTTGCGCATCGCGTCCCGCATATCCATACCGGTATAGTCAGGGACCTGAATAGACTCCCCGTGGCGGGTATAAATTTTGAGGGACCAACGCACGATGTAAATGGAACCAAAGACCATCAGCAGGATACCGGCAAAGTTGCGGAGAAAAACGGGGGACTTCAAAAACTGCCACGTTTCCGCCATAAACATTTTAGCCTTAGCCTTTACCTGTTCTGCCAGCGGGCTGGGTGGCCCGGAGCCCGGGCGTTGGCTGTTGGAGTGGTCCGGAGAGGCAGACTTGGTATCCTCATTCATAGTGATCGGATTGTGAATCGGTTGAGCTGAGGCCTTGGCTTCAGCCGGTACGTGTTGAATATCGGTGTCTGGTATATGCAAAGCGCTGCTAATCACCTGGTGTAGCATGCCGGCCGGGGTCTGTCCTGCCGCAGCAAGCTGCACGCCAAATAAGCTGTGCGGGGTGACCGGTGGTTGCAAATTGACATCAAAAATACAAACCTCAGGTGCTTTGCCATCCTGCAAATGTACAAAAGCATCGAGATTGGCAGGGCTTTTCAGGTCGAGGAGGCGTACGGCTTTTTCCAGCTGTTGCTGAATACTCCACCTCAGCCCTTCATCGGAGGCAAAACGTGCCGGAGTATGGCTGTATTTTGCAGCCTGCTCATACTTTTCTGCCGAACGCAGAATGTGCCCGCCGGACCGTACTTCGGAAATGGGCAGCCAGCTATATGATAGGGTACCTTCAGGAGATGATAACGGGCAAACATGCGCACTGATCTCCATAAGGTAGTACCCGGCTTTGCGCGAAATTTGCGGAGCTGCGACCATTGCTGGCTTTTGCGGGAAAAGGGTCCCCGGAGAGAGCCGTAGTATCCGACGGGCTTCCTGGCCATCCTCCGGGCTCGTCCTGAAAAGCAGGCGCGTGTAGGCCTGCAGTTCTGCACGGGTGGACAAAAACTGTACCCCTGAGCTGTATTGTCCGTCGAGGGGGCGAACGATCATAGGGTAGCCAACCTGGCTTTCGAGGCGGTTTAGCGCTCCCGCAACGTCTTTTTCGTATTCCGTCCGGGTTAGCCTTAGCTGGTTAGGGACCGCAATACCATTTCTGTCCAGCGTCTGCAGTAATTGGTATTTATCTGCGCAAAGCCGGGCGGCCCGCTCCGTTGCCCCATTGTGAGGCAGCTTTACTTTTGCCAATTGGTCCAACAGGGCAATAGGGGCGTCGGTAGCTGCAGGCAGCGTAAGCCAAACATACCCGGCTATGGCAGGCCATTGATTGACCGGGCAGGGCTCTGCCATTTTGGGGTAGGCCCGGTTGCTGTGTTTTGCAATGAATGCCTGTAGCGCATCGTCAAATTGGGGGGGTATGCCCGGATGGCTGCATAGCTGGTGAAGTTCCGGCATCGATGCGGTTAGAAAAGCATGGAGCGGCAACCGGAAGTAATGAATGCCGGTATCCGTAACCGTCTGCCAAATGGGAATAGGTCGAAAGCCCTGCATCCCGTCCAGCCATTGAAAGACCTCCCGCGCACTTTCCAGCGACAGCCCGCCTCCGTAGCCAAAGCCGCCACAGACCAGGGCGATACCGGTTTCTTCAACAGGCTCTGCGGGTGGCAGCCCTTCCGTATCATTGGCAGACTCAAGAGCTGCTTGTATGAGGAGCGTCAGTGCCTGAGCTGGGGGGAGTCCCAGTTGTCCGAACCCCGCCCAAACCGGAGCTTCAAGATTCCAGTCCGGCTGACTACTGACGCGATCGATAATGAACTGCCCGTCCGGCAGGCTATAGCCACTAATTTGGGCGAAAGCCCGGAGTTGCAGGCGCTGAAATACTTCGGTGACCAGCTGAGGGATATGGTCCGTAAATCCCGCGTTGGCATATACTTCGGGGACCTGGGGGGGCAATACCAGCAGCCCGCTTTCGGGAGCAGCCAGGACGCTGCAGGTGAAAGGTATGCCCTGAGGCACTTGCTCAATGAGGACTTTTTCCTGCAAGCTCTTCCGGTGGCTGCGCAGACGGAATTCGGTAACTGACGGGTGGCTTGCCGCCGTATTGAGGTACTCAAAAAGTTGCTGAGGGGCGTCAATGACGACTTTTTCCTCCGTGGTCTGCACTTCTACCGGAAAGCCCGTTCCGTCCTCTAAGTCACCCAGCAGGCGAATGGTCTCCCGGCGTTCAAAACTGTTGCTGTCGCGCCATTCTGCAGCTGGCAGAATTTCTTCAAAAAAGGCCCGGTTAATGGCGAGTTCAAACCGCTCAAGGTCATCGGGGTGCTGGAGCTGGGTCTGCCCGGCTAGGGTGGGAATATCGCCAGGGCGGACCCAAACAGGGTGTTGGAGTTCGGTGTTTACGCGCTGGGGCAAGGTGCCGGAAGTGTGCCCGGTCCATTCTTCCCGGTTTATAGCAATCGCCGGGGTGGTGGAGAAATCGTGAAGGTCGAGCAAATCCCGCAGGCGGGTCCGGTCAGCAGTGTAACGGCAGGCCGCTGGGGTAAAGCCGTTGTAGGGGACGCCCAGTTCTTCGAGTTGCTCCTGAAGCTGCCCGTCTTCCGCAAAAGCGCCTTGCATGGCAATCCAGGCGAAGTCAACGCTGGCTGGTAAATCAGACCAATCCAGGGGCTTTTCAAGATGCAGCCACTCGGGGTGGGCCGGCAGAGATTCCTGGCTAAGGGAAAAGCCGTCGGGCAGCGCCTGATTGGCTGCAAGCAAAGCCTTTATACTCGTTGCGTTGAGCGCAGCAGGCTGCATCTGCAGTAGTTGCCCCCGGGCATCGATCAGCAAGGGGACCGGTTCAAAAAGGGAACGGTCCAGCAGGGCATAAACCGACCGGGCGTTCGGCAGGGAACGATCGCGCTCGCGGGAGGGGCCACCAAACAGAATGCCTATTTTCATACGGCGTTGTGGGTTTTCGGCTGTAAAGGTAAGGAAGTCTGTCAGAATATCGGGTGTGTAGCTCAGGCGTAGAATGCGTATGTTTGCAGCTCAAACGGGCATTTATGAACCGAGAAATCCTACGGCTGGCCATTCCCAATATCATCAGCAACATATCGGTGCCGCTCCTGAGCAGCGTGGATACAGCACTGATGGGGCGCATGTCAGAACTGCATATCGGAGCAGTGGGCATCGGAGCGATGCTGTTCAATTTCATCTACTGGAATTTCGGTTTTCTGCGCATGGGCACAACGGGCCTGACGGCTCAGGCGTATGGGCAGCAGTCGGATGAAGAAGTGGCGCACACCCTGGGGAGGGCACTGTTGGTTGTATTTGCTGTGGCGACCTTGTTGTTGCTGTTGCAATGGCCTTTGGGTGAAGCGGGTATACAACTGATGAATACGGAAGACCGGCAGGCTGGCCTGGTCCGGCAATACTTTTTTATCCGGATTTGGGCGGCCCCGGCTACCCTCGGGCTCTACGCCCTCATGGGCTGGTTCTTTGGTTTGCAGAATGCTATCTTTCCGCTGGTCCTGACCATCATCATCAACGCTGCTAATATCCTGCTAAGTGTTTACCTCGTAGAATATCGGGAAATGGGCGTAGCTGGTGTGGCTTACGGCACACTGATTGCTCAGTACATCGGGCTGACTGCAGCTTTTGGGCTGGCGTTTTACCGCTACGGCCACTTGCTGGGGCACTTCCGGTTACGGGCGATCAGCCAATGGCAAAAACTCCTCGGTTTTCTGCGTATCAATGCCGATATTTTCATTCGCACGCTTTGCCTGACTGGTGTCTTCGGATTCTTCTACTCTCAATCTTCCGGGCAGGGCGAAATGGTGCTGGCGGTAAATACCATCCTGCTGCAATACCTCAACTGGATGTCGTACGGCGTAGATGGCTTTGCGTACGCGTCGGAAAGCCTGGTGGGCAAATATAAAGGTGCAGCAGACCACCCCAAAACCCGCCGGGCGATCAAGCTTTCCTTTGCCTGGGGTATGGGGCTGGCGGCTTTATTCAGCCTGGGATACGGGCTGGGCGGAAATGGGCTGCTCCGGTTATTCACCAATCAGGCGGATGTGATCCTCGCTGCTCAACCTTTTCTTTTTTGGATGGTGCTCTTCCCGCTGCTGGGTACGCCGAGTTACATTTGGGATGGCGTATACATCGGGCTCACGGCTTCCAAAGCTATGCGGAACAGTATGCTGCTGGCGTTTGTTACTTTCCTGCTGGCGTACGCGGCGGCACGCGGGTATGGCAATCATGGCCTCTGGCTGGCGATGTTGATCTTCCTGGTGGCACGGGGCGGATTCCAGTATTGGCTTTACCACCGCAAAGGACTGGCACTGAACTGATTCATCATGACGATTAAGATAGCGAAACCGGATAAGGAACCGGAGATTTTTTACTCTATTCAGGGCGAGGGGAAAAATATGGGCCAGCCCAGTATTTTCGTCCGTACCTCCCTGTGCAATTTGCATTGCAGCTGGTGCGATACCGATTACACCTGGAACTGGGAGGGTACCCGTTTTACCCACGATAACGATGTGCTGCCCGGCTACCGGAAGTTCAAAAAGGAGGATGTCATTGCAGAGATGAAGCTGGAGAAAGTAGTGGAGGCGATACAGCAGTATCCCTGCAAAAACGTAATCCTTACCGGCGGCGAGCCTATGCTGCAACAACCTGCGCTTGCCGCGCTGATGCAGGCGCTTGGCAGAAACTACTGGTTTGAGGTGGAAACCAACGGGACTTTACTGCCGGACCCTGCCTTCGAAGCGGCAATCCATCAGTATAATGTTTCACCTAAACTGTCGAATTCCAATAACAGCCAAAAGCTCCGGGAGCGGCCAAAGGTATACCGGTATTTCGCTCAAAGCGACAAGGCCCACTTCAAGTTCGTAGTGGCCAACCCGGCAGAGTTGGAGGAGGTACAGGATTTGATCGATCGCTACGCCATCAAGCCCTCCCGGGTCTATCTGATGCCGGAAGGGACGAATACAGAACGGCTGGCCGAAAAGCAGGCGTGGCTGGTGGAGGCCTGCAAAGTGCACGGGTTTAACTTCACAAGCCGGCTGCACATCTTTATTTATGGCAATAAGCGCGGGGTTTGAAAACAGCGAAGGGCAACCCCGCCGGGATTGCCCTTCACTATTTTTCGCATCAAGATGTAAACCTTACAGTCAGATTACTTTCGGATAATCAGTTTCTTCGTCAACTGTCCATTAGCCGTGCGCAGGCTTATCGCATAAATACCGCTTGGCAGGTCTGCGGTTTCCAGGCGCATCTGACGGGCGCCACTTGGGAAGCGTACCTGCTGCAGCAGTTGGCCCTGCAGGTTGAAGAGCATGACATCCGCCTGCTGTTCCACAGGGCGGTCCAGTTGAAGCGTCACCTCATCCCGGGTAGGGTTGGGGAAGAGCGACAAATCGTTGTTCAGCCCTTCTTCCATGGTGTTCACTACCGCACCTTCACTGATTACGATGTTAAAGGTTTCGGTGCCGATGAAGCCTCCGTCCGGATTCTCCAGTATGAAGACGAATTCATCCAGCTCTGTATCGCTGCCATCGTGTACATAAACAAGGTTGAGCGACTCGATGGTCTCCTGTGTGAAATGATCATTGACGGCCAGCTCAAAGCCACCGCGGAACAGTTGCCCGTGCTCCGGAAGCGTAATGATTCTGTACTTGAGCTGTGCGGCGCCATAGGTTTCGTCTGAAGCGCTGAGCTCAGCGGTGGTAACGGTATTGCCACCCCCCGGAGGTACGTTGAGCGGTTCATTGGTCAGCAGGCTCGGCTTAGCAGGTTCCGCTGTAGCACAGAATTCGATAGACCAGCTTTCGATAGCGCCACCGCCGCCGCTGCCAACAGCTTCTACTTTTAGTTGCCATTCGCCGGCAGTGCCTTGTCCGTCAAAGTCGGAGAGGCTGCCTTCCGGCTGAGCAATCTGGCCTGTTAGTGGAGGGCAGTTGATGCCAAAGGGCGCTTCGTCGTCAAAGCCAAGGCGGATCAGTCCCGTACTCAGGCAGTTCTGATCAAAGAGGAGGACCTCCGTGTTTTCCGGGCTGATCAGCGATACCTTCAGGTTATTGACCGGCTGATAGGAAATCTCCACATCAGAAAGGTTGATGTCACTAATGGTCCCGTTTTCGAGTATATCCAACCGTGAGATTTTCACATTGGCATTAGAGCTGATGTTAATCGGCAGGTCTGAAGCCGCGTAGTCTTCACAGGAAATGCTGGCTGTACGGAAGACAAAAGGATCAAGCCATTCTCTGGGGCCACACTCCTCGCTTACCGGGCGAATACGCCAGTAGAAAAACTGATTATTGTCAAGAATAAGATCGTCAGGTACGAAGTCTGTCGTTTCCACGATATTGCTTTCAGTGTAGATGACGGCATCGCCGAAAGCCGGGCTTGTAGCCAGCTCGAAATCATAAAGGTCGGCATCCGGGACCTCATTCCAGCTAAAAGGCGTGGACAAAACTATATCTGCCGAGCCATTGGCAGGTGACAGCATTTCAAGTTCGGAGAAGTCGTTGGAAATCGTAGACAAATTCAGGAAACGTACGGCGGGGGGCAGGCTATCTGTTATCCCCGTGATTTCCAAAGAGAAGGTGTCTTCCACAAAAGTTCCCCAGTCAATCGTCAGGGTTGTGGCGTTACCTGGCGCCACCGGATTTTCGCTAAAGGTTACGGTGGCTTCAGCAGGCAGGTCGCCATCTAAGGATAGCGTGATCGGCTGATCAAAGCCAAGGAAGGCTTCGGTACTGATATCAATGGACGTCACCTCAGGCAGGCATATCGGGCTTACAGACTCAGGGGTGAGTGTCAATGCGAAACCCGGTACCGTTGCAGGGGCGATTTCGAAGTCTGCATTGGAGATATCAAAGAAAATATTGTCAGCGGCTTCTACCCGGATGCGTGCGTCCGTAGAAACGGCATCGGGAACGGTAATGAAAGCGCTGCCATCGTTAGGTGTGCCTTCCAGCAAAGTGAAAGGATAGGTCTGCCCGCCATCTACGGATAGCTTGATATCGACGTGGTAGCAGCGCACCCGGTTGTTGTCGGTATTGGCTACATCCCAGCGTACTTCCTGATAATCGCCTACAGTCCAGACTACCGTATCGGAGTTAGGAATCTGAACGCGGAATGGACCGGAGGTTTCGTCCGATTTGAAGGCTACGGCATCCCATACGGCATTTCCGCCCTGAGGGTTGTTGTCCCGAACGGTGCAGCGGAAGGTCAGGTTACGCCCGTAGTCAGGCAGGATTTCGGTGTTATCGAAGTTGTTACTGATGATTTTATTGAGCCTTGGGAAAACCCGGGTTGGGGATTCTACGGGAGAGAAGGACCGGAAGAGCGGGCTGTCCCCCTGAGGGTTGCCCAGGCCAACATCGTTAGGCCCAAGGTTGTACTGTTCCCAACAGTAGGTGATAGCATCTCCATCGGGGTCTGAACCTTCTGCGGTTAATTCAAAAGGAGTACTCAGAGGTATCCAGAACCCGTCTTCTAACGGGATTTCCACAGTAGGCTCTGCATTGGTAGTAGGCGTTTTTGTGGGGCAGTTGTCGCCATTACCTTCCCGGGTGTAGTTGAAAATTTGTTGCAGTGACGCGGTATGATAGTGGTCATCGGTCATATCGGTAATGTTGTCATCCGGGGAGCAAATGCCCGCATAAGCCATAATCGTGCTGCCACTACCGGGTTCGAATGCGGTGGCAGCAGTTACGTTCTGACAGCTGTTCATGGTGTGGGTTGCACTAAATTGGTGCCCAACCTCATGCGCGATGATATCAATCACAAACGGGTCGCCTTCTGGCAGGGTAATGCCGGATACACCGTTGGCTTTGTTGGTATTACAGGCAGAGCTCAGAGAAGCTACACCATTGCCCACAAAATCATTGTGCACATTGAGTACGTGCCCGATATCGTAATTGGGCAGGCCTATGTTGGAATTGATGGCTATGCCCACCTGGCTTAGCAGCTCTGAAGTATTTCCGTTGGAAAGGTTGTCTGTTGCAGGATCGGTAAAGATGATCAGGTCGTTATTCTCGATGAGTTCCAGGCGAATGGATGCATCCCGCTCCAGGACCTGATTTAAACGGTTGACCTTGAGTGCGATAGCCTCCAGGGCATCTTCCACTGTGCCGCCATGATACTGCGTGTACTCACCGGTAGCAGCCACTGCAAACCGGTAGGTGCGCAGGGTCGCTTGTGCCAGCAAACCCCGTTCGCTCACCTGGTCATCCTCAGCAAACCCCGCTTCCGCAGTATGGTCTTCCACTTCACAGGTGAAACCCTGGTACAGTTCAGTATTGGGGTTCTCTCTGGTGGCGTAGGTGATGTAGGCCGGACCGGCCTGATCAATGTAAACGCGGCCATTATCCGAAAAAATGGTAGCATAAAAGCCCTTCTTCGGGCCAAAACCCAACCGGATAGACTCGCGTGGATTTTCAGGGTTCCACCCCCGGAAGGTCTTGATGGCAGGGTAGCGTTGTGCAAGCCCTGCTGCCATAACTGGGGTTTCCACTACACTGAATGCCTTCAGGGTGCCGTCTGGCATTGGCATCAGGAGCTCAAGAGGTGATTCATCCGTGAACTCAGCTGGCGCTGTCCGCAGTGCCGTTCTGATACCCTGTAGATTGAGGTCGAAAGCCTCATAGTTGTCAACTTTGTATTGCCGTTGTTGCAGGGGTTGCTGCAGTACTGACCGCGATTCAAGGGCGGTCCAGAAGTTCTGCTGCCCAATGGCTGGAAACAGCACAGAAAGCAGAAGCAGATAAGTAAGCGTAAATCTCATTTTTAATGTTTTTTCAATTGATAGACAAATTCAAAGCGTAGCAGTTCTCAGAGGAGTGGAAAAGTAATCTTATTTGTTCTTTAGACCGGGGCTATGTATCATGACACCGGGCAGTGCGTACAATACTGCCCGGTGTTTGTTTTTTAGGGACTACTGTACCGCTATTTTGCGGCTGACCGTGCCTTGCTGCGTTTGTACGTTGAGGAAGTAAATCCCGCCGGGCAGCTGACTGATGTCCAGTTCTAAGGTGCCGCTGACACTATTGAGAGCCTGCTGTGTAAGCATTTGGCCCTGCAGGTTGATCAACCGTAGCGCCACCGGCCCTTCCACCGCTTGCCCGAATGCGACATTCAGCCGGTCGGTTGCCGGGTTAGGGAAGACTTTGAGCGTTTGGTCCAGTTGCTGATCAAAAGTGCCCACTGTGGCATCCTCATCAATTTGAATGCTAAAGGCCTGGGTGGGAATCCATCCGCCCTCAGGGTTTTCCACAATGAAGGTGAACCCATCCGTGTCGGTATCGCTGCCATCATGGACGTAAGTCAGGTTGAACAGGTTGATGGTCTGCTGGGTAAATTTGTCGCCAACGCTGAGCAGGTCGCCACCACGGAAAAGCTGGCCGTTTTCGGGCAGGGTAACAATAGTGTACTCAATGTCTTGAGGAGTATTTACACTATCCTGTACTTCGAGCTCGTTTATCGTGATGGTATTTCCGCCACCGGGAGGCACTGCCAGGATTTCGTTCCGGATCACGGTAGGTGAAGATGGCGTTACTGCGGCACAGAACTCCAGCCCCCATTTTTCCAGTGCACCCCCACCCGTACCTTGCTGCAGGATCTCAATCTCGAGCGTCCATTCCCCAAAGGTGTCCTCTCCGTCAAAGGCAGTGAGGGGCTCGTGCGGCTTCACGGGGATCGTAGTAATCGGTGGACAGGCGATGGAGTTCGGGGCTTCATCGTCAAAAGAAGCCCGGAGCAGTGGTGAACCGAAGCAGGACTGGTCAAACAGGACCACGCGGGTACCAGCCGGACTGATAACCGTTACCCGAAGCACGTTGACGGTTTGGTAAGGAATCTCCAGGTTGTCAATATTAATGTCGCTGATCGTGCCGCTCTCTGTGATGAAAATTTTTGAAGTCCGTACCCCGGGGTTGTTGGAAAGGGTTACAGGTAAGTCAACCGGTAAGTTGTTTACACAATCCACGGTGGAAGTCCGAAACGCGGAAGGTTCAAGATAATCGCCCGGGCCACAATCGTTCTCCGGGCGTATCCGCCAGAAGTAGAGCTCGTTTTGTTCAAAAAAGCCAGCTGGCTGATATGCTGCATCGGTCAGTCCGGAAGCCTCTTCAAATATGGTCGACTCCTCAAAAGTGGGGCTGGTCGCAATCTGAATATCATACCGGTCGGCGCTCGGTACATCCTGCCAGCTAAAATCTGTGCTGAAAACAATACCAGATTGACCGTCCACAGGCGTGAGCATTTCCAGTGCCGAATAATCGCTGGACAAAGTGATCACGCGAATCTCCCGCAAAGAGGTATCGACACCCGGTATCACAGCCTGAACCATCAGGTTGATCGTATCTCTTCCCTGGTTTGGTGCGATATCCAGATTCAGGAAGGCAGATTCGCCCGCCGTAACTGTATTTGACGTAAAGCTTGCTGAAGAACCAGCGGGGAGCTCGCCGATAAGGCTCAGCGTCAGGGTGCTGTCAAAACCAAGGATGGAAGTGGTACTTACCTCTATGCTCAGTGCCTCGCTGGGCAGGCAGACCAACGGGAAGGTGGCAGGCGATACATTCATCGCATAGCCTGGTTCTGTAGCCGGCTCGATCGCAAAATCGAAGTCGTTGATGTCGAAGAAAATATTGTCGGAAGCTTTGATTTTGATCCGTGCATCGTTGGTTGACAGGTCTGGGACATCTACAAAAGCCGAGCCATCATTTGGCGTAGCTTCCAGTAGGGTGTATGGATAAGTAAATCCACCGTCCACAGACAGCAGCACATCCACATACTGGCAGTTTACCCTTGGGTTAGTGGTATTGGCGACATCCCAGGTCACTTCCCGGTACTCGCCACCGGTCCAACTCAGTCCTGTCTCATTGCCCGTCAGCACTACAAATGGCCCGGCTGTTTCGTCTGACCGGAATGCCACAGGCTGCCAAATAGTCGATCCATGATTAACATTATTGTCGCGTACGACGAATTGAAAAGTCAGGTCACGGCTATAGGTCGGCAATACTTCGGTGTTATCGGGATCGTTGTTGATAATCTTGTCTATTCTGGGGAACACCCGGGTATTTCCATTTGCAGAAGGGGGGAAGGAACGGAAAAGCGGCGCATTGCCAATTGGTTCGCCTATAGGTGAAACCGGGCCGAGGTCAAATTGCTCCCAGATGTAAGTGAGGTTATCTCCGTCTTCATCGGTAGCCGTCGCACGGAGCTCAAAGGGGGTGGAAATGGGGATGAAAAACCCGCTCTCATAAGGCATTTGTATTTCCGGTTCATGGTTTTCAGTAATGGTTTCCGTACCACAGGTGGCACCGGTACCCATTCTTGAATACCCGATCAGATCTTCAAGGGAACCCACATTATAGTAAGGATCACGGAAAGCAATATTCTGGTTGCCACAAGCACCAGCGTAAGACATGATGGTGGTTCCGCTGCCCGGCTCGTAAGCGTTGGCAGAGGATAGCTGATCCATGTTCCCGGGGCAATTGCTCCAGCTATGGCCTACAGAGAATTGGTGGCCGACTTCGTGAGCCAGGGTGCCCTGTGCAGTGAATACGAGGTTGCTGGAAGAAAAGCAGGTTACGGCCCTGCCTTTATTGAGAGTACAAACGCCCCCACCGGCTACGCCACCAACATCCGTGCAGCCACCGGTAAAAATATGACCAATGTCGTAGCTGTTAAGCCCAATCGCTCCATTCAGATACCCGGCGATTTGTCCCAGAAGCACCAGGCCTTCATTAGCGTTTTGGAAGGGGTCCGTGCCCGGGTTAAGGTGGATCAGCTGGTCATTATTAGGTACGAGCTCCATACTGACTGAGCCCTCGGTTTGGAGGACTTCATTCAACCGGTTGATGATGGTGGCATAGCCGCCAAGCACATCATCCATTGTGCCGCCCTGATTCTGAGCGAACTCACCGGTACAGGCCGCTGCCAGGCGGTAGGTCCGAAGCGGGAGGCTGGCACCGGAGAAGCTGCGGAAGGATAAAGCTTCCGGATTGCTGTTGCGGGGTTCTTCGCCAAAGTGTTCCTCGTGCATTTGATCATTAAACCCGCATGAAGCATCTGTAAAGGCATCAGGAGCTACATCCTTTTTGCTGTAGAAGGCATAATGCCGAACCTGCCCGGATGCATAAGGCTCAATGTAAAATCTGCCCTCCGGGGTTCTGATGCCAACTGTAAGCCCTTTGTTCGTGACCTCAAAACGGGCAGAAACAAAGGGATGGATCTTACTTATGGCGGTGTAAGCTTTGATGTGAGGGTACTTTTCAGCCAGTTCGGGCGCCATGATCCGGGATTCCACTACCTCAAATGGCTCTACTGTACCATCCGGAAGGGGCAGTTCCACTTCCGCCGGATTGTGCTGTGCAGCTGCGGTGAAGGCAAGTGGTGCATTAGCAACCTGCTGAATAAAAGACGCATAATCTAAAGCCAGCGTGCGGTATTGCTTTGCCGGGATCGCAACTTCAGCTCCCGGGGCGAGCATGATGCTTTGTTCACTGATATCAGTCCACAAGCTGGACTGTGCGTTCAAAAAAGGGAGTGCAAAAAAGCAAAGAAGAATCGTGAAAATGGGTTTCATACTTTTACAGTTATGCTGTCATGGCCGATATCAAAAACATAGGGTATAGCCTTGAAAGAAGTACCGGGCAACGGTCAGCCGCCCGGTACATTTGAATTTGTTTTACTGTACAGCTACTTGTCTGCTGACCAACCCCTTCTTCGTCTGAACGGTAAGGAGATAAATGCCCTTTGGAAGTTGATCAACATTTAACGTAACGGTACCACTAATACTGTTGTATGCCTGTTGATTGACGACCTGTCCCTGCAAATTGATCAGTTGCAACGATACGCTGCCGTCGATAGCTTGCCCGAATGTCACATTCAATACATCCTGAGTAGGGTTCGGGAATACCTTGAGTGTTTTATCCAGCCCCAGGTCTGAAGTGCTAACCGTCGCATCTTCGTCAATCTGAATGCTGAAGGTCTGAGTGGGGATCCATCCGCCCTCAGGGTTTTCCACAATGAAGGTAAACGCATCCGATTCCGTATCGCTGCCGTCGTGTACATAGGTCAGGTTGAACAGATTGATGGTTTGCTGGGTAAACTCGTCCCCTACGCCCAGCAGGTCGCCACCGCGGAAAAGCTGGCCGTTTTTAGGCAGGGTAACAATAGTATATTCGATATCCTGCGGAGCACTTTCACTATCCTCTACTTCCAGCTCATTCACTGTGATGGTATTGCCACCACCGGGAGGCACCGCCAGGACTTCGTTCCTGATAATGCTTGGTGAAGATGGCGTGATGGCCGCACAGAATTCCAGCCCCCATTTCTCCAGCGCGCCACCGCCCGTACCTTGCTGAAGGATTTCAATTTCCAGCGTCCATTCCCCAAAGGTATCTTCTCCGTCAAAGGCAGATAAAGGCTCGTGGGGCTTCACGGGAATAGTGGTGATAGGAGGGCAGGCAATCGGGTTCGGGGCTTCGTCGTCGAAGGAAGCCCGAAGCAGTGGAGAGCCGAAGCAGGACTGGTCAAACAGGACTACGCGGGTACCCGCAGGGCTGATGATGGTTACCCGAAGGCCATTGACCGTTTGGTAGGGGATCTCCAGCTCATCTATATTGATATCACTGATGGTGCCACTTTCAGTAACAAAAATCTTGGAAGTCCGTACCCCTGGGTTGTTGGAGAGGTTGACAGGCAAGTCTACCGGCAGGTTGTTTTCACAGTCTACACTGGAAGTCCGGAAAGCAATAGGTTCCAGGTACTCTCCCAATCCGCAGTCATTCTCCGGGCGTATCCTCCAGAAGTAGAGTTGGTTCTGATCAAAGAAACCTTCCGGCTGGTAGGCTGCTTCGGTGAGCCCAAAAGCCTCTTCAAAGATCGTCCCTTCCTCAAAAGTCGGGCTGGTAGCAATCTGAATATCATAACGGTCAGCGCTGGATACGTCCAGCCAGCTGAAATCTGTACTGAAGACGATGCCGGATTCTCCATCAACGGGCGTAAGCATTTCCAGCTCTGAGTAATCGCTGGACAAAGTGATGATCCGGATCTCCCGCAAAGAAGTATCCACACCGGGAATCATTGCCTGCACAAGAAGGTCAAGGGTATCTCTGCCCTGGTTGGGGGCGATATCGAGGTTCAGGAAGGTTGATGCGCCTATGGCTAGTGTATCTGAGGTGAAAGTAGCAGAAGAACCCGCCGGCAGTTCGCCTACAAGGCTCAGCATCAATGTGGTGTCTAAGCCCAGGATGGCGCTGGTACTGATTTCGATACTCAAAGCTTCGCTTGGCAGGCATACCAATGGGAAAGTAGCAGGTGCCACACTCATGGCGTAGCCCGGCTCGGTAGCTGCCTCAATCGTAAAGTCAAAGTCATTGATGTCGAAGAAAATATTATCAGAGGCCTGTATACGGATACGGGCATCTTCGGTGGCTATATCCGGTACATCTACAAAAGCCGAGCCATCGTTTGGCGTTGCTTCCAGCAGGGTGTACGGATAGGTGAACCCACCATCCACAGAGAGCAGCACATCCACATACTGGCAGTTGACGCGTGCGTTGGTGGTGTTGGCTACATCCCAGGTTACCTCGCGATAGTCTCCTCCGGTCCAGCTAAACCCGTTTTCATTGCCGGTCAGCACCACAAAAGGGCCGGCCGTTTCGTCCGCTTTGAATGCAACAGGTTGCCAAACGGCAGAACCATGGTTGACGTTGTTGTCGCGAACCACAAACTGGAAGGTCATATCCCGGCTGTAGGTGGGGAGTACCTCCGAAACATCATAGTTGTTATTGATAATTTTATTGAGGCGAGGGAAGGTCCTGGTGTGGCCGGAGGGTGAAGGTGCGAAAGTCCGGAAAAGGGGCGCATTGCCAAAAGGCTCGCCAATTGGAGATACCGGTCCGAGGTCAAACTGCTCCCATACATAGGTCAGGTTGTCCCCGTCTTCATCAGTAGCTGACGCACTTAATCTGAACGGTGTGGAGATGGGAATAAAGAAACCATCTTCATAGTCCATCTGTATGACTGGCTCGTGGTTGTCCGTAATGGTTTCTGTTCCACAGCTGGATCCGGTGCCTACCCGGGAAAAACCAATGAAGTCTTCCAGAGAGCCGATGTTGTAGTAGTCGTCGTTGTTGGTGACAATATTCTGGTTGCCACAAGAGCCGGCGTAAGACATGATGGTGCTACCGCTGCCGGGCTCGTAGGCGTTCGAGCTGGACAACTGCTCCAGAATCCCCGGGCAGTTATTCCAGCTATGGCCAGCGGAAAACTGATGACCGACCTCATGCGTAACAATCCGGTCCACAATAGCGACTACGTTGCTGAAGGAAAAACAGGTTACGCCCCGTCCTTTGCCGGGGGTACATACTGCGCCACTCACTACGCCGCCTACGTCTGTACAGCCACCGGTAAAAATGTGGCCAATATCAAAGTTGTTCAACCCAACTGCGCCATTGAGGAAATCCTGATTCTGTCCAAGCAGAGCGCCTCCCATGTTCGCATTATTGAAAGGGTCTGTGCCGGGATCAAGGTGGATCAACTCATCGTTATCGGGAATGAGCTCCATGGTAACAGAGACTTCCGACTGGAAGACCTCATTCATCCGGTTGAGGGCCACAGCATAGGCACTCATGACATCATCCATGGTACCGCCCTGTCCCTGTGCAAACTCACCCGTACAGACCAGCGCCATGCGGTAGGTACGCAAGGGTAAAGCCGCACCAGCTGTACTGCGGAAGGACAGTTCTTCTGACTCCCGGGTGCGCTCCTGATGGACTTCGGCCAGCATCTCTTCAGCATGATTGTCAAAACCACACGTAAGCTCGGGCATTTCTTCCAGCTGCTGATGGCGTTTGTAGTAGCTGATAAAGTACCGGTTCTGATGAGAAGCATAAGGCTCCACATGCACACGGCCCTCAGGGGTATTGATCCCTGCGCTTATCCCTTTGGTCGTTACCTCGAAGCGTGCCGTAACGAGCGGGCGGTCCTTGCTGATGGCGGTGTAGGCCTTGATGTAAGGGTATTTTGCAGCAAGCTCCGGCGCCATAATTCTTGACTCCACAACTTCAAACTTCTCTGTAGTGCCATCCGGAAGCGGGAGTTCAATTTCGGCAGGCGCATTCTGAGCTGCTGCTGTGAAGGCAAGTGGTGCATTGGCAATCTGTTGAACAAAAGGCTCGTATTCCAGCGCCAGGGTACGGTATTGAGTTGCAGTAATCGCGACTTCAGACTCCACAGGGAGCATGATGCGCTGTTCGCTAACATCTGTCCATAAACCAGACTGTGCCCCGGCAAAGCTGAGGACAAATAAACTAAGGAGAAAAGTAAAAAGTGATTTCATAATTCTACAGTTGTTCTGTAATGACCTTGATCCATAAATTCAGGGCCCGGCCTGATGATATAATTGCTGCACTTTTTCTGGCGCAGTTTAGTCTTACTTTCAGTGGGTTGTTTTGAGGGCTTTATTAAAAGAATTCTCCTCATATGCCGGGCTCAACGGAGTACGGCTCATCGGAAAAGTCCCGGTTTTAAGCAATAAAGTTTGGCAATCAGCGGGCGGCTTTCTAATGAATAGACACAAATTTACTAGTATTCACCTATTCCTGTAAAGAAGATACCAATATTGTTTGTCGGGATATGGCGTTCATTGGTAGAAAAAGAGGCGTTTTCAGGTCTTTGCTTACTCCAGTTCCACCCATTGGCCACTCAGTGGAAAGTGGATGAGGCAGCGGACCCGGGGCAGCCCAAGTACGGCCTTAATGCCACGCATAGCGAGAAATGCCCAGCCGCCCATTTTGCGCTGTGCCACAGCACCCAGTTTTCTGCCGTCATTCTGGTCATGCCGAAGGTGTTGTATGATGATGGCCTCATCAGGCTTTACTATTAAATGGTGCAGGTAGTCCTGAAAAAGCCGGCCTTTATAGAAGAAATGTAAGGGATACTGCCGGTAGTGGTCCCGGGGCTGTAATTGCCGGTCCAGCCCTTTATGCCAGGCATCGGCTTGTTGCAATATTGTGCGTGCAGGCAGGTGCTCGAGTTCGTAGCGTTGCAGAAAACGGAGTGCAACGCCCGTTCGGCGATCGGTATCGTGGTGCGGCTGATCGGCGAATAAAAAGGCGGTAACCGCGCGCAGTGCAGCTATACTGTCTTCTCCCTCTGACAACGCCATGGGCGTAGCGTAGGCATAAGCCGGGAGCGGATGCACGCGGGCGTCTTCCACCTGATCCTGCGGGAAGAGGTAATCAAAATACTCATGCCTGGACGGACCGGCAGGCTGGCTGAGGAAAGTTATCGCTTCAGCAGCGTCTGCTCCGGCTGGTTCAAAGCTCCTTTCGTAAGTGAAAATCTCTGCTTCGATATTAATGAATTCATCTGCCCAGCTCCACGGGGTTTCCACGTTGCCGGGCTCAAGGGTAGGGTGGGCTTCCTCTCCGGCATGCCAGGTGCGGTTGAGCCATTTGGCCGGGCTTTCACGGGTAGGGAAAATCAGGTAGTCCCGGGCCCGGGTAATGCCCACGTAGAGCAGCCGGGCTTCTTCTGCCAGTGCCTGCTTTCGGGCTCTGATACTGGCCGGGCTACTTTGCAGCTGCTCCTCCCAGTAGGTATTTTTGTACTGTTTGTCGTAAGGATTGACCCAGTATCGGAGCCACCGTCCTCCGAGTACGTTGCCGAGGTCCACATGATCAGTCTCTGAGATGATGTCAATGCCCCAGGGATCGGCTCTGAGGTTGTTTTCCAGGTCATGGCAGATGACAACAGGCCACTCCAACCCTTTGCTGCGGTGGTAAGTCAGCACATTGACCGCATCAGGCCCTTCGCCGGAACCCTGCAGGTCCTTGCCATCTTTTTCAAGGGCATTGAGCCAAAGCAGAAATCCACCGGTAGAGGCCGCTGAGTGCATCCGGTTGCAGGCAGATTCGTACTGTAGCGCGTACTTCCGCAGCACGTCTACATTGCTCAGGCGCTGCCGGGTGTTCCCCCATCGGGCAATGGTACGCCTGATCTGCAGCCGTTCCATGAGCAAGTCCAGGGTTTCTGCGCTGGATAGCTCCAGCGTATTTTTGCGCAGTAGCTTTAACTGCCGGATGATATCAGCTTCGGACTCCCAGGGTTGGAGCCCTTTCTCACGGGCTTCCCGGGCCGCGACGTAACTGAGCCGGCTTTCCACTATTGCTTCCAGGTCATGGCTTCCGTAAAGCATTAAAACCTCTGCTACCGATAAGTCATCATAAGGGTTGATCAGGTATTTCAGGCAGGCCAGAATATAACGCGCCTCCGCTGTACGCAACAGCCCTGCTCTTGAGATCGCCGCTTTGAGCCCGGCCTTGTGCAGGGCTTCCGCCATGGCCTGGCAATTGTTGTTGGACCGGCAAAGGATGGCTACATCGCCGGGGCGTACCTGTCGGGGCGTACCGCCTGATTTAGGCTCGGTGTAATGCCCTTTTTCCAGCCACTGCCGCAGCGTGTCGGCCAGGCAGTTTTCCATCCAGGGGCGGCCGGGCGCGCGTTTGCCTTCCTCCTGCATAAAATGCCAGTGTATCAACGGATAACCCAATTCGGCAGGTTCCGGGCCGTCGTTTTTGCAGTCAGGGTTGTTCTTGCCATCCCGGCAGCGCTTGGCTTTCAGGGCTACCTGCTCCTGAGGGAGGTCGGGGAAGGCTTTGGTGAACAGGGTGTTGGTCGTATTGACAATCAATTCGCGGGAGCGCCAGGAGAATTCCTGAATGTCTTTGGGGTCAATACCGCCCTGTTGCTGAATGATGGCTTGCATTAGCTCCGGGTCTGCACCTCTAAAGCCGTAGATCGACTGCTTAGGGTCGCCCACCCATACAGAGTAGCGGGCAATGCGGGAAAGTTTTAGGAAAATTTCGAGCTGAATGGGACTGGTGTCCTGAAATTCGTCGACCATCAAAAGGTCAATTTCAGCTTTCAGGACTTCTTTGATGGTGGGCTGGTCCAGGAGCTGATTGACCAGCGTCTCCATGTCTGTGTAGTCGATCAGCCCCCGTTTTTTCTTGTATTGGTCAAACTCTTCAATAGCGGCCTGCGCCAGGTCAAATAGGAGGTAGGTAAAGTTCTGTATGTCACGGTGGAAATCCGGGTGCTGATAGTGTTGGTAAGCAAATTCGAGAAGGTCTTCAGCATCCTCCCGGCTTTTGGCGCCCACGCCGAGCTTCGATATTTTGGCCCACTCATGCCAAAACAGGTGCCCGCGGTTCTCCAGAGTGCGTTGCATACCTTTGAGGGTACTTACAGCCCCCTGGGTCTTCTTGGTATGGTCCTCGTTGTGCTCCAGCCTGGAAATGGTAGCCTGAAGCAAGGTGCGCAACCGGTCCTCATAGCTTTCACCCTGCAGCGGTTTGGGGTCGCCAAGGAGTGCAAGGAAAGTCTCTACGGATTTGGCTTTGCTTTCCGATATAACTGTCACCGGGAAATTATTGGAGCGGATGATCTCGGTGAGCTGTTTGAGCACATGACGCCAGTCGCTGTAGCTTTGGGCAGTCAGGCCGAGCCGTTCGCTCAGGGCTTCCATCTGGTCTACCCGCTCCTCCGTCAGTACTGTTGCCAGCGATTGATTGAAAAGCTGCTGCTGGTCCTCATCGGCGATAATATCTACCTGTGGGGAAACGCCCGCTTCAAAAGCAAACCGTTGCAACAACCGGACGCCCAGGCTGTGGACGGTCCCGATCATGGCATTGCTCAGCTGATCTGCTTCGGCAGTACGGCCTTTGGCGAGCAGGCTGACGCGTACCCGTTCCTGCAACTCTGCAGCGGCCTTGTTGGTGAAGGTCGTAGCGATGATGCCACTGGCGCGAACATCTTTTTCCAGAAGTTCTGTCATTTCCTGTGTGAGGCGGTAGGTCTTGCCACTGCCTGCGCCGGCGGAGATAATGCGTAAATTCATAAAAATTCGTTTGCCTGCTGCTTTATGCCTGTGCGGGATCAAGATAGCGCGATCGGAGAGAAATTAAAAACCGGGCAGGAAAACATCGTGATTTCCTGCCCGGTAAGCTCGTGATTGGGCTGTGTTTTAGTTTCCGGGGTCGGCATCGCCGTTGATGTCCCCCATCTTTATTCCTATGAAGTCCGCATCCGTAACACCGGTTGAAGGTAATTCATTGACTTCTATAGCAGTTGAGAAATCTTCCAGCCACGGGTTCTGAGGGTCAGGAAAATTGTAGCCAGCCGTTACGAACTTCCAGCTTGGGCTGTTACCCAGGGTGCTGACCTGGCCTAGTATTGCCCGCCGAATGCCAATCATATCCAGTATGGTTATCGAGCTGGTGTTGTTGATATCTGCTGCCAGGTAATCATACGGGTCATCAAAGGGCTGAACCCCCAGTATATGTTGATTGATAAGAATAAGGTCAAAAGTGGACACACCATTGAAGGGGGCTTCATCCAAGCTGACCGTAACCGTGTAAGGCAGCCCGGCTTCGAGGTGAATAAAGCCAAACTCCCCGTTGTTGTCCGTTATGGTGCTGCCGTTTGCACTGCCGCTTAGGGTCACAAATGCTCCGACGATGGGTTCGCCGGTCTTCGTGCGGACCTGCCCGCGAATCAGTCCTTCGATGACAATCGGAACACTCACCCGGGCCAGCCCGTAATGGTTAGGCCGTGCAGCATCTTCCAGCTGGCCGCCGATCAGGAAGGTGTTCTCATCCAGCACCAGGGCAGTGCGGATGCGCTGCGTTTCAAAGCCTTCCTCATCGAGCGTTTCCAGGAGCAGGCCATTGTTTTCGAGCAGGACCATTTGCGGGATGGGCGTATTCCCGATTGAATCCACAGGGCCAACTGTTAGAATGCTTTCATTGGCGAGCAGCCCGACAAAGGCCGGGGCTCCCTCATCTTCTTCGTCAGCTGCGCTAAAGAATCCAGGCAGGTCGAAGGCAGGGTCAAGCTGACCATTCGGCAACAGCCGTGTGAGGCAGGAGTCTGGCCCAACCGCAAACTGCCCGGCAAGCAGCAACGCTCCATCGGGCTGCTCTGCAAAGCTGATTTGGCAATCGCCGGTGCAAACCAGGTTAGCGGGGGCATTGAAAGCAGGATCAGGCTGTAAGTTAGTGCTGAGTTGCAGGAGGGTAGAGGCAGGCCCTCCGTCCAGGCTGATATTTTCCCCGGCGACCAGAATGCGGCCATCAGCCCGCCGGAATAGCCCACCGGCTTCCCCGCTGATCCGGTCAGAAAAGTTTTCGTTAAGCGTGCCGTTAAAGTTATACAGGGCAAAATTTTGTGCAACGATACCCGGATCGAATACCGTAAAGTCGCCACCGGTCAGAACTTGTCCGCCGGGCAGCGGTAAGATGTGCAGAATGTCGCCCAGGGGGAGTGGGCTGACGGTGAAGGCGGGGTCGATGGCTCCGGTTGAAGTAAGCCGGAGCAGGGGGGATTGCCCCATGCTGTTGCCTGTGGCATTATTAGTGCCGCCCAGTAGCATACGCCCTTCAGCATCAACTGCTACGGTATTAATGGTATTTCGGTAGCTGATATTCGGGCTGTTAAAGGCAGGGTCCATACTGCCATTACTCAGCATCAGACGGGCAACGTTGACGCTGTGCAGGTCTCCGACCATCGCAAAATCGCCGCCTATACAGACACGGTTGTCATCATAGCGGGCGATGGAGTTGATGCGGCCCGGGCGCTCAAGCATGGCGTCAAAAGCGAGGTCCGGAATACTCTGCTCATCAAAATGTGCCAGGCCCAGCGTTGGCTGCCCGTTGAATGCGCTGAAGTTGCCACCGATAACGTAGCTGCCATCCTGATAAAAGGCCAACTGCCGTATTACACCATCTGCACCAGCACCAAAATCGTAGTAGTCTAAGCCTGCATTGGGTACATACCGGTGTACGGCATTGGTGTTGTTAAACTCACCGGCCACCATAATGTCGCCATCTGGAGAAAGCGCGAGAGCCATGGGGATACCGAAGATGTCGCTCCAGTTGTTAATGCTGCCATCCACATTTAAGACTACCACTGCATACCGGACCAGGAAGGTGCTTGAAGTCAGTACAATGCGCCCCAGGTTGTCCAGGGCGATATCACGGATAGATGTCATGAAATTGTTGACGCCGGGCAGGTTAGAGGAGAAGGTGAAATTGTTAATAGGCTGCCCGTTATACGTCCGGTAGCTGATGTACCCTTCCGGTCCGTTGGGGCCACCGATAATCGTGCCGCCAATGGCAAAGCGCCCGTTCACCTGCGTGATCAGGTCACTCACGAAAATGGTGGTGCCGGGGTTCAGCGGTATGATCTGGCTAAGGCTGCCGTTCGTGTTCAGGCGTACCAGCCCCTGAGCCTGCATGCCATCAAAAATCGTAAAGGCACCGCCCACGAGAATGGTGCCATTAAACTCCACTTCAATATCGTTGATGGTGCCAGCTGGTATGGTTCCGGCCTGGAAGCTCAGGTCCTGGCTGCCATCGGTATTTAACCTTAGGATGTGGAGCCCATCCGTATCGGGGTCTGTATAGGAGCCGCCGATAATGACTTTGCCGTCGGGCTGAATCGCCAGGGCTGTAACGGAAAAAGGAATGCCGGACTGAAAGGACTGGTCTAGTGTGCCATCCGGATTGAAACGGGCTACGCTTGACTCTTCAATTCGGTTAGCCATGGTGAATGAACCGGCAGCAATAAATTTGCCATCGGGAAGGAGCCGAAGCTTCTCTACATCACCAGGCCGCGTGATCAGAGGGGAAAAGTCAGCGTCAATGATTTGTGCTGCAGCTGAAAATTGCAGCAGAATGCCGGCGAGTGCCAGGCAGAGGATTCGATGTACCATTGGGATTATGTTTGTTGTTCACAATTATTCATTCATCCCCGAAGGGACAAATGATAGAAAAGGCAGGCAACCAACAGTTGCTTACCGGAATGGGGGGAGGTGTTTTTCGAATCCGATTCTCAAAAAGGGTGTGCTGAGGCAGTAGCAAACGGTGTGCTGAGGGTATTCAGGGTAGCCGTTATTGTAGAGAAAATTGTACTTAAGGGCCTAAAAATACGAAAACTATGAATGTAGTGCTCGCTCTAAGGGTTAAAACTTGTTGCGCCACATCATGCTTTCAACGGGCTTTTCAGTGCGTTCTGTGTACTTGGCGTTTTCTTTCTTGTTGTAATAGTTTTGGATGGTGCCTTCCACCTGAAAATAAATCAGTTGCCCGATAGGCATGCCCGCATAGACCCTGACCGGGTGAGTGCAGGAAATTTCGAGTGTCCAGGTATTGCAAAAGCCAACATCCCCTTTTCCTGCCGTGGCGTGGATGTCAATGCCGAGTCGGCCGACACTGGACTTGCCTTCCAGGAAAGGGACGGAGTTGTGCGTCTCGGTGTACTCTTCAGTAACGCCCAGGTAAAGGGTGTTAGGGTGAAGTACAAAGCCGGACTCCGGTATTTCCAGGTACTCAATCCGGTTGTGCCGCCGTGCATCAAGGATATGATCTTTGTAAATGGCCAGTGTTTTGCCCAGGTGCACATCATAGGAATTGGTGCCCAGGCAATCGGGGCGGAATGGCTCGATGACAATCTCGCCCTGCTCAATACTCTCCAGAATACTCGTATCAGATAAGATCATAGCCTGCTGTGGTCTCGATAGTTAGCCCGTAAAGGTATTGGATTTTTCCGGCATAGGCAGCGGTTCTTTGTATTTATTGAGAAGAGCACCAAAATTAGCAGGACGTATGGAAAAAATATCAATTTATACAATTTGCACTATAGCCTGCTGCGTTATGGTACCTCAAAACACGACTTTTTGGAAAACCTAATTGCGTTTTCTTTTCGAACACCCAAAATTTGACGACGCTATGAAAAAGGCAGTTTTGCTTTTTACACTTCTCGCAGCATGCCTGCATCTGGCCGCGCAGGTCATTCCCTATCAGGAGCTATCCCGGCCAGAGCAGAAGCCGGGCACAGACCTTAAAATTTATTTTGAAACCCCACATGACCTGATTGTTGTCCGCGATGGCTTCATTTCTCATCAGTCCAAAATTTACCACGAAAGCACGCCGGGAGGCTATAACGCTCAGCCTGTACAGTACAGCGCTCAAACCGTACTTGAAGGCATACCATTGAACGGCAATCAGTTGCTGGCCCTCAAGGACCAGATCAAAAATACCGGACTGCTGGCCTTGAATGGGAACGCCTTCGGTGCCCCTGGCCATCAAAACGGAGAGGATCATATTATCCGGGTAGAAGTGGATGGACAGAAGCGCAATCTGATTTACCGCCGCAACGCAAGTTTCCCCAATGCGCCCGGCCCATTCAATCAGGTCAGCGAGTACCTGTGGTGGCTGGTGACGGAAGTGGAGCAGTAAACCGCTTTATTCAGGCAGTCGGCCGAAGAGCTCAGGCAACTGCTCTTCGGTTGGTTTGTCGTTCGGTGTGAAACCAGTATGCCCTTCACCGCCGAGGGTAGGGTAGCTGGGGTATTTCCACCAAAGCACGCCACGGCACCAGTCAGTAGATCTGGCGAGCGCTTGTGTGACGATATGGTAGCACCGGAGCTGGGCTGAACCTAAGTAAGCTTCGCCTTCTCCGTCAAGGTGAGGCTGCTGCCAGGGGGTTGCTGTGCTTGTGAACCCGATTTCGGTAAGGATCAGAGGGCGCCCAAAGGTATTGGAAACCGCCCGGGCCTTTTGAAGCACCTGTTCAAAACGTTCAGATAACTCAGCCTCTGATGGCTGCTTGGCTTCACTCAGCGGGTAGTAGCAATTCAGGCCGATCAGGTCAAGCTCATCCCAAAAAGCCAGCTCTTCAAACTCAGGCCCCCAGTTGGCGGCATAGGTCAGGCGGCCGCTGTAAACCGCCCGGACGGTTCTGATGACTTCCCGCCAGGCATCAGGCTCTATGAGCGTTGCCTGTGCAAACTCCACACCGACACAAAAAACGTCAGCATTATAAAGTTCCGCCATTAGCGCATAGTGTACAATCCAGCGGGTGTAGTGCCTGAAGAAAGCCTCCCAGTCCGCTTTGTTGTCCATCCTTACATCTCCTGGCCAATGGCCACCGCCCATCCATATTTGTGGCTTAAGGACGGTTTGCAGGCCCAGCCGGCGGGCGTAGACGAGGTCGCGGATGACACTCTCGTCGTTTTCAGTCCCTGCTCGGTTCATGATAGACAGGGGCTGGGGCGCGTTGGGGGAGCGCATATACGAATAGGGGACGATCGCCACAGCATTGGCACCGAGGCTGAACTGTTCCTGTAGCATCCCGGCGGCGAGTTTAGAGCCGTAGCCGTTGTAAATGGCATAACCCTCGTGCGCGAAGTTGAAGCCTTTCAGGTAGGGGGCTGTGCCTGCCTCCCGGGGTTCAGGCATGATTGCATTTTCCGAAAGGTAGCTCTGCCACTGAGGCTCCATGGAAAGGAGTGCCGCCGCATCGGGCGCCCAATTGGCATAGTTTTCCAGAAAAGCGGCTTTTCCCCAGTGCCGGAGCAGGAAGTCGCAAAAGGCCGCTGCGGCGAGCTGCCTGAGAAAAGGCGACTGGTATTCGTCGGCCCAGAATGCTTCCAGGTCAGCCAGCCCGGGCAATAGCCCGGTATGGGCCAAACGGTCTTTCCAGTATGATAGCCCGTGTTTCTGCCAGCTTGGATTAAAAGTAAGCGCAAGCCCTGCTTCAAGCAATGGGAACCGGGGAGCTCCCAATATTCTCCGAAGTAGAAATTGATTTTGGGGCCCCAGCCATGAGGTACTGTAAACCGAATTGGCAATAGCATCTATTCTGTTGGCCTGAATACTGAATTGTAAGGGGGACGTGTTGTTTAGGGCAAGCCCTTTGGCTTCCATATCCGGGAAGCCGTGAACCGGAATTGAAGCCTCATGCCAAATCGTGTCACAAAATGCCAGAACAGCAGCTGCCTGCTGATCGCATGCCATCACAAACGACCGAAAATCAGACCTATTCGTGCTGTCGCCATGCCAGTGGTATTCAAAACAGGCAGCGGAAGGAGGTGCTACCACAGTTGAAGCGGCCTGAAACTGTCGTTCAGCCAACAGTGTCCAGTCTGTAGGGTGGTACTTTCCACACCGGATGCGGTAAGGCCCCTGGTAGACCTCATACTGCCAGCCCCCCCAGCCAAAAGCCGAAAAGCCTTCTCTCATTCGTCGGGCGAGAGCCTCCCTGAGCTGCCTTTCGTCATTTGCAGTGGCCAGGAATAGCGGAAAGTAAGGCGCGTGCGGGTTGGGGTAAAAAGAGAGGAAGGCTACAGCGTCTTCCGGGATAATCTGGCTATTGAGCAGTATGGATGGAGGCTGAAAGTGAATCGCCGGGCGGAGGGGTGTGTTACAAATCCAGGGGTTATTTTCCGGGGTGCCGATCAGAAAAAGGCTGCCTTTCAGGTTTTCCGGTTGTGCTTGTTCCGCACTTATCATGCGGACTTTAAAAGGGTGCAGTGCGGTGGAAAGTGATTTCAGGGTAGAATCCATGGAAGCCGGGTAGACTACCGTGATCGCTCTGGACTGCCACAAATGCTGCCTGAGGGTATCCAGGTGTGGCAGGTTGGCAACGGAAGCTTTTGCCGCCATTTGCTTATGATCGGAGCAATGCAAGCATAGAGCTATGATAAGGCTACAGTACGCCAGGGCACTAAGTCGTTTCATACGTTGGTGTCGTTAGCAGGGCTGACCTTCCATATAATCAGGCTACGATCATCACTCGCAGAAATCAGGTAGTTTTGATAAGGTGTCCAGAACAGCCGGTTGACGGAATTGAGGTGCCCCTTGTCCCTAATGGTCTCCAGTACTTTGAGCAGCTCGAAAGATTCGGCATCCCAGATTTTCAGAGTTTTGTCCCGGCTGCCGGTTGCGAACCAACGGCCACAGGGGCTGAACACGATGCTGTTGATTGTAAACCAATGAGCAGGCTTTTCCTCCACACATTTGGGTACATCCGTTAACTGCCAGACCTTCAGGTGGGCATCGCGGCCACCGCTGAGGAGATAGGCGCCGTCAGGCCGGTAGGCCAGCGCAAACACAGAGTTGCTATGGGCATTTTTGATACGGTGGCGGATGGACAGGGTCTGAGCATCTAAAAGATAAATACTATTATCGCTGGACCCTACTGCGATTTCTTTTTGATTAGGGGAGACCGCAAGACTCCTGAGACTCTGATTGGAGAGTTGTAAGCTTTCCAAGGCCTTACCCGTAGCCCGGTCCCATTTGGTCAGCATACCCTGTCCGCCTGCGGTGAGGATGTGGTCTCCAAGGGCTTCAATAGCGAAAACACCCTTTTGGTGGTGAGCGATATTCCGGGTTTTTTCTGGATTTTCAAGGTCTACCCAATGCACGCCACCGTTCATGTTGCCTGCAATCATCATATTGCGTTCCGGAAGGTGGAGAATAGAGAAGACCTGTGTTTCCACCTTTGCGATAAGCCTGCCATTTTCAGGCTCATTCAAATCCCAGCGTACGATCCATCCGTCGCCGGCTCCAGACAGGAAGGTATTTGGCGATTGGTCCTCGCCAAGGGCAAAAACAGAAGCATTGTGACCAGTGAGTTGAGCAATTTTTGCAACTTTAAGACGAGGCATAGATCAGCTGGGTTTTGAATAAAAAAACAGAATACGTACTTTTTTTGTTGCTGTAAAGTTGATAAAGCACAGTTTATTAAAATATGCCCCTAAGTTTGCATCATGCTATCGAGCCGGTTGGTGAGATCGGAATCTGGGATATTGAAGAACCCGAAGATTGGTTTCTTGGGCGCCTTGATTTGCGTGCTCCGGAAGCAGCTCAGTTTAAGAATTTAAAAGGGCGCAGAAGGCTGGAATGGCTGGCCGCCCGGCAATTGGTCCATCAGATGTCGGGCAGGGATAAACGGGCACTATTCCAAAAAGATGAACACGGCAAACCTTATTTAGAAGATTCGCCTTTTCAAATCTCCATCAGCCATTCTCATGACAAAGCTGCCGCAATTGCAGCCCCAGAGGTGGTAGGGATAGATATACAACATTGGGTGCCCAAGATAGAACGCTTGGCCAAGCGTTTCTTGAATGCCTCTGAATTAGACCACCTTGCCACAGACCCTGAGGAGCGCTTGTTTCAGTTGCACGTACTTTGGGGGGCTAAGGAGTCTTTGTACAAGGCTTATGGCCGCCGGCAGCTTGACTTCTGCCAGCATATGGCGATTGGGCCTATAGATGGCGAAGGCCGGGAAGGAAAGGTAAGGGGGCAGGTCAGCAAAGCGGCATATCAGCGGCAGTTTTCCATTACTTACCAGTCTGTTGGTTCGTATATTTTGGTTTATGCCATTGCCGAGCCACGAACAAGCCATTCAAAACCCTGACAGAAGGAAGGCACTGGCGTAATGTCGGCAAAAAAGGGGCTTGCTACCGTGCGTTTTCGCCTTAACCACTGCTGGCTCACTTGGTAAGCCCTCACCCCTAAGCGGCCGCTTTTCCCCACAGGTATCTCAAAAATAAGCTGTTCACCCTCGGGTATCAATGACACCACGTCCTGGCTGCTTCCACTGAAGTCAGGGCTGAGGACTTGGAAAAACTTGTATTTTTGCGTACATTTATTTCACATCTGCCTTTTATAAACATTTTCGACAGCCTGTTTATAAGCCCCCCTTTGAGTAATCTCGATAAACAAGAGCTACCCGCAGCACTTGAATGTGCGAAGTTGTTGCGGTGTTAGCGTTGTAAAATTTCCCATGAACAGCGAGTTTGAAAAGGGCCTAATGCCCGCTTCAGGCTCTAAAAAAAAATGCTATTATGAGTATTAAGACACTCATAGCCGATGACCATCCTATCTTTCTGGAAGGCTTAAAGTGCCTACTTCGGCAAGAGGCATTTAGCTTTCTTGAAGTCGTTGATGTAGCGACCAATGGAGTTGAGGCCTATCAAAAAGTAAAGCAGCAAAATCCTGACCTGTTACTCATAGACATGAACATGCCGGAGATGGATGGTCCGGACGTGATCAAACGGCTGAGAAAAGAAGGCACGGAGATACAAATTTTAGTCCTGAGCATGTATGATCAGCCCAGATTGGTCCGAACCGCATTCAAAGCCGGCGCAGATGCCTACCTGCTTAAAAACCGGGCACCGGGAGAGTTAAAAAAAGCCATTTCAGCGCTCCGGAAAAAAGAAACTTATTTTGGAAGCGGCGTATTCCTCAATGAGACTGGCCGGCGCAAACGGTTTAAAACGGCAGGGGCTTCTTATGAACGCTCAGATCAGTTTGTCAGCCAGCATATGCTCACCAAAAGAGAGCTTGAAATTCTAAACCTGATCGCAGAAGCACTCAGCAATAAAGAAATCGGTAAACGGCTGTTCATTAGTGACCAAACGGTAGGTGTGCACAGAAAAAATATTATGCGCAAATTAGGAGTGACAAACACTGCCGGGTTAATCAAGGCTGCACATGATCATGCATTGATTTGAGATTTACCCTGTTTAGGGTATAAAAGTTTCTGGTCAAAGCTTTATATTTGTACCGTATTAAGCCATATTTAGAAAGAAAGACAAAAGACTAATCGGATATTTTACATTTTAAAAGAGTGTGGTATTTAGTTTGGTTTTCTGTTTTGTCTTTTTACATTTGCCTAATAATATAAGAATCCCATGAATCAAGAGTATATCGGTAAATCTACTGGTTTTCTTCTTTATGTTTCATGCCCAAACGAAAAGACAATTAATCTTACGAAACATCTGACATTCTAGATGTTACTAAATGTTGAACGACGCTTATGCCCTAATCAGTTCCGGGCGATAAGCTTTGTTTGTTTAAAGATGATTCCGCGGTGGTTTTATCCGCGTTTCAATATTCAAGATACGACGACCCCGTTTTTAAAAACAGACCTAAGCATTTGATGATGCCTGCCAAGTGTACAACGGTGCACTGCTGCAAGTGTCGCACAATAATTTTTAACGACCTTTTTTTTAACCTAATTTTTTCAAACAAATCGTGATCTTATGGAAAAAACGAAGTTTACATTCGTTTCTCCATCTCAGCTAGCAGGCGCATTTGCATTCGCGCTGTTGACTTTCCTGGGCCTTCCACAGGCTTTTGCGCAGGATTGTCCAACACCGTCGAACGTAGATGTGAGCTATAACTGTGATGGAGTCGTTGTACTGGACTGGGACATTACGGACCCAAGCGGCCTGGTACAATCTTACACCGTTGACATCGAGAATGGCAACCAGCCGGTTGTCGACTTTGTCAACATGACTTCCACTGAGCTGACTATTGTTGCAGGTACCCTGACACCAGGCACGACCTACAACTACGCAATTACTGCGAACTGTGCAGCTTCTAATGTTTCATCTGCAACTGGCCAAATCGATGGCGCGGACATTCAGAACCGTCAGCCAACGATTTCTATCACCAACGTGAACAACCCAGTTTGCCCAGGCGACGAGTTCTCCGGCAGCTTTGATGTTACGGTGAATGATGATGGTTGTAGCGCTTCCTACAATATCTCTGTAGGCGGGACCACTTTCTTCAACGTGCCAGCGGGCAATACCATAACCTTCGGTGGGCTGAACGCCGCAGTAGGTGGTACAGTCTACACGGTGAACCTTTCCTTGGCTTCAGCAGGCGGCTGCCAGTTTAACACAGACCAGACGGGCTGTGTTTCTTCTGTTTCAGCAACTCAGACGCTGACGCCATCCGACAGCCAGGCACCAGGTATGGACGTGACTGCAGCCGGTGGTGTTGATCTGGGCTCAGGCGCGACGCTTACGTACACTCCGCCAGAGGGCGAGTGCGGCGTACAGCTGCTTTGGTCTGTGTTCCCATTCGACAACTGCGGTGGGCCATCTGATATTGACTTCACAGCGAGTGTGACCAATGACAACCCTAGCGTATTCCCAACGGCTTCAGTAACTCAGGATGCAGTAGACGTGGCTTATGCTGTGAATATCTTCGCTGCAGTGGGCACGAACGTTGTTACGCTTAGCGCAACCGATGAGAATGGCAACAACACGACCCTGACTTTCACTATCGAAGTACTTGACGTACGTGCACCTGAAATTTACGGCCCAGGCAATATCAGCGTTGAAATTCCTGCTTGTCAGGATGGCGGGGTTCCGGTAAACTGGACCGTTTCTGCTGTTGACGATTGTGACCTTGACGTAGACCTGGTTATCGATGCTGGGAATACAGACCCTGCTATCACTGGTAGCGGTGGTGTACTTGGTGTCGGTACATATGATGTAGCTTACACGGCTACTGACGATTACGGCAACAGTTCTAACTACAGCTTCGTAGTGGATATCACTCAGGCTGCAAGCCCAGCTCCAATCGTTGATGTTTCCGGCAATGGTCAGTTCTCAGTACCTGCTTGTGCTGATGATGTACTGGCTACTTTCTCTGGTAACATCTATGATTGCGATATTGTGCCAGGTGGTCTAACACTTGGAGATATTCAAATTAATGCAGTTGGTCTGACCGCTGATGCTCAGGCTGATCTCTTCGTGACTTATGTTGAGGCAGAGGAAGATTTCGCTTACTTTGAGGTAGCGGGTGTGATGACTCCTGGTGATTATTTCGTTGTATTCTCTTACCGCGATGTATCTGTTGATCATTCTGTATCTGTTGTACAGGATGCCAACCAGCCTGCAGAAATCACAATGCCTGGTAACCTGAGCTTCCTGGAGCCTGCATGTACTGCTGGTGCTGATTTGAGCTTCCAGGTGCAGATCACAGATGATTGTGACTTTGACCTTTCCGGTGCTACATTCACGCTGAACGGTGCGACTGCTCCAGCAATCGATGCAGGTGCATCTGATCCGGAAGCAGGTCTGTATGTATGGAACCTGTCTGGTATCCCAGCGGGCTCTTACACATTGGTTGCTACATTTGAAGATAGCAACGGTGCAGTATCAGAAGGCACTGCTACCTTCACGGTAACAGACCAGCCTGACAACTCTGCTCCAATTATCGTATACCCATCACAAAATATCAACGTTGCACTTGACCCATGCGGTGACCCAGTGCACATGCTGACGTTTAACGTATCGGCTATCGATAACTGCGATGGTGACCTTGACCCAACAGTTACTGTTGACGGTGCCGCTACATTGGTACTGGACATGGGCAATACCTATGTACTTGCTGCTCCTGCCAACATGGGGCCATATACGGTAACCATTGATGCTCAAGACGCAGCCGGCAACAGCCGTACTGAAACGTTCACAGTAAGCGTTACACAGGCACCAGCTCCTCAAGCGAACCTGGCGTGCAACGACGATATCAATGTTACGCTTGATGACAACTGCTCCCGCGTAATTACAGCGGACATGGTACTGGAAGGCAACTTCGGCTGTGCTACAGATGGCGACTTCATAATCGATATCGTTAACGACAATGACCCGTCTAACGGCAACATTCTGGACGGCCACGGCCAGTTTATCTATGAGATTACGACTGCCGCTACTCTATCTGAAGGCTTTGAAGGCCCATTTGCGCCAGCTAACTGGAATGTTGATTTCGGGTCCAGCGCTAACGTAGATTTCACAGCTGACCAACTGACTCTTACCAGTGGTGCGCCAGGTGCTGCTTTATCTGATGCGATAGCATCTATTGCTATGCCAGCAAACGGTGATTTATCTTTCGATTACTACATCGAGCAGGAGAACTCTATCATTGAGGACATCATTATCATTGACTTGAATGGTAACCTGATCGTTGACCTGGACGATACGCCAGGTGGCAACCCATTCGTTCTGCAGGGATCTATAAACGAAGCGGTTCAGGCAGGCTGGACACTGATTTTCCTCATTGACGGTGACGGCTTTACCACAGGTGGCGTTACTTCTTTGATAGAGATCACTAACTTCTCTTTCCTCTCTGGTGCAGACCTCGGAGCAGGCTTCGAGCCATGCTGGGGCTACATCACCGGCGAAGACAAGACCGCACCAGTTGTTGAGTGCCCGGACGACACAGACGTTGCAACGGTCTCTGCTTCCGTACAGACGATCGACGGAGAGCTGACAGTGTCTGACCCACAGATCGAGCTGGCGGACTACTCTTGCTTCCTCGACTACCTGTTCAACATCTTCGGCCCTGTGACCACGCCACTGGCAGGCCCACAGTACTACGATCTGATCGAGTTCCAGGTGAGCGAAGAGGATGTATATACAATTTACCTGACTGCACCAGCCGGCTGGAACGGAGGGGCAGCGACAGCAGTATTCCAGGGCGGTTTCAACCCTGACAACCCTTGTGAGAATATCCTCACGGCGTCGTCAGCGGACCTGAACAGCGCGAACCTCGGCCCTGTGGGGGGCGGCATCAACCCAACGATCCGCATGACGCTCCCACTGCGCCCATACGAGACTTACACTGTACTGGTATCTTCCGTAGATGCAGAGCAGGTAGGCCCGTACACGCACACGATCTTCAGCGACGGCAACGGCCTTGTAGGCGCATGGAACTTTACAGAAACGATGCTGCCAGATTGGACGATCCAGTATGACACGACGTTCTCTGCACTGCCATCAACTACAGAAGACCTGGTACTGCCATTATTCTGTGACGACTTCGACCAGATCTACGGCGGCGACGCAGGTTCTGTAGCACAGGAGACCGCATTCATCAGCGGCACTTACCAGTGGGTAGGCGCGCCAAGTGCGACGGACAACTGCGACGACAACGTAGACATCACAGCGACGGACAGCTTCACAGCTTCCGGCGACTGCGGCGACGTAGTGATCACGCGCTCCTTCACGGCTACTGACGACCAGGGGCTGACAGACGAGTGCCAGCAGCAGATCACCTTCCGCAAGCCGACGCTTGCTGACGTGACGAACCCGCCGATCACGGTGGTGGTAGAGTGCGACGAAGACTTCCCAACGCTTGCGAACGGCAACCCAAGCCCAGAGCTGACCGGCTATCCGTTCATCTTCACAGCGTTCGGCATCTTTGACATCGCTCCGAATTACTGCAACATCGGCGCTTCTTACGAAGACCTGCCGACAGTAGACGAGTGCGAAGGCCGCTTCAAGTTCCGCCGGGAGTGGACGGTATTCGACTGGTGCGACCCAGGCAGTTCAGTAATCATCGACCAGCTGATCAAAGTAGGCGACTACACAGCGCCAGAGGTGTCTTGCCCAGCGGGCACGCCAATCGCTTACTCTACAAGCCCATTCTCTTGCGGTGCATCTTTCGAAGTGCCAATGCCAGGCGTGAGCGACAACTGCTCTAACGTAACGGTATACACTGAGATCGTGACGACAACAGAGGAAGAGGTGATCAACCAGTACGGCCTGCCAACCGGACAGTTTGTGATCGACACCGTAGTGGTGCGCACAATCCAGCCTGGCGCGAACCGTTTTGTATCCTCTATCCCATTCGGCGACCACTTCTTCCGCTATGTGGCAGAAGACGACTGTGGCAATGAGACAGAGCTTTACTGCCCATTCTCCGTGATCGACGAGATCGAGCCAGTGGCAGTATGCGACGACCAGCTGAACGTAAGCATCGGCGGCGGCAACATCGTGCCTGGCCAGCCAGCGCTTGCACGGGTGTTCGCATCTGACGTGGACGAAGGCTCATGGGACAACTGCGGTGATGTATCTATCGCGATCTTCCGCAACAACTTCAACCCGGTCACTTACACTTGTGGCACGCAGAACAGCGTAACCGGCGATTTCGTCGACTTCTTCTGCTGTGACGTAGGCGTTACATCTGATATCACACTGGTTGTGACCGACCAGTACGGCAACCAGAACTCCTGCTGGCTGAGCGTTACGCCAGAGGACAAGATCAACCCATTCTGTGACGCGCCAGACAACGTAGTTGTGGATTGCGACGATCTGCCATACGGCTTCGACGCATCTGACGCAGGCCAGCTGGAAGACCTGTTCGGCATGGCGACGGGCGCAGACAACTGCGGCGTAGCATCTGTACAGCAGGTAGCATCGAACGCTGACCTGGAGTGCGGCTACGGCTCCATCACTCGTATCTTCCGCGTCACTGACGTGAACGGCCTGAGCAGCACGAACAGCTGTGTGCAGGTGATCACGATCAATGAGGTGCACAACTACGAGATCTACTTCCCAGAGGACGCTGAGGCGAACTGTGGCACGCCAACGCCAGACACCGTTGAGTACAACGAGCTTGGCTGCGACCTGCTTGCAGTGACAAGCAACGACGAGCAGTTCTCTGCATCCGGCGACGAGTGCTACAAGATCTTCCGTACGTGGAAGGTGATCAACTGGTGCCAGTATGACGGCGAGAGCGACCCTTACATCGTGGGCCGCGACGAGGACTGCAACGGAACGCCAGGCGATGGCGACCGTATTGCGAACAACGGCAACGGCTTCTGGCTGCTTGCACGCCCGAACGGCAAGATCTACTTCGACCAGGACACAGACGAGACACCTGACAACAACGTACCAGGCATCAACTTCTGTGGCGTATCGAACGACTACTACAGCTTCGAGTATGACGAGACTGGCTACTACCAGTACACTCAGATCATCAAGGTATACGACGACACCGCTCCTGAGATCAGCTTCACGCAGGCAGACGCATTCTGCTCACTGGACAACGTGAACTGTGATGCGAACGTGACTTATCCGTTCAGCATCGATGAGGACTGTACGCCAGACGACCTGACGATCAAGGTGTTCCTTGACCCATTCCTGAGCGGCGACCTTGTGGAGCTGACAGGCGTGGTATCTGGTTCTTACCCAGACTACACGATCACAGTGAACGACCTGCCAATCGGCAGCCACGCGTTCGAAGTGCACGTACTGGACGGCTGTGGCAACTCAGACCTTGCGATCCTGCCATTCGACATCATCGACTGCAAGGCGCCAGCGCCATTCTGCCTGAACGGCATTGCGATCGAGCTGATGCCAGTAGACGAGGACGGCGACAACCTGCCGGACCCGGGCGCAGGCATGGCTGAGATCTGGGCGAGCGACTTTGTCGACTTCTCCACTCAGGCGGGCGACTGCTCTGAGCCGATCAAGTACTCTATCAACCGCGTAGGCGAGCCTAACAACCCTGACCAGACCGGCCTTGTGCTGACTTGCGACGACGAAGGCACGCTGGTGATCGAGATCTGGGCGTACGACGCAGCTGGCAACAGCGACTTCTGCGAGACTTACATCCTGGTACAGGACAACATGGGCGTATGCGGTGCAGCAGCACCAATGGCAGCCGGTGCAGTCAATACTGAGGACAACGAGCCGGTAGAAGATGTACAGGTCAGCCTTTCCGGCCAGGCATCTGATGAGATGACAACAGAGAACGACGGCGCTTACGTATTCACGAACCTGACAGCAGGGCTTGACTACACGATCACGCCACAGCGCGACGGCGACTACCTCAACGGTGTGTCTACGTTCGACCTGGTACTGATCAGCAAGCACATCCTGGGCGTTGGCCCGCTGAGCACGCCATACCAGCGCATCGCAGCGGACGTTAACAACTCTGGCTCTATCACGACGCTGGACCTGATCCAGCTGCGCAAGCTGATCCTGTCGATCGATACAGAGTTCTCTAACAACACAAGCTGGCGCTTTGTAGAGGAAGCTTATGTCTTCCCAGACCCATCTAACCCATGGGCAGAGCAGTTCCCGGAAGTGATCAACATCAACGACCTGCCTGCGACAAGCATCATGGATGCGGACTTCGTAGCGGTGAAGATTGGTGATGTGAACGGAGATGCAACAGCGAACAGCTTTGCAGTAGTTGACGAGCGCAGCTACGAAGGCACTTTTGCACTGCAGACAGACGAGCAGGAGCTGAAGGCGGGCAATGAGTACCGCGTAAGCTTCACAGCTGCTGAGCTGGCACGCATCGAGGGCTACCAGGCGACGCTGACGCTGAGCAACGGCGTAGAGCTGGTAGACATCGTAAGCGGTGTAGCTACTGAAGACAACTTCGGCCTGTCTTACCTGGGCGAAGGCATGATCACGACAAGCTGGAACGGCGAAGCATCTGATGCAGAGCTGTTCACACTGGTATTGCGCGCAAACAGCGACGTGATGCTGAGCGAAGTACTGGGCGTAAGCTCAGCAGTTACGAAGGCAGAAGCTTACGGCAAAGACGGCAGCTTCCAGGACGTAGCGATCGAGTTCAGCACCGGTACTGTAGCGGGCGCAGGCTTCGAGCTGTACCAGAACCAGCCGAACCCATTCAAGGGCGAGACTGTGATCGGCTTCAACCTGCCAGAGGCAGCACAGGTGACGATCACCATCAGCGACGTAACCGGCAAGGTACTGAAACTGTACCGCCAGGACGGCTCTAAGGGCTACAACCACATCACGGTTAAGTCTTCTGAGCTGGCGGCGACAGGCGTAGTATCTTACACTGTTGAAACTGGTGACTACACAGCAACGAAGAAGATGGTAATCATCAAGTAACCATCTCTTTGAGATATAGCCCGGCGGGCGCTGCTTAGGCGGCGCCCGCAGTGGGCAGACCGGGAGGCCGGGCATCCGAAAGGGCGCCCGGCCTTTCTGGTTTTAGTGAAACCTTTTTGAGATTTAATCCGTACAAACTAAATACTTAAAGGTGTCACTTTCCTTTGTACTTAAAAATTGCTACCTTGCACTGGAATTAATAATCTCATGATCCCATGACAAAAACAATACCTCCTGTAAGGACCCTCCTTGCGGTTCCTTTCCTCCTACTCCTGCCATTCTGTGTGTCTGCACAAGTAGCTGTTTATGCTACCAGCCACACGGTAACTCCTGATGAAGAATTTACTGTTGAAATAAAAGTGCAGAACTTCGATTCAGTCGTAGGTTGTCAGTTCAGTGTTAACTGGGACACCAAGCTGTTTAGAATCAAAGGAGATAGTGCTGTGCTGGGCGCAGAACTGACAAGTTCTATAGAAAACTTCAGCTATGCCCAGGTCGATAGTGGCTATCTGGGCTTTTTGTGGTTCGACCCGGCTATTCAGCCCGTCTCACTTGAGGATGATGCCACCTTGTTTTCCATAGAGCTTGAAGTGGTTGAAGAAGAATCAACTATTGATTCTATTCGTTTTTCCGGATTTCCAGTGATCGTGGAATTTGCCAATGCAGAGGAAGAGCAGCTCGAAGTCGACTTCATCTCAGGGGCAATAAGCATCGAAGGTATTTCGGACTTGCTGGACCGGAAAGGAAGAGAAACCGTAGCAATTACCTGTGCTCCTAATCCTTTTGAAAAGCAAACTCAGGTTAGCCTGGACTTTAAGCAGCGCGTAGATCGCGGTACTCTGCGTATCCTCAATGCACAGGGGCAGGTGGTCATGCAGCGCGAGCAGTCCTTTGACCCGGGCTTACACACGCTTGATCTGGACCGAACAGTTTTTGGCCAGTCAGGCAATTACTACCTTGAAATTAAGTCAACCGATTTTTTAGTTACCTATAAACTGATTGTCCTCTAGTTTTTTTGAAGTTGGCGTAAAACCGATTCGCCATTTTCCTAACATCCCAAATTCCGAGCACCGATGGACAAAGTATTTACCAGCCTTCTGGCGGGCTTATTATTCTGTGTAGTGTCAATGTCTGCACAGCAGCCTACCTTTACAATCTCACCAACCTCTAATGATGTACAACCGGATGATATTTTTGAAGTAGACATTACCGTGTCAGACTTCACAAACATCCTGAGCATGCAGTACGGCGTTACCTGGGACTCTACAATTATTGAGTTCCAACAGGTGAAAAATGTCAACTCCACAATCCCGGGATTTACCCTGGCTGCGGCATTTAGTACACCAAACCCCGGTGGCTCCAGCAACGTACCTGCTAATGGTATGGGCGTTTCCTGGTTCCATCCTTCTTTTATAACCCTTGACCTTCCCGATGGGACGGTTTTGTTTACCCTCGAATTTCAGGCAGTGGGCTGTGGTACTTCAGATATACAGTTTTCCGGCCCACCGACCCCAGGTATTGAATTACTTAACGGGAGCTTTACAAATGTTAGCCTCAACCCCGAAAATGCGACCGTCACCGTTAGCGGCGGCAACTGCGGCACTGTTACACCTGAAACAACCTTTAGCATTAATAACATAACGTTAGACGTTGGCGAAACAGGTTGCCTGGAAGTAGAAGTACAGGATTTCGAAAATATCACAGATGTTGCATTCAGCATTACCTACAACGCAAGCTTACTGAATTTTAGCTCGGTCGGTGGCTTTAGCCTGGCAGGTTTGGATGCAAGTGATTTTACTACCACTACTCCCGGAGTGATTACCCTTGACTGGTCCAACGCCACTGGTATTTCCCTGATCGATGGAGCAGCCATATTCGAATTATGCTTCACTGGTGTACAGGCGGGAACAGCAAACCTTGCTTTTTCTGACAACCCCGTAGCTATTGCTGTTACAAATGGAGATGGGGAAAATGTTGATTTCATAGGACAAAACGGCGCGGTTGTGGTGCAGGACGTTCAGGTGACACTGGATTTGACCAACACCACAGTCAATGTAGGCCAGACAGGTTGCGTGGATGTCCGCGTATCTGACTTCGAAAACATCGGTGCCCTGCAACTAACCATTAATTATAATGATGCACGGCTGGACTTCGGCTCAATCACCGGAATCAATCTTCCGGGCTTGCAGGCATCAGACTTCAATACGTCTACGCCTGGTGTGATCACACTAAGTTGGTCAAACGGAACGGGCGTAACAGAGCCTGATGGCACGACAATATTTGAACTCTGCTTTACCGGCACCGCTGCCGGCACTGCCAGCCTATCCTTTGGTGGTGCTTCAAGTGCCCAAACGGCAAACGGTACCGCTATCGACTTCAATGGACAGGGAGGGACGATCAACGTTAACTCGGTAAATACGGACCTTACCCTGACAGTCGAGGACGCGACCGTCAACCAGGGCGACAACGTATGCCTTGCACTGGAGATCGATAACTTTGAGGACCTCATTGGAATGTCCTTTACCGTGAGCTACAACGCATCACAGTTGAGCTATACCGGCGTGAGCAACCTGAACAGCAACCTTCCGGGCTTCAGTGTGGCAGGTAATATTGCGAACCCAAGCCCTGGTTTTGTCACCATCAACTGGTTCGAGAATAGCCTGACGCCCATCACCCTGCCCAATGGCAGTGTGTTGCTGGAAGTATGCTTTGACGCGATTGGCTCTGGTACAACTGATGTGGAGATTACCTCAGATGTAGCGGCGATCGAGTTTTCCGATATCAATGAGAATGTGATCCCGCTGGTTTCAAACGATGGCACCGTGACGATCAACGGTGGGCCGCCTCCAACTGGTGACCTCACCCTGACAGTCGAGGACGCGACCGTCAACCAGGGCGACAACGTATGCCTTGCACTGGAGATCGATAACTTTGAGGATCTCATTGGGATGTCCTTCACCGTGAGCTACAACGCATCACAGCTGAGCTATACCGGCGTGAGCAACCTGAACAGCAACCTTCCGGGCTTCAGTGTGGCAGGTAATATTGCGAACCCAAGCCCTGGTTTTGTCACCATCAACTGGTTCGAGAACAGCCTGACGCCCATCACCCTGCCTAATGGAAGTGTGTTACTGGAAGTATGCTTTGACGCGATTGGCTCTGGTACAACTGATGTGGAGATTACCTCAGATGTAGCGGCGATCGAGTTTTCCGATATCAATGAGAATGTGATCCCGCTGGTTTCAAACGATGGCACCGTGACGATCAACGGCGGGCCGCCTCCAACCGGTGACCTCACCCTGACAGTCGAGGATGCGACCGTCAACCAGGGCGACAACGTATGCCTTGCACTGGAGATCGATAACTTTGAGGATCTCATTGGGATGTCCTTCACCGTGAGCTACAACGCATCACAGCTGAGCTATACCGGCGTGAGCAACCTGAACAGCAACCTTCCGGGCTTCAGTGTGGCAGGTAATATTGCGAACCCAAGCCCTGGTTTTGTCACCATCAACTGGTTCGAGAACAGCCTGACGCCCATCACCCTGCCCAATGGAAGTGTGTTACTGGAAGTATGCTTTGACGCGATTGGCTCTGGTACAACTGATGTGGAGATTACCTCAGATGTAGCGGCGATCGAGTTTTCCGATATCAATGAGAATGTGATCCCGCTGGTTTCAAACGATGGCACCGTGACGATCAACGGCGGGCCGCCTCCAACCGGCGACCTCACCCTGACAGTTGGTAATGCTTCTGCCAATCAAGGCCAAACAGTATGCGTGCCTGTTACAGTAGACAACTTCACAGATCTGGTCGGTATGTCCTTCACCGTAAGCTATGATGAGTCACTGCTGACCTACACGAATGTCCAAAACCTGACTGGTAACCTTCCAGGCTTTAGCGTAGCTGGTAATATTGGCAACCCCGGGCCCGGGCAAGTCACGGTCAATTGGTTTGAGAATAGCCTCACGCCTACTTCATTGCCAAATGGGACAGTGCTCTTCGAAGTGTGCTTTGAAGCATTGGGCGGTGGTTCAGCTGCAGTGGATATCACTTCTGAAGTCGCTGCCATTGAGTTTTCAGATGCCGATGAAAATGTAATTCCTCCGGTTATTGACAACGGGACCATTACTATTTCAGGTGACCCTGCACCAACGGGGCTATTCCTGACAATTGACGATCAAACCGTTGACCCCGGCGATCAGTTTTGTACTTCCGTGAAGGCGTTCAATTTTGAAGATGTGGTCGGTATGTCCTTTACGATCAGTTACAACCCCAATGTACTGGCGTTGGACGATATTACCAGCCTCACTTCTAATTTGCCTGGCTTCACAGAAGCGGCCAACATAGGTACGCCAAGTGCCGGGTTTATCACAGTCAACTGGTTTGAGAACAGCCTGACTCCCACGGACCTTCCGGACGGGGAAGTACTTTTTGATATTTGCTTCACCGCAACCGGTAGCGGCATTACTTCTGATATTGAGTTTACTTCAGATGTAGCCGCTATCGAGTTCTCGGATGCGAACGAAGATATTATTCCTTTTGGCAGTGACCCTGGTACCATCACCTTTACGGGTGTAACAACGGACCTGACGCTCACCGCAGGTAGCATTGATGTAGGGCCTGCTGAGTCTTTCTGCGTTCCGGTTACGGTCCAGAATTTCGAGGACATCGTCGGTATGTCTTTCACACTCAATTATGATGAGACGCACTTGTCTTTTGATCAGGTCACTAACCTGACCACCAATCTGACTGGTTTTACGACTGCCGGCAACATCGGTAATCCAAGCGCTGGCTTCATTACCGTCAACTGGTTTGAGAATAGCTTGATCCCCACTTCCCTCCCCGACAACGAACTACTCTTTGAGGTTTGCTTCACAGCACTTGGAGTAGACGGGTCGTGTTCGGACCTGGAATTCACCTCGGATGTTGCAGCTATTGAGTTTTCTGACGCTGACGAGAATGTCATTCCTGCTTTCTTCGAAGATGGCACCGTTTGCATCGAGGATGGTGTGCCAGGACAAGTGCAGGTTGAAGTTGGAGACGCCTCCGTAGATCTTGATGCCGCCGTTTGTGTCCCGGTTTCAGTGGATGCCTTTACGGATATTACAGATTTTGGCTTCACACTGGAGTATGATGCAAACGAGCTGCAGTTCGATAACCTCAATGCCATTACCTCCATGCTGCCTAACTTCACAGCAGCCAATATCAACACGTCAACACCTGGTGTCATTTCAATATCCTGGAGTGGTGCTGCTGCTACATTAGCCAATGGCACTGTACTCTTCGATTTGTGCTTCACGGCAATTGGCACAGAAGATACTTGCTCAGACGTCGTCATAACAGGCTCGGCTGAGCCTATCAACTTTACCAGCAGTACGCTGGGTAGCCTCAGCTTTAGTGGGGAAGAGGGCACGATTTGTATCAACTCTGCCTTTGATGGTTTCCGGCTTTCTATCCCGGATCAGACCGTACAGCCCGGCGATCAGGTATGCGTGCCGGTCAACGTGCTGAATTTCCTGGATGTGGTTGGTTTTGCCTTTACGATCAACTACGATCAAACCCAGCTGAGTTTCCAAAACATAAGCAACCTTAACCCCTCAATTCCGGATTTCTCACTGGCGGGCAACTTCGGTACGCCCACCCAAATCGGAGCAGGCAATATCTCGGTGAACTGGTTTAGCCAGTCTATCACACCGGTCAACCTGCCAAATGGCGCGGCACTGTTTGAAATCTGTTTCACCGCTATTGGCGATGACGGCGATATGTCCGACATTACATTCTCCAGTAGCGTGACCCCCATTGAGATATCAGACAGCAACGGCGATGTCATCCCATTCAACAGCCTGCCTGGTACGATTACGATATCTGCCGTGCAACCTCCAAGTATTGCACAGGTGAATATTACTGATGTAGACTGTTTCGGAGAGAACACAGGTGCCATTGCGCTGACCGTTAATGGTGGTACAGGCGGCCCCTACAGCTACAATTGGAATAACAACGCCACAACAGCTACAATTAACAACCTTGCTGCCGGTAATTACACAGTTACTGTTACCGATATGGGCAGCGGAGGCTTGACAACAACTGCTACCTACACGGTAGATGGTCCATCCAGCGCGGTTTCCTTGAGCGGCGGTGTTACCGCACCCACTTGTTTAAATGGAACTAATGGTGCGATTAACCTGAATATTTCCGGTGGCAACCCGGGCTACACCATCTCATGGGATAGCGGCATTCAATCCGGGCAGACCAATCCAAGTAACCTTCCTGGCGGCACCTACTGTGTTACCGTTACCGATGAGAATGGCTGTACTGCTGAAAATTGCTACAACGTGCCTAACGGCACAGGTCAGGGCGGCACCATAAACTCAACTGTGGAGGACGAGAGCTGTGCCGGCGAAAATGATGGCTCTATTGCACTTTCTGTCAGTGGTGCGGTAGGCACAGCTAACTACTTCTGGAGCACGGCACCTGGTGTTCCGGGGGCTTCAACCCTGAACAACCTCTCTCCCGGCACTTACTCCGTAACGGTACTAGATGACGCGAGCTGCCAGAGTACAGCCAGCTTTCAGATAGACGACGCCAGCCCTATCAACTTGCTTGAAGGAGTAACCGATGTAAGCTGCGCAGGAGAAGCAACAGGTGTGATTAACCTGGCTGTTTCCGGCGGCAACGGTGGGTTCAGCTATAGCTGGTCCGGGCCCAACAACTTCTCCAGCAACCAAAGCCTGGTGGCCAACCTGGTCGCAGGCCAATACACGGTTGTTGTCACAGATGTGAATAACTGTACCGCATCGGAAGTATATACCATAGATGAACCGAACGCTGCGCTCGCCGTCCAGAATATTGATGCAACACCGATTGATCAGGGACTGGATGGTGCGGTAAACCTGCAGGTAAATGGCGGTACTATGCCGTACACTTACAGCTGGACAGGCCCGGGCAACTTCAATTCTTCCGCTTCCAGCCTTGTCAACCTCAATGAGCAGGGCGAGTACTGCGTCACCATCACAGATGCGAACGATTGTACGACAACTGCTTGTGTTGCGGTTGAACAAGTGCTTCGGATCAACAGCAACATTACCGATGCCTGCTTTGGTGAAGCTACAGGTGCAATTGAGCTGAACGCAGACGGAGGGGTGCCTCCGTATACCTATGCCTGGACGGGCACAACGGCAACCGGAGCAACGGCAACCGGGCTTACCGCAGGTAGCTATTCCGTTACTGTAACGGACAGCAATAACGAAACGGCGAGTATGACCTTCATCGTGGACGAGTCGCCTGAGATCAACTTCAACCCAACTCTGATCCCGGTCACTGGCTCATCAACCAATACCAATGGTTCCATAACACTGAATGCCACTGGCGGTACAAGCCCGCTGACATACCAATGGAGCGGCCCCAACGGCTTTAGCGCAAACGACCCCAGTATTACAAACCTGGGAACTGGTGAGTACTGCGTGACAATCACCGATAATAACTTCAACAATATTTGTAGCAAGGATACCTGCTTCAATGTGTACTTCGCTGATCCAATGGGAGCGCCAGAGATAACTGCGGTAGGCACGACCTGTTCTAACACAGAGGACGGTTCGCTGGAGATCCAGATCAATGGTGGCGTACCAAACTATACGATTGAAATCACGGATTCAGAAGGGCAGGTGACGCCCTACACTGCCACTGATAATACCTTTACCGTCAATGATCTGCCTCCGGGGTCTACCATGATTGTGATTACTGATTTGCTGGGCAGTGAAACGACTACAACGATTTCGATTCCGAGCCCGGCACCGCTTCAGGTTCAGGCACCAGACTACCGGCATGCAACAGAGGGGAACTGTAATGGACAGATTTCCGTAAGCATCTCCGGTGGTACACCTCAGTATACAGTCAACTGGAACAACGGCAGCATAGGGGCAAGTATTGGCGGGCTTTGTGCTGATCAGTGGTACGTGCCAACAGTGACCGATGCCAATGGCTGTATTATCGAAGTGGATTCTATATTCATCAACAACTTCGACGTGCAGGTTGGCGACGTAGAATTTACAAGCTGTCCGGATGACACCAACGGCGCTATTGACATAGACGTAGTTGGTGGTGATCCGAACTATACTTTTGTCTGGAATGATGCCAACGGTAATCAGGTTTCTAACATGGAGGACCCAACAGGGCTCATCGCAGGGACCTATACATTGATCATCACCGAGGCATCAGGTAATATGCTGACCCGTCAGGTAGTCATCGAGACAGAGTCTGCTCTGGCCGTGGCGATCACTTCTGAGGAGAACTACAATGGTTTTGATGTTAGCTGTCCGGATGCTGCGGACGGAGCACTAAGTGCTACAGCCACAGGCAGCAGCGGCTATTTGTACGAGTGGACCAATGTGGAAACCAGTATGCTGGTCGGTACCGGACAAAATATTGAAGACCTGCCTGCAGGTACTTACCAGCTGATGGTACAAGATGAAGTAGGCTGTACATCAACCAATCAGATCGAGCTCACTGCACCCGATACTATTGAGGTAGAAGCCTTCATTCAGGATGTGCTTTGCCACGACGGCAGAAACGGTGCTATTACGGCAAATGTCGATGGCGGTATTGAGCCACTGGATTACTTCTGGAGCAATGGTGGTTTTGGAAACCGCATTACTCAACTGGAGCCGGCCGCCTACTCCGTGACCGTACTCGACGGCAATAATTGCCAGCAGACCGCTACTTTCGAGGTCGAAAATCCGGAACCGATCACTGTAACCTTTGAGACGGAACCCGCGACAGAGGGCTGTAACGGTTCCGTGGAGGCTATCGTGGACGGCGGTACTGGCCCTTACACTTTCAACTGGGGACAGTCTGACCTACAGGATGCACAGCTGCTTGATCTTTGCTTCGGCGAGTATTTCCTTCAGGTGCGCGACCGTAATGGCTGCCTCTCTGAGAATACCTCTGTTCGGGTGGAAGACCGGCGCTTCCCATGTTTCTCAGACCGCATTATCCTTACACCAGACAATGACGGTGCCAACGAAGAGTTCATCATCCTCTGTGTCAATGAATTCCCGGATAACCACCTGCAGATTTTCAACCGCTGGGGACAGTTGGTATTTGAAGCGAATAACTACGACAACACCTGGAACGGTGTCACTCAGGATGGTGCACCACTGCCGGAAGGGCCGTACTACTACGTACTGGACTATACCGACCCGGAAGGCAACCCTCGTCAGCAGCGAGGTTCACTGACTATTCTTCGTGAAGATTAATAAGATATACGGAGCAGGTGGCTTCCTGCCCCTGCTCCATTCTTCAACCCTCAACCGATTTGACGATGAAAAGTAAATTTCTACTCCTCCTTTTTTGCTGCCTGGCGACCTGGCAGTTGGCAACGGCTCAGGATGAAGCCATTTTCGGGCATTACAACCTGACGCCGGTTTTGATCAACCCCAGTGCAGTAGGTTTCGACAATTCCTACCAGCTGCAGCTGAACGCCCGGGCACAGTGGTCGGGTTTTTCGGATGCCCCTACCACCTATGCAGCGCAGTACAATGGTCCGCTGGGAGATAACTTTGGCCTGGGTGTAGGCGTCCTAACCGAGTCTGCTGCGCAATTGCAGCGCCTGCGTGCACACCTGAACTATGCCTTCCGGTTTGATATCAGCGATAATATCAAACTGGCAGCTGGATTCCAGGCAGAATACCAGCAAATGACGCTTGACAACAGCGTTATGACCAACAACTTTGTTGATTTTAACGATCAGCTGGTACAAGACTTTATGAATGGCGAAGGCGAGTTCGACGCCGCCTTAGGGTTCTTCAGCTCGTTTGGTGAAAACACACGGGTAGGGCTCTCTTTCACTAATCTGGTCCGGTCCCGCATTTCTCAGGACACAGACGAGTCTATTCTGGAGTATTACACCTTCTTTGCCAGCCACAGGATGGAGGTGGAAGATCTGGATTTCTCCTTTGAGCCATCTGTTATGCTGCGGAACGTTCGGGACGTGCCTTCCCAAATTGATATCAATCTGATGGCCCGGTTCATGGACAATCAGCTGACAACAGGTCTGTCTTACCGTTCGCTAGGTGCATTGGGTATTCTTCTGGGCACTCAGCTATCTATGGGGGAGACCAGCAACATTCAGATTTACTACAGCTACGACGTCTTCTTTCAGCAGTTTCAGAGCTACAATAACGGCTCCCACGAAATCAGCCTGATCCTCGGTTTTGAGCGGGATACCAAGAAGCGCCGCCGTTACTAATGGCATTTCCTGCTGAGGGTTGAATGTTTGGCAAGGTGTTTGCTATATAATCACTGAATAGGTTAAGATCGCCCCGGTCATTGGGCTGTGGCTCCGTCTTGCTACTACATCTTAATTCGGTGATATTAGTGAAACACTTCAAAAAGACAGGCCGTGTAACATGTTATGCTGCCGGGCAAATGATTGCCTAAAACGAATTTTGATGTAGTTATTTATTCGCCTGCGTGCGGGCTAAGCCTTCTGCTTCCCGCATCCTCCCCCGTCCGGAATCTTCCGTGGAATATCCGGGCCGGGGGAGGAAGTAGGTTTTCGGAAATCAGGGAAACTTTTCCTGAAACAAATTGAAACTTTTAAAATTTGATTCCGTAAACCTATATACGCAGCGCATAATCAGCTGCAAAGATTTAGGCGATTGGATTGTATGTGATTCACAAGAACCGTTTTTCAAGTTTATACTTAAATCGGTTTTTGGGATGGCCTCTCTTCTAACATTAGAAGGGGGGCTTTTTTCTTTGCACCTCCTCTTTTCTACTTTCTCTCGGTTTTCTCTTCTTTTTTCTTCCATTTTTGATTTTTGGCACGCTTTTCGCAGTTATAGGTTTGAGTCAGTAGCCTTCAAACAGGCAAAACAAAATTAGAGACGGCATACGTTTAGGTATGCTTGTGCTTTGTAAAGCAGGAAAGGACAGGTACTCTTACAGGCTGTAAGGCTTCGGAGCGGCTGTCTGCCCGGTGTGATTCGGTAAAGTGCATGTTGCCCCTGGTTAGTCAGGGACGCATCTGGTGCATTCCCTGATACTCCGTTTTTCCATACTGTACAAAGTGCTATGGTACAACGATTCTATTGCGGGCTGCCTTTGCGGGCAGCAACAGTGCATCAGTTGTTTGGTAACCCGGTAGAGACGCCCGAATGCTTACGTCATTCCGGTACCTGATCCAGGCCCCGACAGCTCCTCGTCCGTAGATGAAGAGGGTGCATGCAGCAATAGTGGAGTTGTGCCTACTCCTATAGTTTGACAGTTGGGCGGATTGCCTGCCTGTCACAAAGCGCTATGGAGTAGTCCGGTATCCGGAGATTGGAACTTCCATAATCCGGGTATCAGCAAAGGTCTCAGGTGTCTGGGAAAGGCTGACTGCATCCATCCATCATGGCGTCAGCTTCAAAGCCCGGATACTGTAGAGACAGTGCCTGGGCTTTTGTCGTTTGTCCCGATTTGTTTTGCCAGGTACGGCACCTTCATGCCATGTAGGGATACATGCATCAAAGGGGCTGTAGCAGATGAAGTGCTATTTGAGGTCAACAAGAGTAAATATGCAAAACCTTCAAACATTGTTTTTTGGTCAGGGCAGGCTTGTGCCTGCCCGCTGGCCTCGCTTTGGCATCCACCGGACAAGTTGATTCGAGTACGAATGTTCCGTAAAAGAATAGCCCCGGATCCACCTGTGAAGAAGACCAGGCATATTCCAAATGGGAATTTTTATGGATTCTGCCTTCGACTGGTGGGCAGGTTTTTTGAATCGGGCCGCGCAGGTACTGCTGTGCCGTACCTGCCTGATAGGAGCTCAGGTTCAGTAACTGTGGGTTATTGAAAATGACGTAGTAGGCCCGTGGATGTTTGGACAGGTTCACACCTTGTCCCGTAGCAGGCGAAAAGCCACAGCGCCTACGCGGCAACCCAGGGATAACGGGCGTAGCCTGCATTTGCCTGAGCTGCATAATCCTGCAGGCTGGCCTAATGCTAAAGCCCCTATTGATACAGGTAAAACAAAACAGCAGTCAATAGGAGAGCACTGTGCTAGAATGACTGTTAATGCCTGGTAGTCTGGGATTGCGCACCAGTGAAGGTTCTGGTATGAAATTGCTGTAAGGCCCTTTGGTCTGCAGTCAATACATGGGCTGACTGCAAGTAAATTTTGGCAGGCTTAGTAAGCAACTTAAACAAGGTGTCAGCCCCCCGTCACCTGAAAACAGGCACCCCACGCTATCAACTGTAACGGGCACCTGAATAAATTGTGATGCCATGAAAAAGGAAAGCCAATGCGAATGGCCGGCGGTGGGCTATCTCCATGCGAACCTGCAGAAAGCAGAGCGCTGGCAGTCTGTCCAGTTGTGTTGGTCTGCCCGCATCGGGACTGTAGTGGCTTTTTAAGCATCGGTTGGAGTACGTTGAGAAGTATGCGGTGCGAGCATATCCTTCCTGTCCGGGAAGCAGATGCGGTCCAGGTTTCAAAAGGACTGGACAGGCAAAACGTTTTTTCCGGTCGATGAGACGGAGGGAGAAAAATGCAAAACGATCAATCAATACGGTTATTGGTGATGCCGGCTCTGCATGGGGCCGGCCACTTTTACCCCAAATCAGGATAATATGGCACATTGATAAGAAGACAAGACGGGCTTTGGAGAAGTATACCTTCAGTTGGGCAGGTTTCCCTTCAAAGGGCTGAGTAGGAAAGGCGCATGCAGCGTACCTTCTGCACGCAACCCGCAGCGGGGCCAGGTTGCCTCTGAATGCCACTTCTGCAAAGAGATAGCGGGACGAATGAGAACGGGCTTACGGTAGCCGTTTGTAACCCTTCCCAACTTCTGTGAGCAGGAGCTTTCGTTGGATGCGCTACCGTACCAACCGGGGCATCCAAAATCAAGCCGTCTTTTTACGTGCCCGGCATGAGCCGGAGCCCCCTAATAGTTAGTCAGCGGCATAAGCTGCCATAATGCAGCCTGGCAGTGCTATGCCCCAAAACAAAGTATTTCAGTATCACTCATAAACTACATCAAAAATGAAACACTTATTAAAAAGCAACCAACATTCGGGCTGGCCACGCGCCACATACGCCCGAATACTGCAAACCATCGGTATGTTGGCTTTTACCTTATTCACAGGCCCGGCTTTGTACGCTCAGTGTGACCTGGCCTGCAACGGAGGCAACCCCAACTTCCCCTTAAACATCCCGGTCAATGGCGATTGCAATGTCGAGCTTGCCCCGGAGGATGTGCTAGAAGTTCCGATCATCTGCCCCGGAGATAAAATCCTCACCATACGGGATACGATGAACAGCATCATCGTGTCTGGTACCAACCTCGTCCTCTTTGACCCGGCGCCCTACGAAGGGCAGGTGCTGTCAGTAACGGTAACCGATGCCACAACCGGAATTTTCTGCAACAGCTTCATACGTGCAGTAGACATCAGCCCCCCGGTAATTAGCTGTGTAAACGATACCATCAGTTGTATTGCGGATACTTCGGCGGTGGTCCTCGGTGCACCTGCCGTGAGCGATAACTGCTCAGACGATATTTCCCTGTCTTACTTCGACAACTTCACCAACTTTACCTGTGCCAACGACAACAAAGCAATACTGGAACGGGTCTGGAGTGCTGCCGACGAACAGGGCAACACCTCTTCCTGCTCCCAGTTTATCCTGCTGGAGCGGCCAGACCTCAATACGGATATTGAATTCCCACTGGATACTCTGCTCAGTTGCGAGGTGGGGGACCCAACCCTGAATATGACCGGGCAGCCGGAACTGTTTGGGATCATCATTGAGAACACCAATGAGTGCGACCTCAATGTGACCTTCAATGACGACACCCTCAACCTTTGCGGTAATATCGAATACCAGATACAGCGTACCTGGACGGTGACCGAGTCCTGTTCAGGCACTATGGCCACCGATCTGCAGCTAATAACAGTGGTGGATACCGTGGCGCCGAACATTACCTGTCCCGGGCCCATCACCGTATCCACAAATACAGGCGCTTGCTGGGCTACGGTTACCCTCCCGCCGCCTACGGTAGTGGATAACTGCGACCCTGATGCTACCTTCTTTGTTAGTACCTCCTTCGGTGCTGTAGGCGTAGGGCCACATAATTTTGTGCCGGTAGGTACCCACACGATTCAGTACTCTTCCATCGATTTTTGTGGCAATTCCCAGCCTTGCACCACTACACTGAATGTGGTAGACCAGGAACCGCCCACAGCGGTATGCGAAGAAACCACCGTTGTCAGCGTGTCCAACAACGGACAGGGGACAGTATTCGCCGCTACCTTTAACGACGGGAGCAATGACAACTGCGCGCAGCAGCTTTTCTTCAAAGCCCGGCGTATGACGACCGGAAGCTGTAACGGGCTCAATGGTGATGATTCGAACATACCAGGCTATCAGGAATGGTTTGATGATAATGTCAGCTTCTGTTGTGAGGAGATTGACTCCACTGATATCAGAGTCATTATGCGGGTCTACGAAATTGACCCTGGTATTGGCCCTGTTGAGCCCACCCGGGAGCTACCTGGTGGTGACCTCTTTGGGCATTTTACAGAGTGCATGGTCAATGTGGAAGTACAGGATAAGATCGCTCCGGTGGTCGTCTGCCCGCAAAATCAGACGATAGACTGTACCGACGACTACAGTGACCTGAGCATTTTTGGGAACGCTACGGTCATGGACAACTGCTCTGCCGAGACGACTCTGGAAGAAACCGTTGATGTGGATAATTGCGGAGAGGGGACAATCACCCGGACCTTCTCCGCTGTAGACCCTTCCGGTAATATAGGAGGCTGTATTCAAACCATACAAGTGGTGAATCAAAATCCACTCACCCTGGGCCTTATCGATTTCCCGGATGATTACACCATCACCATTTGCGGTGCGCCTACTGACCCGGACGACCTGCCGCCCGGTTTTGATGAGCCTGTGGTTATGGACCCTGGTTGTTCAATGATTGGAATCAACCATACGGATGAGTTCTACGATGTGTCCTTCCCAGCCTGCTACAAAATACTTAGGGAGTGGGTAGTGCTGGACTGGTGTCAGTACGATCCGGAAAATCCATCAGCTGGGGGGCGCTTCTCAGACGTGCAGGTTATTAAAGTGGAGGATCTTAATCCTCCGGTTATGGTTTGCCCGGATGATGTGACTGTCGCGATGGGCTCCATGTGCGGGCAGGGCCCGGTGGTGCTTCCTGATGTGACTGCAGATGATTGCAGTACCAATATTCTTATTACCAATGACTCCCCCTATGCAGATGTGGGCGGCGCGAATGGCAGCGGCATTTACCCGGAGGGCACAACCGTTGTAAATTTCTATGCTAACGACCGCTGTGGCAATGTATCGACCTGCTCCGTGGAAGTAACGGTGGAGGATCAGACCGCCCCACAGCCCGTCTGTATTGTTGGTCTGTCCATCAATCTGGCTATGATGAATGGAGAGCCTATGGCGATGATCAACGCTGGTGCCTTTGATGGCAGTACCGTAGACAATTGTACCCCCGCCAATGAAATCGACCTTACCATCCGCCGCGCAGGCACCGGGCAGCCTACCACACCACAGCTGACGTTCAGCTGCGAAGATGTGGGCAATCAGATGATTGAATTCTGGGCAGAGGATGCTTCCGGCAACAGTGCGCATTGCCTCACGGTCATTGCGGTACAAGATAACAACGGCGTATGCCCGCAGGCCGCCAGCGGTATGATTGCAGGGGAGGTCACTACGGAGTCAGGACAGTATGTGGAAGGGGTCATGGTAGAAGTCATGAGCAGCGACCCGATGATGGCATACACCACTAACGATGGTTTCTTCGAGCTGCTGGGCGTGCCCTTTGGCGGTAGCTACACGGTCCGCCCCGAGCGGAATGCTGACCCTCTGAATGGCGTTTCCACACTGGACCTGATGTTTATCAGCCGTCATATACTGGGTGTGCAGCCTTTGAATACGCCCTACAAAATGATTGCTGCGGATGTTAACCGTTCCGGTTCCATTTCCACACTGGATATCATTGCCCTGCGCAAAATGATCCTGGGCCTGGAAAGCGAGCTGCCCAACGGCAACACCTCCTGGCGGTTTGTAGATGCCAACCATATCTTCCTAAACCCGAACAACCCCTTCGCCACCCCGATTCCCGAAGTGGTCAATATCAATGGTTTTGACCAGGACCATATGGATGCCAACTTCGTAGCGATTAAGGTAGGCGATGTAGACCTTTCGGCTGCACCCAACGACCTTAGCGGAGTTGAAGAACGTGACCCGGAAGGCAGCATGATGGTCCATATACCGGATGTGAGCGTCAACGAAGGACAGGAATTTACCATTCCATTCACCACCACGGGGCTACATGCTGTACTGGGCTATCAGTTTACTCTGCGCTTCAATACCGAAGCCCTGGAGTACATGGAGCTCGTGGCTGGCCCGGTTCCCGGTATGTCAGGGTCCAATTTCAACCTGCAGAAAACGAACGACGGCTGGATCACCACAAGCTGGAACCAAACCAGTACCCTTCCTGGGGAAGGGCAGTCAGAACTCTTCGCGATTACCTTCCGCGCCCGGCAGCCCATTGAGTCGCTGGAGGAGCTGGTCAGCTTCACGAGCGTGCCGACTTCAAAGGAAGCCTACGATATGGAAGGCAATATTATGGATGTGGGGCTCAACTTTGGTGAAGCCATTTCCTCCTCAGGCAGTGTCCGGGTGGAAGGCTATGAATTGTACCAAAACCGCCCCAACCCCTTCAGCACCAAAACGGTGATTGGCTTCAGGTTGCCGATTGCAGGTGAAGCAAAAGTGACGGTATACGATATGGCAGGCAAGGTACTCTTTCATCAGGAAGGCTATTACGATGCCGGGGCTCACGAGCTCATCATCAGAGGCACCGAACTGGGTGCCTCAGGGTTACTTTACTATCAGTTGCAAACCGCTGACTATGCCGCTACCAGGAAAATGATTCTTATGAATTAATAATTCCGGCAAAACACCCTTTGTGCAACCGCCCAAACGCCAGACTTCCCAACTGGTACGGCGGGTGCACAAACGGGCTGTTCTACCGGATCCGTTTGACAACATTCCCAAAATGTTCCCAATTCGCCCCCGTTTTCCCAGCGGGGGCAATTTTTTTTGCAAGGCTTAGCATTAATTCATATATTGTGATCGAAAATTCATCCCCCCGTATTTTCTGTTTATTTCGGAGAAACGATGAATGCAGTTCCCCCCGCAGTATTCAATTTCTCCACGAGCTTTGAGAGGCTAGGTTACAGCTTAACCAAGCCAAAAACAAGGAAGATGGCAGTTCGCTGCCGTCTTCCTATTTCTTCCCGCATCCATACCTGAGAAAATCGCCTCAAAAACGTGCAAACGCTACTTTTTAGCGTCCGCTTAGGTCGTCTACCCGGGCTTTACAATGCCTTCCCTTTACGATTAACTTAACTTAGAATACGCTTCGCGGTTGCTGATAACACGTAGGTTGCCTCCCCCCACCATGCTGCTATCGGATGGCCGCTTAGGACTACTTGATTTACCTGTTCACAATCATAAACCCATATGAAACTTAAAAACCGAACCCTGTTTTTTTTGTGCGTACTTCTTTCCTGGGGGCACTCCATGTTTGCACTACCTGATACCCATTCCTCCGACGATCCCATCGCTCCTACTGCAATTTGCGATGACGAGGTTAACGTATCCCTGACGGGGAATGGGGAGGCTATTGTTTTCGCCGGCACTTTTGATGAGGGTAGCAACGATAACGTTTGCTTTGCCGGTGTGAAGGTCCGGCGTATGGGGCAGAGTTATGCCGCTTTCGGCCCCTTCGTTACTTTTGATTGTGCCGATATAGGGCAAACAGTTATGGTGGAATTGCTGGCCATCGACTGCGCCGGCAATTCCAACAGCTGTTGGTCCGCAGTAACGGTGGAGGATAAACTGGCCCCAAGCCTGCATTGCCCGCCTACACAATCTGTAGCCTGCCATCAGTCGGCGGATTGGGATTACGTCGGAACGCCTAATGCCTTTGACAATTGCGGTGTTGCCAATCTGGTATTCAACGATCAGGAAAGCACAAATTCCTGTGGTTCCGGTCAGATCGTCCGCATATGGACTGCAACGGACAACTACGGTAATACCAGCACTTGTACACAGACGATTTACCTCTACGATAATACCCCAATTGAAGTCCACTTCCCACCCGATTACGTTACCTATGATTGCACTACAGTAGACGACCTGGCACCGGAAAACCTTCCCGCGCCCTTTGCCCGTCCGGAAATCCTATACGAAGATTGCGAGCTGATCGCTACCAACTACGAGGATTGGGTCTTTACCGCTGCTTCCGAATCCTGTGTCAAAATCCTCCGCGAATGGCGGGTAATTGATTGGTGTACCTACGAATACGGCGGCAGCACCGGGATCTGGAGCGAAACTCAAATCCTGAAAATCCAGGATACGCTTCCACCGGTTTTTACCTGCCCGGACGATCTGCTTGTGCCCACCTCTTTTACAACTTGCACCGCGAGCTTTACATTGCCCCAGCCAACAGACATTCAGGACTGCCTGCCGGGCGTGGAGGTGAGTGCATTTGGTGACCTTGGCAGCGGCTTCCAGTATTCCGGCGTGCCCGTTGGCGTTTATGAAATGAAGTACGTACTGAAGGACGGCTGCAACAACACAAGCAGTTGCGAAATTACCGTCACCGTAGAGGATGCCACCGCGCCCACACCGGTTTGCCTCGAAGGCGTAACCATAGCTCTGATGCAAGGTGGAATGAATGAACTTTCTGCATCCGCCATCGAAATAGGCAGTAGCTATGACAACTGTACTGATTACGAAAACCTCGAACTACGCCTTGGCTTCGAGCCTGGCCCGGGGCAAACCACACCACCTGCAACCGATGCTCTGACCTTTACCTGCGACAACCTCGGCATGAATGTGATTGCTCTCTGGGTAGGCGATAAAGCAGGGAACTGGGGCTATTGCCTGACGAGCGCTGTGGTGCAGGACAACGCCGGCGTTTGCGATCCTGATACCACTTCTACTGATCCAATGGCGGCAATTGCCGGGCATGTTTATGATTTTCAGGGCGACAAAATACCGGATACGGAAGTACGGCTGAATGATCTGGATATGGCAATGACGGATACCCTGGGCGATTATCGGTTTAGCGGAATGCCCATGGGCGGCAGTTACGAAATCACGGCTCAAAAATCGGATGACCCAAGAGCAGGCATTACTACCGGCGATTTGCTGGCCATCGCCCGTCACCTGATGGGCGTAGACACCATCACCAGCCCTTACCAACTGGCCGCTGCAGATGTAGACCAGTCCGGCACCCTGGATTCAGACGATATTATGATGCTCCACTTCATCCTGCTGGGGGTTCAGCCCGATCTGGCTGAAGGCTTAGGGTGGCGGTTCATCCCGGAGTCCTTTGTTTTTCCCAATGATACTTTGGTGACGGTGGGCTATCCTGAAGCCATCCTGATTGATACCCTTGGGGCAGACTTCATGAATGGGCACTTCGTCGGCATCAAGCTGGGGGATGTCAATGGCAGCGCGATGGAGGACACGTCTTCCACATTCCAATCCCTGGAGAACCGGAGCATTAAAACCGCTGACATCGTCATTCGGGACGAAGTGCTTCAGCCGGGTCAGGAATACCAGCTGTCAGTTTCCATTAGCGCCCATCTGACCGGGGGAGTATTACAGCTTTCGCATCCGGATTTGGAAGTGATTGGCGCGGAAGCCGCTTCCGTTGAGGCTGTATTCCTTCACGCTGCTCCCGATGGTTCCACCACACTAAGCTGGTTGGGAGATGCCGGGCAAGGACAGCCGGCTTTCACGCTTAGTGTCAGGGCAAAGCAAACGGTCCGGGTAAGCCAGGCTTTATCGTTGTCTGCCCAAAGCCGCGCCATGAAAAATGCGGAAGACTACGGGCTTGCTCTGGGTTTTGGAGCACCCGCTTTCGACACACAGGTTAAGGTGCAGCCTAACCCCTTCCGGGAAACATTATTGCTGCAGTATACACTGCCCGCCTCAGAAGAAGTAAAACTTCAAATCTGGAATGCGAAAGGCCAAGTCGTACTGACACAATTCCGGCCGGGCTTCAGAGGTGTCAACCAATGGAACCTCCCCGCTTACCAGCTGCAGGTACCCGGCACCTACTTCTACCGGTTGTCTTCAGAAAGCCTGCAGCATCAGGGGCGTTTGGTCCGGATGCCGTAGCAAGAATTCGTTTTATTGTTTAAGTGTAATGCAGAGGGCCGGGCCGCGAGGTTTTGCCCTCTTTTTCGTACCTGATCCCACGCTTTTGAGCTGCCAAAAATGTATATTTGGAGGATGACTACGGAAGCACAACTTGCAGAATGGAAACGTGCCTGGCGCCACTTACTGAGCGAAAGCCTGGGCAGGGTCTTCGATGCGATTGAAGAGCGCTTGCCAGCAGGCAGCGAAAAGGCAGACGAGTTGCTCTTGCTGAAAGCCCAGCTTAATGAGGCCAACCGGGCTAAAGTCATGGGCGTCAAATCCAGTGAAGACCTGCAACTGGACTACAACCGCATCCGTTTGCACTTGCTGGAATGGATTGACGGATTAGAAATTACAGATTTTAATGCCGCTGCATCCGGGCTAAAGCCCAAAGGAAGAGGTGTGCTGCTGCACAAAATCCCCCGGCAGATGGAAGTAGGCAGGGAAGAAGTCTGTGTCATTCGCCTGGCCTACGACCGCGCCGTCATCGCGGATAATCTGGAGCTGACAGAAGCCGTAGAGGTTAAGGAAGTAACTGTTTCGGAAGTCATGGAAGCGGAGCTGATTGATGCCAACAGCGAACCTGCATTCCGCATCCGCACCTATCACGATGAGCGGCAGTTTCTGGAGGTAGGGGCCTACACGGAGTGGAAGTTTTATGTGGAGCCCATACGGGAAGGCACCTTTCGGCTGTTGCTCAAACTGACCGTCATCGAAGAAGTAATGGGCGCCCGCGAACGCCGAAATATCACTTGGGAAGAACAGGTACAGATCGTCACAGAATCTGATGTAACGGAACCGGCTACATTCCGTGCTGCCGGAGTCGCCTTATCTGCGCCCGGCGTACCTCCGCTCAGCCCCACAATGACAGGCGGCGGTGCATTTCCCGGAGCACCCTCCGCGCCCCGGCGTACCGACCCGTTTTCCCCGGCTGCAAAAGAAGAGCAGACAACCCGGCCTTCAGCAGGGACAGGCACACCAAAACGGAGTACGGCGCAACAACAGCAGCAGCCACAACCAGCTCCTGCAAAGGCTAAAGGGCGAAGCCTGGTCCGCCGGCTCTCCATCGCGGCCAGTGTAGTGCTGATTGTTGGCTTTGGCGGGCTGTACCTGCTCTCCACCGGCGAGAAAAGCGCTGCAGAGGAACAGTATCCGGCTAATGAGGTACCCGGCAAAGTGGTGGAACCTACTGAGCGCCCCGTTGCTTTACCATCGGGTGTGAGGTGGTCTGCCGCCTTAAGCAACCGGAGGATCCTCCGGTCGGACCCACTGCCGGCAAGGCCTGCTGCACCTGTGGTGTTCGAAGTCTGCGTGGCCGCATCCGGTGAAGTAGTGAAAGTAATGCCGGTTCAGCAGAGTGCCGCTGACCGGCAATGGGTAGCACAGGTAGCCCGCAGCCTGAATTCCTGGGCTTTTGAGCCTGCCGTCGGAGAGACTTGCGGTACCTTCACTTATCTACCTGAATAATCCGAATTCTTTGGAAACTGGTCGATCAAAATTGCCCATCTTTGAATTTCTGTGTTTTTTCACCCTCAAAACCAAAAAGGCTTAAATGACCTACGATAATTTCACGACAAAATCCCAGGAAGCCATTCAGAAAGCCCAGCAAATCGCCGGTAGTTTAGACCAGCAACAGGTCGGCACCGCCCACCTCGTCCGGGGGATTCTGGAAATAGAAGAAGATGTTGCCACTTTTCTCTTCAGCAAATGCGGTGTGAGCATGACCACCCTGCGCAAGGGGCTGGAAAAATCCATCGTGGCTACCCCGAAGGTGAAAGGCACCGAAAAGCAATTTCTAACCAAGCCTGCCAATAAAGCACTCAGCCGTGCAAAAAAACTCCTGCCTGATTTTGGTGATGAGTATATCTCTATTGAGCTCATACTTATGGGCATCGCCCTTGGTGATGATGAAACGGGTAAATTGTTGCAGGCAGAGGGCGCTACGGAGGAAGCCCTTAGCGCCGCCATCGAAGAGCTGCGCAAGGGGCGAAAAGTCACTGACCAAAGCGCAGAAAGTGGCTACAATTCTCTAAAGAAATTCGCCATCAACCTCAACGAGCGGGCAGAATCCGGCAAGCTCGACCCCATCATCGGGCGGGATGAGGAAATCCGCCGCGTACTCCATATCCTGAGCCGACGTAAGAAAAACAACCCTATCCTGATCGGCGAAGCAGGCGTAGGGAAAACCGCCATCGTGGAAGGCATTGCCTGGCGGATCGTTCAGGGCGATGTGCCCGAAAACCTCCGCGAAAAGAAAATCCTGACCCTTGATATCGCTGCTCTGATTGCCGGTGCGAAATACAAGGGAGAATTCGAAGAACGCCTGAAAGCCGTGATCAAGGAAGTCGCGGACTCCAATGGCGAAGTCATTCTGTTTGTAGATGAAATCCATACCCTTATCGGAGCAGGCGGGGGCAATGGCGCTATGGATGCAGCCAACATACTGAAGCCCGCCCTGGCACGGGGAGAGCTGCGGACCATTGGTGCGACTACTTTGGACGAATACCAAAAGTACTTTGAGAAAGACAAAGCCCTGGTACGCCGCTTCCAAACTGTCCTAATCGAAGAGCCTAGCGTGGAGGATACCATCTCCATCCTCCGCGGGCTACAGGAAAGGTATGAGGTCTATCACAAAATCGAGATACTGGACAGTGCGCTTATCGCCGCTGCGGAGTTGTCCCACCGGTACATCGCCGACCGCCACTTGCCAGATAAAGCCATTGACCTGATTGATGAGGCGGCTGCTAAACTCCGCCTTGAACTGGACTCCGTACCGGAAGAAATAGACGAGTGGGACCGACGGGTGCGTCAGCTGGAAATTGAGCGGGAAGCCCTCAAGCGGGAAGGCAACGACCGCAAAGTGGAAGCCATCAATGAGCAAATTGCCAATGCACGGGAAAAACGGGATGGCATCCGCGCCACCTGGAAGAATGAGAAGGAAATCGTGGACACCATTCAGGGCATTAAAAAGCGCCTTGAGGAACTGGAAACGGAAGCCGCTAAAGCCGAACGCAACAGTGATTTTGAGCTGGTGGCTAAAATCCGCTACGGCCAGATGCAGGAACAGGAAGCCATGCTCAAAGCAGCTGAGGAAAAGTTGGGCGAGCTCTCCGAAGAGAAGCGCTTCACCAACGACGAAGTTTCCGGCGATGATATTGCCGAGATCGTTTCCCGCTGGACGGGCATTCCCGTGACCAAGATGCTGCAAAGTGAAAAGGACAAACTCCTGCGCCTGGAGGATGAGCTGCATAAGCGCCTGATCGGTCAGGATGAAGCCGTACGCGCCGTGGCTGATGCCGTGCGCCGCAGCCGGGCTGGATTACAGGATGTGGACCGCCCCATTGGCTCCTTTATCTTCCTCGGGCCTACCGGTGTGGGCAAAACCGAACTGGCCAAAGCCCTTGCGGAAGTCCTTTTTAATGACGAAAAAGCCATCACCCGCATCGATATGAGTGAGTATCAGGAGCGGCATGCGGTTTCCCGCCTTGTGGGTGCGCCTCCGGGCTACGTGGGCTACGATGAAGGCGGGCAACTGACTGAAGCGGTGCGCCGCCGGCCCTATTCCATTGTACTGCTGGATGAGATCGAAAAGGCACACCCGGATACCTTCAATGTCCTGCTGCAAGTCCTTGATGATGGCCGCCTGACAGATAACAAGGGGCGGGTAGCTAATTTCCGGAATACCCTCATCATCATGACTTCCAACATGGGCGCCGAGGTTATCCTGGAAAATTTTGAGGATCTGATCGAGTTGCCTGAAGACAAACAGCCGGAAGTGCTGGATGCTACCAAAGATGAAGTTTTCGACTTGCTGGAAGAAGAGCTGCGCCCGGAATTTCTGAACCGCATTGATGAGCGCATCATGTTCCTGCCGTTAACCCGGGAGGAAATCAAACAGATTCTCCACCTCCTACTGCGTAAGGTGAAAAAAATGCTCGGCGACCAGGGCATGTCCATCGAGCTGACACCGGCTGCCGAAGACCTGCTGGCTGAAATGGGCTACGACCCGCAGTTTGGCGCCCGGCCCATGAAACGGGTCCTTCAAAAGGAGGTGGTCAATGAGCTGTCCAAGCATGTACTGTCGGGCACTTTTGTTGCGGGCGACACCATCGTGGTAGCTGAAAAGGATGACGAACTGACGTTCGAAAAGAAATAGGTACGTCTGTCAGGCAACTGCATGGAAAAAAGCCGCCAACTTCGCCTCGTCAAGTTGGCCATCGGTGCGGACTCCGCTGCAAAGGTCAATGCCAAATGGCTGTACTGCCTCAATGGCCTGCCGGACGTTTTGAGCATTCAGGCCGCCGGCGAGAAAAACCGGAGCCCGGGCTTGTTCCACAATCCGGCGGCTAAGTGACCAGTCGTGCGTACGCCCGGTGCCCCCCAGTTCCTTGATTTTGAGGCTAGGGTTGCCGCTGTCGAGCAGCAGTGCATCCACCGATTCCGATACCCGGACCGCTTCCTCAACGGAGCCCTCATCAAGAACATGAATAACCTGAACGAGCTTAACCGCCGGCAGTGCCGCCCGGATGTCCGCGTAGGTGCCTTCAGACAGGGCATCAACCAATTGCAGCGTATTGGTGTGGACCTTTTTGTGGTGGGCGATGATCGCTTCCGCTCTGGTCTCGCTGGTCAGCAGAAAACTAGCAACTGGTGGAGGTATGTCAAGTACAATTTGGGCAATGGCATTGTTCGTTAGCGTACCCGGGCCGCTCGGCATAGGACCTACCAGGCCGAGTGCATCGGCTCCGTACTGTACGGCGAGTTGAGCCTCCTGGACATTGCTGATGCAACAGATTTTCACCCTTGGAGATACTGATTTATACATAGACCCCTGTTTTATACCGATGATTAAGCGGTATACCCTGGGGTAGCACACCACTTCGTAATGCGTATAGCTTCGCTGCTTCAGATACTAACCCGCCGTGCAATCGGCTTCACCCGCACTATCGCTACGCTACAGTGGGCCCGCTCGGTCAGTTGAGTGGTGAAATTGCCCACCACCATGCGCTGCAGGAAGCCCACTTTGGTGGTGCCCACAATGAGAAGGTCAAATTCGCCTGACTTTTCCACCAGCGTATCAATGGGATTGTCCGAAGCCATGACCTGCGTGTTGTACAATGCCCGTGCGGAGTGCCGCTGAATAGCTTCGATGAAGATCTTGCCGGACTCCGCCTGTTGCGCAGCGGTAAAGTCCTGGGGCAGAATATTGAGAAAAGTGACCGTCCCGCCAAACTGCGTGGCTAATGCTCCGGCCAGTCGCACCATCAGGTTGAGGTTCAGCCGACTACCCAGGGAGACCGCGATGCGCTTGGGCTGGAAGGCAGTTCCCGAGCCCTGCAGGCGGAAGAAAATGAAATCCGTAGGCGCTTTATTGAGTACTTGTTCCAGTAGGTTAAGGGTAGCGGGTTTGGCAGACTTGCCCGCGTAGCCCATGACTGTAATATCGCAGTTTTCCTCTTCAGCCGCATGCACGATACCCATGCCCAGCTTATGGGAAGCACGGATAACTGGTTTGACTTTTACGCCTTTCGCAGTAGGCCAGAGCGCAGTGCGTTCGAGGAGTTCCAGCGACTGATCGGATTCAGAAAGTGCCGTGCGAAAGTCGACCTGCTCCGGCGTATTTACTACGTGCAGGGCTATGATTTCACCACCTTTAGAGGCCAGCAAGGCATGGCACAGCTCAAAAATACTTTGCTGGGTATTGGGATTCGCTACCGGCATGAGAATCCGCTCGGTACTGCGCAAGTGAATCCGCCGCCCTTCATCCGAAAGTGTTAGCTGAAAACCGGTCTCCTGCCGGAAGACCCGCTTACGTGCGTAGAAAAAGTACACGCCTGCGCCAATCAGGGTGAGCTGCAGCCCAAAGAAGAGGGACAGCCAGTCGAGCGTAAACAGGAGGCCCAGGTTGGCAACGAAGGTCAGCTCAGGGAGTATGCGTTTCCAAAGGGCCTTTGGGCGTCGTTCCGGTTGCGTGCGGTAAATTTGCCGTAAGGCCAGCGATACGGGCAACAGGGAGACCAGCAGGCAGAAGTTGGCGGCTTTGGCAATAAACGCGAGGTCGAAGAGCAGCAAAAAAACAAGAATCAGGATACCCCCGGCCAGAATCGCAGCTCGTGGGGTCTTCGCCCCCTCATGCACTTTGCCCAGGAGGTCCGGCACAAACCGGTCTCGTCCCATCGCGTAAATCTGCCGCCCCTGGGACAGGAGTGTGCTGTTAAGCGCTCCTGCAGCAGCAAGGACTCCTCCAAGGGAGATTAAAAGCCATCCAAAGCCTCCAAAAACAGCGGTAGCTACATCTGCCAACGGGGCACTGCTCTTAGCCAACTCCTGCCACGGTATTATCATAATGCTGACGACCGCCACCAAAAGGTAAAAAACGAACGCAATTCCCATGGACAGCTTCATCGCCTTAGGGATGATTACCGTCGGTTCCCGGATTTCATCCGCATTATTGGCAATTAACTGATAACCAAAGAAAGAAATGTAGATGATGCCGATGGCGCTAAAAGTGCCGCTGTAACCGGTTTGGAAGGTAGGTACAGCCAGCGCGGGCTGCAGGAACAGTGCGGCCCCCAGCAGTAAAATGATCAGGATTGCCAGGTTACCCCAGGTCAGCAGGTTTTGAATGCGGTCGGCTCCTGCTGTACCCTTAGCATTAAGATAGGAAGAGAGCAGGACCAGCCCACCTGCCGTGGCTTTAACGCCAAACGCGGGTACTTCATAGCCAAAGAGCGCAGTGAAGTATTCCGCAAAACCAATGGCATATAGACCACAGGCAAAGATGCTGCCAAGGGCAAGGAACCAGCCCGTCACGAAGCCGCCCAGGCTGCCCAGGGACTGATAAGCGTAGGCATATCCTCCACCTGATATGGGGACGAGCTTCGCCATCTCCGCAAACAAAAGCGTAGTCAGAAAAGCAAGCCCTCCACACAGGACATAGGATATCCATACCGAAGGGCCTGCTACGCCCGCGGCCAGGCCAATGAGCACATAAACCCCGGCGCCCATTAGTGCGCCCACGCCAATCGTAGTAGCTCCAAACAGGCCCACCGTCCGCTCAAAGGTGACCGGGATGAGTTTCTTGTGAAAGATGTCGCGCAAACTGTTCGCCATAGTGCTGTTGGTTTTGGGTATGCCTCAATCCAATAACAACACCATCGCAGATTTTGCCTACAATTCTTTCAGGTTTATGACCTCAAAATTCCGAACGGCAAAGTAGTCATCAAGCCCGTAGTCGGTATTGATAATAATACCGCCCAGCAGCGCAACGTGGTCGCCGTGGAACTCCTTTTTGGTGTCGTTGATGTACTGATGGATCTTCTGGTCAATAATTTTGTAGGTGGCTTCGGTAATAGCGACCTCCTGATTGTCAGCCGCCAGTATTTCCTCCCGATAGGGCAGCAGGCTTTTCTCCAGCGTCATCTGCTGATAGTCATCGTCGTGTACCTGTGGGCTGTAGTTGTCATTCTTCCGGAACCGGTCCAGCGCCAGCATAAGTGCACCACAGGAGTTACCCGGGTTATCCTGACGTGGCCGGTACATTCTACCTGTTTCGCCCTCCAGGGTTATTCCAATGTGCGGGCCATAAAAAATAAAGGCAGAGCCATCGTCCGGAATATGGTGGGCGAATGCGGTCATGCCGGTTTGCCCGGCAAAGGGGATGCCGCCCAGCCCGCCCATGATGAAGGGGCCAAACAGGACGTTGAAGAAGGTGGTGGAGGGAACGTTGATGTCATCCGAACAAAGCGAAGTGGCCATGAGGACTTTAGAGACATCCAGGCCGTATTCGTCTTGCATCCGGCCCATATAACGGACGGAAGTGTCTTTGGCGTCAGTAGCGTTAGGGAAAACAGCCTTAACAATTTGGTCAAATTTTCGTTGCAGCATGTCAGTAGTATTGGTGAATGAAATTGGCTTTCAGTATGGGCATTACCGGGCAGGCAAGTTAGCGGTAACTTCATGCGGCTTCAGTAATGTTGCTCACTAAATAAAATAGTGGCCTTTCCCTAAAGATAAAGTTACCTTGGGAAAAGCCACTATTTTTTGGCCTAAATGCCTATTAATTTGGTAGGATAATAAGCTGCGCTACGCTTATTCTTCGCTTTTAGCCTCTTCGAGGTCCAAAGGCTTACGAGGCAGCAGTTCATCGCGCATGGCCGTGTGCATTACAAAGGAAGCAATGATGGTAGCGGCTTGCTTGAGGTCGTCTTCCACCAGGTGGTCCAGGTTGTCCATATTGCTGTGGTGGGTGCGGGTGAAGTAGGCCATGGGGTCCTGAATAAACTGGAAACCCGGAATGCCTACGGCATCAAATGCCAGGTGATCGGTACCACCGGTATTGGATAGCGTGAGAGTGCCTGCTTCAAGGTCCTTGAAAGGCTCCAGCCAGGAACGGAAGATAGGGCTAACGGCCTGATTGCCCTGCAGATAAACGCCGCGGATCTTGCCGGTGCCATTGTCAAGATTGTAGTAAGCAGATACTTTTTCCTGAGCCGGTTTGATCGACTGCGGATTGTAGGTGCCTTCCGGAAATTCCGCATAATGCTCGCCCACATAGCCCCGGCTGCCGTACAGTCCCTGCTCCTCGCCGGTCCATAGTGCCAGGCGCAGCGTACGGCGGGGCTTAACGCCGGTTTCTTTGATGACTTCCTGCAGGATGCGTGCGGCTTCCATCATAACCGTGGAGCCTGCGCCGTTATCCGTAGCGCCGGTGGCCGCATGCCAGCTGTCGAAGTGGGCACCAAAAATGACCACTTCGTCCTTGAGGTCTGTACCGGGGATCTCGGCAATGATATTGCGCTCCATGCCATCGTCCGGGTTGTAATAGCGGGCCTTCAGGTCGAGGCTGAGCTTCACAGGGATACCTTGCTGCAACAGTCGGAAAATGCGGTTGTAGTGCTCCACTGCCAGTGTGATCTGAGGGACAACCTTAGTGCCTTCCTCCCGGTAGCTGCCCCACTCGCCGGTGCGCGCACCCGATACGAACACCGTACCCAGATCGCCTTTGTAGCTGCGGTCAAGCACTGCGATCGGGTCTTCTTCTGCCAGGGTTTCCCACAGGTATTTGTTGAAGGAAAATCCGCCAGTCGTGTTGTAGTTCCGGCGCGGGCGCGGGGTCGGCATATCGGCATTGGCCATATCGAGCAGGTCATCGCTTTCGTACCGGCGGGCCGGCGCATCAAACCACTCCTCAATGGAGCGCAGCGTATCCACCAGCACAATTTTGCCCTTCAGCTTGCCTTTGTAGGCATCAAGTTCTTCCTTAGTGTTGGCTTCCAGGTAGATGACCTCGGCTTCATCGGCTTTAACAGAAGGCGACCAGGCTTTGGGTACACCAATAACGGACCAGTAGGTTGGGGTGTGGGCATGCATCTCAAAGTGCTGTAGTTCCCAGCTGCGGCCAAAGGGGCCCCATTCTTCAGTGTGCACATTTTCCAGGCCCCATTCTTCCAGCTGACTGACAGCCCATTCAGTTGCTTTTTCCAGCATGGGAGAACCGGTCAGGCGTGGGCCGTAGACATCCATCATCAGCTGGGCAGTCTTCATGGCCTGGCTTTGATCGAGGCCGTGCTTGCGGATGGCCTCTACGAGCTCTTCATTGACCGGTTCCTGTGCCCAAAGCCCAGATGTTAGTATCAGGCAGGATAAAATAAATAACAGTTTTTTCATACGAGTATTTCATTTTTGATGTTCAAACAATCGTCGCTAAGTTAATAAATGACAGGGGGCTATTCCTGCGAATTTTGGTCAGCAGCCCGCCTGAGCATTGGCTGAAAAGCTGTACCTTTCGGAAAAACAGCACTATGCAGGCGCGTTTGCTCCATATTGATACTGCCCTTCTGAGCCAACATGTCCTCGTCCGCCGCTTTCAGGAAGGGGATGGGGCTACGCTATATGAACTGGTGGAGGATAATTACAGCTTGCTGTACGATGCTTTCCCAAGGACACTACGGGAAATCAGTGACCCTGAGCATGCTGAGTTTTTTGTACGGCGCAGGCTGTCGGACTGGCACCTGCAGAAGGGCTATTGCTTTGGCATTTGGCACAACCAAACCACTGAGCTGATTGGGCTGGTTCGCTTGTTTCATATCGATTGGGAAACACCAAAGGGGGAAGTCGGCTATTTTATTGACCGGGAATACATGGGGCAGGGGCTGATGACCGAGGCGCTGCGGATCGTGCAGCAGTTCGCTTTCAGGCAATTGGTACTGGAAAAGCTGCTGTTGCGTACGGCTATGGAAAATGTAGCGAGCCAGCGGCTGGCAAGAAAATGTGGCTTTCGCCGGGAGGGAGACCTTCGGGGTGACTTCCGAAAGCTCAGTGGTGAGCTGATCGATACTATGCTCTTCGGGCTGACCCGTTCTGAATATTTAGGGATCTAATCACAGTTGCAATTACCAATTATTACCAAAAAAGAACCCCAAATGCCCATTTCCACACCTACTCTGGCCGCTGAGGCGGTCCTGTTTGCGATTAACTCGGCCATCAAGCTCAGCCGTAATGTGCAGCGTGCTTATGCACAAAGCCTGCAGGGGCGTATCCTGGTCCTTCCGCTGCCCGATTTTGATACGAACATCGACCTGGCTACCATGATCGCCTACTTCGAATGGTCGCCGGAGCTCCTGGATAATTTTGATGACCTAAAGCGCCTGCACGGGCGGGCGATGCAGGAATTACAGCTCCCGGAAGGAGACTCAAAGCGCTACCGGCAGTACTACCTTGGCTTTAAACAGGTAGGTGAAGGCAAGGTGTTGGAGTTGCAGTCGCAGGACCTGTGGAACCTATTCCGGGTCCGGCAGTGGCAGGAGGGCTACCTGGAACGCGACAGTGCACTGAAGCTCGTGGTAGGCAGCCTGGTGGAAATCGGGATCGACTACTTCCTGGATGTGCCCGGGGCATTGAATCAGCACTCTTCCAAAGGGCGCATTCTCCGCCACTTCCTTAGCGCATTTGATGATATCCAATTTGCGGAAGGGCAGCCTTTATACGAACAGTTCAATGCCATGTTGCTACCCCGGCTTTTCGCCGCTGCTGCGGAAACGGTCGGCGAGCTGGCACCTGAAGTCAGTGAGGATGAGAAAGTGCAGCTGTTCATTCGCACCACCACCCGGCATATTGCGGAAGACCTCTACGAACGCTCGGTCGAACTGAGCTTTGAGGATCAGGAAGTGCTCATCAACTGGGGGCAGTTGCTGCTGCGCAGTAGTATCCGGCATGCAGGTGGATTCGTAGCTGCTAACCCGGAATTACTGTTCAACACCAACTACCCGAGTAGCCGGATCATTGAGCGGAGCACGGGTGTTCTGTTGCGTGCTATCCTTGATGACGATCCGGGCCAGGTGAGCCTGCGGGAAGCACTAAGCGTAAAAACGCTGGATGAGCTGGTACAGGTGACGTTGCAGGTAGTTGCTGCTCACCCCAGTCTGATTAGCGGGGAGCGCAACCTCAAAGACCTGATTGCTCAAACCGCTCTTGCCCTACAGGAGACGAACCTAAATCAGCCAGGTCTTTTGCCGGAGATCCTCCGCATCATATTGGAGCAGTCCGCCGGGCATTTGCCTGCACTTTGGCCCACAGTTGAAGGCACTGCTAAGCACCTGTTGGTCAGTGCCCTTCGTCAGATCCTCACGGTGATTGCCGGGAATGCGAAGCAAAACGGCTGGGAGACCGCGCTCACCCGTTCAGACTGGCGGGACCTTCTGGAATTCCTGCTGGCAGAAGTAGTAGCTAATCCGGCCTGGATCAGTGAAGAGGTAAGGGGTCGCCCTGTCCTTGCAGAAGTGGTGGATGTGGTTTTTCGGGCACTACGGCATTTGCCGGAAGGCGAACGCTTGTCTCCTGACGTCTTGCACTACATCATTCGTCTTAGCCTGCGCACTGCCCTGACTAGCGAGTCTGTCCTTGATACCCTGCCCTGGAGTACAGACGAGCGGGAAACCATCATCCTTGAGCAGGCGCTACAGCTCATTTTCGTGGTCGCTTATGATAAGAAAACCCCAAAGCTCAGCCGCCTGGAACTGCTGGAAGAACTGCTGGAATACGTACTCGAAACCATCATCGCAGAACACCCCAATCGTGCTGGTCTGGTCCTCACAGAGCTGGTTTTATTTGAAAGTGGTATAGTCTACGCCCAAGGCTTCAATGCTGACCTTGCCGATGACCTGATCGATGCAGCCCTTTTGGCCTTCGCAAACTATCCCGAGCTGGTCACCCAAAACGAAGGGATGCAGCATTTGGTCCGCAGCCTGGCCCGCGCGGTGGACAGTGCCGGTTTGCGGCAACCGGGGTTGCTGCCTTTTCTGCTACGGCTGGTCCTGGAGAAAACCGGTGAACATGCCCATGTGCTGATTGATGCAGATACCGGAACACCCCGTCACTTATTAGTCCTGGCTACCCGGGAAATATTAGCGGCGCTGACCCGCCGGGAGGACCGGGAAGGGCGTTGGCGGCCGGGGCTGAGCCCGGATCAGGGGCTCTACATTCTGGAGTTACTGCTGGAAGAAGTCGTGCGCTATCCTGACTGGATCACCAAAGCAACGGAGGAAGATACGGTACTGCGGGCCGTACTGGATACCGTATTTGATGTACTGGAAACGGTGCCGACTGGTAGCCGGTTGTCAACGGGGACACTGGAAATGGTTATTCAGGGCAGCCTGTATGCGGCGGTTCGGAGCCCAAAGGTACTGAGTGCACTACGTTTTGCTACCGATAGCTTGGAGCGCAGCATTCTGGAGCATGCGCTGCGTATGGTGTTCAGCTTCACCTTCCCCACCAAAAAAGATACGCCTGCTCACCGCCTGCACCTTTTGGAAGAAGTCTTATCCTATATACTGGACGGCTTACTGTTGCGCTATCCAAACGAACGCGGCCTCATTCTGATCGATCTGGTACTATTTGGCCAGAACGGCATCAATTTCAATGAAGGGTTTGATGAGGCACAAGCCGAACAGCTGGTGGAGTCCGCGCTCATGGCGCTGGATCAGTATCCGGAACTCGTTGGCCGGGACCGGGTCTTACAGTTGCTGGTATCCGATGTTGCTGGTGCCCTGCTCGACAGTGGGATAGGGCAGCCTGCCCTGTTGCCGGAGCTGCTGCGGCTGACCATTGAAAGTACTGCCCACCACCTTCACCTGGTACTGGATTTGGATGAAGAAGAGCCGGTCAACCTGTTCATCATCGCCCTGGAGCAAACCCTCAAAGCTATTGCGGAGCCGCCCCGTTCGGGCCGCTGGAAGCCCCGTCTGAGCCGGGAGCAAATCCTGGATATGCTGGAGGTGGTTTATGAAGCCTTACAGGACCACCCTCAATGGGTAGGGCAAGAGCCATTGATTTACGATATGCTGGAAGCGTTGTTCCGTGCCCTGGAAGCGGTTCCGTCCCGTCAGCCTTTGCCTTATTTGATGGTGCGCATTTTACTGCAGGCGCTTTTGGAAGCTGCCCGGCGGGACTGGCGCTTTATGGTGAAAGCACAAGCCACAGAGTACGGGCACTATCACATTTTAATGCGCTTTGCGCTGGAAGACCTTTTCATTTTACTGTACGATTCGGAACAGAACGAAGCAATACGCTGGCACTTGTCGCAGCGACCGGTCATTGAAGCCTTGTTGGAGTACTTCCTGCTACTGGTCTCGGACGAAGGGGGTAATTTGGAAGCTGTAGCTCGTGCTAAAGCCCGTTTAGAGGAAGTGATCGCCATTTGGCAGCAAGACTTCCGCCTGACTTTGGAGGAAGTGCTGGAGCAGTTGGGGGCGTAAAGTTGGCCTTCGCGCTCTTTGCGTGGGCTCTGAGGGTTGCTTTTCACGCAGAGTCCGCGAAGGGTCTCGCAAAGATCGGAAAGTTGGGGGCTGGGCTTAGTGCCCTTAGCGTGAACTTCCGATATGAACTCCCTACCCCCCAATCGTAGACATCGACTCCTGCACTGGTAGTCCGAACGAGCGGTTGCGCTCCGCCTCCCACCCATCTTTGGCGCGGTTGCCCAGGGCTTCCAGGAAGGTGGACTTGAGTTGCTCATCCGTAGCGCCCTGTCGCATAATATCCCGGATGTTGAAGACGCCATCGTCGTATAGGCAGGTCTTGAGCATGCCCTTGGGGGTGATGCGGATCCGGTTGCAGGTGCCGCAGAAGGTCCGGCTGTAGGCGGCGATAATGCCCACTGAGCCTTTGTGCCCGGGGATTTGGTAGTTGTAGGAAGTGGAGTAGGGCGGGTCCGGCAGCTTCTCCATATCAGGAAAGCTGGCCTGCAGGTGCTTCAGAATTTGGCGGTGGTTCCAGACCAGGGTCTCGTAGTGGGCGCCCTCCCCGTTGAAGGGCATTTCCTCGATAAAGCGAACGCTGACCGGATCTTTTTGGGTAAGCATGGCCATTGGGATGATATCCTCAATATTTTTGCCATCCATGACCACCGCGTTGATTTTGGTGGTAATGTTGTGTTCCAGCAAGGCCCGGTAGGTAGCCATCACTTTATCGTAGGCATCGCGCCGGGTAATTTCAAAAAAGCGGTCTTTGTCCAGCGCATCAAGGCTGAGGTTGACGGAGTTGATGCCAATGGATTTAAGTTCCGGTACCAGGTTCTCGGTCAGCGTACCGTTGGTGGTGATATTCACTTTTTTGATACCCTCAATAGCGCAGAGCTGGCGCAGGAAGTAGATCATATCGCGGCGCACAAAGGGTTCTCCACCGGTAATCCGCACCTTTTCAATGCCCATGCCCGCAAGCAGGTGCATGAGGCGCAGCATCTCTTCGTAAGACAGAAGGGCTTCCTTGGAAACGTATTTGATGCCCTCCTCCGGCATACAGTAAAAGCAACGGAGGTTGCAGCGGTCCGTAACGGCCAGGCGCACATAGTTGATGTGGCGCCCGTGGTTGTCGTAGAGTTTGGTTAAGGCCATTGGTGTAAATGAATTGCGTTTGAAAAATCAGGCAGCACAGCGCAGCCCTTTCGTTTCGCTTTTGCGGACCGGGGTACTTATGCTTTGGCAAAGCCGGTATGAGCTCTTCTATATGGCGCATAGAAAGCGAGGACAATGTCTTCTTTGGGTATCCCGATCTCCATAAGCTCATTAGCGATGCCTACTTCAGTTCGGTCTTCTTGAATCCAGACTTTATTGTTTTTAATATCGATATGGACTACGCAGTGGTGTGTGCGCTCCAGTTCTTTCCAGCCAACCCGAAGTAACTGAAAATGTAAGTTATCTCGATCAATAATGACTTGGTTCTCATATTCCACCCAGTCGCCAATGGGACGAAAAGCCTCATGCTGCTGTAAGACTTGTATGATCTTTTCCGTGTAGGAATCTATTTTACCCATAAGTCTATGCTTTTTGTCTTGACATTAACAACCAAAATTTTTAAACCTAGTTCCAAAATAGCGTCTTTTACCATTTCTTGGTCTTGAAAAAATGATTGATACACATCAGATGTTATAGCTAAAAAAGTGTTCTCAACTCTTGGTTACGCTTTAATGCCATTTTATAAATTACAAACTGACCGATAGCCTGGTGAAAATCATATCCCCTTGATGTACCAAGAAAGCTCTTAATCTCCACTGCTATTTTTTCAGTGCCTTTTTCAGCTGCTAACATTCTTTCAGCCCCTAAATCCACCTCTACAGCGCTTACACCATATGTTAAAATCAGAGGGTCGTGGGTGATTGTCCAGCCATCTCCCTTCAGAGCGGTTACGACTATATCATGATAGATATCTCTTGCCATAACATTTGTTTTATTTACTCATGCACCCGAATCTGCACCGCCACCCACTTCGATTCCGGTGTTTTGCTGCCTTTTGCGTAAGCATCGATGGGGACCAGCACATTGGCTTCCGGGAAGTAAGTGGCTATACAACGGCGGGGAATATCGTAGGGGACAACAATAAACTTCCGGGCGGTCCGCACCTGTCCTTTGTATTGGCCGATCAGGTCAACGACCTGCCCGCTTTTCAGCCCCGTCTGTACAATATCCTCCTGATTCATCATGACCACCCGGCGCTCATTGTAGATGCCCCGGTAGCGGTCGTTCAGCCCGTAGACCGTAGTGTTGAACTGATCGTGGCTGCGCACGGTCATCATGATATACTCGTCTTCGTCAACAGACTTTTGAGGCACCGCTGTTACGGAAAACAAAGCCTTGCCGGAAGGTGTGTTGAACTGCCGGTTGCGCGCCCCATTGGGCAGGTAAAAACCGCCCGGCTCCCGCACCCGCTCATTGTAGTCCTCAAAACCAGGGACGACCTTAGCAATAGCCTCCCGGATGTGGTCGTAGTTGCCAGCCATTTGCGCCCAGTTGACTTTGCTCCGCTCTCCCAGGGTAGCCCGGGCAACCCCTGCAACGATAGCAGGCTCGCTCATGAGGGTATCGGATGGCGGCTCAAGGACACCCTCTGAGCTGTGTACTACGCCCATAGAGTTTTCCACACTCACAAACTGCGGACCAGATTCCTGCCGGTCAATATCCGTACGCCCCAGACAGGGCAAAATCAGCGCCCGCTTGCCATGAATCAGATGGCTGCGGTTGAGCTTGGTGGAAACCTGTACCGTCAGGCTGCACTTTTGGAGGGCTTCGGCTGTATATTCGGTATCGGGCGAGGCGGAAAGGAAGTTGCCGCCCATGGCGAAGAAAACAGAGGCTTGTTCCTGATGCATGGCTTTGATCGCATCCACTACCGCAAAACCATGCCTGCGGGGCGGCTCGAAGCCAAAGACGGACTTGAGCTGATCCAGGAAAGCGGGTTTGGGAGCTTCCCATATCCCCATTGTCCGATCGCCCTGCACGTTGCTGTGCCCGCGTACCGGGCAGGTGCCTGCCCCAGGCTTGCCAATGCTGCCTTTGAGCAGCAGCAGGTTGACGACCTCGCGTATGTTATCAACGCCATTCTCATGCTGCGTCAGACCCATGGCCCAGCATATGATGATTTTCTTTTTGCGCCTCAGCATTTCGGCTGCGGCTTTGATTGCTGCCCGGGGAACGCCCGATGCCTGCACCAGGTCTTCGAAATCGTGCTGCTTCAGTCCGGCGATGAAAGTCTCGTACCCTTGGGTGTACTCTTGTATAAAATCCCAGTCGAATACCGTGCCCGGCGCTTTTTGTTCCTCGTACCAAAGCTGTAGCATAAGGGCTTTGAGCAGGGCGATATCGCCATTGATTTTTACCTGCAGGAAGAGATCGGTGAGCTTGGTACCACCGGTCAGCATTTTGCCAGGCCGCTGAGGATTTTTGAATTGTTGCAGCCCTGCTTCCGGCAGTGGGTTGACGGTGATAATCTGCCCGCCATTCTCCTTGCAGCGCTCCAAAGCGGAGAGCATGCGCGGGTGGTTGGTGCCGGGGTTTTGCCCCATAACGATGACAACCTCCGCTTCGTAAAAATCAGGAAGGGTGACGGAGCCTTTTCCGATACCTACCGTTTGAGCCAGCCCCTGCCCACTTGATTCGTGGCACATATTGGAGCAATCCGGGAGGTTGTTGGTGCCGTACTCCCGCACAAAGAGCTGGTAAAGGAAAGCCGCTTCATTGCTGGTCCGCCCGGAAGTATAGAAAATCGCCCGGTCTGGCGTGTCGAGTGTGCGAAGCTCCTGCCCGATCATTTGGAAGGCTGCTTCCCAGCTGACAGGCTCGTAGTGCGTACCGCCAGCCTGTAGCACCATAGGCTCAGCGAGCCGCCCCTTTTTGCCCAGTTCAAAATCACTCCATTGGCGCATCTCTGCAACAGAATGCTGTTGGAAAAAGGCACGGCCGATGGTCTTTTTCTGAGCCTCCTCAGCAATCGCTTTAATGCCATTCTCACAGTACTCCCCGAGTTTGGAACGCTCGTCATCAGGGTCTGGCCAGGCACAGCCCGGGCAGTCGATGCCGCCTTTCTGGTTGAGCCGGAACATGGTCTTTACTGCCTGCCCGGCTGCCATATAGCGGGTGGCGTGCGTAAAGGCCGTTGTAATGCCTTTGATGCCCGCTGAGGTATTGGCTGGCTTGCTCAGCTTAAGCCCGGTGAATTCCAGTGGCGGCTGTGCACCTGTTACCTTGATGGCAGGCTTGTCTTGCTGTCCCTGCCCTTGCGCGTCCGGTTGTGGCTCCATAATTTCTCCTCGTCGTTCAGTGATTAATCGGGGGCGTACAAAGTACGAAATATTGGGAGGAAGGCCCATGGGCAATTGGTATGAAAATATTATAAGTGGTAAGCACTTGATGTAGAGAGGGATGCTCAATCTACCCGAACCGGGTATCTGATTCCATAGAATACTGTTGGTATATATCAAAATGTACCGATTTGGGAAATTGGTAAAATAATTTGTACGCAATTTGCGTACTATTTTCAATTTGATTATTTTCGGTTATGAATGTTAAAATCTTCAAATGGGCAAATGTCATGGAGTATTGCAGGCATGATGTGATCATGTTAAAGGCGTTTTTAGATTTCAGAGAACAGCTTAGGTATTGTGACTGGAATATTCCCAGCGATATTATTAAAAGTTTTAGAACAGCTGATATTGTTACCTGTGAGGGGGTGCCGTTCAATCGGGTAATTTTCAATGTGGGAGGGAATAAATACAGACTCATTTGTGGCTATAAATTTGGGAGTAGAAATATCGTTTTGTACGTCAGGTTTGTAGGGACACACAAGGATTACGATAAGATCAATGATGTTTGTACTGTAAATATGTTTGCATAATGAAAGCACAATTGAAATATACAATTATCAAAAGCTTGTCGCAGTATACTGAGTATTGCAACAGGCACGAAAAACTGTTGCACGAAAACGAGTCTGAGTATCAGGATGAAATCGAACTGCTGGAACTTTTGATTGAAGACTATGATCAGCGGATGACAGGCGAGCGATACGCTTTGGACCCGGTAGCTTTGCTGAAAAGGCAAATGGAAAGTTCAGCGATTAGCCAGATTGAGCTTGCACAAAAACTTGGCGTATCCCGGCAGCTGGTGAATGACATCTTAAAATACCGAAGAAATATTAGCAAAGAAGTAGCAATCCGATTATCAGACCTTTTTGCCATGCGCATGGATGCTTTTGCCCGGACTTATTCTTTGGCACAAGGCGGTGAAGACAGCAAAGAAACCGCTAAAGAGCACTAAAAAAACCGAAGGCACAACAGCGGACCATTTCCAGATTAAACCACCACCCGCTCCACCCCGGTATAGACATTGAACCGCCTCCCCCGTAGGAAACCAATCAGCGTCATACCATGCGATTCCGCCAGCTCCACCGCCAGGCTGGAGGGGGCGCCCACCGCCGCCAGCAGAGGCACGCCAGCCATGGCTGCTTTTTGCACCAGTTCGAAACTAAGCCTGCCACTAACCATGATGGCCTGATTGCGCATGGGGAAATCACCGGCACGCATCGTCTGACCGATCAGCTTATCCATGGCATTATGACGGCCAACATCCTCCTGCAGGCATAGCAGCTGGCCCTGCTCATCAAAAGCCGCCGCCGCGTGTATGCCACCGGTCTGCTCGAAAATGGGCTGATGGTCCATCATCTGCAAGGGGAACTGCTGAATTTGTTTCGGGCTGTAGGTGGGAAAACCATGCCGTGGATAGTACAAATTGACTGCGCGGAGCATCTCGATGGAGGCTTTACCGCACACCCCACAACTGGAGGAGGTGTAGAAATGCCGGCTAAGCTGCCCGAAATCTACCGGCGTGCCAGGCGATAATTCAACCAAAAGAATATTCTCTGCGGATTCGGGCGATAACGCCTGCCCGATGTGCCGTACCCCGATCACTTCCGAGGCGTGCCCGATGATGCCCTCCGTAAACAAGAACCCGATAGCCAGGGCTTCATCCTGTCCGGGGGTGCGCATGGTGATGGCTAAGCTGCGGTGTTCCCGTTGCCCTTCCTTGCCAAAAGCCAGCTTGATTTCCAGCGGCTCCTCACATGCTACCGTATCTGTTCTTTCCTGGCGCTGGCCGTTATGGAATTGGAATATGGTTTTGGACTTGATGCCGGCAGATTTGGGCATAGACAAATTTTTTAGGAAAACACCGTAGCCGAAGTAGGGGTTTAGCACGGGCTATCGCATCATTGTTACACATACGCTAAAAACCCTGCCACGGCAGGAAATCACCCGTCTGATTAAAAACGGATAGCATCAGTTGCTTTAAGGTAGCTGGTGCTTTTCTTTTTTGTAGACCTTCTGCGATTTTACCGCACAAGCTGCTCTGTAATTGCCTCCATTTTCATTACATTTAGACGGCAACAACGTCCTTTAACTAAAATCTATACCATGCAGCATTGGACGAAAGCCCCGCTGTTGGCCCTGCTTCTTGGGCTGGCTATATGGACCCCTATGCAAGCCCAGGCTCCCGAAGCAGGCGCGGCCTTTTCAACAACCATTCCCGGTACTACGGTAGCAGTGGAAACGGTCTATTTGCCTGGTGGGACCTTTGAGTGGCAGAGGGGCGAGGTAACTCAAAAGGCAGAAATTGATCCCTTTTGGTTAGGCACCTATGAAGTCACGCACGACTTGTTCAGCCTTTTCCAGCACCGGGAAGAAGACACTGATGAGAGCAATTGGGAAGGCGGTGGTTTTGAGGCAGATGCGGTAAGCCGCCCAACTCCGCCCTACATCGATGTAACGTTTGGCATGGGGCATGAGCTCCGCCATCCCGCCGTGAATATGACGCAGCAGGCGGCACTGCTCTTTTGCGGCTGGCTGTACCAAAAAACCGGGGAGTTCTACCGGCTGCCCACCGAGGCGGAGTGGGCCTATGCATGCCAGCTGAGCACCAAAGAAATGGGAGAATTAGATGCCCACGCCTGGCATTATGGCAACAGTGAAGAGACCTACCATGAAGCTGGTGAAAAAGCACCCACCGGGCTGGGCATTTACGACCTTTTAGGCAACGTTGCCGAGTGGACCCTCGATGCCTACACCGAACCGGAGACTGCCGGGGAGGAAGTACTCGATAACCCATGGGCGGTGCCGGAGCAACGTTACGGGCGGGTCGTCAAGGGCGGCTCTTTTGATTCGGATGCCGAAGATTGTACCTGTATGGCCCGCGAGAAGTCCTCCATCCGCTGGCAGCAGCGCGACCCGCAGATTCCTAAAAGCCTTTGGTGGAATACCGACTCGCCCTTCGTGGGATTCCGGTTGGTGAAGCCGGCAAAGCAGCCAAGTCCGGAAGAAGTAGAGGCTTTTTTCGGAAAAGCGATCAAGTGGTAACATCTATTTTTCTCCGTCACTAAAATACCTAACCAGAAAATTGTACGACTATGCAAAACGATCAACCTTCAAAAATGAAACGCCGGGACTTTGTCAAAAAGACCGGTTTCGCAGCGGGTGGCCTGATGATAGCGCCCTCCATACTTTCCGCTAAAGCTTATGTAGCAGGCGAAGATACCATCAAAGTCGGGCTCATTGGATGCGGCGGGCGTGGCACAGGTGCTGCCCTTCAGGCGATGTCCGTTAAAGAATCCGTGAAGTTAGTCGCTATGGCGGATGCATTTCAGGACCGGTTGGAAAGCAGCTATAAGCAGCTGCAGGCGGAAATGCCTAATTACGAAATCGATGCGGCCCGTATGGACGTCCCCGTGGAGCACCGTTTCCATGGTTTTGATGCCTACAAACAGGTGATTGATCTGTGTGATGTGGTTTTGATTGCCACCCCTCCCGGCTTCCGTCCTGATCATTTCGAGGCGGCCATCAAAGCCGGTAAGCATGTCTTCATGGAGAAACCCCTGGCCGTGGATGGCCCCGGTGTACGTAAAGTGCTGGAGACCGCGGAACTGGCGAAAAAGAAAAAACTGAACGTAGTGGTGGGCCTGCAGCGGCATTACCAAAAGAAATACCAAAAGTGGGTCGACCTGCTGCATGAGGGCGCTATCGGGGATATCACTTCCTCCCGTGTGTACTGGAACAGTGGTGGTGTGTGGGTACGCCCGCGCAAGCCGGGCCAAACTGAGATGGAATACCAAATGCAAAACTGGTATTACTTCAACTGGCTCTGTGGCGACCACATCAATGAGCAGCATATTCACAACCTCGACGTGGGCAACTGGGTCAAACAAGCCTATCCGGTACGGGCATCCGGTATGGGCGGCCGGCAGGTGCGCACCGGGCCGGAGCACGGTGAGATTTTCGACCACCACACGGTAGAGTATGAATATGCTGATGGCTCCTTCATGCACAGCCAATGCCGCCATATCAAGGGCTGTCCCACTATGGTGACGGAAGCTTTTCATGGTACCAATGGCACAGCACCGAAGCCGGGCGTCATCCTGACCCGCAGTGGCCACAGCATCCTGGATTACAACGACCGAAAGGATCCGAATCCGTATCAATACGAGCATGATCTCCTCTTCGAAGCTATTGCGAAGGGCGACTACAAATACGAAGATGCAGAGAATGGTGCGAAGGCAACCCTAACGGCCATCATGGGGCGCATGGCGACATACTCCGGGCAAGTCATTGAGTGGGACGCTGCCCTGAATTCGGACCTCAGCCTGATGCCGGAGAAGTTGGCCTGGGATGCTAACCCGAAGGTCATGCCGCTGGAAGACGGTACCTATCCAATCGCAGTGCCTGGAGAAACCAAGGTGCTGTAGGATGTTGAATCTGCACAGCCCGTTAATATGGCTAAGCTGTTTGTGGTGCGTGGCGGCAGGTGCGCAAGAGCGTTATGCCTTCACGCGCCCGCAGATGGGTACAGCGTTTCGGGTGATCTTTTACGCCGGTTCCGACAGCCTGGCCCAAACGGCTGCCGGGGCCGCTTTTGATACGCTTGAGGCCCTGAATGCCCGCCTCAGCGACTACGATGCGCAAAGTGAGCTGAGCCGGTTAAGCGAATTGGACTCCGGTGCTGTAGTGAAGGTCAGCCGCCCGCTTTGGGAAGTGATGCAGCAGGGACAGAGCTTATCCGTATTGAGTCAGGGCGCCTTTGACCTGACGATTGGGCCACTGTCCAAGCTCTGGCGCCGCGCCTTCCGTCAACAACAATTTCCCGGTTTTAAGCAGATTGAAGAAGCCCGGATGCGGGTGGGGTATGAATCCATTCAGGTATTGCCCGGACTGCGCCTGCAGGTGTTGCGCTCCGGGGTTAAGCTCGATGCCGGAGGGATTGCCAAAGGATTTGCAGTGGATGCGATGACTGAGGTCCTGCTCTCCCATGGCATCCAAAGCAGCCTCGTGGATGGGGGCGGAGATATCCGCGTCACGTCACCCCCGCCGGATGCGCCTGGCTGGGCCATTCAGGTGCAGCAAGTGGACAGCCTCGGACAATTCCAATCGGTCACCCTGCACTTGGCCCACCGCGCTATCGCCACCTCCGGGGACCACTACCGCTACCTCAGCTGGGAAGGGCAACGCTACAGCCATATTATTGACCCTCGTACCGGGCTTGGGGTGCAGCACGGCGCACAGGTTACGGTGCTTTGCTCCGATTGTGCTACAGCTGATGCATTGGCGTCTGCCATTAGTGTGATGGGGCCGGATGCGGATTGGGGAGGGCTGCTGCAGGCTTATCCGGATTGTGAGGGGTGGGTGGTGTGGAAGTTGGAGTGAACAATAGTTGTTGGATAACCAAAAGGCACTTACGAAGTGCTTTTCAACACCAGGACCTATGAAATTCATTGAAAACCAAGTATATCATGTATTCAATCAGGGCAATAACCGGCAGAAGGTATTCCTTGAGCATGAGCACTATCTGTTCTTCTTGAGAAAGGTACGCCGGTATATCTTGCCTCTTGCTGATGTACTATGCTATTGCTTAATGCCGAACCATTTCCATATTCTTCTTGTGCCAAACGAATTAGCGGCATTGCCGAGTAACGCGGTAAAGCCACGCATAAAAAGACAAGTCACAAATACAGCAATACAGCCAGAGCAGGACCGTCAGGAAAAGCTTAGTCAGGCCATTGGCACGCTTCTGAGCAGCTATACCAAAGCAGTAAATAAACAACGGGGCTGGTCAGGCTCCATATTCAGAGGAAAAACTAAGGTTAAAGATGGTTGGATTGAGGGGCCAATAACGCTGGAAGGACCAAACCAACACCTTTTCTTTCGGGCAGAAAACGGATATGCCCGGCAATGCTTTCATTATATTCATCAAAACCCGGTTAAAGCTGGTCTCGTATTAGATGCTGTTGACTGGCCTTATTCTTCTGCTTCTGATTATGCAAACCTAAGACAGGGGGCATTGCCCAATAAAGAACTGGCTAAGAGTCTAGGGCTTTGGCAGCCGTGAGTTGGAAGGCACTTCGAAAGTGCCTTCCAACAGCCTGGCATGGCAAAAAGGAAATGAGCCAGCATCCCTGCTGCGCCCATTTCCTCATCGTTATCGGTCTTGACTAACTTCTAATCCAGGCTTAGATATCCTTCTTCGCCAGATAGAAGTCTACCATTTCGTATTCTGTATTCTTGATGCGCTCGTCCATCTCTGCCAGTGTTTTGGGTGGAGGAACGATGGCTTTTTCGCCCGGAGTCCAGTTGATAGGCAGGGCACAGTTACACTCGTCTGCTGTTTGCAGGGCAATCAGTGCACGCTTGATTTCTTCCATGTTACGGCCCACATTGAGCGGGTAGTACATCATCAGGCGGATGGTGCCTTTAGGATCGATAAAGAATACCGCGCGTACAGCAGCAGTAGAGCTTTCCTTATCGTGCAGCATGCCGTACAGCTGAGACACCTTCATGTCCAGGTCAGCGATGATAGGAAACTGGAAATAGACGCCTGTCTTTTCCTTTACGTTGTTTACCCAGGCCAGGTGGGAGTGAATGCTATCGATGCTAAGACCAAGGAGCTTGGTGTTGCGCTCGTCAAAGAATTGCTGGTCAACCGCAAAAGCGCTCATCTCAGTCGTGCAAACCGGTGTGAAGTCGGCAGGGTGAGAGAATAGAATCACCCAGCTGTCTTTGTTGTATTCGGAAAGCTTCAGCGGTCCGGTAGTCGTAGAGGCGGTAAAGTCAGGTGCCTGATCGCCGATGCGCGGCATTTGATTGATCGTGGTGTTATCTTCCATGTTTTTCTATTTGTTTTATTATTTGATAACACAAATCTATGATCATATGGACATGAGTTGTGTGTCGGCTATCACACAACTCATCAGGCTTTTCTATGGTGCTATTGGTTAAAACTATACTTTCGACAAGACGGCGACCTCTATTTTTCAGTGCAATTCAGAATTATATTTTGATTCTTAATTGCTCAAATGTTGAACTGTTTAGAGATGCTTTTTTAGCATCCAAATAGTAATAATGATAGATAAGCAGACTGATGCAGAACTTAACCCTAAACGCCTTTTGGTTCTGAGGGAAGGACAGGTGAGACTATTCAGAAAGCACACCCACTTATTTTTCATAAGGGTTAATGAGGCTTAGACCTTCAATATGCTTGAAGTCTTTGACATTTCTGGTGAGTAGTGTAAAATCATGAGCCAGGGCAGTAGCAGCAATGATTGCATCCGGGAGCTTGATTTTATGAGCCTTTCGTATTTCTGCGGTTTTTAACTTTATAGCCTTCTCCAGCTCGAGGACTTGGGCGTCATGAATAAAGTCACGAAGAACAATCAAATCTTTCTCCGAATCTGTCTTCCAGCAGAGCAACTCTATTTCGGTGATCACTGAAATCGCAGGGCTGGAATCCAGTAGGGTCTCATCGATGAACTTTTCAGCTGAGAGCGGAAATTGTTGCTGCAAGTAATAAATAGCGGTATTGGGTCCCAAAGATATTTTAGTCCCATTCGCCTCTCAACTCGTCTAACTGTTGGTCAATCTCGCTTAAAAGCTGTTTGGACATAGCTCCCTTATACTTAGTCCAGTCTACAGGTTCTCCATGCTCTTCGGGCTTGCTGTTTCTCAAACGGATAAGCTCCAAAGACTCCATGTCCCGTAAAAGGTTCAGTGCTTTTTCGTTTATAATATCTACTGTGATAGTCCGCATATTACTGATCGTTAAATGAGAAACAGCTGTGTTGCTTCATGGCGGAATGACAGACTATTGATATAGAGTGTAGCATTTCAACCATTTGTACAATCAACACAAATTTAGAAGAAAAAGGTCAATATTTTGCCCGTAAAGCTTATTCCTCAATCTTGATCCCCATCCGCTTCATCAGCAGGGTGGCATTGAAGGACTGGCTCACGCCCTTCTTAAGCTTATAGTCGAAGTGCAGTTCGCCATCCTGAATCTCCACTTCTATGCGGAGGTTCTCAATGGTGCCGTTGGCTTCAGCTTCGAGCTGCCCCAGTTCAAGGTCATGGGTGGCAATGATGCCCGAGCCCCGGCTGCGGATGAGCTGCCGGATGAGTGCTTTGGAGCCGGTATGCCGGTCGTTGCTGTTGGTGCCTTTGAGGATTTCATCGAGGAGGAAAAAGGCTTGCAGTTGTGGCGGCTGATGGTCAGCGGTATCCTCCACGGCCTCAATGATGAACTTCAGGCGCTTGAGCTCGGCATAAAAGGAGGAAGTGCTTTCCTGCAGAGCATCCTGTGTGCGCATGCTAGTGTAGACCTGCAGGGGTGGGAGGGCCATGCTACGGGCACAAACCGGGGCGCCGGCCATAGCGAGCGCCATATTCAGGCCTACCGTTCTCAAAAAGGTGCTCTTGCCAGCCATATTCGAACCCGTGATGAGCTTGATGTGGCCATTGGTGGGCAGGTGGATATCATTGCACACCCGCTTGTCGCGGTGCAGCAGGGGGTGCCCCAGCTCTTCGGCTTCCACCACGGCACCATTTGTGATGGCAGGGAAAGCCCATTCCGGATTGTTATGATGAATATTACCCAGGCTGCTCAGGGCTTCAAAGCTGGCCATGGCTTCGAACCACCTGGGCAGGTGCCCCTGTACAGCGGCTTTCCATTGCTCCAGCCGGTAGACATACTGCAATTCCCACAATCCAAAGATGTTGAAAATAAAGGAAAAGGCATTATACCGTACATTCAGCTGCCGGATGATGTAGGACAAGCGGCGGATCATAGCAGAGGCGGGCTGCCCTTCGGTCGACAGCTCGTCGTGGAGCTGACGCAGAGGGGCGCTCTGAAACTTTTGCCCCTCAATATGCTGAATGAGCTGTGCATAGTGCCGTAGGGCCAGTTCCGCATGCGTTGTTTTTTGGTGCGTTTCGTTGACCCGTTCCACGAAGCGCCGCAGGATAAGCAGGGCTGGCAGGTACAGTAAAATACCCAGGTACCAGGGCAGGTACAGCGCCCAGATTACGGCAGCTGCAACCGACCATAGCGGTATGATATAAAGGGCAACAGCTACCCATTTTTTGTCAGTCAGAAAAGGGGGCTCTTTCATCCATCGGTGCAGCAGGCTGATTTGCTCCAGGTTATCCTCTGTTTCCAGTCCGTAGGACTGAAAGTGCTGCCGCCACTCCAGCATTGGGCCGAGTTCCCGTATAGCTGCCTGCCGTTGTTGGATGGCCTCAGGCGTAGCTGGTTCGGCCAGCCATCGGGCGAGCATTTGCTGTCCCAGGGCAGTCACCGCCCGGTTGAGGTACTGAAACATGGAAAAAGGCCCGTAGAGGTCTAAGTCTATGGCGTTGGGGTGCCCGTGATCAAGGAAGCGGGCGCCATCGTCGTAGTTTGAAAAATCGTGCTGTTCCACCGCAGCCTCCCAATCATTGACTTTGGCGAGGTTGCGCTGATGTTGTTCTTCGGCTTTCAACCGTTGGTGCCAGGTGACGAAGCGGTAGAAGCCTGCCAGAAAGACAATTATGCTAACCACACCCACGAGAGCGTTTGCCCCATTCCAGAGGAGTACCACCGCAGCAATACCCCCCAGAAAGATCAGCAGGCGAATGATGGAAAGACGATTGTAACGCTGGCTGAGGGCTTCGGCAGCCGATTCAAACTGAGCTACGCGTTCCGTATATTTGGGTCGGGTCATGTTAAGTATTCTGATTAACGGATCAGGGTGCTGGCCAGGCTCAGCAGTGCTGTTTCCGCGAATTTAGGCCCCATCAGCTGCATGCCAATGGGCAGTCCTGCGTCGTCTGATCCTACAGGGATACAAATAGCCGGAATGCCAGCCATGTTGGCCTGTACCGTAAAAATATCCGCCAGGTACATCTCTACCGGGTCGGCTGATTTATCGCCTAGTTTCCACGCTGTGGTTGGCGCAGCAGGCATCATAATGAAGTCGTAGTCCCGGAAAATGGCATCCGTTTTTTCTTTGAGCAGGCGGCGTACCTTTTGGGCTTTGGTGTAGTAAGCATCGTAGTAGCCCGCGCTGAGCACAAAAGTGCCAAGCATAATGCGGCGTTTGACTTCTGTACCGAAGCCCTCTGTACGGGACTGCTGATAGGTTGACAAGAGGTCTGTTGCATTTTTGCTGCGGTAGCCATAGCGGATGCCATCGTACCGGCTGAGGTTGGAAGACGCCTCGGCTGTGGTCAGTACATAATAGGCTGGGATCAGGTAATCAAGGAGGTCAAATTCAACGCCCTCCACCGTATGCCCTTCCTCTTGCAGTTGCTGAATGAAGGTCTGGGCAGTAGCCCTTACTTCGGGCTGTATGCTTGCGTGCTGTAGGGCAGAAGGAAAATAGGCAATGCGCTTTCCGTAGGGGGCAATCTTGATCTCCGTTGCCATTGGCACCGGCTTTTGGCTTGCCGTACTGTCGTATTCATCAGGTCCGGACATGATTTCCAAGAGCAATGCTGCGTCCTCTACCGAATGAGTCAGGGTGCCGATTTGATCAAAAGAGGAGCCGTAGGCCAGCAGCCCGTGGCGGGAAATCCGCCCGTAGGTGGGTTTCATCCCAATCACACCGCAAAACGATGCCGGCTGTCTCACCGAGCCTCCGGTATCTGAACCGAGGGAAGCCAGGCAGGTATCCGCTTGTACCGCTACCGCAGAGCCTCCGGAAGAACCACCGGGCACGCGCTCCGGATCAGCGGCGTTGCGTACAGGGCCGAAGTGGGAGGTTTCATTGGAGGAGCCCATGGCAAACTCATCACAATTCACCCGCCCGATGATGATGGCATCTTCAGCGAGCAGCCGCTCAATAGCAGTGGCAGAGTAGAGCGATTCAAAGCCTTCCAGAATCTTGGAGCCGGCCTGAACGCCATGCCCGGCGTAGCAAATCACGTCTTTGTGCGAAAGCACCATACCATACAGCCGGCCAAGCTCTCCGGGCGACTGCTGATAGCGGGCATCGAGGGTACGGGCACGTTCCAGTGCCTCTTCCGCATATACCTCAACATAGATATTCAGATGGGCTTGCTGCTCAATTTGATTGAGGTAGTACTCTACGAGCGCTGTGCAGGTCAGGTCGCCATCTTCAATAGCCGTACGTACTTGGGAGAGGTGGGTGAATTTGGGCATGGCGGATTAGTTAAGAATCTTTAGGGTCCAGCGGTTTTTTTGGGGGCTTTCGCCGGGTTGGAGAATGGCAAAATCCCGTTTTCGGGTACTAAGGTTCAGGCCCACACCCACGCCAGCCGTAATCAGGCTGTACCCGGCGATGCGGAAGTAGCGGTCTCCATTGAAGCTGCCTTCTCCATAATCAATGCTGGCAAGGGGGGCAACGAGCAGTGCACCGGCACCACCAGCCACCATCAGGATTTTACCGGCTTTATTCAGGCCCTCGATAGCCGGAGTGCGGTAATGGATCGAGTTGACCTCTTCCAGAGGAAGGCGGTAGGGTTGGCGGCCGAGGAGCTCCTCATAATAGGTTTTATCTTCTCGTTTTAGCCCATTTTCAAAAAGGTATCGCTTGGTCTCCTCTGCGGGTAGGATTTGCAGCAGCCCTCTTTCCGGAGTCTGTAGCGCACCGGTCAGCACCCGGTTATTGGAGCGGACCATCTGAGCGGCGGGCAAATCCAGATGCAAATCGACAGTACTGCCCGGCTTTAGAGTGAGGGTACGCCTGCTGACGGTGTTTTCCAACTGCAGCTCCTGCGCAATAGCAAGGCTGCCGAGGGCACAAAACAGTAAGCTGAGGTAAAAACGCTTCATCACTTCAGTTGGTCTATGATCGCATTCAGTTGGAGGTTTTCCTGTTGGCCTGTTACCATGTTTTTGAAGGCGAGCTCGCCTGATTCCATCTCGCGGTCGCCAATAACGACCGTGTACGGTACATTCCGCTGATCAGCGTATTTCATCTGTTTCCTTACCCTGGCAGGGTCCGGGTAAAGCTCGGCATTAATGCCCGCTGCCCGTGCCTGCTGCAGGGCTTTGAAGGCATAGCGGTGCGCTTTCTCATCAAAGGCAATGAACAGTAGTTGCAGGGTATTGGCTTTGTCTTCCGGGAAGAGGCTGAGCTCTTCCATAACATCGTAAATGCGCTCCGCCCCGAAGGAAACACCTACACCGGAACCATTGGTCTTCATGCCAAAGTTTTCGGTGAGGTTGGCGTAGCGGCCGCCCCCGCCGATGCTGCCCATTTTGATATTTTCCTGCCCTTCGGCTTCCAGGTCAACGGCTACTTCGTAAATGCAGCCGGTGTAGTAGTTGAGCCCGCGGGCAAGGGTGATGTCGAATTGGATGGTATTGTAGGTGTGGCCCATATTGAGGTATTCAAAGACCGTTTCCAGTTCTTCAATGCCTTTGAGCCCGGTTTTGCTTGCCGCAAAGGTGGATTTAAGGGCTTCCAGCTCAGTGGTGCCCAGCATGGCCTCAATTTTTTCAATGGCTTCGGCAGAGATATCCCGCTTGCTGAGCTCTTGCTTCACACCATCCATGCCAATTTTATCGAGTTTGTCGATGGCGATAGTCATGTCCATGAAGCGGTCTTCAGATAATCCGGCAGCTTCTGCCATGCCCGCCAGAATTTTCCGGTTGTTGAGCTTGATGACCACCTTGAGTCCCAGCTTTTGGAAGACCTCATCGTAAATCTGTGCGAGTTCGGCTTCAAACATGAGAGACTCCGAGCCCACCACATCCACATCGCATTGGTAAAATTCCTGATAACGCCCTTTTTGGGGCCGGTCGGCACGCCAAACCGGTTGAATTTGGTAGCGCTTGAAAGGAAAAGGAATATCGTTTTGGTGCATGGCCACAAAGCGGGCGAAGGGCACGGTAAGGTCGTAGCGCAGCCCCCGCTTGGAAATGGAAGGGACCAGCTTTGCCGAGTCCTTAGCCTGCAGCGCCTGATCATCCGCTTTGGAGAGGAAATCGCCGTTATTCAGTACTTTGAACAGCAGTTGGTCGCCTTCCTCCCCGTACTTGCCGGTAAGGGTAGCGAGGTCTTCCATGGCCGGCGTCTCGATAGGCTGAAAGCCATAGCGCACGAAGACTTCCCGTATGGTGTCGAATATGTAATTGCGTTTGATGACCTCAGCCGGGCCGAAGTCGCGTGTACCTTTAGGGATACTCGGTTTCATAGTCGTTTTTTCTAGATCGTAGAAGCGAATTGCTTCAGGAAGCGCACATCGTTCTCAAAGAAAAGGCGGATGTCGCCGATGTCATACAGGCGCAGCGCCTGCCGCTCAATACCCATGCCGAAGGCAAAGCCGGTATACTTAGTCGAGTCAATACCACAGTTTTCCAACACAGCAGGATCGACCATGCCACAGCCCAGGATTTCCAGCCATCCGGTGCCTTTGGTGAGGCGGTAGTCTTTCTCGGTTTCGGTGCCGAGGTAGACATCCATCTCCGCGCTTGGCTCGGTGAATGGAAAGTAGGAAGGGCGCAGGCGGATTTGCGCATCGGGCCCGAACATCTCCCGGGCGAAGTACAGCAGCGTCTGCTTCAGGTCGGCGAAAGAGACGTTCTCATCCACATACAAGCCTTCCACCTGATGAAACTGACAGTGGGAGCGTGCAGAGACGGTCTCGTTGCGGTACACCCGGCCCGGCGCAATAATACGGATGGGCGGCTGTGTATGCTTCATCACCCGTGCCTGTACGGAAGACGTATGCGTACGCAGGAGCATCTCCATGCTGTTTTGCAGGTAGAAAGTGTCCTGCATATCGCGTGCCGGGTGGTCTTCCGGCGTATTCATAGCGGTGAAGTTGTGCCAGTCGTCCTCAATTTCCCGGTCGTCGGCCACCACAAAACCAATACGCTCAAAGATGCGGATGATGCGGTTCATGGTCACAGCAATCGGGTGGCGGGACCCCAGTTCGATGGGTTCGCCCGGCGCGGTCAGGTCGATGTCTTTGACGGCCGCTTCTTCCGCTGCCGTTTCCAGATCCTGCTTCAGGCTGTTGTACTTGGCCTCTGCGGCTTCCTTCACGGCATTGACCCGCTGCCCGTACTCCTTTTTCTGCTCGTTTGGGATATTGCGGATTTCCCCAAACAGTGCCTTAATGACATTTTTGGAGCCCAGGTATTTGATGCGAAACTGCTCGAGCGCCTGCAGGTCGCCCGGCTGATCGGCCTCAATGGCCGCCTTCATTTCGTCTACTTTGCTGAAGGTGTCTGCTGACATAGCGGTTCGGATATTTTTCAAGTCCAATTTTAGACGCCCAAAGGTAGAAAAATTGTGGTAGATATGCTGCCCGGGGGCTTGTAAAAGGCGGGTTGAGGGAAGAGAGGTGGGAACTTAATCACTCCTCCAGGAGTTTTACATTCAGCGTAAATTCAAAACGGACTACTCATGGCAGAAGAATTGACCTGGGCAGAAATCAAGCAACTGTTTAAGGAGACGGACGCAAAGTTCAAAGAAACAGATGCAAAGTTCAAGGAAACCGACAAACGCATTCAACAGGCTTTCGACTTATTCGAATCACAGTGGGGGCGCCTCATGGAGTCCCTGGTTGAGGGTGATGTGGTGCGTATCCTTCAGGAAAAGGGTATTAAAATTAACCGGACCTCCACCCGTGTGAAAGGCAACTACGAAGGCAACAGCTATGAGTTCGATATCATTGCCCACAACGGCAAAGAGATCGTGGTCATCGAAGTCAAGACCACCTTGCGCACGAAGCATGTCCGTCAGCACATCAAAAAGCTGCAACAGGTAAAAACCTGGCTGTCCGAATACCATGACCACAACGTGTACGGTGCTGTTGCTTTCCTCCGCGCCGAAGAGAACAGCGAAGATATGGCCGAAAAACGAGGCTTGTTCGTTATCCGCGCCACAGGTGATTCCGCTGCCATTATGAATGCGGAGGGGTTTGAGCCGCGGGTGTTTTAAAAAATCAGCCGCCCCCGGAACACCCTGGAAGCGGCTGAAATAAACTGGAAATTGTATGTGCTTTACTTACTGCTCCTCCATCATAAACGGAGTAGCATAAGCATGGGTAAGCAAGTCAAATGTCGTTAAAATGCCGATGAGGCGGCCTTTGTCCACTACCGGTAAGGCGTGGAAGAGGTTCTCCCGGAAAAAGCCGACGGCCATTTCCAGCGAATCACCGGGAGCAAGGGTAGCCACCTGCCGGGTCATAGCTTCTCCGGCCAGGAGGGAGCGCATGATAGCATCGTTGTACTGTTCGCTTTTCTGAGTTTTAAACAGGGTGAAGCCGTGCAACAGGCGATAGTAATCAGACTTGCTGATGATACCCACCACTTTGCCGTCGTCGACCACAGGGATGTGGTGGATGTTGTTTTTGCGGAAGATATCCTGTACATCGCTCATCGTGTCATTTGGCCCCACTGTGATTACAGGTGTACTCATGATTTGAGCAACGGTGGTGGTTTTATCAGTCATGGCTGTTGATTTTTCGGATTTAAAGTTCTTCTTCGAATACTTCTTCCTGCTTGGGAGGCATAGGCTCTCCAAACCGGTACGAAAGCAGATCGTGCGTGGTCACCAGCCCCATCAACTGATCGTCTTCGACGATGGGCAGGGCATGGAACTTGTTGGCCAGGAAGATATCTGCCGCCAACCCCACGGTATCGTCGGGGTCAAGCGTGACCGGATAACGGGTCATAATGTCGGTTGCTTTCAGGCTTTGGTATTCCTTTTCAGAATACTTCTTGCCGGTGGTCTGTAGCGACAGTACATAAGAAAGCTTGAAAACATCTTCCTTGCTGATGATGCCGATCAGACGTTCGCCCCGGTCAACGACTGGGATATGGTGGAATTCATTCTCGCGGAACAGCTCCTGAATGGCTTCTACGGTGCGGTCGGGCCCAACCGTAATGAGGTTGGTTGTCATAATTTCCCGAATAGGTGTGTCCGGATTCATAATGGCCGATTTTCTGTTATCTAATAAGGTTGTGCCGGGCAAAGAATGTTTGCGTAGACTGGTAGTCTCCAAAGAGCCTTAGTACTTCGTTGTAGTGAGGCATGAGGTCTTTGGCCGCAGTGGCTACTGCATTCCGGTCTGCCCGATTGGTTGCTTTTGCGAAAGTATATAGAGCTTCCGCCATTGCTCGTTGTTCGTATGTTAGTCGTTTGACGGCTTGGTCGTCAAAGTCGTACAATTCCTGATCAAAGGGTTTTTTCATGATGTACTGCCACTCCAGGCGGAGTTCCTTGCCAAGGGCTGTAAATTCTCCCCAGTCCATAAGGCAAAGCATTTCATCGTTAGCAGCTTCCGTTAGCAGCTCCAGCCCGCCCTGGAAGTCGTACAGGTCGTCCAGGTAGTAGTCGATGCCGTAATGGCCGCGGAGCACCATCAGTTCATACTTCACATGCTCCAGCTGATTGGCTGCGGTATAGGGGCGGTTGGCGTCTATAGCGTAGTAGGCATCCCCCAGCCAGCTATCGACTCGGCGCAGGGTCTCCTGTTCTCCGGGATACTGATGAGCAAGCTGATCGCGCAGCCGACGCCAGCGGAATTCCAGGTAAAAAACTGCCTTTTTAGCTTCATGGGTATTGCCTTGCAGGGTGTAATCTAATGCCGGCAGAAATGCCCGGTCAAATTGCACCATGCCGGGGCGCACATCCCGCCTGGCAGCGCTGGTCATCAGCAAAGTCGCCAAAAGCAGTATGATAGTCCGGATGAAAGTTTTCATGATGCGCTGATTTTATGTTCTATTCAAATGTAACCGGAATTTCAGCGCAAAGCAGATGACTTTTCTCAGTGGTTTTCAGTGACTTTGGTTAGGTGGTCAGTGAGTAGAGGGCAAAAAAAAGCGCCGGTAATGCAACAGAGGCACTACCGGCGCTTTAGGTTAAGCCGGGCTGAGGAACAGGGGCTTACTGAATAGAGAACTCTACATCAGCAAACACTTTCTCTTCGCAATCGTGATCTTTGCAGGCTTCCACTTCCAGGTGAAACTTGGTGCCCGCAGGGTAGGAAGACAAGTCAACATCCTGCTCAAAGCTGACCTTCTGATCATGTTCGTGCAGGTTAGTTTCGATGATCTTGTCAGATATATCCCCGTCCGGGTGGAGAATTATATCGATGTCGTGGTTGTCTTCAGTCGCTTCGATTTCGATATGGATGTGCACATCACTGGCATCTGCCACCACCTCATCAGCACCGGGCTCCAGGATACTGATCGTAATGTCATTGTCGCCATGGTCGTGATCATGATCATCATCTTCGCAACCAGAGAAGACCGTTACGGCAAGCGCCAGCATAAACAGCCAGGAATACTTCAGCATTTTCATCTTTTGAGTTTTAATTTAATGCAACGATGTTGCAAAAGTAATACAGGAATTGAAAAAATGCAACACTGATGCAAAAAAAAGGCTGAGCAAATGATGCCCAGCCGACAGAAAAGCTGAATTACACTCAAATTCTTAGAGGCTTACCGTACACTTCCATCCGGGTTTTTCACCCAGCCGAGTGTCCAGTCGTTATCCGGGCTTTCTATAGCGCCCTTAAAGTTGGCCGGTGCGAAGAAGCTGCCCAGGGAGGAAGGATCAAAGTCGCTGCCTGTGCGGGCGTCGGGTACAAAATCGTTAGCACCCAGGCCAGGGATGGCTTCTTCAGAGTTGTTGAATGAGGGATCTGTGAAGAACGGCTCTGCATCATCGCGTGCCAGTTGATCGCAGCCAAATACATTGGAGTAAGCAAACACCACCGGGCCATTGATGTCTGTGACCTCAGGCCGGCCATCGGTTTCATTGGCCTCGGCGCGGGTTGCCCAGGAAGGGATGCCAGTAATTACGGCATTATACATTTTGTTGCCACGGGTAGACCAGAAGCGGACACCATCTGGTTCGCCATCTGGTTCAAACTCAGCACCTGGCCCTACTACAGTTACGTTGGAGATCAGCGCCTCTGAGTCGCCACGCAGGTACATGGACTCTGCGCCTGCACCGGGTACTGTACTTACGGCAATGATGAACTGCATGTTGCCGCTGTAGTCATCATCAGTGCGGTATTGGGTGTCTTCGGAGTTGGTAGCAATAAGGTGGGAAACATTCACATCGCCACCAGCAATGAAGATCGCCTCATCTGTACACTGCCATACCTGCACGTGAGATACCTGTGTGCCGTTGCCTACATCGTCCAGGACGAAAGCCCGGTCTCCGGCATACTCAATACGCAGGTACTGTACAAAACCGCTGTTGGTGCCTTTGCCCTGCCCTTCAATCTGGAAGTCGTTCCAGTCGCCTGCTTCCGGGTTTGCACCGGGGCGCAGTACGTTTTCGCTGGTCATCACCACCGGAGCATCAGCGGTGCCGCGGATGTCGGCCGTACCAAAGACCGTTACGTCCATATCCACACCGGCCTGCAGATAGATGGTCACACCCGCTTCAATCTGGAAAGTGGAGCCTTCCTCAAAGGAGATGTTCACGTCCGGTGCAGGCTGCGCCAGGTAGTAAGAACGGCCCTCGGCGAACTTTACAGTTGTGCCAGCTGGAATGATACCATCCGCCGGGAGATTTACATCAAAAACAGAGGTGCCGCCAATATCGATGGCATCGTACAGATTGACGCTCACGCTGAAAGCTGCCGGAGCAGACTCCAGGTCCTGGGTGTTTACACCAATGAATTCGTACTCCACTAACTCACCTTCCATCGCATCGGCAGCAACCGTTTGTCCGGTGTAGGTAAAGGTCGTGGCGTCCGGGTCGGGAAGCGTGATTTCCTCCAGGAAGCCGCCGCCGCGGTTCACGATGATGGAGCTGAGGCCGCCTTCTGCCTGAAGGCTGAGCTCTACGGTGATATCCTGTCCGGGCTTCAGGTTGACGAGGTTGTCGCCAACTACAGAAATTGCCGGTGCAGGTAAAACAGGCTCTTCGTCATCGCCGCAGGCTTGGAATAAAAGCATACCGCCCAGCGCGAATAACAAGAGGGTGAAAAAAGAATGTTGAAGTTTCATGACAAGTGAATTTAGAAGAAGTTGAAATTGGAAATGGTTCTATCGTATCGTGCCGTCCTGGTTTTTGCACCAGCTGCCGTCGGCCGTCCAGTCATTGGCTTCGTTTTCGACTGCACCAACGTATGGCGCAGGTGTAAACCAGTTGCCAAAACGGGCATCTGCTGCCGGGTTGAACGGACTGGGTACAGAGCCCACGAAGTTGCCGGGCGTAATGCCGGGCACGGGCTCCTCGCTCAGGTTGAAATCAGGGTTTGGCAGGAAATAATCTTCTGCTAGTTCATCATAGTTAGTCTTATTGCCCCAGGAGTGGATATTTCCGATCTCCATGGTGCCATCGTCGAGGCGTTCGGGCGCCACATCTTCCACCCGCACTGCATCGTCCGGGTAGTTGGTGGCGATCATATTGTGGAAAAGCCCCATTGCGCCCCTTCTCACCCGGAACCCCCGCCGGGTACCATCTGCATCGGTGCTGCCGTTGCCAATCATCGTTACATTGGAGATGTAGGTGTAAGTGCGGGGTTCCAGCTCAAAATTGCTGGCATCGTTGCGCAGCTCCAGGGAGCGGGCAATGTTGTTAAAGTTGACCGGGATAATGGTAGCCGCAATGGAGGTCTGAAAGAGGAGGAATTGCCCTCTGCCCCGCCATCCGTGCTCTGCCCAAAGCCCGTAGGCCCCGTGGTCAGTCACTACGACATACTTGATATCCGCCCCGCCGCCTTTGAAACGGATGCCGTTGTCGAAGCAGTTCCACACCTGCAGGTATCGGATTTGCGTGCCAGAGCCTACACCATATAGCTGAATACCATCGGCATCACTTTTGCCTGCATATTCAATGCGTACATAGCGTAGGGAACCGGAGCTTTCGCCCAGGTTATTGCCCCCGTAGGTGAAGCCATCCTCAAAGACCACTGCTGCCTGATTAGTGGGGGCATTGCCGTAGACAAATATGCCGCCCCAATCACCCCATGCTGCAGTGCCGTCCAGTATGCCCTGACTAGTGAAAACAATCGGGCTGTCTTTAGTGCCTTCGGCTATGATCCGGCACCCTCGCGTAATCGCCAAACGGGAGTCTTCCGGGCCATTGAAGGTACGCATGAGGATGGTTGTGCCGGGCTCAATCGTGAGGACACTGTTGTCCTCCACGGATACCAGCCCGTTGATAAGATAGGTGAACTGCGCTTCCAGCCTCAGGTCGCGGTTGATGCGACCGGTAATGACTTTCACCTCGGTACCTGCAATGGTCTCGTCGGTAATATCGAAGGGCGGGCCGACTACCACCTCAAAGGTAAAGGGCTCTGCAGTAGCCCCAAGCTGATCAGTCAGCTCCAGAGTAAAGTTTAGCGCCGTACCATCCGGGAGCTCTTCCACGAGATAGTTAAAGTCATACTGAAAGATCAGGTCGTCTGCCGGGAAGTTGATATTGTCGTAAGGCTCTCCGTCTTTCAGTACCTGCAAGGCGCCCAGCCCACTGATGGCCCGCAGCTCAAAGCTCAGGTTGACTTCCCGCCCCCGGTCCTGCCGGAAGGACTCCACCGGCACTAGAGGCTGAATTTCCGGGCCTTGCTTTTCAAAGGTGTTGTTGTCCTTTTGGCAGCCTAGCAAAAGTAGGGTCAGGCTGAACAGAAGTATGGTATTTCGGATTATCATGGTTCTACTCGGTTATTATAATCTGTAAGAAAGGCCAAAGCGGTTCCACCAGCCTACGACTTCATACTGTGCAATGCGCTCCCGTATGCCCTGATAGACAATCACGGGAGCATTGGTCACATTCAGGAACTCCCCAAACAGGGTGATGCGGTCGGTAACGGCTACAGAGCCATTCAGATCAACCTGCAGGCGCCCCTCCTGTACCAGGTCGTTGCGGGCTTCCCCGGCTACGGTGTTCAGGAAGGTACCGTTGTAGTTCAGGGACCCTTTTACAGAAAACTGCTTGTAGTCGTAGCTCAGGGCGGCATTCCAGGTATGCGTCGCCTGCCCGGGCAGGCTGATGTTGTCCCGGTCGCTGGTAAAGGCATCCGATTCGGTGAAGGTGTAGTTGAAAAAGAGCCCCAACCCGTCCAATGGTTTGGGCAGGAATGATAGCGCGGCCTGTACGTTCATCTCAAAACCGTACACGACTGCGGTTTCCCCGTTTTGCTCCTGCCGGAACTGGAAGCCTGGGAACTCATCGTAGAAAGGGTCCCCTGGCCGCAGAAAGCGTAGATTGCGGCTAAATTGGAAATCGTCGATTTGCTTATAAAACAGGCCACCGGAAATAATGCCTACGTTGCCCAGGTAGCGTTCCGCCAGCAGGTCCAGGTTGAGGGCGGAGCCGGGGCGCAGGTCGGGGTTGCCGGCCTGTATGCGGGAGCCTTCCTCGTCAATGTTCAGAAAAGGCACGATGTCGTCAAAGTTGGCGCGTGCGTAGCTCCAGGTAGCGGCAGCCCTCAGATTGGTGAATTTGCCGAGGCTGTACTTCAGGTGGATATTGGGCAGCAAAAAGCTGTAATTCGTCCCATCGGTAATGGGAGTGGCTTCTCCGGTAATATTATTGACAGAGAAGGCATCGTAGTTCACCTCATTGGTTTCGTACCGCAGCCCGCCGAGCACCATGAGGTTCCGGAACTGAATGCGGGTCATGGCATAGCCGGCGATGATGTCCTCGGAGGCTTCGTAGGAAGCATTGAAGGAGTTGCGGTTAGACCGAATGGGGTCGAAGATGAATAAGTTGTCGTTGCGGTCAACGAAATCCCGGTATTTCCCGGGGTCTATACCGGGGCCGAAACGTACATTGCCGTCCAGGAAGTTCTCATCCTCAAAATCACTGATGACGCTGGCAAAGCCTTCAGACTGATCGAGTACCCGGTTGGGGTCTGAGAAGTTATTGACATCGCTGTTAAATGCCTTGATATTGGTCTGCCGCCGGTATTTCACTCCAGTCTTGAAGGTGGCCTGATAAGAACCGATTTGATAAGGCAGTTCATAATTGATTTTGGCTACGCTGTTAGTGGCATCGAGGTTGAGGGCCGAACGCTCGTAACGGTTAATGTCCGTAATGAGGAAGGGGTCAAAGAAGCCCAGCTCACTACCGATGGTCCGGAATTGGGCAAAATCGCTGTAAATGCCGGAGGAGTTCAGCGTGTAGAGGTCGATCCGGCTCTGCTCCCCGCGCTCAAAACGGCCAATTAAGGCATCTTCCACCCGCCGGCTATCGGCGTGGTAGAGCCCCCAGTCGATAGTGCCGCGACCAAATTTGTGCTGTCCCTGCAGGTTGTAGGAGAGGTTCTCAGAAAAAGACTCCGCCAGGCGGATATCCCGGCGCAGCTCTGCCCCGCGGATGGTATCCAGGGAAACCCAGGTGACGCCGGCAGATTCGTTGAGGAAGGTTCGGAGGCGATTCCGCTCATCGGTATCGCCCCGGCGGGAGTACATAAAGTTGAAGATGATGTCAGAATTGGGTGAAAATTTGTAGTCCAGGGTGAGTGTCGCCCCCATGCGCGTCCGTTGGTTGACGAGGTCAGACACCTGATGGTTTTCGATGACAACCGTGTCCCGGCCCAGGCCAAGTACCGGCGTATCCCCAAATGGCGACCACACGGCTTCCAGTTCGTCAGATTCGTTGTCGGTCTCGAAGTAGCTCAGCCCGACGAGGGCACCGAAGCGGCCGGTACCCAGCTTATCATCTTCCCAAAATCGGCGCCCGGCTTTGAAGCGCCCGATGCCGTTGTAACTTTGGGACATACTGTTGTAGCCCCCGCCGGCTTCGGCTTTCAGCTTGAGATCCATGCCTGTGGCGGTTGGGGTACGCAGGTTGACCGTACCACCGATGGCATCCCCATCCATATCGGGCGTGATGGCTTTGGTAATCTCCATGGAAGCCAGCTGATCAGCCGGGATGAGGTCGAGCGATTCATTTCGGGAGCCATCGCTCTGCGTGGAAGGCAACTGCTCGCCATTAATGTTGATGGTGGTAAAGTGCGTGGGCGTTCCCCGCAGCGAAACCGTGGAGCCTTCGCCCCGGGAGCGGCTGATATTCACACCGGGTACACGCTGCAGGGCTTCTGCCACGTTGAGGTCAGGGAAGCGGCCGATCAGGTCTGCCGAAATCACATTGATAATATTGTCGGCGGAGCGCTGTTGGTTGAGGGCTTTCTTTTGCCCTTCCAGTTGGCCGCGCACGACGACTTCTCCCAGCACGGTGGCATTTAGGAGCAGCTTTACATTGGCATTCACCGTCCCACCAGGAGGAACGTCCACTTCCAGCGTATCCGTTTGGTAACCGATGTAGGAAATCTGTAGTTGCTGTTTGCCGGCCGGCAGATTGGGCAGGCGGTATTCGCCGGTGAGTTCGGTAATCGTGCCCCGGCCGTTGCTCATGGCCACAACCGTAGCCCCGGGCAGCGCCTCGCCGGTGGCAGCATCTGTGATGATACCGAAAGCGGTACCGGTCTGTGCACTCAGGGTGGCGCTTGCTAATAGTGGTATGATTATTTGGAATAGGTACTTCATTGCTTACAAAGCATTTAGGATCAGTAATGCGGCAGCCAGGATTATTAGTGTGACGAGCACTTCGACTACGGCATTAAATCTCAATTTTTCATCCAGGTCGTTTTTATCTGAGCTCATCCTTCTCCCGTTTTTGAGTTAATGCAAATGTATGTCCGGCAGCGACAGGAGAATGGCACTGAGGTTACAGGGAGGGGTGAATACGTTGCTTGTGTGCGTAAAAGCGTTACAAAAGGCAGGTAATGGGGTTACTTCCCGGCTTGTTTGGCGTACTGAGAGGGGCTGAGGCCGTACTGTTTCTTAAAGCTTTTGCCAAAATAGGCAGGGTCCTGGAATCCGACCCGGTAGGCGACTTCGCTCACATTGACTTTGTTCTGAGCAAGCAGTTGGGCGGCATGTTTCAACCGGATGTTGCGGATAAAGGTACTCGGAGATACATCGAGCAGCCCCTTCAGCTTGCGGTAGAGGTGTACCCGGCTCAGGTTGACGGCCTCGGCTAATGCTTCCACGCTCCAGTCCGGATCATCAAGGTGGGCTTCCACGGCAGCCTGCACCCGTTGGAGAAGCTCCTCGTCGTAGCTGTTGAGCTGCAGCGCTTCGGTTTGTAAATCCGGCCCGTGGCTGTAGCGCCGCCTCAGAAGGTCGCGCATTTTGAGCCGGTTTTGGATGCGGCTGCGCAGTTCCCTCATGATGAAAGGTTTGGCCAGGTAATCATCGGCACCGGTTTCCAGGGCATGTACACGATCGGTATCTTCTCCCTTTGCGGTAAGTAGCAGGATAGGGATGTGGCAGTATTCGGGATCGGTTTTCAGCGCCCGGCACATCTCTATACCGTCCATTTCGGGCATCATGATGTCAGAAAGGATGAAATCAGGGGTGTGGGTACGGGCTTTTTCCAACCCGCTGCGCCCGTTTTTGGCAGTCGTGATTTTGTAAGCTCCCGAAAGGTTGTCCCGCAGGTAACGGCGCAGGTCGGGGTCGTCTTCCACAATGAGAAGGTGAAGCTTGCTGCTGCTGTTGGTGTTTTCCGGAGCGGCATTGGGCTCATCTACGCTGAGTTGGTACTCCACCGGCAGCGGCTTCACGAAAGCGGATGCTGCGTTTTCGTCCGACTGCCCTACGGGCTTAAGCGGGAGAAGCAGGGTAAAAGTCGTACCTGAATCCGGCTGGCTTTGGAGCCTGATGGAGCCGCCCATGGCCTCTACCAGGGACTTGGTTAGCGATAAGCCAATACCGGTGCCCTTGGTCTGTTCGCTTTTGTAGAAGCGTTCGAAGACTTTCTCGCGCACTTCCGGGGCAATGCCCTGACCCGTATCGGCAACGGTCAGTTGAACCTTGCCGTTATCTGGTTTTTGCGACAGTGCCACCCGCACCTGCCCGCCTGGCTTATTGAATTTGATGGCATTGGAGATGAGGTTATAAATGATTTTTTCGAGCTTGTCTTTGTCGGCTTCGTACCAGGCCTCCGGCAGTTCATCTGCAAAATAGAGCTCAAGCTGATGCTTGGCGGCCTGCCCCCGAAAGGTATCGCAGATGTGTTTGGTCATTTGCCCGAGCGGGACAGGCTCTTTTCGCAGCCCTACTTTGCCGGTCTCCAAGGCGTTGATATCCAGCACCTGATTGACCAGCAGGAGCAGGCGGCGGGCATTGAAGTGCATAAGGTGTAATTGCCGCCCCAGCCAGTCTTCAGCCTTGTGTTGTTCCAGCACCTGCTCCAGGGGGTCGATAATAAGCGTAAGAGGCGTCCGGAATTCGTGAGAGACATCGGTAAAGGACTGCAGCTTGAGCTGATGGACTTCCTCCAGCTTTTCTTTTTCCAGTTCCTTAATGCGGATTTCGTTTCGAAGTCGGGCACTGCGCAGGCTGAGGTAGCGGAGCAGGTAGATGCCCAGCAGAATGACCAGGCTGTACAGCAGGATGGCCCACCAGGTGCGCCAGGGCGGGGCTTCCACGGTGATCTTCAGTTGGGCGGGCTCCGGGTTCCATAGCCCATCGTTGTTGGCTCCTTTGAGCAGGAAGGTGTAGGTGCCTTCCTTGAGGTTAGTATAGGTGGCCGATCGTTGGTTGCCGACCTCGTTCCAATTGTCCTCCAGCCCTTCAAGCTTGTATTGGTAACGGTTCTGCTCCGGGCGCAAAAAGTTGAGGGCTGTAAATTCGAGGGTGATGATGGACTGAAAATAGCGCAGCTGCAGTTCATCGGTTTGCAGCATGCTGGCGTTCAGCAGGCGGGTGTCATCGCCCGGAGTTACATCTTTGTTGAACAGCTTGAGCGCCGTCAGGTATACTGGTGGGACATAGGAGTTGTCGGCCAGCGAGGCGGGGTCGAAGGTGACAAACCCGTTGCTGCCGCCAAAAAAGAGCTGCCCGTTGGTAGCGGTGAAAAAGGCGCCCTCGTTGAGCTCTTCGAGTGGGAAGCCATTGGTGTAGCTGTAGTTTCTGAAGCGCTGGTTTTTATTTTCCCAGCGGCTAATGCCATTGATGGTGCTGACCCAGATTTGCCCCTGCTGATCTTCCAGCAGTCCCAGTACAGTATTGTTTTGCAAGCCGTGCCGGGTATCATAGTTCTGGAATTGCTGGCGTTGCCGGTCAAAGCGGCTGATACCTCCTCCCTTGGTAGCCACCCAGATTTGTCCTTGTTGGTCTTCCAGCACATGAGTGACATCATTGCGCGGCAGGCTGTTAGAGTTTTCGGGCAGGTGCTCAAAAGTAGTGATGCGCCCTGTTTGTTCATTAAACAGGACCAGGCCACGGCCAAAAGTGGACAGCCAGAGATTGCCCAACTGATCAGCATAAATGGCTTTAACGTTTACATTCAGCAGGTGCTGATGCAATGCTTCACGCATGGGATAATCCACGTACTGTCCGGACTGCGGGTCAAACTTATGCAGCCCGCCGTGTTTATCCGTCCCAATCCAAAGATAGGCACCTGCCGGAGCTATGGCATTTACAATGGCATCAGAAAGGGCAGGGAGTTGTGAGGTTTCGGCACCAAAGTGAGGGGTAAACCGGTTGGTTTTAGGATTATAGGCATGGAGCCCACCTTTAAAGGTGCCCACCCACAGCTGCCCGTCCGGAGCGGCATAGAGCGATTTGATGGTCATGCTCCTGAGCTCATGCCCGGATTGGCCCCGCAGCCGACGGAACCGCCGGGTTTGAGGGTCGAACAGGTTGAGCCCGCCTCTTTCCGTGGCTACATAGTACTGACCATTTGAGGCTTCGGCAAAAGCGCTGACTACATTGAAGCTCAGGCTGTGATCCAATTCAGGCAGGTGGGTGTAATGCTGAAAACGCTGATTATCCGGATCGAAATAGTCCACACCGCCAAAGTAGGTGCCCACCCAGATGGCACCTTTCCGGTCTTGCAGCAGGGCACGTACAGAGCCGTGGCTCAGCCCGTTGCTGGAGCGGCTGTCCTGCAAAATTTTTTGTAAAGACAGCGTCCGGGTGTCCAGGATGTTGAGCCCCTGGAAGGTACCAATCCACAGGTTTTGATCGGGGGTGGCTTCGAGGCAGCGCACAAAGGCATTGGAGAGGCGTACTTCTGAGTCCGGGCTGTCATCATAGTGTGCGGTCAGTTGGCCATTCTGATCATAGGCGCATACTCCACCGCCGTAGGTGGCGACCCAAAGCGTGCCATCCGCAGCCTGTATAATATCCTCCACCCGCTCATTGCTGATTTGGTGCGCCGGTCTTTGGGCATTTGGAGTATAAGTAATGATAGTTTGCTGATCTGGCAGCTGACAGAATAAACCGCTGGTTGTTCCCACCCATAGCCTGTCCTGCCGGTCGGTGAAGATTTTGGTGACGTAGCGCTCTCCCACAGCTTTGGCCAGAGGGTTATCGGGCTGCTCAAAGGCATCCGTGGCCGGATTATAACGGAAGAGGCCATCATTAGTCCCGGCCCAGAGCTGATGGTGAGGGTCAATCCAAAGGCAGCGGGTCTCCTGCTGAGCGAGGTTATGAAAGGTATAGTTTAGGAACCCCGACTGATTGATTAAATACCGGCTAACCCCACCCTGCGTAGCGATCCAGATATTTCCCAGAGAGTCGCCTGTGATGTCATTGATGACGTTGTTCGCCAGGGAAGTGCTGTCGGCGGGCTGCCGGCGGAAAACCTCGAAAGCATATCCGTCAAAACGGTTGAGCCCGTCCCGGGTGCCCAGCCAGAGGAAGCCATAGTTGTCCTGGTGGGCCGAAAGGACCGTGCTCTGCGATAACCCTTCGCCTACACCATAGTTGATAAACCTGGGGCCCCCCAACTGGGCGGAAGCCTTGTTGCTAAGCCCGGCCATGGCAGCCAGGCAAATGGCAGTGTACAGCAATACCGGCAGGTCCCTAATCATCATATTGGCTTTACCTTCCTGAGGGCTACTCGAAAAATGAAATGCACAACTGATTTTGTTCCAACGTCGTATAAAACCAACCAAAGGGCGGGTTTTGAAAGATGTTGGAGCAAAAGCTTTAAAAAGTTGTGCATTTTATTTTTGCCCCACTACTAATTTAACCATTTTCATGATAAAGAGGACTGTTGTCCGGGGGTGTAATGCCATAGGCTCAGGCACTCCCAAACGCCCGCTTCCACCCAAACCGGATGACCAGTAGCAGACCAACAAAGAAAAAGATAACATACTCAAAGCGCAGGTACGAAAATACAATGATCCGCATCCGGTCTATGAACCACATGATGATGAGCGTGGAGGCGATGATCATCACCAGCCCGCCCAGCTTGTCGAAGCCCGGGATGTAGTCCAGGTTGACGTTGCGCCGGATGATAAGCAGGGTGACGACCATGGAAATAATGGGCAGGACCTGCACAAATACATCCGCGTCCCAAATGCTGCGCCGCTCAAACAGAAACTGATAGACCGAGACGGTGATAGAAAAAATCCCCGGCACACAAATGAAGTAAATCAGCGTGGAGTAAAGGTATTTCCACGGTGCTTCGTGGCCTTTGTCCTGTCCCGTCAGCCCGGCCACAAAGGCCATGACCGGTATGATGGACAGGTAAACCAGTACATAAGTCGGATCGTTGGTCAGTACGTCAAAAAATTCTCTTAGTGTCATTGATTGCGGATTATGGTCCGCGCAAAGATAATTATTTGCCTATGGCCTTCGCCGTAAAAGTAGCGCCTTTGACCTGCTGCCCGTCATCGGAGTAGCTCTGGTAAACTATGCCGGTAATGCCTGGGAGGAGGCGGGCGATTAAGTCCGGTGTCTGATAAGTATGCCGTTTGCCGCCAAGGGTGGCCTGCAGGGGCCCTTGCAACTGGTCGAGGCAGGTGAGGAACAGGTGCCGTTTTTGCCCGGCGGAGTAGTTGGCCTCAGACTGCAGGGCATAGCGCAAGAGGTCCACATCCAGCGTGCCGTAGCGCAGCTGGCCCTGCCACTCGTTTTCCTGATTGGTCTCTTTGGGGTTGAGAACCAGGTCCGCAGGAATGCCTTCATTGCTCAGAAAACCATTGCCATGCCGGGTTTGGTAAGCCCGGGTGAGGCAAAACACTTCCGGTTCTGACAGCCCGTTACGCCTAATAATGGCCTGTGCATTGCGGGAGGTGGTGTGCGCCCGGGTAACATTCGGAAAAAAACCGTGCTCCATGTCCAGCAGAATGCCCTGACTGCCCTCAAAGATAAAATCGGCTCCTTCGTACCGCTCAAAAAACCGGGATTCCGAGGTGAGGTGGATACGTTTTAGCACAGCCGGCAACTGTTCCTGCCATGCCATGACCTCCTCTTTCCAGTTTTCTGCCGCCAACAGCCCATTGGCTTTGCGCACGTAGTACTGCTCAATGGCTTTAAGTTTTTGCTGCACCACCACGGGGTAGGCCAAGTCCTGCGCAAAGAGCCGGCAGGGCGTTTCCGAATGCCGCGCAACGGTAGCTCCAAAGCCCACTCCGCAACTGCCATGCCGCTGACTGCGCTCAAGTAGCTGATTATACGCGATATCGTAAGGCGTGGTGACCGGGCACAGCGTATCCACAAAAATACGGGGCAGATAGCCCAGCTTCGATAGCGACTGATGCTCGTTCAGCAGAGCCGGAGGCGAAAAGGTGCAGTACCGGCTCCAAAAGGTGGGCGCACCCTGAAAAGTGCCCGCGCCAATGCCCGAAAATACATGCCGCTCCCCTTTGGGGCCTACTACCGTGTGCCCCGCCTGATGGCCGCCCGAGAAGCGCACCACAACGGGGTGCGCCGCCCGGCGGCTCAGATAATCGGTGGCCAGGCCCTTGCCTTCGTCGCCGTAGCCCAGCCCAATGACAATCTGTGTGCTCATAATGGAAGGATTGTAGTGTTAGAAGAGCGCCTGTTCCAGCCTGTACCCGGAGCTAACGCCTGAGATACCTGTTGTGCGGCGGCTGGCTTGAAGCCCGCCATCGTTTGCTCAAATGGGTGCCCACTGACTATAGCTACTGTGGCGGCGATAAGCTCGGCCAGCGCATTGTGGTCATTTAGTATCAGGGCGCGCTCCCCCAGCAGGCTTTTCCAGAAGCCGATCACTTCGGGGTGATTGCGGTAGCTGGTTTCGTTGATGTGAATGTGGAAAACATGATACATTCGTTGGGCTTCCCGCAACAGCGTAGACGCATCGAGCGTATGCTGGGGGCAGTATCCCATGATGCGCTGTACCTGCTCAGGCGAGAGCCGTTCCCAGCTGGCTTCGTCTCCTACGGTGAAGAGAAAACCCTTCTGCCCCCGCTTTTCAAAGCAGTCGATGGAGGTATGCCGGCCCGCCAGTAGCCAGGCGAGGAGGTAGGACTCCTGAATTTGGCCGCCCCCGCCGCCTTCCAGCCAAAGTTTGGACAGCCCGTCGCTCAGCTCATCCGCTCCTGCCTCAAACTGCCCGGCCTGCAGAGGAGCCTGATCAGAGAGGTGGTCGCCAATGGCAGAGAACATAATATGTGGGCTCTTAACGCCGTGGGCAATTAGCGTATTCATAAGCGCGCCCAGTTTGTAACGCACGAGCTGCTCCGGTATACGGCCCATCGAGCCCGTCACATCGAGGAAAACACCAATGGCTAAGGAATTAGGGTGCCGTTGCGAATCCCGGCTTTCCCGGACGCGAATCCCGTAGGGGTTCACAGCGGCATTCATCCGCCGGTGGCGGTTGGCCTGAAAAATATCGTCTCTTGACTTGTTGGCATAACTTGCCCGGAGATGCTGGTAGGCATCACTCGACCATCTTGCGTAACCCATCTTGTTTAAATTTTAGGATTTGAGAATAAAAAATCCCCGGGGGCAATAGCCTGCCTGAATTTACAAGGTCTTTAAACCTCAGTAAAACCAAGCTTAGTTTTGTTTTAAAACTATCTATCGCGCTACAAGTATACGTACTCTTAGTTTAAAAGTCAAACTAAGGGGTGAAAAAAATAAAAAACCAGGACCAGCACAAAGCCGGCCCCGGTCAGGGAATGGGGAATCAATCGGTTCTTGGGAGGGTTTTAAGGGTTATCAGCTCCCTGTTATTTGGTCAAAGGCATTGATGACGGTATCAAGTCAAACAGATGCCACATGCAGGCTTCCATTCAAAAGCGTGCAGGTATTCCGGACTAAGACTGTTTTTTTTGGGAGATTAAAATTTTACTAGGGGAAGCGTTGTTGCTGTAGATAACAGACGGGAACATTAACCCATTAGAGCGTTTAGATATTGCATGTTAGCTGTTAAAAGTTGAGCTTATGCACAGATTTAACAGTAGTTAGTAAAATTTACCTATTTTCATCACCAAACAACACCAACTCCACTATGTCAAGACTCGATTATGTGACCATTGCTATTGTTGCTGTATGCGTAGCTGCGCTCGTCTACCTGATCTACATGACCACCAATTTGCTGGGGAGCAGTCCGGAAGCCCCGGCTACTGCAGATCAAATGGTTTCGGATCCAGAGGACGAATACGCAGAAGAGGAGTACTATCCGGAAGATACGACAGCCACCTTTGATGATGGCTACTATGATGAAGGCGGGGCGGCCGTTGACAATACAGGTGAAGGCGATCAGGCCATAGCGGAAGAGGATGCGCCTAACTATGAAGATGCAGACAGCGATCTGCAGACATCCTCCAGCCGGGGCCCTGCAAAAGACGGCCGTATAAAACCGGATTTCAGTTCTGTCGCCAGTGGGCAATATATGGTGCTGGCCGGCACATTTAAATACCGGAATAATGCCGAAGAGATGGTCAGCAAACTGAAAGGGATGGGGTACGCCAACGCTTCTGTAGAGCTTTTCGACCGGGGGCGTTATGCGGTGGCGTTAGTTGACCGCTTTGATGGGCTTGCTAGTGCCCAGGCTCTAAAGTCGGAGCTTTCCGGTAAAGGGGTGGAAGCTTATGTGAAGCAGAAATAGGAAAAAAACAGCCGCACTGAAAAATTCGACAGTGCGGCTGTATAGCCGGTTGATCGTTTTGTCTCAAAAAACTTACGCTACTCCGGCAAAAATGATTGAACACCCAATTGACCATGTTAGCTTTGAATCGATCTCTATCAATTCTTTTGCTTACACTACAAATGTAAAGGGGTTTTCAGGCCAGCTAAATGACTTCCCTCAGCGCGAAGAGTGACTATTGTCACTGGCTAAGGTTTCTGGATTGTTGTAGCTGTTGCAGCTGTTGCTCGATGCGTTCCGGAATAAGAGTGCCATACTGCTCCCGAAAGGCTTCAAGGTCGTACCAGGTCTCAAAATGCTCCAGGTGCCATTCTGCCCCGTCTTTACTGATTTTAAAGGTGCGGATCTCTTCATTGTATTTTTCCTCCACATAACGCGGGTTGTCAGCGAAGGGGCGCAGTTTATACGCGAATTTGCCATTCATGAGGAAAAACTCATCACCGTTATAGTCCATTTCAGCATCAAAAACAGCCATGCGGTCGTCGCAAAGCTGGTAAAAACTGGCGACCGGGTCCATGCCATTGAGGAGTGACAGGACGGTTTGCTTCACGTTGATAACGGTAATGTAGGGGAAGGTGATAAACTGATTGTGCGTTTCGCTGTAGCCATAGCCCCCCAGCAGATAGAGTAGGCCATCATTTTGGTAATAAGATAGCCCCGTGGCGCTGATCTGTTCTCCAAGGCTGCCCTCATAGCTGCCGTTGGTATAGGCACTGGCCCGGTTTTCATTAAAATCAATGAGCAGAATATCAAGATTGGGGAAATCCTGGTAATTGTTATCTGATATTTTGGAACGAATACTTCCCCCAAAGATGAGCAGGTAATCTTTGTACTGTCCGACCGCGTAGCCTTCCATATCCTCCAAAGTGGGATAAAGCTGAACAGCTTCCGGAGGCAGCTGGCGCAGGGTTTCTTTATCTTGAGCAAAACAGATCGCAGTGCTCAAAAGTAGAAAGGATAGGGGTAGAAAGTATCTAAGCATGTAAATATAGTCTTTTGGCTGGGCGCAGGAACGCTGCAAAATACAGCAGGGTGATAAAAGTCACTTCCATAAACCAGAACTAATCGGTAAGGTATTTTATTTATCGTATCGTTGACAGTATACCTCAAGGTAGCCCCTTTTTTGAGAAAAATCAGAAAGGGGGCTGACAAATGTCAATAGAATAACAAAGGTATTACTGCAATTTTGAACCGTGAAATAAGCTGTACGGAATTCATTTACGTACTGCGGCCCGGTTTACTTACGAATTCCATGAATCTACCTGCTCAGGCAAATTGAACGCCATGACGAATACAGAAATACGACTTTTTGGGCTTGGTTGCAACCTTTCGCGCAATCTGCATGCTAATATGCAAAGGGCCGCTAAAGAGTTGGGCCTGGAGGTGAGCATAGAGGAAGTTTCTGATATTCAGGAGATGATGGACCTGGGTATCACGGCTATTCCGGCATTGCAAATTGGAGAGCAGGTGGTAGCGAGCGGCAGGGTTCTGGAAGTAGAAGAAATCAAATCTTTACTCAGGATTTAAAGTAATCTCAAAATTTCCCGCATTTATCGCATTCAACTTTCCGAAATTCACTAATTTTCGGTTCATACTTCTATATGTTGTCCTAAAGGGCTACACCCGGGTTTCCTGGTTGGGCTCTAAGCAAAAGAAACCAACTTACCATGAAAAAGATCCTTTTCCCCACCGACCTTTCTGCGGCTGCAGAGCGTGCTTTCATTTATGCATTGCACCTGGCCAAAAACATGGAAGCTGAACTGATTACCCTCCATGTGTATCAGAAGCCGGAGGTCAGAGGTGGAGGCCTGCCCCATACCCTTTCTGAGTTTTACGAAAGCTATGACCTGGATGAGTTTGAGAATTTCAAGGATTCTATTCCGATTTTGCGTAATATTCAACAGCGGGAGGGCTTTGGCGCTCTTAGCGTACAGCATCTGCTTAAGCCTGGCCGGACAGTGGAAACCGTCCTGAAGGTGGCGGATGAGGAACAAGTGGAAATGATCGTGATGGGGACCACAGGTGCAAGGGGGCTGAAAGAAATCTTCATGGGCAGTGTGGCAGGGGAAGTACTGGAAAATGCCAATTGCCCGGTACTCGCTATTCCTGAAAAGGCAGCTTTCGACGGAGAGATCGATGATATCGCCTTTGCGGTCAACTATCAGGACGAGGAGGTGGAAGCCTTCCAGAAAGTAGTGGAAATTTGCCAGCCGTTCAACGCCAAAATACACTGTGTGAATGTAGACCTGTCTCATGCTGAAGATTACCGCCACGAGATGGATCAGTTTAAGGGGAAACTACCCGCTTACGACAATACAACTTTTGAGGTAATCGAGAGCACGGATATCCGGGAGGGGCTGACCAAGTACATGGAGACCCATTCGGTAGACGTGCTGGTGATGGTCACGCATAAGCGCAACTTCTTCCAGGAACTGCTCCGGTACAGCCACGCTAAGGAAATGTCGTACCACTGCAACATGCCGCTGTTGTCTATCCCGTCCCACATTCTGGGATAATACCGGCACTACTTTTCACGAAGGGCTTGCTGAATAACCTCTATGAGGACAGCTTCTGTATAGGGCTTAGAAATGTAATCGTTCATCCCTGCCTCAATGCATTTCGTTCGTTCCCCCACGAGGGAGTGCGCCGTGCAGGCAATGATAGGTGTGTTTACTTTCAGGTTTTTTCTAATTTCCTCGGTTGCCTTATAGCCGTTCATTTTCGGCATCTGCAGGTCCATCAGTATGATGTCGTATGCCTGCTTTTGGGCCATTTCGACGGCAGCTTCTCCGTCTTCCGCAAATTCCACGATGGCGCCGTTGTTTTTCAGGGCAAAGGAGCCGAGTTTCTGGTTGAGCTTATTGTCTTCCGCCAGTAATATCCGTACGCCGGAAAGCTTCAGGGGTGAGTTGGTATCCACGTTGGTTGCTTTAGGTTTTTCAGGAGATTGGGCAATGGGTAAGCGCAGGTAGCAGGAAAATGTGGTTCCCTCGCCCAGCTGGCTTTCTACCTCAATGTGGCCGCCGTGTAGCTCCACCAGCATTTTTACAATGCTAAGGCCCAGCCCGGTCCCTCCAAAGAGCACTTCTTTGGGCTGCCGCGCCTGTTCAAACCGGTTGAAAATACGCTCCTGGTCTTCTTCCGAAATACCTATGCCGGTATCGGAAACCTTAAAACACAGGCCTGCATGTTCTTCATCCCGGTCTTTGACTTCGACATCTACCGTTACAGACCCTTCGTTTGTGAACTTGACGGCATTGGAAATGAGGTTCACCAGAATTTGATGCAGGCGGGTGGGGTCGCCCATGATGTATTCCGGTGCATTCATGTCCAGGCTGGCCCTCAGGCGGAGTCCTTTTTCTTCCGCCCTGGACTGGCTGAGCTTGATGGCATCCTGTATGACTTTTTTCAGCTCCAGCGGCTTGGATTCCAGGTCAATTTTACCAGCTTCAATTTTCGAAAGGTCAAGAATATCGTTGATGATTGCCAGGAGGTTATTGCCGGCCACGGAGATGGCGTCCAGGTATTCCCGCTGAGTGGGCCCGAGCTTGGTCCGCTCCATTAGGTCAGAAAACCCAATGATCGCGTTCATGGGCGTCCTGATCTCATGGCTCATATTGGAAAGGAAGATGTCCTTGTGGTGGATAGCCTCGTGAAGGGCTGCGTTTTTCTCTTTGAGGGGCGTAATGTCGTAGGCAATGGCAAACATCTGCCCGGCGGCGGGGTCAGGCTGACAGTTCCACTGTACCCAAATGTAAGACCCGTCTTTTTTGCGGAGGCGGTTTTCAAACTCCACAGCTGGCTCGCCCTCGTTAAGCTTTGCCAGTTGAGCATAAGCCTGCTCCTGATCGTCCGGGTGGAAAAAGTCCATGAGTGGCCTGGAAAGAAGTTGGGATTGTTCCCAGCCCAGCTTTTTCATAAAAAAGGGGTTAATCTCTCTGCAGATGCCCTGCATATCCACGATGCACATCAGGTTTAGCGACTCATCAAAGAAGCGCTTGTAGATTTCCAGGCGGTAATTGATCTTTCTGCATGCGATAAGGCTCATAGCAGTCTCTGCCAGGCCCTTTAGCAATTCAATTTGTTCTGGCGTGGCAGAGCGGGGCTTGTCATCAATCACACAGAGGGTGCCCAGGCTGTGCCCCTGCTCATTAGTGATGGGGTGGCCGGCATAAAACCTGATATTCGGATTGCCTGTTACCAGTGGATTGTCCTCAAAGCGTTTGTCTTCGTGAGCATCGTTGACAATAAGCGTCTCTCCATCCACTATGGCATACTGACAAAAGGAAACTTCCCGGGGCGTCCCTTCTGCTTCGAGTCCTATTTTAGATTTGAACCACTGCCTCTCGTCGTCCAGCAGGGTGATTAGTGCAATAGGCGCATCAAAAATATGGGAGGCAATACGGGTGAGGTTGTCGAACTCTTTTTCGGCAAGGGTGTCCATGATCTGGTAGGACGCCAGTGCTTTGAGGCGTTCTTCCTCGTTAGGTGGAATAGGTAGGCTTTGCGACATAAAGGTTGTGCATTTGCTCGGGCTGGTCTTACTATTTTACACATCAACAGCTCAATTTGTTGACGGGGAGGGTTAAAGCCAGCCGATATTAACGTCAATATAAGTAAATTAGCCTTTAAATGTCCGACAAAGTTTGGCGTAGTCGTTGTGCGGCAAAAAGAAAGGAGCTATCGCATTGCCCTGAAAGCCATCGTTGAGGGAGCGGTGCCAAATGCTTCCGGGAGGATAAGCTCAGGGGCTACCAATGCAAGGCCAATTTTGATAATGGCCAGGTGGTGGATGGTGTGCTCGATATTGTAGACCAGCTCACGTTCCAGGTTAGTGGGTATGGTACTGGATTCTGCAATATGTTGCAGGTCATTGCATTGCAGCCGGAGCGGTTGAGGCGCTTCCAGTAGTGAAAGTTGTGTGCAGACCGACTCGATTTTTTGAAGGGCTTTGCCAGGCTGGGTTTCCACTTCGGGTGAGCGCCGTCGTTTGCTGTAGTCAATTTCTCCGGCAGGTTGCTGGCTTTGCTCAATCAGGCATTCAAAAAACTCAATAAAATGGCGGGTATGTTGCCCCACGGAGCTGCCCTGCAACAGTTGTGGCTGTTCGGTGTATTGCCGGGAGGTCAGGTGGGGGAGGTAGTATTCCGCCTGCCGTAAAACCTGGGCAGCAACCTGACTTAAATCCATACGTTTTGTTTTGGTTGTTCCTGTCAAAGATACTCCCCACCGGGGGTTGGAAGTTAAAATCAGGGCTAGTTTTTAACTTTTGCTATCGAGCCTCAGCAGAGTAGCCGTTGGCAGATGGTTTGAAACCATGAGGCCGGGTGTTTTAGCGTTTACCAAAAAACAATTATATTGTGGCTGCGTTCAAGCGCCTTAAAGGCCAGAAAAAGCGATAATAACGCTTCCCTTTCAGGGCCTAATCGATTTTTGTCAGACCAATATCCCCTTGAAAATTCGGAGCTGTCTGTGCCAGAGCGGTGCAGGGAGTGTCCTTCCTGTAGTGCATGCTACAGGTTGTGGATTATTGATTGCGTGTGACTAAAATTGATGGCTTATGTTTTCTACTGTAAAAAAGGATGATAAACACCTGCTGCATAAAGGCCTGGGTGAAATATTCGGTGAATTCGACGAAGCGCTGCTCGATTTTCTTTTGCCTCACATCCAATGGATCAAGCTGCATGGTAGCGATTATCTTTTTGAAGAAGGTGATCAGGGAGATGCTGTATACTTTCTCGTGCGGGGGCGGTTGCTTGCGCTGCGCCGGTCTGCCGGAGAGGGCAACCCATCTGAAGTACTGGGCGAGGTAGCAAGGGGAGAGGTCGTGGGGGAAATTGCCGTTCACTCCGAGGAGCCCCGCATGGCCAGTGTGATGGCGATAAGGGACAGCGTCCTGATCAAAATCTCTGCGGAGGCTTACTTTCAGGCCCTTCAGCATTTTCCACAGTTAGGGCACCGCATTACCAAACGCATCATTAAGCGGCTGCGCAGGGATGATGCCGGGCAACATCAGGTGAAACGCCCGGCCACTATGCTGTTGCTCGCTCAGGATCAAAACGAAGATTTTAAGCAATACTTCAAAGCGCTGCAAGGTGCCCTTCAGGAAGCTGGTAGCGTTAGGGTGTTAACAGAAGCCGATGTTCCCTACAGCTCGGAGACAAGGCAGAATCGCTCTGCAGGTCTGGCCTCCGAACGGGTAAGCCACTGGTTGGAAGAGCAGGAATCAGCTCACGACTTCCTGATCTTTACCGGCCGGCCGGATCAGAAAGAGTGGATACTCCGCTGCATGCGGCAGGCAGATCAGGTGCTGCTTTGGGCGCCCTTTACTGCCGGGCCTGCACTAACGCCTCTGGAGAGGGAACTGGAAACAGCCTTCTCAGCAGGGATGGCCCCCAAAATACTGGTCCTGCAACATCCGGCAGGCGCGCCCTTTCCAAGAGGAACTGTAAACTGGCTTGATCAGCGCCCGTGGCTGCACCGTCATTTTCACATCCGGCAGGACAATCCACGCGATATTCCCCGCTTAGTACGGAGTTTGTGCGGCAATGCCATCGGGCTGACCCTGGCAGGTGGGGGTGCCAAAGGCTTTGCACATATCGGCGTGTACCGGGCCCTTCTGGAAAAGGACGTGCCGGTCGATATCGTAGGCGGCACGAGTGCGGGTGCTATGCTGGCGGCTGTGATTTCTTTTGACACTACTTACGAACAGACCGATAAATGCCTGAAAGGGGCAGCCGCGTACAACCCGACCAAAGACCTAAATGTCTTGCCACTGGTCTCCCTGATTAAAGGTAAGCGGTTCCGGGATATGATCAGCCGGGCTATTGAATGCCTGACTGGCCATCCGGATGTTGACCTGGCTGATTCCTGGATACCGCTGCACGTTGTAGTGAGCAATCTCAGTAAAGCCCGGGAAGAAGTCTTTACCCGTGGTTCTGCCGTGAAGCTGCTAACTGCATCAGGGGCGGTACCTGGCGTTTTTCCACCTGTTCCATTAGGGGATGACCTCCTGGTTGACGGGGGCAACTTCAACAACTTCCCTGTGGATGTAATGCGCAAAATGGGCGCGGGCTCCGTTATTGGGGTAGACTTCCTTGCGGATAAAAATTATACCCTGGACTTTGATGAAACCCCGAGCTCCTGGGAGTTGCTGCGGGATAAGTTCCGAAGAAAAAAGAGAAAGTACAAAATGCCTTCCATGACCAGCATCATCACCAAGTCCTCGCTCTTGTACAGCACAGCCCGGCGCAAAGAGACGATTCAGTACCTCGATATCCACTTCAATCCCAATGTGCAGAAGTTTGGGTTCGCCTCCTGGAAAGCCTATGAGCATATTCGGGACGAAGGGTATCGTCACGGTAAGGAAGTGCTCGAGGCTTTGCCGGAAGATGTGCTGAAAGGGCTGCAGGCAATTGACTAAGCATCAACTTGCTTCTCTGAGGAATGGAGGTTGCTCCCACTCCACGGGCGTTTGCTCGATGGCTTCTTTCCTGCGGCGCAGGTAGGTATTGGTCAGTTCTTTTTCGATTTTGATCTCTTGCTGCGTCCGGTAAATGCTGGTTTCGGTATCGAACTTCACTTTGTTCCTCATGGCGTTATTGCGCAGGCTCACTTTTTCAAGGTTGTCCATTTCGAACTCATGCTCATAGTTGTACAGCAGGTAGTCATAGGGGCTGCGCGGTGAGATGAGTTTTACAAAAATAGGGGCTGTTTCAACGGCTATAAAGAGAAGCATGATGAAAATACTGGCCCAGTAGATGGCGTCGCTTTCCGAGCCTAGCCGGTGCAGCGCTTCCATACGTGCCGCCATGCCTCCGTAAGCGCCCCGCTCCAGTCCGGCGATGTCCGCTTTCATCAGGCTGTCCAGCTCATTCACTGCTGATTCCTGTTCAGCGATAAGGGGCAATACCCGCATTCTGATCGTTTGCAGCTCGGCTTCTGCTTTATCCGCATCGGCCTTTTTAGCGCGGTAAATAGGGCCCAGGTTTTTATTACCGGACCCACCGGTGCCATCTGCTTCTCTCAGGGCCATTAGGGCGAGCGTGTCGCGGATGGAAGCCTGGGTGTTGATTTCGGCCTGCAGGCCCTGTATGCGGTCGAGGTGGCTTTGGATGGACGACTGATATCGGCTCTGTATGGTAGCTTCCTGGTCTTTAAATACCTCCTGTTCCATTACCAGTAATTCGGCGTTAATTTCCTTTTCAAAGATTTTTAGCTCCAAAGGCTTGGAAATGACCAGCGCAAGCAATACCGCCATCAGCAGGCGGGGGAAGGCAATAGCGAAGTCCTTCCAGAACGTCCCGCGCTTCTTCATACTGGCTACGATGTACCGGTCGAGGTTGAAAATCATCAGACCCCAGATCAGGCCGAATACGAAAGCAAAGAAATAATTGTCGAAAACAGTATAGACAGCATAGCCGGCAGAGAAAAATGCCAGCAAGCCGGTGAAGAGTACAGTGCCGCCAATACCGATAAATTTATTTTCGTCGGAAGGGCATTTTTCGAGAATTGAGGTATCTGCTCCGGAGCAATATAGCAGGAACTCCTTGGTCTTTGACATGGTGGTCGGGTGTTTTGGTTTGAACAACAGGCAATTAACGCCCTGTGATGCCCCAATCTTACACTATGCACGGTAAATTCTCCATTTTTTTCGATCAACGCTGGATGACTTTAAGATGGACAGGCCTGAAATCTCTTTATCTTCCTCATTGGTGGGCGGGTGAATGGTTTGCTAAGCTTCAAAAACCGGAATTGGTATTTAGCCTGTGGCTTAGGGTTAAGCTTTCGGGTCATTGTTAAGGTACTCTGTATTTTGATATGCTGAGAGGCAGTCAGGTTGTAAATTTAAAATTCAAAAAAAACGAATTAGGCTTCAATGTTAAAATCAATACTTAGAATGCCTTCCGTTACTTCATTGTTGTGTGCTGATCTTGTTTTTTTTTATTTTGAAATTTAATAGAAAAAAGGCAGTAAAATAAACGTTTTGATTAGTTTTGCATTTTAATTGAGAACGAAATAAAAAAAACAAAAAATGGAATTTCAAAAGCTATCCCCTTTAGAACTAAGGGATTTAATTAATAAGTTTAATTCCGATTTGAGGAAACTGCAGTATCAGGTGGTCAAAACGCAGGCTATGGTCAGCGAACTGGAAGGCTATCTGTCCGAAGCGGAAACAGCGCTTGGGCTGGAAATTTCTACAGCCACTGTGAACGTACCGGAAGTAGAGGCAGCTCCTAAAAAGGAAAAAGAAGAGAAAGCTGCTGCTCCTAAGACTAAAGGGCGCGGTCGTCCAAAAGGGGCTAAGAATAAGAAAACCACAGAGAAAAAGGCTGCCAAACCTGCCGCCGCTGGCAAGACAAAAGGAAAGGGAAAGGGGCCTGGCCGCCCGCCTGGCTCCAAAAGCAAAAAGAAAGCAACTACAGAAACCCAACCGAAGGCCGCTAAAGAAAAGGCCAGCCAAACCGCAAAAGAGACACCTGCCAATGAGGATGTCCCGGGCTATCGTTTGTCAGAATGGGATGACTTTGTATTGAAAAGCATTAAAGACAAAGGCAAAGTCCTGACCACTTCTGAACTGACAAAAATCGGGGTGGCAAATCCTGAGATCAAGCTGGGAGCTGCTCAGATCAAGACCAAGCTTAACGCGAGCCTGCATAAACTGGCCAATAAGAAAGGGCTGCTGGCTAAGGTAGAACATTCCGGCCGGGGATTTGCCTACGCGCTGCAGGAGTGGGTAAGCGCTTCCGGCGAGCTGCCTAAAAAATACGTTGAGGAATAAAGCACTTCAATCAGAATTTTACCGACTTGCTGATAAAAAAGCTGCATCCGGAGTTGCCGGGTGTGGCTTTTTGTTTATCTGCACCCGATGAATCATCGCCTTTTGAAAGACTAAAAATCAAAAACAAAACCCCTGTAGCCTTTCAGCCACAGAGGTTTTTGTTCCTTAAAAAGTAGTTTGGTACTTCAAATATAGTGGTTGTGCCGGTAAAAAGCAACTGCACTGTCACAACTGATAGTATTTTTTGATGTGCGCGCGGATGTAGACCAACCGCCCAATACCTACAGCCAGAATTATAGGGGACAAGCATAGGAGGAACCATCCAAGAGGCCGGATTTCTTCCAGCGCTGACATCTCAAGTATAGCGAACCCTGCACTTAGGAAAACTACCGCAGTACGGAAGTAGGCCAGAAAAGTACGCTCATTGGCCAGCCTTGTGCGCTCTATGGCCAAAACATCTCGGGTAATCAAGGGTGCCTTTTGACTCATTTTTTGCTGCAAATTTCTGGCTTTGGCTGTTTTCCTTCAATGCACTAGATCACAAAAGGGCAAATTTTAATTTTTTCCGGGCAAATTTTGCATTTTCTTGAAATCTCCTATAGATTGCATGTCTAAATGCAACACGACGTAGCAAATATTATCATTTCACCATTATTCCTGCGGACATTCCCGGCAGGTGCTCGTCGACGCTTCCCACGTCGCCCATAGGGGCGTATACTCAACATATAACCCATCCGGGGTGTAGCTTTGCTTACCCTTTCCTTTTCCCTGCTGAAAATTAAAACCACGTTTTGCATTCATCAATCTGAATACCATTTGGTCTCTGTACCAAATGCTAAAGGCATCAATTTGACACATGAAGTTTGATATCCAGATAGCGGACGTTTCTCACGAGGCTTTTGCTGAAGAAATCTGCCGCGAGTACGCTGAGTCTGCCCGCGCCCGTGGTACCGGTATCGCTCAGCGACAGCCCGAGTACATCCGTACTAAAATTCAGAATGGCAACGCCATTATCGCCCTTCAGGACGGTAAGGTAGCCGGCTTCTGTTACATCGAGGTGTGGAGCCACGAGCGCTACGTCGCCAATTCGGGCCTCATCGTCTTCCCGCAGTACCGGCAGCACGGCCTGGCCCGGCAAATCAAAGCCAAAGCCTTCGAGCTTTCGCGCAACAAGTATCCACAGGCGCGCTTGTTCGGTATCACCACCAGTATGCCGGTCATGCGCATCAACTCCGACCTGGGCTACCGGCCGGTCACCTTCTCGGAGCTGACACAGGATGAGGCCTTCTGGGCGGGCTGTAAATCCTGCCCTAACTACGACATCCTCGAGCGCAATCAGCGCCGGATGTGCCTGTGCACGGCCATGCTTGCGCCTTCCAAAGAGGAAGCAGATGCCATGGCCTACGATATGAGCAACATGATTGTCAACCAACGTTAAACCCTTCAATAAACATGAGCCAACCACCTAAAGTGGTCCTCGCCTACAGCGGCGGCCTCGATACTTCTTTTTGCGTAAAACACCTGACCGCCGATAAAGGCATGGAAGTGCATGCTCTCACGGTAAATACCGGCGGCTTCTCCCCGGAAGAGCTGGAAGCCCTGGAACAGAAAGCCCTGCAGCTCGGCGCGGCATCTTACAAAGCCGTGGACGCCTTGCCCACCTATTACGACCAATGCCTGCGCTACCTCATTTACGGCAACGTGCTCCGAAATAACACCTACCCGCTGAGCGTAAGTGCCGAACGGATGTTTCAGGCGCTGGAGACCGTCAAGTACGCCAACAGCCTGGACGCAGATGCCGTAGCCCACGGCAGTACCGGTGCGGGCAATGATCAGGTGCGATTTGACCTGGTCTTCGAGGTGCTGGGCAACAACCTGCAGGTCATCACGCCCATCCGCGATATGCAGCTGTCCCGGCAGGAAGAAATTGATTACCTGAAAAAGCACGGCATCGACTGGCCCTGGGAGAAAGCCAAATACTCCATCAATCAGGGCGTATGGGGCACTAGTGTGGGTGGGGCGGAAACCCTGACTTCCGACCAGACTCTACCGGAGGAAGCCTACCCCAGCCCGCTTACGCAAAAGGAGCCGCAGGTAGTCACTCTCCACTTCAAAAAGGGGGAACTGACCGGGCTGAACGGAGTTTCCTACGACCACCCGCTGGAAGCCATACAAGCCCTGCAGGAATTGGCAGCCCCCTACGCCATTGGCCGCGATGTGCACGTGGGCGATACTATCATCGGCATCAAGGGGCGGGTGGGTTTTGAAGCGGCCGCTCCGCTCCTCATCATCAAAGCGCACCATTTGCTGGAAAAGCACACCCTTACCAAGTGGCAGCAGTATTGGAAAGAGCAGTTGGCCAACTGGTACGGTATGCTCCTGCACGAGGGGCAGCTGCTGGAGCCGGTGATGCGCAATATCGAAACTTTCCTGACCGAAACACAGGTGACAGTGACCGGTAGCGTTACCGTCCAACTGCACCCCTACCGCTTTGAGCTCATCGGCATTCAGTCAGATTACGACCTGATGAACAGCGGCTTTGGGCAGTACGGCGAGATGAACAAAGCCTGGAGTGGGGAGGATGTCAAAGGCTTCACCAAAATTCTCTCCACCAACCTGAAAATCCACCATTTCGTACAGCAAAATGCACCAAAAGATGATTAACGCAGGTATTGTAGGCGGAGCGGGCTACACGGCCGGAGAGCTGCTCCGCATTCTCATCAATCATCCGGATGTTGAAATCGCCTGGGTACAAAGCAATAGTCAGGCGGGCAAACCGGTCACTGCATTGCATACCAGCCTGCTGGGCGAGACTTACCTCAATTTTCAGGCGGAAGCTGACTATGGCAGTGTGGATGTGCTCTTTCTATGCATGGGCCATGGCCGCTCGGCCAGCTTCCTTTCGGAAAATGAAGTGCCGGAGGACATCCGCATCGTCGACCTGAGCACGGACTTCCGGGCGGAAAGCGAAGACCATGATTTTGTATACGGCCTGCCCGAGCTGCAGCGCGACCGCATCCGCTCGGCTACGCGTATTGCCAACCCGGGCTGCTTTGCCACGGCGATTCAGCTGGCGCTGCTGCCTCTGGCTAAAAACGGGCTGCTGGAAGATCATGTGCACGTGCACGCCGTCACAGGCTCCACCGGGGCAGGGCAGGCGCCTTCAGCCACTACCCACTTCAGCTGGCGCAATAATAATATCTCCATCTACAAGGCTTTCCGGCATCAGCATCTACAGGAAATTGGGCAGAGCGTACGCATGTTGCAGCCCGATTTTGACCTGGACATCAATTTCCTGCCGCTGCGGGGCAATTTCCCCAGGGGTATTTACGCAAGTACCTACCTGTATACGGACCTGAAAGCTGGAAAAGCCACAGAGCTGTTTGAGGAGTTTTACGCCGACTCTCCCTTCGTATTTTGCTCCCCAACTAATCCGGACCTCAAGCAGGTGGTGAATACGAACAAAGGCATCGTTTACCTCGACTGGCACGAAGGCAAGCTCCTCATCGTCAGCATGATCGACAACCTGCTCAAGGGCGCATCCGGGCAGGCGGTACAAAATATGAACCTGCTGTTTGGGCTGGACGAAGCGGCTGGCCTGCGGCTCAAACCTTCTCAATTCTAAACCTTATGCAGCATTTCACTTCCGTACACGATGTAGCGGACCCGGCAGCGCTGGTCCAAAGTGCCCTGGAGCTCAAGCAAAGCCCGCCGGAAGACCTGCTTTCCATTGGGCAGCACAAGACGATGGTCCTCTTGTTTTTCAACCCCAGTCTCCGCACCCGCCTGAGCACGCAGAAAGCCGGCCTCAGCATCGGCATGCAGGTGATGGTGCACAACGCCGGTCAGGGCTGGCAACTCGAGTTTGAGGATGGCGTCATTATGAATGCCGATAAGGCAGAACATGTGAAGGAAGCGGCGGGTGTCATCAGTCAGTACGCGGATATTATCGGTGTGCGCACCTTCCCCAGCCTGACAGACCGCGAGCGCGATTATCAGGATTTCATACTGGAGCAATTCAAAACGCATGCGCAAGTGCCGGTCCTCAGTCTGGAATCGGCTATCCGTCACCCGCTGCAGTCCCTGGCCGACTGGGTGACGATAGCTGAGCACCGCCCGGCACACCGCCCAAAGGTCGTGCTGAGCTGGGCGCCTCATCCCAAAGCTTTGCCACAGGCGGTCGCCAATTCCTTCCTCGAATGGATGCAGGTTGCCGATGTGGACCTCTGCCTGACCCATCCGGAGGGCTACGAGCTGGCCCCGGACTTTGTGGGCGATACGCCGGTCATCTACGATCAGAAAAAGGCATTGGAAGGAGCCGACTTCGTATACGTCAAAAACTGGTCGCCCTACCATACCTACGGGCAAGTGCAAAACCAGGATGCCAACTGGATGATCAGCCCGGAAAAAATGGCGGGGACCAATGACGGACGTTTTATGCACTGCCTGCCGGTACGCCGTAATGTAGTGGTGGCAGACGCCGTGATCGACAGCCCGCGCTCCCTGCATCTCGAGCAAAGCAACAACCGGACCTGGGCGGCGATGGCGGCGATTAAAGAATTGCTGAAAAGCCAATAACATGTCCACACTCACCATTCTAAAAATCGGAGGAGCCCTGCTACAGCAGCCCGAAGCCCTCAGCGACTGCCTGGATTACTTCCACGGGCTACCGGGGCATAAAATCCTGGTACACGGCGGAGGCCGGCGCGCCAGCCAAGTCAGTAAAGCCCTGGGCATCACCCCGCGCATGTACGAAGGCCGCCGCCTTACCGATGAGGCCACGCTGGAGGTGGTGACGATGGTATACGCCGGCCTGGAAAACAAGCGCACCGTTGCCCAACTGCAAGCTCTCGGCTGCCCGGCCATCGGGCTGAGCGGGGCGGATGCCAATATCATCCTTTCGGAAAACGGCGGGGCGGAGCTGTGGATTACGGCTATGCGGGGGACGTAATCAGCGTGCAGGCGGAGCAACTACAGGCTTTACTGAGAGCAGGCTTAGTCCCCGTCTGCTGCGCCATCACCCACGATGGGCAGGGACAGCTGCTCAATACGAATGCAGATACCATTGCCGCTTCCCTTGCTGCAGGGCTGGCACCTTATCACGAGGTGGAATTGCAGTACTGCTTTGAGCAGCCCGGTGTGATGCGGGATATCAAAGACCCGGCATCCCTCATCCCGTCCTTAAACCCAGACAGCTACGCTGCCTACCGGGCAGAGGGTGTGATCGTAGACGGCATGGTGCCTAAATTGGATAACGCCTTCCGGGCGGTGCAGGCGGGGGCGAAGCGGGCGGTGATTGCGGATTTGGCGGGATTGAAGGCTGGTGGGGGTACGGAGGTGGTTGACTAATCCATCTGTCTTGTTCCCCATCCATACCATTATTTATTTAATCTTCCTGATCTCTTTCTCCAGAATAGGAAGGTAGCGGGTAATGATAAGCCAAAGCACCTCATCTGAGACGGAATCGTATCCGTGAATTATCCGGTTTCGAGTATCTACGATTTTTCTGGAGTTACTGATTGAGATATTTGGCTCTACCCTTAAAATTCGGCTCATAGCTTCGCCAATGATTTCAATATTTCGTTCTACAGCTCTTTTGGTCTTGATGTCTTTTTCAAATTCTGTATACGTGCCTGAGCTGGGAAGGAAATCATTTATCTCAGCAATCGCTTTTTCAATATCCTCAAGCCATACCTTTATTTCCTCTTGCATAAACGATGGCTTTTTGCTTGTTCACTAAACCTTTGAAAACTTTATTCCTAATGGAACGCTCTTCCAGCAGATCAATCTTTCTTTCAAATATTTTTTCTAGCTCAAACTTCAGATTGAAGTAGTTTTCTGCGTATTCGATAGGATCAGTTGAAGAGATAGAGACGACAAAATCAATATCGCTTTCTGGATTGAATTTAGAAGTTAAAATCGACCCAAAAACAGATAATTCATCGACTTCAAACAATGAGCACACCTCTTCCAGTACTTCACTTTGTTTGCGAATTAATTCTATACCCATCTCTTAACCTCTTTTAATTTGTTCTTCTACGCTATCGTCTATATTACTCCAAGCCCCAAATAAATCTTTCCACTCATGATCATTCCGTTTGTTTGTGGACTGATCTACATGAATACTTTCCGTGAGCTCCGCAATAAGCCTGAGGCGGAGGTCAATATTCAGGTGGCGTAGCATTGCCATATAATCCAGAACTAAGCGGTCTTCAGTTGACATAAGAAGTTGATTATGCTTTGGATATTAGACGATAACATACTGCTTAAGAACAGCTAGCGGCACCAAACAGTTCCCGCTTCTGCTCGCAGGCAGGAATTCAATCCATTATCTGCCACCTGCTTATTTAAAGTCATGCTCAATCCCCGCCTCCTTAATCAAATATATGCCATAGTCCCGTATGGCATGGATAATAGGGATGCAGGTTTTGCCTTTCTCTGTCATTGAATTTTCCACTTTTGGGGGGCAATACTGCGTATACTTCCCGGGTTAACGAAGCCCTCCGCTAGCTCCCTTAGCTGTGAGGTGAGTATCTTGTCGGTAATGTGCGGGATGCTTCGCTTCAACTCGCTGTAGCGCATGACCTTGTCTTTTAGCCGCCACAGCGCCATGATCAAAGTTACAGTTTTTGATCTGTAATCGAGTCTGATCTATTAGGGGGCTAAGACCGTGTTGGGATTTTGGTCTTCTAGTCGAAAACTAACAATTTTTTGTTTAGACAAGAGCCGAAAACCGGAGTCCGTACGGATGAGGATTTTCGGGGCGAAGTATAAGCAAAAAAGTGTAGTTTGCAGACCGATTACTAAAGTCCCAACACGGTCTAAAACAGCAATAGGTAAGGATTGATACCTCATATTAATATATTAATTTAGCATTAGTACCATTCAAATAGAGTCACAACAACAACGTCTACAATGACTAACTGAAGACTCAGTACTAAATGAGACAGATAACAAGCCCGTCTGATTCGGGCAATTCTAACTACACTACCCTTACTCTTCGAACATAAATTTGATCAAATCCCCCTTAAATTACCGTCAAACTAGCCACAAAAGATATGAATACGCCACCACTTGCCGCCAATGCCATTGCCCTGCTGCGATCCCTCATCGCCACGCCTTCTTTCTCCCGCGAAGAAGAGAAGACGGCCGGGCTAATCGACCGTTTTCTGAAAGATGCAGGCCTAACTACGCACCAAAAAGGGCACAACATCTGGGCATTCAACCGGCACTACGACGAAACCAAACCCAACGTACTGCTCAATTCCCACCACGATACCGTCAAGCCGGTGGCAGGCTGGACAAAAGACCCTTTCTCACCGGATATGGAAGAGGGCACGCTTTACGGCCTGGGCAGCAACGACGCCGGCGGTCCTCTCGTCAGCCTGATCGCCACTTTTTTGCACTTTTACGAACGGGAAGACCTGCCCTTCAACCTCATTCTGGCCGCTACAGCGGAGGAGGAGATCTCAGGTGCGAATGGCATAGCTGCGGTGCTCCCGGAACTGCCGGAAATCGCCGTAGGCATCATCGGGGAGCCTACGCAGATGCAGCTGGCCATAGCCGAGCGCGGCCTGATGGTGATTGATGCAGAAGTCACAGGTATCGCCGGGCATGCAGCCAGAAATGAGGGCGTCAACGCCATCTACCTGGCGCTAAAGGATATTGAGTGGATCCAACAGCACGATTTCGAGCGGGTAAGCCGCCTGCTGGGGCCGGTGAAGGCTACCGTGACGCAAATTAAAGCCGGTCATCAGCACAATGTGGTGCCCGACCGCTGCGACTTTGTGATCGATGTGCGCACCAATGAGCATTATACCAATGCCGAGGTGCTGGAGTACCTACAGATTCACACACAATCTATACTCGTGCCCCGCTCCCTGCGCCTCAACCCCAGCGGTATACCGGAAGGCCACCCACTGGTGCAGGCGGGTATAGCCCTGGGCATGTCCACCTACGGCTCGCCCACGCTTTCCGATCAGGCGCTCTGCCCTTTTCCTACCGTCAAAATTGGCCCCGGCGACTCCGCCCGCTCGCATACGGCGAATGAGTATATCAAGGTGGTGGAAGTGGAGGAAGGGATTGAGCGGTATATTGCGTTGTTGGAGGGGTATGTGGAGCGGGTGTAGATATGAGTACTGCTGACGTGAATTGGCGCTTGGAAACTACTCAAAGCTTATTTTTGTTGTTTTGTTATTCAAGTTATCAATAAGTGTTATAATAAAAGACCTAGTTATGGTAGATTATAGAAATCATATTGAATCGAATCCGGATGTAATGCTGGGCAAGCCGGTTATTAAGGGCACAAGGATTACGGTTGAGCTCCTACTCCGAAAACTGGCGGATGGATACGATTCAGGGGAAATTTTGGAGATGTACCCTCATCTTAAGCCGGAGGACATATCAGCTGCCATAACGTATGCCGCATTAGTTATTGAGAATGAAGAAGTAATTAAGGCTGCCTAGATTATGGTGTTAGCTGATGAAGGACTAAATGGTAAAATTGTAGCCGGGCTACGGAAACAAAATATTGAGGTCACGATTGTTTTTTTAAGGTATGAAAAGGATGATTACGCTAAGGTTTTTGACTTTTTATCAAAGTTGATCAAATCTCTTCTAAAGGCAGGGAAATCCAGCAAACACGAATTTATTACAATTAATAAAAATAAGGTCCGGAGGCGATTCATCTAAATGGTATTGATACTAAGTTGAAAACCTTGTACTTCCAAGACCACTTTGCAGCTACATTATGAAACTCTGGCAAAAATCCTACACCCTCGACCAGCAAATCGAAGCCTTCACCGTAGGGCAGGACCGCGAACTCGATGCCTACCTGGCGCCCTGGGATATCCTCGGCTCTCTGGCGCATGTGCAGATGCTCACCAAGATCGGGCTGATTACCGAAGAGGAGCTGACCCAGCTGCAAGCCGCTCTCCGCCGACTGTATAAAAAGGCAACTGAAGAGGGTATGACTGTGGAGTCAGGCATGGAAGACATCCACTCACAGGTGGAGTATATGCTGACGGAGGAACTGGGCGATATCGGCAAAAAGATACACGCGGGCCGCTCCCGCAATGATCAGGTGTTGGTAGATCTGCGGTTGTACTTCCGCTCGGAGATAGAGGAAGTCAGCCAACTCATGGGTGAGCTGTTTCAAACCCTTTTACAGCTTGCCGAACAGCATAAAGACATTCTGCTGCCCGGCTACACCCACTACCAGGCGGCTATGCCCTCCAGCTTCGGGCTGTGGTTCAGCGCTTACGCGGAAAGCCTGGTGGACGACCTGCGGCTCTGGCAGGGCATTTATCAAACCATCAACCACAATCCGCTCGGCTCAGCGGCGGGCTATGGGGCCTCCTTCCCGCTCGACCGTCGCATGACCACAGAACTGCTGGGCTTTGAAGACCTGAGCTACAACGTGGTACACGCTCAAATGGGGAGGGGAAAATCTGAACAGCAGCTCAGCTATGGTATCGCCGGCACTGCGGCTACCCTGGGCAAGCTCGCTGCAGATGTCGTGCTCTATGTCAGCCAGAATTTCGCCTTTTTATCCTTCCCGGATGAGCTCACCACCGGCTCCAGCATCATGCCGCACAAGAAAAACCCGGATGTCTTCGAGCTGCTCCGGGCCCGTTGCAACAGCCTGCAGGCCCTGCCCGTACAAATCAGCCAACTGACGGCCGGGCTGCCCTCCGGCTATCACCGCGATTTTCAGTTATTAAAGGAGGCGATTTTCCCCGCCTTGCAGCAGCTCAAGCAGTGCCTGAGCATTCTCAACTACGCTTTGCCCTATGCCCGCCCGGCCGGGCACTTACTTAAGGACGAGCGCTATCGTTACCTCTTTAGCGTGGAAGCGGTCAATCAGCTGGTACTCGAAGGCAAGCCCTTCCGGGAAGCCTACCAGATTGTGGGCGGACAGATTGCTAACGGTACCTTTGAGCCACCCCGGGAAATCCGGCACACGCATGAAGGCAGCATTGGCAACTTATGCCTGCCGAAAATCCGGGCGAAGTGGGAGCGTACCGCTCAGGGCTTCCCCTTTGAGCAGGCGGGAGAAGCCATTCGGCAATTGGTACAAAAAGGTTAATCAAAATATTTCGCCGTAAGCGTCCGCTGCGTTTTTGCACCACTCAACTAAGCGGACGTGTGCTCTGGGGAGCCCATCAGCGTTATTTTGAGCTGAAAAATGGTTTGGCTCATCGGGTATCCTCTTTTTTTAACTGTGATTGCAAAATTGCCTTTTGGGAGTGTCCGAGTCAAGGTATAAAGTTAACTTTTAAGCAATATCAAAATCTTACCTTTGCCCAAAACTGCATTACGCGATATGAAAAAGCTACTCTTCCTCCTCGCCACTATCCTCGTGGTACAGAGCTGCAACAACAGCTACCAGCAAATGGCCATCCGTAAAAAGCCAAAAAATGTCATCCTGCTGATTGGAGACGGCATGGGGCTGACGCAGATGTCCACTGCTTTTTACTACCAGGATAAAACGCCCAGCTTTACCCGTTTCCAGCACATCGGGCTGCACCAAAATGAACCCACTGACGCTACGATTACCGACTCGGCGGCGGGCGCTACTGCGTTCTCAACCGGTTACAAATCCTACAACAGCGCCATTGGAGTAGATAAAGATACAATTGCCCGGGAGACGATCCTCGAGATGGCTGCAGCCCGGGGGCAGGCTACCGGCGTTATAGCTACCTCTTCTATCACTCACGCTACGCCCGCTTCCTTTTTCGCGCATGTTGCAAACCGCGGCATGGCAGACGAAATTGCGGCTCAGCTACCCGCAGCGCCTGTCGATTTCTTTGCGGGTGGTGGCATTGAGTTCTTTGCCCGCCGTAAGGATGGCAAAAATTACCTGGATTCCCTTGCCGCTTACGGTTACCTGATGGATACCACTGCTCTTACCAAGCCTGCAGCCTGGGATAATAGCAAAAAGTATGGCTACCTTCTGGCTTCTGATGGTATGCCGAAAATGTCAGAAGGCCGGGGCGACTTCCTCCCTGAAGCTACTGCCATGGCTATTGATTTTCTTTCTGAGGACAAAGATGGGTTCTTTCTGATGGTGGAAGGCTCTCAAATTGACTGGGGCGGCCATGCGAACGATGGCGATTACATCATTGAGGAAGTGAAAGACTTTGATAAAGCGATTGATGCGGCGCTGGATTTTGCAGAAAAAGATGGGAATACCCTGGTGATTGTTACCGCAGATCATGAAACAGGCGGGATGTCCCTCTCAGCCGCTGAAGTGCGGATGCAGCGGACTTATGAGCATATCAACCCAACCTTCAGCACTGGCGGGCACTCTGCTACGCTTATCCCGGTCTATGCCTACGGCCCCGGCGCGGCTAAGTTTATGGGTATTTATCAGAACAACGATATTTTCGGCCTGATGCTGCAAGCCCTGCGCTGGTAGCGGTAATAGTATTTTGGGAATACAAAAAGTGCCCGGTACAGGTTGTAAGCTTGTACCGGGCACTGCTATTTTATCGAGACCATTTATCGAGACAGTTATTCCTTATTATCGGCTGATGACCGCCCGTTCCACATGCTGTTGGTCGTTTTGGGTCAACCGGATAAGGTAGGTCCCTTCCGGAAGTTGATTGGTTTCCAGCTGGAAGGCGTTGGAGCCACTTACTGCCTGGTCCGTGAACGCCTGCAGCGTACGGCCCATCAGGTCAAGCAGTTCAATTTCCACTTTGCCCTCAACTGCGGCACGGTACTGCAGATTGACGAGGTCTTTGGCAGGGTTGGGGAAGATGCGGAAGCCGGCGCCTTTAGTCAGGTCGTTGCTTTTCAGGCCGGAAGGATTGCCCACGGCGATTCCATTTTCTCCGGGTAAAGCAGAGCCAATAGTAATGGTGTAATCTTCTACCTCGCCATAACTGAATGTTTCACAGGGCGTGGAATAAGCGTTGTACTTCATGGCTACCCGCATGCGCGTAGTGCCTGGAGTTGCGTTTGGAGATACACTCAGGGTACCTGACAAAGTGCCTGTACCGCTGCCCTGTCCGATTTGCTCTCCGGCATCTGAGAAGTCGCCATCACGGTTGTAATCAATCCACAGGCGCCAGTATTCGGTATAAGTGGAGCCTGAGAAGCCGGGTACAAGGGTTACAGATACTGACCCGCCAGGCGTCAGTGCAGTAGAGAGGTTGGTGTAGTCGCCGTAACCACCGTCATTGCCGGAGTTGTTATTAATACCGCCAAACTGGATTCGCTGAATCCATTCGAAATTACTATTGCTGCCTTCCGAGCCACAGTAGCTTATCGGCGGAGGGGGCGTATTGTTAACACAGAAATTAGTGGCCTCGCTGCTGCCAAAGCTGCCTCCCGAAGCCAGTACCGTGCTGCCATCGGTGAGGCTGTACGAGCCGTTACCGTAAGCACAGCAGATACCATCTCCATAGCTGTCGAAGATGGTGAAGTCATAGCAGCCGTTCGGCAGGCAGATGTCTTCGGTGACGGTAGACCCTGCACCGCTGTATGGCCCACCGGAAGCTACGGTTGTGCCACTGCCGTTAACCACGCTCCAGGTCGTCTCTCCCGGGTAGTTGTCCAGATTGATGGTGAGCGTAATCTCATTGTCGTTGCAGGTGGGGTTGCCGCCGCCACCGTCACAAGCCTGCAGGCAGGAGGCATTGGACACGCGGTTGCGGATGACGTTGCCAGGCTGTGATCCAAAGCCGAGGTTGAAGTTGATCCCGACGTTCTGAATGTGGCAGTAGCTCATAATCGTCCCTCCATTGCTGGGGTAGCCCGGCAGGGAGCAGGAGCCCTCTGTTGATCCGGCACAGCCATCGATAGCCGTATTATTGCCATTCCAGACACAGGCGTGGGTGTGGCGGGAACCGAACAGGTGCCCAAACTCGTGAGTGGTGACCATAATCGTGAAGGAGTAAGTCGGTACCTGTGAATAAGAAGAGCTAATGGAAGAGAAACACAGGCTGTTATCCGGATTGCTGTTGCAAAGCCCGGAGAAGCCAGCAGCGATACCACCGCTTGCCTGATAGGAAAGCAGATGCCCCAGGTCGCCGTTCACGCCATTGCGGTAGCTTTGGAAGTCGGACAGCATGCCGGAACTGGAATTACTGGAGTAAGGGCTGCTGGAGCTCCAGACAAAAATTTCTGAAACTACGGTGTTGATGTTCTCGTTGGCATAGAGCGTGGCCACCTCGTTGGCAATGCCCGTTACGTAGTTGGTCGCGCCTTGTGTACCCCCTTTGTTTTGGAAGATGTCATAATCTACTTCGTAGTAAAAGCGCACACAGTCGCTAAGTGCCCGTGTACCGGCCTGTGGCTGCAGTTCCTCCCGGGTGTAGCCTTCGCCATCATCGGGCGTGCCGCAATCGTAAGCCATGCGCTCCAGTACATCCTTATCGTTGTACAGGATGTAGCGGGTTTCATTGCGGTTGCCTTCCAACTGGCCAAGGACGAGATTGCCCCCTCTTGCCGGGCTGAACAGGCCCATGACCCCATCTTCAAAAATACTCAGGGAAGCGATGGAACCGGATTCCCCTTTGATAATGCCACGGTAGTGCACGCCGTAGTCTACATCAGCGGCAGACTCGGTCTGACTGTCCGTAACCTGGAAGTCATCGGTAAAGAGGTCCACCCTGACCAGCTCAATGGCGAGCTCGCTGCGATGGGTGGAGGGTAAGTTAAACGTGATGCGGTCTGGCTGCTCGGCATGGAGTTGCTGTACCACCTCGTCCCGCATTTCGAGCAGATCGTACTGGTCAGGAGCCTCGTCCCCAAGGTTCGCCCGTTCTTCAGATTGGTCAAAAGCAGTTACCGTTTGGAAAGGCATGCCCTTGCTTTTCTCCGCCTGAACGAGCTCGGCAGGCTTTAGGATGCCTTGCCCAAAGAGGGACAGGGCAAGGAAACAGGAGATTGTTGTAAGTAGAGTTTTCATACTAATTATTAATGGTTAAAAAGAATTTCAGAATGAAGAAGCAGCCTCGAAGGCATACAAAACCCACTGCTGTCCAATCCCATTGATGGCAGCAGGTAAAGCCGTATTGCTTCAAAAAGCATGAAGAGGACCTAATGCACGGCACCTAACCTGTAACAGGCCATGTTGCAGTGATCCAAAGCTTTTGAACAGCTCAAACTGAGCGTCACTATCCGATTGTTTCTCGGCACTTAAGTGCCATGCGGGTGAAAACACCTGTTAGGAGTACAGGAGCATTTGTTCTGGCAAGCGTTGATCCAGATTGACTTTAAGCCCATTCAAATTTTCGGGCTCAGTATAATATGGATATAACCAGGGTGGTGTGTAAATCTTAAATGTTTGGAGTCTTGGTTTGAAATAAGAAGCTTGTTCTGTCTCGATGGTGATAAATGTAGTAAAAATTAATGTATAAGCAAAAAAAACGGCATTTTTGATGAACAAAAAAAGAGCGCTGCGGCTCCTTTGCCGCAGCGCTCGAAATTCACACAATTAATGCCATGTCTTTACAGCCTTTTGCGGCTGTCTGTATGTTAATACCTGGAAATGGTAAATTTCTCTACCCAGTACTGATGCCCGGCCTGTACCCGCACGACGTAGGTGCCGGCTGGCAGTTGACTGACGTCGATTTGCTGTTGCACGGTACCAGGCATCCAATCTTGTGTGCCGATTGGCATTTGCTGTCCGGTCAGGGCATAGACTTCCACCCTCGCTTGCTCCAATTGTGGCTGATCAAGCTGTAGCGTGAGCAAATCCGCTACGGGATTGGGGTACAGGCTAAGTGCTGCGGTGGGCGCATTTTCTTCCAATGCCGCTAAAGGGGTGCCCAATCCATTGCTGCCTGAACAGTCGTCTCCTTCATAAATAATGATGTTGCGGAAGTAGGAGTTGCCATTGCGGGGCGGTCGGTCATGGTCAGCCGTGAAGAACAGGTACTGAAATTCCCCGGTATAAAATTCACCAATCGGGATGACGTATTTTTTCCAAATTGCCCCTCCGGGATAGTTGTCGTAGTTGCCATAACCCCAGTTTTGAATACCGTATAACCGGATCAGGCGGTTGGAGGATATGCTGTTGTTTTCGTCAAAGCCAATGCCATGTATTTCTCCCTGACGAGTAGAACCAAATTCCAGTTCAATGACAGTATTAGGCGTCACCTCATAATTGACTTCTATGGCTTTCCAGGCGTTGTTTTGGATACGGAGCACCTGGCCATCATCGAGCAGATCGTGAGTGCCCGCATCCTGTGGTCCACCGAAGGACAGGATTTCGTAATCCGAAAAGTTGATGGTGAGGCAATTGTTGTCTCCTGGCTCCGGCTGTTCTGCAGGCAGGCAGAAATTGACTTCCTCTCCGGTACCGTACTCCCCACCCGTGGCCAACAGTAAGCCACTTGTGTCCGTAAGGGCGTAATAGCCATCACCGTAGTCGCAGCAGATGCCATCGCCGTAGGTGTCCCGGATTTCGAATACATAACATCCTTCCTTGAGGCAGAGCATTTCGTTAATGATGGTACCATTTGTTGTATTGGGATACGGGCCGCCACTGTATTGTAATGCGCCACTGGTATCTCTGATTTCCCAGGTGGTTTCAATGCCATAGGCATCGAGGACAATCTCCAGCGCGACTTCCTGTCCGGCGCAGGTGTCAATACTTCCGCCTCCGCCATCTGTAGCACAGGCTTGCAGGCAGTCCGCATCGGCTACGGCGTTGCGCAAGACGTTACCGGGCTGAAAGCCAAAACCTTTACTGAAATTGATACCCACGTTGCGCAGGTGGCAGTAGCTCATCATCGTGCCGCCGTCGGAAGGCCAACCCGGGGAGGCGCAGTTACCTTCCGTATACCCTGCACAATCATCGATAGCAGTATTGTTGCCGTTCCAGGCACAGGCGTGGGTATGACGGGCGCCAAAGGAATGCCCAAGCTCGTGCGCGACCACCATTACCGAAAAGGAATAAGTGGGTACGGCAGCGTAAGTTGCATTAATGCTGCTGAACCCGTGCCGGGGCGAGTATTCATTGCATAGGCCAGACAGATAAGCGATGCCGCCGGAAGCCTGATAGCTGATCAGTTGGGCAAGGTCACCGTTAAAGGTGGGGCGCTCATTGACAAACTGAGTGAGAACGACAAAGCTGTTGTTGCCGTTGTACGGGCTAATCTGGTCCCAGAGCAGCATTTCAGACAGGCGGATGTTGACGGTTTCGTTGGCGTACAAGGTAGCTACCTGATTGAATAAGCCGGTGATATAGTTGGTGGCTCCGGCCACACCGCCTTTGCTTTGCACGACATCATAATCAATCTCCAGGTAGATCTGTACACAATCGCCAGGGCCACGTTCGCCCACCACCGGTTCCAGTTGCTCCGGGCGGTAATCCGGCGCATCATCAGAGGTAGCGCAGTCGAAAGGCATTTCGCGGAGCACATTATGGTCGTTATACAAGATGTACTCCTGAGGGGAGCGGGCTTCCTGGTTTTTTCCGAGCACGAGGTTGCCCTGACCGGGGGTGCTGATCAGCCCCATGACCTCGTCTTCAAAAAAGCTTAGGGCGACGACCGAGCCCGGTGCCCCCCTGACGACTCCCCGGTAGTGCGCCCCCTCTGGTGCTTTGACCGGGCGCTGTGTGGAAGCTGTAATCGCCACAAAGCCAGGGCTAAGCGGATTGACGCGGACCATCTCCAGGTCAATAGATCCGGACCGGCCTTTAGCAGGTAACGACAGCTTAATGGCGTCGGGTTTTAGGTGTGCCAAAGCAGAAAGGGGTTCTTCGTCAAGTTCAAGTAACGTAAAGTCATTGGCATCAAGCTGCCGTGCAGGGGCGTAATCAGATTGTTGTGAGAAGGTAAATAAGTTAAGCTCTTCAAATGTTGTACGTTCGTTTTTAGCGGTGTTTATCAAGTCAATGGGTTTGAGGCCTTGTTGTGCAAAGGCAAGCAGTGATGCCAGCAGCGCCAGCAACGTAAGTGGGAATCTCATGGTGTAAAACGGTTTTTGGTTAACAATCGGTTCTTGTTATCAATCAGTTGTCGGGGCACACCACTCCCTTTTGCTGACAAACGTTTCATTGTCAACAGGTGAGTGTTTGCATCATTAGTTAGCGCATGGCACTGCTACGTGCGCTTGCACCTGTGTAAATCCGGAAAGCTTCGCAACATCAGCCCTAAGGCAGTTGAAATGAAGCATACCGGCTCGTGGCTGGGGAAAACTTCAGAAGCCTAAGCTTCCAGAGCATGAAGCCTGCCCGCAGCGTTGTTTTTCATAAGATTATGGTTTGAATACAATGGATTTGCCGTGTTCAGTTTGACAATACAGTTGCTTATCACGCAGGGGGTCAATCCTGCAGCCTGGGGTCAAGAATGATGGCTTCATCGCAATAGTACCAGGGCGTGGAGCGTGCAGACCACGGCCACGGCGTACTATTTGCGTTTTCTCAAGGTAAGTTTGTGTTGAAGTCGTTCTCAGAAAAAGTGAAAAGGAAAAATGACAAACTGCTCTTTCGGAAGCGGTCTTAGTATTGCAGACCAGCTTGCCGGACCGAGCATAGAGTTGCCTTATTGCCCCCGAAACACTCTTTGGTTTGATGGATGATGCGGGTTTACCCCACAACTGATTAGGATGTTTCAAAGTTAACAGGTTTTAGACACATTCGCAAAGTATTAAACTAAAAAATTTTCTATATGAAAAAAAATATAAATTGTTTAGGCATGCGGCAATTTCTCAGACCTGGCTTCGTTATCATTGGCTTCTGTAGTCAGATACCTGGGGCCTTCGGAGCTCAATAGCGCCCTGTCATGCATAAAATTGGCTCCTTAACGTGGGCTTAACAAGTGATAGTATATACTGATATAAAAAGCATATAAAAAAAATAAATTCAAACAGGCATCATGATAAAAGCCCCGCCTGCTTCAACGGAAGCAGGCGGGGCTTTGTAATCAGAAGGTAAGAGGCTGTTTATGCCTTAAGCATTTTTGGTCGGTGTTTCTTCCTCCTGATGCTCTTCCTGTTTGTTCTCTTCGCCGTTTTGCTCAGCATTATTAGGTTCTGAAGGCGCTTCAGTGGATACCTCAGCCTCTTCCCTTTTTATAGGTTTCAACTGGCCGGCGATATGGTCATCAAAGCCGCTTTCCGGATCGTCCTCTGCCTCACTCGGGCGCTTGCCCAGCAGGCGCTCCACATCGGATTTGAGCAGGACTTCCTTGTCCAGCAATACCTCTGCCAGCTTTTCCAGGTCCTCCCGGTGTTCTGTCAGTAATTCTTTGGCGCGGATGTACTGAGACTCGACAAGTTTTCTTACCTCATCGTCAATCAGGGAGGCCGTGTCATCAGAATAAGGGCGCTGGAATTGGTCTTGTGACAGGCCATAGAAAGAAACCTGGCCGACCTTCTCATTCATGCCAAAGACGGTTATCATACTGTAGGCCATCTTGGTAACCTGATCAAGGTCATTTTGCGCACCGGTAGAGATTTTATCAAACACAATAGACTCGGCAGCCCGTCCTCCGAAGGTCATGCACATACGGTCGAGCAGTTGCTCGGTGCGCGTGATGTACTCTTCTTTAGGAAGGTATTGGGCGTACCCCAAAGTGCCAACACCACGTGGTACGATCGTCACCTTCACCAGCGGAGAAGCGTGTGGCAGGAACCATCCGCAGATGGCGTGCCCGGCTTCATGGTAAGCGATAATCTTCTTTTCGTTAGGGGAGATGAGCTTGTTTTTCTTCTCCAGGCCGCCGATGATGCGATCCAGTGCGAAGTTGAAGTCATCCATATCCACCGCCTGCTTATTGCGGCGGGCAGCCACGAGCGCGGCTTCGTTGCAAATGTTGGCAATATCTGCTCCCGCAAAGCCCGGTGTCATCTCTGCCAGAGCTTCAGCATTGACTCCTTCACCAATCTTAATATTGCGGAGGTGTACTTTAAAGATGGATATCCGGCCTTTGAGATCCGGGCGGTCAATACCGATTTGTCGGTCAAAACGCCCCGGGCGCAGCAATGCGCTGTCAAGTACATCCGGTCGGTTGGTAGCGGCCATCAGGATGACACCTTTGTCGGTGCTGAAGCCGTCCATTTCCACCAGCAACTGATTGAGGGTGTTTTCCCGCTCATCGTTGCCTCCCTGCATATTACCTTTCCCGCGGGCACGTCCAATCGCATCGATTTCATCAATAAAGATGATACAAGGCGCTTTCTCCCTTGCCTGCTTAAACAGATCGCGTACCCGTGAGGCACCAACACCCACGAACATCTCTACGAAGTCTGAACCGGAAATCGTAAAGAAAGGGACCCCTGCTTCACCGGCTACTGCTTTGGCAAGGAGTGTCTTACCAGTGCCCGGAGGGCCAACCAGCAGAACTCCTTTCGGGATTTTACCACCCAGAGCAGTATATTTTTTAGGATTTTTCAGGAAATCAACGACCTCCATGACCTCTTCTTTGGCTTCATCAAGCCCGGCTACATCCTGAAAAGTGACGTTAACCTTACTGTTTTGATCAAAAAGGGTCGCTTTGGATTTGCCTATATTGAAAATCTGGGCACCGGGCCCACCGGCACCACCGCTTACCCGGCGCATGATGAAAACCCAGATGGCAACCACGATGATGATCGGCAGGACCCAGCCCAAAAGTGGCGTCAGCCAATTCTGGCGGGTTTCAAAAGTTGGATAAATCCATTCCGATTCAGGTATATCTGCCTGCTCCTGCGTGATCCGCAGCCAATCTTCAAAGGCTTCCACTGAGCCTACTTCAAGCCAGTATTGGTAGTTCTCCCCGCTTAGCGAGGAGCGGCTTTCGGCATCTTTGTAAAACTCTGTTTTTTGCTCAAGGGCCTGCCGCTTGATGTAGATATAGCCCCGTTTTTGATTGACCACCACCAGTTTTTCCACGTCCTGGTCCGCAATCATTTCACCGAGTTTTTGCCGGTTCACCTGTTCCATAGTGCCTTCTGACATACTGTAGAAATTCAGTGCCAGCAGGAACAACGCAATAATCCCATAAATCCAATAAGTATTGAATTTGGGCCCGGTTGGCTTGTTCTTATCTTCTTGGTTATTCTTGTTCTCCATTAAAATATACGTTTATCGAATCAGGCAGAGCCAGGCCCTGTCTCAACTGATTGTAATGCTTGTCGTCCTGTAGCCGCCCCAAAATTAGAGTATTTCCACAAGACTGTAATCAGAGCCGGATGTCCGGGGTGATATACCCAGGAAATTTATGTAGTAACGTTCTTTACGATATTTCGTTGCCAGAATTCGGCCAAGAGTTCTGAGCAGACTATAAACTCTTGTATTCCGTAACCTGTGCGTCACTCCAAAGGCTCTCCAATTCATAGAAAGAGCGCCGCTCTTTATGAAACACATGCGCTACAGTCGTGAAGTAGTCGATGCAAACCCAAAGCGCATTTCGGTCGCCTTCAACATGGCTGGCAAAGGTATCTGCCTCTCTTTTGAGCCGTTTCTGAATGTGATCGGCAATGGCTTTTACCTGGGTGTTGGAGTCGCCTTCGCAAATGATGAAATAGTCAGTTGGGGCATCATCCAGTTTTCGCATGTCCAGCTTGATGATATTCTTGCCCTTGATGTCCTGAATACTTTCAATGATCAATTCGTTCAGCGCCTCGGTGGTGAGTTCGCGTTGTTGAACTTTGGTGTGTGAATTCAAACTCAGATTTTGTTAATTTTGCAATGAATAAAGGAGGCATTCGCTTTTCGTTTTGCCCCAAAATATGGTTCTGAGGTGGAATAGCCCCCTCCCAGGGCTTACAACAAATAAAATTATCAAATAATTTGCTCTTGCCTAACAAAAACACCCTTTTTATCGGAAAGGTTGTTCATGCCTTCGAGGCACTTGCTTCCACAAACAGTTACGCACAAGAACTCCTTGCAAAAAGTAAACCAACTGAAGGAACGGTCATTTCGGCAGCCACACAGACCGCAGGCCGTGGACAAATTGGCAGTAAATGGGAGAGCCCGGAAGGGGAGAGCTTGTCCCTGAGTGTCATTTTGTACCCTCATTTTTTACAGGCCCGCAAACAGTTCGAGCTCAATATGGCTGCCACTCTTGCGCTGCGTGATGCGCTGTCAGCTTATGCCAAATCTGTAGTAAGCGTGAAATGGCCCAATGATGTTTATCTGGGGCCGCGTAAAGTCGCAGGCATTCTTATCCAAAATCAGCTGGCCGGGCAGCTGGTACAGCATAGCATCATCGGGACCGGGGTCAATATTAATCAACGGGCTTTCCCTCCTGAGCTGCCATTCGCCACTTCACTGTACCTGGATACGGGCCTCATACACGACCTGGACGAGGTAGCGGCTTCTTATTTACAGGCACTCGAGCAACGCTACCTTCTGCTGAGGGCAGGGCAGACTACCCGGCTCAGGCGCGATTATTACCAGCACCTGACCGGGTATCAGGAGCTGCGCACTTATCGTTTGCCTGACGGCAGGGAGTTCGAGGCAGAGGCTGCCGGAGTAGATGAAGCCGGCCGCTTGCTTTTACGCATTAGTGGGGAGCTTCAGCCCTTCGCACTTAAGGAAATCGCATTGGTGCCTGATATTTCCTGATTTGTCGCAACAAATCGCCCCTTACTGGTCTTTTCCAGAAAAAAGGTTCATGAAAGTATACCTGATCACAATAGGTGATGAAATTCTTATCGGGCAGATTGTGGATACCAATTCGGCCTGGATGGGGCAGCAGCTCAATCTTAATGGAGCGCATATTACCGGGATAATGACCGTTTCGGATGAGGCAGAAAGCATCGTTCAGGCATTGGAGCAAGGGCTACGCTCCGCAGATGTGGTTTTAATGACCGGAGGCCTGGGGCCTACCAAAGATGATATCACCAAAAAAGTCCTTGCGGAGTTTACCGGCGGCAGGCTGTCTTTTCATGAACCGACTTACCAGCGTATCGAGCGGTTTTTTAAGCAGCTCGGGCGTCAGCCAACGGAAGCCCACCGGCTGCAGTCTTACATGCCGGACAACGCTACGCTGCTGACCAACCCAATGGGCACCGCCCCGGGCATGTGGTTTGAAGTAGATGGTAAGGTGATCGTCTCCATGCCGGGTGTACCTTACGAGATGAAAGCCCTTATGCAGAAGGAAGTCCTGCCCCGCCTGAAGGCACAGTACCCCCTGGAACGGATTGCCCACCGTACTTTACTCACAGCCGGAGAAGGTGAATCCCGCATTGCCGAGCGCATCGCCGACCTTGAAGACGCCCTTCCGCCCCATATCAAGCTAGCCTATTTGCCCAATCTAGGGAGAGTACGGCTGCGGCTCAGCAGCCGGGGGAGTCAGTCTGACCAATACCGGGACGAACTTGAGCAGTGGGCTAACCGTTTCAAAGAACGGATGGAGGACCTGCTCTTCGGAGAAGAAGAAGACCGCCTGGAGGCTGTAGTCGGGCAAATGCTGAAAGCACGCGGGCTGTGGCTCAGTACAGCGGAAAGCTGCACCGGCGGGTACCTTTCGCACCTGGTTACCAGTATTCCCGGTTCTTCTGCATACTTTCTTGGCGGTATCGTAGCATACAGCAATATAGTAAAGCAGGAAAAGCTGGGCGTGCGTACTGCTACACTGGAAACCGATGGTGCTGTAAGTGAGGCTACAGTCCGCGAAATGGTGGCTGGCACCCTGCAGCACTTCGGAGGCGATATTGCTGTTGCCGTTTCCGGAATTGCCGGCCCGGGCGGCGGTACGCCGGAAAAGCCGGTAGGGACCATCTGGCTTGCCGTTGGAGATCACAATGTGACGGAGGCTTATCTGCTTAAGGCTGGAAAAGACCGTGAGAAAAATATTGAATACACTGGTGCACATGCCCTGAATTTTATCCGCCGGTTTCTGAAAAAACATTATCCTGCCTCGGTAGCCAATGGCTAAATCAAGGGAAGGAGCAGGGGCTTTCGGAATGCAGTGCTTTATTTGTTTTACAAGTGCAAAACGGCTAATTTTGCGGTCTGAAAAGGCACAGGCAAAGACCTGCCAAATAGAACCAAAATACACAACGAAAGAAAGAATTATGGCTCAAGTCGAACTGATTATGCCCAAAATGGGGGAAAGCATCATGGAGGCAACCATCCTCAAATGGGTTAAACAGGTAGGAGACTCCGTTGAGGAGGATGAAACCATTCTTGAAATTGCCACAGATAAAGTTGATTCCGAAGTGCCTTCTCCGGTAGACGGAGTGATTCAGGAAATCCGCTTTCAGGAAGACGAAACGGTGGAGATTGGTAAAGTTATTGCGATCATTGGTACAGATGGAGAGGAAGCTACTCCGAAAGCCAGTCCAAGCGTCAAAGAGACAGCCGAGGCGCCTGCCGAAAAGACCAGCAGTAATGGCATAGATAAGCCGGAGCCTCAGCCAGAGCCTGCTATGGCTTCCGCTGATGCGCCCGTTGAGCGTACGGACAGCAGCAATCGCTTTTACTCACCCCTGGTCCGTACCATTGCGGAAAAAGAAGACATTAGCATGGCCGAACTGGAGCAGATCTCAGGTTCCGGCCTACAGGGCAGAGTGACTAAGAAGGATATCCTGGCTTACGTGGAAAACCGCAAAAGCCAACCCTCCTCTGCGCCTGAACTCAAGGCTCCCGTGCAGGAAACCGCTGCGCCAAAACAGCCCAAAGCACCGCCTGCTCAACCTGCTTCCGCCGGGGTATCTGCTTCCGATAATGTTGAAATTATTGAGATGGACCGCATGCGCCGCATCATTGCGGACCATATGGTGAATTCCAAAAAGACCTCACCGCACGTGACTTCTTTTGTGGAGGTGGATGTGACAAAGATTGTCAACTGGCGCAACAAAGTGAAAAAACAGTTCCAGGAAAAGCACGGAGAAAAAATTACCTTCACTCCGATTTTCATGGAGGCCGTAGCCAAAGCGATACGGGACTTCCCAATGGTTAATGTATCGGTGGACGGCAACACAATCGTACGCAAAAAGAACGTTAACATCGGTATGGCTACGGCACTGCCTTCCGGTAACCTGATCGTGCCCGTTATTAAAAATGCAGACCACCTCAATCTGATGGGGCTTACCAAGCAGGTTAACGGATTGGCGGCCCGCGCCCGGGCAAATAAACTGGGGGCTGATGAGATACAGGGCGGAACCTTCACCCTGACCAACGTAGGTACCTTTGGCAATGTCATGGGTACGCCAATCATCAATCAGCCTCAAGTGGCTATTTTAGCCGTAGGCGCGATCCGGAAAAAGCCTGCGGTAGTGGAAACTGAATACGGCGACCTTATTGCGGTCCGCCATATGATGTTCCTTTCGCTGTCTTACGACCACCGTGTTGTGGATGGTTTCCTTGGAGGTTCCTTCCTGCGCCGGATAGGAGACTATATGGAGCAGTTTGATGATACCCAAACCATTTAAAATACATTATTTCCGCATCGGATGCAGGAATTAGATATAAAAGTTGGCATATTCCTTGCATTCGATGCGGTTAAGTTTTATAATAGAAAAGTTTTTTACCCCCAACCCTGATGCCTTACAAGCACAATCATGAATAACGCCTTTTGTGCTCTGATGCCTGTTGGCGCAGAGCTTTGGTAACCTGTCGACATTAACCCTGAACGGTCCTCTGCCACGGCCGTTCCTCAAAAGTAACAGGCGCTATGAGAATATTGCTACTTGCCTTGTTGTCATTGACAATGGGGCACGCACTCAAGGCACAAGCCTACAAAAAAGAAGAGGCCAAGGCGTTCTTCGTCAATCAACGGTACGAAGAAGCGCTTGCTGTGTTAAAAACAGCAGAGTCCCTGGTAGCCAACGACCAGGAAGCGCGCTTCCTACTCGCGGTATCCTATTATCAAACCAACCAACTGGAAGCCGCGGGACGCTTGTTCCAGTCTATTATCCGTAGTGAAAAGGATCCTTTTCCGGAATGCTGGCTCTACCTGGGGAAGATCCGCCATGCTATGAACCAGTTTGCAGAAGCAGCGGGTTACTATAAAGACTATTTAAGGCGTATCCGCGCCAATAGCCCCAACCGGAAAATGGTATGGGACGATATCCGCCGCTGCGCAACCGGTATGCGGCTGCAGTACCTGCCCTCTGAAGTGTACGCTGAAAACCTGGGGCCCAAAGTGAACACTAACGGCGATGAGTTCGCACCCGTGCCCAGCCCTAACTTCAGCAATCGGTTGTATTTTTCATCCATGCGCAGCGGTAATTTGGGCGGGCGCAGAGACGAGAATGGAATGCCGGACAGCCGTACCGGACAGTTCTATAGCGATATTTTTTCCTGCCGTTCTGCTACCGGTGGTGGGGGGAACTGGCAGGAAGTAAGCTCTGTGGGGTACCTGGTCAACAGTACGCGGCACGATGTGCTCCTTGATTTCAATGCGGACGGTACTGTCCTGTATTTTTTTCAGGGCTGGCACCATGAGGACGCCAAGATTATTGTGGATACTTTCCGCAACGATAAGGAAGAGCGAACGGTGAGTTCTGATGTTTTCAAAGGGCCTATCAATCCTGCTATTGGTGATGAAGCGTTCTTCTTCGCCAGCGACAACCTGGTTTTCTTCGCCAGCCGGCGCCCCGGAGGCTACGGTGGGCTTGACCTGTATCGCCTTGAATACAAAAACGGGCAGTGGGGGACTCCTGTCAACCTTGGCCCTCAAATCAATACCGCCTATGACGAAACCACGCCCTTTCTGGCCCGGGACCGCATAACCCTGTATTACAGCACCAACCATCCTGATTTTAGTATCGGAGGACTGGATATCGTAAAAGCTGTTTTTAACGCCAATTCCGAAACCTGGACCACGCCTGAAAACCTGCTGACGAAGATCAACTCTTCTGAAGATGATGCCTACTTTCGGATCGCCAAGGACGGCTTCACGGGCTTTTTTGCCTCTTCCCGAAAGGACGGTATGGGACAGCGTGACCTTTATGCCGCTCATTTTGACAATTTTTTGCCGGAGATGGAACTCCGTGTGGATGAGTACTACGGGTATGTAGAATCCAGGCTTGTTGAACCCGAAGTAACCGGGCCTCAGGAGGATATGGCTGCTAATCCAGAAGGGGAATCGCTACCGGCTTTGCCTGAGGAGATCATCACTACTGAAGAGGTGGCGTCAGTGCCAGAAGCAGAAATGTCTGCGGAGCACGAAATTACAGGTGAACAGGAGGAGGTTCCTGTTCAGCCTCAGGTGGACGGGGCACCGGAGACCGCTTCTGAGGCAGGCAATGCCGGGCTGTTGTTCCTGCCCCCGATCTACTTCAGAATGGATACGCCGGAAGCCTTCTCCGCAGATCAGCTTCGGCAACTGCAGACCATCGCAGACACCATGCAAAAACAGGAAGATGCCTACCTGGTTTTAACGGCTTACCAGAAAGAGGTTGAAAGTGGCAAAGGCACAGCAATATTCAAAGGTGCTCAGCAGGCAGAAGCTGTCGCAAAAGCCCTTTTGGAAAAAGGAGTACCGAACGACCGTATTTTTATCAGAGGATTGCTTTCTGAAGCAGTAGGTGATCAGGAATGCAGTGTTGATTTTTCATTCTACCTTCCTGAAGGCAAGGCTGCCACAACCCCTCTTCCAGTCGTAGGTCTCCGGTACGCTAATGCAGTCCCCAGGCATCCTGTTCATCAACGGCTATTGTACAAGGTACAGGTAGGGGCACTAAGCGGCGCCTATGGCACCAACAGCCTCGATGCGTACGAAGGCGTCATGGTAGAACGGCAGATGGATGGTCCGTATTACCGGTATACGGTAGGTGCTTTTGCGACTTTTGAAGAGGCGGAGGCGTTTAAGGTGAAGTTGCTCAGGGGCGCCTTTACATCGGCTTACGTAGCAGCGTATATAGATGGGCGGCGTGCCGATCAGATGCGTGCCCGCAGGCATATCATTGACTTTCCGGACCTCAAGGCGTATACGGATTAATTCAGCCGGATAGGCGCGATCAGGAAAAAGGTTGGGATAATTGCTTTAAAGGTACTGTTGTCCAGTATGTTGACCATCTGAAAGGCACCGTGCATTTTCCCAATGCCTGTCGATAGGTCGCACCAGGAGGCATAGCGATGCTTGCCCCCCGGCGGCAGGACAGGCTGCTGTCCGATCACACCTTCCCCTTCCACTTCCCGCACATGTCCGTTGGCATCCCAGATAAACCAGTGGCGCCCAAGCAACTGCACGGTTTCCTTGCTGTTGTTCTCAATGGTGATTTCGTAGGCAAAAATGTAGCGGTGCTGAGCAGGACGGGAATAAGCGGCCTGATAGGAAGGCTGTACCGTAATCTGAATGCCGTTAGTCGTTTGCGTTGCCATGTCTAGGCTTCCTTTATTGCATCTTCAATAATTTTTTCCGCAGCACGGAGCGCTTGTTGCAGGTCATCGTTGATGAGTACGATGTCAAAACGGCCCTCATAGGTCATTTCTTCAGCCGCTCTGTCCAGCCGTTTACGGAGATTAGACTCGTCCTCAGTGCCACGGGCAACCAACCGCTGACGCAGCGCCTCAAGTGAAGGGGGCTTGACGAATACAGCGATTGCCTCCTCGGGGTAGGCTTCCTTAATATTGACTGCACCTTTTACATCAATATCGAACACAATATGCTTACCCTTTCCCCATAGCCGCTCCACTTCACTTTTGAGGGTGCCATAGAACAGGCCCTCATATACCTCTTCCCATTCCACAAAGCCCTCGCTTTTCACTAACTCCGTAAACTGCTTCGGAGAAATAAAATAGTAGTCTTTGCCATCCGTTTCATGCGGCCGTTTGGGCCGGGTAGTGGCTGAGGTGGAAAAAGACAAATGATCATAGCGCTCAAGGAGATGCCGGACAATAGTAGTTTTGCCAGCTCCTGAAGGCGCGGCAAATAGAAATAACTTACTCATACGGTGTTGGCCACTTGTTCTTTAACTTTTTCTAACTCGTCCTTCATCTCTACTACCAGCTTTTGGATGCTGGAAGAATAGGCTTTGGCACCCATAGTATTAATCTCCCGGCCCATCTCCTGGCTGATGAAGCTTAATTTCCGGCCCTTGAGGGGCTGCTTTTTGTTGAGTTCCTCAATAAAGTACTTACAGTGCTGTTCGAGGCGGACTTTCTCTTCCGTGATATCAATTTTTTCGAGATAGAACAGTATCTCCTGCTCGAAGCGGTTGTCGTCTACTTTGTCCTTGCCCAGGTGCTCTTCCAAACTTTGCCGCATACGCTGCCTCAGTTTAGTCACGCGCTCTTCCTCCTCCGGGTCCAATTGCTGGAGCAGGCTGGAGATGTTTTCAACGCGTAGTTGCAGATCCTCCTTCATGGCATTGCCCTCGGCGGTGCGGAAAGCGGTGAACTTCTCTATCGCGTCATTCAGCGCAGTTTTCATGGCAGACCACTCCTCTTCGTCTATGCTGTCAGCCGCAGTCGCCACTACAGAGGGCAGCCGTAGAATAGCCTGCAGCATATCGCCATCCGGTATGTTGAGTTCGGAAGAAAGGCGGCTCAGCTCCCGGTGGTATTTGCGGAAGAGCGGTTCGTTGAGGCCGTACTCCTCATCCCCGCTATCAGAAGCTACTTCGATATTGACCTCTATTTTGCCCCGGTGCACCCGGTCGGAGATGAGCTTGCGGAGTTCATGCTCTTTTTCCCGGTAGTTTTGAGGTATTTTGGCCCTGATATCAGTGTATTTACTATTGAGAGACCGGAGCTCTACATTGATGGTTTTATCCTTAAAGGGATGTGACACGCGGCCGTAGCCTGTCATTGATAGCAGCATAGAAATAAGTTTAGGCTTTAAGCCCGGAAGGTAGGCTAATACAGCCGTAATTTTGCAATGTGCAAAGATAAAGAAAGGAATGGAAAAGTCATTTTTTGCTGTAACCAGTTGAGCGCGAACCAAAAAAAGTAAAAATAAACCAAACATTTATTTTCGATTAAAAAAATAAATACCGAGCTTTGCCCTTCGTTTTGAAAAAGCAAGAATTGCTATAACTGACTATAAACCAAGAACTAACGATGAGAAAAGCTGATTTGGTTGCAGCAATTTCAGAGAAAACAGGTGTGCCAAAGGTAGACGTGTTGGTTACCTTGGAGACTTTCTTCAAAGAAGTGAAAGGCAGCCTTTCTGATGGTGAGAACGTGTATATCCGCGGTTTTGGCTCTTTCGTGATTAAAAAGCGCGCCAAAAAAATCGGTCGCCATATCAAGAAGAATATCGCCATAGAAATCCCTGAGCATTATATCCCTTCATTCAAGCCGGCGAAGGTTTTCGTGGAGCAGGTGAAAGAAAATGTGGATGCGCTCCCGGATGAAGATACAAAATAACTTTTGCTGATATGACAAAGCTTCAGTGGGCGGTCATCGCCGGGGCATTAGCCTTGTTTCTGGTACTCTACCTGGGCTGCGACCGAAAACCTGAAGATATCGCAAGTCTGGAAACGTCCAGAGCACTATCGGTTGAAAGTACAGACATTAATTTGGTCATTCAGGAAGCTAAAGCAGTGCTTGAGCCTGCTCAGCGCTCGATGATTTCGGGCCTTGAGCAAGACCTGGAGTCTTCACTTGAAGACAGCATCCGGGTAGGCTTGTACAAGGAGCTCTCCGGGGAATGGTATCAATTGCAGCGTTTCTCCATCGCCGGCCACTATGCGCAGCAGGTGGCTGAGGTGGAAAATAACGAGGGGGCATGGTCCATCGCAGGGACTACCTACTCTATCTGTACGCAGCGTACGACAGAGGAGCGGATAAAGTCTTTTTGTTCGAAACGGGCAATACAGGCTTTTGAAAATGCCATTTCCCTGAATCCGGAAAACCTGGCCAATCGGGTTAACCTGGCGCTGACTTATACCAATAATCCGCCGGAAGATAATCCAATGAAAGGGGTGCTGATGTTGAGAGAACTCAACCAAGAGCAGCCTGACAATGTTTTAGTACTTAATGCCCTTGGCCGGCTATCTATTCGTACCGGGCAGTTTGAGAATGCCGTCAAACGCCTGGAGGCCGCTTTGAAAGCCGACTCGCAGAACGTGACAACCATTTGTTTACTGGCTCAAGCCTATGAAGGCGCCGGAAATGCTGAGCAGGCTAATGCATTTGCTGAGCAGTGCCGGCAACTGAGACAGTAATTATCATTAAATATTTGATTTTTTCATTTTTAAAAGGATTCTGACTATGCCTTGTGGAAAGAAGAGAAAAAGACATAAGATCGCAACGCACAAACGTAAAAAGCGTTTGCGCAAGAATCGTCATAAGAAGAAGAATAAGTAAGTGATTTTCGGTTGCTTCCGGAGTCTGGCCTGTGCCTGACTCCGGAAGCGGTGTATTCAGGCGTGGTATTGTACATCAGCTATGCCGGATGAAGTTGGGGAGCCGTCATTCAAATACGGCCCGTCGCCTCATACCCTTTCAGCTGTAATAACCGCTGATCCACTTCAGGTTAGTGCCTCAGATTATACATGAGGTGCTGGCAGAAGAAAGAAAAAACTTCTTTGACAGGTTACAGGCCCAAAAGTATAGCCCGAATCGAAAGAGCGGCTACCGGAGAGCTTGTATAATAGGATACTTTAGAGCTGCAGAGAACGACACGGCGCAGTAGGCGCGTGTTAGCAATAAGATATTTTGCCTCTAATCAGGCTCCTTTTATGAAGACAAAGCAGCTTCCTTCCTGTTAAAGCAGACCTAACTTTACGATAAATGAGCCCAAAGCTTTTATGCTCTGCCTTTATTAACATCAAAGGCACTTTATAATTGGCTTAGGGTGACACTTCAACGGTTCTTTTCCACTGCTGTTCGTATCTCGCTTGATCGCTGAGACCGAGTTTATCTTTGACTTCTGCCCGTGCCGGGCGGTTGCCGCTACCTTGGTATAAGGCGAGCCCCGAGAGTTCAGGCAGGAGCCCAAAAACATGACCGTGGAAAAAGAACTTATCATCAATTCCACCCCCACGGAGGTTCAAATTGCGTTGCTTGAAAACGGAAAACTGGTAGAAATCCACTATCAGAAAACCAACGACAATTTTACCGTAGGGGACATTTTCGTAGGGCGTATCAAACGCCTCATGCCTGGCCTGAATGCCGCTTTCGTGGATATCGGGCACCCTAAAGACGCCTTCCTGCACTACACTGATTTGGGCCCCAAGCTCAAGTCGCTGCTCAAATTCACGAATGGTGCGATGTCAGGCGGGGTCAATACTCATACACTTGACAACTTCAAGATGGAGCCGGATATCATCAAAACCGGTAAAGTCGATCAGGTGCTTAGTAAGAAGCAGCCTATCCTGGTTCAGGTGCTTAAAGAACCGATCTCCACCAAAGGGCCGCGCCTGAGTTGTGAGCTGACACTGCCGGGGCGCTATATCGTCCTCACCCCATTCTCCAACGTTGTAGCTGTTTCCAAAAAAATAAGCAACGCCGAAGAGCGTAAACGCCTCCACCTCCTGGTAGAGAGTATCCGGCCGAAGAGCTTTGGCGTAATTGTGCGCACAGCGGCCGAAGGCAAGAAAGTGGCAGACCTGCACGAAGAGATCATTCAGATCATGCAAAGCTGGGAGGATATTCACAAACAGCTCCACAAGGCCAAGCCGCCTTTGAAACTCCTCAGCGAACTGGATAAAACCTCGAGTATACTGAGGGACGTACTAACGGACTCCTTCAACCGGATTGTAGTCAACGACAAGCAGATGTACCAAAACATCCGGGGCTACCTCGAGAATATATCTCCGGAGCAAGTCAAGATTGTCAATTTACACCGGACCAATAAGCCTGTTTTTGATGCCCACGGTGTAACCAAGCAGATCAAAGCATCCTTTGGCAAAACGGCTACTATGCCAAGTGGGGCTTACCTCGTCATTGAGCACACCGAAGCTATGCACGTTATTGACGTGAACAGCGGGCACAAAATGGGCAGCTCAAAGCAGGAAGATACCGTCATGCGGGTCAACCTTGAAGCAGCAGAAGAGATTGCACGGCAGTTGCGCCTGCGGGACATCGGTGGTATCATTATTATCGACTTCATCGATATGCGCAAGGCTGAGCAGCGCAAAGAGCTCGTCAAGGCCATGCGGCAGTTTATGAAGAAAGACCGCGCTCAGCATACGATTTTGCCCCTGAGCAAATTCGGGCTGATGCAGATTACCCGTCAGCGGGTGCGGCCGGAGGTCAATATCAGCACTTCCGAAGTCTGCCCAACCTGCAACGGTACCGGAAAGATCAATGCTTCCCTGCTGATTTATGACGAGATCGAGCGCGACCTGAACTTCATCGTTCAGTCCCGGCCAAAGTCGAAAATCAAACTACTGGTACACCCCTTCATTGAGGCTTACCTCAAGAAAGGGCTCCCAAGCGTGCAAATGCGCTGGTACATGAATTACTACAAGTGGGTGCGTATTCAGGCGAATAATGATTTCCACCTGACCAAGTACAAGTTCTACGATGAGAACGAGGATGAAATCCGACTGAACTAAGATCGGGTAAAAGGTGGAGTGGTAAAATGCTTCACCTTTTGTATTTTACCTTTATAACGCCAAAACATAAGACCATGCATAAGTTACTGTCTTCCATATGGATACTATGCCTGTTTACTCTTGCAGCGCCGGCTCAGGAAGTCGTGGTAGAAGTAAATCTTGCCGGTTGCCAGGAACCGCTGGCCCTCCTGAAGTTTGACGGCAGCAAGTTCTATCCGGTCCAATCAGTAGAGAAAACCGGAGAGGATCAGTATCAGGTCCGTTTGCCAAAGCAGGAAACAAGCTTCTTCTACATCGGGACCAGCCGCAGCAATATGATCCCACTCCTGCTTGGTGAGGAGGACACCATACGCTTGTCTGGCAGCTGCCTTAAAATCCGGACTGCCGCAGTTGGTGACTCTCCATTGAATACGAACTATCAGGAGCTGAAGACAGAAATCAATGCCCTCAAGCAGGAAGGCGCAGGGTTGATCCGCCGTTACCAGTCCAAACGGGACAGTGCAGGTAAGGCTGCAGTCGTTGCTGATATGGAAGCCCTGGACGAAAAAAGCTGGCCCTGCTGGCCCGCGCTGAAAAACAACACCCTTTGTTTGGCCCTATTGTTCGACTGAACACCTATCTGAGCTACCACAACCACCCGGAAGGGTACGGTAATGAAATTGAATACTTCGCCAACGAGTTTTTTGGCCTTGTAGACTTTTCCCAGCCGGTATACGGACAGTTGCCCTGGACCTTCGAAAAGTTCCAGGAATATGCCACTACGCTGGCGAGCATTGGTATTAATGCGGAACGGCAGCAGCAGTTTATCGAGGGGGCAATGTCCGGCATAGCGCCTGGCTCACCGGCACACAAGCTGGCGCTCTCCGGGGTCGTGGCAGGACTTAAGCAAAGAAACAGCCAAAGCTTTGCTCACTTCGCACAGGCGTTCATTGACGTTTACAAAGAGAAAGATCCGGATGCGGCAGCGAGCATGTATGCGGAGATCGAACAGGTGAAAAACCTGATGAAAGGTGGCAGTGCGCCGGACTTTTCGCAGAATAGCCCCGAGGGTGAGCCACTGAGCCTTTCGGATTTCAGGGGGAAGGTTGTTCTGCTCGATTTTTGGGCAAGCTGGTGCGGACCCTGCCGATGGGAGAACCCCAACGTGGTGAAAGTATACGAAAAATACAAGGATAAAGGCTTCGAGATACTGGGCATCAGCCTGGACCGGGACCGCGATAAGTGGCTGGCTGCTATTGAAGCTGATGGGCTAACCTGGCCTCACGTAAGTGATCTGAAAGGCTGGCAGAACGAAGTCGCCCAACTATATGGAGTGCGTTCTATCCCCCACACCGTGCTTGTTGACGCCGAGGGCAGCGTCATTGCCAACAAACTTCGTGCAGAAGCCCTGGAAATCAAACTGGCTGAAATCTTTGGGGAATAGCCCTTCCTACCAAATGCTAAAAAATAAACATGAGCAAGATCCTGTATAATGTTACGGTGAAAATAGACCACGACGTACACGAAGACTGGCTGCGGTGGATGCGCCGGGTGCACATCCCGGCGATTATGGAAACCGGCATGTTCATCGAGCACCGGATTTCCCGCCTGCTGGGTACGGATGAGTCCGATGGCTTCACCTATAGCATTCAGTACCTGAGCCCCAATATGACCACCTACCAACTCTATCAGGAAAAGCATGCCTACCTGTTGCAGAAAGACCATCAGGACCGGTACAAGGGGAAGTTCGTTGCTTTCCGTACCCTGATGAAAGTACTGTAGCCCTGCTTTCTTAGCCTTGTTTTTTTATCTTTGTCGGCTATGCTGACCAAACTCGTACTCATTAACTCCTGTGCCTACAAAATGGCAGAGGTCGGATTCGAACACGGCCACTCCCCGCAGCTGGTAGGCCCCAATAACGTAGGCAAGAGCTCCCTGATCTATGCCCTTAACTTCCTGTTCCTGGTCAATAAACGCCTGATGAACTTCAGCGGGCAGCGTACGGCCGATAAGGAGACCCTGGCGCACTACTTCCCAAGCCCGGAGCGGAGCTTCATCCTCTTCGAGGTCAAAAAGCGGGACCGCCGCTATTGCATGCTTGTGCACCGCAATGCTGACAATGAGGTGCTCTACACCCGCATCGATCAGCCTTATCAACGCAGCTATTTCTTCGAAGAACAGGCAGATGGGCAGCATCTCCGTAATTATAAGGAATTAATGCGCACCGCCGTCAAAGCAGGCGCGAAGGTCAAAAAAATCGATCAGGTCCAGGAAATCCTCAAGCACATCTATCAGGTTGGGGACCGTAACGATGCCGTGGTCTGGCTCACCGATAAGTGCAAGATCAGCGGTACGTACAATAGTTTTAATAAAGTCTACCGCTACCTCATCAACTCTAAACTTATCGACAACCGGGCCCTCAAGGACATCCTGCTGATTGCCGATAGCCGCGATCAGGACGAGCTGAGCTACAGCCGGCAGAATATACAGCAGATTGACCGCCTGCGCTACCAAAGCCAGCAGTTGTCTGTACTTAAAAATATTGAGGCAGAGTTCACCCAGTTCAAAAGCCTGGTCAGCGAAGTGAAAGCCCACTACGAGCTGCTTTGCCAGCAGGTGGCTACCTTTTTCGCCAGTGCCAACCTGCGACGGGCCACACTCATGGAACAGCGCCATCGCAAAAAGCAGGAAATTGAGCAAATGGAGGGCGAGCTTCAGGCCAAAAGTGTGGAGAATGACCGCATTAATCAGCAAAAGGGCCGTCTTGATTATGAGCTTCGCCAATTGAAGAGCGAAGCCCAAACGCTGCAGCAACAGCAGCAGCAAGCCCTGGAACTCCCCGCTGAAAGCCTGCTGGAGCAACAATTGCAAAATCAGCAGGAGAAAGTGGAGCAGCTCTGGTTCCGGCTGCAGCAGTATGCTGCCAATGCCGCCCAGCCACCAGAGCAGTTGCAGCGCCGCATTGAGCGCCTAGATCAGCAAATACAGCGCAAAGCGGCACAGCAGGCCGATATCAACGACTGGCTTATAGCCCACCTGGCGAAAGACGATGCGCAGCGCCGCCTCCTCAACAGCATCCTGCATCCGGATATCGCCCGATTGCCAAAAGCACGAATCAAGAAGCCCATCAGCCAGGCCAGCCGCCTCATTGAGCTCTTCGACGGGCAGATTGAGCTGCCTGAGGATTTTCCTATGCAGGAAGTAAGCAACCCCGGGCAACTGGCAGAAGAAGTCGCCGAACTACAGCAGGAACGCGACCGCTACGCCCAGCTGATGGACACGGCTCAGAACAGCGCCGAAATCAAAAAACAACTCGAAGCCGCCAAGGCTGAACGCCAGGAACTGGAGGAGTCCCTGCAGCAGGTGCGCGCGCTGCCTGAAATCAAAAACGAACTAAAAAGCCAGCAGCAGGCTATCCGCAAGCTGGAGAAGCAGCTTAATACGCTCGAACACGAATACCGCACCGTACAAGAGGACTTGCAGCGCCGGCAGCGTGCTATCCGACAGCTGCAGGAAGAGGTGCAGGGCATTGAGCAGTCAACACGGGATATGGAGCGCGATCAGCGGGAAGTGGAGGAAATGAACCTGCCCGTTATGGAGCCTGATGCACAGGAAATGGTGCGCACGCCCGATTCCATCCGGCAGTTGTTCAACCAGATCAAGCAGTTGCGCAAAGAGGTGGCCCAAAAGCGGGAAGCCCGGCAGCGTCTCTTCCAGCAGCTCAAAGACAAAACCCAGTTCGACCTGGCCGATGAGCAGCAGTTTGTCACCCAGCTGGAGCAGGAAATGCTCTCGATCGGGGATAAGCAGCAAAGTATCGAAAGCCTGCTGGAAAGCATTGCTGTGCAGTTTGCTAACCCGGCTCAGCGTTTTCTGGATGCCTATGAGGAATTCAAAGCTTTCGTGCACCATGAGTTCAACCGGACGATGGGCGAGATCCAAATCTCTAATCTGGAATCCCTCAATGTGCTGCTTGAGCCCAACGAGCGCCTGCAGAACGACCTGCGGTCCATCGCTGAGCTGTCCCTCACCACTGATGGGCTGTTCCGTATGCCCGACCATACTGCCAAGCGGCTCGACATCCTGAGGGAGTACCTCGAGAAAGGGCAGGCCATCGCCTTTAGTGATTTGTTCAACCTGCAGCTGCGGCTTTCCATCAATGGTAAAGTCCGCTCGGTCAACCTCGGGCGGCAGGTGGAGTCAGATGGTACGGACCGGATGTTGCGCCTCATCATCGTCATGGCGGTCATCAGCCGGCTGTCGCAGCGTAGCCCGGACAACCGGGTGGTCTTGTTTATCGACGAAATCGCCACCATTGATGGTAAGAACCGGCCCCAGCTCGTGGAGTTCTGCAAAGAGCACCACTTTTATCCCATTTTTGCCGCCCCGGATATTGTGGACGGCTTTGACCAGTATCTGCTTATTCAGCGGCAGCCCAGCGGTCAGTTGGTGGTTGATGAGCAAAAACACGTTATTCAGGTAGCCCAAGCGGTATAGCATGATCTTAAAAGCAGAACCAGATAAGGCCCTCCGCTTCCTCGAAGATAACTTCGAGCTGTTCCGCACGCTCTACCGCCTGCAACTGGAGCACAGCATCATTGGTCGGGATCTGTTTGAAGAAGCCACAGAAGAAAAAGCGGACGTTATCGTCAAGCGGATGCTGGACTACAAACTGGTGGTCAGCCAGCCTAATGGCTTCCGCATCAATGAGCCGGTGCGGGGCTTTCTGGCTTTTCTGCTTAACGAGTTTAAGCCGCTGCTGCCGGAGGAGCTGACCAAGTACCGGCAGGCTTTCCTTGAGCTGTTCAAGCGGATTCAGGCATTCCGGGACGATGACATTCTCATCCTGGCTGAACGCCTCGACGCCTTCTATCAGGAACTGCAGGAGTTTTTGGAAAATGTAGAGAGCAATACGAGCCAGCTGCTGCGCAACAGTCAGTACCTCAAGGCCAACAAAGGCGAAATCCCCTACAGTGAGCGGGTACGCCGCGCCCGCCACCTGATTGAATACTACATCGAGCCGCTCAACCGAATCCTCGACGTCCAGAAAAAGCAGTCCATTACCAATCTGCTCAACCAGGTATCCGCTTACGTTAATGTGGAACGCTTCAACCATCCGCACACCGGTATCCGGCAACGGTTTGAGCGTCTGCATGAGTTGTTGCGTGAAGCTGAAGCCCGCATTCTCCGGCAATCCCATGTGGTGACCCGCGAGTTGCTGCCACTGATTGAACGCCTGCAGACCGAGTCGGAAATCCTCAGTGGCTGGCTTTATTTTCTGGAGCGGCCTTTCCTGCACAAAGTGCCGGTGATGCCCGCGCGCCGGTTGTTCACGCTCACGGGCAGTAATATAGGTGTGGGGCTGGAGCTGTTCCTGCAGCAGTTTGAGCGCCGCCCGGCCGATATTGTCCTTAAGGAAGAAGAAACCGCCCCGGTGAACACCCGTCAGGTCTACTTCAACCGCCGCCATTACCAGCAGGCACTGAAGGCTGCGGCCCCCGTAGGCAACTACTTCGAATGGTGCTATGAGGTGATGCAGGCACACGAAGCTATGCCTACCACCGAACGCTTCCTCAAAATTGGCAGCCTGCTCTTTGAAGAAGCCGATGAGTATGAAGCCGAATTTAGCGAAGGCCGCATCCAATTACAAATCGAGTCCGCTGTCTTTGACCTGCCGGTCATGGAGGTGCGCCGCAAAACACAGGAAGCTACGGCTCAAAAAACAACTGCTCTATGAATAGGGATACCTCTGCAGAACGCCGAATCAATTTCCCCGAGGGCCATCAGGATGTAGTGGAAGCCTTGCTGGTAGACGGGCGTTTCCTCCTTGAAGGCGACCCGGCTTTCATGACGCTAAAGCAGCACGTTGATTTTTACCAGGCTTTTTTTCGGGAGTCCTTCGGGCTGTCCCTGGAATACCACAGTGAGTACGCCTTTTTGCAAAGTGGGCGGGACAGCGACCCGCTTTCGCGCGATGTGTGCATCTTCCTGGGCATATTATGCTATGAGCTCGACCGGGAAGGCTATAACCTGCTGGAGCAGCTTTCTTTTCACACGCTGGAGTTTGAGCAGGTGGAGCAAATGTTTGAAATGTCTTCCTTCCGGGAAGTCCTTGACGCTACTACCAACCTGCAGGACGCCCAGGCCCGCCGCAATTTCTACAACCGCCTGCACCGCCGCCGCATCATTGAGAGGCTGGACGATCAGATTTTCCGGTTTACTCCGGCACATAAGTACTTTTTGGAATTCGCCCGTTCGGTAGCCCGCTACAATCAGCGGCTCGCGGAGGAGGAAGAGTAGGGGTTATTTTTGAGCAAGGTACACCTGAATGCCCTCCGGTGATTTGTCCATGGCCAGATGATACACCTGTACTTCCTGAACCTCATCTTCAAGCAGATTTTTCAGGGACTGCCTTAGCTGCTCGCGGAAGACAGCCTGGTCTCGTTCGGTTTCCAGCCAAAGTGCCGCGATCACGGGTTGGCCGCCTTGCAGATGTGCATCCACCTGTGCCCAGAATGCCCAGTCGGAGTGCCCTCCGGAACGCCTCAGCAAGATGGGGCGGCATAGTCGGAATAACCACTTTCGGCGATAGTAAGTGCCAATAGCCCGGAGTGCCCGCAGGGTATCTGTAAACTTGCCCGCCATATGTCCGGCGAATATTTCCGGAGTTTCCAAAATACGGTCAAAAGGGTTTTCCGTTTGCCAGGCCCGGCGCCGGCGGTAGTTTTTGACTTCCAGCAATAGCAGCGCACTGCCTGATAGGGCAATGAAGTCTACCCCCTTCAGACCGGCACCGCTGAAGCCCTGAAAGAAGCGGTGCGCATCGTACTTGCGTACCGTCCACCGGTTATCGAACCCGAACTGCAGGCCACTTTCTTCAAAAACGGGCATACATTATTTTTTCTTCCCTAAAAGGTACAACCTTTTAGGGAGGCTGATAACAACGTTCTGGCAATTTTGGCGACGCAATCCAAAGTTGCCTTTTAAAAAGTAGTGGTATCGGTGTATCTTTAAGAGTTACAAAACTCATCCTATGCAACTAAGGTCTACACTACTGATCTGCTTCGTTTGGTTATTATTGCTGCCTGCTACCTCAACCCGGGCACAGGAAGTCAGCACGGATCCACCCCCCGCCCCGGTGCGCCTGATGGCCGAGTGGGAAGAATCACAGGCACTGCTGGTAAGCTGGCGCAATCAGCATGCGATCCTGCTCAGGGAGATTGTGCGCCATGGCTCCGCCGAATGCAAAGTCATCATCTTTGCAGATAACCCTTCTGCCGTTTCGAATTACCTCAGTTCCGGGAACGTTTCCCTGGAAAACGTTGAGATACTAAGCCCGGAGTATGATTCCATCTGGATTCGGGACTACGGCCCCTGGACAATTTACCACAATGACGTAGACAGCCTGATGATCGCGGATTACATCTACAACCGGCCCTGGCGCCCGAATGATGATAAAATTCCGGCCTTCATCGCTCAGCACCTCGGGCTACCCATTTACGAAGCCATAGAGCCGCCCTACGATTGGGTGCACAGCGGAGGGAACAACCTCCGTGATGGCATGGGCACCATTTTTTCCTCTGACCTGATCCTGGAGGAAAACCCCTTCAAAACCGAAGCAGAGATCGACCAGATTGCCAACCTCTTTTTCGGTGCAGACCGTTATGTGAAGCTGCCTGCGCTTCCTTACGATGTAATCCACCACCTCGATATGCACATGCGCTTCATTGACGAAGAAACCATCATCATTGGGGAGTATCCGGATGGTGTGTCTGATGGCCCGCAGATTGAAGCCAATATTGAGTACCTGCTCAATGAGGTGCCGACGCCATTCGGTAACCCTTACCGCATTATAAGAATTCCTATGCCTCCGGATGCACAGGGGCGCTACCCGGATCAAAACGGGGACTACCGCACGTACACTAATTCCCTGTTTGTGAATGGCACCGTGCTTGTGCCTACCTACGATGAGCAGTACGATACCACCGCCCTTCGTATTTATGAAGAAGCCCTGCCCGGCTATAATATCGTGGGCATTGACTGTAACGGGATCATCCCCAGCCTTGGTGCGATCCACTGCATCACCAAGCTGGTTGGCGTAAACGATCCGCTGTGGATTGCCCACGCCCGCCTGCGAGACCAGGAAAGTACCGAAGATGCCTATCCGCTTAGCGCGATCATCAAGCACAAGAGTGGCATTGCGGAGGCTACACTGCACTACCGCACAGCTGATGAGGCAGATTATACCACCGTAAATATGGTGCTTTCTGATACTTCAGAATCTGTTTGGACAAGCAGCATTCCCCCCTTCCCGGAAAATACAGTAGTGGAATACTACCTGGCAGCCGAAGCCAACAGCGGAAAATCTCAGGTGCGCCCTATTGTGGCCCCTGAAGGCTACTTCCGGTTTAAAGTCGATGCCCTGCAGCCCGCCTTTGGGCCGGAATCCCGCGAGATTTGCCCGGGCGAGGCGGTCGCATTTGAGAACCTGACGACCGGTGCCTACGACAGTATCCGCTGGTATTTCCCGGGCGGGCAGCCAGCCACTTCAACGGTAGAAATGCCGACAGTCACTTATCAGGAAGGGGGAAGTTATGCCGTGGAGCTAATCGCCTACAAAGGCAGTATTGCTGATACCCTGGCACAAATGAACCACGTGGAAGTGCGGCAACTGCAACAGCCTTACCTGGAGACCTTTGAAGATGCCTTCCCGGCAGCAACCTGGACGGTGGAGAATCCCGAGGGCGACCTGGCAGCCTGGGAACGGGTGGACTTTGATTTCTGCGACCCCGGTGCCATGCGCATCAACAACTTCCTGGTCGATACCCGCAACACAAGTGATTACCTGCGTGCCAATTTCGACCTGAGCAGTTTAAATGACCCCACGCTGCGTTTTGATGTGGCCCATGCTCAAAAAACGACTGGTATTGCCGATGGGCTTCGGGTAAACCTGATCGACTGCGATGGCAATAAGACCACCGTGTACGAAGCCTTTGGCAGCGACCTGGCCACAGCAAGCCCGGAAATCAGCCCGTTTGTGCCTGAAGGTTGTGACGAATGGCGTACGGAAACTGTCTCCCTGGCAGATTTTACAGGACAAGCCGTGACAATAGAATTTGAAAATGTTGGCGACTATGGCAACTTCATTTACCTGGACCTGATCGAAGTGCTTGACCTGGACCCTACCAGTGCTTCGTTTGCAGAAGCCGGTGTACTTAATGCGCGGATATTCCCCAATCCGGTAGTCAATCAGGCGCAATTGTCCGTCCGTAGCCCTAAGGCAGGCGTACTGGCCTGGAGCCTTACTAATCAATTCGGGCAGCAACTGCGCAGCGGTCAAACGGAAATATCGGCAGGAGGACATCAACTACAGCTGCCTGTGGAGGGCTTGTCGGCAGGGACTTACAACCTGCAGCTCAGTCAGGGGCAGTCCCGGACCACGCTGAGAATGACGATCGTTGAATAATTAAAAAAATGTTAAAAAAAGTGGAGGCAATCATGCGATTTGGTCATTTCACTTCGTTAGGAGGGATGAAGCACGCTTGAAAAAAGACGAGTTTCATCATCAAAACCAACTAACTGTAACAACTATGGACCAGAAGAAAGGCATGATTGCCGCCATCGTTATCTTAGCCATCCTGTTTATCGCCGCCGGTATTTGGGGGCTCAACCAAAACAGCCAACGTAAGGAACTGGAGGGCGTCCGGGATAAACTGGAGGGTACGGTTGAAGACCTGGAAGGACTGAGAGAAGACCTGCTTTCAGAAGTGGACAGCCTGCAGGGTGAATATACCATGCTCGCGGAGCAAAACGGAGAATTGCAGGGCGATCTGGCACAAGCCCAGGAAACCATTGCACAAAAGGAAGCGGCCATTCGTAATATCCGTGCGAAAAGTTCCTCCGAAATTAATGCACTACGAGCGGAGATTCAGGAACTCATGTCTCTGAAGGATGAGCTGCAGTCCAATATTCAGGGGTTAGTAGCTGAGAATGACTCCCTGCGTCAGGCTATGGGCGTCATGGAAGGCGAACTCACGGCTTCCAAAGAAGAGATTGAACAGCTGAACAATATCCGGCGAACCATTGAAGAGGAAAATAGCCGGCTGACGCTGGAAAACTTTAAAGCTTCTGCCTTTCAGGTAGAGCTGGAAAAAGGTAATGACAAAGTAACCTCCAAAGCGCGCCGTGTACGGACCATCCGGGTCAGCTTCGACCTGACTGGTGTACCGGACGAGCTGCAGGGACTGCGTACCCTTTATCTGACCATTAACGATGACAAGGGAACGCCAATTGCTGCTGCCAATCCGGTAAAGGCAAAAACTATTGTCAATAACCAGGAAATGGACATCATCGCCGTCAAAGCGAAAGATGTGGATATTGCTGAGAACCAGCGTCTATCTTTCGTATACGACCTGGAAGATAAACTTGACGCTGGGTTTTACCGGGTGTCCATCTTTACGGAAATCGGCATGCTGGGCTCCTCCAGCATACGGCTGCGTTAAACCTGGCCGGAATAAATTCCAATAAAACTATTCGAGCCCCGGGAAAGCTTTTGCGCCTTTTCGGGGCTCGCTGATTTCAGGAACGCGCGAGTATTTTTCAGCGGACAGATCAGGAAGGCTATATTTGTGGGGCTAAATCGTCTGCAAATGAGGAAGATACTTTGGATTGGATTATTTCCCCTGCTACTGCTGTCCTGCGTGGGCAAAAAAAAGCACCTGGCGGCTCTGGCTACTGCTGATGCAATGGCAGACAGCTTAACTTACCGGTTGGACTCCACCACAAATCTCGTCTACCAGTTGAGATTGGATACAGCTGAGCGCCGGGGGGAGAATACCGCTCTACTCGCCAGTCAGCGCAATTTACAAGACCGGATCATTGCCCTTGATGATGAAATTGAGCGGTTGCAAAGAGAGCGCTCAAATGAAGTGCAGGACCTGGATGACCGCCTGCAGGAACGGGACGCGCTCATTGCCGAAAGAGATGCCAAAATTGCGGCTTTCCAGGCTTTGCTGGAAGCCCGCAACGCCGAGCTTGATACCCTTGGTGCTCAGCTGCTTGATACTTTGCAAAGGCGGGATTCTGCTGCCTTTACTCTTGATGTGGAACCCGGGGGCTATTTGTCGTTATCTGTGTTAGCTGATTATCTTTTTTATCCGGGCAGCACCACCCGCCTCGAACCGGCGGCTGACTCGACCCTGCTAATCATCAGCCGGTATCTGGCAGATTATCCCACGCTGCAGCTCACGGTCATCGGCCACAATAATAACGAGCCTCTGCGCCGCAACAGCATCAACAGCAAATGGGAGTTTAGTGCCATGCGGGCTGCCACCCTGGTGAACGAACTGACCCGGAAATACGAGCTCAGCACCAGCCGGGTGACGGTGGCGGGCAAGGGCGATTTTGCACCCCGCGCTTCCAATTCAACGGAGGAGGGCCGGCTGCTCAACGAGCGTATGGAGTTTCGGATAGAGCTTGGGCAGCGCCGTCTGTTGCGCGATTTAAAGCGTGCTTTGGATTAGGCTCAATCCTCAAACTCCGCCTCCAGCCGTTCCATCAGGCGGCCAGTGATGCGCAGAAAATCCATTTCTGTGATGATGCCGATCAGTTCATCGTTCTGCACCACAGGCAGGCAGCCGATTTTTTTGTCGCGCATCGTGCGCATGGCCTGCACGATCGTCTCATTGGGCCCAACGGTGATCGGGCTTTTAATCATGATATCCTTCACACAGATTGCGGCCTTGCCGTTGAGCCGGCTTTGATGCGTGTAGTAGCGCAGCAACAGCCGGGAAGTAATAAGCCCTACGAGTTTGCCCTTGGAGTCCTCCACAGGCATGTAGCGGATTTTGCGCCAATCCATGAGTTCTGCGACCAGTTCGATGAGGTCATCTTTCTGCACTGTAAACAGGTCGGTTTCCATAAATTCATCGACCATCAGGCGGGCGGGTTTATAATCGGGCATATCTTCTGCATTCGGGAGCTCCCAGGTATGAACCGGTTTATTGGCTTTCTGGTTTTTGATGATAGAGGCCGTCAGACCGCAGAGGGCTTCATCGCGTGTTACCTCCTTGGACAGTTTGGTGTAGGCCCGCAGTTGCCAGCGCGAGCCGCTCATATGCATTTTAGCCCGCTCCTCAATAATGCCCATATACCGGTCGATGTCGCCACTATCCACATTGCGTTGCTTCAGGCCTTCCCGTGCCAGTGGGATGAGTTCCTGCTGCAGGAGGTCAGTAGCCGTTACTTTCTGGTCGCCAAACCAGGTGAACTTGGTATCGATACCAAATTTGGCGGATTTGATGAAATTGTCCTGCGCATCTTCCCACCCAATTTTAGCCCGGATATCAGGATAGGCAGTGTGCATGCCTACCATAGCTCCCAGCCAGAAAGCAGCGTTGGCCACTTCATCAACAACGGTTGGACCGGCAGGGATGACCCGGTTCTCAATACGGAGATGGGGCTGGCCATTCGGGCTCACACCATAGCAGGGGCGGTTCCACCGGTACACCGTGGAGTTGTGAACCTGCAGGGCACGTAGCTTGGGTACCTTCCCTTCTGAAAGCAGCTTTATAGAATCTTCTTCCACATCAGCACTCAGCAGTACACGGAAGCGCGCGATGTCCTCCTTATAAATCTCCATAATGGATTCGTTGAGCCAGTTGGTGCCGAAACTGACTCTGGGACTGCGCTGCCGCATATGTTCATTTGTGGTACGTACATCCAGGGCCTGTTGGAACAACGCAATACGGCTTTCATGCCATAAGCGCTTGCCAAAGACAATAGGTGAATTGGCGGACACTGCAATAACGGGAGCAGCCAGGACCTGCGAGATGTTGTACAACGGTGCAAAGTTGTTGGGGCTTACCTGCAGGTGGACCTGGAAGCTGGTGTTGCAAGCCTCCAGCAGTGGAGAATTATGCCGCAGCAGCAGTTCGTCAATCCCCGAAAGCCGAAGCTCATAGGCATTGCCCTGCAGCTGGGAATTGATGGCCTCCATGAGTGCATAGTAGCGCTTCTTAGGCGTCAGGTTGTGCATCTCCAGGTCATACTTTCGGAGTGTAGGCAAAATACCCGTAAGAATGAGCCGTGCCTTGAGGTCCTTGAGCTTGTCACTGATTTTATCCAGCTTACCTGCGTTCTCTTTTTCCAGCTCGCTCAGGCAGTGCCCGGTGAACTCCCGCGGGTCGAGATTGGTCTCCAGGTTAAACTTTGCCAGCTCGGTCTCCACCCAGTCATATTCTTTCATGTGGTCGAGCGCCTCCATGGCAATTGTAGCCGGCTTGTAGGTTTTTCGGTGCACCAGGCACATCTCCTGTTCCGCCCCGATACGGACGATGTCCTTTTCAAACCAGTCGTTGTCCAACATGTATTCCAATGCCTGTACATCCCGCAGCAGCTTCTTAACAAACTGTTGCATAGATACTTCATCCTGTACCAGAGAGACTCTTTGTTCGCCCATAAGTGTGTCGTTTTGTTCAACTGCTTAAATATAGTTGATAATTGGAAAGGCAAGCATAAATTTAGTTTTTAATTTTGCTTGCCCGGGCGGCGTGAAAAAAGAGCAATCTTTAAGATGTCCCACGCACACAATCTTTCCGGGCATTCGGTTGTTATGAACATTATGAAGCAATTGGTTTACATCTTCCTCACAGTGCTCATCTTCGCTGCCTGCCGCCGTGATAACCGGCAGCCGTTGTTTGATCTGGCTTACCCGAATTTCCGCTTCACCATTCAAGCCGGTGAAAGCCCTGTGCTTCCGGGGGCTTACGCTATCCGCGGGGTGGCTACCAATATTAACTTCTTCCTCAACCAGAACAATACGGATACCTCGGCGATTTCTGAGGTGAGTGCCTACTCGGCAACCCTTCGGTGCCTGGATGGGTTTGATTATGTCTTTATGGAGGGGGTCTCGGTACGCATATGTGAAGATGGGACAGAAAACTGTACCCCTGCCGATGAAGTCTTCTACATCGATCAGCTGCAGCGCTACCCTGAAGATGACCGCATTGACCTGCTGCCCGGGCTGCGGAATGCCAAGCGGGATTTGTTCCGGGAGAGTGTCCGGCTGGAAATAGTCGTCTTCTTTGCTTATTCCCCACCCGCTAACTATGCTTCACAACTGGATATGGTCTTCAGGGCTTACCGGTAGCTAGGGGTTAGAAGTAAAAAGCCACACCGCCCCTCAGCCCGAAGCGCCTTGCCTGAGGGTTGTCCATATAGTTCAGCCGCCATACGGCTTCAATTTGGAAGACCTTCAGGATATTCTCAATGCCTACACTGGCCTCCATGTAGGGATGTTGGCTCGGTGCCCGGAAGCCCGGATAGGTGTTGACATCGGTAGGCTCGAAGAGGTTGAGCCGGTTTACATCTCGGTTGGCATTGGAGAGGCGGCCCATCACCGCTTTGAAGGTCGCGTAGGAACGGAACTTAAGCTTACGCAAAAGCGGGATGTGGTTCAGGAAGAACCCATCGAAGTGGTGTTCCAGCATCAGGCTGGCGTAGGTGTCGCTGGCAAACTCATACCGCGTCATCATGTTGAAAATACTCCGACCTACCAGATAGCCTTCGTTGCCGGGGTGAACCTCCATCAACAGGAAGGGGACATTGCCAAAAACTTTGCCTGCCCGGATGCGGTAGGACATCCAGCCTATTGGGTTCATATAAAAGTAGTGCCGGTAACTCAGGTTGAGCTTATGGTAGGTGTACTGCCCGCCAAGCAGGTCATCGACGCCCAGCGTATACTGGAATTCAATGATGGGGTGTTTGGACCCAAAGCTGTTGCGGCTGAAATCGCCGTCTACAATCATCTCGTCCTTTACGTACCGGGTTTTGAAAACGATCTCTGTAGTGCGGATGGTCGTATCAATATCGGTCAATCGGCCCGGGTCCGATAAATAAGCAAAGTTGAAGCCGCGCCCGTCGGGAAAAATACCGCCGTAGGGGTCCATCTCCCGGTGCAGGAAGGTGACGCGGTTGGACAAGCCATTCTTCCAAAAGCGCTCGTAGTAGACCTTGCCCTCTCTGACACGCATTAGCTTCATGAGCAGGTCCCGTCGGAAAAGCCCGGAAAACAAATCGCCCTGCACAAATTCCTCACTGTTCTCGCTGTTGAGGCTGATGTCGTTTACGTAAGCTATACCAGCCGTAGTTCTGGGCTTTCGGCTCATAATCCAGTCTACATTGCCCCCGTATTTGAATTGTTGGTCCTGAAGCCCGTAGGCAAGGAAGCCACCAAGCCGTAGGTTTTCACTGAATAGCCGTGTAGTCCGCCCGCCAATACTAAAGCGGTCGCCTTCCACCGGATTGAAGCTGTAGAGGGAGGAATAGGGACCGATTTCCACTTTGCCAACTTGCAGGTAGCCGACGAAGACAGTCTCCAGGACTTCCACATAGGTCTTGAACAAAGGCATGTTCTGAATACTGTCTACCATGGTGTAGACCTGCTGTTCCGTTTTGGAAAGGGGCTCGTGACGGGCAGCCTGCCAGAAGGAGTCGTTTTCCACCTTGACTTCATCGAGCAGGTAAAATTCTTCCAGCTCAATATAATCCTGTTTGGTGCCAAGCTGATTGAGGCGTACGTTTCTGAAGGTCTCGGTCCGCCGGGCGATCATCCCGGGCGCATTTTCGGCGGGGGAAAAGTCGACCACCATCTTTTTCTTGACCGGCACCCAGTTGGGTACCTCTCCCCTCGGTTCATATTCTTCATGTATAATGATACGGCTGACCAGGTTAATGTTGGCATCGGGCGTCATCCGCATATTGGCACGTTGTACCGCAAAGGTAGAATCTGCCACCCAAAAGTCGCCATAAAAAGTTGGCTCCTGCTTGCGCTTGGGCTTAAACTTCAGCTGATGGCTCCAGTGCCCGTTGACCATGGCGCTGTCGATGATGTAGTACTCGTAGTAGTTGAGCCCGGATTTGGAAAAAGGGCTGGCGAAGGGCTTGTCCAGCACGTAAATCCAGTCATCGTAAATACTGTACTCCAGGTGGATGCGCTTGATGTACTCGATAACGGTCTGATTGTTCGTGCCGGTAGCACGCTGTGCTTTGATGATACGCTTAGGCTGGCCCGCATCCTTCACATACAGCACATCGGAGAGGACCTCATTGATGTAAATCGGCAGGAAGGGCTTCTCATCTGAAGTGCTGTCGATGTTCTCGAAGATGAAGTCGAAGGGCTTGAGGAGCTTCTTGTTGCGCAGCTCTGCGTCTATGTTTTCCAGGTCCAGCTCAATTTTAGCGTAGCTTTCGTAGGCGTAGGACTCCCGGGCGCTCATGCGGGTTTGCGGTTTGTTGTCAATAATGCCCTTCACAATGGCATTGGCCGGATTTTCCCCGGCAATGACCACCACCTCGTTGAGGGTCAGGCTGGAGCCGCCAAGGTAGAAGTTGATCTCCTGCTCTGCGAGGTCCGGCAGCACGGGCTTACGTACCACATTATAACCGATGGCGCTCGCGCTCAGGCTGTCTCCGGGCTCCTTGACCGTAATTTCATAGTAACCATCCACATCAGTAGAGGTGCCTTTGGTAGTGCCTTCGAAGAATACGTTGCTAAAAGGTACGCCCTCCTTGGTATCCTGATCGATCACCCGGCCACGCAGCGTCACCTGCCCCAGGAGTGGAGCGGCTGTAAGCAGTAGCAGTAGGATAAATATTGGACTTTTCATCATCTCTTGGACGTAAGCTATATCTTTGTGGCCACTAATTCAACTCTTCGCGATAATGTTATTGCCCTTTTTCGACAAAAATCAGATTGAAGCAGGCTGCGATGAAGCCGGGCGCGGCTGTCTTGCCGGGCCGGTCTTTGCAGCTGCTGTGATTTTACCAACAGATTTTGAGCACCCGTTGCTCAATGATTCCAAACAATTGTCAGAAAAACAGCGGTACGAAGCGCGTAAAATCGTCGAAGCCGAAGCCATTGCATGGGCTGTAGCGCAGGTGGCCCCAAAAGAAATCGATGAGATCAATATTCTCAACGCCTCCTTCCTTGCCATGCACCGGGCCATCGCTCAACTCGACCCCATACCGGAATGTCTGCTCATCGACGGCAACCGGTTCAAGGCTTATCAGGACTTGCCCCACCACTGCATCATCAAGGGAGATGGGAAGTATCTGTCGATCGCTGCCGCCTCCGTACTGGCCAAAACCTACCGCGACGACTATATGATGCAGATTCACGAAATGCACCCCCACTACGACTGGCATAAAAACAAGGGCTACCCCACCAAAGCACATCGGGCGGCTATACAGGCGCACGGGGCTACGCCACACCACCGGCAGTCGTTCCGCCTGCTGCCTAATGCGGAGCAGGGGCGGCTTTGGGCGTAGGGTTTTGTTTGATTTCAGGGTAGCGTGAGTTAGCGTAGTGTTTTGTCTTAGGCTGGAGCCAAAGGTTTAGGGCTGCTTCGTATGTTGCAGTATGAAGCTTGAAGCCACTGCGATCACCTCAACGCCCTCACCCCAAGCGCAGCGACTGTCCCCCGCTGGAGGTGGATTCAGGGGGTGGAAATGTCACGATCAATTCCTGAAAACAGTTGACCAAAAAACACAGAAAAACCTACCGCCCCATATGCACCAGCAAGACCGAAATATCCGCCGGAGAAACTCCGCTGATCCGGCTCGCCTGCCCCACCGTTTCCGGGCGGATTTGGGATAGCTTTTCGCGGGCCTCTTTTGACAGGGAAGTCAGCTGCTCGTAGTCCAGGTTGTCGAAAAGGCGGACATTTTCCAGGCGGTTCATCTTGTCGGCCCGCTCGCGCTCCCGCTCAATGTAGCCCTCGTACTTCATATCCGTCTCGGCCGTCTCGATAAACTCAGGCTCATAGTTGCCCAGGAACTCATCCAGGGCAGGAAGAACGGTGCGCAGCCCGGCAATATCCACATGCGGGCGCAGGAGCAGGCTGTGCAGCTTCACTTTTTGCGAAAGCGGCTGCGAACCCAGGCTGTCCAGGTAGCGGTTGACTTCACCAGGCTCCACGCTGAGCTTGCGGGCAAATTTACTGATGGCTTCACCAGCTTCCTGCTTGGCCAGTACGCGCTGCATGCGCTCTTCCGCACCTTGGATGCCCAGCTCTTGTGCCAGGGGCGTCAGACGGAGGTCGGCATTGTCTTGCCGGAGCAGGATGCGGTACTCGGCCCGGGAGGTAAACATGCGGTAAGGCTCCTTGGTACCTTTGTTGACGAGGTCGTCGATGAGCACACCGATGTAGCCATCGGAGCGGCGCAGCACAAATGGCGCTTCCTCCCTGATGGAAAGGTGGGCATTGATACCGGCAATCAGCCCCTGACAGCCGGCCTCTTCGTAACCGGTGGTGCCGTTGATCTGTCCGGCGAAGTAAAGGCGGTCGACGAGCTTGGTTTCCAGTGTAAGCTTCAGCTGCGTAGGCTGGAAGAAGTCGTATTCGATGGCATAGCCCGGGCGGAACATCTTGGCATTTTCAAAACCCCGGATTTTCCGCAGCGCTTTGTACTGCACATCCTCCGGCAGGGAAGACGAGAAGCCGTTGACGTAAATCTCAACGGTATTCCAACCCTCGGGCTCTACAAAAAGCTGATGCCGGTCGCGGTCAGCAAAGCGGTCGATTTTATCTTCGATGGAAGGGCAGTAGCGTGGCCCCAGGCCCTGAATGCGCCCATTGAACATAGGGGAGCGGTCAAAGCCTTCCTTCAGCGTGTCGTGCACTTCCTGACTCGTGTAGGCGATGTGGCAGGGGCGCTGTTTTTTCAGCGTTGGAGTATCGGTGTAGGAAAACTTGCCCGGATCTTCATCGCCCGGTTGTTCTTCCAGCTGCGACCAGTCGATAGAGCGGCCGTCGAGGCGGGGTGGGGTACCGGTTTTCATGCGGCCGGCTTCGAAGCCCAGCTCCACGAGTTGCTCGGTGATACCCTTGGAAGCACGTTCGCCCGCCCGGCCACCACCGAATTGCTTTTCACCGATGTGGATAATGCCGTTGAGGAAAGTGCCGTTGGTCAGGATGACTGCCTTTGCCGGGATTTCCAGCCCCAGACTGGTGCGCACACCGGTTGCCCGGCCGTCTTTCACCATAATACCCGTGACCATTTCCTGCCAAAAGTCGATGTTAGGATGCTGCTCCAGCAACTCGCGCCATTTGGCCGCAAAGAGCATACGGTCGCTTTGGGCCCGCGGGCTCCACATAGCCGGCCCTTTGGAACGGTTGAGCATGCGGAACTGCACCATCGTGTGGTCGGTCACAATACCGGAGTAACCACCCAGGGCATCAATTTCCCGTACAATCTGACCCTTAGCCACCCCGCCCATAGCCGGATTGCAGGACATCTGCGCGATGGTATTCATATTCATAGTGGCGAGCATCACTTTGGAGCCCAGGTTAGCTGCGGCTACGGCGGCTTCGCATCCCGAGTGCCCGGCACCCACTACAATCACATCGTATTCTGGAAACATAATCGTTATCGGTCTTGTAATTTTCGGACTTGCAAAAGTACGGTATTCGCTTGACAATCAACAGCACAGTCCGAATTTTCGTTCAATCGGTCGTTCTGGCAATCCCCGAGACAAAGTTAGGGTTGAAGTACAGTTCCTAAAGGGCTAACTTGAGTCTGACTAAACCCTCTTCGTATGAAAAAGCTTTATTCCTTACTACTAGCCAGCTGTTTCGGACTATTTGCGCTACACGCTCAGTCACTTCTGGAGAATATTTACTACAACGACCTTGAAAGCCGCCCCTGCCCCTATGATGAATCAGAAACTGTACTCTGGCCGGTGGGCTGGGAGGTTTACCAGACTACGAACGGGCTATGGGATGGACCGGTAGATAGCACACGTTGTATCACTGTGGAAGCAGATGGCTTTAACCCTACCATTGATTTAGGCCAGATCGATCCGGACCTGTCCCTGTTTATCAGAAGCACAGATATCCTGAATGCACTCCTGATCCCTAGCCATATTTATTTGTCAGCATCTGATGTACAGCCCAATACCGGGAGTATTCTGAAGCTGGGTACGGGCTGTCCGGGCGGACTTTGCTCCGGATTGATTACGCGGATCAATATTCCCGCTGAAATACCGGGCGAGCGCTCACACCGTACCTATAAAGCAGGCATTGATGGCGACAATGTCGACTTCTATGCTGAAAGCTGTATTGCCACGGAACGCTTTGAAGATCAATTCCTGGAAACCTTTGTCATCAAGTTCACCTTCGATGAAGAAGACCTAAGTGGACAAGTGCTCCGGCTATTCTTTAGTGACTTTGTGGGCATATACGATTAAGTCAGCCTTTTTCCTGAGCTGGTATTCCCAGATTTGTCTTTTGACGGTGACTCCTACGATGCTGCGATTGAGGAGGTGGTAGATGGGGAACCCTGGGCGCCTAATTATCTAGGGGTTTATGCAGATACCACCTACCCGAGCGTAGACCAGCCCTCTTTCATTGAGGCGCAACCGGAGACAAACACGACCACTCCACAGGAGTTGAATCTGTATGCCGGGGAGTATAGCAATCTCCGTTTTCAGCCCTTCACGCAGGTGCGGGGGGCGTTGGTGGAGGGCAGCGACTCTGTCCGGCACGAATTGAATATTATCAATGAAGGTATGGATTGGTGCCTTGGTGTAATTATTGACTTGGTCTTCGATGGCTCTACAAATCTGATATACGGCGGCGGCCACCTGGACTTTGGCGGGGAGACCGCCTGTTTAATGTTTCTCAATGGATCAAAATTGGAGGTACAGCCCGGCGTAGACCTTCACTATGGTGCAGATGGGGACGGTTTGCTGGGGCTCGGCAAAGAAGGTCAAATTGTGCTGGGCAAAGACAGCCGCCTGTTTATTAACAACCGGGTTGTACTGTGGAACCACGAGGTATCCCCCGATAATCAAACTTACATTGATTTGCAGCCAGGCAACCACCTGGAATTTGGCCCTCTGAGCCGCCTGGAGCGTGTTGGGGTGCAGGAAACTGGCATTTTGCTCAATGTATACATGAACGGTGGGACGCTCGATGATTCTGGTCTCAGCCCGGAGGACCGGTTGCTGATTAACCGAATTTACCCGGATGTAGCGCCCCGGTTGCTGGACAACATTTCGATATTTCCCAACCCAGTGGGCGCGGAGCTCCAATGGGCTTATGTTGCAGACATCGCAGGCACGGTGCAGTGGTCATGTCATAACGCACTGGGGAAAGTCGTCCGGGAAGGTGCCGCTTCAGTCAGCCGGGGGCGGAATATTTTTACAGCTCCCCTTGAGGTGCCGTCGGGTGTGTACTACCTGACAATAGAAGCAGCGGGTAAACGAGGCACGCTGCCCTTTGTCAAGGCACCTTAATTTTTCCACTTAATATTGCAGCCCGCGCTAGGGTACTGCTGCTCCGGTGGCGGGTCGCCGGCAAGCAGGTGGTCGAGGGCAGCCCGGAGGTCTTCGCCAGTCAGTGGCACATCGTTGTTGGGGCGGGAGCCATCGAGGCGGCCCCGGTAGTAAAGTCTTCCGCGCCCGTCAAATACGAAAATATCCGGCGTACAGGCGGCATCGTAAGCTTTCGCAACTTCTTGTGTCTTATCATAAAGGTAGGGAAAGGGGTAGCCCACTTTAGCCGCGGTTTGTTTCATCGCCTCCGGCCCATCCTGAGGATACTGCACGGCATCGTTGGAGCTAATAGCGGCAAAGCCAATACCTTTTTTCTTGTAGGCATTGGCGAGGCGCACTAATTCCGGGTTAACGTGGATCACATAGGGGCAGTGGTTGCAAAGGAAAAAGATGACTGTGCCATGGGGCGATTCCACGTCCCCCAGCTGAACGGTCTCTCCGGTCACGGTGTCTTCCAGGCTAAAGTTGGGTGCTACAGTACCCAATCGCATCATTTTTGATTCAGTAAGTGCCATATGTTTGGTCGCTTTACTATAAGAAAGCCGGAAGGCGCACTTTTGTTTGGAACAGAGCGGTAGGTGTGGCGCAGAAATAAAAAAGCTGACCCCGGGTTAGGGAGGTCAGCTATCTGAGAATAATTTCTCATTAGATGTTAGTGCCTGCGTACCAAAATATTTGGTACTTCCTGGAAAATTAGACATCACAAGCTGAAATTCAGGATTCTCTGTCTACTCCCTCTTACTCTTTTCGAGCTTTCAGATCAATGGTAAAACGAAATTACTGTGCATATCCGTTTTATGCGGAGGAAGCAAGGAGTTGGTAGAATTCAGCAATTCAGAAACCCTTGTCTCAAGTAATCAAAAGAAATAAAAAAGTTTTTGTGTGTGTGTTTTTGTTTGAGTTTAATCGCTGTTTAAACCCCGTATTTCTGTTGTAATGTTAATTATTACGTGCAAGTAAAGGAAAAAGACATCAGCATGATATGCAAAATATCAACTTTTGTGACATAGAAAATGGGTATTTGTTTTATTTTTCTATGCATAAGTCACTGATCCCTAAGACATAGTTGTCGACAACATGAATATCTGTTGCGGTAGTTGCGCCTTCGAATCCGGAGATCATCCCGTCTTGAAGTTCTGCCCGCGCCAAAGCAGTAAGTTGTTGAGCAACAGGCAGGTAGGACCAGTGCCACTTCTCTTCGTTGTAGCCATTTGGGCGTTCGGGGCCTTTGGGGGAATACGGCTGACAAAACCCAAAGCCAGGAGCGTGGGCGGTAAGCCAGGCATAGATTTTTTGCCCTTGCCCTTCCTCAAAGTAACGGTTGTTGAAAGCATTTAAATCGATATCCGTGCCCCAGTGGTGCCTGGAAGTGCCTGGCATAGAGCTGTATTTTAGAATTTCCAGCGCCCGCTCTTTGGGGTCCGGAAAGGCCTGAGCGGCATTCTCACCTGAAGAGAGCTTCTGCTGCCCGGTCCATTTGCGTTCCCAGATACCTTTCTGGTAATTGAAATTGCGGGTGGCAGACCGGATGACGAGCTGTATGCCATCTGCCTGTGCTGCTTCGTACATGGCTAAAAATGCATTATAGGTGTCTTTTCGGAGCAACAGGCCTTCGCGGTCGGCGTACCGGTCGGGTACCTGCACAAAGTCTGGGTGCCCGGAGGGGTCAAATTGCCCCATAAGGTACTGTGTGTCAAAGCCCATGGCACGGGCTTTTTCCAGATCCGTGGTGTCCTTTGTCTCGGTCAGGGGGCTTTTGGCTGTATCCGGTGCTTCTGCTTGCGTGGCTTGTTGCGCCGTATCCGTTGCAGGCTGGCAGGCCATGCAAAACGGGAAAATCAGGAAAATGAGGTGCTTCATAAAGTGCTAAAATTCAAAGGTTTTTTGTTCCACAGGGTAGCCAAAGAGGTAACGCTCTTTGATTAGGTTGGCGACCTGAGTGGGCACCATACTTTCCCACTCTTCATCGCCGGCGCGGAGCATATGCAGGACTTCCTTGGAGAAGATATGCAGGACATCGGGATTGAAGCCCTCGACGTCTACAATTTGCCGGTTATCCAGCAGGTGCTTGTATAAGAATTTTACGCCTTCCGGGATAGGTACGTTTTGAGCATTGATGATCTCGCCGCTTCCTTCCTGCAAGGCCGGATAAACGTAAAACTTTACATTGCGGGTGAAAAGTTGCCCAAAGGCAGCGAGTAACCGGCCATCCAGGTTTTGGTAGTACTTGGTATTGATCAGTTCCAGCAGCTCGCGCACCCCAAGGACGAAGCCCAGCTTCTGGACTTTAAAATCAGAAAGATAGGTGACCATCTTTTGCTGTTGCTGGCAATCAGAGACTACCACGGTCTGCCCCATAGTGTTGAGGAGCTCCGCCCGGTCCAGAAAATCCTGCTCGTCGAGTTCGCCTGTACTGCAGAGGTTGTCCAGCGTAATTTCGGTAAGCAGAAAAGTGCGCCGGGGATCCGTTTCCGCCTCATTCCTGAATTGGGCAAAGGAGGCATTGATCATATCCATATTGACCAGTGTAGCCGGCCGGAAACTGCCGCGGACCATCATCACATGCCTTTTGTACAGAAATTCGGAAGCGTGAACATTCTGCCGGTCCGGCCCAAACATGGCCACATCAGTCAGCTTATTCTTGACCATCCAAAGGCTGAGCAGGCGATTGTCAAGGTCTTCAAAGTCTGGTCCGGTAAGGCGAACCATATCAACTTTCACCCGGCCGTGTAGCCCGTCCATTAAGGATTGTAGCATGACTTCGGGGTCGTCGTGGTAGCGATAGCAGCCGTAAATGAGGTTAACCCCCAGTATGCCGATCGCCTGTTGCTGCAGTTGATTGTCGTTGTCGAGCATTCGGACATGCAGGACGAGATCATTGGTGCCCCCGCCGGGCGTCAGCTGAAAGCGGATACCCAACCAACCATTACCTTTGATGGTGCGGGTGTAGTTGATGGCTGCCACAGTATCTGCAAAAACGAAAAAGCGGGTATCGGGCCGCTCATTGGTCAGCCTGGAGCGCATCAGATCATACTCGTGGTTGAGCATTTTGTACAAGCGCGCCTCACAGACATAACGGCCGGAGACTTCTTCCCCGTAGATTTTGTCAGAGTAGGTTTTGTCATAAGCCGACATCGTCTTGGCAATCGTCCCTGCCGCAGCGCCCACCTGAAAGAAGTAGCGGGCGACTTCCTGACCGGCTCCAATCTCGGCAAAGGTGCCGTAGATGGAAGGGTCCAGGTTGATTTCCAGAGCTTTCTGGTCGGTTTCTAGTAGTTGGCGCATGGGCAGTTGCAGTTTGTCTGTACAGTAGCAGTTCAGAAGCAAATGTACTAATTCTGCCCGTGAAAGCGGGGGCAATTTGAGCTTTGTCGGGGCTGGACTTTCGCATCAGGCACCCTCAGGCAGGGTTAGGGGGCAACCTGATGAGCCCGCAATGCCTTCAAATCGACAAATTCCAGCGCTTTCTCGTGGGTGGCTGCCAGTCGGACCGGAGGAGCAACACCGGCTTCATAGGCTTCCTTCCATCGCAATGCGCACAGGCACCAGCCATCGCCGGGCTTGAGGCCGGGAAAGCGGTACTCCGGGCGTGGTGTGCTGAGGTCGTTGCCTCTTGACTTAGTGAAGGACAGGAACTCAGCAGTCATTTCGGCGCAGACCACATGCGTGCCAAAGTCATCTGGGCCGGTATTGCATACACCATCCCGGTAGAAGCCGGTCATTGGGTCGGTACAGCAGGACTGAAGGGGCTCACCAAGTACATTTTTAGCTCTAGTCATTGTTCCTTGTGGGTTTTGTGCTTGTCCGCAACTCAGGCTAAGGCAGCAGAGCCCGGACAATATGAACAGTAATCGGATCGGCATGATCGCAGGGTTTTGGTGTTCACAACAGCCCAGCCGGGACAGGGTTTACTTCAAACCAGCTCTTTCGCTACAGGGCCGGCGACTTCCAGGCCCGCATGCCGCCCTTCCCCCTCGTAGAGCGTGGTTTGGCCTTCCTGCAACCGGACGTGGATTACAGACTGAAGGCTTTCGTTCACCTTTCCGGCCATTGCTCCGGATATTGGCGCGGCAAGAGTGCCGGTACCGCCCCGTTGCTGTGCATTGATTTCCAAAACAGCCCCTCGGCGCTTTAGCACGAGCTGTACGGTTCGGGAAGGCTCGTCCAAATGGACTTTCAGACGGGCATTATTGTAGGTGGTAAAAGCCCAAAGCCGGCCTTCCAGCCTGAGCCCGGCAAGGAATCCGGGGAAGTGGCTCCCCAGCCAGGGGATACGGGCTACGGAGGCCATCAGGCAGGCGCCTTCCGTTTGGGCGAGGTGGTTGGTCTGCATCCATATCCAGCTGGAAGGGAAGGACTTTCCCCAGTCTTTTTCGATGTAGCCTATCCCCCCTGTGAAGTCCACAGGCTCACCATAAACGCTCAGTTGCCCCTCCAGCTTATGGTGGAGGCTGACGATGCCATGGTAGCACTCCATGAATGGGACAAAGCTATACCAGCCCATGATACCGGGAGCGCCAAGGGCGGATGGCCAGGGTGTGGTGCCCTTGAAGATGAGTTGGCCCGATAATTCCGGTAGTGCGATTTCCAATTGGTCGGTTGCAAAGAGATTGTTGCCCAGCCGCACTTCAAAGCGGTCTTCCTGCGGCTTGAAACCGGAGGAGGCGAATTCGTGGTAGGCCGAGGTGCAGGCTTTGCCATCTAAACGCTGAATAAAAGCATGCTGCTGCCCTTGCTCATCCATTGAAATGCCGGGAATAAGCGCAAACGCATGGCGCTCGCAGGGGCTGACAATCTTAAAGTACCAGCCTTCAAAGTAATTTCGGGACTTGCCCCATCCATGGTAGCGGTCGGGGTTCCAAAGGGCTTTCCATCGGGCAGCGAGGTGTTGCATAGCACAATCCGGCTTGGTGAGCCACCAAATTACACTTTCTGTGCATCATTACAGGTGTCGGAGACTACCAGAAAGGGCCATCAAATCCATAAATTATGTTTCCGAAACCTAAACGCCGTGCCGCCCATCAGGTAGAAGCAGGTGCTATGGCAGACATTGCCTTTTTATTGCTGATTTTCTTTTTGGTTACTACGACCATCATCCAGGAAAGCGGGCTGCAGGTGCGCCTGCCGGCCTATCTGCCAGCGCCTGTACAGCCATTGCCGGACCGAAACGTACTCAGCGTGAAGATTAACGCTGGGAATCAGTTGCTGGTGGAGCAGGAGCTACTGCCTGTTGGCCAGCTGTCAGCAAAACTTACGGAATTTGTCCAAAATCCTGCCCGGTCGCCTAAGTTGCCCTCCTCGCCCCGGCATGCCGTGGTAGCGCTGCAGCACGACCGGGGCACAAGCTACGAGGTCTATCTTACTGTTTATGATCAGTTGCTGAAAGGCTATCAGAAGCTTTGGCAGGAAGAAGCTCAGCGGTTGTACGGGAAAGCCTATGAAGAACTTAAGCAAACAGAGCAGCGGGTGGTCCGCAGCGCTTTCCCGCTGGTGATTTCCGAATCCGAGCCCGTTGAATTCTAATACGGAAAAAGCCACCCCCGGAGTTTCCGGGGGCAGCTTTTGCTCTAAAGCATTGCAGAATTTATTAATCGGCTAACGCCCCAAAGAGTGGTTAGCAGGGTAAGTCCTAGGCGCTCACTTTGACCCGCTGGGTAATAAGCTCCTGTTCGTTTAGTTTGCCAAAGTGATATCCCTTGGCAGTGAAGTGCTCCAGGACCTGTGGCAGCACTTCGCGCAGCTTATCTTCGGCTTTCACGCTGTCGTGGAAAACGACAATTGAGCCAGGCTCTGCATTGTCGACTACGTTGGCGAGGCATTGCTCTGTGGAAATTTTCGGGTCGAAATCACCGCTGAGGACATCCCACATCACAATACGGTAGTGCCGCTGCAGGAACTGTGCCTGCTTAGGCTTCAACCGGCCATACGGGGGGCGGAAAAGCACGGAGTTCATCCGGTTGGCACAATGACGCACATTGTGGAAATAAGGGATGTTCTCTGTGGTCCAGCCATTGAGGTGGTTGAAAGTGTGGTTGCCCACTGCATGCCCTTCGCTGAGGACCTGTTTGAAAACATCCGGATATTTGCGGACATTATCGCCAACGCAGAAGAACGTCGCCTTGGCGTCGTACTTTTTGAGCTGCTCCAGCACCCAAGGGGTAACTGCAGGCACAGGCCCATCGTCAAAAGTCAGGTAGATGACTTTCTCATCAGTGGGGATCTTCCACGTAAAGTTGGGGAAGAGATTTTGGATAATTTGAGGTGTCTTAACGAGGTACATAACTCCTTTTGATTAAATGTTCATGGTATAGGAAAACGGGCGCTCCTTCAGAAGCAGCCGTGTTTGATTTTCAGACTAAGGAGGATTTCCCCCGTTAAACGGGTTAACGCTGGCAGGCTCTGCGAAAATGCTTACCTTTGTGCCTCCCGAGGTATCGGCTCAGTGTCGAAGAAAGTAGATGAATAACTGGTCAGACTGGGCATTTAAAGAGTACAACGTATCAAGTGCTTTTTTTGCTGCCTGAAAACACTAGTTTTTTCAAAAAAAATTTCTAAATGGCGCAACCCATTCTGCCCGGCTCGTTGAAATGACAAAAAGCATTCAAATTCAATGGAAAATATGAGGCTTCGATTTGCCCCCAGCCCGACCGGGGCACTACACATTGGCGGTGTCCGCACCGCACTTTACAACTACCTGCTGGCCCGGAAAAACGGCGGCACTTTCATACTGCGTATCGAGGATACTGATCAGACCCGCTATGTGGAAGGGGCAGAGCAATACATTGTTGAAGCACTGGAATGGTTGGGGATCACTCCGGACGAAGGTCCTGGCATTGGTGGTGACTTTGGGCCTTACCGTCAGTCGGAGCGAAAGGATATCTACCTTAAATACACACAGCAACTGATTGAATCGGGCCATGCTTACTATGCGTTCGACACTTCAGAAGAGCTGGATGTAGCCCGGGAGAAAGACCCGACATTCAAATACGATGCCATGGCCCGCCTGCGCATGCGCAACAGTATCAGCATGAGTGCTGAGGAGGTAGAGGCGGCATTAGATGAAGGGGTTCCACATGTTGTGCGCCTGAAAGTCCCGGATAACGAGACCATCCTTTTTGAAGACATCGTGCGGGGAGAAGTTGCTTTTGACAGTTCTGAGCTGGACGACAAGGTCCTGCTCAAAGCCGATGGCATGCCCACCTATCACATGGCAAACGTAGTGGATGACCGCCTGATGGAAATCACCCATGTGGTAAGGGGAGAAGAGTGGCTGTCGAGCACAGCACACCACGTTTTGCTCTATCGGAGCCTGGGCTGGGAGCAGGAAATGCCTGCGTTTGCCCACCTGCCGCTCATCCTGAAGCCTGCGCCGGAAAGCTACCTTGACAAGTCGACGATTCCAGCAATGGCCAGCCGAATGGCAGAGGAGTTTGCCCGTAAGTATCCGGAGCATGCGGGATACAAGGCGGAGGTATTCGCCCTGCAAACGTTCCAGGATAAGAAAAATATTCCTGCCAACCTGAAAGAAAAAGAAAAAGATCAGGCCGACAAGGCTGCTTTCAAAGCTTTTCTCAAAAGTGCGTTGTATGGTAAGCTCAGCAAGCGGGACGGTGACCGCTTAGGCTTCCCGGTATTCCCTCTTTCGTGGAAGGGCGCAACAGCAGAAGACAGCTTCACCGGCTTCCGGGAGTACGGTTTCTTACCTGAGGCGGTACTCAACTTCCTGGCCCTGCTGGGCTGGAACCCTGGCGATGAGCAGGAAATGTTTAAACTGGAAGAGCTTGTGGACATCTTTTCGCCTGAGCGGATCAATAAATCAGGCAGCCGTTTCAATATCGACAAAGCGAAGTGGTTTAATCAGCAGTATATGATCAAAGCGGACGATGCCCGCCTGGCACGCCTCGTCCGTCCTATACTGGAAGCCAATGGACAACAGCCTTCTGACGCCTTTGTGGAGGGCTTTGTCAGCCTGATGAAAGAGCGGGCCGTAACGCTGCCCGATTTCTGGGAAAATGGCTACTACTTTTTTGAGCGCCCCCGGAGCTATGAAGAGAAAATGATACAAAAACGCTGGCAGCCGGAACGCAGCGAACAGTTTGCGGAGCTCGTTAAGGATATGGAACAGCTGACTAATTTCTCTGCCGATGAGATCAAAGCCGCTGCAGAGCGCTTTATGGAAAAGCATGAACTGAAGTTTGGGGAGGTGCTGCCAATGCTTCGTCTGGCGCAGGCGGGGACGATGAAAGGGCCGGCGATTTTCGAAATGATGGAACTGTTGGGGCAGGAGGAAGCTATAGCCCGGTTGAAACTCGGGTTTGAGGCATTTGATAACATTGTTCAATCCTAAAAATAGTGAGCCGATGGCCAGTAAAAAAAATAAGGAGGAAGAAAAAGAGGAGCAACCCGGCGTACACAAGGATTTGAAAGGCTTCGACATAAAAATCAATGAGTTTGGAGAAATAACTTCAAACCTTGATGTCGAAAAAGTGAATCAATTTCTGGATAAGAACGTAGAAGATAAGAAACTAAAAAGCCGGAGGTCGGAAGATGAAGAAGAATAGACGCTTCTGGCCGGATTTTGGACGAAAGCAAAAGCATGAACCCACCTGCTATCTGACGAAAGCCAGGATAGCTCCAGGCCCCGCGTGACTCCGGAATAAAACAAAGCAGCAGTGACTTCCCTTTGGGGAGCGCTGCTATTGAAGTTTGATGGTAGCTTTTAGTTACTATCGTCGATGCAGCACAACGAAATGGTAATTAAGTGCTACTTAGGCAATTAGGGGGGAGGATTGTGGGCCTGATTGCTGGTTTTTGCATATTTTGTGACTAGTTTTTGCGTATTCCCCTGGTGTTTAGTCTATCGATGACAACCGCTTGAGCATAAAACCAAAACCGATTGAACATGCACTTCTTAGGCAACCTAAGACCAAGCCCCGGGCATCCCTGCGCCTATTGGTATTGGTCATTCAAGCAGGAAAATTTTATTACCCAAACATACTTTGGTGGGGCCTCTATTTGAGGGCCTTACAATGGAATCATCCCATAAATTAACACAATCATGACGAGACGACTACACGCTTTACTGGTCTGGGGAGTGCTGCTAATCAGCTTTTCAGCCCCGCTTCAGTCTAAAGCCGCGGATGGTCCTGCCCCCCCTGAAAAACCGTCATCAACTTTTCGGGGAACAGAAGAACTACCGCCGATACTGATCCCGCCCAACGATACTATAGTGGATGGTATTTGCAACATCCCTGTGGCGGACACCCTCCTGCTGTTCAATCCAATGGATCTGAATGACTCTATCTTCATTCTTCCGGTAGACAGTACGGCAAGCAACGGTACCATTCTGCCGGGCACTCCTCTTTTGAATGCCATTTCGGTGTGTGGTGGCCCGGATACCCTTTACCGCATTTGGCGGGGTACGTTCGCCGATATGACAGAGGCAGAGGCGGTCCAACGGATCATTATCACAGAGGATACAGAACCTCCGATTTCCAACTTCACCATCAATCTGGACACCGTTATTACCTGCGAATTGGGCGAGCCGACCTTTGACTCCTGGAGGCAAAGCCGGTTGTTTGCCGTTAACAGTAACCTGGAAGATTGTACCGGGATTCTTTCTGTGAATACCAATATGCCACCATCTTCTTATGTGCCAGGCCCCTGTGATACACTTGAAGTGACTTTTACGATTGAGGACTTTTGTGGGAATATTCGCAACTACGAAGCGTCCTTCACCACTATAGATACCATAGCCCCCGTACTGCAAAATGTACCAGACACTATACAAGTGAGCTGCGACACCATACAGCAGTACCTGATGAACAATCCGCCTTCCATGGTCACCGCTATGGACAATTGCCGGGACAACCTCACCGTAGGTTTCCAGCAGGATACCATCCCCGGGCCACAGGCCTGCCCGGAGCATGATTTGGATATCCGCCGTAGCTGGTTTGTTACGGATTCCTGTGGCAACTTCACTTCCGCCGTTCAGGTCATCCGGGTACGTGATTTCTCAGCCCCTGATTTCACCCGTCCGCCAGACATCACCATTTCCTGCGATGCAGACCCTCTTGACCTTAGTATTACAGGTACTGTAACAGATACGGTGGATGCCTGTGGAGGGCCGATTACCGTTACTTTCTCTGACGAAACAGCACCTGGAAATTGCGACAATAGCTACTTTATCGAGAGGCAATGGGTGGTGGAAGATGTGTGTGGCATTTCTTCTTCTGTTAATCAGCTGATTACTGTCAGAGATACTATCGCGCCTTCCTTTCTTGTGCCGGCAGATACGACTGTGAACTGCGGGGACGAAGATGATTTTTCCATTACCGGGGAGCCCACAATGCAAGCAGATAATTGCTCTGGACTCAACGAACTGACTACAGAGCTGCTTTCAGAAACGTTCATTGCAGGTAGTTGTGAAAATGACTATGTGCTGGAGCGTGTCTGGCGGGTAACAGACGAGTGCGGGAATGACAGTATTCAGGTTCAGCAGGTTACCGTCATTGATACCATTGCGCCGGTCTTTTTGTCGGCGCCCTCAGACCTGACGGTCACCTGTATGGCGGGTACGGATATTGAAACCCTCTACAGCAACTGGCTGGAAAGCTACGGTGGCGCTCAGGCAGGCGATGCCTGTACACCGGTGGATAGCCTGACCTGGAATACTTTTGAAGCCGGAACGAATCAAACGGTTAGCAGCACGCCTAATATTATTTGCCCTTCCGGCAGCGACACCCTGCTGATGCAGGTCGTGGATTTTGTTGTTGATGATGGGTGCGGAAACTCCACCCTGGAGCAGGCAACATTTATAGTGATTGATAATACGGCGCCTACATTTGTGGAGTGTCCGGAAGATGAAGTGATTGGGACCAATTTTGGGCAGTGCTCTGCCAATTATACTTTAGAAGTACCCTTTATTCAGGAGGAGTGTGCCAGCTCATCCTCTGTGGTAAATCTATTTGATAATGCAACGATCACTTCCAATGCTTCCCCGGGACAGGAGGCGAGCGTGCCCGTCAACCCTATTGTCTTATCGTTCCCAGTAAGCCAGCCACTGCCCATCAATGCACAAGCCGGGGGGCAGCTCAGCTTGCAGCTCCAGAATGTGGATGCAGAAGGGACCACAGAGTACTTTAACGTTATTGGTGAAGATGGTACGCCCATTGGCCGTACCGGAAGGGCGATGGTACAATGTGGAAATGCGGACACGCTGCTCAGTGTGCCTAAACCGCTATTGGACCTTTGGGCAGTGGATGGCGTGATCGAAATTCGCCTGGAGCCTAATATTCCAACCACACAGCCCGGTAGCTTTGCGATTAATGCGCTTTGCAACCCCGCCGGTACTGTACAGGCTAACCTTATCTTCCCGATAGCCGAACTCAACGACCTGCGCTACGAATACCGGACGAATAACAACCCTCGTGTACTGGTCGATCCTATTGCTCCTGCTATGGTGACCTTGCCTATTGGCGAAAACACCATCACATACTACATTTCAGACTGTGCGGGCAATATAGACAGTTGTGTACAGCAAGTGGTGGTGGAAGATCAGGAGCCTCCACAACTGACCTGTCCTTCTGATATTGCTCAGCCACTGGAGCCGGGTACCTGCTCTGCTGAAGTGACCTTACCGCTCCCGGACAACATCACGGACAACTGTGGCCTGGAGTCTCCCTACAGCCAAACTATGCCCGGCGATACCGCAAGTGCCTGGCTGACTTACACCTTTGACCCCAACCTCAACGATTATATCGCTAACTCAAAGACCTATACTTTTAATGGTGTGGCCGCCAATGCTTTTGATAATGTCAATTTGCTGATTGATTTACAGGGGGATTTTAGCTCTTCCGGGGCATTCTTCCATATCATTGGCGATAACGGAGATACCATAGATGTCACTCCGCAGGGCATTGCCAGTTGTGCAAACCCGGGGCAATACGTCGTGAGTATTCCTGCTGCGGATTTCAACGCCTGGGCAAGTGATGGCAGTGTAACCTTTACGCTTCAGCCGAGTTTTATTCCGGTACCGCCGGGTGGGCCTGGAGATGGGATCAACCCCTGTGATGCTATGGCGGTGGACGGAGACGGTGAAACTGACAGCCTCAGCTATGCTTTCGTAAGCCTGGTTTACCAAACGGTGACGCCTTTTTATTATGCAGAAGGGGCTACCGAAATCCCCTATACGCAGATGACCGTGCCGGCCTTGTCGCCAACCCATGAGTTTAATGTGGGTGAAACAACGGTATACTATATTGCGCAAGATGAGGTCGGGAATCCGGATACCTGTAGCTTCATTGTCGACGTCCTTGACAATGAGCCCCCTGTAGCTCTCTGCAACCCTACAGTTGTGGAAATCAATCCATCCGGTATTGAGCCGGATACCGTGAGCGTGGAAGAGTTTGATGCCGGGAGTTTCGACAACTGTTCGATTGATACGATGTTCCTCTCACCCAATACATTCACTTGTGATGAGGCCGGCACTACAGTAATGGCTACGCTTACCGTTGTAGATGTGGTAGGTAATATTTCTACCTGTACCCGTCCGATTCGTATTGAGGCGGAGGCGCCAATGCCCACCTACAGCTCCGGTATTTGCGGCGGTGATACGCTGAACCTCTTTGCAAATCCACCCGCAGCAGAAGGTGGTGTAGTATATACTTATGTATGGCGTGGGCCGGATGGGAATATCATTTCCACCCAGCAGAACCCGGTTATTCCCAACGTGGACGAAGATGATTCAGGAGCCTATGTGGTAACTATTGAAGGATTATCGGGCTGCACAGCGGAAGGTGTGGTTAATGTGGCCGTCAGTGGGTTGCCTCTTACCCCGGTATTGCAAACAAACGCCCAGCAATGTGGTGATGACCCGGTGGAGCTGAGTTCTTCAGTTGTGCTGAGCAATGCTACTTATTATTGGTACGAAGGGCAGTTCCCCAATGGGACGTTGATAACTACCACGAATCAGGGTAGCCTAACCCTGCCCGCCTACAATCCACAGCAACCTGAGACCCGGTTCTACTACCTTATCATTGAAGCCAATGGTTGCCAGTCAGAGCCTTCGGTAGCAGCACCGGTCTTGCTTACACCAAGGCCTGTTGCCTCCGTCAATGCAGCCGTTATTACCGAATGCGAGGGTGGTTCGGCTTCATTGGGGACTCCTGTGGCCGGGACGGGCATTACCTATCAGTGGACCGGTCCGGACGGGTTTTTCTCAACCGACCAGAATCCGGAGGCGATCAATCCGCTGGAAGAGGAAAATGCAGGGGTTTACAGCCTGACTGTTTTCCGAAATGGCTGCCCTTCCGAGCCGGCGCTATCCATTATTAATGTGATCCCCAAGCCGGGGCCTTATCAAATTGCCGTACTCACCAACCCTTTCTGCGAAGGAGAAAAGATAACTCTTCAGGCAGAGCCTTCAGGCGCAGCTTCGTATATCTGGACCGGGCCAGACCTGAACCAGATTACGACTACTACAAATACACTCATTCTTGACAATGCCAATGAGACGCATAATGGAAACTGGACAGTACGTGGCGTTCAGTTTTCGTGTGTTTCTGATGTTTCTCCGCCCGCGAGTGTGGTAGTGAACGAACGGCCTAATGCTATGGCAGCCACGAGTATTTCTCCTGAAGATCCACTTTGTGAAAGAAGTGTTCTGCAACTCTTTGGTACCCCAAACTTATCCGCAGCGAGCTACACCTGGAATGGGCCTAACGGCTATTTTTCAGTGGTGCAAAATCCGACAATCAATCAAGTTGGGCCTTTACGCTCCGGCACCTATACCCTCACGGTCACTACCGAACAGGGATGTAGCGATACGGCTTCTGTCAGTGTTGAGGTCATCGAAGCTATTGATATCATCGGTGTTAGTAACAGCGCTCCTGAATGTTTGTATGGGGCAACGGATGTAACGCTTCAGGCTACCGTTTTTCCTGTCAATGATGGAACCTATGATTTTCTCTGGACAGGTCCGGGCTATAACTCTTCTGACGAGGTCGCTGTTATCGAGAATGTAACGGAGGCTTTAAATGGAGGCAGTTATTCTCTTGTCGTATTTACAGAGGAAGGCTGCCCTTCACTGCCGGTAAGTACGACGCTGCAGGTGAAGGATGCCCCCCCGCGAGCCCCGACCCCTACTAACCCTTCCGCTACGTATTCCTTTTGTGAAGGCGAGGAACTGACCCTCACCACGCCAATGGTGACCAATGCAACCTATATCTGGAATACCCCGTCCGGGCCAGTAAACACAGGGCCGGATAACAGTATAACGATATCTAATCTCACTACGAATGATGCGGGAAGCTATCAGGTGTCCCTCATTGAAGATGGTTGTCCCTCTGTTCCTTCTCCCGTTCGTACCATTCAGGTGAATGCCAATCCAACGGTGGAGGCTTCCAGTAACAGCCCTGTTTGCGGCGGTGCGCAGTTGCAGCTTTTTGCAAATGGGCCGGCTGGGTCTACCTATACCTGGCAGACTCCGATGGGCACTACGCCAAGTGGGCCGAATATTATTATTCCTTCTGCCAATCCGGACCTTCATACCGGAGCCTTTGTGGTAACCGCTCAGCGTGACGGTTGCCAGTCTGAACCAGATACGGTTACGGTGGTCATCAACGAAACGCTACCGGCTCCTGCCAATCTCATTAGCAATGGGCCCATATGCGTGGATGAACCGGGCGCCACTCTAACTGTCTCCATTCCCAATGGACAATCGGGTGGAGGCATTCAGTACCTGTGGTATAATGCCGGGGTGCCATTAGATACTACGGTCACGCCCAATTTGCTGATAACTGATTTCTCAGGTTTCGAAGGTTCGCTTACGCTGGAGGCAGAAGTGCAAACCGGCGATTGCATCTCTGACCCGTCGCCTTCTCTATTGGTTGCATTGGATACCATACCGGATGAGATGGCCATGGTTGGGCAGGACACTTTCACCTGCGCGGGAGCAGATCTGCTTGTTTCCGCTACGCCGGTATCGCAAAGCATAGGCACCTGGCTGGAGCTCAATGCTAATGGAGGGGCACTTGTCATTGAAAGCCCCGGGAGTGCTACCACAAATGTTTCGGGCTTTGAAGAGGAAGGTATCCGGCAACTGGTCTGGGTATTGTCCAACGGAGGCTGTAAAAGCTTTAGCTCGGACACGCTGCAAATCCAGGTAAACGTTCCTGAGCCGGCCGAGGCAGGTATGGATACTTTGCTTTGTCCTGGTGATCCAATCTTCCTAAATGCTGCCAACCCGCAGGCAGGAGAAGGCAACTGGTCACAGTCTGCCGTACAGGCCGACTTCAATGTGGAAATTGATAACCCGGAAGATCCAGGTACCGGAATTTCCGGGCCAGGATTACTGCCCGGCAATACTTATGCCTTTACCTGGACGGTGGTCAGCGAATGCGGAATGGACAGCACAGGAGTCCTCATTACCCTGGCTGATAATAACCCGTTTGCCGGATTTGATGTGATTGTCTGCGAGGAAAACGGCGTGGCGATGCTGGCGGCGGGAGAGCCGGCGGATGGCAGCTCCGGAAGGTGGAGCTCACCGGATGAGCAGCTGGTGTTTTCCAACCGGAACAATACTGACACAGAGGTGGCCAACCTCACAGTGGGCGATAACCTGGCCATCTGGACGCTGGACGGAGGATTGTGCGGCGATAGCTCCAGGGATACCCTGATTATTGATTACCAGCTGCCGCCAGTAGTGCAAAATGACGATCGGACCATTGAATTTGCTGTGGAAACGATTGTGGATGTGCTGGCTAATGACGCTGTGCCGGAAGGGAGCACCCTGGAAGTGATTATGGAGCCGTTCAACGGGCGTGCGAGGGTAACGGCAGATAACCGGATTGCCTATACGCCCGACCCCGATTTTGCCGGAACGGACGAGTTGGTTTATCAGGTTTGCCGCGAAGGATGTGCCTGTGCTGATGCTGTCTTACGGCTCACCGTTGGCGAAGGGGTAGACTGCGAGCCCCCGAATATTTTTACGCCAAATGGTGACGGGGTAAATGAAGCCTTCATTATTCCGTGTTTACTGGACACAGGCGCCTACCCAAATAGTCAGCTTTCTGTCTTCAACCGTTGGGGAGACGAGGTATACAATTCGCCCCGCCCTTATCCAAACAACTGGCGCGGCACCTTTAATGGAGAAGATCTGCCAGTGGACACCTACTTCTATATTCTGGACCTTGGAGATGGGAGCCGGCCTATTACCGGGTATCTTCTGCTTCAGAAATAATTTAAATAAGGAATCTTTTTGCCCCGGCTATGCCGGGGCAAAATCCCAAATAAGTATTTATGAAAAACTACTACCTGACCACTATATTTTTCCTGCTGCTTGCTGTTATGGCAGAGGCGCAGCAAGAAGACCATTTTACCCAGTTTATGCACAATAAGCTGGCCTTCAATCCAGCTTATGCGGGATCGACTGGCAGCTCCCGCCTCACTGCAATGGCCCGGCAGCAGTGGATTGGAATAGAGGGTGCTCCGGAAGCGCAATTAATCACCTTCAATTCTGCGCTCAATGCCAAAGTGGGTATCGGGGGCAGTCTCGTGCGCAGTAGTATTGGTATCATGGACCGCTACACCCTGGAGGGCGACTACGCCTACCGTTTCCGTTTAGGGAATGGGTACTTCGGCATTGGTATTTCTGCTTCTATCCGTTTGATACAAGCAAGCCTTGGCGAGCTTCGGGCCAATCAGCCGGTCGAGATCGATAATGCCATCCCGACAGGGTTTCAGAGCCGGGTAACACCTAATTTCGGAGGAGGGATTTACTACAATAGCAACGATTTTTACGTTGGCTTCTCCATACCCCGCTTTCTGCAGTCGAGCATTGACCTGTCAGATGACGAGGGTACGATCTCCAAGGAAGACCGGCACTGGTATTTAATGACGGGCTTCAATGTGCGCCTGATGGATAATGATATCGTTATGCAGCCCAATTTCCTGTTGAAATATGTGGAGGGAGCACCTTTCGATGCCGATATCAACCTTTCTTTCACGTTTTTCGAGCAGTTTACCGCAGGGGCATCCTACCGGACGGGAGGCAATAAAGAAAACAGCATTGGGGAATCTGTGTCTGGCCTTTTTTCCACCCGGATCGGGGACAAGTGGATGGTTGGAGCCTCCTATGACTTCACCCTTTCTGACCTGCAGGACTATAACGATGGCAGTGCGGAGCTTTTCATCCACCACTTTTTCGGTGGCAAAAGCGGGAAAGGCGCCACCTATGATAACCCGCGCTTTTTTAACAGCAATGGCAGTAACAAGCGTTTTTACTAGGTGTCAAGGATTTAGGACTTGAGCCACTAGAGCTTTGTTAAGCCCGGGCGCTCTTTAAGGATTGTGGCAGAAGGTTTACTTTATGGTGGATAATAGCTAACTTGTGGTAATCTTTGAATCATTGGCACTGCCCTTTGGACGGGTGCACTATTTGGTGTCTCTGATTATATGATGAGAAAACCTGATACCTTGCTGGACAATGGTATTTAGGAACGTCTCCAGGCGTTCCTTCACAACAAGACGCCCTATATGAGATTCTATCTGCCTCTATTGCTGCTTGGCTTTGCATTTGGTATGCAGGCTCAGGACCCCGCAACTGTAAATCTGCGCTCGGTTGCACAACCTAACCAAAGGGTTAGTATTTACAACGAGACTGCTATCAATTCCACAGCGTCGGACTTCTCACCTTCCTTTTATGGAGATACGCTGGTATTTTGTTCTGCCCGCCACGCCGGCCCTAAAGACCCCGCTACCGGCGAATCCTTCTTTGATTTCTACTTTGCGCCTATCGGCCCAAACGGTAGCCTTCGTTCTCCAAAGCCTTTTTCCATCAACCTCAATTCCGCGCAACACGAAGGGCAGTCTACGTTTGATTTGAAGGCCAACAAGGTTTACTTTACACGCAACAACACTACAAATGGGGTTGAGCCCGTAGCGGCTGATGGCAAAATCCGGATGAAGATATACGAAGCAACTTTCGGGTTTCTGGACTGGGAGCAGATCAGGCCCCTTCCATTCAACAGCGATACCTATAACTGCATGCACCCCACACTGTCGCATGACGGCACTTTTATGATCTTTTCCTCCAACCGGCCGGGAGGCAAGGGGGGGTATGACCTCTATGTGTCTCTTAAAATGGACGGGGGATGGTCGCCTCCAATGAACCTGGGAGGACGGATTAACACGCCCGGGCACGAGTTTTTCCCTTTTTTACATCAGTCCGGGACACTTTTTTTTACCTCAGATGGCTACAAGAAGGGCTATGGAGGCTATGATCTTTATATGGTTGAAGGCAAAGGCGATGGTTCCTGGGCAGAAGTCGTCAACCTGGGAGAGCCCTTTAATACAGATGCGGATGACTTTGGCCTGATTCTGGATGAAGAAGGCAAAAGCGGGTATTTTTCTTCTAATCGTGAAGGCGGAGTGGGTAGAGATGATATTTATAGCTTCGATGCTCCCGAAGGCATTCAGGGAGTGGTCTTTCCCGACTTCAAAACAACTACGATTGACGTGTTTACAGAAGAAGGGCGCCGCCCTGTATCCGGGGCAGAAATAAAAATTTATGAGCGGGTAATCGGCAGCACTGGGAACATTCAGTACTTGCGTTTGCCTCGCGCAAGTATAGGTATGGGCAGAGACGGGCAGGCTCAGATTGATCAGCGGAGTGAAGACCTGGAGGAACCGGATGAAGTGACCAACAGCGAAGGTAAAGCCTACATCATGCTTGATGTGTCCAAAGAGTACAGGATTAAGGTGGAGAAGCGGGGGTTTTTCGCAGCAGAAGAATACTACATGCCATCGGACAACCGGTTTAACAGGCCGGTAGGCATACCCTTGAAAAGAGATGACTGTATCACCCTGGAAGGGGAGGTGAAAAATGTAGAGACAAGAGCTCCGATTGCAGGAGCGACTATTCTGATTTTCAATCAGGAGGAGCAGCGGCGGGTAACAATCAGTTCGGATGAGAGAGGCGTTTTTAAGTATTGCCTGCCTGATGGTTTTCGTTTTATAATAGTGGGTAGCCTTGTAGGTTTTGAGAACGACACCACTTATGTGCAAACCGTTAACCGCCGTGGTAACCGCTCGCTTGGCGCCTCCCTCGCGCTTAAGCCATTGCCGGTTGTCCCCCGGAGTGGCGGCTTCCCTCAATCAGGCTCTTATGAAGATACCCCGGCACCAAGTCTTGGCGACCGAAGCGCGGTTGAGGTGGGCAGCCGGTTTTTACTGGATAATCTGCAATTTGAGTTTGCCTCGGCAGAAATCCTGGAGGAAGCTGCAGCAGACCTGCGGCATCTGGCTAAACTGATGAGGGAAAACCCTGGGATGAGGGTCGAGCTAAGGGCGTATACGGACTGTGTTGGTGGAGAAGAGTACAACCGAAAACTTTCGCTCAGGCGGGCAGAAGCGGCTCGTGATTTTTTGGTGCAGCTAGGTATCAAAAGAGACAGAATTCTGGCACTTGGTTACGGCGAGCTTAATCCGGTGGTGGACTGCGATTGTGACGGGACTGGTGGAAGCGTGCCTTGTACGGAAAGTATGCACGCCCGGAATCGGCGAACAGAGGTAGCGATTATCGGAAAGTAGCCAGAAAACATGAAGAAAAAATCAAATTTGTTAAGATAGCGTGCAACCAAAGCAGAAAAGACACGTAGAATGTAGGAGAAAAAGAAAAACCGATCCTGTGAGGGACCGGTTTCCAAAAGAGCTTTGAGAGGCTATCTACATACCAAATTGAAACATCCTTTGATGTCTCAAAATCTTCATGAGATTATAATTGCATTCGTGGGATTCAACCTTTTTCCTGTCGCTTGTGACAGGGTTCGTCAGCTTCTTTTTCAATCGTCCTCTGTATCTGTTTTTCCCTGCTGACAATACAAAGGTGCTACATAACTACAGGCATTGTAAGTACATTCTGTGTGGTTACTGTGTGTTTAAGAAGAGTTTGTATTTTTTTATTTCGTTGTTTATCAGTGATTTATCGTTGTTTGTGGGGCAGTTTTTTGTATTTTTCTGTGCCGTTTTTTTTTGCGTAAAACGAGAAAAAAAATTAAAAAAGGGCAGGTGTATTGTTGTGAATAGAGAAAGCCTGATCGAATTAGGCTAAAAAAGACCAAAAACAGTGCCAATTTTTATATTTGCGCTAAATGATCCAATATGTCTGTAACAATTGCTTCCTATAATGTAAATGGCATCAGAGCTGCGATGCGTAAAGGTATGGCCGACTGGTTTGCTGAACATCCGGTTGAGGTGCTCTGTCTTCAGGAGACCAAGGCGCAACCTGATCAGGTGAAAAAGGAAGAGGCCCAACTTCGGGAAATAGGTTTTAGTCATGCCTACTGGCATTCGGCTGAAAAAAAAGGGTATAGCGGAGTAGCGACCTTGAGCAGGCGCCCGGCTGATTTGGTATCAGAAGGATGTGGAATCGAGAAGTACGATGCGGAAGGCCGGATTCTGCGGACTGACTTTGGGGAGCTGACCTTACTGAACTGCTACTTCCCTTCAGGCACTACCGGGGATGTCCGGCAGGCTTTCAAAATGGAGTTCCTCGATGACTTTTTTAAGTGGGTGCAGGAGTTGCGCAAAGAGAGGCCCAACCTGGTCATTGTAGGCGATTACAATATTGCGCACAATGAATCAGATATTCACGACCCGGTACGTAATAAAAAGACTTCCGGCTTCCTGCCTGAGGAGCGGGCCTGGATGGATAAATGGTTGGAGAGTGGATTTGTAGATGCATTCCGCCATTTGAACCCCGGTAAAGAAGAATACAGCTGGTGGACATACCGTGCTAACGCCCGCGCCAATAACAAAGGCTGGCGGCTGGACTATCATTCCGTAAGCAATGCCTTCGCTTCCAGGCTTGAGGCCTGCTATCAAATGACAGATGCCGTGCACTCAGACCACTGCCCTGTTATCGCGACGTACAATTTATAGTAATGTTGCAAATCATAAGCTGCACTGTTGAAGAAGCTGTAGCGTGTTCTAGGCAAATCCCGGAATTAAAAAACCCTTATCCGGCTGCTGAATATGAAAAGCGGTTGTCTGGTGTGCCTCATTTGCTGCTGTTGGCAAAGTCGGGCGGCGATGTCGCTGGCTTTAAGGCCGGCTATGAGCGCGAAGGAGCTTTTTACTCGTGGATGGGCGGTGTGCATCCCAGGTACCGGAGGCAAGGTGTTGCTCAGGCACTGGCACAGGAGCAGGAAAACTGGGCAAAAGCGTATGGATACAGGCATATCCGCTTTAAAACCCGCAACTACCTAAAGCCGATGCTTATATTTGCCCTGAACAATGGCTTTTATGTTACAGCTGTTGAAAAAAGAGCAGACCCGCTAACCAACCGAATATGGCTGGAAAAGGTCTTAGAAACGGGAATAAAATAAGTTAGGCCGTTTGAGGTTTTGTGGGGTTTCATAAACAATTGAAAATCTCTAAACTGTATTGAAAACCGCAAAACCCTAAAGAGAAATGGCCTGGCGTGGCGCTATTCCCGTCAGGCTGTATAGAGATGCTAACGTAGCATTTCTTAGTTTAGGAGAGCTGATTCGTTAATTAGGGCGAGCCGGGATTGGCGGATACAGGTAGTTTGCCTTAATCGCTGCAAACGGTGCCCATCAAATTGGAAAGATATGCTTCGCTTTAGCTTAGTTTTTGTGTTAGCGCTGTTGAGTACCATTTTGTTGAAAGCTCAGGAATTTTCAGGTGGCTTTCGGGCAGGGCTCAATTTTACAACTTTCAATGGTCCGCTGGATAGGAACGCGGATGGGACCGAACTGGAGGTTTTTGAGTATTCCAATGGTTTTCATGTGGGGGCTATGGGGACGCTTCAATTTACAGACATTTTCGGTTTGCGGGCAGAATTGCTCTACTCCCAAAAAGGAGGAGTGTACAATTATAATGGAAATTCGTATTGGATATTCACGCCAACTAATGGTAGCGAGTCATTTGTATCCACTGGTAACCGTGAAATTTCCCTTGAAGTCACCAATTCCTACATTGATATCCCTGTGATGGGCGTGGCACGCTTCAATAAATTTGAAATCAGTGCTGGCATGAGCCTTGGGTTTCTGGTAGCATCCCGGGCTTCAGGAGAAACCCGTTTCGCGGGCGCTTCATCGCAGGGCGACCCTATTGTGCCTTTTTTGCTGGTCCTTGACTATAATTACTTTGATGAGCCTTTCCGGCAAGGAGAAAATACTGCTGTTTTTAGGCGGGATATTGATAATCAGCCGGTAGAAATACCTCAGACGCTCGGGGCGTATTACCAGGAAGCCGAGTCGGATGAAAACCTTTACAAAACCTTAGACCTGGGGTTGGTTGGTGGTGTATCCTATTACATCAACCGCGGGCTTTTTCTGGGACTGCGCCTAAACTATGGTATTAGCGATATTACGAATGCCAGTCGGGATATTTCATGGCAGATGCTCAACGATACAAATGAGTTTGTCACCCGGGACGATAACGACCGGAACCTAAACATACAGGTATCCGTAGGATTTAGTTTGTAATTCCATTAACGTTCCGGCAAAAGCAAAAGCGCCTCTGTGGAAACCTATCCATAGGGGCGCTTTTACAGTAGAAGCTGTACCTGAGCAAGGGCTTAGCCCATTTCTGCCACCACTTCCTTTACTTCAGGGATCATACGCTGCAGCATACCTTCAATACCCTGCTTGAGAGTTACGGTAGAAGACGGGCAGCCACTGCAGGCACCCTGCATCACCAAGGTAACCTTGCCCTGATCCCAGGATTTGAATTCGATATTACCGCCATCCATTTCTACGGCAGGTTTTACGTGCGTATCGATCAAATCTTTGATCTTCTTCACGATCTCAGCCTCGTTTTCGGTGTAGTCATAGCTGGCGCCACGCTCTTCCTCGATCTTAGCCATTGCGTCTTCAAAGCCGTCCTTGATAATGGGCTTTTCATCCCCAATATAGCCTTTGAGGTACTCTTTGACTTTAAGCATGATGTCTGCCCAGTCGTAATTGAATTCCTTGGTAATGGTCACGAAGTTGTTGCAGATGTAAACCCCCTTGACGAAAGGCATCTCAAACAATTCTGTAGCCAGTGGAGACCATTCCTTGGCGAGTTCTTCCTCCCGGAAGTCGGCAGTGCCTTTGTAAATCATCCGGTTGGTCACGAATTTGAGCGACTCCGGGTTTGGGGTCTGCTCGGTATATAGCATTACAGGGCTTTTGGTAACGGGATTGCTCATTGTAATTTTCTTTATTTAGACCTATTCTACGAACAATAACACATAATGGCAAGGCTGGTTTTGACAAAAAATAAATTTATACGCATTCAGAGGGCATATTCTTAACCTTTTCTGTATTTTTTGGATAAAATCACCTGAATGGCACAACAAAAAACCCTGCCAACGGATCAGAGCGTACAGGAGTACCTGGATCAGTTGGAAGACGAACAGAAAAGAGCGGACAGTTACGAGCTACTTCAAATAATGGAGGAAGTTACCGGTGAAGCAGCAGTGATGTGGGGCAACAGCCTCATTGGCTTTGGCCGTTACCACTACCGCTACGACAGCGGGCACGAGGGCTTTTCTTTCCTCACCGGTTTTTCGCCTCGCAAACGGCAGTTTTCCATCTATATCATGTCGGGTTTTAGCCGGTACGAAAGTTTAATGGAAAAGCTGGGTAAATATAAAACCGGCAAATCCTGCCTGTATGTCAAACGCCTTTCGGATATAGACCCCCTGGTTCTCAGAGCATTAATATCGGAATCGGTGGCCTACATGAAGGCGCGGTACCCGGACCGGGAATAGCCTTCCGGTTCAGTAGATTTTATTGCCGTCTTCCAGCGCTCTGCTACCTTTTCTTACCTTTGTGAGGAATCTACCCCTGTATACCTATGTCAAACCTCGAACAAGAACACGAACTGCCGGGCAACCCTTCATTGCCCAGCTCGGCTGAGGATCTGCTACGCCTGATTGGAAGAGAGGAAGGCGATTATAAATATTCGGTCGAAGACTTCTTCCGCAACCCTGAGCAAACAGGGTTTCAGTTGTCCCCCAACGGAGACTATCTGGCCTATGCCGGCCCTTACGAACGACGGCAAAATGTCTTCGTCTGCCCGGCAGAGGGCGGCGAACCGGTACGGATTACTCAAGAAACAGAACGCGATATTGGCGGCTTTTTCTGGGCCAATAATAACCGCATCGTTTATGTCAAGGATAGCGGCGGGGATGAGAACTTTCAGCTCTTTGCCGTAGACCGGGACGGGGGCAATCCCCGGGACCTGACGCCTTTTCAGAATGTGAAAATCGAGTTCATCGACGATCTGGAAGACCAGGAAGATGAGCTGATTATCGGTATGAATAAGGAAAATCCTATGCTGTTTGAGCCCTACCGGCTCAATGTCCAAACCGGAGCCTATCAGCGCCTGGCGCCTAACGACAACCCGGAGGAGCCCATTACCGGTTGGATGACAGACCACGCCGGCCGGCTGCGCATCGCCATCAAAACCCTCAATGGTGTCAACCAGCATATCATGTACCGGGCTGCTGAAGACCAGCCTTTTCGCACGGTTGTAAAAACCAATTTCAAAGAAAGCCTCAGCCCGTTGTTCTTTGACTTTGATGATGGCCACGTGGTCTATTGTGTAAGCGACATTGGCCGGGACCGCAGCGAGATCATCCGTTTTGACTTTGAAAAGGGAGAAGAAGTGGGCCCACCGGTCTTCGCACACCCTGAAGTAGACGCTGGAAGCCTGCTGTATTCCCGCAAGCGTAAAGTGTTGCTCGGGGCCGTGTACACCACCTGGAAGCGGCAGATTGAGTTTTTTGACGAGCAGCGCAGGCAAATGCAAAAGCGCATGGAAAGCCTCCTCCCGGGATACGAAGTGGTGGCGGTAAGCAGCAACCGGGCGGAAGACAAATACATGGTCCGTACCTTCAGCGACCGGTCACTGGGCGCTTACTACTTTTACGATTTGCAGCAGGACAGCATCCGGAAGATAACGGAGGTCAGCCCATGGCTGGATGAGGCAGATATGGCGCCTATGAAGCCGGTGTCCTACAAAACCCGGGACGGAGAAGAAGTACATGGCTACCTGACAGTGCCCAAAAATAAGGAAGGGGAGAAAATGCCGGTAGTCATCAATCCACATGGCGGGCCCTGGGTGCGTGACAGCTGGGGGTACAACCCGGAGGTGCAGCTGCTGGCCAGCCGGGGATATGCGGTTTTTCAACCCAACTACCGTGGCAGTACCGGATATGGCAAGGCTTTCTGGATGAAGGGCTTCAAGCAGTGGGGTCACGATATGCAAAATGACATTACCGATGGGGTAAAGTGGCTGATCGATTCTGGTGTGGCGGACCCCAAACGCGTGGCCATTTACGGAGCGAGCTATGGGGGCTACGCTACCTTGGCTGGTATTGCTTTTACGCCGGGCCTCTACGCCTGTGCGGTAGACTACGTAGGGGTTTCGAACCTCTTCACCTTTATGGAGACCATCCCGCCCTACTGGAAGCCTTACCTGGATATGCTGTACGAAATGGTGGGCCATCCCGAAGAAGACAAAGACCGCCTGCATGCCGGCTCCCCGGTCTTTCATATCGATCAGATCAAAACCCCGCTCTTCGTGGTGCAGGGGGCTAATGATCCCCGCGTAAATATTGATGAATCGGACCAGATCGTCCAATCCCTGCGGGAGCGGGGGATCGACGTGCCCTATATGGTGAAGTACAACGAAGGGCATGGCTTCTCCAATGAGGAAAACCGATTTGAGTTTTACAAAGCTATGCTGGGCTTCCTGGCAAAACATATGAAGTAATGAAAGACCTTAAGGCTTACTACATGCAGGCTGCTATTCAGAAAGCTGAGTCAGCAGGTACTCCATACGGTGCAGTGCTCCTACAGCCTGAAACCGGTGGAAAAGTCATCGTCGCTAATAGCGTCAAAGCCGATGCCGACCCAACCGCTCATGCAGAAGTCAACGCTATCCGGCAGGCACGGAAGCTGGGCATCTCAACCACCGGCAGCATCCTGTTCTCTACCTGCGAGCCCTGCCCCATGTGTGCCATGGCGGCGGTTTGGGCGGGAGTCTCTAAGATCTACTTCGGCGCCACCATCGATGATGCCGCTGCCCACGGCCATCAGGTGAAAATCTACTGCCGGGAGATTGCAGAAAAAGCCTGGTATGACATTAAGGTGGAAGGCGGTGTGCTGCAGGAAGACTGTGTGGCGCTTTTCCACAAATGAATTCACTATATTGCCTCCAAAATCAGGTTATGACACTAGAAACCATTACAGAACAGTTCAGCAAAACAGCTGCCAAAGCGCCCAGCCTGGGCAAATCCATTAAGTTTGTCTTTGACCAGGGCATCGTCCACATCGACCTGACCGGCGAACAAGCCCAGGTGACGAATGAAGACAAAGCCGCCGATTGCGTGATTACCACCAGCATTGAGACGCTTGACGGGATCCGAAAGGGAGATATCAACGCTATGTCTGCCGTAATGACCGGTAAAGTGAAAATCAAAGGCGATATGGGGCTGGCAATGAAGCTGCCGTCGCTGATTTCCTAGTCTGTTGCGCCATTATTGAGCTTGTAGTAAGCGGTGGGCGCCGACCCGGTCAGCCGTTTAAAGGTGGTATTGAAGACCATGCGGGATTCAATATTGCTGGCTCTGTGTACCTCATCCAGGGTAAGCTGCTTTTCCGGATCATCAATGAGTACCTGTGCGCTTAGTGCCCGGTAGCCGTTGACGTAGTCGAAGAAGGTTTGTCCGCCTACGTGGTGGATCGCCCGGGAAATAGCCAGGGGCGGTTGGTGCATCAGTTCGGCCAGCTGATTCAGTCGCAGATCGTCATCAAAAAAGTATTTCTCCGACTGCATGGTGGCGTCTAGCGTCTTGAAAAGCGTGGCATTCTCGCGAATGTCTTCAGGTTCCGGATCGCTGCGGTCTGCAATAAGCAAGAGGAACGCTTCCTCCTGAAGGTCTACCGGGACCACCGGCCGCTCCAGGGTCAGCCCAATCCCGGCAAGCCCTATGGCAACGAGCACGGTCATGCCTTGTGCCAAAGCAAAGAACAGGGGGTGGCTTTCTGCAGCCGCCTGAATGGTCAGTACATCTGCTGCCGCCCTGCATAAGGCGAAAAGCCCCAGAAGGATCAGTGATATTTTTGCCCAGCGGATTTTGCCCATCGGGATACGGCTTCGAATTTGAACCAGGCTTTCGACCCGGCCTTGCAGATACAGGTAGCTACCCCCCAGGTAGGTGAGCATAAAGAGCTCCGGAAACAGCGCATACCAGGAGGTTTGATGGACAGCCCCCTGGGCAGGGAAAAGGCTCACGACACTCCAAACCGCGAAAGCCGTGAAGTGATAGCCATCCCGACCTTTGCTGAGCCAGTCCCCAAGCAGGCTGCGCAGGTGCAACAGGAAAAGCGGGGCAATAGCCAGGAGCAGCCCATCCATTAACGATTGGGCAATAGGGGCTTTGACCAGGGGCAGAACCGCCTGCAACAGGACACTAAGCAATAATAGGGTCAGCAACCGGCTGGCCCGGTAGGCCTGAATGCGCTGCCGGGAGAGCAGCAGCGCTGTCCCTCCGGTAATCAGGATAACCAGTAGTGTAATGGAATAATTGTAAAGTGGATCGGTAAGCATAGTTTTACGAAGGATATTGGATTAATGTAAGCATTTTTTTCATTTCTTGTTAATGGGTAGTGGCATGTACAGTGCCAGCCCGGTCAGGTCCTTCACGAAATATTCAGTATGCGTAAGCTTACGTTTGTTATCTTCCTGGTGGTTTTGAGCCCATTGGATTTACTCAATGGGCAAGGATGCAGCGACAACCGGCCGCCTTTTCAGGGGTATAGTTTCATCAACACCAACCTCATCAGCCCCGCAGTGCCAGGGGCCCGCCTGTTTGTCAGCCTTAAGGAACTGGAGGACTACGCCCGTCAGCAGGGCGATCCGCAAGTCAAAGGGAATCTTGAAGAATGGCAGGAGCGCTTTTGTGACTTGCATACCGTGCAGGATATTGGCGATGTGATCTACCAATCTTCCCGCTCGGATTTCGAAAGCCTGGTCACGGCCGTAAAAAGCAAGCGGGCGCCATTGCCCTACAAGCTGACCAACAACGCTTTCGCCAAATACCTCAAAAGCCATCAGTGCGAGGAGACAGTCACCTACCTGGCTTTCGCCAAAAATTGTGAGTACTACGCCACCCGCCGCAGCCCTTGGGAAAATCCACAGCTGCGTTACCAGGAGATGGACGACTGGATTACCTATGGGGTGGATCAACTCCTGCAAACCAAGTCCCATTACATCCGCCTCCGGTACGCCTATCAGGTTATCCGCCTGGCCCACTACAGCAAGCAATACGAAAAAGTCCTGTCCCTCTACGATGACCTGATGCCCAAAATCGATAATGATCCCAGTATCATCGAGGACTGGATAGAAGGCCACCGGGCGGGCGCACTGCTCGCTCTGGGACAGCGCGTGGAGGCGGCGTACATTTATTCCCGCTTGTTCGACCGATGCCCCAGCAAACGCGAATCTGCCTACCGCAGCTTCTCGGTAAAAAACGACGAGGAATGGGCGGCTATTCTGGCGAAATGCAAGACGCCCGAAGAAGAGGCCACCCTTTTTGCCATCCGCGCCAGCTTCCCGAACAGCAAGCTGCAGGTGGAAATGAAGGAAATCTATCAGCGCGATCCCGACAGCCCCTATCTACCGATGTTTCTCATACAGGAGATGCTGAAACTGGAGCGCAACCTGCTCGGGCTGTCCTTCAACAATCAGCGGCGGCAGAACAAGTTTTACTATGGCGTTCCGGTTGCCGATGCGGGTCAGCGGATTATCCGGTTGGAGCAATTCGTGACGCAGGTGCTCAAAGAAGGCGTGATCACCAGGCCCGGGCTTTGGAAAATCGCACAAGGCTACCTCTCCATGCTATCCGGCAGTTTTTACGATGCCCGTAAGTCCTTTTACGAAGCCCGGGACATGGACCTGCCGCCCATTCTGCAGCAGCAGCTTGATGCCTTTGAGCTGGCCCTGTACATCAACGCGCTCGACGATATCAATCACGAAATTGAGAACAAAATTGTAGGCTTGCAGGAGACCAATGAAGCCTATGAGGTCTTTGAAGACTTCAAGGACTTCTTCCGCGACCGCCTCACTGAATTATACGAAGAGAACGGGCAGCCCGGCAAGGCCTTCCTGATGCAGCACCCGCCTCAGCACCTGAAGCCCAATATCAAGCCTGAGTTGATCGAAAACCTGTTGGCTGTCACCCGAAAAGCCAACCCCTCCAAACTGGAAGAACAAATCATTGCCGATGGCGACAGTACCATTCAGCAAATGCTCCTGAATATTAAGGCCAGCTACCTGATGTCAGAGTACAAATTTGAGGCAGCTATTGAGACCCTCAAGCGCATGGAGCGGGTAGACTGGGACAATTACGGGCTCTACAACCCCTTTGTGGAACGTATCCGGGATTGCATACGGTGCCCGCTGCCGTCCAACGTCCCGTTATACAACAAAGGAGAGCTCATCGAAGAGCTGCTGACCAAAGAATATGAAGCCAAAGCAGGCACTGGTAATGTAGGTGTACTGAACTATGAGATCGGTTTGGCGCTTTATAATATGTCCTACTTTGGGCAAGCCTGGAAGGCCATGGATTTTTACCGCAGCGGAGCGAGCCTGGAAACCGCTTACCTCCGGGATGGCGATAATGTGACCCCTCATCCGATTTTTCCGTACGGTAATCAGGAAAATTTTGACTGTTCCAGAGCGCGGCTTTACTTTGAAAGGGCACGGTTGGCTACCGATAGCCTTGAGTTAGCTGCCAAGGCTACCTTTATGGCGGCCAAGTGCGAGCGCAACGAGTACTACGTCAACCGCTGGCGGCCGGATGCCGTGCAGAGCTTTGAGAACTTTGAGTTATTGGTACAGAACTATGCCGGCACAGATTTTTATCAGCAGATAATTGACGAGTGCCTGTACTTCAGGGCTTATGCCAATCGTTAATTTTTGAAAACAGGAAGCATGAAAATCAAATACCTATTGCCACTGCTGGCTATAGCGCTGGCAGCTGCCAAATGCAGCGACGATCTGACGGGCTGCCCAATGGGCGAACCCATCAAGCTGCAAATTGGGGGCACTGTGGAATGCCAGGATACCCCTATTCAATTAATTGCGGTCAAGGAAGACTCCCGCTGCCCGGAATACACCAATTGTGTGTGGGAAGGGCAGGCGGTTGTGCAACTGGCACTTGGCAACGGCGACCGGCAAACGCTTGACCTGACCCTTCGGGAGGGCAAGCCGGAGCTGGCCAGCAAAAGTATGGGCGGGTACATTTACCGCTTGTCGGAAGTTACGCCCTATCCGGTGGCAGGGCAATCCATACAGCCGGAGGAATACGTGGTGACCTTCATTGTGGAGGCGATATAAATCCACTGCCAACAGCCGCATAACAAACCATAATTTATGCTTTTTCCCATTGGCGATGATCAGGTAAAAGGCGGGCATTTCCCGCTGTTCAGTTATTTGTTTATCGTCCTTAATGTTATCGCCTTTTATTTTCAGCTCACGAGCCCGGGTATGCTGATTGATCAATATGCGGCAGTGCCCGCGGAGATTGAGTCGGGCCGTAACCTGTTCACCTTGCTGACGAGTATGTTTATGCACGGCGGGTTCGGTCATATTTTGGGCAATATGCTTTTCCTTTGGGTGTTTGCAGACAATATCGAGGCCACGATTGGCAACGTCCGATTCGTGTTGTTCTACCTCCTGGGAGGAATGGCTGCCCATGCCGCCCACATCTACTTCAATCCGGGTAGTGTGGTGCCAACGGTAGGCGCAAGTGGGGCGATCTCTGCCGTAATGGGCGCTTATATGGTTATGTTTCCGGCCTCCCGCGTGAAGCTTTGGTTCTTCTTTCTGATCTTTCGGGTCCCGGCATTCCTGTTTTTGGGAATCTGGATTTGGATGCAGTGGAGTAGTGGCTGGGCATCACTGCAGGTAGGGGCTGAAGGGGGTGGCACCGCATGGTGGGCGCACATTGGCGGTTTTGTTTTTGGTTTTGCAGCAGGTTTGTACTTCCGGCTTGCTTACCCCATGGAGCGGGTGAAGGAGGCGGAGGAAACGTATGCTTAATTGAACAGGCTCACATACCCAAAATGGACCTTGGGTGCGCTAAAGTCAATGGGGTTGCCTAGTTGCTTGCCATACGCCAGGCTTACGCCAAAAACGCCTGCACTGGTCTCGAAAGAAATACCTGCTCCAAAGCCATAGGGCCAGTCGGTCACGTCCTTCACGGGCGTCACATCTTCCACATAAGCCACGTCCCCAAAAGCATAGAGGTAAGAATTTTGCCCAATCAGCAGCCGGTATTCCACAGTGGATAACGCGTAGCGGGTTGCGAAAATGGATTCCTCGTCAAAGCCACGCAGGATTTGGTTGCCCCCAATGCGGAATTGCTCATTGAAGTACACCGGCGCTTCTGAGAAAACCGCCCCGCCGCGCAGCCGCCCGAGCAGGGTGCTGCGGTTGAATAAAGGCAGGTAGCCTTCTATCTGTCCGCTAAACTTGTACTGAAAACTGCGCAGCTCAAGGGTATCGTACAGCTCACCGTAGCCTAGTTCCAGAATGCGGTTGTTGCGTTCAATGCGCTTTACCCCAGCACCTCCTCTCAGCCTTACAGACCAGCCCTTTCGGGGATTGAAGCGGTAGTCGAGGTCCTGCAGCGCGTATTCCAGCCCAAAGTAGGCATTGCTGACATCCAGGTTTTGGGGCAGGCGCTCCTGCAGTTGCAGCCGGGCCTCATCTACAGTAAGCAGGGTGGAAGAGCGGTTGTTCCAGAATACCTTCAGGTAGTTGCCCCCTTCAAACAGGTACTGTATGCCCAGGTCCGACTCCAGGTCGAGATAAGAGGTGTCGCGTTTGTACAAATCAAAGCTAAAGTCTACACCAAACGGCAGCCCCAGTACAAAAGGATAGTTGAACTCCAGCTCCAGTTCCTGCGTCTCCGGCCTTAGCTGCTCGAAAGAAGCATAGATGCGCTCGCCCTGTCCAAACTGATTTTGCAGTTCCCCTTTGAAGGTACCTGTCACGAGCACGGTGCGGTCATTGAGTTGCCGGCCGGCTTCGTTCTGAGGGAGTACGCCGAGGACAAAGTCGAACCGGCTCGCCCGTTTTTTCTCCAAAGGCAACTGTATCGTCGCTTCCTGTTCGATGAAGGTGACCGTGGGGTCCTCTGCCAGGGTAAGAAAAGGCAGTTCCTGTACGCGGTTGCGGATTTGCCGGACCTGCTGATTGTTGTAGGGCCGGCCCGGAGCGATACCCAGGTAGTTCTCCATGTAAACCTGACTAATTTTTGCATTGCCGCGCAGGTCCAGCTCTTTCACAAGAATGAGCGGCCCCCGGTCCATCATCAGCTGAGCCGCTACCCGCCCTTTATTGATCAGAATGCTGTCGAGCCATACTTTGGCAAAGGGATAGCCATGATTTTCGGCATAGTCGAGCAGCTTCTCCTGCAGCTTGCGCAGTTGATCGTAGCGAAAAGGCTTGTTGCGGTAAAGCCGTTCCCGAAATCCGGCCCCATCGAGGATCGCCGAAGAGATGTTGCCGTTTGATAGTGCAATCCACCGGTAGTGCGGGCCTACGTGCAGCGTAGCGAAAAAGATGCTGTCTTTGCGTGTAAGCCGGTCCACCGAGGCTTCAGCGAATGCCATGGCGTGCAGCGTGCGTATATTTTCGGCGAGGCCCGCTTTCAGGGCAACGGTGTCTGGCCAGGTGGACACCGTTTCAGAGAAAACCTCCTCCACGAATGCCTGCGTGGTGTCCGTGGCCAGCCATTGCAGGCGGTACTGCGCGTGCGTCAACACGGGCACCAACAAAATTAACGGCCAAAGGAGGTTCTTAAACATTTATTAAAGTTCGTCGCTTTTTTAATAGCTGATCGCCTAAAACACGTTCTACATTCGGTTTTATTGGCTTTTTAACAAAAAAGCAGGTTTTTACCGCATACGATTGGCATCAAATAACGTTATTGAAAACATATATTGCTTACCTGGTGGATTCCGCCGTACACATTTGATGGCAAAGGCTATGGTATTGAAACAGGATCCAAGGCATTCGGCCCGGCCACACCGGTAAGTTCACAACACCCGGTCCCCCCTCAGGGATGGACAAAATCATGCATATGAAACGTATTCTAAAAATTAGTGCTATAGTAGGGATCGTCGTTATCGGTATGTCGGCTACGATGTCACCCCGCAACAAGTACTTTGAGATTCTGAAAAACCTGGAGATTTTCACCAATCTCTACAAAGAAATCAATACCTACTACGTGGACGATGTGGACCCGGGGCAACTCATGCGCACCGGGATCGACGCCATGATGGAGTCGCTTGACCCTTTCACCAACTACATATCCGAGTCGGAAATTGAAGGGTACCGGTTCATGACGGAAGGCAAATACAACGGTATTGGCGCTATCAGCCAGCAAATTGACAGCTTCGTTACGATCGTTGAGTTATACGAAGATCAGGCTGCAGATCAGGCTGGCCTGAAGCCGGGTGACCGCATCATTTCCATCGATGGCAAAGATGCAGTGGGCAAAACGCCGGAGCAGGTCAATAACATCCTGCGCGGTTTCCCTGGCACGGAGGTTGAATTGGAAATCCAACGTCCTGGTGAGGCAGCGCAATTTAAAGTGAGCATTACACGCACGGAAGTGGAAGTGGAGAACGTGCCTTATTATGGCATGCTCAATGATGACATTGGTTATGTGGCCTTGACTACTTTTACCCGAAATGCTGGCAAAAATGTGGGCAGTGCGCTCAAAGCGCTCGAAGCGGAAAACCCCAATATGAAGGGCGTAGTCTTTGACTTGCGCGGCAACGGCGGCGGTTTGCTCACTGAGGCGGTCAATGTCTCCAACGTGTTCATCCCCCGCGGAGAAGTGGTGGTGACCACCAAAGGCAAGGTCAAAGAGTGGGACCGTACCTTTAGCACTATGGGCAATTCCACAGATGAAGAAATCCCTGTGGTTGTCCTGATCAACGACCGTTCTGCTTCTGCTTCAGAAATTGTGAGCGGCGTGCTTCAGGATTATGACCGGGGCGTGCTCATGGGGCAGCGGAGTTATGGAAAGGGGCTGGTACAAAATACCCGCGATATCGGCTACAATTCCAAGCTCAAACTCACCACCGCTAAGTATTACATCCCAAGTGGCCGCTGCATCCAAAGTGTGGAGTATGAAGATGGCGAGCCTGTGGATATCCCTGATGACCGCCGTACGCCATTCACCACCCGTAACGGGCGTACCGTACTTGATGGCGGTGGGGTGAAGCCGGATGTGGTGGTAGACAAATTCACCGATGCCTCCATCGTCAAAAGCCTGATTGATCAACACTTGATTTTTGATTTCGTCACAGCCTATTTTTCAGGGGTGGACAGCATTGATTCAGTAGAAGACTATCGCTTCGATGATTTCCAGGCTTTTGTCGATTACCTTGATGCGCAGGCTTTCCAATACGATACAGAGAGCGAAAAACTGCTCAAAAAACTTCAGAAAGCGAGTCAAAAAGACGGCTATGACCTGACCGAAGAAATCGCCGCCCTGCAGCAGGACATCAAAGCCAGCAAAAAAGATGCTTTGCAAAAGAATCAGGAGGTTATTATTGACCTCATTGAGAAAGATGTAGCCAGCCGCTTTTACTATCAGAAAGGCAAAATCAAAATGGGGCTGCGCAACGATAAGGAAATTGAGGAAGCCATTGCGCTACTTAATGATACGGCGCGGTACAACTCAATTTTGAGTGGCCAGTAGACCGGCCGGTTAAAAAACAAAGTGGGCAAGTGCAATTCATCAAGCGCTTGCCTGCTTCTGTTTCGGACAGGTCCGAAAGGGGCGCTCAGCATGTTGTATATACCATAGTCTTTATGAAAAAGGCCGTTTCACTTCCCGGAGTCTATGTGGAATTAATACCTTAAGTGCATGAAAAAGATACAGGTCACCATTCTCACCGGCTTTTTGGGCGCGGGCAAGACGACCCTGCTCAATGCGCTGTTGCAACAATTAAACGGACAGAATAATGTGGTCATTGAGAATGAGTTCGGGCAGGTGTCCATCGATGGCGGGTTAGTCCGGCAGTATTCCAGCGATGTTTATGAGATCAGCAACGGCTGCATCTGCTGCTCACTTGACGATGAGCTGTTTGATGTGCTCACCGAGCTTATCAACGAAAATCCTGTGCCCGACCATCTCTTTATCGAAGCGACCGGCGTAGCCGATAGCGGCAGTCTGGCGGGTGTCTTTTTGCGCCGGGATATCAGTCAGCGCTACGAGCTGGCTCAGGTCATCGGTGTGGTGGATGCGACCAATGTTGCCCAGCGCCTTAGGGAAGCCGAAGAAGTCAGCCGTCAAATTACCGCCGCCGATCTTCTGGTGCTGAATAAAATGCAGGAAGCCACGGAGGAGCAAATTGCAGAAGCCCGTGATTTGCTCCGCCAGCTCAATCCTTTTGCGCCGGTAGTGCCCAGTGAAGACGGTAAAATCCCCGTTTCCTGGCTGGAAACCCGGCGTTCCCGCATGGCTTTCCAACTACCCGCCAGCGTAACGGCTGCTGCAAAACCCAAAGCAACGGGCCATCTTCAGCAGTCTGATATTTCCTCGACTACTCATACTTTCGACCAGCCCTTTGACCTCAACCAGCTCCGGCACGTACTGACCGTAAGCCTGATGCTCTACGCCAAGCAGATTTACCGCATTAAGGGTGTGGTAAAGAGTAAGGAAGATGGTCAAAGCTATCTGCTACAGTCCACCGGCAAGGCGCTGCAAATCACACCGGCAGCTGCACCGCTTTCAACGGATAGCCCTTCCACCTTAGTGGTGATTGGGAAAGGCCTGAAGAAGGAGGCGATTGAACGGTTGTTGCGGCAGGGGGTGGCGCGGTGACTATTCTCCTGCAGAGGAGGAAATTTGGCGGTTTTCAGACAAAATGGATATTTGGCGTATGCTGCTGCCTGGAAAGTAGTTATATTTGCAATTGAAATATACAAGCGTTTTTCGCATCTCTGCTATAGCGTTATTTACTTAAATCTGTATCCCGGAAAGTACCTTCGGGGTATGACAAACCAAACGCCATGAAGAAATTTTCTCTTCTCTTCTCTTCTCTTCTCTAGTGTTATGATATTCGCTCAGACTTGTACCGACCAGGTTGTCGTTATGGTGGAAAGTATAGTTGAAAAACTACGTAAAGTAGGTCAACTCCGCGTATTTAACGCTGCGGGGCAGTTGATCCATCAGCAGCAGCTTCAGCCTTTAGTAGAGCATCAGATCATAGCCCACAATGGCAGCCCGGCGTCTATTTCTACCGGGTGGAGACCCCTTCTGCTACGACTTCCGGTAAGCTCATCCGTAAGTAGTTCTGTTTCTAGAACCAAAACATAGCTCAGCTTTCTCTTTGTAGAGAGCTGAGCTTTCTTCCTATTCCCAAATCCTAATCCCATGGCGCATTCTAAACTTCTATTGCTGCTTGGCATTGCCCTAGTTTCACTTTCCGTTTCGGCTCAGGAGTTGTACTTCTATGCGCCGCCTGCTGGAAATAACTCCCCAAATAACCATGTTGGAATTATTGATCTAACAACCTGTGATACGGTTCATGTCGTAGAGCCGGAACGCCGACTCGGAAGCTGTACATTTGATCGGGATACGAACCTTTACACTGTATTGTCGGATACTATATACAAGGTTAATTTAGAGACAGGTAATTTGGGGTATCTTACGGATTTCGGGGTCGTTTTAGAGCCGGGGCAATCTGGTCCAGGCATATCAGGGTTGGAGGTTATGGGGGAAACATTATTTGCAATTTTTATTGATCCAGCGACAGCACTAGGAAAATATAATTTAAAAACTGGCGAAAAAGAGTTGTTAAATTCGAATTTTGAAGCAGATAATAACCCCCTTTTGGCGCCATCTGCTTTGACAGTGATCAATGGGCAGTTAGTGGCCAGTACCTGGGGAGGCGGTTTTTATCAGATAGACACCAATGATTTGTCCAATAGCCAATTGCTTTTTCCACATCCAGTCCTGGAGCCCTTTTCCAATGGCTTGGGCACCGTACCCGTGGATTGCCAAAATAGCCGGACTTTTGTGACTGATGCGATAGTTCAATCTGTTGATAATATATATGAGGTCCACTTTGAAACACAGACCCTTGAATTGACATGTGTTACTGATTTTCGTATTGCGAGCCTATGGACTCTAGAAGAATCCCTCCCCCCGCCCTGCGCGCTGGAAGTTAACCCAATAGGTAGTGCATCCCCAGGCAGCGCCTATCAGGCCGACACGGCTTGTACGGGGGCGCCACAGCCCATCCTGCCGCCAAGCCTGGAGCTGCTCTCCGAGATTGGGTTTATAGATTCTATCCGGGTTACGCTGTCGGGCCCTGGCGGCATGGATGAGCAACTGGCCAGTACCGGCACTGATAGCATTGTAGTGCTTGGCAGTGGCAGCGCCCAGCTGCGCTTCCTGCCCCAACAGGGCCGGCCTTCACTTCCTGCCTGGGAGGCCGTGCTGGGTGCAGCCCAGTACACCTACGGAGGCCCCGGCCTTCCACCGGAGGGCACCCGGGAAATCAGAGTGGTTGCTTATGCGGCAGGCAATGTGAGCGATACTGCCTTTGCATACCTCCCCATTTTCCCATATCCGCCTTCAGCGGGAGAAGATGCAGCGGTGGCCCTCTGTCCGGGCAGTGCCCCGGTAGACTTATTTGCTCAGCTCGGCGGCAGCCCGGCTCCCGGTGGGCAATGGCAACCGGGCAGTGGCAGTTTCGATCCGGCAGCAGATGCGCCGGGCACTTATTTTTACATTCAGTCTGGTGCGCCTGGCTGCCCTGGTGATACTGCGGTAGCTACGGTCAGCTTGCTTCCCCCGCCGGTGTTCAGCCTGGGTGCAGACACGGCCTTATGCCAGGGCAATACCTTGCTGCTGGAAGCCCCGGCTGGCCTTCAGGTGGAACAGTGGCAGGATGGCAGCAACGGTCCGTCCTTCACGGTGGCACAGGCAGGAGATTATGCCCTGCAAGCCAGCAACAGCGAAGGCTGCACCAGTTCAGATACGATAACAATCGCTTATTCGGATTTCTCGGGCTTGCTGCTGGAAACTACGGATGTTGTCTGCTTTGGGGACAGCACCGGTGTGCTGGAAGCGATGCCTTCCGGTGGTTTGCCACCGTATGCGTACAACTGGCAGCCTGTCGGGTTGGGTGCAACAGTTACCGGTCTGCCTGCGGGCACTTACAGCGTTACGGCCACAGATGCGGCAGGCTGTACTTTCTCTTCGACAGCGGTTATTGAGCAGCCTGAGTCACCGATAGCAGTCACCGACACCCTGCGCCGCTGCGCCGGGGAGCCTTTCTTTTGGGAAGGGGAACCTGTCCTTTCGGATACCTTGCTGCAAGGGGTTTACAGCAGTGTTGAGGGATGTGATTCGCTGTATGAGCTGCATTTGTACTTCTCAGATACAGTCCGGAGCAGTTTGCAGGCTGATATTTGTGTGGGGGATACGTTTAGCTGGGAAGGGCAGGTGTGGGAGCAGGATACAAGCGTTTGTATGACTTACAATACGGTGGCTGGCTGTGATTCTCTTACCTGTCTTGAACTTGCTGTAGCGCCACCTGTGATGGTAAGCGCAGGAGCAGATCAGGAAGTGTTGCCGGGGCAGCCGGTCACGCTGTCGGGCAGTAGCAGTGCAGCAATGGTGCAATGGCTCCCCGAAGAGGGATTAAGCTGCCCAACTTGTTTGTCCACCGATGTAGAGCTGATGGCTACCCAAGTGTACCAGCTTTTAGCCACAGATAGCCTGGGCTGCACGGCGATGGATGAGGTGCAAGTCACCGTCTTGCCATCTTCTGCTTACTACCTGCCCAATGCTTTTTCACCTAATGGGGACGGCCGCAACGATACCTTTGGGCCCCTGCCAGCACGTCCGGGCATTGAGGCGGCACAGTTCCGGGTGTTTGGCCGCTGGGGCAGTCTGGTTTTTGAGCGCAGCAATCTGCCTTTGGAAGACGGGCGCCTCTTTTGGGACGGGCAGGTCAGGGGCGAAAGCGCCCCGGCTGGCGTTTACGTCTGGATGCTAGAGGTAAGGCTGCCAAATGGCAGGGTTGAGCAAGTGCAGGGGGAGGTGTTGCTGCTGCGGTAGAAGGTCATTGGGCAAAGAAGGATTTTTAATCATTCCTCCTCCCCCCAACCCTGAAAATGATCTTCCTCCCGCGCCTGATCAATAGCCTTATACTCAGAGATGGTAGTCCAGAGCAAGTCCTTCAGTTCCTGCAGGCCCTGCTGGGCAACGGAGGAAATAAAGAGCGTGGGCAAGTCCTTTGGCAGCTCTGATTTGAGCATTTCCTTCAGTTCCTCGTCGAGCATATCGCTTTTGGTGATGGCCAGGACGCGGGGCTTGTGCATCAGTTCCTCATTGTACTGTTGGAGCTCATTGAGGAGGATATTGTATTCCTTTCGGATGTTTTCCGTATCGCAGGGAATCATAAAGAGCAGCGTCGCATTGCGCTCAATGTGGCGCAGAAAGCGGAAGCCCAGCCCTTTACCCTGATGGGCATTCTCAATAATGCCCGGTATGTCGGCCATGACGAAGGAGCGGCCATCACGGTAAGAAACAATGCCCAGGTTAGGTACGAGGGTGGTGAAGGCGTAGTTGGCGATTTTCGGTTTCGCCGCTGTGATCACGGACAGCAAGGTAGACTTGCCCGCATTCGGGAAGCCAACGAGGCCTACATCCGCGAGCGTCTTTAGCTCCAGGATTTTCCAGGACTCCTGCCCTGGTTCGCCGGGCTGTGCATAGCGTGGGGTTTGGTTGGTTGCGGATTTGAAGTGGCTGTTGCCCAGCCCGCCCCGGCCACCGCTGAGCAAAACGCGTTCTTCGTCGTGTTTGGTGATTTCAAACTCCACCTCGCCGGTTTCTGCATCTCTGGCTACAGTACCCAGGGGCACTTCCAGAATGATGTCTTCACCATCTGCGCCGAACATGTGATTGCGGCCGCCGTTGCCACCGCTTCCGGCGATAACATGCTTGCGGTATTTCAGGGCCAGCAGGGTCCACACGTTGCTGTTGCCCCGCAGGATGATGTGCCCGCCCCGGCCACCGTCACCACCGTCAGGGCCGCCTTTTGGGGTGGCTTTGCTTCGGTGCAGGTGTGCAGAGCCCGCGCCACCTTTTCCAGATCGGCAGCAAATCTTTACGTAATCGACGAAGTTTCCGGACATGTTTAAAATTTGGTTAGGGCAAATGTAGGCATTTTATAGCTTGTCAATCTCCGCACACAAACGGCCGAAGATTTCCTCTATGCTGCCTACGCCGTGCACCTTTACCGCTTTGCCCTTGGAAGCGTAGTAGTCGAATACCGGAGTGGTCTCGCTTTTGTAGACATCAATGCGGTTGCGGATGATGTTTTCATCGGCATCGTCTTTACGCCCGGAGGTTTTGCCCCGCTCCAGGAGGCGCTTAACCAGCTCCTCGTCTGGCACATCGAGCATAATGAGAGACGAAACAGCCTGGTCTTTTTCGCTCAGCAGCTCGTCCAGGGCTTCAGCCTGTGGCGTGGTGCGTGGGAAGCCATCGAAAATGTAACCGGCCACATCGGGATTGGCCTCTACCTTATTGCGTAGCATGCCCACCGTAACGCTATCCGGTACAAGCTCCCCTTTTTCGATATAGCTTTTGGCTTCTTTGCCGAGTGGGGTATCATTGCCCATTTCGTAGCGGAAAAGGTCACCGGTGGAGATATGCAGCAGGCTATACTTTTCAACCAGTTTAGAAGCCTGTGTCCCTTTGCCTGAGCCCGGAGGGCCAAAGAGTATCAGATTGATCATGTGTAGTAACATTTTTGGTTTTTTGCCTTTTGGGAGCTGAAGCTTGCCGAAAGGCATGTTTGTTTTGATAAAATGGCAGTTTCACACTGCCGGAATCGCAACGGGCAAAATACGAAAATGCTAAGAAACTTAGGAGGAGTGACTTCATTCAAAGGGCTTTGACTTTCATATGGCCTTACCCTTGGATTTCGTACAAGCAGTTCTGTTCAGGCATTACCTAAAAAACACTCCGGGCAGAGGAAATTTTTGGTGACCAGTAACTCGATTTGGTGACATTATCAATGACCACGCCCCGGGAGGTACTGTGAATGACGTAAATCCCATCTTCTTTATTGGCGACGACCATAGATACATGGAAGACTTTGCCCAGAGGGGTACGGCGGTAAAATATCAGATCACCGGGCTGTACGTTTTTCAGGCGTACTTTTTTGCCGTTATTTTCCTGTGCCTGAGAGGTGCGCGACAGGGCAATGTCTACCTGCTTCATGACATAGGAGGTAAAACCCGAGCAGTCAAAGCCACTCTTTGGCGAGGTGCCGCCCAGTTTATACTTGGTGCCGAGAAAGGTCTTGGCATAGTCGACAGCCTCTTTCCGCAATAGCGCCTCTTCTGTTTCCGGGAGGTCAGGGTCCTCAGCAGGTTCATCAAGAGGGGGCTCCGGGTCATCTTCCTCTTCAAAGACAAATTCGGTGTCGCGGTCCTCTTCGTCCTCACGGGAGGGGCGGCTGTCTTCGGGAGGCGTGTTTTCTTCTTCGTAAAGAGGGCGTTCCTGAGCAGGCGACCCGCCCCGGGAAGTATTGTAGTTGTACTCGGTGGTGAACAGGCCGCAGGAGCTGATTAGGAGCATGAGGGCTAGTGCCAGTACAGGCTGCGTAAATCGGGGGAGCAATTGATACATTGTTGCTTGCGTTGTAAAATCTTGTCTATAGATAAAATTTGGATGTACTCCTGAATTCAACGTCGGGCGGTCTTTTTCATTTTCTCTCCGCCTTTAAATGAAAGGTTAAACTCTTCCTGCCGTAAAGGGTGGCGGCTTGCTGCTCATCTTAATTCGAAGGTGTCCCGGTCATCCAGAAAACGTAGTTTGCGTCGGAATTCGTCCTGCTTTTCGGGGTCCAGCGATACGGTAAAAACACTTTCGACATCAGCGGCCTGCAGCAGCGGGTCACCGGCGTAGTCGAGTATGGAAGTGTCACCGGCATGTGGATAGCCATTGCCGTCTTCTCCCACCCGGTTAACACCGATGGTGTAGGCTTGGTTTTCGATAGCTCGTGCGACGAGCAGGCTCTTCCAGGCGTTACGTCTTTTACTAGGCCAGTTGGCTACATAAATCAGCAGGTCATAGCCCATAGTATTGCGGCTCCAAACCGGAAACCGGAGATCATAGCAGATCAGTGGCATAATGGTCCAGCCTTTAAGCTCGGTCAGCAAGTGGGTTTGCCCGGGCTGATAGACCTTTTCTTCTCCGGCCAGCGTAAACAAATGCCGTTTGTCGTAGTGAGAAAAGGTGCCATCCGGGCGTACCCAAAGCAAACGGTTGTAATACTGCCCGTTTACTTCGGCAATAATACTGCCTGTGACCACGGCCTGAAGGTGGGCCGCCTTTTCGGCCATCCATTGATAAGCCCGCCCTTTAGTAGGCTCTGCCAGGCAGGGGGCATTCATGGAAAAACCAGTAGTGAACATTTCCGGGAGGATCAGCAGATTCGTCTGCCCGGGCTGAAGCCGCTGCAGCATCCTGTCCAGGTACCCGAAGTTGGCGGAAGGGTCTTCCCATGCCAGCTCGGTCTGTAGTAGTGAAACGGTTAATTGCTCTTTCATAGCGCCATAATACAAAAAGAGGTGTAAAGCACGATGCTTACACCTCTTTTGTTATAATGCGTCCGGGTAACCAGACGGCAATAATTACTCTTCAGTAGCTTCTTCCGCTTCTTCATCTGCTACAGGTGCAGCTCCTGCTTTAGCAGCAGCAGATGCAGCAGAACGAAGGGCACGTGGTGTCTCAACACTTGCGATAGGTACACCAGGAGAATTCAGGATTTCGATGGTCTCCAGCTTCTGGTCTACGTCGCGTACACGGATAGACTGGTTCAGCTCAAGTTTGGAGATATCGACACGCATCTCGGTCACCATGTTTTCCGGCTTGGTCTTGATCTTGAGACGGCGCAGGCGCTGAATCAGCTTACCACCATTTTTGACACCAGGAGAAGTGCCTTTGAAACGGATCGGTACTTCCACCTTTACCGCACGGCCTTCCTCAAGCTGCAGGAAGTCCAGGTGCTGTATCTCATCGGTCACCGGGTGGAACTGAATATCCTTGACGATAGCCTTGAAAGATTTGCCGTCAACAGAAACCTCCGCGATTTTGAAGTCCGGTGTATAAATCAAATCCTTAACGTCAATAGGGTTAACGGAGAAGTGGATCAGATCCTCACTTCCGTACGCAACGCATGGAATGTGACCTTCCTTGCGCAGTGCTTTTGTGCTTCGCTTGCCCATATCGGTGCGCGGCTGTCCTGTAAAAGCTATCGTTTCCATGATTTTATAGACTTTGTCTTTTTCTGTATTCCAATGAATCGTGTACTCAATACACATTTAGCCCTGAAAAGGCACGCAAAGATAGGTATTCCCGGCCAAAAAGAAAAAATTGGCTGGCTAAAAAGTTGAGCGAAAAGGTCTTACCGGAATGTAAAGGCCTCAATCTCCCACAAAAAGGGCAGAAATAGAGCGATGTTCGTGGGTATTACGAATAGCCCGGGAGAAAAGCTTGGCCGTGCTGAGGACTTTAATTTTCTCGGAGTCCTGCTTCAGCGGTATGGTATCGCATACCAGCAGCTCTTCTAAATGGGAGTTTTCGATCTTCTCATAAGCTTGCCCCGAAAGCACAGGGTGAGTACACATGGCCCGTACACTCCTTGCGCCTTTTTCTACCAGAATGGCAGCAGCCCGGCAAAGGGTACCTGCGGTATCGACGAGGTCATCCACCAAAATGACATCTGCGCCTTCGACATCGCCAATCACGGTCATTTCCGAAACCTCGTTGGCCTGCTTACGGTATTTGTCGCAAATCACAAGAGGGCGGCGGAAGTGCTTGGCATAGGTGCGTGCCCGCTTTACGCCACCTACATCAGGAGACGCAAAAATGGTATTGCTGAGGTCTTGTTGTTGAAAATAGGGGATATAAATGGCTTCACTCTTGAGGTGGTCCACCGGAATATCAAAAAAGCCCTGAATCTGATCCGCGTGGAGGTCCATCGTCATGATACGATTGGCGCCTGCGGTGTGGAGGAGGTTGGCAATGAGTTTGGCAGAAATAGGCACACGGGGTTTGTCTTTCCGGTCCTGACGGGCATACCCAAAGTAAGGGATGACAGCCGTGATGTAACCGGCAGAAGCCCGCTTGGCTGCATCAACCATGAGCAACAGCTCCATCAGGTTCTCTGTAGGAGGATAAGTGGACTGTATGAAAAACACATATGCGCCACGTACGGACTCATTGATAACGGGCTGCATTTCTCCATCGCTGAAACGGTGGACATTGATATCACCCAGCGGATGCCCGTAGTGGTCGGCAATGCTTTTGGATAAATACGCGGATGTCGTACCTGAGAAGAGTTTAACTTCTACCATTGGGCCTTTGATCATTTGTCGTGGGTTATGCCTTTGGCAAAGGTAAAACTTCTGAGGTAGTATTTCATAGATCAGGCAGAGGATTTAAGGCAGAGGCTACACCTGTCCCAGTATAAATGCTTGTGGAAGGCGCTCATGCTATGAGGAGGGCACGGCTTTCGCCGAAAATCAGGCGGGCTTGGTCGAAGGGAAGTGTACAGTACAGCAGGTCTTGTTAATATTGTATACCGGGTATCGTTTATTTGAAAATGCCCGGCAAAATCTTACGGCCTATGCCCGGATTATTTTTCTCCAATTGGTGGGAAGCCCTTTCGGTACTACAGCAGAGCTTATGGCTCGTTGCTGTGGCAGGCACACTACTGCTGATCATCCTGATTGCCATGAGCCTGTTGGACCCGGAAACGGAAGCCGAAGCCTCAGCACGTTTGTCCCGGGTTTTCAACCCCCGGACTATTCTTACTTTCCTTACCTTTTTTGGCTGGGTGGGCTTGCTCATTTCTTACACCAGCCTGGCACAACACTATGTCATCGCAGGTGGTGCTTTGGCGGGGCTGATTGCGGCAGCTATGGCTAAGGCTGTCACCCTGATGCTGCTCCGTTTGGCTCCCCGACCTGTAGTTGCTAACCCGCAAGGCCTGGTGCAGTCTACCGGGAGAGTATTGTATACCGTGCCTTCCCACCGGAATGGGTTTGGCAAAGTCCATCTAAATGTTAAAGGTGCCCCTTACGAAATTGAGGCGATGACTGCCGGGATGGAACTCCGCAGGGGCTCCTCCGTTCGGGTGGTGGATGTGATAGAAGAGGGCCGTGTACTGGTAGTGGAGCCACTCGAAGACAAAGGCTATCCGCACGAAGAGCATGGCCTGGGCCGGTAACCCGTAGTGCCCTGAGCGAGGCAGCTGCGGAAGTCACGGGTGTTTGCTAACTTCTCTGAGCTTTCTCCCTGGCCTTTTTGTAAGCCCGTGCTCCCAAAAAAATCAGACCCACAAAAACGATGATCCCACCGACAAGGTAGAGGTAATTCAGGGTGCCTGCCTTACCATAGACGGCGATGTAGGAAATGGAAATCAGAAATAAAGTAGGCATTTCGTTCAGTAGCCTGTACTGCCAGGAAGAGAAGGGGCGCTCCCCGGCTTCCATCCGCCGGATAATACGCTTATTCCAGAGGTGGTAAATGGTCATCAGTACCAGGAGCAGCAGCTTGAGGTGCATCCATCCGGGGGTGCCGGAGGTAAGATAGTTGGGGACAAGCGGTGAAAACAGGCCCAGCCCCACCATAATCAGCCCGGCCGTCCAGGTGATCATCATGGCCGGATTGCAAATGATGCGGTAGACCCGCCATTCCATGAGGTTGAATTGTTGTTTGAGCGTGCTGCGTTCCGGTTCTGCCTTGCCGGATGCTTCCTCATCGTATACAAAAATACGGCCCAGGTAAAACAGCCCGGCAAACCAGGAAACAAACCCCACCACATGTAAAGCTTTGAAGAAAAAAAGTGCGTTGGCCATGACCTGCTTTTTGGAATGAAGAAGGGCCCTGCTTGCACGCAGCGCCCTTCATTAACTTTTATAGTATCGGCTGTTTTTTTTAGGCAGCCTTTAGTTGCTTGCTGATTTTAGAGCGGCTGAGCTTTTCCTCTGCGTATGCTTTTGTGATTTCAAACCGGTCGACATCCTGCCGGGAAGGCAGTTCGAACATCGCATCTGTCATCACAGCCTCGCAGATAGACCGCAGGCCGCGCGCACCAAGATTGAAATCCAGCGCTTTTTCGGCAATAAACTCAATCGCATCCTCTGAAAACTCCAGCTTGATACCTTCCAGATCAAACAGTTTTTGGTATTGCTTGATGAGGGCATTGCGTGGCTCCACCAGAATTTGCTTGAGCGCTTCGATATCCAAAGGCTCCAGATAGGCCAGTACCGGCAAACGCCCCAGTAGTTCAGGGATAAGCCCAAAGGTGCGGAGATCCTGATGACTAATGTACTGCAGGAGCTTGGTCCGGTCAACCGCATCAGTAGAAGCTTCTTTGTTTTTAAAGCCGATGACATGGGTATTCACCCGGCGGGCGATTACCTTCTCAATACCGTCAAAAGCACCTCCGCAAATGAAGAGGATATTGCTCGTATTGATTTTGACCAGCTTTTGTTCCGGGTGCTTGCGCCCCCCCTGTGGCGGGACATTGACATCAGTGCCTTCCAGCATCTTCAGCATAGCTTGCTGCACGCCTTCACCGGAGACATCGCGTGTGATAGAAGGGTTGTCGCTTTTGCGTGCTACCTTATCGATCTCGTCAATGTATACAATGCCCTTTTCAGCGGCTGCCACGTCATAGTCACATACCTGTAGCAGTCGGCTGAGAATGCTTTCCACATCTTCCCCAACGTAGCCGGCTTCTGTGAATACGGTAGCATCAACTATGGAGAAGGGTACATTCAGGAACTTCGCAATGGTTTTAGCCAGCAGGGTTTTGCCTGTGCCGGTTTGACCTACAAAGACGATGTTGGACTTTTCGATCTCAATATCATCATTGCGGTGCTGCCGCAGGCGCTTGTAGTGGTTATAAACCGCTACGGAAAGAAACTTTTTGGCTTCGTCCTGCCCGATGACATATTCATCGAGGTGCCCCTTGATTTCCTGTGGCGTGATTTTATCTGGCAACAGAAAGTCCTGTTGTGGTGCTTCTTCTTCCTTGCGTTTGCCACCGTAGAGTTCTTCTTCAATGATTTCCCCTGCCTGTTCAACACAAACCTCACAGATGTGCCCGTCAATACCGGCAATGAGAATAAGTGCTTCAGACTTGTCCCTTCCGCAGAAGGAACAACGGTAGCTTTGTTTGCTTTTTCGCATACGCTGCTGTTTATAAAACTGCCGGCCAAAACAGCCTGGCTTGAATCGCTCAAAAAGAGACAGGGCGGACTCTGCGGCAGGGTCCGCCCGTCAGGGTTGTTTATATTTTTTCTTTGCGTGGGCTGTTACGGTCCAGAACCTCATCGATCAGTCCGTACTCTTTAGCCATTTCTGCAGTCATCCAGTTGTCGCGGTCACAGTCCTCCTCGATTTTTTCGTAAGGCTGGCCGGTGTGCTGTGCAAGAATATCATACAATTGCTTTTGCAGGTCCTTGATCAGCTTGTAGGAAATCTCCATATCAGTGACCTGACCCTGCATGCCACCCAGTGGCTGATGGATCATGACCCGGCTGTGGCGGAGGCAGGTACGCTTGCCTGTCTCTCCTGCTGTAAGCAATACAGCGCCCATAGAAGCAGCGAGGCCGGTACAGATTGTATTCACATCCGGAGCCACATACTGCATGGTATCGTAAATGCCCAGTCCGGCAATTACACTGCCACCCGGGCTGTTGATGAACATCTGCACGTCGCGCTTGGGGTCATCAGACTCCAGGAAAAGGAGCTGTGCCTGAATAACATTTGCAACGTAGTCGTTTACGGGCACACCCATGAAAATGATACGGTCCATCATCAGGCGGGAGAAGACGTCCATCGGGAAAACGTTCTTGATGCGCTCATCGATGATAGCCGTGGTGAAACCCTGTACATTAGGGCCTGCACCCATACCCATTGGAGTGGTTTGGTCGATGTATTTTTCGAGGTGCATGCTACTCATACCTAGGTGCTTGGTAGCATACTTCATGAATTCGTTCTTTTGGAACATGCGCTTTTTGCTTTAAGGTCTTATCCGGAGCAAAAACTCCGATGCGGTTTGAATATCAACTGTATTAACAACTTTGGTGCCCTGGGGTTGAATAAATAAAAAAAAGACTTGGAGCACCACCGTTTAAATATCAGAAAATATTTAATCGGCGCGTAATCCAAGCCTTTTCTCCGGTCCTGCTTACTCTTCTTCCTCCGCTACAGCGGGGATATTAGAGGCCTGTGCCGCTTTTACGGCACCTTCAAACTCCTCAAGGCTTACCGGCTTTTCTTCAACATTGACTTTCTCGATCAGGACTTCGAAGGTACGGTCGGTGAGGACTTCCTCGTACAGCTGCTCTACCTGCTTTTGGTCCTGAAGGATGCGCTGCGCGGTGCTATCCACGATCTGCTCCATGCCCGGCATAGATTGCCCTCCGAAATACTGACGGATGCGGCGGCGGGCGGCCTCTACGATATCGTCATTATTGACCTCTATCTCAAACTGCTCTACCAGCTTATTGCGGATCAGAGACCACTGGAGGTTCTTTTCGAAATTGTCGTACTCTTTTTCTATCGTCTCTTCGTCAACATCTTCGTTGTTGGCTTGCATCCACCGCTTGAGGAACGCTTCCGGGAACTCCATAGGATTTAGCTCCAGCAGTTTCTCCTGAATATCGCGGGACATAAGCGCTTCTGCCTGACCGTTGTAAAAGCCTTTGATCTGCTCGCGGATTTTCTCACGGGCTTCGGCTTCAGAAGTCACTTCTCCTTCTCCGAAAGTCTGATCGAAGAATTCCTGGTCCATTTCAGCAGGAACGATGCGTGTAACCTCAGTGATAGTGGCTTCAAATTCATTATTGAATTCTTTTTCAGCATCCTCCTCCTCGTCCAGGTCGAGGTAATATCTGCGGGCGTAGTCTTCGTCCCGGCCATTCTCAATATTAAGGATGTCAATCTTAAGCTTATCGCCCTGCTTTTTCTCCTTCAGGGTTTGCTTCAGGTCTTCGTTGGTATTGTTGCCGATGAGCAGGCTGAATTCAGAAGTGATGCCTTCTGCTTTAGGCGTATCGCCATCCAGCTCGGCCACTTCCAGTTTCACCATGTCGTTATCTTGTATGGTGCCTTCTACAGCTTTGCGCTCGCCGGAGCGTTTGCGGGCAGCCTGCAGGTCTTCATCTACCATCTCTTCACTCGGCTCTACGACCATCTTTTCGAAAGTCGTGTTCTCGTCCGCACCCTGTACTTCAAAATCCGGTGCGAGGCCGAGGTCAAATTTGAAAACGTAGTCCTGAAGGGTCTTCAGGTCAAAGTCCTGCGGTTCCTGATCAGCCGAAGGCAGGGGCTGTCCCAATATTTTGATATCGTTATCGGTCAGGTAGTCGTACAGCTCTTTCTGGAGCATTTCATTGATGACATCTGCCAGTACGCCCTTACCGTACATCTTTTTCAGAACAGATGCAGGCGTCTTCCCTTTCCGGAAGCCTTTCATGTTGGCTTGCTTACGATATTTGCTGAGTTCTGTTTTGAACTTAGGCTCGTAATCACTTTTCTCGAGGGTCACCGTGAGTACGGCGTTCAGGTTGTCGATATTTTCGTGTTCGACTTTTGGCATAACGCTTGGCGTTTGATGAATTCAATATTAAAGTGCAGGCTCTGAGCTTTGCGAGAACCCGTAACCCGAAGTGAAAGTTGAATGCTTGGTTATCGGGTAAGTATAATAAAGGCTGCATAACTCTAAGTGCTCATGCAGCCTTCGCGGTCGGCGCTCTGACCCATGCCCGGGTGGGCATGCATTTTACGCTCGCTGAGTATTTGGGTGATTGCAGGCTATGCACACTGCAATTTTCTTTTCCTTGTGCGGGTGGAGGGACTTCCCGGTAATCCTGACCTATGTCTTGTAAGACCGGGATAGACTTCTCGTCCCTCCACCTGCTTTGTCTTTTCCTTGTGCGGGTGGAGGGACTCGAACCCCCACGCCGTTAAGCACTAGATCCTAAGTCTAGCGCGTCTACCAATTTCGCCACACCCGCTCGGAAGATTGACCACTCAACAGGCATGTATGCTACGTTTAGCGACTGCGAGTTGCCACATCTCATTAAATGAGCGGCAAAGATAAGGTTTTTGTTCGGAAACTGCTACCTAAGGCGTAAAAAAATAATATCTAAAGGGGGGAGTCTATAGCTGGGAGTGCAGGCAGGCTGAAAAGTATGTTGGAAACGAAATTCTTTTTATTAGATTTGTAAAAAGGCTGCAGAAGCAGTAACTACAGTGATTGCTCCTTACCAAAACAACCCTATCCACCTTTTCAGCCTAAAGCAGCAGCAACGGCATGCTCCAATTGAATCAACTGCAATGATAAAAGACGATTTATTGGCTGGGATGGTGAAACGTTTTCCATTGTATATCGTTGAATATTAAATATTTGTGAAAGTCAGCACTAAAAGTGGACGATAGGCATTGCCTGTGCGTTCTATTAAAGTAACTTAGTCAATCAGCAAATCTGTACACGTGAACTAACAAATTACTAATCCAGCAGGACACACAAGATTATGGCAGAGGTATTGATCGAAAATAATGAAGAAAGGCAGCTCATTCAGGGTGCATACCGCGATTTGCTCCGGTCTATCAAGTCAGATGTGTATGAAGAGGACCGCGTAAATATCCGGGCAGCCTATGAGCTAGCTGTGCAGGCCCATGCTGCCCAGCGGCGTAAGTCGGGAGAACCTTACATCCTGCATCCTATCGCTGTAGCCAAGATTTGTGCTGATGAGATTGGGCTTGGGCCCACTGCTATCATTTGCGCTCTTCTGCACGACGTTGTTGAGGATACGGAGGTGACCCTGGAGGATATTCGGGAGCAATTTGGGGCCCGTATTGCGAAAATCGTGGATGGCCTCACCAAGCTGGATAGTGCCTATAATGCAGAGAGCCCCCAGGCAGAGAACTTCCGTAAGGTGCTCAGCACACTGGTGGATGATGTGCGGGTGGTGCTCATCAAGATGGCTGACCGCCTGCATAACATGCGTACCCTCGGGGCTATGCCGCGCCACAAGCAGCTCAAGATTGCAGCTGAGACGAGTTATGTTTATGCTCCTCTGGCGCACCGGTTAGGGCTCTACAATATCAAGACGGAGTATCTGGACCTCTGTATGAAAATTACAGACCCGGACGACTACCGCGAGATCGCCCGAAAACTGGCAGAAACAAAGCGCTCAAGAGAAGCCTATATTTCTGCTTTTATTGAGCCGCTGCGCCAAAAGCTGAATGACCTTGACGTCCCCTACGAAATTGTGGGGCGTGCTAAGTCCATTTATTCCATCTGGAATAAGATCAAGAATAAGAATGTCCCTTTTGAGGAAATATATGACCTCTTTGCAGTCCGCATCATAGTAGACGTGCCAATTGAGCAGGAACGACTGATCTGCTGGCAGATTTACAGCATCGTGACGGATGTGCACACGCCTATACCTGAGCGGCTCAAAGATTGGATTACTACGCCCAAGTCCAATGGTTACGAATCCTTACATACCACCGTTATCGGGCCACAGGGCCGCTTTGTGGAAGTCCAGATCCGCTCGGTACGCATGGATGAGATCGCCGAGCGTGGATTTGCGGCGCACTGGAAGTATAAGGGAGTGTCCAGAAATCCCGACCTCTACGAGCGCTGGCTGGATAGCGTGCGGGAAATCCTGGAGGATCCGCAAACGGATGCCGTTGAATTTTTGGGCGACTTTAAATCCAATAACCTCTTCAACGAGGAGGTATTTGTTTATACGCCCAAAGGAGATATGCGCATTTTACCGAAAGGCGCTACTGCACTCGACTTTGCCTTTGGCATTCATTCTGATGTGGGCTACCACTGCCAGGCAGTACGGGTGAACAACCGCATTGTGCCCATGGGCTACGAATTGCGCAACGGGGACCAATTGGAGGTCATCACCAATAAGAAACAGCACCCCACAGAGGACTGGCTGAAAATGGTGACGACGGGGAAAGCCCGCGCTAAAATACGCTCCGCCATGAAAGAGGAGCGCCGCCGACAGGGAGAGGTCGGCCGGGAAGCGCTGGAGCGCAAGTTGAAACCACTGAAGGTGGACTATGAAGAGTCTGTGGAGCAGCTTGTCAAATATTATGATACCACCTCGCACGTAGACCTTTATTTTGCTATAGCGACTGGCGAGCTGAATGTCAATGATATTTTGAAAACCCATCAGGTTGATGTTTATAACGATGGCTCCCGCCATTTGGTGGAGCGCCCGGAAGAACCGGTGGAAGCCGAACGTGCACCGGAAGATGTGCCCAAGCGCCGCCGCCAGAAAATTACGGATAAGCCGCGCCTGCTGATCAACGGAGAACCGGCGGAGCGCTTTGATTACTCTTTCGCCAGTTGCTGTAACCCGGTGCAGGGCGATGCCATCTTTGCCTACCTGACGGCTAATGCCGGATTGAAGATTCATCGTTCAAATTGCCCGAATGCGACCAATTTGATCGCACACTACGGCTATCGGGTCATGAAGGCCGAGTGGGTGTCTACCACCAATTCCACCTTTGTGGTCAATCTGAAAATCACGGGTATTGACGATGGGCCGGGTGTGATTGAGCGGCTTACCCACAGTATTTCCACCAATTTGGGGCTCAATATCCGTTCCTTTAGCATCGAAGGGAACGAAGGCTACTTCACCGGTCAGATCAGTCTGCTGGTGAAAAATACAGACCAGCTGTATATGGCTATTCAGGGCCTCAAGAACTTAGATAACATCTCTACTGTTACTAGGGTAGATTAATTTTAACAAGTATCTGGATATGAGTGCGGGCAGAACACAAGAGGAAATCATCAAGGAGGTCAAAAATATTTTTGCCTCCCACCTTGAGAAGAACAACTTCCGGAAGACCCCGGAGCGCTTTGCGATTTTGGAAGAAATCTATAAGCGTACAGACCACTTCGATGCCGAAGCGCTCTACATCCACATGAAAAACCAAAACTACCGGGTGAGCCGGGCAACAGTTTACAACACCCTGGAATTGCTGGTGAATTGTGACCTGGTGAAGAAGCATCAGTTTGGTAAAAATCTGGCGCAGTACGAGAAGTCTTACGGCTACAAACAACACGATCACCTGATCTGCGTTGATTGTGGTAAGGTCCTTGAGTTTTGCGATCCGCGTATTCAGCAAATCAAGAGTATGATGGGAGAGTTATTAAAGTTTAATATCACCCACCACTCTCTCAACCTCTACGGGCAGTGCGATGGTGCCTGCCCCCGGACTGCTGCCGTAAATGCGGACGCTGAGGCGGCTAAACCGTAAGAAATATCACTGCACCCATGAACTTAAACTACTCTCTTGCCGAAAAAGACGGCATACAGGTACTCCAAATTAAGGATTTGCTGAGCGAGCACGCCAACCGCGAGATCATCAAGGCTGTAGAGCACAAGCTGCGCGAGGGGTATGCTTCCTTTGTGGTAGACCTTGCTGCCGTAGAATACATGAATAGCGTAGGGCTCAACTTCCTCCTTACGATGCGGGCCCGGTCTACGGAAAGTGGCGGAGGTCTGGTTGTAGCTAATGTCTCCGAAAAGGTGAAGAGCTTGCTGGATATGACTAAGCTTACACCTATGTTTGTTATGAGTACTTCCGTTGAGCAGGCATTGCAAAAAGTACAGCAAAACTAAATCGTTCTCTGCCTTAACTCAAGAAATCTTAGGATTATTCAACCTGATGGATACTGGTATTCCGTCAGGTTTTGTTAATTTGCTCCCTTTGTACAAAAAGACACTTTCCCGGCCACCAAGTAGACGGCAGCCGGGTTTCTAAATTTTAAAAAATGGCGATTGACGTAATCCTCGGCCTTCAATGGGGCGATGAGGGAAAAGGAAAAATTGTTGATTACCTGGCTTCCGATTACGATATAGTAGCGCGCTTTCAGGGCGGGCCCAATGCTGGGCATACCCTGAAGTTTGACGGCAAAAAGTTTGTCCTGCACACGATCCCTTCCGGTATTTTCCGCATGGAACAGAAAAACCTGATCGGCAACGGTGTAGTCATTGATCCGATTACGCTGTCTAAAGAGCTGGATAAGCTCCGGGACGCCGGTGTTAGCTTCAAAGATCGCTTGCTGGTGTCGAAAAAAGCGCACCTGATTTTACCCACGCACCGCTTGCTGGATGCGGCTTCCGAAAATGCCAAAGGGAAGGCCAAAATTGGTTCCACCCTCAAAGGTATCGGGCCTACTTACATGGATAAAACGGGCCGCAATGGCCTGCGGGCCGGTGATATAGCCCGTCCTGATTTTATGGAGCGTTACCTCGCGCTTAAGGAAAAGCACCTCAGCCTGCTGGAGATTTATCCCCCTGTCGATTTCGATCTGGAGGCGGAAGAAGCCCGGTGGATGGAGTGCCTCAATGAGCTGCGTGCCCTGCAAATGGTGGATGGTGAATATTACATCAATGAAGCATTAAAAGCCGGCAAGAAGATCCTTGCTGAAGGCGCACAGGGCTCTATGCTGGATATTGACTACGGTACCTATCCTTTCGTTACCTCTTCCAATACCATTTCTGCTGGTGTATGCACCGGCTTAGGCGTAGCACCCAGCCAAATTGGCGAGGTCATCGGTATCACCAAAGCGTATTGTACCCGGGTAGGCTCCGGTCCGTTCCCTACTGAGCTGCACGATGAGACCGGTGAACGGCTTCGGACGGAAGGCGGTGAATTTGGCGCAACCACTGGCCGCCCCCGGCGCTGCGGCTGGATTGACCTGCCTCAGCTGCGCTACACCATTATGGTTAATGGCGTCACTCAGCTGGTGATGACAAAAATCGACGTCCTGAATGTTTTTGAGGACATTAGTGCCGCTATTGCCTATAAGATTGACGGTATGGAAACGCAAGCCCTGCCTTACGATATTTGTGATCAGGAGTTGGAGCCCATCTTTGAATCCAGAAAGGGCTGGGCGGTAACGCTCGACGGTATTACAGCCTTCGATGCGCTGCCAGAAGCTGCTAAAGACTACATTGTTTACATAGAGCAACAGCTGAATGTAAGGATATCTATGGTTTCTACCGGGCCCGAACGGGAAAAACTAATCGTGCGTTAACCGGAGTAGTTACTTCTGTGCCGTGATAATGTACTGATAATCCAATGCAGTATCGTTGGTTTTTATAGATTGATAACCTGCTTCGTACATCATCTCTTCGAGCCTGTACAGGGGCAACCGTATGGTGGAAGGAGGGCCTATGTCCGTACGCTTCCGCTTAAAGTCAACGATCATTAACAGGCCATTGTCAGATAAGCACTTGCGTAGGGTCCTGAGGTAGGCATCTTTATCCCGGATATACATAAACGTGTTGACAATCATAATGACATCTGCTTCCTCGGGCTCAAGGTTAGGATGTGTGGGTGAGGCCAGGCGGGTTTCCAGCCGTTGTGCAGCGGTTTCATCCATCTCCAGTACCTTTATACTGTCGATATAATTGAGAAAGCGCTGGTCAATATCAATAGCAATGACCTTTTCTGCTTTCTCTGTAAGCCGTTTGGCAAAAAAACCGGTGCCTGCTCCAATATCGGCTACTGTTTTATTGTCGAGGTCGCCCAGCATACTCAGGATCATCTCCGGTTTTTGCCACACCATCCGGTTGGTATTCTCGTACATCTCTTTTTCCTTTACCCGGGCTCTGGTTTCGGTGACAGTATCCTCTGCCGCCTCTGTTGGTGTGGTTTCAGTAATTTGATCAGGGTAGGCCGTTTGTTCCGAAGAAGAGGATGAAGGCTGGCAAGACCAGATCAGCGTTGCGGTAAGCAGGAAAAACAGTAGTCGGTGTAGCATAAAGAATTTATTTACGCCAAAGTTAGTAAACCGTTGCTTAATCTGAACGATAATAGGCTTTGCTGTAGGTCTTCCTACTGGCACAAAGTCAGCAGAAACTGTTCCATGGCCTTTCGGATTTTACCTCCTGAGCCTTCGTAACGGTTTACGATGATGGAAAAAGCCAGCCGCTGCCCATCGCGCGTATCCACATAACCGGTTAGTGCACGTACCCGCTCCAGCGTACCGGTTTTGGCTAAAACACGCCCTTCTGCCGCAGTGCCTTTCAGGGCATACTTCATAGAACCGCTTCTTCCGGCTACGGGCAGGGAGGCTTCAAAGGCCTGGAACACATCGGCTGGTCCGAGGGCCATCTTACGCATGAAGGCGGCGAGAAAGCGCGCAGGTACCGCATTGCCCTCTGACAAACCGCTGCCATCGTCCAGAAAAACTCCTTCCCAGCTGAGGCCCCGGCTTTCCCAGTATTCCTGTATAGCTTTATGGCCAGCTGCGTGACTGCCTTCCTGACTCTGCTCCCATCCAATTGTGCGCAGCATCGCTTCACAGTAGAGGTTGATACTCTCCATATTAGTCCGCTCCACAATAGCAGAAAGTGCAGGAGAGTAGTGGGTGTAAAGCGTGGTCTTTTCTGAATTAGCTGCCACAAAGGACCGGTCCGCTCCCCCGGCGGGGATACCTACCCCTGACAGTTCCTGTTGCAGTGTCTGTGCCAAAAGTAAGGGAGGGTCAGGTAGTGCTCCTTTGATGGTGAAAGTGCCGCTTCCGGCAGGGATGCTGCCCCTTACATAGCGTTCCATCTGGTAGGGCGCGCCGAAAATATAAGCGTTGTCGCCGGAGCCCGGGCTGCCAGAGACCACCTCGTTGCTAAAAGTCAGGCCTGGTACAAAGGGGGTGGTGCCGGATATCGGAGGTGTCTTCCCCTCTGCTGTTTGTTTAAAATGTAGTTCGTGCAGGTTCTCGTGCCAGTTGAGCGACCAGGCACCGGCAGCGTAGTAGTTGCCCATGTCCTCCCACTGCCAGGTCCGGCAGTAAGCCTGCGATCCAAAAGCGGAGGCGTCTCCTATCACCCTGCCTTTAACATGGCGAATGCCGGCCCGCTGCACAGCTAACCGAAACAGGCGAAGCGTCTCTTCCGGACCAGAGGCTGCTTCCAGCAAGGGAGAGCCCAAGGTGGGGTCCCCGCTGCCATATAGGAAAAGATTACCTTCAAGTACGCCGCTTTTATTGATGGAGCCTTCGTACTGTAGCTTTGTCGAAAAGCGGTAGTCCGGGCCGAGCAGCGCAAGGGCGCTGCCGGTAGTAAGGACCTTCAGATTGGAGGCTGGCTTTAGGCTCAAATCAGGATCAACCTGCGCCACTGTTTTACCGGAAGCGACATCAATGACGCATAAGCTGATGCTGCCGTGTTTCAGAGCAGGGCTCGCCGCCAATCGGTCGGCGGCCCGCTGCCAGCTGCTCTGTGCAGTAGCGGGCGGGCTAAAGCTTAACATCAGCAGGGCAAGGGCAAGGTACTTGAACATGCGAAAGCGGATTTTTAAGGTTGAGCAGGAAGCACTTTCCCTGCTGCTTCACCGAAGCCAATACGCAATCCGTCCTGCTCACAGTATCCGCGCATCGTCACAGTGTCTCCATCGTGGATGAACTTGCGCTCGCTGCCATCGGGCATGGCGATAGGCTTAGTGCCCCGCCAGGTAAGCTCCAGCATAGAGCCATAAGAGGACTCCTCCGGCCCGCTAATCGTACCTGATGCCATGATGTCCCCCACCCGGAGGTTGCAGCCATTGACAGTATGGTGCGCCAGTTGCTGCGCCATGCTCCAGTACAGGTACTTGAAGTTGGAGGTGCAAACCGTTTTCTCTTCACCGTTTTCCGGCTGAATGGCCATGCTGATATGGATATCGAAAGTATTTGCACCCTCTATTTGCAGGTAGGGTAGCGGTTCGGGGTTTTGCTTTGGGCCAGCCGTACGGAATGGCTCCAGTGCATCAAGGGTGACGATCCAGGGCGAAATGGTTGAAGCGAAGCTTTTGCCCAGGAAAGGCCCAAGCGGTACATATTCCCACTTTTGGATATCACGTGCTGACCAGTCGTTGAAGAGCATCATCCCGAAGATGTACTCTTCTGCCTGCGCCACATCCACCCGGCTGCCCAGCTTAGTAGACTTGCCCACTACAAAGCCCATCTCCAGCTCAAAGTCGAGCAGTTTGGAAGGGCCAAAGACCGGCTGTTCCGCATCATTGGGGATTTGTTGCCCCATAGGACGGCGTACAGGTGTACCCGAAACGATAATCGAAGAGGCACGCCCGTGGTAGCCCACAGGCAAGTGCAGCCAGTTCGGCATTAGCGCATTATCCCTGCCCCGAAACATGGTGCCAACATTGGTGGCATGCTCGCGGCTGGAGTAAAAGTCGGTGTAATCGCCCACTTCAACGGGGAGCAGCATTTCCACCTCCTGCCGTGGGTGGAGGAAGTAATCTGCCAGCTGACTGGCATCCCAGTCTTCCAGGTCATCGTCAAGCACTTCGGAAATGCGGTTGCGGACCGCACGGGTTTTGATTTTGCCCAAAGCCATAAAATTGTTAATCGTCGGCTGGGCAAAGACTTCCCGGGGCACGTCAAGGTCATCGAAAAAGCCATGTTCTGACAATACCTGCAAATCTGCGATGTGGTCTCCGATCGCAGTGCACATTCTCGGGGTCAGTCCCGGTGTTTTGAATATGCCAAAAGGTAAATTCTGTATCGGGAAATCGCTGCCCTTGGGTACGGGCACCCACGACTTAAGCTTAGGGTCGTTTGCTTTGATCATTACAATTTGGTTTTGAGCAAATGTAGGAAAATTACTGCAGCACTACTTTGTGGACTTCCATGCGATCTTCCATTTGGAGCTGAAGCCAGTATACGCCTGCCGGGAAAGCCTGCAACCTGAGCGTGCTCTTTTCTGGGAGGAGTGTTTCCTGCAGCAATTGCCCCTGCGCGTTGTAGAGCCTGCCCCTGACAGTGTTTGAGCCTGCCGGCAGCCATACGTGGAGCAGCCCGGTAGTGGGGTTGGGGAAAATACGCGCATCACCGGTGGCGTTCTCTGAGCGTGCGGCTGTGGCAGCACCTTCCTTAAAAAAAGAAAACACAGGGCTGTATGTGGCCCCGCAGCGATTCAGGGCGACCACCCGCCAGAAATAAGGGCCGGCATCTAGCTCCGAGGGCAACGAAAAATAAGATTGAGCCACGGTTTTGCTAAAGGTCAGGGACTGGAATGCGGTATCCTGGCTAATTTCCAAACGGAAGCTATCCGCCCCCACCGAAGGAGACCAGGAGAAGGACTGTTCCCCCTGGAATACAGGCGATGCATTATCAGGGTTAAACAAAATCGGCGGATTGGGCCGGGCTCCAATTTGAAGCTCTAATTCACAGAAGTGTATGGTGTTCCCATCACTCCCATAAATAAGGATGTCGTTTTCGGAAACGGAATACATGCTATCCAGCGTAAGGGAGGCAAAAGTCCCGGGCAGCGCCACTTCGGGTTGGAATGTGGCGGAAACCCCATCGGGCAGACCAGCTATGCCTAATTCCACCGGCTGTATAAATCCTGTGCCGACAAAAATTTCAAACGTCTGTATCTGGTTGGTGCATGCTTCCAGGATATCGCTTTCAAGAAAAACCTCGGCTGCGGTCGGGTAGGTTGTGCATATTTCTATTTCCCAGTTTTTGAGTTGCCCGCCATCCTGGCTGAAGTTATCAAAAAGGATAAGTTGCCATTCACCCGCAGCGACTTCGCCAATGAGGCTGGATAAAGGCGACCCGGGCCGGAATGCCCCTGAGATAGCAGGTTCATTACCACAGGTGCCTTCAAGGTCAAAAGGACTGGCATCCGCATCATCGGAAAAGTGGAGGAAAAGATCGTCTCCGGGACAGCCAAATGGGATCAGCGGGAAGCCAGGGCGGTCAAAAAGCTGTACGGCCGTACCTCCCGGAGAGCGCAGCATACCCGATAAATCTCCAACATAGGTGTGGTCGATTTCAATATTGCGCAGGGAGACGGAACCGATTGTGCCTTCGATGTTCAGGTTTAATGCGGAGGAAATGGTATTCGGGCTGCTACTGGATATGACGAGGGGGATTTCAGTCGCCTGTACCGTTTCGCACCGAATGGCAGAAGTGCTGAACCGGATACCTTCTGACCAGTCTCCAGGCCCGCAGAAGTTACGGGCGCGCACCCGGTAGTGGTAGTTCGAATAGGCATCCAGCGTTGCACCCTGATAGGTGGTACTTCCCAGGTTCGATAAGGAAGCCACGAGATTATTGAAGCCATTGTCAGTGGAGACTTGCAAATCATAGCCGGTGGCATTTGCGGTGGGCAGCCAGGAGAATTCCGGAGCAAGTGATACCCCTACAGCTTCCGGGGCAGGGTAGGAAGTGGCCACAGCCTGAGGGGCATCAGCTACCAGAAAGATAGAAGTTGATTCTGTGACGGTGCTGTATTCATCAGTAGCAGTAACGGAGAAGCTGAGCGTGCCGGTTGTCAGCCCGGCTCCGTAGGCATTGAGGGTGAGCGTAACGGTGCTCCCACCATAAGCAGTAGCCGGGCTGAGGCTGTAATCGACACCAGGGGGCAATCCATTAACTTCCAGGCCGACTATTCCGGTAAAAGCTTCTGCAATTTCTATTTCAAAGTCAGCTGTCCCCGGGATACACATGGCCGTGACCGATGGCTGAATGAAAATGGAGGCGTTGCAACTGGACAAAAGCCGTCCTTCAAGAAAGAATAAATTTTCACCATTGGGTGCCAGCCAGTCCTTCAGGCGGGAGGTAGAGGTGCCGCCTCCTTCCCAGCTTGACCGGATCCAGCCGAAGGCATCGTATTCGTCATTACTGCAGCTCGCACCGCCGCCGTGGAGCTGTCCGACAATCCGCCCCTGCTTATTAAACAGTGGAGCGCCGGAGGAACCCACTTCAGTACTGCCCACACTCCAGTCCGGCACAATCAGGTGATTACCGTTAGGGACTTCCTGATTACCATTGCCCCAAATACCCGGATAAGTATCGTTGAAGGCGAAGCTGATGCGTTTTTCAGCTCCGTCGGGGTGGTGTACACAAATCACGGTGTCTTGCGGTGGGGTGGCTTCCCGGGACCAGCCGGCAAAGTAGGCCTGCGAAGAGGAAGGGATAGGGTCGTCAAGTTCCAGAAGCACAAAGTCGGAAGGCTGGTAACCTGCGCGGTAGGTAGCTCCTGTATTGAAGTTGTTGAGGCTGCCATTGCCCGGGTTGCTGCTGGCTACGGTACCCGGCTGCCGGCAGTATGAATTTTGATAATTCCAGTAAACGACCACTGAGGGGGCGTTGGAAGGTGTTACATCACAGTGAAAAGCGGAAAGGAAGTACGGGCGGCAGTCATTGTCGGTATTGTTGATTAGTGCTCCTGTGCAGAAGGTTTCGCCCCCCATACCATAGACCGCTACCGATTGGATCACGTCCCGGTAAAGGTCTACTATGCCCCAGCCATTAGCCTCGCCACAGAGTACGTCAAGGTGGCAGGCGCCGGTTGTAACGCCAAAGAAGTTAAGGAAGTCGTGGTTGATACTGGTGAGGCGAAGCCGGAGGTTGGGGCGCTCGTGGGCTGGAATGACCACCTCGAGTACCAGGTCGTCACCGCCCAGCACAGGTGTCCAGAGTTGCTGATGCCCTTCGTTGTCGGAAGGAGTAAAGGGCCCAAGAATTTCCGTTTGTAGCGGATCATAGAGCAGGAGACGACCTCCGGCAGGCATATAATATTCGGTAAAGCCTAAATTGATGGAGTGAGCATTGGGCGACTGAATTCGAAGCCGCCAGAGCATATCGCCATTAGGCAGATCTTCCCATAATCCAGTCTCTGTGGGTCGGATATCCACTTCCCGGCGTTGGGCGAACCTGGGGGGGCGTTCCGGGCCGCGGTTGTCCAGCTCTTCCTGAAGGAGTGCTTCATTGTCCAGCGCAGTTAGGGCAATTACAGGCACTTCTGACAAGGGCGATGCACCCGGTACAGGTACCGCTTTTTGTCCAAAGAGCTCCAGGCTGACCGCAAGGAGCAGCAAAATAAGCAGACGATTGTGCATGCTGTGTCTCTATGATTTTCCCATTGTATGCCTGATATACACCAATGTACTACAATTCCTCATTGCAGGCAATTGATACTGTGCATTTGGCTCGATCCCGACATTCCGTATTTACTGGCCGGCCAGGAAGAGTGCATTGCAAAACAACAATTTACCCTCTTCCCAGAAGCCCCGGAATAAAGGATTGTCAATCAGGTAAATGACTGAACCTTGTCCTTTGTTTTCGATGCCAAATACCAAAGTGCCCCCCTGCCTGCTAATGGCCTGGCTGCCGGCAAAGCCAATTGGGGTTACCGGATCTTCCAGATAGCCCACATTCCAGCCCTCACTCAGCAATTGGTAGGCTGCTCCGGATGTCTTTAGGCTGTGGTAAGTTTTGCCCAGTCCGAAGCCCAATGGATGCGTGCTATCTACGTTTGCCGGGAAAATCGCGCCAGGTATATAGTTGGAAATCGCCCGGCGGCTGCTGCCCCCATAGGTCTCAGGAGCAGGCTTTTCTTCTGATTCGGTCTTGACCTCTTTTGAGGAAAGGTTGAAGCCTGATTGGCCGGCAAGGCTTCGGTTGGCTTGCCCCAGAGCAATCAACCGGCCGCCCTGACGCATCCAGCGCTGCAGGGCCTGATTGCTGGCTTCGTCAATACTGTAACGCCCTTCTGCCAATACGATGACGTTGTACTCGTCCAAATCAGTGGAAGACAATTGGTCGGCTTCCAGTAGGAACAGCGGGTACTCCAACACCTGCTCAAAGAAGTGCCAAACTTCCCCGTAGTTGCCCGCATCTACGGAGCTGCCGGAGAATAAGGCCACTTTTGGTGCTTTGAGGAAGTTGAGGTTGTCAGAGCCAAGGTCAAAGCCTTCATCCGAAAACCCGGTTTTCAGGGTCTTCAGCTGTTGTCCGTGTGCTTCAGCAATCTGCCGGACTTTCTCGTCAAACCCGCTCAGCTTGCGGTTGTCGGCCCGGGTAATGACCAAAGTGCCGCCCTCATAATCTTCACCCTGAATGCCAAAGGAAGCCATCGCAGACCGGACTTTGATGCCTGCCCGCTGCAAAGCCGCCAGGAAGCGGGCATCAGCCACAGCAGTCCACGGGGCTACGTAAGCGTAAGGCTTGTCGGCAGTAACCGGCGTCACTGCCGGGAGGGCATAGCCGGGGTCTGCATTAATTTTTTCGGCGCTGGCAAAAGCCTTCAGGCCGTAGGCATAAGGCAAAGCCCAGGCGGTAATATCGTAGGTTAGGGAGTCTTCCAGCTTTGGGACGGGTTCAAACAGGACTTGTGCTAACACGGACTGAGGCTGATAGGCGCTCACAATCAGGTCTCCCTTTTGGATAGCCACGCTTGCTTTTCCTCCTTTTTGGTAGTCAAAGGCAGAAAGCTTCCGGCTGTCTGTGGCTGTGCCGTATTGGATGTTGTTGCGGTCCAGCAGTTGGGTAAGAGCCTTGAGCTTGCCCACCGGGTTGTCCTTGCTGATTACATAGGACCGGTATTCGCCCATCGGGTCGCGCATCGCTTTATCGAAGTAGGCTTCAAATTTTTTCAGCATTTCTGGTCTGGACCGGTGAGCGACTTCAATAGTGGAAAGGGCGGTCTTGGTATGATGGGCAATACGGTCTTTCAGGGTCAGGGTGTCGCCGTTTTCCATCAGTACGCCCCTGCCGGAAATGCCATGCCCGGCCTGCTCATAGGTCATACCTACAGAGCCATTGAAAGTAGGATAGGTGTCACCGTAGCTGGGATAGAGCAGGTCAAACACCTCCCTTGTAAAGTACAACCAGCCCTGCTGATCAAAGTGGCGGGCATGGTTCTGCCCAATTTCGTACTGGAAATCCGATTGCCAGTCGGTAATGAATTCATGATAAGGCGCTGCAGCCGGTGCAAAGTAATAGGGATTATCCGGATACTGCTCGTGGTAATCAACGTGGACATGCGGCATCCATTGCTGATAAGCCTCCATCCGATGCTGGCTTTCGGTTTGCGTTTGCCAGGCCCAGTCCCGGTTGAGGTCAAAGTGGTAGTGGTTGACCCTTCCGCCCGGCCATGGCTCCTGATGCTCAAGGGTAGCCCGTTCAGGCGTGTTTATCGCAGGAGCTACCCGCCGGTACCAGTCTGTATAGCGGGCGTAGCCATCGGGGTTAAGAGCGGGGTCCAGTAAGACCACGGTTTCCTTTAACCACTCACTGGCCTGGGGGTTATCTTCCCGGGCCAGCTCGTACAGTACGCTCATGCTGCTTTCGGTGGCTCCGGCCTCGTTGCCATGCACGCCGAAGCTAAGCCAAACAATGGCCTTATCGAGTTCCGGGGAAGTTTCCCCTTCGATCTGCCGGGCGCGGCGGAGGTTGTTTTTTCGGATGTCTTCAAGACGGTCCAGGTTGCCAGGGTCGGAAATGGTGAGCAACAGCAACGGGCGCCCCTCGTAGGAAGTACCGTATTGCTGAATTTGAACCCTCGGGCTTTGGGCCGCCACGTGCTCCATATAGTCTGCTACCGTATGGTGCGGGGTAAATTGCTCACCGTGCTGATGAGGCAGAAACTCCGAAGGAGAAAGTAATTGGGCGTCTAGCAGAAAGGGCAGCCATAAAGCCGCGCAAATTAGCAGGAATCGGGAACTCATGCAGGATTGGATTTTCAACATTAGCCCGCAAAACTACTGATTTTTTGCTTTTCCTGCCGTTAATATACCGCTTCTGCAATCTGCTGTATGGTTTTCGAGTCGCCCATAGTGTAATAATGCAGGCAGGGCGCACCGGCAGCTTTGAGTTCTTTAGACTGCTGAATGCACCACTCTATGCCTACCTGACGGCGGGCTTCGGCATCTTTGGCATCCCGTATGCCCCTTACGAGGTCGTCGGGCAGGTCGATGTGGAAAATGCGGGGCAGGGCGTTGAGCTGATACTTCTTGGTCATCGGCTTCAGCCCCGGTACGATAGGGACGTTGATGCCGTTGGCGCGGCATTTATCGACGTAGTCAAAGTATTTCTGATTATCGAAAAACATCTGCGTGACGATGTAGTCGGCACCGGCATCAATCTTAGCTTTGGTAAACTCCATGTCCGCGTCCATATTGGGCGCTTCGAAGTGCTTTTCCGGATAGCCGGCAATGCCGATGCAAAAGTCGGACTTTGCGCCTTTTTCAATATTGGAGTCGAGGTACTTGCCCTCGTTCATCTCCGCAATTTGCTTAACCAGGTCAATGGCATAAGCGTGGCCGTGCTCCTCGGCAACGAATTTCCCATCAAATTTTCGGGCATCGCCGCGCAGGGCGAGGACGTTGTTGATGTTAAGGAAGTTGAGATCGATCAGGGCGTTCTCTGTATCTTCTTTAGTGAAACCTCCGCAGATCAGGTGAGGCACAGCATCTACACCATAGCGGTGCATGATCGCTGCACAGATGCCCACCGTGCCCGGGCGCTTCCGGATGGCTGTCTTCTCGTAATAACCGCTGGAACGCATCTTGTAAATGAACTCCTCCCGGTGGTACGTGACGTCAATGAATGGAGGCTTGAATTCCATGAGGGGGTCAAGGGTATCAAAAATGGCTTGCATACTGCCACCCTTGAGCGGGGGGAGCACCTCAAAGGAAATCAGGGTTTGCCCGTTGGCTTTCTCGAAGTATTCTGTGACTTTCATGCTTGGTTTTCAGTAAAAACACGGCAAAGCTAAGCACTGCGTCTGTAAAATGCCACATATATCTGTCATAAGCTCAAAACTTGCACCGCTTTGACAAGAGGTAGGAGTATTGCGCTTGCTACGCCCTTTGTTTAATCGAAAGGATCGCGCTGTTGGTCGGATAAAAAAGGACTTTGGCCGTGGATTCTTGGAAACGACTCCATTTTAAAATACTTTTGACTGAACGGTTGGTCAATAATAGTTCAACCCTTGGATTAGTGAAAAAGTGTAATCTGAATTTATGTCGCCACGCAGCAAAAAACAGTTTGAAGCCATGCGGCACGAGAGCATGGAGAAAATCGCAAATGCAGCATTACAGCTCTTTGGGAAGCAAGGTTTCCACAGCACCTCCATCGCGCAGATTGCCCGGGCGGCAGGGGTTTCAAAAGGCCTGCTATACAACTACTTTGAAAGCAAGGAAGCGTTGCTGCATTTCATCATCCTGCACGCAGTGGAGGTTGGGGAGGCCCTGCTGGAACAGGCACTGGCTCAAAACGACAGCCCGCAGCAACAACTCCGGGCTTTCACGGAAGGTACGCTGGCGCTGCTGCAAAAGGACCCGGTATTCTGGCGGTTGCTGACTGCACTGGCTTTCCAGCAAGACATCCTGGAGGGGATTATGCCGCAACTCATGGAAAAACAAGGCACGGCCATGGCTAAAGTCATTGCCGTATTTGCCCAATTAGGCGTACCTAACCCTCAGGAAGAAGCCATGTACTACAGTGCAGTCATGGACGGGATCGCCCTTCAGTTTGTGCAAATGCCGGAGGGCTATCCACTCGAACAAATGAAAGAAATGGTGCTCAAACGGTACCTCAAACCATAAATGACGGAGAAAAATAAAAACACAACCATATGAAACGCATACTGCTGCTGCTATTCCTGCTGCCATTCATTAACGGCACACTGATCGCAGATAAGGGCTTCCCGAAAAATAAAATACACAACTGGTCTTACCCCACTGCTAATGACCCTACCGCAAAGGAAATCATCCAAAAAGCAGACGAAAAGATGCGGGGCGAGTCCAATATCGCAACCATCAAAATGACCATCATCCGGCCCACCTGGGAACGGGAAATGACGCTCAAGAGTTGGGCCAAGGGCACGGAATATTCTCTGACTTTGGTGACCGCCCCCGCCCGCGACAAAGGCACCGCCTTCCTCAAGCGCGAAAAGGAAATCTGGAACTGGCAACCGACCATCGACCGGACGATTAAGATGCCGCCTTCCATGATGATGCAGTCCTGGATGGGCTCCGATTTTACCAACGATGACCTGGTCAGGGAGTCCAGCATCGTCACCGACTACGAACACGAATTACTAGGCACAGAAACCCTGGAAGACCGGAACTGCTATAAGATCAAAATGACCCCAAAGCCGGATGCACCGGTCGTTTGGGGCGAGATTATCATCTGGATCAGCAAAGACGAGTACTTGCAGTTAAAAAGCGAATTTTACGATGAGGATGGCTACCTCGTGCAGACTATCTACGGTAAGCAGGTGAGGGAGATGGACGGCCGGGTCATCCCTTCTGTACTGGAAGTGGTGCCTGCCGATGAAGAAGGGCACAAAACCCGCCTGGAGTACCTCAGCCTCGATTTCAACGAACCCATTCAGCCTTCATTTTTCTCCATACAGAACATGAAGCGCGTTAAATAATATCGATTATGCTATTCAAAATGGCCTGGCGCAACATCTGGCGCAACCGCAGGCGTACCTTTATCACGGCAGCGTCCATCCTGTTCGCGGTGCTGTTCGCTTCTTTTATGGATTCCCTGCAGCGGGGCGCCTGGGACAATATGATCAACAACGTTGTCAACTACTACTTCGGCTACGTGCAGGTCCATCAGGATGGATATTGGGAAGAACAATCGATTGATAAGGCTTTCCCTCTGGCAGATTCTCTGGCGCAGGTTGGTGCGGTGGAAGGCGTGGAAGCGGTACTGCCCCGCCTGGAATCCTTTGCTCTGGCTGCAGCCGGGGAAACGACCTCTGGTGTCCTGGTGGCAGGCATTCTGCCCAATGTGGAAAACAAGATGACCGATTTGGAAAACCGCCTGGTAGAGGGGGAATACCTTACAGAAAGCGATGAGGCCGTACTGGTAGCCAGCGGGGTAGCGGACAAATTAGGGCTGGCGCTTGGCGACACCCTGGTCCTGATCAGTCAGGGCTACCGCGGGGTGAATGCTGCCGGGAAGTACCCGATCAAAGGCATCGCGAAATTCGGCTCCCCTGACCTTAACAAGCAAATGGTTTACCTGCCATTGCCCGCAGCCCAGTACTTCTACGGCGCGCCCGGTCTGGCTACTTCTCTGGCTCTGAAACTGGGCGGCCAGGATGATATTAAACCCGTAGTAGCTGCTCTGCGTACACAGTTGGACACGAGCGCCTACGAAGTGATGGACTGGGAAGAACTGCTGCCAGACCTGGTGCAGGCCCGCGAGCTCGATACTGCCGGCAACGTCATCGTCTACTTCATCCTCTATATGATCATCGCTTTCGGCATCTTCGGCACGATTCTGATGATGAGCAAGGAGCGGGAATATGAGTTTGGCGTGCTGATTTCCATCGGGCTTCAGCGCTGGCAACTGGCGCTCTCGGTGTGGGTGGAAGTCATCCTGCTTGGTGTACTTGGCGCTTTATCTGGCATTCTGCTGAGCATGCCTATTGTGTATTACTTCAAGGTCAACCCCATCCGTTTTGGTGGGGAAATGGCGAGCTCACTGGAGAAGTTTGGCTTTGAGCCCATTTTTCCGGCCACCTTTGATATGCAGATTTTTATGACTCAGGCGCTGTACGTCTTTATCCTTACGGCCGTGCTGGCGCTGTACCCCATTTTCAAAATCCGCAAGCTGCAGCCGGTGCAGGCCATGCGGGGTTAATCAAAAAACAACAAACGTATGATACCAATAATGGCATGGCGGAACGTCTGGCGGAGCCCCACAAGGAGCTGGGTCGTCATTTCCGCAATTGCATTGGGCATCTGGGCGGCGCTTTCACTCACCGGCTTTGCCACCGGTATGATGAAAAGCTACGTCAACAGCGCCATAGAAAACAGCGTGGGGCACCTGCAAATCCACGCACCAGGCTTCACCGAAGAGTACGACCTGCAAAAGCAACTGCCTCCCGCATCTGAACTGAGCACCCAACTGGAAGCCCTGCCTCAGCTGCAGGCCTACAGTATGCGCACGGTGGTTAGCGGTATGGCCTCTTCCAGTCAGGGGGCACGGGGCGTGATGGTGAAAGGCGTGGAGCCGGAGCAGGAAGCAGCGGTAAGTGCCATAGAAGAGAAACTGGTGGAGGGCGAGTTCTTTCCGGAAATGCGCGGCAATGCCGTGTTAATCGGGCAGGAGCTGGCTGAAAAGCTTAACCTCAAGCTGCGTTCCAAAATGGTACTGACCTTTCAGGGGCTAGACCGGGAGATTACGGCTGCAGCATTCCGCGTAGTGGGTATTTTTGATACCGGCAATACGCCCTTTGATGGCGGCACTGTCTTTGTGGAGCGCGAGGACCTGAATCGCCTGATCATTGCACAGGCGGATACCACTACCGTACAGTCTGACCTGGTCTACGAAGCCGCTCTGCTGCTGAATGATGTCGATCAGGTGGATACAGTGGCCGCATTACTGGAAACGGCCCTGCCCGGGCAGGAGGTCAAAACCTACCGGGAAGTTTCCCCCGACCTGGAATTATACGAATCGCAAATCCAGAATGTCTCTATGATATACCTGGTGGTCATTCTGCTGGCACTGGTCTTCGGCATTATCAACACTATGCTGATGGCGGTACTGGAGCGCATTAAGGAACTCGGCATGCTTATGGCCATTGGCATGAACAAGCTGCGGGTATTTTCCATGATCGTGCTTGAAACCATATTATTAGGTATAGTAGCAACTCCGATCGGGCTCCTGCTGGGATATCTGACCATCAATTATGTAAGGGAAAACGGCATCAATATGTCGGCTTACAGCGAGGGCATGGCGAGCTACGGCTTGTCCCAAGTCATCTACTTCGACGTAGAGCCCGGCGTATATACCCAAATGGCCGTTGGCGTTTTCCTAACGGCGATACTGGCAGCCATCTATCCGGCGCTGAAGGCCATCCGCCTCAAGCCTGTTGATGCCTTGCATAGCTTTTAACAAAAAAAACAATAAAAAACATGGCTGTCATCACCACCAAAGGCGTTGAAAAAGTCTACAACCCTGATAAAATACCGGTTAAAGCCCTCAAAGGCGTCGACCTTGAAATCGAAGCCGGCGAATTCACGGCTATTGTCGGGCCTTCGGGATCCGGCAAAACCACTTTGCTGAACATCATCGGCGGGCTGGACCGCCCCACTGCCGGATACGTGGAGGTAGGAGGAGAGGATATCTCCCAAATGTCGGACAATGCCCTGATCGACTTCCGTAAGGAGCATATTGGCTTCGTCTTTCAGGCTTACAACCTCATCCCGGTGCTGACCGCCCGGGAGAATGTGGAGTTTGTGATGCTGCTGCAAAACCGCTCCAAAGCAGAGCGCCACGCCCGCGCCGATGAGCTCCTGAAAGCGGTAGGGCTGGAGGACAAAGTGCACAAACGCCCAGCCGAGCTCTCCGGCGGGCAGCAGCAGCGGGTGGCTGTGGCCCGTGCATTAGCGCCCAAGCCCACCTTTATCCTCGCTGATGAGCCCACAGCAAACCTCGATTCTGAGTCAACGGCCAACCTGCTGGATATCATGGCGCGCCTGAATCAGGAAGAAGGCGTCACCTTTGTCTTCTCTACCCACGATCAGCGTGTCATCGATCGGGCGCGGCGGGTGGTCACACTGGTGGATGGAAAGGTGGATGAAGATTTGCGCCGGTAACCGAAAACTGCTTATACCATGAAACGTATACTGCTACTGATGGTGCTTGGCATGAGCCTGGCCCAACTGCAGGCACAGGACGAGCCCCGCAACTGGACCGTCAACGGCTACCTGAAAAATATGCAGACCCTGCTGTTTTTCAATGACGCCTATCTGGATTTGTCGCAGGGCAAGCTGGTAGATACTTTCTTTCAGGACAACCTCATCCACAACCGCCTCAACTTCCGTTGGTACCCGGATGATAACTGGACGGTGCGGGCTGACCTGCGGACCCGGGTTTTTTACGGCAGTTTTGTGCAGGCCAGTCCCGGCTACGGCGATCAGGTAGACGATGTTAACAATGACTACTTCGACCTGTCCCACGTCATCCTCAACGAGCGGGCCTGGGTGATGCATACCATGCTGGACCGCTTGTACCTGGAGTACGTCAACGACAAGCTGGAAGTACGGTTGGGGCGGCAGCGCATCAACTGGGGCATCAGTACGGTTTGGAACCCCAACGATATTTTTAATGCCTTTGCCTTTACCGACTTCGACTATGAAGAGCGGCCCGGCAGCGATGCTCTTCGGGTGAAGTACTATACCGGCTTCGCATCGAGTGTGGAGTTGGCCGTTGGCATGTTTGATGATATTGATGAAGCGACGATGGCCGGGCTTTGGCGGTTTAACAAATGGTCTTACGATTTCCAGGTGCTGGCAGGTTACACCCGGGGCGATTGGGCATTGGGCGGTGGCTGGGCCGGCAATCTGGGTAATGCAGGTCTGAAGGGGGAATTTACCTACTTTTTGCCAGTGGAGGATTCGGATGAAGATCCGGCTTTTGCCGCTACGCTGGGGCTGGATTACTCCTTTTCCAACTCTTTGTATGCCAGCCTGGGCTACCTGTACAATAGTGAAGGCGGCATCCGCAACAGCATCACCGGGCTCTTCGCCTTTGAGCTTTCTGCCCGAAATTTGTACCCCTACCGGCATGCTCTTTTTGCGCAAGCCACCTACCCGGTAACCCCCCTGTTTAATGCCGGTGCTGCGGTCATCTACAGCCCGGTGCAAGCTCATGCTCTTTTCATCAATCCCACCCTGACGTATTCCATACGAGCCAATTGGGATATCGACTTAATCGGGCAGCTGGCTTTCGATCAGGAGGCAGAAGGGTACAGGAGCCCGCTTCAGGCTGTGTTTTTTCGCTTGAAATGGAGTTTCTAAACGCTCCGCAGCAGCGCGTTCTCAGGCACGCACAGGGCCATTCTCATAATAAAGCGTTAAGTGGGCTTAAAAAGGCGGTGTAAGGCATTCCTGCATTAGAAAAAACGGCAAAATTTGCGTATTTTTGCAAGATGAGCACAGAAAACATGAGTGAACAAAAAAAGCCCCAAAACGGGGAGTACGGTGCCTCGAATATCACGGCACTGGAAGGATTGGAGGCGGTGCGCAAACGCCCGGGTATGTACATCGGAAGTACCGACACCAAAGGGCTTCATCACCTGGTCTGGGAGGTTATTGACAACTCCATCGATGAGCACCTGGCTGGCTACTGCAATCGCATTGAAACGATCATACACAAAGACAATTCCATCACGGTAAAGGACGATGGCCGGGGTATTCCGGTAGACATGCACACCAAGCTGAAGAAATCAGCACTGGAGGTGGTCATGACGGTCCTGCACGCTGGTGGTAAATTTGATAAGGATACTTATAAAGTTTCCGGTGGTTTGCACGGGGTGGGGGTATCTTGTGTGAATGCCTTATCCATGGACCTTCGCGCGGAAGTTCACCGTGACGGGAAAGTCTATGAGCAGCATTACAAAAAAGGGAAGCCGCAGGGCGATGTAGCTGAGATCGGTACCACAGACCGAAATGGAACGTTTATCACTTTCAAGCCTGACCCGGAGATTTTCAGTATGCTGGAGTACAGCTACGATATACTGGCCAACCGGATGCGGGAGCTTTCCTACCTCAATAGTGGTCTCACGCTTACCCTTATGGATGAGCGCGTGACCAACGAGAAAGGTGCACACCCTGTTGAGACTTTCTATTCGGAAGGCGGTCTGAAAGAGTTTGTCAAAAGCCTGGACAAATCCCGTACGGCGCTCATTGATGCGCCTATCCATGTGATTGGCAAGGAGGAGAACGTTGAGGTGGAAGTCGCACTGCACTACAACACGTCTTTCACGGAGACTATTTATTCCTATGTCAATAATATCAATACCCGGGAGGGTGGTACCCACGTCAATGGTTTCCGCCGTGCCGTCAACCGTCTGTTCAAGCAGTACGGTGAAGATAACGGGATGTTTAAAAAGCTGAAGTTTGCCATTTCCGGGGAAGACTTCCGGGAAGGGCTAACTGCTGTCGTATCGGTGAAAGTGCCGGAGCCACAGTTTAAAGGGCAGACCAAAGGTGAGCTGGGCAACTCTGAGGTGACCGGCATCGTTTCCCGCTGTGTGGGCGAGGTGCTGGGCCATTACCTGGAAGAGCACCCGCAGGCGGCCAGGAAGATCGTTGATAAGGTCATTTTGGCAGCCACTGCCCGCCACGCGGCCCGCAAAGCCCGCGAAATGGTGCAGCGCAAGAACGTGCTAACGGGTAGCGGCCTGCCGGGCAAGCTGGCGGACTGTTCTTCCCGGAACCCGGATGAGTCCGAGCTCTTCCTGGTAGAGGGTGACTCGGCAGGTGGAACAGCCAAGCAGGGCCGTGACCGCCGGTTCCAGGCTATCCTGCCACTACGGGGTAAAATCCTCAATGTGGAGAAAGCCATGGAGCACAAGATTTACGAGAACGAGGAAATCAAGAATATGTTTACGGCTCTTGGCGTCTCTATTGAGGAAGCCGAAGATGGAGAGCGTAAACTTAATATGGAAAAGCTGCGCTACCACAAGATCATCATCATGTGTGATGCTGATGTGGATGGTAGTCACATCGTAACCTTGATTCTAACCTTCTTCTTCCGCTATATGCGTCCATTGGTGGAAAATGGCAACATCTATATCGCCACGCCACCGCTCTACCTGGTGAAGAAAGGCAAGCAGTTCCGCTATTGCTGGACAGAGGATGAGCGCAAGGAAGCCGTTGCGACATACGGAAAAGGAGAGAATGACAGTGGCGTAAAAGTACAGCGCTATAAGGGGCTTGGTGAAATGAATGCGGAGCAGCTCTGGGAAACCACGATGGACCCGGATACCCGTATCCTGCAGCAAGTCTCTATTGACGATGCACAGGTCGCCAACGATATCTTTTCTATGCTGATGGGGGATGAGGTGCCGCCTCGCCGCGCCTTCATCGAAGCAAATGCGAAATACGCTAACGTAGACGTGTAAGCTTGGTGCAGGTATTTGGACCTGGCGTTGAGGTGGAAAAGATTCCGGCGCACGGTGCGCGCCTTCATCGAAGCAAATGCGAAATACGCTAACGTAGACGTGTAAGCTTGGTGCAGGTATTTGGACCTGGCGTTGAGGTGGAAAAGATTCCGGCGCACGGTGCGCGCCTTCATCGAGGCGAATGCGAAGTATGCTAACGTAGACGTGTAAGCTATCTCTTTTACAAAAGCGTACAATAATAACTGCCGGTTCCGAGACTTTGTGTCTTGGAGCTGGCAGTTATTTTTCAGGAGTGGGGGACTTGCTTTTGGAATTGATCCCGGAAGAAGACTTGAGGCCGCCATTCCACACAGTACCTTTTCAAATTTTGGCCAATTGAAAGGAAGGCTTCAGGGTACTATCAGCAGGAATGTATTGAAAGCGGTTAAAAGATAAAGTAGGTAGTACGCAAGGAGATATTATGTGACAAGGTCCATCGGTTGGGGTTTTGACTATGATTGGCAGTCAAATTCGCTAGCAAGGTCATGGTCCAATTATAATTCAGGAAATAATTTATAGACAAGGTAGAGCGGAGCCTGGAGCTGTTGAATTGAGTGCTGGTACCTGGGTTGGGCCCAACGCTGGAGGAAAGCCACTCATTGATGAGGAGTTGATTAGTCAAAATCAATTGGGAGCGGGAGTTGGGCAGCCACACCCGTCGGTAAAATAAAGAAAAATAAGCTTGCCACCATTCTCTGTCGATATCAAAATCGTTATCGATCACCTGTGTCCCCTCAAATATATGCAGAATATCCAGCCTCCCCCCGAAGCCGTAGCTGCCATTGTTTTGTGGAACAATCCGATGCCGTTCATATTCCAGAAATGCACCGCCCGAAAGATCCACCCTTCTGATGTTGTTGAGTTCATCATCTCTTAGTAGTTGTCCCATTGCGGCGCCCTGAATACCGTAGGTGAACTGTGAGCCATGTCTCAACGTGGCCCGGTTGGCAAATGCCCAGTTATCATTGAGAATGGCAAAAAGGTCGAAGCTTTCCTCTTCAACCATGCCCGATTCCAGGAGGGTTTGATTAAGTTGCTTAAGCTCATAAATTCGGCGGCGGCGGAAATCAAAAACCCGGTTGCCAATAATATCAGTAATTGTTCGGGCTAGTAGGTCAATATTTTCACTGGCATAGGTGTTGACGACCCCTGCGGCTTTTAAATCCTGCATGATCCATGTAGCTAGGAGTGCGTCCTCTGCAAATTCAATCCTGCCCATGCCTCTGAACAGGGAAGGCGTAAATGATAGTCTCGACGTAGCGAAATCATCGGGTGTATTATTGCCCTGTTGCGTAGCATCGAGCCCTCCACTCCATCCCCAAAATTTATTGCTACCAGGTTTATAGAAAAGTCGGCTCATGGATAAATCGACTTCCAAACTGTAAGCGGTTTCTGTTGCAGGGAGCTGAACGGACGAGGAATTGTTTCTGGAATCTACATTAAGGCTAAGCGTTGACCGGATCGAATTGGTCGCTATGACCGTATCCGTAAGGCGGTTGAGAAATCCATTCCCCCATGAAAGGATACCAAAACCGTTATTTGGCCTTCTGGTTCTGTCATAAAAGCCACCTATTGAAGCACGGCTATCAAGTGAAAGCCCGGGCCGCCGTTCATAACGAGCTTTGTACTGGCTAAGATCATAAAGGTCATTCTGAGCCAATAGGGCCGACGTACAGGCTAGAAGAGCAAGGCAAACGAGATACCTGAAAAACATGAGCACGTAATTTGGGGTTGTTTAAATACAGATTTTAGAGATATTTGGCTTTCTGAAGAAAAAGCTGCATTATCAGGCGCAAAGTACAAAGCTTTTTGCGTTTTCAAAACCGTTAGAAGAGGGCAGGCCCGGGGATCCCTGCTTCTGGCTGTTTCGCAAGTAGAATCAACCACATGACTCAAAAAATTAATTATATGCTGCCTATACTTTGTGGACTTGTCATGACACTCTTAAGTTGCCAATCCGCCAATGACAAGGCTGCTGATCAGGCTACAGGTCTCACGCTGGCTCCGGATTTTTCTTTTGACTACCGGCTTGATGATCCGGACCAGGCTTTTAAACTGCCTAATGAGCTGGAGGAAATCTCCGGGCTAGGTATTTCAGAAGATGGAAAGGAGCTCGTAGCAGTTCAGGACGAAGACGGCATCCTCTTTTTTATCAATCCTTACAATGGAGAGGTCACAAGGGAGGCAAAGTTTTGGAAAGACGGCGATTATGAAGGCGTGGAATGGGTGGGCAATACCATTTATGTGGTCAAAAGTACCGGCACGATCTACGAAATCAGTGATCCAGCCACCGCCAATCAACAAGTGGAGAAGTACAATTTTTTCCTCAATGACGACAACGATGTCGAAGGGCTGGCTTACGATAAGGCTAATGGGCGATTGCTGCTAGCCTGTAAAGCACAGGCAGGGTATGAAGTGGAATACCCACATAAAAAAGGGATTTACGCTTTTGACCTAGATGAAAAAAAACTGACAGAGGCCCCTGTTTATTTTGTGGATGCGGACTCTGTACGGCACTACCTGGATCAGGCCCCGGCTATCCGTAAACTGGAAAAGCTGATGGAGTTTTTCGACCCCGATGAAGCTTTTGGATTTAGCCCCTCTGCTATCGCGATACACCCGCTGACCGGGCATCTGTATATTACCTCCTCGGTGGGCAAGATGCTATTGGTGCTCGATCGATCCGGGCGGATTTTGCATATCGAAAAGCTCAGCAAAAAAGTACACCCCCAGCCTGAGGGTATTTGCTTTGACCCCAATGGCGGACTGTTCCTGTCAAACGAAGGCAAAGGCAGCACGCCAAAATTCTACCGTTTCAACTTAAAACCCCGGAATTAGCGGTTTGGCCCAAGAACCTCTTGCTGGTTCAGGGTGTTGTTCCAAAATATATAGCAAACTATATAAGTCAAGGCCAGAAAAGGCGCGTTGAGCTTGTTTAAGTGCTGTATTTACCTCATTATTGTGGTGCTTTTCGGCAGCACGAAGGCAAAACTCTTTCATAACCCAATATACCCACTGCCCTTATGAGCGTAGTAGAAATGAAAGTCCCAACCATCGGAGAATCCGTCACGGAAGTGACCCTTTCCCAATGGCTAATTGCGGACGGCGACTATGTCGAACTCGACCAACCCATTTGCGAATTTGAATCGGACAAAGCCACGCTGGAGTTCCCGGCAGAAGCTTCCGGTAAGCTGATCCACGTAGCGGCGGAAGACGATGACCTGGAAATTGGTGCACTTGTAGCCAAAATCGACACAAGCGTCAGTAAAGAAAGTGGTGGTGGAGAGAAGCCGAAGGACAATGCACCTGCTAAGGAAGAACCGGCTTCCAAAAAGGAAGAAACGAAAGAGCCTGCCGCGGCAGAAGCTTCTGAAAGTGAAGACAGCTACGCTGCCGGTCATCCGTCTCCGGCTGCTGCCAAAATCCTGAAGGAAAACGATATTGACCCCCAGGCGGTCAAAGGTACGGGCAAAGATGGCCGCATCACCAAAGAGGACGCTCAAAAAGCAGTGGAAGCTAAAAAGCAGGCACCGGCACCCAGCCCGGCTCCGGCCAAAGAGGCTCCGGCAAAGGAAGCACCAGCTAAACAGGTTGTCTTCTCTTCCAGCGAAAACTTTAGCAGGGAGACCTCCTCAAAGAAAATGAGCCGCATGCGCCGCACCATTGCCAAGCGCCTCGTCAGTGCGAAGAATGAAACGGCTATGCTCACCACCTTCAATGAGGTGGACCTTACCGAGGTGATGAAGCTGCGTAAGACTTACCAGGACCGCTTCGTCGAGAAGTACGGCATCAAATTGGGCTTTATGTCGCTTTTCGCGAAAGCTTGCGCCAAGGCACTCATGGAAATGCCTGATGTAAACGCTAAACTTGACGGCGACAACCTGGTGTACCACGACTATGCTGATGTTTCCATCGCGGTCTCCACACCGAATGGCCTGGTGGTGCCTCCGGTACACAACGTAGAGTCGCTATCCTTTGCAGAAATTGAGTACAAAATCAAAGAACTGGCGACTAAGGCGCGTGATGGCAAACTCACCCTTGAGGAAATGTCAGGGGGGACCTTCACCATCACCAACGGCGGCATCTTCGGCTCCCTGCTGAGCACGCCAATTCTGAATGAGCCGCAGTCGGCTATCCTCGGCATGCACGGTATAAAAAACCGGCCAATGGCGATTGACGGTGAGGTGAAAATCCGCCCGATGATGTACCTGGCCCTGTCCTACGACCATCGGGTAATCGACGGCAGTACCTCTGTGACCTTCCTGGTGAAAGTCAAAGAATACATTGAAGACCCGGTAAGTATGCTGCTTGACCTGTAGGTCCTACGTATTACCGGTATAAAGAAAGCCCCCGTCAGCATTGGTTGGCGGGGGCTTTTTGCGTTTAAAGTGTCAGAAGGTTTAATCTTCCAATATCGCCTGATAAAGCACTTCGTGCAAACGGGGCCGGATGTTTAGCTCATAGAGCTTCCGGTTCTCCCGGGTAGGGTAAACCCGGTTGGACAGGAAGACCAGCAGAAGCCCACTTTCCGGATCAGCCCAGGTAAAGGTGCCGGTATAGCCACTGTGCCCAAAGCTTGAGGGGCTTGCAGATGCGGCCACATAACTCCGGGTCGAGTCGTACTCAATCATAGGCTTATCAAAGCCCAGCCCCCGGCGGTTGCCCTCATCGCAGTACTGGCAACGGGTAAATTCTGCCACGGAGGCAGAGTCGATTAGCTGTTCGCCTGCTGCCCGGCCGTTATTCATGTACAGATGCATCAGCTTAGCCAGGTCCCTGGCATTGGCAAACAGCCCGGCATTGGCAGAGATGCCACCCATCATTGCTGCGCCTTCGTCGTGCACATAGCCGTGGAGTTGCTGCATACGGAAGAAGGTGTCTTGCTCCGTAGGGACAATCTGTTCTCTGGGGTACTCCTCCAAAGGACGGTAGCCCAGAGAAAACGCGCCCAATCGGTGGTAGAAATTCTGATCAAGGTACTCGGTATAGGCGGTGGTGGTGAGGTCTGCCACGATCTCAGGCAACAGGTAAAACAGCAGCCCGGAATACACATAACCCGGCTCCTCATTCAGGGGCGACTTTTTGATGGCTTTGTAAATGCGTTTTTTGTACTTCCGGTGCAGCCAGAGGTTATCGGTCACATAGATAGGGAAGCGTTTCGAAGAGTCCGCTTTGAAGGTGAACCAGCGGAAGCGCCTGTCATTAACGCGCTCATTGTCCCATTTTTTTTGCCAGGGGTACCGGCTATGCCCTCTTAGTGTGCCCTTCCAGTACGGAATCCATGGGCGAAGGCGGGCATTATGCGCCAGCATAGAACGGAAAGTCAGGTCGCCCTTGTTGGAGCCTTTAAATTCAGGCATGTATTTTTCCAGTGGGGCATCTAGTTGGAACTGCCCTTCTCCGTGCAGCTTCATCAGGGCAGGCAGAGCCGATGATATTTTGGTGACAGAAGCCAGATCGTAGAGGTCATCTGTGGCTACGGCTTTTACATTTTCAAAAGTATGGTGGCCAAATGCTTTGTGGTACACCACATTGCCGTGCCGGGCTACGAGGACCTGAGCACCGGGGTAAGCGCCTTTGGCAATCCCTTCTTCCACGATAGCCGCAATACTGTCCTCAAGCAAAGCCTGATCCAGGTCTGCATAATCGAAAGGGGTATATCGGAGGTGTTCCCCACCGGGGTAAGTATAGCCGTCTCCGGTGCGAAGGTCTGTGCCCCTAAGACCGCCCCGCAGTTTGCCCTGAGCACCCACTGCCCCAAAAACAATCTGGGCTGCCACCACGGTCCCCATCTCTTCGTGAGAGGGCGTAATGAGCATGCCGTGGGCTTTACGCAGGAAAGGCATAACCTGAAGTACGCTGCCGTCGCCGTTGATAAACACCAGTGTTGGCAATTGCTCAATGAGTGGCTTTATGAAATCCTGGTAGTTGTATACGGCTGGTACCTGTCCGGCAACAGGGATGTCCTCCAGCTCCAAAATAAACAGGTTAAATTTTTCGCGCTGCTCAGCCAGCCACTCCTCCGTAATGTCAAAAGGCGTATTGACGTGCGTTACCGGCGCGTATTTGTTCAGGGTTTCGAGGAAGGGGCCGGTTTGTAACTGCCCGAAGCTGATGTGAGCGATCCGTAGAGTATCCAACCGTTTCAGGGGCAGCAGTTCGTCCTGATTGATTAAGACGGTGGTGGCCTGTTCTGCCCTTTTGAAGGATAGGCTGGCTTTGAGGTCCTCAGAAGGCTGCCCGGTCAGGAGCAGGGGCAGGGTCAAAAAAAGAAAGGCAAGTAGAAGTACCCGTTGCATTTAAGTTTATATTTTGTCATATTAATGTACTGCAACAAAAGTACACATCTGAACTCCAATTCCCATGAAGCGATGCTTACCCATATTTTTCCTTTTGATATCCGCTGCCCTGATGGCTCAGCCAGAGCAGGAAGACAAAAGCCTGGATATTCTTTACCGCATGCTGTACGAGTCGGAGGTATTTAGCGAAATCTTTACTGGTTTTGCCCTTTACGACCCGTCGCAGGAGCGCTTTCTGATGGAGAAAGATGCTGGTAAATACTTTACACCGGCCTCAAATACTAAAATTTTTACCCTCTATACTGCACTCCGGGTTTTGGGAGACTCCATTCCGGCTTTCCGGTATGCCGTCACCGGAGATTCTATGGTAATTTGGGGAACCGGCGACCCCATGTTCCTGCACCCTGCATTACCAGGAGATACAATAGGTTTGGCTTTGTTGAAGGACACGACCTGCCAGTTATTCTTCAGCGCACATAATTACAAGGACGAACGCTTTGGCCCCGGCTGGGCCTGGGATGATTACGGGTACAGCTATCAACCTGAGAAATCTTCTTTCCCGTTGTACGGCAATCAGGTCTACTTCAGCCGTACCAAAACCGGTGAAGGCATCTCTGCCTATCCCCCTTACTTCCGGCAAAGGCTGGTCTATAATCCTCGGATGGATGGCACCTATCCACAGATACTGCGCAGGGAATATAGCAACGACTTTGAGTATAACGACCCGGCATTGTCCGGCCCGCCTTTTGGCCGTACGCGCCCTTTTAATGTCACGCCTACACTAATTGCCCAACTGCTGAGCGACACCCTCCACAAGCCGGTCGGTTGCCTGGACCTGACCTATCTGCCGCCCTTGCATGTAAAGACACACTACCGGGCTGTACCGGATACGCTTTACCGTAAACTCATGCAGGAAAGTGACAACTTCATTGCCGAGCAATTGCTGCTCGCCTGCTCAGAAAAAATATCCGGCAGTCAAAGCACGGCTGAAGCCATACGCTATGCGCAGGACAGCCTTTATGCCGGCTTACCGGACCGCCTGCTGTGGCGCGATGGCTCAGGTTTGTCCCGGTACAACCTCTTTACGCCCCGGACGATGGTCGGCGTGCTTGATCTTATCCGGCAGGAGAAACCCGCAGCCTGGCGGCACAGCGTATTCCCCGCAGGTGGGGTCTCAGGTACCATTGAAGACCTCTACGCTAACAGTCAGGGCGAGCCCTACGTATTTGCCAAAACCGGCACACTGAGCAACAAGCACTGCCTGAGCGGGTACTTACTGACCGCTTCCGGACGGGAGCTCATCTTCAGTTTTATGCACAATAACTACGTGCAAGGCACTGCACCTGTCAAAAAGGAAATGCAGCAGGTGCTGGAGTATATCCGTGATAACTTCTGATTTGCTAAAGCCAGGCAACGGGCGTATATTTCCCCTAAAAATGACCAGCGACTACGGATTTCTTTCCCTCCTGCCCCCGGTGATTGCAATTGTGTTAGCTATTGCGACGCGGCAGGTCTATGTTTCCCTTCTGTTTGGGATCTGGTTGGGTTGGATGATCATCGATGATTTCAACCCCATACAGGGCAGCTTCGATACGGTGGAGGCGCTGGTCAATGTTTTTCAGGAGCCTGGCAATACCCGTACGATCATGTTTTGTGCGCTGGTTGGCGCGCTGATTATTTTCATTCAGCGTTCGGGCGGGGTGGAAGGCTTCATCAGGCATGTCAACCGCCTGCTACAGCATTACGAACAAAAGCGTAGCGGAAGCAACCGCATTATAGTACAGTTGCTGGCCTGGCTTACCGGTTTGCTCATCTTCGTGGAGTCCAGTATATCGGTTCTAACCGTAGGTGCCTTGTACCGGCCGGTATTTGACAAGCTGGGCATTTCCCGGGAAAAACTGGCTTATGTTGCAGATAGTAGTTCTGCGCCATCGAGTATTATCATTCCGTTTAATGGCTGGGGGGCGTTCATTATGTCGCTGCTGGTGGCAGAAGGTTTTACAGACCCCTTTGCTACGATGATTCGGGCGGTGGGATATAATTTTTACCCCTTTCTGGCGCTAATTTTGGTGCTTATAATTGTGATTTCCGGGAAGGATTTTGGTCCGATGCGGGCAGCGGAACGCCGGGCGCGGGAAGAGGGCAAACTGCTCAATGATGGGGCTCAGCCTATGATTTCCGATGAACTCACAGACGTGGAGACTGTTCCGGGGGTGAGGCCCAAAGCCTACAATATGGTGCTGCCTATTCTGGTCATGGTGCTTATGATGCCCGTCATGCTTTCGGTGACCGGCTGGGCAGGTGCTATAGAGCGCATGCCTGAAGCCACCTTCTTCAAAAAAGTAACCTACGCCATTGGTCAGGGTTCTGGCTCTACTTCCGTGCTTATTGCCGTAATTGTCTCCACTCTTTTTGCGATGATCCTCTACCGGTTCCAGGGTATTATGAAGTGGAAGGAGATGATAGACCTGACGCTAAAGGGCATTTCCGGCATGATGCCTCTGGCGCTCCTCATGATGTTTGCCTTCGCCATAGGTACGGTTTGTAAAGAGCTGGGCACGGGGCAGTATGTGGCAGATGTGGCCAAAGCCTGGCTTTCGCCGAATTTTGTGCCTTTTATCGTTTTTTTGGTGAGCTGTTTTATTGCCTTCTCCACGGGGACATCCTGGGGCACTTTTGCCATCATGATTTCCATTGCAGTGCCTATGGCTAAAGGTATGGGAGCGGATGTGTACATGACCATAGCCGCAGCTTTGGGTGGCGGTGTCTTTGGGGACCACTGCTCACCGATTTCCGATACGACCATACTTTCAAGCATGGCCTCTGCCACCGACCATATTGACCATGTCCGGACCCAATTGCCATATGCTCTGACAGCGGGGGGGATTGCTGCACTGTTTTACCTTATCATTGGGCTGGCCGGATAAAATGAGAACCATCCTACCGGCGTGCTGTTAGCTTTTGGCAATGCTATTGATATGCCAAATGACCCTTGGATCAAGACTGGGCAGGACTGGTTTGAAAAGCAAGGCTGGAAAGCTTTCCCCTTTCAGCTGGAGGCTTGGCGTGCCTATCTGGGGGGCTACAGCGGGGTAGTCAATGCCCCTACCGGTAGCGGGAAGACCTATTCTATGGCTATTCCCATACTTCTGGAATGCTTGCGGGCTCAGTCTGAGCATCCACAGTATGGCGGGAAGGGTTTGCAAGCCATTTGGATTACCCCTATCCGCGCACTGACCAAGGAAATACAATCGGCTGTCAACCGGGCGGCTGAGGATTTGGGGCTGGACTGGGAAATTGCTGTGCGGAGCGGAGATACAAGTTCGAGCGCCCGGCAAAAACAAAAGCGTAAGCCTCCTCAGGTGCTTATCACCACTCCGGAGAGCCTGCACCTGCTGCTGGCTAGTAAAGGCTACCCCAAGTTTTTCGGCAGCCTGCAAGCCGTAGTGGTCGACGAATGGCATGAGCTCATTGGCTCCAAGCGTGGCGTGCAGATGGAGCTGGCCCTGTCCCGCTTCAAAGGCTTCCTGCCTGACCTGAAAGTCTGGGGTATTTCCGCTACAATTGGCAATATGGAAGAAGCGGTAGCCGCGCTGATGGGCAATACACCCCCTGAAAAATGCCGGGTCATCCGGGCAGATATTCCTAAGGTCATCGAAATTGAATCCGTGCTGCCGGATGAGGTGGACCGCTTTCCCTGGGCGGGGCATTTGGGCATTAAACTAGTGGAAAAGATCATTCCCATTATCAATGGCAGCCAAAGTACCCTGATTTTTACGAATACCCGGGCGCAGTGCGAGATTTGGTACCAAAAGCTACTCGATGTAGCGCCTGAGCTGGCCGGCGCCATCGCTATGCACCACGGATCCATCAGCCGGGAACTGCGGGACTGGGTGGAGGATGCGCTACACGAAGCCCGGTTGAAAGCAGTAGTCTGCACATCGAGCTTAGACCTGGGCGTAGATTTTCGCCCGGTGGAGACCATCATACAGATTGGAAGCCCTAAGGGCGTGGCACGGTTTATGCAGCGTGCCGGCCGCAGCGGGCATCAGCCCGGAGCGACCAGCAAAATCCACTTTGTACCCACACATGCCCTGGAGCTCATCGAAGCGGCTGCATTGCGCCGGGCCATCGCAAATGGAGAGCTGGAAAGCCGCCTGCCTTATATCCGGTCCTTTGATGTGTTGGTGCAGTACCTGGTGACACTGGCCGTTTCTGAAGGATTTCGCCCGGCGGAAATTTTACCGGAAGTCAGGGGCACTTTTGCTTACGCCAGCATTACCGATGAGGAGTGGGCCTGGTGCCTGGCCTACATCCGTTCGGGAGGTCAGGCCCTGCAAGCCTACGATGAGTACAATAAAGTGGAGGTTCAGGACGGGCTGTACAAGGTGGAAAGCCGCCGGGTCGCCATGCGCCATCGGCTGCAGATAGGTACCATCACCAGTGATGCCTCTATGAAGGTAAAGTACGTGAGCGGCAAGTTTATTGGAACGATTGAAGAATGGTTTGTCACACAGCTCAAGCCGGGGGACAACTTTTGGTTTGCCGGGCGAAGTTTGGAATTGGTCAGGATCAAGGACATGATGGTGCAGGTCAAAAAGAGCCGCAAGAAGAAAGGAAAAATTCCAGCCTGGCTGGGCGGTAAACTGCCCCTGTCTTCCCAATTGTCAGCTTCTCTGCGCTTCAAAATGGCGCAGTTGAGCCGGGCAGAGCTCACCGATATTGAGTTGCAAAGCCTAAGTCCACTCATTGAGACGCAGGCCTCTCGCTCCCGGGTGCCGAAAGAGGGGGAGTTGCTGATGGAGTCCTTTACCAGCCGGGAAGGGCACCACTTGTTGGTTTACCCCTATGAGGGGCGTTTTGTGCACGAGGGAATGGGGGCATTGATTGCCTACCGGATTTCACGTCTGAGGCCTATTAGCTTTTCCATTGCTATGAATGATTATGGGTTCGAGCTGTTGTCGGACACAGAAATACCGATTGAGGAGGCGCTTAACGCCGGATTGTTCAGCACTGCTAACCTGCGGGAAGACATACAAGCCAGCATTAACGCAGCGGAAATGGCGAAACGCCGGTTCCGTGATATTGCCAGTATTGCCGGGCTGGTTTTCAAAGGCTACCCGGGCAAACAAAAGAAAGAGCGGCATCTGCAGTCCAGCTCGGAGCTGTTTTTTGAGGTCTTCAACGACTACGAGCCGGAGAACTTACTGCTAATGCAGGCCTATGAGGAGGTCCTGGCGTTTCAGTTGGAAGAAGCCCGGTTGCGGGCGGCGCTTCATCGTATCAGTCAGCAGGAAATTGTGCTGACCCATCCGGGGCGTTTTACCCCGTTTGCCTTTCCTATTATCGTAGACCGGCTGAGGGAAAGGCTCAGTAGCGAGAAACTTGAGGACCGGATAAAGCGTATGAAATTGCAATTAGTGAAAGATTAAGACGTGCCGGCGTCAAAATTCAACCTTGAGGAGCGGCACAAAAATGATACCTTTCGGAAACTAGAGCGACTTATTGGAAATATTTTCAGGCCTGAGCATTTTTTTGCACCTGGATTTTTAACTTTTTAACTGACCTTTCGCACGCGAAAGATTTGGAAAATTGATTAATAATGTTGGGGCAGTTATCTTGCAGCTCAAAGGAGCGCAAGATGAAAGACCCAAAGTTACTTGACTTGTATTCGGACTACCTGCTGGCATCGTTTCGCATGGCGACAGCCACCGGCTTGTCCGAGCTGACCGATCAGGCACTGAGCCATGACAAGATCAGCCGTTTTTTAGGGCAGGAAGCCTTCACGGCAAAGGACTATTGGCGTTGCATAAAGCCTTTGGTACGTAAAGTGGAGCACCCGGACGCGGTCATCAAGATAGATGACACGATCGAGGAGAAGCCGCACTCTACGGAGAATGAAGTGGTCACTTGGCACTGGGACCACTCCAAGAAGCCGAAAGCGGGGCACACCAAAGGGATCAACATCCTGAATTTCCTTTACCAGAGCCCACAGGGCATAGAGCTGCCTGTTGCTTTTGAGATCGTGCGCAAGTCGCAAGAATACGTGGATGCCAAAAGCGGGCAGGTAAAGAAGCGCAGCCCCCGCAGCAAGAACGAGATGCTGCGCGACCAGCTTTTTGCACTTGTCAAATACAACCGCGTGCCCTTCCGCTATGTGGTATGGGACACTTGGTTTGCTGCCAAGGAGAACTTCGAGTTCGTGCATTATGAGCTGGGCAAGCATTTCATCAGTGCCTTGAAGAGCAACCGCAAGGTCGCCCTTAGCATGGAAGACAAGCTGGAAGGCAAGTTCCACCGAGTCGACGGGCTAGAACTGCAAGCAGGCCAGGCCATTACTGTTTACCTCAAAGGGCTGGATTTCCAAGTCCAGTTGGTCAAGCAGGTCTTTATAAACCAAGACGGCTCAACTGGAGACTTGTACCTGGTCACCAACGATCTGGAGCTAAGCGGCCCAGCTATCTGCACAACCTACGGGACACGCTGGGGAGTGGAGGTATTCCACAAATCGCTCAAACAAAACGTGGGGCTGGAAAAGTCCCCCACCAAGCACGAGACATCCCAGTGCAACCATGTTTTTGCTGCCATGATTGCCTGGACTAAACTCGAACTGCTGGCTGCAAAAGAGCAGACCAACCACTTTGCCCTAAAAACCAAAATTTATGTCAATGCCCTCAGGGCGGCTTTTCAAGAGGTGCAAAGGCTCAAAGCCTATGTCCCTAAAATTGGACCGCCGGATGGGCTAGCCACCCCTCTTTTGGGGTAAGGCCTTGATTAACTTGTTCATGCGAGTGCTTTTTCAGTGCCATGCACTGAGTGGGCTTGCTGTGCCAAGCACCCTGAGTACTGCTAATTTTTTCAATTATCATAACCTTTCGCGTGCGAAAGGTCAGTTTTTAATCAGCCGTTAATCAGTTTGATAGATTAGCCTACTAAATACAAACGACATGCAGGAAAGACTTCTACTCACTTGGATGCTGGTTCTGACCGGCGCTACGCTTCTTTTTTCACAAGACTACTCCAGCTGCGATGGCGAACGCTACCGGCAGGATGTATTTGACGGGGTAACCGTGACAACGGGCGTTCAGTTTGGCTCCAACACCACGATAGGCGGCAACGTACAGGATTTATTTATGGATGTGTATGAGCCGGAAGGAGATACCGCATCTGTTCGTCCCACGGTGGTTATGGCCTTCGGAGGCGCATTTGTGTTTGGTCAGCGGGAAGACCTTGATGGATTATGCCGGTCGCTGGCTCGTAAAGGGTATGTCGCAGCTACGATTGACTACCGTCTCTTTGACGCCATTATTCCTGTGGATTCCAATCAAATGCACGATGTGGTGGTCAAGGCGATTGGGGATATGAAAGCGGCCATCCGGCACCTCCGGGAGGATGCGGCGACCTCGAATCAGTTCCGGGTGGACACCAATCTGATTTTTGCCGGTGGTATCTCTGCGGGGGCTATCACCGCTGCTCATGTTGCCCATTTGGACGAGACCGACGATATCCCAAACTACCTTCAGAACATCATTGCGAATAACGGCGGCATTGAAGGCAATAGCAGCGATAATTATCAGTATAGTTCTTCTGTAGCAGGATTGGTCAATTATTCCGGTGCCCTGAAGGATGCCAGCTTTATAGATGCGGATGACCCACCACAATTCAGCGTACACGATGAGGGCGATGGCATAGTAGTGTACGGGAATGGTCTGGTTTTCGCAGGCCCGATCGTACTAGTCTATTTGGAAGGCAGCTTCAGCATGGACCAACAGGCAGAAGCGGTGGGCGTGGAAAGCCGCCTGATTACTTATCCTGGCAATGGTCACGTCAGTTATTTTGGGGATAACGCTGACCAGTATGAGGCAGAGGTGGAAGCCGCAACAGCTATGTTTTTGGCTGATCAGATTTGTGGTGAAATCTCAGATGCAAAAACCCTGGAGCCCTCTTTTAGCGTCCGTGCTTTTCCCAATCCGCTCCCCGCGCAACAGCCACTCCGACTGATGGTGGAAGGGCATTCCGGGCCGGTGCAATTTCGGTTGTTTAGTATAAGTGGTGTGTCAGTAGCAGAGCAGGTTGTTACTGCAGGTACTACGGAATTGATCGATTTACCTGCATTACCAGGAGGCATATATGTAATTGAGCTGCGCCCTTCTGATAACAAAGGCGCTGCGGTAAGGCAACGTATTGTGATTCAGTAAGCCACGATGAACAACGAGCTGAGCCAAATCAAGGGGATCCAATTGCATGAAATAAAGGGGCAGCACTTCTGGCTGCACCCTTTTCGTGCGTTGTACTGGGAAGAGGAAACCGCTCTGTTGATCGCTGACCTGCACCTGGGCAAAGCGCAGCACTTCAGGAAAGCGGGGATTGCCGTTCCGGAATCAGTAGGGCAGGAAAATTGGGACCGGCTCATCAGTTTGTTGTGGGATTTTCAGCCAGATAGAATTCTGTTTTTGGGTGATCTTTTTCACAGTGACTACAATTCGGATTGGGAAGAGTTGGTAGCCATGGCTCATCAGTTTGATCATATTAGTTTTGAGCTGGTCGTTGGCAATCATGACATCCTTACCCCAGAAGCCTATCAGGCGGCGCGCCTGAAAGTGCATGAGGAGCCTTATGCGGTGGGGCCCTTTCTACTGTCGCACCACCCTATGGAAGAGGTGCCGGAAGGCTGCTGCAACCTTGCAGGGCATATACATCCGGGAGTTGTATTAGAAGGTATGGGGCGGCAACGTATGAGGTTGCCCTGTTTTTGGTTTGGTGCGCAACAGGTCTTGCTGCCAGCTTTTGGCGCGTTTACCGGTACAGCAGTGATCAAGCCTAAGGTTGGTGACCAGGTATATGTATTGGCAGAGGAGCGTGTAGTCCAGGTGTTTTAATTGTTTAATTTATTGTTAATTGCGTCCCTTAGTTTGGCAGCACTTTCGTAGTCTTCCCGTTCGAGGGCTCGTTCAAGAAAAGTTTCTAGTTCCTTCCTGGGATACTCATGCAGGGGCTTGTCTGGGTCGGGTTGAGCAGGAGCGGATTTCTGCTCTGGGGCATCACCTTCGTAAATGATTTCGGTATCCTCTGCTGGCAAGGCGGCTTCAGAAAGTACAGGCTCATAGGTGTAGATCGGACAATCGAAGCGGACAGCCATGGCGATGGCATCGGAAGAACGTGCATCAATGGAAAATTGCTTACGGGAGGCATCTTCGCACTGAAGCCTTGCGTGGAACACGCCCTCTTCTATCCGGTCAATGACCACCTCTTTGATTGCTCCCTGGAAAGCGGCAATGGTGTTTTTCAGGAGGTCGTGCGTCATCGGCCGGCCTACACTGATGCCTTCCAGCCCTATGGCGATAGCCTGAGCCTCATAAGGGCCGATAACGATAGGGAGCCGCCGGGATTCCCTGCTATCTTCCAGAATGATGATGAAGTGCTCAGGGGTAGAGTCACTTTTTGCCTGGCCTAATATTCGGAGTGGTATTTTATCCATGGGTATGCGCTTTTCTGATGTAGTACTTATCTATACAGTCAGGGCGGCGGTTTGTTGCACATTAGGTCAATTAGTAGGTTTAACACTCCGGCACTTTGATCGAAATATTCACGGCCAGTCCGCCCTGTGACGTTTCCTTATACTTGTGGTTCATATCCTGAGCGGTCTCCCACATTGTTTTGATGCATTCATCAAGGTGGACTTTGGCTTTTTCCGGGTCGCTTTCAAGAGCAATATTTGCGGCAGTGATTGCCTTGATAGCCCCCATGCTGTTGCGCTCTATGCATGGGATTTGCACGAGCCCGCCGATAGGGTCGCAGGTGAGGCCGAGGTGGTGTTCCATAGCGATTTCTGCGGCCATCAGGGCCTGAGCTACGGTGCCGCCGAGCCCTTCTGTCAGCGCTGCTGCGGCCATAGCGGAAGACACTCCGATTTCAGCCTGGCAACCTCCCATAGCTGCGGAGATAGTCGCTCCTTTTTTGAATAAGCTGCCGATCTCTCCCGCTACGAGCAGGAAGCGGACGATATCTTCATCGGTCACTTTTTCCTTTTCAGAAAAGCAAACGTAGTACATGAGTACTGCCGGGATAACCCCTGCGGCACCGTTAGTAGGCGCGGTTACGATGCGGCTGAAGCTGGCGTTTTCTTCATTGACTGCCATGGCAAAACAGCCTATCCATTTTAGGATTTTGGAGAACTTAAAATCACACTGTATCAGGCATTTCAGCCACTCATCAGCGTTGCTGTATTCGCAGGGGAGAACCAGTTTCTGAAAAAGGGCGGGCGCGCGCCGGGTTACTTCGAGTCCGCCGGGCAGTATCCCTTCTTCATGGCACCCCCGATAAACGCAATTGCGCATGACGCCCCATATTTTCAACAGTTCTGCCTTGATTTGCGCCTCCTCCCTCCAGGTCTTTTCGTTCTCAAGGACAACCTGCCAGATACCCACGTCATGACTTACGCAATACCGGCTTAGCTCCCGTGCGGAATTGATAGGGTGGGGCAGTTTGACAGTATCTGTTTCTATTGTTTCACCTGCTTTAACCACAAAGCCGCCACCCACTGAGAAATAGGTCTCCTCAAGGGTGATCTCGTCCTGCTCTGAGAAGGCAATGAGGGTCATACCGTTGGCGTGTTCCGTCAGGCGTTCTGAATAATGGAAGATGATATGCTGGTCGGGATTAAAGGCAATGAGGTGCTGCCCATCTAAGTAAAGCAGGTGTTCGGCATGAATACGGTTCGGTTCAGATTTGACTTCAGGGATGGGGATGGTGACGGGGTCTTTTCCACTAAGGCCCAACATGACGGCAATATCTGTGCCATGCCCCCGGCCTGTAAGTGCCAGAGAGCCGTAAAGGTGACATTCTACTTTGGCGGTACGGGGTAATAGATTTTGCTGATGTATAGACTTGCAAAAGCGCTCCGCTGCGCGCCAGGGCCCCAAAGTGTGCGAGCTGGATGGGCCCACCCCGATTTTAAGCATATCAAATACGCTGATTGCTTCCATGGTTTTGGTTTGGTTAGGTAGCTTGCTTTGTATACTTGTGGTAACAAGCCTTAATTCATTTGCGGAAGCAAAAGTCGGTTAATTCCGGAACATCCGAAAGTAAAAGTGCCGGGATTCTCCCAAATGGGATAATCTATGACTCGGGCTAGCCTTCAGTTTGGTCAAGACTATGTAGTATGGCTTTAGCTTTCTCTGGAGTGATCTCCAGGAAATCGGCTATTTCCTCTACAGTGTAACCCTTCGAGTGTAATTTTGGGACGAAGGTTTTTTGAAGCTCTTCACGTTCCTCTTCACGCCCTTCTTCACGCCCTTCCTGCAGGCCCTCTTCCTTGTACTGCCGGGCCAGCTCAGTTAATATACGCTCACGGATGCCGAATGGCTCTTTTTTGCCTTCGACTAAATCGATGAGGTAATCCAATTGCAGTTCTGTTTCCATATGCTCAAAGCTTAGGTAAAACTTAATGAAGTCCATGACACGGGAAACTTTTTGCCGGTTGTGCCCTGCCTTCAATAATCTTTTAATTAACGTTAGTTTCAATTCCAAGAGTTCCTGGTCCGGGCGTTTTTGGAAACTCTCCCAGGCCAGTTCCAGAGCAATTGAAAAAGGGTTGTCCGGTACTTTCTGAAAATCTGCAGCCGTACAATTCCTTAATTTAAAGGTATCAAATTCATATTGCAAGTGCGTCTTTAAAAAATGATACTCGAATGCCCTGGGATGATAAGATTTCTGCTCATCTGTAAGTATAGCAATCGCATGCACCGGCACCTGATACCGGTCGTAAATACGGTAAAAGTAGGTAAACATCCGCCTGGCAAAGTCTTCATCCTTATAACCCTGCACTTCGATATGTATGAGCACCCACTCCTCATGGCCATCGGCAGTGAAGACCTTAGCCAGTTTATCCGCTATGCGGTCTTTCTCCTGAGCTTCCGGAAAAAGGGCTTCCAGCTCCTTATCTAAAAAGGCTACACCACGGGAAAAGTCGAAATCGTCAACTGCGTCCGGGTAAAAGAAGGCAAAGAAATCCTCAAAACAGTCTTCGAGAATTCCCTTCCAAAGGATATCTTTTCTGATCTTTCGGGGCATCGCGTTAGTGATTGTACCCCAAAAATAAGATAAAAACCGCACTAATGCAATAAATGAATTCAAACAAATAAGTTTATGAGGCTCCGCATTCACACCTTCCAACTACCGCTCAAACACACCTTTTCCATTGCCCATGGCTCACGCGATGCAACGCCCAGCCTGATCGTTGAGCTTTCGGAAGGCATGTATTCCGGTTTTGGGGAAGCTACTGAGATCCGCTACTATGGAGTCGCGCTGAGCGAGATGGCCGAACGCCTGGAAGCACTGCGCCCGGTCGTTGAAGCCCTCCCCCTGGAATCGCCCGAAATCCTTTGGGATCAATTGCAGCCTCACCTGGAAGATGCCCCCTTCCTGCTTTGTGCTTTGGACGAAGCCCTCCACGATTTGTTTGGCAAGGTGCATGGCGCACCGGTGTACGAACTTTGGGGAATGGAGCGAACCACTACACCCCGTTCCAACTATACCATCGGCATAGCGAGCGTGGAAGAAATGGCTGCGAAAATGGCTGAACAGCCCTGGCCGCTTTACAAAATTAAACTAGGCACCGACCATGACCTTGAAATTATTGAGGCTCTGCGGGCTAAGACGGATGCTGTTTTCCGGATTGATGCCAATACGGCCTGGACTGCCGAGCAAACCATTGCTTATGCGCCCCGCCTGAAGGAACTGGGCGTGGAATTTATCGAACAGCCGCTCAAAGCCGATGACTGGGAGGGCATGAAACGGGTGTATGCTGAATCTGTCCTCCCGGTGATCGCCGATGAAAGCTGCCACGGTGAAGCAGACGTGGCCCGCTGCTATGGCTTCTTCCACGGGGTCAACATCAAACTGATGAAGTGCGGAGGGCTTACCCCGGCACGCCGTATGGCAGAGCATGCCCGTAGCCTTGGGCTAAAGGTAATGGTGGGCTGTATGACGGAATCTTCGGTGGGCATTTCTGCGATTGCTCAGCTACTCCCTCTGCTTGATTACGTGGATATGGACGGGGCACTTTTGTTAAAAGAAGACCCGGCGGTCGGAGTAGAAGTAAGGCCGGATGGTGTTATATTTCCTAACCGGAATGGTACGGGAGCGGCTTTGCGGCAATCCTGAAGCTTAAAAACCAACTTAGTATGAAAAAGATTTTTCTTTTTGCCTTACTGCTGTTTGGGCGGTGTGGCTTTTCCCAATCGAACAGTGCATTACTGCAAAAGATCCTGCGGAATTCCGGGGACAGCACTTTGCAGGCGGTAATGGCGGCTCCGGAAAAGTTTCAGCTACAGCTGATTTACACCCAAATTGACCGGGATGAAGACAATCAGCCTGCCTTTACCACCCACTACCTGGGCGTAGATTCTAATCTGTATTTTTATCCGGCAAGTACCGTGAAAATGCCTGCCGCCTTTCTGGCGCTTGAAAAGCTCAACGAACTGCGCATTCAGGGGCTTGATGCTGAGACGCCTATGTTTACCGGCAAAGGGCAGGCACCACAAACGGACGTGCGTGCAGATACCTCAGCAACGCAAGGGCTGCCCTCGGTTGCGCATTATATAAAAAAGATTTTCCTGGTCAGCGACAACGATGCTTACAACCGCCTGTATGAATTCCTGGGGCAGGCTTATCTGAACGAGAAGCTGCAGGAAAAAGGCTACACCCGTTCCCGCATCATCCACCGGCTTTCCGCACCGGGCTACGACGCAGAGTCCAATCGTTACACCAATCCGGTAACGTTTTCAGCTCCCGGCAACAGGCTGTTGTACCATCAGGGCGAAGTGTACAGTGCTTTTGAAAGCCCCTTGCAGCTAAAGCAAGAAGTACGCGGTCTGGGCTATATGGACGGGGAGGGGCAAATTGTGCCTGCTCCCTTCGACTTTAGAGATAAAAACTATGTCGGGTTGCAGGAACTGCACGATATGCTGCAGGCCGTGCTTTTCCCGGAGGCGGTGCCCGCCCATCGCCGTTTCAACCTTCGCCCGGCTGATTACCAATTTTTACGCAAGTACATGAGCATGCTGCCACGGGAAAGCGACTCCCCTGCGTATCCGCAGTATTCCGATTGGGACAGCTATGTCAAATTCTTCCTGTTTGGCGATTCCAAAGCGGCTATACCAGGTCATATCCGTATTTTCAATAAGGTGGGCGATGCCTACGGATTTCTTACCGATGTGGCTTACGTAGTGGATTATGAGAATAAGGTGGAATTCATGGTGGCTGCCAATATTCACGTCAACGCCAATCAGGTTTACAACGACGGCGTGTACGAGTACGATACGATCGGTTTCCCGGTGCTGGCGCAAATTGGGCGCATCCTTTATCAGTACGAATTGGAGCGCGAGCGGCAGTATGAGCCGGTATTCCCGGAAAGGTAGGGGCACTCTGTCAGCAAGTTGACCGATAGAAGGGCTGGAAATTGTTACTTTCGTTTAAAATTACAAATGGTATGAAAATCAAGCTACTGTCTTTAGCCCTGTTATTGAGTATATCTTCCTTGTCTGCACAGGAAGAAGCTAACCTGCTGGGTACCTGGAGCGACCCTGATTTGGTTGGGTCAGCCTTTTACAACAACATCTACAATGAAATCTGGGGGCTCGCTGTCAACGGGCACGAATACGCTGTGCTCGGGTCTACCGCAGGGACGCACTTCATAGATGTAACGGACCCCACGCAGCCCTTTGAAGCGCACTTTGTGGCGGGCGCTGCGCAGGGGCCGGTTATCATCCACCGCGATTATCATGATTACAAGGGTTACCTGTATGCGGTATGCGACGAAGGGCAAAGCAGTCTGCAAATTATGGACATCACTCAGCTGCCGGACACCGTAATCGTTGCCTATGATGCACCCACCCGTATCCAAACGGCGCACAATATCTTCATTGATACAACCCATGCCAAATTGTACGGATTCGCCCTGACCGGCGGGCCGCAAAATTATTCTGCATTACGGGTATACGACATTTCTGACCCGCTCAACCTCGATTACATCGGTGAGTATAACAATTTCGGCGGGCTGAATGTCGGGCACATCCACGATGGGTACGTGCGTGACGGCATAGCTTTTCTGAACGCAGGCGGATCCGGATTTGCCATGGTCGACTTTTCGGACCCTTTCAACCCGGAAACCATCAGCACCATCACCGACTATCCATTCCGGGGCTACAACCACTCCGGCTGGCTGACGGATGACGGGCAGTACTACTACATGGCCGATGAAAACCACGGTTATGATATCAAAGCCATTGACGTGAGTGATCCCTGTGAACCTGAAGTGACCGGTACCTTCGATGCCGAAACTAATAACCCGACGAGCATTACCCACAATCAGATTGTGGCCTGCGACTATCTGTACGTGTCTTATTACTACGATGGTATCGTGGTGTACGATATTTCAGACCCGGCCAACCCGGAGAAAGTGCTGTACTACGATACCTCTAACGAGCCTAATGGCACAAGCTACAAAGGCGCCTGGGGTATCTACCCGCTCCTGCCTTCTGGCAATATCCTGGTCTCCGACATGCAGGAGGGCCTGTTTGTTTTTGAAGGCATGGGTGACAACTGCGCTGCCAATCAGCAATTAGAGCCCGTCAACCTCGACTGCCTCAATCCAGTAAGCGTGGAGGAATGGGCTGAAGGCGCGCAGGTGTCTGTATTTCCGCAGCCTGTTCAAAGCACAATTGGTGTGTCTGTGGAATTGCCCGAGGCCGTGGCACCGGCTCATTTTTCACTTTGGAATCTCAATGGGCAGCAGGTTGCTGATTTTGGGACGCACGCGCTAAGCAAAGGGCTTCAGCAGCTGGAATTCAGCCGGCCCGGTAGTCTGCCCGGCGGGCTCTATGCCTTACGCATCACCGGAGAGCATGGTGCACATACCCTGAAGGTATTGCTAAAGTAAAATCAGGAGGGCGGGGTAAAACCCCTCCGCCTCTTCCCTTGTAAAGCTCAACAAAATGTTAAGCGTTGGCTTCCGGTGCATAGATACTGCGCTACATGCGTTTTCTTCCTATCTTTGCCGCCTCAAAAGAACTGCATGAAGCCAATTCTGACCTTATTGCCCCTGATTGCTGCGCTGCTTGCCCTGCCAGAGATGGCCTCGGCACAGTTCCCCGGTGCGAACCGGCAGCAGCAGCAACAAGGGCAGCAGCAGGGGCTCGATCAGTTGGATGTTCTCCTCGACACCTTTGATGTGTTCTACTTTTATGCAGACAATCCCAATCTGGAAATCCCTTTTTCGGACACGACCCTCGATGATTTCTTCCGGCAGTATGACCCCACCCGCCGACGCCGGCTCGATTACCGGCAGCTGGGTATTCTGGGGTCGGCCCATGAGCCTATCGTTTTTGAGGTGCCCGAACGCCGGGGCTTTGATATTGGGCAGCATCAGTACGATCTGTACATGACTAATGGCGATCAGCTGAAATACTATCGGCTGGAAAAGCCGGTTTCTATTTTCGCCCACACCATAGGCTCCGAGCAGGCAGATAGCTACACCAAGGCCGACTTCTCCCGCAACTTTGCCAACGGGCTCAACTATACGCTGGACTACGACCGTATCACGCAGTTTGGAGAGAACACGCAGTACCCCAATCAGAACGTGCGCAATACCACCTTCAACAACGGGCTTTGGTTTCAGCACCCCAATAACCGCTATGAGGCCTTTTTCAGCGTAGCCGCCAATACCATCCAAATGGAAGATAACGGCGGGGTGTGGGAAGAGCCGGCACTGGGCGGTGAATTCAGCAGCCCCAGCGCGGCCGAAGTGCTCCTGGGCGATGCCCGTACCCGTCATGCGCACCGCGAGGTATCCTACACCCATTATTACCGCTTCGGTGGGGGGCAGGATTCCATCAAGGGGACGCGCCGGGCTTACACGATTGCACACAAGGCTCGTTTCCAAAACAGCCTGTACAAATATGCCGATGCCTATAATCCTGCAGTGGACAGTTTCTACAACCGCTTCCCGGCCTTTCTGATCGACCCACGGGGCGCACGGTTTTACCTGCGCCACCGGCAGTACGAGAATGAGTTCAAACTGGCGACCTTTAAGCTGAGGGGGGAGGGCAGAGACGAGGCCGTGCAGCAGCGCGACTTGCTGGAAGTGGGTGCTGTGCATACCCTGCATCAGCTGGTGCAGACCAATGGGGATTCCACCCTGAATAACCTCTTTCTGACGGGGCGCTACCGCCTCAATCCAAGTGAACGCCTGCTGATCGATTTGCGGGGGCACCTGGGCCTACTGGCGAATGCCGGGGACTACCGGGTAAGCGGCGACTTGTTCTTTGATTTCAAAAAGCTTGGTCAGCTGGAGCTCAGGGGCGTCAGTCAGTTGTACAGCCCCACCCTTATGCAGCACCGCATGTACCTTTCTGAGCGTCAGCTTTACCGCAATAACTTTGATAAAACCCTGTCGACTACCCTGCAGGGCAAGTATATTTTGCCGGGCGTTCAGTTTAGTGCCGAGGCGCGCTATCACCTGCTCAACAACTTCATCTACTTCGGTACGGACGGACTACCGCAACAGACCGGCGTGCCCATTAGCATTGGGCAATTGATCGTCGAGAAAAACTTCAACCTGTTTTGGAACCTGCACTTCGATAACCTGTTTGCCCTGCAGCAGTCCTCACAGGAGGTCCTGCGCCTGCCCACCTTCTTTGGAAAGCACAGCTTTTACTACGCCGGTAAGTGGTTCCGGGTGCTGGATGTCAAGCTGGGCGTGGACCTGCGCTATAATGAAGCTTTCCGCGCCAATTACTACAACCCTATAACCGGGCAGTTTCAGCTGCAGGACGAGCAGACCATCCCTTTCTACCCCGCAGCGGATGCGTTCTTCCTGATGAAAGTCACCCGGTTCCGGGCCTTTTTCAAATGGGAAAACGGCACGGCTGCTTTTTTGGATGATTATTTCTACCAAACGGCCCTGTACCCTTACCACCGGGCGGTCTTCCGGATTGGGATCAACTGGCGGTTTTTGGACTAAAAAAGAGCACCGCCTGGTCCCCCCGGCGGCGCTCCTAAGACATCTACCTATTCTTCACTTTCTTTATACCCGCCCCACTCAAAACGTTACAATAAATGATCACTATTTGCTATCCGGAGTACGATAAAGAGGTGGAAAGCTGGGAAAGTCAGCTCCGGGAGATGGTCGTCGCCTACCGCTTGCAAGCTTCGCCTGAGCTTGTGGAACCGGAACTAAGGGAGCAGGACAAAGTGATCGCCGGTACAGATGCAATTGCCGCTTACCTGAAAAAACTGCGGCAAGATGTGGACGACTGGCGTGCGCCGGGTTGTGGGGTGTGAATAGTTCTGACTTTGGCCTGTTTGTGCCATACCAACTCAGGCGGCGATTATGGAATCGCGGCCTGAGCATGCAAATGGGAACTTGCCTCACTCCACTTTCAAGAACTGCTCCGCTGCTCTGAGCTGCCCGCCTTCCAGGTACTGCACCACATACGCCCCCGCCGCCCAATCCTGCACGGGCACTACCACCGTGCCCAGGGCCTCCCGTGCCGGTATGCTTTGCAAAAGCCGGCCCTGCATATCGAGGATGCGGAAAGCCCCATCGGGGGCAGGGCGGGCACCGCGCAGCTCAAAGTTGATAAAATCGCGGGCAGGGTTTGGGAAGAGGGCGAGCTGTGGCGGTGTGCCGGGCTCCGGCGCGGTGCTGTTGGGCAGGTGGCAGCCGGGCACGAGGCAGCCGTGCTCATCGAGCTTGAGGAGCCAGCCGTAGCGCAGGGGGTGCACGCCCCCGTCACCGGGCGGGTCGATTGCGCCGCAGACGATGTAGCCGCCGTCGGGGGTGGCTTTGAGGTCCATGGGCTCGGGCATGCCAGGCTCTTCGTCGATAAGGCTAAAGTGCCGTGCCCAAAGGCTATCGCCTGCATTGGATACCTTCATGATCCACATGCCAAATACAGGCTCATCCGTCGATACGAAATCTGCAATCCGGCTGGTCCCGAGATAACCGCTGCTGTCCGTTGCCTGAACTATTTTCACGATGGAATGGCCAGGGCTCATCGTTGGTGCCCTAAACTCCCTAACCCACTCCATCTGCCTATCGGCATTGAGCTTGAAGAAGCAGGGGTTCCAGTCTACGCGTCCGCTGCTGCTGTTGATGGCCGTCTCCACGCCTTTACCGGTGCCGACGATGAGGCCGCCGCCGGGGGTGGGGAGGAGGGAGCGTGCGGAGCTAAAAAGCTGTTTCGCTGGGGTCTTGTACAGCCATTTTTGGTTGCCTAAGCTGTCTATCTGTAGGATTTGAGCCTGGCAGGTGAAATTTTGGTTGACTTGGCCGATGTTGCGGCTAAAGGCGCCTATAGTAATATTACCGTGCTCATCTATTACTTGGGTTTCAGGTGTGTCCTGCAGAGGTGAAGAGAACATAGCTGTTTCGATGACTTGCCCAATTTTATTTAAGCGCATCCAGTAGATTTCCGCATTTGCAAAGCTTGGATCAGAATCGACCCCTGTAGCCAGGCTAAACCCGTTTTTATATGGAATTATATATTGATCTGCTGAGATGAAAGGCTCTTCCGGGTAAAATGGGCTAAAGTATTCTTTGGTGAATAGCGTGTCCCCATTCAAATCATATTTAATAACAACTACTTTTGCAGTCGAGTCTTTGGTAATACCCATAGTAACAAGGCTGGTATCTCCAACAGTGTACAACCCTGAACCCCAGGTTTCGTAATATTTCGAGGGGCTGCCGATGGTTTTTTGCCAGTGAATTTCTCCTTCGGCATTTAACTTTGTAAGAAAAGTGCCTACCGTTTGGACCCCTCCTACACTGTCGGTGAATACTCCAATTAGATAGTAGCAACTGTCGGTAGGCAGTATTTCCGTCACGTTTTGAAAAGGGAAGCCAGCGTTGAAGCGTTTGTTGAAAGTGATTTGGGCATTGCCGGCATCCCAAATCAGGAATACCAGGAAAATGTATAAAAGTCTCATATCGGGAATATTGGGAAAGCATACAGCCGCTGCCTTGCACCAGGCAGCGGCTATATACGTTAAGGTTAGTCAATCAAAAGCACTTTCAGTACGGGGGAGCGGTATGCACCTTGTTGCAGGATGCAATAGTACAGCCCGCGTTGCTGCCCGGCCGTTTGCCATACCTGCTGTCGGGTGCCCGGTCCGCAATTGAGCGTAGCCGTTAGCTTGCCCTGCATATCGCAGCGGTTGAGAATGGCAGGAATCAAAAGCAGTATATTCATCATTTTAGGTTTATGGTAGTAAAATACAGCTTTTTAAAGGGTGCTGCTGCCTGTTTGTGCCATACCAACTCAGGCGGCGATTATGGAATCGCGGCCTGAGCATGCAAATGGGAACTTGCCTCACTCCACTTTCAAGAACTGCTCCGCTGCTCTGAGCTGCCCGCCTTCCAAATACTGCACCACATACGCCCCCGCCGCCCAATCCTGCACGGGCACTACCACCGTGCCCAGGGCCTCCCGTGCCGGTATGCTTTGCAAAAGCCGGCCCTGCATATCGAGGATGCGGAAAGCCCCATCAGGGGCAGGGCGGGCACCGCGCAGCTCAAAGTTGATGAAATCGCGGGCAGGGTTGGGGAAGAGGGCGAGCTGTGGCGGGGTGCCGGGCTCCGGCGCGGTGCTGTTGGGCAGGTGGCAGCCGGGCACGAGGCAGCCATGCTCATCGAGCTTGAGGAGCCAGCCGTAGCGCAGGGGGTGGACGCCCCCGTCATCGGGCGGGTCGATAGCGCCGCAGACGATGTAGCCGCCGTCGGGGGTGGCTTTGAGGTCCATGGGCTCTGGCATAGCAAATTCTCCGTCGATAAGGCTAAAGTGCCGTGCCCAAAGGCTATCGCCTGCATTGGATACCTTCATGACCCACATGCCAAATACAGGCTCATCCGTCGATACGAAATCTGCAATCCGGCTGGTCCCGAGATAACCGCTGCTGTCCGTTGCCTGAACTATTTTCACGATGGAATGGCCAGGGCTCATCGTTGGTGCCCTAAACTCCCGAACCCACTCCATCTGCCTATCGGCATTGAGCTTGAAGAAGCAGGGGTTCCAGTCTACGCGTCCGCTGCTGCTATTGATGGCGGTCTCCACGCCTTTACCGGTGCCGACGATGAGGCCGCCGTCGGGGGTGGGGAGGAGGGAGCGTGCGGAGCTAAAAAGCTGGTTAGCTGGGGTCTTGTACAACCATTTTTGGTTGCCTAAGCTGTCTATCTGTAGGATTTGAGCCTGGCAGGTGAAATTTTGGTTGACTTGGCCGATGTTGCGGGTAAAGGCACCTATAGTAATATTACCATATTCATCTATTACTTGGGTTTCAGGTGTGTCCTGCAGAGGTGAAGAGAACATAGCTGTTTCGATGACTAGCCCAATTTTATTTAAGCGCATCCAGTAGATTTCCGCATTTGCAAAGCTTGGATCAGAATCGACCCCTGTAGCCAGGCTAAACCCGTTTTTATATGGAATTATATATTGATCTGCTGAGATGAAAGGCTCTTCCGGGTAAAATGGGCTAAAGTATTCTTTGGTGAATAGCGTGTCCCCATTCAAATCATATTTAATAACAACTACTTTTGCAGTCGAGTCTTTGGTAATACCCATAGTAACAAGGCTGGTATCTCCAACAGTGTACAACCCTGAACCCCAGGTTTCGTAATATTTCGAGGGGCTGCCGATGGTTTTTTGCCAGTGAATTTCTCCTTCGGCATTTAACTTTGTAAGAAAAGTGCCTACCGTTTGGACCCCTCCTACACTGTCGGTGAATACTCCAATTAGATAGTAGCAACTGTCGGTAGGCAGTATTTCCGTCACGTTTTGAAAAGGGAAGCCAGCGTTGAAGCGTTTGTTGAAAGTGATTTGGGCATTGCCGGCATCCCAAATCAGGAATACCAGGAAAATGTATAAAAGTCTCATATCGGGAATATTGGGAAAGCATACAGCCGCTGCCTTGCACCAGGCAGCGGCTATATACGTTAAGGTTAGTCAATCAAAAGCACTTTCAGTACGGGGGAGCGGTATGCACCTTGTTGCAGGATGCAATAGTACAACCCGCGCTGCTGCCCGGCCGTTTGCCATACCTGCTGTCGGGTACCCAGCCCGCAATTGAGCGTAGCCGTTAGCTTGCCCTGCATATCGCAGCGGTTGAGAATGGCAGGAATCAAAAGCAGTATATTCATCATTTTAGGTTTATGGTAGTAAAATACAGCTTTTTAAAGGGTGCTGCTGCCTGTGTGTGCCATACCAACTCAGGCGGCGATTATGGAATCGCGGCCTGAGCATGCAAATGGAGGCTTGCCTCTTGCTCACTCCACCTTCAAGAACTGCTCCGCTGCTCTGAGCTGCCCGCCTTCCAAATACTGCACTACATAAGCCCCCGCCGCCCAATCCTGCACGGGCACCACTACCGTGCCCGGGGCCTCCCGTGCCGGTATGCTTTGCAAAAGCCGGCCCTGCGCGTCCAGGATGCGGAAAGCCCCATCGGGGGCAGGGCGGGCACCGCGCAGCTCAAAGTTGATGAAATCGCGGGCAGGGTTGGGGAAGAGGGCGAGCTGTGGCGGGGTGCCGGGCTCCGGCGCGGTGCTGTTGGGCAGGTGGCAGCCGGGCACGAGGCAGCCGTGCTCATCGAGCTTGAGGAGCCAGCCATAGCGCAGGGGGTGGACGCCCCCGTCACCGGGCGGGTCGATTGCGCCGCAGACGATGTAGCCGCCGTCAGGGGTGGCTTTGAGGTCCATGGGCTCGGGCATGCCAGGCTCTTCGTTGATAAGGGTAAAGTGCCGTGCCCAGAGGCTATCGCCTGCATTGGATACCTTCATGACCCACATGCCATTAAGAGGTTCTTCTGCGGACTCGAAGTCGGCAATCCGACTGACACCAAGGTAGCCGCTGCTGTCCGTGGCCTGAGCGATTTTCACAATAGCGTAAATGGGCCCCATAGTCCGGCCCCTAAACTCCCGAACCCACTCCATCTGCCTATCGGCATTGAGCTTGAAGAAGCAGGGGTTCCAGTCTACGCGTCCGCTGCTGCTGTTGATGGCGGTCTCCACGCCTTTACCGGTGCCGACGATGAGGCCGCCGTCGGGGGTGGGGAGGAGGGCGTTGGCAAAGTCATACAATTCAAAAGCAGGCGTGATGTATTGCCATTCCATATCAAAGGTTTCATCCAGCTTGAGCAGATGAGAACGGTAGGTGAAATTATTGGAGGTTTGTGCGATATTGCTTTTCACGGACCCTACAATGATGTCGTCTTCCTCTGTTACAATGATGTCTTTTGGCGCATTTTGGAGGGGGTCAGCATAGATATAAGTGTCGATAAGGTTGAGGTCTTCATCTAATCGGAGAAAATATATATCCGTGTTTGACTCAGGGCCTACATTTATGCCAGTAGCCGCAATAATGTCTCCATTGCTTAGTACGGTAATGACTTGTGAGGCAGAAATAAAGGTTTCATCAGGATAAAAAGGGTTGATAAATTCTTTGGTAGCCAGGGTGTCCCCATTGATATCATACCGGATAACTACAGCTTTATGGACAGAGTCTGAAGTGATCCCCATTGTTAAAAAGGTGGAATCGCTTTCAGAGATAAGCCCTGCTCGCCAGGTTTCATAGTGTTTTGAGGGCCCTCCGATTGTTTTTTGCCACTCTGTTTCACCTTCAAGGTTCAGCTTGGTGAAGAAGTTTCCGACGGTCGGCAGCCCCCCGGTGGTATCGGTGTATACCCCTATCACATAATAACAACTGTCTGTAGGCAGTATTTCCGTCACGTTTTGAAAAGGGAAGCCTGCGTTGAAGCGTTTGTTAAAGGTGATCTGTGCATTGGCGGCATCGAAAACTAAGAACATTAGCACGATGTATAAAAGTCTCATATCGGGAATATTGGGAAAGCATACAGCCGCTGCCTTGCACCAGGCAGCGGCTATATACGTTAAGGTTAGTCAATCAAAAGCACTTTCAGTACGGGGGAGCGGTATGCACCTTGCTGCAGGATGCAATAGTACAACCCGCGCTGCTGCCCGGCCGTTTGCCATACCTGCTGTCGGGTGCCCGGTCCGCAATTGAGCGTAGCCGTTAGCTTGCCCTGCATATCGTAGATCAGCAACTGTGCAGGCTGCTGCGGGTCCGGCAGTTGGTACCGGAAAGCCACCTGCGCCCGGGCGGGGTTGGGCAGTGCCGATAAGGGCTGCGCCCGTTCCTTCGGCTGCGTGGCAGGGCCGCTGCCGGGCAGGGTATAGAGCCCCTGCACGTTTGGCGACTGCGGTACGATGCGGTAGTCGTAGCCGTAGAAGGTGTTGAGCAGGCCACGGGCGAAGGCGGCGGCTTTACCTTCGCTGGCATCTGCAATACTTTGAAGAGCGGGTAGGCTTTTCGGTCGGGAACTGTGTGGATCTGTCGGATTATCTGCCACCTTTATCTCGATATTCTGACTATTCATTTGCATAGTGCACTAGCATAGGGATAAAGGGAAATGAATTTTTCATACAATTACGGTGTTTAGTTACAGAAGGCGCATTCGAGCGGGCGGCTTGAACGCGTTGTGGTTACAATGTAATAGAATAGACCGATTTGAGCAAATTTTAGGCTGTTGGATTTGCGCAAATTATTATTTTGAATTTGAGTTGTTCGTAAGCGCATTCAGATTTAATAAGTGCTTTTTGGCGATTATGATTTTAATCGGCAGTGTTGGCTACAGCATATCATTGTTCATCAAGCCGGACGAAGGGCTTTTTGGCAGAGGGATAGTGCGGGGCAGCCCGGGTTGTCTGTTCGCTTTGCTCTCCTGAAGCCCTCGCTAAAGTTTTACTTTGAATGGACAGGCATTTGCGGCTCCACCCTTAGCCATCCAAAATTTACAGACTGCGCCGCCCGCCCCAAATCCACTTCTCCACCATTTCCACCTCCAGATCCCGGTCTATCGTCACCTGACAGCTAAGGCGGGGGTAGCCGAAGCGCCGGGCGGCTTTGTCGTGCCAATGCTGTGGGGCAGGGGCATTGCCATTGATCCATACGCCGCAGGTAGCGCAGAGGCCTCTGCCACCGCAGTTGAGCCGGCGGGTGTAGGAAGTGTAGGGGCTGATGCCCTGCTGCAGCAAGGCTTGCCGGAGGTTGGTGCCAGGTGCTGCCTGAAAGCGCACCTGTTGGCCATCGAGTTGGGTGACGATAATTTTATGTGAGGGTTTTGCCATAGGTTTTTGGGTCATCAACTTCAGCAGGGCATTTATGTTTTGGGCGGGCTGGTTTTAGTATTTTGGTCAGGGATTTTAATTTTGAGTTTAAAATATTGTTTGACAGGGTTTTATGGTCAATTTTTGAATAGATTAAATTTTAAGTCAACCCTTTGATTTTTGTCATTTGATTACTCCCGATATTGGGCTTTCTTACATTCGCTTTACCGTAAAGGTCTTTTGAAAAGACCGGCGCTTTCCAAAATTAATTTTGCAAACCAGACTAAAATCAAATTTACCGCTATGAAGAATTTTAAATTTTTGCTGATGCTCTTCGCCCTTACCGGCGCTATGGTAACCTGGACGGGCTGTGATGACGATGGCGATAACGAACCGGAACCTACCTGCACCGATGGTATCCAAAACGGTGACGAAACAGGTATCGACTGCGGTGGTACTTGTGACCCTTGTGAAGTGGGTATTCAGGGACAGTGGCAGAGCTCAGGCGCTAATGTAGCACCGCTGCTGGTCAACCTCTTTGGCACAGATAGCATCTACGCGGAGTTCCGCACCGACCTGACTTACACCGTCGAGCAATATGACACTTCCGGCGCAGTACTTACCCTGGAAGGCACTTACCAGCAAATGGAAAGTGGAACAGCTGATATCTGGGACATTACGGTGAATCAGTCCACACCGGCTGCGCTGACTTCCGTTGGTATCTTTGAGATCAATGGCACGACAATGCGGTACGAAATCGTACAAACCGCACCTGATATCGGTGCTGTGCCACCTACCTCTGCAGGCGGCTTTGGCAGTACCAACGGCGGTGCCCTGGGCAACCTGAATATTCAGACGTACGAGAAAATTGAGTAGCAATCCATAGTTTTCAAAAAGGCGCAGTACAGTCAATTGTGCTGCGCCTTTTCCTTTCCCAACCAGCAAAACCAATCCTTACCCTACCATGAAAAACCGGCAACTTTGGCTACTGCTTTTGCTGTGCCTGCCCTTTGCCGCTTCGGCACAGATTCCCCCCTACTTTAAGCAACTGGAAGAGGCGATTCCGGAAGAGTCCGATAAGGAATTCCAGTACATTGCTTTTTTCTATAACCACTACAACAACAGCAACATTTTCCCGACCAATGACTTCCTGCAGGGACAGGTTATTGGGCGGTTGTTTGGGCAAAATACCACAACGACTTCTGATTCGCTGACGGCTTCCTTCTTTGAGCAGCGCATCCTGCCCTTCTTCATTTACAAGCCTAAACTGTTTGATAACCGAGTCACCCTTCGGGCATCCTTTGAAATTGATTACACCTGGGGCGATGTGGCTTATGGCACCGGTGGTAACTCAGGCTCAGCCCCTTCCGGTGATCAGGTCAACCTGCAAACCCAAAACCTGGAGCTGGAGTACATCCCCGCACCGGGCTGGGCGATCAACCTTGGCCTGCAGCGGATGTTTGACACGCCTTACAATCCCTATCGTACCTTCTTCGATGATATGCTGAACTCCGCCTACCGCCTCAATTACTGGGGTACGGACGGTGTGGGCATTACCGTGCGGCAAAATGCCGATTACCATCAGTGGAAAGCCGGCTTCTTTCAGCTCTATGAGAACAGCATTCAGCGGGTGGACGATGTGCACATGGCAGAGTTCACCTATCAGCGGTCACTGGGTACCAAATGGCATTGGGGCGGCTCTCTATACTACGTCCGCGACCGCTCCAACGGGCAGGGCGGGCCTTCCATTCTGGGGCAGGGGCTCAACAGCACCCTTTCGCTTTACAACGGCACCTACCGTTTTCCTTTTGGCAGCAGACGGTACCGGGCTGATGTGGCCTGGCTGGGTACTTACTTCGACTACAATCTGAGTCAGATGGCTGACACCTGGTTCCTGTCGGGCTACGTCAACTACAACCTCGGGCGCACCCAACTACAGGAAGAAGGTACCTGGGGAGACGGCCCCTCAATCGGCGGGCTGGGCGCCAACCTCCGCCTGGGCTACCGCTACGGCAAAACGCCCAATGATGCGATTTCTACTGACCTGATGTTCACGAGTGGCGATGATAATGGCATCAGCGATGACCGCTACAGTGGCGTCATGACCGGCAATACCTGGGCAACGCCCGGTGGGTTAAATGTGGCGCACGGTGGCTATCTCCTTTTCCCGCATGCCAATGTGGTGAACCGCTACGTGGCTGCGGTGACAGATATTTCCAATATGGGCTTTGGCCTGACCGGAGGTACGGTAAACCTGAGTCGCGACTTTATCCCCTACAAGCTGAACGGCAAGGTAGGCATGGCTACGGCCATCAGCAACGTCGCACCGGCAAGAGGCGGGCAGTTTATGGGGGTGGAAGGCAACTTCAAAGTCGGCTATACCCTGGGGACGTTAATGGAAATAGAACTCCACGGCGCCTATCTGTGGCTGGGCGATTTCTACGATAGCCCGGCAGTGAACGGAGGGGAAGATATCCGGCCGGTTGACCCCTACACCGCACTCGTCGTTTTTAAGTGGTTGATGTTTTAACCTGAATCTCAAAAAAGCAGAAGTCCAGATGAGAAATACACTTTTCCTCCTCAGCCTCCTTTTCCTGAGCAGTTGCAGCTGGTCTCAAAAGGTGCCCAAGGTGCAGACTTTTGATGATATTCCTTATCCTTTCCCAACCCAAAAAGTGGAGCTGGAAACCGGGGAGACCGTGGCCTACTTTGACGAAGGGAAGGGCGAGCCCATTATTTTCATCCATGGCCTGGGCAGTTACGCTCCGGCATGGAAAAACAACATAGAAGGCCTGAAAGACCGCTACCGTTGTATTGCCATCGACCTGCCCGGCTACGGCAAATCAAGCAAAGGCAAATACGAGGCGAGCATGACCTACTATGCCACTATCGTGAAAGATTTTATGGCAGCCCTTGGTTTGGAAAAAGCCACGCTGGCTGGCCACTCCATGGGTGGGCAGATTGCGATGACCACCGCGCTGTCCTATCCCGAAAAGGTGGAAAAACTGGTATTGGTGGCACCGGCCGGTTTCGAGACCTTCCACAAAGGCGAGCGGCAGTGGTTCCGTGAGGTACTCACGCCTACCGGAGTGAAACTGACCACCGTAGACCAGATCAAGACCAACATCGCCTGGAATTTCTACGATATGCCGGAAGATGCCGAATTTATGATTACCGACCGCATCGCGATGCGCCATGCCGAAGACTTTGATGCGTATTGCTACATCATACCGGAATGCGTAAAAGGCATGGTCGACGAGCCGGTCTTCGACTACCTGCCGCAGATTGAGCAGCCGGTACTGGCCATCTTCGGGCATCAGGACAACCTCATCCCCAACCGCTTCCTGAATGGGGGCACCACGGAGAGTATCGGTCAGAAAGGAGTTGAGCAGCTCCCGAATGCTACCTTGCATATGATTGACAAAGCCGGGCACTTTGTTCATTATGAGCAGGCTCAGGTGGTCAACGGGCTGATCAGTGATTTTCTGAATTGACCAGAAGATTAATCCAACAGATCCTGCCTGAAAATCTCCTCCAGCAATTCGTATAATTCGGGATGCTTGCGGCGGAGCTGGGCAGGCCGTTCGAAAAAGTATTCGCTGACTACGCTAAAAAATTCGGCTTCGTTGGTCGCCCCATAGGGACGGATGTCAGATTTGTGCTTGCGGATGGCCTCCATCTCTTTGTGTACAAATTTCAGCCAGGGAATGGTGTACTGTCGCTCCATTAACTGAGCAGGCAGGCCATCTGTGTCTCCGTCGAACTTATCCAGCAGGTGCACAAATTCATGAATGCCCACATTGCGGCTGTCGGCATGCCTGAAGCCTTTATGCAGTGCCCGCCGGGAAAGGATCATCATACGCTGCATACTGCCGGTGCCTACCATGCCATTGATATTGCGCCCTTCACCTTCTGTCTGGAAGTCGAGGTTGAAGCGGTCGTTGTAGAGGAGTACCTCGTTAAGGTTGCGGTAATGCCAGCCGGGGAAACCAAAGAGTGGGATCACCCCGCTCGCAGCTACCAGCAGCCGATCGGTATCCGTCAGTGCTACATCTACCCCCGTAATCGTGATCTCCTGAAAAAAGAATTGGATTTCTGATTCGAAACGGGCTCGTTCTTCGGGCGTTAATTGGCGGTAAAAGTGGACGTTTTCCAGCAAAATATTCCGCCATGCCTCTGGAAAAGGGCCAGTGGGGCGCTTTTTCTTTCGAACGAACCAGACGAAAAAAAGAATAACCAGCACACTCAATAAGGCTATGGTGACGATAATGCGGGGCTCCATTAGGTTTAAGGGGTTAAATGAAAGTCAAAGACATTCTTAATTTAGGACGGATGGACGTAAAGATAAGGATACAAGCCTCATCTTCAGAACGTATGCTCAAAAACACCTGGAAGTTTGATAGGTCCGGCGTTTCCGGGACATGCAGAGGAATTTGGGCATTTGCAGAGCCATCCTATTCCTTAAGCTTGATCCGAAGCGTTTTCCGGTTGATGCCCAGGATTTTCGCAGCAGCGGTTTTGTTGCCGTCCACGGCGTCGAGGACACGCCTGATGTGCTGCTGTTCCATTTCCCGGAGGGAAAGCAGGGCTTGCGGTTGAGCCATTCTTAAGGTATGGTCTGCTGCGTGTAGATACGCAGGCAGGTCTGCCACTTCAATCTGGCCGTCGCAAAGAATCAGCGCCCGTTGCACCGCGTTTTCCAATTCCCGGATGTTTCCGGGCCAGTCGTGCGCCTTCAGGCGGTACATAGCCTCTGGAGTGACCCCGGGCTTGGGACGGCCATAGGATTTAGCGTATTTGTCCAGAAAGTGTCGTATCAGCAGCGGGAGGTCGCTCTTGCGCTGACGGAGGGGAGGTGTGTGCAGGTCGATCACGTGCAGGCGATAGTACAGGTCTTCCCGGAATTGCCCCTGCTGGCTTAGGGTATATAAATCGCTGTTGGTCGCGGCAATGACTCGCAGGTCTACCTTCTGCACGGTATTGGTACCCACCATTTTAACCTCTTTTTCCTGAATGACGCGAAGCAATCGCGTTTGCACCGCAGCCGAAGCATTCCCAATCTCATCCAGAAAAATGGTGCCTCCGTCAGCCGCGTGGAAAAAACCGGGGCGGGTCTCATTCGCGCCAGTGAATGCCCCCTTTACAAAGCCAAAAAGCTCGCTTTCCAGCAAATGCTCCGGAATCGCTCCGCAGTTGACCGTCACAAATGGGGCTTGCCGGTAGGGGCCACTGTAGTGAATGGCCCTTGCCACGAGTTCCTTGCCCGTGCCGCTTTCTCCCTGAATCAGGGTAGTCGCCCGCGTGTCTTTGATGCGCTCAATGAGGTCGATCAGTTCCATAACCGGCTGAGACTGCCCTATGATACCGTGGTAATCGATTGTTTGTTCTTCTTCCGTAGCGGTGGAGACGGTAGTGTCGGTTTTGCCATCTTGCTGCCGGAAAACCTGCTGCACGGCCTGTTGCAACTCTTTCGCCGTGAACGGTTTGGAAAGGTAGTCGAGTGCGCCGGATTTTACTGCTTCCACTGCGCCGGAAACGGAAGGAAATCCGGTAATGACCAGCACCGGCAAGTCAGGAAAGTTCGATTTTGCATATTTGACCAGGTGCATCCCATCGAGGCCCGGCATGCGCATATCGGTGATGAGCAGGTCAATCCGGGCATGCTGTAGCAGGTCAATCGCATCGGTGACGGAGGTAGACTGAAAGGTGTTGTACTGAAGGGCATTCAACTGCCGCCGCAGGACTTCCAGCATATCCTGTGAATCATCCACCAGTAAAATACTCCGCTTCTTCATGCAACGGAAGTTAAGGGAAAGCGGAGGGTAAAGCAAGCGCCTTCTCCGGGCTGACTTTCGAGCTCGATCTGCCCGCCATGGGTTTTCACAATACCATGCACGACGCTCAGCCCAAGCCCGGAACCTTCACCGGGCGCTTTGGTGGAGAAGAAGGGCTCGAATATCCGTTCGCGCAGGTCCTTTTCGATACCGTGCCCAAAGTCCTGTATGCGAAGCACCATGTTGGTCTCATGCTGTATCAGGGTAAGCCATACCTCCTGTCCCGGGGCAGAGGCATGCAGGGCATTGATCAAAAGGTTAAAGACCACTTGTGTGAATTGTATAGGATCAACTTCTGCAATCACCGGGCGGCCGGGTAAGGAGAGCCGGGGGGTAATGCCGGCTTGTTCGAAAGTAACCCTCAGCAGTTGGAGTGCTTCCTCAATGAGGAGCCCGACATCCGTATTTTGCTTTTGCTGGGGCATCTCGCAGGAGAAAAACATGAGCTTTTTGACGATCTCCCGGGCGTGCATAGAGGAGTTGATGATCTTTTCAATATCCTGTCCCACCTGCTGATCATCTGTACGGTCCTGAATCAGCTGAGCGAAGCCGAGGATGTTGCCCAGAGGCGTGTTGAGCTCGTGGGCAATGCCGGCCGTGATTTCTCCGAGAATAGACAAGCGGTCTGCCTGCTCGAATTTCCGGCGTAGTAGGGCTTCCCGGGCCTTCTGCTCGTCCCGTTCAATGATGCCGCTGATTTCCTGAGCCAGGGTTTTGAGCAGCAAAGCTTCTTCGTGCAGGAACGGAGGCGGGGCACCATTCAGGTAATTGTAATGCATCGCCAGGTGCCCGCGCTCAAGCCCACGTACAACGATGGGGTGCTGCTGCGTCTCGTATTTGGATGCCAGGCTGCCGGACCGGTACTGCTGATCGTCGAGAAGGAGGGCAGCAACGGCGAAGTCAGGGTGTTGCCAGGCTTTGGGCAGTGCCTGTACCACCTCCTGTAGCTTCTCCGGAAGAGAAGCTGTAGAAGTGGCAGCGATATTCGAAATCTCATACAGGCAGCTCAGCTCTTTGATGCGTTCCTGCAAGGCGTGTACAACGTCAGGGCTGGCTTCGGGCATATACTCAGTTTAAATTTAGTGGAGAATAGGGCGGAAAGGGTTCCTGGTCTGCAACCGGTTCTCCGTTAGAAAAACGTTGGCGCATCTGTCCGAGTTTGATAAAAGCGTAAATTTTGAACAGCCCAAGCAGGGCAAGCGGAAGCGACAAGTCAAGAGGGGCGCTCAGCCACTGACCCTGAATGTTGGCCAGGAGAAATGCCCCCATGCTCACGGATAAAATACCGGTCAGCCCGGCGGGGGTGCAAGCTGGCCATTGCTGCCGCAGGTAGGCATACCTCCTGATTTGGAAATAACCAGACAAGACGAGCCACAGCCCCAAGAGCAGTACCAATTGATTGCTGCCCTGAAACAGCAGTACAAGGGCTGCACCACCAGACAGCAGGTCAGCCACTGCACTTTGCTGAACCAGCTGCCTCCAGGCACTGCCCCGCCGGAAAAACCAGGCGCTGATGATCAGCCGGGTGATGCCGCTGAACCCCAGCAACAGCCCAAAAGGGATCAGCAGTGACAAACGCTGTTCCATCGGATAGCACAGTGCCACCGCACTCAACCCCAACATCGCCACTCCTTCGAGCACCATTACCTCTCTACTGTCCATCAGTCGTTTGCCTTCTGTCATCATCACAATTTGATTTGGTTAGGACTTGTTGATGGGTATTCAATTGGCGTGCCAGGATTTCAAGATACTGACTATCAAACCTTTATGCCCAATTGCCTACCTTGCCGACCGGTACAAAATACCCCGGACGGTACTTCTTGTATCGGCTGGGTTTGAGTTTTTACTATGGTTCAAATTATCCCGAAGCAAGACCCGGTGGAAGTTATAGTGAAGGGCGCCGCTTTTTCAGAGCCAGCTAAGCGATTGATGTCCAAAGCTATACCAGGTACTATGACCTACTTCGATGAGGTCCGGTGTCTATGCCCTGGTGACGAAGAGCCCCGCCAAATCAATTCTATGGTCTTTAAGCTGGAGGAGTAGATTTTGGAGATTTTCCGGGTAGGGAGTAGTCCGGAGATGAAATTTTTGAGCAGCAATAGTTGGTTTTGCAGCATTAATGAAAGGTTTTTGCTATTTTGCCCACATAACCAACCAGAACAGGCTATGGCAAACCGCCTTAAGTTAATGCTCTGGGTGTGCTGCTGCCTACTTGCCCATACTCCTCTGTTCAGCCAACAGTTAACCGTAGATAGTGTCCTGTCAATGGTTGAACGAGGTCAGCCAGATACGCTGCAAGTGGAATATCTCACGAAGCTCAGCAGCTATTACATAAGGCGCGATCTGGACAAAGCGATTCATTTTGCTAATCGTGCCGGCGAACTGGCAGAGCGTACAGGCCAATACTACCATATAGGCAAAGCTCTGACCAACAAAAGTGTAGCATACCTGGACAAAGGGATGATCGACTCCGTAAATATTATTGCGGAGCAGGCGGAGGCGCATTTCCGAAAGCACCCTAATGTTCTGGAACAGTCTAACCTTTACAGTACCCGGGGGCACCTGGAGCGGCGGCTGGGCCGCAATGATAAGGCGTTTGAATGGTACCTCAAATCAGTGAGGAATATAGAAGAGAACGCTAAAGACTCTTCTGACAGGTATGCCTTGCCTGCTTTTCTCAATAATGTGGCCATCTCTCTGCGGCAACAGGGAGATTACGACGAAAGCCTCCGGTATCTGAAAAAGGCCCTCGCATTGGCGGAAGCTAAAGACAACAAACTAACGGTCTGTGTACTGCTATCCGGTATCGGTAGCTGCCTGGAAGCTAAAGAGGATTATGAAGGTGCCCTTGAGAGCTTTCAGCGCTCCCTGGTGATCAAAGATGAAATTAAAGATGAGGTCGGAAAGATATCTTTATTGACCAACATTGGCCGATTGTACGTGAAGACGGGGCGGTTTGAAGCGGCAGAAACTTATCTTCAGGAATCCTTTTTACTAAGTGAAACCCTCGGGTATACTTCTGGGCGGATTTCGGTATTGTCTGTGCTGGCAAATTTTGCACTGGAGCAGAAAGACTATTCCGGGGCATTGGACTGGGGGCAGAAGGCGCTGGCTCTGGCCCAGGGGGATGGCAACAAGGAAGCGGTTATGGATTTATACGATCTACTCGCTAAGGCACATGCCGAACAGGGCAGTTATGAAATAGCTTACAAATATCGCTCTTTGTATGCAACTGCCAGTGACTCCGCTCAAGTCCAAAAACGGCAGCAGAATATGGATCAGCTCAGAATGGCCTACGAAGTGGAAAAAACGGAGCAGGAAAACGAATACCTGAAGGAACAAAGAGCCAAGGACCGGGTGATCATCGGGCAACGCAATACGGTAATGATGGTAGGTGCTGCTGCACTGCTGCTGTTGATTCTTGTGGTTGTACTCATTTACCGCGATCTGCAGCGTAAACAGAGCTATAGCCAGCAACTGGAAACCACAGTGGCTCAGCGTACTGAAGCCCTGCAAAGGGTCAATAAAGACCTGGAGCAGGCTAATTATGAGCTTAGTACCCTGAGTTATATTGCATCCCATGATATTAAGGAGCCTATACGTGTGATGAGCAATTACGTAGGGCTCATACGCAGGCGGTTACCGGAGGACCTGAGCAGCGGGCTGAAAGATTACTTTGAGATCATAAAAAGCAGTAGCCGGCAATTATATACATTGATTGAGGACTTTATGCATTATTCTGACCTGTCCAGACAAAATGCTGGTGAGGTGGAGCAGATTGATATGAACAGCTTTGTACAAAACCTGGCTAATATATTGGATACTCAGCAGCGGGTGGTGCCCGGAAAAGTCGATTATCATGGGCTGAAATATGTAAGGATCAATCGTTCCATGCTGTTATTAGTCTTGAAAAACCTGATCGAGAACGGGCTGAAGTACAACAAAAGCCAACGACCGGAAGTATTGATCTCCTCTACCCGGCAGGGTGAAGGGATAGAGTTGCGGGTGACAGATAACGGCATCGGCATTCCGGTACTTTTTCAGGAAAAAATATTTGAAGCCTTTAAACGTCTGCATTCGAGGGCCGAATACGGTGGTTCCGGGCTAGGTCTGGCTATCGTCAAGCTGGCGGTCGGTAAGCTCGGCGGAGATATTCGGCTCGAAAGCGAGGAAGGGAAGGGGAGTACCTTTATTATGACCTTTCGGGAGCAGGCTAATGAGGAAACAGATCAATAAAATTGCTCATTCACCGGGCTATATTGCAATTGGCCGGTTCGCGCTGGTGTGGCGCCCTTAAGGCGCTCATATTTGTGGGTGTAAGAATCACCCGATTGAATATTTACGAGCTTGTTGGGATGTTGCTTTTGGAGTGAACGCAGACAGAAGTGTAAAGTCCAAACAAGCTCCAAATCAACACCACGCTATGAGGATGTTAATACCCCCTTTTCCGCACCTACAGATATTGATAAATATTATCATGATTGGGCTTTTTTGGGCAGGCTCGCAAATTTTTATGAATTTAAATGCCCAGGATACGCCTGTCGACCCGGCACTGTTGGAAGGGGCCTGGCAGGTCGACCTCAGGCCTGCACCGGATGCACAACCCTACTGGCAAACGCTTGTTATTAAAGAGCCTGGCGGCAGCACCTTTTCCGGTAGCTTTTACGGATCAAAATTCAAAAAAGGGCTCCTGAATACGCAGTGGGCAGACTTGCACTTAGCTTTTGAGACCCGCGACCGGAACAATACGTACTACCACGTCGCCCGCTTTGATGGCAAGATGCTGCGCGGGCAAACCTACTGCCCCCAACGGAAGTTTATCGCACCCTGGACAGCCACAAGAACTCAAACAAAAATCCATCCGGATGAACCCTAGCAGCCTGTCGGAGATGTGCTGATGCGGCGAGAGCGAGCAAATATTGTTCTGAACAAGGCGCGAAGAAGGAACATAGCCTGAGCTACGTGACTGATGAGCAACGAAGTGCAGAATAATATTTGCCGTTCGCAGACCATTGAGCGCCTCTCCGACAGGCTGCTAGATACCCTTTTTGGAGGCGTCAAATGCTGGGCGTTTCGGTGTACGAATACTTTGTCGTCCTGGGGCTGTACCTCTTTTTTGCCTTCAGTTACCACCTGACGCTGTGGCTCAACGGTATGGACTTCAGGAAGGAAGGAGAAAGCCTGTTCAGCTTAAAGGAGTTTATGGACAATGCCGGGTTGCAGTATCTGTGTATGGCCCTGCTTACCCTGCCCATTTGGTGGGTGGTTTTCCGGGGGCTGAAGCACTGGGAACTGAAATACCGGCTGTTGTTGCACCTGCCTGGGCTGCCCCTTTTCGTACTGGCAGGCTGGAAGGGCTACTACTGGCTGGCAGAGCAGCTGGGGTTAGGGCACCTGGGGGGCTGGGGGCAGGTGTGGGACATTTACATCCCGGCGCTGTTCTACTTTATTCAGTTTGGTATCTTCCACGGGTACGAATACTACCGCAACAATCAGCGTAACCTTCAGCTCAAAGCGGCGCTCAGTGAAGCAGCACTGAAGAGCGAGCTGGCGGCACTCAAGGCGCAGCTTAATCCCCATTTTTTGTACAATACGTTCAACGCCATCAGCGCTTCCGTACCACCAGAGCAGGAGCAGACGCGGGAGATGATCGCGCAACTGGCTGACCTGTTCCGGTATCAGCTTAAAGCCTCCAAAACAGAGCAGGTCGCCCTGGGAGAAGAACTGGGCTTTGTAGAAAAGTACCTGGCACTGGAGAAAGCCCGCTTTGAAGACCGCCTGCAGGTTGTGGTAGATGTACCGGAGGCATTGCGGGAACGGAAAGTCCCTCCGATGATCCTGCAACCTCTGGTGGAAAATTCCATCAGGCATGGTATCTCCAACCTTATTGAGGGTGGGCAGGTCCTCATCCGCATCCGGCTACAGGGCGAGCGGTTAGCCTTTGAAGTCTCTGATACCGGTACAGGGGTTCAGGAAAAAGCCCACCTGTTCCGCAATGGAGGTGTAGGGCTCAAGAATACCCGCCTGCGGCTGGAAAAGCAATACAACAGTCACCTGAAGATTAGCGATAATCAGCCCCGCGGCCTAAAAATCGAATTTGTAATATGAAGAAGGTCGTTTTAGTAGACGATGAACCTGCCGGCCGGAAGCTTATTCAGCAATATCTGAAAGCATATCCGGAACTCGTTTTGGTTGGAAAAGCCAATAACGGCGTGGACGCCATCAAAGTGATTAATGAATTTCAGCCGGACCTGCTCTTCCTGGATGTTCAGATGCCGGGCATGAATGGCTTTGAGGTGCTTACCCATTTGGAAGAAATTCCGCAGATCATTTTTTCCACTGCTTATGATCAGTACGCCCTCAAAGCTTTTGAAGTGCACGCGGTGGACTACCTGCTCAAGCCCTACACCAAAGAGCGTTTTCATGAAGCCGTTCAGCGGGTACTGCAATCCGAAAGCCAAACGGAGGCGGGGCGCCTCACCGAAAGCCTGCTCGAAGAAAAACAAACCTATCCTGAGCGCATCCTTGTGCAATCCGGGCGCCGGTTGATCAACCTGGCCGTGCAGCGCATCATCCGTGTTGAAGCCGATGGCGATTACTCCCGCCTGATTACCGGAGAACAAACTTACCTCAGCAATTACGGTATCGGAAAAATTGAAGACCGGCTTGATCCGAAAGTTTTTCTCCGTGTCCACCGTTCCTCCATCATTAATATCCGCTACGTTGAGAGCGTCAATAAGTACGCCAGCAGCTATGATGTGAAAATGCAGAACGGGGATGTCGTTCGGGTAAGCCGCGGGTATATGGATAAGATAAAGGCGCTAACGTTTTAGGTGCGGGCTGCGAGTTCTTCCACTGTACCCACTGCTTTTCCTTTGGACCAGACCTGAGACTTAAGGTTTCATTAGGGAAATATTGCTTCGCCGACCGCTTGGGGCCCGTACGGTGATAAAAATACAGCCCCGGACATTGACACTTGCCAACATCCGGGGCTGCTCATTCGGTCCGATAAAGGTAGCCAATTACTCCCCGGTCCCAATCGGCCGCTGAGGTGTGTACGGTGCACCCGCTTCATCCAGTGCTTTCTCAATAGCTTTAACCTCCACCTCAGTCAGCTGTCGCATACGCTTGAGGATGGGCTGTGCCTCTTCCTTTACAATCGCGAGGGCATCGCGCTGTGTTTGCGTGGGCGCAGAGGTGGAGCCCCACATTTCGTAAGTCAGCCAGCCCAGGCGGTCCATAATGCCCATAGGCGTGCCCTGATCGAGCTCGGAGGCGATGCGGTCGCCGTTCAGGTCGGTTTTCAGGGCTTGGAGCTCCTGACCGGCCTTCAGGACGCGGGCACGTAGTTCCTCCCCGGCGTTTGGTGTAAGAAAGAGGGCGTGGCGGATGGCCTCCAAACGCTCTTCGGTTTCCCGCAGGCGGGTCGCTGCCCCGTCGAGGCGGCGGTTGGTCTCCTGCACTTCAGCCTGGAAGTTGAGGAGCTTCTCCTGTGGCTCAGCGGGTAGGGTTACACCGCCCAGACTCTTCAGCTTGAAGGGCTGTGGGCCGGCCAGCTCAGTTTGGTCACTGCCTTTCACCTGATAAAGGGCAACGAGATAGTCACCGGGCGCAGCCAGTACGCCGGAGTCATCATTAGGAGAGCCGGGGCGGCGGATGGGCGATACATCGGGCATGCGGCCGTCCCAGGTGATGCGGTGTACCCCTTTGCTGACGGAAGCCTTGAGTTGCCGCTTCACTTCCTTTGTTTTGGCGTCCATGATGGCAAACAGGAGATAGGCATCTTCCTCTTCCCGCTCGGCTTTTAGCTCCTCGTAGGTGGGGTAGCGGATGGGCTCGCCCTCTTTAATCTTTTCCTTTTCGTCCTTTTGGCGCTTAGCCTTTAGGGTCTCTGCGCTTTCCTTGATGTAGTAAGTGAAGGTCGCGCCGATGGGCGGGTTCTCAGCCATATAATAGCTTGCTCCCTGAAAGCCTCGGCCGGAGTAGCCCAGCGGGTCGCGCTCAATGTAGACGAGCCCGTCTTTAATGGGGAAAATGTGGGCGTTTGCCTCCAGCTGCTCTTCACTGATTTGCCGCAAAGGCGAGTAGTCATCCAGCACGTAGAAGCCTCGGCCGAAGGTGGCCAGCACGAGGTCATTCTCCCGTTTTTGGATGGCGATGTCCCGTACCGCAATAGTCGGCAGGCCAGCGCTCAGTTTTTTCCAGTGCTCCCCACCGTTCGGGCTGAAGAAACAGCTGAATTCGGTGCCGACAAAGAGCAAATTGGCATCCACATGGTCCTCTGCCAGGCTGTAAGCAGAGCCACGCTCAGGCAGGTTATTGCTGATGGAGGTCCAGGTGCGGCCCTTATCGGTACTCTTGAAGACGTAGGGCTTGAAGTCGCCGTATTTGTGGTGGTTGAAGGCAGCGTAGACGACGTTCTCATCGTGCTGGGAAGCCAGCAGGGCATTGACGTAAGTGCGCTCAGGCGCCCCTTTGATATTGTTGACATCAATTTGAGCCCAGTTTTGCCCGCCATCTTCAGAAATCTGTATCAGCCCGTCATCGGTGCCCACGTATAGCAAGTCTTCATTGAGCGGGCTTTCTGAGAAAGCGACGATTGTGCCATAGGGTGAGGTGCTGGCGTTTTTCGCTACCGCGTCAATGCTTTGTATGCGCCCCATGACCGGCAGGGTATTGCGGTCGAGCTGACGGGTGAGGTCATCGCCCAGGGTGGTCCAGGAATTACCGCGGTCGTCACTGCGGAACAGCTTATTGGCAGCAAAGTACAGGCGGGTGGGCTTGTGGTGGGAAATCATCAGTGGGGCATCCCAGTTCCAGCGGAAAGCATCTTCGCCCTTGGCTGGCTTCGGTTGAATACCGGTCTCTTCTCCGCTCGCCCGGTCGTAGCGCACGAGCACGCCGTACTGCGACTGTGCGTAGACGATGTCGGGGTTTTCCGGGTCGATAGCTGATTCAAAGCCATCGCCGCCGTGGGTGACAAACCAGTCGCTGTTGGTGATGCCGTTGCTGTTGCGGGTGCGGCTTGGGCCGCCCAGGCTGAAGTTGTCCTGTGTACCGCCGTAGACGTTGTAGAAGGGCAGGTCGTTATCGACTTCCACCTTGTAAAATTGCGTGACGGGCAGGTTGGGTTTGTAATTCCAGGTTTTGCCGGCGTCAAAGCTTTCGTAAATACCGCCGTCGCAGCCCACCAGGTAGTAGTTGGGCTGTTCAGGGTCGATCCACATGCAGTGATTGTCGACGTGTTTGTTGGGCTCGCCCACTCGCTGAAAGCTGTTGCCGCCATCATCGGTATAGTGCATATAGGTATCCATGGCGAAGACCGTCTCCGGGTCGGTGGGGTGGGCGACGATTTCGGAGTAATAATTGCCCCGTGTGAAGTAGCTGTCTTTTTTGCTCCAGCTGGCTCCGCGGTTGTCAGAGCGGTAGAAGCCGCTGCCGCTCCCCGCTGCTTCCACCATAGCATAGAGATACTCCGGGTTGGCGGGAGAAATGGCCAGGCCAATGCGGCCGATATCGCCAGAGGGCAAGCCCTTGTTGGCTTTGCTCCAGTTTTGTCCGCCGTCTGTGGTTTTGTAAATGCCGCTGCCCGGGCCGCCGCCAACATAGGTGAACACGTGCCGCCGCCGCTGCAGGGCTGCCGCATAGAGTACATCCGGGTCACGTGGGTCCATAATTAAATCGGTTGCGCCGGTGTGCTCGTCCAGTTCCAGAACGAGCGCCCAGTTTTGTCCGCCATCGGTGGTTTTGTAGACGCCGCGTTCGCCCCCGCTGCTCCAGAGCGGGCCGATTGCCGCTACGTAGACGGTACGGGAATCGCGTGGGTCTACGATAATTTTGCCGATATGCTCAGATTCCTTGAGCCCCATGTGCTGCCAGCTGCGGCCGCCATCCTCAGACTTGTAAACGCCATCGCCGTAGGCTACGGAGCGTTGGTTGTTGTTTTCGCCTGTGCCCACCCATACGACGTTCGGGTTATTGGGGTCTAGCGTGATGCAGCCAATAGAGTAGGAGCCCTGACCGTCAAATATGGGCTCGTAGGTGGTGCCTGCATTCTCCGTTTTCCAAACGCCGCCGGAGGAGGTGGCTACGTAATAAACGGCCCGGTTGTCCGGGTGTACGGCAAAGTCGGAAATCCGGCCGGAAGTCAGGGCCGGGCCGATGGAGCGGAACTTCAGCCCGCCGAGAGCCGCTGATTCCAGGTAGTGCTTTTCTTGTTCTTTTTCGTCTTTTCCTTTTTTCTGGGCATGCAGTGGGGCTGCCAGCAGCAAGGTTAGGGCAAAGAGCAGGGAAAGTGCTTTTTTCATCTTGTTTCAGGTTGGTTTGGAAAGAATTACAAAGTAAGAGGTTTTGCCACCCCCACCAAAAAATGATCATAAATTGGACTTTTGTGTGACCAACCGGAGCTTGTTGCGTCCTAACGATCAGAATGAACAACAGAGCGCTAGTTACTATGAGAAAGCGCGATAATCCCAAAAAACAATGCCCGGTGTGACTAGTCATACCGGGTATTCTTTTTAGAAGCAGAGGCAGAAAGTGAGGATAGCGCCCTATATTTGCGAGTGGCTGGTACGCCAACAAAACGAAGCAATCATGGACCTGTTTACTATCCTCACCATCCTGATCGTTGTAGCTGCTATCTTCGGTTACATCAACGTGCGTTTTCTAAAGCTGCCTGTCACTATCGGGCTGATGATCATTTCTCTGGGGTTCTCCCTGCTTACGATGGGCGTCAGTCAGTTTTATCCGGCATTATTTGAGATGGAGAAAAGCCTTGTGGAGCAGATTGATTTCCACAAAGTGCTTATGGAAGGTATGTTGAGCTTTTTGCTTTTTGCCGGTGCCCTGCATGTTGATTTCAGGTCTCTGAGTAGCATGCGCTGGCCGATACTCCTGTTTGCTACGCTTGGGGTCATCACCTCGACTTTTTTAGTGGGAGCGCTTTCGTTTTTCCTTTTCAATGCGCTCGGTATCTCCATTTCTTTTCTCCACTGCCTGCTCTTTGGAGCGCTGATTTCCCCTACGGACCCAATCGCCGTATTGGGTATCCTCAAACAGGCAGGCGTGCCCAAAAGCCTGGAGACTAAAATTGTTGGCGAGAGCCTCTTTAATGATGGAATCGGCGTGGTGGTGTTTATTACGATATACCAGCTTGCCCAATCAGGTGCCGGGCAGTTTGATGCCGGAGAAGTAGCTTTCCTGTTCCTGGAAGAAGTCGGGGGAGGTATTGCGCTTGGCTTAGGGCTGGGCTATCTTGCCTATTATATGATGCGGACAATTGACGACTACGAGGTCGAGGTTTTGGTCACACTCGCTATGGTCATGGGCGGCTATTTACTGGCTAGCGCGTTGCATTTTTCCGGGCCACTGGCCATGGTGGTTGCCGGGCTGATGGTTGGGCACGAACGGTTCCGGACGTCTTCCATGTCAGAACAGACAGAACGCTATGTGGATAAGTTTTGGGAGCTCATGGACGTACTGTTTAATGCCGTATTATTCGTTCTGATCGGGCTGGAGATTGTCATTTTGCAATTCGATCAACAATATGTAGTTGCTGGTTTGATCGCTATACCTATGGTCCTGTTGTGCCGGGCTATGGCTTTGGCCACACCTATTGCCCTCTTCCGTAGCCGGCTGAATTTCTTTCCAAAGACGAACCTCATTATGACTTGGGGCGGGCTCAGGGGCGGCATATCTATTGCGCTTGCCCTGTCACTTTCCGAGTATATGAGCCGGACACCGATTCTCACTATTACCTATATTGTGGTTGTCTTCTCCATTATTGTTCAGGGCCTTACTGTTGGAAGGCTCGTTAAGAATGTTCAGGGAGAGCACGGCTAGGCCCCACGCCCAAAGCAGCAACCTTTTATTTTAAGCCGCTTTAGGACAAACCTATAAGTCAAGGCCACTTTTAAATTTTTTTGAAAAAGTTGTCAGGAGACTGGATTTACATCTAAACTTTTAATATATTTGTATTATCTCGATGTTTGAATAGGCAAACCGAGATCCTTTTCTTCCCCATAATGTAAGTTCCTTACAAACACATTCTTCCCCACACAGCAGCACTAAGTCGGATTAAATACCTATGCCCCAAACATAAAAACAGCGGGAGTGGCTTGCCTTTCCGCAAAAAAACTTAGTAATCCATGAGAATGCGAGTGCCCCCGAACAGAGGTAGTGCCTGAGAAGCACACAGCGACGACCACTTTAAAAAGATGACCTAAACACTTGCAGCCTAACCCAAGCTGTAAGCGGTACTATTGCTACAAAAAGCAAGTACTGGTAATTGCACAGAAACATGAGAATTAGCATACTATCACTAGTATTCTTGCTGTTGATTAGTACCCTTAGCTATACACAGCAGGCAACGCCTTTAAAACTTCAGTCCGTATCGCTTACCGCAGATGCGGTTACTTCCCTTAGCAATCGGGCCCGGGCAGCTCAATCATGGCAGGAATACACTTTTCAGGGCGAGACGTTTTTGATCGTTCAATTTGCAGAGCTTCCTTCTATAGAGGAGCGTAAGCATTGGGAAGGGCAGGGCTTGCGCTTTATCCAATATCTGCCTGACCGGTCCTATCTGGTGGGTTTGTCCGGTCCGTTATCCCCATCTGACTTACCTTTTCCCATTTTGCTGCCTATGCTGGGCACTTTCAAAATAGCCGGGAGTTGTGCTACTGCCATTAACCGGAGCAGTGGGACTGTAAACATCTCAGTACATCCTATGCCCGGCCTTGATGCCAGGGCGCTGCTGTCAGGGCTCCCTGCAGCTTTCAAACCTGAAAAGCACCAAAAGGGCTTTCTGGAAGGCATCGTGGAAGTGGAGGCCATTCCTGCCATAGCTGCCCATCCTGGCGTTTGGTTGATAGAGGAGGCTGAGCAGTCTCCTGTTCCGGAGGGGCTTCAAAACGGAGCTGTAGTTGGGGCGCCAATTGTGCACAATATTACGGAAGGCGCATTCACTGGTGAAAACGTAGTTATTGGTATTGCTGACGATGGAAATGTATTTCATAAAGACCTCAAAAACCGGCTGATTGTAGACCTGAGTGATGACTTTGGGACCAGCCACGGGGAAATGACCACAAGTATTGCTGCCGGAGCCGGCAATCTGCTGCCCGAAGCGCAGGGCCTGGCTCCTGCCGCCAAGATCCACCTGAGCTTTATACTGGATTACCTGCACCACGAAGCGGCAGTAGAAAACTACAATCAGCACCGGGTGACCATCACTTCTACCTCCTACGGTGACGGGTGTGGGGGCTTTTACAGTTCCAAAGCAGCTGCACTTGACGATCAGATGCATTTCTTTCCAGTGCTCATGCACTGTTTTTCAGCAGGCAACGCAGGGGGGAGCACTTGCAGCGAGGTCTACGGGCTTGTTGAATTCGATCACACTGCGCCTTTTGCTAACCTGACCGGGGGGCGGAAGGCCGGGAAAAATGGCATCACAGTTGGGAATGTGGATACAGATGGAATCCTGGCCCAGAGCAGCAGCGTTGGCCCGGCAGAAGATGGCCGCCTCAAGCCAGACATCGTTGCTGTAGGTCAAAATGCTATCGCCAACGGCCCTGCCAACGGCTACATTACAGCCAGCGGTACCTCCGCCTCCGCTCCGGTGATTGCAGGCATCCTTGCCCGGCTGACACAGGCCTATCGTATGCTTTTTGGCGGGCAGGATCCACCTTCGGCCCTTCTGAAGGCGGCTCTTTTGAATGGAGCGAGAGATATCGGCCGGCCAGGGCCCGATTTTCAGCATGGCTGGGGGCTGGCTGATGCAGGGGTTGCTTTGGAAATGGTTCAGAACCAGCAGTTTTATTCCACTAAGCTGAGCCATGGAGGAGAACGTACCTTTTCTCTGGTCGTTCCGGAGGGTGCATCAGCGGTAAAGGTGATGGCAGTTTGGCACGATGTAGCCGGTGCTCCGATCGCAGAAAAGGCTCTGGTTAATGACCTTGACCTCCGGGTTCTGGGACCGGAAGGGCAACTGTACCATCCTCTGGTCTTATCGAGCTACCCTCATCCTGACAGCCTGACGGCTAATGCAAAACCAGGGGTTGACCGCTTAAATAATGTGGAGCAAGTGGTGATTAAGGACCCGGCTCCCGGCAACTACACGATTAAACTTAAAGGGCACCTCGTTCCGGAGGGGCCACAATCTGCATTCATCGTCTACCGGTTTGAATCCGCAGGCCTGGATATCCGCCACCCTGTTTCGCAAACAACGGTAGCACCCGGCGATCAGCTCAAAGTAGTTTGGGACAGAACTGATGTTACAGGTCCGCTTGCACTGGCTTACCGAAAAGCAGGATCGGGTGGCTGGACCACGATTGCGGCCAATCTTTCGGGGCACAGCTGGCTTTACAATTGGACAGTACCGGCAGGCTTGTCTGGTGCATATCAGGTCCGGTTAAGTAACGCTCAGTCCAGCAGCGTATCAGCGCCATTTACCATTTTGGGCAAACCGGGGTTCTTTATTGAACAAACGGGTATTCACAAAGCTACTATGCACTGGGCACCAGTGGAAGGCGCTACGGCTTATGAGGTGTTTGCGCTTGGAGAACAATACATGGAGCCTATAGGCGAAACGAGCCAGACGGCTTTTGAGTTTTCAATTCCGCAGGGTAGCGGGAACTGGTTTAGCGTACGTGCTAAGACCACTGAAGGTAGCGCAGGGCCAAGGGCTAAAGCTCATTTTTACCGCCAATCGGTTTGCAATAACCAAGCAGTGCTCAAACTTTTCCTGGATGATAAGCCTGGAGAAACCACCTGGGCTTTGGTAGATGAAGCTGGACAAGATTTGATGATAGCCGGGCCCTATCCGGACTACCTGGCGGGAGAACTTATAGAAGTCCCAATTTGTCTGCCGGATGGCTGCTTTACGCTTTCTGTGCGAGATAGCGGCAACGATGGGCTTTGTTGTGAAGACGGTGAGGGAAAATACGAACTCTTTAATGAGCAGGGGCACATGCTGGCTGAAGGCAGCCACTTTGGTGGCAATGGCACGGCTTATTTTTGCATGGAGTCCAATTACCCTGCCTTACAGGCCTTTACTACAGCAGTAGAATCGGTCAGTTGTAATGGCGCAACGGATGGCTGGGCAGTTGCTTATCCTCATGGAGGCTCTGGTAATTATACCTTCCATTGGAGCACTGGTGCCACTTCCCAGCAAATAACAGGTTTACCGGCAGGCACCTACACCGTTACCATTTCTGACCAGATCACCAGCGTAACATCCGGTTTAGTCATATCAGAACCAGGCCCTTTAAGTGCTGTGATTGCTACTGAGGATTCCGGTTGTGGCACGGTAAGCACCGGCATGGCCAGCGCCATGGTTTCAGGAGGCACAGCACCTTATTATTATTATTGGAGTACCGGTGATACGGGCAAGGAATTGCAACAAATTCCAGCAGGGAGCTATTCTGTCACAGTGCAGGATAGCAAAGGGTGCTCCGTAGCAGCAACTGCACAGGTTTTGGATGCCAGTCCTTTGGCGTTGTATCTGGCTGGAGATGCGCCAGCTTGTGCAGATGAAGAAAATGGGGCTGCTTTCGCTTCTGTGGTTGGAGGATACCCTCCCTACCAGTATGAGTGGAGCAATGGCAGCAACTTATCCACAGCAACCAGCCTTGCCCCGGGGAATTACCAGCTAACAGTCACAGATGTGCTGGGCTGTACGGCAACCGGGCAAATCGAACTGGACAGCCCGCCGCAGATTGGGGCCAATATTACCTATACGGACACCCTGAATCACCTGCAGGTATCGGTTTTCGGGGGTGTCCCTCCGTATAGTTTCCAATGGTCAGATGGTTCTACCGCTTCTACGATGACCATTAGTGAAAGCGAAGTGTACCAATTGACGATTACCGATGCCAATGGTTGCCAGCGTATCTTCAGTGAAGAGGTTTCTTCTGAAGCACCGGAGCATTGTCAACCGTCTGTAAGCAATAATGCTTACAACTGGATAGAGGCGGTTCAGGTAGATACGATGGTCAGGCAGACTGGTCAGAATGCAACAACGTATGAATCTTTTGTGGATGCAGCCGGCATGATGATGTCAGTACGGGTTGGTCAGCTATGCAACGTATCACTTTCGGCTGGCTTTCAGGGCGGTACCTTGCCCGTTTTCTGGCGTGTATGGATAGACCTGAATGAAGATGGGGACTTTGAAGATCAGGGAGAGCGGGTTTTTCACTCCGGTCAGCAAAACACAGCAGAGCTTTCCTTTCTGCTTCAATTGCCTGCGGCGCTGTCGCCCGGTCTGAAGACTATGCGTGTTAGTCAGAGCTTTCTCGCACCACCGGAGCCCTGTGGGGTGACCCTCTATGGAGAAACCGAAGACTATTTACTCCGGGTCGTTAGTCCGTTTGAATATTGTATGTCGACCGGGCAGAGCACTTCTCAGGAATGGATTGAGGGGGTACAAATAGGAGGATTAGGCCATATTTCCGGCAATGATGGAGGGTATGGGAATCACACCCATCTGTCACATACGGTAAGCCCCGGTATGTCATTACCAATGACCCTTACGCCCGGGTATAGTGCTGCTCCAATGGTAGAGTTTTGGAGTGTGTGGGCAGACTTCAACCGTGATGGGATTTTTAATCATGACAACGAATTGGTCTATCAATCCGGCCCGGCAGTAGGCCCGGTCAGTGGCATGCTGGAAATACCAGAATCTACTATGCCCGGCCCGCTTTTGGTAAGGGTGCAGATGCGCTGGAATGCTTTGTTGAATCCCTGTGGCACTTTTACCTGGGGAGAAGTGGAGGACTATCAGTTGATGCTGGAGCCGGGTACCGGTTTGAGAAGTACCGGTAATGGGCCTTCCTTCCTGCAGAACAAGGCCGGGGAGGTTACGCATCAGTCAGGAGCCTTGAAAGTATGGCCGGTACCTGCGGCCGGTACGCTGCATTACGCTTTTGTACAGGAAGAAGAGGGGGCTGTCGAAGCCTTGCTTTTCGACGGATTAGGGCGGACCGTGCTTCGGGACTTACCGGAAGATGGCCGCGGTATTCAGCAGTTCCAGATGTCTCTTCATCAGGTGCCCCCGGGTTTATATCAACTGCAAGTGAGAGCAGGAGGAAAAGTAATGACGCAAAATATCATCAAACAGTGATGGGAAGGAATTGTCAGTTGTACGGCAAAATATTTGAATTAGATAAATATATCGGCTATGTCACAATTTAAACATGTTCAGGATTTGACTTATAAGTTATATTCACATAACTTTGTAAGGCATAATATGATCTGACCAAAGGTCCGGTCCCATTACTTGTCACACAATGCCGAGCTGAAATTACTCCCCTTTTTAGGTTACAGGAAACTGTCAGCAAACACGGAACTTCACACAATTTTTGCAAACACAAAACTACCCTGAGGTTATCCCCCGGGGCTGGAGCAGGTATTAAGCTTAATTGCTTAGCGCCCTATCCATTTTATGCAATGAAATTAATTTGAGGCAGCTCATTGCTGATCATTCAGATATGAGCTGCAGCACCCAGACAAAATGCAGACAGGATATGAGATGTACTTTACTGTTCATCATTCTTCTTATTCTAATTGGAGTTTCGCCACTGGCATCACAGGACTATGGAGTTAGTTTCCATTCGGGGGCTGTACCATCTGGTGCTTTTGCATTGCCGAGCTCAGAGAGCGACTCCTTATTCACTGACTTCTTGTACGAAGGGAATTACTACATCATCGTTCAGTTTGACGAGATACCGGACGATAATGTACTTCAGGTTTTGGAACAGGATGGTGTAGAGCTTTTTGCCTATATCCCCAATTACGCCTACCTGTCTAAGGTGCCGGAATCCATGAATTTTAGTGAGCTTCAGGCCCGTGCCCTTGCTCCCTACGACGGCAGCTTTAAGTTGTCTACTCCGCTGGCCACTAACAATTTTCCGGCCTATGCTTACAACAATGGATTGTTGGATATTGTGGTAAGCCCCTGGCCAAGTGTTACTCAGTCTTCACTGAAAGCAGCGCTTGAGGGGCTTGGCTATACACCCGTTGACACCCTGCCTGCGGAGTTGTCACTTACTATACCGGAAGACAGCCTTTTGAGCATTGCGCGGCACCCTGCTGTGCAGTATATCAATCTCCCTGAAGCGCCACCTGTGCATGAAGGGTTTGTTGGCCGGACGTCAAACCGGTTAAACCTGCTCAGTCCAGGGCCCGGGCTGCAATACGATGGCGAAGGGGTTTACATTCTTATTGGAGACGACGGTAGCGTTAGCCATGAGGACTTCCGTGGCCGTTTGCAGGATTTAACCAGTACCAATTTTGGCACCCATGGGGATATGACCCTGGGGCTGGCTGGCGGGGCGGGCAATATTGACCCCCTTGGTATTGGTGCTGCTCCCGGAGCTTCTCTGAAGCTTTACGATATCTCCGGCTACCCTCATATTAGTGCAGCATCGAGCCTGCAGGCAAGTGAGGGCTTCGTCCTTACCTCTTCTTCTTTTGGCGAGGGCTGTGGTGGCGTTTACACTTCCACTTCCCGCGATATTGATAAGCAGGTTTATGATAATGGCTATCTGCTGCATTTTTTCTCTGCTGGCAACAGCGCCTCCTCTGCCTGCAGCCCTGTCTATGGGGCACTGGTCAAAAATAACTTTAGATATGGCAATATTACCGGAGGGCGCAAGTCCGGGAAGAATGTATTTGCCGTGGCCAATCTGTTTTACGATGACAACCGGGTCGCTTCAAGCAGCCGTGGCCCTGCGGTAGATGGCCGTATCAAGCCTGACATCAGCGTACACGGGCAGGGGAATTATTCCACTCGCCCGAATAATAGCTATGGGCCTGGAGGAGGCACTTCCGCTGCTTCTCCCTTTCTGGCAGGTACGGCAGCCTCTCTGGTGCACGCTTATCGCAGTTTGAATAACAATCAGGACCCCACTGCGGCTTTGATCAAAGGGGTGCTGCTGAACACAGCCGATGACCTTGGCAACCCTGGCCCTGACTACGACTTTGGCTGGGGGCGGGTGCATGCCGGCCGGGCGTTCGAGGTCATTGATAATGAGCAGTATATCGAGGCATCTGTTAGCAATGGTTCCTCCAATCTGCATAGTGTTTTTGTTCCGGTAAATGTCAAGGAGGTCCGGATCATGATTTACTGGACCGACGCGGAGGGCTCTACTGTTGCTGCAAAGGCCCTGGTGAATGACCTTGATCTTTCGGTAGCGACTCCGGGCGGGCAGGTACGACATCCCTGGAAACTGAGTACGGTGCCCCACATTGATAGTATCACCAAGCCAGCTTACAATGGCATCGACCGCATCAATAATGTGGAGCAAGTCAGCATCAAGGATCCGGCATCCGGCACTTATACCGTTAAAGTAGATGGCTTCCTGGTGCCAAGCCTCACTCAGGACTACGTGGTTGTATACACCTTCCTCTACGACGAAGTGAAGTTGGTCTACCCACAGGCAGGGGACGGGCTCGTACCTGGTGAGTCCACCACCATCCGCTGGGACGCTTATGGCTCCAACGGCTCCTTTACATTGGAATACTCTGCTAACGGAGGTAACTCCTGGAACACCATCGCCACCAGCATCGTGGGTAGCCGCCGGCATTTCAACTGGAACGTGCCTAATATCACCAGCGGCACTATTCGGGTCCGTGTCCGGCGTGGCAGCCAGATGAGCAGTACCAATGGAAACCTGGCGATCGTTGGACAACCCAACTTCCAGGTCAGTACCATCCCTGGCAATCAGGTTCGTTTGACCTGGAGCCCCGTCAACGGAGCCAACATTTACAGAATATACCGCCTGGGCGCTAAGTTTATGGAGCTGCAGGGGACTACAAGTGGCACCAGTTTTGATATGACGGCACCTTCTGGTGAAGAAGGCTGGTATGCTATTGAAGCGGGGATCGCAGGCAGTGGTTTTGGTCGGCGCACGGAAGCCAGGCCTCATACCTTCTTCGCTTGCCAGACCGAAATTGATATTACCCTCAACTTCGATTTCAGGCCTCAGGAGACGAGCTGGGAAATCCGGGATGATTCCGGCAATGTGGTGGCTGCCGGAGGGCCTTATCCTGAACAAGGGCCTATGTCTTCCCTGACGGTAACAGAATGCCTGCCCTATGGCTGTTTCGAATTTATTATCAAGGATTCCTATAATGATGGTATGTGCTGTGGCTCAAATGGCAATGGCTCCTATGAGGTACGGGATGAAAATGGCGTACTGCTGGCCAGTGGCGGCCAGTTTGGAAGCCAGGAGGCCACACCTTTCTGCCTGAATAACTCAGGCGGGAGCGAGTTTACCGTGCAAGTCACCAATGTCAATCCGGTAACCTGCAACGGTGGCAATAACGGAAGTGCAACCGTAGTAGCTACAGGCGGCAGTGGCAGTTATACCTATACCTGGAGCAATGGCGCGACAGGGTCAAGTGTGAACAATCTTCCTGCCGGCACCTATCTCGTTACGGTTTCGGATGGGAACCAAAGCATAACCGAAATGCTATCTGTCGCTCAGCCTAACCCATTGCAGGTCAGTTTTAATAAAGTGGAGCCCAGTTGCAGTGGGGTAGCAGATGGCATCATTAGTGTAACGGTAAGCGAAGGCCTGGAGGTCGATTATGCCTACCAATGGAGCAACGGCAGTACGGGGTCTTATGTTACCGGGCTTACTGCCGGGGCCTATAGCGTTACGGTGGCCAATGGAGACGGGTGCACGACTCAGGCTCAGACCACCCTCGGAGAGCCGGCCCCCGTGGCCGTACAAGTGACAGCCACACCGGTTTCCTGTTTCGGCAATAACGACGGCAGCGCCTCCATTCAATCCATTGGAGGAGGTTCTGGCAATTATACTGTGCAGTGGAGCAATGGCTCCGGTAACCTGTCGATAAATAACTTAAGCCCCGGTGCCTACACCGTCACCGTCGCGGATATCAACGGTTGTTCAGTTCAGCGCAGCGCAATCGTTGGTGCTGCAACGCCGATTGACATAACATTGAGCGCAACCAATGTCGCTTGCAATAATGGCGGCACAGGCAGCATTACCGCTACGGTCACCGGTGGAGCCTCCCCCTACAGCTACAATTGGAGCAACGGGGCACAGGGCAGCGTCGCTACGGGCCTTCAACCGGGTGTTTACACGCTTACGGTAACGGATGCCAACGGCTGCAGCGCTGTCGAACAGGCCATCGTGCAGACCGCTTCTTCTATGTCGTTGTCCGTCTCAGCCGCTGCAGCAAGTTGCTCCGGCGGCAGTGCTTCCGCTACGGTGAGTGTTACCGGAGGAGCACCGCCTTACAGCTATTTGTGGAGCAATGGAGCGACGACCTCCACCGTGACCGGACTGATGCCTGGTGGATTAACCGTTTCTGTAACGGATGCCAACAGTTGTGTCGAAATTGCTTCCGTCAATGTACCCCAAACACCGTCCATTACGTTAAGCTTCATCCGGAATAATCCGGATTGTGCAGGTGCCAGCGATGGCGCTCTGACACTGATCGTCGGTGGTGGGCAGGCTCCCTACAGTTACGAATGGAGTAATGGCAGCACAGCTCAGAACCTGAGCGGGCTCAGCGCTGGTGCCTATTCGGTTACCGTAACCGACCAAAACGGCTGCCAAACTTCCAGCACGATCAACCTGACCGCCCCCACAGCTATTACTTTGCAAGCAGCATCAACCGATGCTACCTGTTCTGGTGCAGCCAACGGTGTCGCTTCTGTAACTGCATCAGGGGGTACCGGAAATTATACCTACCTGTGGAGCAATGGTGGGACTATGAGCACGATCTCCGGGCTCAATCCTAATGTCTATCAAGTAACGGTGACGGACCAGAATGGCTGCACCGCAGTCGCTTCTACAGAAGTGATGAAAATTAATGAGCTTGAAGTTGCGCTTATCGCTGAAAATGTTTCCTGTAACGGTGGAAGCGATGGCCAGGTCACCGCGGTCGTCTCCGGTGGTTCTGGCAACTACGGCCAGTATATTTGGAATACCGGTGCCAACACAGCGGCACTTGAAAATATTTCCGCTGGCGGTTACAGCCTTACGGTTGTTGATGTGCTGGGGTGCCAGGCTTCCGCCAATATTGTTGTGCAGCAACCATCGGCACTCAGTGCGAGCGTCACCACTACACCAGCGAGTGTAAGCATCAACGGCAGCGCAACGATCAACGCTAATGGCGGCACATCGCCCTACACCTACAGCTGGAGCAATGGGCTTTCTTCGGCTTCTTCCAGCAACCTGGGGGCAGGCAGCTATCAGGTCACCATTACGGATACGAACGGGTGTGCCACAACCTTGTCCTTTATCATTGAAGATACGGCTCCGTCAAACTGCGACTCCCGGGGCAATTCCACGCAGTACGAATGGATTGAGAAACTTGCATTCGGGGCATTCGAACACCAAAGTGGCAATAACGGAGGGCTGGGCAACTTTAAAGACGATCCCACGCTGCTCATTACACTGGAGTCCGGCACGACCAATCCTTTTGTCCTGACACCCGGCTACGCTGCCTTTGCCTTTAATGAATTCTGGCGTATCTGGATTGACTTTGACCAGGATGGGGACTATTCTGACCCCAATGAACTACTTTACACTTCCGGGCCATCGAATACGGAGGTGACAGGCCTGATGGCTCTGCCTGCAACGGTGGCGGAAGGCACTTACACCATGCGGGTTTCCATGAAGTACGGCAGTCCGCCACTGCCCTGTGCAAATGTGGCTTACGGAGAAGTGGAAGAGTACACCGTAGAAGTAGTGGAGCCGCTAATCTATTGCAGTTCAGAAGCAACGAGCTCCGTTATGGAATGGCTGGCCAGTGTGCAGATCGGCGATATTACCAACAACTCCGGCAACAACGGCGGCTATGGCAACTTCCTGGCCATGCAGCATGCTGCGATCGTTGGTGACGAAATTGATTTTACGCTCACACCCGGTTTCAATGGTTCTCCGATTCCGGAAAACTGGGGCGTCTATGTGGACTTCAATATCGATGGTGACTTTGACGACCCGGGGGAAGAAGTGTACACACGCAATAATTACCCCTTCCAAAATACCGGATCGTTCACGGTTCCGGCTTCAGCTACGCCGGGGCAAACCCGTATGAGGGTCATTATGAGCTACGCTCCGAATATCGACCCCTGTGAAGACTACATCTGGGGCGAAACGGAGGATTATACCCTGATCGTTTCCACGCAGGATCCACCTCCGGGCGTTGACCCGCTGCAAACGTCGAACGATAATCCTGAGCCGAAGCAACAACGATACCATACTGAAAGCCAGGATATTCCAGCGACAGCCGCACCCAAGGTCTTCCCGAACCCCGCCAGCTATCAGGCGACACTGGAATGGACGCAGCCAGATGAGGGCCGTGTACAATTTAGCCTGTTCAAAGCAGATGGCGCCCGGGTTTGGTCCCACGAAGCGGTCCTGTCTGCGGGCTTCCAGCAAATGAATGTGCCTACCTCCGATTTACCACACGGTATGTATTGGGTGGTGGTGGTCAGTAAAGATAAAATGTGGCGTTTACCCCTTCAGGTCGCACACTGAAGGTAAACCGCTACCCTAAGAATTAAGGTATCAGGTTTCTGAAGCTGCCGGTGCTGCATTTATGCAGTAACCGGTGGCTTTTTTTATGCGGCCAACTGAAGGAGCGATTGGATGATTTGCCCGGGCGCATACCCCAAAACCTCAGGCACCCCACTCTTCCGGTTGAGCCATGCGGTAGGCAAGCCGGCAGAGGCGGCACCGGCGATGTCCCAGGTATTGGCAGAGATAAAACCGGTTTGTGCAGGTTCCAGCTCCAGCCCCTCAGCTGCCATATGGTAAACGGCAGGAGTGGGTTTGTATACCTGCAGTGCATCGGCGCTGAGTAGTTGCTCGAAGTAGTTATCTATGCCACTAAAAGCACAGGCCCGCTCCAGAAGGGAAGGGTTGGCATTGGAAAGGACGGCCAGGCGGTAGCGCTCTGCGAGCAGGGGGAGGGCTTCGAGGGCATCCGGGAAAACTTTTAGTTCGTAATAGGCGCTCATAATGGTCCGGATTTGGTCAAGTTTGGCGTGGGTGCCGGTGGATTGCAGGGCATAGACCAGGGCATCTTCTGTGAGGGCATAGAAGTCTTTGTACCGGTCCATGAGCGAGCGAAGCCAAGTGTACTCCAGTTGCTTTTACCGCCATACCGGAGCAATTTGAGAAGCCTGTGGGCCAAATTCAGCCTGCAGCGCCTGATCGATACTGCTGACATCGAAGAGGGTGCCGTAGGCATCAAAGACCAGGGCATGAGCTTCGGCAAAGGCAGGGGAGCGCATAGGGGCATTATTTTTGAAGATGATGAAAATACAAGAGCAGGGCATTGACAGTGTGCGGGTGCTCAAACTGCCCGCTGAAGAGCCGCCTTCGGACTTCCGCTTCCGGGATCCAGTGCAGGTATACATCTTCGCCCTCATCAAGCGTCGGGGGCTGTACGACCGTTACATCGTCGGCCAGCCAGTGAAAAATGTAGCTGTCCTGAAAGACCGGATTAGAGGGGATCTTACCCAGGAAGTGCCAGGATGCGGCCTCTGCGCCGGCTTCCTCCAAAAGCTCTCTGCGGGCAGCCACCTCCTGTGCTTCCCCTGCATCAACCATGCCTCCTGGGAGTTCCAGGGTGTACCGGCCAATGCCAAACCGGTACTGTTCCACAAACAGCAGGGCACCGTCGGAGGCCCGGCGGGCTACGACATTCGCCGCATCCGGAGATTCCAGCACCACCATGCGCTCTACCTTTTGGTTGCGCGGGTTGCGCATATGATCAAACCGGACATTGAAAATCTTCAACGCAGGGCCGGGCTCAGAGCGCAGCCGTTCCCAGTCGGGGCGGACTGTTGCCTTCATGTAAGGGTAGCTTATTTATCGTCGTCATCCAGGATGGCATCGTCAATAATTTCGTCCCCATCTCCGTCGAGATCGTCGAAGCCTTTCACCTTGCCTGTGTTTGGTTTAGGCTTATAGTCCGGGTCTTTGCGGATGGTAACGTCTTTGCCGGCCGGGGTACCTTCATCGGCATAGTCGCCTGAGGCATAGCGCTCGGCCTTATCGAAGAAGCTGTCCATGCCACCGAGCGGGTCTTTTTTACGGTCCCGCTCCAGATTTTCAGCATTGGAGCGTTGGCCGCGTTCTTTCACCCGGCGTTCCAGTTCTTCATCCATGGCTTTGGCTTTTTCCGTCAGGTCATCCATGGATTCTTTTTCGGCTTCTTCGTTGGCTTTGTCCACGAGGTCCTCGAAGCGGTCCATGAAGCTGCTGCCTTTCTCTTTGGCCTTGTCCCAAAGTTTTTCGCCTTCCTCAAAGAGGCGCTCATTGATTTTATCGCTGGCATCAATGACCCGCTTGCCTACCCGCTCTGAGACATCCGCTGCTTTACGCCCGGCCTCGCCTGCAGCTTTGGAAAACTCCTCACTGAATTCATCGAATTTAGTCCGCTGATCAGGGCCTTTTGCCGTGGATCGGGGTTCTTCTTTCGGGGGCGTGGTTTTACCGGTGAAGATATCTTCGAAGGATGGTTCTTCTTCAGCCGGGTTTTCCTCTTTTTTCTTGTCGTTCATATCGTCGTTTTTAAGGTCTTCGGGCTCTTTAGAGCTATTGAAGGCTTCGTTGACCAGCTCTTCAGCAAAGCCACGGGCTTCTGCTGCTTTCTTTTTCACCTTAGGGCGGTATTCATCATCCAGTTCTTCCATGCGTTGTTTGGCTTTTTGGTAGTATTCTTTCGATTGTTCGCTGAGCTCCTCGCCCAGTTTTTTGCCTTGTTCTTCTGCCTTGCGGCCAGCAGAGCGGGCAACGGACTTTGCGCCGAACAGCAATTTCTTTAAATCATCTTTCAGGCTCATAGCATCATGCGTTTTGCAATTGGAATCAGAAAATAAGGAAATTCCGGCAGCTTGTAAAGCGGTAATAGACAAGTCGTTAAATTTCTTTGGCCTCTGCCTGGTTTTCGATATCCAGAAATTGCTCAATTTGCTGTTCAACGTACAAGCCTTCCTCGGGGTTTTTAAAGCCTTTCATGAGTTCGAGCCGTTTCCCGGAATGCAGCCGGGCGTGCAGGGCGTACCGCATGTTGGGGGCGCCGTTGGTGGTACTGGCCACGTATTCTTCCACATGAAGCTGTCGGATATCCTGAGCGTCGATCTCTTGGTTGCCCCGAAAGGGGACGGGCAGAGGTGTATGTTCAATGAATAATTTCCGGCGGGTGACTTGTATCAGCGTCTTGTTGATCAGGTTGGAAATCAGCACATATAGAAAGCCAGCCCCGACCAAAAGGTGCAGGCTTAAAAATAAAAGTACCTGAAGCTCCCCGCTCATGACGGCAAAAACAGCAAATGGGATGACAAAAATATTCCAGACTACAGTAAACAGGGTGAGAAATCCATCTACCCGGTTGCGCCAGCTGATCTGAATATTCAACTCGCTCAGCAGGGCTTGTGCCTGAATACCGGGCGGCATTGGAATATCACCGCGGTCCTTCGCCTGCGGAGGAGCCGGGGCCGTATCCGGTTTTGGAGCAGGGGCAGGCGCGCGGTCTTCAAAACTAAACACCAAACCACAGTGGCTGCACTTAGCCAGCAGCATGTTAATATTGATCTGGTCGGGAGTGATGGCAGACCGGCATTCGGGGCAGGACAGCTTTTCTTGCATAGGATTTTGCGAATGTATCACCGAAAGTAAAAAAAATTTAAACCTCAGGCAACGGATGGGCAACTTGCCGGGTCTAGAGGGTGTACATACAATCCAATTGCCGGAAAATACCGGAGGTTTAGACAAATCTCTATACTGAATGAGAAGGCTTTTTACATACTTTGGAATTGCGATGCTACTGACGGGGTGCGTGGAAGAGGTTGACCAATTCCAGCCCCTTGAGCTTACTTCCGGCAATATCAACCGCTTCTTTGAGGCGGTACAATCCAATCCTATACCGATTAGTTGGGACGCATCGCAAGAAAAACTTATAACATTGCCCGGCTACGGCCGGGTAATTGTTCCTCCCAACGCTTTTCTGTTCCCGGATGGGGCGGAAGTGTCGGGAACGGTTCAGGCAAAAGTGCTTGACCTTTACAGCAAAGAAGATTTACTGCGTAATAGAATTACCACCGCCAGTGCGGAGGGTATTGTTGAGTCTGCAGGAACAGTTTTTATCGAAGTGGAACAGGGCGGGCAGCAGCTTCGCCTGAAATCCGACAAGCTGATCCGGATTCAGATGGCTACGGCCCGGTACAATTCGCAAATGCGCCTGTTCACCGGCAAAGCCGCGGAAGATGGCACGATGGAATGGATGGAATACAGCCTGGGCGAAGCGCCGGTACGCTCTGTCGAACTGGAAGACCCGTTCTCCGGGCAGCCTGTTCCCGGGTTTGAGTTTTCCAGCCCTGAACTGGGCTACCTCAAGTGTGGCACTTACCTGTCAGAAGAACAGGGCACAGCTGAGGTTTGTCTCAATCTGCCTTACAACTTCGATGCTAAGAATACGGTTGCTTTCATCGCTCTGCGCGATTATAATGGCTTAACAACCATCCCTTTTGAAGAGGAGAATGCGTTGCGCCCCGATTGTTGCCGCGACGGCCTGCCTGCGGGCGAGCCTGCCAAAATTATCGTGATCGCAGAAGGAGAGGAAGGCATGTACTTCCTGGAAGAAAAGACCGTCACTATTATGGAGAATCTGACCATTAGTATAACGCCCGAAGCGGCGTCCCTGTCCGATATCATGCTTGCCCTCGAGGGGCTGTAAGCATGATATTCGGATAGTTTTAAATTCGAACACCACGTTTTCCTTCAAATATTGTAATACCGCCGGCATTGATTTTTTGCCGGCGGTTTTTTTATGAAACGACTATTCAACCGATCATTACCTCTTTTACTGGATGGCGCCCTGGCTACGGAGCTGGAGCACCGGGGCGCAGACTTGTCCGGAGGCTTGTGGTCTGCCCGTATTTTGCAGGAGCAGCCTGAGCTTATCCGGTCTGTTCATCTGGATTATTTCCGGGCAGGGGCTGATGTGGCGATCACAGCGAGTTATCAGGCGGCACGGGCGGGCTTTCTAATGGCAGGCTATACCGAAAAACAGGCAAAGGAACTGGTGCAACGCAGTGTCGAACTGGCACAGGAGGCACGGGCGGCTTATCTTGAGGAGAGTGGTTTGCCGGAGGGCACTGCGCCGCTCATCGCGGGTTCCGTTGGCCCCTACGGCGCTTACCTGGCTGATGGATCGGAATACAGAGGGCATTACGGTTTAACCGATGAGGCACTTCGGGATTTCCACCTTCCCCGCATAGAGTGGTTATTGGCAGCTGCTCCCGACCTGCTGGCTTTTGAAACCCTGCCCAGCCTTCAGGAAGCGGAAGTGCTGCTCAGGCTGCTCGAAACCTTTCCGGATGTGCAAGCCTGGTTTAGTTTTACCGCCAAGGATACCGCTCACATTAGCGAAGGGCAGCCCATATCGGCAGTAGGGCAACTTTTGGGCACGCATCCTCAGGTCGTAGCCCTGGGGTTCAATTGTATGCCGCCGCATCTGGGCACGGCGCTGTTATCCAACTTAAAACCGCACGCCTCCAAGCCGCTGATCATTTATCCGAACAGTGGAGAAGGGTGGGATGCTGAACGGCAGTGTTGGCTACCTACCTATCGGGTGCCAAAAGGGTTCGGTGCTTTGCCGCAAGCCTGGCTGGCGGCGGGTGCAGGCCTCCTTGGTGGCTGTTGCCGTACCCGGCCTGAGGATATTCGGGCGTTGCGGGAGAGGCTTCTTTCGATTACTCTTAGGGGAAATTAGTTAATCCAATACCACTTTATAACCCTTTCCCAAACTCCACCAACTGCTCCCGGTAAGTCTGAAAAAACTCCTCCACATAGGGGCGGTCGTGGAAGTAGCCCTGGTCGAACTGTAGCAGGGCGTTCTCCAGAGCTTCCCTGGCCTGGGTCGTATCGCCCAATTCCGCTGCTGCCTGGCTCAGCCAGAACCATAAATCAGCGCTTTTCCCTTCTGCATTGCGCAAGCCGCGTTCAAAAGTCGCTTTGGCCCCTTTCCAGTCCTCCAGTTTAGCCCGGGCAATGCCTTTGAACAGGAAGGTTTCGGTGCCGATGTAGCTCTCTTCCACGGTCTTTAGCTCTTCGGTAATGTGCTGGTCAAAAAACCGGATCGCCTCTTCGTACTGCCCCATTTGCAGGTAGCAGATGCCGCTCATGAATAGCACGGAAGTGGCCTGTGGATAATCGACAAAGTTGGGCGTAAGGGTGTCCAATGCCTGAAAGTCGGCAAGGGCCCGCTCGTAGTCCCGGTAAAAATAGAGATACAGGTAGCCCCGCCAGCCCTGCCATTGCACAGGATCTCTGGATATTGCATTTTGATAATGGCGGTAAAAGTCTTTAGCCATACCGCGCTTTACGGTTGGTGCGCCCAGTTCCCGGTGCGGGATAGGGCTTGAAGGGTCATAGTGCATGGCTTCCTGCATGACCAAAGTATGGCCAACCGCCCCCTGATAATAAAAATGACGCCCACCCATAAGCTGTTCTGACAGGGCAGGGTAGTCTGCTTTAGCGATCTCTTTTTCGTAGAGTGCAGGCTTGGGCTGACAACTGCCCAGCAGAAGCAAAATGAAAAAGCTAAGGAAGTAATTCGACCAGTTCACCATCTTTGAGTTTATAGGTTAAGTAAGCATAAGCATCGGCGGGCTCGCCTTTGAGCTGCCCACGCTGCCAATCGGTGAGACCAGCGGTGATTTCACCCAGATGCACAACCGTTTGTTCCGGGAATTGAGTAGGCTGGAAATCCAAATCAGCCTGCTCAAGGGTGAAGCGCCCAGTCTCCCCTTCGCAGTTGATCACAAAGCGGAACGTCAGATAACCGGAAGCATTTTCCAGCTTGCCAGGCTCGAGCTGTGGGCGTATCGCTTTCCAAAGTGCGTACTTTCCGCCCCGATAGTGAATATCCGGATCGGCGTTGTAGTAATCAATGATGGCTTCGGTAGTTGTGCAAAGCTTGAAATCAGGCCGGTAGCCGAGGGTGTGTTCAGGATCAATATAAGCTACCCGCTCAAGCCCATGTTGTTGCTGCTTCCGGAATTCAGGCATGGGCATTTGCGCGATCAGCTCAAGCGTGCCCTGAAAACGATCGGACTGGAAATGCTGATGGTAAAGGCCCAGTCCTTCCAGGTAGGTTTCAGTAAAGGTGTTGGAGAAGGAGGTCGTGTCTCCCGCAGCGTAGCGGATTGCCTCGTATTGACCGTAGAAGATCACCCCCGGCCGGTTCTCTATCAGCGTATCTTTGCGTTGGATTTGCTGTTCGGTCGATTGAATGATCAGTTCGCCGGCTTTTTTCTCTTTTATCAGCGTAGCCGTATCGGCGAGCCAGTTGCGCATTGTGGGGTGTAGCATAGCAGACCGCGTTGTGTCCGCCCCATCGTACTGTACATCTTCCAAAACCTCCATCGCGCCATGATCAAAGACCACCCTTCGCAGCCGGTTCGGCGTAAAGTCCGCATCGTAATTGGTGATGATCAACTCCTGCTGATCGTTGATTTGGTAAGTGAGGTAGTTAATATTGGTCCATATTTCGGATTGGTCCGGGCGCTGATAGTGGAAGTAGTACTTTTGGGCGATCCCTTCCTGCAAAAAAGCCGGGTGTGGGAAGTAACCGGCTACCGTTTCCGGCAGTGGATGGTGGCGTTGGCATTGGCTCAGCAGAAAGCAAAGGGCTAAGATTGCCGGGAGCCGGAAGAAAAGGGGTTTACGCATGGGCTTGGTGCAATGGTTAGCAAAAGATACACCAATTTCCCGAATCCGTTCAATACCGGTTTTGGTTTTGTGTGTATACCAAATTGCACAAAACAGAAAGTGACCACCGGATATCAATACTAGGGGCAACCCTCTGCATTTAAGCGCGATAGCTGCTGGGGTAGAGCTTCCCGCTCTGCTCCAGCTTATTCACGAATGCTGCCAGACTATTCATTGGTGCAATTTGTTTTGCACACGTTTCGGTTATATCGGCTTAGTCCAGAATTGCAGCGTCTTCGCAGACTCCTCCGCTTCCCCTACTTCCTGCCAACTGATGAGGCAGTGCAGGTCTTCCGGCTGAAAACCCTGCGCCCGCCAAAGTGGGTCGAGCGGCTGATAGCCTTCGGGCCGCATCGGATGGTCATCGGGGCGGACCACCGCGCAGAAGGTCAGCATGGAAAAACCCTGCAAACGGGCGAAGGCTTCCCGCAGTTCAAGGAATTGTTTGCCATAGCCTTTGCCCCGGTATTCCGGTAGCAGCACCGACTCTCCGAAATAAAAGATTTTGGTGATATCCCATCCGGCTTCCAGAAAAGGGGCTTTGATGTTGTCGGTCTCTTCCACGAGGGGCAGCCCGGTACTCGCGCCGACCACGGTATCACCGTCCTTCACGACCACCATAAAGTTCTGCTGGGCCTGCAGGAAAGTGTCCACATAAGCCACTTCATAGGCCATATCGCCATCGTATAGATAGGGGTATTCGCGGAAGACCTGAATACGCAGGCGTGCCAGGTCTTCCACATAGCCCGATGCTTCTCCACCACTAAGCTGCAGGATGTCAGGCATCGTTTACCGGCGGTTATTCAGTTCCACTTTGAAAATATGCCCGGGCAGCTGATCTGGGTTGAGCTCCACATAATTCCAGTCATTGAACCAATGGTAAATCTGGCCCGTCAGCAAGTCTGTTACCCTCAGGTTGACAGTACCGGTAAGGCCGAGCAGTTGCTTGGGGACTTCCACAAAACCAGATTGGCGGTAGTCGGTATCGAAGTTTACTACGCACCAGATGATGTTACTTTTGTCCTCGGTGAGCTTTACATAGCTCATCAGCGACTCGTTGTCGGTGCGGGTGAAGTGAATATTCCAGGTATCCTGCAGGGCCGGCTGTTCCTTGCGTATATGGTTGACCTTAGTGATCAGCTCCGTAAGGCGGTTGCGGTGGTTCCAGTCGTAGTGGCGGGTTTCGTACTTTTCGGAATTCAGGTATTCTTCCTTGCCATTGGTATTGGGGCTGTGCTCCATGAATTCGTAGGAAGGCCCGTACATACCATAGTTGGAAGACAGGGTGGCGGCCAGCATAAAGCGTTTCGCGAAGGTGGAAGGCCCGGCGTTCATCAACTCATAAGCCAGGATATCCGGCGTATTGGGCCAGAAGTTGGGGCGGAAGTACTCCCGGGACTCGGTGCGGGTCAGTTCGGTCATGTACTCTTCCAGTTCACGGCGGGTATTGCGCCAGGTGAAATAGGTGTACGAATGGTTAAAGCCTACTTTTGCCAACTCCGCCATGACCTTAGGCCGGGTAAAGGCCTCAGCCAGGAAGATGGTGTCGGGGTATTGTTTTTGTACCTCCGCTATGCACCATTCCCAAAAGCGGAACGGCTTGGTATGTGGATTGTCCACCCGGAAAATGCGGATGCCGGCTTCGCACCAGTGGAGGACCACGCTCTTGAGCTCTTCCCAGAGGTTTTTCCAGTCTTCGGTCTCAAAGTTAATCGGGACAATGTCCTGGTATTTTTTTGGCGGGTTTTCCGCGTAAGCGATCGTCCCGTCCGGGCGCCAGACGAACCACTCCGGGTGTTCCTTGATATAGGGATGGTCGGGGGCGCACTGAAATGCAAGATCAAGCGCTACTTCGATGCCCATACCCCGGGCTTTCTCAATCAGCGCTTCGTAGTCCTCCTGCGTGCCCAGTTCGGGATGAATGGCCTTATGGCCGCCCTCGTCGCTACCGATGGCCCAGGGAGAGCCCGGCTCGCCGGGTTTGGCATTCGTACTGTTATTTTTGCCTTTGCGGTTAAGCTTTCCAATAGGGTGTACCGGAGGCATATAGAGCACATCGAAGCCCATTTCCTGAACACGGGGCAGCAGGCGTTCCACATCCTTAAAGGTACCGTGCCGGCCAGGCTCCTGTGCAGTTGAGCGCGGAAACAGCTCGTACCAGGTGCTAAACATTTCCTTTTCCCAGCCCACCCGTACCCGGAGATTGTGGTCGTAGATGGTTTCGAACTGCTTAAAGGGTGTAGACTCAACGATCTGCTTGAAGCCCGGGCTAAGTACGAGCTGTACTGCCTCATCGTACTTTCCTTCCTCCTCCAGCTGATCCGCCACCTCCTTCAGGTCTTTGGCTTTAGGCTTCGGGTATTGAGCTGCAGCACGGCGGAGGAAGCCCGCCCCGATTTTGAGCTCTACCTTCATATCCTGGCCTGCTTCCTTTTTTTTAAGGAAGCCATCATACCAGTGCAGGAGGTGGTCGATCCATCCGGAAACTTTGTAGTGGTAGAGGCCTTTCTGCTCCACTTTGAAACTGGCGGTCCACACATCATTTATGCCTTCCTCCATAAAGACCTCGGTCCAGCGTTTCTGGCTCTCGTGGCGGTAGAGGAGCGAAGCGCGGATGTGGTCATGCCCGTCACCAAAAATATCGGCGGTGACATCCACCCGTTCACCCGGTACCCGTTTGATAAAATAATTGCCGTGGTCTATTTCCGGCTGTACATTTTCGATAACAACTCGGTTTCTCATGTTCGTTTTTTCGCTTAAGAGAGGAAGGTTTTGTATGCAAACAAAAGTAGGGAGAATAATCGTAACTGAAAATTGAAAACCCGCCTTTCCGGCAAATGCAAACAGAAGGTTAAGCCCCCTGCTGAAGGGTTAACAACCTGGCGACTGCCACATTTATGCTGTATCTTTAGAAACATGATGAACAAGCCCGATTTCAGGAACCTTTTCCCGGCAGCCCTTGTCGTTGCAGCCCTGCTTAGCCTTGGTATGGTGCAATTCCAATGGGTGAAGTCGGGCATTGTGGTGGAAAAGCAGTTGTTCGACCGGGAGCTGCGCCAATTGCTGGAAGAAACGGGGGCAGGCATTGCACAAACCCCTGATGTAGCGCAAGGTATTCTGGAGCTGCAGCGCATGAGGCGGAAAGGGCAGGCGGTTCCGGACTCACTCCGGTACGGGCTCCGGCTGAAGCTTGAAGAACGGCTGCGGGCAGGCCTGGAAGCACAACAAAAGCGAATGCCCTTTTCCATTGCCTTATCGGAATCCATCTGGCATTATCCGCTCCTCGTTGGAGACCGGTTCGATTGGTCGGAAACAGCCGCCTACCGCACTTATGCTTATCAGATTGAAGGTACGCTTGCAGAAGCTTGTGCCTGTCAGCTTTACCTGCATTTACAACTGCGTGATTTTTTACCACATTTGTTGGAGCGCCTCTGGCTTCTACTGGCGCTGACGGTATTAGGAGTGGCGATGTTGCTCCTTGGGTTTGTATTACTGGTGCGCAAAGTGCGGCGGGAACAGCGGTTGGTAGCGGTCAAAAACGACTTCATCAACACCTTGACGCACGAGCTGAAAACACCGGTATTTTCCAGTAGCTTATTACTAAAACTGGCAGAGCAGGCCTTAAGCGATAGTCAGCCGGAGCAGGTAAAAATGTACCTCGGACGGCTGTCCGCCGAAAACCAGCAGTTGAAAACCCAGATAGAGCAGGTGCTGGAACTGGCGAGCCTGGAGCAGCCGGTATATCAGCTGGAACGTCGGGCACTTGCAGTTGCTGAATGGCTGCATCAGACCTGTGCAGCCTTTGAGCCGAAAGTTAAGGCTGAAGGAGGAAGCCTGCAGTGGTCTTTTATTGGGCCCGATGGTTTTCTGACTGCTGATGCCGGCCATCTGTCTAATGCCCTGGCCAACCTTCTTGACAATGCCCTGAAATACGGTGGGCAACCGCCGGTTATTCGGGTGGAAGCCATAAGTGGGCCAAAGGGGTTGACCCTGAAAGTCAAAGACAACGGCGATGGAGTGCCTGAAGCCAGGCAGGCCGATGTTTTTCAGAAATTTGTACGCCTGCATGCCGGTGCTATACAGGGTTTTGGGCTTGGGCTGAGCTATGTACAGCAGGTAGCCAGATTGCACGATGGGCAGGCCGGGATGCACAACCATTCCGAAGGCGGGGCGGTCTTTTGGCTGTACCTGCCCGATTTCGAACCAGGAGAAACCTCTCCAAAACAACTACAGTATGGCTAAGATTTTGCTTGTCGAAGACCACGATACACTGGGTTTTGCCCTGCAGGCTTATCTGGAGATGAAAGGCTTTGAAGTCCTTTGGTCCAAAGATGGCGACAGCGGTTTGCGGGCCTTTGAAAAACACCCTGTAGACTTGTGCATCGTTGATGTGGGACTGCCCGGGCGCGATGGGTTTAGTTTGGCCAGGGAAATCCGTAGGCAGTCGGCTAAACAACCCCTGATTTTCCTGACTGCCCGCGCCCTTAAAGCAGATCGCCTCAAGGGGTTTGACCTGGGTGCCGATGACTACCTGGTCAAGCCGGTGGATGAGGAAGAGCTGGTGGCGCGTATCCGGGCTATTCTGAGGCGGGCGCAGCCGGAGGTGCCCACGGCCGAGACAATTTCCATCGGGCAATACACTTTTGATGTGCAGAATCAGGAGTTGGTTTTCCCCGGGCAGCTACCCCGCCGCCTCACCGAGCGCGAAGCTCATCTGCTGTTGTTGCTTTGCCAGCAAAAAGGGCAGCTGTTGTCCCGGCAGCAGGTGTTGAAGGAAGTCTGGTCGCAGAACGACTACTTCACACGCCGCAGCATGGACGTTTTCATTTCCCGCCTGCGCAAGTATTTGTCGGCTGACCCAGCGATTGAAATCCGGAATGTGTATGGGAGTGGATTTGTGCTGGAGGTGGGGTAGTTGAGGTCTCTATTACGAAAACGGGCTTTCCTGTGTGCAGGAAAGCCCGTTTATTAGCCGTTTGTATTGGCCGGATTACATTTTCAGGTCAAAGCGGTCGAGGTTCATGACTTTAGTCCAGGCATTGATAAAGTCCTGTACAAACTTCTCTTTAGTATCTTCAGAAGCATAGACTTCAGACAAGGCACGCAGCTCAGAGTTGGAGCCGAAGATCAGGTCGGCGCGGGTAGCTTTCCATACCTTTTCGCCCGTGTTCCGGTTGATGACGTCAAAGTGTTGCTTTTTGTCATCCTGTGGTTTCCACTCGTAGTCCATGCTTAGTAAGTTGACGAAGAACTCGTTAGTCAGTTGATCTTTGCTGTTGATCATCAGACCGGTTTTTGAACCATCATAGTTAGCTCCAAGAGCCCGCATACCTCCTACGAGGACGGTCATTTCCGGCGGAGTAAGTGTAAGCAACTGTGCTTTGTCAACCATTAGCTGCTCGGTAGATAAGGTGTACTGCGTCTTTTGGTAGTTTCGGAATCCGTCAGCCATTGGCTCCAGCAGGTTGATGGATTCGATGTCGGTTTGTTCCTGCAGGGCATCCATTCTGCCAGGAGAGAAGGGCACTTCTACATCGAAGCCAGCGTTCTGAGCTGCTTTTTCCACGGCAGCGGTTCCCGCGAGTACAATCAGGTCTGCTATGGAGATTTGCTTAGACTTGTTCTTGCTGTTAAAATCTTCCTGAATTTCTCTCAGGGTATTCAGCACTTTTTCCAGTTGCGGGGGATTGTTGACCTCCCACTCTCTCATCGGGAGCAGTTGGATGCGTGCACCATTGGCGCCGCCTCTGCGGTCGGAGTGACGGTAAGTAGAGGCAGAAGCCCATGCCGTAGTTACCATTTCGGAAATGCTCAGCCCGGAGTTCAGCAATTGTTCCTTCAGTCTGGCAATATCTTTCTCGTCGGCCAGTTCGTGGTCTACTTCGGGGATAGGGTCTTGCCAGATGAAATTTTCCTTTGGTGCCTCAGGGCCTACATAGGTAGATTTGGGCCCCATATCCCGGTGGGTGAGCTTGAACCAGGCTTTAGCGAAAGCTGCTTCCAGTTCTTCCGGGTTTTCAAGGAACCTTCTGGCAATCTTTTCGTATTCAGGATCAAAGCGGAAAGCCAGGTCTGTAGTCAGCATTGTTGGCTTATGCTTTACATTGGGGTCGAAAGGATCAGGGATGAATGCATTATCACCTTTAGCCACCCACTGATGCGCTCCGGCAGGGCTTTTTGTAAGCTCCCACTCATAGCCAAATAGAATTTTGAAGAAGCCGTGGTTCCATTGTGTAGGAGTGCCCGTCCAGGTTACTTCCAGGCCTGAAGTAATGGCATCCTTACCTTTTCCTGTGCCATAGGTGCTTTTCCAGCCGAGCCCTTGTTCTTCGATGCCCGCAGCTTCAGGGTCAGCGCCTACATGAGAAGCCGGTCCCCTTCCGTGGGTTTTGCCGAACGTATGGCCACCTGCATTTAAGGCGGTGGTTTCTTCGTCGTTCATGCCCATCCTGGCGAAAGTTTCCCGGATAGCTTTGGCTGCTTCCAGAGGGTCAGGGTTGCCGCCCGGTCCTTCCGGATTGACATAAATAAGCCCCATCTGCGTAGCAGCCAGCGGGTTTTCCAGTTCGCCATTCTGATGGCGAACATCGTCCAGCCACTCCGTCTCAGCACCCCAGTACACATCACTTTCAGGTTCCCATACATCCTCGCGCCCGCCGGAGAAACCAATTGTTTCGAAGCCCATCGACTCCAGGGCTACGTTGCCGGTCAGGATCATAAGGTCTGCCCATGAGATTTTACTGCCGTACTTCTGTTTGACGGGCCAAAGGAGGCGCCGGGCTTTATCCAGGTTGGCATTGTCAGGCCAGCTATTGAGAGGCGCAAACCGCTGCTGCCCGGCACGGGAACCACCCCGGCCATCGCCAGACCGGTAAGTGCCCGCACTGTGCCATGCCATACGGATGAAGAGCGGGCCATAGTTGCCGAAGTCCGCCGGCCACCAGTCTTTGGAGTCGGTTAGTACGGCTTCGATATCTTTTTTGAGTGCTTCATAATCCAGGCTATTGAAAGCCTCAATATAATTGAAATCTTCCCCCATTGGATTGGACTTCATACTGTTTTGCCGGAGCACGTTAAGATTAAGCTGATTGGGCCACCAATCCTTGTTTGTAGAAGGAGGTGTTTTTTGCATCATCGCTTCCCTGCGCTCTGTAACGGCTGTTTTAGAGCTGCTTCCATGCCCGAAAGGGCATTCACCAGCCATATCCTGGGCGAGAGCAGGAACACTGAGTAAAAGGAGGCCAATGAAAAGTAATTGTTTCATAAATTCTAATGTTTTTTAGTGGTTTCGTTGAATGGATGATAATATGTGCTTAACTCAGAGTAGGAGCGTATTTGCATGTTTTCTAGTGTTGAGGGTGTAAAGATGACCTATGAATTTATATTGACAAAGAGAATGTTTTTTATATTGTGTATTGATAAAATCAATAACAGAGATGAATTTGCAGCAACTGGAGTATATCGTCACGGTAGATAAATTAAAGAGTTTTAGCAAAGCGGCTGCGGCCTGCCACGTTACACAGGCCACTTTGAGCACGATGGTCAAAAAGTTGGAATCAGAGCTTGAGCTTGTCTTATTTGACCGCAAGACGAACCCTATTCTTACTACGGAGTGTGGGCGTGATATCATTGATGAAGCGCACAAGGTACTTAGGCATAGCAGCAGGCTTAAGGAGCTTGCCTCCGAAGCCAGAGGTGTTATTGAGGGCGAGCTCAACATAGGTATTATTCCTACAATTGCGAGTAATCTGTTGCACCGTATTTTACCTCAGTTTTTGAGCGCTTACCCTAAGCTTAAGCTGAATGTGCGGGAAATTACGACTCAGCATATCATCGACCAATTGCGAAATGGAGAATTGGATGCAGGGATCGCCTCAACGCCTCTGAGGGAAGATCAGCTGGAGGAAGACATACTGTACTACGAAAAGCTAATGGTATACGGAAATACTACCTCTTCGGAGACGAGGTTCCTTACACCTAAGGATATCGCTGATGAGCAGGTGTGGTTATTGGAAGAAGGCAACTGCCTGACTGATCAGGTGATTAATATCTGCGCCCTCAATTCAAGGCAAATGGACTCGAACCTGAGTTTCAGCCCGAATTCTTTTGATAGCTTGCTCAATATCGTGGATAACCTCAATGGCTTAACGTTGATTCCCGAACTATACTGTAAAGACCTGCCGGCTGAGCGGCAGGTAAAGGTCCGGGATTTCAATCCGCCCTATCCGGTCCGGGAAGTTAGCCTGGTGTACTTCCGCCCCTATGCTAAGTTACGGCTGATTAGCGCCCTTTCTAATGAGATCAGGCAATTGATCAAGCCAACTTTACAAACGAGTCACTTAAAGAATAGCGAAATGCAGATTGCCAAGCTGTGATGTAGCGCTTGTGGAGCCCGAAAAAGCCTATATTTGCCGCAACAGAACCGGCATAATTACGATGGAAACAAGAGCGCAAAAAGACCAGGTGCTAAAAAATCTGGCTACTTTAATCCTAGAACAGGAAGCAGCCATTATCTCTGCCAATGAGCAGGACCTGAAGGCTTACGACGGAGCGGATGAATCCATGTATGACCGCCTGAAAGTAAGCCCCGTCAAGGTGAAAGCCATGGCTGATGCTTGTCTGGAAACAGCAGCCATGGAAGACCCTGTTGGCAAATCGCTCTATGAATTCAGTCACCCCAATGGCATGCAGGTGGTCAATCAAACGGTGCCTTTCGGCAAAATACTCATCATCTACGAGTCCCGTCCGGACGTGACCATCGAGGCCGCCGCTACAGCTTTCAAAGCTGGTAATAAAATCTGGCTGAAAGGTGGGAAGGAAGCCCTGCATACCAATACCCTATTGGCTGAACTTTGGCACAGCGCCCTGGAAACCGAGGGCGTGGATACAGGTTATGTGAACTACCTGAATCTGGATCGCGCCGCCACTCAGAAGCTTATTAAGGACAACCCCTACCGTTTCGACCTCATCATCCCACGCGGTGGGGAGCGCCTGATCGCTTTCGTGCGGGAGCACAGCAATATTCCGGTCATCGTGAGCGGCCGGGGCAATAACTTTCTTTACGTCGGCGCATCGGCAGATTACGACATGGCATTGTCTATCATTAAGAATGGCAAAAGCCGGATCAGCGTGTGCAATGCGCTGGACAAGGTCCTGATTGACCGGGGCTGGCCAGAGTTGGAAGATAAGCTTCAGCACCTCAGCAGTGCCCTTTCTGAAGCCGGTTTGGAAGTCATTGCGGATCAGGACGGTTGGGCAGGCCGCCACGATGCTTTGCAGCCGGTACCGGAAGCGATGTGGTATGAGGAGTTTTTGTCACACCGTATTGTTCTCAAAGTTGTGGACAGCATGGAACAGGGCATTACACTTACGAACCAATACAGCGGCGGGCACAGCGCCACGATTGTCACGGAAGACGCGGCTCAGGCCCGGGCATTTATGGAAGAAGTCGACTGTGCCGCCGTTTACCACAACGCCTCCACCCGCTTCACCGATGGCGGGCAGCTGGGGATGGGCGCGGAGATTGCCATCAGCACTCAGAAGCTCCACGCAAGGGGCCCGATTAGTGTGGGGCAACTGGTCTCCAACAAATGGATGGTATATGGAAATGGTCAAATACGGTAGTACGCAGCATGGAGCAAAAAAAGAAAATTGTCATCAAAGTTGGCACCTCTACACTCACGGGCGGGAGCAACCGTATTTCTTATGCCACCATTGAAAACCTGGCCCGGCAGATATTGTCCATCCGTGACCGTTACAACGTTATACTGGTTTCCTCCGGCGCCATAGCCACGGCCCGGCAGTTTGCGGAAATCCATCAGGCCGGTACGGCACAGATTGACTCCAAGCAAGCCCTGGCTGCTATTGGTCAGCCCAAGCTCATACGGATATTCGATGAAGTCTTCGGCAGTTTGGGACTGCAGGTTGCCCAATGCCTGCTCACCTACCGCGATTTTGACAATGACACCGCCCGGGAGAACGTCCGGAATACCCTGCACAAGCTGCTGGAGTTCGGTTACATCCCCATCATCAACGAAAATGACACCGTAGCCGTTGACGAGATCATCTTTGGCGATAACGACAAGCTTTCTGCCTACGTCGCCATCATTAGCGAAGCCGACCTGCTGATGCTGGTCACCGATATTGACGGCATCTACACCCAAAACCCCCACCTGCATCCCGAAGCTGAGCTCATCGAAAACGTTGCTGATACGGAAGCCGTCAAAGCATTTATTGAGGAGCGCGACAACGGGCTCGGCACCGGCGGTATGACTTCCAAGATTTATGCTGCTGAGCTATGCCTGCGCCACGGGTTGGAAATGCGGATTGTGAATGGGAGTCGCCCGGCATTTATCTCAGGGGCGCTGTCGGGGGCATTTCGGCATACACGGTTTGGGGGGTGAGGGGTTACTTAAAATACCATTTATACGGACGACGAAGTAGTTTGGGACCAAACATGACTTCGTGTCGGCATATACTCGTGCGTCGGGTGGACGCCCAAACCTCTCTGTTCCGAGTATAACCCCTTTGTGTTGGCATCCGGAATGGACGAGTAACTAAGTTGGTAACCAAGTCTGTAACTAACTTAACGACCAAGTTAACGACCAAAATAATAGCTTGCAGAAAGAAGCCATAGATGATCGGGTTTTGGAAGTTGTTCGTTTGGCAGTAACCCCAAAATCGAGTACGCAACTCCTGGAAGAACTGGGCCTAAGCGTATCTACCAAAAACTACAAAAAATACATCCTTCCTGCCCTTGAAAATGGCTGGATAGAGATGACCGTGCCGGACAAGCTGCGCAGCCGTAATCAGAAGTATCGGGTGACGAAGTTGGGGCAGATGGTGCTGGAGCGCATTACTAGCAAACGCTAAAAGAGATTTATCCTTGAAAATTCGAAGTAGATATTCGAATTTTCAAGGATAATTTGTATTTTCGAGTATGGGTAAAACACTTCTCGATAGGAAACAAGATCAGGCAGCGGTAGCACAACTAATGCGCGTGTTCCCCGTGACTGCTCTACTGGGGCCCCGTCAGGCGGGAAAAACGACACTTGCCAAGACCTTCCAACCTGACCATTACTTCGATTTGGAGAACCCACGAGACCTCGCTATGCTGCAGCAACCTCAGCTGGCATTGGAAAACCTGGAAGGCCTGATCATGATTGATGAGATACAGCGAAAGCCGGAGCTGTTTTCGTTACTGCGTTATTTGGTCGATCAGCAGAAGAACCAGAAATATCTTATCCTCGGTAGCGCTTCCTCCAGTTTGAAGCAACAAAGCGGCGAATCGCTGGCCGGGCGCATCGGTTATTATTATTTATCTGGGTTCAACTTGTCAGAGGTGGGCGCTGCACATTACCGAAAGCTGTGGTTACGAGGCGGTTTCCCCCGGTCTTATCTGGCAGAGGGGCTGGAGGAAAGCCGGCTTTGGCGGGAAAACTTCATTGCTACTTTTTTGGAGCGGGACTTGGCTGCCTTAGGGAGCTCTATACCTTCCTCTACCATGTACCGTTTCTGGGTGATGCTGAGCCATTATCATGGTCAAACGCTAAACTACAGTGAGTTGGGGCGCTCTTTTGGCATATCGGACCATACGGTGAAAAAGTATATTTCCATTCTGGAAGACACCTTTATGATCCGGATACTTTTGCCGTGGCATACGAATGTAGGAAAGCGCCTGGTCAAGAGCCCAAAGCTATATATCCGGGACGCGGGCCTCTTTCATACCTTGCAAAATATCCATCAGGAAAATGACTTGCTTACAAATCCTAAGCTGGGGGCTTCCTGGGAAGGCTTTGCGGTAGAGGAAACCATTGCTCAGCTGGGCAAGCGGGACAATGAGGTATTTTTCTACGGGACCCACGCTGGCGTCGAACTGGATTTGTACTGGCAGTCCAACGGGCGCTCCTACGGTGCCGAATTCAAATATATGGATGCCCCTAAGCGTACAAAGTCTATGCACCAGGCTATAGAAGATTTGAGCCTGTCACATCTCTACGTCATTTACCCGGGAAGCCGGAGATATGCGCTGTCTGAGCGGATAACGGTACTGCCGGTTCAACAATTAGGGGGACTGTAGCGCTGCTTCATGGTGCGGTGGGGAAATTTCGCATACTCCTGTAAATGTACAGATGAACTACCGTTCCGGCCGTCCCCGAAGGCACTGCTTTAACGATGTCGGCTTTCGCTTGGTGTTAGCCTAATTCAGGAAAGTAGACAAGCTCCTCTAGTCAATCATTGGAAAGGGTAGCTCACTGGGTAATTGATGGCCTTATTTACTTCCCGATACAAAACCTTGGTTGAGTTTTTAAATAGCTGATTATCAGTTAATATAGGCGAGTTTCGTTTTTTAGAGGTACAAGATAGGTACAAAAAACTGCAAAATCGCTTATGTCTGCCATATTAAAAATAAAACTAAAGTGTCGATTTCTTTGATATGAGCGAAAATAGATAAAAATAAGGATAGAATCCTGTTTGTTAAGATAATAATTTTATTCTTTCCGATCTATCGGGTTGAAAATCACATTAAATAAAAAACGTATTTGTAGGCTTTTTGAACTTGCTGGTACAAAACCTTTAGGCTTTGTAATGATTTGTATTTTAAAGACTTACGCATAAGAAAAACCCAAGGAGGTACAAATGGCTGCAAAACGGTCGAAAATAGGGCGGAGGTACAAAAAAGTGCAAGGGGTGACAATGCAGGTATGCTAATGTTTCGTTTGTCATCAAAGCAGGGGTAAACCGGTGCAAAATTCCGATATTGCGAAAAGCCAAAGAGACGTAGAACGAAATCCATAAGCGTATGGCATTGCCCATAAACATTAAAGAGCTACTCAACGGACAAGTGATTGAATGGGAGCGTTTGGAATTCAAACGGGACTGGAATCCGGTACCCGTACTGCGTACGCTCTGCGCTTTCGCTAACGATATCAATAACTGGGGTGGTGGATACATTATAATTGGTGTGGAGGAGCGCGAAGGGCGGCCCGTATTGCCACCAGAGGGTGTTGCTCCTGAACGGATGGATGGTATCCAAAAGGAACTCACGAATCTTTGTCAACGTCTTCAGCCCAATTACCTGCCTATTGCCCAGCCGTACGTTGTACAAGATAAGCACATCCTGGTCATTTGGGCTCCAGCGGGTGATATGCGGCCCTACACCGCACCGGATGGCTTGAACAAAGGTGCACAACGGTTCTCGTACATACGGAGTGCCGCTTCAACGATCAAAGCTAAAGGTGAAAACTTACGCAGATTGCAGGAACTCACTGCCCGTATACCATTCGACGACCGGGTTCAGCAACAAGCTACGCTGAAAGACCTTAGCCTTGGGCTTATTCGTGATTTTCTGAATGAAGTAGACAGCGAACTCTTTGACCATAGCGCCACTATGCCCTTCGCAGACCTCTGTCGGCAAATGGCGATTGCCAAAGGGCCGGATGAGCAGCTCCGGCCGGTCAATGCCGGGCTGATGTTTTTCAGTGAGGAACCAGAGCGTTTTTTCTCCCGTGCGTGGATTGAGGTCGTGATCCGGGAAGATGAAGCAGGCAAGCGGTTCAGTGAAAAGTATTTCAAAGGCCCCCTGCACATTCAGCTCCGCAATGCACTATCCTACATCCGCAACAATATCATTGAGGAGCGCGTCCAAAAGGTAAGTGGCCGTGCTGAAGCCGACCGTTATTTCAACTATCCTTATGATGCGGTGGAGGAAGCTCTGGCTAATGCGGTGTACCACAAGAGCTACGAGCTGGGCAAGCCTATAGAGGTGCAAATCTGGCCGGACAAAATCGAAATCCTCAGCTTTCCCGGGCCTGTGCCCCCCGTTAATGCCCGGATACTCGCCGAAAACCGCCGCATCGTTGCCCGCGATTACCGCAACCGGCGGGTAGGGGACTTCCTGAAAGAATTGCACCTGACCGAAGGCAGAGGTACCGGTATCCCGACCATGCGCCGGGTCATGGAGGCCAACGGCTCCCCGCTTCCACAACTGGAGACGGATGAGCAGTGTACGTACTTTTTGACAACGCTGCCGGTACATCCGATATTTGAAGGTGACCAAGTTAACGACCAAGTTAACGACCAAGTTAGCGACCAAGTTGACCCTTTAGTTTTTAAAGTAATTGGGATTTGTAAAACCCCTTCATCAAGGGCTGAAATACTGGAACAGCTTGGCTTTAAAAACCACTTTGACAACTACAAAAAATACATCCTTCCTGCCCTTGACCACGGCTGGATAGAGATGACCGTACCGGACAAGCCGCGCAGTAGGAATCAGAAGTACCGGGTGACGGAGTTGGGGTGGGCGGTGCTGAAAAAGTAAAACCTACCCATCCTTTCGGGTGAAAGGCGAGGAGAATATCTGAACGACTTACCTTTTCTCTTCCGGGCGGTGGATGATCACGGTGAACTGTTCGGCTTCTACATCATTAATGAAGTCAATGTGCGGATGAGCTTGCAGGGCACGCAGAATTCCGCTGCCGGCACCGCGGTAATTGAGCAAAGAGGGGGCAAAGGAATCCAGTATGTTGTTTCGTTTTTTTCGGATCCCTCGTTTGATCTGCTCGGTCGTCAGGTTATTGGGCAGCTTGCCAGGGCTTTTGATTTCTATCCGGTTTTCAAACAGAAAAAGCTTGATGGTGTCTTTGATGAAGTAATCCCGGTGGATAAGGGCGTTGACTAACAATTCTTCTAAGACCACACTTGGTACTTCGGGTATGCCCAGGCTGTTGAAGGATTGCCCCGCTTGTACTTTTCTGAGCGCAGCGTATATGAAGGAATAGGCTTGTTGATACTGTTCAGCAATATTCCCTTTGAAGTTGTCACTTGATCGGTATTCGTGTTCATGGAGTTCGTTGCCCCAGAACCAAATAGCGGTGATGAAGAATCCGGTGAGTGTTTTGTCTGGTTTATCGGTAAAGAGTAATGCTGCTGCCAGATTGGGTTTACCATCTTTGCCCAGGCGGAGATTTTCAAATATTCGGTCCCGGTCTTCCCATTCACACGTTTCTTGGTAGGTTGTTTCGTAAAAACGTTTGAATTTATCCCAGTTGAGGTCTTCATAAGTGCAGTGATGCAAGATTTGTTCCTCAGCATATAGATTCCCACTACCTTGAAGCAGCCGGGATAATTCTTCATTACTGGTCACCTTACGCTTGTCGGCCCCATTCTTCACAAAGATTAATCCGCTATTATCTTTATAGGGTTTGTCAACTCCTTGTGGCACACGAACAACAATAACCTGTTTATCTTTAACCGCTACAGTTTCCGTCTCGATGATAATTGGACTTTTCACATGCTCGTTAGCAGCAGTTGTCAGTAGATTGTTGATACGTTGAATATCCTGAAAGCTGAGCCCCGTTGCTTCCCCGGTTTTATCATTAATACCAATCAGGATTTTCCCGCCTTTGCTGTTAGAAAAGGCGACCATCTCCTGAGCAATGCTTACTGCATTTGTTACATTTTCTTTGAACTGAATAAGGCTGGTCTCGCCTCCTCTTACTAAACTCAGTAGTTCCTCCGCACTCATGCCATTATTTTTAGCATTCCAAATTTAGCACTCTTTTGGCAGAATTGATAGTCATGCTTGCATAACAACACTCGACGGATTCCTTTTACCCCTTCTGCATCAGGCAGGCAATACCGGACAACCCGCGCAGCCGGAATCAGAAGTACCGGGTGACGGAGTTGGGGCGGGCGATGCTGGAGCGCATTACTAGCAAACGCTAAAAAGGATTTATCCTTGAAAACCCGAACCTTGACTTCGAATTTTCAGGGATAATACATGTTGGAGTTCCCCCAAAAAACGTGTGTATAACAAATTGCACAGCTATGCCGCTGCGACAAGTTGCTGGATCGTACTCCACGCTCCACTTTTACGATAGCACCGCAAATCCGCGATGGCTTGCGCCCCATCAACCGTCCAGCGTTGGCCGGATAATTTGAGCCGCTGCTGCAAGACACTACGATGAGCGGCCTCTACTGGTCCAGAGCCGATGAGCAGCCCTTCATCCCTGTAGGTTTTGTACTGCATACGGTCTTCATACTCTTCGTAATAAGATAGCAGTTTCGCCTTAGCTTCCCGGGCTTCGTGGTTTCTCGCTCTGAGGCAGCTTACGTTATCCACTACCTCGTGCACTCTATTGGCTGAGAGTACTTCACACTGGCCAGCCACCCAGGCTTTGCGTTTTTCATCTACTCTAAACTGATGTTTTGCAAAGAGCACCAGTTTTTCTTTAGCGTGATAGAAGTCTAATATTTGACGGGCCCCGGGGAAGTTGTCCTCGGCCCAACGCCATATCCATGGGGCTCCATCTCCCAAAATGACCTTTTTTTGATAGGGTACTAGATGGCGCTCCAGTTTAGGGAAAAACTGGTCGACACTGCCAAAATGGGACACATAGACGGATTGGCGTATTTGTCTGCGCTTGGCCGACAGTTGTACCACATCTTGGTGTTGAAATATGCGGCCGAGCTTAATTTCTTTCCAGCTCTTTTCCTCTCGTGTAGGGAGCATCATGCCATCCATCATCACATAAGTAGGCGCTTGCTCATCAGTAATTTCTAAACTGGGTATGGCCCCTTCCGCATCCGCGCTGACCAATGGGCCTACTAAACTGCCATAGTGCATACAGACACGCTGTATTTGCATACCAGATAAGTCTAGCCTAAGCAGTTCTTCAAGTGTCTCGCTAGCCTGCTCGTAAACACTGCCCTGTCCTAGCAGGCAGCACAGCTCCCGCAGGCGCTCACTGAGGGCAAAGCGTTTTGTGCCTTGGCATAGCACGTGGTTTTTAGACAGCGTAAGCTGCCCAAAACTTGTCAAGACTTTTTTTTAGCGTTGCGGCTCTTTGACAGTGGCCCATCTTGTTGGGTAGCTACCTTTTGGGCAAATTGGCGGGCTAAATCTAAAACGCTATTCTCATAAGCTGACGATGAGGTCGCGTTGGCTTGAGATTGCAGAAAGTCGAGTAGCTCGGCACGCATGCCACTTAGTATCTCGTCGGCAACTTGTTCTAGCTCGCTCGGGGTGGGGGTTGGCTTCTTCATACTTTAAAGATAGCTAACTTGTGCAATTTGTTATACACACCCAAAAAACTAGACAGGTAGCTTGATTTATAAAAACCCTTAAATTAGCTATCATGAGCAGAAGAAATTTCAACGCTGATTTCAAGACAAAAGTAGTCTTGGAAGCCCTCAAGGAAGTGAATACTTTGGCTGAGATTGCCAATAAGTATAAGATCTACCCACAGCAGATTACCAATTGGAAAAAGGAGTTTTTGTCAGGCGCCTCTTCGGTTTTCCGCAAAGGCAAGGCACTTTCCGGCAAATCGGAGGCCGAACTTGAAAAAGACCGGCTGATGCGCAAAATCGGGGAACAGGCCATTGAAATCGATTTTCTAAAAAAAAGGCTGCCCTGATGCCACTAGCAGAAAAACGGCTGCTTCTGGACAGCAGCCACCCCAAGTTGAGCTTGAGCAGGCAGTGCAGGCTGTTGAGTATTAACCGGTCCTCGCTATATTATAAACCGAGGGCAGCTTCGGAGCTGAACCTGGAGCTGATGCGCCTGATGGACAAGCATTACATCGACCACCCCTACAAAGGCTGCCCAAGGATGTACGTTTACCTGACCCAGGATGAAGGCTACAAAGTCAGCCGCAACCGGGTCCGCCGGCTGTACTACGATGTGATGGGGCTCAGGGCTATTTTCCCGGGCCCTCACACCTCGAAGCGGGGCAAAGACCATAAGGTTTACCCTTACTTATTAAGGGGGCTGGCAATTGTACAGCCCAACCAAGTCTGGGCTACTGACATCACTTACGTCCCGATGCCAAAGGGCTTCTTGTACCTGACTGCCATCATAGACCTGTACAGCCGCTTTGTGGTCAACTGGTCCTTATCCAACACGATGGAGGCGGCATGGTGTGCAGGCTGCTTCGAGGAAGCTGTAGCTGAATGGGGCGCCCCTCAAATCATCAATACCGACCAGGGCAGCCAATACACCAGCGATGCATTCACCAGCACTGTTTTAGGCAAAGGTGCAAGGCTGAGCATGGACGGCAAAGGCCGGGCTACAGACAACGCTTTTATCGAAAACTTGTGGAAGATGGCCAAGTACGAAGACATCTACCTTAAAGCTTACGAGGACGGCATAGAGCTGCATAACGGCTTGGCCCAGTACTTCTATAATTGGAATTTCCACAGGCGGCATTCCAAGATTGGGGACAAGTACCCGAGCCAGTTGTACCTGCAATCTAGGCCAGCCTTATGTCAATGAACTTATCCACATTTTTGCTGTGGAAATCAAAAGAAAAAAAGAAGCAAAAAAAGAAAATATTATGATGATTATGAATGTGTTTTTTGTTTAATTTGTAAATCATAAATACAGCTAAAGCTGTCTAGACAATTGGGGTAAGTCCACTTCCGGACATGAGAAGGAGATACTGTTCCTACGGAACTTATTTTTAGATTAATCATCAGTCCCAGAGGGACGATAATTCTTTCCGACAATCGTCAGATTGTTGAAAAGCAAGAAAAGCAGAAATCAGTCCTGTAAGGACGGCATTATCCAAAATATTGAAAATAGCCCTATATTTCCCCAATACAAACAAATGATATGTCCCAAGACTTACCCAATACCTACCGCCACCCCCTCCCTAACGGCTTGTACTATGATATGGTGCGGGTACGCCCGGGCGTGTTTGTGATGGGCAGTGAGGAATCAAAGGGATCAGTAAGTGAAAAGCCTGAGCACTCTGTTAGTATTACTTATGATTATTATTTAGGAGTATACCCTATTACTCAGAAAGTGTGGAAAGCAGTAATGAATAATTTAAACCCCTCTCGGTTTATAGGTGATAATCGTCCAGTTGAGCAAGTGAATTGGCAAGATATTCAGGGAAGGGTATGGAATGAAAAAGATCTAGATGGTTTTCTTCCAAGGCTCAACTCTCAGTACCCAGAAAAAGAAAACTCAATCGAGGGTTTTACTTTTCGATTACCTACAGAAGCTGAATGGGAATACGCTGCTAAAGGAGGGCATTATAATTCATTAAAACGAATGAAAGGTTCTATCCATTCAGCTAGGAATTATGAAGAATATGTAGAAGTAAACCATTTAAAGGAGGTAGGTTGGTATAACTATAATAGTCATGGAGAGACAAAAGAAGTGGGGCTATTAAAGCCCAATGTTTTAGGTTTGTTTGATATGAACGGAAATGTATTTGAGTGGTGCAGTAATTGGTATTCTAAAGACTATTACTCAATATGTAAGCATCATGGAATAGTCGAAAACCCACTTGGTCCTGCAATTGGTTCTGCAAGAGTAATTAGAGGCGGAGCATTTTTGTCAAGCAAATTCAATTGTCTTGCTTATTCACGTGACAGCTGGCTTCCTGATTCATATAGTGAAGCTATTGGTTTTAGATTAGTTCTTTCCCACGACAGAAACTGTTTTTATACTTAACCATAGAATTAAGGCTTACGTATCCGCTGATTTCAAGTCAGAAATGCAATTAATCCTGAGGGAGAACATAGCAATAAGGAAATTGAGTCAAAAGCTTTCTATATTTGAAACTCCACCAATGTCAATAGTTACAATATGCCCCAGCCCGCTATCATCGCAAGACTAGAACAACAACTCAGCATCACCATCGCTCCATCCGATGCGCCCGATCTCCACGCATTCATGCGCTACGGGCGCAAGGAAGAGGACAAGAGTCAGTATTGGTTAAAAGACGGTACACTGACCGGTCTGAAGCTGCGCACGCTGGGCTTGCAAGATGCCAGCTTTCTGGAAGCACCAGAACTGTCAGGCTTACAGGGCTTGTACCTGGCGGAAAATGATTTCTCAAGCCTGCATTTACCCGAGTCATTGCAGCAACTGCAGCTCCTCAACCTGGCGGATAATAAAGCACTACAGACGCTGGAATTCTCCGGGGCTATGCCCCAATTGGAAGAAATCGACCTTAGCGACAGCGGCATACAGACAATCCACCTACCGGACTGCCTGGCCCTGCAAAAACTGGATGTAAGCCGCTCCAAGCTGGAAGCGTTTTCTTTTGCTTCTGCCTGCCCCAAGCTGTGGTGGCTGGACTTGAGTGGAAATGAGGGGCTATCCAGTTTGGAGCTGCCGAGCGGGTTTGAAGCATTACAATACCTGTATTTGTACAAGAGTGGTATACAGGAGCTACAAATCGTTGGTAAGCTGCCGAAGCTTATTGTACTGGACCTTGAAGGCAACCAGTTAAAGCAGTGGCCGGAAAAGTTTCTGCTACCGGATGGCTTGGAAACGCTTTACCTGGAAAGTAACCCCATCGAGAATATCCCGGAAACGATCCGGGGTAGCGGGGAACGTCACAATTCGGTGGAGGATGTGCGGCAGTACCTGCTTTCTGTAATCGATGAGGAAAAGGTGGAATACCTGCACCAGGCAAAGATGATCTTGGTCGGGAATGGGGAAGTAGGGAAAACGTCTATTCGTATAAAACTGCTGGACCCGAAAGCTCCGTTGCCAGAGAAAAAGGATCGCACTGCTGGTTTGGATATTGTACCCTATGAACTCAAGCAGTTGCCTCAGGATTTGACAGGCTTGGATGAACCTATCGACTTCCAGCTCAATATCTGGGACTTTGGGGGGCAGGGGAAGTACCGGGAGGTGCAACAGCTCTTCTTTAGCCCACAATCCTTATACCTGTTTGTGACGGCCTGTGATGATACGCCAGAGGAAAAGGAAAGCTACGTTGCTTTTGACTATTGGATGTCATTGGTACATGCCCTGAGCTACGACCGGGAGCAGGAGCGGTCCAGCCCGGTAATCCACGTAGTAAACAAGATTGATAAAGAGCGGATGGATATCGACCAAAGGGCGCACAACCGTTTTGGGAATGTGGAGGAATTTCACGCGATCAGCTGTAAGGAATTGACCAATTTTGAGGCTTTGCGAAAGGCTATTCCTCGAGTGTTGCCAAAGGTAGGCCAGGGCATCTTCCGCGATCAGTACAACGAAGACTGGCTCTGGGTTATGGAAGCGTTGCAGCGACGGCAAGCAGAGCAGCATATCACCTATCAGGACTACCTTGAGGTGTGTAAAAACCGCCTGGATGAAAAAGAAGCCCGTGCATGGCTCCGCATCCTGGACAGAATCGGGACGGTCATCTACTTTGGCGAGTACGAAAAGCTTAAGGACTGGATCATTCTCAATCCGAATTGGGTGAAGCAGGCGGTTTTTGAGGTGATCGATAGCGGAGAGCGCAACCCTGTACCTCAATGGCGGTTTGAAAAGCAAATCTGGAGCCATTATTCCGAACCAGAAAGGGAAAAGTTGCTGGAACTTTTGCAAGCCTATGACCTGGCGTATGTACAGCAAAATGCCTACGGGGAGCAAGAGTTTGTCATCCCAGCCTTGCTTGAAAAAGAAGCTCCAGATTTTGAAGGGTTATTACCACAAGAGGCATCGCCTTTGAAGCTGCGTTTTGCCTTTCAGCCTTTCCTGCCCGCTGGTACCGTCAATAAGCTGATGGTGCGGCTTAAGGATCACATCTACCGGGGCTTGATGTGGAAAGACAACGTAGTGGTCCATCATCCTGACACCAATGCCTACGGGCACGTCGAAGAAGACTGGCAAAATCATTTTGTCAACCTTTCGCTCTACGGCGAAGACCTTGCTGTACTTTATGGGATGGTCGCCTCAACACTCGAAAGCCTTAACGAGGACTTTAAGAACGCCAAGTTTTTGAAAAGCCTCGACTTTGTGGTAGAAGGATTTGACGGCGAAGAGTGGCTTGGGCAGCGATTCCTGCAAAAACTACATACTGATACTTTTTGCTTCCTTTGGGAGCAGTCTCCTACTAAAAAACAACACCAGGATATGCCAACAGTCGATCAGGTAAGGGCGCTAGTGGCCCGCAGTCGAATTGATGATGCTATAGCTGCTTTGAAAGCTTTGGTACCAGAAAGTTTGTCAGCAGAAGTATTAGGGCTTGAAAGCCGCTACAGTAAGCTTCAAAGGGATAGCCGAATGGGTATCCTGTCAAATTCAGAGCAGAACCTTGAACGAAATCAAATCGTAGCTGCTATTTTAGACTTGGCAGGGGAAGCGGACCGGGAAGCCGGTTCACCTACTCCTCCGCCTACTCCTCCGCCTACTGCTCCACCTTCTCCGGGACCGGATAGCGGCAAAAAGAAAATCCTCTTTATCTGTTCCAGCCCTGATGGACAAAATCCGCTTGATTTTGGCGCTGCTTTTCGTGAAATAGAGGATGCTCGACAACGAGCAGATCGCCGTGATGACTTCGAAGAAGTAGATATTAAGACCAGCGTCCAAAGGCGCAGGTTGGTGCGTACCCTTACGGATATAAAACCTAATGTGCTTCATATCTCGCTGCATAGCTCTAAATATGAGGGATTGTATTTTGAAGGCAGAGCGGGTGAAGTAGCTCCGATTGACCCAGATAATTTTAGGGAGAATATCAGGACTTTCCTTTCGCACCCTGATACTGGGGATAAGTTAGATGTAGTAATTCTTGATGCCTGTAATTCATTGAAGCACGGGGAGGCTATTCTTGAGTTTGCGGATTACGTAGTATGCACTAAAGATTATTTTCCAGACCTTGCAGGAAGGGATTATGCAGAGGAGTTTTACAGTCACTTCTTCAATGGAGAGCCCGTAGAATTTTGCCATAATGCTGCAGTCAATCTAATCCGGAGTGAAGGCTATGAACAATCAGAAACCATGAGTATGTCGGTTCATGAAATCCCAACCTTGTTAAAAAGCGAGCAACTATGAGTGGAGTACTCAAAAACATGTTAAAAGAGCAAGGCTACGAAACGATTGCCTTGCCCAAGGAAGGCTTGAAACCACTGCAAGTCTTACTTAGATCAGGGAATGAGCTAAGAGAATACGGTGGTACTCTACTCGATCTTTTTGAGCCCGATGTAGCTGGGCTGCCAATAAAGAGGCGAAGCACTTCTGGCTTGTCCGGGCAGCAAGTGATCGCTACAGATGCCAATACCGGGGTCGATTTACTGAAGCAGCTATTTCAAGCTTTGGGGCTAAAGGATAGCGCCATTGAGGGTAACCTAACCATTGGAAAGCATCATAATTTGAGTTTTTCTTTTCAAAGTATTGAAGAAGAAAGGGTGCCGTTTATTGGATTGGACAACTTTATCCGTGGCGCTATTCCCAAGAAAGAAGGCTTTCAAGCCTCGTTGGAGCGATTGAAGGCTAGTGAATTGTATGTAATTACACACCTCTTGAAAAGCAACACCTTCTCAATTGATTTTTATAGCGATCGAGGGATTGATGGTGAATTAAAGGGAGCATTGGAAAAGCTAGCCACTTTAGAGGGTAGCCTTAAACACAGCAAGGATAACCAACTCTCTTTATCTGTTCCGGAAGGGAAAGAGTTGGCTTTTGCTTTCCGGGCTGTTCGCATTCTATTCGATAGAAAACGCTGGTTCGAATTCTGGCAAAATAAAGAAGGCTTTCGAATCAAAAATCAGCAAGGTCTGGTATTGAAAGACGGAGAAGAAGACTTTCCGGTGGATTTTTTGTCTTCGGAGTCAGGAATTAGCTCGTTCTAAAGATGTACCACGCCGAAACCATCAACAACCACACCTTCCGCCTGCGCTTCCTGCCTAGTGGAATCTTCGATATGGGGAGCAATGAAACCAAAAAGGCTTGGGGCAAAGAAAGCCCTATCCACAAAGTAGAACTCTCGCCTTTTTTCATTGGAGAATACCCGGTAACCCAGGCGCTGTGGAAGGCGGTGATGGGGGCGGATCATAACCCCTCCTTTTTTATTAGCGACAATCGCCCGGTAGAGCACGTATCCTGGATCGATATTGTCGAAGGACATCAAGATAATGATGGTCCGCCTGCCTTTTTACAACAGCTCAATGAATGGACCAAAACCTCACGCCCTAAGGGATATGCTTATCGGCTCCCTACAGAGGCGGAGTGGGAGTACGCAGCCCGCGGTGGCGAGCCTTATGAATACGCTGGAAGCGATCAATTGAAGGAGATAGGTTGGTGTAAGGGAAATAGTCATGGTGAAACGAAAGCGGTGGGCCTGAAGCGCCCGAACGGCCTTCATCTATACGATATGAGTGGTAATGTAAAGGAATGGTGTATGGATAAATATTCTGATTCCTTTTACCAGGAGTGCTATGATCAGGGTATCGTAAAAGATCCGCTTTGCGATGATAAAAAGACCCGGCCCCGCGTGTCCCGCGGCGGCTCGTTGAACAGCAGCCCGCGGCACTGCCGTGTATCCTGTCGCTTCGACTGGGACCCGGCGAGTCAAAACATCCTCGTCGGTTTTCGTTTGGTGTTGGCCCCAGTTCAGCGGTAGCGAAGCGAAGCCAGCCTACGGAGCGGAATGGCCACTGCGCTTAAACTCGGAACGGAGAGTTTTGGGCGTAACGCACAAACCCGACGCACGAGTTTATGCCGACACGAAGTCATATTTGGTCCCAAAGTCCTTCGTCGTCGGTATAGCCGTGGCCGATAGAGTGCAGAAGGCTGGCTGAGCGGAAATTTGGAAAAATGAGAGTATGGAGGAAAATGCAAAATATCATAGGGAGACGGTCAATGGGTGTGCTTTTCGGATGCGGTATTTGGAGGGTGGGGTGTTTGAGATGGGGGATGAAAATACTGTACTTGCTCTAGGCGCTGAAGGACCTATCCATAAGGTGGAATTATCGCCTTATTATATTAGTGAGCACCTTGTAACACAAGCACTATGGGTGTCGATAATGGGTCAAGATCATAATCCTTCTCGTTTTAAAGGCAACAATCGCCCTGTAGAGTGTGTGTCTTGGATAGATATTGTCGAAGGGAATCAGCAAGGTAATGGTCAACTTGCCTTTCTACAAAAATTAAACGAAGAGACCGAGGCTACACGTCCAGCGGGATATAAATATCGATTGCCCACAGAAGCTGAATGGGAATATGCTGCTCGAGGTGGTAGGCAAATCAATACGGACATACACCATACTAGAATAGCTTATGAATACGCAGGAAGTGATCAAATGAAAGAAGTGGGGTGGTTTAATGAGAATAGCCATGGCGAAACAAAAGCCGTAGGGTTAAAAAGCCCGAATGACCTTGGGTTATATGATATGAGTGGAAATATAGAGGAATGGTGCTTAGATACGTACTCCAGTCAATTCTTTCAAGATTGCCATCAGAAAGGTGTAGTAAGGGATCCAATTTGTCAAATTGATGAAGGCCAAGGAATGGTTTTAAGAGGTGCTGCATTTAAATTCTTTCTTCAGTTTTGTCGCTTGTCTTATAGAGGTAACTGGTTACCTGATTATCGTGATTCTAGTGTCGGCTTCCGCCTGGCACTAGCCAAAGTACATATCAATATCTAATAGCAACCTATCTTCAGCTTATCAGCTAGCTAAATATAGCCTACAGAATAGAGCATGAAAAACAATCTACCGTCCATAGCGTACCGTAGCTAAAACGACTGGCCGCGCTACTGGCCCGGGTGGCCGGAACCCCTTTTTTAGTGGCCGAGAGGTTTATTTTAGTGGCCAGAATGCAGTTTTTAGATGGCCGCTGTTGTAAAAAGATTTTCGCCATAGTTAATTGCAGCTGAATTAATTACAAAATTAAATTTTTTCAGCTATGAAACTTGATTTAACCACACTGCCAAATGCAGTAAAACTCGAGGTTAGCAAAGAAGATCTATTAGCATTTGCCGATCGTCTCCTTCCAGCCCAGCAGGAGGTAGAAATGACTCCAGATTCTATGGACGAAAAACCGCTCTCCTTCATGGAGATGTGTAATTTTTTAGGAATCGCCAAATCCACCGGCTACCAGCGTATTGGACGGGGAGAGATTCCACACTTCAAAAAAGGACGCCGCCTCTACTTCCGCAAGAGCGAACTCATGGCGTACATTGAGTCTGGTCGCCGTAAGACTCGCATAGAGCTGGAGCAGGCAGCGAAGAATTATTTGGCTCAAGCTAAATAGCAAAACTGTACCAATTGTCAAAGGGCTATTAAGCTTGTAGTAAAGCGGTAGTCAAAGGCTAAAAATAAGTCTATAAGATTCTAAAGTGCTCGTTGAGCGCCTAGGCTTGCTATTGCCTGCCGTCAAGGTTCTGTAGCCCAATTGCTAATGAAAAAAGCCCCGTGCTTTGACCGGTGGCGGGGCTTTAAAAAACTAATATAATGAAAAGTAAAAATACAAATAATTCTGGTGCCAGTCCAGTAAAAGACCTCCATTTCATCCTTGAAAAACACAAGCTAGCTATCGAGAAGCTCAATGTAATTGTAGCGCAAAAAGAACAGTATCTGGAACAGCGTTCCTCTTTGTTGATAAAAAAGCAATTGGAGGCTTTGTACACTGCAATTGTTGACATAGCGGAGGGTATGAAGATGTATGTGATGGCTTATAACGAGCTCGTGTCAGCATATACGCTTAGTAATTTCGAAGCGAATGCGCTGTGTTATGCGCTGCCGGAGGACCGCTCCGATCTGAGCCTTGGAAGGGAGCTGTACGCGCTTCGTTATCAAATTAAGCATAAGCGTATTCCTGAACGAAGGTTATCTGACCGGGTTCGAGAAAAAGTAGACCGCTTCGAGAAGCGCATATCAAAGGAAGAAAACGCGGTGCAACATGGCTGAGAAATACCTAAAGATAGTCGAGTCCGCCAAGGCAAAGATTCAGGGTAATATGGAGGTGGTGCCATCGTTGGTATCCCCTTTCGTTGGCAAACCCGCCTCTAAGTGGCTGGAAGAAGCAGCGCAGACACCTGTTCCAAAAATGCTGTTCGACCAGTTCTGGTTTGAAGGCGAGCTTTGTGTGCTGTACGCTTCTACCAATACGGGGAAATCAATCCTGGCCTTTCAGATTGGCGTGTATATCGCTTCGGGTATGCCTAATACTTATTGGGCTATGTCGGCCGGGAAGCAGACCGTGCTTTACTTTGACTTCGAGCTATCCCCGCGGCAATTTACTAAGCGGTACAGCGAGGTGGAAAACGATCGGTATGTACATCTGTACAAGTTCCCGGAATTCCTCCGGCGTTATGAGCTTGGCGAAGTGGACCTGCCGGAAGAGGTGAGCCTGGTGGATTATTACATCGAAGGCATACGCAAAGAAGTGCAGCAAACCGGGGCGAAGGTGGTCATCATTGATAATATCACCTGGCTAAACCATCGCCTGGAGAAATCCTCCGATGCTGGTGCATTTATGCAAAAGCTCAACAAACTGAAGCGGGAAGAAGAGCTGAGCATCCTGCTCATCGCCCATACACCGAAAAGGGACGCTACCCAACCCATCACCATCAATGACCTGGCAGGCAGTGCACAACTCATGAACTTTATGGACAGTGCCTTCGCCATAGGCTCCAGTACACAGGATGCCCAGTTGCGGTACATCAAGCAGATCAAAGTCCGGGAATGTGAGAAAGTGTACGGGGAAGATAACGTCATCGTTTGTATGCTGGAAAAGGTGGGCAACTTCTTACAGTTTACTTTTCAGAGCTATGGATCAGAGCGCGACCACCTGCGTACGTACAAAGAAAGCGATAAAGCACAACGGGATGCAGATATCCTGGAGCTGTACGAAGCGCTCAAAAGCTACCGCGAAGTTGGCAAACAGTTGGGGGTTAGCCACCAAACGGTCAAGCGGGTGGTAGACCGTGCGAAAACCGAATCCGAAACTAGTGGGCAGACTGATGACGATGAGGATCCGCCCTGGTAGTGTATACTGATGATTAAGTGGTTTGCCACAGCAAACCTACTCAATGCTTGCCCGTGTCTCGTCGCCTGTGGACTTTGACCACCTTAAAGGCAGGAGGGTCAGCATTCACACTGAGAAGTGGCCTGCTCCGATATCGCAAACCACTTCGTATTGCGTGTAACGTAACATTTGGAGTGTTACAGGGGGTTACGTTGATGTTACAGGGTGTAACAACCGTGTAACAGGTGTAACGCTGTTTGGCACTTGTTACGTGTTACAGGGTTACTCCTCCACCAGCAACGCACAAACTCCCACTCCCAGCGTCCGCGCAATCCGGTACAGCGTCTCCAGGTCCGGCTGCTGCACATTGCGGCACCAACGGGAAACCGTGACCTCAGTCTTGCCCAATTGGGCGGCTAGCCACTTGTTCGTACGGCCCTGTTCGCGCAGGACTTCCTTGATCCGGTTGAGTTTTTCCTCTGCCATGCTTAGTTAAAGTCGTTTAACGATTTTAATTATTATCTATTAACGACTATTTTTGTAGTAGTAAAACGACTGTTATGTATTTGACTTCCGACATTTGGACTGGCGTTTACTCCTCGCATCAGCGGTGCCTGGAAGCTTTGCAGCGCCTTGGTATAACGCCCCGGCAACCGCAATCAGCGATCAGTGAGGAGGAATACCTGCGCCTGCTCGAATATAGGCTAAAAACGGCGAATGGCGAAAAGCAAGCCGAAGTTGAACGCCGTATGGCGCGTTTAACAGGAGGCACAGCAGCGTTAAACCCAGCAACGGCAACGTCGGAGCCCGTACAGCCTACACCGCCCCGTTTGATCCGGGCCATACAGTTCGTAGCGCACTGGGCCACCTCCGAAGCCATTGTGTTTTGTACGCTCGTAGGGGCCATTGCCATACAAGTCCACCACGTTGCCCACCTCGTACACCGCGTAAGCGATGCCGATAACCTGTGGCTGGGCTATGTCTTCGGCAGCGTTTCCGAAATTACCGCCCTTATGCTCACCGTTCACCAAGCCAAACGCAGCATGTTGATTGTGTTCGCAGTCGTACAGTGCTGGATTAACATCCTTTACTACTGCGAACTTCCGGATTTAACGATCAAAATCACCCTCTCCGGTTTGATTGCTTTCGTGATCTATGCGTACAGCGACTTGTTTGCGGTGATTCAACGTAAAAAGTCCTTAGTTAAACCTTAGCCTATGGTTATTCACAAAGGGCAAACGCCTGTTAAACCCAAGCCGCCTACCCTGGCAAAAGTCGCCTTAGTAATCTTGGCTGCCTTACTAAGCCTGTATGCCGCGTACGAAATTACTAAGGACATTCCGGGCTTATCCCCCGAACGGCAAGCCAAACTCAACCGGGAACTGGAAGAGCTCGAAAACACCGAACAATACGTACTAAGAGCTGCCCGGGATGGCTGGTACCCCTGCTACAGTTGTCCGGGAAAAAAACGTATCTTTCTGCACAAGGACGAGGTGTGGAAGTACGGCGTAACCCGCAAAGGTGAGGCTCGCCGCTATGGGCGCTGGCATCAGGAGCAAGGGCTATATTACTTAGTACAGTACGAAGGCCCGCTGCAAGAATGCCTGCGCCGTGAGAAAATCCAGATTTACAGCTACGCCCTGCTGCCGGAGAACTTAAGGCGGGAACAACCACTAATACGACCGACCGGTGCTTGCATCCAGACATTCATCGTCTGGGAAACAAACGCGATACCTGATGGAAGATGTCACTACTAAGCAGTTTTATTTTGGCCTCATTGCTTATGATGAGGACCGGACTATACCTATGGAGGTCTTATCGGCTCTGGAAGATAAGCTCAATGGGGAGGTGGATTTACTAAGCCTGGATACGCCGCTGCGTAAATTGTATATCACGGTGGACCTTACCGTTACTAAGGAAGAATCAGCCTTTTTTACTAAGGAAGAAAACGCGGTTTTGGAAGTTGAGGTGTTACTAAGCCGGGAAGGATGGTCTGATGCAGAGGGGTTTGAGGAAGTGCTGCGGCTGGGGCTGTGGGATGGGCTTAGTAAGGTAGAGGGTGTGCCGCAGCAGTTGCTCATTCACTTATGTTAAAGTCGAATATACCCTCACCTAATAATTGATAGTAGACTGCTAACAATTTTATTCTCCTCAAGACTAGCGGCTTCATCAGATACAGTTTTTCTGAGCTTCTTGTCTTCATTGCTCTTCCATTGAAAGCTTAGCATTAACATGCTATCTCGTAGTTCTTTATCATTCTCATCCTCAGCATACGTTTTTAATAGGTTGATTGCCTCAGAAATATTCGCCTGCTCAATTAGAGACTTGATATGGCTTTGAATGTTATCCGGAATACTATTTTTATTTGCCGGATCAGATGCGGTTGCGCTATCCAGAGCAATAGTCATTAGTAAGTACTGTAAGTGAAGATCTAGCTCTTCAATAATACCTTCCAGTTGATTGGCAAATGGAAGTAAGTCGTCATGAAAAAACCTTCCATGCTTCTCCTTTGTAATTGATAGCCAAAAAAAGTTATCTGGGTCTACGGGGTGCTCTACATACGCAGGACCAACTATATTATATTGAGCCTCTTTGAAAAGTAATTGTCCTTGCTCATCCTTATCCTTTACTTTGGTTCTAAGTGGGTTGAAAATACTTTCTATTGAATTTTGATCGATTCTGGAGTCTAGGTTCTTCAGCGCTAATAATTTTGCTTCCGCATCATATTTAATAGCGTTAACCATTTTGTCTAGTACTTCGGACTTATATTCATAGACATTTGGATAATTACTGAAGGTGAGAAACTTTGTTTCTGAATAATCTCCGTATAATGAATGCCATCTCAGCTTCGCCTCATATTGAATCACAATGCTTTCCACTTCTTTTATCAGGGGCATTAAGATGAGCCTTAATAAGCTCTCTGGGTTTAATTTCATGTTATTGATTATTTCAATATTTTTTACAAGTTTTGGTACTTTTCAGAAAAAAGGTTTATTCGCCTGTTTCCTTCATGTGGGTTTCGGCGATTTCAATCAATTCAAGAATAGCTCTGACAAGCTGATTGTAGCCCCTGTCTATTTCATCTGTAGACAAAGTGCCCTCTCGCTCCTTGGCTTTGATGTTGGTAAGCTTTGATTTCTGAACAACTACTTCGGCAGAATCAATATGCGGGGAATATTCCTTTTCCAGGATATCTAAAACATCGCTTAGTTTTCTCCGGTCCTTGAGATACTCCTTCTTGAGCTCTTGAAGCGACACTACCTCATGTTGTATCCCGCTAAGTAAGTTTTCCACTGGGAGCATGGTAAAGCACTTAGGGCACTGAAGGTCTCGACCCTGCTTACTTTCTTTTAATTTCTGAACCGTTTCCATCGGGATAGCAGTCGGCTTCTTTTCTTTACACAGACTACCATTACTACAGTAGGTAAATTCATTGACCTGATGCCGTAGATTTTTATTGAGTTCTTTAAGGATATCAGTTATCCGCTTCAGAAGTTCTTGTTTGTCATCCCCAATGATGTTTACAGAAATTATCTCATAAGGTGAGTTTGGGGTAAGCTTAAATTCTACCAATCCTCGGGCTCCTTTATACTTCAGAATGACTCCTGTATTCCAGAACTGTTCACCTTCTACAAGTCTCGGTGTATTATTAAAAGCTCTGGCAATAAACTGACCGAGAATTCCCTTTGGCATGACTGTATACCGATACTCGTAAGTGAGACTACCCTTTGTTCTTCTAATATCCTCTGCCAATTTGGGTGGGGTATCCGGTAGTTGCATGGGGATAACGTAGGTCTCGTCTTCTGTATCTAGCTTAAAGCAAAGCTTAAACGAAATCATAAACTCGAGAATAAGGTCTAGATTTTCTTGCGATTGGTCTAACCGATCCAAGATTCTACCATGTAAACGACCGTTGTTGTTCCTGATTTCCTTTTCACTGTCCAAAAGGATTGCATACACTTGTTTAGTTAGCCATTGGGGATCCAGGATTACATACTTGCTTATATTGCGATTCCTTCGATAATGAATAATGACTCCAATTTGGTGCAGCCATTCTAAGATTTGGATCGCGGATTTCTCTTCCAAGTCGTTTTCCGTACAAAGCTTGAGAAAGTCATTTTTGATCATAAATTGTTTTCCATCATTCCGCTTTTGTTCCAGCTTTGCTTTTATATTTTCCCAGCTTTTAGGGATGACTTTCCCAACCTCTGGTAATTTCAGTATTTCTTTCTTAATCAAGTATTGTAGCCCACCTTCACTAGAGCCAATGTTTTTCCCATCGAGCCCCCCAATATCAATGAAGTCTTTTAGTTGAGGGAAATCGCTTTGAAGGCTTTTTTGGTTAATTGTCTCCCGATATTCTTCCTGCCCGAAGGCTTTGTTTTGCACTAAAATTACTCTGCTGTTTGGTCCTCCAAACGTTTCAATAGTTTGAAACCAACGCTTAAAGTAGGCATATTTGTCATCTACTCCACGAGCGGTCCAAAGCAGTAGAAACAAGGCATTTTCGGTTAGGAAGAAGGAGTGAATGTTTCGTTGTATCTCCTGTCCACCAAAGTCCCACATACTGATTTCAATATTATATTCATTCCCGTCTTCATCTGTAGTTCTTAATCCGACCAATTGGTCTGTTTCGATACCATGCGTTTGGCTAATAGTAGATTTTAATTGTTCCTTTGTCGCCTCAGGGTTTTTTAAACGTTTGAAGAGTGTGGACTTTCCTGTTTCTCCTTGCCCTAAAAAGATAAGTTTAGCTTTGTAATTCTTGGTTTCTCCATCAAGGATTTCCCGGTAATAGGTTTTCCATTCATTGAGTTTGTTGCCTTCCCAATCATAAAGTGGAATATCTTTTAGGGGGTTCTTACTTACATATAAACCCTTCAAGGATGGGTGGTTGTAAAGTGATCCTGGTAAATCGTTTAGGCGATTAAAATTGAAAAATAGCTTTTCAAGCTTTTGCAATTGAATTATCTCCGGAGGCAAAAACGAAATACGGTTACCAGCAAGCCAGAGCGTTTTCAAACTTTTTAGCTCAAGTACGGGAAGTGGAAATTCGTTTAGGTTGTTATGAGATAATTGAAGCTCTACAAGATTTGGTGGCCATTCTATAGAGTTAATTTTCTGCAAATGATTGTTTCCTAGAATGAGAATCTTCAACCTCTCCATCTCTCGGAGACTTTTAGGGAGGCTTTTTAAATTATTATTCTTTAAAATGAGCTTTTTGAGCTTGGTCAGTGATGATATTTCTTCAGGGATTTCATCTATACCTGCATCGGTTAAGTCTAATACTCTTAGGTTTTTTAGTTTGAGTATTTCGTTGGGGAACTCTCCATTAGTTGTGAAATTTAACCTTAGGCTGCCATATCGTTTTGCCGCTTCTATAGATACCTTTTGTTTCTCGTAGTTTTCAAACGATTCTATTTGGTCAGAAGATGATAATACCTTGGAAGGAGAGGATGTTCTTCTTCTTAGTTTTTTATTTCTTTCCATTTTTTTTAAATTGCAACATAATAATTTTAAGCGTAGGGTACGGCTGCGTTTCGTTCAGATAAAGTGAGTTTTTCACGCCGGTCAAGAAATACATCACTTTAAATTTGCTTAATGAATTGAGCAAATAAAATTAGTCCTGCTGAGAGGCAACCGCTCGGGTCTACACAGTCCCTACAGCTCTCAGACAAAGCCAGGCCAAACGGTCTGGCTTTTTTCACGCCGCCAACCACCCCTCCCCCCGCGAAGCCTGCACAAAAATATGATCATAAATCCGGTCACAAACCTCCTTGTACGCCTTACGTCCGTAGCTATCCTCCGGGAGGTCGGTGTCCAGGACTTCTTCGATGGCACTTTTGACGTGCCGGCGCGACTGCGTGTCCCGGTGCCAGTCCTGTACGAGGACGCGCGGTTGTTCCTCCTTCAGACGTTTGAGGAGGTGGCGGGCGGCGTTTTTGACGGCCTGCTCTTCCGCTTTGGTCAGCTTGTCTTTTTTGAGGAGGTCGAAGAGTTCCAGTTCTTCTTTTTCCAGGCCGAGGCGGATGTGGCGCTCGTCTTCCTGCCGCAGGTCTTCGGCAAACTGTACGAGGTCGGCGAAGTAGTCCTCGGTGAGGCGGCCGCCGGCGTTGTAGCGGTCGATGATATTTTGGAAGCGCTCCAGGAAGGGGGCGCGGGTGGTGTTTTCTTCCAGCATCTGCCGCAATTTGTCGCTGAGGAAGGCGCGGAGGTCGGCGATTTCGATATTTTGGTGTTTTTTCTCCGGAAATTCCTCGCGTAGCTTGTCGAAGTTGAACTTGGAGAGGTCGAGCTCCCGCTTGTAGCCTTTGATGTGGAATTGGGGCGACTCGGCATCGGCGGCTAATTGATCCCGGCTGTCTTCTACGGTGAGGACGCTCTGATCGAGCAGCTCGCTGATGCGGTGGCTGGCACGTTCTACATCGGCTTGCCCAATGTGCTGATCTACCACGCCGCGCAGGTAGTGGATGGCTTCCACAATTCGGTATTGCTGCCGGTGCTTGAGGATGTCCGGGCGGCAGGCTTCGTACAGGCTGTAGCAGGTGTTGTCGTATACCGTGAATTCCTTGCGCAGCTCGTCTTTGCTGAGCAGGATGTCGGCGTAGTCGTTGAAGCGTTCCAGCTTGGAGAAGGTGGTGTCGGCATCGAGCAGGGCTTGCAGGTTGATCTCATGCTGATCGCAAAAGGCACGGCAGGCTTTGATGGACTCGTCGAGCAGCACCATCAGCTCGCTTTTGGGCTGTACGGGGTCTTTGCCTTCCGGGTTTTGGTCGGGATTAGCATGCTCGCCCTGTCCGTAGTCCTTCAGCGCCCGCTTGAGGTTGCGGAAGACGTTGTAGTAGTCGACCACCAAGCCGTTCTTTTTGGCGACCCCGTCTATGGGCGGAGCTACCCGGTTGGCGCGGGCGATGGTCTGCATCAGGGTGTGGTTTTGCATAGGCTTGTCCAGGTAGAGGGTGGACACGGTGGGCGCATCAAAGCCGGTGAGCCACATGGCGCAGACGAAGACCAGCTGCAGGGGATGTTCCGGGTCTTTGAAGTTGTCTTCCAGCGTATGCCCGTGCTCGTCTATGGCGTTGAGGCGGTCGCGGTGGGGCTTGATGTGGAGCCCGCGGTCGGCGAATTTTTGTTCTTCATCGGCTTCCTCGCTGATGACGACAGCGGTTTGCATGCCATTGAGGAAGCGCAGGGTGCGTTGCAGCTCGGCTTTGGCTTCTCCGCTGGCCCGCGCGATTTCCCGGCGCAGCTCTTTCTGCTGTTCCTTGATGTAGTAGTTGACCTTGTCGTACATCTTGACGGTGGTGTACTTATCCACGCAGATGACCATGCCTTTGCCGAGGTAGCCGCGGCGGGGGAAGTGGTAGGCGATGTCTCGGGCGATGGTTTCCAGGCGGTCGTCCCGCTTGATGACCTCCATCTCTTTGGCGTACTTATTTTCCAGCTTGCGCTGCTGCTGCTCGTCCAGGTGCTCGTCTTCCAGGATTTGGGCCAGCTCCTCGCTTAGGTCATCGTTGGCGATGTGGACTTCGGGCAGGCGCTTATCGTAGAAGAGGGGCACGGTGGCGCCGTCGGCGACTGCTTGCGCAAAATTGTACTCCGAGACGTACTCCCCAAACCAGGCGTTGGTCTTCTTCTCCTTGCCGAGCAGGGGCGTGCCGGTGAAGGCAATGTACTGCGCATTGGGCAGGCCGGTGCGCATGTTCTCCGCCAGGTTGGCGTACTGTGTGCGGTGGGCTTCGTCTACGATCACGATGATGTCAGACCGCTCGGAAAGCAGAGGATAGTCCTTGCCTTTATCGTAGCGGAAACGCTGTATGAGGGTGAAGATGTACTTTTTGTTGGTTTGCAAGACCTCCCGCAGTTCCTGACTGCTGCGGGGCAGTGCGGTGTCGGCTTTGGTGCAGGCCCCAAGGTGGAGGAAATTGCGGTAAATCTGCCGGTCGAGGTCGAGGCGGTCGGTGACGATGAGGAAGGTGAAGTTGCCGGTATGCTGCCGCAGGATTTTGCGGGTGAAGAACACCATGCTGTAAGACTTGCCGCTGCCCTGCGTATGCCAGAATACCCCCAGCTTGCCCGCTCGTTCCTGCCTTTCGGCAAAAGCCGCTACCGCTTCGTTGACCCCCAGGAATTGGTGGTTTTTGGCGGCGATTTTGTAGGCATCGCGGTGGAAGAGCAGGAAGTTCTCGATGTAGTCGAGCAGCTTGTGGGGCTGCAAGAGGGCTTGTACCGTATAGCTGAGGCTAAGGCGGTCGCGCGCGATCTTTTTGCGGTCGGGATCATCGGCTTCGGCTTCCCGCAGCCATTCCCCAAAGTGCTCCCAGGTAGATGTGAAAGCCCCCGCCCGCGTTTCCCGTGCATTGCTCAGGATGGTGAGGGCATTGTACCAGAACAGCTGCGGCAATTCCTGCTTGTAGGTGGCCAGGTTGTCGGTATACGCCTGCCTGACGCTGACGTTGGAGTTTTTGAGCTCAATGAGCACCACCGGCAGGCCATTGATGTAGAGGATGACATCCGGGCGGCGGTAGCCGATTTCCCCTTTGATCCAAAGCTGCTGTACGGCGGTGTAGGTATTGCGCTCCGGCTGCCGGTAGTCGATGACCTGTGCGAAGTCTTTTTGATTTTTGCCCTGCTCATCCGTGAATTCCACGGGGACGCCCTCGCGTATGAGGCGGTAGACTTCCCGGTTGGCATTGATGAGGGTCATGGTGCGCCGGCCCTTGCTCAGCTCGGCGGCGGCTTGCTCGATGGCTTCTGTAGGCAGCTCCGGATTGAGGGTGCGCAGCGCTTGCTGCAGGGTACGGGGCAGCACCACCTGTGCCTTGTCGGCGCGGTAGGTATTGTCGTTAAGGTCGCCCGCCTCATAGGTGTAGGCATTGAGGCGCTCCCATTGGCACGAAAGCGCCATCAGGGCTTCGAGCAGGGCTACTTCTATGTCGTCTTCGGAGAGGAAATTGCGCATAGGCTAGGCGTTTAGGGCGGTTTCAGCCTCCGCTACCGACAATTGACCACTGATGAGGCGGGGTAGGAGGAGGTCGCGGGTGTGGCGTAGGGTTTGGTTTTGGGTTTGGAGGGTTTGTATTTGGTTAAAAAAGGCAATTGTTTTTTGATTGAACCTGTTCACAATTGACTTTTCTGGATTTAAAACAACAAGTTTAGATAACTTTCCTTTGCTCAGGTTTGTCATCGTAGAACCGGTAGCGCCAAACATCTCTATTCTTGGTTTTAATCCTTTTGCTACAAAATACAGATACTCTCGGTAAACGCTTTCATTAGGTATGATGCTATTAATTTGCTGGTTTGTGGCTCCTTTCGAGCTTGAAATAGCAACTACGCCAGCGGTACCTATACAGCTTATCATTATGCTATTCTCAGGTATACTGTTGCTGGATATTTCCTTTAGACCAGTGTCTGATAATGCTTCTTCTGTACTGTTTATAAAAACACCTCTGTGAATATCAGGAGTTTTATAGAATGGAAATTTAGTACCATAGAAATGCTCAACTTTTTTGGAAGGTGTCTTGCCAGTAATGATTTTACCAAAGAACTTTAAAGGCTTCACCTCCCACCCCTCCGGCACCCCTTTCCGCACCTTAGTCTGCGCATAGCCCGGGAAGCGCAGGCGCACAAACCACTCCTTGTACAGCTGCTCGGCCGTCTGCTCCAGCAGGGCGATGCGGCGGTTGTTGACCTCGATGAGCTCGTCGTAGGCGGAGAGGAGATCGGCGATGCGGGTTTGGAGGGGGAGGGGTGGGAGTTTAAATTTAAGGGATAGAAGCTTTTCCAAACTCAAGTTATCCTGTGTAGCTCCCTGAGATATGGATTGCATCTGAAGTTTATACGTTTCCAAGCAGTACTTTACAAACCTGACATCAGCTTTGTTTTCGTCTGCAATGAATCCTATTATGCTGTCCGGGAAACAGGCTTTTATCTTTAGAATAGCAGTCTCAGCAATATTCGCTGCTATGGTGATGCATAAGGTGCCTTTGTCCCAAAGCTTACTTTGAGCAAGTCCTTTTTCATTATAAGTCTGCGAATAGCTTGTAACGTAAAACTCCGCCTTTCTGATATCACCGGTTTGAATAAAAGGATACTTCCCTCCGTAGAGACTAACATCATTTCTTGGTCGATGGCGCGACCTACCGCGCCCGACAGAACCTAATTCGTCTAAACTGTAAAGGTTCTTATCACTGCTCATTCATCAATTCTTTAAGGTTCACCGAAATCGTATCCGCCAGCTGTGCCGCCTGTGCATTAAGGCCGCTGAGTTCCGCCTCCGCTTTTTCCAGCTCCTCGTAAAACTCCTCTTCCGTCAGCCCGTCTTCTTCAATCACTACGCCCACGTAGCGGCCAGGGTTGAGGGAGAAGTCCTGCTCTTCGATCTCCGCCAGGTTCGCCGCTTTGCACAGCCCGGTCACATCCTCGTACTGCCCCTCGGGGAAGCGCTGCTGCAGCCACTGCACCTGCTTGAGGAAGTAGATGGGCGATTTGCCATCGGTTGCCTCCGTGTGCTGCGGCTCCCGGTTGATCTGCTCATTGGCCCACTCCAGGTAGGCATCGAGGGCGGCGCGTACGGCCTTGAGTTTGGGCAGGGCTTTCCAGTTGGCGTCGTTGCGGTCGCGCAATTCCTTGTCGGCCCGCTTGTACTTTTGCTCCAATGCCCGGTACGCCCGCTCCAGGGTTTTACGAGCCTGCCGCTTTTCGGTTTCAAAGGCAGTGAGGGATTCGGCGACAGCCTGCTGTGCGGCATTGCTGTGGTCGTCTCCGCTGAGGTAGGCTTGCAGGGCCTCTGCTGCCGCTTCGTGGGCATCGAGGTAGGTGCTTTTTGGCGAAAGCCGCAGGTCCTCGTCCAGCTTTTCGTCCTGTACCAACTGCTGCTGTGCATCATCGAGCTCCGCCTGCTGCACCCAGGTACGGAACGCCTCCGCCAGAGCATTGAAGGTCGTAAGGTAGCCCTCATATTGCGTGCGGATTTGGCGAAAGCCTGCCCCTGCCTGCTCCAGGTAAGTATGTATGAGGTCATGGAAGCGGTCGGTATCGCCCCGGTACAGGCGCGTGATCGTCGCCAGGTTCCACACCTGCTCCTGCGTGAATTCCCGCGTGGCACGGTCCACCTGCCGGTACACATTGCGCGCATCGATGAAGAGTACCTCCACCGGCTGCCCGCTGTCCGGCTCTACCATACGGCCTTTGTCAAAAAACCAGAGCGAGGCTGGCAGGGTCACGGTGCTGAACATATTGGAAGAGAGCGTCACCATCTGCGAGATCAGCCCCCGCCGCACCAGGTTTTCGCGTATGTCCCGCTCCGAGTGGCGCGCATCCGAGGCCGAGTTGGCCATGACGAGGGCCGCCCGCCCCTCCGGCTTGAGGGAGGTGGCAAAGAGGTTGATCCAAAGGTAGTTGGCATTGGGCACCAGGTTTTCCTCCCCCTCCTTTTTCTTTTTGCTTTTGGATTTATTCTGCGGGATGCCGTAGGTGCTGAAGCGTAGGTCGTCCTTCACCCGGTCGTAGTTCACCTCCTTGACGTTGAAGGGCGGATTGGCCATCACATAGTCGAACTGCCCGAAGGAATCAAAAGGGTTCTCATAGTAGGCATTGGCCTGCTTGATGTCGCCCCGCAGCCCGTTCACCACGATGTTCATCTTGGCCAGCTTCACCGTCTCCAGCGTCTTCTCCGTGCCGTATACAAAGAAGTCTTTGGTATCGGTGCTGTGCAGCTCCTCCCGCCGCCGGTCGATAAAGTGGGACGACTGCACAAACATACCGCCCGAGCCGCAGGCCGGGTCAAAGATCGTGCCCTGATACGGCTCAATCACTTCCACCATGTACTTCACCACGGAGGTAGGCGTAAAGAACTCGCCTCCGCCCTGCCCCTCGGCCATGGCAAACTTGCCGAGGAAAAACTCGTAAATATTCCCAAAGATATCGCCCGAGGCCTCCCGCGGGATGTCCGCAAAGGTGCGCAGCAGGGATTTGATCAGCGCATTCTTGCTCATCTGCTCCCCGTCGCGCGATACCAGCCGGTCGTACTCATCCTTGGGCAAAGTATCCCGCAATTCCTCCCGGTAGGATTCAATCGCTTCCATGGCCGCCTGTATGGCTTTGGCTCCGTCCTCGCTCTCCGGCAACTTGAGCAGGTAGTCGTAGCGCGCCTGCTCCGGCAGGTAAAACCCACACTTCTCGATAGCAATCTCGTGCACTTCCCGCTGCCGTCGGCTTCCTTCCTGTGCCTTCAGCTCCGCCTGTATGGCCTCCTCCGCCAGGGCATACTTATTATCCGCAAAGCGCAGGAAGATAATACCCAGCACGGGCGTAGCAAACTCGCTCAGCTTGAGGTCGGAGTCGGAGCGCATGCGGGTAGCTGCGGCCCAGAGGTTGTCTTTTAGCGTTTTGAGCTGTTCGGTGGTCATTCGGTATAGTTGATTTCGTCTTTGAGTTGTTGGATGAGTTCTTGCAGGGATTTGGCCATGGTACTGTCGTGAGCGGTAAAGAGATAATGGGTGAGGGGAAAGATAGGGAGGAAAATTGGGTTGGGCAAGGAGAATATTAAACAATGCTGGATGATCAACTAATCAAGCTATAAACGCTTACTGGTTTTAAGTAAGCAATTTATATTGTACCGTTGCAGGAAAACGTATTCAACATGCAAGGGGCTGTTCAGTAAGAATACATTTATATTTGGCTTTTGAAAATCTCGGTTATGACAAAAAAGCAATTTAGGCTACTGGGCTTTATTATTTGTAGTGGTGCTGTTGCCTGGTATGTCTATTTTCACAACCAATTTTATACGCACCTAAGAACGGATAATATGGAAGCACTGACTGCCTTTAAGTCAGATCATATTAAAGGCTTTAGAGGTCAGCAGATATTAGTTCATAAAGACTTTGAAGAATCGCTCGCCCGCCTGGAAACTTATGCAGCAGCGCAAGAAATCACCCTAATGGTCAATCAAAGCTACCGAAAGCAGGGTCAAAAAGTAAGCCGAGCTGTTGTTAACCCTGCAAACCGGTCAAATCATTTGATTGGTTTTGCCATAGATGCCAATATCAGTTATCAAGGAGTCAAGTATTTTGCCGCCAATCTAAAGCGCAGTAAACTGGATCAGTTGCCCGAGCCCATTTCAAATTTTATTAAAGCGGTCAGAAAAGATAAGTCTCTCAGATGGGGTGGAGATTTCAGAAAACAAGATCCCGTTCATTTCGATGTACCTATCAACCTTACCCGTCCTAAAACCTGGGAGGCTTACTTTAAGCGCTGTCAGAAAGATGTGGAGAATGCATCTTATGTATGGGAGTTTTGGAAGCTTTAAAGAATTTATTATCAATTAAACCCAATCTGCTCGGGCAGCATAGCCAGCTTGCCAAATTCAACAGCTCCATCAGAGAAAATAATTGCCAGGGCGATCAGGAAAGCAGCGATAAAAATATCCTTCGCAGCAACTACCCAGTCCTCATCTGTTACCGGGAGCAGGTATGCTGAAAAGTTGGACAGTAGCACTATGATAATTTGGAATAGGGCGATAATACCATACTGAATAGCAAGCTCTTTGGCCAGCGTCAGATTTGGAGCTTCTGGCATTCGGGCGGATTCCCAAAGTTGGAAGATTAGCTTCAGGTTAGGTAGAAAAGCTTCTATCAGAAAAGCGCTACCTACTGCAAAAGTGGCGGCCTTAAGCGCCATAGCGGTCCGATTGGTGGCTCCAAGGATTTGGACATAGAGCAGGGATGTCAGAAACAGAAATAAAGCCGATCCCAATAAAATAGATGCTTGTACCATGGTTTAATTGTTGTTCTCTGCTATAATTATATTCCAGAATTGTAGCTGATCACTCTGAGGAGGCATTGTGCCTAAACGCCAGCCAGGTGAAGTAACTTCCCAAACATAAAAGTTGTCGCCCTCGAATGGCATTGACGCCCCCCGGGCATTCGGATAGTCGAGTGCAAGCATAGCGTGTTGATAGAAAAGACTACCTATTATTGCAACATCGTACCCAAACTCCCTCAAGACGAGGTACAATAATAGCGACTTGGTATCACAGTCACCTTGTAAAGAAGCCAGGAATTCAGTTGGGGTGTACACACCATACCGTACATCTTCCTGACAAGGTATGTTTGTTGGAGGACAAGGCTGCTCAAATAGGAGTGCATACTCCAACTGCTGGACAAGACTGACAACAGCCTCCGCAAAGGCTAGGTCATCCAGATTATTTGATGACCTTATCGAATCCAACTGACTTATAAAGCTGGATAAATAAAGCTCTTCCTGAGGCAGCATTTTATTAAAAAGCAGGCTAAAGTCTTCGTCTCGTTGGATGGGGAGGTTAATTGACTCTCGCTTTCTTTTGGAGTTTTGTATGTCTTCAGGGATCAGATCAAATGTAATCTGATATCGGTTTCCGGAAAAATCGACCCATCTCAAAGTTTGTGAAATGGCAGAGCTGTCGTTTTCTGGAGTTGATTTTTCAATTTCGACAGGTGGTGTATTCGTAACGGCGGGTGCCTGTCTGGGGACCGGATCATAAGTACTTCCAGCTCTGGAAGCAGAAGACGGTGAGGAGAATAGTGCGAACAGAACAGGAATGGCGAGTACTAATACAGCCAGCCCAAGTATACTCGTACTCTTTACGAGTGACCTGAAATTGCCTAGAATGTAGCTGGCTGCTCCGACAACCAGGACGAATGGTAACCAGAACAATACAAAGGGAAGAGCCTGTCCGATGAGGATATAACCTAACCAAATGACAAAAGCGGCTCCAGCGAGATAAAACAAAAGAGTGATAACAGTTATCAATGCATTTGTCAACCAAGTGCCAAGTCTCTGGGGAAGGAGGTTAAATAGTACTGCAAGAAGGCCTATCCCGCATAGTGTAAGTAGCAAAAATGGGGGTATGACACTTAGCAGGCCCAGGAGCAAAAAGAAAAGAAGAGCCCAGCCTAAAAGCCCGAACACTCCACTTATAATATGTTTGAGGTCTACTGAAGCTTTAGGCCTCTTCCTTTCACTTTGGGTTGTTGGTAAAACAGGTATCGCTTTGTAGCCAGGAAATGTTCCCTGAATCCCAAGGCTGGGAATGGAAATCGGATTATAACTAAACTTCCTTTCCTCCACCTGAAGAGCCACTGTTGCGTACAGCGTTCCATATACCTGCCCTCCCATTTCGGAGACTTTCTCCAATGTGATGTTGTAGGCAGTAACCTCTTTGGGTGAGATTTTGTACTGACCGTCCCTGTTGGCAGGACTGATTAGTATTGCGCAATTTATGCTTAGTTGCTGCGCACTTTGGGAGTCGACGATGGTATCTATAAAGGAGGCATCAACGACCCTAGCCTTCTTTATCTCAGCTTTATAAGTCGTGATTTCAAACTCAGTGACGCCTTTTGATGCAGAGCTTGCTGCCTTACCCTTGTATTCAGCAATTAGTTGCCCGACTAAGACATATGATCTAATATGTACGGGGTAGGTCTTCATCTACGAACAATGCTTAGAGACCCAGGTCTTAAATTCAGTTTCGCCTTCTGAATAATCTCTGATGATAATAGGCTTGTTGTTGAAGGGAGGGTCTAGACAGGTTTCGAAATAGGTTATTGACTGGCCTGTTACCTCCAGCATCTGTTTTTGATATTGCGTTCTAAAAGCATCATACTCTTTGGTAATCAAGTCTCGCTCGAACTCAACCTCTTTTTTGTAGTATGCAGAACTGTCCTTTGTGAAGGCTTTGATCAATATAGGGAAAAGGAAAACAACACTTAGCAGCAAAGTGAAAATCCATGTTTCGGGGAAGTATTTGTGTAGTATTCTAAACCGTTCTACCAGATTGTTAGAATACGAAGAAGTCTCTTTGAAGCTTTCAATGTATTCTTGCTTCTTTTGAAAGAACCAGGTTCGTAACCTTTTGGATGATTCAATCTGATTATTAAGCCGCTGTATGCTGGACTGAGTGATTGCTATCAGGCTATCTGATGCATGCGGTAAGTTAGGATCAAGGAGTTCTTCCTGACTTGATTTCTCCTGAGCGAGTACCTCCATTTGGTACTGGTAGTAGTTGATTTTGGCATCAATAAAGTCTAGCCATTCCTCATTTAACTTTTGTTCGCTAATTGCCTCGTTTTCCTGGATAATAACTTCAATCTGATCCTCATACAACAGTATCTCAAAGGGTTTAATGATAATGATGATGAGTAACATTAGAAAAGTCGCTCTCAGGAAAGTGGAAATTGCCGAACCAATAAATGTGCCGGAAATCCCTGATTGTCTAATAGATATGGTGTTTAAGATCAGTCGGAACAGATTAGAGAAGTTCCATCCAAGAACACCCCCGATCACGACAGCGGCAGTCCAACTAAGCGTCACCAGATAGGCTAAGTAGCCTATGGAGAAGAAGGCAAATGCGATCACGGTCATTGAAATGAATCCATAAATGGCGAGTCGTATCTTTTCGCCATTGGGACTTTCTTTCAATAAGCTTGGGTCGATATTGTAGAAAAGCCAGAATTGCCGTATCAACCACATATTTATGTGTTTTTAACGGTATCAATATAGTCGTATGGATTCTGATCGATCTTTTCCTTCTCCTTTTCTTTCCACTTCTCAATAATGTAGTCCTTTAACTCTTCGTGCGCTTCTGTGAGTTTAACCTGCTCACTAATGTGTCTTTGCGCTTTATGGTAGACGACTAAATCCTGCTGTTTACCTTTTTTATCTTTATAATACCCATGTTTGATTTCAATACCCTCCCTGGCATTGATCAATTCTTTATAGTTATCGCTCAGGTAATCATAAGGGCTCTTAATGAGCATTAACTTAAAGAATATAGGGGTGAGCTCAATAGCAACAAAAAGTAGCGTGATGAATAAAGTAATCCAAATTCCGGCAATCTCATGAGCTAGCTTAATTCTTTCCAGTAGGCCATCAAGACCACTTGCGATTTTGTCTGATGTATTTATTTTATCCTTTCGTTCTTGCTCAATAGCCGTTATTTGGGCGTAGGTAGAATCAATTAGGGGTTGGTTTTTTGCCATAATTGCATTAAGAGCAACTTCCGCTCTAGTAGTTCTGGCAAGTATCGCCTTAGCAACAGGACCAGGTCCCACCTTATTTCCTCTCTTTCCTTGAGTTTCATCTACATACTCCTGCTCAAGTTCGGTGAAGCGCTCTTGCTTTTGTTCAATTTCAGCTTTCCAAACCTCAATTTTTTCATTGAGCTTGTCAATTCTAGGCTGGTATATGGTGTCAAGGTTTGCAATAAAATCAGCTTGTGCTTTTTGTTGCTCCTTTACAAGTGCAACGTCTATTTCAGATTTGAAAATTCTAATTTCCAGAGGTTTGGAAATCGTGATTGCTATGATGATCCCCATGATTATCCTGGGGAGTGCACCAATGAGTTCTTCCCTCGTAATGGCTTCCGTTCCGTCGCCCTGCCCGGTACTCGTAACGATAAACCGATCAATATTAAATATAATTGTCCCCCAAATAATGCCGAAGACAACAGCAAGAATGGCGGTCTGTGAATCTGTGCCGTATTCTATAGCAGAGCCTTTGGGCTCGAATATGGTGTAGAAGGCATATCCACCAGCAATTCCGGCAAGCAATCCAGTGGCAACAACAATTCCACCAAGACAGGCATACTTCACATGCTCGCGATAGTCACATTTGCTCAGAATTGCACTGTCAGCACCACACGCCTTCCAAAAAAGGCGCATAAAGAACCCGGGTTTGTGGGGTTGGTAGTTTTCCATTATTATATGTTTGTTTGGGTCGTTACTTGAAAATATCTATTTCAGGCAGCTCTATTTTTACGGCTAGTTTTTCAGTTTGTTTCAATTGGCCAGCCAGGTCTACCTTTACATTCATCGGCTTATACTCAAATGAATTGCCAGTAAAGCTGAATGAGCTTAAGTGAGCTGGAAAATGGTCTGATAATACTTTTGGAAACTGGGAAGTTGGCTTTGCGCCAGAAGTTGCAGATAGCCTCGGAGTCGTTTGTAAAACAGGTTTCGAAATGATGATTTCCGCTTTTCTTACACCCAAAAGGCCAAAAGCAGTCACATGGATCTTTCCTCGAAAGTCCTTGGGGATGTCTATTTTGCCTTTAACCGGAAGTAGGCGTGAACTGAATGAAGTTTTTACAAATAGAGCATTTCTGGCATCCCAGAATAGTACGATGTCATCATCCGGGTATCGCATAAGCCCGCTGGTCGCAGCCAGGGTATCAAATCGTGGTTTTTTTAGAATGTGCATATTGATGAGCAGTGACATATAAGAAGGATCATATTTTACAATGATCATGGCTAAAGATAATTAAAAGCTAAATAATCGAATGGCCGAATCTGATTATTCTGCTTGAAAATTATATTTTTGACTTAGTACGCAACGTTACTCGTGGTATCTCCTGACTAACTCAAACAGTAGTGCAATATATTAACCCTTTTTCATTACTGCCTTATCAGCCTCATCTACCTCTTTCAGAGCAGGAGTTAGAGGCTTGTGTAATCCAGATTCGGAAAGCTTGTCAGGATGTAGATGTCAATTTATTAGATACACTGGTCTATAACTTTCGGTTTCCCAAGTATCAGGAACTATACTTAAAGGTTTATAATGATACGCCATTGCATCTTTTTCTATTAGAAGGGGATCTGGAGCTTTTTAAAAGGAAAGGTGCGCTGGAGCTTGCATCTGAATCCAAAGGCTACTTAAGGTTTTGGAAAAAGTTTTTTGTCTGGAGGTTCAATATCGAAGCAGGTCAAGCTTACTTTGACAGGGATATCAGAAAGCTTGATTTATTGCAAAGACACCCATTCGATTTCACCGATGATGAAGTTCAAGTTGCGTACGCAGACATAAAAAAACTAATTGAACAAGACCTTATTCGTCTGGGAAAGCTAGAGAGTGATTATAAAGAAAAGTGGTTGAACAGTGATGAAGTACTCCAAGAGACAAAAAAAGCTATTTCAGTAGGTGTTATAAACAAGCTTCCTTCAAAATTAAGTGGGCTGAAAGAAGCTATAGCCTATCGTCTCCTTGACCTTTCTATTTTGGTATATAATGATGGGGACTCTTACTCTAATGCTGCGGTAATTTTAGAGATGGCGCAAAAAATAGATATTGGAGATGAGTCAGAGGATGATCTCTACGCGTACCAAGCCCAATTAAAGGAGTACACCAAAACAGCTTACTTACTCGAAGAATACAAGCAATTGATTGAGCAGCACCTGACTAACATCAGTTCATTTCAGGAGATTGTCAATCAGATAGAAAAAGGAGATCAGGTCACGCTTTCCACGCTTTCTGGTATTGTAGGGACGGGAAGGTTGCTGGAAACGCTTCATGAGATGCCTTCTCGATTCCATTTTTTTGGAAAGGAATACTATAAAGGGCTGAGAATTTTTTCGGCTCATGCCTGGAATATGCATGGCGACTCTGAAGAGGCGCTTCGATATATTGAAGTTGCTGAAAAACTACCAATAGATGAGGAGCGATTGAGCCAACTGCAGATAGATAAGGCTGATTTGCGGGAGAAATCGGAGCGTTTTGCTTCTTCTAATAGTTATCAAAGTGAAAGAGCTTATTACAACAGAAACACTGCAAACTATGAAGACACTGGGGGCAGTAGCCTTTTTATCCCAGCAGTCATTATTGGTTTAGCATTGCTTGTATCGATTGCGGCACGATGGGAAGGGCTACCAGCGTTGGAGTGGCCTGGTTTAGGAAAAGGCTCTAATACCACAGTAGCAGAAACAGGTAATCCTGAAGCAAGAGGCTCCAGTGATATCCCTTCCAATCCCGAATCAACAGTTTCCGAAACTAGAGACGAGTCAAGTGAAGAACAAACCATCGTCTCGAATAGCATGGTGTCTCAATTGGAGACAGGTGATTCTCCTTATCAAGCAGTATTTGGTAAGGATAAGAAAGATTATTCTGCACAAAGCTTTATGCAGATTCGGAATGATAGTGGGATGGATGCGGTAGTCTGCCTAAAACAACGCGGTACTAATGAGGTGGTCAGAAATAAGTACCTAAAAAATGGAGAAACGATTACCATAACCAATGTCCCTTCCGGAGATTTTGAGCTGATGACATTTTACGGCATCGGCTGGAATGAGAATATTTCCTTTTCCTACGATGGTAAAACTTTTCAAGGCGGGTTTTTGGAAAGCTTCTTTTTGGTAGAAGGAGATGGAGGAAGACAATACTGGGAAATGTACGATGTTGGGGGCAGTTTTACGAGCTACAGGGTTGAGCTTAAAAGATCCTCTTCGGCTCTGATATCAAATATAGAGGAGCTACCCTATGGGCTTTTGAGCTGGAATCTAAATGGGTTTGGCCGTTCTGTAGAGCCTGCTGAGTTAGATGTGGTGAGCAGTATCATTAGTAAGTTTGACATTGCTGCGCTTCAGGAGTTGCATATCAATGAAGAAGGCGCTAATGTAATTGAATTACTCACTGAAAAGCTAAACAGCATTGAAAGTGGCTGGTCCTACGCAATTAGTGATCCTATCTCAAATATTCCTTACAGATCGGAGCGGTATGCTTTCGTTTGGAAATCAAAATATGTAGTCCCGGCGGGAACTGCCGCTTTAGAGGAATCTCTTGAGCAAACCATTATCTCAGAACCTTTCACCGGTCAGTTTGAGGTGAGGGGGCATCAAATCGTCTTAGCGAACTTTTGCAGTAAAGCTGTTCAATCGAAATCCCTTGAGGAATTAAAAGGGGTCACGGAACTGAGAGAAAAATATCCTGGCCAAAAGTTAATTATATCCACGACATTGAAAAAGAGTTCGTCCCCTGACCTATTTAAGTCTATTTCGGGATTTGGATACCATGCCTCACCACGGTATTTGGGCACAGAGCTTCGTGCAACCTGCTCTGATGAACAGTACACCAGACTATCTTCAAACTTTATTCTATCTCCCAATCCAATATCTGATATTCCAGGAAGTGGATTGGTTGACTTTGTCGAAAGTTGCGAGGGCTTATCGAATGCCCGGAAGATATCAGACTATTTGCCTGTTTGGATTAAGCTTGATGAAGGGGGGGCGCCAGTTGTGGTTAGGTGACAATTATGTTTTTATATGAGCTTGAAAACTGTAACAGCCCCCTAAATACTCTGACAAAAGTCTAAAAACTTTTTTAGAGATTTAGATATGGAAAAGCAAGAAAACAGAGGCCGGAAATTCAGCAAAAAGGAGAAGCTGGAGATTCTGGATGAAGCTAAAGCTTATGGGGTCAAAGTAACTTTGGCGAAGTATGATGTGTACCCTGCAACGTACTATTACTGGAAAAAGCAGTATCAAGCTGATGGTGCTGATGGCTTAGACCATAGCGTAGCTAAGGCCAACCGGAGCCGGATACGAGAGCTGGAAAACGAACTGGTCCATTACAAGCTCATGCTTGCAGAAGAGCAGTTGAGAAGCCGGTTAAAGGATGAGCTATTGAAAAAAAAGTACCCAGAGTTGAGAAAATAATGTTAGCAAAACAATACATGTCGCTGGGTTTGATGCGGGATGAAGTGTTAACGATAACGGGGCTTACCCGCCATGATTTATACTATCAGCCAACGGGCCGAAAAGTAGGCAAGCAAGCCACCCATTGGACACTGTTCAAAGACCCAGTAACTCAACTCTTAACGCGTCGTAGTAACGAGGAAGTAGTCACCGGTATTATCTCTATTTTGGCTGATAAAGATTTGCCAAATTGGTATCGTTTGGTGAGTGCTACTTTACAAGTCCGAGGTTGGTATATCAACCATAAAAAAGTGTACCGGCTGGAACAGGAAAATGGCCTTTTGTGTAAGGCCAGAAAACGTAAAGGGCGTAATTTTGTCCAGTACCGCAGAGTATGCCCGCAAGGCCCATTAAGGATCATTGAAATGGATATCAAGTACGTCTGGGTAGCTGGAAAGTCCTGCTACGCCTACGTCCTGACGATATTGGATACTTTTACTCGCTTTGCCTTACATTGGGCTGTAGGCTACGTCATGAAGCAAGAACAGATCAAGGATGCCTGGGATCAGGTCATCGTGAAATACTTGCAGCCAGCGGACTTGCTCAAAGCTCAAATCAGCGTCGAAATACGCAATGATAATGGCAAGCAATTTTGCAGTAAAATGGTCCAACAATACTTTCGGGACAATCACCTTAATCAGGTTTTTACGCATCCTTACACGCCCGAGGAAAATGGCCACGTAGAGAGCTTTCACAAGACCTTAGGCAGCTCTTTGAAAGGAGCCTATTTCCACACGCTCAAAGACTTGGAAAACCGGTTGAATAAGTTCTACCAGACTTACAATAATCATCGCCAGCATAGCTCTATAGCGATGCTCAGTCCGAGTATGTTTTGGGCACTCTGGGAGGATAACCAAATCGAAATGGAAACCTTCGATAAAAAGAAAGCTCGGTTCAAATTGAGGCTAAGTCTTCAGGATGTTTTATCTTGGAAAGAGATACACCGCTATGACTGTTCCTTCGGGTAATCAGAACCAGCAGGTGTTCCTCGCAATAATGAGGTTCCCTCGATGGGGCCTCATTATTAAAAACGTAATGGTAGGCCTACGCATTACTACCTTCGGTACAATCGTCACCGTTGGTGTTCTCGCAGAGCAAAGATAATACCATCACGAATGATTATTATTCACTAATAGAATTTTGTCCGATTCTTAGGGGGCTGAACCAACTTGATTGAGCGGATCAATATGGTAGCGAGATATGTAAAATACTTTTTTATATTCCCTTTTTCAAGAGATTGTTAATCTGATTGTATCTTCTAAAGCCGATTGTGTATTCCGATCCCATTGCCCCTATGGTCTTTCGTTGTTTTATCCTTTTATAGAGGTTGAACCAAAGATTTGGTGCAGAAAATATTTCGACTCTTGCTGTGTTTTAATTGAAAGGCTCTTCCTCCGTGTATGAGGAAAGTTACCTTTATTCCGAGGGATCAATTCTTGATTCATAGAACAATAAGCAGCAGCACTTTTTCGTCTGAATAGGATATGAAAAAATCAACTCATGAGCTTCCCCTTTCGCCTATAAAAGTTACGATAAATACTAGGCACGTAATCATTTTTATTCTATTGCTCATTTGTGCTGCTCAAAATACAAATGCCCAAATCCGGTCTGAAGCTGACGTGATCAGCCGGATCGCCCGGCATTGGAATTGCCGGGAGGAAGTGTCTGTTCAGGGCGGGCGGGCAGACCTGGTCACCGCTACGCATGCCTTTGAAGTAGAGCGGGCCAGCAAATGGAAAAACAGCATTGGCCAATCTCTTTGGTACGGGCTGCAGCTCAATAAAAAGCCGGGCATCATTCTGATTATCGAAGACCGCAGCGACTACAAATATGGGATTATGCTGGGTTCAGCCCTTCAGTACGCTGGCCTTTCTGACAAAATTGATGTATATCACTATCCGGATGATTTCAACCTGTCGGGAAGTTCCGGCACATCCGGTCGTTCATCATCGAGCTACGGATCGTCCTACAAGTCTCCTTCCACTTCTACGGGTAGTTACTGGATCAGCTCAACCGGTAAGCGCCATAACAGGGGGTGCCGCTATTATCAAAACTGTAAGGGGCGGTCAGGGAGTAGCCGGGAGGGGATAGCTTGTAAAATTTGTGGTGGGTAGTCTGTCTCAGCCCCATTGATGATGTCTCAAATGTCCTCAGGCGATAGCTCTGCCGAGAGCTGCGCAGATTTACTATGCCTAAGCTTTCTTTGCCATACAGTGACGGGGGCAATGATCATGTTTAGGATATTTGACCAGCGAATTAATATGTAACGATTTTGACGGATTGGTACTGTACCCGGTAGCTGGATCTATCCTAGTGTTTATCGCCGATGAATAATTTCCAGGCTTTTCATCCTGAAATCAAGTAGGCAAAGCTACATTTAGAAAACACCTAACCACCTTCCTCCACCCTGAAAACAGGCAGAGGACTTTCCACATATGTCAGCCTGGACCGGGACGGAATATCCTTTTGGTTGTTAATCCGTTTTCTGATTGCTTTTATCGCAGCAGACTGTTCTTTTTCAATGGAAGGGGTGTGAAATTCTTTAAAGGATGCGTATAGAAACAGCGCAAGATTACTCCTTAAAGATTGGATAGACCTGCCTTTGCGTTTCTGAATTGATTTAGCAAATTTGTGCATAAAATGTAATATAACAGCCAGAGAAAAGTTACTGCCGTTAAGATACAGCTCTACTATGGGCTCAGAAATAGGTCCTGTAGGAATAGCCAAACCATATCGGAATACCTCGTCATAATCCGCTTTTGATAAAAACGAATTGCCGTCATCATCCTTTACCTCGTGAAGAAAAGCAAAGCATTCTTTAACCTCTTCTTGGGTAAGCCCAGTATCAATAAGTATGTATCCATCCGGTAAAGGGTCAGGTTTTACCTCAAGACTTTGTTTTTGATCACTTAGTTTTTCAGCCCTTTCCTGAGTCCACTTTTTTATGCGATCAATGGTCTCCTGGGTTAGAAGTTCAGCATAATCTTCGCAAACTTCTGCCAGCAAAGGTTCCAGTGGACGCTCGCAGATACTTAGCTGGTGATCTAGAAACTGAAATAATCTAGAGGGCTTTTGTTGACGGAGCGCGTAAACAAAGAAAAACGGAAAATCTGCATCCGTACTTTTAAGGGGCTCTTCAACCCACTCTCGGTGAAAAGATGTCAAATCATCGGAATTTTCCTTTAAGGAAAGCCGCAATTGTACGTTTTTACGTTCTAAGTAGGCCTTTTCCTTTCGGTAGATGGGGTCAAAAACTGTACTGTCTCGGGGGCTGATGAAATTGACCTTTTCAATAAAACTGATGACTTCCGGAAAAATGTCAAAAGGGCGATCTTCAATTAATCGTACGATTTTTTCATACTGATCTTTTTTCAAAAAAATCTGATCCAGCTCAAGGCTTAAGACGGCGCGGGCAAGATTTTTTCGATCTCTTTTGTGGCGGTAATAATCTTCCAGGGCTTTTTTCCGGAGTAGCGTTTTTTGAAATTCATCGATATAGCTACGATCGGCCTTAAAGGTATTGAGGTTCACCAGGATCTCCTCTCTGTTTTTCGTGATGTCCTTGCTAAAGGAAAATAGCTCGGCGCCTGCTTCTTCCAGTATAGTTTGTTTTTGCTCAAGCCATTTGGCTACTTCTTTAAGGGTCTTAGGCTCGAATATTTCGTTAAATTCTTTGATTAGGTCATCCAAAAAGATAAAAAAGTTTCTCTCTGAAAGATATTGATTCTCCTGGAAGTCCAAGAAATCTGATATACCTGCTACGCTAGACTGTCTCAAAGCAAATCCGAAACCTATTTTGAATATAACTGGGTGCTTTTTGAAATCAAGACTAAAAATGTCAAGTACTTTATCGATATGTTCGTCTTGGATTTCTGAGAGTTTGAACTTTCCATCAGGCCAGAGTTCACTACTCTTTAGGGAAAAAAAATGAAGAAAATGTAAAATAAAATTGTCAAATATAGCAGGAACTTGATGTTTATTAGATGCTTGAAAAAGAGCTTCTGTTATGATCAGCCTGGCAGGAGAAATTTTATTAGGATAGAGTATTAGCCTTTCGAGAAATATTGAAAGCACTCGTTCTAGGTCAGGGTCTCTGAATATACAATCTAAATTTTGGTATAAATTCTCTAGTATGGGAAATGCAAGAATTTGAGTGTCAAAATTTGAAGGGTGTAATGCCTTTTTTAGACTGCTATAGAGTGCTTTGATTCCGTTTGCGCTGGATAATCCAAGCGCAATAGACGTTTTTGCTTTTTCCCAAGTTTGTGTGATATCGGTTCCTGTGTTGAGTAGGTCGGCGTCTGTTATTATGACCTTGTTAGTATCTTCCATAGCTCGTATTATTTAGCTACAAAATAAAACTATTTTGATTGCATTATTTAACTTTTTTGGTTTTTAGCTAACTGTCCTCCCCCAAATCCACCTCCGGTATCCGCCCGGTCGCTTCTTTCTTTTTCTGATCCAGCACCCGGGCGTAAATCTGAGTGGTTTGTACGTTTTTCTGAGCCAGCAGGTCTTTAAGGACGTAGATGTCGGTACCGAAGGAGATCTGTAAGGTGGCGAAGGTGTGCCGGAAAGCATGGAAGGTGATGTGGCGGTTGATGCCCGCATTTTGCATCCATACTTTGAGGGTGGGGGTGATGTGGTTGCCGTACTTCAGTCCCTTGAAGACCTGCTCTTCCGGGGCGCCGGGCTCGCCCATGACTTTTCGCGCCTGATCGGAAATAAAAAGTGTTTCCACCCGGTTGGGCTTGTTGACGGTGAAGCGCAGGAAGTGCCCGTTGGCTTCGGAGTGCCGGACTTCCTTCCACTTTAGATCCCGGATGTCCCCGAACCGCAGGCCCGTGAAAATGGAAAACAAGGCTGCCCGTTTAAGGAGTTCGTCCGGGCATTCGGCTTTGGCCACGGCTTTGACTTCTTCAAAGGTGAGAAACTCGCGCTCGGTCTGCTCGTAGGGGATGCTTTTTACCCGGGATCCGGGATTGGTTTTGAGCAGCCCTTCTTCGTTTGCTTTGGCGAGGGCTTCCTTAAAGACATCAAAGTAGCCGGCGGCGGAGTTTTGCTTTAAGGGGCGCTGACTGTTCAGGCAGTGGGTGGACAGCATGTACTCGCGGAAGGATTTGCAGAATTTTAAGTCGATTTTCTTTAAGGGGAGGAAGCCTTCCGTGAAGCGGTAAAGATAATGGTAAGTGCTGCGCCAGCTTTGGTAGTTGCGCTGGATTTTCTCGCGGTGCTCTACTTGCGCTTTAAGGAAATTTAGGAAATCCTCGTTCCCGGAGTATTTGGCCAGAAAGTCATAATTCCCTTGCTGCAGCTCAATCTGACGCTGTGCGCAAATGGCTTTGGCCATCTGTTTGGTCTCCCGGTTGTGCTCGCGCTCTTCCTCGTCCCGTGGGCGCTGATAGAGGAAGAGTTTTAGGAATTCCCGGCGGGTGGGCTTCCCGGTGTCCGGATGGGGGACAGCGGGGTAAAAATCCAGGTACAAGCGGATCCGGTTGCCTTTAAGCTTCTTCTTGCGGAGCGTTACTTTCATGTCGTTTGGTTGAGGAGGTGGTCAATATCGGCTCTGAGGAGGAGCGTGCGGTCTTCGTTTTTGTGATAGGGGAGGCTGCCGTCTTTAAGCAGCCGGTAAATCGTGCGTTTGCTGACGCCCAGCAGCCGGGAGGCCTCAAGGACAGTCAGTATGGGCTTCTGGTTCAGTTGCGCCTGATTGGTTGTACGGCCGTACGAACGGATCAGCCCGTAGTCTTTGAGCATCGTCGCGAGCAGTGCCGGTTGCAGCCCCAGGGCTTTTGCAGCAACGGTAATCTGCTCCTGTGATATGGAGTGGGGGAGGGTAAAGGAGTTGCTATGCTGTTCGGTTTTCATAAGGCCTACTTCATGAGTTCATCAATATCAGCCCTGCGTATGATCGTACGGGTGCCGAGCTTACGCTTTGGAAGGGTGCCACTTTCCAGCAGCCGGTACAGCGTACGCCTGCTGATGCCAATCAGCAGGGCGGCTTCGCCTACGTTTAAGAAGGCTTTCTGGTGGAGTACGCCGAGGTCAACGTCCGGGCCGGGCAGCCTCACCGTTTTCTGTACCTGCGTCTGTTTGACAGCCTGTTTGAGCTTCTCTTCCCGCTTGCGCTTTTTGTACGCCCGGCGGTTGCAGGTGTGCGAACAGTACCGGGTCACGGTGGTCTTCGCTTCGAAGGGCTCCTGACAGTGTTCGCAGATTTTGGTTACGCGTATGTTTGAGGACATAAATGCAGATTTTATAATTTCCCCCAAATGGGTGCCATTTGTGTCATAGTATGTCTTGCTATGCCATATTGTGCCATAATTTCTCCCATTTGTATCTATCGCTAAAATAGGTACAAATTCTCAAATGATAGGTACAAACGGGGTACAAAAGAAGTCGAAAACAGGCATAGGAGGGTGATATCAGGCAAATGAATATATTTGCATAAATCGTTGAAAAAGCGTATCTTGAATGCTAGTTAATGGTGGTGAGTGGGCGTTGATTTTCGCCTTTTACTTCCCGATACAAAACCTTCCAAAAATATTCCCCAACAAATCATCCGTGCTGATTTCCCCTGTAATTTCCCCCAAATGGTGTAGCGCCGCCCGGATATCCATCGCCACAAAATCGGCCGTAATGCCGGAAGACAAGCCCTGCAGCACGCGGTCAAGGTCTTCGTAGGCCTTTTGCAGCGCTTCGTAGTGGCGGGCGTTGGCGACGATGGTGCTCTCCAGATTGATTTTCTTTGAGAGCACAGCGTCGTGCAGGCTCTCTTTGAGGTAGTCGATGTTCATCTTGTTGAGGGCGGAAACGGGTACCCAGTGATAGTCAACGGTACTGTTCTCCGGAAAGTAGTGCTCTTTTTTGGTGTAGGGGTTGAGGTCCATCTTGTTGGCGACGACCAGAACGTGGATGTTTTCGTGCACGAGTTTTTCCAAGTCGGCGCGGACTTCTTCGGGCTGCGTGTCCACTACATCGAAGACGTAGACGAGCAGGGCGCTGGATTGGACTTTCTGCATCGTCTTCTCTACCCCGATAGCTTCGATGGTGTCGGTAGCGTCGCGGATGCCGGCGGTATCGATGATGCGGAACTGCACGCCTTGGATGTTGAGGACTTCCTCGATGGTGTCGCGGGTGGTGCCGGCGATCTCGCTGACGATGGCGCGCTCCTCGTTGAGCAGGGCGTTGAGGAGGGTGGACTTCCCGGCGTTGGGCCGGCCGGCAATGACGGTGCTGACGCCGTTTTTCAACACATTGCCCAATTGGAAAGAATCGAGCAGGGCTTTGATGATGCGCTGTATCTGCTGTACCAGGGCTTCTAGCTTGCTGCGGTCGGCAAATTCCACGTCTTCTTCGGAAAAGTCGAGTTCCAGCTCGATCAGGCTGGCAAAGTCGATCAGTTCCTGCCGCAGTTTTTTGATCTCATCTGAAAAGCCGCCGCGCATCTGCTGCATGGCAATGGCGTGGCTGGATTTGGAGGAGGAGGCGATCAGATCGGCCACCGCTTCGGCCTGACTGAGGTCCATCTGCCCGTTGAGGAAGGCGCGCAGGGTGTACTCCCCGGGGTTGGCGGTGCGGGCGCCTTTCTGAATAAATAACTGCATCAGCTCCTGTATGATGTAGTCGGAGCCGTGGCAGGAAACTTCCACCACATTTTCACCGGTATAGGAACGGGGCGCAACGAACACGGTAGCCAGCACCTCATCCAGTATACGGCCTTCATCATTGTGTATGGTGCCGAAATGCACAGTGTGCGAGGCCTGTTGCTCCAGGTCTTTTCCGTGAAATACGCTGTTGGCAATCCGGATAGCGTCTGGTCCGCTGAGGCGAATAACACCGATGGCGCCTATGCCTGAGGGCGTGGCTAATGCAACAATCGTATCCGTAAGGTGGTGGCTCATGAATAATACTATTTGATTTCAACAACAGCAGACTGCCGTTTTGGGTTGGGAGACCGGCAAACTTACGGATAAGAACGGTAAATACAACAGCCCGCCTCGGCAAGGGCCAAAGCGGGCTGCTTCTATCGTTTGCTTTGCAGTAGCTTAGTTTTTCGGGTCAAAGAGGTCGAACTCTACCCGGCGATTACGGCGGTGGCCGGATTGGGTGTCGTTCGTAGACCTGGGCTTTTCGCCTCCGTAGCCTTTGTAGGTCATCCGGTCCGTACTAATGCCTTGCTGCTGCAGGTATTCCATGCAGGCTTTGGCACGGAGCATCGACAGTTGCTTATTGGCTTCCGGGTTGCCCTGATTGCTGGTATGCCCCTCAATCTTAAGATGATAGGTGGGGTAGCGTTGCATCAGCTGGGCGACCAGGTCCAGAGTCTGATGAGAGGAGCTCAGCAGGCTGTAGCTGCCCTGATTGAAGCTCACGTTGTCTACAGCCGTTTTGAGTACCTGCTTGTCCGCTACACTAAGTTCCGGGCAGCCCTGACGGCTCTTCGGCCCGGCTACCTGCGGGCAATCGTCAATATCGTCGGTCAGCCCGTCCTCGTCGGTATCCGGGCAGCCTTTGGCTTCTCCCGGCTTCTCGGGGCAAAGGTCCTCGTGGTCGGCATAGCCATCACCGTCGGTATCCGGGCAGCCTCTAATGGTGCCGGCTTGGTCCGGGCAGCGGTCTTCTGCATCAAGGAAGCCATCCTTGTCCCGGTCGGGCGTTGGGCAACCTTCGTACTTTGACAGCCCTGCCTCATCCGGGCATTTGTCTTTGTCGTCCCCAATCCCATCTCCATCGCTGTCGCGGCAGCCATGGAAGGCTTTGGTGCCAGGAATACTCGGGCATTGGTCTTCAGCATTGGGAATACCATCGCCATCCGAGTCCAGGTTGGTATCATTGGGGGCCGGGCAGCCTTTGTGCTCGGGCGTGCCTTTCTCGTAGGGGCATTGGTCGTGCTGATCAGCAATGCCGTCTTTGTCGATATCCTTGCAGCCATTTAGATTCGGATCGCCGGGCAGGAATGGGCAGTCGTCTTCGACGTTGGGTACACCATCTCCGTCACTGTCTACCGTAGGGTCGTTGGGATCGGGTGGTGGAGGGCAGCCATCATCTTTTAGAGCTCCTTTTTCATACGGGCAGCGGTCTTTGGAATCCGGGAGACCATCCCTATCGGTATCCCGGCAGCCATTGAACTCTGCTACACCAGCAATGGTCGGGCAGTCATCCACGGAATCCAGTATGCCATCTCCATCGGAATCGGCACAACCATTGGTGGCTTTGGAGCCAGGGATTCTTGGGCACTCGTCTTCATGATCAGGAACGCCGTCTTCGTCCATATCCGGACATCCTTTTGTTGCTCCGGGGCCTTCCATATCCGGGCAATCATCAAGGCGGTCGGCAATGCCATCTCCATCGCTGTCCGGGCACCCCAGATTTTCTTCAGAGCCCCAGCTATCGGGGCAGGGGTCTTTGTGGTCCGGAAAGCCATCGCTGTCCTTGTCCTGTCCGGTCATACGGTATGCAATACTGGCACCAGCCATGCTATACCAGTCGTTGCGGTTGGGGTTGCCAGTAGCACTTACGCCGTCGAGGTAGTCGTTGAAGACAGGGCGGAAGCCAAACTCGAAGGAGAACAGCAAACGTTCGCTTAGGTCCATATTGACGCCCACGCCAAGGGGAAAGGCTACCTGTGTGTTCGTCGTGTTTTGCTGGTCCCGTGCTGCCTTTTCTTCCATAGCCGGATCTCCCATGACGCTGGAATAATCGGTGGTAAGGTCTGTCATGCCCACGCCAAACCCGGCGAAGGCATAGGGCGAGATGGTCCGGCTGAACCCGCCCCGGTCACCGTACCGTTTGTGGCCCCAGAAATCCCACTGCCCGACGACTGCAATTTCGTTGATCGTGGACTCAAAGCTGAGCCCGCGCTGCGCAAGCTCTTCAGAATCCATATCAGACCCTTCCAGCTTGCCGCGAAGGTAGCTGGCGCGGATACTCAGATTGCGGCTGGCATTGTAACGGATGAAGCCGCCGTAAGCCAGGTTAGTACGGTTGAATTGAATAAAACGGGTGTCGACAAGATCGCCGTAAGCATTCGCCGCCCCGGCAAACAGCCCCACTTCCCAGGGCGCATAATTGTGGACGGTAAGTGCTTCTTCGGGTGTTGCTTCTTTGCGGTTTGCTTCCTGTGCCTGTAGCTGCAAAACAGCCACCAAAAAGGCACCCATGATTAGTGCTTTTAAAGAGAAAAAATGTTTCATAGTGTTGAAAAGTGTTGTGCCTTTGCTAAGGCCGGCAACATGCAGAAGGGGAAGAAACCGGTTGGGGTTGGGAGTTTGAATTCTTTGCATAGGTGATCCGCTTACTTTAGCAAAGTAGTTAGTTAATGGAATTACGGTACAGGGGGTAACGGGGGGAAGTCACCTGTTTTTTGGTAGCGCTGCTTCACCAGTTACACTACCAGCGTCTTGTAGGCTTGGAATGGGGCGTGGTTTATTTTGTAAGAGTAGCGGCGATGGATAGACTAATTACGGCTGAGCATTGCAAAAGTTACAATTGCCTGGGCTCGCTTGCTGATTGTATGCTCCACAAATGTAGATTTTTTATATGGAAAAATAAAACGATGCGAGGTGGTTTTTCAAACAGAAGAATGGGCCTATCAGGCTTTGATTAACATTGCATGCTGCGCGTCGACGAGTACCTCTACCCGGTCACCGGGCTGCAGGCGCCGCAGGTCCTCCATCGTTGCCGGGACGCGCAAGACATTAGTGCCAATAAGAACGCTGACGGAAAATCCACTGCCGGCCTCTTCCAGTTGCAGTACTTCTCCGCTCAGCCTGAACGTTCCATCGCTAACATTCGCATACCGAACGGTTTCCGGCAGGTCGGGCTGAGAAATCTTGCCCTGCCTGAGAGAGATAACCCGGTCGGCAAGTTTAAAAATCTCCCGGTGGTCATGGCTGACGAGCAGCGTGGTGAGGGAGAAGGCCTGATGGACCTGCAGGATGTAGTTCTGCAGCCGCTCCCGCATACGGTTATCCAGGGCGGAAAGCGGTTCGTCCAGTAAGAGGAGCTTGGGACGGCGGACCAGCGCCCGGGCCAGGGCGACCCGTTGTTGTTGCCCACCTGATAATTTGGCCGGATAACGGTCGAGCAATTGCTCCAGTTCTGTGATGCCGATCAGCTCATCGATGATGACTTTCGATTGTCCTTTGCCCAGCCCGTATTCCAGGTTTTCGCGTACTGTCATGTTGGGAAAGAGGGCGTATTCCTGAAAAACCAAGCCAACTTTCCGCTCTTGTATAGGCAGTTGGATACCCCGGGCGGAGTCCAGCCAGACCGTATCATCCACCAGAATGCGTCCCTCCTCGGGCTTTTCCAGCCCTGCCAGGAGGCGCAGCAGGGTGGTTTTTCCACTCCCCGAAGCTCCGGTGATGGCCAGAAATTCCCCAGTCAGAATATCCAGTTGGATATCCAATGTCATGGGGCCTGTGGCCGCGTGCAGGGCTTTGCGCAGTGAGGTCTGAATCATAAGCTATGCCGTTCGGAGCATTCGGCGGTTGATGGTATAAACAAGGGCCAGGATGGTAAAGGCAAATAGCACCAGCACCAGCGCGTACTGATTGGCCATACCGTAGTTCAGTGCTTCCACTTCATCGTAAATGGCGATGGAGGCGACCCGGGTCTCTCCGGGGATGTTGCCGCCGATCATCAGGATGACGCCAAATTCACCTACGGTGTGTGCAAAAGCGAGCACAATGCCGGTCAGTACTGCCGGCTTGATATTCGGCAACTCCACCCGCAGCAGAGTTTGCCAGACCGACTTACCGAGGCTGTAAGAGGCTTCCCGCAAGTGCTTTGGCAGGCTTTCGAACCCCGACTGAATGGGCTGCACCATGAAGGGCAGGCTGTAGATCAGCGAGCCTATGACCAGCCCGGCAAAGGAAAAGACCAGGCGGATATTGGCCGTTTCCACCAGCCAGTTGCCCAGCGCCGAGCGCGGGCTGAAAGCGAGCAGCAGGTAAAAGCCAAGGACCGTAGGCGGCAGCACCAGCGGCATACTGATGAGGGCTTCCAAAATAGGTTTGAAACGGCTTTGGGTACGGGATAGCAAAAAAGCAAGCGGCACCCCTATGAACAGCAGCAGCACGGTTGTGACCGCCGCCAACTGAAAGGTGAGCAACAGGGTTTGTCCGAATCCGCTGTCCATCTATGCGGTCTTTTCTTTGATGATGTTCAGGACTTCCTCCCGCTCTTCCGGGCTGTTGACATTCCTCAGCGCCTCCGGGTTTTCGGCATTCAGCAGTTCTACATTGGAATTGATGAGGACCTTGCGCGGGCAGGAGTAGCCCTGGGCCAGGAATTGCAGCAAAATGGGATAGGCGCGGGGCTCCCATATCGTGATCAGGGGCTCCGGAAACTCGGTAACCGGGCTGTTGAATGCGGTAGCTGCTTTGGATACATTGCGGTAGCCGACCAGTTGGGAAAGCGTGGCGTCATCCAACAGGGGCAGGTCACAGGCGACCACCAGCCATGCTGCATCCGGATTTTGCCGGAAGGCAGAGAGTATGCCACCAAAGGGCCCCAGCCCGGTGAAGGTGTCGGTAAGGGGATTTTTCAAGGCTTCGGCCTGATCGGGGCGGCAGGACAGAAAGGTTTCCTTGCAGTAATGCCCGATAAGGTCGGCAACGTGGTCGCGTTGTGGGCGGCCGTGGTACTCAATCAGGCCCTTGTCTTCACCCATGCGCTCGCTTTTACCACCTGCCAGCACCAGCCCGTACAGGGGCGGGGCAGAGGCATTGAGCTCTTTTTCTACAAAAAGCGGGATACCGGCATGGTCCTCCAGCTTCATTTGCGGTATGTTGCTGAAGCCTTCCAGCGCTTCCCGCAGCCAGGGATAGGGCTCCTTGACGCCCTCTGCCAGCAGCACCAGCCTTACATCAGTCAGCCGGTCGAGTTTGCGCCGAAGCGAATCTTCTTTTCGGGGGTCAATGACCACAATCTGCCGTTTGGCTTTGAAGTGGTTGCCATTGACGATGACCGCATCCTGATCGTTGAAGCGCCACCGGAACTGATGGGTGCCCAGCTCCGCTTTCTGATCAAAGCGGTGATAGTGGATTTTGTCTGTATAATTCAGGCAGGCACCGTGCGCCATCGCCCCGTCGTAGGAGGGCTCATCGTCGCCGTGGGCATGGTCGGCGTCGACATACCCTACGTTGTAGACTTCGCTCAACCGGTCGATAATGGCATAGGCCAGCTGCTGAATGTTGCCACAGGGCGTGCCCAGTATAGCCCACTCATTGCGATGGAATTCCCCGATTGCCGGGCGGGCAAGCTTGGTGTGTTTTTGGTGCTTCTTCTCTGAATTGGCCATGACATAGAGGTTTGTAAACTGCCGGTTTCAAAATTCGCAATGCTCAATGTAGTAAAAGCGTGGCAAACCCCAATTACCCGGGGCGCTTAAAATCCCGCTTGCCGCCGGTCTTTTCCATGAGCTTGGTCTCTTTAATCACAATATCATGGGAGAAAGCCTTGCACATGTCATATACCGTGAGGGCGGCTACGGTAGCGCCAGTCAGGGCTTCCATCTCCACGCCTGTCTTTGCGGTGATGCGGGCTGTGCAGTCAATGACCACTTCGCGCTGCTCATTCACCTGTATGTGGACCTCGCAGTTGTCCAGCCCCAGCGGATGGCAGAGGGGGATAAGCTCTCCGGTTTTTTTGGAGGCCATAATGCCGGCCAGGACAGCGGTCTGAAACACAGGCCCTTTCTTCGTATGCAGTTCCTGCCCCTCCAGCTGATCCATGATCTCATCGCCCAGCACGACTATGGAACGGGCGCGGGCGGTGCGGCGACTGACTTTTTTTGTGCCAACGTCCACCATATTGGGATTGCCTTCGGCATCAAGGTGCGTAAATGTGCTCATTGTGGTCTTGGTTTAACGGTAAAAAAGGAGTGGGAAGACTTCCCCGGCGGCAAAGTCATTGCGCCCGCGGGGCAATTCCAGGAAGGCATCGGCGTCCGCGAGGTTGGCCAGATCGCCGGAGCCACGGCCTTCCACGGGGTGAGCCATGAGGCGGCCGGTAGCGGTATCGTAGTGCGTTTTGACCTGCAGGAAGTACGTCAGGTCGGGCTTGAAGTGGAAGTCTTTGGCCAGCACAGCGTGGGCATAGCCCATCGGCTCCAGTCCCAGACTGACGCGCAGCCAGGGGCGTACGTAGCGCTGTGTGCACATGAAGGAGGAAACGGGGTTGCCCGGTAGTGCAAAAATGGTGCATTGCCCTTCCACTTCCCCAAACCAGAACGGCTTGCCGGGGCGCTGTTTCACCTTGTGGAAATGCTTCTTCGCGCCAAGCGCTTCCAATGCGGCCGGCACATAATCGTACTTGCCTTTGGAAACGCCACCGCTCAGCAGAATGATGTCGTAATTTTGGATGCAGTTTCCCAGTGCTGTCTTGGTGGCTTCCAGCTCATCGTCAATGTGCAGGCGGTCTGCGGGGACACCCCAGCGGGACAAGGCCATCTGTATGGTGTGGGAGTTGGAGGTCCGGATCTGGTGGGGCTCGGGCGTGCTCGCTACAGGTACCAGTTCATCTCCGGTGGAGACAATTACGGCTTTGGGCATACGGGCGACTTCCAGCTCAGGCAGCCCTACCGTGGCCGCAACGCCAATCTCGGCCGGAGATAGCACGGCACCAGAGGCTACAATAAGATCGCCTGCCTGACGGTCGGTACCCTGCCCGTGCGCATTTTGGTACGCTTTGACGTTGGCGTCCGGTATGATTTGCGCCTGCCCTTCTTCAATTTGAAGGTCTTCGTAGCGGATGACCGTGTCTGTGCTGTGCGGTAAGGTGGCCCCGGTCATCACTTCCAGGCAACTACCTGCATCCATTAGCGTCAGCTGCGGGCTGCCGGCAGCCTGTATACCCTCCACAGGGAAGCGGCGTTGCCCCTTTTCATACGCGGCCCATTGAATGGCAATGCCGTCCATCGTAACCCGGGTGAAGGGGGGGAAGTCGCGGTCGGCACGGATATCTTGCCGCAGCACGCGCCCACTGCATTGCTCAAGGGGCAGCTTTTCTGTACCAAAATCCCGTTTTCGGCTGAGGACCAGCTGTGTGGCCTCCTGTATATCGATCATGGTCTTATTGATTAGATGACTGTCTAACAGATGAACTGAGGTTGGGGTTTAGGCATAGGCTAAAGACTGTGCCTGCGGAGGTAGAGCTTCCCGCTCTGCTCCAGCTTATCCAAGAGGCAAACAGCAAATGCTGCCAGGCTACACAAAAAGTGCAATTTGTTATGAATGCTCCAGGCTTTCAGGCCCTGCCAAAAGAAAAGCGGGAACAGGCGCGTTATGCCTGATCCCGCTCCCGGTATCTGATCGAAAGGATTTATACATGCAACGCCCGGTCAGCCGTAGCTGCCAGTGCCGCTTCCTTAGTCGCTTCGGTGTAAGTGGGGTGCGCGTGGCTCATCCGTGCGATATCCTCAGCGGAAGCCCGGAATTCCATAGCCGTCACCGCTTCGGCAATCATATCGGCGGTACGTGGGCCGACCATATGCACGCCAAGAACCTCATCGGTCTCCTTGTGGGCTAGGATTTTCACCATGCCCTCGGTGTCGGTGCTTGCCCGTGCCCGTCCCAGTGCCTTGAATGGGAATTTGCCGGACTTGTAGGGGATGCCTGCTTCCTTGAGCTGTTCTTCAGTCTGCCCAACGCTTGCTACCTCCGGCCAGGTATAGACCACACCCGGGATGAGGTTGTAGTCGATGTGCGGCTTTTCACCGGCAATGACTTCGGCGACGAATACGCCTTCCTCTTCAGCTTTGTGGGCAAGCATGGCCCCGCGGATGACATCACCAATGGCGTAGATGTTGTCTACGTTGGTCTTCAGGTGGGCATCTACCTCGATACGGCCACGATCGTCGGTTTGGATACCTACGTTTTCGAGCCCCAGCTTGTCGGTATAAGCATGGCGGCCAATAGCTACCAGGCAGTAGTCCGCGTTGATGGTGAAGGTTTCTTCAGCGTCCCGCTTCTCCACCGTTACGGTTACGCTCTTTTTGTTGACTTTGACGTCGCTCACCTTATGCTTGAGGTGGAATTTTACGCCGATTTTTTTCAGCGCGCGCATCAGCTCCTTGCCGCAGTCCTTGTCCATAGTGGGCAGGATGCGGTCCATGAACTCCACGACTTCCACTTCAGTGCCCAGGCGGGCAAAAACAGAGCCCAGCTCCAGCCCGATGACGCCACCGCCTACGAGTACCATGCGCTTAGGCACTTCATCGATATTGAGGGCTTCGGTAGAGGTAATGACCCGCTCTTTGTCATAGTTGAAAGCGGCTGGTACGATGGGCTTGGAGCCCGTTGCGATGATGATCTTGTCCGAGGTGATTTCCTCACTGGAGCCATCTTCTTTAGCAATGCTTACGGTATGCTTATCCACAAAAGAGCCATGCCCGTGGTAGACGTCGATTTTGTTCTTTTTCATCAGAAACTCCACGCCTTTGACCGTTTGGGCAACCACTTCATTTTTGCGGTTGATCATTTGCGGCATATTGACCTTGAGGCTCTTGAGCTCAATGCCGTGCTGCTCAAATTTTTCCCTGGCATTGTGGTAGTGCTCAGAGGAGTCGAGCAGGGCCTTGGAAGGGATACACCCTACATTGAGGCAGGTGCCACCGAGGCTGTTGTAGCGCTCGATGATAGCTGTCTTTTTCCCTAACTGTGCAGCCCGGATGGCTGCCACATAACCGCCCGGCCCGGAGCCGATTACGGTAACATCGTATTTCATGGCGTCGTTTTTTATCAATGAATACCAAAGGTAACCCTGAAGGGTTGATCAAAAAAGCGTCAACCCCATCAATGGTTTGTAAAATTTGTAAATGTACGGGCACAAGTTCAGCCTATACCAGCCTTAGGACTTATCACCATCCCCCTTGTTCCCGTTATTGTTGTTATTGCCACGGCCTCGTCCGCCTTTGCGGCGGCGGTTGCGTGAACGGCTCTTGCCATCGCCTTTTTTATTATCCTGGCTGCCTTTATCATCGCCCTTCTTGCCGGAGCTGTTGCTGCCTTTGTCCTGGCTGCCCTTGTTTTGTGCCTGGCTATTGTTGCTTCCCCTGGAGGTGCTGTTGCCGCCTTTGCCCCGGTTACCCGGCTTTTTCTTATTCTTTCGGCGCTTTTTGGAACGCTTTTCCTCTGGTAATTCTATTACGCCAGTTACGTCTTCAAAGCCCATATCGACCTCTTCCTCACTATCGGCCTCGAAGATGACCTGCAGGCTGACCAGGTCAGCGGGTTTTTCGCCTTTCCGGTTCATGGCTTTGATGTCCTTCACGCGGCTGGCCTCAAGGGTGTAGAGCTTTCCCCGGCCGGAATCTTTCTGATAGGCATAGTACATGAGCCCTTTGAAGATATCCGTCTTAACGAGTATGGCTGTACCTGCTTCCGTCTGCAGTTTATCAGCGTTTTTGGGGAACTGCTGCAGGGCATCGAGATAGGTATCCAGTTCATAATTGAGGCAGCACTTCAGGCGGCCGCACATGCCGGATAGCTTGGACTGATTGATCGCCAGGTTTTGGTAGCGGGCAGCGGCGGTGGTGACAGATTTAAAATCCGTCAACCAGGTGGAACAGCACAGCTCCCGCCCGCAGGACCCCAGTCCGCCAATGCGGGCAGATTCCTGTCGGGCACCAATCTGCCGCATTTCAATCTTCACCCGGAACTCCTTGGCATAGTGCCGGATGAGCTCCCGGAAATCGACCCTTCCGTCGGCTGTGTAGTAGAAGGTGGCCTTGCGCTTATCGCCTTGGTATTCCACATCGCCGATTTTCATCTCCAGCTTTAGGTTGCGGGCAATGGCGCGGGCGCGGACCATGGTCGTCATTTCGAGGCTCCGGGCTTCTGCCAGGCGCTCCAGGTCCCGTTCATTGGCTTTGCGGATGATCTTGTGGAGGACATCCTTTTCGGAGGTCTTCTTTTTCTTCATCTGCAAGCGCACCAGCTCTCCCGACAGGGTAATCCTGCCGACGTCGAGCCCGGTGCCGGTCTCCACCACCACATCATCGCCGGTAATAGAGCGGGTGTGGTCCTGATTGCGGTAAAACCCTTTGTGCGCACCGTTTTTGAAGCTGACTTCCACGATATCGAAAGGGTCGGTATCCACGACGTCCATGCTCGAAAGCCAGTCGTAGGTATTAAGCCGGTTACAGCCCCCGGTAGCGCAGCCGCCATTGCTTTTGCAGCCGTTTGGGGTGCCTGTTCCGCATGTCGTACATCCTGTACATCCCATAATGTCAATTATCAATTTATATGAACGGACGCCTCGCGTGCTAATACAGCCGCTGGGCGCTCAGGCCCTTGTAGGTGTCCGGTTGCTTTCGTTTTAGGATATGGTTCATTTGTATGGACGCATCGAGGAAGAGCACTTTGGGGTTGGCATTGCGCTCCACCGCAAAGATGCAGTCGCTGAAGAGTTGCATCAGCTGTTCTGCCTGATCGAGGTCCATCACGCCGGCCATCTTTTTGGCCGACTCTAATTCCTGGTTTTGCAGCCGTACTTTCACTTCGGGGCCTGCTGCGATGAGCAGGGTGATTTCCCGGAGGAAGTGCAGGGCGTACTGCAGGAAATGCTTTTGGTTTTCTCTGCCTTGCCCGGCAAAGTCTTCCGACCATTTGACCATTTTAACGGGGTTGCCCTGATAGCCATTGCGCATCCACTGTAAAAATAGCCGGGCGTGGTCGTTTTCGTTATGTTGAGCCAGTTTCAGGGCTTCATTGTAGTTGCCATTGGCCAGATAGGCGATACCGGCGGCTTGTGCTTCCGCCACCCCGCTTTGCACCAGCCCCTGCTGAATGGCTTCGTCGCTCAGGGCGCGCACGTTCACAATCTGGCAGCGGGAGAGGATGGTGTTCAGAATGAGTTCCTGCCGCTCAGCCACCAGCACAAACAGGGTACGCTCGGGCGGCTCCTCGATGAGCTTGAGCAGGCGGTTGCCTTCCTTGCCCAGGTATTCCGGCAGCCACAGGATAAGCACTTTGTGGGTGCTTTCAAAGGTTTTCAGGCTGAGCTTGCGGATGATGTTTACGCACTCCTCCTTAGTGATATTGCCCTGTTTGTTCTCCGCACCGATGTGCTGCAACCATTCATTGGCATTGAGGTAGGGGTTTTCGGCTATAGCAGACCGCCACTGCGGCAGAAAGGCCTCACTGGTCATCTTGCTGCCTACGGTAGGGTAGGAAAAGTGGAGGTCAGGATGGACAAGCTTGCTTGCTTTGATGCAGCTGGGGCATTTCCCGCACGCATCGGATTCGTTGGGATTAGCGCAAAGCACATACTGCGCAAAGGCCATCGCCATCGCCAGCTTACCCGAACCTTCAGGGCCGAGCAATAGCAGCGCATGGGGCATACGGCCACCGCCGGCCATAAGCCGGAGCCGGTCTTTTACTGCGGGCTGCCCTATGATGTCGCTAAAGCGCATGCCTTATGCTGATTTAGCGCTGAGCAGAAAAGGTGAGGATCAGGAAGTTATCCAGGAAAGTATACGGTCATCAAACGGGCTGACTGAAGAAGGGTAGGCGGCTTGGAGCTGCCCGGTTTCATCAATCAGGAATTTATGAAAATTCCATTGTACGGCGTGGTCGAGCACGCCATTTTCGGCTTTGTGCTGCAGCCATTGGTAAATGGGGTGGGGCGACTTCTTGATGCCGATTTTGGCGGTCATCGGGAAGGTCACCCCGTAGTTGCGGTCGCAGAAAGCCTGAATGTCGGCTTCGCTGCCCGGCTCCTGCCCTCCAAAATCGTTGCAGGGGAAGCCGATAACGACCAGTTTATCGTTGAATTCGTCGTATAATTCCTGAAGTTGCTGGTACTGCGGGGTATAGCCGCATTCCGAAGCAACATTAACTACTATGATTTTCTTTCCCGAAAAGTCGGAAAAGTCGATCTGTTGTCCACTGATGCTGTCCACCTCAAAGGTGTGAAAATGCCTCACGGTATTTGCTGTTCAGCGTATTAATAATGCGGGCTAAATTACGCTTTTTGGGGAGGATTGAAAAGGTTTGCGTGTCTTTTCGCTTTGCATAGCGGAGAACTTCCCGGTCTTTTTCCAACCAAGCCTGCCCTTTTTTGTTGTGGTAGGCGAATCTAATCCAAATCAAGCATGAGAGTAGCTGTTTTCCGTCGCGCCCACTTCAATGCCGCCCACCGGCTGTACAATCCCAACTGGAGCGATGAGAAGAATCAGGAGGTCTTCGGGCTGTGCAATAACCCCAACTACCATGGCCATAATTACGAACTGGAGGTCAAGGTAAGCGGAGAAGTAGACCCTGTGACGGGCTACCTGATCGACCTGAAAGTGCTCAAAGACATCATCAAAGAGCAAATCGAGCGGCGCTTCGACCATAAAAACCTGAACCTGGATACGGAGGAGTTCAAAAACCTCAATCCTACTGCCGAAAATATCTGTTACGTGATCTGGCAAATCCTGCGCGAGCACCTGGATGAGAAGTATGACATCGGCGTGCGCCTGTATGAGACGCCACGGAATTATGTGGAGTTTCCGGCGTAATGCCAGTTAGGGTGGTCTTTTACTCCGTCCGCCGTAGCCTTGCGAAGGCGGGCAGAACGCCTTAACTTATTGAGTTTAAAATTAGGTGGTTGTGGTACACGAGCGCAGCGACTGATGAAATAAACACCCACCTAATGTTTGCTAGACAGTTAGGGCAGTCTTTTACTCCGTCCGCCATAGCTGTGCGAAGGCGGGCAGAGTGCCCTAACTTATTGAGTTTAAAATTAGGTGGCTGTGGTACATGAGCGCAGCGACTGATGAAATAAACACCCACCTAATAGGGATATTAACTAAAAAAGCCTCTGCGGCAATCCACAGAGGCTTTTTAAGCTGGTAAGTCTGTAAAATTTACGGACGCACGGAGCTTTTCTTCAGGCGCAACGTCTTCACGATGCCCTTGTTGTTGTCCACCATGCTAGCCAGGTACAGACCATTTGGCAGGTCACCGATGTAGTACCGCTGCCCGGGCGCTACGTTGAAGCTGCGCATCTCACGGCCCAACACATTGTACAGTACCACCCGGTCTACGCCATTGCCACCGCGGATGTTGAAGTAGTCAGCGGTAGGGTTGGGGAAGACGGTGAGTGGGGTTGTGTTGAGATCGTTGGTGCTGCTTGGCAGCGAAGCTGTAAAATTAAAATCAGCTGATACTGCCACCTCATCAGGATTGGCAAGGTCGTAAACCTCCATAATGACGGTGCCTTCACCCGCTACACCTCTGGGGCGTAAATGGACATCAATGTTCGTTGTGTCTCCGGGGTTAAGTGTAATAGGTGCATTAAGCCCAAGGTCTTCCATGATGTTGGAGGATACCTGAGCAGGATAGCACTGGTTATTGTCACAGATCATGGTTTCCCACTCTTCAAGAATGTCAGGGTTTCTAACCCATTGGATAGAGACAGGTTCGTCTCCTTCATTAACAACATAGGCTTTACCGACAATTTCCATAAAGAGATCGTTGGGATCAGCTATGCCTTCTTTTTCAATGGTTTGCGGAGTGAAAACCAAAGAAACCTGTGCTTCAGTCACAAGTGCAGTGGAAAGGATAAATACAAAAAGGAGTATAGTTTGCTTCATGGATTCTAATTTTATTAAACAAAAGTCCGAATAAATTATAGAAATATCAACATCTCAAGTGCTAAATAAACTTTAAAGTAGTGGCTGCGACGAAATAAAGTCAGGTCAGCACTCCAATTTGGGGTACTGACCTGACCGTGAACCATCCGGGGAAACAAATGCCAGCCCGGCTTAAGTTCGATAGCTTATTCTACAATGACCTGCTTAACTGCTACCTGATTGCCGAGGTTGATCCGGAACGTATAGGCGCCTGAAGTCAGCCTGGAGGCATCAAAAGGAACAGATACTTCTCCGTTCAGGGTGCCCAGGTATTGGGTTGCAACGGTTTGCCCCATTGCATTGAACACCGTCAGGTCTACGGAGGTAGCACCATCAAGGTTAAGGGCAATATTAACGATGTCCGTTGCAGGGTTAGGGAAAATGTCCAACCGCTCGTTAGCCAGTTCAGGCTGAGTACTGGACAGGATATCGAAGTGCGCTTTGCCTGCGTTGACGATCGCGCCTGTGTTGCCGTCTATGAGCATCACTACTGCCGACATTAGCTCTGGGTTGTAACTAGCGGGTACTGTGTAAGTGTACGTTTGAGTTACTTCCTGGTCTGCTGTTACATTATCCGGGAAGACATTCTCTCCAAAGTAGCCACCAATGATTGCACGTGCTACATGATTGTAGTACATATCGCCTGCAAGAATAGGGTTCGGAGCAGCTTGCCAGTCCAATCCAGCACCTACGAGAGGGATATTCTGTGACTGGAAGCTGTAAAAGTTGGCTTGGTTGTATCCACTGCCGCTTCCCTGAATGCTATCTTCCAAAATGACTACATTCATACGCATGTCCAAATCGTCGATTAACGTGCGGAAGGTTGCTTTTGCTTCGATTGTTACCTCTCCGGTCGCAGGGTCAAAAGCAGCTGTCGCATCAACTGATGCAGGAGAAACCCGCTGTGTTAATTGGTTGTAGTAAGACTGGAAATCTGCAGTAGAGACGCCAACGTCCAATAATACCCGGTCTGCATTACAGCTTGGGTACCCGGAAAGCCCTATATTGTTGTCATACTCAGCAAAAGCCATAGGGTCACCATTGTGAACGGCAATACCGATAAAGGTCTCAGGGTATTGAGCAATCAGGTCTTCCATGGCAACAAATCCGCGGGGGCACCAACCACACCAGCTACCTGTACCTTCTTCGAGAACCATCCGCTTTACCGGAACCACAGAAACAGCAGAAATCCTTCCATCAACTACGTTATCTGTTTCATCATCTGTTTCACCGTTAGGATTGGAAACGGTAACTTGAATATCGTAAGTGATAGCCGCTGTAGGCATGAAAGTTGTACTGTGCGCATAATCAATAGACTGACCGTTACCCAAACCAAGGTCGGTGAGGTTGTCAGTGTAAGTGCTTGTGCCATCTGTCCATGTAACATCCAATGTGTTGATGGTATTCGCACCATCATTGGTAATAGTGGTGATGATTTCGACATCGTCGAGAATTTGATGGTACTGAGTTGTTGAAAATGCAGTAGCACTTACAGCCAGGGCTTGTATCGCTTCAACTTTGATGTCATCCACCAGCAGTAAGAATTGGTCGTTGGAGTTATTTCGCCAAGCGATGTAAATAGTTTGACCCACGTAGTCACCAAGCGCTGCGCTACGTTCAGTAAATTCGGTCACCTCAGCCGCAGTACTGAAAATAACATCAGTAAAGTCAGCCACTTCATTTCCAGTTGTAGATACGAGAACCTCATACCCATCCGGAAAACTGGCGTCCTGTGCTTTTGCGGACCAGCTCACAACGGTGTTTTCATTGGTGATTTCAATAGCTGGTGTAATCATCCAATCGTCTGCTGCCCCAGCCGGAGAGTACCAAGAGTTTGAAACGGCTACGTTTGTACCATTGCCGAATGCAGGGTTGGCCGCATTCCATGCATCTGGGTAGGCGGCAACATTAGGGTGTGGCGTAAGGCCATCCACATCGATCAGTGTCATAGGCTCAATGCCATTTTCAAAGTCTTGCTCGAAGAAGACCTGCGCAGTCGTTTCAGTCGCCTGCAGCATAAATAATGCGAGAATAAAGAGTATAGCTGCTCTCATACCTAAAAAAGGATTTAGTTAATATTCTGAAATAAAATCATGGCAACGGGCTTTCCCGCCACCAATTACTAGCGCAGCAAAGCTAAAGTAAAAATTGGATTTTGGGTCAGGGTGGTAGTTACTGTTTTTAAGAATGTACAGTTTGTTTGCCGCTTTTCTATGATTTGTAACCTTTCTGACATTTAAGAACGGGCATAGTCGGGCCCGGAGCACCCCTGCTTTATGGAGATGAGATGGGCATTCAGAAGCCGAAATTATAGCAATGACTCCTGTTGGAATACATACCAAAACCGCTCTGGTAAGGAGAAGGCAAGTTAGATCCTCTCTTAGTACAGCAGCCCAAACATCCAAAGCGGGATGCGCTGTGGTTGAGCGGTGGCAGCAGAATCGACAACTACGTAATGATGAGGGGCAGTGCCGATTTGTTTGGCCTCTTTGTTGGGGCCGCCGATTTCAAACCCTTATTCCTGCCCGGGCAAAGCGAACAGGAAGTCCCCCCTTTTTGGGCAGTAACAGCTGAGCCGGTGCAGCGCCCTGATGCGTGAGGGCATGGAGTTGATTGTAGAAAAAGGTTTCCCGCAGCGTTCCGATTGCGGTATCTGATTTTGTTTAGCCGATTAAACAGAAATGCTAAAAAGTGTTCAGTGGATTAAACAAAATTAGCTTCTTTTGCTGGGGTAGAGCTTCCCGCTCTGCTCCAGCTTATCCAGGAGAGGCAAACAGCAAATGCTGCCAGGCTATTCAAAAAGTGCAATTTGTTATGCGCACAATGATAACCTCACTTGCCTAGTGGTCTGTCAAGTGTTAATTTATGGGTTGAATGGGAGCGAATTTTGAGGCTAATCAAGGCGGATGTTCCCGCGCATAGCAGCGCTACGTAAGGGGTTATCCAACGAAGAGTAGCCTCAAAAGTCGCCGCAGGCAACCCCTAGTTTTAGCCTTGACAGACCACTAGTCTCCAACGTTACAGTTTCCTTACCGGTAAATCGCCCGCCGCAGCGCCCGCCAGTGCTTTTTCGTCATCCGTCCGGGAGTAAACAGGCAGATGCCCGCTGCGCCGTTATCCATAGAGACCTGCACTGCCGCTCCCAACTCCTCCGGGATCAGCCCGTGGTTTTCCGGGTCCGGCTGCCGGGCCTTGCTCTTCGGGTCCGGGCAGATGAACAAACCGCTGATAAGCGAAGCCCGGCCGTCAAGTGCTTCCACACCCTCTGCTGTCATCTCGCCGATCCATTCCACATCTTCCAGGTAAAAATCATTGTAGAGCATGGGGAAGACCTGATCAAGGTCCCATTGGTCCCATTCCTGCCGCACGATGCGCTTGGCCACAGAGTGTGGTCCCGGAAAGACGGCAGCGTTGATGCGCTTGTCTTGAGCGTGTACCTGCTCGGCCAGCCGGTTGACGATATTCGTAATCAGATCGTAACGGTACTGCTTCCAGGCTTGTACCTGTGTGGGGTCTTCCACGGATTTAATATCAATGCCGCTTTGCTCCTCGAAGCCTGAGGTACAGCGGTCGCAGTAGCAATAATCGTACTTGGGGTACTCTTTGTCCATCACCAGGCCGTACTTGTCCCACAGCCCGCGTGCCAGGATGACGTCCGGGAAGCGGATGTAGTCGAGGTGTACCGCAGCTACCTGCTCCACTTCAGCGACGCTCGTATACAACTCCTCCAGAAATTGGTATACGCCGGGTTCATTCGGGCACAGGAAAGTATAGTACGGCACATAAGCAGGCTTGTCATAAGCCGACTCCCCGGCCCGGTTGACAGCGTACCATTCCGGCTTCAGTTCGGGGCGGGGCTTTTGTACCATCGTGGGGATCCAGGCGTGGAGCCCAAGGCCAGCGGCTTCCGCCAGTTTTCCAATGCGCGCATAGTCAGCGGGGTCCTGTCCGCCGTTGTACATGAGGGTGTCCACCCCTTTGGCTTTCCAGTCGCTCAGGGTTTTCAGCACTTCATCGTCGGTTTTGTCATTCAGCCCGCCATCCCAGGCGTAGACCGGGATTTTACTGGCGCTGGAAGTCGGAGAGAGGGAAGAACAGCTTTGCAATAAGCCGATGCTGAGCAGCAACAAGCCCAGGAAAAGGGTAGAGGGTAACCGCATGATTTGTTTTTTGCCTGCCAATATAGGAAAAGAAAATTTTCATCGCCGACAATGCAGTTTTGATCTGTCCCCGTAAAGACATCAATCCAGTACAGTCTGCCTTTTTCCCTTCGGTCTGCTTATATTTGAATCTAATGTGTTTTAAATACTGTACCACTTATGCATATCGCCATCCTCGGCAACGGCATTAGCGGCATTACCGCTGCCCGTTTTTTACGGAAGCTGACCGACCATCAAATAACGGTGATCTCGGCAGAAACCGATCACTTCTTTTCCCGCACGGCACTGATGTATGTCTACATGGGACATATGCGGTACGAGGACATCAAACCCTACGAAGACTGGTTTTGGGAGAAAAATCGCATCGACCTGAAGCGGGGATACGTGGAGCAGATCGATTTTGAGCAAAAACAGCTGCATTTCCGCGAGGGCGATCAGTTGGGATATGACAAGCTCATCCTTGCCCTTGGCTCCACGCCTAACAAGTTTGGCTGGCCGGGGCAGGACTTGCAGGGCGTGCGGGGGCTGTACAGCTATCAGGATTTGGAATACATGGAAGCGCATAGCGAGGGATTGAAACGCGCCGTCATCGTGGGCGGCGGGCTGATTGGCATCGAAATGGCAGAGATGTTCCACTCCCGCCACATTCCGGTCACCTTTTTGGTAAGAGAATCGGCCTATTGGAATGCTGTGCTGCCCAGGGAAGAGTCCGAAATGGTGACCCGCCACATCCGGGAGCACGGCCTCGACCTGCGCCTGTCCACCGAGCTGAAGGAGATCGTGGACGATGGGGAAGGGAGGGCTTGTGCGGTGATCACCGGTGCGGGGGAACGGATTGATTGCGGCTATGTGGGCCTTACGGCGGGCGTACATCCCAGCATCAGCTGGCTGAAAGAAACAGCTCTGGAAACCGACAAAGGCATTTTAGTTGACGACTACCTGCAGACCAATCTGCCGGATGTCTACGCTATCGGCGACTGCGCACAGATACGCCACCCCAAGCCTGGCCGCCGCCCTATCGAAGCTGTTTGGTACACGGGGCGCATGATGGGGGAGACCGTGGCGCATACTATCAGCGGGCGGCCTACAGAATACGACCCAGGCATCTGGTTCAACTCCGCCAAGTTTATGGATATCGAATACCAGGTGTATGGCGATGTGAGCGGTCGAATGCCAGACCACTACGCCTCGGTCTACTGGGAGCATGCCGATGGGCGCAAGAGCATCCGCATTGTCTACGACCAAAACACGCAGGAGGTGGTCGGCTTCAACCTGATGGGCGTGCGGTACCGCCACGAAGTCTGTGAGCGCTGGCTGGCGCAAAAAGCATCCGTTGAAGCGGTCCTCCAACACCTCGGGCTGGCCAATTTCGACCCCGAGTTTTACCAACAGTTTGAGCGCGAAGTGGTGGCGCAGTACAATCAGCAGACGGGCCGGCACCTGAAGCTGCGGCAAAAGCGGGGGCTGTCCCGGGCTCTGGCTTTCCTTCGGGGGCGGGCTTAGTACTTTTTATTTCAAACCGATCAATAATCATCCATGCATACTTTACAAAAAATCGGACTGGCACTATTTGCGGCGGCATTACTGTTGTTTACTGCAACCCTGGGGTTGGAAAAATACGAGCTGTCGGAGGCGCGGCTGAGCAATGCCATTGACAATACGTATCACGTGGATGCCATCGTTGCGGCCGCTAAAGAGGAAGGCATTCTGGGCAACAACTATGCATCAAGTTTCAGCTTTGTGCCGGTGGTGGAAGATTTGTTCCGGGAAGCAGGGGCCAGCCTCAAAGCTACGCCCCCAGCCAACTTCCCGGCAGATGGCAACCGTGCCGATTACGAGCTGCCTTCCTGGAAAGCCAAAAACTACCTCCTGCCGGTGGTGAAAAAAGCCAGTACTGGGCCCGTTTCCGCTCAGCCGGTACTGTTTTGGTGGCTGACCGTTGGGCTGGGGATACTGGGCGGGCTGCTGTACATACTGCCTAAGTTCAATCTCATTCCCGGCATTAAGCACGACCATCTTTACCACCGCAGCCTCACCCGGGGTTTGCGCCTGAGTGTGCGTGGCTTTTTCCTTGGCGCTACTATTTTGGGTGTGCTGGTGTACGGCATTTACTACATGGGCAAGGACTACTTCTGGCCGGGCATCACGGTACTGATCGGGCTGTTGATCACCGGGCTGGTATTTTGGGTGCAGCGTTCTGCCTGGCGCACCCCGGCTAAGTCTGCAGCACCGGACATTACGGGCTGGCTGGGCGTAGGGGCGGGCTTGTACCTCATCGCTTTTTATGTGCTGCTGTACTGGTCGCCTCAGCACATCACGAGCTGGATGCTTCTGGCAGACCCGCTGAGCTACACTTTGAATGGGGGAGAAGCCAGTCAGTGGTTTCTCTACGGTATGTTGTACACTTTGGTCATCCTGGTCATGGGCGTGCGTATGTTTGCCAAGTACATGCACAACAAATATCAGCAAATCCGTACGGCATCGGTGATGTTTTTTCAGACGGCCTTTGCGTTTCTGATTCCGGAAATATTAGTGCGCCTCAACTATCCGTATTACGACTTTAAGAACATCTGGCCGCTCAACTACACCTTCTTTTTCGACTGGAACCTGGACAACCTCATCAACAGCGGGGGGCTGGGCATTTTTATGCTGGGTTGGGGCATTGCGCTGATTGTACTGGGCGTGCCCATCATCACCTATTTTTACGGTAAGCGCTGGTACTGTTCCTGGGTGTGCGGCTGTGGAGGCCTGGCCGAGACGGTGGGCGATCCTTACCGGCAGTTGTCTGACAAAAGCCTGCGCGCCTGGCAATACGAGCGTTGGATTATCCACGCGGTTCTGGTCTTTGCGGTAATCATGACCATGGGCGTGCTTTATTCCTACCTGCCCAAAAATGAAGTATGGTTCAGCCGGGGCAACTTCCTGCTGCTTATGATATTCACTTTAGCCGGCGCCATGGGCTACGCCTGGTACCGCTGGCGGAAAGGAGGCGTGGACATCGGTGCTACGGGCATGTATATGGGGCTGGGCGTTACCGTCCTGCTCATCGGTATCTCAGGCTACCACTGGGCAACGGAAAGCGAGCAGTTTTTCTTTCTCAGCAGCGGAGAGACCCGTCAGTGGTATGGCTTCCTGATTGGGTCAGCATTTGCAGGCGTGGTGGGCACTGGGTTTTACCCCCTCATGGGCAACCGGGTATGGTGCCGGTTTGGCTGCCCGTTGGCTGCCTATCTGGGCTTGGTGCAGCGGTTCAAATCTCGCTTCCGCATCACCACCAACGGCGGGCAGTGCATCTCCTGCGGCAATTGCTCTACCTACTGTGAAATGGGCATCGATGTGCGCTGGTATGCGCAACGGGGGCAGGATATCGTACGGTCGTCTTGTGTAGGCTGCGGGGTCTGCTCGGCGGTCTGCCCGCGCGGTGTACTCCGGCTGGAGAACAGCAGCGTGGATATTGATGAGCGGGCTACGGAAGTGCGGGCGCTGCACATTTCGGAGGAGCGTGGGGTGGAGTTGTATTAAAGGTTTATGCAGGTTATTATGGTACAGTACTCCCAGTCAGGAGTCTTGTTGGTGCCTACTGCTGATCTCTAAGACAACGATGGCTTATGGGGGAAGCAATGTTTTGAGGGTAAGAACTAATCCCTCGGGATAAATGTTAAAATGTGGATTAAAACGCTTACTAATGGCCGTAACAATAGAAAGTAATTCAAAGGAGATAACGATAAAATTACCTGTAGATTCCAGCTTGGAAGATATCCAACAGATTCTAAAGTACTTTACTTATATTGACCTAGTAGGCAAAAGCAAGGCTAAACAGGAACAAATTGATGAACTGGCAAGGGAGGTGAACAAAGGTTGGTGGGAGCAGAACAAGGATCGCTTTAAAGGCAAGCCAGGATTCGAGGATATCGTATGAATCAACCCCTAGAGAATGATGCGAAAGTCCTTTGTTCTGGATAGCAATATCATATTCTCAGCTCTTCTTAATAGCAAGAGCCCGTTAGGGAAGTTTATTATTACATCAAATATCGACAAGGTTAAGTTTTACGCGCCCGAGTATTTGTCTATTGAGATAGAAAGGTATTTTCCTAAGATCATCAAGATATCGGGTATGGAGGAAGCCGAAATCAGGAGACTGTTACTGGTTATTTTTGAAAAGATTGAGTTTGTATCTGACCAAATAATCCCTTTCGAATTTTATGTAAAATCCGTGCCTCTGGTAAGAGGTGTCGATATGGACGACTTAGTTTTTGTAGCGCTCAACGAGTATCTGGATTCAGCCTTATTGTGGACAGGAGACAAAGAATTATACAATGCTTTAGAGAATAGAGGGTACAGTAAAGTGGTCAACTTCGATAAGATAAAAGAGATGTTTGACATTGATTAAAGTGGGTGTTTGTCATTTTTGTTTTCATGCTTTAACAGAGGGCACAAACGATTTCCCTAACCATTGCCTATACTTCTGAATTACAACATCATGGGTGATATGGTTAGCAGGGTCTGCACTTTCGGTAATGGCTTGCTCCAGTTCCGCTTGTTCTGTTTCGCTGAGTTCATCCCAGAAGTCTGTATCTGATTTGACCCGGTTGCCAATGAATTCAGTAACCAGTTTCTTGAGCTCCTCCAGGGATTCGACATCATCAATATTGGCTATCATCTCTAATATTCCACCTTTGATTTCTAAACTGCTCATATACGGACCATTTAAGTGGTTTTTACTGTACTTAACTTTACAACTTTGAAGAACAAGTTTTCTGATAAATCAGTTTCGAAATACCTTCTTTAAGCAGAAAAGCCAGGCTGCTTTCAAAAATAGACCTTAACCTGAGCACTAAGCCACCAGGAAACGCCATTCCAAAAGCAACCTGCCTCCATTCTTTAATCCGCCGTGCGAATGACCGTAGACCGCTGAATCCAGCAAGGCACAAAAAAGGATTCACCCGCTTTGAGGTTGCGGATGAAGACATCTTCCCGGTTCGGCATATACTGCCGGTAGCGGCCAATGAATTTGTTGGCTTCTTCGCTTACAGAGGGGTCTACCTGTTTGGCCTTCTGCCAGGCATCAATAGCCGGCCAGGTGACGATTTGACTGTCCCAGCCCCGTCCAGGGCCACAAAGCGGGCCGCTTGAGGCATACAACCGGCCGATGAGGATATAGGGCTCGCCCCAGTCCCCGCGGATTTCTGCGGCGCGCTCCGCCCACTGCCGGGCTTTGGGGAAGTTGCGCAGATGGACTTCGTAGATTTTGGCATTGTTGAGGGCGTACTTGGCCTGCTTTTCGACGGACTCCTCCTCTTCAATCGCTTTCTCAAAGGCGACGATGGCTTTGGCATACTCCGCTTCCCGCAGATAGATGTAGGCCGAATCGGCCTTGCCTGCTTCCGGGCGGCAGTTTTCATTGCCGATGCGGATCAGTTGCTTCATGCGTTCGTCATCGGTGGAGCATTCGGCAAACTTCAGGCGGCTGTATACGGTACGCACCACATCGCAATCCGTAGGGTTGGCCTCAAAGTCGGGATAGTACTTGTCCATGTAGTAGTCGCAGGGGTAAAAGCCTTTGACCGTCTCGAAGTACTCCAGCCGTACCGGTGTGTATTCTTCGATGATTTTCCAGCGCTCACATGCTGTGCCTTTGCACTCTTTCAGTCCTTTCTCGATCATGGCCCGCAGAATGCCCTGGTATTTATAGGCTTGCTCTTTTTCAATTTTACCAGCGTCGTATAAGTCTACCAGCAACGAAGCCATGGGATTGACATCAAAGTCCGGAGCATCCAAGCTGTCAATGTCGATGGATTCCTTAAAAAGAGCGTAAATTTCCTCCTTGGTAGCACGGCCCGGATATTTATAGAAAAGATCGAATGCTTTGCGCCCTTTGATATAGCCGCCCTCCGGATAGCAGCGGTCGATCTCATCGTAAATGCTGAAGATCGTGTCCACATAAGCACTTTTTAGCGCCTCATCCTGGGTTTGGCTGATGAAGTACTCGTAGAAGCGGATGCCATCGGCATAAACGGTATTGCGTTGCCCATCGGCTGCGGGAGCTACCGCATAGACCTTTTTCCACAGTGCAAACGCCTGATCCCAGTCGCCGGCCCGCAAAAAGTCACGGTAAAGCACGTAGTTGGTCTCCGCATCGTCCGGGCTTGGCGCGTCGCGGAATTTAGGGCAGGGGCTGAGGTCTTCCTCCGGTTCCGGCGCGGGTGCAGGAACTTCAGTTGTCGTTTCGGTTACAGGCTCTGTCGTCTTAGGCGTACAGGCAGCGGCGAGCAGAAGCAGTGCCGCGAATGCCCACCAGCGTTGATTCATTATCATTATCCCTTTGATTTTTGCTGAAACATACGCAAAAATAAAGAGTTTATCAGGACGGTCTGATGGATGTTGGGGATAGATTTCCCACCTAAGCCATTTTGAATGCTGCCTTCCCTTTACCTTAGAATGGCAATTTCTCCGGTTTGCACCTGTTCTTCACCATCGCAAACCCATTGCAAGGCATATTGCACCACACCGGCGTTCACGGGCTCTCCCCGGTAGAAGCCATCCCAGCGCTGAAAGGGGTCTTGGGTGGCAAAAATACGGTTGCCCCAGCGGTCATAGATTTCAAAGGTTAGCAGCTCCGGTATAGCGTAAGGGTTACTGATGCCGTAGGTGTCGTTCAGCCCATCGTTGTTGGGCGTGAAAGCCGTCGGCAAAAAGATGGTATTACAATCCAGGTCGTCCGGGTCAATTACATTGAAGACGATGCGGTCGCGGGCGATACAGGAAGTTACCGTATCAGAAATGGTCACTTCATAGCTGAGCTCACCGGCTTCGGTTGGCGTGATGACGGGCTCTGCTGCGAACGGATCAGAAACGCCATCCGTGGGCGACCAGCTAAAGACCGTGCCGCAGGTTTTGCTCAATTCCACATTGAAGTCATCCCCCAGAAAGAGGTTGACGATGTTGGCGTCCCGCTCGATACGGTCCGGGGCATCGTACAATTCGCGGACTTCCAGTTCATTCAGGGCACGGTTGTACACCCGTAGCTCATCGATCAGTCCGTTGAAGGGGAATTCCGTAGCATTTTTGCAATCGCTGTCGCCAATGATGAGGTCCCCATCGTTGTTCACATTGATGCGCTCCAGGGTGCTGAATACATTGGTGAGCTCCCCGTTGAGGTGCAAGCGTACCCGCCCGCCCTGCCGTACGATCGTCAGGTGTTGCCAGCAGCCCGTATTGGTGATTTGGTGGGTGGCAATGGTCCTCCGGTCATTGGTTTCGAAGAAAAATGCGCTGATAGTCCGGCTGGAAGGCGTGTAAATGATGTAAAACTCATTGCCGCCGAAGCAGCTGGGGCTGCGCTTGGACAAAAGGTACTGCGTGCCGGCCCCGCCCCGCGGCTTGAAATAAAAGCTTACGGAGACATCCTCATTGTCAAACTCATCATTGACTGGCCCGCCCAGAATGACGATCTCATCATCCTGCCCGTCGAAGGAAATGGCGTCATTCTCCGCCCCGCAGGTGTAGTAAGGATTGCCGGTAATAGCTCCGGTGTTGGCCGTATTACCGGTGGCATCATTGGTGCTGCCGTCAAAGCGGTAGTGCGCTACAAGGCCAGCCGTGGTTTGAGCGGCAAGCTGGGCAGCCAGCACAAAAATAAAGGTAACAGTGATTGGGATCGTCTTCATGTACAGATTGCTTTTCATCCAGTATCTAACGGAAATGCCGGTTTGATATTTTGGACTACCCAAACAGATTGCCCAAATTGCCCATGCCGGGAGGCAGCATGTTCTTCACCATTTCCTGAGTAGCTTCGGCCTCTTTTGCAGCAGCAGCGGACAATGCTTTGTTGGTGGCGTCGAGGACCAGGTCCTGTACCATTTCCACATCCTCCCAGTCCAGCTTTTTGCGGTCAATCTGAATATCTGTAATTTCCCGGTTGGCATTAGCGACTACCTTTACCGCGCCGCCCTGAGCGGTGCCTTCCACCATGATTGCTGCCAGTTTTTGGCGCATCTCTTTTTGGCGTTCTTCCATATCGCCGAGCATGTTTCCAAACATCGTTCTGATCATTTTTAATCCGTGCACAAAGGTAGGTAAATCTGCTGAGGATTAGGTTAGCCTGACTGGTAAGGTAAATGCCCTTGTGGTCGGGCTCCTGTATTGCGGCAGGCTACTCGTATTTGATGCTGCATGGTTTTGCCGCATCGTTGGTGTAGGCGCCGGTGTAGAGCAATGAGATTTCAAATTGAAGTGCTATAGGGTTGAATAATTAATTTTCATATATTTATTGCTTGAAAACCAGTTTCTGGTTCTTACAAATATGCATAATTTTGCAAGAGGACGAGGCTTAGTTATCCCCGCCTTTTAACCCCAAAACTTCATCAGTTTTGAAAGCAAAAACCTACTACACCGACTTCCAGCCTACTTTGGAGAATTGTACAAATGAGCCAATTCACCGCCCATCTGCAGTTTTTGGAGGTGCTTACCTGTTAGCTGTCGACCGATCTGAATCCCGTATAGCCGGGGTGAGTGATAATTTTTCCGGCCTGTTGGGAGTTAAAAAAGAAGCATTATTGGGGCAGTCTTGTAATGCTGTCCTGCCACCAGATTTGTACAAGGCTTTAATGCCTCACCTCGACCGGACAAAATGGGGTGGTGCCAATCCGATAGAAGTGGAAATATCCGGGCAGCAGTATGATGCGATTGGGCATCAGTCGGAAAGGTTCCTGATCGTGGAATTTGAAGAACGGTCTCAAAAACAAGAGAGAGAAGCGTCCAGGAGCCTGCAGCAAATCATCGGTTTATTGGACGACTGCGAGGATGAAGCTGCGCTTTTTCAATGCATGGCTTCAGAGATAAAGCAGTTTACGGGTTATGACCGGGTGATGATCTACCGTTTTGATGAGGACTGGAACGGAGAGGTGGTTGGAGAAGCAAAGGAGTCGCACCTTGAGCCATTCTTTGGGCTGCGGTACCCGAAGACAGATATTCCGCCCATTGCACGGAAACTGTTTCTGGAAAACCGTTCGCGCGTACTGCCGGATATTTACATTCCGCACAGTCCGATACATGTGGCAGAAGGATATGACCTGCCTGGCGGTTTTGATCTTTCGCATGCGCAGCATAGAGCCACTTCCCCTATTCACCTGGAGTACCTGCACAACATGGGGGTCCGCGCAACCTTCACTGTTGCAATCATAGTCAATAATCAGCTTTGGGGGTTGGTCGCCAACCACCATTATGATGCTTATACCATTCCTTTGGAGCAGCGCCGTATTTGTGAAGTCATGGCGATGGTGTTTTCAAAGCGAGTCGTCCAGTTTGAAAAAGCCCGTATTACCAGGGGAGGGCGGCAATTTATGGAAGCTGAAGGAGCGCTGCGGCAGCATTTTCTAATCAACAGTGATCAGCCCTACGAAGTCAGACTTTGGGACGCCAAGCCTGGGCTGGAGTCTTTGTGCGCTGCGGATGGTGTGGCTCTGGTGAAGGGAGACGAAGTGAAAACCAAAGGCGATGCCCCTCCACCTGACACCGTTTTGAAGCTACTGTCAATTTTGAAGGACAACCATTCAGACACTCTCTTTTTTACCCGTTCTGTGGTAAAGGACTTGGGGGTGCAGCCCGATTTCATGCCCTCCTGGCCTGGAGTTATGTCTATTGGATTTTCCATAGAGCAGCCTATTCAGGTTATGTGGTTTAAGATACCGCTGAAAGCAACTGTCAACTGGGGCGGTAACCCCAATGAAGCTGTGATTATTGAAAAAAAAGAAAATGAAAAGGGCGTACGGCTAAGCCCCAGGAAGTCGTTCGCTAAGTGGCAGGAAGTCGTACGGGATAAGTCTGCACCCTGGGAAATATATGAAATCAAAGTGGCTGAAAAACTCAGAGACCGGATGATCAAAGAGGAAATGGAGCGCTCGGGTGAGGCTATTCGAGCCCTTAATACCCGGCTGGCCGCTATTTTGAATAAAGAATTGGATCAAATAATTTATATTGCTTCCCATGATTTGCAAGAACCACTACGGACAATCGGTAGCTTTGCCAAGCTTCTCGAACGGAGTGCTTCTGAAAAACTGACGGAAGATGAGCACTTTTTTCTGGGGCGGATCATTTTAGCCAGTGACCGAATGAAAATGCTGGTTACGAATCTGCTGGACTATTCACGTATTGGTCGTTCTGTAGATGTGGAAGCAGTGGATTTAAATCAGGTGCTCCATGAAATTCAGGAAGACCTGGAGCAAAAGATCAGAGAAACCGGCGCAGCTATCCGGTTCGATAGCATGCCCGTGATACAGGGGGACTTTATTGAGCTCAAGCGCTTGTTCCAGAACCTGATATCCAACAGCCTGAAATACCATAAGGAAGGTGTGCCACCGGTCATTGAGATCAAAGCCGAAAAGGTAGGGAAACACTGGAATATTGATGTCCGGGACAACGGCATAGGAATGGAATCCAAGTACCTGGAAAAAATATTCCTCCTTTTCCAACGCCTGCATAGTAAAGATGAATATGAAGGAACCGGTATTGGGCTGGCGCAGTGCAAGAAAATTGTTGAGGCTTACAGTGGAGAAATTTATGCCACTTCAACTCCGGGAGAAGGGACCACTTTCCACCTCTCGTTGTCAGACAAAATATTTTAGCTATAAACAACAAAACAACTATGGGAACAAAAATCGATCATGTACTGCTGGTCGATGACGACTTTGATGACAACTACATACACAAAATGGTCATCAGCAGTACCGGACTTGTAAAAGAGGTTGCTTTAGCCAAAGATGGCTCGGAAGCGCTTCAGGTATTGGAAGAATTATGGCAAAAGCCTCATGAGCCCATACGGCCGAATATCATCTTCCTGGACATTAACATGCCGAAAGTGAATGGCTGGGAAGTGCTCAACGCATTGAGCGAAATGGGAGAAGCCGCTTACCGGTCTATGGTCGTCATGTTGTCTACTTCTCAAAACCCGGCAGACCAGCAAAAGGCAAAAACCTACCCCTTTGTGCATGGCTATTTGAATAAGCCGCTCACAGAGGAAGCTCTGGCTGAAATCGTTCAGGCCTATCTGGAAAAATATCATGCCGACACATAGCTTTAGATGATGGATCAGCAACTACTTCAAAACCTCAGAGCCCAAACCCGGCCTCTTCATGACCGGCTTGAGGCCATCGTTGACGGGGCCCGGCTTATGAAGCCCCCCTTTGATCAGCCGCATTATGCCCGCTTGCTACGGGCGCACCTGGCTTTTAACTTATCGGTCAATGAACAGTTTGCATCCGGTATGCCATTTGAAGTAAGGATTCCTGCCTGGCCGGAAGCAGATAGGGTAACCGCGCTAAAGGAAGACCTGAAGGCGCTGGATGTTAATGCCGCCGGGGAGGGTATGCCCGCAATGCCTCTTGCTGAAAATGCCGCCTTCGTGGCCGGGCTCTGCTACGTAGCCGAGGGGGCAGCAATGGGCAATCAGATGATCCATAAAGCCCTTCTGCAACACCCGGAATTTGCCGCCCTGGGAGCAGATCGGTATATGCAGCAAAGTAAAGCCGGGCTTTCCGGCCGCTGGAAAGCTTTTCAACAGGCACTGGGGCATTATTTGAAAGTCAGTGAGGAGTCTGTCATTGCCGGGGCGAAGGCTGGCTTTCTGCACTTTGAGGGTATCTGGCTGGCCTTATCCTGAAGGTGCCCCGGGCTTTCTGCAAATGAACATTCCGTGCAGTAATCTCTTTCCCTAACATACCAATCGCTGTTGCATCATGAACCCGAGCGCCCGGAAAGCTGCTGAAAAGCTGTTTCGCTTTTTCTTCAACCCCTCCTTCCGGCACCGGTTCGAGCGGGTTATTCTGGGGCTGTCCATTGGCAGTTTTCTCCTGCACCTGCTGCTGATTTTCCTGCATGACCTGCAGTGGGTGGACTTCGGGCAGTCGGCGGATGAGCTGTTCATCAGCCCGATTACAGCAATTTACACGCCTTTCTCCTTCATTCTCGTATTTGAGGTGTACATGCTGGTGTACCACCTGCCTGATTCCTTTACCATATCCATTGGCAAACAGTATGAAATCATTTCCCTGATCGTCGTGCGGCGTATCTTCAAGGATATTTCCAAGCTGGATATTTCAGAAAGCTGGGGCATAAGTTATCGCAACCAACTGCTGGCAGCGGACATGCTCTGTATTTTGGTACTCTTTGGCCTGATTTTCTGGTTTTACAAACTGCGGCAGCAGCGGCCCCGGCTCAAACAGCCTTCCAACATTGATGAGTTCGTGGTGAAGAAAAAGGGCATCAGTGGAATACTCGCCCCGATGCTCTTCCTGCTGGCCATTTACAGCTTCGGTACCTGGGTGCTCGACTTGCAGCAGTTCAATATTGGGCAATTGGAAGAGCTGCCCGACATCAATAAAGTGTTCTACAACGAATTTTTTACCCTGATGATCCTCTTTGATGTGCTCATCCTAATGATTTCCCTGCAGTATACCGACAACTACAGTCAGCTCATCCGCAATGCCGGGTTTGTGATTTCAACGGTCCTCATCCGCCTGTCTTTTACGGCAGAGGGGCTTTTTAATCCGGTGCTCATTACCATTGGAGTGCTGTTTGGTACGCTCATGCTGGCCTTGTACAATAAAATGGGGCACCTGGAAGCCGAGCGTGCCAATGAAGCCCGGGAACTCACCTGATCAACACAACGCCTTTTTGAGTGTTAGGTCTAGCGTATGGCAATAACAGAGATACAAGAACAACTGGAGCAGGAGTATCAGCGCTTCGTGGAGTTTGGCAATTTGCTGGACCGCAAAATGCGCCGCTACCTCGTGCACTACCTTCAGAATAAGCTGGAGCCCGGTCGCCACGTCATTCCCGATTTGAATGACCAATACTATGCTTATTTCCAACAGGCATTGGATGAGCTGTTCTCTATACCGGGGCTGCTGGACCTGGCAGAGGGCAATGCCAAAATTACCAAACAGGTGGTGCTGGATATCCTGCGCTGGCTGCGCAAATCTTATGATAAAGCCCGTGCTAAGAATCCCTATGAAGATGAGCTGCAACGACTGGAAGGCTGGGCTATAACCCCCATGCATGTCTTTGTGCGCCGCTGGCCCAACCTGCCCACTTTTCTGCGCACACAGTACAGCCGGGAAGAGATTGATTCGAACTTCTACCAGCACCGTTTCCAGCAGTTGATCGGAAACAAGGATTTCGATGAGCTCACCGCCGATGAAAAAGCCGGGGCAGAGCGTCTCCTCAGGGATGTGCTCGCCCAATGGGATGCCCGCCTGCACGCCAAAATCCTGGACTTCCAACTCAAAAAGCTGGACGAGGAAAAAGAAGCCTTCACCGCACTGGTGGAAAAAAAAGTGGATGAATACCAGAAGCTCTACGAGCTGGTCTCGCCTTTTTCCGACTACCTGGGCTGGGATATGTCGCGGGAGCTTTGGGAAGAAACTTCCTTTGATATCCTGGAGCAATACAACGAGCTGCTTGAAGATGAGCGCTCCCTGAAGGAACTGGCAGAAATGCTGGGCCGGATGCGTGAAGCGGAAATCGAAATCGAGGAAGAGACCTTCGAGAAAACCATCATCCGGCAGGAATGGAAAGTAGACGAAACGGCAAAAGCCGAGATCGTTGGCGTACACGAAAGCGACGACCTCAACAACCTCCTGAGCGCCGAAGCCAGCTTGCTTGGTGATGAGGACACTGAGCTACTCTTCCTGAAAAAGTACGCCGACAAAAACCTGATGACCTTTCGCTACGAAGACCGCAAACTGGTGCGCAGCGAGGATCAGCTCACTGAAATCAATCAGCGGGTGCGGCAAAAGGAGAAAGGGCCTTTCATCGTATGTGTGGATACGAGCGAGAGCATGACCGGCCGCCCAGAGCAGATTGCGAAAGTCCTGTGCATGGGCATTCTCAAAATGGCGATCAATGAGAACCGCAGAGCCTACCTGATCAACTTCTCAAGGGGCATCAAAACCCTGGACCTTTACAATATCGCCGACTCCATCGATGAAATTGCCGCCTTCCTGCGCATGTCCTTTTACGGGGGCACAGATGTCAGCCTGGCGCTGTACGAGACTATCCGGCAGCTCAAGGGCAACGACTATGAAGATGCTGATGTGCTTATCATCTCGGATTTTATCATGTACAAGATTGACGACGATGTGCTAAGGGAGGTCCGGTACTTCCAGCAGAATAAAGGTACGCAGTTCCATAGCCTGACCCTGAGTAAGGAGGCTAACCCGGAAGTCCTGGAATTCTTTGACACCAACTGGGTCTACGACCCCAAACAAAAGGGCATTATTCGGGAGCTGACCGCAGGACTGCAGGAGATACGGCACTGATAATTTTTGTGCGTCATTAAACCCTTGTGCGTTTTGAAAGTCTTACCTTCAAAACGAACAACTTGCAAGCCACATTGACAGCAGCAACCGACGAACAGATACTGGTCCTTTTGCAGCAGCCCGACAGCCGGGAGCAGGGGTTCCGCCTGTTGATGTCGGTATACCAGGAGCGGCTGTACTGGCACATCCGCAAGATGGTCGGTACCCACAACGATACCGATGATGTGTTGCAGAACTGCCTGATCAAGGTCTTTCGCAACATCCATCGCTTCGAGGGTAAATCACAGTTGTACACCTGGCTTTACCGCATCGCGACCAACGAGGCACTGACCTTCCTGAAAAAGGCACAACGCCGGTCTACAGACTCCATCGAGGGGCACGCTGCTGTATTTCAGCTGCAGGCGGAAGCTTCGGTAGATGGCGAGAAGCTGTTGCAAAAACTGGATGCGGCAATCGGGGCATTGCCTGAAAAGCAAAAGCTCGTTTTCCGGCTGAGGTATTACGAAGAGATGAGCTACAAGGACATGTCCGTCAGGCTGCAAACTTCAGAGGGCGCACTTAAAGCTTCTTACCACCATGCTGTCCGGAAAGTTGAGGCTGCATTAAAAGAGGGACTATGAAAGAAAAGGAAAGTATACAACAAGAGCTGGATCAGCATGCACCATTGCTTGCGGAGGTCCGAAAGAATCTGGAGCCGGTGCCGGAAGGGTATTTTGAGACCCTGTCCGACCGGGTGCTGGCGGCTGCAAGTGAAAAACAGGTGTCGCCCCTTCAGGTTGTGCATATCAAAAGAGGTCAAAAATGGACCAACAGGCTTAAGGTTGCAGCAGCAGTGGCTGTGTTGGCTTTGGTAGCTGCAGGGCTTTGGCCGTCTCTGGCTTCCGGCTCAGCTGAGACCGTGAGCCTGGCCGATTTAAAACAGGAAGAAGCGGCGGCCTACATTCATTCCAATATCCGCGATTTTGAGCTGAGCCTGATGCAGGAAGCCGACCTGCTGGACGAAGCTGCGGTAAAAAATATGGACGTCTTGCCCCAGCTCGAGGAAGTCCCGCTGGACGAGTACCTGAAAGACCTGGAATACGAGGACATTGAAGCGTTTTTTTAACCCGATCAATCCAAAGCACATGAGAAATAGCAATCGATTATTGTTGTTAAACCTGCTACTACTCGTTGGCACCATAAGTTATGCCCAGCCCGGCCGCCCGTTCGATATGAGGAACGGGCCCCGTAATGAACGGGTGGAGGCTGCCCGAGTGGCCTATATCACTCAGCGATTGGGGTTGACGACTCAGGAATCTTCTGCCTTTTGGGCCCTCAACAATGAATACGAGACTGCACAGAGGGCTATTGAAGAAAAATATAAGCCGGACATTGCACCCGGGCAGATGACAAACGAGCAGGCGAGCAGGCATCTGGAAGACCGCCTGAAGGCAGAAACCGAACTGCTGGATCTTCGCAAAAAATACCATGCCCGCTTCCGGGAGATCCTCCCTGCTCGGAAATTGGTCCTTTTCCAGCAGGCAGACCGGGAATTCCGGCTGGAGCTACTCAAAAAGGTACGGGAAAACCGCCGGCCCGGAGGTCGGTTTTGAGTCTGTTGCAAAGTAAAATCAGCGAGTGCCTGCCCTGAATTTCGGGGGAGGCGCTTTGTGTGTCAGGAGCATGCCTTTGAGCAGGTACATATTCGTTGTTTTTTTGATATCAAAAAATAAATATATGTTGTTTATCATAAATTAAAAGTTTTTTTATCTGAATTGCTTCGGTTTTGTCGTTAAAAATTTGCCACTTCCTTTTCAAAACCTACCGTTCCATTAATCGCCCCGAATACAGGTGTTAAATTCTGGCTTTTCCGCCGAAGAATTCCATATCTTTAAAATAATTGCAATGCACAAATCATTATCTTAAAAGCCTGCACCGAAATAAGCAGTTTGACCATGCATCCTGAAAACGAATTTCATTTCCACAAATCTACGATTCAGCAGTTGCTGCAGCGATACGAAGCGCAATTCAGCATGGATCACCAAGTTTACTTTGAAGAAGCAGCCTACCTGCAAATCATTAGTTACTTTGAGGCGGACCATCAGTATTCCAAAGCATTGGAAGCTTCTGAACGGGGTATGGAACAGCATCCTTTGTCAATAGACCTGCTACTCAAGCATGCCCAGCTTTTGGTTGACAATTTAACGGCTGAAGCTGCTTTTCCCTATCTGGAAAAAGCACGTGCGATATCGCCCGGCGAAATTGAAGTGGAACTCCTGTATGCGGAGGCATTGATTGTGGACGAGCAGACAGAAGAAGGCTTTCGGATACTGAATTTCCTGAGAGAAGAAGCCAATGATGAGGAACTGAGCAGCATTCTTCTGGTGGAGTCTCTGGCATACGAGCAGGAAGAGTCCTACGAACGGATGTTTTATACCCTCCGTGAGGCGCTGCTTATGGACCCCACCAATCAGGCAGCGTTGGAGCGCATTGGGGTCTGCGTGGTGCAAAGTAAGAAGTACGAAGAGAGTATTGCACTGCATGAAGCGCTGCTGGCCGAAGATGCTTATCAGGCGCTGGCGTGGTACAACCTTGCACAGTCCCGCCTGTATGTTGGCAACTATGAGGGGGCTATTGAAGCTTATGATTTAGCCTTTACCATCGATGAGGACTTCCTGCAGGCCTGCCGTGATTGTGCTGATCTCTGCCTGGAACTGCAACAGTTTAACCGGGCGCTAAAATACTACATGGAACTGCTGGAACAGGAAGGGGCTGATGCGGACAGCGACCTGTACATTCAAATCGGGCAATGCCATCTGAGGCTCAACTGTCCGCAGGCTGCAGTAACTTTCTATATCCGCGCAGCTCAGCTGGACCCGCTTAATGATGAAATCTTCTTCTCGATAGGGGAGTGCTACGCGGCTGAGGGGCAATGGATGAATGCCATTCAGTACTTTGAAAAGGCGATTGAAGTGGAAGGGGAGCAGGAAGAATATTACGCGGCTCTTGGCGAGGCCTATTTCAATATGGGCAATACCGAGATGGCTGTGGAGCACCTCGAGGAAGCGATCGCGCTGAATGAACTCGAAGCCAGGTATTGGATACTACTGGCCACTTTCCTCATGGAAAACGACCAGGCAGAAGCCGCTATGGACGTACTGGAATCCGGAATGGAAGCCGTGCCGGGTACAGAGATCCTCTATTGCCGGATTGCCTGCTTATTCGCGATCGGTCAGCGGAATGCAGCACTTTACTGGCTGGGAGAAGCACTTCAGGAAGACTTTGGGATGTACCCTTCCCTTTTTGAGCTGATGCCAGACCTGCAGGCGGATCCTGAGGTCATGGCTATGATCAAAAACTTTGCCCTCTAGAGCTAATCCATTGAGTATTAGCTCCGGGCAATCTGATACGCGTGAACGGCTGCGCCAACTGTACCCGCTGCGTTACGTAGTTCAGCTGGCTTAACGGGCACTTTCACGTCAATGACTTCTTCGTATTTACTGAATTTCTTGCTGGCACCTCCGCCCAAAATGATCAGATCGGGGTTGACAACCCGGGCGAGGTAGTGTAGATACTCATTGAATCTTTCCCCCCACTCTGTCCAGCTTAAGTCATTGATCTTCCGGGCTTTGCTCGAAGCATAAGCCTCTGCTATATCGCCGTGAAGCCGCATATGGCCGAATTCGGTATTAGGGACAAGTTTGCCATTGATGAACATCGCGGAGCCCAGTCCGGAGCCTATCGTAATTAAGACAACCACGCCATTTTGCCCCTTGCCAAGGCCAAAGCGCATTTCCGCCAATCCTGCAGCATCTGCATCGTTGAGCACCTCAACAGGGTTGTTGCACGCAAGAGAAAAAGATTCAATCACATTCGTTCCAATCCACTTCTTACTGATATTAGCGGCAGAATGCGCTTCACCTTGTTTAATGATGGCAGGGAATCCGCAACCAATGATGCCTTTGTAGTTGTGCATGCGAACCAGCTCCGCAAACGTCTCAGATACCGCTTCGGGGGTGGCCGGCTGCGGCGTTTCCAGCCGGAGCCGCTCGGTTTGGAGGGCACCTGTATTAACGTCTACTACAGCACCTTTAATGCCGGAGCCGCCTACGTCTACGCCCAAAATAAGATTGCCTGTGTACATATGTTTTTCATTTTTCCTGCATAAAAGCCTTCCGGGGCCTCAAGTTCGAATAAGCAAACCGGAGCCATGGAACTCTTAATCTGGTTCCGGTTTGCCAGTTGTATTGTACCGGCCCGCCTACCGGATGAGCCGAATCTTCATTTTCAGGTCCTCTTTTGGACGGTCTCTTGGGTCTGTCGGCACTGCTGCCAGTTTGTCCAGGACTTCAAAGCCCTCCACCACCTGCCCGAATACCGTATAGCCCCGGTCGAGAAATGGCGTGCCTCCGTGCTCCAGGTAAGCTTCCTTTTGGCGGGTCGTATACCTAAAGCCTTTCTGTGCTTCCAATTGGGCAAGGTCTTGTTCTGTTACATTTCGCCCGTGCACAATATAAAACTGAGAACCCGAAGACCGCTTTTGCGGGTTCACTGCATCACCGGTACGTGCTGCAGCTATAGCGCCCTTGATATGGACCAGGGAGTCTGCAAATTCTGCCGGAATGGTATACCCCGGGCCACCGGACCCCAATGCCTGTCCTGAGGGTGCATCCTTTGAATTAGGGTCCCCTCCTTGTATCATAAAGTTCTCAATGACCCGGTGGAACAGCAGCCCGTCGTAGTAGCCTTCCTGCACCAGCTTGACGAAATTGTCCTGATGCTGAGGGGTCGCATCGTATAATTCTACGAGCATACTGCCGTGTATGGTTTCAATTTCGACCAGGCAGATTTCCGGTGGGGCAATAGAAACTGCTTGTTCGGTCACCCTCGCCTTGCCTTTTTCATTAATGGCTTTTAAGGAGATGGTATAGTTGCCGGACTGCCGGTAGGTATGGCTGGGCTCTGCCAGTTCGGAGGTGTTGCCGTCTCCGAAATCCCACTCATAGGTCGTAGCGTTTTCTGACTGATTGTCAAAAACGATGGGGGAGAGCACTTTCTCTTCACCCTGCAGGCTGAAATTGGCCACCGGCCGCGCACAACTGCCCATGATGATGGCCAGCACTACATATAATAAAGGTGTCCTTTTCATCAATCAACCAATTTTACAGTCATGCGGACATCTCTGACCGGGCGGTTGGCCTGACCAGTCGGTACCGCAGCAATTTTATCAATTACGTCCAGCCCTTCCACGACTTCCCCGAAGACCGTATACTCCCCGTCAAGTACAGGAGAACCGCCAACTTCGAGATAGCGCTGCCGTTGCTCCGGCGTGTAGTTCTTGCCAAAATTTTGCTCCAGGTTGTCCATGTTTTCTTCAGTCAGAGGTTTTCCGTCCACGATGTAAAACTGAGAGCCTGAGGACTTGCGTTCCGGATTCTGTCTGTCCCCGAGCCGGGCTGCAGCAAGTGCGCCTTTAAAATGCAGTGCGCCAATTTCAGCAGGTAACGTGTAGCCCGGGCCGCCTTGTCCAAGCATCTGATCAGGGGCTGCGGTTTTGGAGTCCGGGTCGCCGCCCTGAATCATAAAGTCCTGAATAACGCGGTGGAAGAGCAGGTCATCATAGAAGCCTTCCTTTGCCAGCTTGATGAAGTTGTCCCGGTGCTGTGGAGTGGAATTGTACAGCCTGACTTTCATGTCACCGTATTCTGTACTTATGACAGCATAGGTGAAACCATCACCTTTCGGTGTACATTGCAGAAGGCCAGTTGATATGGCCAGCGTAGTTAAGAAAATAAGGAGATAACTTTTCATACGTTTGGTGTTATTCGTCTTCTAATCCGCCATTTTCCAGTTCAAGTTCCCGGAAGTATTGAATGGCATATTCTTTGAGTAGGTTTTCCTGGGCTTCCAGCCCCTGAGCTTCCACCGGGCGCCGTAGCTCGTAGTGGGGCCAGCCATCAGCATCTCTGCCTTTAAAGGCATAATGCCCGCCGTAACTCAGCAGGCGGCACACCGCGATATGCATCAGGTCTTGTTTTTCCTCTTTAGTGAAGGCTTCCTGCCACCGCCCCAGTTCTTGTATGCCTATCAGGAATAGTATGGCATTGAGGTCCGGAAGGTCCGTTCTGTCAAAGGTTTTTTTGACCAGGTGCCTTACGCGTAGCCATTCATAATCCAGCTCCCACTCCTTCATGTCACTTTTTTGAGGCGTAAATATACTTTACACGATTTGGTTTTATGCTACAGAAAACCGGCAATAATTGAATTAGCCAAAGCTTGATGCCTTACCGGCGATAACGGGGGTGGTATTGGAGCAGGGTCTCCCGCAGGTATTCCGTATCCATATGAGTGTAAATTTCTGTAGTGATGATAGATTCATGCCCAAGCATGTCTTGTACTGCTTTAAGATCTGCACCGCCTTCTATGAGGTGGGTCGCAAAGGAGTGCCTGAAAGTATGAGGGCTTACATTTTTCGGCAAGCCGGCATCCCGGGCAGCTGCTTTCACAATATTGAACACCATCACCCGGCTTAGCCCTGCTCCTCTGCGGTTAAGAAACAGGATGTCTTCCTGCCCCCGCCTGATGTTCATCTGCCCCCGCCGGCCTCCTTCCAGGTAGAGCTTTATATGTTTGGTGGCGGCCTCGCCTATCGGAACGACTCTTTCCTTATTGCCCTTGCCCACTACCTTTACAAAGCCAATATCAAGGTACAGGTCGGAACGGCGCAGGCCAGTGAGCTCGCTTACGCGCAAACCACAGGCGTAAAGGGTTTCCAGAATAGCCCGGTTACGCTGCCCCAGTGGATGGCTGAGGTCTATCGCCTCCAACAACAGGTTGATCTCTTCGTAAGTGAGTACCGTTGGTATTTTTCGCCCGAGCTTTGGGCCGTCAATATGCTGGGTGGGGTCGGCGCTGGTGAGGTCCTCCAGCACCATATACTTATAAAAGGTCTTTAGGGCAGACAACAGGCGTGCCTGAGAACGTTCTGCAAGGCCCAGCCCCGATAGCCAAACCAAAAAGGCTTCAAGATGGTGCTGTTCCACTGAAGCGGGCCCGCAGTCGTATTCATGAAGTTCCAGGAATCGGACGAGCTTACTTAGATCGCTCAGATAGGCTGATACGGTGTGCTGCGAAAGGGATAACTCGAGCAGCAAATAGGCTTCGAACCCCTTTTGAAAGCTTTTCCATTTTTGAGCGAGGTTACCGGACAATGCCACAAGTTTTGCTTGGTGAGCCCTAAAATTATTAAATGATGGCCTTAAATATGGATTTTTTAAATTAAATGTGTAAATTTGTAATCACTAAAAATGACAACAGCGCCTTTTCTAAGGCATCGAAGATATACAAGAATGTGCATATTTGTTTAATGTTGGAGGGTCGAAATCTAGATGATTTCGGCCTTCGCTTTTTTAGTGCCTACCCTTTTTGCAGTTACCACAGACCTTGCCGCCTTTCCCGTAAAGTTGATAAAAGTCAACCGTATTTTTGTCACTTATGTAAAAGAGTATTTTGATTTAATAAATTGAATTTAAAGCATTTGTGTATATTTTAAATCAAATAATAAGTTGATTGGAATGTCACAAATGTATTATGTTATTCATTTTTATTTTTGTGGTCATCAAAAACTGTCTTACATTTGTATCGAACAGAGAATGTTCCTCCTTACCAATCCTAATGATTCCCCTTTAAAAGTATGGTTTCCCCTTTGCGGGACCTTGAGTCTTTATTGAGCTCGACACTCCGTCTCTTTTATCCCGTCCAGGATACAAGGACTCAATATTGCTCAGGATTCCCCTCAGAAGAGGAATATTGTTAAAAGCATTTAACGGTACACTAACACAAACACAACACTTAAACCACCAAGAGGTAGGTATAAGTCATTCAGGTGCGCCAGAAATCAGGCTTTAAGGTTTCCAAGACTGATGAAGCCAGGCTTTCTTCCTGATTTGACGAGTACTTTCAAATTACCTCTTTTCTTTCCAGTTAAATGCTTCATAATGATTCCCCGGGGTGAGCTTAGCTCACCTGTTAGCATTGTGTGTTTTGTCAAAGCCTTTTGGCAGCGGCAGGGCTTACACTCCATTGCTTGCAACCAAGCATCTGGAAAGGGTCGGTCTATGTACCAATTTCACACAGTGCAAATTAATCAGAACACCTTGTTTGATAAAGGAACGGTAGTAAGTCATTATCGGTCAATCACATTAATTAATTGCACCATGTTATCCATTAACAAACCACTTTGCACACTTAAGAGAACGGAATATGGCACTCAGTCGCCTGTGTCCGGAAATCTACTAACAGTACTTGGGCTGCATGTTTTGCTGCTTTTTTCTTCAATTCAGGTTGCTACGGGGCAGGGGACTGTGATGGGCTCTGCACTCGTTCCGCCTTCCACTGACTGTGAGCAGCCGGTTGTTGTGGCTGTCTCTACCGCACAGGAAACGGCATGTGGAAACCAGGATGGCAAAATCAGCATACAGGTTCAGGATGAGGAGCAGGACGCAACCTATACCGTTATCCTGACTCAGGAGAAAAAACAGGTACAGTATAGCAGCCTTTCGGCTCCCAATGGGATGGTCAAAATCTCCAACCTGGTGCCTGCTGGTTTTACAGGCCTTCAGATTGTCCGGGAACAAGACGGTTGTGCTTCGGCTTTTTTCGATGAACCATTTCTGATAAAGCATGCCTGCCTGCCTGCCAACACCAGGAATACAACCTGTGGCGGGGGCGTATTTCCACATCAGAACTGTGAAGGGCAAACTATTTACATTAATGGCAATAACATCGCACCGCAGACTTTTATCTACCTCGACGATGATTACCTGGGCTGCATAGGTTACGTCAACAGTAACTGCCAGATTGAACAGGAAGAAGGGGTGTACTGTGGTGACCATCAGCTTACGGAGCCGACTCCAAATAACGGGTACGACTACGGAGAAGTTGTGTTTACCAAAGAAACCGGACTGGTCAGTAACCTTGGAATTTCTGAACTGGAAGCAGAGCGCATTAATTGGATAATGTGTAACGGCCCCGCCCAGGGCTATTCCAAATCGGATATCAACCAGGCCATCTGGCACTTCTCTAGCGGCTACAGCAATTGTAATGCCCTCTGCCAGGCTGCAGAAGGGGCGGTGAATACCGTACAGGGAGGCATTGACAGCCAAATGGAAGTTTACATGCCTCAAAGCAGCAATATTCAACCATTCATTGTGAATAGCTGTGCTTGTGTAGCGTCGGTCGATGGCTTGTTTGTCAACGATGATAATGGCGATAATAATGTCTTAGAGATCACAAATGGTGCAATGCTCGATCTCAACACACTGCCTGCGAACTTCCGCCTTGAAGCTGACGTAAGCGGTTTTGTAGGCAGTGTTAGGTTCACGATCACCGGTGATGACAATAGCACGAATGTCGAGAACTCAGCACCTTATAATGCTCCGGGAGGGTCCAGTCTATGGAATCCAATAGCGGGGAATTATACGGTAAACGTAAAGGTATATTCCCTGCCAAATGCAGTGGGTGTGCTATGTGCAGAGGAAACTATTTCCTTTTCCATTTTCCCAGGGGGCACTCCTCCGGTACCAACTACTCCGGCGCCTGATACCTGGGCCTATGATTGTGATGATAATGTAACCATCGATTTCTACGGTAGTGGCGCCAATTGTTCTGATAATCCAGATGCGGAAGTGATTATCAACAACACCGCAGGCGTCTTTCAAACGGTGGTCGAAGTGGTATATAAAAACCAATACCCGGGTAGTGAGGTCGTCGTCACAGCAGGCGGGACCAATTATATATTGCCTGAGGTTGATATCAGTGGCACAAGTTCCAGCGTTTATGTCTACCGGGGGCTGATCGCTGCGCCAGTTGGTAGTGTGAGCCATAATACTGAAACGAGCGGTTGTGGTAGCCAAAACGGCCTGCAGTCACTCACTGCCTACGCTTTCAGAAATACAACCATTAAGCGTGCTTCGTCCGGTGAGTTCACGGAGCTGAGCGGATTTTGCGACCTGCAGACTTTTAGCATTGCTATACCAACCGATGATCAGGAACGCGACCTTTCCATATTACTACCTATCTCAGAGCTTACTGATGATGGACGATTCATGACCATACGTGCCAATGCAGGTGGTGTTACCGGGTCCACAACGATCTTCGGCCCGGATGGTGATTGTTGTCAGGCCGCGCCTGTAATCAACCTGCAAAACGTACCAGGTTCTGTCTCATCGGTAACCATTGAAGTGGACACCCGCAGTAGCCAAAATCCGAATGGCAGCGGTTGCGGGCAGTCATGGGTTATTGCCGGCCTGACTTATGTGGATGTGGATTGCCCGGAGCCTTTGAGCTCAGACTATGGGGATGCACCAGATTCATACGGCAGCATCTGCTACTACATCGACGATGCTAACCCGACCCGCCTGGGCGCAACGGTAGACAGCGACGACAATTTCCAGAGTAGCGCTAACGCTGATGGCGATGATAACGATGGCAATAATGATGATGACGGCGTTACCTTTACTAATCCTTCCGGATTAACAGCGGGCGCTTCTGAATCAGTTACCGTCACATGGTCGACTAATGACAATGATTCCTACATCTCTGCCTGGATCGACTTCAACCAAAACGGAACTTTCGATGCCAACGAAAAGGTGATCGACGATTTCGAGCAAGGCGCATTTAATAATACTTCCACAGGGGCTGAATCTTTCACCTTTACGGTACCAGTAGATGCAGTCTGCGGTACAACTTTCGCCCGCTTCATCATCACCAGCGATCCCAACGAAGGGCCGACCGGTGATTTTTGCAATTCCGGCAACACCTCTGATGATGGGGAAGTGGAAGACTATCAGGTGACCATCCTTAGCGGATTGGAAGCTGAAATTACTGGTAGCGATGTTGTTTGCTCCGGGGGAACAACCACACTCACCGCTAGTGGAGGGACTGCCTTCATTTGGAATACAGGTGAGACAACTGCTTCCATTAATGTTGGGGCTGGAAATTACAGTGTAACAGTGACCAACAATAGTGATTGCTCTGACGCAGCCTCTTTTGCTGTTTCGGAAAGTGATTTGCTGGAAGTTGGCGTTTTTAGTACTGATGCAGGCTGCACCATTAATAATGGCACAGTGGCTGCTGATCCTTTTGGTGGCACTTCGCCATATTACTATTTATGGAACACCGGTGCGACCACAAGTAACCTTACCGGATTGTCGGCGGGGATATACACTGTGACCGTCACCGATGCGAATGGGTGTACCGCAACAGGACAGACAGAAGTTGGCACCACCACCGGCCCATTGGCGAATATAGAGTGTGTCGACGACCCCGTTGTCCACCGCACTGCGTCCAACAGCAGCAAGACCTGCGGTACACTGGTTTACGGATTCTATACAGGAAATATGCTCAACAACTGGACCAGTGAAAAACACTGGACTATTTCAGATACCGACTTCAAGGAATATTCGAACGGTACCGCTGTGATGAACGCCACAGCCGTAAATAAATCGAATGCCAACCTGATTTTTCATATCAACGTAGTATTCGCGGGCCGTACTTACGCTACTCCATCGGGAAGTCCGAAAGAGAGCACACAGTGCGTAGGCAATTTGGACAACAGCGACTGGTACTACTACACGATCACCAAAGGGAATATGGCTGGTGCCGGCGACTTGGCAGGCGCACAGGTGTCCTTCGATCGTGCTGGTCCTTCTTTCCAGGTCGGTACAGGCGCTAACCTGAATGACGCCGGTAAGTTTGGCGCTTCCGGCTGGCTAAACCTAAACATCAATAGCCAACCTGCAAATGGCCCGGCTCTTATAGGAGGTGCCATGGGTGACTTTAATATCAATCTTTCCGGTGCTACGCTGCCAGAAGAACTGGCAAGCGGCTGTCTTGAAATATGTGTTGGCGAATCTGTAGAACTCTTTGCTAATGCTACCGCAGGTACACCGGGCTATACTTATCAATGGAGCACCGGATCAACAAGTGCGCAGATTACAGTGTCCCCAACTCAGACCGCCACTTATAGCCTGACTGTTACCGATGCGAATGGCTGTACAGATGTAGCAACAGCAACTGTGACCGTCAATGATCCGCCATCAGTTACTGCAAATGGAACAGATGCAACATGCGGTGAATCCAACGGTAGTGCAGAAGCTGTAGCCAGCGGTAACGCGCCTTTCACTTATGACTGGAGCACTGGGGCAACAACGGCTGTTATCAATAATCTGTCGGTCGGCACCTACACGGTTACGGTAACGGATGCGAACGGCTGCCAGGCCACTGCAAGCACAACGATTTCCGATCAGGGCGGTCCCACCCTTGCCATCAGCCCAACGGACGTAGACTGCTTCGGCGCCTCCACAGGAGGCGTAAGCCTGACGGTGAACGGCGGCACGGCCCCATTCAGCTATGAGTGGAGCAACGGCGCAACGACAGAAGGCCTGAACAACGTAGCGGCGGGCACCTACAGCGTGACCGTGACGGACAACAACGGCTGCGAAGCCACCGCAAGCACAACGGTCAGCGAGCCGTCTGCATTGAGCCTGAGCATCTCAGGTGAAGACGTGGACTGCTTCGGCAACGCGACCGGCTCAGCTGATCTGAGCGTCAGCGGCGGCACGGCACCATACACTTATGCATGGAGCAACAACGCCACGGTTCAAAATATAGACAACCTGGCAGCAGGCACTTACGAAGTGACGGTGACGGACGCGAACAACTGCGAAGCCACAAAGAGCGTAACCATCAACGAGCCGTCTGCATTGAGCCTGAGCATCTCCGGCGAAGACGTAGACTGCTTCGGCAACGCGACCGGCTCAGCTGATCTGAGCGTCAGCGGCGGCACGGCACCGTATACTTATGCGTGGAGCAACAACGCCACGGCTCAAAATATAGACAACCTGACAGCAGGCACTTACGAAGTGACGGTGACGGACGCGAACGGTTGCGAAGCGATAGAGAGCATCACGATCAACGAGCCCACGGAGCTTGAGGCCGGCGCGACAAGCGTATCCTCTACCTGCGGTGCAGCGAACGGCAGCGTTACAGCGACAGCGACAGGCGGCACGATGCCTTACACCTACGTATGGAGCACGGGCGATCAGACAGCGATGGTAAGCGGCCTGATGGCCGGCACCTACACGGTGACGGTGACAGACGCGAACAACTGTACGGCTACGGCCACCGCGACCATCTCCGACGAAGGCGCGCCGACCCTTGCGATCAGCGCGACTGACGTAGACTGCTTCGGCGCCTCCACAGGGGGCGTAAGCCTGACGGTGAACGGCGGCACGGCCCCATTCAGCTATGAGTGGAGCAACGGCGCAACGGCAGAAGACCTGAACAACGTAGCGGCGGGCACCTACAGCGTGACCGTGACGGACAACAACGGCTGCGAAGCCACCGCAAGCACAACGGTCAGCGAGCCATCTGCATTGAGCCTGAGCATCTCTGGCCAGGACGTAGACTGCTTCGGCAACGCGACGGGCTCAGCCGATCTGAGCGTCAGCGGCGGTACTGCGCCATACACTTATGCATGGAGCAACAACGCCACGGCTCAAAATATAGATAACCTGGCAGCAGGCACTTACGAAGTGACGGTGACGGACGCGAACAACTGCGAAGCCACAAAGAGCGTAACCATTAACGAGCCGTCCGCCCTAAGCCTGAGCATCTCCGGCGAAGACGTAGACTGCTTCGGCAACGCCACCGGCTCAGCCGATCTGAGCGTCAGCGGCGGCACTGCGCCATACACTTATGCATGGAGCAACAACGCCACGGCTCAAAATATAGACAACCTGACAGCAGGCACTTACGAAGTGACGGTGACGGACGCGAATGGTTGCGAAGCGATAGAGAGCATCACGATCAACGAGCCCACGGAGCTTGAGGCCGGCGCGACAAGTATATCCTCTACCTGCGGCGCAGCGAACGGCAGCGTTACAGCGACAGCGACAGGCGGCACGATGCCTTACACCTACGTATGGAGCACAGGCGATCAGACAGCGATGGTAAGCGGCCTGATGGCGGGCACCTACACGGTGACGGTAACAGACGCGAACAACTGTACGGCTACGGCCACCGCGACGATCTCCGACGAAGGCGCGCCGACCCTTGCGATCAGCGCGACTGACGTAGACTGCTTCGGTGCCTCCACAGGGGGCGTAAGCCTGACGGTGAACGGCGGCACGGCCCCATTCAGCTATGAGTGGAGCAACGGCGCAACGACAGAAGGCCTGAACAACGTAGCGGCGGGCACCTACAGCGTGACCGTGACGGACAACAACGGCTGCGAAGCCACCGCAAGCACAACGGTCAGCGAGCCGTCTGCATTGAGCCTGAGCATCTCAGGTGAAGACGTGGACTGCTTCGGCAACGCCACCGGCTCAGCCGATCTGAGCGTCAGCGGCGGCACGGCACCATACACTTATGCATGGAGCAACAACGCCACGGCTCAAAATATAGATAACCTGACAGCAGGCACTTACGAAGTGACGGTAACGGACGCGAACGGTTGCGAAGCGATAGAGAGCATCACGATCAACGAGCCGTCTGCATTGAGCCTGAGCATCTCCGGCGAAGACGTAGACTGCTTCGGCAACGCCACCGGCTCAGCCGATCTGAGCGTCAGCGGCGGCACGGCACCGTATACTTATGCGTGGAGCAACAACGCCACGGCTCAAAATATAGATAACCTGACAGCAGGCACTTACGAAGTGACGGTGACGGACGCGAACGGTTGCGAAGCGATAGAGAGCATCACGATCAACGAGCCCACGGAGCTTGAGGCCGGCGCGACAAGCGTATCCTCTACCTGCGGCGCAGCGAACGGCAGCGTTACAGCGACAGCGACAGGCGGCACGATGCCTTACACCTACGTATGGAGCACAGGCGATCAGACAGCGATGGTAAGCGGCCTGATGGCGGGCACCTACACGGTGACAGTGACAGACGCGAACAACTGTACGGCTACGGCCACCGCGACCATCTCCGACGAAGGCGCGCCGACCCTTGCGATCAGCGCGACTGACGTAGACTGCTTCGGCGCCTCCACAGGGGGCGTAAGCCTGACGGTGAACGGCGGCACGGCCCCCTTCAGCTATGAGTGGAGCAACGGCGCAACGACGGAAGATCTGAACAACGTAGCGGCGGGCACCTACAGCGTGACCGTGACGGACAACAACGGCTGCGAAGCCACCGCAAGCACGACGGTCAGCGAGCCGTCTGCATTGAGCCTGAGCATCTCAGGTGAAGACGTGGACTGCTTCGGCAACGCCACCGGCTCAGCCGATCTGAGCGTCAGCGGCGGTACTGCGCCATACACTTATGCATGGAGCAACAACGCCACGGCTCAAAATATAGATAACCTGACAGCAGGCACTTACGAAGTGACGGTAACGGACGCGAACGGTTGCGAAGCGATAGAGAGCATCACGATCAACGAGCCGTCTGCATTGAGCCTGAGCATCTCCGGCGAAGACGTAGACTGCTTCGGCAACGCCACCGGCTCAGCCGATCTGAGCGTCAGCGGCGGCACGGCACCGTATACTTATGCGTGGAGCAACAACGCCACGGCTCAAAATATAGATAACCTGACAGCAGGCACTTACGAAGTGACGGTGACGGACGCGAACGGTTGCGAAGCGATAGAGAGCATCACGATCAACGAGCCCACGGAGCTTGAGGCCGGCGCGACAAGTATATCCTCTACCTGCGGCGCAGCGAACGGCAGCGTTACAGCGACAGCGACAGGCGGCACGATGCCTTACACCTACGTATGGAGCACAGGCGATCAGACAGCGATGGTAAGCGGCCTGATGGCGGGCACCTACACGGTGACGGTAACAGACGCGAACAACTGTACGGCTACGGCCACCGCGACCATCTCCGACGAAGGCGCGCCGACCCTTGCGATCAGCGCGACTGACGTAGACTGCTTCGGCGCCTCCACAGGGGGCGTAAGCCTGACGGTGAACGGCGGCACGGCCCCATTCAGCTATGAGTGGAGCAACGGCGCAACGACGGAAGATCTGAACAACGTAGCGGCGGGCGACTACAGCGTGACCGTGACGGACAACAACGGCTGCGAAGCCACCGCAAGCACGACGGTCAGCGAGCCGTCTGCATTGAGCCTGAGCATCTCTGGCCAGGACGTAGACTGCTTCGGCAACGCCACCGGCTCAGCCGATCTGAGCGTCAGCGGCGGCACGGCACCATACACTTATGCATGGAGCAACAACGCCACGGTTCAAAATATAGACAACCTGGCAGCAGGCACTTACGAAGTGACGGTGACGGACGCGAACGGTTGCGAAGCGATAGAGAGCATCACGATCAACGAGCCGTCTGCATTGAGCCTGAGCATCTCCGGCGAAGACGTAGACTGCTTCGGCAACGCCACCGGCTCAGCCGATCTGAGCGTCAGCGGCGGCACGGCACCGTATACTTATGCATGGAGCAACAACGCCACGGCTCAAAATATAGACAACCTGGCAGCAGGCACTTACGAAGTGACGGTGACGGACGCGAACGGTTGCGAAGCGATAGAGAGCATCACGATCAACGAGCCCACGGAGCTTGAGGCCGGCGCGACAAGCGTATCCTCTACCTGCGGCGCAGCGAACGGCAGCGTTACAGCGACAGCGACAGGCGGCACGATGCCTTACACCTACGTATGGAGCACAGGCGATCAGACAGCGATGGTAAGCGGCCTGATGGCGGGCACCTACACGGTGACAGTGACAGACGCGAACAACTGTACGGCTATAGCTAGCACTACAATCGTAGACGAAAGTGCTCCTGAGCTTGTCATCGTCCCAACGAGCCCTGACTGTTTTGAAAAGCCAACGGGCAGCGTTGATTTGACTGTAAACGGCGGTACCGCTCCATTCACCTTTATGTGGAGTAACAATGCAACGACAGAAGACCTGAACAACGTAGCGGCCGGCAACTACAGCGTGACCGTTACGGACAATAACGGCTGCGAAGCCACCATACAAACCACAGTTACTCAGCCGGAGCAATTGGAGCTTTCTATTGCAGGTCAGGACGTGGATTGTTTCGGCAATGCAACAGGTGCTGCTGATCTGACGGTGACCGGCGGTACTGCTCCATACACTTACGCATGGAGCAACAACGCTACTACACAAGATATTACGGATCTCGTTGCGGATACCTACAGTGTAACTGTAACGGATGCGAACGGATGCCAGGCGTTTGATCAGATTCTGATTGAAGAACCGGCGGTACTCGCCCTGACGATTATGGGTGAGGACGTAGACTGCTTCGGCAATGCTACCGGCTCGGCTAACCTGGAAGTAACCGGCGGTACAGCGCCTTATACCTACATTTGGAGTAACGGTGCAATTACCGAGGATATTAACGGGCTCCTGGCCGGTACTTACGAAGTAACCGTAACCGATGCTAATGGATGTGCCGCAGAGGAAACGGTAGTCATCGATCAGCCGGATAACTTAACCGCAATTACAGGCAGCGTAGCTTCCACTTGTGGAGATGCTAATGGGTCGGTATCCGTCGATGCAGCTGGTGGTACAGAACCATACACCTACAATTGGAGCAATGGGGGAACCACGGCTATGGTCACAGACCTGCTGGCAGGCGATTACTTTGTTACAGTAACGGATGCGAATGGTTGTCAGACCACCTCAAGCACTGCTGTACAGAATATCGGAGGCCCACAGGTCATGGTGAACAGCCCATCTGCATGCCCGGATGAGGAGGTTAGCCTCACGGCAAGCGTTTCAGGCGGTACTACTCCGTTTACTTTTGAGTGGGAAACCTCGGAAACAACAGCAAGCATAACGGTATCTACAGCGATTACCGCTACCTACACCGTGACGGTTACTGATGGCAATGGTTGCGAAGCCGTGGCTACAGGTACCGTAACTATCTTTGAAACTCCGGTAGCTGATGCCGGAGAGGATACGGCAATCTGCCTGGGTGAAAGTCAAGAGCTGATTGCATCAGCCACCAATGGCACTGCTCCGTACACTTACCTTTGGAGCACGAACGAAACAACAGCCGAAATTACAGTTAATCCAACGGTTACCACAACCTACCAGGTTACCGTGACCGATAACAACGGCTGTGAAGATATAGACGAAGTAATGGTCACCGTCAATCCGCTACCCGTAGCTGATGCCGGTGATGACGTAACTGTATGCCTGGGGCAGTCCATAAGCCTTATGGCTTCCGGCATGAACGGCACCGCACCCTATACTTATACCTGGAGCACCAATGCTACAACCGCAGGTATCACCGTTACGCCAACTGAAACGACAGATTACTTCGTGACCGTAACGGATGCGAATGGTTGTATCGATGTGGATATGGTAACGGTTACCATTGACCCGAATCAGTGTGCAAGCATTGGAGACTTTGTCTGGGAAGACCTCGACCGCGATGGAGTACAAGACAGCGGAGAGCCGGGTATCGAAGGCGTGCCGGTTAGCTTACAAGATGAGAATGGAGTTGAAGTCGGAACTACAGCTACTGATATGAACGGCTTCTACCAGTTCACAGGGCTGATCCCTGGTGATTATCAGGTACAGTTTGGTACGCCAACCGGCTTTAATCCTACATTAGATAATGTTGGAGATGATGCCATGGACAGCGATGCTGTAGGGGGGATCAGCCAGATCGTGACCGTCAATAACGGAGACAATATCACCACGATTGATGCAGGCTTCTACGCCCCGGCTTCCATTGGAGACTTTGTATTCCTGGATGAAAATGGCAATGGTCTGCAGGACAGTGGAGAGCCTGGTGTTTCCGGCGTAACGGTATCCCTGACAGATGCAGCCGGCAACCCGGTAACGGATGCCGATGGCAACGCCGTGTTCGCTATCACTACAGGTACAGACGGGCTTTACAGCTTTACTAACCTGATCCCCGGTGACTATATCGTTAACTTCAATAACCCTAATGCCACACAGGAGCTGACGGGTGAGAATGTGAACGGCGAAGCCGACGATGAAGGCAGCAATGATAGCGACGCTAACTTTAGCACGGGCAATTCTGACGTCGTAACTCTGACTAGCGGTGAAAATGAGCCTGATATTGATGCAGGCTACTTCCCGCTGCAGGCATCTGTAGATATTGAGAAAGCCACCAACGGGCAGGATGCGGATACGCCAGAGCAATCTGTGATCGTTTTTGTCCCAACGGATGACAACCGTCAGCCTACCGGAGAGGCGACCGTAACCTGGACTTACGTAGTGACTAATACAGGTAACACAACTCTGGTCGACCTGGAGGTCGTAGATGATCAGGAAGGCATGGTAGGCACAATTGCCAGCCTTGCGCCTGGTGAGTCTGAAACCTTTATGATTTCAGCAGAAGCTGGTCTGTGGCAATACATGAACCTCGCCACCGTAACAGGACAACCGGTCGGTGCAGATGGAAACCCTGTGCTTACAACAGTGACCGATGAAGATCCATCTCACTATATCGGCCTCGATATCAATATCGAGAAAACTGCCGATAAGACAGAAATTTGTGCCGGCGAGGAAGTCACCTTTACCCTCACTACTCGTTTGATTGGTGGTGCACCGGGTATTGAACTTTGCAATGTAAGTGTGGACGACTCCAACCTGCCTGAAGACCTAATGCCTGGCGATGCCTTCTTTATTGGGACTGATGCTGACGGCGATGGATGCGTGGATTTCATGGATGAGGATGGTGATGGCGTAAACGACGAAGAGTTCGTTTGGGTCTATACCGTTGTGTATAATGAAACGACTACCAATATCGCTTCGGATATGGCAGACGTCATCTTCAACGGCGTCAATACCGGTATGACTATCGATGAAACGGACGAAGTGACCATTACCGTAAATCAGGACCTCTGCGCAAGCATTGGGGACTACGTATGGAGTGACCTCGACGCCGATGGTATTCAGGATAGCAATGAACCCGGTATCGAAGGGGCGGAAGTCAAACTCCTGGATGCTGATGACAACGTGCTGGAAACAACATCTACTGACTTTAATGGCTTTTACAGCTTTACTGAGCTGACCCCGGGTGACTATAAGGTGATGTTTACCACACCAACCGGCTTTACTGCCAGCCCTGACAATGAGGGCGTTAATGATGAAGTAGACAGTGATGCTGTCGCAGGTATGACCGGTATCATCTCACTTGAGACAGGAGAAACGGATAATTCAAATGATGCTGGTTTTGTGGCACCACCTGTCATCACACTTGACAAATCGTTTGTTAGTGCGGTGCAGCAGCCGGATGGCAGCTTTGATGTTACCTATCAGGTGACCGTTGAAAACACGGGTGGTATCACAACTTATGACCTGGAAGATACACCGGGCTTTGATGATGACATTACAATCAATAGTGCAAGCTTCACCAGTGATGCTCCTGGCAATACAGGTGGTACGTTGAGTGGCAGTGTGTACAGCCTTGCAGAGGATCAGATCATTGGTAATGGCGTATCTCATGTGTACAATATCCTGGTTAATGTGGGTATCAGCATGACCGATCAGGTAGGCAACAATACTTACACAGGTTGTGGCAGTGCAACTGGTACGCCACAGGCAGGTGAAGGCTTGTTTAACCTTGCCGGACTTGACTTAAATAATGACGGGACACCAGAATTTACAGATCAGGCATGCGGCGATTTGCCAGCTATTGAACTGGAGAAAAACTTTATCAGTGCAGTTCAGCAAAGCAACGGCGTTTATACTGTGACTTATGAAGTATCGGTGGCTAATAGCGGAGGAGCAGCAGGTGCATACGACTTGTTGGATACGCCCGGTTTTGACGATGACATCACAATCACCGGAGCTGCATACACCAGCAATGCAGCCGGCAATACCTCTGGTACGCTGACTGGTAATGGTCCATGGACACTTGCTGATGATCAAAGTATTGCTGCCAATACCACACATCTGTATACGCTCACTGTCAATATTGCCTACAATGTAAGCGATGGGCAGGGTGATGATATTTATACGGCATGTGGAGCCACCACGGGTACACCACAATCTGGAGAAGGCTTATTTAATGAAGCTGAAATCGACCTGAATAATGATGGAACGCCTGAAGATACAGATGAGGATTGCGGAGACCTGCAGTTGATCGACCTTGAGCTGACGAAAGTAGTGGACAACGCCACGCCGAACGTAGGCGAGGAAGTCACCTTTACGGTCACGGTAGAGAACCAGGGCCCAAGCGACGCCACCGGCGTAGCGGTTCGGGACAACCTTCCAAGCGGCTACACATTTGTGAGCAGCAACGGCGCGTACGATGACGCCACGGGCATCTGGACAATCGGCGATCTGGCCAACGGCGCGTCCGTAAGCATAGAGATTACGGCTTCAGTGAACGCCACAGGCGACTACTTCAACGTAGCCGAAGTGAGCGAAGCGAACGAAGACGATACCGACTCCACACCAGACAACGACGACGGCGACCAGTCTGAGGACGACGAGGACAGCGCGGAGACCACTCCAAACCCGATCATCGACCTTGAGCTGACCAAAGTAGTGGACAACGCCACGCCGAACGTAGGCGAGGAAGTGACCTTCACGGTCACGGTAGAGAACCAGGGCCCAAGCGACGCCACCGGCGTAGCGGTGCGGGACAACCTTCCAAGCGGCTACACCTTTGTAAGCAGCAACGGCGCGTACAACGACGCCACCGGCATCTGGACAATCGGCGATTTGGCCAACGGCGCGTCCGTAAGCTTAGAGATTACAGCAAGCGTTAACGCCACAGGCGACTACTTCAACGTAGCCGAAGTGAGCGAAGCGAACGAAGACGATATAGACTCTACACCAGACAACGACGACGGCGACCAGTCGGAGGACGACGAGGACAGCGCGGAGACGACTCCAAACCCAATCATCGACCTTGAGCTGACGAAAGTAGTGGACAACGCCACGCCGAACGTCGGTGAGGAAGTGACCTTCACGGTCACGGTAGAGAACCAGGGCCCAAGCGACGCCACCGGCGTAGCGGTGCGCGACAACCTTCCAAGCGGCTACACGTTCGTGAGCAGCAACGGCGCGTACGATGACGCCACGGGCATCTGGACAATCGGCGATCTGGCCAACGGCGCGTCCGTAAGCTTAGAGATCACGGCTTCAGTGAACGCCACAGGCGACTACTTCAACGTAGCCGAAGTGAGCGAAGCGAACGAAGACGATACCGACTCCACACCAAATAACGACGACGGCGACCAGTCGGAGGACGACGAGGACAGCGCGGAGACGACTCCAAACCCGATCATCGACCTTGAGCTGACGAAAGTAGTGGACAACGCTACGCCGAACGTCGGTGAGGAAGTGACCTTTACGGTCACGGTAGAGAACCAGGGCCCAAGCGATGCCACCGGCGTAGCGGTTCGGGACAACCTTCCAAGCGGCTACACCTTTGTAAGCAGCAACGGCGCGTACGATGACGCCACCGGCATCTGGACAATCGGCGATTTGGCCAACGGCGCGTCCGTAAGCTTAGAGATCACGGCTTCAGTGAACGCCACAGGCGACTACTTCAACGTAGCCGAAGTGAGCGAAGCGAACGAAGACGATACCGACTCGACACCAGACAACGACGACGGCGACCAGTCGGAGGACGACGAGGACAGCGCGGAGACGACTCCGAACCCAATCATCGACCTTGAGCTGACCAAAGTAGTGGACAACGCCACGCCGAACGTCGGTGAGGAAGTGACCTTCACGGTCACGGTAGAGAACCAGGGCCCAAGCGACGCCACCGGCGTAGCGGTGCGTGACAACCTTCCAAGCGGCTACACCTTTGTAAGCAGCAACGGCGCGTACGATGACGCCACGGGTATCTGGACAATCGGTGATTTGGCCAACGGCGCGTCCGTAAGCTTAGAGATTACAGCAAGCGTGAACGCCACAGGCGACTACTTCAACGTAGCCGAAGTGAGCGAAGCGAACGAAGACGATACCGACTCCACACCAAATAACGACGACGGCGACCAGTCGGAGGACGACGAGGACAGCGCGGAGACGACTCCGAACCCAATCATCGACCTTGAGCTGACGAAAGTAGTGGACAACGCCACGCCGAACGTCGGTGAGGAAGTGACCTTCACGGTCACGGTAGAGAACCATGGCCCAAGCGACGCCACCGGCGTAGCGGTGCGGGACAACCTTCCAAGCGGCTACACCTTTGTAAGCAGCAACGGCGCGTACAACGACGCCACGGGCATCTGGACAATCGGCGATTTGGCCAACGGCGCGTCCGTAAGCTTAGAGATTACAGCAAGCGTTAACGCCACAGGCGACTACTTCAACGTAGCCGAAGTGAGCGAAGCGAACGAAGACGATACCGACTCGACGCCAGACAACGACGACGGCGACCAGTCGGAGGACGACGAGGACAGCGCGGAGACGACTCCAAACCCAATCATCGACCTTGAGCTGACGAAAGTAGTGGACAACGCCACGCCGAACGTCGGTGAGGAAGTGACCTTCACGGTCACGGTAGAGAACCAGGGCCCAAGCGACGCCACCGGCGTAGCGGTGCGCGACAACCTTCCAAGCGGCTACACCTTTGTAAGCAGCAACGGCGCGTACGATGACGCCACCGGCATCTGGACAATCGGTGATCTGGCCAACGGCGCGTCCGTAAGCTTAGAGATTACAGCAAGCGTGAACGCCACAGGCGACTACTTCAACGTAGCCGAAGTGAGCGAAGCGAACGAAGACGATATAGACTCTACACCAGACAACGACGACGGCGACCAGTCGGAGGACGATGAGGACAGCGCGGAGACGACTCCGAACCCAATCATCGACCTTGAGCTGACGAAAGTAGTGGACAACGCCACGCCGAACGTCGGTGAGGAAGTGACCTTCACGGTCACGGTAGAGAACCAGGGCCCAAGCGACGCCACCGGCGTAGCGGTTCGGGACAACCTTCCAAGCGGCTACACCTTTGTAAGCAGCAACGGCGCGTACAACGACGCCACCGGCATCTGGACAATCGGTGATCTGGCTAACGGCGCGTCCGTAAGCTTAGAGATCACGGCTTCAGTGAACGCCACAGGCGACTACTTCAACGTAGCCGAAGTGAGCGAAGCGAACGAAGACGATACCGACTCGACACCAGACAACGACGACGGCGACCAGTCGGAGGACGATGAGGACAGCGCGGAGACGACTCCAAACCCAATCATCGACCTTGAGCTGACCAAAGTAGTGGACAACGCCACGCCGAACGTAGGCGAAGAAGTGACCTTCACGATCACCGTTGAGAACCAGGGCCCAAGCGATGCCACCGGCGTAGCGGTTCGGGACAACCTTCCAAGCGGCTACACCTTTGTAAGCAGCAACGGCGCGTACGATGACGCCACCGGCATCTGGACAATCGGCGATTTGGCCAACGGCGCCTCCGTAAGCTTAGAGATTACAGCAAGCGTGAACGCCACAGGCGACTACTTCAACGTAGCCGAAGTGAGCGAAGCGAACGAAGACGATACCGACTCGACACCAGACAACGACGACGGCGACCAGTCGGAGGACGACGAGGACAGCGCGGAGACGACTCCGAACCCAATCATCGACCTTGAGCTGACGAAAGTAGTGGACAACGCCACGCCGAACGTCGGTGAGGAAGTGACCTTCACGGTCACGGTAGAGAACCAGGGCCCAAGCGATGCCACCGGCGTAGCGGTTCGGGACAACCTTCCAAGCGGCTACACCTTTGTAAGCAGCAACGGCGCGTACGATGACGCCACGGGCATCTGGACAATCGGTGATCTGGCCAACGGCGCGTCCGTAAGCTTAGAGATTACAGCAAGCGTTAACGCCACAGGCGACTACTTCAACGTAGCCGAAGTGAGCGAAGCGAACGAAGACGATATAGACTCTACACCAGACAACGACGACGGCGACCAGTCGGAGGACGATGAGGACAGCGCGGAGACTACTCCAAACCCGATCATCGACCTTGAGCTGACCAAAGTAGTGGACAACGCCACGCCGAACGTCGGTGAGGAAGTGACCTTCACGGTCACGGTAGAGAACCAGGGCCCAAGCGATGCCACCGGCGTAGCGGTGCGTGACAACCTGCCAAGCGGCTACACCTTTGTAAGCAGCAACGGCGCGTACGATGACGCCACGGGCATCTGGACAATCGGTGATCTGGCCAACGGCGCGTCCGTAAGCTTAGAGATTACAGCAAGCGTTAACGCCACAGGCGACTACTTCAACGTAGCCGAAGTGAGCGAAGCGAACGAAGACGATATAGACTCTACACCAGACAACGACGACGGCGACCAGTCGGAGGACGATGAGGACAGCGCGGAGACTACTCCAAACCCGATCATCGACCTTGAGCTGACCAAAGTAGTGGACAACGCCACGCCGAACGTCGGTGAGGAAGTGACCTTCACGGTCACGGTAGAGAACCAGGGCCCAAGCGATGCCACCGGCGTAGCGGTGCGTGACAACCTGCCAAGCGGCTACACGTTCGTGAGCAGCAACGGCGCGTACGATGACGCCACGGGCATCTGGACAATCGGTGATCTGGCCAACGGCGCGTCCGTAAGCTTAGAGATTACAGCAAGTGTTAACGCCACAGGCGACTACTTCAACGTAGCCGAAGTGAGCGAAGCGAACGAAGACGATACCGACTCTACACCAGACAACGACGACGGCGACCAGTCTGAGGACGACGAGGACAGCGCGGAGACTACTCCAAACCCGATCATCGACCTTGAGCTGACGAAAGTAGTGGACAACGCCACGCCGAACGTCGGTGAGGAAGTGACCTTCACGGTCACGGTAGAGAACCAGGGCCCAAGCGACGCCACGGGCGTAGCGGTGCGGGACAACCTTCCAAGCGGCTACACTTTTGTAAGCAGCAACGGCGCGTACGATGACGCCACGGGCATCTGGACAATCGGTGATTTGGCCAACGGCGCGTCCGTAAGCTTAGAGATTACAGCAAGCGTTAACGCCACAGGCGACTACTTCAACGTAGCCGAAGTGAGCGAAGCGAACGAAGACGATATAGACTCTACACCAGACAACGACGACGGCGACCAGTCGGAGGACGATGAGGACAGCGCGGAGACGACTCCAAACCCGATCATCGACCTTGAGCTGGACAAGCGAATCAACAATCAGTTCCCGGTTATTGGTGAGGAAATCACCTTTACGATTGAAGTGGTGAACCAGGGACCAAGTACCGCCACCGGTGTGGTCGTTGAAGATAAGCTTCCAAGTGGTTATATCTACACCGGCTTCTCAGCGGACCAAGGTGACTACAATGCAAACACAGGATTGTGGAACATTGGCACACTGCCCGCAGGTGAAATGGTGACGCTGCTGATTACTGCGGAAGTGAAATTCGGTGGCAACCACCTCAACCTGGCTGAAGTAGTAGACGCTAATGAAGACGATATTGATTCTACCCCTGATAATGGAGTAGATACCGATGGAGATAACAACGTACAGAACGACCCGGATGATGAAGACGATGGTGACGGCGTGCCTGTTAACGTTCAGAAACTCATTGACCTTGAGCTGACGAAAGTGGTAGACAACCCGAATCCAACCGTTGGTGAAACGGTGGCCTTCACGCTGACCCTGATCAACCAGGGACCAGATAATGCAACCGGTATCACGGTACGTGACAACCTGCCAAGTGGCTATAACTTCGTACAGTCTGGCGGAGGTAACTATGATGCAGCCACCGGCATCTGGCAAGTGCCAAACACCCCTCCGGGTGTGGAGCGGACACTGGTTATCCTGGCAACCGTCAATGCTGATGGAGATTACTTTAACATCGCTGAAGTGGCTTCTGCGAACGAGGACGATGTGGACTCCACGCCAGACAACGACGACGGCGACCAGTCGGAAGACGATGAGGATAGCGCGGAAGTGGAAATCGATGTGGTCATTGACCTGGAGCTCGAAAAGAGCATCCTGGGCAGCAGCAACGTAGAAGCTGGTGACCTTGTAACTTTCCAGATTGATCTGGTCAACCAGGGACCAAGTGAAGCCACCGGTGTTGTGGTTACCGACCAATTGCCTTCAGGCTACACTTACAATAGCGACTCCGGTAACGGTGCATACGACGCTTCCACAGGTGACTGGGAGGTTGGAACACTGGCAGCTGGCGAATCAGTCAGCCTGACCATCACAGCAACAGTTAACCTGACCGGTGATTATATCAACCTGGCAGAAGTGACCAATGCGAACGAGGATGACATCGACTCCACGCCAGACAACGGAGTGGATACCGATGGCGATGGTGACGTTGACGATGACAACGGTGACGAAGACGATGGCGACGGTGTTGAGGTCAATGTGGACTGCGACATTGAAGTGATCATTACGGATATTACCTGTGATGACAACGGTACCTCCTCAGACCCAACTGATGATGTGTACAGCTTCACGCTCGAAGTGGTTAATAACGGTGGTGCAGGCACAACCTGGACGACTATGATCAATGGTGCAGAGGTGTCGGGAAGCTACGGCGAACCTGTAACCTTCGGCCCATACAGCATTGCTCAGATAGGTGATCAGACGTTTATGGTCAACGATGAGGATGTAAATGGCTGCCTGACCATGGCGGTTGTAGAAGCACCTGAGCCTTGTTCCAATGACTGTGCTATTCAAATCACTCAATCTTCTACGGTTTGTGATGACAACGGCACGCCATCTGACCCAAGTGACGACCTGTTCTTCTTCACCGTCAAAGCCGGAGGCAATAACCTCAGCGGTGGCTTTAGCGTAAGCGTGAACGGAGAGGTCGCTGTACCGAGCGTGAGCTATGGCGGTGGTCAAATCCTTGCGGCAAATGTAGGCCCGTACGCAATCGCTGATGGCCCAATCGAAGTAACGGTTACAGACCTTGGAGACCCGGATTGTCAGGCTTCTGTTACACTTGATCCGCCGGCAACCTGCTCCGAGGAGTGTGGTATCCTGCCTGAGCTTGTGCTGACGAAGTGCGACGATAATGGTACACCATCAGATCCGTCTGATGATGTGTTTACGGCGACTATACTGGTGAATGCCAACAACCCGGCAGGAAATACCTGGGTGGCAAATACTGGCGCAACCGGTACTTATGGTGCAACCTTCACCACGGTTTCCTTCCCAATTGCGGCAGGCGATGTGACGATTACCTTCAGTGATCAGGCGGATCCGAACTGCGTAGGCAGCCTGACGGTGACACCACCGGAAACTTGTTCAGATGCTTGTGACATCACTTCTGCTCAGGCTGTAAATGTCGAGTGCAGTGATAACGGCACGCCTTCAGATCCAAGCGACGATACCTTCACTTTTGAGGTCATCGTGACCGGTGTGAATACTTCAGCTACCTGGACAGACAACCTGGGCAACACAGGCACTTACGGTGTACCGGTTTCCTACGGTCCATTCAGTATCGCTGCTAACCCAACCGTCACTCTGGATATTACAGACGCAGCGGATGGTATCTGCACCGCTCAGGTGGTGGCAGTAGCACCTCCGACCTGCTCTGACGTTTGCGACATCAACGCGACAATCGTACAGGGGCCATACTGTAATGATAATGGCACCCCATCCAACCCGAATGACGATGTCTACTTCATTGATGTGCAAGTGACTGGTAATAATACAGGCTCAGGATGGAATGCTAACGGTTCCACAGCCGGTACAACTGCCGGTGGGTACGATCAGGTGGTCACTTTTGGCCCCTATCAGCCAGGTGCGAACGTCCTGATTAACTTCACAGATACGAACGATGGCGATTGCGTGGCCACCATTATGGAGAGCATTCCGGACGAGTCTTGCTCGGAAGAGTGTAACGTCTTCATCACAAGCGTCAACACCATCTGCCTGAATAACGGAACGCCATTCAATGGCAATGACGATCAGTTCTTTGTGACCTTGATCGTGAATGGCAGCAACACCAGCAATTCCTGGAACGGAACAGGCGGCGCAAGCGGTTCCTATGGTATGCCAGCTTCCTTCGGTCCATTCCCGATTAGCATGGGGCAGGTGTCCATTTCGGTGAATGACTCGAACGACCCAAGCTGTAATGCATCTGTCCTTGTAACAGCGCCACCGCCTTGCATCGACTGCGAGGTGACGCCAGAGTTGCTGAGCATTGACTGTGACGATAACGGCACATCGGCTGATCCTTCCGATGACCTGTACTATGCAACGGTGGAAGTGAGCAGTCAGGGCGCAACATCAAGCCTCGGCTGGCGCTACCGGGTACTGCCTACGGGCAGCTACGTGGGCCACTTCCCATACGATCAGCCTGTACAAATTGGTCCATTCTCCATTGAGGGTGGTAACGTCAATGTTCGCATTGCAGATGCTGGAGATGGTAGCTGCAACGAAACACTGTCTCTACAGGCTCCGGCACCATGTTCCGACCTGCCTTGTGAGCTGACCGCCATGACTGCAGATCCGGTTTGCAACAACAACGGCACACCAACGGATCCAAGTGACGATACGTACAGCTTCGAGCTGACTGTCACTGCAGTCAACACGTCAGCAGCTGAATTTACAGCCACTGTAAACGGAACCACGTATACCGAACCATTTGGTACGCTGATCATCACCGGAATCCCGGCAGACGAAGACGCCATTATTACCAACATCTCGGTAGTGGGCGAAGACGACTGCTCAGCTGAGGACATTACGGTGCCGGCTACCGGCGAATGCTCTGATGATTGCCTGATCGAAGTGGTCGCGGCTGATCCGGTATGTGATTTCAACGGCACTACTGACCCAGGTGACGATACGTACAGCTTCGAACTGACGGTAACTCCTGTCAATGAGACCGGGCAATTCTGGACCGCATCCATTAACGGGCAGGTCTTCACAGAGCCTTATGGTACAATTCTGATTACCGGAATCCCGGCAGATGAGAATACTGTGATTTCAGGCCTGGCCGATCTCGACAACAGCAGCTGTGTAGTCAACGATGTCGTCGTACAGGCTACTGGCGAGTGCTCGCCGGAGGAACCCTGCGAGATCACAGCCGAGCTGATCGCAGGCTCAGAGCTGTGCGATGACAACGGCACACCGGGTGATGGCGACGACGATACCTTCACCTTCGAGGTCCTTGTGACCAATGCGGGTGCAGGCACAGGCTGGACGGCTAACGATGGAACCACGGGCATCTATGGCGATACGATCACCTTCGGCCCTTACAGTGCGGCTGATATCGGTGATGTGTTGACCTTCACGATTACCGATAACGACGAGGCTGCTTGTGCTGATGCCTTTGAAGTAACGGTGCCTAATTGTACCAACGACTGTAACCTGACGGCTGATGTGCTGAATATGGCTTGCAATGACGAAGGCACGCCAAATGACCCAACCGACGATACCTATACTTTCGATCTGATCATCCATGGTACGCACGTTGGTGATACCTGGACCGCAGACGACGGTACTACGGGTAATTTCGGTGATACGATCAGCTTCGGCCCGTACCTCATCACAGATGGCAACACGACCTTCGATGTCGTGCCGGACGCGAATGACAACTGTGTGCTCACCGTACTGGTCACTGCGCCTCAGCCTTGTTCTGAAGCCTGTGATATCGAAGCAGCCATCTCTAATGTGACCTGCGACGACAACGGTACACCGGGAGACAGCAGCGATGATACCTTCAGCTTCACCGCACTGGTTACTGGCGATGATATCAGCAACAGCTGGATTGCGCTGGACGAAAATGGTATGCCAATTCAGTTTGGCATGACAGGAATGCCCACCGTATTCAACCTGGGCAGCCTGATTGCAGACGGGCCGGTCAGCATCACCTTCCGGGATATTAGCAACCCAGACTGTGAAGTGACGGTAGAAATTACACCTCCTGCACCATGCTCCGTCGCACCATGCACCATCTCCGCGGATGTGGCAATCGAATCCTGCGACAATAACGGCAATGCAGATCCCGCTGATGACACCTTCACCTTTACTATTACGGTTAACGGTGACGATGCGGACGGCAGCTGGACGGCAGACTTTGATAACCTGAGCGGTGAATACGGAACCACCTATACCTTCGGGCCATATCCTGTGGGTACAGACCTCGACTTCACCATCTCTAATGTTGGTAATGCCCTGTGCAGCTCGAATGTGTTGGTTGATGCACCAGATGAATGTCCTGAAACACTGGATTGTGACATCATCTCCGCATCTGCTTTCAATATCGAGTGTGATGACATGGGTACAGCAGCGCCTGAAGATGACATCTTTGTCTTCCAGGTACTGGTAGCCGCACTGGATGAGAATGGCATACCATCAACGGGGGCCTGGGCGATCGATTTCGCAGGCAGCACTTTCGAAGGTATTTACAATGTGCCTTCTCAGGTATTCGAAATCCCGGTTGATGCGACTTCTTCCGAGGCAGTAGACCTGAATGTAGTGGATGCGCTGTCTGAAGATTGCTTCACCAGCCTGTCGCTCATACTGCCGATTGTACCTGAAATTGACTGTCCGGACGATACCGACTTCGCTGTGCGCACACAGGATGTACAGTACATCGACGGGCAACTGAATACAGATGACGATACGCTGAGTACGATCTGCTGGGCTGAAGACCTGGCAGAAGGGCTCCGCTACTACGATACGACAACAGTAGTTGCTGAAGCTTCCGACATGTTCACCTTCGTATTGCTGAGCGATATGAACCAGGTGGTGGATATGGATGGCTACGGTGCCATTTTCGACGGAGTATACAACCACCTGATGCCTTGCTGCAACCTGGCGGATACCACACACCTGCCAGACCTCGACAATGAGCTGCTCAATCCAATGATTGACTTCAGCTCTTACAACCTGGGCGGCCTTGTGCCCGTGGGCAGTATGTCTGTGCAGCTGACAGGTGAAGTAGCGCATACCCTGATGGTGACCACCGTAACGGCCGCAGAGACGGGCAACTACCGCTGGTTGGTCTTCAGCCAGAATGGTACACAGCTACTGGATACGAATGGTCTGCCTTATCCGGCAGAAGCGACGCAAGTCAATTACGACCTGCTTTGCACAGATGTTGATTCCCTCATTAACAACCCACTGAGCCTGATGCTCACTGGAGAAGCAACGGTTGAAGCGTTCTGCGGCATTGATAGCCTCTTCTTCACCGATCAGCTTGCCCCGGCTAGCGAAGATTGCCTGCCTAATGTCATTAACCGCAGTTTTGTGGTCACTGATGTCCGGGGCAACAGCTTCTCCTGTGCACAGGAAATTCAGATACAGGTGCCGGCACTGGAGGATGTGAAAATGCCTAAGCTTGCCGCTATGTTCGACTGCGAAGCGGAGTTCACCGGCGATGCCAATGGCAACCCCCACCCAAGTCTGACGGGCTACCCTTACGTTCAGTCTGCCTTCGATGTGCACCTGCTCAATGAGCCGTTCTGCAACATCTCTGCAGATTACGAAGACAGCGACCGCGAAGACATCTGCGCGGGTACCTACAGCTTCGAGCGGACCTGGACAATCACGGATCTTTGCACGCCTGATTCTGTACGGACCTTCGTACAAACGATCAAGGTAGGCGACCTGACCGGCCCGGTGGTAAGCTGCCCAATCAGCGACCACTATTGCCCGGTAGTCGAAGAGGACATCATGTTGTTCTCCACAGATCCGTTCGATTGCACCGCTACGATCGAAGTGCCAATGCCAGAAGTAACCGATGCCTGCTCTGATGAGTGGACCGTCATCACCGAAGTAGTCAGTGTGGATATGAGCAATGATACGGTCATATACACCATCATTGACACCCTTCTGGAAGACGACCTGCGCCTGATCACCGGGCTGGAAATTGGCGAGTACAAGTTCCGCTACACCGTAACGGACGACTGTGGCAACAGCACACAGCAACTCTGCCACTTCCGCGTAGCCGACCTGTCTGAGCCGGTAGCCATCTGTACAGGTGCACTCAATGTGTCTGTAGGCGGCTTTGGCCTGGCAAGGTTGTTTACGCACCACATCGATGCAGGCAGCTATGACAACTGCGGTATCGACAGTATGATGGTCCGCCGCGTTTACGAGCGCGATCCGGAAGATTGCAGCGACCTGAGCACACCGTACTACTCCGCATGGGGCAACTACGTGGAGTTCAACTGCTGTGATGCCGGCACCTATGTGACCGTCGAGCTCCGCGTAGTAGATGCCGCTGGCAATGTCAATATCTGCTGGCTGGATGTACTGGTGGAAGACAAGACAGCGCCACAGTGCATTGGACTGGAAGATGTGACGGTAGGCTGTGGCGACTTGCCGGAAGGCTTCGATCCATTCAGCCTGAACCAACTGGACAGCCTCTTCGGTGAGGTGCATGTGGTCGACAACTGCTCAGCAGATGCTATCGTCCTTGACCCGATCGTGGACATCAGCACTTGCGGCAGCGGTACCATCACACGCCGCTTCCTGGCAATCGACCTGGTGGGCAACATCTCTATGGATACCCTCACACAAGTGATCACTATTGGTGGAACCGGAGGCTTCAACGTACGCTTCCCCGCTGACATACAGGTATCTGCCGATGTTTATGCGACGGATACGCTGGAAGGCGTGGCCATCACTAACCTGGGTTGCGATTCCCTCTCCATAAGCTACACCGACTCGCTGGTGGCAGCCGTAGATGGCGAGTGTTCCCGCATCCTGCGTACCTGGGAGGTAACTAACTGGTGCGACTACGATGCGATTGACACCGCAGTGGTCATCCGCCGCGATGAAGATTGCGATGGCCTGATGGGCGAAGAGGATGTATGGCTCCTGGGCCGTCCGGATTCTATCTACGTCGATGCCGACAGTTCGGTACTGAACACCTTCCCAATGGCGGGTGTGAAAGATACCCTCTGTGACGGTACAACCAACCCGGAAGGCTACTGGAGAACAGTTGATAACACAGGACGCTGGGTTTACACGCAGGTGATCCGCATCGAAGACAACGGATTTGATGCTTACGCTATCTACCTGCCAGCAGACAGTACAGTATTCTGTGACGATCTGTCTGCGGATTCTGTCCGGGTGTACGGTTCAGCTTGTGACTCCATTACCATCAGCCATACGGATACGCTGATTGCGGGTGAGGGCGAAGCTTGCTACCGCATCCTGCGCACTTGGGAGGTGACCAACTGGGATGAGTACGATGGACTGTCTGATGCCATCAGTATCCGCCGCGATGAAGATTGTGACGGACAGCTGGGCGAAGATACCACATGGGTGCTCCGTCAGCTCGACACCACGTACGTTGATGCCGACAGCTTATTCCTGAACAACTTCCCGCTAGCGGGCGTTAAGGATACTATTTGCGACAGCACGACCAATCCGGAAGGCTACTGGCGTACAAGCGCCTCCACTGGCCGCTGGATTTACACCCAGATCCTGCACGTGATAGATGAGGAGGCACCGGTAGTAGCCTTCGAGCAGCCAGATCCATTCTGCAGCTTTGAAGGAGATACCTGCGATGCTAACGTTATCTATCCATTCGCATTGGACGGCAAGTGCCTGCCAGATACCCTGCTGCCAGACTCCATGGTGGAGATGACCTTCCGGGTATTCCTGGATGCAGGAGCTGATGGCATGCTGGATATGGATGTGACAGACTCTGTGGACATTACAGGCAGCTATCCGGATTACGTGATCAATGGCAAGTTCCCAATGGGCGAACATATCCTGGAACTTAACGTAGTGGATGCCTGCGGCAACTTCACAGCAGTGAACCTGCCATTCGAGGTGGTAGACTGCTTCGTGCGCGCACCACAGTGTTTCGATGACCTGTCTGTAGAACTGCAGCCGCTTGCCGAACCTATTGACATAGACGGTGACGGAACGATAGACCAGGCATTTGCTGATATTACGCTGGAATACCTGCTTGAAGCCATGCCAACAGATGATTGCAACGGCCCTGTGGGTTACGCCATGAATTTCATGGGCGAAGCCTTCAGTATGGAGCAGAACAAGCTCACGTTGACTTGCTCGGACAATGATACCTACGAGGTTGAGGTATGGGCATTCGATAAAGCAGAAAACCCATACGCACTGCAGCCCGATGGTTCTGTAGGAGGCCGCAACTCAGAGCGTTGTGTTACCCTCATCACCGTTACGAATTCTGATGCTTGTCTGGCAGGCTTGGCCGGAGCAGATAAGGATGAAGAAAAAGGCGTGGCGGCTGAGCAAGACGTTGCACCCGCACTGTACCAAAACGTGCCTAACCCGTTTGTTGACGCGACGCTGATTGACTTCTACCTGCCTCAGGCAGATGAAGTACAGTTTGAGGTACGCAATGCTGCCGGACAGGTAATGAAAGTAGTACAGGGATGGTACGATGCAGGCACGCATCAGGTACGCCTCGACCGCAGCGATTTGATAGCAACCGGAATTTACTACTACACCTTGCGCACCAGCAAGGGGGTACTGACGAAGCAGCTCATTATTGCTGAATAGTCAATAAAGGCATTACATTCCCCGTTTTAGATCTGAGGATTTGGTCCAATCGGACCATTTCCTCGGGCTTCGGGGAAAGAAAAAAGCAGCACCTGAAATGATCAGGCACTGCTCGTAAGAATTTTGTGCATATTTGTTTTTGTTGATGGGGTAGAGCTCAATGTTCTACCCCTCTTTTTTATTTTAGCGCGGCCTCCTTTACCGCATCGGCTACTTTCCAGGCTACCTGTTCCTGCAATGAAGCCGGAATGATCGACTCCCGGGTAGGGTTGGGGATGAAGTCTGCAATAGCGTACGCAGCAGCCAGCTTCATCGCCGGGGTGATCCGTTTGGCTCTTGCATCAAGTGCGCCCCTGAAAATGCCGGGGAAGCCAAGGACGTTATTGACCTGATTCGGTAAATCACTACGCCCGGTACCCACAATTGCCGCACCGCCCTTGTAAGCGTCTTCCGGCATGATCTCCGGATCGGGGTTCGCCAGAGCGAAGATGATGGAGTCTTTGGCCATGGTTTTGATATCCGCTGTAGTGAGCAGGTTGCCTACACTTACGCCGATGAATACATCAGCATCGACGATAGCGTCTTTCACCGAACCGGTTCTGTTGTTGGGGTTCGTAAAGGTGAGCACCTCCTGCTTGGAGCTGTTGAGATTGTCACGGCCGCTATGGAGGATACCCTTGCTGTCGCACATAATGACTTCCCGCACGGCAATGCATTCAGAAGAATTCTGATGATCCACACATTTCAGTAGCTTTGCGATGGCTACGCCGGCAGCCCCGGCCCCGTTGATCACAACCTTGAGGTCGAATAGGCTTTTGCCTACAAGTTTGGCTGCATTGATCAGCCCGGCCAGCACCACGATAGCCGTACCATGCTGGTCATCGTGGAATACCGGAATGCCAATATCCTGTAGCCGTTGCTCAATTTCAAAACTGCGGGGTGCCGAAATATCTTCCAGATTGATGCCCCCAAAGACCGGCGCGATCAGCTTCACGGTTTCGATGATCTTTTCTGTATCCTGCGTGTCCAGGCAAATCGGGAAGGCATCAATATTAGCAAAGCGCTTAAAAAGCATAGCTTTTCCTTCCATAACCGGGATGGCCGCATGTGGGCCAATATTGCCCAGCCCCAATACGGCTGAGCCATCAGAAACAATAGCTACGGTATTACTTTTGATGGTGTAATCATACACCTTTTCGGGATCGGCAGCGATGGCCCGGCAAGGCTCTGCAACACCCGGCGAGTACACCAAAGACAAGTCCTCTTTAGAGCGGACATCCATCTTGGGCGTCATCCTGATTTTCCCTTTCAGGTATTGGTGGAGGTACAGGGATTCTTTGAAGTAGTCCATATGTTTTGGTAATCTATGGTTACAAATTTGGTTACAGCACAATTAAAGGTAGCAGATTTTTAGAATTCCGGCCATCCCCATGACGTATTGAGCGGATAGCATGCCGCAATCAGTGCGCGGAAAATATTTACCTTGTGCGTTTCGTTATTTTCTTTTTGCAACTACATACCGAACATGATTAGAACGATTACGACTACTGTACTACTACTGCTGTTTTGTACACTGAATGCCTTTGCTCAGCCAGCCCGGGCTACTATAAATGTAAGTGGGCAGCAGGCTAATGCCAGCATCCGCATACCTCTGGCCAACCCTCAGCCCTTTCTGGCCTTTTCTGCCGTATGGAAAGGGCAGGAAGGCACCCTGAATGCCCGGTTTTCTCCTGATGGAGAGCGCTGGGGGGATTGGGTGGCTTTGGGAATGGATGGCCACGCTGAGCAGTCCTCTGAAAAATACATAAGTGAACTGCACTTTGCTCCTGCGGGTAGCCAATGGGTGGAAGTTCAGCCCGCTATTGGCATGGAAAATCTAGTCTTGCACTTTTTTAACCCCGGCCGTTCAGACGAACTGGAACGCACAGGGTATCCCCCAGCCGTTACAGAGCGCTCCCCGGTCTACTGCCCCTGTGATCAGCCTGATTTTGAAGGCCGCGAGGACTGGTGCCCCGATGGCACCTGCCCGCCTGATGCAACACCCGTTGGTACCAATCCAACCCACCTGATCATCCATCATGCTGCCGGGACGAACAGCTCCAATGACTGGGCCGCTGTCGTCCGCGCCATATGGGATTTCCATACCGGCGTAAATGGCTGGGATGATGTAGGCTATAACTGGCTAATTGATCCCAACGGAGTGCTGTATGAAGGCCGGGGCGATGACCGCCTGGGCGCCCACTTCTGCGGTACCAATGGCGCTACGATGGGGGTCTGCATGCTCGGCGATTACACCAGCATTACACCTACTGCGGCAGCACGGGGCACCCTGGCTCACCTCATGGCCTGGAAGAGTTGTGATATTGGCGTAGATCCACTTGGAACAGCCTTTCACAGCAACTCCGGCCTGCAGCTGATGCGCATCTCCGGCCATCGCGATGGCTGCGCGACGGCCTGCCCTGGTGATGCTTTTTACCCACAATTACCCGATGTACGCAACGACGTTGTGGACTTCATCGCTAATCAGTGTGCGGCTATTGCGCCACCCCAGAACCTCACCGCACAAATGACTGCCGATACCGCCGTTCTACTGGAATGGGTGGATGAATCGGATAACGAAACCGCATTCCTCGTAGAACGGTCCAACTCTTTCTTTGGCACTTACGTACAAATTGGGGAAGCTCCTGCTAACGCGACGGCCTATGAGGACTTCGATATAGAAATCGGGACCGGTTACTACTATCAGGTGAGGGCGACTACAGGTACGGATACTTCACTCTATACCAACAAGGCATTTGTGTTTACCAATGTGGTGAGCACGGACAATCTGCTACAGGGCCAAACGGTAAAGGTCTTCCCTAACCCGACTTCCGGTGCCCTGCAGTTGCAGTGGTCAACACCGCTTGATGGACAGGTCATGCTCCGGGTCTTAGACAGCAGAGGAGTGCCCGTACAAAGTCAGCAATTGCCCGGTCACCAACTTCAGCATCAGCTGGACCTGGGCGCGTTGCCTTCCGGGCTTTACATGGTAGAGCTCATCAATGAGTCGGAGCAGGCCATTTACCGGGTCTTCAGAAAATAATCTGGTCCGCCACACGTTTAAACCCTTTCCTACGGAGGTGCAAACGAACATCTATCCTAAGGAAAAGTTAGAATAGGAGGGACGAGTATTAAAAAGTGTTAACGCAAGCGGCGAATTTTCAGTTACCAGCGTTACTTGTTCCAGATGCCACGTCTATATGAGATGTAGGCATATCTACAAAAAACCGAAAACAATTTATTTTAAACAAAATCAAAATCCATCATGCAAAAATTGTTTCTGAAATTTTCCGGAGCTGCGATCCTGCTTACTCTTTTGATCGCTACCGGTTGCGGTGAAGATGATCCAATCGATCCAATCACTCAGCTGCCACCTGAGGTACGTCTGGTTGATGGTGTAGGATTTACTTCCACTGACGCTACCCTGGCTCCCGGAGAAACATTTACAGTGAATGTGGAGATACTAACGGGCGATAACCCACTTGAAACTTTCACCTTCCTGGTAGATGGTACTGCTATCAACAACACAAACATTGCTAACTACTACGCCAACGGTGAATTCGAAGTAGACGGAAGCGTGGAAACGGCCAACAACCCGGTCACGCTTTTTGGTGATGCGAAGCAGGGCGCTTCAATCGTAATTGAAGTCGTGCCATTCGAACAAATGGATGGTGAAGTCCGGACCTACACCTTCGAAGCTGCTGATGAAGCTGGCAACGTAGGTACTATTTCACTGGACATCACTGTTGTAGATCCTACCACACCAATTGATGCTACCCTAACTGGCGTACTCTTCAATCAGGCTGGCCCTACCGGTACCGGTGGTCTTAACCTCGATAACGGTGAAGGTACAGGCAGTGCCGATGCAGAGGCTGAAATCCGCGACCTTGGTCTGGATTGTACAGTTCCGGCTCCTGGCCTGAACTGGCGCCGTCAGATCGGTACCGTCAATGGTGCAGATATGGTAAAGGTAGACGAAACTCAGGTTGAAAACTTCACCTTCGATAACGTTTCTGTTAAGGAAGAAATCGAAGCTGCTTACGCTACAGGTGTAGAGCTGAGCGATGGTGCTTCCCGGAACTGTGCGACTGGCACCGACACCCCGGTTACAGATGTGACGGACGAATTGGTCGTAGGCGATATGTTTGTTGTCTTGGCCAACGGTACTCACTATCTGATCCGCATTGACGCCATCAATGAGACAGATGACAGCAACGCTGATAACTACGAGCTGTCCATCAAGTACTAAGCAATAAAGCTTATCCAACTACAGGAGAGCGCAGTTTCGGTACGCCGGGGCTGCGCTCTTCCTATATTAAGGTACAATTATCAATTTCCACCTTCGTTTCATGTTGGTGAGTTCTGTACTTTTGTGGTCAAACCAGGAATGGCACCGTATGATAAAGAAGATTTTTTCCTACCTGTTAGTGATCGGCAGCCTCGGATTCTTGCTGCCACAAGGCTTGCAGGCGCAGTGTGAGTTTGCTGCAGATACTATAGACCCGTTCGATAGCACACGCCTGATCATTTCCAAGCCCATGCCCATCGGCTTGCTGATTCCGAGCCTCTACGAAACGGTGGATGGTCCTAAGATCATCGAGGAAGCGGAAGTCGCCTTTTCATTTATGGAAGGTGATGTGGACAATATCAATTCTTTTTTCCTCACCATTGCTACGCCGGAGTATGATTTCCAGAAAATCGAAGCGGGGCGCAACGTTATCATTGCTTTTGAGGACACCTCTGCTGTGCAGTTACTGAATTATCCGGACCGTGGCGTTTTCAGTAAGGAAACGAATATGCGTATTTACCAGCATACCTGTATCGTGCCCATCGATGTTTTATACCGAATAGCCGCCTATGATGTATTGGGCATCCGGATAAGATATGAAGGCAAAAAGCGCACGATTATGCTGAATGAAGATCAACAGAAGGCACTCCGTCAGGCTGTGATCTGTGCCAGTGAAGCTGCTGGATTTTCCCCTTTAAATCCCTGACGAAACAGGAAAGATTAAATAAGAATTTTTAACATTGCAACCGAGTTGTAAATTGGCTGGCGTAATCAAAACCTATTACAAATGACTACTCCGAAAAAGATGGAAAAATCGTGAAGGAGCGGTTCTTCTATTCCTGGCCAGGATAAAGTCAAACAGATTGGAAAGTGTGGAGCGCTTTATCCAGTATTGGGTAAAGCGCTTCTGTTTGCTGTCAGGATTGCTGCCCGATAATGGCCTGCACACCAAGTGCATAGCCTTGTAGCCCCAGCCCTACGATAATTCCTGCGCAATGGGCAGACAGGTAAGAATGATGCCGGAAAGTTTCCCGCCGGTGTACATTGGAAATATGGACTTCAATAACTGGCGTGGAAATTCCGGCTATCGCATCGCCCAGCGCAACGGAAGTGTGCGTGTAGGCCCCTGCATTAAATACAATCCCATCATAGGAAAAACCCACCTCGTGCAGTTTGTCCAGCAGCGCCCCCTCATGATTGCTTTGAAAATACTCTAGTGTATGCTCCGGGAATTGCGCCTGAAGCTCCCCGAAGTAGTCCTCAAAAGACTTACGGCCATAGATTTCCGGCTCTCGTTTGCCCAGCAAATTAAGGTTCGGCCCGTTCAGGATGAGAATACGCATCAGTTGGCTTTGTCAGACATGAACTTAATACGGACGAGCTGTATCTCTTCCATCGTGATGTCTTCATCCTGCAGCTCTTTGTAGGCTTCTTCAAGGGCATCGGTCTCTGCGTCCATGAAGTAGTCCTCAATCTCCTCGCGGGCATATTCATCCAGATTCTCATCCAGGTAGTAGTCGATATTAACTTTGGTACCCGACAGTACGATAGCATACATTTCCTGGTACAACTCTTCCATAGATAGATTATTGGCTTCCGCCAAATCCTCCATAGGCACCTTGCGGTCAATGCCCTGAATGATATTGATTTTGACTTTAGACTTATTGGCCACCTGCTTCATCACGAAGTCATTTGGGCGGTCGATATTGTTTTCTTCTACGTACTGCCTGATCAGTTCGAGGAAAGGACGTCCGTAACGCAGGGCTTTCCCTTTACTAACCCCGGACAGATTGCTCATATCGTCCATTGTGATCGGGTAGTGGGTAGCCATATCTTCCAAAGAGGGGTCCTGAAATATGACAAAAGGCGGCACATTATGTCGCCTGGACTCCTTGCGGCGCAGGTCGCGCAGCATTTTGATCAGCGTCTCGTCAAGAACAGCAGAGCTGCCCTTGGATTCCTCTATATCGGCAGCTACTTCAGCATCGTAGTTATGGTCGATGGGGATCTTGAATGGCTGTGGATTTTTTAGAAAAGCTTCCCCTTTTTCGGTGATCTTGAGAAGTCCGTAGGTCTCGATGTCTTTGCGGAGCAGGTCGTTGAGAATGGTCTGCCGGAAAACGGAGCTCCAGTAGGTCGCGTCCTGTGCTTTGCCCGCTGCATAGAGGGGGCGTTTGTCAAAGCTGAAGTCTTTAATGACCTTGGAGGCATGCCCCCGGACGAAGTCGATCATCACTTTGATATCATAGTTTTCATCCAGTTCATCTACGGCCTTAATGGCTAATACCACGTCATCTTTAACATCGATCCGTTCTTTTGGATGCCGGCAATTGTCGCACATCTGGCTGCAATTGTCCTCGTCAAATTGCTCCCCAAAGTAGTGCAGCAGGAAGCGGCGGCGGCAGGAGGTGGTCTCAGAGTAAGACATTACTTCCTGCATCAGCTGCATGCCCATTTCGCGTTCGGCAACGGGCTTGTCGCGCAGGAATTTCTCCAGGCGCAGAATATCCTTATAAGAGTAGAATGCGACACAGCGCCCTTCCAGACCGTCCCGCCCGGCACGCCCGGTCTCCTGATAATAGTTCTCAATACTCTTCGGAATATCATAGTGGATGACAAACCGCACATCGGGCTTGTCAATCCCCATACCAAAGGCGATTGTGGCCACAATGACGTCCACTTCCTCCATCAGGAAATCATCCTGGGTTTTACTACGGGTTTTGGCATCCAAACCGGCGTGGTAGGGGGCGGCTTTGATGTCATTCACCTTCAATGCTCCGGCAATTTCGGCTGCTGACTTCCGGCTTTGTACATAAATGATGCCAGACTGATCCGGTACCTCCTTGATGATCTGTACGATCTGCTTTAGCGTCTGCTCTTTCTTAAGTTTAGGGCGCACCTCATAGTAGAGGTTCTCCCGGTTGAAGGAGGAGATGAAGGTATTGTGGTCCGTCATATTGAGGTTCTTCACAATATCGGACTGCACTTTGGGGGTCGCAGTAGCAGTCAGTGCCACCACCGGGATATCGCCACCTATGGAATCGAGCATGGCACGAATACGGCGGTATTCAGGCCGGAAGTCATGCCCCCATTCTGAAATACAATGGGCTTCATCAACGGCAACAAAGGATAAGTTGACTTGCTTAAAGAACTCAATATTCTCTTCCTTGGTCAGGGTCTCCGGTGCGATAAAGAGGAGCTTGGTCTTATTGTCCATAATGTCCTGCCTCACCTGTTTCATCTGAGATTTGGTGAGGGAGGAGTTCAGGAAGTGGGCCACATCATCGCTTTGGCTGTACCCGCGGATGGAGTCCACCTGATTTTTCATTAAAGCAATCAGGGGCGAAATGACGATAGCGGTACCCTCCAGCATAAGCGCAGGCAGCTGATAGCAGAGCGATTTGCCACCACCGGTAGGCATAATGACAAAGGTGTCTTTGCCACCCAGTACACTCTTGATTATAGACTCCTGCCGGCCTTTAAAGCTATCAAAACCGAAGTATTGATGAAGGGCATCGTAAAGCGTTTCTTTCGTCGTCGTCATGGTTCGCCAGTTCTTTTTTACTTAGTTTTGCATCGGTTGTTTTGGGCAATCCGTCCTAATTTAGCCAATATTTTTCAGTTGGAATGGGTATTCAGAGCTTTTTCGACTTCCAGGAACAACTACAGGACCGATTCGTTCGATTAGGCGCTTTTTTCAAAAGCTTCCAAAAATACAAAAATCACGTGATAAGCGAAGGATTAATACGGAAAACTGCGTTGCGGACGCTGGAAATCGAGATGAAGGCGCTCCGGGCACTGCTGGAGAGCATCGATGAAGAGTTTGAGGCGTGTGTCAATGCGGTTTATGCTTGTCAGGGGCGGTTGGTGGTGACGGGGATCGGCAAGAGTGCGCTGGTGGGCCAGAAAATCGTGGCTACCCTGAACTCCACAGGTACGCCGGCTCTGTTTATGCACGCTGCTGATGCCATTCACGGGGACCTCGGCATGATTCAGCCGGGAGACTTTGTCCTCTGCCTGTCCAAAAGCGGGGAGACGCCTGAAATACGTGTACTGGTCCCTCTGCTCAAAAACCTTGGTAACGCTATCATAGGTATGGTGGGCAACCGGGCTTCTTATCTGGGCAGGCACGCAAGTTATGTGCTTTGCACGCCGGTGGATCAGGAGGCAGACCCCAATAATCTGGCACCTACCGCAAGCACTACTGCACAGATGGCGCTGGGGGATGCGCTGGCCACTTCCTTACTGGCGCTGCGCGGCTTTTCTCCTCAGGATTTCGCACAGTTCCATCCGGGGGGCGCACTTGGCAAACAGCTCTATTTGCGCGTAAGCGACCTCTATCCACAGAATGAACGCCCTGCTGTACAGGAAGAAGATTCGCTGCAGCAAACCATTCTCGAAATGACTTCCAAACGCCTGGGCGCAACCGCCGTCCTGAACCCAACCGGGCAGCTTTCCGGGATCGTCACCGATGGCGACCTCCGCCGTATGCTCGAACGGGGCAATGGCTTTGACAACCTCCTGGCAAAGGATATCATGACTGCGGGCCCTAAAACCATTACCGAAAATGCGATGGCGGTCAAAGCCTTGCAAGTCATGCGCAAGAACAGCATTACACAACTGGTGGTCACCGATGAAGCAGGCACCTACAAAGGCTTTGTCCATCTGCATGACCTGATCCGGGAGGGGCTGATATGACCTGGTGGCTGAAATATGCATTCACTGGTGCTATGCTGCTCTTGCTGAGCGGGTGCAGTATGCCCTCCACTACCACGGTGCATCCTGCCTTTTACCATTGGAAAACCACCTTCGACCCGGCGCCTGAGGCCCGGCAACTGGTGCGCGGACTGGCTACAGAGCGCATCTATTTGCGGTTGTTTGATGTAGACTGGGACGAAAACCTGAAGGCTCCGGCGCCCCTCGCTTACCTGGAGCCCAAACAACCGCTGAATACCTTTGAGGTAGAGTGGGTGCCTACTATATTTATCACCAACCGTAGCCTCACCCTGCTGCCCGTGCAGGATGTACCCCCTTTCGCAGAAAAGCTGATCAGCAAAGTGCTGGAGCTCACCGAAACCTTAAACCTATCGGCCGTACCCGAGGTGCAGCTGGACTGTGACTGGACGCAGAGTACCCGGGAGGTCTACTTTCGCCTGCTGAAAATCTGCCGGGAGCGGCTCTCAGAGCAGGGCATTGCGTTGTCTGCCACCATACGGCTGCATCAGCTGCGTTATCCGGAGCAGACCGGTGTGCCGCCCGTCGACCGTGGCATGCTCATGTATTACAATATGGGGGAGGTCCATCAATGGGAGGAGCCCAATTCTATCCTCAATCCCGCGGCGGCGGCTCCCTATTTGCAATCCCGTTCCTATGCTTTGCCCCTTGATCTGGCCCTGCCTGCTTTTCAGTGGGGCGTCTTGTTTAGGGAGGGCGCCATGATCCGCTTGCTGAGCGGCCTTTCGGCCAATGACTTGTCGGACCCGGAGCGTTTCTATGACATGAAAGGCGGGCGCTACGAGGTTGTGCAGGGCACTTTCCTCCAGGGCCACTATCTGTACGAAGGCGACCTCATCCGGTTGGAAACGGTAACTCCGGAAGCGTTGCATACCGCTGTGGAGCAGCTTCGAAGCTTCGACTGGCCAGGTAACGTCTACCTGACATTCTATGAGCTTGACAGCGCCACTGAGCTGGGATTGGACGCTGCGGCTTTGGAGACGGTAATCAAGGCGTTTAAGGGGGAGTAGTTTGATGCTTCAAAGTCATTTCCCGCCGGGTGCACTCGCCGTTCGACATAGTTTAACAACGAAGTCGATGCCTTCACCCGGCGCACTTAAAAACGAAACAGTTCATTCCTGTACGATCGGGCTGATTGAATTTATTTGTTTAAATTATTTTGGACTCTATTGCAAGATTTTGTATCGTTAGGGCGCTTAATCTCTGTACCATGCCCTCGAGACCCAAAATACATCAACCCGATGACCGCTTTTTCCGCCACGCTATGAGCAAGCCGGAGGTAGCAAAGCGGTATATTGAGCACTTCTATCCGGACATTGCCCGCATCACCGACCTTGGGAGCCTGAAGCTGGAAAGCAGCCTTAGCATTCAGCCCAACCTAAGAGAATTCCAAGCCGATGTCATCTACCGCTGCCGCCTCCAACAAGACGGGGAGAAGCACCTGTACTTTTGCCTGCTGCTTGAGCACAAATCACAGCCCGAAAAATACGTGTCCGTACAAGTCGGGCTATACGTCATGGAGCTCATGCTGCGCTCCGTAAAAGAAGCCGGGCGGGAACTGGAGCTGGTGCTCCCCATCATATTCTGCAATGGGAAAGAAAAATGGCAGCCCCTGACGCTCGCAGAGCTTTTTGCCGGCCACCCGCAGCTCGGTCTGCTGCAACCCTATATCCCTAATTTTAGCTTTGTATTTCAGGATGTCTCGCAGCTCAGCACAGAGGAGCTGCTGCAGCTTGACCTAAGTTCAGGAGCGCCATCATGGCATTATCCTTCCGGCATCAGCCCTACTTGATTGTTAAGTATCTTAGGCTTATTTTTGAAGGGGCAGACGGCAAGGCCAGCATCAGCGCACTGACCCATTACATCCTCGGAGTGGCAGAGCGCTCAGAAGAAGAATTTAAAGCAATTATTGAAAACACGGACCTCGAAATAATACCAGATGTCATGAGCACACTAGAGCAAATCCTGACCCGCGGCCGCAAAGAAGGCATGGAAAAAGGTATGGAAAAAGGCAAACAAAAGGAGCGCATCTTGCACCTTTTGAAGACAGCGCTCAAATTTCCGGAAATGGCGGCCGTTGACCTCGCCGACTTTACCGGGCTGCCTCAGGAAACAGTGCAGGATTTTATCGCTATCACTGCAAAAGGCGACAAAGACAAGCTCCTCAAATATGTGCAGGAAGAACTGCTTGCCGATATCCCGCTCAATGCAGAAGAAATGGAGAAGCTGCAGGAACTGGTGGAAAAGCTGCTGGCAGGAACAGACAGGTAAAGCCACATTCTGATATTTCAGCTCCCCCTGTAGCCCGACTTCGTAGAACCTGTCTACCCGGCGCAGACAGGTAGAGCCGCATCCTAATCTCTCAGCCCCCCCTATGACAGCCCGACTTCGTAGAAGTCACATCTTGATCTTTCAGGCCCCCTATGGCAGCCCGACTTCGTAGAAGTCGCATGTACAACCCAGCCAGAACCAACGCTCCACCTACCCCCACCCAAGCCCCAAAAAAACAACAATGTTTTAACCCCTCAACCTTGACATTACCACGGCTAAGCAGTATATTACCAATCCATTGCACGAATCACTGCGCGCAGTAACATAAAAACCGGCGCTCCCTGTGTGACCGCCACACTTACTTGAACAAAAACATAACCATAACCGCACCACTAAAGCCTTGCGCTATAGAGGTATGATAATATTGGCATTAAACAGGCATGCCCGAACAGCCGCCCAGCCGGCAGTTGAAGGCACGGCCCGTCCTATCCCCCGCTGGGCGCTTCCGACAGCACCGCTGGCTACAGCGCCGGGACACGGGGGTGCCCGTAGGACGGGGGTGGATCCAAGTCAATTCCTATTTTTTAACACATAAAAACCTTTTTTCGCCGGGTGCACTCGCCGCTCGACGTAGTTTTACAACGAAGTCGATGTCCTTCACCCGGCGTACTAAAAAAATGAAACAGGCAATTCCTATTTATTCACACATAAAACCTTTCACCTATGAAAAACAAATTCCTACTCCTCACCTGGCTGCTCGCCGTGCCCCTGCTGTGGGGCGGGTGCGACAAGCCACTCTTCAAGCCCGACAGAGGTTCCATCGCACAGCCCGATGAGCTGCCGCCCATCACCACGACCGGCGAGGGCAACTTCGCCTGCAAAATCAATGGGGTGAACTGGCAGCGCTGTGGGGGCGGGTTCCTTCAGAGTAGCATACTTGGAAACTGGTCTCCGAATTATAAGATTTTTCAGATTTCTGGGATGAGACGAAGCTGTGAGGGCTTTGATGATTCAATATACTTAAACGCTATAGTTGACTCAGCAGGATTTTATCCTTTGAAAAGGGCTCACTTTGATGATTTTAATCTTGATTGTCAAGATGTTGCAGATCCATATGTACTACAAGAAGGTGCCAGCAACTGGGTAGAGATACTCAATTTGGACACCGACGAATTCATTGTCTCCGGCACCTTTCAGTGCACTCTGGTGCATGAGGGATGCGGCGACACGCTCTTTATCACCGATGGCCGTTTCGATTACGACTGGGCCAATTAATTAACCTATTTCAACCAATATCACATGCGACTATACTCGGAACGGAGAGGTTTGGGCCTAAGGCACAAACCCGACGCACGCGTATATGCCGACACGAAGTCATGTTTGGAACCAAATTACTTCGTCGTCGGTATAACCGCTATTTTCAACAACCTGCTGTTTGGAATATTCATCCTGACAGCGCCTGCGCTCTGCGCGCAACAGACCATAGATACGTCCCCCCCCCGGATATTACACGCCGGACTGGGTCTTTGCTAACCTCGATTTATACTGACGATTAAGTGGTTTGCCATAGCAAACCTACTCAATGCTTGCCCGTGTTTCGCCGCCTTTGGGCTTTGACCACCTTAAAGGCATTAGGGGCAGCATTTACGCTGAGAAGTGGCTTGCGCTTGTCCTGACAAGGTATGCTTCGTCAGTGGCTTATGTCGCAAATCCAAGATTCCAGACGATAAATGTCTGGATCAACGACCCGACATTTATCGTTCCCCGTGCTGGCCGTCAGCGCCAGTAGGTGACCACTTCGTATTGCGTATACATCAATAAAGACTCCCGGTTTATTGTGCAAAATGGGGGCTACGCCGAGGTGCTCTCCGATGGGCTGCTCAGCGCAGGCTTTGGCGGGCAGGTCCGCATCGAAAAAGGGGGCGAAGCCCGTATTGGCAGTGGGGGCATTTTGCGCGTCAGCCAGGATTCCAAATGCTTGGTGGAAGACGGTGGCAAGCTGGTACTGGAGCCGGGCGCCATCGTGCAGCTTTGGGACGGGGACGACCCCTTCGGGCGTGCTGTGCTCGAAGTGCAGGGCGAGCTGGAGGTACAGGGCAGCATCGACTTCAGCGGCAATGGCTTCTTTGACTTTTTCCAGAGCCATATTATCAGCCTTACGGGCGGTATTTTCCGCATCGAAGGGCGGGGCATTGGCAAGCGCTTCCTGCGCCTGCGCAACAATACGACCCTTGATATTGGAGACAATACCGTAGAGCTGCTGGAAGGCCTGGCGGAATACGGCAATTATGCAAAAATCTCCGTAGGTCAGGGCGAAGCCTTTATCTCCAACATGGAGCTGAAGACCGGCGGGTAGTTCACACAACCTCCCTCTAATCAGTTGTTTAGAAAATTTCAGTGAATCAAAATTGAATCCTATATTTTTTCTCCGTCACCTGGCTGCCGGGGCTTGTTTTTAGCTGTACTTATTGTAAAAAGTACGGTAACAAAAATCACCCCCCAAAATGCCAAACCTTCCTTCCCTTTTATGCGCTTTATAAGTACTTTCGGCCAAACGGAATGAAATAATTACCATGAAATTTAATCCATCCTACACCGCTGTCAGCCCCGAGGAAGCGGTCGCATTAGTCAAAACCGGGGACAAGATTTTTATTCACAGTGCTACCGCAGCCCCCAAGACATTAATTGAGGCACTGGCCAAACGGTCAGAGGAGCTCCGGAATATCCAAATCATGCACCTGCATACCGATGCGCCGGCGCCTTACGCCGATGAAGGTATGGAAGACTCCTTCCGGGTGAATAACCTCTTCGTGGGAGGGAATCTGCGGAAAGCCGTACAAGCCGGCCGGGCAGATTATATCCCGATCTTTCTAAGCGAAGTGCCCCTGTTGTTCCGCCGCCAAATACTTCCGTTAGATGTGGCGATGCTGCAGGTCTCTCCTCCGGATAAAAATGGTTTCTGCACACTCGGCGTATCCGTGGATGCCAGCCTTGCCGCTGCGCAATCCGCTAAAACCGTGATTGCGGAGATCAACCCTCGCATGCCGCGCACCCACGGTGATGGCGTTATTCATATCAGCAAGTTTGACCGGGTGACGGAGGTCGACTATGCCCTTCCGCAAATTGCCCTCCCGGAACCCACAGATATTGAGAAGCGCATCGGTCAGCATATCGCCAACCTGGTGGAGGATGGCTCCACCCTTCAAATGGGCATTGGTACCATCCCCAATGCGGCTTTGGCAGCAATGTCTAATCATAAGGAGCTGGGGATCCACACGGAGATGTTCTCCGATGGGGTCATTGATCTGGTAGAAAAAGGCATCATCACCAACGAGCATAAGGTGAAACACCGCAACCATATCGTAACGGGCTTTCTGATGGGCACACAAAAAGTCTACGATTTCGTAGATGACAACCCATTGGTCCGCTTCCTGGACATCGCTTATGTGAACGATACAGCTGTGATCCGCCAAAATCCAAAAGTAGTGGCCATCAACAGCGCCATTGAAATAGACCTGACCGGACAGGTGTGCGCCGATTCTATCGGTACGCGCGTGTACTCCGGGGTAGGCGGGCAGATGGACTTCATCCGGGGGGCATCGCTCTCAGAGGGTGGTAAGCCCATCATCGCACTGCCATCCGCTACCAATAAGGGCATCAGCCGCATTACCTGCATGCTGAAACCCGGTGCCGGGGTAGTCACGACCCGCGCGCACGTGCATTACATCGTCACGGAGTATGGCGTAGCCGAAATGTTCGGCCGCAACCTCCGTCAGCGGGCCCGTCAGCTGATTTCCATTGCGCACCCCGATCATCGGGAAGAGCTGGAGAAGCAGGCTTACGAGCATTTGCACCTGAAGACCTGGAAGTAGCCTACACTTCCCAGTCCTGACTTTTACGGTACACCGTACCTTTAAAAATAGCAGCGAGTTGCCCATCGGCCTTACGGACTTCCACCCGGTAAAGGCCGATGCGGCGGCTGCACTGCTCTTCCGTAGCTGTGGCGGTAATAATGTCCCCTGCCTTCAGGGGGGCTAAATGCGAAATGGAAGTCTCAATACTCAGCGCATGCCTGCCCTTCGAGTTGGAGGCAAAAGCCAGCGCGCTATCCGCAAGGCTGTAGCTGATCCCGCCGTGCGCGATGTCAAAACCGTTGAGCATGGTTTCCCGTACCTCCATCCTTAGCACACAGTGGCCTGCTGCTACCGCTACTACTTCAATGCCCAACCACTGACTAAAAGCATCCTTACTGTACATCTGATCAACGATTCGTTCCGCTTTTTCCATAGTCATTGTTTTGTCCGGAGCCACCCCAGGTCCGGAGGCATAGGGAAAATATTGATTTGTTCCAGCATAATACCATAATATTCTGTATCTTGAGTTATATTTTTTTGAATATCCAGGCAGCGTTTCCCCTGACCAAGCCATCTTAATGATAGGTTTCGCCAAGCTTAACCTCCCGCTAACCTGGGTATTTTGAACAAACTATGGGTTCCTACATTAGGGGAAAATGCAGTGGTGTAGGGCGTATAGCTCAATAATTTCCTGTGACGGAAAAAGAGATTGTTCAAGGCTGTATAAAAGAAGACCGGCATTGTCAGCAAGCGCTTTTTGTGCGCTACGCTGGGAAGATGCTAGCGGTATGCATGCGGTATACCCGTCACCGGATGGAGGCGGAGGATATACTGCAGGACGCTTTCGTGAAGGTCTTTGATAATATCCATAAATTCCAATTCAAAGGCTCCTTTGAAGGCTGGATCCGGCGAATTGTCATCAACACCGCCCTGAAAAACTACAGCAAGAAAAGCTTTCAGCAAGAACAAATCGGTCTGGAAAACCAGCCCGAATATTCAACGGAACCAGAATCCTACAAAAACTTAGAACAAGAAGAAATGCTTCGCCTGATCAATCAGCTACCGGAAGGGTACCGCGTGGTCTTCAACCTCTACGCTATTGAGGGGTACAGCCACAAGGAAATTTCCGACATGCTGGGTATTCAGGAAAGCACATCACGATCCCAATTAGTCAAGGCCAGAAAAATGCTTCAAGGCATGATTGTTAAAATTCAAAAAATTGCAGTATGAACCGACAACATCCCCTGGATGATGCGTTTCGGGACAAATTGCAGGGCCTGACCACCGAAACGCCAATGCATCTTTGGGAGCAAATAGACCAAAAACGCAATTGGAAGCACCGTTTCCTAAATCAGATCCGGCATTACAGGCCATTCGCAACTGTGCTGGCCTCCATGGCCGCCGCAGGGGTAGCTCTGTTGCTTTGGAACAATCAGCAGCCCACACTCACTGCTTTTCCTGTTCTCGCAACACCACATCAACCGCAGATCGCCCTCCGGGCAGCGGCTACACCTTCTGTTACAAAAACGATTGAACAACACAAAGAAACTGAAAGCACCGCTTTCGCAAACACCTCACGCCCTGCGGCGCGCAGCCCGCAATCCACACTCTACATTTCTGATGAGCCGTCCGTCATAGCAGTGCCTAAGGCTACTGTTGCCCAATCGGCAGCCATCGCTACTCAACAATCCACTCAGCAGTTGGCTTCTGCCGTATTGGATTATTCTAAAACGGAAGCCAACCCGCTAGCCACAGCGGAACAGACCACCCTTGCCGTTCCTGCATCGGTCCTGCCAAAGCCTGCGCATGAAGCGGCACTGCCCGGCATCGCTGCCGTATACGAGCGGGAGCAGAAGACGTTGTTGCCTGCACTATTCAATCCTGAGCCTAAGTGTGCACAGTTTGGCAACGGCAATTGGGGGATATACGTCGACCTGATGGTATCGCCTGACCTGGCTTTTAGTGATCTCGAAGCCCGCAATGCCAACTTCGAAGACTATGCCAAGAGCCGCCGGGAAACGGAGTCTTTTGTCTTCGCCTATAGCGGTGGGGTACGCCTCTCCCTCGAAGCAGCAAACGGTCTGGCTTTCCGTACCGGGATCAACTACTCTCAGGTCAATGAAAAATTTACCTACTTCAACGGTACGGAACGCCGGGAAATCACCGAGCCGGTCCGCGACAATCAGGGAAATATCATTGGGTATGATACGATAGTGACTGTGGGCGAGCGCTATAAAGTGAGCCGCAATACCTACCGTATGCTCGATATCCCATTTATTGTAGGCTACGAAATGGATATGGGCAAGTTTGGGCTGTCGGTTAACGGCGGTGCATACCTGAACCTGCTCTTCCGCCAAAGCGGCGACTTCCTTTCACCAGAGACGCTCACACCCACTCCGCTTAACCCGGAAGACCCTAACTCGGTTAGTGTGTTCAAGCGGCAGGCTGGTGTAGGCTATTATGGTAGTGTTGCCCTGACCTATGCTACGAAGTCAGGCCTGGAGTTACTGATAGAACCGCACTTCAAAATGTTCCCGAACTCAGTCACCCAAGATCAGTTCGCTGTACAGCAGCGTCATATGAATGCGGGTATATTTATGGGCATTCGGAAGCACCTGTAGGCTATCATTCATATAGAGTAAAAATAGCAGCGTTGGTTTCAAACTCCTGAAGCCAGCGCTGTTTGTGTTATATAACTTTCCTAAATTCGCTTTCAAACTGATAACACATCAATGAAATATTCAGAACTTGGCCGCACCGGCCTTAAGGTGAGCAAAATTTGTCTGGGCACTATGACTTTTGGTGAGCAGAATACCGAAGCAGAAGGGCACGAGCAACTCAGTTACGCCGTTGATCAGGGGGTCAATTTTATAGATACCGCTGAAATGTACAGTGTGCCGGGCCGCCCGGAAACGCAGGGCAGCACTGAACGCATCATCGGCACCTGGCTCAAAGGCAGGGGCAGGCGCGATGACGTCATCATAGCCACCAAGGTGACGGGCCCTTCCACCGGGCTAAAGCACATCCGCAACCCCCTGCGCTTCACGCCGGAGCAAATCCGTACCGCTATCGAGGGCAGCCTGAACCGCCTGCAGACCGACTACGTCGACTTGTACCAGCTGCACTGGCCGGAGCGCAATACCAATTGTTTCGGCAAGCGCGGCTATAAGCACAACCCCGATGAAGCATGGGAGGACAATTTGCCACAAGTGTTGCAAACCCTGAATGAATTAAAGGAAGAGGGGAAGATCCGGCACTACGGAGTATCTAACGAAACGCCCTGGGGCCTCATGCGCTACCATCATCTGGCAGAAGTGCATAACCTGCCGCGCATGGTTAGTATTCAGAACCCCTACAGCTTACTCAACCGGACATTCGAAGTCGGGCTTTCAGAGGTAGCTATGCGCGAACAAACCGGGCTGCTTGCCTACTCGCCAATGGCTTTTGGGCTGCTTTCGGGCAAGTACCACCGCAAACAGGATCAGCCGGGCGACCGCATCAATAAGTTCAAACAGCTTTCCCGGTACAATAGCCAGAATTGCCAGGAAGCGACGGCCCGTTACCTTTCCATAGCCGAAGACTACGGGCTCAACATGGCGCAAATGTCCCTCGCCTTTGTCAATCAACAGCCTTTTACAACGGCGAACATCATCGGAGCGACCACGATGGAACAACTGCGGGAAAATATCAGTAGTATTGAAGTTACGCTCAGTCAGGATGTACTGAACGAGATAGAAGCCGTGCACGAGGCGATTCCTAACCCTGCACCTTAAAAATAAGCGGGTATTGGGCACTTCAATTGCTCAGTACCCTCCTTTTCTACCATTCCATGTTGGGGTAAGCGCGCTGCACGAATTGCAGCTCAGCCAGAATGTAGCCCAGGTATTCCGTATGCATACGGCCATCCTTGCCACCGCTTTGCATGTATTTGACTTCCGGCTTTTGGAGGGTGGCTTGCTGCAGGATTTCGTCTATTTTGGCTTGATAGGGTGCCTGAAGCGCGGTAAAGTCCGGCCCAATTCCAGCTTCGGAGATGGCCTGATCCACGGCATCCGGGGTGAGGAGCTCACCGGTGTAGATGAAAAGATCATCCAGTGCTGTCTGTATTTTTTGGTGGCTCTCAGCTGTGCCGTCGCCCAGGCGGATCATCCATTCAGAGCTGTACCGCAGGTGGTAGGTGATTTCCTTTAGTGACTTTTCAGCTATAGCTTTGAGGTGTTCGTCATTGCTGTGGACGAGGCTTTTATGGAGGAGAAAGTTAAAGGCATCAAATAGAAACTGCCGTACGATGGTGTAGGCAAAGTCTTCATTGGGCTGTTCCACCAGGAGCACATTCCGGTATTCCATGACGTCCCGCTTGTAAGCCAAATCATCCTCCGTACGCCCTTTGCCCTCAAGCTGAGCGGCATACTGCAACAAGCTGCGTGCCTGCCCCACCTGATCGAGGGCGATGTTGGTCATTGCGATGTCCTGTTCGAGGATAGGGCCATGTCCGCACCATTCGGAAAGGCGGTGGCCAAGGATGAGGGCATTATCGCCCATGCGGAGCAGGTATTGGTATTTGGCGTCGGCTAATGTCATGATTAAACGTTCTGAGACTTACAGAATCAAAGGAGGAAAAGGCAGCCCGGAAGGAGCTCCGGGCTGACAAAGCACTTACATATGTTTCACTTCGTCCGGAAGATTGTAGAAGGTTGGATGGCGGTACACCTTATCATTGGCCGGGTCGAATAGAGATTCGCTTTGGTTAGGGCTTGAGGCCGTGATATGTTCGGATTCCACCACCCATATACTTATACCTTCCATACGGCGCGTGTAAACATCGCGGGCATTTTCAATCGCCATTTCAGCATCAGCAGCGTGGAGGCTGCCTACGTGCTTGTGGTTGAGGCCATTTTTGCTGCGGATAAAGATTTCCCACAGGGGCCAGTTTTTCTTTTCGCTCATTGGTTAGGCTACTTTTTGATCTTTTTTGGCAGCTTGGCGCTGTCGGCGTTTTTCAGCATGTGCCAGAGCGGCGTCGCGCACCCACTGCCCTTCCTCGTGGGCCCGGCGGCGTGCTTTCAGGCGCTGACGGTTGCAGGGGCCCTCACCGCTGACAACCTGCCAGAACTCGTCCCAGTTGATGGGCCCAAAGTCGTAGTGACCAGTTTCTTCGTTGTATTTCAAGTGCTCATCCGGTATCGTCAAACCGATAAATTCTGCCTGTGGCGCTGTGATGTCCACAAAGCGCTGCCGGAGCTCGTCATTGGTGAAGCGCTTGATTTTCCAAGCCATCGACTGAGCGGTGTGCTTAGACTCTGCATCGTTGGGGCCAAACATCATCAATGAAGGCCACCACCAGCGGTTAAGGGCATCCTGCGCCATCTTTTTCTGCGCTTCGGTGCCCCGGGCAAGGGTCAGCATGATTTCATAACCCTGACGTTGGTGAAAACTCTCTTCCTTACAGACGCGGACCATCGCACGGGCATACGGCCCGTAAGAACAGCGGCATAGTGGCACCTGATTCATAATGGCAGCGCCGTCTACCAGCCAGCCAATCGCACCGATATCCGCCCAGCTTAGAGTAGGATAGTTGAAAATACTGCTGTACTTGGCATTACCGGTGTGGAGCTCGTCGAGGAGGTCATCCCGCTCTGCACCCAGGGTCTCGGCAGCACCGTAGAGGTACAAGCCATGCCCCGCTTCATCCTGTACCTTCGCCAGAAGGGCGACTTTTCGGCGCAGGGAAGGGGCGCGGGTTACCCAGTTGCCTTCGGGCAGCATCCCTACAATTTCGGAGTGGGCATGCTGTGAAATCTGCCGGATCAGCGTCTTACGATACTTGTCCGGCATCCAGTCTTTAGGCTCTATTTTTTCTTCGGCATCAATGCGTGCCTGAAATTGATCTTCGAGGTGTGCGTAGTCTGTTGGCGCTTTCATGTCGTCATTAGGTTATATCAGACGGCAAAATAGCCTTTGCGATATGCAAATATAATAACTTGATACTATAAAAACGAACGTTTGTTCGTTTTTGTTCGCATAAAGCGCAGCTTCGTGTAAGCATCTGTCTGTCAGGCCTGTTAAGACTTGAAAGCCGTTCGCACCACATTAAGGAAATCGGTGGCAATAAGCGCATTGGAAGCGAGCATTTCTCCACCATGCAACCAGTTGCCCCCGCCTTGAAAATCAGTCACTATCCCACCGGCTTCCTGTACGATCAGGGCGCCGCCAGCTACATCGTAGGGCTGCAGGCTGTATTCAAAAAAGCCGTCGAAGCGGCCGCAGGCTACATAAGCCAGGTCGACTGCAGCCGAGCCAAACCGGCGGATGCCCCGGGTGTGCTGCATGAAGTGTTCCAGGGCCTTCAGGTAGGCTTGTGTCTGATCATAATCGTAGTAGGGGAAGCCGGTAGCCAGGAGCGACTCCGGCAGGCTTGGCCGCTGACTCACCCGGATAGAGCGCCCGTTGAGGTAGGCCCCGCCGTCTTTCCAGGCATAGAATGCTTCGCTTTGGTTGACTTCGTAAACGATGCCGAGCACAAGTTCCCCTTCCAATTCCAGCCCCAGGCTAATGGAGAACACCGGCAGCTGAAAAAGGAAATTGGTGGTGCCGTCAAGGGGGTCTACAATCCATCGCAATTCTCCTTCCGTATTCTCCACACTGTCTTCTTCAGTTAGAAAACTACAGCCGGGAGTGATGACTTGCAGGCCTTCCACCAGCTGGACTTCAGCAGTCTTGTCGACGTAGGAAACCAGGCTGTTGAGCGCTTTTTCTTCGATTTGACTGGTGCTGACATTGCCCAGTTCCTGGCGAAGGAAGCGGGCGGTTTGTTCTGTAAGTAACACGGCTTGCCGGCAGATGTTAGATAGGTCCATGATTAGTCTTCGAGTTGATAAATGGCAGGCAGGTTGCGGCCGAGTTCATTGTAGTCGAGCCCGTACCCCACTACGAACTTATTGGGGATTTCAAACCCGGTGTAATCGGCCTCCAATGGTTTGACCCGTGCCTCAGGCTTGGAAAGCAGTGCGGCAATGCGCACCGAAGCCGGTTTTTGGGCCTGCAGCTGGGGCAGGAAAGTATGCAGGGTGCGCCCCGTGTCGATGATGTCTTCCACCAGGATAAGGTGCCGGCCTTCCACAGGCGCTTTCAAGCCAATCATGGTGATGACTTCCCCTGAGGAACTCGTCCCCTCGTAGGATTTCAGGCGCACAAAGGCAAAGTCAGCATCGAAATGGCAGGCTCGGGCCAGATCAGCGGTAAACATAAATGCGCCGTTGAGGATACCAATGAACAGCGGCTTCTTATCTTGGTAGTCTGCCGCAATCTCCTGCCCGAGTTCACGTATGCGGGCTTGTATCTGAGCTTTGCTTAGGTAGGGCTTGAAATGGAGATCGTGCAGTTGTATGCGTTCTGCCATAAAGTGGAGCGTTTTGCTAAAGTTGTCGTAAAGGTAATGGCAAAAATATAGTAATGGTTGTAACCCTGCCACTACTATGTGTATGACAAATTGCACAAAACAGAAAGTGACCACAGCTATCAATACCAGGGGGGGCAGCCCTCTGCATTTAAGAGCGGTAGCTGCTGGGGTAGAGCTTCCCGCTCTGCTCCAGCTCATTTACGAATGCTGCCAGGCTACTTCAAGTAGTGTGATTTGTTATGCACACGCCACTACTTCATCCTGCAGAATCAGTCCAGTCCGTACCGATCAATAAGGTAGACCAAACTCATCATGGAGGCGGCACCGAGCTCCAGCTCTCTTTTGTTAACCACATCCGGCCCGTCAATAGGGGTGTGGTGGTAATCGAAATAGCGCTGTGAGTCTGGTTTGAAGCCAAAGAGCAGCCCTTTTTGGCTCTTGAGACCGGAAATGTCGGCGCCGGAACCTCCTTTCTCAAAGTCCAGCCCGTACGGGGCAAGCAGAGGGATCCACTCGATGACCCGCTTGAATTTTTTAGTAAACACCTCATCGTGCCCGTCCGCCGTGAAGCCCCGTGGGGTGAAGCCGCCCCGGTCGGATTCAATGGCTGCCGTATGGTATTCTTTCTGCTCGTCTGACCATTTCCAGTAGGCCCTGCCGCCACGCAGGCCGTTTTCTTCATTCATGAAAAGTACGCAGCGGATCGTCCGTTTGGGCTGATAGCCCATTAGCCGGATTTGGCGTAATACCTCCATCGCATGTACGCAGCCGGCGCCGTCGTCGTGTGCGCCTGTGCCTACATCCCAGGAATCCAGGTGCCCGCCCACAAGTATGATCTCCTCCGGGTATTCCGAACCGCGGATTTCACCGATCACATTATAGGAAAGGGCCTCGCTGAGCATGCGGCTGTTGTTGCGCATGTACACGCGCACAGGCTCTTCCCTCAGCAAACGGCTGAGCAGTTCTGCATCATTGGTGCTGATCGCAATGGCCGGGACGGGGTCTGCCTGATCATCGTAGGCCGTGGAGCCGGTGTGTGGGATATCGTCCAGACGGGTGGTCAGGGAACGCACTAAAGCTCCCACTGCACCATAACGGGCCGCCCGGGATGCGCCATACACCCGCTGCCCGGCTGCCTTGCCATATGCTGCAAAAGTATTCAACTCAGTGGGGTCCATCGGTTGATTGAAGAAGGCGATCTTGCCACGCAGTTGCTCGCCCAGGCTGTCTACCTCATCGAGGCTGCGCAATTCCACCACCTCCGCTGTGATGCCGGCAGGGCCCGTGCCCACCGAATTGCCCAAAGCCAGGGCATTCAGGTCCACACTGCCCATCTTCATGGAGTTGACGATGCGCACCCGTTCCGGTTCGCCCCGTTCCCAGTGCGGCACCATGACCGGTTGAAGCCATACACTGTCGAGCCCGAGGGTGTCCAGCATCTGACGGGTATACTCTACCGCTGCGGCAGCCTGCGGGGAGCCCGCCAGCCGCCCCCCGATTCGCCGGGTCAGGTACTGCAGCCAGTCGTAGCACTGACTGTTGGTGAGGGTGTGGTCGTAAATTTTTCGGATGAAGAAGGCGTCCTCGTCGGTAGGATTATCCTGTGCGTGTATTAAGGGTGCTGCCAAAAGGGACAATACCAGTACGCTGAGCATGATTTTGGTAGATCTCATGCCCCAAAGATAATTTTTTTCATTTTTTTTCAGGAAATCTTGCGGCAGGTAGCTGAAAATCAAACAGAATGGTCTTCGGAAATTTATTTGGTACGAATTTAATGACCGGAATTAAATTTTAGGAGGGCGCTTATTTTTTTATTAAAATATCTAGAAACCTATATATGTGCCTTTAGAATATAGTTAATTTTGATTAGAAAAGACCTTTTGTTTTAAGTTTTATAAACCCGGGCCTGCTTTTTTAACAATTTTGTTATTGTATTTTTTACACAAAGTACTTACCTTTGTATTATCGAAAGAGAGAAAAACAGAAAAGCGCCTTAAAGCTTTTCTTTGTTATAGAAGTTATAATTTGGTTTTATTTGGTTAGGGCTGAGGTAGTGCTGTGGTAGCGCTGCCTCTTTTTTTTGTTCTGACTTTACGGCCGCTCATTGCCATTTCGCTTCCACCTCAATTTCCTGTTTTTCGGAGAGCACCGTTTCCTGAGTGGTCACTAACCGGTATCCTTGACCGGGCTGAAAATGTAAATCCTGACGGACATCGGCAACGAGGCTATTCGTACGGTTTTCGATATAGATATCAGAGACCTTTCCCTGTTCGTATTGTACGCGCAACAGCCGTGTTTTCAGGTCCTCTCCGGTAGCCTTGTAGGTGACTTGCCTCAGTTGACTCCCCTCAAAGGTGCTGTCCGCTTTGTATTTGTCGATCCATGCTTTGCGGTTGATATCGGAATTGAGAAAGGTCTTCAGCTCCGTTCGGTAATCGAGGGAGTCAAACTGCTGAGTTTCCTGTTGCCCTTCCACCGAGATGGTCTTGCGGACCTTGGGCTGTTTCTGGTTCAAGTCGGAGATTTGCTCTTCGATGTAAGCTTCAAGGTCGAAGAAAGGATCAGGTTGGTTGGCCACAGCGGCGACCTGTTCTTCGCAGGAAGTGTGGAGTAACGTGGTGAGCAGTGCCAAAGCAAGCAAAGGAGCATATTTCATCTTGATAGAGGTCTGACGGTTTTTCATATCCTTTGAGAACGCTTTTCCGCCCATCAGGTTGCAGAATCGATAAACGGGTAACGGATATCCGTAAGGTAGAGCCCATCCGGAGGGGCGCTGAGGCTTTTGGGCAGGCGGGTTTGCTGCTCCAGCGCTACACGAACGGCTTTCAGATCGAGCTTCCCGTGCGCTACATTCAGGCACATGCCCACGATGAGCCGTACCATACCCCTCAGGAAACGATCGGCAGCAATGTGGAAGACCATGCTATGGGCTTCCCGGTCTATGATCCACTCGGTCCGGCGCAGGTCGCAGCGCATCGTCTTCACATCGGTATTCGACTTGCAAAACGGGTAAAACTCCTGATATTCCAGCAATAATTGCGCGGCTTTTTGTAAAAGCTTCTCGTCCAGTTGGCCGGCAAAGGGGAAGAAGTACCGGGTATCTTTCCCGAAAGGGTTCTTGCGGAAGTCGATATGGTATTCATAGGCCCGGTGGGTTGCATCGAAGCGGGCATGCGCATCCGGGGCCACCTCAATAAACCGGTAAATGGCAATATCCGGGGGCAGGAATTTGTTGATCCGCCGGTCGAAGCCCTGAGGAAAGCTGCCGTCAAAATCAAAGTGCAGGAAGTATTGTTTGGCATGAACGCCAGCATCCGTCCGCCCGCAGCCTACCACCTCAATGGGCGTATTGAGAATGGTGCTCAGGGCTTCCTCAATAGTGCCCTGAACGCTACGCTGCCCGGGCTGGGACTGCCAGCCTACGTAATTGGTGCCGTTATATGCCAGTTCTGCGAAGTACCTCATCGAATAGCTATGCCTGGGGCAAAGCTACAATTTAATCCCAATCCCAGTAACTGCCAAACCCGCCAAACCGGAAGGTAATGCCAACCGTTGGACTACTGAAATCCTGATTGTCCAATCCCGGCAGGCGGCTGACGCCATTCACAATCCGGTAGCCGCCGGTCAGGCCAATGCGGAAAAACCTGGTCATGTTCAGTTCTATGCCAATCTCGGGGGTAAGGACAAAAAGGCGGTCCGAAGGCAGGTCGGCTATGTCGTGTTCCAGATCGGCCCGGCCCCAGCCCACTTTCAGGCTGGAATAGAGGTGCATCTTTTGTTCGATATCCCTCACATAGCCAAACCAAAGGCCACCGTGGCCGAAGTCAATATCCGCGTCAATTTCGGTCAGCTCCCCATCGATTTCTGTTTCAAAGCTGACCTCCGGGTAGTCGGTGCCCATGCCGTAGCCGCCGATAAAGAATTCATCAAGAATAATTGCGCCGCCGCCGCCAACGTCAGCTACCAGTTGGCCGTTAATGGAGCTGAACTCAAGGATAGGGCCACCAAAAGCACCAAAAGACGATACATCATCAAAGAGGGCTTCGTGCTGTGCCTGAAGCAATGTTGTGGCCAGAATGCAAAGAGTGAATAAGGTCGGGTATTTCATATTGGTTGATTTTTAATCCTCAAAGCCGGGCGCTATCCGCCCTAAACATATCCTGCTTTTATGATGTATTTTAAGAGGATATACCCCTATTGACCGATCAAACCCTTTATTCATCAATCAAGTACAGTATGAATTTTCAAGCCGAAGTCATTGAGAAAAGCCACGAAATGCCCGTAGTGGTGGACTTTTGGGCCTCCTGGTGCGGCCCGTGCCGGGTATTGGGCCCAACTATTGAAGCACTGGCCGAAGAGCAGTCCGACCGTTGGGCATTGGTGAAGGTCAATACTGAAGAAGAGCAGGCCCTGGCATCAGAATATCAGATTCGCAGTATACCCAACGTCAAGATGTTCCACAAAGGGCGGGTGATTGCTGAGTTTGCGGGTGCGCTGCCCCGTACGCAGATCGAAAACTGGCTGGCCAATAACCTGCCGGATGGCAGAAAGGAAACCCTGGACCTCATCCTGGAACGCCTGGACGGCGATGGTGATATTTCTGAGCTGGAGGCCTTTGTGGCGCAATATCCGGATATGAAGGATGCCCGCCTGGCTTTGGCAATGGCGCTGGCGGTGAGTGCACCCGACCGGGCGGAATCCTTGCTGCAGCCCATAAAAGCAGGGGAACCTTCTGCAGAACAGGCCGAAGCAGTCCGGACCATCGCCGAATTGATGAAACACGAAGCGGACGACTCTGCGCCCGGACAGTCCATCGCCAAAGCCCAGGCTGCATTGAAGCAGCGGGACTGGGAGAACGGCATCAAAGCCATCATCGAAGCGGCCGGTAAGGACAAGTCCTATGCGAAAGACCTGCCACGCCGGGCAGCTATAGCCTGTTTTCATGCCTGGGGCAACGACCATCCGCTAACCAAAACCTACCGCCGGCAATTTGATATGGTACTCTATTAGTATCTTTAACGAACAGCAGGTTTAGTGATCGAATTTGGCTTTTTGATGGGCTAAAGACTGCTTACTTTCATTTTGAAAGGGGGCCCGTGCTGACTTGTTGGCATGGGTTTTTGTTTTTTGGCAGGGGCGGAATAGATCACCCAAAAATCAAAGCAGTACTGACAAAAGTCATTTCACGGCCATAACCCTGCCATTACATTTGTAGTGCTTAATAAAACAAGAGCCTACATGGCATCACAATCCTACTTAATGGGTGCTATTGCAGTACTGGCATTCGTTGCCGGGCAATGGTGGCTGGCTGTTTTAGCCGCATTGATGTTGTTCTACTTTGGCGTGCTGAATGCCAAGGTTTCGGAACGTCAGTCAGACTGACTTCCCACACCAGCTTTTTATTGAGCCATAAGTTTTTCATAGTGACGGAGAAAAAATAAATGATGCAATTTTGATTCGCTAAAATTTTCTAAACAACTGACCAGAGGGAGGTTGTGTGAAAATATTAGCGAATCCTAAAGAAAATTGTATCGTTTATTTCCGTCAAACTACATATTGCTTTTTTCAGGCACCATCAGCGTGCTGAAAAAATTTAGTGTTATCGGTTTTAGATAGAGCCCTTCATGCCAGCGAAGGGCTCTGTTTTTTTGCAGCTATTGAAGCCTGCCCAAGAGCACATAGTATTTTTCAATCTGCTTCGTTTACCACAATTTCCCTATCTTCAACCACAGAATCAACGCTCACCTTATGCACCAACAGTGGTATGTCATCGCTAACCCTGTCTCCGGGCAGGGCAAAGCGGGCAACAACTGGACCGATTTACAGCAGAAGATAGCCAGCTACCTGCCGGTTAGTGACTGGGCAGTGACCACTGAAAACGGGCACGCCACCGAGCTGGCCAAACAGGCGATCGCCCAGGGCTACCGCCGTATCCTTACCGTAGGAGGCGATGGGACCAACCACGAAGTAGCCAATGGGATACTTTCTCAATCGGTGGCCCGGCCGATTGATATTCACCATGCCCTGCTTCCCGCAGGCACCGGCAACGACTGGGCACGGACCCACAGCATCCCCACTAAACCGGATGACGCCTTGTCCATGATTGCCAAAGGGCATACGACCTTGCAGGACGTGGGCCTGATCAACTACCAAAGCCACGACAAGCCCGTTTCCCGTTATTTTGTCAACGTAGCCGGCCTGGCCTATGATGGCTACCTGGTGCAGCGCTCTATGCAGCGCAAGCCCGGAGAAGGCGGCAAGCTGTTTTACCTATCGCTGGTTACAAAGTGCCTGTTTGAATACTACCTGCAGGAAGCCGTAGTGGAAGCCAACGGGCAGGCCTATCAGGACTTCTTTTACACCATTAACTTTGGAATTGGGAAATACTCTGGCGGTGGCATGCAACTCGTGCCTCATGCAGAACCTGATAAAGGCGCTTTTGCGGTCACTCTGGCCGGTCAGATCAGCCGGTTGGGGGTGCTGATGAATACCTATCGGTTCTACAATGGGACTATCGGGGCGCACCCCAAAGTCACTACTTTCTTTGCCGAGGAGGCCGATGTGAAAGCCACGCCCGGTTCGCCGCCCACCTTGCTGGAAGCCGATGGGGAGTTCCTTGGCGAGACCCCCGCTCACTTCCAGATTGTGCCTAAAGCCCTGCGTATCGTGGTGCCGGCGTAAAGTGACTTATCGGCAAGAACCCGTCCTAACACCAAAACCTTATCATAATGATTCGTTATATCTGGATTTTCCTGTTCACCATTTGTGCGCTTCCCTTTACGCAGGCACAGGTGGTAGAGCGCAGCGTAGGCATGAGTGCCGGCGTGCAAAATGCCCTTGTCCTCGAAGTCCCCGCCGTTGATGCCGGGCTGGTCTCGGACCTTTGGAAAGACTACATGAAGGACTTCTACCGCGAAAAGCCCAAATGGCAGCGCAAAGACAAAGAATGGCTCTCTGATGATGCGGACATCGCCGCTCTGGGCATGGGCAACACCGTGGATGTCATCGCCAAAACGGAGCAAAAGGGCGATAACACCTTTATATATATGTGGATTGATCTGGGCGGGGCCTACCTGAATTCCAGTCAACACCGCGAGCGCTATACCGAAGCGGAGAAGATGCTGGTCCGGTTTGGGCTGGAAGTGGCCCGCGCCAAAGTCAAAATTGAACTGGAAGAACAAGAGGGTATGCTCAAGGACCTCAACCGCGACCTGGAGCGCCTCGCTGCCGACAAAGAGCGCTATGAGCGGGAAATACAACGCGCCAAAGAGACTATCGCCAAAGCCGAAAAGGACATCGAAGACAACCTCAAAGCGCAGGAGGAAATGGCAGAGCGTATCAAAGCTCAGGAAGGCGTGATTAAGTCCGTGCAGAAGCGGCTGAATGATTTGTAAGGCGCCGCTATCTGTGTTGAGGTTGAGGTTGAGAACAGGCTGGGGCTGCCGGAGCGGGATGAATAGCTCGCTATTCCCGGCAGGAAGCCATAGCAAAGGCGCTCAACCTCAACCTCAGCCATGCGAATACCCTGCTCCTGATTTCATGATCAGCAAAGCCTCGCATTTTACCACACTCCGCATATGCCCGTTGCCCGCCCGTCCCGATTTTCACTTCAGTAGCTACTACTTTCCCTAAAGTTTGTATTTAGCCGTTAAACCAACTACATTTGCATGGATTTTCGCGAAGGTAGCTTATCTTTGCGTCTCTTTAGCGTAAAGTGGAGCATTCACAAGCCGCTTCTAAACAGAAAACGCCTGTGGATGAGTAGAATTGAAACATTGATTTTCAAAAAACATCGGTCTTAAGATGGCTTTGATAAGTAAAATTAGAAAGAATTCCTGGCTGCTGGTCGTACTGATCGCACTGGGTCTGATCGGGTTCATTGTAATGGACATGACTTCTGGTCAGCAAAGTGTATTTGGCAGCTCTCAGACTATTGTGGGCGATATTGAGGGTAAAAAGCTGGACTGGAATCAGTTTTACCGCACGGAGCAGGTCTTGTATGGCAACTCTGGTGGTGACCTGTACAGCCGCCGCAGCCAGCTATGGAACTACTTCGTAGAAGAAGCGCTGGTGAAAGAAGAAGCCGAAGCGCTCGGCCTTGGTGTGAGCAAAACAGAACTGCTGGATCTGCAGTTTGGTACCAACCCAAGCCCGGTCATTCAGCAGCGTTTCCGCAACCCGCAAACCGGTCAGGTGGACTTTCAGCAGCTGAATCAGATTAAGACTGCTATCGAAGATGGCTCTATTGCTGAGGACCCCCGCCTGATGTCCTACTGGGCACACCAGGAAAATGAAATTATCAAGGACCGCCTGCAGAGTAAGATCAATATGCTGGTGTCCAAGGCTATCTATACACCGACCTGGATGGCGGAAATGGGCCATGCCGAGCAGAATGCACCCGTTAGCCTGGCTTACGTTAAGGTGCCTTTTGATGAAATGGACAACGCTGAAGTGACGCTTTCTGATGCGGACTATGAGGCTTACCTGAAGGAAAACGCCGAGCAGTATAAGAATGACGAAGAGACGCGTATCCTGGAGTACGTGGTCTTTGAAGTGAAGCCAACGGTGGAAGACTCTGCAGCATTGCGCAACCGCCTGGCAGAATTACTGCCTGAGTTTGAAACAACAAAAGACGATACCGCATTCACGGAGCGTAACTATGGCGTGCCACCGAGCACTTTCCTGACAGAGGATGCCCTTAGCGCAGCGATCAAGGATACGGTAATGAATATGCCGGAGGGTAGTGTTTACGGCCCTTACATCGATCAGGGCAAGTACCGGGCCGTGAAGCTGGTAGAGCGCCGTATGATCGCAGACTCTGCGGATACCCGCCACATCCTGATTCAGGCACAGGCACCCGAGCAGTTTGTATCGGCTGAGAAAACCATCGACAGCCTGCAAAACCTGCTGGAAAACAATCGGGCAAGCTTCGATTCTCTGGCAATCAGATTCAGTCAGGACCCGGGCAGTGCTTCCGATGGTGGTAAGTACGAGGGCGTGACTCCTGGTCAGTTCGTACCTGAATTCAACGAAGTTCTCTTCATTACTGGCGATATTGGCAAACTGTACAAAGTACGGACTTCTTATGGCTGGCACCTGGTTGAAGTACTGAGCCGCAGCGCTTCCACTACACCCCGTGTGAAGGTAGCCTACCTGGAAGAGTCTATCGTTCCACTGGAAGAGACACAAGAGAATATTGAAGCGGACGTCCTGGCCTTTATCGGTGAGAACCGCGACCTGGAAACACTACGGGAAAACGCTGCTGCCCGTGGACTGGATATGAAGACCTCCACTGGCCTGACGCGCAATGCCTTCTCCATCGGTGAGCTGGGCGGTGGGCAGGCGAGCCGCGACATCGTTCGCTGGGCCTTCAACGCAGATGTGGGTGAAGTTTCCCCTGAGCTTTATGGCTATCAGGACCCGGTAGACTACTATACCAACAAGTATGTGGTAGTTGGTCTTCGTGCCCGTCAGGCTGCTGGCCTGCCTGCGGTGGCGAATATCAAGAGCCAAATCGAACAGCAAGTCATCAACAAGAAAAAAGCAGAAATGCTGGCCGGAAAGATTAGCGGTACTGATCTGCAATCTATTGCTCAGCAGTTTGGTACGCAGGTGGATACTGCTCGCAATGTAGCTTTCAATGCGACATTCGTACCCAGTCTGGGCTTCGAACCTAAGGTGATCGGAAAAGCATATACTATGGAGCAGGGCAGCGTTTCTGCACCAATCGAAGGCAAGACAGGCGTGTTTGTCGTGCAAGTCCTCAGCAAGCCTGCTGCAGGTCAGGCCAGCAACATCCCTGAGCTGCGCCGTACCATGTCTTCTCCGGTACAACAGCAAGTACCAGCCCGCCTGATTCAGGCGATGAAGAAAAACGCGGATATTGAGGACAATCGTTCTCGTTTTTACTAGGATTTGTCTTAGGGACCGATCCACAGGAAGCCGGCCTGTTGCCCTCAGATGCAGCAAGCCGGTTTCTTTCGTTTGGAAGGTCAGCCCTGCTTGTTCGTATCAAAGGGTATCAAGGCGTATAGCAGACTTTGCCATTTTTAGATTTTTGTCCATCTTTGCAGGCAGGAATAACCATTAACATAAAAAATAGCCATCATGGGTGATGAAATAAGAAATTCAGGAAAAAAAGGATACCTGATCCTCGGTGCCTTTATTTTCTTCTTGCTGTTTGTCATACTTGTCGTTAGTATTTACCAGTACAACTTCAGGTACATCGGCTAATTGGATAAGCTTTCAGGCTGATTTTGAAAGACCCGGAGGCAGGTGCGCTATCAGGTGCCGCCGCCTTCCTTATTAGTCTTTACAGCTGCTCAGGTCGGTATCGCATCAGGTATGCGGTACCGATTTGTTGTTAGTGACGGAAGTAAATGATCAAGTGAAGAATTACGCTTTCCCCTTCTTTTGATAGGCATCATGCAGCCCTTCCCCGTTCATGATTTTGTCCACACACTTTTCGATACGGGAAATCCGGGTTTTGGACTGCTTGGGGGCGGAAAAATAAAGGACATATCCTCTCTGCCTGCCTGGGGTGAGCGCTTCAAAGGCGTCTTTGAGGACAGGGTCCTGCTCCAGCCATTCCTGCAACTCTTCCGGCCAGGGCTCCGGGCTTTTATTGAGCTCGATTTGTAAGCCCGCATTTTCGATTGCAATAGCCTGTTGAATGAAATCATGGGTGGCTTCCCTTAGTGCCTCGACAGCATCCGGGCTGGTAAACTTCAGCAAGCGGGAGGCTTGGGAGTTAGGGCCGGGGGTGGAAAGGAGCCCTGCATCATCTTTGAGCAGCGCCCCTTTGAAGAAGCTGATCGCGCAGTGGTTTTTGAAAGCACTGAGCAAGAGCACGTTTTTGCTATTGAGGGTGTAGCAGGGCACGCCCCACTTTGCCGTTTCTGTTAAGCCGCTTTTGGACAAGATGCCCCGGAGCGCGTGCAGTTCAGCGCTCCAGGCATGCACTTTGCAGCCGGGTGTACCGCCCAACGGGCACCGGCCACAGCCTTCCGTAAGGTAACCCTCTACAGTCGTCTGCATGATGTTTAGCGCTTCCGGCGTTTGTTGCGGTTATTGTCTTTGCCGTTGTTGCCGCCACTGCCCGCCGGTACGGTTTCTTCCCGCACCCAGTCCATTTCTATTTGGCGTTTGGCAAGGTCAGCCCGGGCGATGCGCACCCGTACACGCTGCCCCATTTTGTACTCCTTTTTGGAAAAGGCACCGACCATGCGCAGGCGGGAATCGGATACATCAAACGGCTCGTCCAGTGTTTCAAAAGGCACCATACCTTCGATCAGGCCGGCTTCCAGTTCCACAAAAAAGCCCCGGTCCATCATGCCGTTAATGAAGCCATCGAATTCTTCGCCAATGTGCTTCTCTATAAACTCCACTTGTTTGTACTTGATGGATTCGCGCTCGGCGGTGATGGCGTTGCGCTCCTTTTTGGAAATGTGGCTGCACTGATCCTCCAGGCGCGATTTGTTGACGCGGTAGAAGTCGTTGTGGCTCAGGTTAGGCTCCAGCAGACGGTGGGCCAGCACATCAGAATAGCGCCGGATAGGGGAGGTGAAGTGGGTGTAATACTCAAAGCCCAGCCCGTAGTGCCCGATATTTTCGGTGGAGTAGGCGGCCTTGGCCATGGTCCGGATGGCCAATGGGCTCAGCAGGCGCAGTTCAGGGCGCTTTTGTACTTCCTGTGCCAGGCGGTTGTAAGCTTTGGCAACCTGCTCCGGAGAACTGATATTCATATCGAAGCCCATCTCGCGGGCAAAGCGGGAAAGCTCCATGACTTTGTCCGGGTCAGGCTCATCGTGGATACGATAGACATAGGGGATTTCCTGGTCCCGTCCTTTCAGGCTAATAAACTGTGCCACCTCCCGGTTGGCCAGCAGCATGAAGTCCTCAATCATCATGTGGGCTTCCTTGCGCTCCTTGACATATACTTCCACAGGAACGGCGTCTTTGTCCAGGCGGAATTTCACCTCCTCCGTTTCAAAGTTGATGGCACCTTCTTTGTAGCGCTGCTTGCGCAAATGGCGGGCAAGCTTAGCCAGTTGCTGAATTTCCTGGGCAAAACTGCCGCCCTGTCCTTCAATGCGCTCCTGTGCCTCTTCGTAGGTAAACCGCTGATCCGAGTGGATGACCGTTTTGCCAAACCACCGGTTAATGATCTTATTGCTCTTATTGAAGACAAACAGAGCCGAAAAAGCCAGCCGGTCGACATTAGGGCGCAAGGAGCAGAGGTCGTTAGACAGCCGCTCAGGCAGCATCGGCAGTACCCGGTCCACCAGGTAGACGGAGGTGGAACGGTTGAAGGCTTCCTTGTCCAGTGGGGTACCTTCCTTGACATAGTGCGTGACATCCGCAATGTGCACACCGACTTCTATCTCCCCGTTTTCCAGGTGGCGGATGGACAGGGCATCGTCAAAGTCCTTGGCATCCTCGGGGTCAACGGTGATGGTGGTAATCTCCCGCAGGTCACGGCGGCGCTTAATCTCCTCTTCGCTGATCCGCGCAGGCAGGTACTCGGCTTCCCGTTTGACATCTTGCGGGAATTCCAGGTCAAAGCCGTTGTTGACCAAAATGGTCTTCATCTCAATATCGCTGCTGCCGGCTTTGCCCAGTACCGTTGTGATTGTACCTTTCGGATTGTGCTTGTGGCGGTCGGGCCACTCGTCTATACGTACGACTACCCGGTCCTCATCGCTAGCCTCCGGCATATCCTTCATGTTCACCTCCACATCAATAGGGGGCACGATATCAATGGTTACTACCGCGTGCTTGGGGTACATCCAAAGCGTGCCGATGAAGTGATCGCGGGCACGCTCCAGGATTTGCTCGACCTCACCTTCAGGCTTGCGGCGGCCGGATGGAGTCCAGGTTCGGATTTTCACCTTGTCGCCGTTCATAGCCGTATTCAGGTACTTTGCAGAAACGTGGACGTCCTGCTCCTGTCCTTCACAGACAATATAAGCATCGCCACTGCGGGTCATATCCACAGTGCCGGTGGCGTACTGTCCATTGCTCCGGGCAGCGTGGTCCTGCCGGTTGAGCTTGAACTTGTAGTCGCCGGTTGGCCTTAGCTCATTGCTTTCGGAAAGCTTCTCCAGTGCATCCCGTACAGAATCGCTATTATTGGCGACTTTCAACTTTCGGACAATTTGTTTGGGGTTCAGTTGTTTCTTGGGGTGGCGGCGGAAGAGCTTCAAGATCTCTTCACGCAGCTGATTGGCGCTGAGTTTACGGCCGGTCTTTTTGGAGTTGTGTTTTCTGTTTTTACTCATGATATTTTTGGGTGTTTAGAAAATCGTTGTCCGGTCCTTGGCGAGGTTGGCAAGCGCAGGGCTATAGGGCCGGAAAGTTGTAGGGAAGTCAGTAATAGGTTAAATGTGTTCTGTGATTTGACCCTCAGGCAAGAGCTCCAAATGGTTGGCTGTACTCTTGGCCGGGTCAAATCCCTTATTTTGATTCGCCTGGCTCTGACCAGAAACGATGTAAATTTTCCAGTCGTCTTCAATGGTTGCAACTGAGGTTGTTAACGTGCCGCCCTGTGAGATGGTTCCCGCAATGACCCGTTTGTCGATTAGCTCGCCTTTTTTGTTGAAGGTCACCAGAGAATACTGATAAGACATCAACATCGCCCGCCAGTAAATGATCGCATGAAAATCATGGGTGTCGGGGATGCGCATACAGGGCACAAACTCTGTATAGTCGTCCATCGGCTGCCCTTCAATGGGAAGGATGAACTGCTCGATCATCACGGCCGGCAGCGGATCGTTTTTCTGACTAAAAGCATGGTGGGCTTCCTCTGCGAGCGTAATGGGCAGGGGGACTTCAGGGAACTTATCTAGAAAGTGGGAAAAACTAGCTTTAGGTTGCCGTTTTGGCTGATCCATAAAAATTGTAAGTAGTGGCAACCAGAGTCATTTCCTGGGAATTCGGGCTACCGTGATTTTCGTTTTTTATCCTCATTACATGTATACAACGACACCAGGTAGTGTTTTTGTTTGCACCCACCTGTAGTTTAAGTACACTAATCCTGTATAATTTGAAACGATTCTAAATAACTTTTGTGGTTTAAGTCAACCAAACAATACTTGGTGGTCTTTGTCAATATCCATAGATTTTGTTACTACATTTACAAGGCTAACTAAAAACGCTAAAAACAAGCCTGCTAAGGGCTGCACACAACTGAAAAAGCAAAAAACATGAGCTGGTTTTCAAATTTTTTGACATCTTCAATTGGCAGGAAGGTAGTGATGAGTCTGACCGGATTATTTCTCATTATATTCCTGGCTGTTCACCTTGTTGGTAACCTGCAGCTACTGGCAGGGGACGGTGGCAAGGCGTTCAATCTTTACGCTGAGTTTATGACGACCAATCCGCTAATTAAGACAACTTCCTATCTGCTGTACGCGGGTATTCTGCTGCACGCCTTTCAGGGCTGGGCGCTATGGCGCAAAAACCGGAAAGCCCGGGGTTCTAAAGGCTACGCTGTTAAGGTGAACAAGGTAGCAGGCACCAACAGCTTCGCGGCAAGCAACATGGGCTGGCTGGGTACAATTATTTTTGTATTCATTGCTGTGCACATGTATCAGTTCTGGCTGCAAATGAAGCTTGGCGCAACACCTATGGCTACCTACGATGGTAAGGAAGTGAAGGACTTGTACACGCTGGTATCCACGGCTTACGAAAATATCGGCTTTGTCATTTTTTACGTCGTATCTATGGTCGTGATCGGGTACCACCTGGTCCACGGTTTCCAGTCGGCTTTTCAGACGCTGGGCATCAACCATCGCAAGTACACCCCGTTTATTCAGGGGCTTGGCAAAGCTTACGCTATACTCATCCCACTTGGTTTCGCGGTCATTCCTATCGTGATGTACCTCAGGGGTTAATTTATCTGACAACTGCAAAACTTGATTGATATGCCTTTTCAAAGTAATACTCCTCCGGGGCCATTAGCGGAGAAATGGACGCGTTACCGCGGTACCATGAATCTGGTGGCACCCAACAACAAACGCCGCATCGAAGTCATCGTTGTCGGTACAGGTCTTGCGGGCGCTGCTGCGGCAGCTACACTGGGCGAGCTGGGCTACAAGGTGAAAGCGTTCACGTTCCACGACAGCCCCCGCCGGGCGCACAGTATCGCCGCTCAGGGTGGTATTAATGCCGCCAAAAACTACCAAAATGACGGCGATAGCGTCTATCGCCTGTTTTACGATACCATCAAGGGGGGCGACTACCGTTCCCGGGAAGCAAATGTGCACCGCCTGGCAGAGGTGAGCCGCAATATCATTGATCAGGCGGTGGCGCAGGGCGTGCCTTTCGCCCGTGAATACGGTGGACTGCTGGCTAACCGCTCCTTCGGTGGGGTGCAGGTAAGCCGTACATTCTACGCACGGGGACAGACTGGACAGCAGCTGTTGCTCGGAGCTTATCAGTCCCTGTCGCGACAGATTTCCAAAGGCAGCGTGAAAATGTACAACCGCCACGAAATGCTCGATGTCGTCATTCAGGATGGCAAGGCGCGGGGCATCATTGCCCGTAACCTGCTCACGGGAGAGCTCGAGCGCCACGCGGCTCACTGTGTGGTGTTGGCCTCCGGTGGTTACGGCAACGTTTTCTACCTGTCCACCAACGCCATGAATTCCAACGGTACCGCCGCATGGCGTGCGGTGCGCCGCGGAGCCTACATGGCGAACCCTTGCTTTACGCAAATCCACCCGACCTGTATCCCGCAGTCTGGGGAGTATCAGTCCAAGCTGACGCTCATGTCGGAGTCCTTACGTAACGACGGCCGGGTTTGGGTACCGAAAAAGCAGGAGGACGCACAAGCCATCCGCGAGGGCCGCAAAACCGGAAATGACATTCCGGAGGCAGACCGCGATTACTACCTGGAGCGCCGCTACCCGGCATTCGGTAACCTCGTGCCACGGGACGTAGCTTCCCGCGCGGCCAAAGTAGCCTGTGACGAAGGGCTTGGCGTGGCACCAACCGGACTGGCGGTATTCCTCGATTTCGAATCGGCGATCATGCGCTACGGTCAGGCAGAAGCCAATACCAAAGGCATCAGCAATCCAAGCGACGCCAAAATCAAAGAGCTGGGCGAGAAGGTGGTAGAGGAAAAGTACGGTAACCTCTTCGAGATGTACGAAAAGATTACCGGCGAGAATCCTTATCAAACGCCTATGAAAATCTATCCGGCAGTCCACTACACCATGGGCGGTCTTTGGGTAGACTATAATCTGGAGACGAATATCCCGGGCCTCTTCGCTACCGGAGAAGCCAACTTCTCCGACCACGGTGCCAATCGCCTGGGTGCATCTGCGCTCATGCAGGGGCTGGCAGACGGCTACTTCGTGCTGCCTTACACCATAGGCCAATTCCTCAGCCAGGAAATCCGTACGCCGATGATCGACCCGAACAGCCCGGAATTCGAGCAAACCGAAAAAGACGTGGAAAACCGCCTCAATCAACTGATGAACATCAAGGGCAATCAGTCTGTGGAGAGCTTCCACCGCCGCCTGGGCAAAATCATGTGGGAATACTGCGGCATGTCGCGTAATGCAGATGGCCTGAAGAAAGCCCGCAAGATGATTCAGGAGCTCCGCGAAGAGTTCTACAAGGACGTCTTCATCCCCGGTGACGCGAAGGACTACAACCCTGAGCTGGAGAAAGCCCACCGGGTGGCGGACTTCTTTGAACTGGGCGAGTTGATGGTCGTAGATGCCCTTGACCGTCAGGAGTCCTGCGGTGGCCACTTCCGAGAGGAATACCAAACGGAAGAAGGCGAGGCACTGCGTGATGATGAGAACTACGCTTACGTGTCTGCCTGGGAGTATACCGGTTGGGACGAAGACCCGAAACTCCACAAGGAAGAGCTGGTATTTGAAAATGTAGAGTTGAAGACCCGGAGCTATAAATAAGCTTCCTGACACCCAATTGCTTCAACTACAAAATCAAAGAACATGAAACTCACATTAAAAATATGGCGCCAAAAAAGCGCCAACGCTAAGGGGAAGTTTGAAACCTACACGGTAGAGGCGACCCCCCACATGTCATTCCTGGAAATGCTGGACGTCCTTAACGAGGACCTGATCTCCAAAAAAGAGGAGCCCGTTGCCTTTGAGCACGATTGCCGGGAGGGCATCTGTGGTACCTGCAGCATGGTGATCAACGGAGAGCCGCACGGTCCTATGCAAGGTACGACTACCTGTCAGCTGCACATGCGCCACTTTAAGGACGGCGATACCATCGTGATCGAGCCGTTCCGCGCCAGCGCATTCCCGGTCATCAAGGATCTCGTGGTTACCCGCGATTCCTTTGACCGTATCATTCAGGCAGGCGGGTACATTTCCATCAACACCGGTCAGGCGCAGGATGGTAATGCCATTCCAATCGAGAAGGAAACGGCTGCGAGTGCCTTTGATGCTGCAGCATGTATTGGCTGCGGTGCCTGTGTGGCTGCCTGCCCAAATGCTTCGGCTATGTTGTTCGTCAGTGCCAAGGTCGCGCACCTGGGCCGTTTGCCACAGGGTGAAGTAGAGGCCAAGCGCCGCGCTCAGGCGATGGTCAAGCAGATGGACGACGAAGGCTTTGGCATGTGCTCCAACATCACCGCATGTGAAGCGGAGTGCCCCAAAGGCATCTCCGTAGAAAATATCGCTAAGCTAAACCGCGAGTACCTGTCCTCCGCACTGGGGTCAGAGACCACGGTCTAGGCAAAAAGTAAAGTGAATTCGCAGGAAAGCCGCTGTCTGTTTTGGGCAGCGGCTTTTGTCTTTGGGGTGTTACTTGGATTAAATCTTTACCCTTAGCAGCCCTACCGCTGTATCATAAGCGGAATAACGTTTTGCTTGCCTTCCGCCCGGAAAGGAAGGATGGTTTTACCGTGCCTCCCACATTTACGGCCTGCGCACCCTAAAGCCAATAGCATGCTTGTACGTACTGGTGAAGAACATATCGCGCTCCTCATCATAAACCACATCATTATTGTAGGCAGAGTTGTCGAACCGGTGCTCCCGGTGCAGGGTCTCTCCGGTTAACGCATCCAGGACCATGACGGAGCCGTAGCCCCAGGAGGTGAATACCAGTAATTCCTCCTTCTCGTAGTATACCATATTGTCAGTGCAATTGGGACCACCCTTAGGGTTGTTCCATATTAGCTCGCCCGTCTCCGGGTCAAGACAGGTGACATCCTCCTGCCCGTTGTTGACATACAACCGGTTTTCATGTATAAGGTGGTTTGTATTTGCCCAAATGGCCCAGGGATAATCAAATTCATACCGCCACAGCTGCGCTCCTGTCTGCACATCAAAGGCGTAAATGCTCCAATCTCCACCGGTGATGACAATGCGGTTGTCGTAGACGACTGCATTTTGACCTACATTAGACATGAAACGTTCCGTTATGGAATCCATTCTCCAAATCTCATCTCCTGAGTCATAATCAATACAAATCAAATTTTGAATAGATTCTTCCGGCAGGTCATTTTCCCAAGGGTATTCGTTAAATATGATATTGATTTCTGAAGCGTTGTCTGTATAAAATGCAGGTGGATTGATTAAACCATTGCTAGTTTGGTATACAACTTCTAATTCTCCTGTTGAAGGGGATAATTTAAAAAACTTTGTGTTTTGAACCGGACTGCCTAGCCCCCACACCGATCGGAAGTATAAACTGTTATTAAAAACATCGAACTTGACTCCTCTTGTCATGTTCATCGCCTTTAAATCAATCTCCCAGAGTGCCACCTTTGTATCCAAATCTATCCCTACTATCCCTCCACTGCACATACCGACATAGATATTATTGAACACATAACTTACATCAATTTCATCTTTTATAGCACCCTCATGAACATATTCCCACTCTTTCTCTCCGGTATCTTTGTTGAAGGCTAGTATCGTTGGGGGGAATCCAATATCTCCCCCAATAAGAAGTAAATCTTTGTACTGCTGTGTATTATCTGTCCCCACTATCTCCTTTTCATAATCCACCCGGGTGGCCCAAGCCAACTCGAATACAGTATCCTGTTCTACGATGGGAGGATTGGGGGAGAACGGGCCAGGCTGCCTGCAAGCCCAGAAAGTAAGGCTTACGGAAATCATTAAGGTGTATATAATCATTATCCTCATATTACCTGAATTCGGTAAAAAAGTAGCCTTGGTCAAACGCTCCAAAGCTTTCCTCAAAGATCTTTATCACCGCTTCTTCCATCTCACTATCGTTCTTCATCTGCATGTGGTTGGAGCCATCCATAAACTGGACTGGATAGTTCATTCCCGGCCCGTTCATCGCGGATTCGGCGAGGATGAAGCCGTCTGAAAGCTCCCTGACGGTTTGCATTTCGTAGACAGGATACTCACAGGCAAAAGGATTGGAGACGCCCCCGCAGTTAGGGTCAAATCCCAAATAGGCGGTACAACTGCCTACAATACCGTCATAATCATAGTAGTCGCATCCGACTTGGACGAGGCCCGTCTGAGAAGCCCCGATCAACTCCTGCCAGGTAGGGTCGAGGGTGCTAAACCAATTGACACCTTCTCTGTAGGCATCTGCAATAGGTTCTGCGCTCGTCCAGCATAAAGGCCACCAGCCACAGTAGGCATCGTGCAGCCCTTGCCAGAAATTCATGCGGGTGACGTAAAAATCCAGTTGCTCAGCGACTTCAGCAATCCCGGCAGCATCAGATCCATCTGCATTATATAAAGGCCATTCATCGGGGCTGGATTCCGGCAATAATGCTCCAATGAAACGAGGCGTAAGGGTCTCGTCATTGTGCCCATCCTCAATACCATAGAAAACAACTTTGTGGTCTGTAACCATATCTGGTATTGCTGATGCTGCAGTTGTAGTCAGTTCCGCTTCCACACCTTGCTCCGCAAAACTCAAAACCAAAGGAAAACCAAAATCAACCCCTGCCTCACAGACATCATTCAATGCACCTCCGCCAAAACCAAATAGGATAGCCATGCTACCCAGTGCGCCTAAATTATTTATCCCTTCTTTGGCAGGCCCGGCACCCAGCTTTTGGCAGGCATTAGTTAGTACCCCATCAATGACCTGTGGATTCTCAACGAGCGTATTGGCTGCAAATGCACCCTGGTGCGGCGTCCCGATGGTAATCAGCCCATTGTACAGCGGCGTGCCCGTGGTTGGTTCTGTCATTTGCCCTAAAGTACGCGCGACTAAGCCGCCCATGCTATGTGCGATGATAAAATTACGCTCTGCATTTAAAATTTGCCCATTGATTACGTCATTAATATCAATCTCCACATTTGCCGCAGAGGTAGCCAAGGTCTGCTGGGAAGCATTATAGTCTGGCCTTCTGCTATTGGCTTTGAAGCGTGCCTGCACGTCGTCACCGACTAAGGTAAAACTGGTTTCATTTCCCTGATAACCATGCAGCCAAAAAACGTTCCGGTCAATTATGGCTCCCGGGCATCCGCTCGGGGGATTGCCCGGCGCTCCATAGCATAAGTCTTCTCCATCGGGCACCCCGTCTCCATCGCTGTCCAGGTCAAGGTAGTTGGGTATCCCATCATTATCAAGGTCGCCTGTGCCTTCTATATCATCAGGGATCCCATCGCCATCGGAGTCCGTATTTATAATAACAGGGGGTACTAAAGCGGCTTGAAAGACCGTATCGTTTATGTTGACTGGGCCGGTTGGGCATTCTGCCAGGAGCAGGTATTCATCGATATTCCCCACCTGGGCATACACAGAGCCAGCAAACAAGGCTGAAACCAAAATAGGTATTATCTTTTTCATGTCTTATTGTTTAACGAATTTTGAGGTATACTGGTCTTTCCCCTGTACACATTTTACCAGGTATATGCCGGGAGGCATCCCACTAATGTCGATATCAAAAGACCTGACGCCTTTGTCTACCTGGCGGTGTACTAAAACTTCACCCGCCATGTTCACAATTTGCAGTGCCGTTCCTAAATCCGTTGAAGGAATGACTATTGATAATTGCTTTTCGCCAGGATTGGGAAAAACCTCAAGCAGGCCAGGCATGGTAGCTTCGCTTGATCCATCATTGCCTCCAAATGTAAAACCATCTTGGCTGCCACAAGCATCTGAGTAGTTGGTATAAGTCACTTGGGCAACCGTTTCATAACAGTCTCCATTTTCAAAAAAACCAGGAGTGACCGTTATGACCCTTTGAATTAAGTCCTCCTGAAATAGACTGTTGTATTCATAATGAGTTTTGACAGTTTTAGCAATGCTCCCGGCTTCAAAATGCTGCCTGGCAAATATTTTTTCAGCTATATCCCAAACTAAATTTATTGAAGTGTCTTGTACCTGAATAATGTCCTGTGAAATATAAACATCATACCCATCGTCCTGAAAAGATTTGAGTTCCCGCCAGCTGGGATAAGAAAAGGCGAATCTGGGCAGAAAGCCTTCCATATCTACTTTTTCATTCCAGGCTTCATAGGCTTTAAACGCCTGTTCGGAGTACTCCTGAGCCAGATATCTGCCATCAGTCTTAGTTTTTGAGGCCTCGACGTATGCACCATGCACTGTCTCTCCCTTTAAACCTCCGGTCCAACCATCAGGCAGGTACTCATTTTGTTCCGCAAAATAAGCCTTAATCCCGCTCTCGTCGCTACGGATAGTGGAGGGGTGAGTGTACCATGCAGGGAACATATTTTCGTGAGAAGCAAAGTGTACATCATGAACAGCGTTGCCAGCAGAGTTGAAGTACTCATGGTGGTTTTTGATGTACTCTTTCTTCCTAAATTTAAGCTTGTCTAGAATGCCCAAGGCAGGTAAGTCTACATCACCAACTACTGATAGCCTTTCCGTGAAGGCTTCATCATAGCACAAATTATTTACCAGAGGCGTTTGCGCTGATAAAATGAATGCTCCGCCTAACATACTGATAACGTGCAAGCATAGAATTTTCTTTTTCATTACAGAGGTTTTTTTATTGATTGTAGAATGCCCCTTAATAGTCTAAAGAGCATAAAAAATACTGACACCTTGTTAAAGAGTCACTTGACCCAATAACAAGAGGATGATACTTATCTCAAGTACCTTTTTTTAAAACCCTGATCAGGACGAAGACTCGTACAGCAAAACGACAGTACTTGACTTTAGAACACTAATGAGTAAGTTCAAAAAATATCCTATGGTGCTTCAATCCGGTAAATGGTGTTGTCCAATCGTAATAGTAAGCGCCAGCGCGTGCATTTATTAGAAACAGAAACCACAACCTAAGCCAGGCAGTAAACTTACTGATCTGGTCCAGTTCTAAAATTTTGTATCGCAATGTTTATTCAATTAGATGCAAGATACCCCCCCTATGATATTTCCAAACTTCTATTAGGGTTTTTCAAAAAAAACATTGTAAAGGTGGGTGGATTCGGTATAATGTTTATTGTTATGACCTAAATTAGGCCTGCTTGGGCTTTCGTTAGCTTTTTGGATAGCTAAAGCTTCAGCAGCTTTTCCAAAAAATCCGTACTTTCCAATCTAAAACCCACGACTATGAAGACCATGAAAGGCCCCGCCATTTTCCTCGCTCAGTTTATGGGCAATGAGCCCCCATTCAACAGCCTCGATGCCATCTGCGCCTATATGGCCGGGCTTGGCTACAAAGGCGTTCAGATCCCCACCTGGGAAAGCCGGCTCATTGACCTGCAGCAGGCTGCAGAAAGCCAAACTTACTGCGACGAGCTCAAGGGCAGGATTGCCGAACATGGGCTGGAAATCACCGAGTTGTCTACTCATTTGCAGGGGCAGCTGGTCGCCGTACACCCGGTTTACGACAAGCTGTTTGACGGTTTCGCGCCGGAAGCGGTGCACAACAACCCTAAAGCCCGCACAGAGTGGGCCGTTCAGCAGCTGAAATGGTCGGCCAAAGCCAGCCGTAATCTGGGATTAGATGCGCATGTGTCCTTTTCCGGTGCCCTGCTTTGGCCCTTTATGTACCCCTGGCCTCAGCGCCCGGCCGGCCTGGTGGAAATGGGTTTTGAAGAACTCGCCAAACGCTGGAAACCTATACTCGATGCTTTTGACGAGCAGGGCGTGGATGTGTGTTACGAACTGCACCCGGGCGAAGACCTGCACGACGGAGACTCCTTTGAGGCCTTCCTGGAAGCATTGGACGGCCACCCGCGCTGCTGCATCAACTACGACCCCAGCCACTTTGTGCTGCAGTGCCTCGACTACATTCAGTTTATTGACTTTTACCATGAACGCATCAAGGCCTATCACGTTAAGGATGCGGAGTTCAACCCTACCGGCAAACAGGGTGTTTACGGAGGGTATCAGCCCTGGTTAAAGCGGGCGGGCCGTTTCCGGTCTCTGGGTGACGGAGATGTGGACTTCCGGGCCATTTCCAGCAAACTGGCAGAGTATGACTACGACAGCTGGGCCGTACTGGAATGGGAATGCTGCATCAAAAGCCCCGAGCAGGGTGCGGCAGAGGGTGCGCCCTTCATTCAGGAGCACATCATCGAAGTGACACAGAAGTCTTTCGACGATTTCGCCGGGGGAGGGTCAGACGATCAGCTCAACCGCGATACGCTGGGGATTTAAAATCAATCATTTTCATGCGCTACGTTTACTTACTGGTTCTGCTGTTAGGCACTTTTTCACTATTCTCGCAGTCCTCACCTACCCAAACCGTTCGGGGGAAAGTGCTGGAGGCAGGCACCAACGCACCGCTGACCGGGGCGGCAGTTGAGCTTATTGGCTTCGGTTCGGGTACCGTGACGGACGATCGGGGGCAGTTCCTGTTTCCAGAAGTGCCGGTTGGGCGGTACGAACTGCGGGTAACCTTCCTCGGGTACGCGCCCTTTATCCTGGCGGAAGTGCTGGTGGAATCCGGTAAGGAAGTGGTGCTGGAACTACAGCTCAAGCCGAAGCCACAGGCTTTAGACGCGGTGGAGGTGACCGCTGCCCGCAGTGGCATGCAGGTGGTGCAGCCTTTGGGCGTCAAAACCATGACCATCGAACAGGTGCGCCGTTTCCCGGCCACCTTCTACGATCCGGCACGGTTGGCCTCCTCTTACGCAGGTGTGGTCAATACCAATGATCAGGCCAACGGCATGAGCATTCGGGGGCACTCGCCGGACCACATGGCCTGGCAACTGGAGGGGATTCAGATTCTCAATCCTAACCACACGCCTAATGCCGGTACTTTCTCCGACCGCACAACGATGAACAGCGGCGGCGTCAATGCTTTGAGTGCTCAGCTGCTGTCGACCTCCCACCTCTACACCGGCGCATTCCCGGCAGCCTACGGCAATGCCCTGAGCGGGGTGATGGACATGCGCCTTCGCCCAGGCAATAATCAACAGCAGGAATTCACGCTGCAGGCCGGGTTGATCGGTTTGGATGTTGCCGCTGAAGGTCCTTTTTCTAAAAACAGCGAAGCCTCCTACCTGGTCAATTACCGCTATTCTACCGTAGGTTTGCTTACGCAGGCCGGCGTGAACTTCGGAGAAGAGGCGATTAATTTTCAGGATTTGTCCTTCAACCTGGTTTTTCCCGGGCAGAAGGGTGGTAAGTTAACTCTCTTTGGGGTGGGCGGCCTTAGCAGCAACCTATTCGATGGGCAGGCTGACCCCGAATTGCGAGAGTCGGATAAGGATTTGTTTGAAATCAATTTCCGGTCGAACATGGGCATAGTAGGGGCGACCCACGAACAGCCGGTTGGTGAACGGGGGCTTTGGTTTACCGGGCTTGGGGTTTCTGCCGTCGACCAGGAGCGCTACAGCGAGGCCTTAATTCCGGATTTGCAGGAGGCACTCCCAAGAGCTTTTCTGGAGGATGATGACCGCCTGCGCCTGATTTCCGGGCATACCTACTACCGGCACAACTTCATTCGGGGGCATCAGGCACAATTCGGGCTTCAGGTACGGGCGTTTGACCACCTTGACCAACTGGAAGGGGCCTCGCCGGATGCAGCTACGCAAAACGAAACTATCCTGACTCCATACTTCACCCTAAGCGGCCCGCTATCGGGTCGGGTGAGCTATCAACTGGGGCTCCACCTGCCTGTCTATCTGGAATCCGAGCCCGTTTATGTCGAGCCCCGGGCTTCCTTAAGCTATCAGCTGGCGCCTCAGCATCAACTCTATGCAGGTTACGGGCTGCATTCTCAGATAAGCTCTCCGTATTTCCGGGCATTCGGGGCACTGTCTCCCACCCGTTCTCATCAGGGTGCGCTAGGCTACCAATGGCAACCGCAACCGGCACTGAGCGTAAAAGTCGAGGCGTTCTACCACCACTTATTCAATGCACCGGTTTTTGATGTGGCAGGCGGCGGCGCCTTCACCACGCTGAACGAGCTCAACAGCTGGTCATGGCTGGACGGAAGCATCCGGGAAGAAAAGGCAACGGGCGATAATTATGGGGTTGAACTTTCCGTCGAACAGCTCCTGACCAAAGGCTTTTATTATCTGGCTAATTTGACGTTGTACCAGGCTGATTTCACTTTGCCCGGTGAAGCAGCTCAAACAGGCCGCTACGATGGGCGCTACATCTTCAATGCCGCCGGAGGAAAAGAATGGCAAAAGGAAACCGATAAACATATAAGGACCATAGGGCTGAACCTTCGGGTGAACTACCTGGGAGGGCTTAGGGACCTCCCGATAGATGTGGATGCTTCTGAGGCTGCAAGTTATACCCGCTTTGATTTTTCAGCCGGCTATACCGGGCAGTTTCCCGATTTTTTCCGCACCGACCTGCGGATTTACATCAAAAAAAGCCGGAAAAAGTACAGCAGCACCCTTGCGCTGGACATCCAAAACCTGACCAATCAGGAAAATGTAGCTTACACCTACTACGATATCCTCCAAAATGAGGTGTTACAGCGCTATCAGTTAAGTCTGATCCCGATTCTGACTTACCGGGTGGAGCTTTGAGGGAGGGGCGGAAGAGGCTCAATACCTGGCACGGTGGTTTCGAACCAACGCAGCGGCGCCTGCATTTTGTCGCCGGTTTCGGTATCGCACTTGAAGAAAAGGTAATACAGTTGCAGGTTGCTCCCCAGCCTTCCGAGCAGGCGTTGCAGACGTGCCTGTCCCTCTTGTGGCAGCTGGTAGACGAAAATGCACCGCCAGGCATAAAACGCTTCATCGTGCAGTTCTAAAATATCAAGAATGCTGGTATCAGCCGTAAACTGCTCCATATAGCGCCGGGCGATCATACCGTGGTGCTTAGACCAGTCGCGGGGCGTACCCCGAACCTCTAAATGCTTGAACGTATCATGCACAAGCGTGATGAGCCGCAACTTTCGGCGTACGCAAGGGGAAATGTCAAGCCGGTCTACATTTTCCAGTACCTCAAGGATATGTTTATACACCTCTCCTTCCGGATGACCAAACCGTGGAACGCCCCAAAGCAGGCCCTCTTGAAAAGCATGGTCATTAAGGAGCGCCGCTTCTGCTTCATTTTCAGGGCAGATGAGTTGCTGTAGGCGTTTGCGATAGTCTTGAGTCATGTCAGATTTAAAGGTTAGCCAAGCGTAAGGGCACGGATGAAAGGTGTACTTACCATAGAACTCCTGCTGTTTCAAATCCGTTCACCACGCCCGTGAAACAAAGTGAAAAAGACCAAAAGAGATTTGCGATAAAACCCGGAGGGGACTCACCGAAATCTGCTATTCGGCATACGGCAGAATAGAATGGTCAATTTATTTGAGGTGCTGTTCGCAAGTGCAGGCATTCAAGATAACGATTTCCACTTAAATCAGCAAGAGGGTTGTAAAAAGTACCTGTAGTTAAGCTACCGTTAAAGCCCTGAAATTCCCATAACAAAGATCGCAGCTCAGGCGTTTTGCCAAATGTTAAGAGATCAGAATGCATCTCGGCAATCATCAAACACAAAATATTCATCCGATTATGAAACAGCTATTTGCACTCGTGTTCGCGGGTATTGTAGGTGGCCTGATTACCCTTGGCGGTTACAGTTTGTTGGCCCCACAGCCCACTTTGCCTGTCACGCAGGACAATGCTTATGCCCAGGCGGTCAGAAATGTCAATGTGTCCCCTGCTATGGCCAATGCGCCTTTCGACTTCAAGGAAGCAGCAGCTAAGTCCATGCCTGCCGTGGTCCATATTTCTTCTAAAATTGCTCAGCCCACCTCCAACCGTCAGGATCCGTTCCGGTTCTTCTTTGGCGATTCCTACGGTGGCGGTCAGCCTCAGGGCGGTACCGGTTCGGGCGTGTTCTACTCCAGCGATGGCTACATCGTGACGAATAACCATGTAGTAGCGAATGCCGACGAGGTGGAAGTAACCTTGTATGACAATCGTACGTATACTGCTAAAGTGATTGGCACAGAGGAAAAGTCCGACCTGGCCGTCATCAAAATCGAAGGCAACGACTTCCCCACGCTCGACTTCTCCAACAGCGACGAAGCTGAAATTGGGGAGTGGGTGCTGGCCGTTGGTAATCCTTTTGACTTGACCTCCACCGTAACCGCGGGTATTGTAAGTGCCAAAGGGCGCAGCATTAACCTGCTGGGAGGCGGAAAAGCCATTGAGTCCTTCATACAAACCGATGCTGCCGTCAATCCTGGCAACAGCGGTGGCGCTTTGGTGGATGCAGAGGGCCGGTTGCTGGGCATTAACACCGCTATCGCTACCCGTACCGGTGTATTCTCGGGCTACAGCTTTGCCATTCCGGTGAACCTGGTCCGCCGTATTGCCGATGATATCATTGAGTATGGTAGTTTCCAGCGTGCCTACCTGGGCGTCGAGATATCAGAGCTCGATGGTGATTATGCCCGTGAATTGGGCTTGCCTATTACGCAGGGGGTTGTTATTGAGAAACTGGTGGAAGGCGGCTCCGCAAAAATGTCCGGATTGTTGCCTAAAGATGTGATCGTCGGGGTAAATGGCCGGGAGATTAAATCCGTTCCGGAATTGCAGGAGATTATCGGTCAGGCTAAAGCCGGTGATATCATGGACGTGGCGGTCAATCGCAATGGCGAAGAATTGAGCCTTCCCGTTCGGCTGAAGCCGGAGTAAAAAGCGGCTAAAGTTTGATTGCTTGAATAAATTCAGCGGTCAAATCGCGTTTTGTAAGAAAAATGACGGCTTCGGCCTTGCGCTTAACCGCTACAAAACTTAAATTGAAAGAAGCGGTATAAGCCATTGAAAACTAAAATAATATCGGATTCTTTTAAGAAATCCTTAACACCACTTCAAGCAACATTCGGCCCACGGATTCAGTTAGTGGTGATAAAGAAACTTGTTTAAAGTTGGTTTTTCGTTTTGTTTTGATGCGTCTGTCTCGCTTTGCGGGGCAGACGTTTTTTCTTACCTTCAAAGGGCAAAACCAACGCACTGTCCGGATGTCGGTACCACTCCAATCATTACCCCCTTGGCTTGACGATTTGCTCGGGCTTTTCTACCCCAATCTCTGCTATGCCTGCGACCGCAACCTGCCTTCCGGGCAATCTGACCCGATTTGTCTTACCTGCCGGTATAAACTGCCGCAAACCGACCATCACCTGCACCTGGACAATGCGTTCACGGAGCGCCTGTGGGGGCGTCTGGAACTGCAAACAGCAGCTGCTTTTTTCCAGTTCGTTAAAGACGGGCGGGCACAGCGCCTGCTTTACCACCTTAAATATAATGGCAAGCAGGAGGTAGGCCGGTACATCGGGAAGTGGTATGGTGAAGTGCTGCGTTCGGTACCCGTTTATCAAAGTGTGGAAGCGATTGTGCCGGTTCCGCTGCATCCCAGAAAAGAAAAAATGCGGGGGTACAATCAGGCGGACTGGTTTGCTAAAGGGCTGGGGGAGTCTATGGATCGTCCTGTAGTACAGGCACTCAGGCGGGTCGTCTTCACCCAAACGCAGACACGCATGACACGCGCAGAGCGGCAGGTGAATGTCAGTCAGGCATTTGAACCGGTTGCCGGGGTTGACCTCAGCGGCAGGCACGTACTGCTGGTCGATGATGTAGTCACCACCGGTGCTACGCTTGAAGCCTGCGGCGCTGAGCTCTTGCGGTATTCCAACCTTGAATTGAGCATGGCAGCCATCGCCATCGCCGATTGATCCTGTCTATGGTTGCGCTTTTACCGATAGTAAAATGGGCTGCTTCGAGCCGTTTTTGAAAACCTGCATCTGCTCAGGTGCCCCAAACTGGGCCTGAACACTAGACAGGTAAGCACAGTAGTCATTGTACCAGCCCGGAGAGGCCCTGCGATCAATCTGATTGATCACATCGCCCATGCGCAAGCCAGCTTCCCAGGCCGGGCTGCCCACTACGATAAAGCCTACCGTCAGGTCACTTTTCGGGGTGAAATGGGGCATCCAGCCTAATTTGGGCAGCGAGAAATCCGGTGTTGGAGCTTCCGCTCTTGGAGAAAGCTGAATGTTGGCCTCTTTAAAGTTGAGGGCGAGATTGTACCGAGCCCACAAGGCATTGCCAATCTGATTCTGCCGGCCGGACTGTACCTTAAGCGTTCCCTGAAAATCGAGCCCGCCCACCTGAATGCCGGTATTTTCAAAGACAACCGCCGTATCAATATCTGAAGCAAAACGGTCCACCACCGCCCGGTCGTAGACCATGCTGCCACCATCAGGCAGTTGCTTGCTGCTGATGCGCACCGGGCCGCTCTGCCCTATACTGGCTATTGCTTTAGCTTTGCCCATAGCTGCTGTGGCTATTCTCACTTCCGGCTGCCCATAGGGCGTAGGTTTGAAGGGTAGGGTGTGAACAGCTGAAGGAGCGGGCAATATTTGCGCCAGGTCAGAAAAGATGAGCAATTGTTGATCAAAATCGATATACCAGTTGCAGTGCCGGATGATATTAGCGCCAATAACACCAGCTTCGGCTATGCACTTGGGGGCAGCATAGCCGTCGTAATTCACAATCTCGACGGGCACGGTAGGGAAGGTGATGCCGCTAAGATGGAAAGCGTCGAGCGTGGTGACCGCCCCTGCCTGAATGCTGTTGGGCAGCCCCAGGTATTCCCGGGTGGCTTGTGAAATCGTACTGACGGCAGCACCGCTGTCCCAGATGAAGTCAAGCGGCATGCTTTTGTCGTTCAGGCGGGCCCGCACAACGATGAAGCCTTCCCGGAATTCGAAAGGCAGGGTGTCCCGGAAGACGGAAGTGGATGGAGGCGCTGCCTGATAAACCTCCGGCGCAACAGCAGGCGAGCAAGCCTGGAAAGCGATCAATAGTGCTGCAAACAGGCTAAAAGCAAGGCAATTTCTGAACATGAGATTAATGGGATTAATTTGGCCCAAAAATACACATTTTAACCACCTTCTTCATAAAGCTTTAGCAGCTGATGCAAATCTTCCAGCGTATTGGCTTCCTTCAGGGGTTTGTCCTTGCGCCAGCGGGAAATGCGGGGAAAACGCAGAGCAACGCCAGACTTGTGCCGGGAGGATTTTCGGATGCCCTCAAAGGCAATCTCAAAGACATGGGCTGGCTCCACACTGCGCACCGGGCCAAACCGGTCGATGGTATTGCGCCGCACCCAGGCCGTGATTTCCCGGAATTCCTTGTCGGTCAGCCCGGAGTAGGCTTTGGTAAACGGCACCAACTGCTTGTCATCCCAAACTGCGAAGGTAAAGTCGGTGTATAAATTGGCTCGCCGCCCGTGCCCGCGTTGGGCATAGATCATCACAGCGTCGATGGTCAGCGGCTCAACTTTCCATTTCCACCAGTCGCCTTTCTTGCGGCCGGAGCGGTAGGGGCTGCCTTTGTGTTTGAGCATGAGGCCTTCGCTATGATACTGCCGGGCATTTTGCCGCTCGGGCTCCAGCTCCTGCCAGGTGGAAAAATTGACGCGTTCGGATAGCATTAGGATGCCGTCCGTCTCCGTTTGCTCCAGCAATTGTTCGAGCAGTGCCCGGCGCTCTTCCATCGGGCGCTCCCTGATGTCCTGTCCTTCCCACTCCAGCAAGTCGTAGGCTACCAATACTACCGGCGCTTTTCCCAGAATTTTTTTGGTGACATTCTTACGCCCGATCCGGGTTTGCAAATCATTAAAAGTTAGGGGCTGCCCGTCTTTGTAAGGTAGGATTTCCCCGTCGATAACCGTGCCATTAGGCAGGATTTCGGCGAGGGGATGATACTCCGGGAATTTGTCTGTTACTAGTTCTTCGCCTCTCGACCAGACGAAAAGTTCCCCTTTTCTGACGATGAGCTGCCCGCGGATGCCATCCCATTTGCGCTCAGCGATCCAGTCTTTCGGCAGGCCGAGATCGTCCGGGCTGTCTTCCAGGGCATAAGCCAGATAGAAAGGGTAGGGCTTGGAAACGTCCTCTAACGGGTCTTTGGTAAGGATGAGGTCTTCGAAGGTGGTCTTGTCGGGTGTCCAATCGCCCATGATGCGGTGGGCGAGGGTGTTCTCATCAATTGCTGTGGATTGGGCGAGCGCCCGGACCATCAGCTTTTGGGATACGCCAATGCGGAACCCGCCCATAATGAGTTTATTGAAGACCAGGCGCTCGGTATAGTCCATTTGCATCCAGGCATCGGTGACGCGCTGCTTTTTTTCGGTTTCCTCCAGCTTGTCCAGCGCTTTGATGTACTCAATCCAGTAGGTGAGGCCCTGTTTGTTGCTGCTGTGCGCCTTGGGCAGGGTCAGGGCAATGGCTTCGCTCAGGTCGCCCACCACATGATAGGACTCTTCAAACAGCCAAAGCGGAATCCCGGCGAGTTCGGCAGCCCAGTGCCGCAGGAGGGTTGTATTCACCGTACGCTTGGGGCGGCGGTGGGAGAGGATGGCCACCGTCCAGAGCCGGTCCTCATCATTGGCCTGATCGAAAAAGCGGGCCAGTTCAGCGACTTTGGTGTTGGTCTTGGTGGTTTGGTCCAGGCGGGTATAGAGGTTGGCAAATGCTCTCATGCGTCCTTTTCGTTTTCCATGTCCTCGGCATCATCTTTATCCAGAGATTCGCCTTCGTATTCGGTTGCAGCTTCCCAGGCATCGAGCCCGCACTCTTCCCGCAGCCAGCGGGCAAAAAGGTTGGTATAGCCGTGTGTTACCGCCACCCGTTCTGCTCCGGTAGCTTTGATGGCATCATTGAGCTCGTTCCAGTCGGCATGGTCTGAGAGGACAAAGCCCCGGTCGGCAGCCCTTCGCCGGCGGGTGCCCCGCAGTGCCATCCAGCCAGAGGCGATGCCTACCGACGCGGACTTAAACCGCCGCATCCAGTTGGAGCCAGTGGCAGAGGGGGTGGCCAGTACCAGGCTGCCTTCGAAGTCTTTTGATTTGTACTGTTGGGTGATGCGCCGGGTTTCGGGTAGCCTGATGCCTTGTTTGCGCATGACCTGCGTGGTTTTCTCAATAGCGCCGTGCGTGAAGATGGGCCCGATTTCGGCATCGATACCGTGCAGCAAGCGTTGTGCTTTCCCCAGAGCATAGGCTGCCAAAACACTGACTTTCCCCTGATCCCGGTTTTGCCGCCACCAGTCATTGATCTCCTCAAAAACAGTGTCTTGCGGTTTCCAGCGGTACACCGGCAGCCCAAAGGTGGACTCTGTGATGAAAGTATGGCAGCGGACCGGCTCGAAGGGCTCGGATAAGCCATCAGGTGCTACCTTGTAATCGCCTGATGCGACCCAGACTTCCCCTTTATGCTCTACGCGTATCTGAGCAGAGCCAACGATGTGCCCGGCCGGATGAAAAGAGAACTTTACCCCGTTGATGGTCGTTGCTTCTCCAAACTGAACGGTGGAGAGGTTGATGTTGCCAAGCCGGTACCGTATAACCGGTGCTGCAGCTTCGGTACAAAGGTAATGCTGATGCCCCCAGCGGGAGTGATCGGCGTGCCCATGAGTGATCAGCGCCTTACTGACCGGGCGCCAGGGATCGATGTAAACATCCGCGGGTGGGCAGTAGATGCCTTTATTGGTAAATTCGAGTAGTGCCATAGCGAGGTTGGGTTGCAGTTCTACAACACCATTATAGCTTAGGAGTTTTGAGTGCGCTCCAATGCTGGCCGCGTTTGCGAGGCGTCGTAGATAATTTTGAGCTCTGTAATTTTTCCGGCTGCATCAAAGCGGAAAATATCGACACAGTCAAAGGTGACCTGTTCGCCGTTAGCGAGGGTCCAGTGGTAAAGGAAATTGACGGCAGCATGTTCTGTGCTATGGGTATTAAAAATATGCAGGAGTTCTATATTGGATGCAGAGCTGTCCTTCAGCAGGGCAGGGTAGAAATTACGGGCTGCCTGCTGTCCGTAGAGGGGAGAATGTACGATGGCCTGAGGAGCAAACAAATCCAGGAGCTGAGCTAAGTCTCCCCGGGAAAGCGCATCAAGGTAAGTACGGATGGCGTTTTCCTGCATGCCTAAAAGTTTTTGTGCAGTGTAAAAATGAAAGTAGCTCCTTCACCGGGCCTGGATTTCACCCAGATATCTCCTCCGTGCTGTTCGACTACCCGCTTGCATAGAGCGAGCCCAATACCCGAGCCAGGGTAAAGCTTTTTGCTATGCAGCCGCCGGAAGAGCTGGAAAATCTGCCCATGGTACTCTTCATCAATGCCTATGCCGTTGTCCTTTACTGTAAATTGCCAGTGTTCGTCCAGGTCTTCCACTGTAATAGTGACTTTGGGCTGAACGCCTTTTTCCTGAAATTTGATACCGTTCGAAATCAGGTTTTGAAACAGCTGCCCGAGCTTTGTGGGGTTGCCGTTTAGGACAGGCAGTGGCTCCTGAATGATGAGATCAGCATTTTTATCTTTAATCAGCCCCCGAAGAGATTGCTGCACTACGACAAGGAGCTCATTCAGGTCTACCTCTTCAAAGCCAGGGTCTTCACTATTGGTGAAACGGGCAAACTCCAGCAAGTCTTCAATGAGCTTGTTCATATGAATGGCACTCTTGCTGATAAAGTCCAGATAAGAGTTGGCATCCTCATCGAGTTGATTTTCATACCGGCGCTTCAGGAGTTGCGAAAAGCTATTCATGGTACGTACCGGCTCCCGGAGGTCATGGGAAACAGTGTGGGCAAAGTTTTCCAGCTGCAGATTGCTGTTGACATAGCGGGTGAGCTTTTCATTGTTATAGTCAAGCTCCCGCAGCTTATTTTGCAATGCCTGCTGGGCAATTTTGAGTTCGGTCACATCTCGGATCACCACGATGGCTTCTGATCGGTTGATGCTGTTGATCCGGGCTTCAAAGAAGCGCATGCCTTCACTGGATGGGAGAGGATATTCAAAGGTTTCCACATCTCCTTTTTCCAGTGCTTTTTTCAAATTGATTTTCAGAGCATGAGCAATGTGTGGCGGGAGGACCTCGTCTATTTTTTTATTCAGGAATTGCTCGGGGGGCAGGATCAGCTTCGGGGCTTCTCCCTTTGGGGCAAAGAAGCTGACAAAGCGGTGTTCCTTATCAATTCGGAATTTAAGGTCCGGCAGGGCATCGAGGATGGCACGTTTGAGGTCCTCACTCTCTTGTAGCGCCTGCTGGGCTTCCATCCGGCTTGTGATATCCTCAATAGAACAGATAATGCTCTCAGGCTGGCCATTAATATCTCTGATAATACTGACGAGCAGGTTGCTCCATATTTGGCGGCCTTCTTTATGGCGCAGTTGCTGTTCAAACTGATTAATAGTGTTGTCTTGCTTAAGCGTATGTACCAGTCCTTCAAAGAGCCGTTCGTCAATGCTCAGGTCGTTGAGCGTTTTATGGGTGAGTTCCTGCCTGGAGTAGCCCAGTAGCTGAGAGGCCATTTCATTGACTTCCTGAATGCCTCCATCCATATTGCAGAACAATATGCCCAGCGGGCTGTCTTCAAACAAGCTGCGGAAGAAGGCTTCACTTTCCGTGAGGGCTTTTTCGGCTGCTTTCCGGTGGTCAATATCTATGTGAATGCCAGCAATTTTTACAGGCAGCCCCTCTTTATCGCGGCTCATGACCCTGCCTTTATCGTGCACCCACTTCCAGTCTCCGTCTTTTGTACGCAATCGGATTTCTACTTCAAATAACTCCGTTTTGCCAGCGAGTTGGTCGTCGAGCACCTTTCTGAGCAGGGGGGCGTCTTCCGGATGAATGAGCTCGAAAAAAGTTTGTGAAACGGGCTTGATTTCATGAGGTGCATAGCCCAGCATTCCGCCCCAATGGAGGTTGTAGAAACAATCATCGGTCTGGTAATTCCACTCCCATAAGCCTAGTTTGGCGGCATCAAGAATGAGTTGGGTACGCTGCTGGCTTTCCTTGAGTGCGAGTTCGGTGGCTTTCAACTCCGAAATGTCAACGGTTATGCCAGTAGCATGAATCGCCTGCCCGGTTTCATTCCGCCCGGTTACTTTACCGGTATCATAGACCCAATGGTAATGGCCCTGTGCATCTTTGATACGGTAGTCAAGGCGGAAATTATCCGAAGCTCCGGTTTGAAAGTGAAAGCTTTCCTGAATCCTTGGGACATCATCAGGATGAAGGTATTTTACCCAGTCTTCATAGCGGTCCGTTAGGGCTTCCGGTGTATGGCCGAGGTGTTTAAACATCAGCGCATTATTGGAAACCTTCCTGTTGGGGATATCCCATTCCCATATCCCAATCCGGGATCCTTCAATTGCCAGATTGAGCTTTTCCTGACTTTGCTGAAGTTCCAGCTCGGTCTGTTTGCGCTGATTGATATCAATAAGCAGGCCGGCGTAGTACTTTTTGCCTTCCAGGACATAGAGTTCTCCGCGAACGACGACCCAATTATAGGAACCCTCTTTCGTCCTGAGCCGGAGCTCTACTTCGAAGCTCTCCTCCAGCTCAATTTTTTGTATAGCATGGTTGAAGCGTGGCTCCTGGTCATCAGGGTGTACTAGCTCAAAGGCACTCGTCAACGTGAGTTTAAACTCATCCGTTTCGAAGCCGAGAATTTTGAAAAAGGTGGAAGAAATCTTTACATGCTCTGTATCAAGATCTAGCTCCCAAAAGGATACCATAGCACTTTCAGAAACCATATCAAGGAGTTCCTGCTGAGCTTTGAGCTGCATCATGGCGCCCTTCTGAGAGGTAATGTCTACAAAAATCCCACTACCCTGTATAGGGTACCCTTCTTCGTTCCAGGTTAAGGCCCGGCCACGGTTAAGTACCCATTTGTAACTGCCATCCTTAGCACGCAAACGCATTTCGTGTTCAAACACCTGAGGGTTATTCCTCAGTTCAAGGTGTTTGGTGGCCTTGGAGATGAAAGGAGGCAGGTCATCGGGATGGACCAGGTTGTTGAATTCTTTGGGGTTGGATGGCGTTTCAGAATTATCGTACCCCAGAAGCTGCCAGAAGTAGTCATTGAAGCGGGCTATTTTCCCGGGCAGGTCCCAGTACCAGGTGGCTACCTTCGCTCCTTCGAGAATGAAGTTTAGTTCCTCGCGTTGTTTGCGCAGGGAAAGTTCCATCTGTTTACGTGCAGTGATGTCTGTTTGCCCGCCCCATATACCTATCATGTGGTTGGCCTCAAATACACCTACCACATGATTGTTGAACCAGCGCTCAGTTCCATCGGGTGTGATCTCGTGGGTTTCAAAGTCTTTAATCTTAAAGTTTTTCTTGAAGAACTGCAGGGTGGATTTCCGGTTTTGAGCCTCGCCCTCCCCTTTGTGCAGGTCTGCGACTTTTTTGCCGATAAGAGCCTCCGGGCCTTCCAGGCCATACATTTTGGCCATCGCTTTATTGCACTCTGCGATGACAGCTGAGGCATAGTAATGTTCCATTTGCTCTTCCGGAGTGAGCCCTTCAAGAGGGATCGGCGGATCGCACTTCACAAAGTAAATGCCTTCTTCGGCGTGTTTGATGAAGTTGTGGTACCGTTCTCTGCTTTTGGCTTCCTGCTCCTTGATACGCAGCCAGGGGGAGATGTCAAGCGATAAGCCGAGTACGTTGTTGGTGCCTTCTTCTCCTTCACTCGTTACAGGAATTTTCAAGGTTTGCAGGTGTATTTCCTGTCCTTTGGGAGTCGTGATTTTATCTTCCGGCAGCCACATCGTCGCGCCCTCATCCAGTACACGAAGGTCTTCCTCCCGGTACCGGGCCACTTCCTGTTCGTGCGGGTTGAAGTCGCTGTCTGTTTTGCCGATAAGCTCTTCCACCGGCACGCCATAAATTTCAGCAACGCGCTTATTTACCAGAACAAAACGGCCTTCACGGTCTTTGGAAAAGACAAGCCCGGGGATGTTATCAATGATTTTTCGAAGGTAGTCACGTTGCACCTTAATCTTTTTCTCCTGTGTAAAACGGGAGATCGCCGCGCCCAACCCTTCAAGATAGGGCTGTATGGGCTGAAGCGGGTCTGAGCTTCCGGTAGCCTGAGCGACAGGTATGCGGGCAATGAAAAAGCCGGCAGCCTGGCCCTTTGACCGGATTGGGGCAGCGATGATGTGGTGGTTCTCGGAGGGAGATGGAAGTGCCACATACGATTCTGAACCCGCCTCGTGTTCCAGTTTGCGAAGCCAGGAATCTGGTAAGGAGGTTTCCTGGACTTCCCATTGGCCGCTCTCGCAACGGTGGATGCTGGTAATTGGTGAAGGAGTGAACGGGGCAGCAGCGGGCAACCGGAGCACCCATATCGCATCTGTATTTACCAGGGGCACCACTTCAGGAATAGTAGTGATAATACCTCTTTGCAGAGAAGGTGCCTGCTGTAAGGTGAGGACTGATCTTAGGAGCGTTTGTAAAACAGTTGGGGCTTCAAGTGACATTTTTGTGCATTATGCTTGGGGCCTGTGAATGCTCCAATTTACCCTTTTTCACGGATAGATGCATTCTAATTAGTAAAAATCATATATCATTGTTATGTCCAGCCTTTTCGGCCTCTGATGAGGTAGCCGCCAAACATCAGCGCACAAAGCATGAGCCCGAGAAATTCCCGGGTCAGCTCAATGTGGGGCTGTTCGGTCTTCATTTCTTCGGTAATGGAGGGAGCACCCATGGAAACCCAGTCCAGGAAAGCGGGAAACAATTGTATGCCCCAAATGGTAATGACTACGAGCCCCGCAATAGCGAGCCACCGGAAGGATTGCCGGAAAAAGGCAAGCAGGGCTACGGCACTGACACTCAGGTAAAGGGCAACCCAGCTCCAGGGATCCGGATCATTAAGCTGGAAATAGGCAAATAGCGCAAATAAAGCCGCTGCGATCAAATGGCCATATTTCATGTCAGAGGACTTTGGTTCTCCGTCAAGTTCTGAATTTTTCTCTACTTTTAAGAAAAAAGGCGATGAGAAAATACCTGCTGCCCGTTGTCCTGATGGGCTGGACTATGTTGCTGCATGCTCAACTACCCACAATTACGGAAAAGACAAAAGGGCTTCAGCCCGGGAGTGGTTTTTTTACCTATTACTAGGATAAAGAGGCCGGCAAAATCTGGCTGGAAGTGGAGCAACTGGGCGAAGAGGTACTTTATATCAACAGCCTGACCGCCGGGTTGGGTTCTAATGACATTGGTCTTGACCGCAACCAACTCGGGGATACAAGAGTGGTCCGGTTTATCCGGGAAGGGCGGAAGGTCTTGCTGCAGGAGCCCAACCTGAAGTTTCGTGCCCGTACTCAAAACCTCCCGGAGCGCCAATCTGTGGAAGAAGCATTTGCCCAGTCTGTGCTGTGGGGCTTTAAAGTCGAGGCGGAGGAAAATGGGAAAGTGCTGATTGACTGGACGCCCTTTCTGATACGCGATGCCCATGGTGTTGCAGAGCGTTTAAAGGAACACAAGCAAGGAGACTTTAAACTCGATGAGGAGCGCAGCATTCTCTGGCTGGACCGGACCAGAAGCTTCCCAGAGAATACGGAGTTCGAAGCCTTGCTTACTTTCACAGGTACACCTCACGGGCAGGAGCTCAAATCGGTTGCTCCTACGCCTGCTTCCTTTTCGGTACGCATGCACCATTCTCTTGTCCAATTGCCGGACGATGAATTCGAGCCACGTTCCTATGATCCGCGCTCGGGCTATTTTCCCCTGACTTTTCAGGACTACGCTGCTCCTATTGATGCGCCTCTGACGCAGCGGCTGATCTACCGGCACCGCTTAGAGAAAGCCAATCCGGAAGCCAAGCGCAGCCGGCCGGTAGAGCCTGTCATTTACTACCTTGATCCAGGAGTACCTGAGCCTATCCGGTCTGCACTGCTGGAAGGGGCCGGCTGGTGGAACGAAGCATTCGAGGCGGCAGGTTTTATTGATGCCTTCCAGGTCAAAGTTTTGCCGGAAGGGGCAGACCCTATGGATGTACGCTACAACATCATCAACTGGGTACACCGTAGCACCCGGGGCTGGTCCTATGGCACCACTGTAGCCGACCCACGCACCGGAGAAATCCTAAAAGGGCATGTACTTTTGGGGTCTCTCCGGGTACGGCAGGACTTCCTGATCGCGCAGGGGCTGGTAGAAGCCTACGAGACCGGAGAAGTAGCTGACCCAAGGCTAAAAGAAATGGCCCTGGCCCGGCTCAAGCAGCTTTCTGCCCACGAAGTAGGGCATACGCTTGGGCTGGCGCATAATTTTGCTGCGAGTATGAACAACCGTGCCTCAGTGATGGATTATCCGCACCCGCTCTTACAATTGGGGCAAGATGGGGCTGTTGATTTCTCAAAAGCCTACGATACGGGCATCGGTGACTGGGACAAACTGGCGATCCGGTACGGGTATACGGAGTTCTCAAAAGAAACAAATGTTAAGGAGGCCCTTAATACCATTCTGATGGAGGGTGTTGAAGCAGGGCTGCACTACATTTCAGACGATGGCGCGCGGTCGGACGGCACAGCTCATCCACTGGCTCATTTGTGGGATAATGGTACTTCCGCACCACAGGAGCTCAACCGCATTATGGATTTACGGCGGGAGGCCCTGAGCCGCTTTGGGGAGGCAAACATTCCGGAGGGGCAGCCTATGTCCACGCTGGAACGGGTACTGACGCCACTTTATTTGTCGCATCGGTATCAGGTAGCAGCCTGTAGTAAGCTTTTGGGCGGATATTACTACACCTATGCACTTCGGGGAGACGGTCAGCCGGTTATCCGCCCTGTGCCGGAGCCGGAACAAAGTGCCGCCATGACCGCACTATTGAGAACGGTAAAGCCAAGTGAGCTGATTATACCGGCTGAGATTCTCGGTCTGATACCTCCACAGCCGATGGGGTACAGCCGGGGAAGAGAATATTTTGAGCCTTATACCGGTACTGTTTTTGATCCTATGGCAGCCGCAGCATCCGCAATTGATTATACCCTTGGCCTGATGCTGCACCCACAGCGGCTTGCCCGGATGGTCAATCAGGAGGCACAGGGTGACTTGCAGAGCATTCACCTTGACCGTTTCGTTGAAGCCTTGTGGAAAACGATGGACGACGCTTACACCTCGTCAGAACGCGCTATTTCAAGGGTAGGTCAAAAGCGGCTCATGTTGCACTTATTGAGATTAGCAGGGGATGACCAAGTTGCGCCGCAGGTGGCAGGTGCCGCCCGCTATCAGGTTGATGCTTTCGAGCGGGGCTTTGAAAAGCAGCTGTCTGACCGGCCCGAACGGGAAGAACGGGCTCACCTAAGCTATATGTTGGGTGAGATACAGAAATTTCGGGAAGCGCCATCGGCATATCAATTGCCCAAGGCACCACGATTGCCGGATGGCTCGCCTATAGGGTGCGGGCAGTAGCGGCCTACCCCTCAACAAGAGTGCCAATAGGCTTGCCCTCTACGATATCCTTGAGGTTGCTTTTGGTATTGATGTCGAATACGATGATCGGCAGGTTGTTCTCCCGGCAAAGGGTAAAGGCAGTCATATCCATCACACTCAGCCCCATGCTGATTACCTTGGCGAAAGTGAGGTTGTCAAATTTGGTGGCGGTGGCGTCCTTTTCCGGGTCGGCGTTATAGATACCATCCACACGTGTGCCTTTCAGAATGACGTCTGCATTGATTTCATTGGCGCGCAGTGCGGCTGCCGAATCCGTGGTAAAATAAGGACTGCCTGTACCGGCAGAAAAGATCACGACCCTGCCTTTTTCGAGGTGGCGGATAGCCCGGCGGCGGATGTAGGGCTCAGCAATCTGCTTCATTTCAATAGCAGAAATCAACCGGGTGTAAACACCCACCGTTTCCAGGGCGCTTTGGAGCGCCATGCCATTAATTACAGTCGCCATCATGCCCATGTAGTCCCCTTGCACCCGCTCAATGCCTGACTCATTGGCCTGTAGCCCACGGTAGATGTTGCCGCCACCGATAACGATCGCAACCTGCACGCCCAGCTCAAGGAGTTCTTTTACCTGCTCAGCGTAGTGCGAAAGCATTTTGGAATCAATACCGAAGCCCTGATCGCCCATCAGGGACTCCCCGCTCAATTTGAGCAGAATTCTGTTATACTTGAGCTGTGCCATATTTCCCAGTTGTTTGAGGTTGAAGCTTAAAGTCGCAGTAGGTTGCAATAATCCTACGAAGGCCTGATACGCATGGTGCATAGCAGACCTTTGCGGGCCAATGATATAAAAAAAGGCGGATTAGATAACTAATCCGCCTTTCGAAAATTTTATCCGAGGGTTACATGCTTAAAGTCTGTAACCGTCAGTTCCTTATCAAACTTCTTCAGGAAGGAAGCCACAGTTTCGTTGCTGTCCTTAACAAACTGCTGATTCAGCAGGGTGTTTTCCTTGAAGAATTTGTTGAGCTTACCCATAGCGATCTTCTCGATAATTTGCTCAGGCTTGCCTTCCTGGCGCGCCTGCTCCTTACCAATTTCGATCTCCTTGTCGATGATAGACTGGTCGACGCCATCCTTATCTACGGCAACCGGCTTCATGGCAGCTACCTGCATAGCTACGTCGCGGCCACCATCGTAGATGTCATCGCTTGCTTTGTTCATGCCTACAAGAACAGCAGCTTTGTTGCCCATGTGGATGTACGGGCTAATCATAGTTGCTTCCAGTTTTTCGTAGGTATCAAGTTCAATCTTCTCATTGATCTTACCAACCAGCTCGGTAACGCGATCGCCCAGAGAAAGGCCATTCATGTCAACCTTGAGCAGGTCTTCCAGTGTATCAGGGAAATGCTGCAGTGCCAGTTCGGCAGCTTTGTTGGTGAAGCCGATGAACTCGTCGCCTTTAGCTACGAAGTCAGTTTCACAGCTCAGCTTAACGATAACACCTTTGGTCTTATCATCAGAAACCAGGGCAACAACAACGCCTTCGTTGGCATCACGGTCTGCACGCTTGGCAGATACCTTTTGGCCTTTCTTACGAAGTACCTCGACGGCTTTTTCGAAATCGCCTTCAGCCTCTTTAAGCGCTTTTTTGCAGTCCATCATACCTGCGCCGGTCATTTCGCGCAGTTTTTTGACATCGGCAGCAGAAATGTTTGCACTCATTATATCTTGTATTGTAATGGTGTGGTAATAAAATCCAGGAACCGCGGCAGCTTAGCCTTTCGCAGTTGCTTCCTTTTCTGATTTGACAGACTCTCTGTCTTTCAGGCCCTGACGGATGCACTCCGCCATGTAGTTGGTGATGATGGCAATCGACTTGGATGCATCATCATTGGCAGGGATAGCATAATCAACCTGAGAAGGATCAGAGTTGGTGTCCACCATACCGAAAGTTTTCAGTCCCAGCTTGTGCGACTCTGCTACAGCGATATGCTCGTGGTGGATATCCACGATGAATACCGCAGAAGGCAGGCGGTTCAGGTTTGCGATACCACCGAGTACGCGCTCCAGCTTGTTGCGCTCGCGGGTCAGGGTAAGGCGCTCCTTCTTGGTTACATTATCCAGTGTACCATCCTGGAACATGCGGTCGATGTTGTTCATCTTCTTGATCGAACGGCGGATCGTGGAGAAGTTGGTCATCATACCACCAAGCCAGCGGTCAGTCACGAAAGGCATGCCGACTTCGCGCGCTGCATTGGCAACGATTTCGCGGGCCTGCTTCTTGGTCGCAACGAACATGATCTTCTTACCAGACTTCGCCATTTGGCGGGCGGCATTACCAGCGCGCTCCAGGCTATCCAGGGTGCGGTTCAGGTCAATGATGTGAATCCCTTTGCGCTCCATGAAGATATTAGGTGCCATCTTGGGGTTCCACTTTCTCTTGAGGTGGCCAAAGTGCACACCTGCATCCAACAAATCTTTATAGGTGGGCTTTTCCATTTTCTTTTTGCTAAAGTTTGAATTTGGAAGCGAGCCGTACGCAGACAGCCCGCCACGAATACTGAATAACGAAAATTAACGCTTGCTGAACTGGAAGCTCTTACGTGCCTTAGGCTTACCGTACTTCTTACGTTCAACAACGCGGGAGTCACGGGTAAGATACTTTTTGTCCTTCAGCGGCTTGCGGAAGTCTTCGTTCAGTTTGACGAGCGCACGGGCGATGCCCATACGAATCGCTTCGGCCTGACCTTTGTAGCCACCGCCATTTACGTTGATCTTCAGGTCGTAGATGTTCTCCACTTCTACGGTCTGAAAAGGATCCGTAAGGTTATATTGGATGTGATTTTGAGGGAAGTACTCTTTGTAGTCCTTACCGTTGATAACGATTTTGCCTTCACCTTTCTTGAGGTAAACACGGGCTACAGACGCTTTTCTTCTCCCAATGGCATTGATCATTTCCATATTTATCGAGATTGTCCTGCTTTTTTAAAATTAAAGTTCCAGTTTTTCCGGCTTCTGTGCCTCGTGTGGGTGCTCAGCGCCTTCATAGACGAAAAGCTTCTTGAACATCGCACGGCCCAGGCGGTTCTTGGGCAGCATACCACGTACGGCAGCTTCCACTATACCAATTGGCTTCTTGTCCAGCATTTCCTTAGCTGTGCGGGACTTCTGGCCGCCGGGGTAACCGGAGTAGCGCTGGTATTCCTTTTGGTCCAGCTTGTTGCCGGTAAACCGGACTTTGCCTGCGTTGACAACAATGACGTAATCGCCCGTATCTACGTGTGGCGTGTAGGAAGGCTTATGCTTCCCACGGAGAACAGAAGCAATTTTGGTACACATACGGCCAACCACTTCGCCTTCAGCGTCGATGATGTGCCACTTGCGTTCTACTGTCTCTTTTTTTGCAGATTGCGTTTTATAACTTAGCGTATCCACTTTTCAAATAATTTAATTGTTGATCAATAGAAAATCAGGAGGAAATGGAGCGATGCGAGCGAAGTTATGCACCTTCTTTTTGCACCTGTTTTTCTTAATTGTTTCGCCTTGATCGGGCTGCCTCTGAAAAGGCAGGTGCAAAGGTAGCGCTCTTTAATCCAATAAACAAGGCTTTTGATAAAAAAATCGCAAAGGTGCTTTTGTAAGTGCCTGAAAAACAGTCTAAATATCGCACGGAAATTTCAAAGGGGATATTGAAAGAGCATATTGAATATCCGAAAATCGGGCCCTTTAGGTATCATTTTCTATTTTCCCAACAGCCCTCTGCTTGCCTCGTACAAGTTTCCCCAGCCCTTGCGTTCCTTTACGACCGTCTCCAGGTACTCTTCCCATGCGGCCAGGTCCTGCACCGGGTCTTTAACAATTGCACCCAGCAAACTGCCGGCAATATCCTCCGCCCGGATTTCCCCTTCGCCAAAATGCACAGCCAGCGCCTGCCCGCTATTGATGACCGATATAGCTTCCGCTGTGCTCAGTGTGCTGGAGGGGACTTTGAGCTTGCGCCGGCTGTCTTCGGTTTTGCCATTGCGCAGCTCCCGGAAGATGGTGACCAGGCGCCTGATTTCCTCTACCGGGGCCGCTTGTGGCGGTAATTCGAGGGTGCTGCCGATTTGCGCTACCCGTTGCCGGACGATTTCTACTTCCTCTTCCAGGGTGGCCGGCAGGGGCATGCTTACTGTATTAAAACGGCGGCGCAAGGCACTGGATAGCTCGTTAACGCCCCGGTCGCGGTCGTTGGCTGTAGCAATCAGGTTGAAGCCCCGCTGTGCCCGTACCTCTGAGTTGAGTTCCGGAATGGGCAGCGCCTTTTCGGATAAGATAGTAATAAGCGCATCCTGCACATCGCTGGGGATGCGGGTCAGTTCCTCCACCCGGGCAATACGGCCTTCCTGCATAGCTACCATAACCGGGCTGGGTACCAGGGCTTTTTCTGAAGGGCCCTCAGACAGCAGGCGGGCGTAATTCCAGCCATAGCGCAGGGATTCCTCTGCCATGCCGGCGGTGCCCTGTACCAGGCGTTTGGAGTTGCCACTGATCGCTGCGGCCAGGTGCTCGGATACCCAGGTTTTAGCAGTACCCGGGATGCCCGTGAGCAGCAGCGCCCGGTCGGTGGCCAGGGTAGCTACCGCAACTTCGATCAGGCGGCGGTTGCCAAAATACTTCGGCGAAATTCTGGTGCCATCTTCCAGCTCTCCACCCATGAGGTAGATCATCACCGCCCAGGGCGAAAGGTTCCAGTTGGTAGGGCGGGGGCGGTCGTCGGCAGCTTGCAGGGCTTTGAGCTCCTCAGCGTAGGCGTCTTCAGCTTGTAGTCGGATAGCAGCGTTGGCAGACATATATTATGGTGTTTTCTTGTTGTGATTTTTGCCGGGTGGGTTCAACACTTCGTTCAGGTCTTTGCGGAAAGCCAGCGTTTTCAGCAATCGGTCAATATCGCCTTCCCAGTTGCCCCAGATGGGAGTTCGTTGGTTCCAGCCGGCCCGGAAGGCAGGCAGGATATCCACCGGTGCCAGATAGGCCGCTACCCGGAGGATGCGCTTGTAGTGCCACATATTCCAGTAGACCGACTGCGCAGCGTTGAGCCAGTCCCTGAAGTTTTGGAGTACCTGCCGGGCCACGCGGCTTTCCCACTTATGCACGCCCAAACATAGCAATTGTCCGGCAAAACTGCGCTCCTCGATATAGCCTTGATGCTGCTTTAGGTGTTGGCTCATGATTTCGTTAAAAAGGGGGTCCGGCAAAGCGGCCATAAGCTGCTTGCCCAGGGCGCTGTTCCAACGCACTTCGTTATCCGTGCGCCACCAATGCCGGAGCAGCGCTTCTATCCAGCGGTGGTCCTGATGCAGGAGAGCGGCATTCGCAATAGCATCGGTAAGGAGCTGATGCTGATTGGCCCGGGCGAAAAGGCGCAGGGCATCGAGGGTGGATTTTCTAAAATATGCTTCCCAGCGCTTGGGCGGCACCTTTGACAGGATGTCGTAAGCATAGCCGGCCCTTTCGCCACCGGTGTATTTGTGCTTTTTGCTGCTGTACAGCCCCAGCTTTTTAAAAGCGGATATGGGCTTCGGGGGCGCATGCAGATCCAGGCGGCCATCTTTATGCAGGGTAAGCCAGGTGGCAGCTTCCTTATATAAGGTGTCTTGTAAAGGAGTATCCGGGATTTTGAGCAGCAACTGTGCTGCCGATTGCCGCACTTCCTTCCGGCTGTCGGACAATTGGGCTTCCAGAAACGGTTGGTCTGATGCGTTCAATCCGGTGTCCAGGATGCTAATCAGTTCCTTTTTTTCAGTCGGAGTCAACCCTTCCCAGCAAGTGGTTAACCAGGATGTCGCCTGCTCCGGTTGTTCAAAGCGCAGTCGCCGCAGCATCTGCACCCGATCGGCCTGCGTTTCCTTTTGCCAGTCTGCTACGGGGGGGCGCTCCGCGATCGAGCTCCAGTCCGGGTTAAGCCAGAGGAGCTCAAAGTCTGCCGGTTGGAGGACTGGGCGGAGGGCATACCAGAAGTCTGGTTTCTTAGCGGCTTTGTAAAGCAAGGCAGGCAGGTGCTCAGGGGGCAGGGGCAGATTGGCCTGATGCAGGAGCTGCAACGCTTCAGGCAGGGCTTCCCGGAAGTTGCCGCGGACGATATGTTCCATCTGTCGTGCTGCCTGCGGTGGCGCAGCAGCCTGTTTGCCTTGTAGCATAGGAGTGGTAGGTGCTTCCAATTGCTGCAGCGGGAAGCCTGCACGGCGAAGTTGATGGTACAGGGCAGCACCTTCAAGCACTACCGCTTCCGGTGCCTGCGTGGCCTGTATCCCGACCTGCTCCAAGGCTTTTAAGACTTCCGGTGGTAGCTGTCCGCGTTCTGTGCCCAAAAGGGCTAATTTTGAAAGGGCTTCCCAGATCATAGTATCAAGAATAAGCAATCCGGGAGAATTGTTGGACATAATGAACAGAAAAATATCACAGCCTCCCCGCGGCCTGAAGCCATTGTCTCCTTAGCGATTTGCCTAATCGTGGTATATAGCAGCGTTGTTCGGGGAAATAAAATACCGGAACAGGAGCAGAAGGGGGTGCAATATTTCCCGGGCTCTCCGGAAGCCCGGTGCCGGGGTTTAAGTCAAGGGGCTGATTTATTAGGCTTTAGGTAAGATAAGGGCAGGGAATTGCTTTTGATTATCAACCCAAAAGCCTAAATTTGTGCCGATTTTTAAAAGATACTCTAGTTTTCAACTAAATACACGCACTGATATGGCAAACATCGGTCATGTGAAGCAAGTTATCGGCCCGGTAGTAGACGTAAGTTTTTCTGCTGAGGGTTCGAAACTCCCCGAAATTAATAATGCACTGAAGATCGACCGTCCCAACGGAGAAATTTTGGTGATGGAAGTTCAGCAGCACCTCGGTGAAGACAGCGTTCGTGCTATTGCTATGGATGCAACGGACGGTCTGGTTCGCGGCATGGAGGTACAGGATACCGGCGAAGCAATTGCTATGCCTGTAGGCCCTGGTATCAAAGGCCGTCTCTTCAACGTGGTCGGTACGCCAATCGATGGTATTGGTGCAGTGGTCAACCAAACCGGTTCGGCTTCTATTCACCGCAAACCACCTATCTACGAAGACCTCTCCGTGGAGAAAGAAGTACTCTACACCGGTATCAAGGTGATCGACCTGATCGAGCCTTACCTGAAGGGTGGAAAAATTGGCCTCTTTGGTGGTGCAGGTGTAGGTAAAACCGTACTCATTCAGGAGCTGATCAACAACATCGCGAAGGGATACGATGGTATCTCTGTATTCGCAGGTGTGGGCGAACGTACCCGTGAGGGCAACGACCTGATGCGGGAAATGCTTGAAGCGGGCATTATCAAGTACGGCAAGCACTTCATGGAGTCTATGGAAAAAGGCGGCTGGGACCTCAGTGGCGTGGATATGAAAGAGCTGGAAGATTCTAAGGCAACCTTCGTATTTGGTCAGATGAACGAACCTCCAGGCGCACGTGCCCGTGTGGCACTCTCCGGTCTGACGATTGCAGAGTACTTCCGCGATGGTGATATGAAAGACCCAATGGGCGGTCGTGATATCCTCTTCTTTATCGATAATATCTTCCGCTTTACGCAGGCAGGTTCTGAGGTGTCGGCACTGCTTGGCCGTATGCCTTCAGCGGTGGGATATCAGCCAACCCTGGCTACGGAGATGGGCCTGATGCAGGAGCGGATTACTTCCACCAAGCGTGGTTCTATTACCTCCGTACAGGCGGTATACGTACCTGCGGATGACTTGACAGACCCCGCACCGGCTACAACTTTCGCTCACCTTGATGCGACAACGGTACTGAGCCGTAAGATTGCGTCCCTCGGTATCTACCCTGCAGTGGATCCGCTCGATTCAACATCACGTATCCTCGATCCGGCTATCATCGGTGATGAGCACTACAATACCGCTCAGCGCGTCATGAATATCCTGCAGCGCTACAATGAGCTTCAGGACATCATCGCCATCCTTGGTATGGAAGAATTGTCTGATGAAGACAAGCAGGTGGTACACCGCGCCCGCCGCGTGCAGCGTTTCCTTTCTCAGCCTTTCCACGTAGCAGAGCAGTTTACCGGCCTGCCAGGTGTACTGGTGCCTATTGAGGAAACTATCCGTGGCTTTAACATGATCATCGATGGTGAAGTGGATGAATATCCGGAAGCGGCCTTCAACCTGAAGGGCAATATCGACGAGGTGATTGAAGCAGGTAAGAAGATGCTGGCTGAGGTAGAGGCTTAATTTCTTTACCTCCCACATCCTGAAACGATTGTATTAGGTGCCGGAAGCCTGCCTTCCGGTACCGCCTTATAAACTAAGTCATTATGAATATTACGGTACTGACTCCGGACCGGAAGATTTTTTCAGGTGCGATCTCTTCAGTTAAAGTGCCTGGCACGGATGGTGAATTTCAGGTGCTGAAAAACCACGCGCCAATTGTATCTTCTCTGGATGCGGGCTACATTACCATCACTACAGAAAGTGGTGAATACCGTTTCTTCAATGAAGAGACCGGCGCACTGGAAACGGCAAGCGAAGCCGGGCGCAAGATTCGTTACGCCATCAAAGGCGGCTTCGTGGAAGTACTGAATAATGAAGTGTCTCTGCTCGTCACCGGGCTGAGCTAAGGCACGGTCAAAGATGACTATTGTATTAGCCATCTGAGCTAATACCATGTTTGCCATAAAACTGAAGGGGAATAAGTCCGGCATTGGATTTATTCCCCTTCTTTGTTGAAGTACGCCTCGTTTTAGATCTCTCCAATTACGTACATCTGCTCCAGGGTAGGCGTTTCGCTGCCGCCGCGGGGCTCAAGGGTGACCGCATAAGCCTGGGCGTTTTCGACGTAGGCTACCGGCTGAAGCCCTGAAGTATCAGTATTGACTTCAAAAACGCCCATGCTGACAGGCGCCCCGTCTACAATAGCCCAAAGCTGGTACTGCTGATCGGAAGGCGGTACTGGCAGACTGCCCACATCGATCAGGGAAGCTTCGGATGCCGGGTTGTAAAAGACCGAGGCTATGGCTTCCGGTGAAAGGTCAGTGCCGTTCATACGGGTATTTCGGGTATCGGGGTTGCGCAGGAACTCCAACTCTGCCTGTAGGCGGCCGTTGCTAGCCTGCACGCTGTCGCAGCTGGTTTCGATGGTGTTAATTTCTTCGGACAGCGTAGCAATCGTTGCTGTACTTTCCTGGTTTTGCTGGTAGGCATAAAGCCAGCCCAGAGCCGCTGCAAAAAACAATACCCAGGCTATCGCCAAAAGGGTACGGCTGCTTCCGGGGCCTTTCAACTGAGCCTGTGTGCCCCGCTCATCGAGGGTTTGGAGAATAGTGGACAGCACACCAGGCGGTGGCGTTTGCCCGTGCAGCAGGGCATACTCCTCCAATGCCAGCTCAATGGCTTCAATTTCTTCCTTGATTTCCGGGTATTGCGCCGCATTTTGCTCCACCTCCGCCATTTCTTCCGGAGTGAGCTTTCCGAGCACATATTGCTCAAGAATACCAGACGCTATGTATGCTTTAGGATCCAAAATATCGCTTTATCGTTTCGAACATGGTGATGAAAATAGCCGACAAAAAGCCCTCATTGCCCAGGACTTGCCGTAGGACCTGAATCGCTTTTCTCGACCGTGACTTGACTGTGCCCAGGGGAATGTCGAGCGCATCGCTCACTTCCCGTTGGGTATAGTCCTTAAAATATAGGAGTTCGATAAGAACCCGGGTCTTGTCATCGAGTTTGCTAACGACTTTTCGTAAGCCCGGGTCGGAGGTGTTCAGCTCTTCGCTGAGTGAATCACTGTTATATACGGAGTCTGGGATGGTTTCAGTTCGATTTCCTTTCTTAAATTGACTGGAGCGGATTTTATCGATTGCCAAATTGCGGCAAATACGTACCATCCAGGTGAAGAGGCGCCCCTTGTCAGCATCGTATTTTGAAAAATTATCCCATATTTTCAGGTAGCTGTCCTGTAGTGTTTCTTCCGCGATTTCCTCTGACTGTACAATGCGAAGGATGATATTGTACAGTGCAGGTGAGTAATGTTCGTACAATAGTGTAATCCCCCTCTGTTGTTTTTTGGAAAGCAGATCAATGATCTCCGTTTCCAATGCAGTTCTGGGTTTTGTCTTTGGCATAGTGCGTCTAATGGACTTTAATCAATTGAGTGCTTTCGGGTTCGAACATTCGGCAGCCCTCTTCGTTCCACCGGAAAATGAATTCAACCTCTTATTTGTACAGGCATTTTGCAACTTATCGGATGATTAGGTTTGACTATTTCATCCGCATTTTGAGGAGGCATATCGAAAGGTAATGAAAAAAGACGGGATTCTTTTAATCCGTTCTTCGATATAGCTCCGTACATAACACCAAAGGCAATCATTGGCATAACCCTTAAGCCTTGCTAATCAATAAAATGGGTAATGCACCTCAGTCATAAGCGCAACTGATGCGCGTACTGGCAAACAAAAAACGACAAACAAGTCTGCACTTCACATCTCGTCACGCTTTCGGTCCGGCCGAAGGGCGAAATAGCTATGTTTTTGCAGTCCATTTATAACCGAAAATACAATAAAGTCAATTTATGAAGATTAGAGACTACTTATTTTTATTACTGGTCTTTTGCAGCCTGCCATTTACAGGCAGTGCGCAGATGACCTTTACCGCCGAGCTTAGCGGGCGCAATGAAGCGACTCCGATAGTAAGCCGTGCTTTCGGCGAAATAACTGCCGTATTGGACGGTAACGAGCTTGCTGTATCGGGCAGTTTTACCGGACTTGAAGGCAACTTCGATGTCACGGTAGCGGGCGGTTCTCACATTCACACCGGTTATGCCGGAGAGAATGGAGGGATTACCTTCGAGCTAAGCCCCAATCTTGGTATCCTGCTTAAGAGCGGTACGTTTGAAGCCACCTCCAATACCTTTACGCTGTCTGCCGAAGAGATGGATGCCCTGATGGAACGCCGGATGTATGTGAATATCCATACGACTCTTTATCCCGGTGGAGAAATCCGTGGACAGCTTTTACCGGAAGGCAACAATTACTTGATCAATCTTTCCGGTAGCAATGAGGTGCCTTCTGTCTCTACCGATGGTCATGGAGCCCTTGCCCTTGATGTGGTGGGCGACCAACTGACCGTTACCGGTAGTTTTGCGGATCTGGAAGGCAATTTTGATGCCTCAGTACTGGGAGGCGCACATCTGCATCTTGCCCTGCCAGGGCAAAACGGAGATGTAGACATTCAGCTGAATGCCACGACTAATCCTGATTTGAAAGGAGGCGTTTTCACCGCTGCAGATAATACGTTCGGGCTGGAGCAGAGCCAGATCGAAGCGCTGGAAAACCGCCTTTATTATGCCAACATCCATACGACAGCCTACGGTGCAGGCGAACTTCGGGGGCAGGTCGCCTCCACAGCGGCTTCAACCGTTCTGCGGGCACATCTCTCCGGCAGCAATGAGCAGCCGGCGGTAACGAGCTATGCAACGGGCGTGGTGCAGGCAGAAGTCATTGAAGACAGCCTGATTGTCTACGGTAGTTTTACTGGCCTGGAAAGTGAAGTGGCCACCGATATCGCTGGTGGTGCCCATATTCATACCGGTCTGGCTGGTGAAAATGGGCCCGTCACCTTTGCGCTGACAAGTGACCTGGAAAACAACATGACCGAGGGTACATTTGAGGCGGCAAGCAACCGGTTTGCCCTTACACCAGATGACCTGACCGCCATTTACGACTGCGGCTTTTATGTCAATATTCACTCTGTTGATCAGCAGGCGGGTGAAATCCGCGGGCAACTGTTGCCTGAAGCGCCGGTATACTTCACTGCTGTCCTCGGCGGTGGGTTTGAAGCCCCTCCGGTAACCACCCGCGCCTTCGGTGCCGTGAAAGCCGAACTTCGGGGCAATATGCTTACTGTATCAGGCTCTTTTAGTGAGCTGAGCAGTGCTGTCGATGTAAGTATTGTCGGTGGCGCGCACCTTCACGTGGGGCTGCCGGGCGAAAATGGTCCGGTGGAATTCCCGCTTGCCATTGACCTGAACGGTGACCTCAACGGTGGTACATTCGATCCCGTTGACAATACCTTTGAACTGACAGAAGAACAGGTCATGGCTGTCATGAACCGGTCTTATTACGTCAATATCCATACTTTAACCAATGGTGGCGGCGAACTGCGCGGGCAGCTACTTGGCGAAGCGCGCTATTATATGAATGCAGCTTTGTCAGGAACAAGTGAGGTGCCTGCTGTAAATACGCCCGCCACCGGTCAGGTACTGATGGAGGTCCGATCTGATAATATTATCAGTGTCGGCTCTTTTTCCGGGCTTTCCTCTCTCCTTGATGCTGCTGTAGCGGGTGGCGCACACTTGCACAGCGCACTGGCCGGAAGCAATGGAGGCATAGAAGAAAACCTGTCCTCTGATATCGCCGGAGATGGGCTGAGTGGCGCTTTCCCGGCTGCTGATAACGTCGTGCCTTCCACGGAGGCACTGCGGTCAAGCCTGCGCAACCGCGGGCTATATGTGAATATACACACAGAGGACTTTCAAAGCGGTGAGTTGCGCGGACAGACCTTACCTTTCGCCACGGCTTATTTCACCACATCACTGGACGCTTTCAATGAAGTGCCGGTAGCTATAAGCCCTGCCGTTGGTGGCCTTAAACTGGAGCTCAACGGTGACCAACTGACTGTAACCGGCGCGTTTAGTGGGCTTACTGATGAATTTGATCCGAACATGGGCGGAGGCGCGCACCTTCACCTTGGTGCTCCGGGCGAAAACGGCGGCGTTGATATTGTAATCAATGCTATGACCGCTTCCGATAACCTGTCCGGAACCTTTATGGCCAATAACAACACCTTTACACTTTCAGAAGAGCAGGTCGTTGACCTCATCGCCGGAAATTACTACGCCAATATCCACACGATGGCATACCCCGGTGGCGAACTGCGCGGGCAGATACTCCAACAGAGTAACTTCTTCCCGGTCTCCGCCCCTATGATCAACTTCCCACCCGACGGGGCAGATTTTCTGCTGGAAGGTGGTGCAACAACGGATTTCTCAGCCACCTGGAGTGCGGCTACCGATGATAGTCAGCTCGCCTATGTGTGGCAGTTGTCCACGGATGCAGACTTTGAAGATATTGTCTTCCAGCAAAATGTAGGCAATAACACCGAATTCGTAACAGATTTCGAAACGGTTGACGGCCTGTTGGGCAGCCTTGGCGTAGACGTAGGCACAGAGGTCACGGTCTACCACCGGGCGGTAGCCACGGACGGTGCCGTAGCTACAGCGGGTGCGGCTTCTGCTGTCAACATTACGCGTGGAGAAGTAATGGAAGACCTCTTTGAAGCCACGCTTTCGGGCCACAATGAGGCGCTACCCATTTTGAGCACAGCAACAGGCTTTGTCTCTGCCTCCCTGTCTGGCAACGAACTGACCGTCTCCGGTGGTTTCGAAGGCCTGAGCAGTAAGATTGCAGAAGAAATTGCAGGTGGTGCCCACCTGCATGCCGGTTTTGCCGGTGAGAATGGACCGGTACTTTATCCGCTAAATATTGAAGTCAGCACGGATTCACTCAGTGGAGCTTTCCTTTCCGAAGATAACGTCTTCACCTTGAGTGATGAAGAAGTAGCCATGTTGCGTAATAGAGAAATGTACGTCAATATCCACTCTGATAACTTCGGTGGCGGTGAACTTCGCGGTCAGCTCACGCCGGTATCTGAAGCCATTTATACCATGTCCCTCCTGGGTAGCAATGAAGTACCATCAGCCGTGACATCTGGTCAGGGCGCACTGGTGCTGGAAGTTGCAAATGGCGAACTGACGGTCAGTGGTGCCTTCTCCGGGCTGGAGAGCGATTTTGATGCTGATGTTGCCGGTGGTGCCCACTTGCACATTGGGCAGGCGGGTGAAAACGGCGGCATAGAAATTGGCCTCAACGCCGACGTGGATGCCGAACTGAGAAGTGGGGTCTTCCGCGCGGAGGACAATACCTTTACCCTAACCGAGGATCAGCGCGAACTGCTGAACAACCGCTCCCTGTATGCCAATATCCATACGGCAGACTTTCCGGCAGGCGAGCTGCGCGGTCAACTTGCAGGTACGCCAAGAGCGGTCTTCCGTGCGCACCTGTCTGGTGCCAATGAAGCTCCTGCCGTTACGAGTATGGCAGGTGGTGCCGTAGTCGCGGAATTGATGAACGACTCGACGATTGTGGTTTCCGGTTCCTTCTCCGGACTGGAAAGCGCACTGAATACCGATATTGCCGGTGGCGCTCATATCCACATGGGCTTGCCGGGTGAGAATGGCGATGTCATTTTCCCGCTCAACGTTACTGATGAGGGCGGAAATGCAGGTCGTTTCCTGCCATCCGAAAATACCTTTACCATCAACGAGGATCAGTTGGAAGCCATGATGAGCCGTGGTCTGTATGTCAATATTCATTCTTTGGATCAGCCATCAGGTGAAATCCGCGGTCAGCTGATGCTGGAAAGCCAGGTGGTCTTCACCGGGTACCTGTCAGGCATTTTTGAAGTACCGGAAGCTGCCACCGAAGCCCTCGGTGCAGTACAGGCAGAATTGTCCGGTAACCGGATGACCCTTGCAGGTACCTTCGCAGGACTGAGCAGCCCTGTAGCTACCGATATTGCCGGCGGTGCACATATCCATGCCGGTTATGCCGGACAGACGGGTGATGTGGTGATTCCATTGGCTGTTGATCTGGATAGTGATAACCTTGGAGGCACTTTTGCAGCTATGCCCAATACCTATCAGCTGGAAGAAGATCAGATCGAACTGATGAAAGACCGCGGTCTGTATGTCAATATTCACAGTACCGATATTCAGTCGGGTGAATTGCGCGCCCAGGTGCTACCCGAAGCCCGGACTTACTTCTATGCGCCCCTGAGTGGTGCCAGTGAGGTGCCGGCTGTCAATACAGAAGCAGTAGGTGCGCTCGCACTGGAAGTCAACCCCGGACGTATTACCGCAACAGGTAGCTTTAACGCCCTGTCGAGCATGCTGGAAACCGATATTGCCGGTGGCGCGCACATCCATTTGGGCTACGCTGGTGAAAATGGTGGCGTCCAGAATGTACTGGGTGTACTGGCTGACGCCAATGGCACCAACGGCATCTTCCCCGCCGCCGACAACACCAACATGGCGAGCGAAGGATGGATAGACACCTTACGCATGCGTCAGTATTACGTGAACGTCCACTCTATGGATTTCCCATCGGGCGAAGTGCGTGGCCAGCTGCTACCCTTGTCCACCACCTACTTCACCAGCAGCCTGAGCGGCTTCAATGAAGTACAGCCGATCGGATCAGAAGCGGTGGGCGGCATTAAGGTCGAACTGACTGGCGAGACCCTAACGCTGACTGGTGCGTTTTCCGGACTGGAAAGCCCATTCGATGAGAATGTAGCCGGTGGTGCACACCTCCACCTCGGTGGCCCTGGTATGAATGGAGATGTTGACCTTGGGCTGATGCCTACGATAGATGCCGATCAAACAAGTGGAGCATTTACTGCTGCCGACAACACCTACGCCCTCACAGCAGAACAGGTGGAAGCAATCCGCAGTGGCAGTTACTATGTGAATATCCACACTGAGGAGCAGCCCGCCGGAGAACTCCGCGGGCAGGTACTTCCGGAAATCAACCGCTTCCCATCGGATGAAGCAGAGATTACAGCTCCCGTGGACGGTGCCGCACTGACCATTGAGGGCGATCCGGAAACGCCCTTTGCAGCCACCTGGTCTGAAGCAAGCGACCGCGATGACCTGGTGTATATTTGGCAACTCGCTTCAGAGGAAGATTTTACCGAAGTGCTCGTACAGCAAAATGTGGGCGCGGAGCAGACCTTTGAGACCACCTTTGGTGTGGTGGATCAAATACTGGAAGATGGCGGCATTGCCATTAACCAAACCGTAACGCTGTACCACCGTGCAGTAGCTTCAGATGGTAGTGTAGCCACTCCGGGTGGCTTCTCAACCGTAGAAGTGACCCGTGGGATGGTTACGTCCACACTGGATGTGGCCGCAGCTGGCTTGGGCATGAAAGCTTTCCCAACGGTTACCCGCAATAACCTGACCGTAGAAATGAGCAGTCAGCAAACCCGGAAAGGCCAGCTGATGGTGCATAACGGCAACGGGCAGGCGGTAAACATCGTACCCGTGGAGTTGTCTTCCGGTACAACAGTTGAGCAACTTGACGTCCGGCAAATGCCTGCGGGCACCTACTTCCTGCGCCTCATCGTAGAGGGGCAGCAAGTCGCAACCCGTCGGTTCATCGTCGAATAAGGAGTTGGCCACAATGGTGAATGGAGAATTGATCAGAGCCGGTAGTGCACGTCACTGCCGGCTTTTTTTAGAGCTTGTTGGGATTTTGCTTTTGGAGCGAACGTAGCCAAATTTTGTTCTGGTCAAGGCGTGATGAGGAAACATCCGTACGGACGTGACCGAAGAATAACGAAGAGCAGGATAAAATTTGGCAAGAGCAGCCCGAAGTGTGAAATCCAAACAAGCTCTTACATTGAAAGGCGCTCTACGGTGAAATCAGGCCCGATCATATGCCGGGCAAGGGTTTTGGTGCCCTGCAGAGGGCCGGAGAAAAAGAGTTGGTGCCTGGTTTCCACAGAAGGGGAGGCGAGCAGGTGGTGCTCGGTAAGGACCCGTTGTAGTTGGCGGGCTACGGCGGGAGCCGGGTTGATGATAGTTCGTTCCGGGCCGATGATGTCCTGCAGTAGCGGTGCTACAAAAGGGTAGTGGGTACAGCCCAGCACAAAGGTATCGGCCTGCTGCCGGATCATAGGCAACAGGATAGCCTCCAATAGTTGCCGGGTAGCCGAGGTATCGAGCTCGCCGGCTTCGATTTGCTCCACCAGGCCAATGCAAGGGTCTTCCAGCAGCGTGATGCCACTGGCGTAGCGTTGCATGAGGTCCGCATAGCGCTGACTTTTAAAAGTGCCGGCGGTAGCGAGTACGCCCACCACACCGGTTTGCGTGGCGTTGGCACCAGGCTTGACGGCCGGCTCCATACCTACAATGGGTATGTCTGGCCAGGCAGACCGCAAGGTGCCCAATGCAGCAGCAGAGGCGGTATTGCAAGCCACCACAATAGCTTTAGCACCTGACTCGATCAGGTAACGGGTAATATCCAGGCTGTACTGACGGATGGTATTGGCAGGCTTAGTGCCGTAGGGAATACGGGCGGTATCGCCGAAATAGAGGAAGGGCTCGGAAGGGAGTAAATCGATAATGGCACGGGCGACCGAAAGGCCGCCTATGCCAGAATCAAATATACCGATGGGTAGGTTGGGCATTGCCGGCAGGCTTAGTTGGCCAGCTTCGCCTTTACCAAATCATTCACATTCTGAGAATCTTCAGCGTAAAGCAGCACGTTTTGGTCGAAAATGAACTGGAAGCCATTTTCTTCTGCCACATCTTTGATGGCCTGATTGACCTTCTCGTAGATCGGGCCCAGTAGTTCTTCACGCTTATCGGAAACCTGCTTGCGCATGTCCTGCTCAAAAGCAGCAATTTCCTGCTCGCGTGCCTGCAGCTTTTGTGCTTCTTCCTCCTGTTGCTTAGGAGACAAGTCGCCGCTCTGAACTTTCTGCTGCAAGACACCATAGTCTTGCTGCAACTGCTCCAGCATGCTCTGGCCTTTTTTCTGCAACTGCTTTTGCAGGGCTTCAAGGTTGGCATCCGCTTGCTTTACCTCCGGCATTTCAGCCAGGATAGCTGCAGAGTTGACATAGCCAAACTTTTGGGCCTGTAGCGTACCAGCGGTCGCTGCAAAGAGGGCTACAAGACAAGTGATTTTCAACAAACTTTTCATTCGTATGCGGTTTGAATTTGTATTGGATCAAATGGTTGATCTTTGTTTTTTGCGGGTGCAAAAATAAGAATTTCGCGCTTTTTTGCCTGAAATCCTGCACCTTATTACTTCAGCTTCTTCATGACGTCTTCCGTTTTGTCGTAAGACGGGTTGGAAAAGATCATGCCGGCACCGCTGGATTTATCAAAAATGAAGTCATAGCCGCGCTCCTGAGCATATTCTTCAATCGCAGCGTAGACGCGTTCCTGAATGGGGCGCACGAGGTCCTGCCGCAGCTTGAATAAATCGCCTTCCGGGCCAAAGCGGGACTTTTGCAGGTCGCGCACTTCCTGCTCCTTCTCCATGATTTCTTCCTCACGGCGCTGCCGCTCGTCTTCGCTCAAAAGGACCTGCTCCGCCTGATAGCGGTTGTACATCCCCTTGATTTTATCGTATTCCTGAGCGATTTCCTGCCGCCATGCCTGTGCGGTTTTGTCGAGGTCGCGCTGCGCTGCCTGGTATTCGTCAATGCTTTCCAGAATGGTATTGACATTCACATAGGCAATGCGCTGGGCGAAGGTGGTGAAGGTGCCGGCTGCCACGATGGTTAGGGTCAGCAGCGCCTTCTTTAGTGATAACTGGTTCATATTTTCGTTGTTTTTGATTTTTTGACGAATGTACGGAACACAATACCATAACGCAACATCCTTATGTTTGGGTGCCTCAACTTCCCGTTGTTTAACCTCGATTTAACGCACAAAGGCTTTTTTAACGCGGGCGCAACAATTGCCCCGGTTGCTGCTGTTGTACACATCAATACAACACAACTATGACTGCATCTCAATCCGTTACCACCATTTCCTTTTTCCGGTATCAGTCTCTGCCCAACCGTTGGTGGGGCTTCAAGCAAATGGGGCTGGCCGGCGAGGCGCTGGCTCAGGTAGAGGGGCTGCGTTTCCACAAAATGCTGGGTAGCGGGGCGGGCAATGGCTTTAGCATCTGGCCCAACTTCGGTGTTTATGGCCTGCTTGGAGTATGGGAAAACGAAGGTGCGGCCGAGCGCTTCTTTCAAAAACATGCGCTGTTTGCGGAATTCCGGGAGCGTTGCGCCGGTTGGTGGACGGTCTACATGGAGGCCGCTAAGGCACATGGTGAATGGGAAGGTGAAATGCCTTTCCCCATCACTGTAGACTACGACCCCGCCCGCCCGGTAGCCGTGATCACCCGGGCGACCATTCACACCCACCACCTTTGGCGCTTCTGGCGTTTTGTGCCCCCGGTAAGCCGCTCGGTGGAGGACAAGGAAGGGCTGCTTTTTTCCGTAGGCATTGGCGAGCTGCCCCTTGTACAGCAGGCTACCTTCAGCCTCTGGCAAAACAGTGAACTCATGACCGCCTACGCCTACCGCAGCAAATACCACAAAGAGGTGGTCCGCCGTACCCGTGAATTGGGCTGGTACAAAGAGGAGCTGTTCTGCCGTTTCCACCCTTACCGTACGGAGGGAGACTGGGAGGAGGGGCGTACGCCGGCGTCGGCTTATGTGTACTAAAGCATTTTTATAGAAATTAGGGTTTTTGGTAAAGAAGTAATTCTGTGCTTAGAAAGTTTGTTCCTGTTCTTATTGATTTTATGTTGGTTAGATAGACCGCTAAAACAATCTCAAAAAGATTTGTTCGTGTTGCTCCGAATCTTACTGCCTGATTTTAACATAGCGCATGTTGAAGGTTGTCAAAAGATATTAAGACTTAAATGTCATTGTTTGCTTGAATAATTATGTTTTTTCTTGTAATTTTAATATTCTTAACTGACCTTTCGCACGCGAAAGATTTGGAAAATGAATTAATAACTGACTCCAATTGCAATGAGAACAATTATTACCTTCGCTTTTTTATTCACAAATTTGGTATTCCTTTATGGGGTTTAATATTCTGGAACAGTTTATTTAGCTTGTTCAGATACTCCTCTTGAGGGGGTAACGGTTCAGGTTAGAGGTAGTATAGGCGCTATGTTCCTTACATACCAAACCACCACCGATATTAATGGAGACTATTCATTTAATAGAGTTTATTAACGCAAATTTTGTATGTCTCTGAATGGTCTTTTTCACCAGCTCTGCATCTCGTCCTCACCTTCGTAGCTTAGGCTACGAGGTTCCGGGCGTTCTTTGATCTGGCAAAAAATACTCATCCATACCCTATACAAAACCTACCTTAATAAACTCTAATGTTTCAGGTACGGATAGTTTCTGGAATATAAAAGTTATTTCTCCGATGGGGATAACCGATCCAACTTCTTACATTTATTTTCCAAGCCAGGGCAATCAGTCTTCGGTTGATTTCGAATTGCTGGTTCAGCCTGAGGTTTTTTATGGGCCACAAAACAATAATGTAGTTTTAGATCCCAATAATGCTCCCTTTGATATTGATTTCAGTCCTCAGGAATATTGTGTGAACAGTGGGAATTGTATAAACATCAGTGAACCCTTTGCGTCAACATACTATTGGGGGACAACAGAAGAGGTGTGTTTCAGCGCAAAATTGTTTGGACTGGACCGTTTTGGGAATCGGGTTAGCCTCCTTGGTTCGCCTAATTGTCTGCGGATTGGAGGTCGGCCAAGTGTTGGTCTTTCGGAAGGTTGTGAGCGTTACCATTTTGATATTGACCCCTTTGTTCAAGGTGTAGTTGGTGATTTGGTAGAACTTGAAATTACGCAGGGCTGCTGTAATAAAAAAGAAGTTGGGTGTATCCAAAATAGGGGATTAACCAATACCTGGAGCCACTACCTCTACATTAATGGGATTTCAAACGCCAGTGTTGATTTTCAATTCGGTGTCCCTTTTGATGTGGACAGTAATAACGGAACTGATCCTCCAAACGATGGGTCAGAGGCGATTGCCCTAGCACCCAATGGGCCTGCTCTTGGAAAAATCACCACCTCAATTTTGCCTGTAATCTCCTCCAGTGAGCCACTTGATGAAATCACTTATAATATTTACGAAGTAGAATGTAGCACTGGATTTAATGAGGCTTTAGTGCTGTCGAATACGGAATCATTAAACGGTTTAACCCAGCCTGCCGCCTATAGTTTTGCAAACTTTGAGGATGCGAACGGGGACGAGTATTTCCTGGATGACAATAATCATCTCGGGAAATGTTTCAAAGTAGAATGCGTAGCTGCTAATAATTGTGGGGAAGTGTCTGCCTACAGCTATTTCACAATAGATCCCAATGAAAATTTTCAAGGAGGAGGAGGAGAGACGAGGCAATTTGTTCCGGTAGGCACCAATGGTTCGAATGGGGCTTGGGTTTACCCCAACCCTGTACAATCAGAGCTGTATGTCAATATAAGTGGCCTGCAGCCGGGCTTATCGGCTGAGGTGCTGGACGTAAATGGCCGTGCGATCACATCCTTTCAGCTGAATGATGTTCAAACCCGGTTAGATGTATCTAAGTTACCCGGCGGGGTTTATCTTATTCGGGTCAACCATCCCCAAATCAAACCGCTGAGATTTGTCAAGCACTAAAATCCTATATGTTTTTCTGATAGCATCGTTCTGCCCGGGCCAATTACCCGGGCAGAACCTGATTCCTAATGGTGACTTCGAATCGTTCGAGCAGTGCCCTACAGACGAAGGGCACTTCGAAGGGTATGCTACGGACTGGGTGACTTTTTTTGGCACGCCCGATTATTTCAATTGTAACTTTTTGGGTCCTAACCCTGCGATCCTACCTGCTCCTCACAGCGGTACAGGTTTATCTTCTTGTGTATGGTTTGACAGTGATCCTACACCGCCTAATGTTACGCGGGAGTATTTGGCTTATCCGCTTGAAGCGCCACTTCGCCCTGAGCGTTACTATGGAGCTTTCTGGATTTACACCTTGCCTTTTCAGGTCATTACCCAAAATTATCAGCTTCTTCTGACCAACAGTGCCGGTCTTGTCTTTGATGACGATATCCTTCTGGCAGTGCCTGACCTGAGTAATACCGAGTTCCTTCCTACAGGGCAGTGGGTGAAAATAGGGGGGTGTTTTGAGGCAGATGGAGACGAAGATATGCTGGTGCTGGGCAATTTTACCCCGGACGAAGCTACCGTTTATCTTGATACAGTTATTGGCTTTACGGATTTTCACTTTATTGATGATGTAAGCCTTTACCGGGTGGCATCGTTAGTCCCGGCAGATACGATCCTGCTAGCCGGGCAATCGTACTTTTTTGATACTACAGCCTACCGTTCGTATGAATTGGAAGGAAGTCTGGTTTCAGGTGGCTCACGGGTATTTGAAGTCCCAGGTTTTTATGAGGCTGTTGTTTTTCTGGATGAATGCGGGCAGATTGGCACTTTTACGATAGAGGTGCAGGATTGCTCGGGGGTGGTCAGCCTATTTGACGACAGCGCTTTGGTATCGACAGACTATTGTGCAGGGGATAGACTGTCGGTTGTTTTGCCTGTTGCAGAAGAGGTTGAATATTACATTGGGCAACAGTTGGTTGCTGGCACGCTTACATTGGATACGCTTGGAGAGAGCTATGTTTATGCCGTACATACCTACTGTGGTATTTTGGATAGTGCTGTTTACAACGGTTTAGATTGTAGTCAGGTAGAGCGGGGTTCATGCTATTATGTCCCCAATGCCTTTTCACCCAACGGGGACGGGGCGAATGACCGTTTTCTGGTGCAAGGGCAATGTCAGGTGCAGTCCTTTCATTTGGAAATTTTTGATCGCTGGGGTAGTCAAGTCTTTATCAGTAATAATATTAACAATAGCTGGGATGGGGTTTGTAGAGGCGAGCCTTGTGTAGGTGGTGTATATACTTATTTTCTTTCGATTACTTTTCGGGATGGATTGGCTGCGTTTCAGCAGACTGAGTCGGGGGAAGTACATCTGGTGAGATAAGAGTAGACTTCAGGGGGAACGGAATAAACCATATACCTCTGTGTTCGTTATGTGAGTTGGTTTGTCTAAAAATGCTAATTTTTGCAGCTGCATACCTTCTGATTGTTTGTGCTACCTTAGCACAAACCAAAATTCACCCATGCTCGAACTCAACTATAAAAGCTTCGGACAAGGCGAACCGCTCATCATACTGCACGGGCTGTTCGGCACCCTCGATAATTGGCAGACCCTTGGCAAAAAACTGGCGGAGCACTTCACCGTTTATCTGGTAGACCAGCGCAACCACGGGCGTTCGCCCCACGATGAGGCACATACCTATACCGCCATGGCCGAGGACCTGCACCACTTTATGGAGTCTCACTGGATTTTCAAAGCCCACATCCTGGGGCACTCCATGGGCGGCAAAACAGCCATGGCCTTCGCCCAACATTACCCGGACATGGTGGACAAATTGATTGTGGTGGACATTGCCCCCAAAGCCTATACCGGCGGGCATGAGGAGATATTCAAAGCCCTGCAAAGCCTGGACCTGTCCGCGATCGACAGCCGGGGAGCAGCCGAGGATATGCTGGAAGCGCAGATCAAAAGCCTTGGCATCCGGCAGTTTTTGTTAAAAAACCTGACCCGCAGCAAATCTGGTGCTTACCGCTGGAAAATGAACCTGGATGCCCTGTGGAATCACTATGCTGATATCCTGGATGCTTTGCCCGGGCAGCACGCGCCCTTCGAAGGGCCCACGCTGTTTGTGCGTGGCGGGCGCTCCGATTATATTCAGGACAGCGACCTGCCTGACCTGGAAGCCCACTTCCCTAACTATCAGCTTAAGACTATTGAGAAAGCCGGGCACTGGGTGCACGCCGAGGCACCGAAGGCACTATTGGAAGCCTTAGAATCGTTTTTAGAGGCTTAAACTACGGTACATGCCAGGTATTTATTTTCATATTCCATTTTGCAAGCAAGCCTGCCACTACTGCAATTTCCACTTCTCCACCTCGCTGAAGTACAAGTCGCAGGTAGTGGAAGCCATGCTGAAGGAGCTGCACTGGCGCGCGGATTACCTGCCCAAGGAGCCTTTACAAAGCCTATACTTCGGCGGTGGTACCCCCAGCCTGCTGGAAGCGGAGGAACTGGCTGCGTTTTTCGACGCCGTTGCCCGGCACTTCGAACTTGCGCCGGATGCCGAAATCACCCTTGAGGCCAACCCTGATGACCTCACACCGGAAAAGCTGCAAGCCCTGCGCGCATCGCCGGTCAACCGGCTGAGCATTGGCATTCAGTCTTTTTACGAAGAAGACCTCACCTTTTTCAACCGGGCACATAATGCGGCTGAAGCCCGTCAGTGTGTGGAACGCGCCCGCGCCGCTGGTTTCCGCGACCTTACCGTCGACCTCATCTACGGCGCGCCCACCATGCCTGATGCGCATTGGGCAGCCAATCTGCAAACGGTTTTGGAAGCCGAAGTACCCCACTTTTCCGCCTATGCTCTGACGGTAGAGCCGCAGACCGCCCTCGACTATTTTGTCAGAAAAGGCAAAGTCCCCCCGGTGGAGGAAGCCGCCGCTGCCCGCCACTTTGAGATGCTGGTAGAAATGACAAGGGCCGCAGGGTATGAGCAGTACGAGGTGTCCAACTTTGCCCTGCCCGGGCGCTACGCCCTGCACAACAGCAGCTACTGGAAAGGGGAGCCCTACCTCGGCATTGGCCCCTCTGCCCACAGCTTCAACGGGCATAGCCGGCAGTGGAACGTGGCCAATAACGCGAAGTACCTCAAAGCGATGGCATCCCCTGATCTGGGCCAGGCTATCGGCTTAGGGCTGTTTGAAAAGGAGGAACTCAGCACCGCCGATCAGTACAATGAATATGTGATGACCGGTCTTCGGACCATCTGGGGGGTTAGCCTGCACACTATCCGGAGCCGGTTTGGAGTGGAATATGCGGCACACTTTGAGCGGGAAGTTGCCCGTTTTGAGGCGGCGGGGCAGGTGGTTTCTGCGCATGGCAAATACTGGCTGCCCGGTACCCACCGTTTTATGGCAGATGGTATTGCTGCCGATTTATTTTGGTAAGAGAAAATTTTGAGCATATGATTAATTCGCTTCGGGCGGGCCTTTTTATCGCCACCGTTTTTTACCTGTCTGTCACAGGTGTCTTAGCGCAGACTGCTCCTCAATGGCTCTTTCCGGCTGAGGCGCCCGGTACGCGTGCCTATCTGTTGACTTACACCGTCAGTGAGCAGACCGGGGCATGGGATTTTGAGCAGGCTACCTTGTCTGAGGTCCAATGCAGCCGGCCCGATGGCGTGGATCAGCTACAGGTAACCCGTATGCCCGTTTACGGGGCCGCCCAAAAGTGGACATTGGAATTGGGCGAAGAGGGTGCAATGCAGGCCCGGCTCCACACCGGTCAGCTATGGCACAGGGCACCTGGCACGGCCGGGTTGTTTTATGACACCACCGCCCTGAGACCCGCAGCGGCCCCGACCGCAGCTATGGATACACTGCTCGCCGTAATGCCTGAGCTTTCCGGTACGCCTGAAGCTAGTCGCCTTTCGTTGGTCAGCATAGATGGGCAGCGGGCGTTTGCTTATTTGCTCAATGCGGAAGGCTGGCCCGTGGCAGAATCTTGGCTCGATAAGGGGCAACTGGCCGCCTGGCGGACCTATGAATACCGTTGGGATAATTCCGGGCGCTGGGACCGGCAGTTGGTACACAACCGGCTATCCGGACAGCAGCAGCTCGTAGAGCGGCGGATGGTGCAGGCAACGGAAGATGCTTCTGGCTGGATGGCCGTGCAGGGCGGAGCCGCATACTGGCTGCTGGCAGAAAACGGGCATGCCCGTTACTGGGACGGGCGTAGCGCACAATCAACAACAGCAAGGTGGCAGCTAAAAGGAGATGCGCTAAGTATTCAGCGTGCCGATCAGCGGGAATCCTTGGTGTACCAGATTAAGTCCAGGCAATCCTGGGGCTGGCAGGTCGCTACAGCGGATGGTGCTCAGGAGGACTGGGTCTGGCTAAAAGCCATGCAGGAAGTACCCCGCAAACTTAGGCGTTGGCGTGACGCAGCTAATGCCGCACACTTTCAAACCTTCACAGAAAAAGGCCGGACCGGGCTGCGTGATGGGGAGAACCGTGCGACGCTCCCCGCCCAATACGATGAGATTGAGCCGGTGCACCCCCGCCTTGCCCTGGTCAAACTGGAAGAGCGGTATGGTCTGGTACAAACGGACGGCAGAACGCTGTTCCCCATCTACTTTGAAAAGCTGGAATATTTAGGCGACAGCCTGCTGCTGGCTCAACGCAATGGAGGGCAGGGGATATTGCATCTTTCAGGGGATACGCTGGTGCCCTTCGTGTATGAACGCCTGATCCCACGCGATGACACCACCTACTGGGCTTTTGCAGGTGGGGAAATGGGCCTGATCAACGATCGCGCCGCCATGCTCCTGTCGCCACAGTTTGACCTCATCCACCCCTTTCATGGCCATCAGGCCGTAGCCTTGGAAAACGGGCAAACTGGCGTTATCGATACCCAGGGGCAGTGGGTCATTAGCCCGGGCAAATACGCCGGTCTCATTCCGGTGAACCTGGACGGCTACCTGGTACAAACGCAGGACAATAGCTGGGGCTTTACAGACCGGGAGGGGAAATTGCTGGTGGAGCCCGTCTATGGGCATTTGCGGGCACTTGCTAAGGGCGTGCTCGTAGGGCAGCAGGAGGGGCGCTTTGGCCTGCTGAGGACGACAGGGGAGCTGCTGACGCCTATCAGGTACCGGATGCTTAAAGGTTGCGGGGATTACACCACCACGCAGGAACTTTGTCAGATACTGGCGGAAAATAACGCCGTGGCGCAATTCGTATCCGATGACCGCTTTGGGTACCTCGATGCCCGGGGGCAGGCGCATCCACCGGTACTGCCTTCGCCCGCGGAACTTGAAGCGGATTACAAAGCGGATACAGTGGAGCACGGACTCATTCTGACCTATCCAAAGGGCTGGCAACTGGAAAGAAGCATTCAAAAGTTGTACAAGCAAGGCGACTACGGTCAGTCCCGGGTGGTGTACGAATTCCTGCCTTCCGGCGGGCAATCGCTCGAAGACTGGGCGGGTGCTAATTTGGCAAAAGCCACTGCCGCAATCACTTTGGGCGAACAACCTGCCTTAACCTATACGGAGCGGGAGCGGGTCCGCTACTATGATTTTTTCAGGAAGCATATTTACTGTTTATCGGAGGATGGGCAAACGGTCATTCACCTGGAGTTGTCCTGCAAAGATGCTAATTTTCTGGAGAGTATTCCCGACCTGCATGAGATCGGGCAGCTCGTCAGTTTTATGCAATGATAGGGAGAAAAAAGTACCTGATTTATCGTTATTCCAATGAAACGTTTATATTTGATGTTTGAATAAAGGGATAGTCTTACAACGTATTATGTGAATCGGATAAAAAGTTTACTCCTAATTAACCATAAACTTTTTACTATGAAAAGACTATTGTTTTTCCTGCCATTGCTATTCAGCTTTATGCTGATTACTAATTCTGCTACTGCACAAGAATACCGTACTGCTGTGGGTGCCCGGCTTGGTTATCCACTTTCCCTTTCTATCAAGCATTTTCTGAATGATAACGGACACGCCGTAGAAGCCTACGTTGGGACACGTGGAGGGGGGTATGGACGTTGGGTAAACCTCAGCGCGAGTTATCAGGTCCACAACCTGTTAGACATTGAAGGGCTTGAAGGACTGTACTGGTACTATGGTGGCGGAGCTAGTGTCTTCTTTTGGAACTTCAATGATCCCTTTCTTGATGACAACAATTCGGCCGCGTCCTTCGGTATACAAGGCTACCTGGGGCTGGACTATGCATTTAGGGGCACTCCGGTTAACATAAGCGTAGACTGGGTGCCAACGGTTTTCATCAACGGCTACGGGAGTGGCTTCGGTGCTGGCTATGGAAATGTAGGCATACGCTACATCCTGGGGCAATAGTTCCAACATTTCAGACCAAACTAAAAGAAGCAGCTGAGCGTACGTTCAGCTGCTTCTTCTGTTAGGTGGGCCACCGTGGCCTGCCGGAGTTTTAAGCATGCATATTGCGAAGCCCCTCCGGATCAACGATCTTGATCGCACCGTCAATCACTTCAATGTAGCCATCCTCTTTGAACTCTGTGAGCATACGGATAACACTCTCCTTGGCGGTTCCTACGATCCGCGCCAGGTCGTCCCGCAGAATACTGATGTTGCCTTCGCCCTGTTTTTCGTGAAGGAGCAGGATGGCATCCGCTACTCGCCGCCGCACGGAATTGTACGCCAGGTTGAGCAGTTGTTCCTCCTTGGCAGTGACGTTGCTGGCCAGCATTTTAATCATCTGGGAAGCTACATCCCGGTTGGCATTCAACAGCTTTGAAAAATCCTCTTTGGGGATCAGGCTGATCTCTGTCTCCTCCATGGCAGCTGCTGACTCTGTGTATTTTTCTTCTTTCAGCAGGTCCAGGTAGCCGAAGAAGTCCCCTTCCTTGCAGATTTCAATGATGTATTCCTTCCCGTCCTCGTTGGTCTTAAAGACTTTGGCTTTCCCTGATTTAACAAAGTAGAGATAGCGTGGATAGTCGCCCTCCTCAAAAATGAGGTCTCGCCGCTTATAGTGTTTGACTTTCCGCTCATCCGATAGTTTGCGGAGTTCTTCGTACCCTTTCGCTTCATTGATAAAAGCCGTGAGGCCCTGCTCGGTTTTGTCAAACTGCTTTTTGAGCCGTTCGCTTTTTTCCAGGCGGGTTTCGATGACATCAAGCAGCTCGTCCTTGTAGAAAGGCTTGGTGACGTAATCATCGGCCCCGAGGTTCATGCCCCGGCGGAAGTCTGATTTTTCCGTTTTTGCGGTGAGGAAAATAAACGGCACATTGGAAGTCGCGCTCTTCTTGCTAAGGATATTGAGCACGCCAAACCCATCGAGGTGGGGCATCATCACATCGCACAGGATGAGGTCAGGCGGATTGGTCAGGGCTTTTTCCACCCCTACTTTGCCATCTTCGGCGGTTGTCACCTGATAGCCGGAAAGCTCGAGGATTTCTTCCAGGTTTTCACGTACTTCCTCATTATCTTCAATGACTAGGATCTTTTTCATCGCTGTTTTTTATCTGGTTACAGTCCTCAAATATAGTTAGAATACCCGTTCTTTAAATGGAGCGGGTACCAGTAATCATGGCATACAGCCAGCTGAGTGTTTTTTAGTGGTGCTTTAAGGGGATCGTTACCCTGAATGTTGAGCCTTGTTCGGGTACGCTTTCAAAAGTGATATGCCCGCCCAGGAGATCCACATAGCCTTTGACGATATTGAGCCCGAGCCCCGTGCCCTGTATGTTTTCTACATTGTGAGCCCTAAAAAAGCGAGTAAATAAATGCTGTTGCTCGGATTCAGGAATGCCTATGCCATAGTCCTGTATGGCGATTTTTAAATCTCCGTTTTTACAATGTACCCTGCAATCTATGGGCTGCCCCTCACCGCTGTACTTGATGGCATTGGAAAGCAGGTTGTAGAAAATGTTCTGGAGTATTCTCCGGTCTGTATTCAGGTCGGGAATTTGCTCAAGACCTTTGATATTTAGCTGTTGCCCTTTCTTAAGCATGCCCTGTACGCCCTCTTCCACTTCCTTCCAGACTGCTGTAAGTTCAAATTCGGAAGGGTTGAAGCTTAGCTTGCCCTCTTCGAGCCGGCTCAGCGACAGAAAATCGTTGAGAATACTGGTCAGGTTGGCTACCGAGGTCTTGATCCTTTGGGTATGCCGAAGCCGTTTCTTTTGCTGTTCTTCTTTTTGGTAAGCTTCGATAAGGTCAGCAGAGGACAGGATCGTACTCAGCGGAGTCCGGAACTCATGAGAAGCCATGGAGACAAACCGGGATTTGAGCTCGTTGAGCTCCTTTTCCTTTTCCAGGGCGGTGGTCAGCTGTTTCTCTTTGGTTTTCAGTGCAGCCTCGGCGGTTTCCCGCTCTTTGATCTCATGCTTTAGCTGTTTGTTGATGCCAAGCAGCTGATTGACCACTTCGGCAAGCTCTTCCGTACGGGCAGCGACCCGCTTCTCAAGCTCCTGATTGAGCCGGATGATCCGGTCTTCTGCTTCCCGTTGCGCGCTGATATCAATACCGGAGCTTAGAGTGCCGGTGATCTCTCCGTTGTCATCTCTTAGTAGAGTGTTGTGCCAGGCCACCAGGTGTTGTTTTCCGGAAGCAGACTGCACATAATTCTCATAGTACTCAATGTCCCTGCCATCCATGAGGGCCCGGAAGACCACTTTGACCTCACTCCGGTAGTTGTCAGGGATGAAATGGTCCACCCAGTCCTTGCCAATCGCTTCATTGGGCTCGACTTCAAGAATCTTCCGGCCTTTGTCGTTGAGTAACTTTATTTTGCCGTCGCGGTCAAGAATTACAATGATCGTATTAGCGATATTCAGGTACCGTTGGGCACGCTCTTTTTCCCTTTGGAGTGCCGATTCTGCCGTCTTTTGCTGGGTCAGGTCATGGACGATACCAGTAAATAAGCGGCGTTCCCCCATTTCCACTTCGCTAATGCTTAGCCTGATCGGAAATTGGGAACCGTCTTTGCGCTGAGCCATTACTTCGCGGCCAATACCAATGATTTGAGCCTCCCCGGTTTTCATATAGCGGGCAATATAATTGTCGTGCTGTTGGGCATGATGCGCCGGCATGAGCATATTGATGCTTTGCCCGAGCATTTCAGCTTTCGAATATCCAAAAAGTTTAGCGGCTGCCTGATTGACTAAAACCATCCGCCCCCTGGCATCAATAGAAATGATGCCATCTGTTGCAGACTGAATAATAGCCTCCAATTGAAGGGCGGCTTCTTCGGGCACTAAAGATTTGAATAATTGGCTCAAAATGTTTGTACGTGAAATTGGTATTTGCGATAATGGCTTGGTCAGGGCAAAATCAGCAGGCAAGTTAACAGGTAAGCCCGGTGGTAAAGGATGACAAATGTCACCCCTCTGACGTGATTGATGTCATGTCCTGATTTGATGAGACCCTGTTAAATTGATGTTGAATCCTTCCAAAACGCCAATACTTATGAGAAAAATCCTCATTCCAACTGATTTCTCTTCCAATGCCATGGGCGCCCTTCAGTACGGAGTTGGGCTGGCCAATGCCATAGGCAATGTGGAGCTGACTTTGCTGCACACCTACGAAGTGCATAGCAACGCAGGCATGTTCGTCTCGGTCAGCGACTTCATGAAAAAGGATGCCGTAGACCAGTCCCTTGAGGCTATAAAAGCTGTAGAGCCCAGGTTGCAAAACGGCGTCACGATTGACAGCCAGATCCTTCGGGGGCCTACTGTAGACCTGATCACCGACTTTGCCCGCCGCAACCGGTACGATCTCATACTGATGGGCACACAGGGCGCCTCAGGTTTGCAGGAGATATTTTTTGGCAGCACCACAAATGCCGTGCTGAAGCAGGCTGACATACCGGTACTTGCGGTCCCTGCCGGCTATAGGTATACTCCGGTGGAAAAGATTGTGCTGGCCATCGATGAAGAAGGGCTGGAAGATCGCGAAATGGTAAAGCCGCTGTCGGTGATTTCCAAAGCATTTGATGCACCGGTCTGTGTTTTTCACCAATCGGCTGCCTTCGAAGAGGATGGCATTGACCCCAGCGTGGATGAGGCGCTTAGCGGTATTGACCATTCCTTCCACTACGAGCTCGAAGAAGAAAACGTCAATGAGAGCATCAATAACTTTGTAATAGACTGCGGTGCGCAACTGCTGGTGATGGTACGGCGGCAGCGGGGCTTTCTGGAGGAAGTTTTCCACGTAAGTGCCACGACCAGGAAGGTGTTCAATACGCCTGTACCCCTGCTGGTTCTGAAAGAGGGGTAAAACGGTGCTCTACTAATGGGTCCGGTCAAAGTCTTCGGCAATTTCGAGCAGCATGTGGATATCGCTAAAAAACTCCCGGATCAGCTCAAAGCTAAGATTGGACCGCAGAATATGGGGCTCCAGCAAATCTTTGTCTTCCGTCACGGCAGCATAGATTTCCCGGTTGATGAACGACATATAAATTTCCTTGCCTGTTGCTTTTCTGAAATCCACGATGGCTTGCTGCATGGGTTCGGAAAGGATGCCGATAACGTGCGTCCTGTTGGTTGCATAAACAAGGTATGCTTCCTGGAATTCAGGGTTCAGGATTTCTTCACTTACATCAACGCCGCCCATCCAGGTGAAGTCCCGAATGGCCCGGAAGTGCCGGTGGCGGTACCTTTTTGGCCAGATGATGATCCTGCCTTTTGCTTCCTCCGGAAAAGTAGCGTGCATGAACACGCCCTTGAACAACTGCTGTAGCCCGTTCTTTACCGGAGAGGTTTCTGAGACAAACAACTCACACATTTCAAACTCCAGGTTGCCTACCTTTCCGGTGATGAAATCCTCCCCGTGATAGCTCTCAGCAGGGGTGGCAAAGATTTGGCTGGCCAGAAAGCGCTGGCGGTCAATAAAACCTTTGGGATCATATTCCAACGGGTAGTTGACATCATAATTGACACCATCATCAATAAAATCAAGGACCAGATTGATGACATTTGGCTTGAAGGTGTTCCGGAACCGCTGAATCCTGTAGGCCAGGTAAAACAGGAAAAGCCCGATGGGAATGGCAAGCGCAAGGGTAAGCACCCAGATATCAAGGTAGAATTCGAGCAGGAAGATGCCCGCAAGAATGAGACCGGACAGCACAAATAACCGGATCAGGCGAAGCCGCCGCCGTTCCATCCGCAGCAATTCCGGATGAATGGTATGGTTGTAGTACATTCGGAACTCTTCAATCCGTTTCATACAGGCTAAAATAGGTCAAAATTCATTCTCCCGGGCTGCTCAGCCAACCTTAACACGCTTTTTATCCTCCTTGAGCAGCACAAAGTTTGAACTATTGTCTAAAATGCTGTAATTTTGCAAACTTATGAAACGACTACTGTTACTCGCGATCATCAGTATAAGCCTGGCTTCCTGTAAAAGCGAGTTTGAAAAAATACGTACGAGCGGTGATGTGGACCGTATATACACCAAAGCGATGGCGTATTACGAGGCAGAGGAGTACCAAAAGGCGCAGGCTCTGTTTGAGATCATCATCAGCAGCTACCGGGGTAAACGAGAGGCGGAGGATATCTACTTCAAGTATGCCTATACCTACTACCATTTGGAGCAGTTCATCCTTGCTGCCTACTACTTTAAGAACTTCTCGACCACTTACGGTACCAGCGAACTCAGAGAAGAAGCAGATTTTATGTCGGCTTATGCCAACTATCAGCTGTCTCCCACGTTCCGTCTGGACCAGCAGTATACGATTGAAGCGATCGAAGGCTTTCAGTTATTTGTCAATACCTACCCCAATAGCGACCGGGTAGAACAATGCAATAAACTGATTGATGCCATGCGGGCCAAACTGGAGCTCAAAGCTTATAATGCGGCGGAGCTCTATTATGACCTGGAGGATTATCAGGCGGCCATTCAGTCGTTCGAAAATGTACTAAAAGACTTTCCGGATACTAAAAACCGTGTTGAAATCGGTTACATGATCATTCGGTCGTCTTACCTGCTGGCAAAGAACAGCTTTGTCGAAAAACAAAAAGAACGCTTTACTGATGCGGTAGAGCGTGCTTCTGAGTTTCTGGAAAGGTATGGCGACAGCCGCTATGCTGACGAGGTTCAGAAGATGTATGAACAGTCAACCGATCAATTAAAAGAATTAGAGAATGTCAGATATCAAGACCAAAGTACAGGGGCTAGATCCTAATGTTAAGGCGCGTGATGTGCACGGCCTGGCTGCCAATACGGGCAATGTGTATGAAGCACTCGCGATCATCACGAAGCGGTCTCGTCAGCTGGCAATAGAACTCAAGCACGAGCTGCACCAAAAGCTTGAAGAATTTGCAGTGTCTTCTGATGCCATCGAGGAGGTCAGCGAGAACAAAGAGCAGATTGAAATCTCCAAGTTCTATGAGCGCCTGCCTAACCCTGTGGTTATCGCTTCTGAAGAGTACATCAATGGCGAGCTTTACAGCCGTTACAACAAAAAGCAGGAAGACGACCTCTAGCGTTGTCTGTGCACACTGATTTTCCGGAGAGCAGAGGATAGGCGCGCCCTTTCCCCTGCTCTTCGTTATTCTTATAGTATCCATGGTCAATTAACCGTCCTGAGCATGTCCGCACTCCACGGCAAAAAAATAATACTGGGCATTACTGGTAGCATAGCCGCCTATAAGGCTGCTTCGCTGGTGCGGCTGCTGATCAAGGCAGGTGCTGAAGTACAGGTGCTCATGACTGCTGCGGCTGCCGATTTTATTACCCCCCTTACCCTGGCCACTCTTTCGCGGAACAAAGTGCATACCGATGTGGCATCCGGTGATAGCTGGAATAACCACGTTGAGATGGGACTCTGGGCTGATGCTATGGTGCTCGCCCCCCTGACTGCCACCACACTGGCTAAGCTGTCGCAGGGCATCTGTGATAATATCATCGCCGCTACTTATCTTTCTGCACGCTGCCCCGTATTCTTTGCTCCGGCTATGGACCTGGATATGTGGAAACACCCGGCAACGCAGGAGAACGTCAGCCGGTTGCAGCGCTTTGGCAATCAGCTGATTCCTGTAGGAACCGGCGAGCTGGCAAGCGGACTGGTAGGAGAGGGGCGTATGGCAGAGCCGGAAACCATTTTAGCCGTTCTGGACCGGCACTTCAGCAGAGCGCAAAGCCTGAGCGGCAAACGCATACTTGTCACAGCTGGACCAACGTATGAACCTATCGATCCGGTCCGCTTTATTGGCAACCGCTCAAGCGGGAAAATGGGAATTGCTGTCGCCGACGAACTATGCGCGCGCGGTGCGGCCGTTCATCTGATTTTGGGGCCCTCTGCTTTGTCGCCCGGCCAGCCCGGTGTTGAGGTCATCCGGGTAGGTACCGCCCGGGAAATGCACGAAGCCGCTACACAGGTATTTAACCGCTGCGATGCTGCTGTACTGGCGGCCGCTGTAGCAGACTACCGGCCAGCCGAAGTTGCCGAACAAAAAATAAAGAAATCAGGGGACGAAATGCAGGTGTCCCTGGTCAGGAACCCAGACATCGCTGCATCGATCGGTCAAAGCAAAGCTCCTCACCAAAAGCTGGTAGGCTTCGCCCTGGAAACCCAGAACGGGCTGGAAAACGCACAGTCCAAGCTGGAACGCAAAAACCTGGACCTTATCGTCCTGAACAGCCTGACGGACAGGGGCGCGGGCTTCAATCACGATACGAATAAAATCACTATACTGGATCGGGGCAATAAGAAGCGCGAATTCGAGTTAAAAACCAAAGCAGCTGTAGCTGTTGATATCGTCGATGCCCTTCAGGAATTATGGAGCTGAACCGAAAAGCATAAGTAACATGAGAAAATTGATCCTATCCGGAATATTGCTGTGCAGCCTGTTCGCTATGCAGGCGCAAGAGCTGGAAGTCATTGTCCGTACCAATACTCAGAAACTGCAACAGGCAGATCCGCAAATCTTTGAGACGCTGGCCAACTCCATTGCAGAGTTTATGAACAATCAAAAGTGGACGAATGACGTCTTCGAGCCCGAAGAGCGGATCAAAGCCAATATTCTGATTACGATTCAGGAAGAACTTTCTCAGGTTGCCTTTAAGGCAGATATTGCCGTTCAGGCTTCACGGCCCGTTTACAACAGCAACTACGATACGCCACTGCTGAACTACATCGACAAAGGCGTCGTATTCAGTTATGAGCCTTTTCAGCCTATCCAGTTTAGCCAGAACCGATTTAACGACAACCTGTCTTCCTGCCTGGCTTTCTACGCTTATATTATTTTGGGGCTCGATTATGACAGCTTCGCCGCCTACGGCGGAGAACCTTACTTCCAGGCGGCTCAGGAGATCGTCAATATGGTGCCCGATGGAGCGGCGGCGGCAAGCCCGGGCTGGCGTGCCATCGATGGGGACCCCAGCCGGTTTTTCCTGATTGAGAACCTCCTTTCACCAAGGGTGCGTCCTTTCCGTCAGGCCTGGTATGAGTACCACCGGCAGGGGCTGGATGTGGCTGCCAATGATGTAGCGACCTGCCGGGCTATTATTGCCGCTTCTATGGAACAATTCCGCGATGTAGACCAGGCCTATCCAAACTCTATGATCATACAGACCTTCTCGGATACCAAAGCCGATGAAATAATGGAGATTTTCAAGAAAGGAACGCCTCAGGAAAAGAACAAAGTGGTGCAGACCATGACCCGCCTCGATGCCTCTAATACTACCAAGTTCAGATCGTTGAAATAGACGTCCCAAATTCAATCCGGACTATGCCATTCAAGACTCTTCTTTCGCTTATTTTTTTGCTGGCCTTTAATGCAGGTTTGCTTGCACAGCAGGACCGTGTCCCGGGTGAAATATCCTGGGGGCCGGATATTACAGAGCCTTCAAGGTCGGGGATCACCAAAGTTGTAGAGGTTGCTCCCGAGGCCTACTATGTTCTGCGGGAACGCCGGCCCAGTGCGATCGCACGTGGCGAGGTCTTTATCGAACAATACGATAATCAGCAGCGGCTGAAGCGTTCCGTGGAGCTGCCCCTCAAGTACAAGCGGAAGTGGCGCGAGTTTGAGGATTTGGTGAAGATTGGCGGTGAGTTCTACTTTTTTACCAGCTTCAATAACGAAGCTCAAAAGATAAACTACCTCTTTTATCAAAAACTTAACAGCCGCCTGCAACCCGAGCGCAGCCTGAAAAAAATCGCAGAAATTCCAGCTGCCAACCGGGCTCGTACCGGTGCATTCAATCTGCTTTTGTCTCAGGATAGCTCCAAGGTGCTGCTCTACAGTCAGCTGGACAGCAAACGCAAAGAGCCGGAGCGCTTTGCCATACGTGTATTTGACAATCAAATGCAGGAGCTTTGGTCTAAGAATATCCGGCTGCCCTACAGCGAACAGCAATTTGCAGTGGAGGACTACCGAATCGATGAGAACGGTAATGTCTACCTGCTTTGTATTCAGTTCCTGGATGGCTCAGCACAGGCGGTTCGGCGTGGGCTGGCCAATTACCAATACGTTATCCTGGCTTACACCAATAATGGAGAAAATAAGCAGGAGTACCGCATCGCCGTAAAGGATAAGTTTATTACAGACATGACTTTCCGTATTGGCAATGAGGGAGATCTGATCTGCGCGGGCTTCTTCTCCGACAGGGGCACCACAAGTATCAAAGGGACTTGCTTTTTCCGGGTAGACCCGGAGACGGAGGAAGCCTTTAATATCAGCCTCCAGGAGTTTGACCTTGACTTTCGGACTGCTTTTATGCGCGCAGGTCAGCAGCGACGGGCTGAGCGTGCTGAGGAATCCGGAAATACGAATCAGCAGGCAGAGCTCGACCGCTTTGCCCTCAATGACCTGATCCTGCGCAGTGACGGTGGTGCCGTTATTGTGGCTGAACAGTACTTTGTATACCAGCGTACCTACCGCATGTGGGATGGCACCCTTCAGTTTGATGAGTTTTACAACTACAACGATATTATTGTCGTGAACATCAGGCCGGACGGCTCCATGGAGTGGTCCGTGCGCATCCCTAAACGGCAGGAAACCGTGAACGATGGCGGCTATTACTCCTCTTATGCAATGGCGGTTGTGCGGGACCGGCTTTACTTCATTTTTAACGATAACAGCCGCAATTATACCTCGGATAACGACAACTTCCTGTATAATTTCAACGGCAGAAACTCTATCATTACGCTGGCTGAAATTCGTAAAGGCGGCAAACTTGAGATGTACCCGCTTTTCAATAACCGGGATGCAGGAGTAATCACCCGCCCAAAAATTTGCAAACAAACCGGAAGCCGGAAAATGATCGTTTACGGAGAACGCGGCCGTTCCTACCGGCTCGGGGAGCTTCAGTTTCAGTGACCCCTAAGCTCACGCCGTATAGTGGTCTGCTTTGAGCAGGTTCCAGGCACCTGAGCAAAATGAATGCAGGATTTGATTGGCTAAAGTGGAATACAAGTCGGTATTCGTGCTCCTCCCTGTTGTTTGATGTTCTGAAGCACTGTTGCCAAATCGTTAGGATATCACAAAAAAGCGTAATTTGGGCAATGTGGTAATACAAACCCATACATCGTATTATTCTCGACCGAAAAACCATGGAAAGAATCGCCATTTTTGCTTCCGGTACAGGCAGCAATGCAAAAAAAATTATTGAATATTTCCGGGCACATCCTAATATTGAAGTCGGGCTCGTCGTTGCTAATAAGCCAGATGCCCCTGTTCTGGCAATGGCTGAGGAGTTGGGCATAGAAACCCTTCGTATCAACCGGTCAGGGTTTTACCAATCGGAGGGCTTGTTGGGACAACTGACAGGTGCCGGTATTACCTTCATTGTATTAGCCGGTTTCTTGTGGTTGGTCCCTGCCTATCTGGTCAATGCCTACCGCGGGCGCATGGTCAATATACATCCGGCTTTATTACCAAAATTCGGGGGCAAAGGTATGTATGGTATGCATGTGCACAGGGCTGTGAGGAATGCCGGTGAACCGGAAACCGGGATTACCATACATTTGGTAAATGAAGCCTACGATGAGGGCGATGCCCTTTATCAGGCTAAATGTTCTGTGGAGCCCTCCGATACCCCTGAGCAGATTGCAGGCAAGGTGCATCAGCTGGAACATGAGCATTTTGCACCTGTTATTGAGAAATACATTAAAGCATTAAATTCATAATACCGAAGTCATGATCCGCAATTACTTATTACTTCTTCTTTTTCTGACCGGTCTGGCGCCAGCCTTAGAGGCGCAGAGCTGGAGGAGCCTGCGCAAAGATGCCGAGCAGGCTTTCGAAGAGGGAGACCTGAAAACTGCTGCTGAAAAATACAGCGAAGCTTACAGCAAAAAGCGCAAAAAAGAAGAACTTACCTATAAAGCAGGCGAGATCTACTTTACAATGCGGGACTATCGCAAAGCGGTGGAGGCTTATCGCCCGGTGAAGGATAAAAACGATGACTTCCCATTGGTTGGGTTGAAGTTCGCCCGTTGCCTCAAGCAAGATGGTCAGTACGATCGTGCAATCACTGCTTTTGAAGAGTTTCTGGAAGGTTATACCGGGGATGGCAAAGAAATACTGGAAGAGATAATCCGGGTCGAAATTGCAGGCTGCCGGTTTGGTATGGAAGCGCCGGCTAATGCAAACCGTGAACTCAATATTGCACTGCCTGGTGACGGTGTCAATTCTGAAAAGGAAGATTTTGCGCCTTTCCCTATATCTGATAATGAGCTTTACTTCTCTTCTAATCAGGGAGGGCGTGCACGCATTTTTGTATCAGAACGGGAAAATAATAAGTGGACAGAAGGCGAGGCTCCACGCAATTTCCCGGTGATTCAGCAGGGGCATTTTTGCAACAGCGCTATGTCTCCGGATGGGAACCGAATCTATTTTACAGTTTGCAACGATGATGATAAGAACTGGAGCGACGTTAAAAACCGCTGTGAAATATTTGTCAGCAAAAGAGTAGGCTCCCAATGGTCACAGCCGGAACGACTGCCGGATTACATCAACACGCAGGGAGTGACCGCTACCCATCCATTTGTTACTCATCAGAGGGGGAGCGAAATCCTGTATTTTGCCTCTAACCGCGAAGGGGGCCTGGGCGGTATGGATCTTTGGTACGCTTCCCGTGACCTTGGCATCGATAATAATGATTTTAGCTTCCCGGTTAACCTGGGCCCGGTAGTGAACACTCTGGGAGACGAAATTACGCCTTTTTATGACCGTGAAAATCAGGCGCTGTATTTCGGCTCTAACGGGCATGTGTCTATGGGAGGTTTTGACATCTTTCAATCTATAGGGGATGAGGTGAGCTGGTCGCAACCTGCTAATTTGGGCATGCCCCTTAATTCTAGTGCGGACGACTATTTCTATATCCTCAATCCTTCCCGCAATGGAGGTTTTTTTACTTCTAACCGGGTTGATGCGGGCAGCAAGATTACAACCTCACACGAAGACATTTTTGAATTCTCAGAAGGTGGGCGCCGTGTCGTTCTGAAAGGGAATGTATACGACCGGACGACCGGAGACCCCATTGGGGCCATTACCGTACGGCTTTTTGAAGTTGGCCCGGGTGGGGAATCAGAATTGCGTAGCCAAAGCTTTAATGATGGGCGCTATTCTTTTGATATCCTGCCCAATCGCCAGTTCCGGGTAGAGATTAGTGCTTATGGTTATCAGCCGGGTTCCTACAGGGTAAATGCCAATGACGAAAACACTTACTCCTACGGCCAGCCTATTTTTCTGGAAAAAGAGGGACAGGCATCGGATATCCCGGAGCCACCAGTTGTGGACAACGGCAATGACCCGTATCCGGGCAATATTAACCCCGGGCGCACCCAACCGCTTGAACCGGATGAACCTGTGTCGTCTTATCCGCCTACAGGGCCGGCGACATCCAATAGCATGGCCCCCGTCGCACCTTACCGTACGAGAAGCCAGAACCCTAATGACAATTACGAGTACGAAACTACCGCTCCGCGTCACAACGGGACTTATTATAAGGTGCAGATTGCCGCAGTAGGTAATTTTGATTCGGCACGGTTTGGCAATATTGCCGACCTCGGTACCATTCAGACGGAGTTTATTATTGAACGGAACCTCAACCGGGTGATGCTTGCTGACTTTTTCTCTCTGCCGGATGCCCGGGCAGTGTTGAGTAAAGTAAAAGCGAGAGGGTACAGCGGCGCCTACCTCATTGAGTATATCAATGGGGAGCGTTACGGACGGGTGCGTTAAGGTCAGAACCGATTCTTTACAGAGCACATCCTGACTACTGAGGGTCATCAGGCAAAGTAAGATCAGCCTGATGACCCTTTTGATTTACGCAGTGTAGTGAAGCGGGGAGCCATACCGCTCATTGAACCCCTCTATGCCCTGCAGCCCTCCGGTATGTACGGCTACTATGGTGCTCCCGCCCGGGAAGAAGCCCGCGCTAGCCATTGCTATAAGTCCGAAAAAGAGTTTGCCGGTATAGATGGGATCTAATGCAATGCCGTGCTGTTGGTAAAAATGATTAAGGAACTGAATCAGTTCCGGACGGTACCTGGCATAGCCACCAAAGTGAAAGTCTGTAATGAGTTCCCATGGTTTTGGGCCGTCAGTGCAGGAGGCGGAAAGGAGGCTATTGATATCTGCTTTCAGGAAGTCACCTTTCAGGGCTGAAAAGGCAAGCACTTTGCTTTCAGGGCTGGCTTCCATGATTAGGCCTGCAGCGGTGCCACCTGTGCCTGCACTCACGCACCAGTAATCCGCATTTAGGCCAGGTTGTTGTTCCTGGCTTTCCCGGATGATCTCCCGGGCTCCGATGAGGGCCTTGCTATTGGTGCCGCCCTCCGGTAAATGGTAAAAGGCTCCAAACCGCTCTTCTAATTTACGGATAAACCCATCCTCCTCTTTTTGCCGGAAGGCAGATCTGTCCACAAAGTGCAGATGCATACCGCACTCCCGTGCAAACCTGAGCGTGGGGTTTAAACCAGCGGGGGCTTCCCCGCGGATGACCCCGATAGTCTTAAAGCCAAAGGAAGCCCCTGCTCCGGCAACGGCTGCAATATGATTGGAGAAAGCCCCACCGAAGGTAAGTAGCTGAGCATGCCCGGCAGACCTGGCTGCAGCAAGGTTATACTTAAGCTTGCGCCATTTGTTGCCACAAAGCGCCAGGCCGGGGCCCATTCGGAGCAAGTCATCTCTTTTTATCCATATGGATAAACCCGCTGATTCGAATTCGGGCAACGTAAGGCGTTCTATAGGAGACGGGGAGTGCTGAAAAAGTGTGGAAATTGCTGGCATGCCCCAAAATAAAAAATCTGCCGGGCGGTTTATATCCCCCCCGGCAGAAAGTATTTATATCGTCTGATTTAAGCTTAATTTCCGTTAGTCCGGCGGATGGAAACCGGCATCTCCCGGTCGTAGTCTCCTTCTATCATCGGTGATTGTTTGGAGCCGGTGTAATTTTGCACATTTTGGCTTACGAAGCGGAAAAGCTCAGAAATATCCACATAGCGGTCTCCGTTCTGATCAGCTTCTCCCTTTAGCCCGCGAATCAGATAGTGGCTAAATACACCCTGCCGCAAGCCTTTGGCCTCCAGAGAGGTCTCATTGGACTTGGAAGACATGATCAGCGCAGTACCGGGGGCCGCTTCTGCGAGCCGGTCGTAGAAATCCTGAGTAAGCTGACTGGGGGCTCCGCCTTTGGCTGCCATCAGTCCACCACTGTAACAGGCGTCGGCAATACAAAGCTTGTACTTGGCCGGGCTGCGCTCCAGGATGCCAATAATTTCCTTGTGGAATAATTTATTGCGGAAGCCATTGAAGTCTATGGGCAGGAAAGCATCGTCATAACCATGGCCGGAATAATAAAGCATGATCAGGTCTTCAGGCCCGGCCCGGCTGTAGACCTCTTCCATGGTGTACTTTATGCGGTTGAGTGTGGCTGCTTCATCAATAAGAATACTGATGTGGTCATCGTCTAAGGCTCCCCCTTCCGGACTTTTCAAAAATGCATACATTTGGTAAGCATCGTCATCCGTATAATTGAGCGGAGGCATGTGGGTGTAGGTAGAAATGCCAATCACAACAGCGAATACCTCGAGCTCCGGGTTTTTATTCCCGGATGCAGGTATGCGGGGCGATGGTAATGCCTCAGGAGAGGGCGTTTGTGCCTCTACCTTTTCCCGCACCAGCTCGCCGTTATGCCAGATACCGGACCTCTGTTCGCCTGTGTTGGTAAACAGCACACCGTGCCCGCTGAGGTAGCCCATTTTAAGTTCACCTTCGTAGCGCTCCCCATTGGCGTAGATAATGGTACCTTTTCCATGAGGATACCCATCTCTAAAAGTGCCAGTGTATTTATTGTCGTTTTTAAAGATATAGGTGCCTGTGCCGTTGCGGCAGTCTCCCGAAATACATCCTTTTGAAACTGGGTTCTGATGACCAATGAATTCACCATCCATCCACTGGCCTTCCAGTGCAGGTTGATTGGGGCGGTAAAGCACGCCTTCCCCATGGTAGAATCCGTTTTTGAATTCTCCAACATAACGGTTGCCATTGGCCCGGTACATGACGCCCCGGCCGTTAGGCTTGCCTTTATTGAACCACCCTTCGTATTCGGACCGGTCAAGGTAAACGATACGCCCTTTTCCATTAACACAATTGCCTGAAACACAACCGGACTGTACCTCATTGCCTGCTTTCATGGTGTTTTGGCACCCTTCAACAGATCGGCCATTCTCCCATTGTCCATAACACTCTTGTCCGTTGGCATAAGTCATAGTGCCATAACCATGTGGATGACCGTTTTTCCAGTCGCCTTCGTAGGTGTTTCCATTGGGGTAGTGGCAAATGCCCTGCCCGTCCCGGTTGCCATTCCGGAACCACCCCGTATACATAGCTTTGTTGCTGTAAACGTAGACGCCCCGTCCGTTTTCGCAGGTGCCGGAAATGCACCCCACCGAATACCGGTCGATGTGGTAATCACTGCCCTTGGCTTGTATACCTTCACCGGGTTTGGAATGCCCCTGAAAGATACCCTTCTCAAACCAGCCTACCTGTCTTTTGCCCGTACTCAAGAGGCGGGAGCCTTTGCCATGAGGCAGGTTATCTTTCCATTCGCCTTCGTACCGGCCACCACCATTGGGCCAGTAGCATATACCAACACCATTATAGGCTCCGTTTTGAAATTGGCCAACGTACTTGATGCCATTTTCAAGAATCAACGTCCCTTCTCCATTCTCGCAGTCTCCTTCTATACAGGTTTGGGCATAGAGCGAATGCACGCTCCAGAAGACTGCCAAGACAATAATTGTAAATGTGTTTCGTCTCATGATTTGTTACTTGCTTTGGGTTATGATGAATGCTTTTTTCCGATATTGAATTTGCTGTAAGTAGGGGCTGCTAAAGGTAGTGGGACAGGCTACCCTGTAGGCTATCAATCCCTCCACGGGTTTGCAGCAGCCGGGCGTACTTCAAATCAGAGCCATACCGGCAGCATGCGCCACCTTGATACGTATGTGTTCTGTATTTTTATCAACACGCCCGTTAAGCCAGGTCAGCCCCATTTTACTTATCAGGAGGGGGCGATATGGCATACAAAAGATGCTTACTCTTCCAAAAGGAAGCAAGATTCAGGAAAGGTATCAGGAAGGATATGTTTCTGCCAGTTGTGACAGCATGCTTAGCAGGCTTCATCGTGTCGGTTTTTGGAATAACTGTTACAGTAACGGCAACAGTTATTTAAAAATTTTATATCGAATGTTTTTTTATATGTACGACGCCGCCTTGGTTTAGGTTGCGATCGGAATCCTGCTTTTTCATTTTTAACGCTCAGTTCCGTTCGCATCCATTTTATTCAAATGACAATATCATATATTAAAAAGATTATAAAATGAATGGATGGAGTGATTTGTGACATTGAAACCTGCCTGAAGTCAAAGGAAGAGTACGGATAGAGGAAGTGCAAAAGTGAGGCGCCGAACGAAAGGTCAGGTATAAAATGAAACAGGGGGTTTGCAAAGCGCAAACCCCCTGTTTCTATCATTAGGCTTCGAAGTCATTTATCTGCTTTGTATCGTATTTAGCAGAGTAAAGGACCAAAATGCGTTGTACTTATTTGTTTAACGAAGTCCGTTGCTGCTGATGGAGCCACCTTTGAAAGAGCCGGTACGGCTGCTAACAGGCTCACCAATGGAAGAAAGGTTTTTCTGCAATACGCAGGCAATCATGACTGCTTTGGAGGAACCCTCTCCTTTATAGTCGTTGTAAACACCTGCACCCTGAAAGTGCGCCTTGTTGGAGATAAAACGGCATTGCTTTACAAGCGGAGCTACCTGCCCGTCATGGGCATGATTCATCATTCCGCCTCCATAGGTGGCGATGTTGTATTCAAATTGAACATTGGTCAGCTTTGGAGCTGCTTTACTTTTTGCGCCCAGTGTGCCGTTGTAAATTGCACCGCCATCAAGGGCTGCAGTATTTTGAATGAATTGAGATTTTTCGATGGTTGGGCTGCATTCTCCGCCATTGATAGCAAGATTGTACATGCCAGCGCCTTCGCGGGCTTTGTTGTCGACGAATTTGCAGTTACGGATGACCGGAGAAGAGTGAGCACCGTTTGCCAGGTTATACCAGCCGGCACCACAAGATTCCTTAACCCGGCTCGAACCATCCTGCTCGACATTTGCGGTTCCACCTGTAATAATGAAGCCATCCACAACCGTGTTTGAGCTGACATTCTCCGTGAAGACAACGGTGTAGGCATTATCCTCAAGTGAAGAGGTGCCAATCTCACCGCTGAGGATCGTACGGTTTGCGCCAATATTGCGCTGTGCAAGAGAAGACTCTGTACCTGCGAAACCTCCGTACAGCTTCACACCATCCTTAATTTTGAAATACAGGTTACGGTTGTTACCTGAAGTTGTGAAGTACTCGCCTTTAGCTACCCAAATGGCATCACCTGCCCTGGCAACTTCCAATGCTTGTTGAAGGGAGCCGAATGCGTCCGTCCAGGACGTACCATTTCCTTGGCTATTTTGCTTTACGAAGAAAATATTCCCCGCATGTAGCTGGCCCATAGCCATGACCATGATGAGTAAAAATGTTACTTGTTTCACGCCTAATGAAGTTTTGAAGTTGGTAAATAACCGGGGTATGGGAAATACCTTCAGTTACGTAAGGCTGGAGTTGCTTTCAAAAGCTGGGAAACTAATTGAAAAAACCCCATCCTAAAAGGCGTCAAACGAAGAACAAAATTTAGGATATTGGGAATAAAGGGCGTCACCCCTTTATTTTCTCGAATCTAGAGATTGGGATTCTCTGTATTCGAATTTAGTCACAAGATATAACTTTTTTTCTAATAAAAACGAGTTCAATTTAGAAAAAAATATATCTAAGGTTTTTTCCAGGATTCTTAGGTACAGAAGTGCACCGCCGTTTCCTTTGGAAAAACTTAGTGGCTAACGGGCACGAGACCCAAAATGTTACATAGTGATTGAAAAAATGAGATAAGGTATCTTTGCAGTTGTAGGATAAAGTTAGTAAAACCAAAGCAATACTGCCAAAAAAACAAGTGACAAACTGAAATATTTTTAATTATATTAGGGTTTTATGTAACGAAATAGCCCTCTGCTCGTATTTCTACTTTGTATTGGCAGGCTAAAGTTCCTGCCAAAGGAATTCCCCCCTCATGATATACAAGTTAAGTGGTCCTGTTACGATCTGCAAAGCAGGCAGGCGAAGTGGATTATGGCTTAAGCAGGTTTTGTGCTGTTGAGCGCATGGCTCCTCTAAGTGAATGGGCGGATGCCTGTCCGTTTGCTGTACAGCATAAACTGCCGGAAAACTGGATTCTTCGGAAAAGGCCGTTGGTTTTCTCCGTTGAGCTGCTCGGGTACGGGCTTTCCGGGCACCGATACTTCTGAATAGCTGCCTGCCGCGGTTTCTGTCAAAAAGATATCACAGATTGCCCGTTGTTTTAGCATTAACAAAGCACTAGCGGATTCTTTTCTGTATATTGGGCACGGACCCGGAATAATAGCAGCTTTTTTACGGATGATTGGGTGGTTTGGAGCTTCCTGCCTTCCTGTTGCCGGTACATATTTATGAGTGTTTATGTGCTAACTAGCTTACATACGGCACTCATAGTGGAATGCTCAGCCCCCCAAGCGTGATGAAAAAGAATTAAACTAAGTTAAAAACGGTCCATTTTGAGAAAGTTACTATACGTTGCGTTTTTAGCCCTTTGGGCTATTCCCGGGGTCAACGCTCAGGATATCCACTATTCTCAGTTCGGATATGCGCCGGCCACGACCAATCCGGGGCTCACCGGTATATTCAGGGGGAAGTTTCGAGCAATCAGTAACTCGAGGCAGCAGTGGCGGACAGTACCTGTGAATTACCTGACGTTTTCTGCCAGCGCGGATGTGAAGTTGCCTAACCGTAACCAGATGAGAAATGGATTCTGGGCCGTTGGTGCTTCCTTCAATTACGATCGTGCAGGACTGGCCCGGCTGCAAAATACCAATCTTAATTTTAATCTTTCCTACACGCACCGGCTGGCCGAAAAGGTGTTCATCACTGCCGGCGCCCAGTCAGGAATTGCCCGCAGAGATTTTGATATCAACCCTTTGCTGTTTGATAATCAATACGACCCCACCATAAGTGGCGGTAACTCTAATCTGCCCAGCAACGAAATTTTTCAAAATCTTCAAAACGACTTCGCAGATTTTAGCGCGGGTATCAATCTGCGTATTCAGGACTTCAGCAATTGTGAGATCGTAAATACCCTCAAAAACCGATCTTCGATAGACATAGGTGTAGGTGTTTTTCACCTCAACCGGCCGGATCAGGCATTCGATGAGGTAAGAGGGCCCAGAGCAGAGCTGCCCATGCGGATTAGCCCGTATATTCTGGCTAATAAGCAGGTTGACCCTATTGTTGATGTATTCGCTAACCTGAACTTTCAGTTTCAGGGTGTCTATAAGGAATGGCTGACCAATTTTGGCGGGCGGGTATTTTTTGATAAGACCCCCGGGAGTGTCACTGCCCTTGAGCTGAGCTGTGGCTATCGCTTCAATAATGAGCTGGGGGATGTGGTATACCCAACAATTGGTATGCAGTATGGCGATATCTTTGCAGGGTTTTCGTATGATATCAATATTTCGGCTTTTGACGTGGCTACCCGCAACCGGGGTGGCTGGGAGCTGACCGTGCGTTATACCCTGAGCCAGATTTGCCTGGACAATTATTTCTGTCCATTATTATAAACTGAAAACGGCGCATTGCGCCTGTACAGGTACTATGAGCAAACCCGGCCGCACTTGTCTTCAGCAAGGCGGCGGTGCCGGAATAATAAGAACGACCAAAATGCAACCGGCGCCCTGTCATCCCCCCAACTACGATGGTTAAGGCGTTTCATCATTGTACCTGCAAAGAACCTAATCGTGGTGCGATCTGCTTACAGGCTCCAAGTGTGCCAGATCAGCATCAAGCATCACGCTGGCTTGCATTTTATGAGAAGCCGGTTGCTGTATATTGAGGTGGTTGGCTGGCTTTGATTACTTAAAAGATGAAGACAATTATTGACTTATGAATATCAAAATGTTGTCCCTGCTGTTGACGCTTCTGCTCCCGCCTCTTTGGGGAGCGGCCCAGTCATTGGAAAAGGTGCTTGAAGCCGGGGACGAGGCCTACCAAAGCCGCGACTACTTTACGGCCTTCAAATGCTATGAGGTCGTATTGGAATACGATGATGAGAAGTACAGCCGCCCGCAGCGGCTTCTTGCTTTTCAGTACGGACTCTCGGCTCAGCGCTTCAACTACTTCTCCAAAGCAGATTCGGTTTTCGCTAACCTGATGGTTTCCTCTGAGGATAACAACCGTATAGATTCCATCTATGCCCGTACCGTTTTTTACCGTGCGCAGTTGCTCTTGTCCAAGGGAGAGCGTAAAGCGGATTACCAACTTGCCAAAGAACTCTTTGAGAAAGTGGAAACCGAATTGAGCTCAATAGTAAGCGCAGACCCGGTTTTACAGAACCGGTACCGCGTAGCTGCCGCCGCTGGCATTGAAAAAGTCGAATATAGTATTGAGCGTAATGGCTGGCTGGAAAGAGATACGTTGCACCGGCTGACAAGCGATAGAATCAACTCCGGCTACTCCGACCTTGCTCCTGTCCTGGAGGGAGATACCCTTTATTTTTCCTCCCTGCGTTTTGACAGTAACCCCTTAAGGCGAAAGCGGCAGTCCACTACTTATGCCAAGAATTTACGGGCCGTTTTTGCTCCGTTGGACACAGGCGGGACAGATACCCTGCTGACGATTCTCCCAACTACCGAACCATTCAACAAAGAAGACCAGTTCACCCTTCACCGGGCCATAAGCCCTTCCGGTAAATGGATGGTCTTCTCTGTTTGCGAATCAGTCGAAGACTCGATTCTTTGTAAGCTCTACAAGCGGCAGTCACAAGGTCCCGGCATTTGGGGAGACCCACAGCTGATGGACATTAATCAGGGCGGTGGTTTTACGACCACACAGCCTGCCTTTGGTTATGACTGTGCTACAGATGCCGTAGTGCTTTACTTCGTTTCTGACCGTACCGGTACGCTGGGTGGGCTGGATATCTGGCAGGCAGGCTTCGATGAGTCCTCAGGGGTTGCAGGTACCATCACCAACCTTGGTGAACCAGTAAACTCTCAATGGAATGAATCCACGCCCTTTTATCATCAGTTGTCCAGTACACTGTACTTTAGCTCTGATGCCCCTCCGGGCTATGGGTTGTATGATTTGTTTAAATCGCTGAAAACGGAGGAGGGCTGGTCACAGCCGGACAACCTGGGCGCACCTTACAACTCTGGCTTCAATGATATGTACTTCTTTGCTTCCGGGGAAGGTAGCACTGTATATTTGTCTTCTGACCGGCCGCGGTCAAGGCGCTTCGATGAAGCTATTGATGCCTGCTGCCAGGATATATTTACCGGGCAGCGAAAGCTGGACCGGGAACTGTACGTAGAAGTCATACAGTGCGACCAAAAACCCAGAGGGTACACGGATACACAGCTGAAAGTAATTGATATTTCAGATTGCCGGCAGTTGGATACCCTGCTCAATACGGCCACGATGGATGATATAGCGGAAACGCTGGCTGTCAGGCAATACCGGCAGTACCGGGTGATTGCTTCCAACCCATCTATTGGAGCCATGATGGATACTGTTATTGACCTGAGGCTTGCCCACTTCGATACGGCCCAGACCGCTAGTGTCATTATAAATCTGCTGCCTGATTATGTGGAGTTGGCGGTTTCCACGGGTTTCTTTCTGGATGGAGAGTTAATTGAAATTGGCGATGTTACCGTTGAAGACCAGAGCGGCAATCTCCTCAGTACAGTCGAAGGGCAGTCTGGTCTTTACCGGCTGGCTTTTGATCGGGCTTATAATATTGGTATTTCAGTGGATTCTGCTGAGCGCACCATTCCGGGGGTGCTTCCCGGAGTCGTCACTTTATACCCAGATACGCTTGAAGGCATTTACTTCCCCAAAACGCAGTGCCAGAAAGTTTGCTATCAGGAAATTGACATACCCCTGCCTGCCGATCAGCGCCGGGAGGTCCGGGTGTATTTCCATAACGACAAACCAAACCGCGCCGGCCGTGTTGAAGGCGGCTTCAGGGGATATACAAGCGTTACAGATCAGTCCTTTGATGACGCCATCGATGAATATCTGGCTTTAGCCACCACCTACTTTGAGAACAACCCCGACAGGGATACAGTACAAAGCCGGATCCGCCTCTTCTTTGAAAGAGATATTGAAGAAGGCAGGGATGCACTGATTGAGCTGTCCAAAACATTGATTGTGGCAGCTGCTGAACTTGAGGCAGACCAGCATATTCAGGTTGAAATACAAGGTCTCTGTAGTGCCCGGGGCAACAAAATTTACAATGACAGCCTTGCGCTACGGCGGATACAGTGCATTCAGGAATACATGGAGAAACAAGAGTTTAATGGTGTAATACTTGGTGACCTGATGGGGCCTCAAGGCTCAGATGCTAAAGTACGGATCCTCCCGCAGCCCCTGGGCGAGTCCAAAGCCAGTGGAAATGTACCGGGAGGAGATGAAGACGGAAAGTATAATATCGCGGCGGCAACTGACCGTCGGGTAGAGCTCAAGGTGGTACTGCCTGAGCAAAATGCCCCAAAACTTTCCCTTTTTGACCTTGACGAAGACTGTACCCAAACCAATAACGAAACGCGAAAAAATCCCGAACAATGATACATATCGGATTAGTAAACCTTAACCGAAGCTGGCTTTTGGTGTTGCTCCTTGCCATAGGGTGCAGTACCTCCGGGTGGAGTAAGTCTTTGTACCCCTGGAATGATGCCAGTGCACTTTGTGAATGGCAGGCAACATCAGGTCCGCATAGCCTGCAGTTGCCGTTTTATGGTATAGAGGAAGATACCATTTCTCCCGCCCTTCCTGATTTTGTTTGCGATGCCGTTTGCCCGGATTTTCAGGTCACCTGGATTTCCATTGATGCAGATTGCGGACAAAGCAATGGGTCAGCTACCGTAACACCGGTAGGCCTGCCTGTGGGAACGGAGTTTGTTTACAACTGGGAAGGAGGCGTCAGCACTGGCCCCACTGCTGAAAACCTGGCACCTGGTGTTTACAAAGTGACCATTGGGATTAGTGAATTGCTGGAAGATCAGGCGCTACGGGATTGCCTCATCGAGACAGAAGTAGTCATTGACACCAAAGAAGGCCCAGCTGTAGAGGTCGGAAGCATAACGGCAGGCAATTGTGCCACGCTTTCGGGCGGCGTCAAGCTGGATATAAGCGGAGGCACACCGCCCTACCAAATTTCCTGGGGCGATGGCGGCAGCAACACATTGAGCGCAGATGGTACGGTCAGTATTTCAGGCCTCGCCCCTGGCGATTACACCTTTATAGTCAGAGATGCAGCAGGCTGCCTTACCTCCCTGCCGGTTACCATTCCGCAGGCGCAGGAGCCCATCTCCCTCACAGCTACGCCACCTTCCCTTTGCAGTAGCGATGATGGAACAATCACGGTGACGATGGAAGAAGGTTTCCCTCCGTACACCATTATCTTGAATGATGGACTGGAAATTACTACCAATAATAACCCTTACACTTTTGAGGGGCTTCCTGTTGGCTTGTATACCGTAAAAGTGGAGTATGGGTTTGTATGTGAGGCCGAAGCCTCGATCGAGCTGAATACGCCCGGCTTTGAGTGCAACGAAGGCTGGTCAGTCTTTGACCCGGTTTGCCCGGGTGATCCGGCATATCTGTACTTTGATGGCAGCGGCACAGCAAATGAGACTTATCAGGTCCGGCAGGTCAATGCCGGATTCCTGCTGGCTTCGGTACCCGGAAATGAGGCCGTATTCATCGAAGTACAATATGGAGACTACGAAATAAGACGCATCAGTTCGGCGGATAATTGCTTTTGTGAATTTATGTTGTCTGTGGAACCGGTAACACTGGAAGCACAATTGACTGTCCTTAACGGAAGCTGCGAGCCTGGGAACATCATCCCCGGGAGCATTACCCTGAACGCAGCCACAGGTGGAACACCTCCTTACACCCTGGAAGTGACCGATCTGGACGGCAATCCTGTTGACGCATCGAACCTGAACGAGGGCAGCTACATTGCTACAGTACGGGATGCCAACAATTGCCCACTTTCTGATACTGTTGCAGTGGAAGGCGGCGCTTTGTCCGGAGGTATAGAGGAGCAGGAAGTAGTCGTTTGTGAAGGGGATACTTTCCAGCCTTCTTTTGAGAATGCAACTAACCCTAACCTGATATTTAGCTGGTCTCCCACTACGGGGCTTAGCGACTCCACGATTGGCAATCCTGTGATTACACCTACAGAAGACATTACCTACGTCTTAAATATTACCGATCCCAACTGTGGATCGTTTTCAGATACCTTGGTGATCGATTTCGTCCCGGGGTTGAATCTGTCTGTGGATGGGAATGCTTTCCAGTTTGGACAGGATGAAATCACCATCACCGTTTCTTCCGATAGCGATGAGGCGATTTACACCTGGTTCCAAAATGATGGCACTGTCGTTGATGACGATGGGAATGACACCTTTATATTGGCTGCTGATGACCTCGCATCTCCTTATACGGTTGTAGGCGAAGTCAACGGTTGCCCGGATACCCTCACCTTCCCGGTATTGCCACCACCTGAGGCGGACTACACCATCAGCGTGCCAGATATTGAAATTTGCGAGGGGGAAGAGGGAACACTAATGGCTACTATTATCCCGGACACTATTCTAATCGACAGTATCGTGTGGAATGATGCGCAGGGCCAAACAGCGGGTCAGGGCTCCGAGCTTCTAATTAGTGGCTTATCCCCCGGCAGCTACACCTACACGGCTACGGCATTTAGCCCGGTAGGCATCACGCAAACCAACGCTCTGGTAACGGTACTCCCGCTTCCGGGTATTGATGCACAGCCTGATGGTGTACTTTCCTTGTGTATTACGGATCAGGGTAATCTGGTGGAACTGACAGCCACCGCCACAGGATATCCTGATAGCATGATTGTATGGACAGCCTCCGATGGCGCTGTCTTAGGCAATGGTGGAATGGTGATGGTGCAAGCCGAAGCAGGAACGAGCCAATATGTAGCTACGTTGTCTGCTGTCTGTGGTGAGGTAAGTGATACCGTAACTATCGAGGTGGATACTGAGCCTGCACTTCCGGCATTACCAGACACGCTCAAGCTTTGTATAGGCGATGAAGCTGTTATTGAACTAAGCGATTATGCATTCCCCTACACCTGGTCCGATTGTGACGGTCAGGCCATTCCGGTATCAGGGGACAGCATTATAGTTTCAGGCGATGTTGTTGGAGAGACTTGTTTCCGGTTTAGCGCTTCCAATGAGTGCGGCACGGTAGAAGCCGAGGTGACCGTATACGTTGTACCTGAACAAGTTGCAGATGCACAGCCTAACGATACTATTCAATTTTGCATACCCGCACCGGATACCTGCCTGGCCGCAACGGTAATTGGTCTGCCAAACGACTGTATAGAATGGACGGATCTTAGTGGAAACCTTTTAGGGACCGGTAGCGAATTGTGTGTGACGCCTCCGCAGGGAACTAGCCAATATATCGCAAATGTACCCGGTCTGGATTGTATCACGGCTGACACCGTTACCATAGTTGTGGAAGCGATGCCGCCGCCGCCACCTGATTTGCCTGATACACTGACCATTTGTATCAACCAGGATACTCTATTGGATTTGAGTAGCTACAGTCACCCTTACACCTGGGCCAGCTGTGATGGTCAGGTTATAGCTACCAATAATGGCGAAATCCAAATCTCCGGTACCCAACCAGGAGAAGATTGCTATACCTTCTCTGCTTCTAATATTTGCGGTGAGGTAGAAGAGCAGATAATCGTTTTTATAATTGCAGCCCCTGAAATCAGCGCCCAGCCGGATACTACGATCGAGTTATGCGCCCCTGTAACGGACAGTTTAATTTTGACGGCTACCGCACCAGGTTTTGCTCAGAATGCCATCGCATGGTTTAGCGAAGATGGGGACGCATTGGGTACAGGAGGTACGCTTAGCGTCTTGCCTGCCACAGGGACCAGCCACTACATCGCCAGTATTAGTGCAGCTTGTGGTACCGCCACAGACACCGTGACTATTGTAGTGGATGACTTCGTGCCACCGCTGCCTCCTGGGCTTCCGGATACGCTGAAGATTTGTGTGGGTAATGACATCCTCATAGATCTCAGTACCTATGGTTACCCTTATGTATGGTCGGACTGCCAAGGGCAGGAAATCCCGGTTAATAATAATACTATTGAAATCAGCGGCAACGAAGCAGGAGAACAGTGCTTCCGGTTCAGTGCATCCAACGCTTGCGGGGCGATTGAAGAGCAAATCACCGTCTATGTGGTTCCGGAACAACAGGTTGATGCACAACCTAATGATACCCTGCGCTTTTGTGCGCCGGCTCCGGATACCTGCCTGACGGCTACGGTCATCGATTTGCCTGATGACTGTATAGAATGGTCAGACCTGGATGGGAATATACTGGGGACCGGAGGCGAGCTTTGTGTAACACCGGGCGTGGGCTTAAATCATTACATTGCCAGTGTTTCGGGCCTTGCTTGCGTGACACCCGATACCATAACGGTTATCGTGGATAATCTGCCGATGACGCCTCCTGCACTGCCGGATACCCTTACCCTGTGTATTGGGCAGGATACCGTATTTGATCTGAGCGGCTACGGTTTCCCTTACAGCTGGTCTGCTTGTGATGGTCAGTTGATTCAGGAAAATAGCAACGAAATTGAAATTAATGCCACTGCTTTAGGCGAAGCATGTTATAGTTTTAACGCTTCTAATGCCTGTGATACGGTGGAAGTGGACGTGATTGTGTACGTTATTCCGGAACCAGTAATAGAGGCACAACCAGACTCTACCATTGCTTTATGCGGACCGGTCAACACTGCCATGGATATCTTTGCCACTGCGGATGGATTCGCAGATAGCGATATTACCTGGACAAGTGAAGATGGGGCTGTTTTGGGTACAGGGACTACCTTGTCTGTACTGCCAGTGGAGGGCGTAAACCAATATATTGCGATTACGCCACAGTTGACATGTGGTAGCGCGAGTGATACGGTAACGATCGTGGTGGAGACGCTTCCGCCGCCCCCACCGGTCGCTTTGCCGGACACGCTAAAGCTGTGCGTAGGCGACGAAGCGGTGATCGACCTGAGCGGCTACGGCTTCCCGTACACGTGGTCAGCGTGCGGCGGCGCGGAGATCCCGGTCGCCAATGACGAGATAATCATCCTGGGCGACCAGGCCGGCGAGTTCTGCTACGAGTTCGGCGCGTCCAACGCCTGCGGCATGACATCCGCCGAGGTGATTGTGTACGTGGTGCCGGAGCAGACGGTCGATGCGCAGCCGGACTTAGAAATCGAGCTCTGCGCGCCAGTGGCTACCGATACCTGCCTGACGGCAACAGTAACGGGCCTGCCGGGCGATTGCATAGAATGGACGGACTTTGACGGCAACGTTTTGGGCACGGGCAATGAGCTATGCGTGACGCCGCCTGAAGGCACGAGCTACTACATCGCAGGTGTTCCCGGGCTGGGCTGCATCACGTCCGATACGGTAACGATTGTGGTGGAGACGCTTCCGCCGCCCCCACCGGTCGCTTTGCCGGACACACTGAAGCTGTGCGTAGGCGACGAAGCGTTGATCGACCTGAGCGGCTACGGCTTCCCGTACACGTGGTCAGTGTGCGGCGGCGCGGAGATCCCGGTCGCCAATGACGAGATTATCATCCTGGGCGACCAGGCCGGCGAGTTCTGCTACGAGTTCGGCGCGTCCAACGCCTGCGGCATGACATCCGCCGAGGTGATTGTGTACGTGGTGCCGGAGCAGACGGTCGATGCGCAGCCGGACTTAGAAATCGAGCTCTGCGCGCCAGTGGCTACCGATACCTGCCTGACGGCAACAGTAACGGGCCTGCCGGCCGATTGCATAGAGTGGACGGACTTTGACGGCAACGTTTTGGGCACGGGCAATGAGCTATGCGTGACGCCGCCGGAAGGCACGAGCTACTACATCGCGGGCGTTCCCGGGCTGGGCTGCATCACGTCCGATACGGTAACGATTGTGGTGGAGACGCTTCCGCCGCCCCCACCGGTCGCTTTGCCGGACACACTGAAGCTGTGCGTAGGCGACGAAGCGGTGATCGACCTGAGCGGCTACGGCTTTCCGTACACGTGGTCAGTGTGCGGCGGCGCGGAGATCCCGGTCGCCAATGACGAGATAATCATCCTGGGCGACCAGGCCGGCGAGTTCTGCTACGAGTTCGGCGCGTCCAATGCCTGCGGCATGACATCCGCCCAGGTGATTGTGTACGTGGTGCCGGAGCAGACGGTCGATGCGCAGCCGGACTTAGAAATCGAGCTCTGCGCGCCAGTGGCTACCGACACCTGCCTGACGGCAACAGTAACGGGCCTGCCGGGCGATTGCATAGAATGGACGGACTTTGACGGCAACGTTTTGGGCACGGGCAATGAGCTATGCGTGACGCCCCCGGAAGGCACGAGCTACTACATCGCAGGTGTTCCCGGGCTGGGCTGCATCACGTCCGATACGGTAACGATTGTGGTGGAGACGCTTCCGCCGCCCCCACCGGTCGCTTTGCCGGACACGCTAAAGCTGTGCGTAGGCGACGAAGCGGTGATCGACCTGAGCGGCTACGGCTTCCCGTACACGTGGTCAGCGTGCGGCGGCGCGGAGATCCCGGTCGCCAATGACGAGATAATCATCCTGGGCGACCAGGCCGGCGAGTTCTGCTACGAGTTCGGCGCGTCCAACGCCTGCGGCATGACATCCGCCGAGGTGATTGTGTACGTGGTGCCGGAGCAGACGGTCGATGCGCAGCCGGACTTAGAAATCGAGCTCTGCGCGCCAGTGGCTACCGATACCTGCCTGACGGCAACAGTAACGGGCCTGCCGGGCGATTGCATAGAATGGACGGACTTTGACGGCAACGTTTTGGGCACGGGCAACGAGCTATGCGTGACGCCGCCTGAAGGCACGAGCTACTACATCGCTGGCGTTCCCGGTCTGGGCTGCATCACGTCCGATACGGTAACGATTGTGGTGGAGACGCTTCCGCCGCCCCCACCGGTTGCATTGCCGGACACGCTGAAGCTGTGCGTAGGCGACGAAGCGGTGATCGACCTGAGCGGCTACGGCTTCCCGTACACGTGGTCAGTGTGCGGCGGCGCGGAGATCCCGGTCGCCAATGACGAGATAATCATCCTGGGCGACCAGGCCGGCGAGTTCTGCTACGAGTTCGGCGCGTCCAACGCCTGCGGCATGACATCCGCCGAGGTGATTGTGTACGTGGTGCCGGAGCAGACGGTCGATGCGCAGCCGGACTTAGAAATCGAGCTATGCGCGCCAGTGGCTACCGATACCTGCCTGACGGCAACAGTAACGGGCCTGCCGGGCGATTGCATAGAGTGGACGGACTTTGACGGCAACGTTTTGGGCACGGGCAACGAGCTATGCGTGACGCCGCCTGAAGGCACGAGCTACTACATCGCGGGCGTTCCCGGTCTGGGCTGTATCACGTCCGATACGGTAACGATTGTGGTGGAGACGCTTCCGCCGCCCCCACCGGTCGCTTTGCCGGACACGCTGAAGCTGTGCGTAGGCGACGAAGCGGTGATCGACCTGAGCGGCTACGGCTTCCCGTACACGTGGTCAGTGTGCGGCGGCGCGGAGATCCCGGTCGCCAATGACGAGATAATCATCCTGGGCGACCAGGCCGGCGAGTTCTGCTACGAGTTCGGCGCGTCCAACGCCTGCGGCATGACGTCCGCCGAGGTGATTGTGTACGTGGTGCCGGAGCAAACGGTCGATGCGCAGCCAGATGTAAATGTCTTGTTATGTACTCCGGTAGAAATGGATACCTGCCTGACGGCTGCGGTTACCGGTTTGCCGGATGAATGCATAGAATGGACCGACCTTGAAGGTACGCTGTTGGGTACGGGCGGTGAGCTTTGTGTGACCCCACCTGTAGGTATCAGCCAATACATAGCAAGTGTTCCCGGTCTGGACTGCATTATTTCAGATACCGTAACTGTAATGGTGGATACGATTCCACCGGTACTGCCACCGAGCCTGCCTGATACGGTACTCCTGTGCCTGAATGACACGCTTAGTGTGACGGTGGGCGACTACGATTATCCCTTCGTTTGGGAGAATGAAAATGGAGATACGGTAGCCATTAACGAAGGCCTTGTGCTCGTTGGGGCAGAAGCAGGCACCGCATCATTCATTTTTGAGGCAACTAATGGTTGTGGCGTAGTTGCTGACACACTGGTTCAGGTGACGATTGATAGTGCTGCTATTGAAATCATTCCTTCCGTGGACACCCTGGTGGTCTGCGATTCCTTTGCCATTCAGCTGAATGCCCTGGCACCGCTTGGGCAAGCTGTAGTGTGGACCGATGGGGAGGGGAATGTGATTGATACGGCCATTTCTATAGAAATTATGCCTCAGCCCGGCTCCAGCATTTACATCGCCAACCCGGTTGAATTGGGTTGCGTAAGCAGCGATACGATTGTCGTGGAATATGTACCTGAAGATTTGATGTTGGAAATCAATACGCCTTCCCTGCTGATTTGTCTGGGCGATGAAGCCAGCCTCGAAGCAGCCCTGGACCCTGAGGATGTGGCTGCTACCATTTCCTGGTATGACGAAGCCTTTGTATTCATAGGAGAGGGAGAGGTGATTGGGGTAACACCGACCCGTGCAGGGCTGGTATCTTATTTTGCTATAGCGGAAAATGCCTGTGCTATGGATACGGCCAGTATAGAAATTGAAGTGGAAGCCCTCGACCTCGCGATTGTTGGTGGTGACACCTCAATTTGTACAGGGGACTTTGCCACGCTTGAGGTCGTTGGATGTGATAACTGTACCTATGAATGGACACCGGAAGACCGGTTGACCAATCCTGATGCAGCAATAACCGATGCAGAACCACTGCGCCCATCGACTTTTCAGGTGATTGTGACCGGTGAAGTCTGCCGGGATACCCTGACAACCACAGTGGACGTAGGGACCTGTGAGCGCTGTGAAGTGGACAAGGTCTTTATCGCAGATGCCTTCACACCGAACGGTGATCAGAACAATGATCAGGTATGCGTACAAAGCGAAGTGATGGATCAGTTCTCCGAAATAGAACTTATGATTTACAACCGCTGGGGGCAAGAGGTTTTCCGCAGCAATGACATGCAGAATCTGTGCTGGGACGGATTCTTTGGGGGAGAAGACCTGCCACCTGACGTTTACGGGTACTATATGAGAATAGTTTGTCCCGGAGAGGAAGGCGAGCCCGATCAGGTTTTTACTCGTCAGGGCAATATCACGCTGCTCCGGTAATTCCAGTCATTAAAAGCCAGTAACTGGATGTCAGAGCCCCGGTAGCCATTTGGTGCCGGGGCTCTGCACTTTTGTAGATCGCTATTTTTTTAGTCTCGCGGCTATTTTGACGGGCTCATGTAGCGTACGGTGAACGGGGCATTTTTTAGCAATTTCAAGCATCCGGGCTCTTTGATCTTCAGAAAGCGGGCCGTTGAGTTCCAGGATGAGCTCAAAATGGTCGATCTTGCTGTCCGGCTGGTCAGGGTTCTGGCAGTCTTCGGCATGATTCTTACTATGCTCCAGGTGAACAATCACCTCTTCCAGAGGCCATTTTTTTCGCTTGGCATACATGCGCAACGTCATTGCCGTACAGGCACCCAAACCAGCCGACAAAAACTCGTAAGGTGAGGGGCCAAAATCATTCCCCCCAAACTCCGGGGGCTCATCTGCGGTCAGTCCGTGCTTGCGTACGGTAATCTCTGTAGTAAATGCATCTGCCTGCCCCAGCCGGGCTGCAACATCTTTATCTGAACGGAGTGCGCGGCGTTCTTCAAAGTCAAGGTAGCGTTCTGCCCAGGAAGCGATGACATTTCCAACATACCGGCTGTCCTTTTTCTCCGTGAGCAGATGGTCAGCACCATCCAGTGAGATATAGCTTTTAGGGTGCATAGCTGCCTCGTATATCTTTCTGGCATTTTCGATGCCCACGATCGTATCCTGAGGAGAATGGAGCACTAGCAGCGCCCGGTCTAACCGCTTGATGTAGGGCTCCAGGTTATGCGTCCGGATATCTTCCAGAAACTGTTTTTTTACTGTAAAGGGGCGATCAGCGATTCTGACTACAGCCAGGCCATCAGCTTCTATGGCGTCTGTTTGTTCACTGAATAAGTGCTGCACGTGGTCGGGGGCATCCGGCGCACCAATGGTTACCACGGCTTGTACGGAGGGAATTTCATGGGCTGCACGTAGTACAGCTGCGCCCCCGAGAGAATGCCCGATCAGTAGGGCAGGGGCCTCATATTCATCGGCTAAAAAAGCAGCTGCCTGCACTAAATCCTCAATATTTGAAGAGAAATTGGTATCTGCAAAGTCTCCCTCGCTTTCTCCCAGCCCTGTGAAGTCAAAGGAAAGCACTCCAACGCCTTCAAGGGTTAATGCCCGGGCGATATTACGAACAGCCGTGAATTGCTTGCTGCAGGTAAAGCAATGGGCAAACAGGGCATAGGTATGCGGATGCTGATGGGCCGGCAGCTCCAGCCGCGCCGAAAGAGAAACACCTTCTGAATTTTTGAAAGTCAGGTTTTGTGGGGACATCGTGAACTGTTTTTAAGATCGTTGGTCAGTAAGTAGTCCGGGACAGAGAAACCTGCGCCTCCCTGCATTCGCACCAATGGCGAGCAGCCAATCGGGGCTGACAGCTAAAGGTAAGGTGTTCTGCTTCCGGATAGTGCAGCAGGGAGGATGTTTTGGGTGTTAACCATTGCATCGGTTGGTAATATGTTATCATTTCGTTATGGATGAAATACAAGTAAGTCTGCTGGCGCTAATATTGATACCTTTATTTGTTTACAGCAACCGGACTATGATCATTGTTCAATATCGAACGCAATAAAAATGCACGCCTCCAAGGGTCGGAAAATAGGATGGGTAAGTGCTGCGGCTATCGTCGTGGCCAATATGATTGGGACTGGGGTATTCACCAGCCTTGGGCTGCAAATCGAAAAGATCGATAGTGTGTGGTCTGTTCTTTTGCTGTGGGTATTGGGAGGGCTAATCGCCCTGATGGGCGCTTTCAGTTATGCAGAATTAGGGACCCGGCTGCCCAAGTCGGGCGGGGAGTATAATTTCCTTTACCATATTTATCACCCATTTTTAGGCTACCTTGCCGGATGGGTATCGCTTACGGTTGGTTTTGCTGCGTCGGTGGCACTGGCAGCGATGGCTATGGGGCAGTATGCTCAGGATTTTCTGCCGGTCAGCCCAGAATTCCTGGCGGTAGGCGTGATTGTGCTGATTTCCCTGGCGCACTCCTTTAGTATCCGGCAGAGCAGCAATTTTCAGAATGGAGCTACAGCAGTGAAGTTGCTGTTGATGTTGGTTTTTATTGTGGCTTGTTTCGTGTTGCCTGCGCCGGAAGGTACTGCCCTTTCGGAGGCTTCCTTTGAGCTGGAAATTGGCACCTCTGCCTTTATGGTTGGGTTGGTCTATGTGACCTATTCGTTCTCTGGCTGGAATGCGGCTGCCTATATTGTAGAAGAAATCAGGACGCCTGCCGTCAATCTTCCCAAAGCGCTTATCCTCGGTACGTTGGTAGTAAGTCTGCTTTATGTACTGCTGCAGGCCGGCTTCCTGTACCAGGCCTCCGTGCAGCAGCTCGATGGGCAAATTGAGGTGGGGAAAATCGTTGCGCACATTCTTTTCGGTTCTACAGGCGGGCAATTGATATCTTTGTTCATATCCTTGTTTTTGATTTCGAGCATCAGTGCGAATATTTGGGTAGGCCCAAGAGTAGTGCGAGCCATGGCTGATGATTTCACCATCTGGCGCTTTTTTGCAAAGGATAACCTAAGTGGGGTACCAGTACGAGCAGTTTGGATGCAGGCTGGTATCAGCTTGTTTATGGTACTGAGCAGCCCGTTTGACCGGGTTTTTTTGTACAGTGGTTTTGTGCTGCAGCTATTTACCACGCTGGCTGTAGCCGGGTTGCTATGGGTGCGGTGGCGTGATGGGAAGGTCGGGTACAGCAGCCCCGGCTATCCCTGGGTACAAATCATCTTTTTAGCAATCAGTGTATGGGTGATTGCAGTCCTGATTCATGACCAACCCGGGGAAAGCCTTATGGGGGTTGCAAATCTTCTGGTCGGGGCTATCTCTTATTGGTGGAGCCGCCGTTACAAAGCCTGATCTTTAGGTTCAGGCTGACCAGGTGCCGGGCTCAGAATCCGGTTTAAGAATTGAATGGTAATAAGATAGGTGGGTTTGACCCCATCCGCACCGAGACTGCCTGAAGCCAGGGTTTGCCCGGAGATCAACGGGTTATCTGAAGCGTAGTAAGCATACCGTAAAGAGACTTGCTCATTGATGCTTTTTCGGATTTTCGAGGCAGCCTGTATCGCTTTTTGGTAATGAGCGCCCTCCATTTCCAGGCCAGCTGCTTTCCAGGAGGATTTTAGAAAGTATCTCAGTATATCCCGGTTTTGGAGCGATGTGCCCATCACGGTGATCATTGGCCCGGAGAAGACACGTAGCCCTCTGCCCTGAAAGTCCTCCGGGCTTAGCTCATTTTCAATAGGGTAGTTGTCGGCAGTCCCTTCAAAAACGTGGGCATCCGGGATCATAATGTCCCCCTTGCCGCCTTCCAAAATACCGGCCTTTCCCATGATGGAAATCGATTGTACATTTAGGGGGAATTCCTCACCGTTTTCTTTTTCGAAGGGCTTCAGGAGCTCGTCCATCGTCTCGTAGGCCTGTTCGCCAAACGCATAATCCATCACCAGGATAACCGGCTTTTCGCTGGAGATGTGTGATTCGTCTTTTTTCAATTCAGCAGGCAGTCCGGAGAGGTTGAGCTGCGCGGTATCAATAATTTGTACTGATATGTTGGTACCGCTGGTGTCATCAATCTGTATCATTCCATTGCGTACGGCATATTTTTGTACGCGCTGGCGCATTTCTTTGTTGACGGGCTCACTCAGCTCCCGGGCAAGGTCTTCAATTTCATTCTTCGTGCGTAGTGCAGCCTTGGCATAGAGGGTGTTCATTACGCTATGCAGATTGGCACTAATAATATGGATCGGGCGGCTGAGCAGGTTGCGCTCCAATAGTGCCGACTTGACATTTCGGGCCCAGAGGTCACCGTAATAGTGGTGGCCGATTTTTTCGCGAAGTGCGGAGGAGAAGCTGATTTCCCGGTCGCCTTCATCCATAGCTTCTTCGGTGGCGAGCTTGCCCAGCCAGTAGGTGATGTGGAAAACGCTGTTGACATCTGACGCGCTCGAGAAACGCTGGCAGGCATCCACGGTCTCTTCGTAGGTGCGGCCCAGCAGGGTGCTGAGGTAGGTATAAGCAATTTCTTTGTTGTATTCTTCTCCTCTTTCCTCCTTGGTTACAATTTTCTCCAGCATTTCCCATTCGCGGCGTTTACGCTGTCTATGGTCTTCACTGTTGCGCCTGATCTTTTCAGCTTCAATATACATGAAGGTCAGATGAGTGAGGATGTCATAGATATCGCTTCGCCCCCTGGTCATCTCGATGTACATCTGTGCGTCGTCAATCCGGTAGCTGTTGCGGCGGCGCTTGCTGGGGACGATGGGTTCGAAATTGCTATCCTCAAATCCTTCCCGGGAAATGAGTTTGATGTACCGGCATTCCTCAATGCCCCTGGGCAATCGTTGAAAGACATACAGCAGCCCATCAAGTTCCACTCGCTCAGGGTCATTAATAGAGCCGTAAATCTCCGGCCGCAACTGTGTAAGTGCCTCAATAATGGCTTCGCCGGAAACACCCAGAGGTTTGTAATTCCCCCGGATAAAGAGATGGCGCATGGCAATATAAAGCCGTTGGATAGCTGCCCGTGATTCCTGGGCTCTGGAACGCTGATTAGGTTTTAGTGGCATATACGCTGTTTTGATGGAAAGAAACAGTATGAGTTTTTGATTGGTTCAGTGCACGCTATTCTTTGATGAATTGCAGGCTCACTCTTCGGGCTGCTGTTTCGCTTCCAGCTTGGGGGGTAATGAGGTAAACACCGTAGTTGATGCGGCTTTTGCTAACACCCCAGGATAAGAGGTAATTATAGGCTTGCTCAGTGCGGCTTCGGGCAATTGCCAGACCTTCCGATCCCGTTGCTACACCTTGCAACAGGAGCAATTGGCCGGTTTGTGCCATCAACTTGCTGGCTACTTCGCGCAGGTATTGCTGCTGGCTTTGGTTGAGCTGAGTATCTCCTTCTGGAAAATAGAGGCTTTCCAGGGTGTAAGCTTCAGGAGGGGAGAGCGGAGGGCATCCGAAATGAGCTCTTGTGCCTGCTATTTTAGGGCATTGATCGTGCTCATCGGTAATGCCATCGTGGTCGATATCTTCCGGTGGGCACCCCGCTCTTGACGATGGCCCGGGGCGTTCCGGGCATTTATCTTCTTCATCCGGCACACCATCGGCATCGGTATCCGTATTCGGACACCCCGCCTGCTGCGGTGGCCCCGGGCGGTAGGGGCACTGATCAATGAAATCCGGTACTCCATCTGTATCACTATCGGGGCATCCGTCAAGATAACCGGACTGATTGGGGCAGGCATCATCAGGGTCGGGTATACCGTCATTATCGGTGTCCGGGCATCCCTGGAATTTTGCATTTCCAAACTGGTCCGGGCAACGGTCGGATTCATCTGGTATTCCATCCCCATCGCGGTCTGTTTCGCCCCAGGTGTAGGTCAGTGACAGGGTAGTGGTTAAGTACCAGTCGCTGAATTCCGGATTGGCAGCCTGGCTGACCCCATCCAGGTAATCAGAAAAGCTGGCGCGCAGGTTCGCTTCGGCCCCTAGTTCCCAGTGATCATTCATGGCAAAATTAAACCCCAGGCAACCGGGAATAACCCACTGCGGACTCCCTTTGTCGGCCTGTATATCAGCCTCTGCACCTGCAGGAAGACTACCCTCCGGCCGGTTTGTAAGAAAATCAACTCTTGGTTCAAAAAAGATTAGCCCAATGCCCAGCCCAAGATAGGGAGACCACCTTGAAGTATGGTATTCGTGCTGCAGGAAGTGCCACTCCAGTAAGGTGCTGCCTTCTGTAAACAGCGTGCGGAATGCGATACCTCTGTTGTTCCTGTCATTGCCAACTAGGTCGCCTGAGACGCCCTGAAGCCTAAGGGCGAAATGAGGCTGGAACTGGTAACGCAACTGTCCACCTGCAACCACACCCATTTTGTCGAAGTCGCCAAACCTGGAGCCAGACAAATCTCCCTGAAGGACGGTGGTCCCTGTGACTCCCCCTATAGCCCAGCGTTGTTGCCCCAATGCGAGATGAGTCAGCAGGAGGAGTGCTCCAAGAAAAAAAGAATACTTCATGCTTTGTGGTAGTTTGGGTATTGGGACAGGAGGGAAGATAAGGGTATTATCAGTAAGGGTAAAGTGGGGGCAAAAAAAAAGCTGACCCTCTTGGGGCCAGCTAATCAAATGTCTAAGTTTCCAGGTTTAAACAGTCTATTCTTAGGTATTTTGGAACCGAAAAGGGTAAAAACAGTGGGGTAGGTTCCAAAAAGGTATCAGATTTCCTGAAAAGTACTCTCCGGATTGTGCCGGAGAGTATTTTAAACAAGAAGCGTGTAAAACTAAGTTAGTTCGGATCCGGCTCAAAAAAAGGAGCTGGCTTCCCAGCCCCCCTTATTATGAGAATCGGATAGTCTCTCAAAGCTCTCTTTTGTATATCATCAGGTGCTCGTTTGCACCTGTAGTATTTCATCGTGTTGCTTGTATCTTCATCACCTGCAAGCCCCTGTCCGTCTTCACTTTCAACAGGTAAAGTCCTGCAGGAAGTGCGCTTGCATTGAGTTGCCCACTGCGTGCGTTGGGGGCATAGCTGTCAACAAGGCGCCCAGCTTGGTCGAAGAGTTCCATTTGTTTGATCATTCCCGGCTGATCACTGCGGAGCTGTGCGTGCAGCACACCTGTGTTGACTGGATTCGGGAAGACCATTACAGCATCTAAAGGAAGCATTTGCTCATCCGTGCTTACAGGCTTGCCGACCAGATTAAGCGTGATGCCCTGGCTGGAAACAAATCCGGAACGCTTGAATCCACCATTGAGAATAACTGGAATATCGATGTTGACGCTTTGCAAACCGAAAATCACTTCTTCCACAACAATACTAAACTCAGCTATCGCACCAGTCCCTACCACATAATCACCCGGACTGCCCATGTAAAGCGCAATATCGGAGTAACCCAGGTTCTCATGATGATAAACGAAAACCTCTACGCCCTGCTCTGCTTCCATCAACCACTCATTGCCATCTACATCGAAGTTTAACTCGATAGCCGGGTCTCCGGCAGGCGTTTCTGCTACAAGTGACAAACCATAATTGAGCTGAAATCCCATGTAGCCAAGCTCTATATCCTGAGTTTCCTGTGTGGCAAGGTTGAAAGGTATTACCGCCAACTCTCCGGGCGTGACATCAATAGAAGCGCTGTCGCCAAGTACGAGCTGACTTCCGATACTGGATGCGCCGGTTTGAAATGGATCAGGCTGATAAGGCCCATCGACCGCACTATAGTAATTACTCTCAATAACCAGTAAGTCGCTGTCATCCACCTTTCCGTCGCCATTGCAATCTGCATAGGCAAAGCTGCGTTCTGTTCCGGGATAAGTACCTGACCAGCCTGTCAAATCAATGTCCTGCGCTTCAAATGTTGTAGTAGCATTTGGGCGTGGAGCACCTTCTGTACCCCGGGCATAGGCCCAGAACAAAACATCCTGATGATCCACAAAACCATTACCAGAAACATCTCCGGGGTAAAGCTGCTGACCTTGGACCGGCAAAAATGCCAGGAGGGAGCAGGCAATGCCCAAGACTGTTTTGATATGTGTTTTTGGAAACTTCACAGGATGTCGTTTTTTCTTTACGCTTACAAATATAGAGTGGGAAAAACCGGTTAACAAGTACATTTTTTGCTATTTTTCAGCTAGATTCCAGCTGCAAATGATTAATTAGTTTTTGGGTAGATGTCTAAAGTGTTGATTATGTATGTTTTGTGTTGTTTATATGTTAATTTTTTATTATGTGGATCATTTGTTTTTTTGGGTTGAGGCTTGGAATGAAGGAGGGGCTCAAACAAAAATAAAAAAAGATCGCGGTTGTGTATACCAGTAAATTAGGACAATTACTTTTAACATTTAATACATCGGACTGGAAAAGGTTCCTCACCTTTGTTGAATCTCCGTATTTCAATACCAATACCGATGTGATCAGGCTCGGGCAGAGTGTTTATCAGCTTAGGGGCAGCGAATCCATTACAAAAGCCGAAGTATACCGGCATTGCTTCCCCGGGCAGCCGTTCGACACTCAGCGGATGGGTACGCTTATGAATTACCTGCTTAAGCTGGCCGAGCAGTTCTTATCCGTGGAAAAATTCCTAAAGGATGATTTTGAGTCTGTGAAAGATCAGCTCTGGGAATTGTCTGACCGTAAGCTTTCCAAACACTACGACTTCCTGCTCCGCAAGCTCGAAAAGCAGCTTGGTAAAGATGACAATAAAATTTCTGCAGTTCACTTGTCCAGGCAGTTCCGGCTGGCGGAGGTGAAAATGTTCCACTTTTCCAATCAGAAGGTACGCCGGGGAGATCCTATCATGCAGGAGGTTTATCAAAAACTGAACCTCTATTATTACACAAGGGTGCTGCAGTACTCTTGCGCCCTGATCAGCTGGCAGCTGGTCGTCAATGGTAAGTTCGAGCTGTCCAAAGTGACGACTAATCTGATAGAAGACCTGTATAAAGACCCGCCGAAGTACCCTCTGATCCTGATTTATCTAAGCATTTATAAGGCGATCGTCACAGGGGAGGAGGAGAATGGGCTGCACTTTCAGAATTTACTGGCTTATCTGGAAAAGTACGAGCAGCGCATCGAGCACGATGAAATTAAAGAGATTTATCTGTATGCGATTAACTTCTGTGCAAGGAAGATCAGGAAGGGGGAAAACAGCTATTCTACTATCGTACTGAACCTCTACGACGAAGGCATCCGGCATAAATACCTGCATACGAATGGCTACTTGTCCCATTGGACTTATACCAATGTGGTTAAAATGGGACTATTGCAGCACCGCTATGACTGGGTGGAGGAGTTCATAAACCGGTATAAAGAGGAGTTGCAGCCAGAATTTTATGAAGATGCATTCCACTTTAACCTGGCCGAGCTGTACTTCACGAAAGGCCTGTACAATGAAGTGCTGGATCATATTCAGCACTTGTCGTTTTCAGACCCTTACTATAACCTGGGGACGAGAATGATCATGATTAAGACCTTCTACGAACTCAACGAGGAAGAATCCCTCCTGGCCCGGCTGGCCTCCTTTACCATCTATCTGAAAAGGGATACCAATCTTTCCAGCACCTATCAGCAAACCTGCCTCAACTTCTGTAAACTCCTTCACCAAATCCTAAAGGTCAATTCAGACCAGAAAAAGGAGAAGCTTATCCGGGAAATAGAAGAGACGAAACCACTGGCAGAACGCAACTGGCTGTTAACGACTCTGAAGGCGCAAAAGATCAGCCCCGTGTCTAGATATTAGTGTAGGCGTACTGGACTTTTTCCAGGCGCAGCTTTAGCTGTTCCAGGGCTTCACGCACTTCCTCCAGGTTACGGGTTACCACCTCACTGTGGTCTTTGTGCACGAAGAGGTTATCCTGCAGATGGTTGAGCTCATCAGGTGCATGAGAATGTATTTTCTCTTCCTGCTGCGTGATGTAGGCCATGAGGCGTTGGTGGCGCTCGTCCCAGTGCTGTTGTACAATATGATGCGGCTTTTTGGTGATCACCTCAGTCCGCTCTGCCTTGCGCGTACGTAGGGGGTAAGCATAGCGCTCAGAGTTGTAGAATACTTCAACGGTGAATTGCTGGCTGCTTTTCTGGGCTTTCAGCCGGTTGACGAGGTTGAATTCGCGGTCATAAAAGTTGGTCACTTGCGGGGTGTCCAGTTGCAGCTGGTTGAACTGCTTCACACTGAGAAGCACGCCATCAAATTTGTCGTCTTCCTTAACGAGCTCGTAGTACTCATCTTTGATCGGCTGCAGTTGTTCTTCGGTAACGGTATGGCGCACCCGGATTTCCCGGTCCACATCCTCCTCGAAATCATGGGTTTCCCGTTTGATCATTTGCAGGTTGACGGCCATTGTATAGCCATGGCGGCGGATGGCCTCCGTTACGATCTCCCGGATTTTGTCGGTCTGCTGGGGCTGGCTCCAAAGGCAATGCACCATCAGGAAGCAATCCATCAGGTCGACCTTACTTCGGCCATTAAGAAAGGCGGAAGTACGCAGGAGGCGAACAATCTTCTTCCAGCGCCGGTCGTGCACATCGATCAGACGGTCAGCGCCCGCAGACCGGGCATTGTGCTCTTCAATCTTGATTTTGACAACCTGTATGGTGTTTAGAACCTCCGCAGGGACTTCTATGGCATCAATTTCCTTGCTCCATGCCTCCAGTTCGTTTACGGTGAGCTTTACGTCTTCCGGCACATCATCTTCGTACACATCTTTCGTGTCCGTGATCATGTTCAGGAAGTTCTTAAACTGCCGGATGTTGCCCATTTCCAGCCTGATGAGAAAGCGGTCCCAGATCGGGTCGAGGCTGCTGTTGCCCGGAGGCAGCTCGTTGGAGGCGGTGATAATGCCGCGGATGTCTACTTTGTAGTCTTCACCTCCGTTGCGGTAGATTTTCTCATTGAGAATCGTGAGCAGGGCATTCTGAATTGCAGGCCCGGCTTTCCAGATTTCGTCCAGGAAGACAATATTAGCACTGGGCAGGTAATTTTTGGTTTGGCGCTCGTACCGGTCCTCTTCCTTTAGTTTTTTAATAGACACCGGGCCAAAAATCTCGTCGGGCGTGCTAAACTTGCTCATGAGGTACTCGAAGCTTGTACCATCGCGGAAAGCGTATTTGAGCCTGCGGGCAATGAGGCTTTTGCCAACTCCCGGAGGGCCGAGTAAAAAGATGCTTTCACCTGCCACCGCACTAAGCAGGGCAAGTTTGATGGACTGCTCCCGCTCGTACAGGCCGCTGCAAAGCCCGTTGAGCAATTGCTCTGTTTTTTTTCGTACAGGTGTATTGGTAAGCGTAGTTGGCATGAGCTGCGTTCGTGTTTTTGAGATTAGTTTCTGACGCCGTCTTCCTCAATATAATTCTTGCGAATGTGCTCGTCAAGAGTCGCCTCACGGACGTGAAGTACCACGCCGGAGAAGTGAAGCGTGCGGCCAGCCATTTCATGATTGAAATCTACCCTTACTTTTTCTGCTGTCCAGGATAAAATCTTTCCGTTGTGGGCATCGCCAAGGTCGTCCGTCAGGGTGACATAGTTACCGGCAATAAGGACGTTATCGCCCAGCCCCTGAAATGCGGACCGCGGCACTTCAATAATATTCCCTTCTTCCACCGGGCCGTAGGCTTCTTCCGGAGTGAGCGTGAATTCGAAGCTTTCACCTTCTTCAAGCCCTCTGAGTTGTTCCTCAAAGGCAGGAAGCAACTTTCCGCTCCCGAAGTAAAACTTGAATGGCCAGTTGGGGTCCATGCGCTCCAGCAAAGGGCCTTTAGCATGGCCTTCCCGCAAATCGTAGGCAATAGTGATGATATTCTGATCTTCTACAAGCATAAGGTAGCGTTTGCAAATTGTACCCTTTAAACTGGAAAGTGCCGGAATTGTTTTTGAGCCCGGTGCTGGCTCAGGGTTTGTAACTTCTGGTAGAAGGGACAGGCTTAATTCATAGAATAATGCCGGAGGAATGCAGCCAGCCTTTCAAACTTGGAAAAGGTGGGAGCGGGTGCAAATAAGCGGCCTTCCAATGCTGCGGTATAGGCTCGAACGATGTCTTCAAAATCTGGCCGGTGGGTTAGTCTTGCCAGGACTATGCCCCGAAAACAACGGTTGATTTGATTGTGGACGAGGGCGAGTGGCTCCTCAGGTGCTTCGTTAAAGAGCAAGTCAAGTGCAGCAAGGGTGCTGTATGCTTCGATAAAGGGCAAGCCGGCTTCTTCCAGTTGAGTGCCGAACAGTAGTGCAGCTGCTTCCTGGTCTTTCTCATCCTTGACGTTTAGCCGCTGGAAACGCTGATCGTAAAGCCTGGCCATTGGAGTGACGAGGGTCATGCTGTCTGGCTGAAACCCCGGGAGCCCATTGGTGAACGGAAAGGCCAGGTTCTCTACATCATCCATGCGCAGCCCTACATGCGCTTCCATAATACTACCCGAATTGGCCGGGCTGGAGGACAAAATCAGGCAGCTGAACCCATTCTTTGAGCTCTGCCTGAACTGATGCAGCCTGGGCAGCCAGTCAAAGCCGTGCTTTTTTAGTTTTTGAGCTAGTGCATCAACGACGCCCTGCTCCTGTAGAGATGTGGAACGCTCCATTCGGGTTAAATATATCCTTGAGTAAATGATGGTATGATTGATGGGCATAGTCCTAAACGCGGCACAGGGCAAAAGGTTGCAGAAAAGAAAAAACTGCATGCGGGAAGGAGCAACAGCACATTGCTCGCGCCGGCTACTCACCACCGGCGGGGGCACCTTTAAAAAAACTTTAACCCCAATGGTCTTGTTAGGCGGTCAATAAACGGCGTAATTTGCCCGTTTAAGGACAAACCACAAGACATACATACATGAAGAAATTGCTCTTTTCCGCCGCATTCCTGGCTTATCTCCTGCCGGCTTTCGCCCAGGACAATACAGTAAGCAGTGCCGAAGATTCTGACCCGCGCGCCAAAGCCATTCTGGATGAAATCCGGCAGCGCTTCGAGAGCCTGGAATCCCTGGGAGCCGATTTTACACTTGATATCACGTTCCCGGAGGAGCCTACCGAATCCCAAAAAGGGAAAATTGCCAAGCAGGGCGATAAATTCCGTATGAGCATGGCGAGTCAGACCGTCATTTCCGATGGGGAAACGCTGTGGATGATTTTCGACCACAATAAGGAGGTTCAAATCAACAATATGCCTGATGAGGCGGAGATGGGGGGCATGGTCCTTTCGCCGGAGTCCCTGCTCAATTTCTATGATCATGGCGATTTTGCCTACTTCATTACCGGTGAAGCCCGGGAAGCCGGGCAGGTCGTTCAGCAGATTGAGTTTAAGCCTATGGACCGCAATGCGGAGTATACCAAGCTGCGCATGAACGTCAGCAAAGCAAGCAAGGATGTAGTCAGCGTGACGGCTTTTGGCCGGGATGGGTCCCGCTATAAACTCAGCCTGGACAGCCTTGTCCCGAACAAGCGCTTCCCCGCCGGGCACTTTGCCTTCAATAAAGCTGATTATCCTGACTACTACGTTGAGGATTTAAGAGAGTAAGAAAAATTCGCATAGTTATATCTTGAAAGGGTGCGGCACAGGCTGTGCCCTTTCTGATTTGTACTACCTTTGCAGGAAATTCTGATACGTATGGGGTTTAAGTCCTTCCTTCTCAAACCATTTGCAAAAAAAATTGCCCGCGATATCGACCGCTGGTCTGCGGATGCTGTAGGCGCTCAGCGCAAGGTCTGTCATCAACTGCTCGCCAAGGGGCAGCATACGCGTTTTGGGCGCGACCATCAGCTGAAGGCGGGAATGCCTTATGAGGCTTTCCGTGATCAGGTGCCGGTACGGGACTACGAGGCTTTAAAGCCTTACGTGGAACGCATTAAGCAGGGGGAAAAGGACGTGCTCTGGCCGGGCTTGCCCAAGTATTTTGCCAAAACCTCCGGCACGACTTCCGGCGTCAAGTACATTCCGCTGACCAAAGACAGCATGCCCAACCACTTCGGGTCTGCCCGCAATGCCCTGTTCAACTACTATGCCCGCACCGGCAATGGTCGCTTTCTGGATGGCAAAATGATTTTTCTGTCCGGCAGCCCGGAGCTGGAAGAGGTGGGGGGCATTCCTACCGGTCGGCTTTCCGGCATCGTCAACCATGAAGTGCCTGGTTGGCTGCGCACCAATCAGCTGCCGGGCTACAAGACCAACTGCATAGAGGAGTGGGAAGAAAAACTGGAGCGGATTATAGACGAAACCATGCAGGCAGACATGCGCCTCATCAGCGGTATTCCGCCATGGGTGCAGATGTACTACGAGCGCCTGCTGGAGCGCACGGGCAAGCGCACTGTGAAGGAGGTATTCCCCAATTACTCCATGTTTGTTTACGGTGGCGTCAATTTTGAGCCTTACCGTGCAGCCCTGGAGAACCTGGTGGGTGAGCGCATAGACAGTGTGGAGACCTATCCGGCATCCGAAGGGTTCATCGCTTTCCAGGATTCGCAAACGGAGCCCGGGCTTTTGCTCAATGCTGACTCCGGTATTTTCTTTGAATTTATCCCGTTGGAGGACATCCATAGCGACCATCCGCGCCGCCTTTGGCTGGATGAGGTAGAAGTAGGCGTGAACTACGTACTCATCATTAATAATAATGCCGGGCTTTGGGGCTATAATATCGGCGACACCGTGCAGTTTGTTTCCAAAGACCCTTACCGTCTTGTGGTTTCTGGCCGGGTGAAGCATTATATCTCGGCTTTTGGCGAACACGTTATCGGCAAGGAAGTGGAAGAAGCCATGAATGCTGCAGCGGCCCGGCATCAGGTGCGGGTGGTAGAATACACCGTGGCTCCGCAGGTGAGCCCGCCTGAGGGTGGTACCCCTTACCATGAGTGGTTCGTGGAGTTTCAGGAAGCCCCGGATGACGTGGAGCAGTTTGCTGCCGATCTGGACCGGGAAATGGTGCAACAGAATATCTATTACCAGGACCTGATCGATGGGAATATCCTTCGGGCACTCAAAATTCAGGTCATGCAAAAGGATGCCTTTCGAAATTATATGAAAACGCAGGGCAAGCTGGGCGGGCAGAACAAAGTCCCCCGTTTGAGCAATGACCGCAAGATCGCAGACCTGCTGTCGCCCTGGAAGGCATAGCATTAAGGAAAAAGTTGTACATTGCCCGCTGCTGCCGGCTGCTCTGTCGCGGTTGCCGGGTACGCCCGGCAGGTGAGGAAAGTCCGGACAACGTAGAGCGCCACGCCACCTAACGGGTGGGCTTCGGCTTACGCCGGGGACAGAAAGTGCCACAGAAAGCTATACCGCCTATACCGTAGCTGTTGGCAGGTGGGCAAGCCCGCCTTCGCCGAGGCTTCGGAGGGCAAGGGTGAAAACGTGCGGTAAGAGCGCACGCTCTGCTTTGGCAACAAAGCGGAGGGGTAAACCTCGTGGGTTGAAATGTCACGTACATCCCGATCGGGCATACGCCCGGCTGAGTTGCTCGCTCAGCTCACTCCGGTGATTCGGGAGGGGTAGGCAGCTCGACCCTGCTCGTGAGGGCAGGGCTAGATAAATGACAGAGGTCCCGGTACAACCGGGATACAGAATCCGGCTTACAGGCCTGCAGCAAAAACAAAAAGCCCGGTACTCCATGTGAAGTGCCGGGCTTTGTTTTTCTTGTTAGCCTTGCTGCTTATTCGAGTTCGCCCATTGAACCAAAGTCAAACAGCAGAGAGAACCGCAGGGTATTGTCCAACGGGTTCCGCTGATTGGTGGTCGGTACGAGGTAAGAAAAGTTCAGGCCAAAAATATTGTACTTCAGGCCCAACCCTACCGTCAGGTACTTGCGTCCACCTTTCTGAAGGTGTTCATTGAAATAACCTGCACGAACGGCAAACTGATTATCATACCAATACTCAACACCGAAGGAGTACATCAGCTCCGTGAGCTCTTCCCGTAATCCTTCCGGCGCATCGCTGAAGGAAGAGAAAATACCACTGATGGAAGATTGCTCCCGGTAATCATCGATACCGATTTCGCCGGTTTCATCACAACCATCTCCCTGACAAGGGGTAGGAACCATCAGTTTATTGACATCGGCAGTCAGCGTCAGTTTGTTGTACTCGTCCAGCTCCATCGTGTAAGCGGCGCCCAGGCCAAAGTTGGCAGGTAGAAAGTCCCGCACAACAGAGTTGGTGTAAGTAATACGCGACCCGATATTGGTCAATGCCAACCCTACCATAAGCTCTGAATCACCGCGGTCGGTGTCAATATCTGTGCGGTAGGTAAAGGCTACGTCAGCAGCCCCGGCAACGCCAGGCTCAATGGTTTCGCCACCTTCCACCTGCTGACCGGCAGCAAGGTTGGAGTAGATGAACTTACCCGTAAGGGAGGCAGAGAAGTTGTCTGTCAGTTTACGGGCATAAGCAGCAGAAACTTCAAATTCGTTCGGTTGGCCGATTGCCAGGGGCTCGCCATTTTGGTCCGTAAACTGAATGCTGCCCAGGGAGAAATAACGCAGCCCAAAGCCGAGCGTCTGCAAATCATCCAGCTTATAAAAGCCGGTCAGATAAGCAAGGTAGACATCATTCAGCCCCAGGTTTTGCAGCCAGGGCGTATAAGTTGCTGACATCGCGAAGGTTTCTTCGGCAAAGACCAGCTTGGATGCATTAAAGTGGATGGCGTTGGCATCCGGAGATATGGCAATCCCTGCATCGCCCATCGCGCCCGAGCGGGCATCCGCTACGATACGCAGGAACGGGACAGCAGAAACAACGGTATTCGTACAAGGTGTACCGTCAAGGTTGTAGAACCTGCCTTCTTCTTCGTAGCACTGTGCGTCCGCTTGCCCAACGAAAATAAACAGGGCCGCTACGGGCAGAAGGAGTTGTTTAAAGAGTAAATTTTTCATGAGACGCTCACGGTTTTTCCAATTGATGTTGCAAATATACAAGTTTGTAGACTAGTAGGGGGTGTTTCTGACAAGACCTTATCATGGGAGGATCGGGTCTCACTGAAATACATACTACAAACGGTATACCAAAGGTTGCATTACAGGAGTTAAAAAAATTAACATATTGCAAATTACTTCAAAATTACGAGCTTCTCGAACTCGCTCTCGCCGGTGCGTGCCTGCAAGCCGGTGCCAAGTGCCCTTACCTTTACCTTGTACAAGTAAACGCCCCGGGCCAGCTGATCGCCGAAGTCGTCCCGGCCATCCCACTCAATGCAGTCGTCCTGCCGCAGGGCACCATCGGTGACCATCGTTTGCTGCAGGGTTTTGACCAGGCGGCCGGCAACGGTATAGATTTGAATCAGCACGTCGACTTCCTGATTGGCCAGGTTGTGGTCAAACTGAAAGCAGGTGCGGTCGGTAAACGGGTTGGGGTAGTTGAGTACATGCTGCAGGGCGACCTCTCCTGATCCGGCGACGACAAATTCCGTATAGCCCGTCGCGGAATTATTGGCCACATCCCAGGCTTTGACCTCAATGCGGTGACGGCCCTCCGGCAGTTCATTCATCGGGTAGCGAACGGTCCCCCTGGTGTAGTCATCGAGCTCCGACTCGTAAAAGTCGTTGAGAAGCAGTGCATTTTGGGTGTCTTCATTCAGCACGCCTTCCAGATCGTGCCCGATACTGTTGCCTACCACGTTGATGCCGTTATCATCGCTAAGCTTCACCAGCAGGGTCGGTTTGGGGTCTACCACGCTGCCAAATACAAAGTCTTCTGTGTTCATATAGACTTCCACCTGTGGCCCCATATCGTCGGCTATGGCATTAGGGTCGGTCCCGCCGATCTGAATGGCTTCGTAAGACCCGGCGGCATCGAGCATCCGGCTTTCATCGGCTGCATAGTAGCTGATTTTGCCGCTGCCCAGTTCGTAGTTGATATCTTTAGGCACTACAAAGGTGAATTCAAACTGCCCGTTAGCGACCGACGCCCGGCCCCGGAAAATCACATTATTCTGAATACGGTAATTGAATACGCTATTCTCGCCCTGCCCCAGAGTGCTGACGATTTGCGCTTTGTCGAACAGGGTGGGGTAGACGATGCCGTTGAAGTCGGTATCCACATTCCCGTTATTATCCAGTACGACTCCTGCAATCGTTACTTTTTGCAGTGCCCGCAGGGTATCGCTTCGCAAAGAATCCTGTGGGTTGAGCGGCACGCCATTGACGGATGTAGTGGCTACGTTGTACCTGGGCAGCGCCAAAGGCATTGACGGGTCGCCGATGAGGGTGAACTTTCGGGTGTTATCTGTATCGTCTGTTTGGTTTTTTCCGAGCAGATAAGCTTCTCCCACCGTGTAGGGCAGCCCTTCCTCCGACTTTGACAGGATATATTCCATCGCATTGGCCGTCAGGCGCTTATTTCCCCCTGTGAAAACAGGGCGTACGGTAGTCATTAAAGCTGGCGCTCCTCCCCGCGGGTTGAGCAGCACTTCTTCTCCTGCAGAAACGAAGGAGGGGTCGTCAAATCCAGTAAAGGTACAGGTAGCAGTGATGAAGATGGGCATGTTGTTTTTATTGTCCCAGCCGAGGATGTCTGAAATATTAAGCACCCGCTCCTGTGCCCAGCCTTTGGGGCCACCATGACCCAGGTAGGTCACGGCAAATGCACCTTTGAAGACAGACCGGTTGAGCTGTTCGGTAGCCAGTGGGTAGCGCTCTCCACCGGGCGTAGACTCTTCGGGGAATGCATCCAGATAAATTTTTTCGAGGTTCATGAACGGTGCCTGAGCCTGAACCGCTTCTGCGACGTCATCTGCGTCCCGTTGATGCGTATTCGTATCTCCGTCATCGGCTACAAAAACCAGCTGATTTCGCCAGTCTCCAAGGGTACTTGCACTTTCGTCGTAGTGTACAATTTTGTCGACGATGCCTTCCAGTTCCTGATTGGATTTTACGGGTAGCCGGCCGACCGAAATATTCAGGTCGCCCCGCAGCGGGTCATTGGAGCTGCTGCCATAAAGCACCGCGTAGAGGTCATCCGTAGGGTAAGCAAAAACCGGGTGCAGGCTGTCATCCTGATAGGAGGGCACAAAGTTGCCGCCCAGCTCATAAATATCCCGGTTGTCAAAGGAGGCATCTCCTACCAGGAGCAGGTATTTGAACTTATCGGAGCGGTCGTAAAGCATGCGGCAAAAGTCTCGGATCGCTGTAGGTTCTGCCCGGCCTCCGCCGAATTCATTGAAAATTTGTTCCGGCGTGACCAGCTCTATGGAGATGTTGTTAAAATCTGCCCGGTGTTCAGCCAGGCGCAAGGCTCCCGCCTCAAAATCCGGGTGGTAAATAATAACCAAATCCGCATCGGTAATTCCATGTACGTTCTGATTCGGTACTTCTCCAATCGCTTCGGGCACGAACAGAGTGCCAGCAGGGTCAAAAGCCACGAACTCGCGTAAGCTGCCGGTTTCCACACCAAAGCGCAGGATGTTGCCGGAGAGGCTGTACTGTTGCGCCCGCGGCTGCAAAGGTGCCGTTACGTCCCACACCTGCAGGTTCTCACTGGCATTCTGCAGCTCAAAAGTGGAGGAAGGATAATTCAGGGTTTCGATGTCGCGGAATGCCGTTTGAGCGCCGGTAAAGCTGTAGATCAAATTGCACCGTACATTAAATTGTACCCAATCGACCCATCCTTCACTGTTATCACCGTTGCCCTGTGGGAAGGGGTAACGCAAGGTGACGTCGCTGCTATTGGTGTTCACAAAAATAGAATCCGATATTCTGGCGTAGCGGGCATACTGAGACGTGTTGTCAGAGGAGGTGTTAATGGCTGGGGTGGAATCTGCCAGGTTGCTTTCCAGGGTTTGACCTGCCACATCCATTAGGAAGGAAGAGCGGATCCGGGCACGCAAGGCAAGCCGGGCATCCACATAGACGGGCTCGGTTTGTACGAGGTTGTCAAACTGGAACAGGTCCGGGTAAGTATATTCCCGGGCTACTTTAAAGTGGTCGCCAAACCATGCCTTGCCAGCACCCTGTGTCTTGGACCACTCGTGAAAGATGTTGATTTCTTCGGGCTCAAAGACGCTGCGGTTGTTGTAAGTGGAAGTGGTGTAGGCCGTATTGCTCAGTGAAGATTGCTCTGTAATGCGCTGCCCGTTGTTGCTGCCTACCTTTATAAAGTAGTAATTGGCCCTATCATAGGGGTTCTGTTGCCAGAAGAACTTCCGTTCGGCCTCATCGTAAGCCCATATGCTGGCTCCCTGGCCATAGAATACCAGATAATCCCCATTATCAAAACTGCCGTCGCTGCCTCCTGATACCCAGATGGGCAATTCTGCCAGGTCATCTGTTCTCGGGGCTTCAGAGTAATAAGGCAATTGCCCGCCCGGTATGCCCAGTAGTTGAATCCGGGCCGGGTCGATATTGTCAATGTCCATGCCCAGCTCATCCCTGAGGAAGGTGTAGGTCAGCTTATGCATGCCCGTTTCCGTAACGGCAATTTTGTAAATATCGCCATCGCTCAGTTTGGAGGTCTCGGTATTGTTGGGCCCGCGGAAAGCGAGGTTGCTGCCCGGGTCCGGCCGGAAACTGATGCGCAATTTAAAGCTGCTGAGCCGCTCGTAACGGCTACCGCTTTTAATGATGGGCACGAAGCTCAGGCTGCCGTAATACCCCTCCCGGTGGCGGTTGACCCGGGTTTCAAAGTTCAGCTGTTCGCCCAGGTTTTCCGCAGCCAGGGGCGCTTTTTCCCAACTAAAGGAAGTATAGGAGGCATCCAGCACTTCCACCCGGATCTGTCCCTGTCCTTCCACCTTGAAACGCTGGTAAAAGATCGGCAGGACATCATCACCCTGAATGGCTCCATCAAAAGCCCAGTAATGCGCTACCCGGCCATCGGCCAGAACGCGCTGTGGCTCGGATGTCCAGTCCAGTTCTTGAGAGATTTCCATAGGGAGCTGTGCCCGGAGGGGTGCTGCCAGGATCAGGAATAAACACAAGGTGTTAAAAATTTTCATAGTATACTTCTTTGAAAAGTTGGGCAGTTCTTTTGTCAAGCAATTAGCTAAGCCTTAAAATTAACAGTCTCATGCCGAACCAGTTTCGAAAAATTTGGTATGTTGCCTGAGCCTTTTGTAAAATTAGAAGGTTTGTCAGAAAAACGGCGAAGGTTAGCGTGTATTGCTCGTTAAGAGATACGGAAATGTCGCCTCCGCATGATTTCTCCTGTTGCGGGAACCAATTGACCAATAAACAGCCTAATGGGAAGACTACTCACCATACTTTTTTGTTCAGTACTGACGGCAACTGCACTCGATGCACAGGACCCGGTGTTCAGTCAGTTTTTTGCTGCCCCTATGCAGGTTAATCCGGCATTTGCAGGTACGACTTTTGCGCCCCGTATTACCGTAAATTACCGCAATCAGTGGGCGGACTACGAAGGCGGGTACGAAACCTATTCCGTAGCTTACGAGCAGTCGCTGGAGGATTTGAACAGCGGTTTCGGGATTGTTGTTCTTGGCGATGATGCAGGCAATGGCATCTACAATACTACTCGCTTTCATGGGGTGTACAGCTACCGCATAAAAATTAACCGTACATCCGCTGTCCGCATAGGTGTGGAAGCCGGGATGATTCAGTCGAGCCTCGATTGGGATCAGCTCATTTTTCTGGATCAGCTTGACCCCATCACGGGCGCTTCCGGCGGGGGCGGCGTGCCTACCCCCACCGAGGAACAGCGCCCGGTCAACCTCAATAATACCGCAGTTGATATCGGAGCAGGGCTGCTGTTCAACAGCGAAAATGCTTACGCGGGTTTGTCCCTGAAACACCTGAACAGCCCGGACGAAAGCCTTCTTGATATTAATGAGAACCTGGGAGCGGGGCTGCCGTTGCGTATTACGCTGCATGGTGGCTGGCAAATCCCCCTGATTGCAGGCAATAATAGCCGCAATAGTGCGTTTGTATCTCCGAACTTCCTTGCAGTAAGGCAAGGAGAGTTTGCACAAATCAACGGAGGTGCGTATTTTGGGGTCGGAAGTTTTTTTGGAGGTGCCTGGTACCGGCACACCATTAATAATGCCGATGCAGCGATCGCCCTTTTTGGCGTCCGTTACGGCGTCTTCCGCTTCGGTTACAGCTTTGACCTCACGCTCAACAGCCTGACGTTAGGCAATACCGGAGGGACCCACGAGCTTTCCCTCACGATTAATTTTGAGGACAGCAAGGAAGCTCAGCGGCGGCGCAAAACGTCCCGCTATAACAATTGCTTTAAAATGTTCAACTAGCCCCGGCTGGTTGGGCGCGAAGGAAAACAGTGGCTCGCCACTATTTAAAAATTTTCGGCTTACGGCAGCGCCGGATTTGGTGTATCGGCATGTAAATGGCGTTAATTTGCAGCGTTCATTTCCCTATGCCATCATAAATTGCTAATTTCCCGCCCTCAAAGGAAAATGTGGTGGTCGGATAATAGTAATGTACTACGCTCCAATCCTGAGTGCCTGCCACTTCATGCTCAAATAATGGCTTTTGAAAAAGCTGTTTTTGATATTAAATGTATTTGTTGGTCGATTCTCAAAAACAAATTTTCTACTAATGAAAAATCTGCTGAAGTTTAGCGCATTTCTTTTTGGTGCAGCGCTCGTGCTCAGCTCCTGTGGCGGTGGGGAACGCTCTGCCACAACAGGCTGGAAGTACAACGACACTAAATGGGGAGGCTATGAAAAACTCGATTACGATGGGCAGGTCGCAGGGCCTAACCTCGTGCTGATCGAAGGGGGTACCTTTACAATGGGCCTCACTGAGCAAGACGTAACTTACGATTGGAACAACATCCCACGCCGGGTTACCGTCTCCTCTTTCTATATGGACGAAACGGAGGTATCCAATACCGATTACCGGGAATACCTCTATTGGATTGACCGTGTCTTTGGGGAGTCTTACCCGGAGGTTTACCGCAATGCCCTGCCGGATACCCTGGTTTGGCGCGAAGAACTGGCTTTTAACGAGCCTTTCGTAGAAACCTATCTGCGTCACCCATCATATGACAATTATCCCGTGGTAGGTGTGAGCTGGGTACAGGCCACCGAATACTGTAAGTGGCGTACCGACCGGGTGAACGAAATGATCCTGGTTGAAAAAGGTATCCTCAACCTCAACACGGAGCAAAAAGACGAAGACAACTTCGTAACGGAGTCTTACCTCGTTGGTCAGTATCAGGGGGATGTCCGTAAGAACCTGAAAGATTTGCGCACCGGCGGAGAGCGCCCGGTACGTTTCGAGGATGGTATCGTGATGCCGGACTACCGCCTGCCCACAGAGGCAGAGTGGGAATACGCAGCGCTTGCCCTGCAGGGCAATCAAACCTCGGAGAAGGACGAGCGGATCTCTGACCGCCGTTTCTATCCATGGGATGGAAATACCGTTCGCTACCAGAAGCGCGACAAGTATCAGGGTGAAATCCTGGCTAACTTCAAGCGTGGAAAAGGTGACTACATGGGTATGGCCGGTAACCTGAATGACGATGCGCATATCACCGCGCCGGTCCGTTCTTTCATGCCTAATGACTTTGGCCTGTACAATATGGCAGGCAACGTCAATGAATGGGTGCTGGACCTCTACCGCCCACTGACAAGCGCTACGCTGTCTGATACGGAGAACCACGACCTGAATGCCTACCGTGGTGGCGAGTTCCAGCAAATGGAGCTGGATGAAGATGGCCGCCCGGTGGAGAAAGACAGCCTCGGCCGTTTACGCTATCGCTATGTGACGGACGAAGAAGCTGCTACCCGCGACAACTACAAAACGGGTAAAGTATACAACTACCTGGACGGCGATAAGCAGTCACAGGCTTATTACGCCACGGGTGAGCATACGTTAGTCAGTGATGAGACCCGTGTTTATAAAGGCGGGTCATGGGCAGACCGTGCATTCTGGTTGTCTCCGGGTGCACGTCGTTACCTGGATCAGAACAAATCCTCGCGTACCATTGGTTTCCGGTGTGCGATGACCCGTACCGGCTCACCGAGCGGCAATGATGATGTTGGAGGGCACCAATTCAACACCAAGCGCAAGCGCGGCAGCAGAAGATATTAACCAACTTGCTGATGCTTGTATCGACTAAGTATCAGTGAAGTATACTGAAAGCCTTCATTCCGGTCCGAGCCGGGATGAAGGCTTTTTTTAATACGTTCAAACTACCATGAAGTCAATCGAGGAAATTTATCAGATTTTTGTTGCATGCGGGAGCGTGACCACGGACTCCCGGAAAATCAATACCGGCGATCTCTTCATTGCCTTGAAAGGCGATCGCTTTGATGGGAATCAGTACGCCGCTCAGGCTTTGGAAAAAGGGGCGTCCTACGCGGTGGTTGATGATCCTGCCGTAGTGGATGGAGAGCGCTACCTGCTCGTGGAAGACACCCTGAAGGCCCTTCAGGGATTGGGCCGGCACCACCGGCGGCAGTTTGATATCCCGGTGCTGGGCATTACCGGGAGCAACGGGAAGACCACTACAAAAGAGCTGGTAGCGGCGGTGCTCAGCCAAAAGTATCAGCTGCACTTCACGCAGGGCAATTTCAATAACCACATCGGTGTGCCTCTGACTCTGCTGGCGATGCCCCGGGATACGGAGTTTGCTGTAATCGAAATGGGGGCTAACCATCAGGGTGAGATTGATGAGCTAAGCCGGATTGCAGAACCTTCTCACGGGCTGATCACCAATATCGGGAAGGCGCACCTGGAGGGCTTCGGTGGCATAGAAGGCGTAAAAAAAGGCAAGTCAGAACTGTACCGCTTTCTGGCCGAGCGGGAGGGGCTGGTTTTCATCAATCAGGACGAGCGATTTTTGCAGGACCTGGCTTCCCCCTGTAAGCGGCAGGTCAATTACGGAAGCGGTGCATGGGATGCTGAGGGGTATCTCCCGGTGGAATTAACAGGAGAACAGCCCTTTTTGTCCTTCGCTTTTCGGGATCCGGTCTCCGGCAGCAGGGTGGAATCCGGTAGTAAGCTCATCGGGCGGTATAATTTCAACAATATAATGACTGCTGCAGCCCTGGGGATGCACTTTGGGGTGCCGGGGCAAAAGATAAAGGCAGCGGTAGAGGCTTACCTCCCTGAAAATATGCGGACGCAGATTTTTGAAAAAGGCGGGAACACTTACTTCATGGATGCCTATAACGCGAATCCGACAAGTATGCGCAATGCCCTGCTGGCCTTTGCTCAGATGGAAGCGTCGCAGCGCATCGCAATTATGGGGGAAATGCTGGAACTGGGGGCAGATAGCGAGCAGGAACACGCCGCAATAGTAGAGCTTGCTTTGGAGCAGCCCATGGCGTCTGTTCTTTTGGTTGGCAAGGCATTTGAGGCACCGGCAAAGGCAGCTGGTTTGCCGCACTTCCCTGATGTACAAGCCTTACGGACCTGGTTTGAGCAGCAGGATTATCAGGGCGTGCACATCATGATCAAAGGCTCGCGGAGCAACAAGCTGGAGGGCTTGCTTAGTTAAAGCGTTCCAGCGCCTGAAGCAGGCGTTCGGGCAGTTTGCCCTGACAAGCTTCCAGATAGTCGTTATAGGAACAAGGTACGAGGCGGTGCCTTTGCAGCTGATGGTGCGTTTTTACAGGTACCTGCATCCACCACCGGTTGCTGCGCTCGCTCCGCCAGAAAGTGATTTGGTAGTCGTGGTCTTTGAATTCCACGATATACTCCGCCAGGCCCTCCATCGTTGACGGGAAGTCCCCCTTTCGGTGGAGGTACCCATCAATGAAGTACCAAATCATTTGAGCCATGAGCTGGGCGGTCTGCTCCATGAAATCCATTTGTGGCTCAAAGCCATAAATGCCAAAGGATTTCAGCTTGTCGCTCATGCCGGCATAGCGGGCAATCTGGCAGGCTTCGTCACTGCTGAAGCCGTTAGGGGAGGGGCGTTCCTGCCCCAGGGCCTCCATACCCTTGATGGCAGAGAGGTTGAAGCTCAGCAGGTCCCCGTCCCGGATGATCGGCTCGAGCTCCGGCAATTCTGAACGGGCTTTGCCCAGCCGGACATAGTCAAAGTACCGCTTCTGTAGTGCCGTTAGCGTGGCCGGAGAAAGGTAATGGGCCTGCCCGCCAATAAAGCTCAGGTGGAAAAGGCTGGAGCGCGGGCTATCGATAATTTCCTGAAGGTAAAAAGTGCCGGTATCACGTACAGTAGTGTGGTAAGGCACCTTCTCATCTACCACCACCAGATTGATGAGGTACTGCAGTTCCTGATAGGCTTTATATTGTGCCAGTGCCTGCGCCGGATGGCTGCCGATGAGAATGGGCATCACTTCGCTTTCCAGCAATTCCTTAATAAGCGGGATAAGAAAAATGCTTTCCTGTTTGCGGGCATTGCCCAGATCCGCGATAGGCAAACCTTCAAAGGGGCTTTTGAGGGCATACAGGCTTTGCCGGACCACATCGGCTTGTTCGGCGCCCAGGCCGAGGATCGCAACAGAGCCCTTGGCCAGAGCCGGGAAAGTCCGTTCGTACCGCTGAATAGTACTGCCCAGGCAATCATCAGGAAAAGAAGAAGCCAGCGGTTTAAGTGGTTGTAGCCAGTTGTGAAGCATAAGAAGGCATAGGTTTTGTCTGTACGGCGGGTAAAGATAGGGTGTGGTTTCTATATTTGCGCATGCATACGGAAAAGGAGCCACTCTATACGACCCAATTCTGGCTGTTATGCCTGAGCCATGCCTTGTTTGCGGGAAGTTTCAACATGATTATCCCGGAGCTGCCTGCGTACCTCGAAAGCATGGGCGGTGAAGATTACAAAGGGCTGATTATCGCGCTCTTTACACTTATGGCGGGGTTGTCCCGCCCCTTCAGCGGCCGGCTGACCGATACAGTGGGGCGGGTGCCAGTCATGGTCTTTGGCTCCATGGTGTGTGTAGTTTGCAGTTTGCTTTACCCCCTGGTTTCCGGGGTAGCCGGGTTTCTTTGGCTACGGTTTTTTCATGGCTTTTCCACCGGGTTTAAACCTACGGCTTCTTCCGCTTTCGTAGCTGATATTGCGCCCCCATACCGCCGGGGCGAAGCAATGGGCATACTGGGAGTGAGCATGAACCTGGGCTCCTCTATCTTTCCGCCGGTAGGCAGCTGGCTGGTGCTGGCCTACTCCATAGACCTGATGTTTTACGTGTCCTCCGGATTAGCGTTGCTTTCCATTCTGATTCTGATGGGGATGAAGGAGACGCTGCCTGAGCGGCAGGCTTTCCGGCCAGGGCTGCTAAGGGTGGGATGGAAGGATTTCCTTGAGCCTACTGCGGTGCCGCCAGCGATCATTATTGGTTTGTCCTACGCCTGTTTTGGAGTATTGCTTACCGTTGTGCCCGATCAGGCAGATTATCTGGGTATGGCCAACAAAGGGCTGTTTTTTACCAGTTTCACCGCGATGGGGCTGCTGTCCCGCCTGATTGCCGGGCGTTCCTCCGACCGGTTCGGGCGGGAGCCTGTTTTGCAGCTGTCCCTCATCCTTACTGCCGGCGCTTTAGTGCTTTTGGGGTACGCCAATAGCCCCCTGATGCTGATGGTGGGGGCTGGAGCCCTCGGATTTTGTACCGGAGTACTTGGCCCGACTGCATTTGCCTGGGTGGTAGACCGAAGTGACAGCCGTTACCGTGGCCGGGCAATGGCCACCGCCTATATCGCTCTGGAGGTGGGCATTGGGGGAGGCGCGCTCTATTCTGCCTGGGTATATGATAATACGCCTGCTAATTTTGCGGAAGTTTTCCTGGCTTCCGCTTTGCTATGCCTCCTGGCGCTGGGCTATCTGGAATGGCGAAAACGCACCCATGCAAGATAGTTAGTGTACGAACTATTTTGTACTTTTGCAGGGCCTTGTTAACCAGGAAAACCAAAGCTCATGCAAAATCTACTCGAACAGTATAAAGCCAAGCAGCCTGAGATTGTCTTTGAATGGAAAGACGCCGAGACGGAAGCCGAAGGCTGGATTGTCATCAACTCCCTTCGTAATGGTGCTGCCGGCGGTGGCACACGGATGCGAAAAGGGCTGACCAAAGAGGAAGTCATTTCTCTGGCTAAGGTCATGGAGGTAAAGTTTTCGGTATGTGGCCCGGCGATTGGCGGCGCCAAGTCCGGTATCAATTTCGACCCTTCCGATCCCCGCCGCAATGAGGTACTGCAACGTTGGTACGCGGCTGCACTTCCTATTCTGAAAACGTACTACGGCACCGGTGGCGACCTCAATGTGGATGAGCTTAAAGACGTCATCCCCATTACCGAGCGCCTAGGGCTATGGCATCCGCAGGAAGGTATTGTGAATGGCCATCTCAACTCCACCCGTGGCGATAAGGTGAAAATTATCGGACAGCTGCGCTACGGCTGCGCAAAAATTGTAGAGGATCCCCGTTTCGTGCCCGATGGGCATAAGTATGCCGTTGCGGATTTGATTACCGGTTTTGGGGTCGCAGAGTCGGTCCGCCATTTTTATGAGATCTACCACGGTACTTCCCTGGAAGGCAAAACCGCCATTATTCAGGGCTGGGGCAACGTCGCTTCAGCAGCAGCAAGCTACCTTTCGCTTTCAGGCGCGCGCATCCTTGGCATTATCGACCGGGAGGGCGGCGTGATTAGCCGGGAAGGTTTGGGCATGGAAGAAGTAAAGGAGCTCTTTGTCCGCAAGCAGGGGAATAAACTCGTTGCGGACGAATTATTGCCATTTGAAGAAGTCAATGAAAAGATTTGGTCCCTGGGTGCTGACATCTTTATTCCGGGAGCAGCCTCGAAGCTGGTCACCCGCGAGCAGGTAGAGCAGCTGGTTGAAGGCGGTGCAGAGGTCATCTCCTGTGGTGCCAACGTACCCTTTGTCGATGATGGCGTATTTTTTGGCCCAACAGCGGTCTGGACGGATCAGCAACTCAGCCTGATTCCCGACTTTATCGCCAACTGTGGCATGGCCCGGGTGTTTGCCTACTTCATGAAGGCAGAGGCAGAAATGACGGATGAAGCCATCTTTAGTGATGTGTCGGCTACGATTCGTGGTGCACTGGAGCGGCTGAAAGAACAATACCCGGACAATAGTAACCGTATTGCTTCCAATGCTTTAAGCGATGCACTGCAGCACCTGATGGCTTTACCGGAGCCGGTTGCCGTTTGATCTTGTTTTCCCGGGTGGTGAGGCCTTCAAAATAGAGGCGAACAATTAGGTGTGCATAACAAATTGCACTTTTTGAATAGCTTGCCAGCATTTGCCGTTTGCCTCTCCTGGATAAGCTGGAGCAGAGCGGGAAGCTCTACCCCAGCAGCCATAGGGCTTAAATGCAGTGGGTTGCCTTTGTGTTTTGTGCAATTTGTTATACACACACAATTAGTGAATAGTACAGGAAACCAAAATTATTGCTATTTTTAGATCGAATTTATATGAGTAGATGCAACCCAATGGTTTGGACTGCGTAGAATTATGCAGTAACTTTGCGTCTTAATCTTTCTGTACGGCAGTTGTGCGCATGCACTTAGGGCATCATATGCTGCCGGCAGATCGCGATCATTTTACCGATTTAAGTAATTAAACGAAAAGAAAAAGATGTACAATTGCCCCCCAAATGGCGGCAACGTTAAAGGTTTGGCAGGCATAGCCTATCAAGCCTTTTCTGTTATCTCATCTTAAATTAACATTAATCCCTATGACTATGACAAAGAGAAGTACCCTTCTGCTGACTCTTTTATTCTTCATTGGAGTTGCCGTCCTCCATGCTCAGGAAGAAGAAGAATCTGGTGCCGATTACGGTACCCCGAAAGACATGATTGAATTTGGTTTGCACGGTGGCTACTTCTTTGTAGGTGGCGATGTGCCTCATCAGCCCAGTTATGGCGTGGGTTTCCACGTTAGAAAATCACTGGACTACGTTTTCTCGGTCCGCTTCGATGGCTTTTACGGCTCAGCCCGTGGAGAAGAAGGTGATCCGGTTGATGACGATTTCTTCGAGCACGAAACCACCTATATTTCCGGTACGGCTTTTGGTATTATCTCAGCCAATAACCTTCGCTGGAACCGGTCTACCCGTAAGACCAATCTCTACGCCCTGGTTGGCGTAGGTGGTGCTGCCTTCAAGCCCAGAGTGAATGTAGATCAGCGCAGTGGTGACCTGACAGACCCTGCTTTTTCCATTGCCCCTCATGTAGCTACCGGTGCCGGTATAGCTTTCCGTATCAGTGACCGGATGAATATTGGCCTGGAGCATCAGATCTTTTTCCCAATGGGCTCCCTGGGCGACAATATTGATGGTCAGACCATTCAGGGAGGTGGAAACCGCACCCTTTCCCGGGACATGCTCAACTACACTAGTGTCCGGCTTAATTTCAATATTGGCAATGCGACCAAAGCCTCTCCTCCGCTGTATTGGGTAAACCCAATGGAAAACGTGATGAACGAGCTGGATAACATCAAGAAAAACCAGGGCGCTGCCCTTCAGGATTCTGATGGTGATGGTGTAATTGACGCTATTGACCAGGAGCCAAACACCCCACCTGATGTACCCGTAGATACTAAGGGCCGCACGCTTGATAGCGACCGCGATGGCGTGGCCGACTACAAAGACCGGGAGCCTTACTTCCCTCCACGCCCGGGTGAGCGGGTGAACGAGGAAGGCGTGGTGGTCAATCCTACTTCTGTGCCTGGCGGTGGCGTGAGCGAAGACCGTGTCCGGGAAATCATTTCAGAAGAGCTGCAAAATTACCAGCTGCGGCAGAATGAGTCCGGTGGAGCCGGTGGTGGTCAAATGACCGAATGGTTTCTGCCAATGATCCACTTTGGCACCGATAGTGACCGCATTAAATATGCAGACTACGGAACGCTGGCTTCCATCGCCCGTATGATGAAAGGCAATCCTCAGCTGAGAATTGTGGTGACCGGCTTTGCGGATGCATCTGCACCGGAATCCTATAATGATGAGCTGTCTTACCTTCGTGCCAAAGCAGTTGTTGATCATATGGTGGCCAACCATGGCATTGGCCGTGGCCGCTTTGTCGTTCAGTGGAAGGGCGAGTCTGAGCTGCTGGTACCAAGCGGCAACAGCTACATGAACCGCCGTGTGGAATTCCGGGTGGCGCAGCCAGATGATGTGGAGATGGACCCGCCTGCAGGTGTCAAAAAGGAAGAAGGCGGATTCTAAATTAAGGAGTAACCGCCCGCCGGATTTTCTGTGAAGTACTCCGGGGAGTTTGTTTAGAGACAAGACTCAAAAGAAAGAGCCCTTTCGCAAATCAAATGCGAAAGGGCTTTTCATGTTAGAGAGAAAAGAGAAATGTGAGCCCTGGATTTGGAAGATATAAGGAACGAAATAAAGGGGAATCACGTCTGCTTTTTGCAGTTCTTCCGTTTCCAGGTACACATTTACTCCGAGCTCTACAGTTCACTTACTATGAACATCAGCAAAAGTAAAGCAGGCAGGGCAGAATCTTTGTAACACTTTTTCAAAAAAAAGACATAGCAGATTCAGGTAAATCAGCCTGGTGAATTACTTTAATAGTTTAATTTTCAGGATATAACGCTGTGAAGATTAGATCTCGTCGAGGTCCTCGATTACAACGATGCTCTCCTGATATTCCTGCTCATACTCCTGTATGAGCTCCGGCGTGGCCTCCTGAGTACTTGTAATAACTCCAATAGCGAAAAGGAATGCGATAATAGCAGTCATAGTTTTGAATTTTTTGTTCGGTATTCAAAACTATGGTGGTTTGCCCGCACAGTTGATAACACTTTTGCAAAAATAAGACAGGTCAGATTATACTGGTTTTTTGGAAATTTGGTTAATAACAACTTAGAAAGCAGTAACTTAAAGGGGGTAAAAATTATGCTTAGATGAAGTTCGCCGAATTGATAAGTCTGGCAAAAGTGGTCTCTCCTAATAAAATCAAGCAGATTGAGGTGTTGGGGAATACGGGGGAAGTGCGGTCCGGTGTTGAAAAACTGTACCGTGACCTGCAAACAGACAAGTACAAAACCGAGGAGGAAGCTTCGAGCGCATTTTACGGCCATTCGAGATACCGCAGGCATTATTTCAACCGCCTGAAGCGGAAACTGCGTGAAAAGCTGGTGAACACGCTCTTTCTCGTCGATTTAAGCCAGCCGGATTTTTCTGAATACCAACGTGCCTACTACAGTTGTTACCGTTACGCCTCCGCTGTGCAGATACTGATAGCGGGGTATAGCCGCAAAGCAGCGGTTGCACTCGCCAGAATGACGATCCGAAAAGCTGTCAAATACGAGTTTTCTGATATCATACTGCAAATGGCCAAAATCCTGCGTTACCATTATGGAGCTATGGAAGGTGAGGTGAAAGCATTTGAATACTTCGACCAGTTAATTCAAGTCTATCAACCTGTCTATCAGGCGGAGCTGAGCCTTGAAGGTAAGTATACAGAGTTAGTGATGTACTTTAATGCGCCTCAGTCAAACCGGGAACAGTTTTACGATAAAGCCAAAGACTATGCCCGAATAGCAGAGCACCAAATGAGTGTTTATAGCGGGTACAAGTTGTTTTTATATGGTTTCTCCATCACTACGATTCAGCACCAGATTATTTATGACCACAAAGAACTGCTGAAAAGCTGTGACCACGCAATTGCTTACTTCAAAAGCAGGAAGGACCGTTCCTCATCGGTTGCGCTGTTTTCTTTTTCTTTCAAGAAAATACCAAGCCTCATTGCCCTCCATGCTTTTGAACGGGCCGAGCAGGAAATCGAGTACTGTCTGGGACTGACCCGAAAAGGGAAGAACAACTATTTTAAAGTCCAGGAGTATGCCATTATCTTATACTTTCATTCGCAGCAGTATGAGCGTGCACTAGAGGTCCTGGAAACCGTTTATAATACAGATCAGTTTGACTGGCTGCCTGCGCAAAGCCTCGAAGCATGGCGGATTTATGATGCCTATCTCCATTTGTTCTTTGAAATAGGCATGGTAAGCCAGCAGCCAACTTCCAATAGGAGGTTTCGGCTGACACGGCTGCTGAATAATGTACCTAAATATGCCAAAGACAAGACAGGAGCGAACATAACGATACTGACCATTCACGTCCTTTTTCTGCTGCAGCAGAGGAAGTATTCAGAGATCATAGACCGGATGGAAGCCCTTAAGACATACACCCACCGATACTTGAGAAAAAATGATGATTTTCGGCGCAATTGTTTCCTGAAAATGCTGCACAAGATACCTGCCTGCGGGTTCAATCGGATTGCAGTAGTACGGAGAACAGCTCAGTTGCGGAAAAGAATGGAGGCAATGCCCATTTCCGAAACACGGCAGGACCTTGAATCCGAGATCGTTCCTTTCGGACAGCTTTGGGATATTGCGCTCGAATTACTCGACGAATAGGCCACTAGGCCTTTTTCGGCAACTGAATCGTAAAGGTGGTGCCTACGCCCTCTTCTGACCGCTTGACAAATATCTTGCCGTTGTGGTACTCCTCCACGATGCGCTTGGCCAGTGAAAGCCCCAGGCCCCAGCCTCGCTTTTTGGTGGTATAGCCCGGCCTGAATACTGTCTTGAACTTGCCTTCCGGTATGCCTTTGCCACTATCTGTGATGTCGACATACACAAAGTCCTGGTCATCATAGATTTCAGCTTCGATGAACCCTTTGCCGTCCATGGCATCCAGGGCATTGCGCAGCAGGTTCTCCACTACCCAGTCAAACAAATGAGGGTTGATGTGGACGGTTTTGGCAGGTTCATCCGGTGCAGGGAAACGAAACTCCACTTTTCTCGAAGCCCGGCGCTGCATATAAGCCCGGCAGTCGTCCAGTTCTTCGTAGATATTAATGGGCTCCAGCTTGGGAGCAGAGCCAATTTTGGAGAACCGGTCAGCAATGAGCTCCAGTCGGCTCACGTCATTGCGCAATTCACCCACCACTTCCTGTACCTCTTCGTCAGACTCCCGGATGAGCTTCAAGTGCTCAATCCAGGCTACGATAGCTGAAATGGGCGTGCCCAGCTGATGAGCGGTTTCCTTGGCCATGCCCACCCATACCCGGTTTTGCTCTGCCCGCCTTGCAGAACTAAAGCCCATGTATCCAAAGCCTACAAAAGCGGCGATGAGGACAAACTGTACAAACGGAAAGTAACGCAATTGCCGCAAAAGGGTAGACTCCTTATAGTAAATCCGGTGGGCAGTACTTTGGATGGGCTCAAACCCATCTGCTTCCATACGGGCTACTTCCTGCATAAGGTACGCCTGGGAAGTATCACTGGTATTCACACTGAAATCCACCCTGCCCCGGTCATTGACCGCAATCACAGGAATAGTGTTGTTGGCCTGCAGGATATTCAGGTGGAGGGTAAGGTCTGGCTGAGGGCAACTGTCATTGATGATGGCAGCGATTTCGTCCAGGTTGTTGAGCCGTTCCTGAGCCATTACATAAAGAGCTGCCTTGTGCCGTTCCTCTTCTGCCAGCTTATTGGAAAGGTAGGTCGTATAAGCCATAGAGATGGCAACGATAATGGCGCCGGCGATGCCTAAATATATTTTCCAGCGGGATTTTCGGTTGTAGATATCCATATGGGGTATCAGTCTTGAACTTATTGTACCGGCAAATTAGCAATAATCTGCCCGGGGACGGTTTTTTGGCGGCTTAGCTTTGTAATTTGTTTTAGAACGGTAGCGGGAAAGTTTTATTTTCGGGTACCACAAACAACAAGGACATGAAGTACTACAGTTTTGTTTTTGCCGCAGCGCTGCTGCCGTTTATGCTCTTGGCTCAGCACAGCCGGGAGTGGAGCGCTGTGCAGCAGCCTATTCAGCAGCTTTTTGATGGAATGCGCGCTGCTGACAGCACTGCTGTGCGCGATGCGTTTATGCCAGATGCAGGCATGTTTACAGCTGTAATCAATAAGGAAGGCGTGCCTACCTTGCGCAAAGGCAGTCTCGACCGCTTTGCAGACTACGTAGGTCAGGTAGAGGAAAACGCAATGGATGAGCGAATCTGGAGCTATGACATTCGTATAGATGGTCTTTTGGCTACGGCCTGGACTTCTTACACCTTCTTTAATAACGGAGCACTTTCGCACTGTGGGACCAACGCCTTTGAGCTCTTCAAAACAGCAGACGGCTGGAAGATTTCCCACATTACAGATACCCGCAACACAGAGGGCTGCCTGACCGAAGCGCCCAATAACCGAGCAGACATTGATACCTTGCTGAATGCCTGGCACAAAGCTGCTGCAACAGCTGACGCGGATGGTTTCTTTAGCAAAATGACCAAAGACGGTATTTATCTGGGCACCGATGCTACAGAACGTTGGCTGCGTGACGAGCTGAAGGCATGGTCTGTAAAAGCCTTCGACCGGGAAGTGGCCTGGCTTTTCAAGCCCTACGACCGGGAGGTTTATTTCTCCAAAGACGGGCAGACCGCCTGGTTTGAAGAGCTGCTGGACACCCCGCATATGGGCATCTGCCGGGGCTCGGGAGTCCTTACCAATACCGAAAAAGGCTGGCGCATCCGCCACTACGACCTGGCCCTAATGGTGCCCAATGAGCGCATGGAAGCCGTCCAAAAGGCATTAAAGGAGTAGCTACTGTGGAAAACTATTCTCCACAGACTGGATTTCGTTGAAATTTATATTTACCTTGCCAATAATGGACCCTGATTCCATTCACGGAAGTAAAGTCTGATGGATAAATACATTAACTACCTGCTCGCGGATATCGCAGCGGCTACTGTAAGCCTTCCTGTACATGTGCTGTCTTTTGATTACGATGATGACGAAGACACCCCCTTTATTACTGCGGAGGAGGAGGCTAAGATGGCGCCCCGGGAGATACTCGCCAACTTGGTTGGCTTAAAGCGGGAATGGTTTCCGCCTGGCAGCCGTCTTTCAGAGGCTCAAATGCTATTGCTTACGGAGGCACTGACGGACTGCCTGGATGCCCACTCCTTTATCGTTAATTTTCCAGCTGGTCTGCCTGCCCCCATTCGTTACCAGGTATTGCTGGCTGAGCTGGAGAAGGAGGTCCCGGTATTGCAATACAACATCTGGCAATTGGATTTTTGTGAATACGAACCCAAAGGCTGCCCGTTCGGGGAGGCTTTTTGCCAGTGCCAGATTTATGAACGCTGGCTGGATCAGCTCAAAAGCAGTGGACCGGACGCAGAGTCCGCAGCGAGCCTGCCTGCTTTTCTCTTCGAGCCTCAGGAGGACGACTATTCCCTGGAGCGTTACCGGGCAGAGTGGGACGAAACCGAAGAAGAGGAATGGGGCCTCGACGCAGACAGTGCATTCGGAGATGACCTCTTCGATGATCTCGATGACTTCGATTTCTTCTTTGACGATGATGAAGTTCGCTGGAACTAATGGTTTCCTCCTTTATTCAAACCGCTCCTTCAGCTCCTGCCAGTCCTCTTTGAGCCCCTTCGCTGCATCATCAAACAGGGCATCCGGCTCATCGAAAATGGCTTTTGTTTCTTCTTGTATCTTTTGCAGGGTGCTTTTGTCTTTTCCTTTAAGCTCCTTCACGAGCCCATCCCCATAGCGCTGATAATAGTACCGAAGCGACTGCCTCCAAAACTGCCGCTTTTCCTTTCCTGTCATTTCCGGCTCATGTATGTCATAGCATTCTTCCACATAGCTGCGGAAGGCCGCATCGTATTTGGACCACCCGGGGTCAGAAGCAGGCAAATCAGCCGACCTGGCCTCCTCCAGTAAATCGTGGTATTGGTCCAGGAAAGCAGTCTTGTCTGCCCCGCATGTACTACGTGTGCAGGCACTAAAGAAGAGTGCCGTCAGCCCGGCAATGCAAAGGTATCGGCATGTTTGTGCCAGCATAGGAACTTTTTTATTCGGTAATGTCAACCCGAAAATAACGGTTTGACTGTTCAAAAATTACGTTAAAAACTGTATTTTGAGGCTTCATTGTTGTTTGAAGCGCTACGACCCCCAAAAGCCCGCTCTCTGTTCCGCATAAATAAAGTCCGGTGCCAGATAAGCATGCCAAAAGGTGGTCGCGCTGCTCTTTGAAGTTGAACCATGAAAATCAAAGCTCTTTTTACCCTTAGCTTTTTGGGGCTTTTTGTCGCCATCAGCATTTCTGCACAGTCCGAAGCCCGGTTTGGGCAAATTCCACCGGAGGCGCTAGCTATGGAAGGCCTTTTCAGAAAAGCTAACCGCGCAGGTCGTTCTGCGTAAGCCATAATATTATCTTTTCATTAAACCCTGGATGATGAACCATCTACGTTTCGCGCTAGTATTACTAAGCATTATTGTTTTAACCACCTCAAATGCTCAAAAGCCTCCAATGAAGTGGGGGCAAGTGGACCTGGAAGAGCTGAATATGACCACTGTCCCGGAAGACACCACTGCCGCTGCTGTAATTCTTGGCGATTATGCCACGCTGAAGTTTGACTTTGGGCAGGGTACCCGCTATGTTTTTGAGCACCACCGCCGCATCAAAATTCTGGATAAGTCGGCCTTTGATTATGGTGATGTGCAGCTTTATCTCTATGGCGATGATCAGATCAGCGGGCTCAAAGCACAAACGATTTCACGCGGCTCCGGGCAGACCTTCCGGCTTAAAGGCCGGGATTTCTATGAAGAGGAGGTTGCCGATGAAGTGAAAGCACTAAAGTTTACTTTTCCGAACCTGGAGGAAGGAGCGGTCATTGAGTACACCTACACCATCACCTCCGACCGGATCGTACAACTGCGCTCCTGGTACTATCAGCACGATATTCCGGTCCGCTGGAGCGAACTGCATATAGATATTCCGGTCTGGTTCGAATACTTGTTCCTGACCAATGGCCGCAGCCCGGATATCAACGAGCAGGAGCGGCTTACGCAAAACTTCCGTGTGGTACAGTATAAAACGAAACAGGCGGGCATGTCGGGCACTGTAAAGCAAGCTTCAGGTACGACTACGATGTCCGGAGAAGTGACCCGTTACCGTTTAGTCATGGAAAATGTCCCTGCACTAAAGGAAGAAGCCTTTATTACTACAATGGACGACTATCGGGCCAGCCTGCGTTTTCAGTTGCAGGCAGTGCGATTTCCGAACCAGCCTGTGGATCAGATTCTTTCTTCCTGGCCGGATGTGGCCAAGCGCCTGCTTACCTCTACTGCTTTCGGGCTCCAATTCGACAAAAAGCGCAATCAAAAAGAGTTACTGGAAGCGCTTGCTCCTTACCTCCCTGAACAGGGGACGCCCTCAGAAAAAGCGCTTGCTGCTTATTATTACCTGCAGGATGCGTTGGAGTGGGACGGGTCGTATTGGTACAACGCAGAGGAGAGTGTCCTCGAATGCTTTGATCGGAAACGAGGCTCCAGCGGAGAGCTAAACCTTATTTTGATGACCGTACTGAAAGCGCTGGATGTGGAGTGTTATCCAGTGTTGTTAAGCACCCGCAGTCATGGTAAAATGCTACAGTTGTATCCCATCGTCCGGCAGTTCAATCACATGGTTACAGTGGCGAGGATCAATGATCAGCTGCTTATTCTGGATCTCAGCGATGATGAGCGCCCGGCAGGCGTACCCCGCAAAGCCTCCCTCAACAAAGTGGGCTGGCTGGTTAGCGAAACGAACCCACAGTGGATAAATATTGCTCCTCCCGGGGCAAGTACAGCAAGGATGTTTCAGATGAGCCTTTCTGAAAACGGTGACCTGTCGTACCAGCTACAGACGAAATCCGAAGGCTACCACGCTGTAGACATACGGGACCTGGTTTCCGGAGCAGAAGGGGAGCAGGCGCTGGCAAAGGAGCTGCAAAAGCACTTTCCGGAAAGCCAGGCGGAGGGAATGCAGGTTGCACTGCCTGATAACCCTGTGGATGCAGTGAAGTGGGGCTACACTGCGCAAGTGCCGGGTGCAGCTCAGGCCTTCAATGATTTTATTTATTTCTCGCCCTGTATCTTGCCTTATTTCGAAGAAAACCCTTTCCAGAAGGCCGAACGTAGCTATCCGGTAGACCTGGCCCACCCCTTCGACGTGCGGGATGTTTTCATTGTTGAAATCCCGGAAGGTTATGTGCTGGAAGAGATGCCGGAATCTGCTAGTTTTGCGCTCCCCGGCAAGGCGGGCAGGTTTGAGTTTACTCCGACCGAAACTACAGGTAAAGTCAACCTGGTGTATAGCCTGCGCCTCGATAAAACACATTTCGAACCCGAAGAATACTTAGCGTTAAAGCAGTTCCTGGACCTTGTCATCGAAAAGCAGGGCGAGCAATTCGTATTCCGAAAAAAGACCTAGAACCATGAGAGCATTGATACTGGCCATCACCCTGGCTTTTGCGCTGCCTGCTGCGGCACAGCACTATGCCGCGTTTACTATTCCCGACAGCCTGACAGAAGGCGCTAATGTGGTAGTGCGGGACTATAATGTGGACCTGGATATCCGGTCCGGGAAAAAAGGGTATCTCAAAGTGGAAAAAACATTAACACTGCTTAATGAAAAAAGCAGTGCCAATGAGCTGGTTATTTACTACGATGAGGGGACCCGGGTCCGTAAAATTGAAATTGTACTGTACGATGCACTGGGCCGGGAACTGCGGGTAGTGGATAAAGATGAAGTGAAGGACTACTCTGCTGTTTCGGGAGGCACCCTTTATGGTGACCGCCGTATCAAACACGTGGAGGTCAGGCATAATACTTACCCTTACACAATTAGCTACCGATACGAGCGTGAGCTGGAAGGTATTGACTTTGCTGCAGGGGAAGAGTGGTACCCGCAGCACTTTGGTTACAGCGTAGAGGCTGCCCGGTTTTCCTTTAGTGCACCAATAGATTTTCCAGTCAATTATAAGGGGTACCGGCTACCGGTTGAACCCACGCGCTCTAATGCTGGAAATGAATGGTCTTGTACCTGGGAGGTGAAACACCTGAAAGCCCTGCCTCATGAAGCTTATGCCCCGCAGGCTGAAGAGTTGTTGCCCAAGGTGGTTTGTGTGCCGGGCCGGGTCAGTATAGAGGGCTACGAAGGGGCGTTCTCGAGTTGGGAAGCCCTCAGTAAGTACATACACACGCTTTGGGAAGGGCGGGGCGTACTCCCTGAAACGGTAAAATCAGAAATCCAACAACTGGTTGCAGGGGCTACTTCAGATGAAGAGAAGATTGCCCGCCTTTACCGCTACCTTCAGCAGAATATGCGCTATGTCAGTGTACAGCTGGGCATTGGGGGGTGGCAGCCCTTTGATGCCGAATACGTAACAAAAAACAAATATGGTGACTGCAAAGCCCTGACCAATTACATGTGGGCTATGCTCAGGGAAGTGGGGATTGAAGCATACCCGGCACTCATCAGGACAGGTGGTGCACCGGTCAAGCTGGATACCGCCCTGGTCAAAAGCCAGTTTAATCATGTTTTATTGTACCTGCCCGGGCAGGACAACTGGCTTGAATGTACGGTTCCGGTTGGGCCGCCACAGTACATCTATTTCGGTAACCACGACCGGAAGGTATTGCTTGTGAAAGAAGAAGGCGGAGGTTTGTACCATACGCCCCATCTGGGGTACCTGGACAACATCCGGAGTGGAAAGACATCCGTACAACTCAGTGAAACCGGAGATGCCCGCCTCAGCCAGCGCTTTCAGATGGCCGCAAGGGATGCAGAACGCTGGCGGGCTATGGATGCCTATTATTCGGAAACAGAACTGAAAGATGCCGCCCGGGAAAACTTGCTGGCTGCGCCCGGGCTGCTCATCGAAAAACTGGAGGTGTTGCCAGAACCCGATAAAGCGGCTTGCCAGGTGTTTTTGGAGGGCCAATCTGAAAGGTTCGCCTCCAAAGGAGGGAAGCGTTTATTCCTGCCGCTGCTGCCAGTGGTTGCTGTCGGCACTGCACCGCCTCCGTGTGAAAACCGCCGCTGGCCGATAGCCATAAGAGAAGGCTTTACCTGCCGCGACACCGTGAGTTACCAGCTACCTGATGGCTATGAAGTGGAGAGCATCATGGAAGAAACAGCCACCCTTGAGCACCCTACAGGCTACTATCAGCTAAAAGTTGACCATCAGCCGGGGACCATAACCATAGTCAGGGTGCTCCAGCGCAAGATGGCAGAACTGCCCCCTGCTGCCTACGAAGAATTCCGTGCCTTCTGGCTGGAAGTCGGAAAGCTGGAGCGGTCGATGGCGGTACTGGTCCAAAAACGTACTTGAACTGGCTATTAAGCGGACTGTAAAAATATTTTATCTTAGCGGTCTAAGCTGCAATGAAAACATGTCCAAGCCGAATCCTATATATAAGCAAATATGCCAGGCTAAGTCAGAGGGCCGCAAGTGCTTCGCCTTACTTATTGATCCCGATGAAGTAAGCATAGATGGCTTGCCTGCTCTGGCAGAGCTGGGCGAACAAACAAACGTGGATTTTCTGTTTGTAGGCGGGAGCTTGCTGGTCCATAATACCCTCTCGGCATGTTTGCAGCAATTGCGTACGTCCTGCAATCTTCCGCTGGTGTTATTCCCGGGCAGCCCGCTGCAAATCGATGATAATGCGGATGCCTTACTCTTCCTGTCCCTCATTTCCGGCCGCAATCCGGAACTCCTCATCGGGCAGCAGGTCATTAGTGCACCCTATCTCCATCATGCGGATCTTGAGGTGATCGGGACCGGCTATATGCTGATTGACGGAGGGGCCGCCACCACTGTTTCCTACATGAGCAATACCACGCCCATTCCGGCTGACAAGCCTGACATAGCCATGGCGACGGCTCTCGCCGGAGAGATGCTGGGGCTGAAACTGCTGTACATGGATGCCGGCAGCGGTGCCCGATACCCCATTTCGGAGGCCATGATACGCCGGGTCGCCACTAATACACAAATTCCGCTCATCGTTGGCGGCGGTATCCGGACCCCGGAACGGGCTTTTCAGACTGCCACTGCCGGTGCTGATGTCATCGTGGTAGGCAATGCTATTGAAAACGACCGCCGCCTGCTCCGTGCTATGGCCGAAGCTGTGCATGCCGGTGCAAGATGATGCTTTCGGGAACCTTCTCGGGTTGAGCATGGTTGCACTACTGAAATTCAAAACACAACAGATTTGGAACAAGGAACTGTCGTTAAATCCACAGGGAGCTGGTATCAGGTACAAATGGCGGATGATAGCGTGTTGGACTGCCGTATCGTCGGGAAATTTCGGCTCGAAGGTCAGAAAATCACTAACCCCGTAGCAGTAGGCGACAGGGTCGAGGTAGAACGTAGTGAAAAAGAAGATAACGGGACCATCCGGAATATCCTGCCCCGCCGCAATTATGTGGTCCGGCAGTCGCCCCGCCGCCGTCACGATCTTCATCTTCTGGCCAGCAACATCGACCAGGCCATCGTTATTATGACCATTACCCAGCCGGACCTCAAGCAGGGGTTTATTGACCGGTTTTTGCTGATGACGGAACCCTATGAGATTCCTGCCATCATTGTCTTTAATAAAGCCGACCTCTACGATACCGGACATGTGGGCGTATTTGAATACCTGCGCGACATCTACGGGCACATTGGCTACCAAGCGATTTTGGTCTCTGCTCTGGAAGGGCAGGGTATACCCGAACTCAAGGCATTGCTTAAAGATAAAACCACGCTCATTACAGGCCAGTCGGGCGTGGGCAAGTCAACGCTCGTCAATGCCGTGGAGCCCGACCTGGAGCTTCGTACACAGGAGTTAAGTGATTATTCGGGTAAAGGGCAGCATACCACCACCTTTGCGGAGATGCATGCGCTGCGTGAGGGTGGTGCGATCATTGATACCCCAGGCATCAAGTCGCTGTCCTTCATTCATCTGGAGCCGATGGATGTGGCCCACAATTTCAAGGAGTTTTTCAAGTACTCTGAAGACTGTAAATTCGGCGGCAACTGTCTGCACCGCTCTGAGCCCGGATGTGCCGTCCGGGATGCGGTGGAGTCAGAAGAGCTAAGCGTGCTCCGTTACGAAAACTACCTGACAATTCTGGAAGAAGTGGAAGACCAGAATTACTGGGAGCGCCATAAGGGGATTTAATTCCAGCCGCAGGTACCTTCACTCCTGAAAAAAGCGCACCTTTGCGAAAAATTGAACAATGGGGTATAAAAGCCGAAAACGAAACTTCAGGAGCCGCCGGGAGCGCTTCCAGGATACTATGCGCAAAACCCGCTTGTTTTTCCTGTTCCTCTTCATTGCCATCCTGTTGTATGGCCTTATGAACCGCCACGATATCTGGGCCTATCTCAAGACCTATATGTACTAAATAAAAACGGGGGCAGCTTTGATGGCTGCCCCCGTTTTCCGTCTTTGGTTACGGTAGATTATTCCGGCTCGAAACCAAGTATGATGTTGAAGTTGCCCAGGCCCTGAATGGTCCGATCCGCACCAGGCTTATCGAAGCCGATACCGTAATCGAAGCCAAGTGTACCAAACATAGGCAGGAAGACCCGAAGGCCAAGACCGGCTGAGCGGCGGAGATCAAAGGGATTGTACTCCCGGGTGGATCTCCATGCATTCCCCCCCTGTGCAAAAGCCAAAACGTAGATCGTTGAGCTCGGATTGAGCGAAAGTGGGTACCGGAGTTCTAATGTAATCTTGCTGAATACTGGTGTGGCCAGCGTTTGACCTTGGCGTGCCGGGTTGATATTGGCAGGAAGTTCCGTTTCCTCGTAGCCCCGCAATGAGATAATATCCACACCCTGGAAACCGAACTGTTGGTTGTTAATACCATCACCACCCAGCAGAAAGCGCTCAAATGGGGAGGTACCCAAACGCGAGTCGTAAGAGCCCACCATACCGATTTTGGCTTGAGCCTTGAAGATGAGGTCCCCCACGATTGGCGTATACCAATCCGCATCAAACCGCCACTTGTGATACTCTACGAAGCGGAAGCGCTCCTGTACCGGCTCAGAGGCGTAGTCCCGGTCCGGGTTGAAAAGAGAATAGGGTGGGGTAAACTGTACAGAAAGTGAAATCCGGGATCCATCTTTCGGGAAAATCGGATCATTAACCGTAGAGCGGACCAGAGTCTGTGTAATACTAAAGTTGTTGAACTTTCCATTATTCACAAATTCATTCTGATCGGTAGTAAACGCTTGTCCGGCCCATTGAATCAAAGTGAGTTGCTGTAGATTTAGGGCAGTGCTGGTGACGAAGTTATCATCCGGCCACCTTAGGCGCTTACCAAGGCTAACAGATAGCTGAGCAATACTCAGACTGCTTGGGTTAGTTCTGCTAAAGCTGCCCGAAAATTTGTTGTAGAAACCAGCCACGGTAAGAGAGTTGGGCTTTTTGCCACCCAGCCATGGCTCAGTGAAAGTAGCGTTATAGGACTGGAAGAAAGCACCATTAGTCTGCGCACGTAACGACAGGCGCTGACCATCACCCTGCGGTAAGGGGCGCCAGGCTTCCTTGTTGAAGAAGTTGCGCATGGAGAAGTTGTTGAACGAAACCCCCAGCGTACCAATCACACCCTGAAGGCCACCCCAGCCAGCGGAAAGCTCCAACTGGTCGGAGGGTTTTTCTTCAAGCGTGTACTCGATATCCACAGTGCCCCGCTGCGGATTGACCGGCGTATTGATACCCAACGTCTCCGGGTTGAAGTAGTTGAGGTTCATTAGTTCCCGCTGCGAGCGGATGATATCGGAACGGCTGAACTTCTTGCCCGGAAGTGTCCGGAGCTGACGGCGGACCACATGCTCGTGCGTGCGGTCATTGCCTTTGATCACCACTTTGTCGATCGTCGCCTGAGGGCCTTCAAATATTCGGATTTCCAAATCAATGGAATCGTCTTCCACCGCCACTTCAATAGGGTCTACCTGGAAAAAGAGGTAGCCGTTGTCCATATAAAGCGTGCTGACATCCCGTCCATCCTGACTAAAACTCAGGCGGGTCTGCAGCAGTTCCTGATTGTAAATATCCCCTTTGGAGATGCTAAGTACGTTGGCCAGGGTTTGCTCATCGTAAATGGAGTTGCCCTTCCAGGCGATATTCCGAAAATAGTACTGATTGCCCTCGTCGATATTGATTTGGATGTTGAGCAAGCCGTCTTCATCCCGGTATAGACTATCGCTTTCGATGGCCGCATCCCGGTAGCCCAGCGTATTGTAAAAAGCAACGAGGGCCTCTTTATCTTCCTCGTATTCGTCCATAATGAATTTGGAGGAGGCGAAAAGGCGGCGCTTCTCCTTGGTGTCCTCCATTTTTTTGCGCAGCTTCTTGCCCTTGACGTTGTCGTTGCCCACAAAGTTGATATTGCGGATTTTCACTTTGTCCTTCCGGTCTATATCAAAGACCAGGCGGACCGAGTTCGGGCGGATGGAGTCCGGGATTTCCCGAACAGTGGCTACGGCATCCAGATAGCCTTTACCAATAAAATAGTCTTCAATGGCTTCGCGAGCGTTGGTCTTGACGTTTTCAGTGACAATCCCGCCTTTGAGCAGGTATTTGTTCACTTCGTCGTTGAGGTCATCATGGACGGATTTTTTCACGCCCTGATAGGAGTGGCGGGTGAGACGGGGGCGCTCCTGAACATGGATTTCCAGGAAAACAATATCACCGATTGTTTTTTCCTTGACGATTTTGACATCCGTGAACAGGCGCAGTTTCCAAAGGGCTTTAATCGCTTTTTGGATTTTAGGCCCTGGAATGCGGATTTTATCACCTACGCGGAAGCCCGCGATACTGATCACAGCGTTATCATCACTATAGTCTGCGCCAACGACTTTAATGCCGCCGATTTCGTACTCCAGCGGTTCGCCGTATTCGAGTACCGGGATGCTGTCTTGATCAGCTTGTGCCAGGAGTGGCAGGCTCAGCACCAGGAGAGGCAGGCTCATCAGGCACTTCAGAAAAAAGGCTTTTGTCTTCATCTGCATAGAATCGCTTTGCAGGTATGTCAATTGTTTCATGTGCTTCTGTTGCAAGTTGCTGTGCTTTTTTAGCGCTCCCAAAGCAGGGGCACAGCTGGCGCTGGTACTTTTCTGAAGCCGTTTTTCATTGGCTTTCAGTGGATTTGCCCGCAAAAATAAGCGTTGTAATCAGCAAAACCGCATATTCCGGTGGCGGATTAGAAAAAACTACCTTAAGGGGACGCCTTGCTGCCACCTGAGGTTGTATGGGCCCGGTGAAAATTCTCTTATTGCAGTCTGTTTTACACCAATTGTTCACTGGTTTTCCCAAACCGCCGCTCTCGCCGCTGATAGTCGATAATAGCCTGGTAGAAATGAGCTTTGCGGAACTCTGGCCAGTAGGTAGGAGTGAAGTAGAGTTCTGCATAGGCAATCTGCCAAAGCAGGAAATTGCTGATCCGGGTTTCTCCACTGGTGCGGATGAGCAGTTCCGGGTCAGGTATACCCTTCGTACTGAGGTGGCGCCCCAGGGTGTCCTGATTGATGTCTTCCGGTGCCAGTTCTCCGCTTTTGATCTGTTCGCTCAGGCTTTTGGCGGCTTCCGTGATTTCCCACCGGCCACTGTAGTTGAGTGCCAGGACCAGGGTCATCCGCTTGTTGTGCTGGGTTTTCGCAATGCCATCGAGCAGGGCCTTGTGGGTAATATCCGGCAGTTTGGAAAGGTCGCCTATTGCCTTGAGGCGGATGTTGTTTTTATTGAGGGTTTCAATTTCGTTGGACAACGTTTCAACGAGCAGGCGCATCAGTGCACCTACCTCCAGCTTCGGGCGTTTCCAGTTTTCTGTGGAAAAAGCATAGAGTGTAACGTATTCTACCCCCAGTTCGGCAGCAGCCTCTGTGACTTCCCGCACGGCGGTTACCCCGTTTTTGTGGCCAAACACCCGTGGCTTGCCGTGCTGCTTAGCCCACCGGCCGTTGCCATCCATAATGACTGCAATATGCCGGGGGAGTTTATCGAGGTCTATTTGTGATTTTAATGCTTGCTGTTCCACGTCATCGCTTTTATGCTGGCCCCTCGTTGCCTAAACTTTTGCCTATACGGCCTGTTAAGCAACTGCCTGAATCTTAAGCAGGCTAAGATAAGGTCAGGATTGGGGAAACAGCCACAAATGTACACACTTTCCGCCCAAGTAAGGGGAAGATAGGCTGTAAATTGTCTTATCTTTGATCTCCTTTAGCAGGCGCTGCTGGCCGGGACCTGTTCTGTCTTTCCGATCAGAGGTGCTTGTCTCCCCGTAAATCTTACCGCTTTGTTATCTCATTTGAAAGCCGCAACTAAACTATGCAAACCTTAGCCGTGAATACAACATTTGACCAGTTTGAGTACAAGCGCCCCGATTTTAAGCGCTTCGAAGAAGACTTTCAGACTGCCCTTGATGCTTTCGAGCACGCTCATGACGCAGAGGAACAACACGAAGCCTTGCGCCGTATCAACGATTTGCGCAATACCTTCTCTACCATGTATAACCTCTGCATGATCCGGCATACAATGGACACCGGAGATGAATTCTACGAGAAGGAAAACGAATACTTCGATCAGCAAACCCCGGCCTATCAGGGGCTGGTCAATAAATTCTATGCTCAGCTGCTCAGCGCAAAATTCCGGCAGGAGCTGGAAGCACGATGGGGAGCACAGCTCTTTCGTATTGCCGGGCAGAGCCTGAAAACCTTTGATGACTCCGTGCTGGAGCTGCTGCAGGAAGAGAATAAACTGAGCAGTCAGTACACCAAGATCAAAGCGGGCGCAAAGATCGAGTTCCGCGGCAAGGAGGAAAATCTGTCTTCCATCATTAAGCATGAGACGGATAGAGATCAGGCGACCCGCCGGGAAGCACAGCTCGCTAAGTGGGGCTTTTATGAAGCCAATGCTGAAGCCATTGAGGGCGTATTCGACCAACTGGTCAGGGTCCGCCATCAGATTGCGAAAAAACTGGGCTACGACAACTTCATCGGGCTGGCCTACGACCGTATGCTGCGCTCCGATTATAACCCGGAGATGGTAGCTAACTTCAGGGAACAAGTCAAAACGCATATTGTGCCCATCGCGCAGCAGCTGTACGAACGGCAGCGCAACCGCCTGGGGCTGGACAAACTCCGCTTTTACGATGAAGACCTCCGCTTCGCCTCCGGCAATCCGGACCCTAAAGGCGAGCCGGGCTGGATCGTAGAGCAGGCAGAGCAAATGTACCGGGAGCTTTCACCGGAGACGCATCAGTTTTTCCGCTTTATGCAGGATGCTAAACTCATGGACCTGGAAACCCGCCCCGGTAAAGCCACCGGAGGATACTGCACCTTCATCGATGGCTACAAAGCGCCGTTCATTTTCTCCAACTTTAATGGCACAAGCGGCGATATCGATGTGCTGACCCACGAAGCTGGCCACGCCTTCCAGGTTTACAGCAGCCGGGATCAGGGCATAGGGGAGTACGTTTGGCCCACTACGGAAGCCTGTGAGATCCACTCTATGAGTATGGAATTCTTCACCTGGCCATGGATGGAATCCTTCTTCAAATCGGACACGGAGAAATACAAATTTGGTCACCTCGCGGGTGCTATCCACTTCCTGCCTTACGGTGTAGCCGTGGATGAATTCCAGCATTTCGTATACGAAAACCCGGACATTACGCCGGAAGAGCGCAACGCCGGCTGGCGGCGGATTGAGCAGAAATATTTGCCACAACGCGACTACGATGGGTATGATTTTCTGGATGCCGGGCGCTTCTGGCAGAAGCAAAGCCACATCTTCAACGTGCCCTTCTACTACATCGACTATACGCTGGCGCAGATTTGTGCCTTCCAGTTCTGGAAAAAAGATCAGGAGGGGCACGAAACGGCCTGGAGCGATTACCTGCGGCTGTGCCAGGCAGGCGGCAGTCAGTCCTTCCTGGAGTTGGTCCAACTGGCTAACCTGCGCTCCCCCTTCGGAGATGGCTGTGTCGCTTCAGTGGTGGATGTAATCAAAGAATGGCTGGAGCAGGTGGATGACCGCTCGTTCTAGTGGATTGAGCTGTAAATACTTAGCCACTTAACCCCGGCAGTAATCGGGGCAGTCAGGGCTTCAGGAGCAATAAAATGAGCAGGCAATACGGGCTAGTTTTTCTCGATCTGGTCCCGTACGGAAGGCGGTAGATTATCCAGATTGCGCAGGGTGTCCACAGCGGTACTGTCTGTAGCGGTCGAATCTATCGCCGTTACTTCCGGCCGGGCAAGAGGCGGCTGCCGTTTTTGCCGGGCTTGCTGCTGCATCTGATCCAGCGTAACGACGGCTTCAAGGTCCCAGTTGGCCCGGAGCTGTTCCAAATCGCGGGTGTACATGAGCTCGGGTTGCCGGTAGGTGTCATAATGGCCGGAATCCCAGTGCCCGTTGCCATTCCAGTCCTCCGTAAGGCGTACCGTGAAAGTAGCCGGGCGCAGGTATCGGAGCTCCTGCCCGAAGCTCGTTTGCCCGGACACCTTGTAAGTGTGAATGACGTTTTCCCCATCCATTAATTCAATAATGTAAGCTGAGTCGGCGGAGAGGCTGTCTACGGTCAGGAACAGGTTGCCATAGTTCTTCAGCAGGTCCACATTGATGTCCTGCAGGATCGTATCTGATTTCAGGCTGTAGATATCGGTTACTGCACCGGGCATTAGCTCCAGGGAATAGGGTTTACCTGACTTCCATTTGTAGTCCAGAACAAGCGTACGTTGCCCATTTGTATCCAGGCTGAAGGAAGGCCTCACCAGGGTTTTGGAAGTATCTTCGTATAACTGTATCAGGTTCGTATCATAGGCGAGTATGGGGTGGTTGAAAGAGAGGGCTAGCGGTTCCCTTGGGTGCTGTTTGCTGCTGCCGCCCCGCCCTTCAAAGGTGAGTGTTGCATTCTCTAAAAAAGCAGCCCGGTCGCGTACCCGCACATCAATTGTATCATAAAAAAGGGTATCCTGCTGTATATAAATCTGCCAGGGCTGATCGGTGGTGGTTTCGTACCAGATTTTGGTAGTATCCGGCTGGGTTTCGTAGAGGATCTTACGCTGACTGATATTTTCGTGGGTGATATAAACGTCGTCGGGGCGCGGCTGATTAAAAGCGATTCTGACCCGCCCGTATTGACTGTCGTCACCGGTGGTCAGGCGCAGCGGCAGCGCCTCTGTAAACATTCGGATAGAAAGGGAAGGCTGCAGGCTGTCGCTGACCACAAGCAGGCTGTCGGGGAAGCCAATCGCCTCCTGAGCCTGGTCGAAAAGGTAATTGAGGTTGTTGTCCAGCAAAGCAAACCCCTTGAACGTATCTGCCTTTACATTACGGATGATGAACTGCCCGTCTGCGCCGGTGCGCCCAAAGTAGAAGGGGCGCTCAGTCCGCACTACAGAGTCGGCTGTATTGTCGTAAAGCAAAAACAAGGCTCCTTCTATCGGTTGAGTAGTCCGTGCATCCACGATGATGCCGCGAACACTCAGGGAGTCGATGTAGTCACCGGTAGAAAAAACGTAGCGGACGTCCTGGGCCGGGTTCCGTTCCGTAATATCCTGTATGGCTTCTCCAAAATTGATGGTATAGGTGGCATTTTCCCGTAGTTCTTCCTGCTCATCAAATTCAAAGATGATGGTTTTGCCCTTGATGGAAAGCTCGTATTTGTACTGCAGGGGCGGGGAGATGATGACCTGATTAAAGGCATCGCGTATTTCCACCCACTCATTGAAGGTGAGTTCAATGGGCGATTTTTTGTAGTTGGTTTGATAGTTGCGGGAAGATTTCTCCGGTACCAGTTTGGGGGGCGTTTCGTCCCTGGGGCCACCCTCGGGCCGGCCAGGGTTAGCGCATTGCCAAAGCAGAAAGCCAGTCAGGGACAGCAGTAAAAACCGAAACAGCGTTGTCTTGATTTGCATAAAAAGAGGCGGTACGTTTAGCGGTCTTCTTCCACTTTGACCACATCGGTCAGGGCGTAGATCAGGCGGTTGATGTCATCGGCATTGAGCTCCAGCTTACCGCGGATGGTGATGGGCTCAGCAGTGTACTCGATAGGCTCATTGGCAAATACCTCCATGACTGTTTCCGGGCCAGCTCCACCGCAAAAAAAGCACATATTGTAAGGGTAGGCCGAGAAGATAAACTCTTTGTGCCCTTTATAGCCTTCTACGGGAATGATGTAGCCCCGTACGTCTACGGTTTTACCGTCCATCGCCAGCACATCCTCACTGAATACCGGGACATCCACCTTGAAGCCCATCATCTCGTTGTATTCCTTTTTGAAGGTAATTTTAGACAAGGTTTTCCAGGTCTTGCCCTGCGCTTGTACCTGAAGGGCAGCGCTGCTCAGCAAGAGGGTAACTATGGCGATCAGAAAATTTCTCATACCGGATATGTTAGCTGGTTTTGAAGCCCACGGTGATATTACCGGGCTACAAAAGTAACGTTTCAGCAGGGGAATTGTGTTTAAACATAAAGTTAATAATGGGAACAATTCCTAAAACGGCAGCCGGTCCAGGTCCACATTTCCACCTGTGAGGATCACGCCAACCCGCTTTCCTGCGAACACTTCGGGGTGTTTGAGAATGGCGGCAAGGGGGACGGCACAGCTGGGCTCGATGATGATCTTCATGCGTTCCCAGATCAGCCGCATGGCTTGCAGGATTTCAGCTTCTGAGACCAGGAAAATGCCGTCGAGTTCCCGTTGCAGGATGTCGAAGGTCTTTTCGCCCAGGTTGGTGCGCAGCCCGTCGGCAATGGTGTCAATGGTGGGATTGGATTGCAATTGCCCGCTTTGGAGGGAGCGGTAGGCATCATCAACGGCTTCGGGCTCTGCTCCGTACACTTTTACACCTGGAGCAAAGTACCGTGCGCTTAGTGCGGTGCCGCTCATAAGCCCGCCTCCGCCAACAGGGGCAGTCAGGATGTCCAGCCCTTCCACATCTTCCAGCAGCTCTTTGGCGCAGGTAGCCTGACCGGCAATGACGTTGTAGTCGTTGTAGGGGTGGATAAAAGTAGCGCCCGTTCTATCAACTACCTTTTGCAGGGTGCTTTCCCGGGCAGCGAGGGTGTTTTCGCAGGAAGTGATTTGTGCCCCGTAGCCTTCGGTGGCCGCCCGTTTGGCAGCAGGGGCGTTCTCCGGCATAACGATGTAGGCCGGTACGCCCAGCATTTTTGCGCTAAGCGCTACGGCCTGTGCATGATTGCCGGAGGAGTGAGTCGCCATGCCTTTCCGGCGCTCTGCTTCGCTCAGCCGCACTGCAGCGTTGCTGGCCCCGCGCATCTTAAAGGCGCCCACCTTCTGGAAATTTTCGCACTTGAAAAACAGGGAGGCACCGGCCCTTTCGTCAATGGCAGAACAGGTCAGTACCGGTGTTCGGTGAATGAGCGGCTCAATCGCTTCGTGGGTGGCTTCGATGTCCGCACGGGTAGGAATAGCAGTAAGTGGTCGCATCATTATTGGGGGCCTTTCTTTTGTGATAAACGGAAGCTGCGGATGATGACCATCAGCGCCAGAGTGAAGAGGATGATAAAGGGCAGCCAACTACCGATTTCGTAACCGATTTGGTAGTCTGAGGAGGTGGTGTCGACCCCTTCAGATTGCGGCAGAGCCCGAGTTGTAGTGCCAATAAAAGCCAGAAAAAGCAGTGCCCGGCTAAGGAAAACTCGCATAATAAGTCGTATTATGGTTTGGTGTGCAAAGATAAGGTTATCTTTCCGGTAGGAATAGGTAAAGCGATCCGGCAACGTTAAAGAAAAGCCAAAATAGCCGTATCTTTCTACCATCACAATCCCTTAAACCGTTAAATGGTCAAAAATAAAACCATGAAAAACCTCAAGATTACCTTATCCTTTCTTTTCGCCATTTTAGGCGTGCAGTTTGCGTTTGCGCAAGGCCCATTGGAGTATTGCAACAACCGTTTCGGCTTCTGTGTGGAATATCCGGGCGACCTTCACCTGGCACAGGACCGTCCGATCAATGGGGATGGTATTACACTGGAGGCAGAAAATGGGGCCATACAGGTGATAATCGCTGGTTCGCACAACGTGATGGACTGGACCCCGGAAAAAATTTACGGCTTTGAGAAAGAAGCTTTTCAGGACAAACATCAGGGAGGGACCAAAGAACTGAAGTACGAAGCAGATGCCGGCGGTTTCCAGGCCATTCTTTCTGCCGGCGCCGATGTGGAAGCTATCCGGATGTGGGCCCGCAATGGGGTGTATGTGCTGATCAGCATTACCGGCCCTCAGGCTAAAATCCGTCAGGTTGAAGCCATTTGGAACCAAATTAATGTGAAGTTCAACACCTAAATTTATATGGACTTTCTGGTTACGGGAGACCGCAGCATATTTTTTTACTTATTGCTCTTTTTTCTGCTGGTCGGAGTTGTACAGGCGCTTACAGTAGGCAGCCTGTTCTTCTTTAAGCGTTCCGGTGACCGGAGGTCAAACTGGTTCTTCGGGGTGTTGCTCATTACTTTTGGGCTCACCCTGATCCACAATATTTTTAATTTTATTGAGCTCTACGAGATCTGGCCGGAGGGGAAGTTCCTGCCCCTCTATTTTACGTTGTCCTTTCCGGTCCTGCTTTTTTTTCACGCCAAGTTATCGCTTTACCCTTCCTATCAGCTCCGGTGGACAGACGCCAAGCATTTTATCCTGCCGGTTGGGCAGCTGTTGTTCTTTGTTGTCATGTTTTTGCAGCCGGTGGCAGTGAAAGCGGCAATGGGGCGTGTTTATTTCAATCCCTTTTACGGCGCTTTTGAACAGGGGCTTTACCTGACGTCCTTTTTCGCCTATCTCTATTTTGCCTACCGCTACATTCGGCAGCGGCGACTGGAGGTCCGGCAGGAGCGCAACCCGCATGAGTGGCGAAAAGTACTGTACCTGCGTACGCTGGTGCGGGTACTGCTGGTGCTCTACATTATTCACACGGTTTTCGTGCTGACGGACTTTGTCTACTATGAATTTCTGGAAATCAACCTGCGTGCCGTCAAGTCCTATGTGGCTTTGGGCATGCTATCCTTTGCCGCTCTGGGCTATTGGATGGGCACCTACGGATTTCAGGTCCTGATTTGGGGCCGGAAGGTTTTTGGGAAAACAAATGGATGATGCAGCCCGCAAGGCTGCTACTCATTTTGATCCTTCTTCTTAAAGTCTCCCGCTTTCCAGGAGTCAAAGAACCGTTTCCACGCGATCGGGTTGAAGATATTCATCGGTGGCTGCTGGCCAATATGGTAGAAATCGCGGGACTGCTGCCGTAGATAGAAATCTGCGTTTTCCCTGCCATCTGGCACAACTTCGTTCCGCATACGGCGCAGGGCATCATTGGCCATGTTTTCCTGCGCACGCGCCTGTAGTTCCGGCGTTACGTCCATGGCGAGGAATTCAAGTTTGAAATGCTCCCGGCTTGGCCAGGGGAACACAACTGTCTCTGGCAGGTTGATGGCATCTTGTGTCATCAGCTGCACGATAGAGTAGCGTTCGTCATCGAGGTCTTCAGGGATTTGGTATTCTACGGTTTTGTAGCCAATAGCAGAAAATACTATGATGTCCCCTTTTTCCACTACGATGGAGAAGAAGCCACGCAGGTCAGAGTAGGTGCCCCGACCTTTATCCTTAACAAGAATATTGGTGTAAGGCACCGGGAAGAGTTGGTCATCAGTGCCATCGAGGACCATCCCGGAGAACTGTACCAGGTTTTTACTTTGCTGCGCATTAAGGCTCAGCGTTCCCAGCAGGAAAAGGAAAAGTATGGAAAATCGGATATTCATATTTTGCTCGGCTTTGTCCCAATGTACTCAATTAGAGTGGTACATCATTACTATATAAGACTACTCAGGTCGGTCAAAGGTTTGTTAAGCTCTTCATAAACCCAAACGAATGTAGAAAATATTTGGCAGTTGGGCACTTTTCAGGGAGGCATAATGGAGGAGGGATGCGGCGGCGTGCTCCTGGCGAACAGTTCCGGTCCCGGTAGTGGGATTAGGCTATCGGTTTTTTTTGCGTAAGGCATTAGTCGGATTTCCCCAACCTTCAGTAGAGTAGGCAGAACCCGATTTCCTAAAAGTTGTTATCTTAACAATCAGATGCCAGCGAGGTATCTCATTTCACCAATTAAAATCAATTATGAGCCAAAGTAAATTAATCACATACGGCATCATTGTCTTTGTAGCCCTTATCGCTATCCTGACCTTCTCTAACGCGACTTTCCTGACCATTGAGGCCGGAGAGCGTGGGGTTCTTTTCCAGCGCTTCGGTGGAGGACTGGACCGCGAAAATATCTACAACCCGGGCTTTCACGTGATCGCGCCCTGGAATATTATGTATGTCTACGATATCCGGGAAAAGCAAATTGACGAGGACATGAAAGTACTGTCTGCAAATGGTCTGAACATCAAGGTGGATGTCACGGTACGTGTAAATCCGGATTATAAGAATATAGGCGACCTTCACGAGAAATTCGGGCCACAGTATATTGAAAGCCTGGTTAGGCCAGAGGTTCGTTCTTCTGTGCGTGAAGTCATCGGGCAATTCTCACCGGAAGAACTCTATTCTACCAAGCGCAATGAGGTGCAGGCGTTGATACAGGAAAACCTGCAAGAAAGCCTGGGTGGCAACTTCATAGAGTTGCGGGCAACCCTGATACGCAATATTGAACTGCCGGATAAAGTACGTACGGCTATTGAGACAAAAATCGAGGCGGAGCAAAAAGCCCTGAAGTACGACTACATCCTGCAGCAGGAGCGCAAAGAGGCTGAGCGTAAGATTATCGAGGCGGAAGCTAAAGCAGAGTCCAACCGCATTCTCAGTGCCAGCCTGACTGATAAAATTCTTCAGGACAAAGGTATTGAAGCCACGTTGCAGTTGGCTAACTCTCCGAACTCAAAGGTCATCGTTGTCGGTGGCGATGGCGGCAATGGATTGCCGTTGATACTGGGTGGGAACTAAAAAGAGCACTGTTTGCATTGTTTCTATGTCACAAAATCTGACAAAACAATTAAAATATGCAATAGCCCCATGAAAATGGGGTTTGAAACTTTGTCTGCTCCCCCTATCTTTGTTATAACAATTTGATATTATCGTGCAATCTTCGGATTGCAAGGTAAGGGGGAATCACGGTGCGCCCGCTAGAACTAACCTTCTGGTGGGCGCACGTTTTTTTAGGAGTTTCTGTATCTTAGCGCACTCAATATCCCTCCTATGCAACTAACCACTGATGCTTGTATTATTGGAGCGGGTCCGGGAGGAGCCGCCACAGCCCTTAAGCTCAGCTATCTGGGTATACCTTCTGTATTGGTGGATAAGGCTTCTTTCCCGAGGGACAAGGTATGTGGTGATGCTATCAGTGGTAAAGTAACCACCCTGCTCAACCGGCTTGATCCGGAAATCCTACAGCGCTTTAACGCAAGCCCGGTGCAGTCAGATGTCTGGGGCATTCAGTTTGTCTCCCCTAATAACCGGGCCCTCAATATTCCATTCCGGCCGAATTATGTGCGCAACGCCGCTGAAGCACCCGGTTACGTCACGAAACGTATGGATTTTGACCATTTTCTCGTCAAAGAAGTGGAGCGCCGGGATAATATCCGTTTTTTTGACAATACAGAGATTGTCACATTTAAGCGCACTGAAACCGGCTGGTCTGTGGGTACCAGGTCTGGTGATTTTACGGTGCACTGCCGCATGCTGATCGTAGCCAATGGCGCATACTCTGCATTCAGCCGCAAAGAGGCAGGCCTGGAGAAAGACAACAAACACTACGCCGCAGCAGTCCGGGCCTACTACCGGAACGTCAAAGCACTGGATAAGGACAATTTCATCGAATTGCACTTTATCAAGTCTGTCACACCGGGCTATTTTTGGATATTCCCCCTGCCTAACGGAGAGGCTAATGTAGGGCTGGGTATGCGCAGTGACATTCTCAACCGCCGGAAAGTGAACCTCCGGAAAGAGATGCTACAGTTGCTGGAAACCCACCCGGTACTTAAGGAGCGCTTCAAAGATGCTGAGCTGATTGGTGGTATCAAGGGTTTTGGGCTGCCTCTGGGCTCTAAGCGCCGTTCCATATCCGGAGACCACTATATGCTCGTGGGAGACGCCGGGCATTTGGTAGACCCGCTCACAGGTGAGGGTATTGGCAATGCCTTCTACAGTGGCTTCATCGCTGCCGAACAGCTGGAGCAATGCCTGCAAGCCAATGATTTCTCTGCAGCTTTTCTCAAAGCTTATGACAAACGGGTGGACCGGGTACTCGGCTCCGAAATGCGCCTGAGCTACCGCCTGCAAAAGATGTTGATGTACCCCTTTATCGTCAACCTCATCGCTAGCATTATTGCCGGCAACCAAAAAGTCATCGAAGTCCTGTCCGGTATGTACAATGACTTTAGCCTCCGTGAGCAACTGGTACGCCCGGCTTTCTGGTTGAAAATGTTTTTCCAGAAAAAATAACAGCCCCGACCAACCTTTAAAGGCCAATTCCCCTCCTTATCGTAATTAAATTGACGAAAGCGTCATTTTGTCGGTGACTGGCATTGAATCTTTCCGGATTATTCATTATTTTAGGTGCATATTGAAATAATCTTGCGAGCTTTCTCGTCAGTACAATAAAAATCGACCTTCAGAGTTATATATATATCAAATTGACTTTTAACGTTGGTTTAAAGTTTCATAAACTAGTGAGTGTAAAGCGGCAGCTTTCTGTTAATTCAGGGAGCTGCCTTTTTTTATCGCTTAACTGTGGCGTTTTTCCGAAAACTGGTGTAAGTTCCTGACCTTTGTGTACATTAAGCCTGTTAATTACCGAAAAACGCAATGTACCAGTCTGCAACTTACGCTGTCCTTTCTGAATTAGACCCCGGTCAGGTGCCTGCAGGTACTATTCAGAAGTATTGGCTGCCCATGATCACAGATGGGGTAGGTGCTCCGGTGCGCCTTCCGGTACTGATTGCGCGCGGTAAAAAAGAAGGGCCCGTGCTGGGGCTGACCGCCGCTATACATGGCAACGAACTCAATGGTATACCGGTCATACAGCGCTTGTTTGCTGCCCTTGATGCCAGCGAGTTGTCCGGAACGGTAATTGGGGTGCCCGTTATGAATATTCCGGGGCTCATGCTGGAACAGCGTAAGTTTAACGATGGGGTAGACCTCAACCGCATCGCACCCGGTGATCCTGATGGTAACCTGAGCCAGGTCTACATCTACCGCCTTATAGAGCGGGTGTTGCGGCACTTTGACTACCTGATCGATTTGCATACTGCGAGTGCCGGGCGTATCAATTCATGGTACATCCGTGCGGATATGAGCCAGCCTGCAACGGCCCGGATGGCCATGTTGCAAAATCCGGAAATTATCCTTCACAACCTGCCGAATGACCGTACTTTTCGTGGGGCCGCTGCCAATCTTGGTATTCCGGCTATTACCCTTGAGCTTCGCGACCCCCATGTGTTTCAGCATGATGTAATCAAAGATGCCCTACTCGGCGTCCGTAATGTACTGTACGATTTGGGCATGCTCAAAGGGCAGGTCGAACATACTGTGGATACCACCGTGGTCTGCCCAAAATCCAATTGGTGGTACACGGATGAAGGGGGGATTCTTACTGTCATCCCTAAGCTTGGGCAACTGGTTGCACCAGGAGACACCCTGGCGGAAGTCCGCTCGGTTTTTGGTACCCTGACCAAGACCTATCGCAGCGATAAAGTGGGCGTGATTATTGGCAAAAGTGTCAGCCCTATTAATCCTACTGGTAGCCGGATCGTACACTTGGGCCATAATCCGAAAATCGTATCCTGTAAGGTTTGAATGCCCACAATAGAACTTTAGCCTGCCCTGGCAAGTTGATTCTAAGGGATGGAAAAGCCTAAAGAGAAAACGGTCTGGCTTACCGCGTGGCGCGGCAGGCGCTATTTCCGTCAAACTACTTAAGTACCTTCCGTAGTCTAAAACCTACTTCACCTGATGAGAAAACCTACCCGCCCCCTATTTCACCTGATACTTATCCTGGGGCTAACCTCTTGTGCCAACTACCAGCTCAACTACAGCCCGGAGGCTGTCAACTGGAAAACACTAACCAATCTTCCTGACGAACCTTTAATGCACACCGTATTCCTTGTAGGGGACGCAGGCAAGGGGGGCAATCCAGCTCTGGACCTGTTGCAGCGCAAGGTGCATAAAGCTGGTAAAGAAAGTACGGTCCTTTTCCTGGGGGACAACATTTACCCCAATGGCATGGCTCCCATATCGGGTGCAGACCGGGCACAGGACGAAGAACGCCTCAAAGCACAGCTCAACACCGTATTGGATTATGAAGGGAATGTTTTCTTCATAGCCGGCAACCACGATTGGGACAAATACGGTATCGACGGCCTGAAGCGGCAGAAAAAATTCATCGAAAAGTACCTGGACCGGGAGGATGTGTTCTTCCCGGACCCCGGCTGTGGCGATCCGGAAGAAATAGAAATCAATGAAAAACTGGTCATCGTCCTGATTGATTCAGAATGGTACCTGTCTGACTGGGACAAAGACTATCAGGTCAACGCAGGCTGTGAAGTCAAAAGCCGTGCTGTTTTTGCTGAATTTATGGTAGAGGCAATCAAAGGCAACCGCAATAAAGATGTGCTCATCGCTATGCACCACCCACCCTATTCCACGGGGCCACACGGCGGGCAGTTTACGTTCAAACAGCACTTGTTTCCGCTTACGGAGTTTGTAAAGCCGCTTTATCTGCCTTTGCCAGTGGTAGGATCAATCTTTCAATTTTTGAGAGGTACAGTGGGCCACCGCCAAGACCTGATACACCCCAAATACCAGGAGCTTTCTGACATCGTGGTAGGCGCTGCCCGCCGCAATGGAAGTTTTGTCATTGCTTCTGGGCACGAGCATAGCCTTCAGTATATTGAGCAGGACGAACAGTCTTTTATTGTCAGCGGTTCGGGGTCAAAGACTACCGCTACCAATGCTCGCAATGGTGGGCAATTTGCCTATGGGCACCTTGGCTTTGCACAGTTGGATTACTACGAAGACGGCTCTGCATGGGTGAAATACTGGGTGCCCGATGAGAATGAACCGCAGGGGAAGCTGGTGTTCCAAAAACAAGTGCAGCCCCCTTTGCCCAAGGTTGCAGAGGACCCACCGCAGTCTTTCGAGCCTTTGCAGGACTCCATTACGATCAAAGTGAGTGAGAATGATTTTGAGCGGGGCAGGCTTTGGAACTTCTTTTGGGGCAAACACTACCGAAGCACCTATAACGCTACGGTGAAACTGCCGGTCCTGGATCTGACCCAGTTTAAAGGCGGGGTACGCCCGGTTAAGCGTGGCGGCGGTTATCAGACCAATTCCCTGCGGCTGGAGGGAGCAGATGGCCGGCAGTATGCCTTGCGCTCTATTGATAAAGATGCCTCCCGGACCCTGGGGTATCCCTTCAATGAGTCCTTCGTGACGGCGGTACTGGAGGACAACTTCAGCTCTGCTCATCCCTTTGCTTCCATTGCTACTGCTGACCTGGCAAAGGCAGCCGGTATTTATTACACGCAGCCTAAGATGTTTTACCTGCCCCGGCAGCCGGCATTGGGCATCTACAATGAAGACTACGCTGGTGCTTTGTATACTGTGGAAGAGCGCCCGGATGACGAAGTTTGGAATGACTACGAGCAGTTCGGCGCACCCAAGCGCATCCGCAGTACCCTGGATACCCGGGAACGAATTCAGGAAGACCACGATGAGCAGATTGACTATCCCTTCGTCGTCCGCAACCGCCTGTTTGATGTGCTCATTGGCGACTGGGACCGCCACGATGACCAATGGCGCTGGTCAGAAATTGACAGCGGAGAGGTCGATTACTATCGGCCTATCCCGAGGGACAGGGATCAGGCTTTCAGCAACTATGATGGGCTAATCCTGGAACTGGCCAAGGGCACCACCCCGGATATCAAAAAACTAAAAGCCTACCGTGGCGATGAGAACCGTCTGGAATGGCTGGTCTACAACGGTCGCCACTTCGATCGTACCTTCCTGTCCGGTGCAGATTGGCCGGTTTGGGAAGCCGAAGCCCGCCATCTGAAGGAACAACTGACCGATGAAGTGATTGAGGAAGCCTTCAAAAACAACTGGCCTGGACCGGTCTATCAGCTGAATGCACCCGACATCATCCAAAAGCTAAAGACCCGGCGGGATAACTTCATGGACATTGCCCGCAAGTACTACGAGCTTATGGCGAAGGAAGTGGACATCGTTGGCACCTTCAAACGGGACCTGTTCGTCATTGAACGCATGGACGACGGCCGCACCCGGATCCGGGCTTACGATACCAACAGCAAATCCGAAAAAGAGCTCAAATTCTATGATCGTACCTTCCTTCCAGAGGAAACCCGGGAAATTGCCGTGTATGGCCTTACGGATCAGGATGTATTCCGGGTGAAAGGCACCTGCAGGAACAACTGCATCAAAGTCCGTATGATTGGCGGGGTAGGGCAGGACATTCTGGAAGACGAGTCGAACGGGAAAGGCCTGATTTATTATGATGCCAAAAACGAAGGTAACCTGCTTCAAACCGGTTCCAAAGCGAAAGTGAAAAGGCGTTTTGACCCCGCTTTCAATATTTACGACCGCGAATCGAATGATTATAATTTCAATTACACCTCCCTCTTGCCTGCTGCCGGCTTCAATCCGGATGATGGCATCCTCCTTGGGCTGAGCGCGGCTTATACCACCTATGGGTTTAAGAAAGACCCCTATGCCTCCCAGCATAAAATTGATATGAAATTCGCTACCGGTACGAATGGGTTTACCCTTGATTACCAGGGAGAGTTTATCGACCTTTTTGGGCCCTTTGAGCTTGGCCTGGATGCCGAATACCAAACGCCACTTTACTCCCGGAACTTCTACGGGCTGGGCAATGAAAGCATCAATATTGAAAACCTGCTGGACGACGAGGCCCTGAATTACAACCGTATCAAGCAGCGGGTGATTCGTGTGATGCCTTCGTTTATGCGTAGGCTCAATGCGCAGTCCAGAGTCCTTGTGGGCCCTACTTTCGAATCCATCGAAGTCGAGCGCACAGAAGGCCGCTATATTGATGAAATCGGCAACCGTTTCCAGGACGAACTCTTTGATGGGCTGGAATTTGCTGGGCTACGGTTTTTGCTTGACTACAAAACCCGGGACAACAATGCCATTCCCACCCGCGGGCTGGGCTTCTTTTTGGAAGGTGGCTGGAAACAACAGCTGGAAGAGGGGCGCAAAAACTTCGCCTACCTGAACACCTCATTTTCCGCCTATCAGCGCATCGACCGGCGGGGAAAGCTGGTATTTGCGACCCGGTTGGAATTCCAGCACCGCTTCAATGAAGATTATGAGTTCTATCAGGGCGCAACCCTTGGCGGGCCCGGGGAGGGGGCGAACTTCCGGGGGTTCCGACGCGACCGCTTCATTGGCTCTACTGCTTTTGTGCACAACACCGACCTGCGCTGGAAGACCATCACTTCGGAGAACCCGACGCTGCCCTTCTCCCTTGGGCTCATGGCTGGCTTCGACCACGGCCGGGTATGGCTGCGCGGAGAAGATTCGGAGGTCTGGCACTACAGCTACGGCGGCGGCATTTGGCTCAGCCCCTTTGACTTATTTGTAGTAAGTGGGGGCGTCTACCGGGGTGATAATAAGGACAACCGGGTGGTGGTGACGGGCGGTTTCTTTTTCTAAACCTGCAGTCTATCCATAAATGAAAAATCCCCGCTCCATATGCAACGGAGTGGGGATTTTTCTGCTGTACAAAAGGCTTACTTCTTAGGCGGCTTCGTCGGCCGTACTTCCACCTTGCTGGGCAGGGTACGCGGGTGCATGTTCAGCAGGTCCATGACCATCTGCCCCATGTCTTCAGGCTGTATCTTCCAGGCATCCTTTTCGTTGGGCGTGTGGTCGTTGAAATAAGTGGCCACCGAGCCCGGCATGATGGTGGTGACTTTTACATCATCCTGTCGCAGGTCGAGCATTACTGCCTGCGTAAAGCCCACCAGGCCAAACTTGCTGGCATTGTAAGCGGAGCCGGAGGGGAAGAAGTTCGTTCCCGCAAGGCTGGCAATAGTGATCAGGTAACCTTTAGTCTTTTTGAGTTCCGGTATGGATGCCTTGGTCGTGTAAAACACGCCCGTCAGGTTGGTGTCGATAACGGCATTCCACTGTTCCGCAGTCATCTCTTCGATAGGTGCGAAGTGCCCTACGCCGGCGTTGGCAATAGCGACATCCAGCTGTCCCCATTCCTCAATTACCCGTTTTACGGCATTCTCCTGGGCTACCATATCGCGCACATCCGCAGCAATGCCAATAGCCTTGCCAGGCCCCAATGCGGTGAGCTTTTCGGCTGCTGCATCGGCTGCTGTTTGCTCGCGGCTTGTCACTGCCACATGCATACCGTTTTTAACCATGGCTTCGGCTACGCCGAGCCCTATTCCTTTGCTGCCGCCCGTGATGAGAGCGGTCTTTCCGTTTAGTTTTGTTTCCATACCTGTACAACGGCTGGGCGGGGGCTGGGTTTAGATGGGCAATATTATTTCTTACAGGATTCTGTTAAAAAAGTATTCTATATATTCTTAGATTCAACAGATAAATGCAGTTGTATTTAGCGGTTAAATCCACGTTGTTCTGCAATCCATCTCCAAAGGTATTTATCATGAGACGAGGCTTTTACTTTTTTAGTTTCTTAGTACTCCTTCATTTTCCTAATCATGTTTATACACAGGTTGCTTTTCCTGAAGCAAGTGAAAACCCTTTGTGGGAAGTATTTGTAAATGGTGGTGTTCCAGGTACCTTTCAGTATAAAGTAGGAGGTGTTGCCTCAATTTGTGGTCAGGAGTGGAATAAGGTGCAGGAATACAGTTCTCTAAGTCAAGCGGTAAGGGATATTGGCTTTTATCGCTGCGAAGATAGTCGTGTGTTCTTTCGTTTTACAGTACACTGTGATGAGGAGCCTTACCTAATATACGATTTTAACCTGCAGGAGGGGGATACATTTACCGGGTTTACCTCCTTAGCTGGACCTAATGGTGGTTTACCGGTCGAATTTGAAGTGGTTGCTGTAGATACATTAAACCTTGATATAGGTGACCGGATACGTTTGACACTCAATTATAGTTATCCACCAGATAATGTTGGTTTTACATGGTGGACAGAAGGTGTTGGAGATCATAATAACCCTTTTTATGTATTGGATTACAATAATTCGTTTCTTGAGTATAGCTTGAACTGCTTTTATCAGGATGAAGCCCTTGTTCTGGGTTTCAATTGTGAAAACACCGCTGGGTCAACACCTAATCGATTATATGTAGATAAGGATGCAAGTGCTGGAAATAACTCAGGTCAAAACTGGGAAAACGCCCTTGTTGATCTGCAACAGGCACTATTTCTAGCAGATGCAGGTGATACAATTTGGGTTGCAGAAGGCACCTATTTCCCTACATTGGGGACCGATCGCAATGCCTCGTTCTCCTTAAAGCATGGAGTGGCTGTTTATGGCGGGTTCTCGGGAGTTGAGTCAGCCCTCTCCGAACGTAATTTATGGCAGCATCCTACCCTGTTAAGTGGGGATATAGGCATAGAAAACAACCTGTTAGATAATGTTTACCATGTTGTTAAAGCCTTAGGAGTAGATAGCACTGCATTAATTGACGGTTTTAATATTGAGTTTGGGCAGGCTGATGGAGCAGGGTCCTCCAGTAATTTGGATAATTTTGGGGGCGGGATGCTGATTGTTGGAAGTGAGGTGGAAGCTTCATCCTCCCCTCGTGTCGCAAATTGTAATTTCCGGTTTAACACTAGTCGAAGCGGCGGTGGATTGTATTTGAGGGTCAGCCAGTATGATGAATCTTTGCCATCGATTGAGTACTGTAAATTCGAGCAGAATACTAGCCTGTTTTTCGGTGGAGGGCTATACGTAGACGCTGCACTAAACCCTAATGCAAGTTTCGTGATGAAAAAAGATACTTTTCTGAACAACACTGCAATCGAAGGAGGAGGAGCTAACCTTAATGGACTTAGAGTAGTCCGGGGCGATTCTTGCGTCTTTATCAGTAATGAAGTAACCAACGAAGGAGGTGGGGTTAGGTTTTTTAGTAGTACAGATGATGTAGATATGCATTTTACGGACTGTATTTTTAGTCTTAATAAAGCACGTGCATTTGGAGGTGTTCAATTTGGGCAAACAGATATAGGAGGATCATTAGAAGATACGCTCCGGTTTTCTTTTGACAGGTGTAGCTTCATTGAGAATCAATCGTCCGAAGATATTGGAAGTGCGCTGGCTATGTTCAATTTCTCTAAGTTCCTGGAGGTAGAGTTACTAGGATCAGTTTTCGAAGGCAACTATCCTGATGATGCCGTTTTTGCGGGCTTTGCGGGGGATTCTGAAAGTATATGGGGAATACATAATTGTATTTTTAGAGGCAACGCTCCATTTTCATTGGGTGGAGGAGCGATCAATTTTCAAGCGACAATATTCGCAGGGGAAAAAAAGGTGGCCACTACAATTACCAATAGTATTTTTGCGGGTAACGGTGGAGCTATCAATCTTTCAGCTGGGCTGAATGGGCAATTCAATACATCTATAATTAATTGTACTTTCTTCAGTAATGGACCATACCCTATAGCCAAGACTTGGGGAGAAGTCTATAACGACACAACGTGGTTTAATAACCTCGAGATATCCAACTCGATTTTTTGGGAAGAAAGTACCTTACTCCCCGGACTTGGAAGTATTTTTTATAATGGAGATCCCGATGCACTTTCATTGTATGATTACAAGGTTTCAAATACGGCAGTTAGTGCGATTGATTGCTCAGGACCTGGTAGCGGCGAAGCATGTGGAGAGGGAATGGTTTTTGGCGTTTATCCTGAATTTATTGATACGATTAATAGTAATTTTCAGCTAAGTGCTTGTTCTCCTTTGTTGAACTTGGGCAGCAATTTAGGGTTAGACAGCTTGGGCACTATTACAGATATAACGGGAGGGGAGCGAATAAAAGATGGTATTGTTGATCTGGGAGCTTACGAGAGAGCAGTTTTTTCAGTACATGTAGATAGTATTACAGCACCTAAGTGTATGGGTGAAAACGATGGGTCTGTTGCCTTTACCTTGAACGGAACAGAACCTCATCAATTTTCCTGGGTAACAGACAGCTCTGAAGGAGAAGGAACGGAAATGTTAACTGCCGGAAACTATCAATTCACTATTACAGACGCAGAAAGTTGCTATGATACAGTGAATGTGACAATCTCTGAACCTATGGCTATAGATGTTGTAGCTATTGTTGAGCCAGCTGTACAAATGACGGGCGGTAGTATTACCCTTACTGAGGTATCAGGGGGGGCTCCACCTTATAATTTTAATTGGAGTACAGGAGCCATAGGGACCACTATTTCTGCTTTGCCAGCTGGTATTTATGGATTGACCGTTACTGATGCCAACAATTGTGTGTCAGAGTGGCAGTATGAAATCATTCTGGTGAATACTCGGGAAGAAAGCTTAAATGTCAATGAAATAACTTTGTCTCCCAATCCTATCGCTCAAGGAGAAAGGTTAAGATTAAAGTATTCCAACCCCCTGCAAAATACAACCATAAGGCTCTATCATTACTCAGGAATATTGCTCGAAGTTTACAAACAGCCTGTGGAAGAGATATGGACAACAGATTTTCCTCCTGGGGTGTATTGGCTTGTATTTGCAACTGATACAGGGCAGACTTTCACTCGGAAGATTGTCATTGTGGATTAGGATTAAGGGAAAAGAGTAAGTCATTTTCCCCAATTTTTGGGTAACAGACTGTATGCTTCTTTCCAAAAAATACCCGCCCCCGGAACACTCCGAAGGCGGGCAGGCAACCGGGCCTATTGCACCGGCTTAAAATCTAAACTTATATTTACTCCACAATCAGGCGTCGGGTCAGCACCCCTTCTGCAGAAGTCAGGCGGATCAGGTAAATGCCTGCTGGCATTTGCGTCAGATCAATTTGCGCCTGATAGTCACTGCGGTAGCTTTCTACCCGGCGTACATTGAGTACCTGACCGGTGCTCGTTACAATCGCCAGATCGTATGCAGTGGATTGCAGGTCGCTCAGGCGGACGGTAGCCAGGCCGGTGGTTGGGTTCGGGAATACCTCAAAGCCTTCCTGTGTGAGCAGGTCACGGGTGCTGTTGCAGACTTCGATGTTGAAGTCCAGCACGATAGCCTGCTCGCAACCGAATTCATTGACCACAGTAGCTTCGATCGCATATTCGCCAACGTCCAGCCCTTCAGTGGTGAATTCCTCGACGGCAGTCCCGTCAATGACGAGTTCATTGCCTTCGCCCGGGCTGAAAACAAAGATGTCATCTACGCAAACCACCGTATCAACCGGGAAGGTAACCATAGGCACAGGGTTGAAAGTAACAACGACCTCATCGTCACCACTACAGCCATTAGCGTCAGTTACGGTTACGGCATAAGCACCATCCATGTCCACTTCGAGGGTTTGTCCATCGGTATCGTTGCTCCAGCTGTAGGTGTCAAAGCCAGCTCCTGCATCCAGGGTAACGGTTTCGCCTTCACAAGCTTCGATGTCGTCGCCAAGGGCTACAACGGGCAGTGGGTTGACGGTCACTTCCACCGTATCCATGGCCATGCAACCGCCGGCAGTGGTGGCCATAACCGTCACGGTACCGCCTTCTGCCACTTCAATCGTGTTGCCTTCGTCACCCGTAGACCAGGTAATGGTTTCGTAAGCATCGCCTACGGTCAGCATCGCGGTCTCGCCTTCGCATAGCGTGACTGTAGCAGGCAGGTCAACGATTGGGCAGCTCAGGTCAATTTCAAACATGGCTACAGAGCCACTGACTTCGTAAGAAACCGCCAGCAGTGGCTTGCCGCTTGGGCTGCTGAATGCCGGGATAAAGGCCAGTCCTTCCGGTGCCAAATCGCCGCCTTCAGTATCTACTGTACGGGTATTGATATACTGCAGGAAGACCGGAGATTCCGGTGCCGATACATCGTAGACCATCACTCCGCCGATGCGCTCCAGCGCGATAAAGGCATAGTGCTTGCCGTCAATCTCGGCAGTGGTTACGGCTTCCGGCTCCGGACCTTTGTCATCGGAGCGGTTCTTGAAGTTGTTCTCGTCATCAGTGGTGTTGAACAGGGCACCGAATACCGGGTCGGCGGCAGTGATTTGCTCCAGGTCATTGCCACTGTCGAAAAGCAGTGCACCGGAAGCGGCGTCCCAAATGGTGAAGGAACGGCCACCAAAAGCAAAGATTTCGTCGAAGTCGCCATCGCCATCAGTATCGCCATTGGCTGTAGTTACTACGAGGCGTCCGAGGAGGTTCTCGTCCTTAAGGATATCTGCGTCCGGGAAGGTAGTTGGGTCAAGGACATATTCATCATCCTCTACCCGAGCCTCTTCAGAGTAACCGTCATAGTCACGGGCATCGCCTTCATTCACAGAAATCAGGTAGCTTTGGCCGCCCACGGTGAAGTAGTCGATTGCATCGGGTTGGTACATACCCTTCACCGGCCAGTTGGCGAAGAAGATATCATCGGTACGGTTAGAGGCATCGAAAGTGACGCCATCTGCGGTCCAGTCTTTGAAGCCGAGCGGGAGGATATCCAACACCGTATTGGAAGTCAGGTCTACCAGCACCAGAGCATTGTTCTCCTGACAGTTGACGTAGGCGGTAGTGCCGTCATCAGAAATAGTGATGTATTCAGGCTCCAGGTCCTGCGCAACCGTAGCGCCCGGGCCAAAAATGCGCACGCCCGCCGCTTGCAGGGCTGCCTGCTGATCGTTGAAGGCTTCAAAACCTAGCGTGGTTACCGTAGCTGCAGCCACACCTCCGCTGAGGTCAATGATGCTTACAGAGCCTAACGGGTCAACGTCGTAGTCGTCGTTGGGCTCGCCTTCGTTGGCGGTGAGGGCCTTAGTGCCGTCAGGAGTGAAGGTCACCATATCAGGCAGTACGCCCACCTCAACTGCATTCAGGAAGTTGCCATCCGTATCGAAGAAGGCGACCATGCCTGCGCCATCGACTGCATCTGCTTCAATGGCTGCTGCAACAATACCATTGCTAACCGCTACAGAATTGATGCCTGCGCCGTATGCAGAGATATCGATGGAAGAAATCAAAGTGATTGCAGCTGGGTTGCTGTAGTCAAGGATATCAACCTGATTGTTCTCGCCGTTAGTGAGGAACAAGCGGCTGGTCTCGCCGTCAAAAGCTACAATTTCAGCCGTGCCTTCGCCTCCGCCGGTGAAGTAGCTGCCGAGGTGAGTCAGCTGCAGCTCAGGGTTGGTTGCGGCAACGGGCGCCATATCGTCATTGTCGATAATGCGCACAATGTGGCGTGTGGTCTCGCCCAGCTTAACTTCGCTTTCTGCCGCATCAATCTCGATTGCGATGTACTGTCCGCCCAGCTCCATGTTGTCGAGGATATCGAGGGAAAGGAACTGAGGCGTATTGGTACCGTCAAATTCCACTTCTGTGGAAGCCAGGGTGAAATCAGTACCTTCGGTAGCGGTGGAACCGGCAAGGATATTCACAACGGCTTTACCCGTCAGCCCGCCAGCCTGCTCTACGGCAATTTCCAGCTGTAGTGCGCCACTGCCTTCTTCTACGGTAGTGAGGTTGTCAGCGAAGGTGACAGTAGACTGCGTCTGCAGCTCAAATATGCCGACGGTGCCGCTGACCTCGTAGGATACGGCGATGTAGGCTTTACCATCCGGGCTGTCCGCAGCATCGATAAACGCGATGTCCTCCGGTGCCAGGTCGCCGCCCAGCTCGTCTACGGTACGGGTATTGATGTACTGAATGAAGGTTGGAGCAGCGGGGTCCGCAATTTCGTAAACCATGATACCACCGATGCGCTCCAGCGCGATAAAGGCGTAAGGCACACCATCAATTTCTTCGACGATTACGGCTTCCGGCTCAGGGCCTTTATCGTCGGAGCGGTTTTTAAACTCGTTTTCATCATCGGTGGCATTGAAAATGGCACCGAAAACCGGGTCTGCTGCTGTAATTTGCTCCAGGTCATTGCCACTATCGAAGACAACGGCACCACTGGCTGCATCCCAAATCGTGAAAGAACGGGCACCGTAGGCATAAAGCTCGTCGTAGTCGCCATCGCCATCGGTATCGCCGTTAGCAAGGGTGATGTTCAGGCGGCCCAAGAGGGCGTTATTTTTGATGTACGCTGCATCCGGGAAGGCAGTGGGGTCAAGGACCACCTCGTCGTCACCAATACGGGCTTCCTCAGAATACCCATCGTAGTCCCGCGCATCCCCTTCGTTAGCCGTGATGATGTAGCCTTGCCCGCCGACCGTAAAGAAGTCGATAGCGTCCGGCTGATACATGCCTTTGATGTTCCAGTTGGCGAAGAAGATGTTGTCGGTGCGGTTGGAAGCATCGAGCGTTACGCCTTCTTCGGTCCAGTCTTTGTAGCCGAGTGGCAGGATGCCGGTTACGACTTCGTTAACGATGTCGACAATCAGCAGCGCGTTGTTTTCCTGGCAGGACACGTAAGCGGTGGTGCCGTCATTGGAAATAGTGACGTACTCCGGCTCCAGGTCCTGGGCAACCGTAGCGCCGGGCCCAAAAATGCGCACGCCTTGCGCTACAAGGGTGGCCTCATCATCGTTAAAGCCGGTCAGCGGCAAGGTGACCACCGTTGCTGCGGCTGCACCTCCGCTCACGTCTATGATGCTGACGGAGCCTTCGGGGTCCACATCGTAGTCGTCATTCGGCTCACCTTCATTAGCGGTAAGGACTTTGGTGCCATCGGGTGTGAAAGTGAGCATGTCGGGCAGCGGGCCTACGTTGACCTGATTCAGGAACGCCCCATCCGTATCGAAGAAGACTACGCTGCCGTTGTCTGTCTTGGTATTTGCTTCCATAGCGACGGCAACAAGACCATTGTGCACCGCCACGGAATTAATACCACCGCCGTAAGGAGCCATGTCAACAGAAGATACGGAAGACAGGCTGGCCGGATTGGAGAAGTCCACGATATCCAGCTGATTCTCTTCGGAGTTGGTGAGGAAAAGCCGCTGTGAGGCGGGGTCGTGAGCTACAATTTCCGCAACTGCACCGGAGGCAAAACTGCCTACGTGGCTGAGACGAGTGCTTGGGTCAGCCTGAGCCACCGGTGCCACATCATCGTTATCTGCAATCAGGACAATGAGGCGGGATCCACTTCCTATTGATGCGGTGCTGCTTTCATCAAATTCCAGGATAAGGTATTTGCCGCTCATGCTGCTGTTGTCGAGTACCTCCAGGTCGAGGCTGAGCGCATCAGTTGAACCTGCCGGAATACTGAGCGTGGTGGTGCCCAGGTTGTAATCTTCACCAGCCACGGCAGTGGAAGCCATCGCTACATTTACCGTAAGGTTGCCAGACAGGCCGCCGGCCTGCTCAATTTCGATGGGCAGTTCGATGCTGCCTGTGCCTTCCATCACTTCAACAGTACTTTCTGCGAAAGTAACCGTAGGGGGCGTGGCGATTTCGAATACCCCGACCGTTCCGCTGACCTCATAGGAAACGACGGCATAATACTTGCCATCGGGGCTATTGTCCGGCGTGATGATTTTTACATCTTCCGGTGCCAGGTCGCCGCCTTCGGTTTCTACCGAACGGCTGTTGATATACTGTAGGAATACAGGTGCTTGCGGGTTAGAAATGTCGTAAACCATCAGGCCGCCGATGCGCTCCAGGGCAATGAAGGCATAAGGCACGCCATTGATCTCTGCAACGGTCACCGCTTCCGGTTCCGGCCCTTTGTCGTCTGAGCGGTTTTTGAAGCTGTTCTCGTCATCAGTGGTATTGAAAATAGCACCGAATACCGGGTCCGCAGCGGTAATCAGTTCCAGTTCAGAACCGCTGTCGTACACCAGGTCTCCGTTGTCAGCATTCCAAATGGAGAAAGAACGGGCGCCGTAGGTGAATAGCTCATCGTAGTCTCCGTCGCCATCGGTATCCCCATTGGCGGTGGTCATGTTCAGACGGCCAAGGAGGGCTTCATTTTGCAGGTAAGCTGCATTGGGGAAAGCGGTGGGATCGAGGGTGATCTCATCGTCACCGATCCTTGCTTCTTCAGAATAGCCGTCATAATCGCGGGCATCCCCCTCATTCGCAGAAATAAGGTAGCGTTGGCCTCCAACGGTGAAGAAGTCGATCGCATCGGGCTGATACATACCGCGGATCGGCCAGTTGGCGAAGAAAATATCGTCGATGCGGTTGGAGGCATCCAGTACGATGCCTTCCTCCGTCCAGTCTTTATAGCCCAGTGGAATGACAGCCAGCGCTGCCGCAGATTCGATGTCAATGAGTACCAGCGCGTTATTCTCCTGGCAATTCGCATAGGCCAGGGTGCCGGTTTCGTTGATGACGATGAATTCAGGCTCAAGGTCCTGAGCAACAGTGGCACCAGGCCCAAAAATACGGACACCGGCATCTTTGAGGCTTGCTTCGTTGTCGTTAAAGCCGGCAAAGCTGATGGTGGTCACATTGGCGTTGGTGAGGTTGGGAGCACCTACACTCAGGTCGATAATGCTGACGGAGCCTTCGGGGTCAATGGTGTAGTCTGCATTAGGCTCGCCTTCATTAGCCGTCAGCACTTTGGTGCCATCCGGAGTGAAGGTCAGCATATCGGGCAGTGGGCCGACTTCCACCTGGCTCAGCAGGTTGCCATCGGCATCCCAAAACGTAACGGAGCCATTGTCGGTGACTTCATTGCCTTCCAAAGCTACGGCTACAATACCATTGGCAACAGCTACGGAGTTGATACCGCCACCGTAGGGCGCCATGTCGATCGCAGTGATGGTAGAAAGGCTTGCCGGGTTGGAGAAGTCAACCACATCCAGTGTGTTCTCCTCGGAGTTGGTGAGGAAGAGGCGCTGTGAAGCCGGGTCGTGCGCCACGATCTCGGCCACCGTGCCTGAGTTAAAGCTGCCTACGTGGCTGAGGCTGATCGCAGGGTCTGCCGGGGCCACAGGTGCCGTCAGCTCATTGTCCTGAATCAGCACGATGAGCTCCGTCTCGCTGCCAGTCGTGGCATTGGTCAGCGACTCAATAGCGAGGATAAGGTAGCGGCCACCTACCGTACTGTTGTCAATCAGCTCCACCTCTACACTTTGAGGGTCGGTGCTGTTGGCAGGGAAAGTAACGTTGGTGGTATTTAGGTTGAAATCTTCACCTGCCACGGCTGTGGAGGCGCTTACTACGCTGATTACCGCTTCCGTAGGCAGGCCATTGGCGTTGGTGATGCCAAGGTTGAAACTGACGGTGCCGTCTGCTTCATTCACCACTACATTAGGCACTTCAAAAGATACAACCGGCTCAATGGCAGGCATGTACACGCCCGGTGTTGCCAGGATATCGGTGCCGTTGAAGGCTTCTGTGTTGGCGTACCAGTTAGCGCCATCGTTATTGTCTAGTGTGGGGTCGAGGAGTTCGATAGAAGGGCCGTCGCCATCTGCTTCAGTAGGCCAGGGGGCATCATCGAGGTAGTTGACAAAGTCTATAGTGTCTCCAAGGAAATTGCTGATCAGCAGTTCTTCGTCTCCGTTGGTAATGTCGTCAAAGCCCCAGTCGTAAAAATCAAGGCCATAGAAAGCTTCGGCAGCGGCTTCGTCAAAGGCGACGAGGACGACTTCACCAGGTGCCAGCGTTTGCTCCGGGAAAGTGAAGCGGAACTCTGAGCTGAAAGTCAGTCCGCCGATGATAGCCGGATCGGTACCGGCATTCAGGATTTCGACAAACTCCAGGTCGTCGCTGCTACCGGGAGGGTTGTACATGATTTCCGTAATCACCAGATTAGGTGTGGTACGGTTGATGATCCAGTCGAAAGCGAAGGCTTCCAGCAGGAAGTTGCCCGCTGCATCGGTCACCAGTCCAATAGAGATATCAAAGGCCTGCCCATCGGCAAAAGGCATGTCGTAAGTGATGGTTACGAATGGGAATTCATTACCTCCTGGCTCCGTGTAGGTGATGTCAGAAATGGTGCCATTGGTGGTGTAGTTCATGGGGTTTTCCACACTAGCCACATCCATTGGCTCACTGTAGGTGATGCGGATGCTCGTGTCGCTGAGGAGTTCTGCACCAAGTGCGAGCGGCGGCAGGAAGTCTTCGGTGCTGCTGAAGAGGGACACATCGTCGAAGCCAGCGTAGTCATCGGCACCGTTTTGCTTAGCCATCAGGCGCAGGCGAACGGTAGAGATACCCACCGGCAGATTGACGAAAACGGTTTCCCAGCCACCGGTGTTGCGGGAGAGGTCCACGTAGTTGGCCATGTCAAAGCCCATGCCGGGCTCCGTTTCCACAATGTAGCCAATAGAGTCTCCGGACTCATAGCCAATGGTGTTGTACTTAAAGGTGAGTGCATTGACGGAAAAAGCGGAAACATCCACTGCGTCAAAGTCCATTGTATGGAAATCAGCGTTGCCTCCGTTGTCGTTCTCCAGGTCGCGCATGTACCAGAAATTCATGCCGCTTGCCGGGCCAATATTTGCTGTTGGTCCAGACACTGCCCACGCATCGTCATCGATGTCATAGGTAGCGGGATTAATGGTATAATTCCAGGTATCATTGGCGGAGCCTTCGAAGCCCTGAAACAGTTCCTGATCGTCTTGCGCAAAAGATACAACGGAAAGCAGGCAGAGCAACAGAGTGCTCAGGCTCTTTCCAAAGTGGTAATCGTACTGCATGAAAGAAGTTTTGGTTTTGGAATGTATTTTGGAAGCGTAAAGCTACGGCAGGCAAATGCAGGGAGGGTTAACTGTGGATTAAGTAAGCGTTAATTTTGATGCGGGTGGGAAAGTCGAAATCGGGTTTGGGGTTTGGTTAGGGCTGTGAGGTGAGAACAGGCATTTTTAGGATGGAGGCTTTTTATGGCTAACTCGTTGCGCGCAGAGCGCAGGCGCTGCCAGGATGAATATTCCAAACAGCAGGTTGTTGAAAATAGCGGTTATACCGACGACGAAGTAATTTGGTTCCAAACATGACTTCGTGTCGGCATATACGCGTGCGTCGGGTTTGTGCCTTAGGCCCAAACCTCTCCGTTCCGAGTATAGTCGCATGTGATAAAGATTAAAATAGGTTAATTAATTGGCCCAATCGTAGTCGAATCGGCCATCGGTGATAAAAAGCGTATCGCCGCATCCCTCATGCACCAGGGTGCACTGAAAGGTACCGGAGACAATAAAGTCGTCGGTATCCAGGTTGAGGATTTCTACCCAGTTATCGGCAGTTTCTAAAAGAAAATATTGGTCCAAAACGTCTTGGCACTCCAAGTTGAAATCATCATATTGACCTGCTTCTAGAGGGTACAACCCTATTGAATCGATGAACGCGTTTATGTATACTGCATCGTCAAAGCCTTCACAACTTCGAAGTCCTTGTAAAGAAAAAATCTTATAAACCGGGTGCCACTCTCCAATGATGCTACTCTGAAGGAACCCGCCCCCACAGCGCTGCCAGTTCACCCCATTGATTTTGCAGGCGAAGTTGCCTTCTCCGGTAGTGGTGATGGGCGGCAGCTCATCGGGCTGTGCGATGGAACCTCTGTCGGGCTTGAAGAGTGGCTTGTCGCACCCGCCCCACAGCAGGGGCACGGCAAGCAGCCAGGTGAGGAGTAGGAATTTGTTTTTCATAGGTGAAGGTTTTTATGTGTTAAAAAATAGGAATTGACTTGGATCCACCCCCGCCTTTCGGGCACCCCGTGTCACGGCGCTGTAGCCAGTAGCGCTGTCGGAAGCGCCCGGCGGGGATAGGACGGGCGGTGCCTTCAACTGCCGGCTGGGCGGCTGTTCGGGCATGCCTGTTTAATGCCAATCGGTACCGCTATAGCGCAAGGCTTTAGTGGTGCGGATATGTTTTTTTGTTCAAGTAAGTTTGGCGGTCACACAGGGAGCGCCGGTTTTTGTTGCTGCGCGCAGTGATTCGTGCAATTGATTGGTAATATACTGCTTAGCCTTGGTAATGTCAAGATAAGGGGTGAAAACATTGTTGTTTTCAGGGCTTGGGTGGGGGGTAGGTGGAGCGTTGGTTCTGACTGGGTTGTACATGCGACTTCTACGAAGTCGGGCTGCCATGAGGGCCCTGAGAGACTAGGATGTGACTTCTACGAAGTCATTCGACCGTTTTGTCCGGCTCATTAGGCAGCCTCCCCGTCCTTTGAGTAGCTGAAGGTGTCTGCGCCAGACTCCGGAGGAGGCGCTATAGGTTGTGCTATAAGATTGGGTACTGAAGATGCATCGGCAGAGCTTTTCTTCATGGCTTTATCCACCCGCCAACTGTACAACAAGCCGGTCCAGCTTTTCCTCATCTTCCGCGCTCAGTGGGATGTTGGCAAGCAAATCCTGACGGACGTACCTGCTCAGTACTGCCGAATCCCCCTGCGATTTGACAGACAGGAAGGTAGCAACAACCTCCATGCTCAGCTCTGTGAAGTCTGCTAATTTTTTAGCGGGCCAGTCTGGGAAGTGCACAGCGGTTTTGAGCAGGTTGAAGATACTATTTTTGTATACCCCCCTGTCCATACCTTTTTCTATGCCCTTTTCTATGCCCTTTTCTATGCCCTTCTCCAGCCCTTCTTTTCGGCCTCTCTCCAAAATTTGCTCCAAAGTACTCATGACTTCTGGTTTTATCGTGAATGTTGTGTCTTGGATCTGCTTTAAGAACTCTTCTTCCGAACGCTCTGCCACCCCCAGGATGTAGGTCGTCACTGCGCTGACTTTTTCTTTCCCGTCCGTCCCTTCAAAGATAAGCTGAAGGTACTTGAATATCAAGTGCTGCCGGTGCCGGAAAGCCATCGACATCAGTACGCTGCGGAAATAGCTCAGGTCGAGCCGCAATAGCTCCTCCGGGCTAAGGCGCGTAGCATCCTGAAATAAAAAACGGAAATTAGGGATATAGGGTTCCAAAACAGCGTAATGCGGATGCCCCTGAAATAGCTCGCTCAGCGTTTGCGGCATCCATTTTTCCTTACCGTTATAAAAAATGAGGGGAAGCACGGGCTCCAATTCCCGGCCTTGCTTTTTCACCATGCTGGACAGGAGCTCCATGATGTATGAGCCGACCTGCACTGCAATGTACTTATCGGGCTTGGACTTATGCTCAAATAGCAAACAGAAATAGAAGTGGTCATCTGCCTCTCCCTGAAACCGGCAGCGGTAAATGACGTCCGCCTCGAATCGCTTCAGGTTGGGGCGCAGACTGACACTGTTTTCCAGCTTCAAGCTTGCAAGATCTGCAATAGCAGCAATATTAGGATAGAAATGCTGAAGATAAGCTTTGACCACCTCCGGGTCGCTCATAGCCGACTTGAAGAAGCGGTCATCGGGTTGATGGACATTCAGATTTTGGGGCATAGTACAGAGATTAAGCACACCCTAAAGATAAATAGCCTTGTATTAAAACCAAAATAAATTAAACAAATAAATTCAATCAATTGGCCCAGTCATAGTCGAAACGGCCATCGGTGATAAAGAGCGTGTCGCCGCATCCCTCATGCACCAGGGTGCACTGAAAGGTACCGGAGACAATAAAGTCGTCGGTATCCAGGTTGAGGATTTCTACCCAGTTATCAGCAGTTTCTAAAAGAAAATATTGGTCCAAAACGTCTTGGCACTCCAAGTTGAAATCATCATATTGACCTGCTTCTAGAGGGTACAACCCTATTGAATCGATGAACGCGTTTATGTATACTGCATCGTCAAAGCCTTCACAACTTCGAAGTCCTTGTAAAGAAAAAATCTTATAATTCGGAGACCAGTTTCCAAGTATGCTACTCTGAAGGAACCCGCCCCCACAGCGCTGCCAGTTCACCCCATTGATTTTGCAGGCGAAGGTGCCCTCGCCGGTGGTGGTGATGGGCGGCAGCTCATCGGGCTGTGCGATGGAGGTTTCGTCGGTCTTGAAGAGTGGCTTGTCGCACCCGGCCCACAGCAGGGGCACCGCAAGCAGCCAGGTGAGGAGTAGGAATTTGTTTTTCATAGGTGAAGGTTTTTATGTGTTAAAAAATAGAAATTGACTTGGATCCACCCCCGCCCTTCGGGCACCCCGTGTCACGGCGCTGTAGCCAGTAGCGCTGTCGGAAGCGCCCGGCGGAGTATAGCACAGACAGGGGATTCAGCTACCGGCTGTCCCGGGCATATCTGTTTAATGCCAATACTAATGATACTGCTATAGCTCAAGGCTTTAGCAGGGCGGTTATGTTTTTTGTTCAAGTATACGCATTGCAAAGTGGTATGCTACTCCATGGCATACCGCTTCAAGGCGTATATGCCGACCCTCCTGCCTTTAAGGTGGTCAAAGCCTAAAGGCGATGAGACACGGGCAAGCATTGAGTGGGTTTGCCTCGGCAAACCACTTAATCGTCGGTATAAGTGTGGCGGTCACACAGGGAGCGCCGGTTTTTGTTGCTGCGCGCAGTGATTCGTGCAATGGATTGGTAATATACGACTTGGCCGTGGTAATGTCAAGGTTGCAGCGTTAAAACATTGTTGTTTTGGGCTTGTGGTGAGGGGTAGATAGAGCGTTGGCCCTGGCTTGGTTGGGAAACATGCGACTTCTACGAAGTCGAGCTGCTTTGGGTACCTGAAAGATCAAGATGTGACTTCTACGAAGTCGGGCTGCCATAGGGGGGCCTGAGAGATTAGGATGTGGCTCTACCTGTCTGCGCCGGGTAGACAGGTTCTATGAAGTCGGGCTGCCTTGGGGGCCTGAGAGATTAGGATGTGACTTCTACGAAGTCGTTTGACCGTTTTGTCCGGGTTATTAGGAATACTGCCAGTGTTTTAAGTAACTGAAGGTATCAGAGCCAGACTCCGCAGGAAGCGCGGCCGTATCCACCTGCGCGTTGGCATTGACGGTGGCGCTGAGCAAGGTAGCCTGCACGAGGCGGCAGCGGAGGGGCGTGGAAACGGTGGTGCTGTCCGGGTCGCCATTGAAGGCGCTGAGGCGCGTGAAGGGCGTGCCGTGTTCTTGCAGCAAGCCGGTAGACAACCCACTTAAATCGAGGTTAGCAAAGACCCAGTCCGGCGTGTAATATCCGGGGGGGGGACGTATCTATGGTCTGTTGCGCGCAGAGCGCAGGCGCTGCCAGGATGAATATTCCAAACAGCAGGTTGTTGAAAATAGCGGTTATACCGACGACGAAGTAATTTGGTTCCAAACATGACTTCGTGTCGGCATATACGCGTGCGTCGGGTTTGTGCCTTAGGCCCAAACCTCTCCGTTCCGAGTATAGTCGCATGTGATATTGGTTGAAATAGGTTAATTAATTGGCCCAATCGTAGTCGAATCGGCCATCGGTGATAAAAAGCGTATCGCCGCATCCCTCATGCACCAAGGTGCACTGAAAGGTGCCGGAGACAATTAATTCCTGAGTGTCGAGGTTGAGAATTTCTACCCAATTGTTAGCATCTTCTAATAAGCTATACCTATCAGGCCACATATCCAAACAGGCAAGGTCATGGTTACTATATGATGCATGATGCAGTTCATAAATCCCCGCACTGTCAACGTATGCAGTAATATAAACCGAATCATCAAAGCCCTCACAGCTTCGTCTCATCCCAGAAATCTGAAAAATCTTATAATTCGGAGACCAGTTACCAAGTATACTACTCTGAAGGAACCCGCCCCCACAGCGCTGCCAGTTCACCCCATTGATTTTGCAGGCGAAGGTGCCTTCTCCGGTGGTGGTGATGGGCGGCAGCTCATTGGGCTGTGCGATGGAACCTCTGTCGGGCTTGAAGAGTGGCTTGTCGCACCCGCCCCACAGCAGGGGCACGGCGAGCAGCCAGGTGAGGAGTAGGAATTTGTTTTTCATAGGTGAAGGTTTTTATGTGTTAAAAAATAGGAATTGACTTGGATCCACCCCCGCCTTTCGGGCACCCCGTGTCACGGCACTATAGCCAGTTGCGCTGTCGGAAGCGCCCGGCGGAGCATAGCACAGACATGGGATTCAGCTACCGGCTGTCCCGGGCATATCTGTTTAATGCCAATACTAATGGTACTGCTATTGCTCAAGGCTTTAGCAGGGCGGTTATGTTTTTTGTTCAAGTAAGTGTGGCGGTCACACAGGGAGCGCTGGTTTTGTTGCTGCGCGCAGTGATTCGTGCAATGGATTGGTAATATACGACTTGGCCGTGGTAATGTCAAGGTTGCAGCGTTAAAACATTGTTGTTTTGGGCTTGTGGTGAGGGGTAGATAGAGCGTTGGCCCTGGCTTGGTTGTACATGCGACTTCTACGAAGTCGGGCTGCCATAGGGGCCCTGAGAGACTAGGATGTGACTTCTACGAAGTCGTTTGTCCGTTTTGTCCGGCTCATTAGGCAGGCTACACTTCCTTTGAGTAGCTGAAGGTGTCTGCGCCAGACTCCGGAGGAGGCGCTATAGGTTGTGCTATAAGATTGGGTGTAGAAGATGCGTTGGCAAAGCTTTTCTTCAACGCTTTATCCATCCACCAACTGGCCGATCAGCCTGTGCAGTTTATCCTCCTCTTCGCCGCTCAGGGGGATATCTGTAAGCAAGTCTTCGCGAACGTATTTATTCAATGAGGCGGCATCTCCCTCTGATTGGACAGACAGAAAAGTGGTCACCACCTCCAGGCTCAGCTCTGTGAAGTCTGATAATTTCGCGGCAGTCCAGTCTGGGAAATGTACCGCAGTTTTGAGCAGGTTGAAAATGCTATTTTTGTATGCCCCCCTGTCCATGCCTTTCTCTAATCCTTCTTTTCGGCCTCTCTCCAAAATTTGCTCCAAAGTACTCATGACTTCTGGTTTTATCGTGAATGTTGTGTCTTGGATCTGCTTTAAGAACTCTTCTTCCGAACGCTCTGCCACCCCCAGGATGTAGGTTGTCACTGCGCTGACTTTTTCTTTCCCGTCCGTCCCTTCAAAGATAAGCTGAAGGTACTTGAATATCAAGTGCTGCCGGTGGCGGAAAGCCATAGTCATCAGTACGCTGCGGAAATAGCTCAGGTCGAGCCGCAATAGCTCCTCCGGGCTAAGGCGCGTAGCATCCTGAAATAAAAAACGGAAATTAGGGATATAGGGTTCCAAAACAGCGTAATGCGGATGCCCCTGAAATAGCTCGCTCAGCGTTTGCGGTATCCATTTTTCCTTACCGTTATAAAAAATGAGGGGAAGCACGGGCTCCAATTCCCGGCCTTGCTTTTTCACCATGCTGGACAGGAGCTCCATGATGTATGAGCCGACCTGCACAGTAATGTACTTATCGGGCTTGGACTTATGCTCAAATAGCAAACAGAAATAGAAGTGGTCATCTGCCTCTCTCTGAAACCGGCAGCGGTAAATGACGTCCGCCTCGAACCGCTTCAGGTTGGGGCGCAGACTGACACTGTTTTCCAGCTTCAAGCTTGCAAGATCTGCAATAGCTGCAATATTAGGATAGAAATGCTGAAGATAAGCTTTGACCACCTCCGGGTCGCTCATAGCCGACTTAAAGAAACGGTCGTCCGGCTGATGGACATTTAGATTTTGGGGCATGGTACAGAGATTACGTCTGCCCCAAAAATACAAAATTTGTTTAAATAAAATAGATTTTAACTCAAAATGTATTTAATTGATTTATGCATCCGCCCCTTCCTTCATGCGCTCGGCATTTTCCGTCACCTTCAGCTGCTCGATGATGGGGTCGAGGTCGCCCTCAATGATGGTCTGCAGTGGGAAGTTCTTGTGCTCCCCTTCGAGGCGGTGGTCGGTGACGCGGTTTTGCGGGTAGTTGTAGGTACGGATTTTACCCGCCCGGTCGCCCGAGCCAACGAGAGATTTCCGCTTGGCGGCCTGCTCTGATTCGTACTCCTGCCGGCGGACTTCCATAATCTTTACATACAGGCGGTTCAGGGCAATTTCGCGGTTCTTGATCTGCGAGCGCCCGTCCTGGCTTTCCGAGACAATACCGGTAGGCAAGTGGGTAATCCGTACTGCAGATTCTGTCTTGTTGACGTGCTGCCCGCCCGCGCCACTGGACCGGTAGGTGTCGATTTTCAGGTCGGCTTTGTTGATGTCTACATCTTCCATTTCCAGCTTGGGCATCACGACCACAGTGGCCGCAGAAGTATGTACCCGGCCCTGAGACTCTGTTTGGGGAATGCGCTGTACCCGGTGGGCACCGGATTCGAACTTCAGCAAACCGTACACATCTTCTCCGCTGACTTCCAGGACGATTTTGTTGTAGCCGCCCACGGTACCTTCGTTAACACTAACGGTTTCTGTCTTGAGCCCTTTGGTGTCAAAATAACGGGAATACATACGGTAGAGATCGCCGGCAAACAGGCTGGCTTCGTCCCCCCCGGTACCGGAGCGGATCTCGAAGATCACATCCTTGGTGTCTTCCGGGTCTTTTGGGATGAGGAGCATTTTGATTTTCTCTTCCATTTCTTCCCTTTGTGGCAGGAGCTCTTCCAGCTCCATCTTAGCCATTTCCCGCATTTCGCTATCTTCTTCTTTGATCATTTCCTGGGCGGTATCGATATTGCCGAGCAACTCCGCATAGGCGTCGTGGGCTTCCACGATGGGCTTGAGGTCTTTATATTCCTTACCGATTTTGGTGTAGCGGTCCATATCGGAAATGACGTCCGGGTCGGCCATCTGTTCTTCCAGGTAGAGGTAACGGTCTTTTATGGCTTCGAGCTTATCCAGCATGATTCTTGTCGTTTGTTAAAGAGGGTGGAAAAGAAAAAAAGGAGAGGGGGTAGTGCGGTACACTACGCTACATGAACTGATACGGAATGCTGTTGATGAGGTTCATTCTGCTTCAATTTGGACGGCAAAGTTAACACCTGTACCGCACAGAGAAAACAAAAAGGAGTGGAATTTAAGTTCCCAGCCCGGGCTTTCTTACTTTTGCACCTCAATATGGCTAGAATACTCCACATAGAAACGGCGACAGATATCTGCTCTATTGCAGTCAGCGATGGGTTGCAATTGCTCAGCATACAAACGGCAGATGGTGTACGGCAGCACGCGGCGCAGATTACCCTCCTGATCCAATCGGTGCTCGGACAGGCCCGCTTCTCCCTGTCAGAATTGGATGCGGTTAGTGTGAGCAGCGGGCCGGGGTCCTATACATCCCTGCGTGTAGGTACTTCAACTGCCAAAGGCATCTGCTACACGCTGGATAAGCCTCTGATTGCGGTAGACACTTTGCAGTCCCTCGCCCTGGCCAGTCTGAACGCGGAGCGGGAAGAAGGGCTCTATCTGCCCATGATTGATGCCCGCCGTATGGAGGTCTACACCGCTCGCTTTGATGCCACCAATGAACGGCTCACTGAAGCCGCCCCTCTTATCGTGGCAGCGGAGACCTTTCAGGAGGAGCTGGACAATGGCATCCCATTGATCCTTTCCGGTAACGGGGCAGAAAAATGCAAAAAGGTACTCCCGGCATCAGGGGTCATCTACAGCCCGGTGGTTTGTTCGGCTGCACACTTGATCCCACTTGCCTTACAGCGGTACGAAGCTGAACAGTTTGAAGATGTGGCCTACTACAGGCCTTTCTACCTCAAACCGCCGAATGTCACCAAGTCGAAAAAGAAATTGCTTTAACTTACTGCTTTAGTACCCTTAACGTGCGGACTGCCCCAAGTTCATTTTTTACCCGCAGTACATACCAGCCTTCCGGCAAACCGAAGAGGTCGACCGGTCTGTTTGCGGAAGCGGAGGGCTGAACACACTGCCCCATGGCGTTGAAGATGGAAACCGTAGCCTCTATAGGGATATTTGTCAACTGTACCTCGCCTTTCGTAGGGTTGGGGAATGCCACGATCGGGGTGGCCTCCGCTTCTGCGTCCATTGGGATCGGAGATAAAAGGTCGCTCAGCCGACCCCAGAATCCACTATTAGGGCCATCGCTCGGGATCGTTTCACCGTTGAAAGCGCCTGTATTTCCAAAACTGCCGCCGGCATATAATTGCTGATCATCGGAGAAAGCCAGGCACTCGATCAGGCCAAAGTCACTGGTAGGCAGTGTACGCAGCCACCGGGCATCGCCATCAGGTGTAAAGGCGGCAATCAGCCCCCAGATGATGCCGTCCTCGCCCACGTCAGCACTCAGCCCATCCCAGCCAATACTGCCCTGAAAGCCACCACCAATGACCACGAAGTCGCGTTGTACCGCAATACTTAGTCCGTCCTGCACATCGGGGCCGCCGAGGGCCCTGCCCCAGAGTGGTGTGCCATCAGCACTGTATTTGACCAGGAAGCAGTCGTCGTTGCCATTGCTACTTTCGATGCTGATCTCCTCAGACAGGTTCATGACGCCGATAATGTTGCCGGTAGCGTAGAGGTTTCCGGCCGTGTCAATGGCAATGTCCTGAAGGTTGTCGTCGATTACGCCCCCCAGGTCACGTGCCCAGAGCGGTATGCCGGTAGGGGAGAAGGCTGCGAGAAACACATCCTGATTGAAAAAGCCGGCATCGAGCGTAGTTCCGGCCAGTTCAGAAACGCCATTGAAATTACCGCCTACGCCGATTTGGCCTTCCGGGCCGACCGCCATAGCCGTGATGCGCAGGTCATCTGCTCCGCCAGCCTGACTTACCCAACGCAGGTGGCCATCGGGAGCATAGGCCGCAACAAAAAGAGAGGTGCTGCCCGGTTCGGCTTCGGTCACAAGCGTGCTGTCTCCAAGCTCCAGCGTATTTCTGAAAAAACCTGCGATGACGATTGAGCTGTCGGGCAGGACTCCCACATCGGCGATGTCTTTCAGCCCGTCACCACTCAGGCGCTTTGCCCAAACCAGATGGCCTTGTGGTGTGAACCTAGCCACAAATAAGGATCGCACGCTGCTACCGGTAGTAAGGATCGTATCGCCTAGCGGGAGGTTGAACCAGTAGCTGCCGGCTATTGCGATATCGCCATTCGGGAGTTCGGCCAGCCCACTTACCGTTTCGTTTTCCTGATCGCCGCCTTCCAGAAACCAGTTCAGATCGCCATTTGCATCGTAACCTGCCAAAAACAGGTCTGCTTTTCCGGAGCTTGGTGTGCCATCCGGGAAAGCAGAAGAGCCAAAGTAAGTCCCGGCGATGATAGTCTCCCCGTTCTGCAGGGGCAGCAGGGCGTCCACGGACTCAAAGTTGTCCCCATCCACAGTCCGGAGCAGGGGCCAGGTTTGGGAAAAGGCCAGCACCGGGCCAAACAGAAGGAGAAGGCAGAGCGTTTTCATGCGGAATGAAGTTTTCGTGACAACTGCGGATGCACCATCCGTTCTTGAAGAACCGGTAAAATAACTAACTTCGCGCATCTTAATTGTAATCAACGTTACATACTCTATGAAAGCTAAATTGTTTTTCCCCTTTCTCACACTGTTGGCAGCGCTGGCGATAAACGCCTGTGGCGGCAGCTCACAAGAGCAGGGCCAAAGTGGTGAGCCTGAGCTCGGGCAGACGGGCAACCCGACGATCGATGGCCTGACGCAGGCGATCGCTGCTGATCAGACTGACCCCGGGCTATATGTGCAGCGGGGCGATGTGTTTTATGAAAACCGCGGCTACGATGAAGCCATCCGCGACTATACCAAAGCCATTCAGCTGGACACCACGCAGCCCGTTTACTACCACAAGCTGGCGGATGCTTACCTGGACTATTTCAAGTCACGTCAGGCTGTTGAAATTCTTAAGCGTGCAGCAGAGCGCTTCCCGGAAGACATCCCCACACTGCTGAAGCTGAGCGAATACCACCTCATTCTTACTCAGTACGAAGAGTCCATGAAGGCCATCGACCGCGTGCTTAAGATTGACCCGCAGAATGCAGAAGCCTATTTTATGTTCGGGATGAACTTCGAGGAACGGCAGGATACGGTGCGTGCTATCAACAGTTATCAAAAGGCAGTGGAGCTCGATGCCAATATTATTGATGGCTGGATCAACCTGGGGCAGCTTTATGCCGGTTTGGGCGATCCGCTGGCTTTGCGTTATTTTGATAATGCCACCCGTATCGCACCAAACGATATCACTGCGCTGCATGCCAAAGCGGATTACCTGACTGCAACGAGTGATTTGGAAGGCGCCGTTGAATTGTACCGTAAGATCATTACGATTGACCCGCAGTACGATGAGGCTTACTTCAATTCAGGCCTTTTGTATCTTGATATGGACTCGGTGGCCAAAGCGGAGCAACAATTCGACCTGACCGTCAAAACATCGCCAACGCATATCCGGGCTTACTACTTCCGTGGCCTGAGCCGGGAAATGCAGGGTAAGGCTGCTGACGCTAAAGCGGACTACGAGCAGGCCCTGCGCATGGCACCTGACTATGAGCAGGCGCAGCAACGATTAGATGGGTTAAAGGAAGCAGGTTAGGCAAAGCTTCACAGGGGGGGGTAGTACGTAATGTAAATTACAGTCTGTTATACCATATATAATGTGTAGGCATCAGCCTTAAATAAATCTTCCTGCTTCCCACCAAAAAACCTTCATTTTGAATCTCTACCTTTGCAGCGTTGCCAGAACATAAAATGCATATATGAGGCTGATAGACACACATGCGCATTTATACTCCCGAAAATTTGATGCCGACCGGGCAGAGATGGTGGAGCGGGCCATGGAGAGCGGGGTTGACCGCTTTTTTCTACCTAATATAGACCATGCTTCTATTGAGGGTATGCTGAAGATGGAAGAAGACTATCCGGGGCAATGTTTTGCGATGATGGGCATTCACCCTTGTTCTATCAAAGAAAACTATAAGGAGGAACTGGCGGTAGTGGAAAAATGGCTTGGAGAGCGACCGTTCTGCGCGATTGGCGAAATAGGCATAGACCTGTACTGGGACAAAACCCATTTTCGTCAGCAGCAAGACGCTTTCCGTCAGCAAATCCAATGGGCGAAAGCCCTTGATATCCCGATTGTGATTCATTCCCGTGATGCTACGGCAGAAGTGCTGGAAATCCTGGACGAGCAAAAAGACGAGCGGCTTCGAGGGATTTTCCACTGTTTTACCGGTACGCTGGAAGAAGCCCGCCGCATTATTGATTTAGATTTTTATCTGGGCATTGGGGGCGTCGTGACATTTAAGAATGGTGGGTTAGATAAAGTGGTGCAAGAGATCAGCCTGGAGCACCTGGTACTGGAAACGGATGCGCCCTACCTGGCACCCGTGCCAAAGCGGGGGAAACGCAATGAAAGCGCGTATGTACGTTTGGTAGCGGAGAAGATCGCAGCTGTGCAGCAGGTGCCCTTTTCGGAGGTTGCCCGTCAGACCACTGCGAATGCAGAAGCCCTGTTTAGGGTAGAGGAACTTACGTCCCAGTCCCTGTTATAAATTTAGGGATAAAGCAGTTTGCATAAGCGCGAATTAGGATTTGTAATATCTTTTTACAATTTTTGTGTGCCTTGATATTGGCAAAAGACGCTTAATAATTATATTTGCTCGTGCGCCGCTGGTATAAGCGGCGATGGAATATTGAACGGAGAGGTGCTCGAGTGGCTGAAGAGGCACGCCTGGAAAGCGTGTATACTGTAACCCAGTATCGAGGGTTCGAATCCCTCTCTCTCCGCAAGCGCAATATCTGTAGCTGGGATTTCCGGAGCAGATTTTGTACGATTTCCAACTTTAACTGGTTTGACTAACTTTTAAAAAACAATCGAAAAAACCTTATTGACTATGCGAAAATTAATAGCACTGCTGCTGGTACTCGGCTTAGCAGTTTTCTCCGGGAATTTCGTGTATGCTCAGGATGGCGATACCGACACTACTGCAACTGAGCAAATGGAAGACACTACCACTGCTGCAGAGGCAGAGGTAGACCCCATCGAGCCTGAATCTCCTGCTGTTGATGCAGGTGAAGAAGAGGCTGGCGCTGAGCAGAGCGGCTATCAAGTGCTGAAGAAGTACTTCATCGATGGTGACTGGCGCTTTATGAGCTTCGTACTCGTGTGTCTGATCCTCGGTCTTGCGTTCTGTATTGAGCGTATCATCACACTGAACATCGCAACCACTAATACTGACAAGCTGCTCGCTCGTATTGATGAGCACCTGAAGTCTGGTGACGTACAGGGCGCAATGGAAGTATGCAAGTCCACTCAGGGACCAACAGCAAGTATCCTTTATGAGGGTCTTAAAAATGCTGATGACGGCGCTGAGGCAGTTGAAAAAGCTATCGTTTCTTACGGTAGTGTTCAGATGGGCTTGCTTGAGCGTGGTCTGGTTTGGATTTCTCTTTTCATCGCAATCGCACCGATGCTTGGCTTTATGGGTACGGTAATCGGTATGATTCAGGCATTCGACCGTATCGAAGCGGTAGGTGACCTTTCTCCTTCAGTAGTTGCTGGTGGTATTAAGGTAGCTCTTTTGACGACTGTATTCGGTCTGATCACTGCGATTATCCTGCAAATCTTTTACAACTATATCGTTTCCAAGATTGACGGTATCGTTAATAAGATGGAGGATGCATCTATCGCACTGGTAGACATCATGGCGTCAAATAACATTTTCAAGCAGTAAGAGAAACCAACTATTATGTATAAATTTCTAACCAAAAATGGTCAGACACTGGCCTTCGGTTTAGGAGTTCTGATAACCGTGATCTTCCTGATCTCTGTAGTTTCCAATATGGGTGAATTTACAGCGATGGCGGAAGAGAAGCAGATGGAAACCACCATCTTCGACTTTGGTCTGTACGGTGCCATGGCACTGGCTGTTATTGCAGCCGCCGCTATGGTCATCTTCGGTCTGGCTCAGGTCGTCACAAGCTTCAAAAGCTCTATGAAAGGGATTTTGGGCTTTGTTGCGCTGCTGGTTGTCTTCTTTGTCTCCTATTCCATGACGGACACAGACATAAGTCCATATATTCAGGGTGCCATCGACAAGTTCGAACAAGGTGGTGCTGAGTTCACCGAAGGGAACCTCAAATTCATCAGTGGCGGTATCTCCACAACTATCGTTTTGGTAGTAGTGGCAGCAGCAGCCTTCGTTGTGTCTGAGATTACTAACCTGTTCAAATAATAAGGCATTATGGCAAAAACGAGCACCAGAGATCGGATGAGTAATGAGATCAATGCAGGCTCAATGGCCGATATTGCCTTCCTGCTCCTGATCTTCTTCCTCGTCACGACAACTATCGTTGAGGACAAGGGGATTACAGTTAAACTACCACCCTGGTCAGAAGAGGAGCCTGATATTACCAAGCTGAAAAAGCGGAATGTCTTTTCGGTACTGGTTAATGCACAGGATCAGCTTTTGGTTCGTGGTGAGCCGGCACGCATTGAAGAACTACGTGGACGTGCGAAAGAGTTCATTAGCAATCCCAGCAAATTAGAGAATCTGGCTGAAAAGCCAACGAAAGCCATTATTTCACTCAAAAACGACCGGGGTACATCTTACGATGCCTACCTGACCGTTTATAACGAGTTGAAAGCAGCTTACTCTGAGCTGTGGGATGAGCTCAGTCAGCGCAGATACGGTGTTCCGTACAGCGAGGATATGCCCTTTGCGTATAAGAAAGCAATTCGGGAAGAGATACCTTTTGTACTCTCGGAAGCTGAACCAACAGCCTTCGGTGAGGAGTAGACGGTATGGGGATAGGTGCCAAGCTTGTCCCCCTAAGTCGAAAAACTGCCGCCCTATTTCTTTCACCCTTTGCCTTCGGGCAGTTAAAATTGATTAACTATGGCTAAGTTTTCTAAGAAGAGAGGAAAATCTAAACCAGAAGTTTCTACAGCTTCGCTCCCGGATATTATCTTCATGCTGCTTTTCTTCTTTATGGTGGTAACCGTACTGAGAGATGCAGAGCTGATGGTAAAGGTTTCTACGCCTTATGCATCGGAGCTGACAAAGCTGGAGGAAAAATCACTGGTTAACTACCTGTATATCGGCCGGCCAACGCAGAAGTACGAAAGCACTTATGGTACAAAGCCAAGGCTGCAGCTCGGCGATAAGTTCGCTACCATTTCTGATATCCCACTGTTTCTGGAAAAGCACAAAATCAAAGTGCCGGAAGCACGTCACGGTCAGATCACTTCTTCCCTCCGGGTGGATGGTGAAGTAACTATGGGTATCGTTACAGACGTTAAGACTCAGCTTCGTAAGTCGGGTCAGTTGAAAGTGAACTACTCCGCTAAAAAAGATCCGAACGCGAAACAATAGACTCTTTTATACGCAATACGAAGTGGTCACCTACTGGCGCTGATGGTCAGCATGGGGAACGATAAATGTCGGGTCGTTGATCCAGACATTCATCGTCTGGAATCTTGGATTTGCGACATCGGCCACTGACGAAGCGCAGCTTGTCAGGGCAAGCGCAAGCCATTTCCCAGCGTTTATGCCGACATCAAGTCGGTTGCTGTGGCAAACCACTTTATCGTCGGTATAATCTATTTCGTTTCCTCTATAAAAAAGCGCCTTTTACCGGATTATTCTCGGTGAAAGGCGCTTTGATTTTTTAAAAGGGATAGTACACTACCGTAAGCGGTCCATCGACTTAACAAGCTTGTCGTCTTTTTTGATAAACCGATAGGCCAGGAAGCAAAAAAACACCGCAATAATTGGAAACGTAGCTCCAAGGGCAAACTCAATCGCTGCCTTACCTGCTTCTGTCAGGTTTTGAGTGAGGTAGTAAAGGGCAAATACTAACCCGCCGATATTCAGGATGAGCGCAGAAAGGCTCACCTTAGACTGTAGTCCCCGGTTGCGGAATAGAAAAATGGCAATGATTGCTAACGCCCCGGCCAGGCCAAAAAGTACAGAAAGCCCCACCTGATCATTGACGTTATACAGGGCATCTCCAAAAATCATTGAGCTTTCAATCGCCTTTGGTGTTGTGGCAAAAGGGAGCCCAAACAGTCCCAGTGAAGCCCCTCCTGCCAAAAACAAGAAGATAGATTGAATTCTTTGAATCATAGTCTGTTTCGGTTGTTTAGCGCGAAGATAAGGATCATTTGAAAGACTCTCATCAGCAGGTTGTATATTAGCTGTCCGTCAAAAAGATTGATCAATTGCCACAACTCACTTCTTTACGTTATCAGCTCAGCTACTGGGAGCATGCCTCCTTCTTTTCGGATATTGATATCATCATCATTGGTGCTGGTATTGTAGGACTAAGCGCTGCGCTGCGCGCCCGGGAAAAAGCACCAAATGCCAAAATCCTCATACTGGAACGCGGGCCGTTGCCGGTGGGCGCAAGTACCCGTAATGCCGGGTTTGCTTGTTTTGGCAGTGTCTCAGAGCTGCTCGATGATATGACCGAAAGCCCGGAAGACGAGGTCTGGGCCTTGGTGGAGCGGCGCTGGAAAGGGCTGCAACGGCTTAGGGCACTCCTTGGTGACGCGGCTATCCGGTATGAGCCACTGGGTGGATTCGAGCTCTTCCGTGCGGAAGAAGCGGAACGGTACGAGACTTGTGCCGATCAAATCACTGCTTTCAATCAAAGACTAAAATCCATTACCGGGCTGGCAGAAACCTATCAAAGGACGCACGAAGCTGCTGCGGATTTTGGGCTAAAAGGCGTACGCTACCTGATCAAAAATCAGGCAGAAGGACAACTGCATACTGGCGAAATGGTCAGAGCATTACTCGAAAAGGCCCGGGCGGCTGACATTTTCATCTATACAGGCCTGGGTGTAGAAGCCGTGCACGATGCAGGCACAAAAGTGGAAGTGGAAACCACCCTGGGCTGGTCCGTCAGTGCCCGGCAGGTCCTGGTTTGCACCAATGGCTTTGCCCGGCAGCTATTACCTGATTTGAAAGTCCGGCCTGCCCGCAATCAGGTGTTGATCACAGAGCCTGTCAAAGTGCTGAAGATCCGGGGTGCCTTTCATTACGACCGGGGCTATTTTTACTTCCGTAATATTGACAACCGGATATTACTCGGAGGCGGCCGCAATCTCGATACCGAAGCCGAGGCGACCTCTGAATTCGGCACCACACCGCTCATCCGGTCTGCCTTGGTCCGTTTGCTGCGGGAGATTATCCTTCCCGGGCAGGACGTTGGAGTAGCTCATTGGTGGAGTGGGATACTGGGCGTTGGCCGCCGCAAACGGCCGGTCATCCGGCATCTTTCTGACCGCGTGGTGGCGGCAGTGCGCCTGGGGGGCATGGGGGTGGCCATTGGTACCCTTATTGGAGAGGAAGGAATCGATGAGTTGCTAAGGTAATTACTCCGGTTTCGCAATAATCTCAAAGTGCTGTTCCAGCCGGTGCCCCTCCTCATCTACGAGCGTCAGTAAATGCTTTCCGGGAGGCGGATCAAGCTCCATACTGTGAAACTGGGTAGTATGCCCAATGAAGGTCTCGTTCAGATGCCAGTAGATTTCCGTCTCAGGCTGCCGGTGCGCTACCGTGAATACTGTACGGGACCGGCTGCCATCCAGGTCGCGGGGGACAAGGATGCGGGTCGGATATTTCGGGTAGATCAGTTCCATAGGGCTATCCGCCAACTCACCGCAACCTTTGAGGTAAGGCGGGAGCGGTTTATGAGCAGGGTTGCGTCGGGCATAGTAATGAGCTTCGGTGGGGGGGAGGACGAACCAGGGGGCGGGCTGCATCAGCTCAGGCGGATAGCAATCTGCATTTACCCTGAATTGACCGCTCTCATCCAGGTGTATGACTTCATGAAAAGGGCAGGGCTGAAGTCCGGTTGCTGTTCGGGGAACTTGTATGGTATCCTTTGGGCAAACCGGTCCGGCCTGATAACCGCTTTCCCGGCAAATAACTGTTGGTTTGAGGTCGTCATAAGGCGTGAGGAACCAATCCCCCGACGCAGGCAGCAGCTTAAAAAGATCGAACAGTACCGGAGCTGCGGCTTTCACGCCTACCAGGCCGGGACGCCCTTCACCATCGGCATTTCCTGCCCAGACTCCTACCGCAAACCGGGGCGTTGCGCCAATGGCCCAGGCATCCCGAAATCCAAAACTGGTGCCGGTTTTCCAGGCAATCCGCCGGCTGGATTCAAAAACTTTCCACCCACCTTCACTGGCGGGGCGTTCCACCTGCTGCATCGCCTGAAAGGTCAGCCAGGCAGCACCGGCACTCATGGGTTGAGGGGCATCCTGCAGAGGCACTTGTGGATCAATAACGGGCAGGTAACGCGCAGGGCGGAAATCGGCCGGGCTGTACTGCCCATTGTAATCGTGGGTATGGCTAAGCATCCGGGCCATACTGGCATAGATACCTGTGATTTCCCAAAGGGATCCTTCCGCACCTCCTAATACAAGCGGGAGGCCATAGTGCCCCGGCGGATGTACCAGCGTCGTCATACCAATCTGCTCCAGGCGGTAGTGGAATTTCTCTAATCCATAGGCAGAGAGCAATTCCACCATCGGTACATTGAGGGAGCGGGCAAGGGCCCGCTCAGCGGCAACCACGCCATCAAAATCTTCATGATAATTTTCCGGCTGATACCCACTGAGCCGCATGGGGATATCAGAAAGCAGCCGCTGCGGGGTAATGAGCCCCTCCTGCAAGGCAAAGGCATACAAAAAAGGCTTGAGGATACTGCCTGTGCTTCTCGGTGCCGGGATAATATCCACCCACTCGTCGTGTACTGTTCCGGCACCAAGGACATTACCTACGTACGCCAGTACATCACCGGTCTCGACATCCAGGATCAGAGCTGCGAGATTGTGTATCTGATTGCCTGCCAGCTGCGCCTGATGTGCCTGCAGCAGTTGGGTAGTTTGCTGTTGTAACTGGGCGTCAAGGGTGGTTTGCAGGCGGCCGGATTGCCCGTTGTTCATCGCGCTACCTAAAAGGTGTGGAGCGTGTTGGGGTAGTGGCAGGGGGGCTTCCGGCAACGGTTCATCCAGTGCCAATTCCAGGGTCAGGGTGTCGAGATGGCCTGCTGCTCCCAATCGGGTGAGCAGGCGGTTGCGCTTTTGAAACAGGGCTTTCCGGTTGCGGCTGGGGTGTATGAGCCCGGGCTGATTGGGGAGTACGGCGAGCATAGCTGCCTCTGCCCAGGACAGCAGGGTGGGGGGCTTGCCAAAGTAGCGCCAGGAAGCGGCTTCAAGCCCAACTACATTTCCGCCAAAGGGGGCATGCGTAGCGTAGTGCCGGAGGATCTCGGACTTGGAAAACCGGAGCTCCAGACGGGTAGCGAGGAGCATCTCCTGAATTTTTCTCAAAAAAGTCCGGGGTGGATTGCCCTGCGCCATCCGGATGACCTGCATACTGAGTGTGGAGCCACCACTGACGATCCGTCCCGCACGCAGATTTTGCACGATAGCGCGCCCAAGGCCAGCCGGGTCAATACCCGGATGACTGTAGAACCGTTGGTCCTCAAAGGTAAGCAGTGCAGTCTCGAAGCGCTTAGGGATAGTATCCGGAGGAGGGAACCGCCACTGTTCGTCCGCGGCAATTCGGGCGCTGAGCAGTTGCCCGTTCCGGTCTTCCAAAACCACGCTCAGCGGCGCATCAAAGAGAGGCCGGGGCAGGCAAAAGGCATACCAAAGGAGGAAGATCAGACCTGCCAGAAGCAAGGCCCATTGTTTGAGGGATAGCTTTTTAGTCAACAACTTTCCAGCCGTCTTCATAACGCTCCAGCACATAGGCCTCGCTCAGCTTCTTCCGGGGATTGTTGGGGAACCATGCAAAAAGCGTAATACTCATGCGGTCACCCCGGAACGCTCCGCTGATATCAATAATGCCATGGTCTCTGGCTTCACTGGGCATAAAGCCTTCTTCACCGGGCTGTATGAGATGGACCTCAAAGTCCATCCCACCCAGGTCAGTATCCTGCAGTTGCTTAAACAAGCGGGTAAAGTGGGGCGGGTTCGTCATGGTAATGGCACTGTGGCGCAGGTAGACTTTCTCCTGATTGGTCCACTCTGCCTCAAGGACCTCCGCAATCTCCGGATATTCGAGTGTGGCCTGAATGCATTGGGCTAGGTCAGCCTTATCCTGGGCAACAGCCAGGAAGGGGAGGGCAAGGAGGGCGAGAATTGTAAGTGTAGCTTTCATCCGTTGTTTTGATTGTTAACGTTGGCAGTAGGGCTGCCGTATTTTTGAACCTGAAATTAAGTGTTTTTGTCCAGAATCAGACGCTGCCCGGCTTTTACGGCTACTGCTGAACCGATCGCGAGAAAAACCGAAGAGGGCCGTTCGGAGAGCGGGGCCGCAAAAGCATCACCGTAAAGGGCGGCCGCATCGCAATGAATATCATAACTGACTACAGGGCGGAGTTCCCAGGAAGGGTGCACGACTTGATATTCGGTCGTCCCCTTTGTGCCCCATCGGGCATAACCCCAGTAATGCTCTGCAATAAATTGCTCCTCGCTACCCTCTGACAAAGGCTGAGGTGCCCCCTGTGTCCTGACTTCCAAATGGTTCCAATGGCCAGCACGCCGCCACTCGTACCGGTAGCGCTGCTGCTTCGGGCCTTCTTCCCAAATATGCCGCATAGGCATAGCTGCATAACGCTCGCCGTACAACCCATTGGCCACCCAGGTGATAGCCCGCTTTGGAACAATTTCACTGACGAAGACCACGCCACGCTTCCACTCGCCTGCATCATTGTAACGGACATAAAACCGCAGGTTGACCTCTTCAAACCGTTGATGAAAAGGAATGGGCAGCCCAAGTACCCGGGTACGGTCAAATAAAAAGCCGACTAAACTGGCGTAACAGCGCCCATTCCAGGTGTCCAGCTCAGTACCAGGTGGGACATAGGGTTGGAGCAGGGTGGGGTCGACCAGGTAGTTGGCCATAATCAGGTTGCGCCAGTGGGCGGTGAGAAAGGTTCGTGCCATATTTTAAAAACGCTCTGGCTGCAAAACATGTTGCTTAGCGCTTAAGTACGGCCTCCATTTGTCTTAGCAGGGTTTCTCCCCCCTCCGACAGCGGGCGGGCAGCGTAGTTTTTTGGACCAGTTTTTCGCAAAACGAGCAGTACGAAGTTATCTGCCAGAATTTCGTCAGGATGGATAATGTACCCCGTATTATCGCCAATCTGCCCGAAAAAACCGGGCGCAGCTTCCGGTGGCACGCCGTTCGGCTGTACGGTGTAACCTATGTCTGTGGGCAGCAGCGGATACAGGCGAAAGTCGATATAATCAAAATAGCGTTTACCGGGATAGGGGCCAGCCGTATCTGCGGTGATGACGGAAATGTAGCGTTTGGCCTCCCCGGTACTGTCAGGCAGCTCAATAGCATAGTTATGGTCAATGCCATCGGGGTTAAGCAGGCGCCGTTTCAGCAGCGGGGCGGGGAAGTGCAGCGGGGCGTCGAGTTTTTGATAACCGATCAACGCGTATAATTCGGTACGTAAAGCCGGATTATAGCGGGAGATAATGTGGAACAACTCATGCAGTACGACCGGGAGTAGGGCCTGGTTGCCCTCGTACAGCTCATTTTTGGGTATGAAAATGGCGCGTTCGCGGGTAAAGTAGACGGAGGGGCCGAAGATGTCGGTTTCCATCTTGCCCAGGAGCACTGTATCGGGCAACAAAGCAGGGTTGAGCGAATCACAGAAGGCGTAAGCTTGCTCGAAGGTGGCTTTTAGCAGTGCCCGGTCTGTAGTCTTTAGGGGCATCGCCTGCCTGGCCAGGAAGCTTTTGTAGTTTTGTCGGAGTACAGGCGCTGCAATCGTGCTATCTAGGGAGATACCCATTTGCAGCCGGATATCAAGGGTACTGATTTTTTCGAAAAAGCCTTCTTTTTTATCCGTTTGAAGCTGCTGAGCGGACTGAATGCTATCCAGCAGGCGCACCACTTTGCCGGGAGAGGGCTCAAAAGTACTTTCCGCCTCGGGCACCGGTTGACAACTCAGGAGCAGCAACCCCGGCATGAAGATGGCCCACCAGTAATTCATAAAATGACAGCTCATTATGGCTTAAAGGTTGTTCAACGCTGCTTACTTCCGCCCGAAGTCGGCAGGGATTTCACCCCAGCGCTCCGTATCCCACTTCATAACAGGGTTGCTGTAGGTGTTATTGCGCAGCCAGATTTCTGCCCGGGCGATGAGCTCGTGCAGCAGCTTGGTTTTGGCATTTTTGACCAGTTTGGTGTTGGCTTTTTTGCGTTTGACCCAGCCCATAGCCGTTCTGGAGTCGGTATAAATTGGTGTGTCTTTGCCTTGTTGCTGAAGTAAGGCCAGGGCATGCACGATAGCCAGGAATTCGCCGATATTGTTAGTGCCCAGGCTGAATTTTTTGTGGAAAATCTGTGCCTCGGTCTTGGTGTCAACGCCCTGATATTCCATGACACCCGGGTTGCCGCTGCAGGCAGCATCCACGCTGAGGCTATCCCAAATGATTTCTTTCCGGGCCTCCTCCGTAACTATTGGCTTGGCTTTGCGGGTGGAAGGGCTGCCGCTGGAAATGTGGTCTGCAAAATTACCCCTGAAAGCAGCTTCTGCTTCCTCCCGGCTTTTAAAGGATTTATACCGCGCATTCGGGAACCCTTTGATTTGTGCCTGACAGGCCGCCCAGGAATCGTAAACCCCGGGCGTCATACCTTCCCAAACTGTGTAGTACTTCTTCTTGTTCGCCATGTCAATTCGTTTCGCCGCCAAGATAAGGCACATCGGGGAGAATTTCCGAATTCCGGATTTTCGTGCAACCTTTACCGACCTTTCAGGTCATTTAAAAACACAGACGATCAACTGAAAGTCATGCATGCATTAAAGTCACCCGCTGTTGATTACAAACACCTGAAATTGGATTACGCAAGTACACATCAGGATATTGTCGAGAAGTGCAAACGCGGCAATCGCCGTGCTCAATTTGAGCTTTACCGGCTCTATTCCCGTGCCATGTACAATGTGTGCCTGCGTATGCTCCGGCACGAGCATGATGCTGAGGATTTGTTACAGAACTCCTTTGTTGATGTATTTACCAAGCTGCATACCTTCAGGTACCAATCTTCTGTTGGGGCCTGGATCAAGCGCATTGTGGTAAACAACTGCATCAATCATCTTAAGCGCAACCGTTTAAAGCTGGAGGAACTGGAAGACCGGTTTGTGGCAGACGAGCCCGATCAGGCCGGTATTACGACTGATGACCTTAGCCTCAGCGTTGAGCTGTTGAAGCGTGGGGTACAGCAATTGCCCGATGGGTACCGGGTGGTCTTTACTCTTTATGCTATGGAAGGGTATGACCACAAGGAAATTGCTGAAATCCTCGATGTCTCCGAAGCTACTTCCAAATCGCAGTACAGCCGTGCCAAAAAGAAACTCCGAAGCATTATCAGTGAAATGAGCTGAAAGGTATATTTCGGAGTGCCACATTTTTCATCACAGGGTAAAGCGGGCAAAGCCCGTTTTAAGACAAGTAGACTATGCACCGCGATCAATTTGAACAATTCATTCACGATAACCGGGACGCTTTCGATAGCGATGTGCCCGAACTAAAGGTATGGGGGGGAATCCGGCAGGACCTTGACCGCCGAAAGCACCGCCGCCTCATGCTTTGGCGGGTAGCGGGTATTGCTGCTGCTGTCATCGGGCTGCTTTTTTGCGGGGTGGCGCTAGGTGGGTACCTCAACCCGCCAATGCCCCACTCGGTCGTAAGCATTGATGATATTGGAGCGCAGTATGCCGCTCAGGAAGCTGCCTATCAGCAGGAAATACAACAGAAGTATCAACAACTGGTCAGCTACGAGCAGGCTGGTGCTGTGCAGCAGGATTTGGAACACCTGGACGCTACAATTGCTGAATTGCGCAGGGAACTTCAGGCTGCCCCTCCCGGCAAGGCAGAGGATATCGTAAAGGACCTGCTGGAGAACTACCGGGCCAAGGTGTACATCCTGGAGCGGGTATTGAACCGCATTCAGATGGCAGACCCAGATTTTGAATCCACTTCACCGAAGAAAGCCGATACGGATGACCGGGTTCTTTAAGCTTCCGGCAACGGAGCAGCGTAGCCGCGCTACATGCAGCGCTGCCCTGGTCCTGCTGGCCTCGCTGTTCACAGGGCTCTTGTACGGTCAGTCTCCCTGTGACTGTGAGACCTTTTCCAGGCTGATCAAGAAAGAATATCAGGTCTACCCCACTGTACTGGTCAATATTTCCAATAAATACGGCCCGGTCAGTGTGGAAGGGTGGGCACACAACCGTATCCGGGTGGAAGCCCTTACGGAAGTGGAAGCGGAGCATGAAGCTGCCGCTGCCCAGGTTTTTGACCGTATTGAAACGGAGGTGAACATACAGCAGCGGTTGGTGAATATTCAAACCAATATTGCACCGGCTGAGCAGGCCTGGTGGCCTTTTCCAAGCTTGCAAACGGCTGATTATTCCGTGTCCATCCGGGTGTTTTTGCCTCAACCGGCGGCGATTTCCCTACTGAACAAGCACGGGGCTGTTACGGTGAAAAACATTACCGGCAACGTATCTGCAGAAGTACTTAGCGGAGACGTATTTGGTGCCAACCTTGAGGGCGAAGTCACCCTCAACCAGAAAGACGGCACCCTCAACCTCGAACAAATCACCCGACTGAATGCCGATTTGGTTAATGTTGAGGGTAGCCTGACTTCCGGAGATTGGGTGAAAATCCGGAGCCGCTCTGCCATCCTGAAGTTCCGGAATATCGGCCGGCTGGAGAGTGAAACGCGCTACGACAACTACTACGTTGATGGTGGCGGTATTTTTACCAATCAGGGGCGGTATGATGAAATTTCGCTCGATCGGGTCCGGGAGGTAGAGGTAAGCACCTCACTTTCCCGCCTTTACGTGAACCGGCTCCGCCACACCGCAACAATTGAAGCAGACAGCAGCAGGGTCCGTATTACGGATCTGCCCGATCAGTTCCGGACTGTTAAGCTTGAAGGCCGATTTACTGACTTTAGGTTAGTTCTTGACCCCTTGATCAATTGCCAGCTCCGGGCTACAGCCCGCCACGCTGGTATTCGCTACCCCTACACCCTGCACCTGATTGAGGAAATCGAGACCAGCGACCGGCATACGGTGTCTGGCTATTTCGGTCAGCAGCGGCAAAGTAATATTGGGCGCGTGGAGGCTTCACTGGATTACGGTGGGCTGACGATAGAAGCAGATTGACAGACCTTCCCGGGATTTTACTATCTTGATGGCAGACAAATTGAAAATCTGAATTCAATCCAAGCCATGAAGATAAAATTCTGCGGAGCTGCTCAGGAAGTGACGGGTAGTGCTCACCTTATTACGCTAGACGACGGGTATACGATTTTGCTGGACTGTGGTCTGTATCAGGGGAGTGATGACGACATGAAAGATTTCAATGCACAGTGGCCTTTTGACCCTGCTGAGATTGACTGTCTGATTCTTTCTCATGCTCATATTGATCACAGCGGGCGTATCCCCAAGCTGGTCAAAGATGGTTTCCGGGGGAATATTTATTGTACGCACGCTACCCGCAGCCTTTGCGCGATCATGCTTTTGGACAGTGCCAAAATCCAGGAGTATGATGCAGAGTACCACAATAAGCGGCTTCGCAAAAAAGGGCGTACGGATGGCTTTGTGGAGCCTTTGTATACGCCCAGGGATGCAGAACAGGCATGGAATCTCTTCGAAGGGCATGGCTATAACCGCTGGTTTACCATACACGATGGGGTAGAAGTCCTTTTCCGTGATGCCGGTCATATCCTGGGTAGTGCTTCTGTCACCCTGCGTATCGATCAGCTGGGGCGTAAAACCTCCATTGGGTTTACCGGAGATATCGGGCGCCCCAACCGTCCTATCCTGCGGGACCCAATACCCATGCCTGAGGTTGACTACCTCATTTGCGAGTCTACCTACGGCAACAAAGACCACGAAAACGCACCTAACGAAATCAAGCGTTTTCAGCGGATCATTGAGCGGACTTGCGTGGAGAAACAAGGCAAACTGATTATCCCGGCTTTCAGTATCGGCCGTACACAGGAGATTGTTTACATGCTGGATCAGTTGGCATCTGCCGGCGAACTGCCGCGAATACCGGTCTATGTGGATAGCCCTCTTGCGGTTAACGCCACCACCATCTTTGGTGCCCATCCGGAGTGCTACGACAATGAATTGAATGAGTACCTGCTGGAAGATGATGATCCGTTTGGTTTCAATGGGTTGCAGTACGTACGCAAAGCATCTGTTTCCAAGGAGCTGAACAACTCTGATGCGCCCTGCATCATCATCAGTTCGTCGGGTATGATGAATGCCGGCCGGGTTAAGCACCACCTTTACCACCATGTTGTAGATCAGCGCAATACGTTTCTTATAGTGGGCTATTGTGCGCCTCATACCCCTGGCGGGCGGTTGCGCGATGGCGCGAAGGAAGTACGGGTATTTGGCCAGGAACGCCCCGTGAATGCCGATATAGAGGTCATGGACTCGTTCTCTGCCCATGCCGACCGGCATGAGATTCTGGACTTTTTGCGGAATCAAAGGCCTAAACTCCGGCAGCTGTTCCTGGTGCATGGTACACTGGACCGGCAGGAAGCTTTCAGGGGCTTCTTAAGTGAAAACGGCTTTGATCAGGTAGAGATTCCTGAGTTGCACCAGGAATATCGGATTTAAGAAGCCCTGCCTAACGTAAAAAACAGCAAGCCCCGCAGTAAACCCAATGAAGTACTGCGGGGCTGATTTTATGTAACGATGCGCTGAGCTTGTTCTACCCCAAAAGCGTAGAAGGTGTCAGTGCGGCAATTATTCAGGTTGCTTGTTCTGCTGAATTTTATTGAGCAGGAGGGCACCTTTCATCATGAAGTCATCATGGTGGTCCCGGTACTCATTGTGGATCATCAGCAGGCGAGCGGCATCGTAAGCGGCAGATTTAGGTACAATCTGACGGTCTGCGATGGGGTGCAGCCAATATTCCAGGTTGTGAGAACGCAGGTAGCTACGGTCATGCTCAAAATTAATGACCTTGGAGAGCTTGTTGAGGGAGAACAGGTAATCAGTCTCTTTATTGAGCTCTTTCTGCAGGTCAATGATGTTGTAGCGGTCAAACCGGCCTCCGGAGCGCTCGCACAGGAAAACATCCCGGCGCCCATCGAAGGTGATGAGGTCACGGAAGCGGTACTTACGCAGGTTTTTGATCAGGAAGTTCTTGATTGGCATCCGGGAGGGGCGGAGCTGATTGAAGGCTCCGGCCAGTTCCTTTTCTTCCAATCGGAAATCTTCACGGAATGGTTTACGACGGTGTGTGCGCATATTCACCACCTCCTTAACGCGACCGACTGTATGCCCCAGTTCATCTACTTTAGAGTAGACGCTCACGAAGTCAACATTGGCGTTGTTGATGAAGGTCTCTATGAAAATTCGGTTGGTGTCTTGTTCAAATACCAGCAGGCAGATTTCACTAATGGCGTAGAAATTGGGATATCCTCCGTAAATGTTGCCGTACTTTAATTCTAGAAATGCAATATTATTGTTCACGGTTTAAGGAGATTAAATGTTGGTTTATTTAATTGTGTTTCGTCGAGTTTTCTCGTTCTGATGCATAATTTGCTTGATGACCAGGGCTTTTCGTTCTCATTCATTTGGCTTGGGCAAAAAGCATTTCCATTCGCAAGTTATACAGAAAATTCAAATCCATTAAATTTTGAAAGGCTGAAATTTCAATAAAACCTACAATCTAACAGACTTTTAACGGCAAAACGCACCGTTTAACCTGCTGTACTCTTTCACAAATGAATACCCGGTTTAGTTTAACTTCAGAGGAATAAAAACTTGCCTTTCTCGTAAATTTTCTCTCCATCGGCATAAATTTCACCCTCTTTGGTCATATCGGTGATCATATCCCAATGTACGGTGGACTGGTTTTTGCCGCCAGCCTGCAGGTACGATTGACCGATAGCCATGTGCACCGTACCTCCGATTTTTTCGTCAAACAGGATGTTCTTTGTCATCTGCTGAATACGGTAGTTGGTCCCGATGGCAGCTTCTCCAAAACGCCTGGCGCCTTCGATCTGAAAAATCTGGTCCAGAAAATCCTTGCCCCGGGTGGCTTCCCATTTCTCCACGTAGCCGTCTTTGACGTACAACGTGGCGCCTTCCACTTCGTGGCCCATGTACAGAGCAGGGTACGAAAAGCGGATCACCCCGTTAACGGAGTCCTCAAGCGGGGAGGTGTACACTTCTCCGGAAGGCATATTCGTGCGGCCGTCAGAGTTGATCCAGCGGCGGGTCTTGTCGATTTTAAACCGGATGTCCACACCGTCACCTTTGTAATGTACTTCTTCCCGGTCGTTGAGCAGGTCCACGATTTGCTGCTGCTGCTCCCGGACTTCTGTCCAGCTTTGGATGGGGTCCTCATCATAGAGACGGCAGGCGGTAAAGACAAATTTTTCGTATTCCTCCAAAGACATTCCTGCTTCCTGCGCATTAGCGAGGGTAGGATACTGGCAAAGGCTGCGGCGCATATCCAGCGTGGCAGTGCGTTCGAAGTACTTTTTCATCACCGGTGCATGGGCTTCCTGCCGGATTTTGCGCTTGTCCGGATCTACGTTTTGGTCTTCCCGCAGGTTGTAAGGTGCGATGATGTACAGGTAGGTGTCGAATTCCTCCATTGCTTTCTGGTAAAGCGGAGAAATGTACCGTAACTGATCTTCTCCGGCTTCTTCCAGCAGAATCCGGCTTTGTTCGCGGAAAGAGAGGTCTGTTTCCACAACGGCACCTGCCCTGACCGCTTCCCGGTAGACTTCACGCACAAGAGGCTCCGCCAGCGTGGTACTGCGCAGGTACATCTTATCTCCCGGCTTAGTGCTCAGGCAATAGTGGACCAACAGGTGGGCATACTTTTGAAGGATGTTTTCCATAGCTTGTAGGTTTGGTTAGCGGCCGGAGGGTGGGCCGGTATAGAAAGGGGACGGGGCGCCCGGAAGGCTGCCCCGCCTGTTTCTGAGAAGGGGTGCTATTGCACCAGCAATTGTTTCATGTCTACCCGCTTGCGGATAATCTCCTCCAGCTGATCCACATGTACGCGTTCCTGTTCCAGGGTGTCCCGGTCGCGGAGGGTCACGGTCTGATCATCGAGGGCTTCAAAATCCACGGTTACACAAAAAGGTGTACCAATCGCATCCTGACGGCGGTACAGTTTGCCAATACTGCCCGTATCGTCGTATTGCACGTTGAAGGACAAGCGGAGATTGTTGAAAATATCCTGCGCCATATTCACCAGGCGTTCGTCATTGCGCTTAAGCGGCAAAATGGCACACTTGATGGGCGAAAGAGCAGGGTGTAGCTTCAGCACTTCCCGGGTGCTCTCCTTTCCGTTGGCGCCTGTTACGGTCTCTTCCTGAAGGGCTTGCGACATGGTAGCCAGGAACATCCGGTCGCAGCCAATAGAAGTCTCCAGCACATAAGGCACGTAGCTTTCCTTGGTTTCGGGGTCGAAGAACTGTAGCTTTTTGCCGGAAAGCTCCTGATGAGCGCCCAGGTCGAAGTCCGTCCGGCTGTGGATGCCTTCCAGCTCCTTGAACCCGAATGGGAAGTTGAACTGAATATCCGCAGCGGCATCTGCATAGTGCGCAAGATTCTCGCCGTGATCATGGAAGCGCAGCATTTCCTTAGGCGTGCCCAGGGCAAGGTGCCACTTGAGGCGGGTTTCTTTCCAGTATTCGTACCACTTCATCTGCTCGCCGGGCTTGATGAAGTACTGCATCTCCATCTGTTCGAATTCCCGCATACGGAAAATAAACTGCCGGGCAACGATCTCATTTCGGAATGCCTTGCCAATCTGGGCAATACCGAAAGGTAGCTTCTGCCGGGTCGTCTTCTGTACGTTGAGGAAGTTGACAAAGATACCCTGTGCGGTTTCCGGGCGCAGGTAAAGCTTGCCTTCCGCACCAGCGATGTTGCCCAGCTGCGTGGAGAACATCAGGTTGAACTGCCGTACCTCCGTCCAGTTGCGGGAGCCGGTATCCGGGTCTGTGATGTCCAGGTCCTCTATCATTTGCTTCAGGTCGGCCAGGTCGCTGTTGGACATAGCGGCACCCAGGCGGGCTTCAATCTCCGACAGCTCCTTAACGTAGCCGGATACACGCGGGTTGGTTTCCCGGTACATCGCTTCGTCAAAATCGTCACCGAAGCGTTTGCGGGCTTTGGTGATTTCTTTATCGATCTTGCCCTCGATTTTTTCCATGTGCTCCTCGATGAGCACATCAGCCCGGAAACGGCGCTTGCTATCTTTATTGTCGATCAGTGGATCATTGAAGGCATCCACATGGCCGGAAGCTTTCCAGGTCTTGGGGTGCATGAAAATGGCAGAATCCAGCCCGACGATGTTGTCGTGCATCTGTACCATGCTTTTCCACCAATAATCCTTGAGGTTATTTTTGAGCTCAACACCATAGGGGCCGTAATCATATACGGCGCTCAGGCCATCGTATATTTCGCTGGACTGGTAAATAAAGCCATACTCTTTGCAGTGGGCTACCAGTTTTTTGAACAGATCGTTTTGCTGTGCCATAGTTTCCTGATTAATTATACAAGGCTGTACGCTGTCGCACCGCCCGTTTTCGAGCCCGCTAAGGTCGTAAAAACATCACTTATCCGGAACTGAATGCCCGGAAAATACGGAGATTTACGGTTGGAATTGGAAAGCGCGAGTCCGTTCGAGCATTCCCTGTTCAGCTTCCCAGTGGGTTTGTTGTTGTGCAATGGCTTCCAATATCTGCCCATAAGTGGGGCGGGAGTCATAGGAGCGTGCGCTGAGCAAGGCGACTGTTTGCCGTCCGTTGCCCAGTAATACAGAGCGGTTGGCAGCGAAAACTTCCGGCCACTGCGGGAGAACGAGCCGCTCAAATTCCCGGGCAGTGCCGTAGATGGTCCAGTTGAGCCACGGGCCTGCGCCCTGGTAGTCAATAATGCGCAGTACGTAAAGGTCGGGCGTATCGCCGGTGGTACTCACGCTGAGGGTATCGCCTGCCCGCTCCATGCTGAATGCTGTAGTGGAAGCGGTGATACTGCCTGGAAGGGTACTGACGATCTTGTTGTAGCGGTTTGCTGCAAAAGGCAGCCCCTCAAAGGTGTTTTCTTCCTGAACGAGCAGCCGGAATCCATCGGGCAGGCTGGCAGGAAGGAGCGGATCGAAGCTGCCACTGACCAGGTCCGGCATTGAGGAATAATCAAGTACGGCTTCCCCATTTGGAGCAAGGCCAAAGATCCGGTACCGCCAGTTGCCGGCATTGGGCAGCCCGATAGGGCCTGCCTGTACCGGAGCAGGCAGGGCGTCATAGTCAAAACTGAAGGCATCCGGCCCGGCAGCTGGTGCCCAAAGATAGCGGGGCGTTGCCTCCCCATTGGCCTGCAGGGTGGCATAAGCTGGCGCCCCTTCCGGAACCTGAAGCGCAAAACTCAGTAAGTCGGCAGCCGGATCGATGAAGATATCGCCGGCGAATATCTCTTTGCTTTGCGCTGGCCAGAGGAGTTCGTCCAGGCTGCTGACGCCACTTACCGCTACCTCCCATTGTTCGGGGCGGGGCGAGGGTAGCGTATCCCAACTCAATCTGTCCGGTGCATTCAAAACAGAGATCAGGTTGAAAACGGTGCGGTTAGTGTTGTCCGGTGCTGCGGTGGAGGAGATTTCCAACAGATTGAGGTTGGGGTGGCCTGCGCATTGCTCTGCCATTAACAGCACATTGCTTTGGCTTTCTGCCTCCGTACGGGCAATAACAGCACCAGAGGTATCCGTTACCCAAAGCCAGCTGCCCTGACTTTCAAAGGTGGGCGTATTCCAGGTATATTCCGGTGGGGTGCAATCCTGTTCATCATCGTCTTTATTGCAGCCACTCCAAAGCCCGATGGCCAGGATAAGTACGAGCGAATAACGGTTCATAGGTTATCAGGTTAGTTTTGGGAATCGGTTTTAAGAACTTACGAAAGTGCAATCAGGTTCTCCTAAAACAGAAGAACCAGAAAATATACTACGCAGAATAGGGGAACAAGTTGCCTAAAGTCATCAAATAGCTGAACGTAAAAAAACAGAAATTATGAATACCATTCTAAGAGCAGTTGTTTTACTCCTCCTCCTCGGCTTTGCCGTAGTCTCCAATGCACAAGAGACCAGAAAGCTGGACCACTTCGACGCGTTATCGGTAACCGGTGACATTTCGGTTACACTGGTAAAGGGAGATACGCCTTCCGCCCTGATTGAGACCGATGGTATTGATGTAGATGATATTACGCTTTATGTCAAAGGTAAGACCCTGAAAATACAGCTTATCGAAGGCTTGTTCAAGGACTTCGACCGGGTCGAAATCACACTGACCTATAATCACCTGCGGGCTATTCGTTCCAGTGCGGGAGCGTCTGTTCGTACCTCAGGCCCTATCACCGGAGATGAGCTCAACCTGCGGGCTTCAAGTGGCGGGCAGCTGTTTGCTGAGGTAGATGTGAACGCTATCGAGGCTTCTGCTTCTGAAGGCGGTGTGCTCACGGTTTCGGGGCAGACAGAAGACCAGGAAGTGACGGTTTCCACCGGCGGTATGTATGAAGGGCTGGAATTGCAGTGTATGCGCACTTACGTGAAGTCCAATACCGGTGGCATGGCAGAAGTCGTTGCCCACAAGCGGCTCGATGCCAGCGCTAATACCGGTGGCAGTATTGATTACAGTGGCGAACCGGAAATTAAAAATGTCCGGTCTCTTATTTCCGGCGGTATCCGGAAGCTGTAATGAAAACGGTGGAATGGGGGGCAGTGCCCCCCGGTTTTCTTACTCCCAGTTTTTATAGCCCCCTTTCAGGTCATAAATTTCCTTAAAGCCCACAGCTTTGAGCTTAGCAGTGGCCTTAGCGCTTCGGTTGCCGGAGCGGCAGTAAAGCATTAGCGGCTCATCCTTATCAAACCGGGATTCAACCTGCTGTACGAAATCCTCATCAAAGAAATTGATCAGTTCTGCGCCTTCAATATGTCCGGCGTTGTATTCATCCGGCGTGCGGACGTCCAGCAATTGTAAATCCCCGATAGCAGCCATTTTCTCCTGATATTCCTTTTGGGGAAGGACGTATTGCTCCTCTGCAGTGTTTTGGCTTTGACAGGCATTCAGGGTGAAAACGGAAAGCAGTGCGATAAAAAGTGTTTTGTACATTGGATGTCAGTTTTATTGGTGGTAAAGATAGGAGTTTGTTGCTGCGGGCTCAGTAATACAGATCACCAGGCACCTTAAAGGCCAAACTGCAGGGTAAGGCCAATTTGAATCTGCAGCGTGGTGGTTGCGGTGATACGTTCTTCGAAAACCTCAATAGGGTCATCGATAACGGCAGGCGGATCGTCCATTCGTACCAGGTAACGCGCGCTTCCCCCCATGAGGTACGTACAGCGGGCATCAAGCAGCAAGTCAGGCCAGGAAGTCAACCGGGCTTGCAACCCAGCGCCCAGCCCTGCACTGAATGTATTGTCATTGAGTTCCGGGTAAGCCTCAATCAAATCCTCTTCGCCTTCATCAAAAAGCTGTACGTATTGCGTGCGGGTGTACGGGCGTTTCAACCCGATTAGCCCATCAGCATATGGCTGCAGGAAAAAGTTGGTGAAGGGTTTGAAACGGAGGAGCACATGCCCCAGCAGCATATTGGTACGGGTGCGCAGCTCATAGTTTTCCGGAAAGCCGTTTTGAGTGGTGGTAAACCCTACGGTCTCCTCATCAAAGCGCACCAGGCTGAAGTCAAGCCCTGCAAAGACGGGCCGTCCGGGGCCCATTTGAAAAAGGACCTGCCCACCCCCTCCGATGCCGTTCATGTCCAGCACCTGCCGGAAGCCTTCTAATGGGTTGAGCACTGAAAAGTGGCCACCAATCTGCATATATAAAGGATAGCGGCCGGGTTCGTCTGCCTGCGCTTGTAGCGCTACAATCCCGGTGTTCAGTAAAGTGCAAAGCAGGATGGTTCTTAGCATTGGAGCTCCGTTTAGGTTTCAAAATGCGAACATCAGGGAGGGCCTAAGAGTTGGGCCCATGCATTTAGTATGCAGTGCCTGAACGGCAAATTGCCATAAAAACTTGCTGTAAACGTGAAAAAGAGATAATTTTAGTGCGTTATGTAGTGACTTTACCGTAAAAAGCGCGTCTTCTTTTAGGCAATCCCCAACCAAAAAGATTAATTTCACTTTATTCAAAACACTACCAAACCAAAGACCTCTATGAAATTCGAGATTTTTCAGAGCGAGAATAACGAGAAATACTATTTCCGCCTTAAAGCAAAAAACGGGCAGATTATTCTCTCCAGCCAGGGCTATGCCAACAAGTCTGGCGCTAAGAACGGCATTGAGAGCGTAAAGAAAAACGCTGCTAAAGATGAGCTCTTTGAGCGCAAGGAAGCCAGCAATGGCAAATTCCACTTCAACCTGCTCGCCGGCAATAAGCAAATCATTGGCAGCAGCCAGATGTACGCAGCAAAGTCGGGTATGGAAAAGGGGATTGAGTCTGTAAAAACCAACGCTCCGGAAGCGACAATCGAAGACCTTACGGTTGAGAGCTAGCCTCAATACTTTTTATAGTTTTGAAAAGCTCCTGCAGCAACCGGTTTGCAGGAGCTTTTCTTATTTTAGCGCTTCATCAGATCCCTGATATATGTCAGCTATTGTACAACGCATCAACGCATGGTCCAGCCCCCGCAATATTAGTACTGCTCTGATGTACGCCTTCCGGCAAAGAGCAGACACGACGGTGGTCGACGAGCCTCTCTACGCGCATTTCCTGAAGCATGGACAAACGGAGGTTGTACACCCTGGCGCATCAGAAATCCTCAGCAGCCAGCTGAATGAAGGAGAGGAGGTAGTAAAGCAGGTGCTCTTGGGGCATTATACCACACCGGTGGCCTTTTTTAAGCAAATGACCCACCATCTGGTCGCTATGGATGAGTCCTTCTTGCAGCACATGGATAATATCATGCTTATTCGGGACCCCAGAGCCATCATTGCCTCTTACGCCAAAGTCATCCCTAATCCGGGCATTGATGATATCGGAGTGGAACAGCAGTATCATCTGTTTCAAAAGTTACAGGCTATGGGGGCGCTAAGGGCAGTGGTTGATGCCCGTCAGTTGCTCCTGGACCCGGAAGGGGTGCTGCGGCAGCTATGTGACCGGCTGGGGCTGGCATTTGATAAGGGTATGCTGAAATGGGCTCCCGGACCGCGTCCGGAAGACGGGGTTTGGGCCAGCTACTGGTACAGCCGGGTACATACTTCAACCGGGTTCCAGGCTTACGAGGAACGTACCTATGAATTACCCCCGAAACTGGAAGCGCTGGCAAAGCATTGTGCTCCTTATTACCATACGCTGTTTGATGTAGCACTAAAAGCAAGAGAGGTTTAGCCGCAGGGTCTTATCTGCCTTCTATCACAGAGGTATTGTGTTTTTTTTGTGTAAAATGCTTACCTTGTCGGTTGTGTAGAGCTAATGGCTAAAAGGGACAGGCGCACAGGTCAGAACCAAGTTGTAAATACCAAGCACACGCTGCCCGGGCTCGGCAGGGAGGCTGGAAAACTAAAGGTTTAGGCAGTTGTAAACCCATCAGCCGGCACTAGTTACCTAAATTAACCCTTATAAGCGCGCCCAGGAATGGCTTGCTCATAAATATGCAGCATCGAAAAAGTTATATTGCCACAATTGCAGGCATTCTTTTGTTCCTCACTATGAGTGTAACGGCTCAGCCCGGCAGCATAACGGAACAGTCTCTGCTTGACTCTCTCGATCAGGCTAAAACAGGAGAACGACATGCCTTCTGGCTCAAGGAACTGGCTTTCCATTATAAGTCAGACCGACCTGCCACTGCGCACAGCTATGCGCGGAGCTCCCTGGAAATCGCGGAACAGCTCAACAACCAAAGAGCCATAGCTGATGCCCTTCACGTGGAAGGTATTGTGTATTGGTATCAGGGCAAGGTGGCAGAAGCCTCGAAGGCATTCTTCAAAGCATTGGAAATCCGGGAAGGAATTAATGACAAGCTGGGATTGGCCCGTTCCTATAACAACATTGGTAATGTTTTTAGCTGGCAAAATAACTTTCAGGAAGCTGGCTTATACTACAAGCGGTCACTGAATCTCCGGCAGGAGCTACAGGACAGTAGTGGTATGGTGTATTCTTTGGCAAGCCTCGCGGAAGTAGCTGCCCTGCAGGATGATCTTAAAGAAGCGCAGCACTACGGGCTGCAGGCACTTGATTTGGCCCGGCAAATACAAAAGCCTGATGCGGAAGCCTTCTGCTACGAACACCTCGGGCAGATTATGCTGAGCAAAAATCAGCTGAATGAAGCTTTAAATTATTTCCTGGATGCCGCTTCCATAAACCGCGAAATCGGAAACCAAAACCAGCTCGCTGAAAACCTGCTGGAAATTGCCTCGGTGAAAGCTCTTGAAGGGGCGTATGCCGCTGCAATAGATTCCTTGTATGAATCAGTAGAGATTAGCCGTGTGATTGATGCGAATGACCTGGAGGCCGAGGCGCTCAAAAAGCTGAGCCTGAATTATGCTGCCCTGGAACAGTTCGACAGTGCCTATTTCTACGCCATCAATTATCAAATAGCAGACGAAAAAATCACCGGAGAGAAACAAGCCCGGGTTCTCTTTGATGTACAGGAGCAGTACCGGTCACAACTGGAGAAAACCGGGCTTTTGCTCAGGCAGCAGCGTAGTAACCGGCTGTTAATCTGGCTGTCTGTAGCTATTGTAGCGTTACTCATTTTCTTTATCCGCTTAATGTATGTTAAAAATCAGCGCCTGCAGCGAACAGACCGTAAGCTAAAGGAAAAAGCGAGCGAAATCGAACGCGTCAATAAAGTGTTGGCGACTCAGAATGAAGACCTGCGGAACTCCAATGACTCCCTGAGGGAATTCGCATATGTGGTATCTCATGATCTTCGGGAGCCGCTCCGCACGATAGGGTCCTTCACAACTTTGCTGGCCCGGCGTTTCCCCAACGATCTGGATAATCAGAGCAGGGAGTACATCAATTTTATTGTCAAGGGGACTAAACACATGAGCTTGTTGCTCGATGGGTTGCTTTCTTACGCAAAGGTCAGCAATACGGAGTCTCTTGCCTTAGAGCCGCTTAATCTGAATACAGTAGTCAGGAATGTACTGGAAATTCTGGATGCAGAGATAGAGGATACCCAAGCCCATATACAAGTGGCTGAATTGCCAGTGATCAACGGCAACCGGGCGCTGCTTTCTCAGCTTTTCCAAAATCTGATCGCGAATGCTATGAAGTTCAATAACAAACCTGAGAAAAGGGTCTGGATCCGTTATCAGGATAAGGGCGATATGCATCAGATTGCGGTAGAGGATAATGGAATTGGTATTGATGAAGCCTTCAAGTCTAAAGTTTTTCAGATCTTTCACCGCCTGGAGAAAAACAAATACAAGGGTACCGGCCTGGGCCTGGCTATTTGTCAGAAAATTGTGGCGCGCCACCGCGGCAAAATAGAGCTGGAGTCTGTACTCGGCGAAGGCACCCGCTTTTTAGTTTACCTGCCAAAATGATCTGAAAACATGTTACAACAATACGATCCGAGAAATGAGCACCTCCTGATTTACATCGACGGGGAGCTGTACCCCAGGGAAGAGGCGAAAATCTCTGTTTTTGACAGCGCTGTACAAGGTGGTGATGCGGTATGGGAAGGCATTCGGGTGTACGATGGCCGGATCTTCTCCCTGGATGAGCACCTGGAGCGCCTTCAGAATTCCGCCCACGCTATGGCTTTCCGGGAAGTGCCCTCTAATGAGGAAATCAAAGCCGCACTTTTTAAAACCCTTCAGGCCAATGGCATGCGGGACGAAACTCACATCCGCCTGACCCTGACCCGGGGCAAAAAAATCACTTCAGGTATGGATCCCCGCCTCAATCAGTTTGGGCCCACCCTGATTATTGTGGCAGAGTGGAAACCACCCGTATACCCCCCGGAAATTACGCTGGTCACCTCTTCAGTCCGCCGGAACTCTGCTATGTCGCTGGATTCTAAAATCCACCACAACAATCTCATCAATAACATCCTGGCCAAGATCGAAGCCAACCATGCCGGCGCAGATGCCGGGCTGATGCTCGACAAGGATGGTTTCGTCTCGGAGGCCAATGGGGTGAATGTATTCTGTATCCGCAAAGGCGTGGTCTACACCCCTCACGCCGACAGCTGCCTGCCGGGCATCACCCGTCAGCATGTGATCAACCTGTGCCGGGAGCAAGGCATCCCCATCGTGGAGAAAAACCTGTCGCTTACCGAATTCTACACCGCTGATCAGGTTTTTACCACGGGCACGATGGGCGAGCTCACCAAAGTCGCCGAAATCGATGGGCGTGCCATCCGAAGCCGCATGGAAGAAGACCTGTTGGAACAAATCAAGGGCTACTTCCGGGCGATGACCCGGTCGGGGGGAGAGCCTTTACCGTTTTAGCTGGCTCACTCAACGATTAGCGGTAAAGTCAGCTGATTGTTTTTATCGATGCATCGAAGTAAGTAGGTGCCTGTTGGCCATTGATCGACCCGTAGCCTAAATGGAGAGGGAGGTAAATTGTGGTATTGTTCCACTATCTGCCCTGATGCAGTGTAGACTTGCAGTGTTTTCAGTGGCTGTGTCAATTCCACGGTAACCACTTCGGTTGCAGGGTTAGGGAAATATTGGATGTCCGGCAACGAGATGGGAGCATCAACTTCGGGTTCGGCGTCCTTCTGGTTCCTGATTATAGAGCCACACCGATATGTACAACCTGAAGCATAAAAGGGGCCATTCGCGCTAACTATTACCTCATCCATGTTTACAGCTTCCGGTATTAATTCAGCATAAAGCCAGTTCTGCTTTCCAGCGTACATCTTGAAACCACGGACGCTTTCGGTTTGGTGCCCGAGGTAAGATACCTGAATATCGTAAGTTCCCGGATCCAGGCCGGAAAGTTCAATATGCCCGCCATCTTCAGAGGCCGTACCCGTTATCAGAATATTATGTTTGAAAAGCGCAATATTCGCACCATAAAGCGGCTGCCCTTCTGCATCGTTGATTTGGCCGACAAGGGCGGTTTGGGCCAGAAGCAGCGAGCTGCCAAAGAGCAGCAGGCAAGTCAGGATGAATGTACATTTCATTTTCATAGCTTCAAGTTTTTAATGAATAAAAAAGCCGGGACATGACGCCCCGGCGTACCTAAAATTGCTTTGTATGAAGAGTTCTTGATTTCCTGGGGAAGCATGCTGCCACCCATTTAGATGGCAGCACGGCTTGTTAACCCTGTGTCAGAGCAAGCGCGCTTGTTTTCATAGCTTGTTGTTTCGTACAATTCAAAGTTATGGGCAATGCCGGCCGTAAACCAACCGAAAAAAGGGCTTATGTCAGGTTCCTGATTGCCATAAGGCGACGGGCTTTCGCCTTTGCTATCTCGGGCTGAATCCCTACCTTTGCAGCCTGTTCAACAAACCTCTGCCATGGCAAGCAAAAAAATACAATCTGCACTCATTTCCGTTTACCATAAAGATGGCCTGGAGCCTATCGTGGAAGAGCTCAAACGTTTGGGCGTTCAAATCTATTCCACTGGCGGCACACAGCAATTCCTGGAGTCGCTTGGTGCTACCGTGAATGCGGTGGAAGACCTGACTTCCTATCCTTCCATCCTTGATGGGCGGGTAAAAACGCTGCACCCCAAAGTTTTTGGCGGTATCCTGGCCCGTCGCGAGGAGAACCATCAGGAACAACTAAAACAATATGACATACCGGAAATTGATCTGGTAATCGTAGACTTGTACCCCTTTGAGGAAACGGTGGCCAATACAGACGACGAGGCAGCGATCATCGAGAAGATTGACATCGGTGGTATTTCGCTGATCCGGGCAGCGGCTAAGAACTACAAAGATGTGGTCGTAGTGCCTTCCAAGGCAGAATATGGCATGCTGGAAAAGCTGCTTAAGGAAAAAGACGGTGTAACGGAATTGCCTGACCGCAAGGCGCTGGCCCTGCGTTCCTTTGGCGTTTCCTCTCACTACGATACGGCTATTTTCAATTACTTTAATCAGGGAGAAGCCGCTGAGGCTGCCTTCAAGCAAAGCATATCAGAGGCACAGGCCCTTCGCTACGGCGAAAACCCACATCAGGCGGGCACTTTCTACGGGAAACTGGAGGATATGTTCGACATCCTGGGCGGGAAGGCCCTGTCCTTCAATAACCTGGTGGATATCGATGCGGCAGTGGGGCTGATGCGCGAATTTCAGGATGCGGACCCTACCTTTGCGATCCTCAAGCACACCAATTCATGCGGTGTAGCGACACGGCCCACGCTCCTTCAGGCCTGGACGGATGCCCTTGCTGCGGACAACGTTTCCGCATTTGGGGGGATCCTGATTGCCAATACGACGGTAGATCTGGCGACCGCGCAGGAAATTGACAAGATTTTCTACGAAGTACTCATCGCACCAGATTTTGCACCAGAGGCACAGGAATTTCTTTCAAAAAAGAAAAAACGCATTTTGCTCCGCATCAAGGCGTTTTATGCGCACGAGCGTAGCTTCAAGAGTTTGCTCAATGGCGTTATCGAGCAGGACACTAACCTGAAGATGGAAACCGCAGAGGAACTGGAAACGGTAACCCAAAAGGCACCGACAGCAGCGGAAAAGGAAGACCTGATCTTCGCACTGAAATGTGCCAAACACCTCAAATCGAATACCATCGTACTGGCACGCGGGCAGCAATTGCTGGGCATGGGCTGCGGGCAAACCTCCCGGGTAGATGCGCTGAAGCAGGCGATCGACAAAGCCAGGCATTTCGGTTTTGAACTGGACGGAGCAGTAATGGCTTCCGATGCTTTTTTCCCCTTTGCAGACAGCGTGGAAATCGCCTGTGAAGCCGGGGTTACAGCAGTGGTGCAACCGGGCGGTTCTATTCGGGATAAAGACAGCATTGAGTATTGCGATGCCAACGGTATGTCTATGGTATTTACCGGCGTACGCCACTTTAAACACTAATCCCGTTTGAATTTAGCCATCGACATAGGCAATACCAGGACCAAAGCTGCCGTTTTTAACGATGGTGTTTTGGTTCAGCACGAAGAATGGCCCAACGGAAGTGTGCCCAACTTTTTTGAGTACGCAACCAACCAAGCCGTTCAAAATATCATCTTATCTAATGTAGCCGGTGCTGTGCATTTGGATGTGCAGGAGCAGTTACAGCATCATTTTCGCTTTTTTGAGCTACACCCTACAACTCCTATACCTGTTAGCCATGAGTATGATACACCCGAAACTCTGGGCAAAGACCGCCTGGCCGCTGTAGTGGGTGCGTATACATTATTTCCCCAACAGCATTGCCTGATTGTGGATGCAGGTACCTGCATTACCTACGACTGGCTGAGCGCGGAAGGGGTGTACCTCGGTGGGAATATTGCACCGGGCTTATCTATGCGGCTACAGGCTATGCACCGGTTTACAGCCCGGTTGCCTGAGGTAAAGCGGGGTGAAGCAACGGCGCTGATCGGGCGATCTACCGAAAAAGCCATGCGTAATGGCGCACAGCAAGGTATTTTGTTCGAAATAGAAGGCTACCGGCAGTGGTCAGAGGCTAATTTAGGGCCTGTAAAGGCCTTACTGACAGGGGGAGATGCCATTTTTTTGGCGAATAAGCTCAAAAGCGAGATATTTGTGAACCATCATTTGGTCCTGCTGGGGCTAAATAAAATTCTGGAATATAATGTCAAGCGTCTGGAGTAGAATAATTGTGTTGGCCTGTTTATGCAGCAGTGCCTTTGTGGTGTTGGGACAGGACGTTGCTGTGGAAGCAGATCCGAAGATCAATTCTCCTTACTCCCGGTTTGGGCTGGGGGATTTCAACGCTCAGTATATGCCGGCACAAGGTGGTATGGGAGGGCTTACGGCCGCTTACCACGATCCTTATCATATTAACCCTTTGAACCCGGCGGCACTGTCACGACTTGACGCTACGGCTTTTGAAATTGGCATTGACGCCAGGTACAGTACACTCACTACAGAGGATGCTTCTGCTCCGTTTTGGAGCGGAAACCTGACCTACCTTGCCCTGGCTTTCCCGCTGATCAACCCGATCAACGAAGTGTTGGACCGAAAGGATACCAAGCTCGGGTTGGGCATGGCATTTATATTGCAGCCCTATACTACAGTGGGGTATAATGTGGAAACGACACAGGAAGCCGGTTCAGCCGGGTTGAGTACGAATTTTCTAAGAGGCAAGGGAGAGACCTATCGCCTGAGCTGGAGCAATGGCATTCGCTACGGCGGCCTGTCGGGAGGGCTGACGCTGGGCTACAACTGGGGTACCCTGGAAAACAGCCGCCGGGTGGAATTTAATGATCTTCCACTGAGCTATACTACCGAATTTCTGGATGAGTACACCATGACCGGGCTGTTCTGGCGGCTTGGCCTGCAGTACACCCTTGTCTTCAAAAAAGCCGATGAGAACGGCGAGCTGAAACCAACGGGCCGCCGGCTGATTTTTGGTTTGCACGGCAACACCGCCAACTCGTTCAATACCGAAGCTTATCGCTTTGGGCAAAGGTTTAACTCCAATTTCGGCTTCGTTAACCTTGTGGATACCTTATTCAACGAGGTTGCGGTAGAAGGGACAGGTCAGCTGCCGGCTGAGTTTACCGCTGGTGTGACCTACGAGCGCCTCAACAAAGTACGGCTGGGGGTGGAAATGGGCCTTGCGCAGTGGAGCAATTACCGCAACGACGCACAATCCAATACCGATTTGTCTAATTCGTGGCAGGTACGAGTAGGAGGGGAGTACATCCCGGATTACCTCTCTTACGATAGCTATTGGGAGCGTATACGATACCGGGTTGGGGCCTTCTACGGCAATGATCCCCGTTCCTTTGAAGGCGATCAGCTGCTGGATTACGGGTTAAGCCTCGGTTTTGGCTTCCCGATCATCCTGCCCCGTCAGCGGACCTCCTTTGTTAACTTTACAGTGGAGGCTGGTCAGTTTGGGCTACAGCAAGCCCTTCGGGAAACCTACATCAATATGACACTTGGATTTACATTAAATGATAACACTTGGTTCTTCAAACGAAAATTTAATTAAACTATGAAAGAGTTACGTATTTCACTGATCGCCCTTTCGCTTTCTGTGCTTTTTGCAACCGCTGCAGGGGCGCAGTGCGAGACCTGGAATGGTAAACCCTTTGAGGAAGAAGCAACGAATGCTCACGTACTTTACCGTGGAGTCGTTAAAGGCAAAACTGTAGCTGATCTTGAGGCATTGTCTGAAACAGAGTTCCAGATTGCCTATGAAAACTGGGAAAAGGCTTACAAACTGGCACCTGCAGCGGATGGCCAGCGCCCTTCTCACTTCTCCGATGGTATTGACTTGCTCAAAGTCAAATATAAAAAGACAACGGATGCAGAAGAAAAGAAAGCAATTGCTGAGCGCATCCTGAACCTTTATGACCAGCAGATTGAATGCTACAAGAACGAAGCGTTCCTGCTTGGACGTAAAGGCTTTGACATGTTTTATATGCCGGAATATGGCTTCCGCCAATCTACCTACGATGTACTGAAGGCTGCTGTGGAACAGGGCGGCAATGATGCAGAGTATATTCTTCTGGAACCTATGGGGCAAATCCTGGCTTATTTCTTCAAGTCAGGCAAGATTGAGCAGCCGGAAGCACAGGAAATGTACAGCAAACTGGAGGCGATTGCCGAGTATAACCAGGAAAACAACGATACCTACGGAGAGTACTACGCAGCCTCAAAAGCACGTATGGACAACGCCTTCAAGGAAGTAGAGGACCAGGTGTTTGACTGTGGCTATTTCAAGAAAAAGCTTATGCCACAGTATGAGGAGAACCCTACCGATCTGGAAGTCGTGAAGTACGTATACGTAAAGCTGCGTCAGCAAGGCTGTGATTCCACTGAGACTTTCATGCAGGAAATGAAGTCCAACTACGAGCAGCTTGCTAAAGCTGTTAATGACTCGCTGGAGACGGCACGCCGGGAGCGCAATGCCTGCTACGATGCCACACAGCTGCAAAAAGAAGGCAACTATGATCAGGCACTGGCCCGGTACGAAGAATGCCTCAACTCTGACCAGGAAATGGACGACGAGGGCAAAGCCCAGATTTACTATAGTATCGCGTCTATCAAGCTGTACCGTAAGAATAATGCTGGTGGTGCACTTTCTGCTGCCCGCAAAGCGGCAAGCCTTACCAATGGCTGGGGCCGGCCTTACCTCCTGATTGGTGACTGCTACGCCAAACTGGGCCGTAATTGCGATGACTGGACCTCTCGCCTGGCGATCCTGGCAGCTATGGAAAAGTACCGCTATGCTAAGTCCGTGGACGGTGAGGTAGCTGATGATGCCGACAAGCGCCTGAGCCAGTACTACGGTGCCATGCCAGAAAAGCAGGAAGGCTTCATGCGTAACGTTTCCGAAGGGCAGCAGGTGTCCGTAGGCTGCGGTATCGGCGAAACAGTTACTGTACGCTTTAAGGATTAATAAACACTCGCAAGAACCTAAGAGATAAAATGGCCCGGTACGCTAAGAAGCGTGCCGGGCCATTTCATTTCAAGCGTGAGCCTGAATAATTGCCCTGCTGAAGCCTCCCAAAACAAGCCTGCACCCCGACAAATCCCTCCTCCCGGTTGCCATTTCCCCAAGGCGGATGTGACGAATTGATAAGTTGGGGAAAAGAGTTTACCGCTACTTCCGTTGTATCGCTGACAACACATGCAAAAAAGCCGGGCACCCTTTAGTGCCTCAAGCCATAAATCCTGGATACCCCAAGTTTCGTTCTTTTCCGCCTACTCTTCGTTGAAGAACCGCGACTTTAGCTCGGGCTAAAGTCGCGAACCTTCGCCTTGATTAGTCGAAAAACAACTTCAACTTAAGTATCAGAGATCTATGACTTGAACCACTAGGCACCCGGCTTTCCGGAAATGAGTTATGTGATTTTTTTAGTGGCAGTCATTCCAAAGCGCGCGCAGTTCCTCCGGGCTTTCGACACTTACTACCGAGTCATCTTCTAGAAGGGTCACTTCGATTGGGAAAACGAAGCCGGGGCGTTCACCTGCGGTCGGTGGGCCAGGATTGTTCTCGCGCCAGTCCTGGAAAATTTGGCGAGCCGCCTGAGGGCTATCCGCTTCAGCCGTTGTACCGTCTGGCAGTGCGATGGTCACCGGATAGTTGATGGTGAAGCAAGGGCCGAAGTTGCCAGGCGCACAGTCCTCACGCAGGGCCATCAGTTCTTCCTGGCTGTTTACCGTGACGAGGGAGTCGTTGACAGACAGGGTCACCTGAATCGGGAAGCCAAGGGTAGGGCGCTCGTTGCTGTCCGGGTTGTCTTGCTTCCACTGATGCAGCAATTGCCGGAGTGCCAGCGGGCCTGCGGCTTCTGCCTCTGTGCCGTCCGGGTAGACGAGCGTAACCGGGAAGACCAAATCGTAGCAAGGGGTGCGGTCGTGCGGCCCATTTGGTCGACAGCCCTGAACCAGTTCGCGCAGGTCCTCATCGGAGGCAATGGTCTGCACCGTACCGTCTCTCAGTGTTACATCAAAAGGGTATGCGAACTGCGGGCGCTGAGTCGGGCGGCCATTATCCTGAATCCATGCCCGGATCGCCTGACGGATGGCGATGCGGCTATCGACAGCAGCGGTGGTGCCATCTTCAAAAACAAGGGTAACGGGGAAAACCAGCTGGAAACAGCCGTTGGAGCCCAGGTGGCCGGCTTCTTCCATTTGCATGAAAGCTTCCTGCGTTTCAATTTCGCCGAAGCTGTCGGTCGTGGCTTCTTTATCACAGGCTACAAAAAGTGTCGCCGCGAAAAAAAGCAGAGCGGTGATTTTCAAAATTCGGGATGTCATAAGTTTGATGTTTGGTGATGTATTGTTTTCGATGTCTTACACTCCAATAAGGCAGGACTTCCTCCTGCTGTACTCATGCCGGCAATAATTTTTTTGATCTTTTTGTTTGGGGCTAGCCTCTTCCAAAAAAAAAACGCCCGGCAGAGCTACCTCCACCGGGCGTAATAGTATATCCAATTTACCCGCCCCTAAAAAGGGCCGGGCGTTCCGTTATTGTTAGTCCAGGTCAAACTTAATACCCTGCGCCAACGGCACCTCCGTGCTGTAGTTGATGGTATTGGTCTGACGGCGCATGTAGGCCTTCCAGGCATCGGAGCCACTTTCGCGGCCACCGCCGGTTTCCTTTTCGCCACCGAAAGCGCCACCGATTTCCGCACCGCTTGTACCGATGTTGACGTTGGCAATACCACAGTCAGAACCGGCATGGGAAAGGAAACGCTCTGCTTCCCGCAGGTTATTGGTCATAATGGCCGATGACAAGCCCTGCGGTACCTCATTGTGGTAAGCAATCGCCTCATCCATATCCTTGTACCTGATGAGGTAGAGGATAGGGGCAAAGGTTTCGGTATGTACCGTTTTGTAGTCGTGCTCTGCTTCCACAATGCAAGGCTTCACATAGCAGCCGCTTTCATATCCGGGGCCTTCGAGTACGCCACCTTCCACAAGGAGTTTACCGCCCTCTTTCTGAACTGCTTCGATCGCATTCAGGTAGTTCTGCACAGCATCCTTATCAATCAGCGGGCCCACGTGGTTGTTTTCATCCAATGGGTTGCCGATGCGCAGTTGGCCGTAGGCTTTGGTCATTTTCTCCTTCACCTCGTCGAAGAGGCTCTCGTGTACAATCAGGCGGCGGGTGGAGGTACAACGCTGCCCGGCTGTGCCTACCGCGCCGAAGAGGGCACCGGTGAGTACAACGTTGGTGTCAGCGCTTGGCGTAACGATGATGGCGTTATTGCCACCCAGCTCCAGGATGGTTTTACCCAGACGGCTGCCCACTTCCGCCGCCACAATTTTACCCATACGGGTGCTGCCGGTCGCCGAAATGAGGGGTACGCGATGGTCTTTGGTCATAAACTCGCCCACCTTATAGTCGCCGTTGATGATGCAGCTTACGCCCTCGGGCACGTTGTTCTCCTTCAGCACATCGCGCAGCAGGTTTTGGCAGGCTACGGAGCATAGGGGAGACTTTTCAGACGCTTTCCAAACCGTCACATCACCACAGATGAGGGCGATCATGGAATTCCAGGACCATACCGCTACCGGGAAGTTGAAGGCCGAAATAATGCCTACAATACCCAGCGGGTGGTACTGCTCGTACATGCGGTGGCTAGGGCGCTCGGAGTGCATCGTCAGGCCATACAGCTGACGGGACTGCCCTACGGCAAAGTCACAGATGTCGATCATCTCCTGTACTTCTCCCCAGCCTTCCTGCAGGCTTTTGCCCATTTCGTAGGAAACAAGGCGGCCGAGTGCGTCTTTATGTTCGCGCAGTTTCAGCCCATACTGCCGTACCACCTCGCCCCGGGCCGGAGCAGGCATCATACGCCAGGTTTTGAAGGCTTCCTGAGCCGTAGCCATTACTTGTTCGTACTCTTCGCGGGTGGTTTGGCTCACCTTGCCGATGAGCTTGCCATCCACGGGAGAGTAGGACTCAATGTACTGACCGGAGTCCATCGAGTTTTGACCGGTGCTGGTACCGGCGTTTTCAGTATGCAGTCCAAGTTCTTGGAGGAATTTGGTATCCATAGGTATAATTTGGTTTTTATCTTATTCTTCAATCTGCTTTTGCGCCAGGTACAACTCATCAAGCTGCTCTGTGTGCACCGGAGCGGGGGCATCGATCATCATATCGCGGCCCATGTTATTTTTGGGGAAAGCGATGAAGTCCCGGATAGAACTCTGCCCGTTCATCACGGCGCACAGGCGGTCAAAACCGAAGGCAATGCCACCGTGGGGCGGCGCACCGTATTCGAAGGCCCCCATAAGGAAGCCAAACTGCGCTTCTGCCTCTTCGTCTGTGAAGCCGAGGAGTTTAAAGTTGCGCTCCTGCAGCTTCCGGTCGTGGATACGGATAGAGCCTCCACCAATTTCTGACCCATTGATGACCAGGTCATAAGCATCGGCGCGCAGGGCCTTCATGGTCTCATGGTCTCCATCCAGCATGCGTGCCACATCCTCCTTCTTCGGAGAAGTGAAGGGGTGGTGCATGGCGTAGAAGCGTTCGGTTTCTTCATCCCATTCCAGGAGAGGGAAGTCGACTACCCAAAGCGGTTTGAAGTCGCCCTCCTTCATCAGGCCGAGGCGGCGGCCCATTTCCAGGCGGAGTTCGTTGAGCTGCTTGCGGGTTTTGTCAGTTTCGCCGGCCAGGACGAGCATCAGATCGCCAGGCTTGGCACCCATTTTGTCCGCCCAGGCTTTGAGGTCTTCGGCGGAGAAAAATTTATCTACAGAAGACTTGAAAGTACCATCTTCATTGTACTTGACGTAAACCAGCCCCTTTGCGCCGATCTGCGGGCGCTGCATCCACTTCGTGAGCTCGTCCACCTGCTTGCGGGAGTATTCGGCGCAGCCTTCAGCCACGATGCCCACGATCAGCTCAACGCTGTCAAAAACCTTGAAGCCTTTATTTTGTGCAACATCATTCAGCTCTGTGAATTCCATGCCGAAGCGCAGGTCCGGCTTGTCCGAGCCAAACCGGGTCATTGCCTCGTCGTAGGACATGCGTGGGAATTCAGGCAGTTCAATACCCTTAAGGGTTTTAAAAAGGTGGCGGGTCAGTCCTTCGAAGGTGTTGAGCACCTGCTCCTGGGTTACAAAAGCCATTTCGCAGTCAATCTGCGTAAACTCCGGCTGCCGGTCGGCACGCAGGTCCTCATCCCGGAAGCACTTCACAATCTGGAAGTACTTGTCAAAACCAGAAACCATCAGAATTTGCTTGAAGGTCTGCGGGCTTTGTGGCAGCGCGTAGAACTGCCCGGGGTTCATACGGGAAGGCACTACAAAGTCGCGTGCCCCCTCCGGCGTGCTCTTGATGAGGAATGGCGTCTCAATTTCCAGGAAGCCCTCATCCGACAGGTGCTTGCGGGTCTCAATCGCCAGGCGGCTGCGGAACATGATATTTTCCTGTACGGGACCGCGGCGCAGGTCGAGGTAACGGTACTTCATACGCAGGTCATCGCCTCCGTCGCTTTCAGCCTCAATGGTAAAGGGAGGCACCTTTGACGCATTCAGAATGGTCAGTTCGGTGACTTCAATCTCCACTTCACCCGTTGGGATCTTATCATTTTTGGAAGTCCGCTCGGCTACTTTGCCCTTGGCTTGCAGCACGAATTCGCGGCCTACTTCCCGGGCTTTTGCCAGCAATTCAGGAGAAGAGATATCTTCATTGAACAGCAGTTGCGTCACGCCATAGCGGTCGCGCAGGTCAATGAAAACCATATAGCCTTTGTCGCGCACGGTTTGCGCCCACCCGCTAAGGGTCACTTCCTGGCCAACATGCGATATGCGGAGCTCTCCGCAGGTATGAGTACGGTACATGCGTTGTTTGTTTTGAGTTCAGGGATGCTTAAGCAGTGTGACGGAAATTTCTTCTCCGTCGCTAAGAAGCCACAAAAGTAGGGAATTTGCAGGGGCTGTCCTATTGGAAATTATAGTATTCTGGTGATTTTGTGGCGGTAGTAAGAGGGTATATTCCTTTTAGGGGCCTTTGTGGTATTTGGACAAAGACCATGTATCGGAAGTCAGGATTTTACGAAAAAATCATATATTTGAAAATCATTGAACAACCCCGGTAAACATGCGATATCTACCCCCCCTCAGGCCCGCAGTCTTTATAGTGCTCTGTGGCCTGCTTGCTTTCCCACTTTTCGGTCAAGTCAAAAAAGGGCGCAAGTACGTCAAGACCAAAGCCTACGACAAGGCAGCAGCAGCTTTTGAGCAACACCTTCCCCATGCTAAGTGGGGCGCTGCTGCGCATTTGGAAATGGGCCTTTTGCTGACTTCCGAGGAGACGCTTTCCCTGCCTGACATACAGCCGGCGCTGAGTTATGTCAGTGCTGCGGATTCCATTTACCAGTCGCTGCCCTCCAAAAAACAGCGCAAGCAGCACAAGCTAGGTGTGAGCCCCAATACCCTCCGCCGTGCACAGTCAGATTTGGTTAAAATGGCACTGGATCTGTTAAAGGAGCAAAGTGAAATTCTGGCATACGATCAGTTTATGGATGAGGTGCCGATCCTGTCCCGCTTCAATCAGCGCCGGGCAGAAGGTGTCCGGAGCTTTATTGTAAATGCAGAAATGGAACGCCTTAATGCACTGTCTTACGAAACCCTCACCGCTTTGGTTAACCGGCACGGTGACTTGCTGCGCAAAAACCATCTGGGTTTTGAAAACCGTATCAAAGGGCAGTTGCTCCGGTCCTTCCTCAAAGCCTATGAATTGGGAGATTTGAAAAAAATGGCAGAAGACCATCCCAGCCATTGGATTGCCGCTGAGTGCTATCTCGATGCCTTTGTAGAGGCTGCCAAAGCACCCGGTATTGGGGCTTTACTCAATTTCCTGAATGATTATCCGCTCTCCATGATCAATGATTTTGCATCAGAGGCGGTGGCCCGCCAGCTGTCCGGTATTGATCAAAGCGCGTTGACGGAGGTACAGGCCGCCCGCCTTCAGGAGGTCCGTAGTTTTACCAAAGTCAATAATCAGATGCGATGGGGCCTTGCGCCCGATGACATAGACGGACTCATTGAAGTCATCAACCGCGGGGCACCGGCACAGCGTGCATACGTGCTGATGCAACGGGTGGTGGAGCAATTGCGCCGTGATAAGGCATGGGCGTCCGCGATCCGCCTCATCAGCGCCTGCGGCCCTCAGTTCCCGGATGAGCGCCCGTCCGGCTGCCTGGCTAACTTTGTATACTATACCACCAAAGAGCGCTGGGTGGAAGATGCTACCGCTATACTGAGCCGGCCTGCAGATAGTCTGCACCTTTACCCAATCGACGAGCTGAATACCGGCCGCAATGAACGTTCACCAGTGATTGATGTATCGGGTGAAGTCCTGTACTATTCCAGCCCTGATGCTGAAATGGGCACTGAAATCCTGGAGTCCACCTACGACTATGAATCTGGAAAATGGCAGCAGCCTAAAGTAGTTGCCTCTCTTTCCACTGAGCAGAATGAAGCACCATTGTCCATCACTGCCGATGGGAACACCATGCTGCTTTTCCGGAACGGTAAGCTATTCACCAGCCACCGTACAATTGATGGCTGGAGCCCTGCTGATTCCCTGAAGAGCGAGGTGAATGCCTTTCCATGGCTGGGCAGGGCTGTGCTTTCACCGGATGGGAATGCGCTCATCTTTGCAGCCTCCAAAGAAGCCCTGGAGAATCTGTACCGCCCCTCGGATATTGACATCTTCGTCGCCTTAAGGCAAAAAGACGGGCGGTTCGGGCATCCTTTTCCCATCGGCCCTGCTATCAATACTGATGAACAGGAGCGCTCCCCTTTCCTGCATGCTGATGGGAAGACCTTTTACTTTAGCTCCAGCGGGCACGGTGGCCTTGGCGAGACGGATGTCTTTATGTGCCGCCGGCTGGATGACACCTGGCGCAACTGGACGAAGCCTGTCAATTTGGGGAAAGAAATTAACTCTATTTACCACGACTGGGGGTACAATCTTTCGCTAAGCCCTTCCGGAAGTATTGGCTATCTCTCCTCCGATGATTTGAGGTGGAGTTACCACAGCGACCTCTACGCTACGGGCATCCCGGAAGCTGCACGGCCCCAGCGCCAGAAGACGGTGATCGGAGCAGTGACCAGCGAATACCCTATTACCAGTGATACCAAAATCGTAATTCGGGATGCCAAATCGAACGTGGTGATTGCCGAGGTGTCAGCCCAGCCTAATGGCCGGTTCCAGTATGTGCTGCCGGATTCTGTGGCACAGGTGAAGTTTGAGGTGAACCGTCCGGGCATTTTCCCCAAGTCTGCAGTTGCTGAACTACCCGCAGGCAAAGAGGTGGTCCGGTTAAATGACACGATGGATGTTGTGACCCTCAAGGCTATGGTACAGGAGGGCAAAGCGGCACCTATAGAAGTTTATTTCCCTACAAACGGTGCACAATTGGATTCTACCTCCTATTTCAACCTTCAGCAATTGTTTGAATTGGTGAAGGACCGTACGTGGGTACTGGAAATATCCGGTCATACCGATCAGGAAGGGGCGGAGCCTTACAACCTGCGCCTTTCAAAAGAGCGGGCGGAGTCAGTGTCCAGCCATTTGCGGAATCTTGGACTGCCTGAAGAACGCCTGAGGCCAGTCGGGAGAGGCTCTGGTATGCCGGTGGGGAAAAACGATACGGAAGCCGGGCGAGCTAAAAACCGCCGGGTGGAGATACGCCTGTTGCTACCGGATGATAAAGATTAATTGACGGAGCGGGGGAATTGATTATTTCCCCCGGCCTGTTCCCGTCTGCAGCACGCCCATCTGTTGATGAGGCGGGTAAATGATGGAGAAGTCTTGCTGATGCACTAGTTGCCCGGACTGAATAAGCTTTCCCTGAAAGACAATGGTGTGGCTATTGTCCTCACAGTGAAAGTCAGTTACCGGGCGGAAATTTTCGAGGTATTGTACCTCTGCCAGTTTTGGGTTGTCAGCCAGTTGCCCGCTGCATGGCACTTGCGGGCGGTCTGTTATTGCAGGCTGCTGCTTCGCCGGGTAACTTACCAGGGCTACCTCCCCGATCTCCTGATCTGTCAACGGATCGCCAGGCATAAAAGAGTAACGGGCTGGCACGAAACCTTCTTTAAGGATGTAAATAAAGGTCTCCCGGTTCGGTACTCCCCTGAATTCCGTATTTAATGTGCCCCCGTGCCCCAGCTGGCAAGAATGGAAATCGTGGTTTTTGTTGAATTTGGAGATTAGTTCACGCTCTTGAGTGATATAGACCTGAGCGCCGGCAGGGTTGCCATAGATGCCATCAAACTTTGCGATGATGACATACGAAGTGTCTCCCGGATTGAGGGCAGAAAACACAATCCAGGCGGCCAGAAGAAGGGCTGTAACTGTGAGCAGTGATTTTTTCGGAGTCATTGGGACGTTCAGTTTTGCATGGAGGTTTTTAGGTGATGCGGCATAAGATACTGGAAATCAAATGTAATGTCAATAAAAGAACGCAGTTTTAGTGCGGGAAGGGCTCGTCCTCCACATTTTTAACATTTGTCAGGTTGAAATGCTGAATATTTTTCTCGGTATGGGGGTTATCTGGCACGGATACCTGATGGTAATACTGCCTGATGTAACCTGCTTTTTCAATCGTTAGGTTGACGGTTGCCTGAGTTTTCGGGATGTTGATACAAATACGAAAATAGCCACTGGTATTGGATTGATCTGTCCACTCCGAATTGCCCTCAATGAAAACCATAGCATTTTCAACAGCAGTACCTTCATAGGTGTCAAGCACATATCCATCGATGCATACTTCATGGAAGTTGCGCCTGCGGTCTTTAGTATCCTGAATCCAATCATAAACGATGTATCCGCCCATCAGAAAAAAGATGAGCCCAATCGCTCCGAAGATAAGAGTTGCGGAATACCCTACGAGTCGCTTGCGCAATTCCGATTTGAGCTCCTCCCAAAAGGACTTGGGGGCGGCGGCTTCTTCCGGGGCATCCGGTTTCAGCCAGCCCAGACGTTGGAAAAAATGGCGGAGCTTGCTCATTGATTGGTTTGCTTTACGCTATAAAAACGGAACTGACCGTGGTTTAGTTCCGGAGCAGGCTCCACCGTGCTGTGCCTCTATTCTGCCAAAAGCAGCTTTTGTGTTTTAGGCGGCTGCCCGGGTTCAAAGACCGCTATGACAACAGCGGTATGCCTGATGGCCCAGCTGCCCAACTTAAGTTGCAGCACCTGCTGGCCGCGCAGGTTTTGTCGCATCAGTTCTTGCCCAAGCAGGCTGTAGGCCACCACCTCTGCTTCCGGTAAGGGGTTTGACAAGACCAAGGTAGCCTGATGGCGGGCCGGATTAGGGAAAACTTCAAAGCTTAACTCCTGAAGCTGCTGCTCAATAGCGTGCCAGTCGGGTAATTGGGTTTGGTTTTTTGGAGTCCCCCTGCCTGCTTCGGGCGTACCCTGGAAGGCAGCGGGCAATTGCAGGGCAGGACCTACTTCCCAACTGGAGTTACTATTGGCGCATATGGTCCGTACCCGCCACTGTATAAGGTCACCTCCGGGGAAGCCTTCAAAAGTGTAGCTGTTGCCGGAGAGGGTCTGCTGCCCGACTCCTGTGCTCTGGCTCAAATACTGCAGCTTGTAAGCTACGGCTCCGGGTACAGGAGCCCAGGAAACCGTCCCTGAGGTGGGGGAGAGGGCGGTGCTGCTCAGGTTGCCGGGGGCATCGCAGAGCTCATCGAGGTCACAGATGCCGTTGTTGTTATTGTCAATCAGGGTCCCTGTACATGTACAGTCAGCAGTGTAGACATCATTCTGTGTGCAGTTGTCAAAGTCATTGCAAGACGTACCAATGATGTTGTCGTCGGTACCCGGGCACTGGTCATCCGCATCGCAAATGCCGTCCTGGTCCGCATCGGGACAACCGTCGGCAGCAGTCGTGAACGCCGGGCCAGGCGTATTTGGAGAATTAACGCCATCGCATTTTGCCCGGATTTGCCAAAAGTGTAGTGTTTCCGGTGAAAGACCGGTTAAAGTGTGTGTATTTGAGGGGAAAGAAAGCACAAAGCCGCCCTGTCCGTTCGGTGCATAGCCCAGGCGGTATTCCACCGCACCAATTACGGCTTCCCAGGATAGGGTTGCCTGGTTGGGCCCTACATTAGAGACAGCGAGGTTTTGGGGCGCGCCGCATTCGGGCTCCTCTAAGTCGCATTCTCCATTGAAGTTTTCGTCCAGTAATGCACCGAGGCAGTCGCAGTCGCTGCTATAGGTGTCATTGATGGTACAGGGGTCGCCGTCATCGCAGGGTTGGCCGATGAGGGTGTCGTCAAAATCAGGGCAGGTATCCTCTGCATCACAAATGCCATCTCCATCGGCATCGGGGCAGTCATCTGACAGCGTTTCAAACGCCGGCCCATTTTCAAAAGCGGATTGCCCGGTCAGGCAGATCGACCGTACCCGCCAATCTATTGTAGCGCTTCCCGGCAGGTTGTTGAGCGTAAAGCTGTTGCTGGCAGACAGGGCATTATTAGCAGGGCCGCCATTGACGCGGTAACGGATCAGGTACTCTTCTGCCGCCCCCACCTCTGTCCAGGATAGCTCTGCTGTGTTTGAAGTGATATTGCTAACTTGCAGGTCGACAGGTTTTGTGCACTCATTTAGATCGCAAACGCCGTTGTTGTCCTCATCAATCAGTTCGCCCGCACAGTTGCAATTTGCATCGTAGACGTCATTTTGCGTGCAATCATCACCGTCGTCACAGGCTTCCCCGATGAGTGCGTTTACAATGGAAATCGAAGTGGTACAGGAACTACTGAGCCCGGACTGGTCAGTGACGGTTAGGGTAACATCGGCGGCCCCAACATCTGCACAGGTAAACATAGCAGGGGACACAGAAAGTACCTGAATGCCACATGCGTCAAAGGAGCCGTTATCAATATCAGCAGCATGGAGTGTAGTGGGTGTGGCACCGGCAGGGTCAATCTCCAATGCAAAAGTATTGGAAGGGATACAAATCGCCTCAGGAGGTGTGTCATCCACAACGGTCACCGTAGCAACACAATTGGCAAAATTGTCGTAGGTTTCATCTCTCACGGTCAGAATTACGGTGTTGAATCCGATGTCATTACAGGTTAGTCCGGCAGGGGAGGCTTCGAAGTATGCGATGCCGCAATTATCCGTTGATCCGGCGTCCAGGCTACTGCCATCAAGAACGGCCTGGCCATTTGCATCTACAGCAACAGTGATGTCCTGGCAAAGTGCGGTAGGAGGAGTAATGTCGTTAAGGGATACGGTAGTCCAGCAGGTTGCCGAATTGCCAGATTCATCTTCCACCGTAAGCAGTACATTCTGTGATGTCCCATCCTCACACGAGAAGGTCGTACGGTCGAGATAACGGAGGGTAATGCCGCAATTATCAAAGGAGCCATCGTCTACATCTGTGGCTTCGAGTGTCGCCTGCCCGCTGATGTCCAGGGTGAGCGGTATCAGGTCCTGGCACAGGGCTACAGGAGGCAATTCGTCCACTACGGTAACACTCGCAGTACAGTTGTCTGTATTGTTGCTGCCATCGGTCACAGTGAGGATGACGTCCTGTGCTCCCAGGCCGGCACAGTCGAAGTTGTTTTTGCTTGCTGCAATTTGAAGGGTACTGCAGTTGTCCGTAGAGCCGCCGTCAATGGCGAAAGTAGGGAGCGTGCCCTGTCCGTTCTCATCCAGGCTAACGGTGGCAGGGGTGCAAACAGCCTGTGGAGGGATCAGGTCCTGTACCGTTACGGTAGCCATACAGCTACCCGAACCGGAATGAGGGCTGCCATCACTGACGAACAGCATAATAGGCACATCCCCAAGATCCGCACAGTCAAAACTACTCTGACTGGCTTCAAAAGTCAGGTTGTCGGAACAGTTATCCGCAGAGCCATCATCGGCTTGCTGAGGCATAAAGCTGCCGTTGCCCGATGCATCCAACTGAACGGCAATATCCTGACAGACAGCTGTTGGCGCCACCTGATCCTGAACAGTAACGGTAGCCATGCAGGTACTCTGATTGTCCGAATCATCAGTCACAGTCAGCGTAACCATCACCTCCGTATCGGCACAATCAAAGGTTGCCATATCTACGGTGAAGCCAAGGTCGGAGGTACAGGCATCAGTAGACCCATTGTCTAAATCGGAAGGGCTAATGGTGGCGTTGCCTGTGGCATCTGTGGAAATGATAATATCCTGGCAAACCGCTTCGGGAGGCGTTTCGTCCAGGATGGTTACGTTCGCCGCACAGGTGCTTTCGTCTCCGTCTAAGTCGGTGACAGTTAATACCACCGGGTTGTCGCTGCCGATGTGGGAGCAGTCGAATGAGCTTTGATCGAGGGAAAGGCTGGCGATGCCGTCTAAGGCAATGGTGCCTTCCTCCACCTGTGCGGGGGTGATTTCTACCGTACCGTCATTTCCCAGTTGTACTGTCGGGTCAGTACAGCCGGCCTGCAGGCCACCGCAGGGGTCTACGGTAATCGTGCCGGCAACCGTCAGGTCGGTACAGCCCCAAAGCGGAATAGCATAATTGAATATCCCTGTTTCCGTAGGTGCTCCATAGATCGTTAGCTGGTCGTCGCTCCAAACGGCACTTACCCCATCGGGCAGCCCAAACATACCGGTTACCAGGTTGGCGGTTTCGGTAAGGCCAGTCACTCCGGTGGTATTATAGGAGACTTCAATGATTTCCTCCAGCGCGCAAGCAGATTGGGTATCGGAGCCAGCTGTTAAGGTAGCAGTGCAGGAGGGGATGACGTAGCCGGTTAGCGTAGGAAGCTCATTACAAAAATCCGGGCCATTACCGTTCAGTATCCATCCATCGGTTGGTGGCCATTCCGTCTGATTGGGATTGGAGTAAAATAAGCCACTACCATCAGCAAATAGGATATGCCAGCCATTGATGTTGAGCAGATGATCTTTGCGCAAATGCAGCAACTGGTTTTCATGGGTGAAGATGGTAACTCCAGTCGCGAGTGTCAAATCCTCGTCATAGGTGTACACCCCATCAATGGCATAGCCTACCGGGCTACAGTTCGTTCCGGAAATGGTCACGGTGGGAAGTGGCGGATTGGTGGAGGCGGTATTGAAAATCCCAAGATCCCCGATGCCATCTGCCAATGTGCCATCAGAAACGATCGAAATATTATCCCCATCAAATGTAGCCGAGTTGAGCTGCCCCTCTGCGTTAGACCAGTAGAGGAGTTGGGCGGTTACGTCGAGCTCAATTTCGATAATATCTGATGCTTCGTCCACGATGGTTTCCAGCCCTGAGCCATCGAGGTTGGCGCGAAGGATGTTGCCCGCATCGGTGAAGTACATTTTTTGATTGGTGGCATCAAGAGCAATAGCTCTGCCATAATTGCTGTTTGGAGGGAGCGTAAGGGGAGAGGACGCCCAATCCATAAGGACCTGTGCATCAATACCGTTGACTTTCGAGGTCAGAATGGCCGCATTAGTGGTCCAGTAAAGGTCTCCGTTGGCAGGGTCTACAGCGATTTCGTCAAATGGATAAATACTATTCAGCGGAGAATTAGGCCCCGCAGCAATGATGGTATCTACCTTGCCCTGCCCGACATAGTTGGTGAGGTCTAATTTGAAAATATACTGGGTATTTTGAAAATCTGACGTCCAGTACAATTCCTGAGCAGCAGCATCAATGGCCATACCCTCAATGTTTAAAGGGAAACCCGGGTTGAACCAGTAGTTGCCGTAGTTATTGAAGTCTTCACTACAGCAAATCCATGAATACACCAAGCCAGAATTGGCATAGGATTGAACCGGAGAACCATCCAGGTTAGTAGATTTTAGAATGAAGGCGCCATTGGTACTGTAAATGAAGTTTTCCTGCCCATCAACAACGACCGCTTTGGTCCCGGATGCCCCATCGTTCGCCACACTATCCCAGCCCTCTCCTTCTGTAGGAGCAACCGGTGAGCGTACAATTCGAAGGCGGTCCGTTTGGGGGCCAAAGGATCTGGAAAACCAAAATAGGATACCATTCGATGCCCTAATATGTAGCCTGCCCTGAGCCTCAAATCCGGATCCCCGGAAGGTAATGGGATTGGTGCCATCAAGAGCGGCGCGCATGATGCCGCCGCTTGTATCGGTCCAGAATAACTGGTTGTTCACCAGATCGAGGGCCATGCCTCCAAGTAAGAAGGAACCGGGAACCAGCGTTGTAAGGTTACTCCCATCCGTATCGCAGCGAATAATCCCGGCTCCTCCGAAAAGGTACACCTGGCTTTGGCCGGGGTCGAACTCGATTGTTCTGTGAAATCCGGGCATACTCACAAACGTTGCTGCGGCAGAGGCGATGTCAATACTGAAAAACCCATTTGAAAAGGTTAACACAAAAAGCTGCTGATTCACCAGGTCAATCGCAAAATTGCCTAACAGGTCATTAGTATTCGGACTTTCGAAGAAGACCTGAGGGTTGCTGCCATCGAGCGCACTTTTCATGACGGTGTTGCCTTCGCTCCAATACAATGTATTGTTAGGACCGTCCACCGCCAGCCCTCTTATGAGACTGGAGCCAGCAGGCTGCGCCAGTATTTCAACGGCACTGGCATTCGTCCAGTCCAGGCGTATTATACGTTCAAGGTCTACAAAGTACAGCGCGTTGCTTACTTCGTCAAACGTAACCTGAGCGGGTCCGCTGGGGCTCACAAATTCAAAGTCCAGTACATCAGGGGTGCCATTAGTCGGGGAAATGGAACTCAGGGAAGAGCTGTTATCCGCCCAGTAAAGGGTGGAGGTAGCCTGAGCCGACAGCCAGGAAACGGGGAAAAGAAAAGCTAGCAAAAACAGGATATTTGTGCACTTCATGATACCAGGGTTTTCAGGTCATTATTTCAAAAATCAAAATTAGAGGACTGAATTTTGTGTGCATATCCCCTCTGCAGGGTATTTTTACCCGCTAACTCAAGCCCCGGTGAAGCATATTATTTTTTTCACACCACTGCTCCTGATTGTCTCCAATGTATTGTTGGGGCAGGACACCCTTCGGCTTACTCCGGGTTTCAGGCAGATAGAACTGCTTGAGTGGGGGCAGCTCTATCGCACGCCCGATACGGAGCTTGGGGTGGAGGGGCTGAAGCACCTTCCTGATCATGGGTGGGGCAGCCTTTCGAGCACCGATGGCGCTTTTTTCGCTGGGAAAGACTTGTTGTGGGTCAAAGTGTACATTAGCAATTCAGGCACTACGCCTCTTTCATTGCTTGTACAGAGCAAAGAGGTGCGCACCAACCGGATAGCCTTTTTCTGGGACCCGGCTGAGAGCCCTCCGCTTGCTTCGCCCACAATGGGAGATTATTTGCCATTTGGGAACCGCATGATCGGCCATCCCACCTACCTTTTCCCGGTTACCCTTGAGGCACTGCAGGAAGGGGTTTTGTACATCTGTTATGACAAAAGGGAAGAAACCATTACCATTCAGCCCCAGCTGTGGGAGCCTGCTGCTTTTGAAGAGGGCGACCGGAGTAGCCGCTTTTTGATGGTCCTCTTCCTTGGTGCACTCACCTGCCTGGCTGTGGTGATGGTGGTATTGGGCCTGGTGGCCCGGCAGGGGCTGCTGCTGAGCTTCGCGCTGTACATCACCTCGGGCCTGCTGATGGTATTCATCATCACAGGCTACGGTGCGATGTACCTGTGGCCCAACCATCCTTACTGGAACGGGCTGGGGTATTTGTTCCTGATCTTCTTTCACGTGAGCTTGCTGGAAATGGCCAGGCGGTATCTGGGTTTACGGGACGGTGCACCCCTTTTGCACCGTTTGTTTCAGTTGGCGCAGGTGGCGCTCTTACTGGTTTTCATGCCTGGAGTACTGAGCTATCCGGTTTTAGGAGGGTTTTTCAAGATATGGCTGGGGCGCAGTGGGTTACTGTTGTTGTTGCTGATCAACCTTGGAGTTATCATAGCGTGCATAGGCACCTATCGCCGTGAGGGCAGGGGAGGCGCTTTACTTTTTCTGTTAGCGTTTATGTTTTCGCTCATCGCGCTGGCTCTTTTTGAAATTGAGCAGTTAGGGTCGCTCAATACTCCCTGGAGCATGGAGCTGACGCTTTTGTTCATGCTTCTGGATCTGCTTACACTAGGGGGCTTGTTCGGGCATTACCTTAGGCGTACATTTATTCAGAATACGCAGCTTAGTGAGGCGCTGTCCCGTTCTCAGCTTAAGGCCGCCAACGCGCTGCTGTTGGGGCAGTACAAAGAGCGCAAGCGCCTGTCGCAGGAGCTGCACGATGGCATTAGTATCCAACTGGCGTTACTAAAAATGCGGCTGTCAGGTGAGCCTTCTGGCCAGCTTACGCAAGTGGAGCCTGTTTTAGAAGATCTGACACGAATATCCGAGAGCATCCGAAACTTCACCCACGCTATTTCTCCTGCACTGCTTGAAGAGGAAGGGCTCATCATGGCCATTGAAGCCCTGACCGGGCAGGTGGCTGATCAGGCAGGGCTTGAGGTAAGCACGCAATTGCCGGAAGCGGAACAGGCCCGGACCCTAAGCCGGCTACAGTATTACTCCGTCTTTTTGGTGGTCCAGGAACTGCTAAGCAATACACTCAAACACGCGGGGGCAACCCGGATCAGGCTGTCTTTGGAATTCACCGATGCGTGTACCCTGCACTACTGCGATGATGGCAAGGGCTTGTCAGTGGACGAGGTGAATATGGGGCTTGGGCTGGCACACATCAAAGACCGGGCGGCATTGCTCGGCGGAACCTTTGACTACTACCCGGCAGATTCCGGTGGGGGTTGCTTCCGGTTTGTATTCCCTGTATCTATTGTATCATGAAGCAGGCGGATCAGTTCCGCTGCAGAGTGAACATCCAGCTTTCTGAATAGATTTTTTCGATGGGTTTGCACAGTATGCAGGCTAATGAACAAGCGGTTTGCGATCTCCTGACTACTCAGGCCCTGCAGAATAGCTTTGGCTACCTCTTGCTCCCGTGAAGTCAGGTTGCTGAACCGGGTGAAAGTATCCTGGAAGATTGGGTCCTGGGGCCGCCCCGGCATTTGGATGCGCGGGCTGAGGTATAACTCGCCCCGAAGCAGGGTTTTAAAGGCCTGCAGCAGTTCGGCTTTAGTGGTGTCCTTCAGGAGGTAGCCATCAACACCTTGGTTGAGGCTCTACGTACTACGCCCGGGGCATGGTAGGAAGAGAAGGCCAGGATTTTGATTCCAGGTTGCTGAAGCCGGATGTGTTCCACCCATTTCAGGCTACTTTTTCCGCGGATATTCAAGTCCAGCATCAAAAGGTCAGCGGTCTGGGCAAGGGCTTTTTCAAGTTCTTCAGCGCTGCTGGCACAACTTTGGATGGTAAACGCTTCTTCGCCTCCGAGCAACTGTTTAAGCCCCTCGTGAATAAGCGGGTGATCGTCAAAAATGATAACACGGTAAAGTGGGCGCACTTGAGTAGACAAGACTGGTTCTACCTTAAAGGTAGCCAACTAAATGGAGAAAAAAAAGTCCCCCACCTGCCGTTTGCAGATGGAGGACTCTGAGCCTGCTTAGCAGAGGCTACTGTCCATTATACAGCAGCCGCTTGGTCATCGGGGCCCGGCCATCCTGTTCAACTGTAATGAAGAGCACGCCCGCCGGGATATTCAGTGCCCGCAGGTCGATGTTGAGCTGCGAATGAGCGGCGGCCGCCTGATAAAGGACTTGCCCTACCGCACTGCGGATGAGGACCGCACCCGGACGCCCATCCCAATCCTTCAGTGCGAGCGTAAAGTTGCCGGAAGTCGGGTTTGGGAAGAGTTCGAAGCCGGTCTCTGCAGCACGGGTCCGTGTAGGATCGCTTAAGGTAACCGCCGGGCCCACTACAAATCCGGAATTCTCGTTGTCGCAAAGTGCCCGTACCCGCCATTGTACGGTAGAAGCAGGGGGCAGCCCGTTTGCCACATACGTATTGTCCGGGATATCCAGAGAAACCGGGTTGCCGCCAATCGGCCGGAACTGTAAACGGTAGGCATTCGCAGCCGGCACCGCATCCCATGAGAATTGGGCAGTGGTATTGGAGAAGGCTACTGCATTGAGGTTGACAGGGTCTGTACAGGCTTCATTGAGGTCGCAGATGTTATTATTGTTGGTGTCGATCAGGGTTCCCGAGCAGTTGCAATCATTGCCGTAGGTGTCATTCTCGGTGCAGTCGTCCCCGTCGTCACAGGCTGTGCCGATGAGGTTGTCATCAAAGGCAGGGCATTGATCGTCTGCATTGCAGATCCCATCGTTATCGTCATCCGGGCATGCACCGGACAAGGTGGTGAATGTCTCCACAGAAGACCATGGAGCATTTTCTCCGCTGCAAAGTGCCCGCACCCGCCAAAGGTAGGTGGTGCCTGCATCAAGCCCGGCAACTATTGAGCTACTGCTGCCGACATTTATGCTGACGAGGTTGCTTAAAGGGGCCCCCTGTTCCAGGTATTGTAACTCGTAGGTGCCTGCGGCAGGGACAACACTCCAGCTCAGGAGTGCACTGCTGTTGGTGAGATCGCTGGCCTGCAGGTTGAGAGGAGTGGTGCAGCCGGCTTCGTCCAAATCGCAAATGTCGTTATTGTTCGCATCAATGAGCGTGCCAGCGCAATTGCAATCGTTGCTGTAAGTATCATTTTCAGTACAGTCGTCCCCATCATCACAAGCTGTACCGATAAGGTTGTCATCGAAGCCCGGGCATTGGTCATCAGCATCGCAAATGCCATCGTCATCGCTATCAGGGCATGCATTTGCCTGTGTGATAAATGACGTGCCTGTGATGTAAGCGGAGTTGCCGTTATTGCACTCGGTGCGCACCTGCCACTGATGGTTGATGTCCGGCGTGAGCCCGGTAAGCGTTATACTATTTGATGCGGAAGTCAGAGTGGTTAAACTGCCACCATCAGGCAGGTAGCGGATACGGTAGAGATTCGCATTGGGCTGTGGTGCCCATGAAAGCGTAGCACTTGTAGCCGTAATATTCGATACAGCAAGGTTGACGGGGTCGTCACAGCTCTGTATGCAGGGGGCGCAATCGGGCCCACCGCAATCGATGCCGGTTTCTGCACCATTTTGAATGCCATCATTGCAGGTCGGACAGGCAGGGCAGTCAGGCCCGCCACAGTCTATACCGGTCTCCGCTCCGTTTTGGATGCCATCATCGCAAGTGGCCGCAGGCGCATCGGTACAGAAGTCAGTGCTTTCTGAGCTGCCAAATCCACCACCGGAGGCAATCACCGCCCCATCGCTATCGGTCAGGGTGTAGGAGCCGTTGCCATACTGACAGCATATGCCATCGCCATAAGTGTCGTTGATGGTGAAGGTATAGTTGCCTCCACTCAGGTTGATATTTTCGGTCACCGTGGCGCCATCGGGCAGGTTGCCGTAGTTGCCTCCGGACGCGACGATGGAATTGGAAGCATTGGTGATGGACCAGGAAGTCTCTTCCGGATAGTTGTCAAGCGTTATGGACAGCGTCAGGCCAGCGGTATTGCAGGGGCAGGCATCGCAGAAGGAGCCTCCGCAGTCCACGCCCTCTTCGTCCCCGTTCTGAATGCCATCATCGCAGGTAGGTGGTGTGACTGGTCCGCAGACGGATGAGTTGAGCAGGCTTGCGCGGAAGCCGCCCGGCTCAAACAGAGCGCGCATCCGGGCTTTCTGGCCGAGCGTAAACAAATTCATACAGCCATCATCGGAATAGTCCATGTAGTTCTGAAACATATCAGGCAGGTCGCCGGCACCTTCATTACAGCTGTTGGGGCCGGGGTAATTACAGGCACCACCGGTGTAATTGGGGCCACCAGCCCGGGGCGTATCTCCCACCTGATCGTCTACATTACAGTTTCCATCGCCCCAGATGTGGCGGAGGTTGAGGTAGTGGCCGACTTCATGTGTGGCAGTACGGCCCAGGTCGAAGGGGGCAGTAGCTGTACCAATTGTACCAAAGTACTGATAGTCCACAACGATACCATCAGTGCTTGCCGGGCCACCGGGGAACTGCGCGTATCCCAAAATACCGCCACTAATGTCGCATACCCAGACGTTCATGTACTGATCAGCGGGCCAGGCATCTTTGCCACCACTGCTGGAAAATTTTACAGTGTTGTTAGTACCAAATGAGGAATTGGAAGTTTGTGTCCGCGTGACGCCATCTGTCGGGTTGCCTTGCGGGTCTACCGTTGCCAGGCAGAATTCAATTTCTGAATCTGCAGCCACCGGCTGGAAGTCACCGGGGGTATCAGAAGCGTCAGGATTGAGCCGGCGGAAGTCCTCGTTCAGTACATCAATCTGGCTTTGAATCTGCGCCATACTGATGTTTTCGCTTTGGTTGTTGTAGACCACATGCACCACCACTGGTATGGTAATGGTCCCGTTGACAGACCTCAGCCCGGGCTGTGCCAGCATCCGGTTGGTATGTTTTTCAATTTGCTGTCTGTTCTCTTCGAATTTGGGATAGGTTTGCTGCTGTAGCTCCATGTATTCGGTGGCGCCGCAATTGCGCTGGGCTTGTACGCCCAGGGAGAAAAATAACAAGGCGAAGAGCGGTAGAAGTCTTTTTTTCATGCTTATCTGTTTTTGTGTTTTGAAGTTGCTGAACGTATCTATTGCCAATAATGGCTATTTGTTCAGAGGTTACACAAAAATCGTAGCATTTCAACAGGAGCAGCAGCCTGTAGTGAACATTGTGTTATCGTATGTCGCCTGGCAAACTTTTGTAGGAGCCCCGGCCAATTGGGAAATAGGATGTATTTAATTCCCGCACGGGATAGGTCTTGAAAGGCGTAATGAAAACCGTGTCTTGCTCAAGGGGTTCTTCAAAGGCTTTCATATCCGGGTGGACGAGCAGGGTGCGCACGTTTTGCCCCTCGGTCCGGGCGTTGGAAATCAGCAGGCTTTCGTAAGGGATACCCCAGGACATCAGCAGGGTATCCATTGGCGCTTCTGCTTCTGTGCGGTAGAACCGGTTGCCGGATTCGGGGGCAGCTACGGCTTGTTCCACCCATCGCCAGCGGGCTTCAAAGGGTTGGTGGTGGATAGCGATGGTGCCAAGGCGCAGGGCAAGGATGCCTCCAAGGAGATAAGCCAGCTTGCGCCCTTTGAGCAGCGGAGCGACCTCAAAAAGGAAAGGCACTCCGACAAAAATACTTAGGGCCATATAGTTCACCTCTACGTAAAAGCGGTGTTCGGACTCCGGCGAGCCAATGTGCAATAACATAAGGTAGCCAAAGCAGGTCAGCCATATCAGCCCGAGCTTGAGCCAGTGGCGGCGGTACAGGTAAAAACCGGTGACCACCAACAGTAAAACGGGGAATCCATACCAGATGGTGAGGGCGTTATAAAGGAATTTGCTGTGTGCCGGGAAGTCAAAGTAGTTCGGGAAGTAGGCGGCCAGGTTGTCCGAAAAGGAGCTGTACTTTGCATTGTCGTACCAGTTGGCGGAAAGCCAGGATTTTACACCCTGCACGACTGCCATAAATCCGGCCAGTGCCCAGTAAGCCCAACCGTTGATTTTTGCACGAAAGTGCAGCCCGAAGTACGCCCACAGGAAGTAAAAGGAGATAAAGATCAGCGGGTGATAATAAGCCAGCGCCACGACCGAAAATGCGCTCAATGCCCACATCCAGGGCTTATCCTGCCGGGGGTAGCGCAGCCAGTAGGCAAAAAAGACCAGCACCGCGCCCAGTCCCTGCTGTTGCTCAGAAGTGGCCCAGTAAAAGGCATCGTACACGATGAGGGTGTAGAGTAGTACGATGGCCCAGCCCAGAAAGTCGTTGCGAAGCACCCGAACCGTTATGGTGTAGAAACCCAGGAACAACAGCGGGAAAGAAATGGAATATAAAAAAGAAATCACCTCCACCGGAGCCCCCAGTTTGATGGCACTCAGTGGCAGTAACTGCACCAGGGCCGACCCAAACCGGTTGACCATGACCTGCACCGTGCCATCGTTGATCATCAGGAAGGTCTGAAAGGCAATATCCAGCATCCACGCCCGCTCCCGGTAAAACAGGGCCGCGAGTACCAAAAGACCGAACATGCCAAGGTACCCCAGCCGGCGGGGCGTCGCAGATTCAAACTGAAAAAAGGTAGGCTGCTGCATGCGGCAAATATAATGCCTTTTGTGTGACGATTGCCTGTTCAGGCGTCTACAGCACTGAACAAACTTGTCAAACTACCCGACAAGAAGTATATTTACGCAATACGAAGTGGTTTACGATATCAGCCCGTGACGAAGCGCAGCTTATCAGGACAGGCGCAAGCCACTTCTCAGCGTAAATGCTGACCCTCCTGCCTTTAAGGTGGTCAAAGCCCAAAGGCGAAGGGATACGGGCAAGCATTGAGTAGGTTTGCTGTGGCAAACCACTTAATCGTCAGTATTACTCCTCAAAGTACACACCCAATGAGCACCAACGCCCGCAAATTCGGCACTGCCCCTGTATTCTTCACGGCCATCTCCACTATTCTCGGTGCAGTCATGTTTTTGCGCTTTGGTTTTGCAGTGGGGCAGGTGGGGCTGCTGGGTACGATCGCTATTATCCTCATCGGGCACGCCGTGACCATACCCACGGCTATGGCGATTGCCGAGATTGCGACCAACCAAAAAGTAGAGGGTGGGGGAGAGTACTACATCATCTCCCGTTCTTTTGGCCTGGTGATCGGTTCGTCTATCGGTATCGCTTTATACTTTTCTCAGGGCATTAGCGTGGCGTTCTACATCATCGCTTTCGCAGAAGCTTTCACCCCTTTGTTTGAATACCTTAGGGAAACCTATCACTTTTCGCCTGCGGTGGAGTGGCTGCTGGATAAGAAACAGACTGTCAGTATTCCGGCACTGATTCTGCTGACTATTGTGGTGCTTTCAAAAGGTGCCGATCTGGGGGTGAAGATGCTATATTTTGTGGTCGCTACGCTAGGCATCGCGCTGATTGCGTTCTTTGCCGGGCAAACCGAATATGGTAAAACCACACCACTCGACCCGTTTGCCAATGTGCAGTCTTATCAGGAGGTAGAGGTCAATCCGGTACAGCCGGCGATTGATTCTGCCACGTTGCCTTTCCAGTTGGATACAGCTGTGAGCTCCGCCCCGGCAAATCCCAATGTGCCGGAGTTGAGAGCGGCCCCGGCCGAGCCGCCCGCGCAGGAGGAGAATATCCCACCTATTGTCGCACTGAGCTTCTTTTCCGTTTTCGCTATTATTTTCCCGGCATTTACCGGTATGACGGCAGGAGTGGGGCTTTCCGGCGACCTGCAGAATCCGGGGCGTTCCATTCCTTTAGGTACGCTTGCGGGGACGCTGACGGGCATGGTGGTCTACGTTTTTATTGCCTACAAGCTGGCGGTATCTGCCAGCCCCGAGCAACTGGCGGACACTAGCCGGCTGGTAATGGGCGAAATTGCCTGGCAGGGCTGGTGGCTGGTTCCCGTCGGCCTGGCAGCAGCTACGATTTCCTCGGCTATCGGGTCTATTCTGGTGGCCCCGCGTACCTTACAGGCCATTGCCCGAGATCAGCTCATCCCTTCCAAGTTTGTGAATTTCTGGCTGTCACGGGGGAGGGGGAAGAATGATGAACCTTTCAATGCTACTGTGGTGACTGTAGTGGTGGCTTTTGTCTTCATCATGATGGGCGGGCTGGATGCCGTGGCGGAAATCATCTCCATGTTTTTTATGGTGACTTATGGTTCCCTGTGCCTGATTTCCTTCCTGCAGCACTTTGCTGCTGACCCATCCTACCGCCCTACGTTCCGGTCCCGCTGGTACATTTCTCTGTTTGGGGCCATTGCCTGTTTTGGACTGATGTTTTTCATGAATGCGGGTTATGCCATCATGGCGCTGCTGTTCATGGTGGGCATTTACCTGCTGGTCAGCCGCTTCAATCCGGACAAGAAAAATATTGCGATTATTTTCCAGGGGGTGATTTTCCAGATCAGCCGGCAGTTGCAGGTGTTTTTGCAGAAAGCCGACAAGGAGCAGACCGGTAGCTGGCGCCCATCTGCCGTTTGTATTTCTGAGCACTCCTTTGACCGGCTTGCGGCCTTTGATATGCTCCGGTGGATTGCACAGCGTTATGGTTTCGGAACCTATATCCACAAAATTAACGGCTACCTGTCCCGCAGCACCTATCAGGAGGCGAGCGCCTCAAAGGCCCGCCTGATCAAAATGGCAGAGGCCACCGACAGCAATATTTATATTGATACCCTGACAAGCCCGTCCTATACCTCGGCGGTGGCGCAGGTCATTCAGCTACCTGGCATTTCCGGTACGGATAATAACCTGCTGCTTGTGGAATTCAGCAAAGTAAAGCCCGATAACCTGGAGGACATCGTGGATAACTTCAAGCTCATCAAATCGGTGGACTTTGATTTGGTCATTCTTGGAAGTTCGGAACGGGGCTACGGGCTAAAGCAAGGCATTCACATCTGGATTACGTCTAACGACTATGAGAATGCCAACCTGATGATACTGCTGGGCTACATCATCCTGGGGCACCGGGAGTGGAGCCGTGGGCAGATCAAGATATTTGCCCTCTATCCGGAAGACAACGTCGAGGCAGAGCGTGAACGCCTGTCTACCCTGATTGAAGCCGGGCAACTGCCGATTTCCAGGCATAACATCGAGGTCATTCCGCGCAAGCCGGACATCGATCCCAAGACGATCATCTCCGAAAAATCTAAGGATGCCGATCTCACCATCATTGGTTTCCGGGACGGGCCGGTGAAGCATCAGGGTGCAGAGTTGTTTAAAGGGTACGAGGAGATTGGGAATACGCTCTTTGTCAATGCGGCCGCTCAAATCCGGATAAAGTAAGGGGTGCAATCTCCTGTGTGCATAAAGCGTTTAATGACTCATAATTAAAAGCTTATGATTTTTCCTGCCCTATCTGCATTAGTTGGTTTTTGGCTGTGGCTGCAGCCTGCCGTTTCTGATTGCCCTATCGTGGAGGTGAAGCTGGCCAAGCGTGCATTTTGCGAGGATCAGGAGACGCTCGACTGGACCGATGACCTATTCTATGGTGATATAGAAGTCACCTTTACCGAACATCCTGAGCAGGGCCTGCTCCGGGTCGAGGGAGCGTATTTGTTGAAAGCCGCAGAAGTTGAGGTGTCGGCTTTGGATGGCGGGGCCTATACTTTTAAAAAGGTGCCCATACAGGCTACGCCGCGCGAGACGTGGCTTTCGCTCACGGCGTCCTTTACAGCCCTTGATCAGTGCCGATTCCGCAATCGCCGTGCCGGGCGCACCCGTGAGCAATGCTCGGTTTGCCCCGGCCCTCCGGGTACGACAGGCGGCCCGTATCCGAACTGCTGGCCACCGGAAGAGGCCGAGGCTTCCTGCGACCAATCCGTTAATTATGCTCCGGATCCGGATTACCCTGAGCTTACCCAGGTGCGTTATATGCAAACCATTGTGCATATTTTCCAGAAAGAGCACCCGGATAGCCTGGGGCAGTGGGTGCGCCACCCGGACGACCCTGGCAACTTCACAGCAGAACACATTGATATCATCCGCTCCTGGTTTGATGATCCTGATGGCCCCAACGGGGTGCTCAGTAACCTTTGTGATGACCCCACAGATGGCTCTCCGCATATGAAAGATGCCCGGATCCGGCTGCTCAATACCGGCACACCGGGAAAAGACGTCTTCTTCCACCCCGATAACAAAGGCTGGGGCATAGGCTTCTCCGGCTGTAAGCCCGGGGGGTATCAGTACTGGTATCAGGTGGATGACCGCTATTTGAAATCGCCAGACCCCTCACACCCGGATTATGATGCATTGATTGCTCCGGAAACCCAGGATGCCTTCCATGTTTTTATTACCGGTGGCAAATGGATGCCCGAGCCGCCCGGTGACCCCCGTATACCGGATGAGAACGACTGCTACTGGCCCTGTGGGGGCGGACTGACTTCCTCTATGGGCTGTCAGCGAGGGCAGGTACCCGACTATCCCGCCCAGGCTTTATTTGGGGTGTACAATATCTGGCAACATGGCATCACGCCGGGGCAGCAAACCTGCGAAGTGGATTATCCCGGTTCGGAAGCCGGCCTGGGGGAAGGGATGCTTGGGGAGATTTTTCATGTCCTTTCGGTAGATCACCTTAGCCCGCTACAGGCGCACAAAAAACATGCTGACGGAGGCGATGGCTGCGCGGATACCCCCTGGAAGTCCGATTACAACCGCCTGGGGTGCAATTTTCAGGAGCGTTGTGCCCTCACAGAGTGCCAAATTGGAAAGATGCACCACTTTTTTGCAGCATTGGAACCGGACTTTGAGCGCTTCCCGGATGGGAATGGCGGGTTTACCATTGATCCGGTGCCCTGCCGCCCGACAGCAGAAGATATGGTGATTCCCCAGGGTGCGGACATCGTGTGGGAAGCTCCGCAGGCGTTGCGTTCCGGCCTGGTCATTTCCGCTGATGCCCGCCTGACGGTGCAGTGTCAGTTAAGCCTGCCGGCCGGGGCTTCAATTACGGTAGAAAATGGTGGAGAGCTCATTTTAGAAAGCGGCAAACTGCATACGGACTGCCCGGAGGGCCGCATAGAGGCGCTACAGGTTGCCGGCCGGGTGGTGCTTAAGCCTGGGAGTGTAATTGAAAGTATCAGGCAGGTAAAAATCGAAAGTACAGGTTCAATGGAGGCCTCCAACACCACCTTTGTAAACTCTGGCTTGCCGGAAGGGATGTTTTGTGGCCAGAATGGAAATACCTGTGAGTGATTGCGGCTCTTGCCCGGTCTGCAGACCATAAGCACACGTACAGCGCGCCCTGGCAATGGCTTGGCTTAGTGCACCCGGTGAGGCTTACAATAAGGTAAGCCGGGCGCGCCAATATCTACCCGTACGGATTGACCAGTCCCTACGTACAGGCCCGGGAAGCCGGGAACACCATAAAGCCAAAGCACCAGAGTACCACAACACCAAAACCTCAGCTCATCACCGAACCACCACCCTTTCCACCCAAGCCTGCCCCTCCACTTCCACGCGCAGGGCATAGACGCCCGGCGGCAACTCCGGTAGCTGTAATGGCACCTCTGGTGCACAGGGCATTGCTGCCGCCCATACGGCCTGCCCCTGCATATTATAGAGGGTGAAGTAGCCAGTACCCGTGGGCGCTCCGCCCGGCCAGGCAACGGTAAGGTGGCGGGAGGCAGGGTTGGGGAACACCCGCATACCCTGCTCCCCCATCGGCTCCGCCTCTGCCAAACCCGTAAGCACCTCACAGGGCGTCTCCCCCTGACACCCATTGGCATCTGTTTTGATGATCCAGCAGCGGCGCTGAGGGCCATCGCCGCTTGCACTGCCACCACTGACTAAATTACCGCTGGACAGCTCTCCGAAAGAGAAAAAACTGCCATTAAGGAGTGTATTGCCAATAGTGTCAAATGGTGGGAGGTAATAGCGCGACCAAAGCGAATCACCAAAAGCTGTAAACTTAAAAAGCCAGCCTACTGTAGTTGGGTCATTATCTACAACGCTCCTTACGTGGCCAGCCCCTACGAAGTAGCCGTCTGACACTTGCTTGATATCATACAAACCATGACCTGGGGAATGGTAACCTGATCTCCAGACCGGCCGCTGCCAAACGACCTCATAGTTGCTATTGAGGCGGGTCAGCATCGGCTGTACGATGTAAGTATTCCAGTCGATAATTTCCAGCGGCTGCTGCCCAAAGGTGATAATATCCCCATCTTCCAGGGCAACCAATTGCCGCAGCCATCCCATGTCCGCGTTTACTGAAGACTCCCAGCTATCCAGTAAGGCACCATCGGATATGCGGATGCGGTGGAAAAAGTTTTTGCTATAGCCCAGGCTAACCTGCCGCTGACCCCCAGCTACTAAAATAGAATCCCCTAAAAGCTGTGCATCCTGGTAGATGTCCTTATCCTCATAATTCCCGTAGAAATTAAGCCGCACGGTTTGCCCATGCTCGTCCACAATGCGCACAAAGGGGTCGGGCACCCCATTGTCCCTGTCTATGCTCCCGTACAGCAAATAGCCCTCGTCTAAGGGTATAGGGTCAAGATAGGCGAAATTGCTGACATCATCAATGTCGATATATTCATGGCGAAATTCTTCATTTAAGTTCTTATCTAGCTTAATGAAAATGGCATTAAGACGATCAGTATGCGGAAGAACTATATACCCTCCATTATTCGCAGGTGCGATACCGCCAATATGAGGCCGCATAAATAAATTACTCCCCTCATTATCAAGCAACAAAGTACTGCTAAGTTGTTGCCCTGACGAATCAAAAGTGGCAATAAGAACCCCCTGCCGGAGGGAGTCATTCTTTGCGATACCCACACCAACAATTGTATCGTTATGGACAATCACGCTTTCAAACTTGTTACTTTGATACCCTAAATCTTCAGCAATATTAAAAGACTGTGCACGAAGGCCTACAGCCCCCAGCAGCAGCAATAAAAGTGCTTTGGTTACTAGCTTCATGGCAAGCTTGTTTAGCGTGATACAATGATTTTGTGGTGCACCGGCTACTGCCCGGCTATTTGCAGGCGTGCCCAGTAGATGCCCGCTGGCACCGGCAGTTGCAAGGTGGTATATTGCCCGGTAAGCAGGGACTGGAAAGCAGGCTGCCCCTGTAGGTTGTAAAGTATCAGGGAGGCTTGATCAGCCCCTTCCGGAAGGACTACCTGAAGGGTGCCTTGTGTGGGGTTAGGGAAAAAGGCAGCACTTATACGGTCCTGCCTGTGGTGCAGTTCCTTTGCCTGGGGCCCTCCGCTGTTTTGTTGAGCCATTGCCGGGCTCGGGCTGTTGCACTGCACCGCTGCTTCTACCCCATTGCGCCGCAAGAGTTCCACCGCGAGAAAGCCCGCTTCGTTGCAGTGCGTGGTAAAATTATACAACGCTTCAACCAAAGGTTTTGGCATATTGGACAGGTCATACCCCCCTACTTCCCACCATGCAGCATCTTCGTTAGGTGCATCTGCAGCTATAAAATTGAACTGTACGCGCAGGAAATAGCTCTTGGGGTCTTCATCATACTTTCCGTACAAACCATAAGTGACGTAGGTTTGTCCAGTTGCGGCATGGAAGCCTGATATCATGAGCATGAAAAAAAGAAGCTTAACAGAATGTCGTGCGCAGAATGTGTGTGTCCTCCTTCGCCTTTTGGCTTCGGCGGATGGAATGTGTGTGTATAAACATGAGGTCCGTTTTTAGCGGTTAGTGAATGGATGGTAAGATACGGAATTGGGTGGAGAAAAACAATGTCGGGTCTTCGCCCGTCGCCCTCACCATAAGCATAGGCATAGCGCACCGGGTGAATGCCCCGGCAATGGCTTGGCTTGGCTTCCTCGCCGGGCGCTCTCCCTTCGCCCGGCGTGCTGACTACGGCAAAACGAAAAGCACACCGGGTGAATGCCCCGGCAGTGGCTTGGATTAGTGCACCCGGTGAGCCTGCCCTGAAGCCCTTAAACCTTAGCTCCGCAACTCCTGGCACTGCGGGCAGTAATAGGTCGAGCGCCCCGCCACTTTGTCGCGCTGCAGTTCAGTACCGTCTTTGGGGCAGGTGCCGCCTTTATCGCGGTGGTTCCATAGCCACTCTTCGGGGTAATCCGGGTAGACGGCATCGAGGGCGACAGCTTTCTGGAGAATGGCCTGCATATTTTGGAACATCGCCCGCTGCTCTTCTTCACTCAGTAAGCCCATAACGGAAGCCGGGTGGATGCCCTGCTGCCAGCACACCTCATCCACGTAGAGGTTGCCCATGCCAGCCAGGTACTTTTGGTTGAGCAGGAAGCCTTTGATGGTGCCCTTGCGGCCTTTAGCCATTTCTAAAAAGTCGGCTTCTTTGAGGACAAGGGCATCTTCTCCCAGGTTCTTTTTGGCAATAAAGGCGTCGAGGTCCTCCACATAATGAATGCGCGCCAGTTTGCGGGGACAGTCGAAGCCGAGGCGGCCACCCTCTTCAAAATCGAAGGCAAAACGCTCGTATTTGGGCTGGTCGGCGGGGTCATCGTAATAACGGAAGCGGCCGCTCATGCCAAAGTGGAAGAGGACATGGTCGCCATTGTCCATTTCTGCGAAAAAGTACTTGCCCCGGCGGTAGGACCCGGTGAAGGTGCGGCCCGTCAGCTTTTCGGCGAAAGCCGGCCCACTGATCTCCTTGAGGATGTAGCTCGTATCAATCAGGTCGACCGCCTCAATTTTCTGGTGGAGAGCCACCTGGTCGAAGTGGTTTTTCTTGGCGTTGACTTCTGGTAATTCCGGCATGTTTTTATGGCTTTGAAAATTCGGAACTCCAAAAAGCGGGCAATTGTTGCGATTTTGTACCTTCACAGGCAGAAGTGTAGCTCAGACCACTCTATGAAAGCGATTATTGACCGGTACCGGGACTCCATTATTCAGATTGCCACGCCGTACAGCACGGGCACGGGCTTCCTGCTGCCTGATAAGCAGCTGGTGGTGACCAATAACCACATCGTGCAGGACAATCGCGAGGTGGTGGTCCGGGGCGACCGCCTCCCCAAGCAACTGGCTACGGTGGTCTACGCCGACCCCAAGTATGATCTGGCTTTTTTGCGTATGCAGGACCCCTTTGAGGTGGCGCCTGAATCGGTGACCCTGGGCAATGATGAGGAGCTGACGGAGGGGGATGTTGTCGTGTCCATCGGGCACCCCTTTGGGCTGGAGTTTTCGATCACGCAGGGCATCATTTCCAATGCCAACCGGGAGGTGGAAAATGTGCGTTACCTGCAGCACGATGCGGCCCTCAACCCCGGGAATAGCGGTGGCCCGCTGATTGACCGGCAGGGGACCATTGTCGGGATCAATACGCTGGGCGTGGAACAGGGGGACAACATCGGATTTTCCCTGCCGGTCCGCTACCTGAAGCAGGCGCTGTTGGATTATCAGGCAGCCCTGCCGGGTGTGAAAGCGCGTTGTGAAGCCTGTGATAACGTGGTGGCAGAACAGGAAGTGGAAAACGATCAGTATTGCCCGCACTGTGGGGCGAAGGTATACCTGCCATCGTTTGCGGAAGTGTACGAACCTGTGGGCGTGGCTGAAAGCATTGAGGAGTTACTGGTGGAAATCGGGCAGGACGTCCGTCTGTCCCGCCGTGGGCCCAACAACTGGGAAATCATTGAGGGCAGCGCCCGGATCAATATCACCTATCACGAAGATACAGGGCTCATTATGGGCGACGCTTATTTGTGTGCCCTGCCAAAGACGGATATCAAGCCCATCTATGAGTTTCTGCTGCGCGAAAATTACGAAACCGAGGGCCTGTCCTTTAGCATCAAAGACCAGGATGTGGTGCTCTCGCTGCTGATTTTCGACCGCTACCTCAACCTGAGCACCGGTATGAAATTGTTCCGCCACCTCTTTGAGCGGGCCGACTATTACGATAACGTGCTGGTCGAGAAATACGGAGCCATATGGCGGAAAGAGGAAGAAAATTAGGCCCTGACCAAACGGAAAGGCCATTAATCAACGTTAGGGTTATTGTTAGCTGTTTTCTGACCGGACTTTGACGTTAGCAGTCATTTAACAGAAAAAATGTTCAACCTTTGCTTAACATTCGCTATTATTGTGATTCATTAGCAAATACATCTACGCGGTTGTCCCAAAAGCGCCGCTTTAACAGCCCTACTCCAGCTTCTGGAATTAAGGAACCGAAAACACCAGTTTAAACAAAGCGATCACAAAGATCTACGATTCAATCACTTTGACTCATTGAAGCAATTTTACAAATAACCGCCTGTATGAAAAATTTCAAGTCGATTCTCGTCACTTGTATGCTGGCCTTGGGCGCACTTTCCATTAGCGCACAGGATATCCACTTCTCACAGTTCTACCTCTCGCCGCTCAATCTGAACCCGGCTATGACTGGTGTGATGAACTGCAATATCCGAATGGTTGCCAACTACCGCAATCAGTGGGCAAGTGTCCTGAGGTCCAATGCTTACAATACGTATTCCTTTTCTTACGATCAGCGTATCCCCGTGGGCCGCTACGATTACTTCGGTATCGGTGGTACTTTCTGGGGCGATGAAGCGGGCGAAGCTAACTTTTCTACCCTGACGGGTAAGCTTTCTGCCTCCTACAGCAAGCGCATGGGCGGTTACCGCAAACAGGCCAACTACCTTGTGGTAGGGGCTGAAGCGGGGGTAGCTCAGCGCAGTATCGACTTCCTTCAGCTACGCTGGGGGCTGCAACACGATGGTTTCGGTGGTTTTGATGGCACTGCTCCGTCCGGAGAAGAGCTGGTCTTTGACCGGGACAACTTCATCTTTGCGGACCTGGCTGCCGGTCTGCTGTGGTTCAGCGTTTTTGATGAGAACAACAGCCTTTATTTTGGCGGTGCCTTCCACCACCTCAACCGTTCCAATCAGTCGTTCAACTCTGATGACGAGGACCTGCTCTACAGCCGCTTTACTTTCCACGCTGGTGGTGAGTTTATGATGGGGCGCCGGTTTGGCCTGGTGCCAGGCGTGATTGTAATGAGTCAGGGGCCTTCTTTCCAGGTGAATGCGGGTACAAGCTTTAAATTCCTGTTAGGCAATGGCAGTTCCAATCAGTCTTTCCAGTTCGGATTGTGGACGCGCGTTTCCAATAAAATCGAGAGCGGTGTGCTGAACGACGCAGCTATTCTTTCCACCCGTTTCGATTACGAAAACTTCAGCCTCGGCTTCAGCTATGATATTAATGTATCGCCTCTGCGGGAGGCGAGTAACGCCAACGGCGGCTTCGAGTTCGCCCTGGCGTATAAAATCTGCGGTATCGAACGCCGTGGGGTATACTGTCCGAACTTCTAACCGGACAGTTGCCTGACTCTTGCATGCCAGTAAAATCGCCCCGTGCTGCCTAAGCCTGGGGCGATTTTATTTGTAAAGCTTTGCAAAACCCGGTCATCGGCGTTATCTTCGTTGTTGACCTACGATAATAAACCCTTCATCTGCCCCCGGTTTTATCCCATTAACTAATTATATCACGCTTTAAACAGCAGGACTATGTTCGGAGGTAATAACAAGAAAGAAAACACCAATACGAAAAGCAATAGTGCATCAACCGTTTCAAGCGGGCTCAACAGCCTGGTCAAAGGTACGGTTGTGGAAGGTACCGTAAAGTCAGAAAGTGACATCCGCATTGATGGCACGATCAAAGGCAAGCTGGTCTGTGACGCCAAGGTTATCATTGGGCCTACAGGCTATGTTGAAGGCGAAATCCGCTGTCAGAATGCGGTAGTGGAAGGTAAATTTGAAGGTACCCTCGAAGTGAGTGAGCTCCTGAATGTCCGTGAATCTGCGGTAGTCAGCGGTGAAGTATCTACAGAGAAGCTGATTGTGCAGTCTGGCGCAACCTTTAATGTCACGTGCTCTATGGGAGCAGGTACCGCCCGCAGAAACGGCTCCGGCGTTAGACCTGATGGTAAAACTGCTGACCGTAAATCCGCCAGCAACGTAAAAGAAAACAAGGCAGCAGGTGCCCAATCCTAAAAAAGACCAGGACCGTGAAGATGCCCCCCGTAAACAGGTGGATGCCTACCTCAAGTACTCTGGAATGGCCATCCAAATGGGCGTTATCATCCTGATAGGGACGTTCGCCGGGCAGAAACTTGATGCCCGGTTGCAAACCGAACGTCCCTATCTGACGGTCCTTTTGGCTTTACTCTCTATCTTTGCAGCGCTTTACCTCACCCTTAAGGACATTCTTTTCCAAAACAACAAAGATCAGTGACTGCAAAAGCGTTTTATCTCCAACTGGCAATCGTTACCCTCATCGCTGCCGCTACAGCCTTCGGTATCAATACCTTCCCTCAGTTTGCCGATGTACAGCCCATTGCCTGGATTAGCCTCGGTATCTTCGTACTGCTGAGTGTGGTGATGTACTACGCCGGTCGCAAAGCCGCCTTTAGTGATAATAAGCACGACTTCACAAATGTGTCTCTGGGCGTTACTATCGGTAAAATATTTATCGCGATCCTGTTCATTTTGGGGTACAATCAACTTATGCAGCCGGATTCGCGCTTTTTTATCATCCCTTTCTTCCTGATGTACCTGATATACACTATATTCGAGACTTATATTATGATGAAATTAGGCCGATTGAACACACAAACAGACCAAAAAGAATAACTAAAACCAACAAACAAGAAATATGGTCAACGGCAAAACCTTCCGCGCCACCGTCAATGAAAAACACACCTTTGACGAAATCAAGGGTGAACTGGATATTATCCCTACCGCAGACGGCAACTTCCACATTATTCAGGACAACCTGTCTTACAATGCTGAAGTGCTGGGCACGAACTACAACGAAAAAGTTTTCGAACTGAAGATCAACGGCGTCATCTACGAAGTCAAACTCGAAGATGAGTACGATCAGCTGGTGAAGCGGCTGGGTTTGTCCGTGGTCACGCATCAGGTCGTGAAAGACATCAACGCACCTATGCCCGGACTGGTCCTGGAAGTAAGTATAGAGGCAGGGCAGGAAGTGGAAGAAGGCACGCCGCTGCTGATACTGGAAGCGATGAAGATGGAGAACGTCATCAAGGCTCCGGGCACAGGCGTGGTCAAAAAAGTCAATGTCTCTAAAGGCGAAGCAGTGGAGAAAAACCACCTGCTGATCGAAATGGAGTAAGTATTTGAGGCTAACCCACAAGCTTCTGTAGTCTTACCGAGCAAATAGCGGCTATTCTGCGTTTATATTCTGAGCCTTCTTTTCTAGCTCAAAAAACGTTGTATGCCGGTATCCCGAAGCACACGCACTGTACTACACTACTTCCTGGTCTTCCTGGGGAGTAGTGTGGTATTGTTCCTGCTCTTCACTGGGCTGGTGTACTACCTCGCTGTGTCTGATCAGGAACGGGTGCCACGCATAATTCAGCAGGTGTCCGAACAGGAACTGGGCGTTCAGACCAGCTTCGACCATTATCAGTTCCGGTACTTCGATCACTTCCCATTTCTCTCTTTATCTCTCTACAACCTTACCCTGCGGGACACCGCTTTTGAACAGCACCACCGGGAGCTGCTCCGGGTTCGGGAACTCGACCTTGTTTTCCGTCCCCTGCACCTGTTGCAGCAACAAGTGGTAGTCCGCTCCGTTAGCGTAGACAGTGCCCGCATTCAGCTGTACAAGGATACTTCCGGGTATACCAACCTGGACTTTCTTAAGCAAAAATCCCCGTCCGGCCCTCTGCTGGACAGTGCGCAAAGGCGAACTCTACAGCAGTTGAATGACCTAAGCCTGAATGGCGTGTTTTTTAGCTACGAAGACGACAGCCTGCACAAGCAGCATCGCTTTGTGCTGGAAGAAAGTACCCTGGATTTTGAACAGCAAGACACGCTGCTGCTCGCGCATTTGCAGGGTAAGGCCTTTTCCCACGGTCTTACCTTCAAGCCCCGCAACGGGCCGTTTTTAGAAAACCAGGCAGTTGCCCTTGATCTGGAGGTGGGCATTCCCCACATGAGCCGACGGTGGCACCTGATGGAACGCTCCCGAGTGTCAGTTTTGGATAATGACATACAGGTGCAGGGCTATCTTGAGCCTGGAAAGCCGGGTTTGCTGCACCTCGAAATCCGAACGCCCGGCATCAGTCTGTCCGATGGGCAGCAAATTGTAGCCCAAAACATAAGGCAGGCTACAGAGCGGTTTGATATTCAGGGCGACCTGCCGGTGGAAGTCATTGTTCACGGGCCTACCATTCCGGGGCAGCCCACGCCTCTGGATGTCCGCGTTGAGGCAAGGGGGCTGACGCTCTCGGCGGCTAATATGGACTTTACGGAAGTGCAGCTGCGCGCCCATTTTCAGAATGACTGTGATACGGCCCGCCTCATCACGCCCCAAACCGGTTGCCTTAGGGTGGAAGTTGATGCTGCACTCCTGTTCGGTCAGCTTCCGGTACAGTTCAGCTACATCAACCACAACCTACAGTCGCCCGAAATCACCCTAAACGGTAGTTTGAACACACCATTAAAGCGCCTCAAGCCCTACTTATCAGACCTTGATTGGGATATCAAAGCCGGGTATCTGGAGCTGGGCTTTGAGCTGGAAGGCAATGCCACTGCCCTGATGGACTCCACTGTGGCGAACCCACAGGTACAGCTAAGGGGGTATGGGGAATTGCGGAAAGCTACTTTCTGGCATCGGTCGCTCAATACACCAGTTGAGGATCTGTATACCAGCTTCCGGTTTGATTCCCGGGATTTGGACTTAAGGGGTGGCACGCTGGTATTTGACGATCAGCAAGTGGCCTTTTCGGGCCGTGTACACGATTTGCTCCGACTGGCTTTTCAGAAGCCCGCCCGTTTATGGGCGGATATGCAGTTACAGCTGCCAACAATCCATTTGGAGCAATGGATAGGCGAGTGGCCGGCTTCCGGGAGTACGCAACCGGCAACTCAGGCACCCCCCGGGCAACGCCTGGGGCAGACCATTCAGGAGCTTGCCTCCCGTCTGCAGGGCAGGGTAGCGGTACAGGCGCAGGCGCTCCACTACCGGCAGCTTCGGGCCACAGATATCGTCTTTGAGGCTACTTTGCGCCGATGGTGTGCCGGTGGGCAAGCCTGTGTCGAGATAGACCGCCTTCAGCTAACCGCCTTCGGTGCCGTGCCGCTTAGGGGTAATGCTCATCTTTCCAACCTGAGTGACCCGCGGCTCCGCTTTCAGCTTCAGGCCGATGCGCCTCTGAGTGACCTGCAGCCGCTCATGCCTCAAAAGTTACTGTCGCTTAAAGCGGGCCATTATCAACTGCAACTGTCTTACGAAGGCAGCCTGCGCAGTTACGGCAGCCTCAATCAGGCCGTACTGCAAGCTGGCCTTAACGGGCGGGTTCAGCTTCAGGATGCCGCCTTTGACTATTTGCCACAAGGCTATAAATTCGGGGGCGTTAACGCTGCGGTTCACTTTGATGCGTCTCACGTTTACCTGGACTCCCTGCAGGTAAAGGTCAATGGCAACCGGGGGCAGGTCCGTGGCCGGATCGATGATGTACTGCCCTTTGTTTTTGGTCAAAACACCCCCCGCCTGCGCGCCAAACTTGAGGTAGACAGCCGGGGGATAGACCTCAATGCTTTTAATTTTATCAGGCAAAACCCGGAAGTGCAGGAGGAAGGCAACACCGTTGGCCGTACGATTGCGCGCGCGCTGCAACGCATAGAAGGAGCGCTGCAGGTCCGGACAGACACTTTGCAGTATCAGTCCCTGCGGCTGTCAAACGTATATTTCGAAAGCCGTTTTATCGGGGCTTGTGAAGAAGGGGGCAGCTGTGTGGTGCTGGATACGGTACAAGCTGAGCTTTTTGGGAATACGCCCATGCACGCCCGCGCCCGGCTGACCCAATTGCACGACCCCTTCCTTGAGGCTCAGGCAGCGGTGGATATGCCACTTGAAGAGCTGGACCGCATGTTCTCCTCTGCTCAGCTCCGTTTCCGGGGCGGGCGGGCGAGTGTGCAATTCGACTACGCTGGGCAGCCCCACCGGCATGTGGATGTGCAGGAGGCGCTCCTGAAGGCGGACCTCAAAGGGCATGGGCAGATTACCAACGGGCAATTTACCTTCGTGCCCCGGGGCTACGACTTCAAAGCGGTAGACACCCGGTTCTCCTTTGATGGGGCTGATCTGCACCTGGAAGAGGTAGGCCTGCTGCTCAATCAGAACAAAATCAGCGGGCATGGTACCATCTGCAACTTCCTGCCTTTCCTTTTTCTGCCCGACCGTACGCTGAAGGCCAGCTTTGAGGTGCAGAGCCCCCGTTTCAACCTGGACCGGTTCAAAGCGCCGGAAAAATTCCAGGTCAAACAGGCTGAACAAGCCGAGTCGCCAACCGTTATCACCCGGTTGGTCAATGCCGGGCTGGAAAATATTGAGGCCGATTTCCGTATACAATTGGATACCGTCAATTACCGGGACTTCTTTGCCCGGGCCGTTGGCGGGCGGGTGGAGATGGGTAAGGGCAGGGTTGCCTTCAATGAGGCTACCATGGATTTGGCAGACGGCACCTTCCGTCTTTCCGGCGAGGTGACCGGTATGGAAGAGAACGCGCCGGTGCTCAACCTGCAAGCCGACCTTCAAAACACCGATGTGCGCAAAGCCTTCCGTGCTTTTGACAACTTCGGGCAGTCGGCGCTACGGCATCAGAACCTTGAGGGAAAGCTCACCGCCGGCATCAAATTTCAGGCCCGTGCCAATGCCAATTACGAATTGGATACCAACAGCCTGCGCGGGCACTTCGACCTTTACCTCACCGATGGCGCCCTTTTGGAGCTGCCTGCTTTAGATTCTGTACGCAACTTGCTCTTTGCCCGCCGTGATCTGAGCCACATCGACTTTGCCACCCTGGAGAACCGCTTTCAGCTCAATGGGCAGCTGCTGGGCATTGAGCGTATGGAAGTCCGCTCTTCTGTGCTGACTTTCGCCGTTTCGGGCCAGTACGACCTAAGCGATCAACGACGCACGGATATGCTTCTGGAAATCCCTATGGCGAACCTGTTCCGCCGCGACCTCAACCGTGCCGCTTTGGAGCAAATTGAAGAAGGGCTCAGTGGCCCCAATATTCTGCTTCGCCTGATCCCGGATGACCGGGGTGAGGGGTTGCGGGTGAAGTGGGTGTTGTCGAGGGAGTGAACGCTCCGCTACGCTGGTGTGGAGCTTAATCCGTGACTTTTCCAGGAGCTCTGACCCAGCTTTGCCCGGGAGAAAGAACCGGGAGGGAAGCTCCCCGACAGAAGTTTATGGCTCCTCGCATGGCATGTATGCCCTCTGACCAGGCACAGCACACCGGGTGAATGCCCTGGCAATGGCTTGGCTTACTGCACCCGGTGAGAAAAAAGTAAAAAAACCTCCGTTTTTTGAGTACAACTCCCCGCCCTCCTGCCTTATTTTACAAACCGAAAGACTGTCATGAAGCGAATCCCTGCAATTATCGTATTTTTATCGGTGCTGGCTGGCTGCCAAAAAGCGGAGGAGGCAACGCCTGCAATCACTGTGGATGCGGCCTTTCAGCCTTACTTTGAACGCTTTGAAGCCGAAGGGGCGCTGCGGGGGCTGCATATTCAGCTGGCTGCCGAGCAGATTGGTGCCGTTTTTTCGGATGAACTGGCTGCCGGGCAGGTGGGTTTATGTACCCAGTACACTTCGGGCATCAGCATCATTGAAATCAGGGCTACGACCTGGTCGGCTGCCGGTGACCTGGAGCGGGAGCACCTGATCTTCCACGAGCTGGGGCACTGTTACCTGGGCAGGCCGCACGACGACGCGAAGGATACAGCGGGCTTTTGCCTCAGCATCATGCAGAGTGGGGATGGCAGCTGCCGTTACAACTACCGGAATGTTACCCGGGCTGCTTATCTGGACGAACTGTTCGGACAAAACTAAAAAACATGAAAGCACAATACGTCAATTACGATGCAGTGGCCCTGGCCCAGGAGACGGACTTTATCCACTGGGTGCGCCGGGGCGACCATGATGCCGATTGGTCGGAATGGCTTGAAGAGCACCCGGAAGCGAAGCCGGAAGTCGAAAAGGCCCGGGACCTGGTGCTTGCTATGGAATTTGACACGCAGGCGCCCACGCAGGCGCAGGTGGATAAGTTATGGTCCACAATTGATCGCGCCACCCGTGACGAAGCTAAGGTGGTACCCCTCTGGCAGCGTAGGCGGATGAGTATACTGGCGGCAGTCGTGGCTACGCTGTTGATACTGGCAGGCTGGTGGGCCTTGCCCGAGCCTCCGGAAATACGACTTGTGACCACTACTGCTGACCAGGACATCTATGAACTGCCCGATGGTTCAACGGTGACGCTCAATGCACAGTCCTCCATCTCCTACGAGCCTCAGGAGTGGCTGCGTGCCCGGCATGTCGAATTGAATGGCGAAGGCTTTTTTGATGTAAAGAAAGGGACGCCCTTTATTGTGAAAACACCCTACGGTACGGTCCGTGTGTTGGGTACAAGCTTTAACGTGGAGGCCAGGAAGGGGCGTTTTGCAGCAGCTTGTTACACCGGCTCCGTATATGTTTCCGCTGGCAGCCGATCACAAATGCTTGCGCCTGGCGAAAGAATAGTCGCGATGGGCAATGTGCTGAATACAGATACTTTTGACAAGGACAAGGAAGCCGCCTGGCGCGCGGGCATGCACTACTTTGAGGCCACCAACCTCCAAATGGTATTTGAGGAACTGGAGCGGCAGTTTGAAGTCAAGGTGAAGCTGCCAAAGGAACTAGCCGACCGGGAATATACCGGTTTCTTTGAAAGCGGCGACCTGAATGCTGCACTCGAGGCCATCTGCTGGCCGATGGGCCTGGCCTTTGAGTTGAATGACGGGAAGGTCATTATTTCGGATAACTCGTAAATGATTGTATGCAGAAACGGCTTTGGCTGTGTGTTTTGTGGCTATCCCTCCTACCGGCCGCGCTCATCGCGCAGCAACGGGTAACGGAGGACTTCCGGGACCAGCCATTGTCGGAAGTTTTTCAGGTTTTTGAACAGAAGTATGGCCTCTCTATCGCCTACGATGCCGCAGCGGTAGCGCCGCATACCCTTAGCCTGCAGTTGGAGGGCGAGCCCGTGGTGCAGGCGCTTTACCGCGTGCTTGAGGCCTCGGGTATGGAATACCGCACGCTGGCAGCAGACAAGATCTTAGTAAGGCCCAAAGCGCCTAATTCATCTGAGCCTGTGGAGTCCAATCTGCTCTCAGGTGTCATCCGCGATGCAGCGACGCAGGAACCATTGCCTTTTGCCAGCATCCACTGGGTGGGGCAGGAGATAGGGGATTGTTCGGATACTCAGGGCGCCTTCCGGTTGTCTCTTCCGGAGGTCGATACGCCGATTGTGCTGGAGGTGCGCTATATCGGCTACGAAAGCAAACGCGTCACCTATACGCCGGGTCTGCCGCTGCCCGATCTTTCCCTAAAACCAGCTCAGGTACGGATTCCGGAGATCGTGGTCGTGGAAATGCCTCCGGGCTTGTCTGCCAACGGGGGGGATCAGTTCTACACCATCCGGCCCGGGGCACAGCTTCCTGGGCTGGGCAGTCAACTGGACCCTTTCCGGCAATTGCAACTGTTGCCCGGAGTAGGGGCGCACAATGATTTTTCCTCCGGGCTGCAGGTGCGGGGCGGCATGCCCGATGAAAACCTCATCGTCTGGGATGGGATGATCCTTTACGACATCGACCACTTCTTCGGCATCTTCAGCAGTGTGGATGGGAATTTGCTGGAATCGGTGCGTTTGTACAAAAACAGTTTCCCGGCAGAATATGGCGGCCGCACCGCGAGCATTGTGGAAATGGCCAGCCCGGAAGATCTTCCCGATCAAACGACAGGCAGCGCCACCCTTTCCAACCTGATGCTGCAGGGCAATATAGCGGTGCCACTTGGCGACCGGATGAGCCTTACAGGCGGCGGGCGCATGACCCATAGCAACCTGGGCACTTCAAGCCTTTTTCAGGCCTTCAGCCAGCAGCTGGACCTGCCCGGCAGAGAGGATGAATCGCCCCTTTTGGACCGGCTGATCAGAGTGCAGCCTGCTTTTCGGTTCCATGATGCGTTTGTGAAATGGCGGTGGCAGGTGTCCGAAAAGACCACCCTGGAAGCCAACGCTTTCAGCAGCAGCGATACCTACGATTATGAGTACGGCTTTGATTTCCGGCAACGCTTACGCGAAGAGGTCATCCTCAGCCAAAGCCTCGTGGCCGAAAATTCCACCTGGCAAAATCAGGCCTGGAGTGGCAGGCTACAGCACGAATGGGACGATCGCTGGTCATCTGCACTGACCATTGGCGGGAGCCGGTACGAAGAGGCCGAACGTACCACTACCAGTTTTCGGAGGGTGCTGGAGGATACGGTCCGTGCATTTGGCACCGATAATCTGCGGTACAACGACCTGACCGGACTGCACCTCAACTGGAAAAACACCTGGCAGCCCCAATCCGGGGCCACCTACACGCTGGGCTATCGAATGGAGCACAACGCCACCACCCTGGATTTGGAAAACGACGATCTGCCCATTCGTTCCCGTGCCTCTTCCGGGACACAGTATGCGCTTTACGCCGGCGGTCAGTACGAGTCAGGCCGCTGGGACTGGAGCTGGGCGAGCCATCTGACCTGGTACGACCGTACACAGCAACCCTATCTGTCTCCCCGCCTGCGCGCCCGCTACCGGTGGTCAGACCAATGGTCGGCCAATGCCTCCCTGAGCCGTTACCATCAGTTTCTGCGGCGCTACTACCATGAGAACCGCTTTGGGCGCAGCGTAGCCGTTTGGGAACTGGCGAATGAAGCCGCGGTGCCCGTTGCCCATGCCAATCAGGCTACCCTTGGGCTGCAGTTTACGGGGGGCGTCCTAAGCTGGGAAGTCGGCGGGTTTTTCAAATACACCGAAGGCAGCCTGCAGCATGCTGCTCTGATCAGTGGGCTGGGCACCGCGGGCGACCCTGGCCCCCGCAACCGGGAATTCCGGTTGTTCAGCGGAGACGGCCGGGACTACGGGGCAGAAGTACTCCTCCGCAAGGCCGGCGACCGGTACAGCAGCTGGCTGTCCTATACCCTAAGCCGCTCCCTGCAACGCTATCCCGCCGCCTTTCAAAATGAATGGTTCCCCACACAGGAAGACCGCCCACATCAGTTGAGCTGGTACCATGAGTATCGGGTTAATGGCTGGGCATTGAGCGCTACCTATGTCCACGCCAGCGGTGCCCCCTTTCTGGACACCTCCCTGGACGGCTTCCGCAACGAGCGGGAGCAGGGTGCACCGGATTACTATCAGCGCATTGCTGCCTACCACCGGCTGGACCTCAGCGCCGCCTACACTATTCCCCTGAAGGGCAGCGAACTGACCTTCGGTGCCTCCGTCTACAACCTTGCCGATGCGCCCAATACCCTCTACCGGCAGCAGTTTTACGGCATCGACCTGCCGGCACCTAACCTGCCCAACCGGACTGCCGTGCTGGGTAATGAGCTGCAGCTGCTGGGGCGGACGTGGAGTGTTTGGGGGCGGTGGGCGTGGTGAGCGTACGAAATTAAAGACATGCCGGAATTCATACCCCCTTTCTCCTTGTTAACATTGCACCTTTGCTATCATTTGCGTATCTTTCCAAAAATCCGAATGAGCCCATTCGCTCCCTTCTCTGAAGTGGGTGTTTTACTTCCGCATCAGTTCTGCGCTCGCGTTTATTCGGTTGCCCGATAGATATGCCTGTTGCTGCTTTTTGAAGACTTGTGCTTCGGAAAGACGGAGGCTTTATGCCCTGAATCTGGCACACTTGATGCTTTATTTTCTTAACCGATAAATATATTACCTATGAAAAAAAGGCTGCACAGCAAAGACGATGAAGCGACCTCTATTGCATTAGATGGTGAAGGCGGTTTGTCTGTTCTAGGCAAAAACGGGCTGTCAAACGGCTCTACAGAATACATGTTGGTGCGGTATGCTAAAAAACAGCTAACCATACCTCCTGGAGATGGGGCTGCTTCGCCAGCCTTGGCATTCACAGAGCAGCGGGGGCAGCTGACAGATACTTCTGGTGCTTCGGTAAAGGGCATACGCTTTTACAGTACGGGCAGTTATCCGCCCTTATATGTGCAAGATAAAGAGCTGAGCTTGGTAACCGCCAGTGTAGATACGAGCAGCGCTACCCCAGACACCCTGCACCGCGTTGACATTACGTTTTTTGACAGCAAGAAGGCCCTGATGAGCGCAGCCGGGCTGGACAAACTGGACAACTACCGGAACTACTATCTGGGGCACATCCCGGAGGGACGGGCACGGGTCGGCCAGTACGGCCGGGTAGCGGTAACAGACTTATATGACGGCATCCACCTGCAAATGTTTGCTGATGAGAGCGGCATAGTGTACTACTTTGTCATAGAGCCGGGCGGGGACCCCAATGACCTAACGCTAGATTTTCGTGGGCAGGACTCGCTTTATTTAAAAGGGCAGAGCCTGTTTGTGGGCACCTCAGTTGGTGATTTTAATTTGCCCGCCCCGAGTGCCTTTCAGATAGACAGCCTTGGCCAGGAGGTATCCACGGCCTGGAAGCCGGAATACAGTATTACGGGCAGCCAGGTGAGCTTTAGCAGTACGGGGAGCTATGATAGTACGAAGGTGCTGGTTGTGGAGTTGCGGCGAGAGGAAGTGGTTTCGGGGAGTGCCCAAGAAGATTGGGTTACCCATTTTGGAGGTGCTGCAAGGGACGATATATCCTCAATTTTTGTAGACGAGGAAGGCACCATTTTTGTGACAGGATATGCGGGAGATTTAGATTTTCCCTTAGTAGAAGGTAGTTTGATTGTTGATTTAAGTGGTGAGTTTGAAGATTGCTTTGCTGCAAAATTTAGTGACAAAGCAGTTCTTCAGTTCTTATCTTTTCTAGGGGGAAATGATTTTGATTTTGGAAGGGATATAGTTGGCATTAATGATAAGATCATTATCGTTGGAGAAACGAGCTCATCTGATTTTCCTGAGGATAATATTTTACCGAATCAGACAGATTTAGACGGTTTTGCAGCCTCATTCAATAAAGAAAATGGGATACTTGGAAGTGTCAAAGTATACGGTGGGACACTAAGGGATAGATTTTTAGGTGTAGACAAATTTGAAGACAGAATATTCGTGGTTGGCAGCTCTGGAAGCACTAACTTCCCAACGGAGAACCTCGCAGGAGCTTATAACCAATCTTCAAATAATAGTGCAGTTGGCGATAGTAGAGACGCAGTTATTCTAGAGCTGGACGAGCAAACATTGGAGTTGGTCTGGTCTACTTATTTCGGGGGGACAAATTATGATATCGCCAGTGATATTGTAGTAGATCAAAATACTGGCAGCTTTTATATTTGTGGTGTTACAAGGACAAAAACATATCATACGAGTAATTGCGCTGTGCCAGGTGTTGGAGGAGGTTTCCCTGGCTGTAAACCCAGTGGAGCAGATCAATTTTCTTTTAATAATGGCGGTGGGACAGTTGGCGAAATCGAAGATGCTTTTATTGCTGAATTTGATAATAACGGAGCAATTAGCTGGTCTACTTTTTTTGGAGGGCATTCTAGCGATGGCGTAAGCATTGCAGGTCGTAATAATCTAGCAATTGACCCTAATTCTGATAAAGTAGCAATTATTGGCTCATCAGAGGATTGTAGTACGCTCCCCTCTACTACAAGCGGCGGATATCACCAAAACCTCGGATATGGGAATTTTATTGCTGTTTTCAAAAATAGAGATTTGCAGTGGTCCTCAGGGTTCGGAGGATTCAATCCGGTTACTTTCTCTAACCTATTTTATTTAGGAGAGTCTTGTACATTTAAAGATAATGGAAACTTGTTTATTACAGGATTTACAAATTATCTTCCTCAGCCATCTAGTGATTATTGCACTGCGCCTTCCATTTCTTCAAACGAATTCCCAATATGCCCTCCCCAAGGCAGTGCTCAGGCATACTTTCAGGAAAGTGGAGGCATTGCAGTTAATAAAGGCCAAGGAGAGTGCTATATTGCTTCTTTTGACCAAGGGTATAATTTGGTTTATTCTACATTCTTTGGTGGTAATGGGGCAGATTTTATTAGGACGGCAACAATGAAATCGGATGATTTTTACTTTGTGGGACAATCTGAAAGCACTGTTTCTTTTCCTTGGAGGTTTCCTTCTAGCCCACCAAATGTCTATAAGCAAGACGAGCTTTTTGGAGGCTTGGATGGTTTTATTGGCAGGTTAAGGATGAATAATCTAGTCTCAGTGGACGATTACAAAAGAGTCGTTGAAGACGAGCTGATTGTTTTCCCGAATCCTAATAACGGGCAGTTTACGATAACCTTCCCTTCAAGAGAAGAATTGAATGTGCCTTTTAGGATAATTGATTCCCGAGGGGTTACTATATCGGTTGGTATGGTCAGAAGAGGAGAACTAATTTCAATTAACTTACCGGATATACCTGCCGGGGCTTATTACTTTGTAACACCCCATCATTCAGCGCCTTTCATTAAGTATTGATTTCGTCATTGTTATGAAGTCTGCTGGAGTTTTAGCCTACTTTTCACAGTAGTCCAAAACTCCAATAGGCTTCATTTATATTCAAATTCAAGCTGTAAATTATTAGTAAGTTATGAAATACCTAATTATCCTTACTTGTGGTTTGTTTCTCTTTTTTGAAGGCACTTTTGTTATGGCTCAGGGTATCTGGGCTGCAGATATGACTAAGAAGGTTTCAAACCAAACAGTCACTGTAAATGTGCGAATTTTCCGTAAAGGAGATGTTAAAGACAGCATTATGCTGGATTGGGGAGATGGCACAACGGAGGTGATCTCACCACCAGCCGTAGAATTTCTCAGTATTGGGCTGAATCTGGAAACCTACTTTGGGATTCATGTCTACGAAGAGCCCGGAATATATGAAATTAGTTTCAGGGATTCCTTTTTAGTAGATGGCGTTGTTAACATTGAGGAATCGGGGAATAAATCGATTCATCTGGTAGACAGTTTGAATGTATTTCATGGGGATAGTCTATTTGATTACAATGATGCCCCTGAACCGTTGGGGATTCCAGCGGGAAGCCTTCAAAATGAAGGGAGGATGGTGTTTTTTTACAACCTCCACCAAACAGACATTCTTTTCCACCGTGAGAAATGGCTATTTGAATTAGCCCCTTTTCCCAGTGAAGGCTACACTTTTCCTGAATATACTGATTCGCTAGCCAACTATGGCGCTACTGTATATTGGGATAGGCCAATAACCACTGGAATTTATGCATTTAATCTGAAAGCGAGTGAGTTCTTAAATTTTGCATGGCACGATTCAACCTTCTTGAGTACGACCAACCGGCTAATGATGGTCGAAATTGATAGCTCTCTTTTGGTAAATAATATTTTGCAGCCTATCCCTATTGATCAATTGACTCTTTTCCCAAACCCAGCCACTGATTTGTTGACGATTAGCTTACCGAAAGATATAAAGCCACACCAACGCGAAGCACATATATATGATATGGCTGGCAAGCTGGTAATGACTAAGGTTTTAAACCATTTTGAGACAGAAGTATCCATAGGCAACTTACCCTCTGGCTTATATCAAGTAAGGGTAGAAGAGTTCGTGGGCAGATTCATCAAAATTTAGACATTGATCACCATATCCTTGGGCAATGGCGAGGACTTAACCTGCCATTGCCCAAGCCAAAATTTAAAATAGCATGCTAAAATATTTCATTCTCTCGATAGTAGGGCTTTTATCTTTAATTCAGACAGAGCAGCTAGATGCCCAGCGCATCTACGGTGCAGAGGTCTATAAAGAAATATTTATCGATAACGTGAAAATTGAAGCCTGGGTATGGCGGCAGGGCGGCTCTAAGCCTTTCATTCTGTATGACTGGGGCGATGGCAGCCCACTGGACTCTATTCACTTGGAGAATAGCTTACCACTCGGCTTCTTCGAAGGGCAAAACTATTATCTGGATATCTATTATGGCGGTCATGATTTTGATACTGCAGGGGTCTACATAATGGGTTTTCGTGACAGTTTTTTGGTAAGCGATATTGTAAACATTGAAGACTCGGGCAATAAACAACTTGAGCTAAGAGATACCGTGGCACTATACCCACAGGAAACGGGCAGCTTGGCTGCAAATCAAACGCCCAGGTTTTTTACGCAACAAGGAAATATTAGAGTTACAGAAGGTAATGTTGTCTTTCCAATTAATTTGGAAACAGTAGATTTTCATGTAGAATACTTTAATGGTGAGTTAGCCGATTTCCCCTCTGAGGGCTATAGTGTACCGGAGGCGAGCGACAGCATTTACATGGCCCCTCCGATAGGAGCTGCTATGATATGGGACGACCCGATCGCTCCTGGCCGTTATGCAGTAGGGATAGTAGTCCGGGAAAGGCGGCAGAGGGAGTTAAATGGAGTTTTGGATACCTTTTTCATGTCCACCACCATGCGCGCGATGACGATGCTGGTGACCGAAGAGTTAATTCTATCCTCTTTGCCGGGAACTGAATTCTTACCGGCAGTGGTCAGTATCTATCCCAATCCGGCAGCTTCTATGGTCAATATAGATTTTGCAGCGCCTGGACAGCCCGTAGAAGTTACTATCCTAAACCTGGAAGGTAAAATGATGCGCCACCTCGAAGTGGAGGGCAGCTCTGCAGTCAGAACAGAACAGATAGATGTTGCTGACTGGCCATCTGGGGTTTATTTATTGCGCTTGCAGACAGGGTCGGAGCAGGTGGTGCGGAGGTTTGTGGTGGAGTGATGCGCCAGAATTTGGAGCTTAAGACAATTAAAAGCGATCATAAAGCAAAAAAATGAAAATATTAATTTCAACTACTTGTATTTGTTTGATTCTAACCAATATTTTAGGCGCTCAGCAAATAATTGATGGTGAACTCAATCGAGCTTCTTTGGGTTACAAAGCAGTAAACGTCAACGTTCACATTGCAGCCCAAGACACTTACATCGAAGACCCAATCATTGATTGGGGAGATGGTACTCAAGACACACTTTTCCCAATGTTGCTTCGAAATGATGGAGATGGGAATTATGTCTCTAATCATACTGGATATCATGAATATCCTGACTCCGGATTTTACACCCTTACAGTTGATAATATAGGTAACTGGGCTCCTGGAATAGCTAATATTGAAAACTCCGGGGAAAAGGAGTTTATTCTTTCGGAATTGGTTTATTCCAAATTGGGAGAAGCGCATATGAATGATGCCCCTCATGGCCTTTTAAGTTTCAATTGGTTGGAGCAAGATGAAAATGGTGTGGTTTATCATGAAATACTTGGTTCGGAGCTCCCTTTTGGGAGCCTTGATTCAATAAGCTATGAATTCGTTCCTGCTACAGAAGAAGGCTACAGCTTTCCGGAAGCTACAAATGAAATCCGTTGTTGTATATACTGGGACAAGCCAATCGAGGAAGGGCTTTATGCCCTAGCTGTGAAAATGAATGGTTGGCTAAATGGTGAAATGGCAGAGTCTCTAACCCGGTATATGACAATCCAGGTTACACCAGATTTAGTGGTCTCAAATAGCGATCTATTTCCGCTGCTCAAGGATTTGGTTATTTTTCCAAACCCAGCCACTGATTTATTGACGATTAGCTTACCGAAGGATGTAAAGTCACACCAACGCGAAGCATACATATATGATATGGCCGGTAAGCTGGTAATGACTAAGGCTTTAAACCATTTTGAGACAGAAGTATCCATAGGCAACTTACCCTCTGGCATATATCAAGTAAGGGTAGAAGCGTTCGTGGAGAGATTTATCAAAATCTAGATATTGATCACCATCTGCATGGGCAATAGGCAAATAAATCTTTGTCATTGCCCATGTAAAAAATAAAAAGAGTATGCTAAAGTATTTCATTTTCTCAATAATGGTGCTCCTGACTTCAATTCAGGCAGAGCAACTGTATGCACAACGGATATATGGGGCAGAAGTGTATAAAGAATTTTGGATCGATAACGCTACAATTGAAGCCTGGGTATGGCGTCAGGGGGGCTCCAAGCCTTTAATCATGTACGATTGGGGCGATGGCAGCTCTTTGGACTCAATTCTCTTATTTAATAGTCTACCACTGGGTTATTATGAAGGTCAAAATTATTATTTGGATATATACCGTGGGATGCATAAGTATGATACAACAGGAGTTTATATTATGGGATTTCGAGACAGCTTCTTAGTCGATGATATCGTTAACATTGAAGAGTCTGGCATAAGAAATTTGGAGTTATATGATACTGTAGCTTTATATCCTCAGAGTACAGGTGGGCTTGCAATAAATACGACACCTAGGTTTTTCACTCAACAAGGAAATATAAATGACATTAATGGGAACGTAGTATTTAATATTGATGTGGAATCAGATGAATCTTTCGCTACAGATTTATACAACGGGGAGTTGGCTCCTTTTCCTGCTGAAGGTTATAGCATACCTGAATCAAGCGATAGCATTTACATGGCCCCTCCGGTAGGAGCAGCTATGATATGGGACGACCCGATCGCTCCTGGCCGTTATGCCGTTGGGATAGTCGTCCGGGAAAGGCGAAAGAGAGATATTAATGGAGGGGTTGATACCTTTTTCCTGTCCACTACGATGCGCGCGATGACGATGCTGGTAACCGAAGAGTTAATTCTATCCTCCTTACCGGGGGCTCAATCTTTACCAGCTGTAGTCAGTATCTACCCTAATCCGGCAGCTTCTATGGTCAATATAGATTTTGCAGCGCCTGGACAGTCCGTGGAAGTTGCAATCCTCAATCTGGAAGGTAAAGTGATGCGCCGCCTTGAAGTGGAAGGCAGCTCTGCAGTCAGAACAGAACAGATAGATGTTGCTGACTGGCCATCTGGGGTTTATTTATTGCGCTTGCAGACAGGGTCGGAGCAAGTGGTGCGGAGGTTTGTGGTGGAGTGATGTGCCAGAATTTAGAGCTTAAGACAATTAAAAGCGATCATAAAGCAAGAACAATGAAAATATTAATTTCAACTACTTGTATTTGTTTGATTCTAACCAATATTTTAGGCGCTCAGCAAATAATTGATGGTGAACTCAATCGAGCTTCTTTGGGTTACAAAGCAGTAAACGTCAACGTTCACATTGCAGCCCAAGACACTTACATCGAAGACCCAATCATTGATTGGGGAGATGGTACTCAAGACACACTTTTCCCAATGTTGCTTCGAAATGATGGAGATGGGAATTATGTCTCTAATCATACTGGATATCATGAATATCCTGACTCCGGATTTTACACCCTTACAGTTGATAATATAGGTAACTGGGCTCCTGGAATAGCTAATATTGAAAACTCCGGGGAAAAGGAGTTTATTCTTTCGGAATTGGTTTATTCCAAATTGGGAGAAGCGCATATGAATGATGCCCCTCATGGCCTTTTAAGTTTCAATTGGTTGGAGCAAGATGAAAATGGTGTGGTTTATCATGAAATACTTGGTTCGGAGCTCCCTTTTGGGAGCCTTGATTCAATAAGCTATGAATTCGTTCCTGCTACAGAAGAAGGCTACAGCTTTCCGGAAGCTACAAATGAAATCCGTTGTTGTATATACTGGGACAAGCCAATCGAGGAAGGGCTTTATGCCCTAGCTGTGAAAATGAATGGGTGGCTAAATGGTGAGATGGCTGAGTCTCTAACCCGGTATATGACAATCCAGGTTACTCCAGATTTAGTGGTCTCAAATAGCGATCTATTTCCGCTGCTCAATGATTTAGTTATTTTTCCAAACCCATCCAATTCTACTCTTAACCTACAGTTTCAGTTTCCCCAATCCACCCAAGGCAAGCTTCAAATCGAGAACCTGTCCGGTCAAACCCTTCATACCGAAGCTTTGAATTTGGGCCCGGTCCTGCAAAGTTGGCAGGTCAATGTGGCGGACTGGCCAAGTGGAGTGTATGTAGTACGTTTGCAGGCAGGGTCGGAGCAGGTGGTGCGGAAGTTTGTGAAGGAGTGAGACATTTACCCTTCCACAAACCCCTCCCATCGCTCCATATAATCAATAAACGCCGGCCCCAGCCCTTCCCGCTCGAGGTGGGCTTTGCTTACCGGCGTAGAAACAGGTCGGAAATCCGGGTTGCGGAGGACCTGCGCCGGGAAGTCGTGGTGGAGAATGGCTGACTTGCCGATGGCCACGAAATCCATACCGCCCTCCAGGGTTTGGCTGGCTTCCGATGCACCATGTATTTTACCGGCGGCGGTGAGGCGTACCGACTGGCGGTCGAGATCGGCGAAGTAGGCGAGGAGGGACTGATCTGAAAAACCGCTGGGCTTGAAGACGTCCCAGAGCGAAAGGTCCAGAAAGTCAATAGCGCCGCTATCGATCAGTTGCTGACTGAGTGTTTTGATCTCAGCGGGCTCCATACCAAAGCGCTCGGGCGAAAGTCGGACGCCCAGCAGGAAGCCTTTTCCGCAGGCTGCCCTTATGCCCCGGACAATCTCAAAGAGCAGTCGGGCGCGGTTGTCTAAGTCGCCACCGTAGCGGTCCTGTCGTCGGTTGTGTTCCGGGCTCAGGAATTGGGTGAGGATGTAGCCATGGGCGCCGTGGACTTCCACACCATCGTACCCGGCCTGTTGCGCGCGGCGGGCAGCTGCGATGAAATCGTTGCGGAGCTGTTTGACTTCGTGCAGGCTCAGCCTCCGGGCGCCTTCCTCCGGGCTGTCAGAGGGCGCGACTGGTTCCGCTCCAATGAGCTCTGCCGGGCAGCGCATCCCACCATGGTGGAGTTGGACGACGGCCAGGCTGCCGTGCGCCTGTATGCCTGTAGCCAGCCGTTGGTGCCCTTCCAGGTGCTTATCATCGTAAATGCCCAATTGCCCGGACCAGCATTTGCCATTGAACTGTACGTTGGAAGCACAGGTCATGACCAGCCCAAACTGCCCTTTGGCCCGCATCGTCAGCCAGTGGTACTCGTCATCGGATAGTGTACCGTCTTCGTGGCTTTGCTTGTTGGTCATGGGGGCCAGCATAAACCGGTTTTTCATGGTTTTGCCGCAGGGGAAGGTGAGGGGCGAGCTGAGGGAAACAGAATTAGGCATGGATACTTCGCGGTTGTTTTATTTTGAAGGTTTTTACAAAAAAAATAAATGTTTTTTGTATTTTTAGTAAAACCAATGGTTTCTGGTAATGGTTTTAGTGAATGAAGAGACTAATGAACGCTACAAGGGCCTGATCGAAAAACTTAGTGAGGCAGAGGTAGAAAAGCTTAAAGGCAATAGTAACTTCACTTTTGCATGGAATGAGGAACAAGGTGCTCTGGTTTACAAATTGATGATCAAAGGGAAAAAGGAAATTTTAGGGCTGGTTTCGGTTGCTGATATCCGGGAAGAATTCAGATTGCACATTAATCTGCTCGAGGCCTCCAAAAAGCATAGAGGTAAAGGGATAAAAAATATTCCAGGTTGCCTGCTCGCATTCGTCTGTAGAGCCTCTTTCCGTAAGGGGTATGGAGGTTTTGTTTCATTGCTTCCTAAAACTTACCTGATTGATTATTATCAGAAAAATTATGGGTTTGTACAGGTGGGCAGGCAGCTTGCAATCTTTGGAAACAATTCAAAAGTATTGGTAGGAAAATTCTTGGAAGATGAAGAAGTATGAGCGATTATTCAAAGAACTCAGCAAGCAATATTCCGTTGAAGAGATTGCGGGTTCGATGTTGATTCCGGAGGATTTGACAGAGGCGGAAAGGAAGGAAGCCAACGAGCAGCTGAAAATGTTCCGGTTGAAAATGATGCAGGAACAAACTGAAACAGACCGAATATTCTCTGATCTCATGCGGCTGAAAATCCTGATGGAGGATTATATTCGAGACGCTCCCTTCTCTGAGCAAAAATCATTTGGTAAGCATCTGGAAGAGTATGCACGGATTTTGAAGTTGACAAAGAAAAGATTAGCAGAAGATTTAGCCATTCATTATACAAGATTAAGCAGAATAATCAATGGCCACGAGGAACCTAATATCGAATTAGCCTATCGTTTAGAAAAACATAGTGGGGGGCTCATATCAGCTTTGGAATGGTGGCGTTTAGTCGTCAAAAAACAGGAGTACACCATTAAAATTGATGATGAGACGAGAGTGAATGAAGGGGCAAAAGTTAAAAACCCAATGAGCTTTGCGGGCTAAGACTATGTTTGGAGCTTGATCCTATTGCAAACCAAGGACTTATGAACCCCACAGAAATGCGGGGCAGGCTCTGGTGTCATCTTTTTTAGCTTGTTTGGCCCTGACGATAAATGTCTGGATGTAAACACCCGCCAAACGCGCAAAAAAAGATTTAGCCAGAACCACAACTCCTTGTTTTTTATGACGAACCCACTCCAAACATAGTCTAAGCTATGGTAACTGTGCGTTGATCTGGCGATTACGCCCCTCGATTCAGGCAGCAATTTTGAAACTGCCGCCTGAAAAGGGCCTTCAAAGCCGCCTGTCAGGCCGCCCCCGTATAGCTATCGGGGCCACAGTCGCGGCCTGACTTGAAATTCCCCACAGCCTTCATGATTAAAGTTTAATAAACTTCTGAGTTTCCCGGCCCACCCTTAACAGGTAAATGCCATTAGGCAAATCCGCCACAGGAAGGTGTAAATCAGATACGCCCTGATCTTTTACTACCGTTAGGACCCGTTCGCCAGTCAGGCGGAAAACCTGTACCTCGACAGCCGGTGACGGGGCATCAAAGAACACCCGCAGCTGGTTCCGGACCGGGTTAGGGAGAGCATGAAACCGTGTTGCGGGCTTGGCACTTCCTCAAAATCATCCTTTGTATGCACAGGTGTCTCCGCACAGTAGTCGATGGCGGGCGTCCCGCCGGGCGCAAGGTTATACGCCAGGTGTGGCTCGTCAGTTTGGCCGCTTTCTTCCTTTGCGGAATAGGCATGAAGGGTCGCCCCTTCAAAGAATGAGGTAAGGCGTAAGCTGAGTAGTCCATCGCCGGCGATTTCGGTATTCACCAGGTCGGTAATGTCGTATTCGACCCAGGCACCGTGGGGTGGGACCGGCATGGTATCGATGAAGGCCCCTGCTGCCGGTTGGTTATTGTAGGTAATCGTCCCTTCGGTCCAGCTGTCGTCGGGTACATAATGCAGGGCATCCAGGGTGGGCCCCGGCGCATCATTCGCTACATTGAGCCGCAGCCTTACGTCGTAGATGGGCGCGGTCAGGCTGCTCAGGTCGAACTTGAGGAAGGTGCGCCGGTCATTCCTGTGCCCCTCTCCGTTGTTTTTGATGACGAGGTAGTCTTCCGCCCCAAAATTCGTATCGGAATGCTGATCTCCCCGAACGTAGGCATCCTCGCTGATGTAGAGGGCTGCATCGTAGTCCGGCTGTTCGAACCCACCGCCACCGGCCCAGTTTTCGAGCATGGCATAGAGGTCGCCGTTGCGTTGCGCGGGGGTGGTAATGTTTTCCACAGCCTCTGTTCCCAGCCGGTCTTCGAGTTGTTGCAGGTACAGGCTTCTGGGCAGCACCGGGTTGTTCCAATGTTCCCAGTACCCATCCCCGCTTTGTTCGAGGCCCCGGCAGCCTATACCCCAGTTTTTGCCACCGGGCGGGCTTTCCACCTTCACTTCTTCGGTGTAGGAAAGGACATTCCAGAACATCGTGGTATTCCCCGCCCAGCCATGGCCAGTGCCGGAGGTGCCCCGGTTTTGCACGCGTATGGCACCGCCCCGGACATTATCAAACAGCAGCCCGGTAGCCCAGCGGTGGTGCGGCCCAATATCGCTATAGGTCTCGGTGCTGTAGTTGTCCAGGAATACGTTAGGGCCAGTCACCCGGGAGCCGGTCACAAAATCATGCCGCCCCTGCATGGTGTAGTTGCGCTGGAACAGATTTCCCAGCCCGTCGCCGATGTTGAAAGCGTACCGCCGCCCACCGCTGATTTCCGACCTGGGGTCTATACAGGCACAATCCTGAATGGTATTGAAGTTGGATTCGCTGGTTATTGAGACGGTACCGTAGCCCAAAAACTGCCCGGTAACATTTTTGACCCAGGAATCGGTTACCCGCTCGAGCTTTACCCCAATCCAGGCATGGTCCTCATCGTAGGGGTTGTCGGGCGCATAGTAAGACCGTATTCTCAGGTTTTCCACTCCACACTGCCTGATGCGCCCCGGCACGGAGGCTTTGTAGATTTCTCCGCCCCCGTACTGTTCTTCAATCACATCAACGATAGGGATATTAATGGTAAGGGTATTTCCGGTAATCCCGGTGATGACCCGCTCGTGGAAAATCGAGTAGGAGGAGGTCGTCCAGCCAATTTCTTCCATACCGATGTCTTCGATCCAGAATGGGTTGGGCGTTCGCCTTAGGGCAATGGTGTCGCCCACAGCATAAGCCGAGGCATCCTCGACTTCAAAATGGTAAGCCCCCAGGGGTACATACGGAGTGGTAATGTCCTGACGGGTGGCACTAATCCGGTCAAAGCCGCTGCCCGTGCCCCGGATGGTGATGAAATCGTGCTGTACGGGCAAATTGGCGTGCAAAACGGTGCCGTCCAGGCCTTGCCCCTCTCCACGGAGCACGACGCCGCTCTCCTCAATAAACAATTGATCTACCTCATAGCAGCCCGACAGCAGGAGGACCGCACCCCGAAAACCATTACTGTCCGGCTCCATGGCCTCCACCTCATCAATGGCGCCCTGAATAGCTTGTGTATCATCGTCTTCGCCCGAGGGCGACAGGGTAATGACCACCGGGACCTCAGGCAGGGCCACACCACCCCCCTTGTAGCCGGCATGAGAAAAGTCCGGGATAATATTCACCGCATCGGTTTGCCCCTCCATCGTAAAGGGAGTGTAACTCAGGGCATCACCGTCCAGCCAAACCAGGCCGGAGGATTGGGCAGTGCCAACGGCGGGCAGGCTCATAAGCCCCACGAGAAGGAGTAAAGTGCAGGAATTGGAAATAAAACGGAATTGCGCGGTTTGTGGCAAGCCAGGGTCTATACTTTTCATTGTGCCTATTTGTTGATGTTGAAATACAGGGCTATAAATATAGTCAAAACCTAGGTAACCACGAGCGGCATGGCTTCCTTCTTGCAGGAATTAACACCCCATTTACCTGCAATCTGCTATTTTTGCGCAAAAAGAAAAATGAAGAATACACTCCTTGCCATTTTCCTGCTGCTGAGCACCGCCCTGACCGCCCTTGCGCAGGCGGAGCTGCTTCAATCCGGCCCCATGCTGGGCTATAATGAAATGAAGGAAGTCCTGCTTTGGGTACAGACCACCGAAGCGGCAGAGGTGCAATTTGACTACTGGCCTGCGGAAGATGCCAAAGACCGGCACAATACCGCTACTTATCAAACCAACGCTGCCGAAGCCTTCACCGCCCGCCTCATTGCTGATGAGGTAGAGCCGGGGATAGACTACGAGTACGAGCTAAAAATCAATGGCAAGACGGTGCGCCGCCCTTACCCGCTCACCTTTTCTGCCCAACCACTGTGGCAGTACCGCACTGACCCGCCTGCCTTTGATGTGGCTATAGGCAGCTGCTTTTACGTCAATGAACCACGCTACGACCGGCCAGGCAATGGCTACGGAGGCGACTATGAGATTTTCGAGGCCATCCACGAGAAGCGCCCGGATGCCATGGTGTGGCTGGGCGACAACACCTATCTGCGGGAAGCAGACTGGTACACCATGACCGGCATTTTCCACCGGCATACCCATACCCGCAGCCTGCCTGAGCTGCAGCCCCTGCTGGCGTCTACGCATCATTATGCCATTTGGGATGACCACGACTTTGGGCCTAATGATTCTGACCGCAGCTTTATCCACAAAGACAAAACCCTGGAGGCCTTCAAGCTATTTTGGGGCAATCCTTCCTACGGGCTGCCGGACACGGACGGCGGTATCACCTCCTACTTTCAGTACCACGATATGGACTTCTTTCTGCTGGACGACCGCTACTTCCGAAGCCCGAATTACCGTAAGTCCGGCAAGGCCACCATCATGGGGGAGGAGCAACTGGAATGGCTGATCGACGCTCTGGCGAAAAGCCGTGCGCCCTTCAAGCTGGTTTGCATTGGCGGGCAGGTGCTGAATACCGCTGCCGTGCACGAGAACTACAGCCATCATCATGCTGAAGAACGCGCCTACCTGCTGCGCCGCATTGCAGAAGAAGGCATCCGTAACGTGGTCTTCCTGACCGGCGACCGTCATCATACGGAAATGAGCCAATACCGCAACAGCGCCGGCTACCGAGTGGCGGATATCACGGTCTCTCCCCTGACCTCCGGAGCAGCCCGCAATGTGGAAGAGGAAAACAAACTCCGCGTGGAAGGCACCCTGGTGACCGAGCGCAACTTTGGCATCCTGCGCTTCGAAGGCCCCCGCAAGGAGCGCAAGCTGACGATCACTGTGTATAATACGGCCGGCGAGGAGCTGTGGTCGCAGGAGCTGGAGTCAGAATAGGGCTTGGAGGGGCTGTTGAGTCGTTAAAATGCGCAAAAGTGCTGAAATGAAACAGCACTTTTGTGTATTTTTGCTGTATTAAAACAGCAAAATGGACAGACTTAGAGAAAAATCAGATCGATTACTGGGTAGTGTACAGCTGGACTTTCAGCGGGACTTGCTTCGCGAAATCAAATGGGATTGGCGTTTGATTTCACTGCTTGGTGCAAGAGGTGTGGGGAAGACCACCCTGCTTTTGCAGCGTATGAAGATGGCGCACGGTATGGACCGAACGGCCCTTTATGCTACCCTGGATGATATTTACTTCACAGACAACCGGCTGACCGACCTGGCGGATGCCTTTTTTAAGACAGGCGGGCGGGTATTGTACCTGGATGAGGTACACAAATACCCCTCATGGGCGCGGGAAATTAAGAACCTGTACGATACTTATCCGGAGCTGCGTATCGTATTTACCGGTTCCTCTATCGTGGAATTGTTGAAACAGGAGGTGGACCTCAGCCGCCGCGCTCTGCTTTATGAGTTGCATGGCTTGTCCTTTCGCGAGTATTTGCAGCTAAAGGCAGGCGAAAAGTACGGGATTATTGACCTGAAGGATTTGTTGCAGCATCACCGTGAGCTGGCTGCTGAGATCGTAAAGCGCACACCACCCTTTGAATATTTTGGGGGATATCTGGAGTATGGTTATTATCCATTCTTTCTGGAAGGGGAGGCCTTTTATAAGGAAAGGCTGGAGCAGTCTGTTAGGCTTGTCATCGAAAGCGACCTTGATTTCATACCCGGCTACGACCCCCGGAATGCCCGGAAGATTTATCAGTTGTTTTACATTTTGGCATCCAATGTGCCATTCAAGCCCAACGTTTCTAAGTTGAGCGATAAAATAGGCGTGCACCGTAATACGCTGGTGCAATACCTGCATCATTTGCAAAGAGCCCGCCTTATTAATACGCTTTATCCTGCCGGACACAGCATCAGTACCCTGCAGAAGCCGGAAAAAATATTCCTGCAAAATACGAACATAGCCTACGCTATTGCACCGCAGGTGGATCAGGGTAGCTTGCGCGAAACTTTTCTCTTTACCCAGCTTCAGGGCAGGCATCATTTGTCTTTGCCTAAGCGCGGGGATTTCCTCATAGACGATACGGTGACCCTGGAAGTGGGCGGCGCTGGAAAAAAGAAGTCGCAGATCCGGGAGGTCCCAAATGCTTACCTGGCGCTCGATGGCATTGAAACCGGAGAGGATAGCCGCATACCGCTATGGCTGTTTGGGTTTTGCCGGTGATGGGTGCCTGGTCAGCGGTAGTGACGTGTTTTAAGTCAGGCGGCGACTTTGGAGTCGCGACCTGACAGGGGCATAAGAAGATGGTGAGCAGCGCTACGAAGCTGGGAACCAAACGGTAAAGGGTACTGTTTTCATATTAGTAAAATATTAGCTTATGAGCATCGTAATTTCAGATGAATTGCTTAGAGCCGCTGCATATACTGAGCAAGACTTCCGTATTGAACTGGCTGTGCATTTGTACGACCTTGAAAGGCTAAGTATGGGACAAGCCCGAAATTTTGCCGGGCTGGATCAAATAAGTTTTCAGCGCGAGCTGGCTAGAAGAGGGGTGTATATCAAGTACGGTGAGGAACAATTGGAAGAGGATCTCAAGGCTATTGAGGAGATGAAACAGCTACGGTAAATCGAAAACTCCTACCCATCTCAAAAAATTATCGAAGGGCAATAATACTTCCACGGTTTCACGGTGTTCTTTTCCCTGAACCCAAGCCCTTTACTATGCGACTAATCTGGCTATACTTTTTTTTGTTTTTGGGAATAGCAGGCTGTAGCCCCACGCCCAATCAGCCTGATGCCAATGATGCTCCCAACCCCACCACCCTCATCAACCAAGCCCGCACCGCTCACGGCAGCAGTAGGGTGGACAGCAGCACCATCACCTTTGATTTCCGGGGGCGGCATTACGTCAGTCAGCGCTCCGGCGGTCGCTTTCAGTACGAACGGCAGTGGGCCGATACCACCGGCACCGCCTACCGGGATGTGCTCACCAACGATGGGCTATACCGGGAAATCAACGGCGAACGGGTGCCGCTTTCTGCCAAAGACAGCGCTGCTTACGCGGGCTCGGTCAACTCTGTGCTTTACTTCGCGCTGTTGCCCTATGCGCTGAACGACCCGGCCGTGCAAACTGAATACCTGGGCACGGCAACCCTCAAGAACGAGCCTTACCACAAAATCAGAGTCACTTTCCGGGCCGAAGGGGGAGGCGAAGATTATCAGGATGAGTACATTTATTGGTTTCACCGCGACCGGCATACAATGGACTACCTCGCCTACAACTATCAGGTGAATGGAGGGGGTGCCCGTTTCCGGGAAGCCTACAATATCCGCATGGTGGAAGGGCTGCGTGTTGCCGACTACCGCAACTACAAACCGGTGCCCCACAGCATGGAGGTCGCCGTGTTTGACTCCCTGTTTGAGGCCGGGCAAATGGAACAGGTTTCCCTGATCGAAACGGAAAACCTAACTTTGTCCCGATGAAAGTACTGATCGTCCGTTTTTCTTCCATTGGGGATATTGTGCTGACCACGCCGGTGATACGGGCGGTGAAGCAGCAGCTGAATGCCGAGGTGCATTACCTGACCAAGCGTTCCTTCCGGGGTATACTGGCGCACAACCCGTATGTGGACAAGGTTTACACCATTGATAAAAAGGTGAGCGAGGTCAAAGCAGAACTACAGGCCGAAAACTACGACTATGTCCTCGACCTTCACAACAACCTTCGCAGCCGGCAGGTCAAATGGGCACTCCGGGCCAAAGCCTACACATTCGATAAAATCAATCTGGAAAAGTGGCTGATTGTCAACCTGAAGGTCGACCGCCTTCCGGACACGCATATCGTACACCGTTACATGGCTACAGCGGCGCCTCTGGGGGCGGCCTACGATGGTCAGGGCTTGGATTATTTCATACCGGAGGAAGACGAAGTGGCAATGGGCGCACTGCTTTCCACCAACGTCCTGGGGCCGGTAGCTGATGCCCCGGCTTACACCGCTCTTGTCATTGGCGCTGCCCATAACACCAAGCGGCTGCCCACTCATCGGCTCATTGAGCTTTGTCAAATGCTCACCGGGCCGGTCGTTTTGCTCGGCGGCCCGGCTGAGGCTGAGGAGGGGCAGGCCATAGCGGATGCCGGTGGCGGGCACGTGCTCAACACTTGCGGCAAATTTAACCTTAACCAATCCGCCTCGGTGGTCCGGCAAGCCAGCCGGGTCATTACCCACGACACCGGCCTGATGCACATTGCTGCGGCTTTTCGCAAGCCCATTGTTTCGATTTGGGGCAACACCATCCCCGAATTTGGGATGTACCCGTTTTTCCCGGAAGGGGAGGGGCGCAACACCACCGTACAGGTGGAAGGCCTAAAGTGCCGCCCCTGCTCCAAAATCGGCTATCAGCGCTGCCCCAAAGGGCACTTCCGCTGTATGGAAGACCTTCCGCTACAGGCGGTACAGGCAGGTTTGGAAAAAATGGCCTAATGTCTGGCATCCGGTCAAATCCATGCGGGCCAGGAGCTAAGTAACGCTACTTAACACCTATCTTGCCGGGGATTTTATCAATTTGTTCCAGAAATCAATTATCTTTCGGTCTTTGAGTGCAAGTTTGTACTGCTCATCAGGCAGCACAGGCGGGCACAGGGCCTCAAAATTGACCAAAAAACGGGCTCCGTATTCCCAGATGCTGAAGGTACACCCGATGGTGCGACGTTCTAAAAACACTAATACTCTATGAAGCTAGTCAGAACTCTACACTTCTTACTATTCTTTGCCGTTCTCGGAAGTTTGCAAGCACAAGACCTACACTATACCTTATTTAATATGTCTCCGTTGTCGCTCAACCCGGCGAATACCGGTGCCTTTCTGGGCACAGTGCGTGTGGGTGGCATCTACCGCGGGCAGTGGTGGGCTGTCGGCGACCGGGGGTACAACACGCCTGGTGGTTATGTTGACGCTCCCATCATTCGGGGGTTCCGTGATCAGGACTGGGTGGGCGTAGGCGCCTATATTTTGCAGGACCGTTCCGGCTCAATCCGCTTCACGACCCGCTCCAATGGTTTGTCTGGTGCATATCACCTGGGACTGGATAAGAAAGGAGAGTCTGTGCTGACGCTGGGCGTGCAGATTGGGAGCATTACGCGGAGCTTGCGGTCCAGTGATATTTTTTTAGGGTCTAGTTGGGATGCAGCCAATGGTACTTTTGCAGAGTACGGTTCCACCATGGAGGCGCAGGATCCTGCAATCGGCTCGGGCGGCACTGGCAGTAGCGGTGGAGGTGGTAATATGAATGCCAGCGATAACGACATATCCAATTCTTACCTCGATATCCGCGCAGGCTTGCTGTTCAAGCAGAAGATTGATGATTTTGATAACTTCGAAGCAGGGGTCGCCTTTGGGCACCTCAATGTGCCAAATTATACCTTCGGTGCTGCCGGCGGCGGTGGCACGGGACCTTTCCCTAATCCCACTCCTGGCAACAACAGTACCGAAAGCAGCGACCGCCAGCCTATGCTGATTACCACTCACGCCCGGTATGAATGGGCTTTGAATAATAAATGGTCCGCAGCCCCTACCGTAATGTGGCAAACGATGCGCGGGCAGCATGAAGTGAATCTGCAGGCCTGGGCAGGGTATGACCTTAAGCCGGAGGACCAGATCAAAGTCCACATGGGCTTAGGCTACCGGGTCGGTGATGCTGCGAAAATCCTCGCCGGGCTGGACTACAAAGACCTGCGGGTCGCTGCTGCATTTGACCTGAACGTGTCTGCATACCGTACTGCGACAGACTTTCAGGGCGCATTTGAAATTGCAGCCTTCTACATCTTCAAGATTTACAAAGAACCGGAAATCAAGCCGGCGATCCTCTGCCCGAAATTCTAATATACGCTTGACAAAGTGGTTTGCGACATCGTAGCAGGCTACTTTCCAGCGTTTATGCCGACATCAAGTCGGTTTGCGGTGGCAAACTACTTTATCGTCGGTATATCATTTAACGTTTTATTAAAAAAGCTGCAACCGGCTTTAGCGTTTACCAAACAAAAAGCAATTGGACAAACTATCCGGAAAGTCTATGAAAAACGCATATTTAATTCTCGGGCTGATTCTTTTTTCTGGCCTTCAAGTGCTGCAGGCCCAGCCCCTGACCAAATCATCTGTAGAACAGAACCTCATCGCAGCCCGCAAGTCCTGGGCGAACCTGGACTACGTGAATGCGCTGGAATACTACGAGGATGCCTATGAGGACAGTGATGAGCGTGCACTGATTGATACGATTGCCATCCTGCAGTTCAAGGTGCGCGACTACCGCTCGGCAGAGCGTTGGTTCAGCCGTTTGCTGCGCCGTGACAAGGAAGAGGAATTCACTAAGTACCGCTATACCTACGGGCAGTTGCTGAAGATGAACGAAAAATATACAGAAGCAATTGAGGAATTTCAGCTGTTCCTCGCATCTAATCCCGGAGATAGCCTGGAAACTCTGGCAAAGAACGAAATCTCCGGCGCTGAGCTGGCCCTGGAGCTTCCCCAAAATCTCAAAGGCGTGACGGTGGAAAATGCGGGCCGTGACCTTAACGACAAGGTGTCTGAATACACGCCAACCCTAAGCAGCAATGGTAAGGAAATTTACTTCGCCACTTTTGATGCAGATGATGTCATCTACGTGGATGAGGAGAACATGGAAGAGACCTACGCCATGATTTACCGCTCTACCCTGGATGATACCGATTGGTCGAAGCCTCAGGAACTGGGTGGCGAAATCAACCGCCCCGGTTTCCACAACAGCAACGTACGCCTGTCCCCGGACGGCAGCACCATGTACTTCACCCGTGCCAAGCTGCAGGGCAACACCGTCTCCGAAAGTAAAATCTACTTTAGCAAAGGCGGAGGCGACTCCTGGTCAGGCGCACAGGAACTGAAAGGTGTGAACGGCGATTACATTGCAAAGCACCCTACACCGGGAGAACTTTACGGCAAGCGTGTCCTTTTCTTCGCTTCGGATATGGAAGGCGGCTACGGTGGCTTTGACCTGTACTACGCTACCCTCATTGGCGAAGGCGAATACAGCGCCCCGGTCAACATGGGGGATGTCATCAATACTCCTGGCGATGAAGAAACACCTTACTACCGGGAAGGGACCCTCTACTTTGCCTCCACCGGCCACCCTGGCCTGGGCGGATTTGATCATTTCTACTCCACATGGGATGGGGAGAAGTGGAGCCCGGTCCTGAATATGGGCCGTGGCTATAACACGAGCGTAGATGACTATGGCTTCACGCTGGATGAAGAAGGCTACTTTGGTGTACTGACCTCCAACCGTGCCGGCGGACGTTCCGCTTATGGCCGTACCTGCTGTGACGATATCTACACGGTAAATATTGCCCGTATTGTGGTCGACCTGATGGTTGGCACATTTACGGCGGATAAAAAACCGCTGACAAGTAGCACCGTCTACCTGGTCCCCACGACAAACGATAAGATGGGCACCCCAAATGCTCAAAACTCCGGCGATAAAAGTAACGTCGTAGGTTTTGACCTGGCTTTGGAGACCCCCTATATGCTGATCGGCACCCACCCTGATTACTATCCGGATACGGTGACGCTGAATACGGTTGGCGTTAAAGAATCCACTTCACTGGAGCACCGCTTCTACCTGGAGCCTAAGCCTGTGCCTCCGCCGGAGCCTGAATTCGACACACTCGATATCAATGAGCCCATTGTTTTGGAGAACATTCTGTACGACTTTGATAGTGACCGGATTCGGGAGGAGGCGGAAAGCGACCTGCGCGCTGTTCTTGAAATTCTGAATGACTATCCGGAAATGGTCATTGAGCTGAGTTCTCATACAGACAGTCAGGGGGGCGACGATTACAACAAAGACCTTTCCCAGCGCCGTGCTGAATCTGCCCGCCGCTGGCTGGTCCGTGAAGGGATAGACCGCGACCGTATCGTGGCCAAAGGCTATGGCGAGAGCCAACCGCAAACCGTTAACGCACGAGCCGCTGCCTTAGCAGATTTCCTGAACGAAGGGGATGTGCTGACTCCGGAGTTCATTGATGCTTTGGAAACCCAAGAGCAAAAGGAAAGAGCGTATGAATTAAACCGTCGTACCGAGTTTAAAATTCTGGAAGGCCCGACCTTCATTACAATTAAGCGGATACAGAAGAAAGAAACTACCAAGGAAGCACCGGACCGCGGCAGTTTGCCTGGCGGCAAGCCTGAGATGAAGTTTGTGAAGGAGTTTGTGGATTTCGGTCAGGTACGCAAAGGCGAGCAAAAAGAGTACACTTTTGTATTCTACAACGCTGGTGATGCGCCTTTTACTATTGATCTGATCTCTGCCTGCGACTGCACCAAAGTGGTCAATGACCTCACTGGTGAAACCTTTGAGCCTGGTGAGAAAGGCCGGCTCGAGATCATTTTTGATAGCTCGGAAAAAGACGAATCTGAAGTCATCGATATTGATATTTTCCTGGCGGAGTCTGATGAAAACGGCACTCCCCTCATGAAGACCGTTCAATATAAGTTTGAGCTGGTGAAATAAAAGTAACGCAACAAGCTTTTGCTTTAAGAGTGGCAGGTACCCGATGGTGTGGTGCCTGCCACTTTTATTTTACCTTTGTGGGATGATGCAAGACATAATGAAGGAAGCAGGCGTACTGAGCTGGGTAGACTGGGCAGCGACTATAACAGCCCTCTTCTATATCGTATTGGCCGCACGGGAGAAGGTTTGGTGCTGGTTTTGGGGCATCATCAGCTGTAGCTTGTGGGCGTATGCATCCTATGCTTTTTACGAGCTTTACCTGGATGCCATTTTGCAGGTATTCTACGTTGTTATGGGTTTTGTCGGGATTTACAACTGGCGTTACGGAGGCGAGGGGAGCACAAAGGCCCCCATTCTGCGCTTATCCTGGAAGGAGCATCTGCCATATCTGGCAGGCGGGACTCTGCTCTCGATTGCTTTTGGTTACTTCTTTGATCAGTATACCCCTGCCGCAGCGACATACTGGGACGCCTTTACCACGGTGTTTTCGATACTTGCCACTCTATTGCTCGTTCAGCGTTACCTCGACAATTGGGCATATTGGGTGGTGATCGACACCATATATATAGGATTGTATTTCAGCCGGGAAGCCTATTTGTTTAGTCTGCTGATGGTTGTTTATACGGCAATCGCTGTTGTAGCCTGGGCAAGCTGGCAAAAATCCTGGGAGAAACAGCACAGCCATGAACAAATCGAAAACTCGATAAGTCTATAGGGCAAAAGATTTAGTGTTTTTGATCACACAGGAAGATATGTGGCTCTTGCTGGCAGAAAGACTGCTGCGAGTCAATTTGTAACCTGTTGATAATAAAGGGGATAGCTAATTTATTTAGAACAAATCTAAATAATTGCCTTAAATAAACTAAAGCAAATGTCAGCTTCTTCTTTATGGTAAAAGGTTCCTATATTTGCGGTGTTTTTGAAAAGCCTGTAAGTAATTTTAGGGTAGAAAAAACTACCTCATTAATGAATAAATAAGAATGAAACAAACAGTAAGCAAAGGCATTCTGCTCATTCTGGCGATGGGCGCCTACACAACTAGCTGGGCGCAGGCAGGGTCCGGAGGTAATGGATTTGGTTCCGTGCTGACCTATTCCCTGATCGCTATCGCTGTGCTGATTTTCTTCTTCCTCATCATTCAGGTGTCCAACAACTTGCTGGCTATTGAAGCCAAGCAGCTGGGCATTGACGAGGATAGCGGTGAAGTTGGTACTGGAAATGATGGTTTCCTTGGCCGCTTGTTTAAGCCTAAAAAGCCTGCCTTCCTGGACGAAGATACTCCGGTGACGTACCTGCGCCGTGGTCATGACATCGCGCTGGAAGGTGAAGCTGAGCTTAAGCTTGACGAATCTGTACAAGCGATGACTTTCGCTGTGCAGCCTACCAACTTTCTGGGTATCTCTCCAATTCCTAAAATGGTAGTGGAAGAAGGTGCAGAGGTTAAGGCAGGCGATCACTTGTTTTTCGATAAGAACCGCCCCGAAATGAAGTGGGTGGCACCGGTCAGCGGTGAGGTGATTGCTATTGAGCGTGGCGCCAAGCGTGCCATTACTGCAGTGACTATTCTTGCAGACAAGGAGCAGCAGTACCGGGAGCTGTCTGCTTTTGATCTGGACAACAGCAACCGTGATCAGCTGGTAGAGTATCTGCTGGATGCGGGTGCCTGGACGCTCTTCCGTCAGCGCCCGTTCAATGTGGTTGCGGATTACAACGAGGTGCCCCGGGATATTTACATCTCGACTTTTGATACGGCTCCGCTTGCGCCGAATCTCGACTTTATTGTTGAGGGGCAGGAAGCTGCTTTTCAGAAGGGTCTTGATGTATTGGCTAAGCTGACGAGCGGAAGTGTCTATCTCGGCCTGAATGCAGGCGGTGATACTGCTCCTGCCAAAGCTTTTACAGAAGCCAGAGGCGTGAAGCAACGCTGGTTCCATGGTAAGCACCCTGCCGGTAACGTAGGTGTGCAAATCCACCACACCAAGCCGATCAGCCTTAGTGCTAAGGTTTGGACGCTGGGTGTACAGGAGGTGCTCACGCTGGGCAAAATCTTCACTGAGCAACGTTACAACGCAGAACGCGTGGTGGCGCTGACTGGGGCAGAGCTTAAAAAGCCGCTTTACGTCAAGACTAAAGTGGGTGCCAAAATTGAAGACCTGCTGAAGGATAACCTGGCGAACGACCATGTGCGTTTTATCTCCGGTGATGTGCTTTCTGGTAAGCGCAAGGAACTCAACGGTTTCCTCGATTTCTATGATGACCAAATCACGGTCGTGGAAGAGGGAGATGACTACGCTCTCTTCGGTTGGTTGCTGCCGAGTTTCAATACGCCAAGTATTTCCACTACTTTCCCATCGGCACTGGTGCCGGATATGAAGTTCAAGGCGGAGACCAACACCCACGGTGAGCGCCGCGCCTTTGTAGTAACCGGTAATTACGAGAGTGTATTGCCAATGGACCTTTACCCTCAGGAGCTCATGAAGTCGATTCTCATCGGTGACTTTGAGAAGATGGAAGGTCTGGGGCTGCCTGAACTCGTGGAAGAGGATGTAGCGCTTTGTGAGTTTGTTTGTGTATCCAAGCAGCCGGTGCAGCAGATTCTGCGTCAGGGGCTGGACACTATGCGCGAGCAAGCCTAAGCATTAGTTAAACTTGAATTGAAAATCTCACGATAATAGAGATATGAAAAACGCATTATTAAAAGCACTTAAGCAAATCGAGCCGGACAAGGAAAAGTCTCCACTTTTACACACGGTTTATGACGGCTTCTTCACTTTTGCCTTTACGCCCAACTTTACAACAAAGGACGGGGTACACATCCGCGATGGTATGGACCTGAAGCGGCAGATGGTTCACGTTGTACTGGCATTGCAGGTGCTCTACCTGTTTGGCACGTACAATATCGGGCATCAGCACTTTGTGGCACTGGGTGAGTACACCGGCTTCCTGCAGGGCGTTCACCTCAAGCTGATCTACGGTTTGATCAAGATCATCCCGATCTTCGTAGTGACGCACGTAGTAGGCCTGGGTATTGAATTCTATTATGCCTACAAGAAAGGGCACGGTATTGAAGAGGGTTTCCTCGTCTCCGGTGCACTGATTCCGCTCATTATGCCACCGGATATTCCACTGTGGATCCTGGCAGTATCCGTAGCTTTTGCCGTATGGATTGGCAAAGAAGCTTTCGGTGGTACGGGTATGAATATTCTCAACATAGCCCTGCTGGCGCGTGTATTCGTCTTTTTCGCTTACCCAACCTACATCTCAGGTGATGAGGTGTGGATTGCAGGTATCGAGAAGGCTGCCGAAGGCGGTTACTTCGGTCAGGCCTACGGTGCAGTGTATGGCTTTTTTGACAACATCTTCGCAAGCCTCGGGCTCGCCACCTTTGGTGCCGGAGGTTCAGCTGTAGTGGATGGCTACACGGGGGCAACGCCACTGGCTATTGCCTCTAAAGAAGGCTGGGATGCTGTAACACAGACCTATACGACTGGGCAAATGCTCTGGGGTACGATCCCGGGTTCTATTGGCGAAAGCTCTAAGCCGCTTATTATCGTGGGAGCGCTGTTCCTGATCATTACCAAAATTGCAGACTGGAAGATCATGGTTTCTATGGTTTTTGGCGCAGCGGTAATGGCGTTATTGCTCAACGCATGGGGTGCAACCGAATTTATGGAAGTCCCCTGGTACTATCAGTTCTACATGGGCAGCTTCCTGTTTGCTATGGCTTTTATGGCAACTGATCCGGTTACGGCTTCGTCTACAGCGACAGGCAAGTGGATTTACGGTTTTCTCATCGGTTTTGTGGGTATGATCGTACGTGTGCTCAACCCGGCTTACCCGGAAGGATGGATGCTGGCGATTCTGTTCATGAATGTCTTTGCACCACTGATTGACCACTATGTACTGCAGGCCAATATCAACCGCCGTGCAAAACGAATCAAAGCCACAATGAAGTCAGAAACACCAGATGCGCCGGCACCCGCAACAGCTCCGGCACAAGCCTAATGTTTCCATAAATCAAAAGAATAAGTACTCATGGAGTCAACAAAATATGTAGTCATATTCATCCTCATTCTTACCGCAGCTGTAGCAGTCAGTCTCACCGGTCTTCGGGAGGCAACCAAAGAGCAGTCTGCCACGAATGAAGATATTTTTAACAAGCGTGCTATCCTGACCGCCGTACAGGATTATCTCCCCAACGGACAAAAAGTAGCAGACCTGACTGATGAGCAGGTACTGGAGCTTTTTGCTCAGATGAATCAGCCGGTGGTAGATATGGAAGGCAACATCATCGAGGGCGTAAAAGCCGAAAGTATCGATATGGCTAAAGAACGTAAAAAGCCGGAAGCGGAACGCCGCCTGCCTGTTTACGTTTACGAGCAGGATGGGCAGAAGTTCTATATCCTTTCGGTTCGCGGCAATGGGCTATGGGACGAAATCTGGGGAAGTGTTGCCCTGAAGAGCGACCTGAATACCATTGCAGGAGCTACCTTCGACCATAAGGGTGAAACGCCTGGCCTGGGTGCGGAAATTAAAGACAACCCTTCGTTTGCTAAGCAATTTGAGGGCAAGGAAATTTACGAATCAGATGGAGACTATGTTTCTATCAAAGTGCGTAAAGGTGGTGCACGTGACCCTAAGCACGAAGTAGATGGCATCTCCGGTGCTACGGTTACTGCGGATGGCGTGAGTGAAATGCTCTACCGTGGCCTGCAGTACTATCAGCCTTACATAGATAAGGTAAAGCAACAGAGCTTCCTGCTCAATTAACTAAAATCTAAACCGGTGGGCTGTTGCTCACCGCCTCACATAAAAACAAGAAAACAATGGCTGAGACTGCTGTAAAAGAGAAAGAGTCGGTATTTCAGTTTGGCAAAAAAGAGCGCAAGCTGCTCACCGACCCACTCAACGACAACAACCCAATCACCGTGCAGGTACTGGGCATTTGTTCTGCCCTGGCGGTAACCTCTCTGGTTTACCCTTCACTCGTGATGGCCATTGCGGTAATTTTCGTTACTGCTTTTTCCAGCTTGTTCACTTCCCTGCTGCGGAACTACATTCCCAAGTCGGTACGTATGATTGTTCAGCTGGTCATTATCGCCTCGCTGGTAACGGTGGTGGAACTGACCCTGAAGTACCTGAACTATCCGGTCTATAAGCAATTGTCTGTTTATATCGGTCTGATCATCACCAACTGTATCGTAATGGGCCGCCTGGAAGCTTTCTCCATGGCAAACAAGCCCTGGCGTTCTTTCCTCGATGGTGTGGGCAATGGCCTGGGCTACGGTGTGATTCTGGTGGCAGTAGGTGTGGTGCGTGAACTGTTCGGCAAAGGCAGCCTGTTTGCCGGTAGCCCGATTGAGCTGAAAATTATTGGCCCAACTGCTGATTACCTGGTGAATACGACAGACAGCATGCTGTTTGGCTGGTACGCCAACAACAACCTGATGGTACTGCCGGCTTCGGCTATGTTTATCATCGGCATCATGATCTGGATTCAGCGCAGCTACAATACCAAGCTCGTTGACGTATCCTAATAACCAAACGCAAATCCTCAACAAAGAGTAACAATGGAATTTCTAAATACTTTCATTAAAGCGGCTTTCATCGAGAACCTGGTCCTGGCTTACTTCCTGGGCATGTGTTCTTACCTGGCCGTGTCAAAGAGTGTGCAAACGGCGTTTGGTCTTGGACTGGCCGTGATTTTCGTACTGGGTATCACCATGCCGATCAACTGGCTGATCAGTGAGTACTTATTGAGTGAGTCCGGATTGCTGGGCGTTGACCTCACTTTCCTGCGGTTCATTCTCTTTATTGCTGTAATCGCCTCTATGGTGCAGTTAGTGGAGATGGTGGTGGAGAAGTATTCACCTTCTCTTTACAGTGCCCTGGGTATTTTCCTTCCGCTGATTACTGTAAACTGTGCCATCCTTGGTGGTTCGCTCTTTATGGTGTCCCGGGAGTACACCCTGTCAAATGCAGTTGCATTCGGTTTGGGCGGTGGCTTCGGCTGGTTCCTGGCGATCATCGCGATTGCTGCCATCCGTGAGAAAATCCGCTACTCCAATGTGCCGCCTGCGCTGCGCGGTCTGGGGATGGCTTTCATCCTGACCGGGCTGATGGGCATCGCTTTCATGAGCCTTATGGGGATTGACCCGGCGGCGTTCACCACCAATGGCTAAAACCCTTTGGCTGGACTGACGGTACGATGACAACAACTTTCAAAAGCTGTAGTTATCTTTAGGACTGTCAGGAGTTCAATTTAACAGATACAAAACCTAAGATAGAATGACCACGATCGTATTTGCTGTAGTTGTGTTCAGCCTTGTGATTCTGGCACTGTCTTTCATGTTGATCGCTGCGCGCAAGCGTCTTGTCCCCCAGGGTGACGTTAAGATCATCGTGAATGGCGATGAAGAGAATCCAATGCTGGTAAAGCCAGGATCGTCCCTGTTGGGCGCCCTGTCTGATAAAAGCATATTCCTGCCTTCCGCTTGCGGTGGAGGTGGCACTTGTGCCATGTGTGAATGCCACATAGACGAAGGTGGGGGAGATGTCCTGCCTACTGAACTTAACCACCTTACCCGCCGGGAAGTAGCTGAAAACAAGCGCCTTGCATGTCAGGTGAAGGTCCGTCAGGATATGCGTATCCGCATCCCTGAAGAAATCTTTGGTATTAAGAAGTGGGAATGTGAAGTGGTCTCTAACTACAACGTTGCTTCTTTTATTAAGGAGTTCGTCGTTCGCCTTCCTGAAGGAGAAACACTTGATTTCGAATCAGGTGGATACATTCAAATTGATGTTCCTAAGGTAGAGGTGGATTTCAAGAATTTTGATATCACCGCTCACCCAAGGATGACTGATAAAGCGCCTGACGAGTATCAGGAAGAGTGGGACAACTTCAAGATGTGGGACCTCAAAATGAAAAATGATGAGGAGCAATTCCGCGCCTACTCTATGGCTAACCACCCGGCAGAAGGTAACATCGTGATGCTGAACATCCGTATCGCGACACCACCATGGGACCGCAAGAATAATACCTGGATGCAGGTTAACCCGGGCGTCTGTTCTTCTTACGTTTTCAATCAAAAGCCCGGTGATAAAGTAGTGGTATCTGGTCCTTACGGCGAGTTCTTTATCAAGCCAACTAAAAAGGAAATGGTCTACATCGGTGGTGGTGCAGGAATGGCACCGCTGCGGTCGCACATCTTCCACCTTTTCCACACGCTAAAGACAAAAGACCGTAAAGTATCTTACTGGTACGGTGGCCGTTCCAAGCGCGAGCTCTTCTACACGCAGGACTTCCGCGAAATTGAGCAGGAGTATGATAACTTCAGCTACCATATCGCCCTTTCTGATACTAAAGTGGCTAACGAGGTAGATAAGTGGAAAGTCAAAGAAGACATTAACGATAAATCAGGTGACGGCTACCTCGGCTTCATCCACCAGGTGCTATATGATAACTACCTGAAGGACCATCCGGAGCCGGAAGAAATTGAGTACTACCTTTGTGGCCCGCCACTCATGCTGCAGGCTGCAATGAAAATGCTTGATGACCTCGGCGTACCTGAGGAGAACATCGCATTTGACGACTTCGGAAGCTAAACCGAAGGCACCACGATAAAAAATAAAGCCGCTTCCAAAGGGAGCGGCTTTTTTGCGTTAAGTGCCTGTTGTAAATTTAGGTAAAGGGGAATGACAGATGAAGATATTGCTGTAAGGGCAGGACTCGAACCTGCACGGAGTGGTTTTGCCCGGAGGCTAGTCCCATAATCTCCACCCCCGAGACGGGAGGGCGCGGCTGCCAGTTTCGCCACCTCACAGTATTGAGAAAAACCAAAGCGCTGCATTTAGCGCCTGAATTGCTGTAAGGGCAGGATTCGAACCTGCACGGAGTGGTTTTGCCCGGAGGCTAGTCCCATAATCTCCACCCCCGAGACGGGAGGGCGCGGCTGCCAGTTTCGCCACCTCACAGTATTGAGAAAAACCAAAGCGCTGCGTTTAGCGCCTGAATTGCTGTAAGGGCAGGACTCGAACCTGCACGGAGTGGTTTTGCCCGGAGGCTAGTCCCATAATCTCCACCCCCGAGACGGGAGGGCGCGGCTGCCAGTTTCGCCACCTCACAGTATTGAGAAAAACCAAAGCGCTGCATTTAGCGCCTGAATTGCTGTAAGGGCAGGATTCGAACCTGCACGGAGTGGTTTTGCCCGGAGGCTAATCCCATAATCTCCACCCCCGAGACGGGAGGGCGCGGCTGCCAGTTTCGCCACCTCACAGTATTTTTGAAAATTTGCAACGCTTTTGCTGCTTTTGATAATACAAATCTAAGGCAAGCTTTGTTTTATTGCAAATTTGATAAGAAAAAATAAAAATAAATAGAACGGAATCAAAATTAAGCGGGCTTTATTGGTAATATGCCAATAAAGCCCGCGATATGTGGTGGGTTTTTGAAAATTTCAAAAGAAGAGGACGAGCTTTGGTGTTTTATAAGGTAAAAGTGTCTTTTCGTTGCATAAAATGTAAAGCTGGACGGTTGTGGCTAGCCCACGGCTACGGATTGCATTAAAAAGGCACAGATCAAAGCTCCGTAAGTACCCAACGCATACCCCAGCACCGCCATTAGTACACCCACAGGGGCAAGAGCCGGGCTGAAGGCAGAAGCTACAATTGGCGCAGAAGCGGCACCGCCCACGTTCGCCTGACTGCCCACCGCTACGAAGAAGAAAGGAGCCCGGATGATTTTGGCCGTTATGAGCAGCGTCGATACGTGAATGAGCATCCAAACGATACCGATAGCAAAAAGCCCCAGGTTTTGAAGCACCTCGCCCAGGTTCATTTTCATACCTATAGTTGCTACCAGGATGTAGATGAACACACTACCCCAGCGTGAAGCCCCAACGCCCTCCAGTTTTCTGGCATTGGAAAAGGATAACACCAGGCCCATGGTAGTGGCAATAACAATCAGCCAGAAGAATCCTGACATGAGGGAGTTCATCCGGGCGGCTTCCAGCGCTGCTTTGAATTGGCTGACCCAGGGTACGATTACATCAGCGCCCCAGTGTGCCAGGGCGACTCCTCCGAAGCTTACTGCGAGCAACACAAAGGTCTCCGTAGTGGAAGGAATCTTTGCCACACTCGCCTGATAGTCAGAAACGCGCTGCTTGAGGTCGGTGATAGCGCTATTGTCTGCTTTGAGGCGGCGGTCCAGCTTATCCGAAATGCTGGCCCCGTAGAGCAGGAAGCCCATCCAGATATTGGCTACCACAACGTCCACCACAATCATGGAAGCAAAGAGGTTGTCTTTTACATCAAAAATCTCTTTCATGGCCGTTTGGTTGGCACCACCGCCGATCCAGCTACCTGCTACCGTAGACAATCCCCGCCAGAGCTCGTCGTTCGTGACCGGGATGAGGTCAGGGAAGACATTAACGATGAGCAGCAGTGCAATAGGGCCGCCGAGTATAATGCCAAAGGTAGCTGCTACAAACATGATAAGTGCCTTTGGGCCAAGGTTCAAAATGCCCTTGAAGTCAATACCCAGGCACAACAGCACCAGACTGGCTGGCAGCAGATAGCGGGAAGCTACAAAGTAAAGCTGTGATTTGACCACGAACTTTTTCAGGTCTTCCTTCGGGATATTTTGATCGGTAATAATCTGTTTGAGGGTGCTCCAGCTGGCATTTTCTGTGAGGTTGGGGGCAATACCGCTGTCACGGAAGTGCTCTGCCATAGCCCCAAGATCATACCACGAAGGAGCAATCAGCCCAAGTGGCCAGTGTAGCAAGGCTGGGAGGAAGTAACACAGCAAAAGCGGGGGCACGTAGGTATAGAATTTCTTCCAGCCCGGTTTTTCGCTGGCAGAAGTCACAAAAACCAGGGCCAGCACACTAATGAGCAGCCCGAGAATCACCGCATCGTTGGTAAAGAAAGGTTGTGTCATTTTTCGTTGGATGTTCGTTGGCCTAAATATACCAATTTCCATCTCCCTGCGTAAATCGTATCTTGCAGGCAAAAATCCGGTATGGAGGATCAGGACTTTATGAGCGTCGCCATAGCACTGGCCAAGGCAGGGGTTGAGCAAGGCCTGGGTGGCCCCTTTGGTGCGGTTGTGGTAAAAGATGGCGTCATTATCGGCAGGGGGCAAAACCGGGTGCTGGCTGATGCAGACCCTACTGCTCATGCTGAGGTGGTGGCAATCCGGGATGCCTGTGCGCACCTGGGCAGTTTTCAGCTTGACGGCTGTACCCTGTACACTTCCTGCGAGCCCTGCCCCATGTGCCTGGGTGCCATCTATTGGGCGCGCCCTGCCCGTATGGTCTATGCCTGTACGCGGCACGATGCAAGCGCAGTAGGCTTTGATGACGGAATGATTTACGAAGAGCTTAACCGGCCCATGGAAGAGCGCCGTATTCCCACACAGCAGTGCATGCGCAATGAAAGCCTGGAAGCTATGGAGCTTTGGGCCCGCAAAACTGATAAAACCGAATACTAATGATGAACTTCACTGTAGATGGCAAACGGATAGCGCTCGTGCTGGGCGTAGTGATTGCCAATATCGTGCTCGATCAGGTTACCAAAAGCATGGCCCGGGAGCAACTCATGGGCGCCGGGCAGATTTCCTACCTGGGTGATTTCTTCCGCCTCTCCTTTGTAGAGAACCGGGGGGCTTTCCTCAGCCTTGGTGCTGATATGTCGGAGCAGCTCCGCTATTGGGGCCTGAAAGTCCTGCCTGTTCTGCTTCTGATCGGGCTGCTGGGGTATACACTGTTCTCCCCAAACCTGAGCAAGCTGCAAATCCTGGCCTTTGCCTTTATCCTGGGCGGTGGCATCAGTAATGTGTACGACCGGCTCCTTTACAATCAGGTCGTCGATTTTATGAATATGGGCTTCCCCAACCTGCGCACCGGCATTTTTAATTTTGCCGATGTCTCTATTATGGTGGGGCTGGGGCTGATGCTGCCGGAGTTGTTCCGGCGGCCTTCGGAAAAGTAGAAGGCCTTTTCTTTTCAGCTGTCTTCAGAAGGGTTAGACGTCCGTCCCGCTTCCGGCAAGCCCCAGTGATAGCGGACCGCTACGATGCGAAGGGCAATGATGAACAGTACGGTGCTCATCACGCTGTAGTCGTAGGGCAGACCGGTCTGCCGGAGGATGAGGAAAAGCACTGCACCTGCCAGACAAGCCGTGGCGTAAATCTCACTTCTGAAAATCAGCGGCTCCACATTGCAAAGCGTATCACGGATGACCCCGCCGAATACGGCAGACACCGTGCCCATCATCACCGCGATGACCGGCGATATACCAAAGTCAAGCGTTTTGGTCAGCCCTAAAATGGTAAACAAGCCAATCCCGATGGTGTCGAATAGAAACATCGTACGCCTAAGCTTGTAGATATACGGCTGGAAAAGATAACCAAAGGAAGCCCCGCAACCGATGGCGATAAGGTAGTTGAGGTCCTGCATCCATCCCACCGGCGTTGCCCCGATAAGCATATCCCGCACACTGCCGCCACCTACCGCGGTGATAAAAGCGATGACAAACCCGCCAAACAGGTCAAACCGCTTATTGGCTGCCGTCAGCATTCCGCTAATGGCAAAGACAAAAGTCCCCACGATATCCAGTGCGTAAATCAGGTCCATGCTTGATGCCTTTGCGGCAAATGTACAGCCATTTGATAAAAGTCATCATGTGGCTTTGATTATTATCATCGCAACTAAGGTGGGTGAAGTCTACATTTGGGGTAGTGAAAATACCTAACCATTATGATGTCCTTAAGCCAAGCCACAATGAGTACAAGCAAAAGCCAAAAAATAGAACCTTTCCAGATTCGGCAGGGGATGCTTGCCCTGGAGCTGGGAAGTACGGACAGCAAAACCCTGGAGTACCTTGACTTTCTGACAGGTCAGGTGCCTACCGGGGCGATTTATTTCCTGCATGTGCTGCCTCGGTTTGATGTGCTGAATTCTATGCTGGGCCGCGAAGCGGAGGGCATGATCAGCAATTACGAGATCAACGATGAGGTAGTGACAAAGATGGACCGGGAGATTCGTGCCCGGATGAGCACGCACGAAGGCATGCATGTGGAATTCGATGTCAAGGAAGGCTCCCCATTAGAGCAACTGCTGGAAGATGCCAAGGATGTGAACGCTGACTTGGTCATTATCGGGCAGAAGAGCGGAGTGAGCCGGCACGGGATTTTGGCCAAGAACCTGGCCCGCCGCGCACCTGGCAACACCCTGATCGTACCCGATCGTTCCAAGGTACAGCTCAAGCGTATCCTGGTACCGATTGACTTCTCGCCGCATTCCATCAACGCTATGCGCAATGCGCTGGCCCTGAACGAAAGCCTGGAAACACCCGCTGAAATTGTTGCGGTCAACATCTACGAGATGCCCAACCTCAGCGTATACAAAATTCAGCGCACCCGGGCACAGTTCGAAAAAATGCTGCGGAAAGACCACGAAGAAGCCTTCGAAGCTTTTCTGAACACGCATTTCCCGGACCAAAAAGAGCAAATCCGCATCGAACTCATCATGCAGGAAGCACCGGGCATCGCCCAGTACCTGATGGAGTTTGCTACAGCAGAGGAGGCGGATATGATCGTCATGGGCGCCAAAGGGCACTCCAAAGTCGAATTGCTCCTGCTCGGTAGCGTCACAGAAAAGCTGCTGGCTATTAATGAGCACATCCCGACCCTTGTGGTCAAGTAAGATACCATACCATACCCTAACCAGGTATTAAGAATCTATTTAGTGAGGTTAGTTTTTCGGGAGGCCGCCAAAATCAGATTTTGGCGGCCCTTTCCCTCAGCCTCAGCCAAATTCAACCAAATCAGGCGCAGCCCGGCTGTGCAGCAAAAGTCAATGCCATGATCATTTCTGATAGCAAAACTATACGTGATATTCAGGCCGAATTCCACCGGACTTTCCCGGGGTTGAAAATTGAATTTTACAAACAGGCGCACGAGTCTGGTCAGGGCTCGCCGGTCAAAGAGCGGATTGATGCGGACCTGAAGCTTAAGTTTGTGCGGGAGGTACATAATAAAGAGGATTTCGAAATCGACCCATCTATGACCGTGGCTTCCTTCGAGCAGCTTATGGCGGACCGTTTCGGCCTCAACGTACAGGTCTTCCGCAAATCCGGTAATCTGTGGATGCAAACTACCTCTACAGACCACTGGGCACTGCGGGAACAAAACCGTAAAGGTGCCTCCTCTGAAAGTCACTACAACGAAAAGCACAACGTATGATCACATCAACGGTCGCAGTAAGCGATATTATGACCAGAAATGTTCTTTTTGCGAAGCCCGGGCAGGCCTTTGCCGAAATAGCCCGCCTTTTTGCAGAAATGGACATCCACCACCTGCCTGTCACCGATGAGGATGGCAAGCTGATTGGTATCATCAGCGCTAATGATGTGATGCGTGGTTTTAGCCGACGGCTTTTTAACAGCCCCGACGGCTCGATTCCCCTTGATCAATCTCTGACCGTTGCTGACCTGATGACGAGCACCCCGGTCTATTTAACGCCGGCTAATTCCATTCAAAAAGCCGCAGAATTATTTGCGCGCCACCGCATTCAGTGCCTCCCGGTAGTGGAAGGCACCAAGGTGGTAGGCATTATCACGACGCGCGACCTGGTGAAACATTTCGCCGGTATCTAAGATTAAATTGGCTTTTGCGACTAGGATGAGGGGCGGCTGCCATTGATTGGTGGCTGCCCTTTTCTATCGGGTATATTCCCAACATAGTCTTAGCCCTCCAGCCTTTCCTAACCTAATACCAAATCCCTGGCATTGGCCAGTGCTTTGTCCAAACCATTGGCATCTTTACCGCCCGCAGAAGCAAAGAACGGCTGTCCGCCTCCGCCACCTTTGATAGCCTTGGCCAGTTCCCGGATCATATTCCCGGCATGCAGGCCGTGGCTTTCCGTCAATGATTTGCTGATTACAATGGTGAGCTGTGGCTTGCCGTTGGCTACTGCTCCAAAAATGATGAAGGCATTGCCCAGCTCCTCCTCCAGTTGGTAGGCGAGGGTTTTTATCGCATTGGCATCATCAAGTGGCAGTTTGGCGCTGAGGAAATTGACATCGCCAATGGTTTCCACCTTTTCCTTCAGCCCGCCTTTGAGGGCATTGGCTTGTTCGGTGCGCAGGCGCTCCACCTCTTTTTTTAGGGCTTTGTTTTCATCCTGAAGGGCGGCCACACTTTTGGCGGCATCCTTTGGGCTTTTCAGCAGTTGGCGCACGTCCTGCAGGGCGTCCAGTTCCTTTTGGATGTAGGTCGCCGCGTGGTCGGCTGTAACCGCTTCGATACGGCGTACCCCGGCAGCAACGGCGCTTTCAGACAATATTTTGAAGAGGCCGATCTCACCAGTGGCAGCTACATGCGTACCTCCGCAAAGCTCGCGGGAGAAATCGCGGTCGAAGGTGATGATGCGGACGTTATCTCCATACTTTTCACCGAATAGCATTAGCGCACCGGAGGCTTTGGCTTCTTCGATAGGCACCTCGCGTTCTTCTTCCAGCTGAATGTTGCGGCGTATTTGCGCATTGACGCGGTCTTCCACCTGCTGTACTTCCCCGGCTGTCATACTTTGGAAATGGGAAAAGTCGAAGCGCAGGCGTTTGTCGTCTACGTTCTGCCCTTTCTGCAGTGCATGCTCGCCCAGGATTTCGTGCAGGGCAGCGTGCATAAGGTGTACGGCGGAGTGGTTGCTCGCGGTAGCCTGCCGCCTGACTGTATTCACCTCGGCACGTACCGGCGCTTCTATATTTTCCGGGAAGGCTTTGACGATGTGAATGATCAGCTCGTTTTCCTTTTGGGTATCAATGACCGGCACCTTCTCTTCCCCGAAGAAGAGCAGGCCGGTATCCCCTGCCTGTCCGCCGCTCTCTGCGTAGAAAGGGGTACGGTTCAGGACCACCTGGAATTGTTTCTTCTGCTTGATATCGACAGTTCGGTATTTGAGAACGTGAGCGCCCTCTACCATCAGGTGGTCATAACCTACAAACTCCACTTCTTCGCCATCGCGGACGATATGCCAGTCGCCTACTTTTTTGTGAGCATCAGCACGGGCGCGGGCTTTTTGGGCTGCGAGTGCGGCTTCGAAGCCTGCTTCATCCACTTTCAGCATCCGCTCTTCGGCCATCAGGCGGGTAAGGTCGATGGGAAAACCGTAGGTATCGTAAAGGCTGAAGGCATCTTCTCCCTGAATGACGCCGTCTTTGGGTTCAATGCTTTCGAAGCGGCTAATGCCTTTTTCGAGGGTATTCAGGAAGGTCTTTTCTTCTGCTTCAATGATCTTGGCGATCTGCCCCTGCTGCGCTTTGAGTTCAGGGAAGAAATTGCCCATTTCGGCCACCATTACCGGCAGCAGCTGATGGATCATTGGGGCATTTACATCGAGGAAGGAATAGTAGTACCGTACCGCCCGGCGGAGGATACGCCGGATAACGTAGCCCGCCCCGGTATTGCTTGGCAACTGCCCATCGGCAATAGTGAAGGCCACAGCCCGCAGGTGATCGGCCACCACCCGCATCGCCATGTCTGATTTGGCGTCCGGGGTAAAGCTGCCACCGTATTTTTTGCCGGTCAATTCTTCGATTTTGCGGATGATGGGGGTGAAGACATCTGTATCGTAGGTGACGGTCTTGCCCTGCAGCACCATGCAGAGGCGCTCAAAGCCCATGCCGGTATCGACATGAGAGGCTTTCAGCTTTTCCAGTGAGCTATCCGCCTTACGGTTGAACTGAATGAAGACGTTGTTCCAGATTTCGATGACTTCCGGGTGGTCCATATTCACCAGGTCCCGGCCCGGTACTTCTGCCTTGCGGGCATCGCTGCGCAGATCGATGTGGATTTCGGAGCAGGGGCCACAGGGACCTGTATCGCCCATCTCCCAGAAGTTATCTTTTTTATTGCCGTAGAGGATGTGGTCCTCCGGCAGGTATTCCAGCCAGAAAGACTTGGCCTCTTCATCGGCAGGGAGCCCCTCTTCCTCGTCGCCCCCAAAGACGGTGGCGTAGAGGTTCTCTTTGGGGATGTTGTAGACCTCGGTTAGCAGTTCCCATGACCAGGCGATGGCTTCCTTTTTGAAATAATCGCCGAAGGACCAGTTGCCCAGCATTTCGAACATCGTGTGGTGGGTACCATCGCGGCCCACATCTTCGAGGTCGTTGTGCTTACCGGATACCCGCATGCACTTTTGCGTATCCGCAATACGCGGCACTTCGGGCGTTTGGTTGCCCAGGAAGTAATCTTTGAACTGATTCATCCCGGCATTAGTAAACATCAGGGTCGGGTCATCCTTGCTGACGATAGGAGCTGAAGGGACAATTTTATGCCCTTTCGATTCAAAAAAATCCAGAAAAGCCTGTCTGATCTCTTGTGCGGTCATGTATTTCTTGCTTTTGAAGGGGCGAAGATAGCAGTAAGTCTGCAGTTTTGGAAAGCTCCGAACGGCTATTTATTGCAGGAAAAGGAAATGTTAAATATTCTTAAATAATGATGATTTCCTAAGTTGTTTGCGCATATTTGTGAATCGGTAAAACCGAATCCTACCCATGAACAGGATGAACAATCCTCTGATTACCCAATTTGCTATATACACTCAACCCCATTTACCCTTCGAGACATGTATTTTGCATGGATTGAGTTTCATTATTTTGTAAACACATGGGTCAAGGTTTCGTTTTTTGATTACAAAAAGTGCAAAAGTAGTTCGCTACGTTTTGTAATGCCAAAAGTGGCAGTTACATTTGGCGCTGCCCGGTAAAAGCTGAACCGGGAACTGAGAACGAACACAAGCTACGTTAAGCCACTTTTGGAGGGAACACAAAGTGTGCTTGCGGGGGGAACCTAAATTTCAGTAACTATTTACTCAAAAAAGTGCCGGCATGGCATTGGATTTGACAACTGACTTTTGGTTTCATTTGGCTAAGACATAACACGCATGGGAAAAGAAAAATTTGTTTACAACACGCAGACGCTCCGATACGAAAAAGTAGAGGAGACGACGACGCAGAAAGTGTTGAGATGGCTTGGGTTTACTTGTGCAGTCGTTGTTGCTGCATTTTTCCTCAAAGTAGCAGCTGATAAATGGCTGCCTTCCCCACAGGAACGGGCGCTCCGGCAGGAGATCAAGTTCATGGAGGAAAATTACAAGGAACTGCAGGAAGAATTGGGACAGCTTCGTACTGTCCTCAATGGCGTACAGGAGCGCGATGCTTATGCGCACCGCATGGTCTTCGGAATGGACCCTATCGATGAGGGGGTCTGGGAAGGCGGCGTTGGCGGTCACGATAAGTACGAGAACCTTCGTCAGTTTTCTACAGGAGATCTTATGGCTGAAGTTTCTCAGGATGTGGACATGCTGAAGCGTCAGCTCGACCTTCAGTCCCGCTCCCTCGATACTATCCTTAATATGGCTAAAGAGAAGGAAAAAATGCTTGCCGCTATTCCTTCTATCAAGCCTGTCCGTTCTGATAAGCTGGCACGCAAGGTTGGCTTGCTTTCTGGTTTTGGACGGCGCATCCATCCGATCTACAAAATACCCAAGATGCACTATGGTATCGACTTTACAGCACCAAAAGGTACTCCAATTCAGGCTACCGGTGCAGGTAAAGTGATCAAAGCCGGGCGGGGCACCGGATACGGCAACCGGGTGATCATTGACCACGGCTACGGATATCAAACCCTCTATGCGCACATGAAGCGCATTGATGTCAAGGAGGGCGATATGGTGGTACGCGGTGATCAGATCGGTCTGGTGGGCAATACAGGCGCATCTACAGCGCCTCACTGCCACTATGAAGTTACGGTGAATGGCGAAAAAGTCAACCCTATTCACTATTGTATGGATGGATTGACGCCTGAGGAGTATCAGGAGCTGGTCCGTGCGGCGGAAATGCCAAACCAATCATTTGATTAAACAATCAGGAAAATATACTTAATGGCACGATTATCATCTGGCCGCAAAAAAGGCTTCCGTTCAGGAGGTCTTTTTTGCTTTGCACCACATCAGATTATGACACTGCTCGCTTTTTTGATGCTGAGCAGCTGTCAGGCAGAAGCGAATACGAATGCAGAAAGCAGGGCTACCCTGGCCAAGGTGGTTCAGGATACGATACCGGCGGATACCGCACAGGCTGTGCAGGCACCCGTTGCGCCATCCACCTATACCTTTGTTGGGGTAGGGGATATGATGCTCGGTACCAATTATCCGTCAGCCTCCTATCTGCCCCCACAGGGCGGCGCAACGATGCTGGCGCACGTGGAAGATTTGCTCAGGGATGCAGATGTCACCTTCGGCAACCTGGAGGGCACTATCCTGGATGAGGGCGGCACCGCCAAGCGCTGCAACAACCCGGATGCCTGTTATGTGTTCCGCTCTCCGGAGAGCTACGCGAAGCACTTTCAAAAGGCGGGTTTCGACTTCCTCAGTATTGCCAATAACCACTCCGGCGACTTTGGGCTGACGGGCCGTAATCGCACCAAGGCAGTACTGGATGAGGTGGGTATTGCCTATGCTGGTCTGGCTGGCTCAGACGAGTACGCTATCATTGAGCGGAACGGGCTCAAGGTGGGCATGGCGGCTTTTGCGCCCAACTCAGGCACGGTAAGCATTCACAACTACGCCAAAGCCCGGGAAATCGTGGGCAAACTCGAAGCCGAATGCGATGTGGTCATCGTTTCCTTCCATGGGGGAGCGGAAGGCGCCAAGCATCAGCATGTTCCACGCGCCCGCGAGACCTACTACGGTGAGAACCGCGGCAACGTATACGAATTTGCCCACGCTATGGTGGATGCCGGTGCGGATATCATCTTTGGGCATGGGCCTCATGTGACCCGTGCGATGGAGCTGTACAATGACCGTCTGATTTGCTACAGCCTCGGTAACTTTTGCACCTATGGCCGCTTCAACCTTCGGGGAGAAGCCGGGATTGCCCCTCTGGTGCAAGTCGAGGTGGATGCGGAAGGGAAGTTTGTGGGCGGCAAAGTTACGCCGGTCTACCAAAGCTACAACCACGGCCCTAAAGTAGACGCCCAAAACCGGGCGATCAAGACCCTGCAGCGCCTCAACGCCGCAGACTTCCCCGAGTCGCCTCTGATTCTGGGTGAAGACGGCACGCTGAGCAAAAAACAATAATGCCCGGTATGGAAAACCTGCCCCTGTCTGATGGCAGCCGGCTGGCCTATGACTGGCAGCCCGATGGAGACGGTGCCCCGCTGGTCTTCCTCAACGGGATTCTGATGAACCTGCGGTCATGGAAGGGGCAATCGGGCCCGCTTTCCAAAATATATCCCTGCCTGTTGCATGACTTCCGGGGGCAATTGTACAGCAGTAAAGTGTTTCCGGAAGACTGGTCAATGGCAGGCCACCTTGCCGACTTAAAGGCTTTGCTGGATGCATTGGAGCTGGAGCGCTGCCATCTTATTGGAACGTCCTACGGAGGCGAGGTAGGGCTACTGTTTGCGAAAGCCTTTCCGGAGCGGGTGCAGTCCCTTTCTGTTATTGCATCCGTGCCCTGGTCTGATGCGCTGCTTAAGCGTCAGGTCCGGCTTTGGCGCGACCTGGCTGAGGTGGACCGCGGATTGCTCTACGATGCTGTGGCAACCTGTTCTTACAGTGGGGATTTTTTAGAACGTACCGGCACCTTTTTCGATAGCCGGAAGGCGGAATTTGGTAAGTTGCCGGACGACTTTTTTACCAGCTTTGTGCGCTTGTGCGATGCCTTTTTGGGCTTTCACATGTCGCCGGAGTCGCTCGGCGCGATTTCCTGCCCGACTTTACTCATCGGAGCCGGTAGCGATGTGCTCAAGACCCCGGCCTACAGCCGCATCATGGAAGCGCATATCCCCAACGCCACCTACACGGAAATTCCCGGGGCAGGGCATGCCGTTGTCATTGAGCAGCCGAAAACAGTGACCGGATATTTGAAGGCCTTCATCGAAAAGCATGCCTGATTCTGGGAGGGATTGCCTATTTTTATTGTGGGTTAAGCCTCCGGGCGAATATCTATCGTTCCCCGTGCTGGCTGTCAACGCTAGTAGGCGACCACTTTGTTGGGTGCCAGATCGTATCAAAATCGAATATTTTCGTATCAAATCGTATCAGGCATGTGAGGTGATCGTATCTTTATGGCATTAAAGAGAGAGTATATAATTTCCAATTAACTCTAGACTGGAATCTTTTAAGAGTAATCAGCCAAATTTGATAGATTTGATGCATCCTGGTCATCCATTGAGCTTAGATTCAATAAAATAAAACAAATCCGGCACGTTACGTAGCCGGGGCCGTTAAGTGTATAACCACCTTGCCATGTCTCAACGATACTGCCCCAACTGTTACTACCCGCTACCGGAGCATGGGGAGTACTGTAGTCATTGCAGTCAGAAATACACCGATGGGAAGGTGACCTTTTGGCAATTGATCGGTGATTTCTTTGAATCCATACTCAATATCGATTCTAAAATCTTCAAGACCCTGGGAGCGCTTTTTATTCCCGGTAAGCTTACCGAAGCCTACTTCCGGGGGCAGCAGAAACGCTATGTGCCGCCCACCCGTTTGTTTTTTGTAATGGCGGTGATCCACTTTGCGGTACTGGGCTACCTGGCGTTTGGGCAGCTGGAAGATCAGATGGACGATATGGCCAATGAGACGCGGTATGAGGCCTTTTACAGTGATTTCCGCACCGACCTGGATACTGTACGGGCAAACCTGGAAGCCCAATACGCTCAAGTGCCGCAGCTAAAGGAGGCTTTAGATACCCTGGAGGCTAAGCTGGAAGACCCTCGCAAAGACAGTTTTAATCTGGTATATTTTACCAATAGTAATAAATTCGGGACTTTCGAATCCGTTAATCTACCCGTTTCCAAGCAGGATTTGATTGAAGTGCCGCTGGATAGCCTGCCGGGCGCTTATGGTGTGGAAGGGTTTTGGCATCAATTGCAGGTTCGGCAAATTGCCAAGCTCAACCGGGAAGGCGGCGATTTTACCCGTTTTGCACTGGGTAAGCTGATCTGGATGGTGGCGCTGATGATGCCCGCGCTTGCCCTGATCCTGAAGCTGCTCTACATCCGGCGGGGGCACTACTATGTGGAGCACCTGGTCTTTAGTTTTCATTACCATGCTTTTGCCTTCCTTCTGGTATCGTTGTTATTGATGCTGGCCTATTGGTTTCCGGGCTATTTTGAGTCCGGTGAAGTAGCCATTCCACTGGGGATGCTGGGTATCATGCTATACTTGTACAAGGCCATGCGGCGGTTTTACCGGCAGGGCAGGATCAAGACCTTTACCAAGTTTTGTATTATCAATTTCGCTTATCTGACGTTATTTACTTTCTTCCTAATCCTTACTGCAGTGCTGACGACTTTGACGTTCTGAGCTTACCGTCGTACATTTACAGGCAAAGAATCCGTCTAGATATGCCTTACGATCAGTACGAGACCGTCATCGGTCTGGAAGTCCACGTACAACTGGATACCGCAAGCAAAGCTTTCTGCGGAGACGCCACCGCCTTTGGGGCGCCTGCGAATACGCACATCAGCCCTGTTTCCCTGGGGCATCCCGGCACCCTGCCCCGTCTAAATAAAAAGCAGGTGGAATACGCCATCAAACTTGGGCTTGCGCTGGGCTCCAAGATCAATATGGTCAATGCCTTTGACCGCAAGAACTACTTCTATGCCGATTTGCCGAAAGGCTATCAGATCACGCAGGACCGCAAGCCCATTTGTATAGGCGGGCAATTGAAGATTACGACGGAAGCCGGAGAGAAGGCCATCCGCATCCACCACATCCACATGGAGGAAGATGCCGGCAAGTCCATACACGAAACCGATGGACCCTATTCTCAGATTGACCTCAACCGGGCCGGCGTGCCTTTGCTGGAAATCGTCTCGGAGCCTGATCTACGTTCCGCAGAAGAAGTGGATGCCTACATGACCGCGATGCGGCAGTTGGTGCGCTATCTTGGGGTATCGGATGGGAATATGGAACAAGGCTCTCTGCGCTGTGATGTGAATGTCTCGGTGCGCCCAAAGGGGCAGCAGGCATTTGGGGAGCGCTGTGAGATTAAGAACCTCAACTCCATGCGCTATGCCCGCCGTGCCATCCAATACGAAGTGAAGCGGCAGATTGACCTGATCGAAAGCGGAGGCGAAGTGCGGCAGGAAACCCTGAATTTTGATCCGGATACAGGGCGGACTTCCCCCCTGAGGGACAAGGAAAATGCGCACGACTATCGCTACTTCCCGGAGCCTGACCTGCCACCCATCATAGTGGATGCCGATGACCTGAGGCGCTATCATCAGGAGCTGCCTGCTTTGCCCTGGCAGCTGCGGGAACGCCTGTCTGAGAAGTACGGGCTTCCGGCTTACGATGTCAACCTGCTCACGGAGGAACAACAGCCTGCCCTCTTTTTCCTGGAACTGGCGCAGCACACCGATTTGTACAAGGCTGCTGCCAATCTGATGATCAACAAGGTATTGCCTTACTGCAATGAAGCCGGTATTGAGCTGTCGGCTTTCCCACTCGGCGTTGATCAACTGGCCCGCCTGCTGGCACTGATAGAAGAAGGCAAGGTGTCGAATACCGCAGCCTATCAGCAATTGTTCCCGGCGATGCTGGAATCTCCTGAAACAGCGCCCCTTGAGCTGGCCCAATCCCTCAACCTCCTCCAAAACTCCGATGCCAACGCCCTGGAAGGCATTATCGATCAGGTGATCGCCGGCAATCCGGACGAGGCAGCCCGTTATAGAAAAGGCAAAAAGGCATTGATTGGCTTCTTTATGGGAGAGGTGATGAAAGCCTCCCGCGGCAAGGCCGATCCCAAGATGACGAATCAGTTGCTGCGGGAAAAGCTGAGTAAGTAAAGCTTTTTTCTTACCTTGAAACGGTGACTTTGTTAAACGACTTCCATGAAAAAGCTGCCCATTTTTGATGATCCGGACCACATGAAGCGCTACTACACTATCGGTGAAGTGGCGGAGCTGTTTGAGGTGACGAAGTCATTGATCCGGTTTTGGGAAGGGGAGTTTGATTTTCTGAAGCCGCACAAGAACAGTAAAGGCGAGCGCCGTTTTACACCCCAAAACCTGGAGCAGTTGCAGCTGATCTATGAGCTGGTTAAGGAACGAGGCTTCACCATTGATGGCGCCCGGCAGGAAATCCGCCGCCACCTGAAGAGGGAGGAAGAAAAAGCAGAGATGATCAAGCGGTTGAAACGAGTGCGCAAAGGGCTGAAAGGCATACTGGAATCCCTGCCCAAGGCTTAAAACAGCAACCAACGAACAAAAAACATATGGCATCAACAACCACACCGGCAGCTAAGGGCCTTTCCAAACCCCGCCTAACCTTCTGGCAAATCTGGAACATGAGCTTCGGCTTCCTGGGCATCCAATTTGGATTTGCGCTTCAGAATGCGAACACCAGCCGGATTTTTGAAACGCTTGGGGCTGATGTAGAGCAGATTCCCATCCTCTGGATTGCGGCACCGCTTACCGGGCTTTTGGTACAGCCTGTTGTAGGGTACTTCAGCGACCGTACCTGGCATCCGACCTTGGGGCGCCGCCGGCCTTACTTCCTCGTTGGTGCTATTCTGGCCTCCATTGCCTTATGCTTTATGCCCAATTCGCCAACCCTGTGGGCGGCAGCCGGTATGTTGTGGATCATGGACGCTTCCATCAACATCAGCATGGAGCCTTTCCGGGCGTTTGTGGGGGACAACCTGCCTTCAGAGCAGCGCACCACCGGTTTCGCGATGCAGAGCTTTTTCATCGGGACTGGTGCGGTCATTGCCTCCATGCTGCCCTGGGTGCTGACCAATTGGTTCGGAGTGAGCAATATTGCCGCTGAGGGTGAAATTGCCGATTCCGTAAAGTGGTCCTTCTACCTGGGCGCTATGGTCTTCCTGTTGGCCGTACTGTGGACGGTCTTCCGCTCCCATGAATACCCGCCGGAGCAGCTGAAACAGTTTGACGATACCGGAGAAGACGAAGTGCCTATCGAAGCGCTTTCGTCGGGCGAACTGCAGCAGCGGGGCGGTATGATGAACCGGGCGGGCGGCATTGCGGCGGGTCTGGGTATTATTTCGGTTATCGGTTTGGTACAGGCTGATTTGAACAAAGAGCTATATGTCCTGGCGGCCATGCTGGTAGCCGTGGGCTTGCTTTGGCTGGCTGCCGGTGGGATGATGCGTAAGGGCAATTACCAGAACGGCTTCGTGACCATCATGAGTGACCTGCTGCGTATGCCCACCGCTATGAAACAATTGGCGGTCGTGCAGTTTTTCTCCTGGTTTGCCCTGTTCTCCATGTGGATTTACACCACCTCGGCTGTGACCCGCCACATTTACGGCGCTACCGATGCGACCTCCGCAGCCTACAATGAAGGCGCAGACTGGGTAAGTTTGCTGTTTGCCGTCTACAATGGTATTGCTGCGGTAGTAGCCATTGGACTGCCCTGGCTTGCCAAACGCACCAGCCGGCGCTTCACGCATATGGTCTGTCTGGTGATTGGCGGGCTCAGCCTCATTTCCATTTACTTTCTGGGCAACCCGGACCTGCTCCTGCTGCCTATGATCGGTATTGGTATTGCCTGGGCGAGCATTTTGTCGATGCCCTACGCTATGCTGGCTGGTGCCCTGCCTGCCGACAAGATGGGCTACTACATGGGGGTTTTCAATTTCTTCATTGTCATTCCGCAGATTGTGGCGGCGACCATCCTCGGCTTTATCGTAGGCTACTTCTTCGACGGGCTGGCGATTTATGCCCTGATTGTGGGTGGGGCGAGTATGATTTTGGCGGGGGTACTGTCGTTGCGGGTGGAGGATGAGGAGTAGGAGGTGTTCATCTGCCTTTGCTTCCTGTGATGCAGGTCAGAATGGGTATTAAAGCTTCTTGTCCAGATAATAAGACTTTCGGTAAACCAACCTTTCCAATTTAAGTAAAAATAGGGCTAAAGGACTTTGTATCTTTGATGTGGATTGGAGTTAAAACACCTTTATGGATTCCACATCATTCAAAACGAGAAACCCCTGTTTATCCATCAAGCTTTGGGTAGCACTCGTTTTGTTGTTTGTCCAAAAGCAAGCGGAGGCTCAGGTACCTTACTCATCAGGAACGAAAGCCCGGGTTTCCATAGAGCACTTTACGCCGGCAAATGGCCTGGCGGCTGATAAAGTCATTTCTGTTGCCCAGGATACTATGGGGTATATCTGGATTGGTACTCAGGAGGGGCTCCATCGTTACGATGGCTATACCCTGCGCCTTTACCAGCATGATCCGGAAGACAGCCGCTCCCTGTCTGATAATACCGTAGAAAAAATTTATGTAGATCAGGTCGGCACCCTATGGGTTGGCACCTGGAATGGCCTAAACCGCTACGATCCCCGAACAGATTCCTTTCATCATTATCATCATGATCCTGAAGACACGACGAGCCTTTCGGGCCTTATGGTAATAGATATGCAGGAGGATGCTCAGGGGCGGCTGTGGGTAGCGATGGGCAAGGGACTGGGTGGTTTGAGCCGCTATGACCCTGAAACGGATGCTTTTGTAAGGTATCTTCCCCGGGCGGAGGACCCTTACAGCCTGACTGCCAACAATCCCAGCCGGCTTTATCTTGACAGGTCCGGTGACTTCTGGATAGGGATGGGGTCTCCCTTTGACTGGGAGCTCAATTATGGTGGGCTGAACCGGTATGACCCGGATCATGATGGCTTTATCCGGTATTTGCACGACCCGGATGATCCATACAGCCTGGCGCACAATGAGATCATCAGCTTGTATGAAGATCAGGCAGGCGTATTTTGGGTAGCTACCTGGGCAGGGGGCGTACAATTTCTGGATCGGAAAACAGATCGTTTTTATCCGGCGGAGGATCATCCGAACGGGCGTCGCCTTTTTGAACAGTCCCTGCGTAATGGGCGAAATAGCCCGGATCCCGGTGGGGTGCGCTTTCTTCATGAAGATACCCATGGGAACCTTTGGATTGGAAATTTTCTGGGTGGGCTGGATTGCTATAACCTCAAGACCGGGGCCATCACCCATTTTAGCCAGGGGGCAGGAGCAAATGGCGGCCTTACTGACCTGGCTGTCTGGTCTCTTTTCGAAGATGCCCAAAAGGGGCTTTGGGTAAGTACCTGGAATGGCCTAAATCATATCCGTCCCCAGCCTGAGGCTTTTGAGGTTATTGGGCATGGTGAGAACGGGCAGCCTAAATTGCATGATCTGCATGTAGAGGCGCTCTTGCTGGATGAACAGGGCCAAATCTGGGCGGGCACCTGGGCCGGGCTGGAGCGTCTCAACAGTGCTAAGGGGGAGCGCCAACTGTTTGAACTCGGGCAGAAATTACCGGACAAGGGTGGGCTGTCCTCAATGGGGCTCTCGCTGCATAAGCCAGGCCCTGGTGAGCTCTGGGTGGGTACCAATGAACGCGGTCTTGTTCAGGTAGACCTTGAGAAGGAGCGTTCTCTTATCCTCGCCAGGCCTGACCCCCAGCTTAGTTTTCCGGTTAATGTTATCCATGAGGATGAGGCGGGTACGATTTGGGTAGGCACCCCAAAAGGGCTTTTTTACTGGGATGCGCAATCAGACCTCACCACAGATCTTCCCCGGCAATTGTCCGCGCCCTTTCAGGAGGTGCTGGACATTGTACCTGACCAGCAGGATATGGTCTGGTTGGGGACGCCCAGCGGATTATTCCGGCTTAATGTTCAGTCCCGTAAGACAGAAGCAGTGCTAACCGGCTATAATATTGAGACTATTTTGAATCTTGGGCCTGATGAGCTATGGCTGGGCTCCAATAGTCTGGGGCTGATAAAGTTTAACGCGGTCACTCAAGACTATACGGTATTCACCAGGGAAGATGGATTGCCGGGGAGCCTGATCCGAAGCCTTATCACCGATCAGGAGGGCCGGTTGTGGATAGCGACGAATAAAGGCATCGCCTGGATGGAGAAAGGTAACACCGTTATCCGGACGTTTAAGCCTACTCAGGCACCGCCCATCTACACGTTTTATCCACAGGCCGCAATTGCTTTGCTCAACGGCAAACTTTTATTTGGAGGGAATGGGGGTATTCTTCAGGTTGATCCCAGCCGGATTTTTGTTGACTCCGTGGCGCCCCGGCCCGTTATCCACAGTTTAGAGATATTTGATCAGATGTTTGAGGTGCGTCCGGGTGCCCACGCCAACCACTACCAGATTGAAGGCAGAGAAGCTATCTTTTCTCACGATGAGAATGACCTTACATTTGAATTCGCCGGGCTGCACTTTGAGCGCCCGGCAGACAATAGCTTCCGGTATAAACTTACGCCCTATGAGACGGAGTGGCGCGCGGTGGGGACACAACGCACCGCCATTTATCCCAACCTGCCGCCCGGACAGTACACCTTCCAGGTGCAGGCCGCTAATCCGGATGGGGTTTGGAGTGCTGAAGCTGCCCGACTGGAGGTTGTTATCCTTGCACCCTGGTGGCGAACGCCTTGGGCCTTCATCGCCTATGGAGTGTTGATCGTGGGTGCCCTTTTTGCGACCGATCGGTTGCAGCGCCGCCGCCTGATCCGTGCGGAACGCGCCCGAGCCCATTTGCGTGAGGTCAACCTGCGGGCTGAGGCTGCCGAGGCTCAGACGTTGCAGCTTCAGGAACTGGACGAAGCCAAGGCGCGGCTCTACGCGAACATCACCCATGAGTTTCGCACCCCGCTGACGGTAATCCTTGGGATGGCCGAGCAGATCCGGGGGCATGGCCAGCAGCGCGAACTGATCCGCCGTAATAGCCAAAACCTCCTCCGCCTGATCAATCAGATGCTGGACCTCTCCAAGCTAGAGTCGGGCAAGCTACAGCTGGACCTGTTGCAGGGTGACATCATCCCTTTCCTTCAGTATCTGACGGAATCCTTCTTCTCCATGGCTGAGGAAAAAGAGATTCGTCTGCTGTTTTATCCCGAAGTTGAGGAATTAGTGATGGACTATGACGAAGCTAAAATCCAGCATATCGTGTACAACCTGCTTTCCAACGCACTGAAGTTCACACCAAAAGAAGGAAAGGTAGTGCTTCACGCGGCCCGGCGAACGGTCAAAGGCCAGGATTCGCTCCAACTCAAGGTGCAGGATACCGGTATTGGGATAGCCGAAGCCCATTTGGCTCATATCTTTGACCGCTTCTACCAGGTAGATACCTCCTCCACACGAAAGGGAGAGGGTACAGGCATTGGCTTGTCTCTCACCCGGGATCTGGTTGGGTTAATGAACGGAGAGATTGCTGTGGTTAGCCAAGCCGGTAAGGGGACCATTTTTACGGTTTGCTTGCCTATTAGCCATCAGGCTCCCCTGATGCCCTATGCGCCCGAAAAGGTCGATCCTACGGTGCCTGTAGGGACACTCCATCCTTCACCGCCTTCGCTGGCAAGCGAAAAGGAAGGGGACCGGCCCATCCTCGTCCTCATCGAAGACAACGCAGACGTGGCCACCTACATCTCGGGCCTGCTGCAGAGCCAGTACCATATTCATATTGAGCGCAATGGACAGACCGGCATAGAGCGGGTACAGGAATTGGTCCCGGATATTGTGATCAGCGACGTTATGATGCCGGAAAAAGATGGTTACGAAGTCTGCGAGCAGCTGAAGCAGGACGAACGGACCAGCCATATCCCGATTATTCTGCTGACTGCCCGTTCAAGTAAAGAGGATCGGCTCGCGGGCCTTCGGGGCGGGGCGGACGCCTATCTGACGAAGCCCTTTGAAAAGGAAGAACTCTTCATCCGGCTGGAAAAACTGCGCGAGCTTCGGCAAGCCCTGAAAGACCGCTATTCCGGCGACAAGCATCTCATCCAGAATATTGCTCAACAACAAGCCCCCAATCCGGATGAGGCCTTCTTGCAAAAGCTTATCCATACCGTCCAGGAGCGCATTGACGATTCCCAACTAGGGGTTAACGACCTCTGCCGGGCTGCCAACCTCAGCAACACCCAGGTCAACCGGAAACTCAAGGCGTTGATGGGAAAGACCCCTAGCCAATTTATCCGGCTCATTCGCCTGCAACGGGCGGCTACACTTTTGGAGAACAGCGATCTCAACGTTTCAGAAGTGGCCTACAACGTAGGTTTCAGTGACCCTAACTACTTCAGCCGGGTTTTTTCAGAGGAATTTGGTTATCCCCCTAGTGATATACGCAAGTAGTTGTTTATCAATTATTTACTTGGTTTTTAAGATGGCCTGTGCAAAATAGGTGCTAAGATTTCCTGTCCTATGGGGAATAAGTGAAGGAGTGCTTTCACTGCACGGCCGATATTGCAGCAAAGCATTTTACTACTCAAATCACACCATCTTTCTTTTCTATCTTCCAAACAACAACTGAGCTATGAACCGCATGGACCGAATAATTAGGTTTTTACTATTCAGCTGTTTATTGACCAGCATCCCCGCGCAGATACAGGCGCAGCCCTGCATGGAACTCATCTGGGCCGACGAATTTGACGGCACGGCCCTGGACACCAATAATTGGAGCTACGACCTCGGAGACGGTTGTCCGGATTTATGTGGCTGGGGAAACAATGAGTGGCAGTTCTATACTGACGCGCCCGAAAACATCAAGGTAGAAAATGGCTTGCTGGTCATTACCGGGCGGGAGGATAGCATTGCTTTTAGTGACTTTACTTCCGCCAAGATCATAAGCCAGGGAAAAGCTGACTTCCGCTACGGCCGCTTTGAGGCCCGGATGAGGCTTCCGCAGGGGCAGGGGGTTTGGCCCGCCTTCTGGATGCTCCCGACCGAATCGGTCTATGGCATCTGGCCCAGAAGTGGGGAAATGGATATCATGGAGATGATCGGAAGCAATCCGGGTCAGCTTGTGGGCAACGTTCATACCGGTATGCCGTACGACAATGAATCTGGATATTATGACCTGCCTGCGGGCCAGATACTGGCCGACAATTTCCACGTCTACGCCATGGAATGGGAGCCGGATTCCATCACATGGTTCATAGATGGTATCCAATACCATCAGCTCACACCCGATGATATTGGCCCCTGGGCGCCTTTCCAGGAAGATTTTTACCTCATCATTAACCTAGCCCTGGGCGGAAACTGGCCGGGAGATGTGGACCCTGCCGTGCTGCCGCAGACCCTGGAGGTGGATTACGTACGGGTGTATAACCGGCCGGATAGAATAAGGATCGAGGGCCAGCAACCCACGGTAGAGGCGGCAGGGCGCTCCTATCAGGCCCCTGACATTGACGGCGCTAATTATAACTGGATAGTACCTGCGGATGCAACCATTACCTCTGGGCAGGGCACTCATGCAATCACCGTGGACTGGGGCTGTACTCCCGGCGATGTTTCCCTCGAGTTACAAACTCCTTGTGACAGCGCGAACCTGGTTTACACCGTGCCCGACTTTGTGACGCCTACTCTATCGGGTCCGGAAACTGTCACTGAGAATCAAATGGGTATTACATACGCCTTTCCGCAAGCAAGTGCTGGCGCCTTTACCTGGGAAGTACCAGCGAGTGCCAGCATTGTCTCCGGACAAGACGGTAACGAGATTGTGGTGGACTGGGGCTGCGATCCGGGAGAAGTGGTCGTCGCTTTCAACAGCACCTGTGGCGAGACCTTCAGCGACACCCTGACCGTAGCGCTGCGGACCTATCCCATGAGCGGCCAATCGTACGTGCCCCCCAATACGAACAACCAGACGTATTCTATTGAGGAGGATGCAGGCGATACCTTTACCTGGTCGATCCCCGCTGATGCGAGCATCCTCTCCGGGCAAGGCACTCCCTCTATACAGGTTGACTTCGGGACGAGTTCCGGCCTCATCAGCGTAGCGGTTGCGACCTCCTGTGGCACCAAGACCTATGAACTTCCGGTTGATATAACGGAATCGTATCTATATGTAGACTTTGATACCCGGGATTTGGAATTCGTTCCGCATAATGATGCTGTATTTGAGGAGGTTCCCAATCCTTCTCCTTCCGGAATCAACATGAGCGACAGCGTTGGCCTGGTGTATAAGCCAGCTATCGCTCCGCGCTGGGCGGGGGTAGAAGCTGACGTGCCGGAAATCCCGCTGGACCTCTATCCTGTGATGACTCGAAAAGTATTTTGCAGCGATACCGGGGCGGTCAGTTTCATGTTGGACGATGTCGACTTGCCCCCGGGTGTGGATAGATACAGAATATTTGTGGAGTATGGTCCTGAGGATGTCAATACCTGGGTTCAACTGGTTTTCGATTTCAGCGGGAGACCTGGCGGCGTCTATGAGCGGCTAAGGTTCACGCATAATCACTGGGGGCCCAGCTACACCAGCGATACCGAATACTGGTATTTTGATGATGTGATGGCCTGGAGTGACCTGAGCACAAGCACCAGCGCGGAAGTCGGCATTACCGAGACCATTACAGTCTATCCTAACCCCTCTTTGGACTGGTTCTACGTAGAGACTAAAGATATCTTTCCGGTGGGCAGCACCTACGATCTGGAGGTGCTGGATGTACAGGGAAGATCTGTGCTCCGGCGGGAGGTCTTCGCTGAGGGGCAGCCGGTAGCGTTGGATTTAAGCACCCAGCCAGCGGGCTTGTATTTCGTGCGCCTGAGCGGGCAGTCGCTCCGCTATGTAAAAGCCATTAGTAAAATGGAATGATCAGATTCCTCCCCATACTGCTGGATTGGCGATTTTGCTTCCTTTTTGCCTTTTGCGAATCCTGTCCAGCTTTTTGAGAAACGGGTGCGAGTGGCTATGCCATCTTTGCAGCTGTACTAAACCTTTATCAAATTAACGAAAAACATCAACATGCGACTACGAGAAAATTTAATCATCGTCTTGTTAGCACTTATTGTTTCCAGTTGCGGTACGCTTAAAGACCAGCGGGCGGAAACACCAGTTAGGGTTCCAGTGCCCACTGAGCAAGAAACGGAGGCAACCGTCAATCCAGGGACTAAGCCGACGGCTGAGCCTGCCGTTGTCCCAGAGGTGACCTATGAAGTTTCCGGCGACACCATCTATGAATATGTGCCGGATATGCACCCGCAGGACATTACGGCGGTCATGAAATGGATAAAGTACGAGGTAGAGAAAGAACGTCTGCCGTACTGCTATCGGCGCAGCTACCCTAGAGGGGTGGGAGAAATTCCAAGCGACTGTGCGAATAGCTCTCTGGAAAAGGATAAAACTGGTGGGCCGGCCGGGCTTTGTTACCCGAAGTGCAATACAGGCTACCATGGTGTGGGGCCCGTATGCTGGCAGGACTGCCCGAGTGGCTTCCGTGACGATGGAGCCTTTTGCGCCAAACCGGCACCTTATGGCCGTGGGGCCGGCCGGCTTCCGGATGTCAAGTGCCCGAAGGGGTTTTGGCAGCGGGGCGTAGGCACTGCAGCTTGGTGTGACAATAGAGCCTTCTGGTTATGGGAGCTTCAAGTTACCAGCGCTACGATTACCTGCAAACGCAATGAAGAGATGAATGGGGGCATGTGCTACCCCAAGTGCAAATCGGGCTATCATGCTGTCGGTTGCTGCGTTTGTTCTCCGGACTGCCCGCCGCACTTAGGCGCCGATATCGGCGTGTCTTGTACCAAGCATTCCTACGGCCGGGGTGTCGGTGAATTGAGCACGTGCCCACCAGGTACTATTCGGGATGAAACGGGCGGGCCTGCCGGGCTGTGCTATCCGAAGTGCAATACAGGTTATCACGGGGTGGGGCCGGTATGTTGGCAAGACTGCGACCCGGGCTGGAAAAACTGTGGCGCTGGCTGTGCCAAAGATGATACGGAATGCGCAAGCTCAACTTTTGACCAAGTGTTCTCAGTGGCCATGGTAGCGGTAAACATTGCTACACTAGGCATGGCCTCTCCTGCCACAGCGAGTACAAAAGCAGCTGGGGAGACCGTGAAGTTTGCCGGTAAAACCCTGACTTCCTCAACGAAGGTAGGAAAGGCCTTAATCTCTGCGGTGAACAAAATGGACAAGGTAGTCGAAACGGGCAAAAAGGGCGTTACAGTAGTAAAAAAAGCCTACAACTCCAAAAACGGGAAGCTGGCTAGAGAAACTTACAGCACAGTAAAGGATGCACACGAAGTGACGCAAGCGGTATACACCTCCGCTATGGATTTCTACACAGCGTACGCAGAGGATTTCTCAGAGGTGACTAGCACTGCAATTAATAAAAAAATTGACGATAATTTCCATCCAGCCACGGCACGATACCTCAAGGCCTATTGGGCCAATATCCAGTTGGCCGAAATGGCTTCTACCAATCAGTTGACCATAGCACAGGATGTGCTAAGCATAGTGTCTATCGTAGACGTTACCGGTCTTACTGGCGTAGTCAGCGCATTCACCAAACCGGTCTGCGGCGAATTTGTCTCTTGGCCCGATTTTGGCGATAAATACAAATGAGTAACGGCATGCTTTATCTGCTCGTTAGACACAAATTTCCTTGCCGTTAGTGATTTTTAAAAACCACGCTATGAAAAAATACCTGTCGGGCATTTTGCTTTTAGCCTTTACTATAGCGGGCTTTGTACAGTTAAGTGCAACAGTCGACCCCATTGTTTGTCAAGCTGATACCGCTTATGAGATCACTGTAAAGTGCAAGCCTTACAAAAATTGTTTTATTGTTTTAGGGCACTTTTTCGGAGATGAATTCAGGATTGACACCACTGCTTCCGTTGATGAAAACAGCGAAGCTAAATTCACTGGTACGGAAAAGCTGAACGGTGGTATTTATGTAATTTTCATTGAAGGGCGGGAGGAATATTTCGATTTCTTGATCAGCAGTGGATACCCTCGCTTCACCATTATTGCCGAGTTCGACCAGCAGGGTAAAGCCTTAAACTTTGAATTCCTCAATTCGCCAGAAAACGAGCTGTTGCTGGAGTATAAAGAGTACATGTCGGTCAAGGAACGAGAAATTCTTGAAGCGCAGGGAGGATTGGCTACGGCTGAAGCCCAAACCGATTCAGCACTTTACATTAGCCAACTTCGCGCAATTGACAAAGACATCCGGAAATTCCGATCAGTTATGATGCAGCAGCATCCGAGTTCGTTCTTGAGTACGCTGCTGAATGCCATGCAGGAGCCTATCCTCCCAGAACGGCTTCGCAATCCAGAAAATGCAGCGGATTCGAGCGCCGTAAAGTACTACCGCAAAGCTCATTTTTGGGACGGAGTCGATTTTTGGGATGGTCGTTTGGCTTATACGCCTTTTTTCAATAGTAAACTAGACCGTTACTTGTATGAAGTGGTAGAATGGCATGCCGATTCGGTCATCAAACAAATAGACTGGATGATGAGCACAGCTGTTGCGAACGAAACGATGGAATACCTGATTTTAGATAAGTTGCTGTATGGCTGTCTCAGCCATAGGTTCAAATGGGAATCTGCCGTATACATCCATCTTTTTGAAAATTATGTGGCACCAAAGACTTACCCGTGGCTGACGCCTGAAATAAGAAAGCAGCTTACCGACTATGCGTACTTGCTTATGGGCACCACCCAAGGTGCGCCTGCTGCGGACATCAAGCTGCCAGACTCAGAAGGGAAGATACGAGCGCTTTCGGCTGTGGAAGCCAAGTACACTGTCTTGAGTTTTTGGGATCCGGTCTGTTCTCATTGCCTGGAGACCCTTCCTGTCATGGACTCCATTTATCGGGCAGAATGGGCCTCAGAAGGAATTGAAGTATATACAGTAGCCTCCGAAACTGAAGGCACCCGAGGTGATTGGCTACAAGTCATCAATTCGAATCTGGGCGCACAGTGGATAAATGTATATATTTCTAGGGAAAGGGAAGCCGAATATGCAATGGCAGGCGAATCTAGCATACTCCAAAAGTACGATGTATGGTACTACCCAGCTTTCTTTTTGCTCGATCACGAAAAACGTTTCATGGCGAAAAAGCTGAGCTTCTCACAGTTGCTTGAACTGATAAGCTCCATAGTAGACAAATAACACTCAAAAAACCAAATCTTCCTATCATGAGAAAACCAACAACACCACCCCCTCCTTCTAGCCGCCGCATCTTCCAACTTGGCCTCGGCGCCACAGCTGGCATCCTCACCACCGGCCATCGGCTGCAATAATGCCGGCGGTGAAACAAGCAACTGTGCCGTCACGCCCGACCAGACCCTCGGCCTATTCTACCCGTACGTCAAAAATGGAGACGGCCTGCCCTGCCAGGTCAGCACCGTAGACAATTACGACTCCCGGGAAGATATGGATAAAGACGAAGGCCAAGCTTGGGAAGCGGTGTATCCCGGGATGAGTGAAATCTGCGTCAGTGACCGCATCGAGTCAACCCGGAGGCTGGTCAGAACAGAAGTGCAGGAGCTAGTCTACTCTGTAGAATAACTTGAATCCGATAACCCCAAAACGGCGGCGGCGCGAATTGGGATTGTGTAAGAGCGTGTTGGGATTTTGGTCTTCTAGTCGAAAACTAGCAATTTTTTGGTTGGTCGAGGTACGGAAACCTGAGTCCGTACGGATGAGGGTTTTTGTGGCGAAGTACAAGCGAAAAAGTGCAGTTTGTCCCGGTACGGACCCTTATGGGCAGACCGATTACTAAAGTCCCAACAGGCTCCAAATGCTAAAATCGAAACCAATGCAAAGTTATAAACTGCTGCTGGGGCTCTTCCTTGCCCTGGCATTCTGGCAGTGTACCAAAGAGGATCAGATCCGTACAGAAACGGAAACGACCGGGCGTAAACCAAATTGTCGCAGCTGACGTGAATTTTTTAGGTAAATCTTTCGATCGATAAGTGCGACCCCGCTGGGGTCGATTCCAAGATTTAAGCTCGTTTTTACTGATGTACGACCCCCAATAGGGGTCGACTATTAGTAAAAAAAAACAGCAATCAATATTTTTAATTGACGCCGTAGGTGTCAAACATACCGAAGAAAATGAGAGCCGATGCGACAATCCGGTTTGCGCCCAAACGACCCTTTAAGAATTGTACAATCAGTACGAGCGGGTAGAAGTTGGGGTTGGGTTGGGCAAAACCTGGAACCTGAAAGCGGTTACCTTCGCTCTAGAGGCAAGTGGCGGCTATTCCCAGTGGCTGAACGTGGACGGCAACTATTTGAATCAGGAAGGTGTACTGCAAACCCTTGCCCCGGCGGGTGAAATACCCAGAAGCTGGTTGGGGCGAGTAGATATAGCCTTACTGAAGCCCCTGTCTGAGCGCTGGACAGTTGGATTGACGATGCAGGCGCAAACGCCGGTTAAGATATCCCCAAGTTCAATGAGCTGTACGCATCGGCTGTACCCATTAGGTTTTGGGGTGTTAGTGGGGCTTCGGTTATGAGATAGTTGGTGAAGCGCTTTGATGGTCCTCGTAAAATCAGTTCAGATGGTAGGGCATACGTATCTGCCCTAATGTCTAAGGGAGGCTTTTACTTCTGGTGTAGATTTAGTCCAGCATCTCCTCCGGCAAGAACAAGTAAATAACCGCATTCCGGTCCGCCTCATCCTTCACCGCTTTCACGCTGCCCTCCAGCAGTATGGGCTCAAGCTTTTTAGAGTAGACCGTAATCATTTCTTTCAGGAAGCGGCCCCGGAGGTTGGGGAGGTGTTCGTTTCGGAAGTTCCTGGCCGGTGTTGCCCGGGTTTCCGGGGTGCCAAGAAATTGCTCACCTCCTGGCTTCTGTGGCAGCACAGTAATGGCATCATAAAAATAGCCTTCGTCCAGGTTTCCGCTGAAGGTAGCCTGCCCTACGATGTCTGCACTGCCCTGAATAAAGACTTTGATTTTCTCGCGGTCTGTTTTTTTCAGCGCAAGCAAGGCTTCTGATACGAAAGTGCCTACAGTTAGCCCGTAGCGTTCCCGGAAGTCATTGCGGCTCAGGAAGTACTCGCCGGCGCCAAAGAGCAGTTTTACGGCTTGGTCGGCATCCTTGAGGCGGACTTCAAAGTAGCGGCCTTTATAGCCCTCCACCACTTCGTCATCGGGGTGGAAAACAGCATCCCAGTAGGGGCGCTCCACCTGAAAGCTTTCAGACCATTCTTCTTTGGTGACGGGCTCGAGCTGGGTATCTGTGTCGTATTCTTCCTGTAAGGTCTTTTCCTCCTCTTTCACCTCTGCCTCCTCTTCAATCTCTTGTTCTAGGGCTTCGGTCGCTTCTTCGACCTGCTCCGCTTCCTCTTCAGCTGCTTCCAGGTCTTCCAGGGCTTCGTCGATTTCTGGTTCGGTGGTCTGCTGTTCTTGTTCAATGTCCCGGAGTTTTTCCCGGAGTTCTTCGAGGCTAAGGCAGTCCGTTTCTTCATCGAATAGCCGGTAGCGGTTCAGGAAGTCATTGACTTGATTTTCCAGCCCGGCAATATTGCTGCCAGCCTGATCAAGTTTATCGTTCAGCCCCGTTTTTTCTGCCACCAGTTGGAGCAGGTCGTTCTGAAGCTGGTCCAGGTCTTTAATCCGGGTATCGTAAAAGGTACGGGCGTTACTGATTTTGCCATCGATATCATTGACCCGTTGCTGCAGGCGGGTTTCCTTGCCGGTCAGAATTTGAGCAATATCCCCGATGAGGGTCGCTTTTTGGGAAAGATCTTCCAGTTTGCTGAGTGTTTTTTCGGCTACCGGAATACCCTCTTTGCCCAGCTTGAGCCTGTTTTGGAAGAGCTTGAGGTCTTTAGCTTTATCCAAAAGTCTGCCTGGCTTGGAGAGCAGTTTGCCCAGTTTGGTTCTTAACTTACCCTGCGTTTGCTCGACTCCGGTAAGGTCAGCCAGCATTTGCTCGAAGTCAGACCGGCAGAGTTTCAGTTCCTGAGCAAGGACGTCTTCCGGCTTGAGGTCCTCCATTTGCTCCTGTAGGTTTTCCAGCTTTGCCTCTTTTGCTTTTGCCTGCTCCACTTCCTGTTGTGCAGCCTGTACTTCCTCCTCCAGCTGTTCGGTTTCTTGCTTTACCTGTTCGGTTTCCTGCTCCAGTGCATCAAGTTGATCCTCTATTTCTTTTTTCTGCTGTTCCAGTTCTGCAATTTCGTCCAGCAGCTCGTCTTTCTTTTGGTTGACTTTCTTCGCTTCTTCGACCAGCTTACCAGCTTCGTCTTTTGCCTTAGCAACCTGATCATGGAGCTCCTCGAGAATACTGCGTGGTTTATCCTCCAGCTTTCTTGTCAGTTCCTCTTTTTTTTGCTTCAGGTCAGCGAGTTGATTTTCCAATGTCTCGGCTTTATCCTCCTGCCGCTGTAGTTTTTGCTGGGCTTTTGCTGCCTTATCTTGCACCTGATCAAACCGGTCTTTGAGTTTTTTGGAACGATCAGCCAATGCTCTCGCCTTTTCGCCCAGTTTCTTACCCCGCTGGAAGAGGTCGCCGATTTTGGACAAGAGCCCCGGGAAAGGGAGCTTAGGTTTGAAATTGCTTAATACGCCAAGTATATCGTTCAGGGTTTTGGCTTTACCGACCAGCCCTATCGGTCCAGGCAGAAAGGTCCCCAGCCGGGAGCCCATCAACGCAAGTGCCCCTTTGAGTAAGCCCAGTCTGGGTTTTGCTTTCTCCAACCCTGATTTGGCGTCGTCGATTTTATTTTGGGTTTCGGGCCCAACAGGCAGTTGTGCCACCTGTTCCTCCAGGTGTTGTATCTGTTTCCGTTTGCTTTGCTGTTTGATCGCTTCCTGGGGGTCAGGTTCTGCAGCAGGCTGCGTAAATGGTTTGAGCAGGTTGCCCTCTTCATCGAAGTAGCCCAATTCTTTACCGAGCTTCATGAAGGTATTAGGAAGGGCGGTGAGTGTAGTCCCCTCCAAATTCTCGGTACGGTCTTTTTCCTCAGGGCAGTGCGATTCCATTCGCCGGATGAGGTTGAGCGCCCGCCGGGAACTCTCAAAACAACGTTCCTTAAACGCTTTGACATCTGGCTCTTGCTCCTGTATGAAAGCCCTGAAGTCCGGGTTTTTATCATACTCATCGCCAAAATAGCTTTCCAGTTGGTACAAGCGCAGGCAGCTTCGGCCGCCCAGTTCGCTGTTGGCGTATTTCCGCTGCCAATCGCTGTCGCTGGCTACTGAATTTAGGTACTGCTTTACTTTCAGGTAAGCATTTTTGAAATCCTCAGTTCGCTGGGGCGTAATGCTGCCATTTTCCGGCGCATTCAGTGCGATGGCTTGTAAAGAAGGGGAGCAATCGTTATCATGGCAGACTTCGTTGGCTTGGGCAATCGCAAAAACGGATACAAAGGATAAAACAGCCACCATGAGGTAGCGGAATGTTGTAAACATGGGGTTCGCTTGGATTAGGAGTGGAGTTAAAAAGCCAGGTCACAGCTAGCGGCCTGGCTCCGAAAATAGATAAGTAAGTTATTCCCCCTTACTTAACTGTCGTCGTTGTGTTATTTGCTTGATCTTATGGAGTTATACTGATTTACCTTCAAGGTAGGTGTGAAGGCCCTTTCACTCCAAATTTTAGAGGCGGAATGTTCTGAATGGTAGCTCTCGTGTTCTGAATGGTAGCAATGCAGGTGTCTAGGGAAGGGCGTTTGTTGAATGCCTCAACCTTTTACCTGAGCTATCCGATTCTATTTTAGGCAGGAGGAGCTTTGCTGCCGAACAGTGGAAAACAGGCGCTTACTTCTTCTGCTCCAGCAAATGCAGCCGGATCTTTTTCTTCTTCAGTTTTTTGTTGTCCAGCACCTTGAGGATCTTATCTGCCTCACTACGGTGCACGGCGATGTAAGCGCAGTCCCGCTTGAGCTCAATAGCACCCAGTTGGTCCGGTTTCAGTCCGCCCTCCTTGAGGAACAATCCGGCTATATCCCCCTTGGAGATTTTATCTTTTCGGCCGCCCAGCATGTAGAGGGTCGCCCATTCGCTGGGCGTAAGCTTACCGTCGACAGTGAGTGTAATCATTTTGGCTTCGCGGGCGTAGTGGGGCAAATCCCGGTTTTGGGGCTTGATCAGGTAGGCTGCGCCCTCGCTGTGCATCCGTGCCGTGCGTCCATTGCGGTGAATGAAGGAGGCTTCATCAAAGGGAAATTCAAAGTGGATGATGTAATCCAGCTCCGGGATATCGATACCGCGTGACGCCAGGTCGGTAGACAAGAGGATGCGGTGCGTACCGTTTCGGAACTGAATAAGGGCCTGCTCACGGTCCAGTTGGTCCATGCCGCCGTAGAAGCAGGTGTGGGCTATCTTTTTCCGGTCCAGAAATACGCTCACCTGTTGCAGGGTATCCTTCAGGCTGCAAAATACGATGCCTCTGCCGGCCCCAACTTCAGCCAACAGCAGTGCCAGGGTACCGTATTCATCCACTTCCCCTGCGGCAACCGCCTTGAGTGCCAGCTGCGAGGTGTCTTCCGCTTCAAACTGTAGCCGGGTCGGCGCTTTTAGCCCAACAAAATCCGGGATACTTACGCTCTGCGTAGCCGAAGTCAGGATTTTCCGGTCCAGTGAGGGTATGCTTTCAATAATAGCCCGCATTTGCTTTTCAAAGCCGGTCTCCAGCGACTTATCAAATTCATCCAGCACCAGGGTTTTAATGTGCGCCGTCGCCAGGTTTTCCCGTTCAATATGATCGACAATCCGCCCCGGAGTGCCCACCAGAATGGCCGGCGGGTGCTTCAGGTCCTGCTTGTCCTTGTAGCCCGCCCGTCCTCCGTACACGGCATTGATCTTAAACCCGCTCCCCATATCCCGGGCAATTTGCTCGATTTGGATGGCCAGCTCCCGGGAGGGCACGAGGATGAGCGCCTGTACTTCCTCCAGTTCTGGGTCCAGTTGCTCGATGACGGGCAGCAGGAAGGCCAGGGTCTTACCGGTACCGGTTGGGGCGACCAGAATCAGCTCCGGTCCTTCGGCGATGGCTTTATGGGCGGCCACCTGCATAGGGTTGAGCTGGCTGATCCCCAGCTTTTCCAGCATGGCTTGTTGGTCTTTTTCTTTGGACATGGGGCGAAGGTAGGGAAAAAGTGGGTGGGTTAGCGTCTTCCTGCAGATGCTGATGGGAGTGGCTTTTGCTTGGGCAAGCCCCTTGCCTTCAATGGTGGGCAATTACTGCATGGTGTAGAGCTTATACTGTGATGAATGGTGTTTTTTGGAAAACTATGGCTGGTTTGTACCTACTGACCAGATAATAGTTTCCATTTGCCTAAGCTGATCCAGAAGCTTCTTTCTTTTTTCAGGATCTTGCTCCTGTTCGGCGCCCTGTAGAGATTTAGCATATCCGGCTTTGACATTTATGATGTGCTGTTTAAATCGCATCCGATCGTCTTTAGTGAGCCCGTTCATTACATCCTCAAGGCCCTTACTAGGCTCCCCCTGAGCATTTACAAGCCCGTTAATCCAATCTTTAGCCTCTACACCTTCCGGTCTCTTCAGGCTCGCCTTAATTTTGAATTCGGACCCTGGTATCAATAGCTTTTCCTTTTCCTGTGGGCCATAGTGCGAGAAGTTCGCTATATCAGCACCAACTGAATCATCAATAATATTGAGGGTGAACATTTTATCTGCACCCTGTAGCGCACCATCTACCTCTCTTGCGGTACTGATGGCTGCTTTATCATTCCATGCTTGGTCATTGATGCGTTTGTCAATGTAATCCCCCTTACCGTCAAACCGAAAAACCGTAGCTTTAGGATCATAGCCCTCCGTTTTGAATTGAGGGTTTTTATTAAGTTTATTAATAGCATCGACGAGTACTCCCCGCCATTTGTTGACATTAGATTCCAGTTGCTGAGCATCAGACAGGCGTTCGGCGTTGGCTGCTTTTTGGTCGTCTGTCAAAGCATTGATTTCATCGTCTTTTTGTTTGATGTTTACTTCGTCCGGCATTTTCCAATTCGCCTTGTCCATAGGATTGGCGTTGAGTGCCGATACCCCACTGAACCGGCTGGTATCATTCAGCACCTGGAAATAGCGTGAGGAATACATGACAATGGCTGCCACCTCGTCATCGGTAAGCTGATCTTCAAGTGGGACTTTCTGCCGTTGCATCTCATCCCGGTAAGATTGCCTTCGTTTATTTATAGAAATCATTAGCGGCTCTTCATCCGCCGTTTTGTAGCCTACTAATTCTGAGCGTTCTGCTTCCGGGCGTTGTTTTCGGGCATCCTCGGCAGCACGGGCAAAGAGGTCTGCTACTTTAAACATCTTCATTACCTGTGCTGGAGATGGCTCGTTTCCTAATGGGCTGTCTTTCTTTGGGGCAACGGTCTGCCCGCTGCTTTGGAGGCCCTGGTTCCATAGATTGAACCTGTTGTAAGCAATTTCTTTATTGGTCTCTTTTAACCGTTGCCGCAGTTCCTGCTTTTCTGCATCTGCCATATTGGGGTTCTTGCGCAGCTTCCGCTGAATTACTGCGCTGCGGAGAGTTAGTTTAGCCATTTCCTGCTGCTGCTGGCTTATCTTATCCGCAATAAACGGAGCGAGGCTCTTCTGGCCTACTTCTTTGTACGTTTCCCGGATGATATCAGCCGGTGGGGTTTCAGGGAAAGCATCGTTCCATCTGCGCAGCGCTTCCTGTTCCTTTTCAGAGGGGGAAGGGAAGTTGACATCATCTTTTTTGACTTCGGAAATGATTTCCCTTGCGAGCTGTAAAGTTTTAGTGCTTCGATCAGATAGCACGATGCCATTGGCTGGGTTCATGGCTAAGTCTGCTATGCGTTGCCCGTACTTAGCAGTATTGAGTATTGCTCTCCCTTCATTTCCTTCTGCTGCGAGTTTATTGAAATGGTCAATTTGGTAGCCTACGTTCATCAGTATGGACTGCATACGCTGCTGTCGGCCTAGTTTTACTTCCTGTCCGCCCTGCATACCTTTCACAACATGAATCGCTGCGCCACCACTGAAATAGCTCTCGTTGGCATAAATGAGTGCTTTGCCCTGAGTCTCCTCGAAGCGGGTGATCAAAGCTGCGCGGTCTGCCAGCAAACGTACTCTTTCCTGTGGTGTGGTAGCAGCGCTCTGGAGTTTAGCTGAATTGGCCTGCAATTTTTCAATTTGCTGACTAGCTTCGTCCAATGCTTCCATGTACAGCTCATCTTTACTGTTTGCCTCAAGGTGATCGGAAGCCTGGTCTGGGTTTATTTTTGCATTAAGTTCTTTCTTCTCACGGATGGCAGCCTCAGTTTCAAGGTAGATCCGTTCTGCTTTCTGAAAGATGGCCATTAAATCCCGAACCTTTTCCTCTGCCACCGCTGGTCTTACGCCCTGGTCAGTTAAGGATTGGGAGACGTTTTCGAGGGTATCCTTCATGTAAGTATCCCAGTCATCAGAGGATAACGCCTGGGCCACAGATACCAAAGAAAGTGCCATCTGAGTTTGGCGTTTACGTTCTTTACCTTCTGCAACCAATGCCCTTTCACCAACTGGAAGGTCGGCTGTTTTCCCTCCAGGATTAAATTTATCGATGTAGGCTTCATCTTGCTCAGTGCCCGGGGTCATGAAACCATTGGTATAGACATTAGTGTCAAACAGAACCCCGGAGGAAAGCCCCGGGAACGCTTCTCCGAATTTTTGATGGAACGCCTTGACAACCTCCGCCTCTAATTCTGGTCTGGAGGGTATAGCGAACGTTATATCGTAGTCAGAAGTAGGCGATACGCTGCCCGGTGCGAGTGCCTGTATAGCATCTGTGTCAAGCCCATTTTTCCAGGCAACTTCCTCTATTGCTGAATCAACAATACCGTCTACTGTGTCTTTTCGATAATTGACCATTTTTTCCATCACGGCCAGGTTCATCTGGTAATCATCAGAGGGTTGTCCTTCCTGATTGTAGGCGAGGGACTTTTTAAGGTCGAACCAATTATTGCTAAACTCGGGCAACACTTCCCCGGGACCAATATCTTCTTTACCATTTTCGCTTTTCCATTTGTCGAATAGCTGGTCGACAAGTTCTTGGCGTTCTTTTCCTAACTGAGCTTCGGTTGCTGCTGCCTTTTCTCTATCCATCCGAAGTTGAGCCTGCTGCTTTTTAATATCCGTCAGGCGCTCTGGAGTGGGAGGGTTTGTGTTGGCTGTATCAGTTGGGGGATTGGGATCGTCCGTATCATTATCACTGGCGGGTGTGTTTGAATCATCATCACCCTTCTTTTGATCATTTGAAATAGCATCAGTTGAAGATGTTGTGACCGCGTCAAGGCGGGGCGTTGCTCCCAGACGGGAAAGGATACCATCCCTTACGGCTTGCATAAAGCCTTTTCGCGTAGTGTCTGCGGTGGCGAAATCCGGTTTAGGGAACTGGCTCAGGTCGATCAGTTGTTCGGCATTAGCCTGTGCGAGGGTGCTGTCGAGCTGGTTGAGCCAGCTGCCCAGGGACGCTTCCAGTGCCTGCTGGTCTGCATCATCCGCTTTGTCACCAGTGAGCTTGAATTGCCCGTCTTTGTACGCCTGGTTGACGTGCATCAGGTCGGCGAGCAGGCGCTCGCGGGTAGCGGCGTCCATATTTTCAATAGCATCCGGCGTCAGCTTAACCTCTTCTCCATCTTTGACCCATCTTTTGAGTTTCAACTGGTCGTTGTTGAGTAGGTCGCCGATTGTTTTTTTGACCTGTGCTTCCTTTTCCGCTGGAGAAAGTGGGGTTTGGGCTGTAGTGCTACCTACAGATTGTTTGCCACTAACAGATCCCGTTTGATTGCTATTCTGTTGTGAAGCGTTCTCAGAAGTGTCAGCCTCACTGGCGGATTGGGCACGCTGTCGCTGTTCAGTGCGGCTAGTGGCACGCGAAGGGGGAGCGGAATTCGACCGTTGCCGGGCCTCAGTGCGGGAGGTAGGGTTTGAATTGGTATCGCGAGTGGTTGCTGACCGGTCCCGCGTACTTGTATTTGAGGAACTGCGGTCACGGCTGTTGCTGAGGCTGGAGCGGCTACGGCTACGCGAATGGCTGTCCGGCCTGGCGTTGGTCCGGGAACGGCTGGAATTGGAACGGGAACGGCTGGTTTTGGACATAACTGTATTTTTTATTTCAAATACTCAGGAGATCGCTTTATTGAGGTCTACCTGGTGCACCAGGAGCCCTTAGCGGTCGTAGCTGAGTGCTGGGCCTGGGAGCAACTTCAGCAGCCGGTCTTGATTGAGCTTGCTGCTCAACTTGTGATGGGGCGCCAGGCATTGGCGCCAATCTAGATCGCCCGGCAGCTGTCTGAGCTCTGACTGATTGCCCATGGATTCCTACCTTGGGATTGAAAGCGGACTGTGGTCTTGGGATAGGACCATGCTGATAAATCCCATCTTTGAAAGCATCAAGTTTTTCTAAGTAACCGGGGGTTAAATTTACCGGAGGCTTGTAATTGTGGAATGCTTGAAGTGCTTCATTCCTGGCGATTTCCAATCTGGTTTGACCAGTAACTGTTCTTTGTATGGCAGGTGTATTTACCTGATTTCTAGCCTTGTAGTAAGCCTGCGCCAGTTCATTGAGTTCAGCAGTGGTTTGTTCATAGAGCCTGACCTGGGCTTCATCTTCAGTTTGTGCCTGTTTGAGAGGAGGGAGACCGCTTAGGAAACTGGCGAAGAGTGTTTCGCGGGCGCTAGATTTTTCCCCTTGGAGCCGGGAGGAGAGTTCAATCTTTTCAGCATCAAAAGCCTTGGCTTGAAGAGCTGAAATTCTGGCTTGAAGCTTCTCACTTTCTTTTGAAAGTTCATTTTTAATACCAGGAAGCTTCTTTAGCATCTCTTGGATTGAATTGGCCTCAGCTGGTTTTTTAAGTTTTAATTTACTTGCTCTTTCATTAAGTAAAGACTCAAGGTTTGCAATCCCGTCGTTTATTTTTTCAAAATGATTTCCAATAATTTGGACTGAATCAGTGTTTCCATGTTGCTCGCCAATATTCAACATCCTTGCTATTGCGTCCAAATTCCGAAAATACTGATCTTCAATATCAGGGGTTGAATATTTGATATTTATTTCATTTGCTAGTTCTTCTAGTACAGCTTTTACCTGTGGGGCTTTTTTTTCAGGGGTTTCTCCAGAAACTTCATTTAAGTCTTGTCTTTTTTTGCCTAAGTCTTCAGATTCAAAGTTCCTGTCAGCAAACCGCTTCAAATAGGGACCAAGTTCTTGAAAACCTTTGACGGTCTCTGGCATTTCTTCTATTTCTGGATACCCCTTTTTATCATTATCTTCTATCAATTTTTCTAATCTTTCTTTCGCCATATCTGATTCTTGACTGGATAGCATACCTGTCCATTGCTTTATAAGCTCTTCTTTTTTTGATTTTAATAGATCGACATAGCTTTGGGGGATTTTAATATCTTTTGGGAATAAATTTCCGTTTTGAAAACGACGTGCATTTTGTAATGTAGCAAGTGGATTTGATCCAAAAGAGGTATCACTGTCAATACCCTTTATACCGGTGAATTTTCCATCTTGATCTTCTACGAATAGGTTGGTAAGATTGCGATCAGTCTGTCCTGTGATATAGTCAATTACCTGAAGGTTAAAAAGATCGTTTACAAACTTCAAGTTAAGGTTATCAGCACTGTATGGTTTCCTAAATATTTCAGCGGCGTTTTCCCCAGGTGCCCTAGCTATAACTTGTCCCCTTTGACCATCTATATCATCCAAAAAGGAAACTGGCAAAGGGACTTTATCACCAAACAGAAGCTCCCCAATTTTATACGTTGCTACACTTCGTTCCCCTAATCGAGGGTTTTCGTCAGGAATTCCAGCTGCCATCACTGGGTTGAGTCTTGAGGCTAGCTTGGCTTCTTCAGGTTTAAAAAAGTAGTCTCTTCCTTCGGACCCTTCTAAACCTATTCTAAGCTTAGTTGCGCCGGAGGTATTTCCTCCTTGTGCACGATCGCCAAGGGTCTCTGTTCTCGCCTTAACCGGAAGCTGTTCCCGCCGGGTCACCGCCACACTCTGTGCCCGTCGGCGGCCATTACGGATACTCGTATCAGCAGTGCGCCCACCACTTTGATGAGCGACTGAACTTCTTCTGGGGCGGTTATGAATTGTAGACATAGGTTATACTTTTTTAAGCCTCAGGAGTCTTGGAAAGACTGTTGAGTTAATGGAAAATCATTGGTCGAATGCACCTGGTGCAGGCCCGCTTTTGCATGGGCGGACCTGCTTTGGATCAGTTGGCTTAACGCATCAGCCCACCTTAGCCCGATACCCCACCACCAGGCTAATATTCTGTAGCTCGCTCCGGTCGCCCGAATAGGTAAGCTGCCAGGTGGAGCCATTGCGGCCGATGTTGAGGCTACCTGGTTTCAGGATATGCTGGTGCTTCAGGGTCAGTTCCTCATCCTGATTGAGTTGAACGTTCCCCCGGCTGTCACCATCCGCCTCCACGAAGAGGTAGATGCTGCTGACCTTACCGCCCGACATATTGGGGAAAAGGTCACGGGTAAGCGGCAGGGTCAGGGTATCCGTGTCCCCATCCAGGAAGTCCAGCCAGTTGTCACCGCTCACCAGGCTCAGGTCAAGCAGGGTAGTGGTTGGGTAAGGCTTCAACAGACCTTTGATGGAATCTGCGTAAGCCTGTCCGCCCTGCAGGGCCGTGTACTCTACGTTGATGATGACATCTTCCAGATTGGCAATGTCCAGGCTGTCGCCGGGACTGCCATTGATTTCCAACCGCCAGCGGGATACGGCTCCTGTACCTTCGAAGTGCTCGTAGCGCTCCTGATCGGGGAAGCTGTCCAGAATGCCATTGTCTTCCTGTATCCGGGATATGGCAATCTGCTGGCCGTCGCGCCAGTTGCTACGGATACTTTGTGGTGGCTGCCCCTTTGGATCCAGCATGAACTTCACGGCCTTGCTATCTGGCTTCGTCACCGTATGATGGCTTAGCTGTGTGAGGGTAGCGAAAACGGTACGGTGCAAGTTAGACTGTATGTCAAAGGTAACCGAGACAGACTTGATTTGACGGCAGTAGTGGCCGGGGAAATCGTAGGCAAAGAGTGCTTCATTGAGGAAGAACTCGCAACTGCGCTTGGTCTTAAGGTCAAGGAACGCCAATGGGTTATGCTCCAGCAGAGAGATCGGCTTCCTTACTTCCAACCGGCGTTGATCACTCTGCATAAAGGCATGCTCCATACGATTGAGGTCAAGCTGCAGGCTTTCACCAGCAAGTAAGCCCTTGCGGCGGCTGTCCCAGTAATTGGGCTGAATGAAGCTGGTGTCACTTTCTGATGCAGCCCGTTCAAACTGATAGGCCCGCTCGGCCTGCTTTGCAACATCGTAGGCCAGCTTATAGGTCTGGTAATACAAGCCGGACAAGCGCCCGATCTGCCACTGATACAGCTGAGCATTGGTGAATTTGTCCCGCATGAATTTAGCGGTTTCTTCCTGGTGCTCAATTTCTTTCTCAAGCAGGTCGATTTCGTACCGGGCAATTTGCTCCTGCAGGCGGGCACCCTCAATTTGGTAATCTAACTGTACCAGTTCACTCAACGCCAGCGCTTTTTCCATTTCCCAGTCCATTTCCTGGCGTTGCTGATTGGCAATAATGGCCGGGATTTCAGCCAGCATACTGACGGCATCGCCACCGGTCTCCAAGCCTTCTCCAATCGCTTCTATGATATCACCCACTTTGCCACCACCGTGGGAGACTCCGGCTATGAATGGGCCTACGTAGGCTTCCGGGGCTGCACGAGGCAGGCTGGACGCTGTTTTGATGATCGCTGAGATGCCCATCATCGCTGCACCTGCCGCGATAATGCCCATTTGTATCTGTTCTCCCAGGAAGAACCCTTCATCAATCAGTTCCTCGAAGTGCTCGAGGCGTATCTGAGTACTGTTTTTCGTTTCTTCCAGTACTTTGGTGTTCAAAATCGCATCTTCTAACTGAGTCTGACGTATCTGCCGGTTCATTTTAAGGATGATGCCTTCCTGCCGGTTTTGCAACAAGGTCAACTCCTCGGCATCTTTCTTTTCCAACGCTGCCAGAAGGGCGTCACCAAATTGAGTAACCTGGCCCACCAACTCCTTAGCTCTGTCCAGCATGAAGCGGAACCTATAATGTGGTACGGGCAGGTGGAGTCCGCTGATTGCTGCACTGAGTGGCATGCCTCCGGCTACTGCCCGGACCAGGGCCATAGGGTCTATAGGTGGCTGGAAGAGTGGCAGTGGCTGCTTGACGCCTAGTATATTCAGTGAGTGGCGTATCTTGTATAGCCGGTCTTCCACCCGGTCCCAATATTCAAGGAAAAGGAAGTTGTCAGGTACGTAGAAGTAAGGGTTGGCGGCTACGCTCATCACCGAATCACTGGCGCCGTGGCTCAAACCCTGACCAGCCAGCCCTAATTCCTGTGAAGTCCGGCCAATCCCTTTGATACCCAGAAGGAAGTCATAGTCAGAAGTGTTGGCATTGTCCAGGCCTTCTGTCCCATCGGCATAAGCCATGGCAGCTTCGAGCTTTAGCCTGCCCATATTCGCGGGTTTTTGCCCCAGCAGGTCATAGGCCAGCACATAAAGCATCCGTGCTTCGTTAATGCTTTCCCGGGTGTACTGTCGGAATAGCATATCTCCCCAGTCCAGCAGATTGTCAACGTAAGCCATGACGATAGCTTTGCGATAGGCAACGGGCCGAAGGTTGGCCAGTGTATGCGGATCAAAAGGATCGTCAAGGTAAGCTTTGATCTGGGCATCTGTACTGTCCCGTAGTTGCTCCCAACGATAGCGTATCGGGCCCACAAGCTCGAGTAACTCTACTAAAGATTGTTTTTGCTGTTCCGCTTCAGGCTCTAAACCGGATAGCTCATTTAGCTCATCAATGACGTAGTAAGGATTAAACTTTCTGTCATCAGACTTATGCTCTGATATCCAGTGCAAATCGTCCATGAGTGCTTTCTCACTGTCAGTAGGCAATCGCTTACCAGTAAAAGCCGGGATTAGGGTTTCCAGCTTTTTAGCAATTAAGTCAATTCGTTCCTGAAGATCACTAGCCAATTGGTCTTGTAAATCTTCCTTCAGGCTAAGGAGCCCATCGACCAGCGCCTGAATGTCAAGCCCTACGAATGGCAGGTACTGCCAGTAATGCTCTGCTTCTGTAGGGTCATAGATGTACTCGTACCAGCGTTTGGCTTCTTCAAATTTCTGGCTGCCATTGAGGTGCTGAGCCAGTAAATAAGGGGCGTGAAAGAAGATCTCTTTGTAGTAGATACCGTTGGCACTGGTGAAATCTAAGTGGGAACTAACCGGATACCGGTCCACTTTGTCTTTTCTAAACTTGATGGTGGTCCAGTTGGAATCCTCTCCACTAAAGCGAGGCAACTCATCCAGCTCCTGCGTTTGCCGGTTCAGTAAGGCGTTCATCCCGCCGGCAAATAAGCGTGTGTTCAACTCTACAGCGGTGCTCGCCGTAAGGCGGATGATGTCGTAATTGTCGTAAACCCGAGACTTTGATGTCGTTGGTAAATTGTTGTCATCGTAGGCTACATATTGATTCCCCTTGAAAAATATCCAATTGGATGATGCATTAAGTACCGCTGAGAAATTGCCCTTGAAGTCAGGGTGCATATTAGGGAATTCACTGGCCACAGACCGGTTCGGCCTTATCACATCTTTTGAAAAGCCATTGACGGCTGCAAATTGATTGCCCTTGAAAAAATAGGTGCTGCCGCCCTGGTAGCTTGCCGCCGAAATACCGCTGGCATCAGGGTCTGTAACCGGATAATTTTCACCAAGGGCCCATGGGTTTTGTGGGTCATTGGTTAAGCCGTAGAAATAGACCTGGTCTCCACTGAGCAAAACAATACCCTCCTGATCACTGGCGTAAGCGGCATCAACACGAGATGGGCCATCATTGCCATTGCTGCTCTGTTGCTTTAGCCAGTTTTGGACGCTGGTTACCTCCTCTCCGACAATTTGCTGACCGGAAATCAGGTGCAGTTTGGGATTAGAGCTACCTAATGGCCAGAAGAACGCACCGTCTATCTGTTTCCAGGAAGCAGGCAACTTGTCATTGAACTCGCTAAGCTTTGTTGTGTCACCCTGGTAAGTTCCCGTCTTCGTGTCATTGCTCACATCAGAAAACGTGGCGTATTCATCTTGTTTGATTAGATAAAGTTGCCCATTGTGAGCAAAGGCAGCAGTGACAGGTTTGCTATTGCCCCAATCGTGGGAAACGGAAAACATTTCATTGCTACTGCCAAAGATTTTTGAAGTCGCAAGCATGTATTGTCTGACCTTCGTGCCATCCAGCTCTGAAAGGTCCATAGGTGGCCAATAGCTTTCTGAACTGAACAGCCTGAGCTTATTGTCACCGGCGATCAGAGCCCCGGTGACCGGAGCGGATAGAATATGAGCGACGACTGCTCCGTTCTGGGGTTTTTCAATAAGTAATTTATCATAAAAAAGGTAGGTCGTACCGGCCCACTCAAAATGAGCAGTCAACATTTGATTTCTGCTATGCTGCTCAATCAGAGAGGCCCTGATTTCTTCAGCACGCTTTGTTTCATCAGAGGTCGTCAAAAAGGCTTTTGCGTCTTTACTTCCAGTTACTACGATCCGGTCTCCGCACTCAATCCAGATGGAACTATCATTACCTGAAGCGTAGAAAACCCCCAAAGATTGAAACGGCCACTTTGGCGTATCGGCAATAAGGTTTCCACTGCCTTCAGAATTTTGCAGCAGGCTGGGGTTGACGTTGTTCGCTTTGATAAGGGTGGTGTGTTCAATCCCTGCAATACTCACGGGTACCTTCGGTATCGTATCAGCGGGTTTATAGGTATCTGCAAGCTTCCCATCCTTCAGGTACTGTATCTTATCGGTTTGGATGACAATCTGCCCATCCTGCGTATGTGCCACAGACTTTACTTCCTTGCCTTTTTGCGGGTTAGTCAGGCTGCCCTGGTACCCGAGAGCCTGCAGAAGATTGCCTAAGTTGGTGGTTTGTGGTGTGGCTATGGGGGTGTTCAGGTCATCTTTACCGTAGCGGATGAATTGATCTTTGCCTACAACAATGACTTCATTGTTGTGCCGGATGACGCCCCGGACATGGGTTATGGAAGAGTTGACCTTCCAATCCTGCTGAACAGACCGTGGCGTCTGCAGGCTATCCGAAATGAGGTAATTATTATTTTGGAAGAAGAAGTTTTTCCCGCCGAAGCGCACCGCAGCCTCTACTTTGCCCAGCGATGGGAAATAATAAGAATTTCCGGACAGTGGGCTCGTTGCAGATTCACTGAGCAACTGGTAACTGTTGCCACTGAACAATACCATGCTATCCTTGCCATTGCTGGTTTTATACTGGAATATAGTGTCTACGGACGGGAAATCAACTTGCTTGCGCCCCCAGTCCAGGCTAATATCTTTAATCTTGCTGAAGTCATCAGAGCTAGTGTATTTCCCACCCCTGAATAGATAAGTGATACCACCAATCTCAAATGCTGCGTCCAGGTTGGTCCAGGTATTAGGCAGTTTACTGTGGTAATCCTTAACCTGTTTGACCGGAATGGCTGCAGGTTCTGTCTCTTCGCCCACTACGGGTTTTACCAGGAAGCTTCCTCCCTTATGATCAAAGGTGAACCAGCCCTTAGACTTGAAACTAACAGGAGTACCCAGGGCGACCATTCTGTCTTGTGTCATCGGTTCATCTTCGTGGATTACACGATAAAAATGTGATTCCGGAGTGATTTGCGGTAAGCTCCCTGACTTTTCTGAAACCTGATGAACATAAAGCTCTGGGGTTAAATGAAAAGTAGTGATATGTGTCTTCCGCTCTTTCTCAAATTTCGGGAAGACCGGATGGGGAAACTTAAAGCCAGGGAGGTCAGGGTGCTCATTGGTGAAGCCTTTGAATACGGTATATTCCTGTGCATACTCACAGCTGATTTCAATATTTTCGTGCTGATTGCCATCCAACTGTTCAGCGTTCTGCACATGTAGCCGGAAAGCAACAATCGGGATATTGTTAGAAATAATGGAAACGGGCTGCCCTCCCATCCCACTGGAGTTTTTGACCTTCAGCAACTGAGGTGCTTTCCATTGCTTGTTTAGATCATAGAAAGAATAGTGTATCTGGAGCAGATACTCCGTTTCTGTGCTATTGCGGACCTCTTGTGTATCCTCACCGGCGCTTTTGACTTGTACAGCCCCTGTGTTGGAAGACTTGGAGGTTTGCTCCAGGGTCGCCCAAAAGACGAAGATCCGTCCAAAGGCGTACACCGGGTAAACCCGTGCAGCATTGATCTGAATCTCCATCGGTGTCCAGGCTTTCCATGCGGCGTGTTCTGTTGCACCACCTACAAAAGTCGCTTCGCGGTAGTAGTAGCGCATGGGGTCTGTCTTGGTGCGCCCAAACAGGATGGTCTCGAGGTCATCAGGTGTATACAGGTTGTTGTAGACGTAGCCACCGGCGATGGTCAGCCGGGAAACTTCTGTATATTCATCCAGGTAGTTTTTGAATGCTTTGGAGACCAACTCCTCAGACATTTCCCCTTGCAGGAGGTCTTCTTCCAGCTTTTGGAAGGCAGGCGTTTTGGTATCACGCAGTTCTGGCCTGATATAGTTCTCGGGGTATAAGAATACTTTCCGGTTAGCTTCCCATACCCGGTAGTTTTTAAGCCAAACCCAACGGTTCTTGAGTTCCTGCCGCACCAGGAATTCCTCGTCTTTTGTATTGGGGTCTTCCAGGTGTACCAAATACCGGTGAATAAACAGTTGCGTGGCTGCGATGGCTTCTTTGACCTTTGAGGTCCGCATCTCATTGCCCATTTCGATGTCAATCAAAAGCTCGCCGTATAGGTCGCGGGTGTTGATGTTTGGAGCACCGATGTATTTCTGCCCTGCAGGTACGGGGCTGCCACCTGACTGTTGAGCAAGGGTTTGCTGTTCTTTAAGCCATTCGCTCAGTGCTTCTTTGTTTTGATGAGCAAGAACATAACCGACCAATGCATCCCTTTTCTTCAGGTTCATCTCATCGTGCATCTGTCGCTTCAGGGTATTCCAGTCGGCTTCAGAATTTACGGTTTGCAGGAAATGGGCAGTTGTCTCAATAACTTCCGGACTTACAAATGGTAAGACATCGTTAAATTTATCCAGGTCGTTCATGGTATCGAAGAGCTTCAGCCATAAAGACTCGTAGAGCGCTTCGGGGCTGTGCCCGACTTTGGCGCACAGCCTAAAGATTTCGTACATCTTCAGCACCGCTTCCATATTGAATCGCGTCTCGTAGCGGCCTTGTACGGTGAGGAAGGCATTATTGCGCTTTAACCATTGCACTTTGTCTAGGTCTTCACCGAAGGTCTCCGCAAGGGCGGCATAGGGCTGTTCTTTGAGCCCGGTCACTGCATTGACAAAGTCGGTGAGGGTATAAGACTTGTCCGCAAACTGATCCGAGAGTGCTTTGAAGTCAGCAATGGTCTTAATGTCGATTAAGTAATAATCTGCCCGGCTTCTCCAGTGGTACCAGGCCCCTCTTGGGTAAAGGTCATCCATGCGTTGGTATGTCGGGTCGCTAAACCTGACGAACTGCACCATACCGGAGCCATTAAAGCATAGATAAGACTTCTGCTCAAAGCTAAAAGCACTATCTACTTTTATTTGCTCAGGCGGCATATGATATGCCATCCCTCCCCAGTGCCCCTCAAGTGGCTTGGGGTATCCTGTATCTACATATTCGTTGTTGAAGTCGCTATACCGGACGAATTGGTCGCCTTTAAATGCGTAGATAAAGCCATCCAATCCGTGCATCACAGCATCCACGCCTGTAGGGGCTTCCTGGAAGTTATTGTGGATTTTTCCCCAATTATCCTTGATTGGTATCGGAGTGGAGGAGCCCGTTTCTGAGAACCAGAAGTCTTTCCCTTTGAAAAAGCAAACCGAATAATCATTTAGGCTGCAACCTGCATCTATTCCGTCTCTGAACGAATTAGGTATAGCGAATCCATAGTCTTGCTCAAGGTTAGGATATATATCCTTAGGGTACCCTTCTTTTAGTGTCAGCTCGCCTTTTTCATCAGTATAGAAGTAAAACTGATCACCGCTAAATAAGATCATTTCCTTATCACCACTATGAATTGCCGCATCCACTTTTTTTCCGGACAATAGGTGGTTTTTGGCTTTTGTGAGTTGGCTGAGGTCTAGTTCTGCAGTTTTGTCATTCGCAAATACGTGCAAGTCGTCGCCAATGAATATATAGAGGTTCCGCCCGTTAGAAATGACTTCGTCAAACTGACCTGCTCCATCTACAAACATTTCTTCAAGCACTTCTTCAAACAGTTCCGGCAACAGTTTAAAGCCTGGCTCCATACGAAGGTTGCCCAAAATGGGCTTCGGGTAGTCCGGATCGATAAACTCATAATCAAAGCCAGAGTAGCGGACATACTGATCCCCGGAGAACAGATAGGTGTTGTTGTCAAAGACAAAAGCCGCCTCCAGCCCCTTCCGCTCTTGCAGGTTGTTCTTGATCTTGCCCCAGTATTCCTTAATTTTCAAGGGCGCTCCCTCTTTTTGCCCCTCCTTATTGATTGACAAGAAAGTATGCTTGGAAAAGAAGTAAGTCCTTTGATTATTGGCAGTGAAGGCTGTTCGTACAGTGCCGAAATCTTCATTGGGTTCCGGCAGCTCCGGATAAATCCGCTGAAGAGGTTTAGGGAAGCTCCAGTAGTCTTCCGCCTTATTGTATTGTATAAATTCATTGTTGTTGATAAGGTACATATTGTCCTCCTCAAACAAAACGGCCTCAATGGTGTCGAACCCTTCAGATATGTACTCCTCCGGTATATTCCACCACGAGATATCTGTTTCGTAGTATGCCCTACTGGACTCAATGTCATATTCCTCGCCTGTGATTACCAGGTGTAGCTGTACACCATTTTCATCGGGTTTGCCAAAGAAGTGCGTGTATTCCCCATCCGCGTAGGCTAGTACTACGCTTTCCAGTCCAAAATCTTCGGCAATAGAATGTGGGTAGCTTTCTGCATAAAGCTTGTCAGAAAGCTCAGGGCCTTTATCTTCTAACGGAAGCTTATAAGTCTGGTATTGACCACCTGAGAATACATATAGTTTTTGATCTTTACCGACAAGAATGGCATCAATGCCTTCGTCTAATTGTACATTAATCTCTGGTCTTCCCCATTCGTCAGCCAATGGATAGGCTTTTTCAAGCAGGCGGTTGTAACAGCGGTCGCCCTTGAAAAAATAGGTGTTGCCATCTGTACCTTGCAGCACAGCGTCTAATCCGGATTGGAATTCGGCAGGAATACCGTTAAGCAGCTCAGGCTTAGTTTCGCTTTGTACATCGTTATACGGATAGACTCCCCAGCCGTCACTGTTTTCTAAATATAGCTTGCCGCTATCCATGATGGCCGATAAAATCGGGCCTTTATGCATGTCGGTGTAATGCTGGTAGGGTTGGTCGACATTGGTGATGAGCTTCCCTTCTTTAAAGATGTAAAGCGAACGGTGGTCAGCACAGATGGAGTCAAAACCTTCTACCAAAGAATGCTGAATCTGGTTAAAACGGGGTTCTGATTTCAGTTGGTCCAGGTTTTTGGGATACCCTTCGTCAACGAAAGCATAGTTTTGATCGGTATAGCGTATGTATTGGCTGCCCGAGAACAGGTAACTGTACGCTACCTGCTTCATTTTTGGTGCTTCGTTTTTCTTCGCGGTGCCAGCCAGCTTATCGGTCTTTGAGTCTTCAGTGTCGGAGTCTGGAGTTGTTTCCGGCACTTCTGCCACCATAAACAGTGCAGCGTCTACTATTTCCTTACGCTGGAAGTTATTGACCACCCGGCCCCAGGATGTAGCCGTTGATCTTGGATAGCCTTCGTCAATTTTAGAAAAGTCCTCGTTGGCATACCGGACAAACTGGTCGCCCACGAAAAGGTAAGTTTTACTGTCTTTTCCTGTGAACGCAGCTTCAATATTGGTAAAGTCTTCCGGAAGCCCCCGCCATTTCTTCTTGATTTCCTCAGGCTCTGACCACCACCGTTCGTTGTGCTCAAAGTAGACATAGTGCTGCCCGGAAAACAAATAGGTCTTCTCGTCCTTTCCGATGAATACTGCATCCGGCTTTTCAAATGTCGGGTACTGTTCCAGCAGTTCAAACGGAAGGTTCCACCAGTTGTCATCTACTGGCTTTGGATAGCCTTCTTCTAGTAGCGAATAGTCATTCGTCGTGTAACAAACATAGCCGGTCTTATCTATAGAGGGGGTTCCGGCAGAAGTGGAATTTTGCTCGGTGTAGGCGCCAAATAGGTACGTCTTCCCGTCCATGACAAAAGCCGCGTCAACGGTGGTTAAGCCTCCCCAGTCTCCTTCGATTTTCTTGGGGTAGCCTTCGTCTACTGTACCGTATTGCTCACCGGAATATCGGAAATATTGGTCCCGACTAAACACGTAAGCCATGCCATCTAAACCTAAAAGGGCTGCGCTCACCAACGGAGAAGGAGTAGGGTTGTTTTCAAAAGGATGATCGACTATACCCCAAAAATTACCGTTATTTCGTACCGTTACGCCGTTTGAATCAGGAACAAGATTTAAGTGGGCATCAACTTCAACGAACAGCTCATCTTTAAATAAGTAGCCCCCTCCACTGGAAATTTGCAGTGCAGCATCGATCCCCTGATGGAATGGAGCCGGTAAATTCTTGACGTAATTGGTGATTAGCTTAGGAAAGCCTTCATCTATAATCGTATTGGGGTTCTCAATATTGCCGGAGTACCTCATTACCAACGGCCCGCTGAAGAGCACAAACTTGCCGTCCAGCATAAAAGAGGCCTGTACGGCTTCTCCCTCGTAAGTATGCTTTAGCTGCCCCCACCGATCATTTATGAGCAATGCCTGGGAAAAATCCTTAGAAGAAACATAATGTTCGCCTTTGAAGAAGTAGACCACGCCTTCCTGATCCCTGAAAGCAGCGTCGACCCCATCGTGAAAAGCTTCGGGCAGTTCATCCACACCGAATTCCGCTGCCCAATTCCCTTTAATGGGCTTAGGGTACCCCTCGTCCATCTCTTGAATGTCGGCCGGTGTTGGGTTGCTGTAGCGAATGTACTGATCGCCTACAAAAAGGAATAATTGGTTTTTTTCGTTGGTGATAGCTGCATCAATCTGATCGGGGTCTTCAAATGGATTATTAACAACCCCTATTTTCTTCTCTTTTTTGAGCACCCAATCCTCTTCTTCATGATCAAAGTAATAACAGGCACTGCCTGCAATCAACCATCCGATTTGATGGGTATCGACAAAGGCGGCATCTATTTTTTCAACCTCCGCCAGATTTTCAGATAGTCCGGACAGCGGTTGCTTACCGACGATTTCTTCGTAAGTATCAGGGTCGAAAGCTTTATAATAAGTTTTTCTGTCTGTCCAGTCATATTTAAAAACATAAATAGGGCCGTTGGGGAAGGGCAATATTTCAATAGGGCCGTCTCCCCAGCTCCAGATCTGCTCATTAAAGACAAAGCCCTCCCGGAATTTGTCTACTAGCCCCTGATCTATAAAGGCCGCCCGTGCCTCTTCCGCAGTCAGGTTAAGGTGGTTGCACAGGTGAGCGAATTGCTCAATACGCTGGTAGGTAAGGTTAAAATAATGGTCTACGGGTATTTTTTGCACCTTGCCCAGAGTGTTGACGCTCTCCAAGACAGGAACGAGGAAGTGAACAGCTACAAATTCACGCCCGACCATCTCTTCCAGTATTACCCTTACAACAGGAAGGTCCAGTCCAAGGCTTTCCTGAAGTTGCTCGTAGATCAGTTCTTCTTGTTGAGTAGCCTGGCTTTGGAGCGCTGAAGACACGTGAGCAGTCCAGTTTTGTACAGATTTGGCGATCTGATGAAGAATGCTGAATACGTTTTCCCCTTCCTGCTCATATCCCTCAAGGTCAAGGTCAAGCCGGTTGTTTTCGTTAAGAAAGTACCCCAGCTCGTTAGTAAGGATGTGCCCATTTTTCGTGAAGTTGTATTTTTCCAGCAAGTGCTTAATGGCTGAAAACTGCTCAGGGCTGTAGTCTAAATCCGTTACAGATTGGGGGGCAAAACGAAGTGTACTTACCGTTTTTGCAATTTCCGCGAGCTTTCTAAAGACAGCCTGTTTGTAGTAACTATTGAAATAGGGGCTTAACTCAAAATCGGATACATTTTCATCTTTGGAGAAGAAACGGTCCTCATCATCTCCTAAGACCTGACTTTCGGGTAGATAACCACCTTCGATCAAGTCTTTCAGCAATAGCCTGCCAGTCAGTTCCTCGGCCAGATCGCCCAGGTCTTCCTTCTTTATACGGATGAATTGATGCTTGTAATCAAGGACATATTCCTGAATCGCGGCGAGTATTTTGTGCCGATATGGATAAAAAGGTAAAGCGATTTTCAGATCATCGGCAACCAGTTCAAAAATACCTTCTTTATCAACGATGACATGCCCGGTGTCCAGGTAATCGTTGAACTGCAAGTTTTCCATCAACTCATCCAACTCCTCCTCTTCCAGGCCCAGCTCGTCGAATACATCCTTCCTCAGGACCAGCTCTTCTTTTTCAAAAGCTTCAATCTTCTCGAGGATTTTTTGATGTATTTCGGGAGCCAATACCTCGAAGTTAAGGCTCAGGTTAAATTGAGCAAGGTTTTCCTCATCACCAAAGAAAGAAGGTTCAGTCACATTGCCTGCTTCGGTTGTGTACCCGTTGTAAACCAATCTTTTGTGCAGCTCCAGCTTCTGTAGTTCGCTGAAAGGAGCCTGGCCCATATCACTGATAGCGAAATTTAATTCTACGGGGCTTTGTCCCTTTTCCTCAGCTTTATTGTAATTATGGTTCAGAAAAAAGAAGGTCGCCTCTTGAAGCTGACTGAGGTCAGAAGCAATGACAAAGTCTTCAGCTTTTTCCGGGAAGTTTGCTGGAATAAGGCGTCCATCCGTTTCCAGGTAGCGCAGCACCACGAGTTGCTCATATAGTTGATCCAGCAAAAGCTCAGAAATGCCCAACCCCTTAAAGTCATGAGCCGTGACCTTAGGTAGGCTGTGTATCATTGCGTGCGCGAAATCCTGCGCCACCTCTTTTTCAAAATGTAAAATATCAGGATGCCCGGCAACGACTAAGTCCGGGTGTTTTTTCAACGCTCGTGCCAAAAGGTTGGCGGTACGCTGGTCTACAGGCTTCCCCAGGAACATAGCCGGACCCGGAACAACTAATTTGAATTTCTGGTATAAAGCATTGTAGACCGCAATCTTCGCTTTGTCGTGGGCAGATAATTTTTCGCCCTGATTGTTTTTCTCAGCTTGCTGCTCCATGAGCAATTGCTGAGACCCGTTGGTCTGCTTTTCTCTTTTTTCTCCCCGGAGTATAAACCTTAAATCGCTTACGCTAAATTCATGCTTTTCTGCCCATTGGGTGATTTCGCTCATTAGCAGGACCAACCAAGCGCTCTGATCCCAGCCATCAACCCCTCCCCAGGCCCCTGGCTCAAGCAACATATGAGTACTCAGAAGGAAGCCGCCTTCAGCACCGTGCATAGAACCAAATTTACTAAACATGGAGATGTGAGGGTCTCCATTAAGGATATCCAGCATGTCCAGGAAGTCCTCGATGCTTATCTCAAACAGCTCACTGAGCTTGACGATTCTATAGAGCAATAAATAGGCCCGCATAGGATCTGAGCCTTCTTCAAATAGCAGACATGTTTCGTGTTCTACGTATATGTTTTGCCGGTCCTCATAGCGCGTTACTATCGTTTCAAAATCTTTTTTGCTAATGCCTAAAGCCTTGGATAGGTGTGTACTAAGGTCTTTATTGCCTTCATCCAGTAAACTCCCCGGTACAGGGCGCAGTGCTTTATATCCTGCAAAAGCGGGTGGTACGAATTCTGAACCTGCTATGTAAGCTTTATGAATGGAGCTGGAATGATGATTGAAAATACGGTTGAACAGATCCATTGGTAGATGTTCATCTCCTATCCCAATAGTATTCAAAGGCCAGCCCAGTAAAGCAACAGCCTCATCAGCAGCTACATCATAGCGCTTGGTAAAGGCTTTTAGATAAGCAAGCCTTTTAGCAACCATCTTTGCGGCATAGCCCCAGCCACTCGAAGAACGGGCAATCAACTCAACCTCTTGAATACTGTACCCCGTAACGTTGGACACACTGATCAAAAAGTGTACCCGGCGTAACCAGCCGGGCCAATCGTGATCCCCCTCAGCGCCTGATCCTTTAAATACAATTCGCTCTTCTGCCTCATCCAGGGTAAAACAACCTTCCTCTATGTGCAGATTTTGATAAAATGCTCCGGCAGCGTCAAGCTCCGTTTTACCGCTTTCGTTTTTAGCCGTAGGGCTGAGGTTACCATACAGAAGGCTTAGTAAATCCTCAGAAGAGATTCCTGTAGCTGCCAAAAACCTCGAAACCACTTTTAAATCCTCAGCGGACTCTTCTGCGGTAAGATTGTACAGGTTCTCTATAGATTCCTGCCCGGCTCCTTTTCCGTTCTCAAATAAAAACTCATAGGAGGCTTTTGTGACTTTAAAGGGGTAGCCTTCAGTATTGAGATAGGAGGTATCGTGTTGGGATGCCATGCTACCCTCCGCCGCAAAAGCATGAAACAACTCCTCTAATTCTATATTCAAAAAATCCAGGTGCTGATACAATTGCTCATGCTCCAAATCAAAAGGAAGGTTCATTGGGTAGGCCGCTTCCTTTAAAATATCATAGGCTTTTCGCTTGATCTGGTCGCTCGTCCACTCTTCACCGGGGGGGATTGCGCCTTTTATGTCAACGACCAGGCGCTCCAGGATTTCGTTAACAATATCGAGATACGGCACCATATCAAATGTATTCTCCTCATTGAGCAGGATTTTTTTGATATCGGGCCTTCTGATGTCAAGGTCAGGGTTTTGAAACGTATCATCTATCAATTGAAGCAAATCAGCCAAATACGCTGCAGGGGAATAAACGGACCTGGCATCAGTGCCTTTTTTGAAGTTCAGTTGTCCAAATAAGTCTTGGTAGGAAGGTAGATTGTTATTGCTCATTTTTTGCGGGTATGAAAGGTGTAAGCATTAGGAGGGTAGACCATGTCTAATGGTCATTCCTTCGGAGGGTTTTTTCAAGATCCTGAGCGGTCTTTGTATGCTCAGAAAAGTATAGCGTTTCTCAAATGGGGATACTGGCTCTGTTATAAAGGGAATGCAGATCAAAAAAGCCTTGGGCTGGGACCACCCACTTTCGTTCTGGATCATGATTGAGCTTGGTAGGGGGGATACAAGTTTCATTCGAAAAGCAACCACTTGTCGTCTCTACCAGACAAGTGAAATACCTGTTACTGGAACCAGGAATGAACTTTCCCAACCAGTTCTGTTGATTAGTCTGAAAGTTTCGAGGGTTGAGTTTTTTAGGCAATATCATTTCAATTAGGGGTTAGGTGCGGAGTTTAATATTGGGTTGTAACTTCTTCAGAAAGATACTTCCGCCTGTTCTTTTCCGATAAAAAAAAGCCTAAAATGTTCTGAATGGTAGCCCTCGTGTTCTGAATGGTAACAATGAGGATGTCTTAATTGGTGTTTGGCACACAGTGTTTTGAGCGTGTCAGGATCAGTGACCAACAAAAAACAGGTTTACCTGGCAGCAGGCAAACCTGTTTTTTTACTTATGGAAGGTGATTTTCATCCGCTTTCGGCGAAGGCTTTTTACTCCTTCAAACACCGCACATAATTCCCCCACTTCTCATTCCCCTCTTCGTATAGCGTAAGCGTGCCATCTGCCTTCAGTTCGACGGTATAGGCAGCGGAGCCATCTTCAGCCATGCCCCACCAGGAAACAGCCTTGCCTTCGAGCGCAGAGCCGCTCGTATCCAGGTGGCCCATCATATCGGCATTGAAGCCGGAGCTGCCGCCGCGCCTGAGCTGTGCACCGGCTTTATCGACACCACCGAGGTGCTGGGCGAGTGCTTCCCACTCTGCTTTGGTCGGGATACGGTAGCCAGCCGGGCAAACCTCGCACTGCAGAATGGCGCTTTGATTGTACAGCGCACCGAACTCCAGCTCGGGCCTGTTCTGGTAGTAAGCAAAGTGAGGGGTCCCGTCTTGAAAGGTGGCGTCTTTTCCCCGCTCGCTGCCGTTGGCAAAGGTCATTTTGGCGCTGCCTTCGCAGGAGGCTTTTTCGGTATTGAGGTTTTCAGCCATCCAAACCTGAGCACCAATCTTTACGGTCTCGTAGGAATGCCCTTCGCTGTCTTTGACCTTCCCGGTCTGGGCGGCTAGGGAAAGGGTGAAAACCAGTACAAGCGCTGTGGTCAAAGTGAAGTGTGATCGTTTCATTGGGAAATGATGTTTGATGTGGTTATAACTAAGGTGAATCGGGCTTTAAAGGTGCCGGGCGTTACCTGGCTCTTATCCAGGCTTTTAACTGATTGGCCGGATTAGATATTGTGATCAGCAACCATTCAGATTGGATTTTCTGACAGGCTGGCTAAAGCTTAAAATGGCCAGCCCGAATCATTACGGACCGGCCACCGGGTTTTAGGTGTTTTCCCTTGTGTGGGGAGAATTGCAGTAAGCTTTTACTTCGGCGTTTCAATATGCGCCAAGGCTACCAATTGCTGATTCCAGTTGCCGAAGGGGAACTTGGCATAAGCTTTGCCATAGCCGCCTGGCCCGTCGTAGTTGGCCGTGGTGCGGGAGGCAAAGTTGCGGGAGTTCCGGCCGTGCATCATGTCGTATTTGACCACGTTGCCGGCGTCGTCTTTTTCTACTTTTGTTACGATGGCGATGTGCATGATCTTACCATTGGTGCCATCGTGGACGAACTTGCCGGGGTTGGTCAGCAGGTCGATGGTGATATTACTGTACTTTTCCTCGGTTCGGCCAAAGAAAACAACGGTGCCTGGCGTGATCAGGTTACGGTCGGCAATGGCATTCTGCACGATGTGAAAGTTGTTGTGGTCATAATACCACTGTGCGATCTGACGGGAATTCCGGTCCTCAGTAAAAGACGGATAATGAAACTTAGTCTTGTCGCCAAGTACCGACATTTTCTTTTGTATCAGGTCTTTGATCTTATGGTAGATGCCGGAGCAGTCCTGTCCCTTACTGCTGATGTACTCCAGCTCTTGGGCCTCCAGGTCTTGAGAAATCAAATCGAGGATAATACCCAGCCTTTCCTCATTGACGGTACGTACCGCCATCTGTCCATCGGATTTGTTGGCGTTGTTGGAGGTGTCGGTAGCGTCCGGCATGTCGGGGGCGGATTCTGTTCCTGCGGTGGCGGCAGAGGTGTCGGTTGGTTCCTCAGCAGCTGTGGTGTCTTCATCAACCGGCTCCGCTTTGGGCTGGGGCGTGACTGCAGCGGCTATGTCATTAGATGCCTCGGCAGCTTTACTGGTTGATCCGCCGCAGGAAGACCATCCAATACTCAATGCGAGTAAAATAAAAAAGGGCAGGGCTGGTTTTTCAGGAAGTGCCATTTGTATCTGTTTTAGATGGAAGAGTTTAATTTTTTTGCTTTTTCTTCATTTGAAAGATAATTTGGTGCGGACTTATGCAGGTAAAAAAAAGCCTAAAATGTTCTGAATGGTAGCTCTCGTGTTCTGAATGGTAGCAATGTGGGGTGGTAAAATTGGGTCTTGGTAAGTTTTGGCTTCAATGTTAAAGGGGGTGCTTTGGTATTGTGATTTTCCTGCCTTCGCCAATCCTGACAGCTGTTGAGGCGGCGGGCAGAGCTCCTTCTATGAAGCTAGCAATCAAAGGCTTTAAAAGACCTTTTTCTCCTGTCAATCCCTTGCCTTGGGGCCTTAGTTACCGTTTGGCGGTAGGACGCGAAATCACCGACCGCTCTTTTTTAGTTTGTTTTGACATACTCTTGTATCTGCTTTTGACGCAGACACAGTTCAGTGCCCACTCCCGATTGAAATTGCGAAATGTAAATATCAGGACTCCTGGTTACGATTTTCAAGGAGGGCAAATACCTCCCGGCGGCGCCCCCGGCTGACAGGGACGGCAGCATCATGGAAAAATAAATTTTCCATATCCCAACTTGTAACCTGCTGAATATTCACAGCATAACTGCGGTGTGTCTGTACGAACTGCCCCTCCGGCAGTTGGTCGATCATCTCTTTAAGGGTGGCCCGTTGCACCACTTCGTCTTCGCCTGCCAAAGCGATTTTGACATAAATATGGTCGGCCCGGAGATAAAGAATATCGTCTACGGGGACCTGAAAATACTGCTTGCCGTTGTAGAGCCGAATGGTGGTTTTCTGCTTTTCCTGCGCACTATGATTGTGGAGGGCAATTTCAATAGTCGTTATCAGGCTTTGGGCCTGCACCGGCTTGGAGAGGTATCCCGATGGGTAGGTCGCTTTTGCCGCGTCCAGGCTTTGCCGGTCCAGCTGAGAGGTCAGGTAAATAAAAGGGACAGCCTTTCGCTGCTCTATTAGCCACCGGGCAACTGCAATTCCGGTCTTGCTGCCATTGAGCCGGATGTCCAGTAGTGCTAAGTCTGGTTCCTGCTTCTGAAAGGCTTCAATAGCTTCCTCGTAGGAAATGGCCTTTCCGGTTACAGTATACCCTTCTTTTAACAAGTGGCGCTCTATAGTATCCGCAATCAGGACTTCATCCTCGACTATTAGTATCCGATATAAACTCATGGCTTAGTTCTCGTTGGTTCTTTTCTTTAAAGAATATCTTATGAACGGCACCATTGTCGTTGTGTGTGGTCAGCTGCCCGTTGAGTTGGCGGACCATACTTTTTAACAGATAGGACCCCAGGCCGCCATCCCGCTCTCCCATAGTACCGATCGGGAAGCCCGGACCGTTGTCCCGGTATTCCAGACAAAACCCATCCGCACAGGGTTGCAAATAAATATGGATTTCTAACTGATGATTAGGGATAGTGCCATATTTCAGGCTGTTGGTCATCAGTTCGTTCATAATAATGCCCAACGGCATCAGCGTTTCAAGATTAAGAGGGGGCGCGTCCATGTCCAGATTGAAAACCGGGGTTTGGCCTTCAGGAGCGATCTGGCTAAAATGCTCGCAGAGCTGTTGGGTATAGGCTGGAAAACTAATGGTTTCCGCCCCCTCTTTGCTGTACAACATCTCATGCACAGCAGCCATACTGTAAATGCGGTTGGACATGGACTCCAGCCGGTCAAGCGTTTTAGGGTCCTGGATTTCTTCTCTTTGGAGGTCTAACAGGCTAATGATGACTTGCAGGTTGTTCTTTACCCGGTGGTGGATTTCCCCCTGCAGCATAATTTGTTTTTCGAGGTTCCTGCCCAGGTCCAGGTTTTTCTGGCCGATAAGTACGGCCTGCTGCCGCATCTTTTTATTGGCGTCGCGGAGTTTGAGGTAGAAAAACAAAAGGATACCGGTAAAGATCAGCGAAAGCAGGGCAATACCAATACCCAACCGGCGCTTTACAGATTCATTTCTCAGCATTTCTGCCTGATCCCTGATTTTCTCCGCCTTTTGCTGATCGTGGAACTCCGCCTCAATGGCTACTACCTGTGCCCGGTTTTCTTCCTCGATGAGTTTCAAACGGCTTTCGAAGGCGAGTAGGAGGTAGTAATGCGCGGAATCATAGCGCTGCATGGCACTCATGATCTCTGATCGGATTTCGTAATAGCTGGAAAGCATCCAGAAGTCGGTAATCCCCTTTTGGGACATTTCATCCTTTGCTTTTCGGTAGGCATCGCTGTATTTCAGCGCCAGGTCCAATTGTTGATGGTCTTTGTATAGTGAGGCCAGGTTGCAGAGCATGGCAGAGTGCCCAATGTAGTTGTTGAGGCTTTTAAAAATATCAGCTGCTTTCAGGTAATGCTGGGCTGAAATCTCGAAGTACTGGTCTTTCAGGAGCATGGCGGTTAGCATATGACCGTTGCCCAGAAATTCAGTTTGCCCAAAATCCGATGCAGTACGAATGACCTCCTTCGCGTAAAACAGGGCGGTTTCAGGCTGCCCGAAAATCCGGTGGTAAGAAGACATCCGGATTGCAAAGCGAGGGTATAGGCTATCCAGCTGCTGGTCTTTGATGGCTATCTGAGCATGCTGAAGGGCCTTGTAGCAATGCTCCGGGCGCTCGTGCTTTTCATGCAGGCGCGCTAAAGACAACTGGGCGTTGGTATAAGCTGCCCATTGCTTCCGGGTTCTGCTGTCAAGGTCTACAGCCAGGAGTTGTTGTATGGCAGCTTCATCCTGATCTGCCTTCTCCAGTGCTTCCGCTCTTTTCAGGCGAACCTGCGTGCCAAAATCAGATTGCAGCTCACCGGAGGCTTCGAGCTCAAGGATAACCTGGTCCAGCAAAACAAGGGCACTATCGAGGTTAAACGCTTCGATTTGTGCCACTGCTTCCTCGTAGCTGATCCCTGGTAAGACCGTCCGAGGGGTTTTAGATGTTGATTCGAAAGGCAAGCCTAGTAGTATCACACTCAATAGCCCCCCTATTCGCAGAAACCTGGAAAAATCGTTCATAGTCAAATGGGTGTGCATAGGTACTGTACAAGGTAGATGCAATAACATTACATTTTCCACAAAAACCGATGTGAAAAAATGTGATTGTGCCTATTTGTCTGGTGTGCAAAGTTCAAGGGGAACAGCTGCTATCCTCCGGCTTAGTCCACTTGCACCGGCAGGCTGCATTTCTGCAATCTGAAGCTCAGGCCTGGCAGCAGGAGTTGAACAGAAGTTTGTGATTTTTAATATGCAGCAGCTGGATAATTAGTACCAATAAAAAGTGAAAATAAGGTGTTCTCAACTAAACAACATGGTGCTTCACAGGGATTATGTCTGATAGTAGGACGTCAATAATGGTCGGTATCGGGAAATAGGTTGGTCGGCTTTGAGACCAGATAGTAGATAGATAGTTCTTAGAGGAGAGTTTCATATAGGATAAGGCAAGATATACTTGCATTAATCTCAATCATTCCTCAACAATACTTAAAGGTAACAAAAAAATGTAAAAAAGAACGGATAACTTTTTTGAGCAGTCAGGAGGGAGGTTTTACCTCTGCACCAATTTAACGAGGCAGAAAAGTTGATCAAATGCCTGCCTGGTCCCCGTGAATTGCTATTAGGGCCGGTCTGCGACGTACAATTACTTAGAAAGTGATGACTTTAAGCGTTTTTACAGCTTTCCTGCTTCCTGCTTCCCATTCCAAACGGCAAAAATACAGACCGGGCATGGCCGGTAGCTCAAGATTAATGTCGTGAGTGCCGGCCGAACAGACGGTGGCAGGAAGGGAGCGCAATTCCTGCCCCTGTGCTCCGAACAGCCTGACGGAAAGCCTGCCTGCTTCAGGTAAGGTGATCTGTAGTTGGGCCTGCCCATGTGCAGGCTGAGGATAGATGCGGGCATCGAGCGTAATGGAAGGTGCTGCATCAGTACTCACCGGAGGCGTACAGGGCGGAATAACGCCCTCGCAGTAGCAACGGTCCGCAACGGTGCAGTCTAATACAAAAGGATTCGCTTTGCCCTCCTGATAAGGGGCAATGGCGTGGGTCCTGTTCCACTCCTTTTCGCTCACCGGGTCGGAATAATGCCATTGGCACAAAGTGACCCGTTGTTGTTCAAAGAAATCCGGATCGGCCGCATTGGCTTCCTGCTGGTAGACTGTATAAAAGTAGAACATCGCCCGGGCCACATCCCCCTTATGGTCGTCGCGGGGCTCAAAGACCTGATCGCCTACGCGGCTGTATAGCGCGATATTATTGCCCGGTGTATTGCTCTGTTGCTGATCGAGATAGTACCAGCTATTGACCTGGTTTGGTGGGATATCGGCAAAAGGGAAATTGCCCCGTGCCGCATTTACCGCTGCACGGGTGGGGAACAAGTGGTGCATATCGGCTTCCGGAGTAGGCGCTTCTGCGCCCTTTGCCCGCGGATAGGTATGCTCGGTGTTAATGCCGGTGCCATTCTCAAAAGCTGCTGTGGTGGGGTCTTCCCCGGGCGGCAAATAAACGGAGTAGCCGGTGTAAACGCAGTAGAGGGTGTCATTTCGGGCGTCTACATTCCGGTACATAGTATCGCGGGCATTGCCATAATCCAGCAGGCCATTGGGGCGGTACTGGTCTTGCAGGGCTTGTATCAGGGCGCCGCCTTCCAGATTGGGAAGGACAGGGTGGTGCAGCTGAGCCTGGCTCAGGGTGGAGCAAAGAGACAGTAAGGCAAGGCATAAATATCGTAGCATAGTTGCAGTTTTCAGTAGGCAAGCAGTCGGGTTATCCAGCCACAAATTTGCAAAAATCCCAGACGACGAGGCGGCTTTCATCCGTATAGTGTAGCCCGGCTTGCAACCTTTTTTGGTGCAGGCCGAGTAAGCCTTCCTCCTTTACCATCAGTTTGTAGAGGGTTTGCGTGACTTTGGCATAGCGCTCCAGGTCGTTGGTTTCGGGCAGTTGGGTGCTGCCCAGTTTTTCCAGCATGCTCCGGAAAGCATCCGCCTCATAGTAAGCATACCGGTCGGGGTACCGAAAAGCCAGATAGAGCGACACCATCTGGTAGTTATCGTCGTGGTAGTGGTTGTTGTCAATGGAGCGCGGGTTGTTGTCCTTGTATTCCTGCAGCAGCATATCGCAGTAGTATACAAAACGGCTGGCGCGCCCCTCCAGGCTCTTCTCCTCATTGAAGAGGTCAATAAACATATGCCGGGTAAAATCGGGCTGCATGCGCATCAGCTCCAGCATCATACGCTTGGGTTCGTAGGCTTCCCGCTTCCACAGGCGTTTGGTGGTGGAGTTTTGGAGGCTTCGGTCGTACATCCCGGGCCAGTCTTCTGTATCCATATCCCAGTTGTCCTGGAATATCTGCTGGGACTCCCAGATCGGCAGTCGCTCGGTTTGGGCCGGGCGGGACTTCAGGTAGCCCTGGTATTGATCAAAGTATTCTTGTATCCGTTTCAGTTGCATAGCAGTAAAATGTGCCGCAAAGATAGGCGAGCCTTTCGGCAAAGTCCAAGCCATGGGCCACCGATTTTGCGCAAGACATGAATCTGCGTAATTTGGAGGGCGTTTTGCCGTTTCGAAGCGCTGCTTAATGGACCGATTATGCGAAACCTTTTCTTTCTGTTTGTCTTGCTCAACCTTTGCTACACAGCCCTGGCGCAGTCTGGCACGGCTGACCTGCAAAAGCAATTGCAAGCGGCAACGGCAGATAGCGTGCGCCTGCAACTCATGCTGGAGTTGTCCAATTACTACCGCCTGCGGCAACCCGACAGTAGCCTGTTATATGCCCGGCAGTCGGAGGCGCTGGCTCAGCAGCTGAAAAACCACAGCGGTGAGATCCGTGCGCTGCTCATCCGCGGTATGCTGGGCCATCGTCAAGGGAGGGAAGCCGCAGCGGTTGCCCTGTTCCATCAGGCCGCCCGTTTGGCTGCTACCAATGGCAAGCGTGCATTACTGGGCTCTGCCCGCCAAAACCTGGCTTTGGTTTATAAACGCACCGGCCGGCAGGATTCCGCCTTTTACTACTTCACCGCTGCTGAGCAGGACTTTACTGAGGGCGGGAATGCGTATGAAAACTGGCATGTTTATTTCGGGCTCAGCGAGCTCTACGAGGGGCAGGGGCAATCCCGGGAAGCCGAGGCGTACCTGGTCAAAGCCCTGCAGGTTACCCAATCCGGTGATAGCCGTATGGATCAGGGGTTTGTGCTTTACCATCTGGCAGAAAAGTACTTTATGACCGACCGGTTTGCTGATTTTGCCAGGGTGCAACAGCAGTGGGAAGCGTTGCAGCAGGACAACCATTCCGCCTCAGAAATCCTGGAGCATCCCGGGCACTACAGCATGGCCCGACTGTTTCTGACCGATGATACCGCCACCCTTGCCCGCATTGACCGTGCCTACGAGCATTATCTGACCGGTGGGAACCTTTTTATGGCAGGTTGGAGCCAGGAAAACCTGGGGCAATATTTTGAGCAAAACCAGCAGCATGCTGCCGCGCTGCAAGCCTACGAAAAGGCACTCCGCCACTACGAAGCCGCAGGGGCTCACCTGCGCCGGGGCATGGTGCAACAGCGGCTGTATCAGCTGTATAAAGCCCGGGGAGAGACAGCGGCTGCCTTAACCGCTTTGGAGCAGTTCCGGCAGCTTTCGGACAGCCTGAATACCGCTGAGGCGGAAGCTCATTTGCGTGAGCTTCAGGTGGCTTACGAGACGGATAAAAAAGAACAGGCCCTTCGCATCCAAAACCTGGAAATCCGGCAGAAAACGCAACAGCGCAACGGGCTCATTGGGCTGGTGGCTTTGCTTGTACTGCTTGGCGTATCCATAGGTTTCGGGTTGGTCTTCCGCCTGCGTACCCAACAGCGGCTGGCGGCACAGTCGGCCCAATTGCAGGAACAGCGCATTCAGCAACTGGAACAACAGCAAAAAATACTCGCTTTCGATGCCATGCTCGATGGGCAGGAACAGGAACGGGCGCGCATTGCTCAGGATCTGCACGATGGGCTGGGCGGCTTGCTCACTTCCGTGAAAGCCCACTTTGGGCAATATGCCAACGGAGTGTTGTCCGATGGGCTAAAAGCCAAAACCCAGGCCCTCATTGATGAATCCTGCGTGGAGGTGCGCCGTATTTCCCATAACCTGATGCCCCGAAGCCTGGCGCTGTACGGGCTTAAAGGGGCCGTGGAGGACCTCGCCGGGCAACTCCGCCAAAGTGGGCTCAGGGTGGACCTGGAAATCCGGGGCAACCTCACCGATATCCCGGAAAGGCAACAGGTGACGCTTTACCGCATGCTGCAGGAAGGCACCAATAACATCCTCCGGCACGCTCACGCGCAGTCTGTCCTGCTCCAGATTCTACTGCATGGCGATCAGCTGACGCTCATTCTGGAAGACGACGGGCGGGGCTTCAAACCTCCCGAATACAGCTCAGCGGAAACACTAGGGCTGAAAGGGCTCCACTCGCGTGCACAGTTTCTGCAGGGCACGCTGGATGTTGACAGCGTACCCCGGGAGGGCACCACCATCACCTTTCAAATGCCGGTTGCCCAACCTTTAAAACCTGCTGTGTTATGAAGGCTCCAATCCGTATACTGATTGTTGATGACCATCAGCTTGTACTCGATGGTTTGCAGCTCATGTTGTCCGATGCTGAAGATATGGCTTGTGTGGCGGTGGCCCGGCACGGCAGGAATGCCCTGGTGCAATTGCAAAAACAGGCAATCGATCTCATCCTGCTCGATATCAATATGCCGGAAATGAACGGGGTGGAGGTCTGCCGGGAAATCCGCAAAACCAATTCCACTGTCCGCATACTGGCGCTCTCTATGCTCCGGGAAGCCAGCCTAATCAAAGAAATGCTGCAGCAGGGGGCTAATGGCTACCTGCTGAAAAATGCCGGTCAGGATGAACTCCTCCTGGCCGTACGTGAGGTAATGGACGGGCGAAATTACCTGAGCACTGATGTGGCTCAATTGCTTTCCGAGAGTAAAGCACAGCCTGCGCCGGCTTCCCCTTTCCCCAGGCTTTCGAGGCGGGAAAAACAGGTGCTGCAGCTCATTGTCGAAGAGTTTACAACCGGTGAGATTGCCGATCAGCTTAGCATCGGCTTCGGTACGGTAGAAACCCACCGCCGCAATCTCCTGACCAAGCTGGGCGCACGGAATACCGCCGGGCTTGTCCGGACGGCACTGGAATATCATTTGCTGGAAGGGAAAAGGTAGCAGGCCCGGGTATTGCACCGGGCCCTTGCGCTCCCGTTTTTTTACTTCACAACTGCTCCCGGCTCAATGGCATTATCAATGACCGGTACCGTTTGCAGGTATGCATACATGGCGTTGACTTCCGCATCGGTCAGGTTGGTGAACAACGGCATCGAATGGTCGAGGTTGCTGCCATCGTGCCGCTTGCCTGTGCGTACGGCCTTTGCAAACAGCTCCGGGCTGTATTTGCCCAAGCCATGGTCCGGGTGTGGGGTCAGGTTGGAGGAAAGGACTTTAGCACTTCCGTCTTTTTTCAGGATGGGGTTGCCGCCCCCAAAATACCCTGCCGAGGCTGTTGGTTCGACCTCGTTGATACCGTCAAAACTGCCGGAGTGGCAATGGTAGCAGGCCAGGTTGTGGGTCAGATAGCGGCCGTGGGCCACCGGGTCGTTAAAGTCCACTGCTGCTACCGTTTCAGGGTAAGGGGTGGGCTTGATCGCTACCTTAGTCAACAGCTTTGCCAGATAATTGGGCTTGCGCTCCGGCCACTGCTTGTCGGAAGGGCGGGTGAGCGGGTTTTCTGATCTCAGGAATGCGATAACGGCATTAAGATCTTCATCGGACAAATGCATATACCGGGGCATGAAGAAAGCCACTTCGCCATTCTTTTTGAGGCCGGTGCGGAGCATCAGTGCCAGTTCCCCATCGGAATACTGCGAGAGTTTAGAATCCGGGTGGAGGGTCAGGTTGGGGGTGTAGACCTCGCCAAAGTCTTTTTCCCGCCAGAGCCCACCTTCCATTTGGTTGGTATTCTTGCCTTTGTGGCAAAGGGCACAGGAGACGTTGACCAGGTGCTCCCCACGTGCCAATTGAGCCGAATCCGCCTTAATGGTGATAGCCGGTACTTCCGCTTCGTGCTTGGGGATAGGGGAGAAGTTGATGTAAGCTGCACCCAGCAGCACAATGACAATCAGGCCCAGAAGGACCATTCCGAGGATTTTCAATGCTTTTTTCATGATATGGTGGTTTAGGTGATCAAATCCAATGCTGAATTTACGCGGCCGCCCAAAGGTGACCCGCAGGTATGCAAGGAAAGCTGCGAAAGTGGAAATGGAAGAGTGTTTGCTTGTAAGCAGGAGTTGCCAATGATTTGGGCAATCGTATCAAGAGGGATTTAAAAGTACTAAAAGCGGGGCGAATTCAGGCTATTGTAGGGTAAAGAATTTTTGTTACAACCTGTAATGAGGCCCTTTACAATTCCTTTAGGATCGTATCCAACCGCTCTGAGAGCTGATCCGCTTCCTTCATCCCGAAAGACAAAGGCGGCTTAATTTTAAGCACGTTATGCTGAGGCCCGTCGGTGCTCATCAGTACGCCCATTGCCCGCATACGGTTGATGATGTATGCTCCTTCCCGGGCTTTAGGCTGCCCGTTTTGCGAAAGCTCCACGCCGAGGAATAGCCCGTGGCCCCGCACCTCAGCGATGATGTCGTGCCGTTGTTGGAGTTGGCGGAGTTGTTCCATCAGGTACTGTCCGGTATGATGTGCCTTTTCCTGTAGGGCTTCTTCCTGAATAACTTGCAGGACCGCCCGCCCCGCTGCACAAGCGACCGGATTGCCCCCGAAGGTGCTGAAAAACTCCATACCGGTATCAAAGGCCTCTGCTACAGCCGGGGTGCAGACCACCGCCCCGATTGGGAACCCATTACCCATAGGTTTGCCCAGCACTACGATATCCGGGACCACGCCCTGCAGCTCAAATGCCCAGAACGCTTCGCCGGCCCTGCCGAAGCCGGTTTGCACTTCATCCATAATGCACAACCCGCCAATGCTGCGGATGGCTTCGAACACGGTTTGAAAATACCCCGGAGGTGGGACCAATTGCCCTCCGCAGCTGAGGATGCTTTCGCTGATGAAGGCGGCGGGGTGGATGTTATGTTGGGAAAGTTCCTCCAGGCGGGCTTTGGCCTGCTCAAGAGGCTGTTCCGATTGGTCAAAAAGCGGCATAAGGTGGGTGCGCGGAGGTTGCCCGCTGCCGCCTTTTCCATTGAATTTGTACGCACTGATATCGATGCAGGCAGCCGTATGCCCGTGGTAGGCACCGTCCATCGCCAGGATATCGTGGCGCCCCGTGGCTGTACGTGCCATGCGCAGCGCCAGTTCGTTGGCCTCACTGCCGGAGGTGACAAAATAGACCACCGAAAGTGGCCCGGGCAGAGTGGCGGTAAGCTCCTCGGCGTAGCGGGCCAGCTCGGTGTGCAGGTAGCGGGTATTGGTGTTAAGGACGGCCGCCTGTTGCTGTACGGCTTCCACCACTTTGGGGTGCTGATGCCCGACGTGGGGCACGTTGTTGACCGTATCCAGGTAGCGCCGCCCATCGGCAGCGTAGAGGTAGTGGCGGAAGGCGCGCACCATGTGCAGGGGCTGTTGGTAGGACAGGCTCAGGTTGGGCCCGATATGGGCCTGCCGTTTCTGTTGGATGGTCTTTCCGTCCCACTGCACTCGTTTGGGCTGTGTACTGCCTTCCGGCAAATTTAGTAGCAATTCCGGGTTGGGGCAAAGGCTGCGCCAGACCGGCCATTCATCGGGAAAGCCAACACCAGGGAAGTCGCCTTGCTTACCCAGCGTATCCAGCAGCACCTGAAAGTGCAGGTGGGGCGGCCAGTTGCCGTTGACTTCCCGCACTCCGTAAGTCGCAATCCGTTGCCCTTTTTGGATGGGCATGCCGACTTCAAGTTGGGCTAAAGATTCCCGGCAGAGGTGGCCGTAGAGGGTATAAAAAGTCAGCCCTTCCCGTGGGGTATGCTCCAGGATGATGGCGGGGCCGTAGTCGCGTTCCGCTGCATTGTCCGCAAAGCTGTGTACCCGTCCATCGAGAGGGGCAAAGACGGGCGTTCCCGCGGCCGCCCACACATCCAGCCCCAGGTGGACGGTACGCCAGCGCGGACCGCTGTTGCCTTCCACCTGATAGGCATCGGTGGTGTAGAAAGGGCGAACCTCCCCGTAGCCGCCCAGCCCAAAGTCGACGCCATCATCTTCCATGATCCGCTGTATGTGGCGCTCGAAGCGGTACTCGTCCTCAAAGTTTCGGTTGTTGCCCAGCTCCAGGCTGCCCACGCCGAGGTCCATCTGCCGCCACTGTTCGGGAATAGGGGAGACTGGGGCGAATTCAGGTTGTTCTTCCCGTATCCAATCCTGAAAGACCGTAGCCTGTGGACAGGGCTCCCATCCGCAAGCGTGGCGGAAGTGGTAATGCAGCAGGTTATATGGGATGCCCTGAAGCCGTTGCAGTAAGGCCCAGGCAGCTTGGTTACTGACTTGCAGGTACGCCCGGTCCGGAGCAGCCTGTTGATTGAGGGTGGAAACGGTTACGCTGATGAGCAGCCTCGCCCAAACCAGGGCGGGCAGGGCGGCCACTTCCGCTTCCTCCAGCGGAAAAGCCTTATGGTACCCACGGATGACCTCTACGGCGGCACCAGCGGGGTCGGGTTGTTCCATCATAGCGTACGCCAGGGCAACGGCCAGCTCATTGATGGTAGCAGTATGTACGGCATCCCCAAAGTCGAACAGCCCAGCGATGCGGTAGTGCCCGTCCCTATCCCGTTCGGTCATCAGGTTGTAGTCATTGGCATCGTTGTAATTGACGGAGTGGCGGAGGTGGGGGAGAGCCGGTGCGGCATATTTCTGAAAATACCCCAGCCCCTGTTCAACGATTGCTCGCTGTGCCGCGTCAAAGCGCTCCAGGTGCTCTGCTACCCAGGGCAGTTGGTTGTTATCCCAGCGCATTTCCCGGTGGGCGGCCGGATGGTCGAAGCCCTGCAATGCCAGGGTAAGCTGCCCCAGTGCACGCCCCAGGCTTTCGCGCAATACAGCATACTTCAGTTTTGCTTTCGCGTAAAGCGTGCCGGGAATCCAGTTAGTCAGGTAGGCGGTGGCGCCATCGGGTAGGGGACAGGTATGCGTTCCCTCGTTGTTGAGGATAGGCTTGGGCGTAGCGTAGGGTAGCCCGGCAGATGCCAGCCGCTGCATCATTTGCAGTTGCAGGTCGACCAGTGCAGGGGATGCATGCGTGATTTTCAGGCAGTAGGTGCCGCCCCCGGTGGACCTGACTTCAAAGGTGGCGTCTTGCTCGCCTTCCAGCTGCCGGGGCTGAGCATGGAGTTGGTAGTGTGCTTCTAGTATTTTGGTGGCATCAGCAAGAGTTGGCATAGGGCGTTACCGTTTGTTCTGGCCCAAAAGTCGGGAGTGTGGGGGAGAAAGCGAACTAAATTGAAATTAAGTTTAGATGAGGATTAGCACCAGGAAGCATTGTTGGTGAAGGCAGTGTGTGGAGTCTAGGAATGAGGCCAGTTTTTTATTGGTCGGTATAGCCCATGGTGTCAAGGAGTATGAAAACAGAAATAACTGCTTCGAAACATTGACTTAAATGTATATTTAAGGTATATTTGTATAATAACGCGAAAACTAAAATTTTATTGCTTAAATACTTCTTTTTTAATCATAGTATTTTTGCATTTGATTTTTAACTCTCTAAATTTCATATTATGAATTTTAAAATTTTATCTTTCTCTCTTTCTCTCTTTCTCTCTTTTGAAAGGGCAGGATTGTAGCGAACTGTTTGTTTCCGAAGTAGTATTTGGTGAATCTAGTTTAACCTTAAACGATCCAAATAATAACTTCGCTCCGATCACTAACTATGCCTTAGAAATTTACAATCCAACAGAGGACTCTATTGATTTGAGCAGCTACAAAATTTAGTTATTTACTTTTGATACAGTTGAAACAGAGATAGCTTTGGAGGGGGTAATTCTTCCTGAAACTGCGATGGTGCTTTCCACGCCATCGGCAGATAGCTTGATCAGATCCAAAGCGGACCTGTTTAGTTCTAATCTTACTTTTGGAAATCACGTAATGGTACAGATTGTTAAGGAAGGCACAGGCGTCATTGACGTTATTGGCAGGTTGGGCTTAGAAGAAGAAATCGGAATATTTACATTAGATACTCTTATCAATAATCCGTCAATTTTGCAGGCTGTTGAATTTGATTTGAGGTTTCTCAAGGGGTTAAATGTAAGAAGGGCTGCTTCAGTGCTGGAAGGCAAAACTACTTTTATCACCTCTGAGTTATTGCATGACTGGACTATTTATCCTAATGCTTTCGTTGAGGATTTAGGAGACCACCGGTGTGCTTGCAAATCTGGTACAGGTGTCGTGAATTGGCAGGGTATTGACTTTTTTGCTCCTGAAGTTGTCACTGCTGAAAATGATGAGGAACCAATAATGGGTACGGTTTCGGTAGTTGGATTGGATCCGGGAGAAGAGGTTGAGCTTTGGATTCTTGATGTTTTTCATGAATTCGACGAACCTGAAGCGGGTGATGCTACGACCTTCGTGGATTTTGAGTTTGATCCTTTTTTAGGAGCTGAACTTACAAGTTCAAACCCAAGTGAGATCGTAGAAATCAGTAAGCAAGTAATTAACGATGAAGAATGCGAAGGAAATGAGGGAAAAGGATTCGTAATATCCATACTTGACGGTCCCTTTGATGTCCTAGTTGGGAATGCCTTTCTGTTTGATATTTTGATTACGGATGAGGAGGATTGCATTAACAGTACCTATGATGCCGAATACCTAAATGCCCTAATTTCTGTTACACCTACGATAGTTACCAATCGTGCCTCATTAGTGGTAGAGGAGAATTCTCTTTCTATTCAGGGTATTCGGGTTTTCACCGCAAACGGGCAATTGCTGAAACAAATTCCTGTAGATGGGAGATCGGGTGGGACAATTGATCTGGACTTGTCCTACCTGCCTGCACGAGGCTATTATTTAATAGCAATACAGACCAATAAAGGTCTGATAACGAAGCGGATAATTAAACAGTAAGCATTTAAAACTCTTGAATGGTGGCTGAATAGGCGCATAATACATGGTCTATTCAGCCTTTAAAATTTTCAAATATGACTAAAAAACGAGAACGTATAATACTGCTCTTACTGCTGGTTTTGCCAGGATTAAATGTATTTGGGCAAGGCTTGTATTTTGGCGTAAAGAGTAATCAGTTTTCTACTTATTCAGAAGACGAGATAGTTGAATTAGATTCTTTAATTGCCAACCCTAGAGAAGAGCAAATAAATAAACTGATCGATGTTGATTTGATAGTGCGTAAACAGTTGAGCAATGACTTTTGGCTGGATTTTAGGTTAGGAGTTATACACTCATCTATATTTCAGCGCCGCACACGGTTATCCGACAATGGTGCAAATGGATATTCTGTGAGCACCCAAAGCAATAGAAATACGGGCTTTAGGATCACTTGTGGATTGCAAAAGGCATTCATTCAAAAACAACAAATCAGGCTCTCAGGGGGGATGGCGCTGAGTTATGCTCATTTGCCCGAATTTCTGCAGTTTGATCGCAGAGATTTTTTTGATTCCGATGGGGATCTAAGCTCTGTTCTTGAGGATAATTTTAGAATCCCGGCGACTGGAAGATTAGGCGTAATGGCCAATCTGAATTGTTACTACTGGTTTTTTGAGCGGGTGGGAATAGGCTTTGAGATAGAACCCTATCTGAGGTATGACTGGCAGGAAGGAGATGTTTTTGAGCGACCACAACGCTTTGATGAAAACGGTAATTTATTATCCCAAATTGAAATAACAAGAGAGCGGACTTCCTCGAGTGTCTTAATCAGTAACCGGATATCACTTGGAATTCAGGTGTCCCTGTCCTCTAACTCAAATTGAAAGCATGTTTGGAAGAATTTTGATCCTTTTAGTTAGTACAGCCTGCAGCGTTACAGTCTTAGCGCAAGAAGTGGCTGTTCAGTCCTCACGCAATGCTTTTGCACTCAGAATGGATGGCGCCTATTTTGAGGACATCCGGGAGGAGAATCTTAAAATTGATAACTTTAGCATTGCAAGAGACAATGAGATTTCGGCCAGGGTTTTTGCGCTGGATTTATCTTATTACCGGACCACGAAAAGCGGGCAGGTTTATTTTTGCCGGTTAGGCCTGCAGAGGCGGCTCACAGGGCGTAGTATTCAACAGGCTGCAGTTAATGCAAGTAGTAGCCTTTCTTATGCCAGGACTTTGGATGTTGGAGTGAACGTTATGACGATATACCTTAGCCCAGGTTATCAATTGTTGGCAATTCCTGAAGGTAGGTTTTCTTTCGGTATGCAGGTGGAAACACCGCTTTTGCTGACGCCGGGAAATAGATTTGAAGGAACTACGAAGTTCTATGACAGGCAGCAAAATCCAAATGGTATGTTAGAGGTTATTTTTGAGTTTCCACCGGAGTACGGCTTTGGCATTGGTCTTACAGGAAATGCATTTTATCAACTTTCCAGGCGGTTTAGTGTTGGGATCGAGGTACACGGCAACGCTATTGCTCAAATCCATAACGGGACAATCTATCAAAATCCCACGCTATATGATGCGAATGATGAAGAGGTCTGGTCGCTTTCAGCAACGCATAGCTTTAAGACGTTTACCTTTCGGCAAAACATTCAATTATTCTTCTCCCTGAGGACGCATTTTTAGGGGAAATACTTTTTTTAAGCATTGAAATCTGCGATTATTCAACACCGAGCCCCCCGGCACCCCTTCTACCTGGAGCACATGGGCCGCCTCTACGACCGCGCCGCCGGGCAAGCCGATGAGCCGCACCGGCACGATTACTATACGGTGCTGTTGATTGAGCATGCCGCCGGGCAGCATTTGGTCGATTATCAGGCGTATCCTTTTCAGGAACGGGAAGTCCACTTTGTCAGCCCGGGGCAGGTGCATAAGGTGTTGGCGGAAGCACGGCCGGAAGGCTGGGTATTCACTTTTTCCAGGGACTTCCTGGCAGAAAATAATATCCCCGAAAGCTTCATTTCCAACATCAATCTCTTCAAAGCCTTTGGCGACACGCCTCCGTTGCAACTGGATCCGGCTACTTTTAACCGGCTGCTGGATATCATCAGTCAGATGGAGAACTGCCTGAGCCCGGATTTGACCTACCGGGAGCGTGCGCTGGGCGCTTTGCTACAGCTCTTCCTAATCTATTGCAACAACACCACCCAACTGGACACGGCCCAGTTGGATGAAGAAAACGGCAGCATCTGTATTTTGCGCGATTTCAAACAGCTCATTGATCAGCAGTACGCCAGTTGGCACAAGGTGAGCGAGTACGCCGGGCAACTGCACATTACGCCCAAGCACCTCAGCCAAACCGTAAAAGAGCTGACCGGCAAACCCGCCAAGGAAGCCATTCAGGACCGGCTCGTACTGGAAGCCAAGCGCCTGCTGCTGCATACCGATCTGGCCATCAAGGAGGTGGGGTACCGGCTGGGGTTTGAAGAGCCCCTGCACTTCAGTGGTTTCTTTAAGAAGCGGGTGGGCGCCTCGCCTTCTGCCTTCCGGTCGGGGCGCAAGTTGAGCTAGAGGCAAGCTACCGGTACTACCAATGAGAAAAATCACCCTTTACAGCGATAGCGTTTATCCGAAAGCAGCGAACGGGCTCCTGCTGGCAGCGATGACCGGTACCTTCCTCTATGGTGTTTTGCGAAAGCGATTGCCCGACTAAAATGCTATCTTCGTACCTATGTACGAGTCTTTTAGCTTCCTGTTCTTCACCGCTGCGGTGATTAGCTTTATCAATTACCGCTGGATAAAGTTGCCGCTTACTATAGCCCAGCTGCTGTTGTCGCTCGGGCTGGCAGTGCTGGTACTGGTTGCCAAACCGTTGTGGCCTGCCGCTTATGGATTTCTGAGCAATACGGTGACGCAAGTGGACTTCAACCACTTCATGCTGGATATTTTGTTGGGCTTCCTTCTGTTTGCCGGAGCCTTACATGTCGACATCAGAGGGCTGGAAGCAGAGCGCTGGCCGGTCTTTTGGTTTGCCACCCTTGGCGTGCTGCTGTCTACAGTCATAATAGGGGTAGGGCTGTACGGTATTGCTGCCGGGCTTGGAGTGCCTTTATCCTTCTTCGACTGTTTGTTGTTTGGGGCGCTTATTTCTCCCACTGATCCGGTAGCCGTTTTGGCATTGCTCAAAGATAGTAACGTCAGTCCTTCGCTTCAGCTAAAGATTGAAGGGGAATCGCTTTTCAATGATGGTGTTGGGGTGATTGTGTTCACAGGTATACTGTTGCTTTCCGAAATGAGTTCATCAGGCGGAGAGTCGCCCTTAATGCTGGAACTGGGGCAGTTATTGTTAAGGGAGGTCTTTTTGGGCCTGTCTTTGGGTGCCCTGCTGGGCTTTTTGGGATTTAGGGCAATGAAAATGGTGGATCAGGATCCGCACCTTACGACGATAGTTAGTCTGGCCATCGTATTCGGGGGTTACAGCCTGGCACAAGCGCTGGAAACTTCAGGGCCGTTGGCGATGGTTGTGGCCGGACTTTATATCGGTCACCAAATTAAGCGACCGGACTTTGAAGCCGGGACGAGAAAAGTGCTGGCTGGTTTCTGGGAGATTCTGGACGATAGCCTCAACGGCATACTATTCGTATTTCTCGGGCTGGCCATCCACCTGATGTCACCGGACAGCATGGCGGAGATATGGTTAATGCTATCCGTTATTGTGCTGGTGCTGGTTGCCCGGTTTATAGCGGTTGTTATTCCGTATTCCTTTCTGCGCCACGATGCCCACAGCTGGGTGGATACCGCAGCCGTCCTGACCTGGGGCGGCTTAAGAGGGGGGATTTCCCTGGCATTGGCTTACTCGCTTACCGAAAACATGTCAGGCAGTACCCTATTGCTTCTGACCTACGGGTTGGTTATATTTTCCATATTGGTACAAGGGCTTACGCTACCGAGGATAGTTAAGATATTATTGCCATCGGCTAAACCTTAAGTATAGAGGAGGGGGAGCCCCTGACAACTTTAGCATAAAACCCTTTGCTGGTCTCTTATCGTATTGGTGGGATCGAACTGATAGAGGAGGGCCGGTCCTCGCACCAATCCCATCGTTTTTTGTGCTGAATAAAATACAGCAGGCGAAGCACTATCCGGTCTTTTATAAGGTTATCAATCTTCGCTTAATTAGCCACCTTTTAAATGAACGGGTTTTACTCAACAATTTCGTAGGCTACCCGTCGGTTCCGCTGCCGCCCCTCTGCGGTTGAATTATCAGCAATGGGTTGTTCCTCCCCGAACCATGCCACAATAAACCGCTCCGTATCAATATCGCGATTGGCCAGGTATTCTCGGACGGCTTCCGCTCTGCGCCTGGACAAATCCATATTCCATTCGGCGGTACCCGTATTGTCGGTGTGTCCGGTGATTCTGAGTTTCCAGTTGGGGTGTTCTGACAGGAGTAGGGCCAGTTCATTGAGCGATTCAAACGAGCGCGGCCTGATTACCGCCTTGTCTGTCTCGAATTCTGTATTTTCAAAGGCTCTGTTGACTACTTCTGCTTCATCCGTGGTTAGTTCTACGAGGTCCACTGAGGGTTTGGTGGGGAGGACAGGCTTAGGCTCCTCCACGATTTTGGGTTTGGGTTCAGGCTTGGGTGTTACTGCAATTTCTGGTTCGGGCTTCGGCTCCGGGACGACCTCCTGTTCTAGCTCCGTTGTCAGCGGGAAGGGTTCCGGCGATTGTTGTTTTGCCCGTTTACGAAAAGTATAACTCACGCCAATCGTAGAAAAGTGATGGATATCATTCACCCCGTTTAACCTGTTGTTTTCGTCCCATTGGTAAGAATCCAGGTCATCCGTGCCCGCAAGGGAAACACGGTGCGTCAGGGAAAGGGCGATGTTTTTTCTTACGCGCCATTTGAAGCCCGCTCCTAATTGATACAGAGGGGTGATTTGAGGCTCCGGATGGTTTTGGGTTTCATAGTTGCCATCTCCGAAGGTACTCACATTGGCAATGATTTCAGCTTTGGTGGAAGCCGGTGTGATGTCTATAAAAGTAAAATCGTAAATCAGGCCGTCCTCTCTGGCCGCATCAATACGGGTATTATAACGCATAACACCTACCCCGGCTGTGAGGAACCCGTCAAAGGGGCTGTTATTTTTGAAAAATGGGAGTTGGGTATACGTAAAAACGGCCTGCAGGCTGGCTTCCATGTACATCATTCTGTAGTTCGCATATATCGAATTGGAAGTGGCATTATTGTAGTTGATGTCAGGATCCACAGAGCCGTTCCAAACCGGGTGGTTGAGCCAGTTTGTGTTTGTCGTCTCATCCAAGCCGCGCGCCTCCCCCATTCCCAGGAACAAACGGGTGGACAGAAAATTGTTGAACGCCCAATCTCCATATACGCCAAAACCGAACCCACTGCCCGGCTTTACTTCACCTGCAATTTGCGCGTAGCCCTTCTCGGTACCAACAGACCATCCTTTTACGGACTCACTGCGCTGAGCAAAAACACCAGAGAAGATAAATCCACATAACAGACAAACAATAAAACGCTTCATAAGAATAAGTTATAATGCCTCTGAATAAATGCTAACGACAAGCTTCCTAAGTGTATGTTTGGAGCAAACAAGAGTTGATAATCAAAGAGTTGTGGTTGTGACTAAATGGAAAAATGCGCGTTTGGCGGGTCAAATAAGTATTTTTCCATGACGTTCCCGGTTTTACCGGGATTCACAAGGCTTTGGTTATCAGCCGAAGTGCACCTCCAAACATACACTAAAATTGCAGCGCGAGTTTCGCCTGCCAGATACGGCCATTTTGCCCTACAAACTGCGGCAGGAAGGCTCGTCTGGAAGGGTGCGTATAGAATTGGTCAAATAGGTTATACACTCTAAAGGAAAGGCTTAATGGGGCTAACCATTTGGTTTTTTTGTTCGCGGGGTCCGCTTGGGGGTTGAACATCAGGTTGGAATTCATCAGGAAAAAGGGCAGAGTATAGTTGCCATCAAAAGTGAGCCTGCTTCCTTCGTATTGCCCTTCGGCAAAAAGCGTGAAGTGCTTTAGGAAGGGAACGGTAACGCCAAATTTGCATAAGGGAGAAGGGGCATTCACCCTCATTGCATTATCAAATTGAAAATTGTAGTACAAATAGGTTTGAATGCCTTCCGGCAAATCAACCGACACCCCGGCTTCCAGCCCCATCGCCTCCAGGGTGCCGGCATTTATAAATTGCGGCACGAAGGGATCACTGGGTATCAAATCTTCGAGGCGCTGGTAGTAAAGCGAAACGTCCAGGTTTAAATCCTTACTTACCTGCTGTTTCCACGCCACCTCCAGGCTGTTGGAAGCCTCCGGGATCAGGTCGGGGTTGGGCAGGGGTTGAAGTTCTTGTGCCACATTGGCTTCTATAAGGCTGGGAAGCCGGTAGCCCCGGCTATATCCGGCACGCAGGGTGGTTTTTCCCGTGGGGGTATAAAGCAGGGCCAGCTGCGGGGAGAAAACCGGGTCCGTGCGGGAGTTGATATCTGCCCGCAGGCCGCCGTTTAGGGCTACTTGCTCACTGATTTGATAGCTGTCGTGGGCGAAAACACCGAGGGTCCAGTAACTGAAATCGAGATTGGCATCCGGTTCATTCAGTACAGTGGCCGTATAATTCGCTGTAGGGACATACCAAAATTCTGTCCCGAGCAGGAGTTGGTGGTCCGGCTGAAATTTGAACAGGTGTTGGTACTCTGCCCCCGCCCATGTGCTTTCCAGCACCCTGTTTCTTTCCGTAATATCGTCAGTGTTCCAAACGTAATTGAGCTGCTGCTCGTCCCGGTCATGGTTGAAAAACAGGCGTGCGTAGACGGATTGGTTTTCCTTAATGTCTCCCTCATAGCTCATATCGGCATACAGCGTTTGCTCCGTGAACGCTCCATCCTCGAAAAAGGCAATCGAAACCAAATCCGGGGCATCTACCGGGTCTTCTGCGTAGGCAATGGCTCCTGTTCTTTGGTGGTAGCCGGCTTTGATCGAAAAATTTCGGTGATTCAGTTTGAATTGCAGGGCCGCGTAATCCATCTGATCGCCCGCAGGGACGATATCGCCATATCCGGGAATATAAATATCCTGCCCTGCAACGGCCCCCACCCGGGTGGAAAGCGCAAAAGAGGTGTTGCGCCACTTTTGTCCCAGGGATAAGCCCGCATCATATTTTCCAAAGCTACCGGCGTCGATGAATGCACCAAGCCCTTTTCTGGCTGCTTTGGTCTTGATCTTTATCACGCCAAGCATCGCATTGTTGCCGTATAAGACGCCCACCGGGGACCGGATGACCGTCACGCTTTCAATATTCTCCATGGGAATACCGCGCAACTCATAACCAGAGGGGGCACGGCCCGTCATGGGGTCATTCAGGGGAATATTATCTATCAGGATCAACACGCGCCGGTTGTTGGATTCACCGGGGGCGGCGCCTCTCATCCCATACTCCGTACTTTTCCAGTCATGGGTAAGGTACATACCCTGCACGGAGCTGATCAGCTCGTCCAGGTTGTCGTATCCCCGGTTTTGAATGTCTTGGGCGGTGATCGTACTGGTGGAAGCGGCAATGTCCACGTTTTGCTCGTACTCCAGTACGGATTGTTCCAGTCTGTTCAGGAAGGTATCAACGGTGTTTCGGATAGAGTCTGTGATTTGTGCATTTAGGGAAACCGCACAAAAGAGGAAGAAGCCGGTGGGTAAGAAGAAGGTTCTCATGCTTGTAGCTGGGTTTATTACAGGTCAGTAGGTGCTGAAAAGAGGCGTGCCATTTTTTTAATTTGACACGCCCTTTATTTGCATAATGGTACTGTTAAGGCTGTGTATTGAGCTAAATCGACTGTGTGGTACCGATGATAATCGGCATTCAGGGTTTTAGGTGTTTGTCGAATGCTCATCCTCAACGACTACTTTAATTACCTTCTACAGGCGTCCCGAATATTTCTATTTCAGGGATAGACATGTAATTGGTCTGATTCGTAAAAAACCGGACGTAGCGCCCCCTTGCCTTTCCAGAATAAGATTCAATTACTTTGGGAGCGGCCTGTTTGGCGATGAAGGTTGTTCCGCCGGCGTTTCCTGTAAAAGGAGTATCAGACACCAAAATGGTGAAATCATTCAATCGTTCGGGACAGCAATTCGTTCTGTTGTACAACCGGATGGAAGTAATTTCATAATGGCCTTGTAAATCTACCTCCCACCAGGGGTTTGTATCATTGTTGGTATGCTGAAGGAAACCTCCCTGACCTTGGTCCTGGACAATGCCATCATTGGCAAGTTGAGCGCCATTTTTTGCTTTGGTCCCGTATTGGCTCGATTGTATTGCGGGTTTGTTTAGCGCAATATTGACCATATTATCGATGTAGAAGAACCCTTGATTGCCTCCTACGGCTCCAATATTAGGGCCTTTTTTAAAATTGGAGTGATCTTTTTGTACGGGTACGGCAAAGCTGCCATCCGCCATCATTCCAAAAGCATACACATCGAGCCCTTTGTAGGTCCAGGCATCATGCACCTCAGCCGCGGTAGCTATAGTCCACTCATTTTGCCGGGCCATACTCCTCACCTGGTCCGGGGTAAGGCTGCCTTGACTGTGAAACTTCACTTCCTTTACATTGGATATGTATGAAGGTGTTGACTTTATGTCTTTGCAAAGCGGGTTTGCATAAGCCGCAGCGACTGAAGTAAGACCAGTGGGGTCAACCCCTGCAAAATCCCGCCAATCAAAATCATAGGTCCTTGCGGCATCGTAGGCCATTGCGGCATATTCTTCTATACCCTTCTTTTGGTGTTCAGGCATTGGCTGACCATTAAGTTGTTCTCTGGCTTTGGCCATCAGATCTCTCTCAATAGCAGCCTGTGTGATTTTCGATACGCCCTTGGTTGCCTTCGCCGTATATTTAAGCGTCTTCCCGGTTGATGCCACAGCTTTGACTACGCCGGAGCCTCCTCCTGAGACGGTCATACCCGCGATGCTTAAAACCGCAACCAGAGGAGATACGGTCATGTCTATGATGGCTGTTGCACAGGTATTAGTAGATTGGGCACAGCCTGCTCCACAATTGGTCCATTCTGTACCATTGACATAGGGGCAGGTCACTTCCCAACAGACCGGGCCTACGCCTTTAAACCCATCCCTGCATAGTTTGTAGCAAAGGCCGGCATTGTTTTCCTTGCCGTCTTCACAAATAGTAGGAATAATACCAACGCCCCGGCCATACGATGGCTTAGCACAAGAGACCCCGATATCCGTAAAACCCTCCGGGCAAACCGGTGAGCATACACAACACCCGGCAGCGTAAAAGCCCTCTTTACATTTGGGGTAAACGATTGCCCCGTAAATTTCGCAGTTGCCTTTACCGTGCGCCTCTTCGCACCGCTTAAACTGGCCGGACGCACTGAATGGCCTATCACCGATTTTCCAGATATATCCACCGCCCCGGCCGTAAGATTCCGGTTTGAAACAAAAAGCGCCGTCATCCCTGAAACCTTCAGGGCAGGACTTCCAACAGACCGGGCCTACACCGTAATACCCCTCTTTGCAAAGGGTATAACAAAGGCCAGCATCGTTTTCCATGCCGTTAGGGCATATTTTGGGAATGGTGCCAACGCCTCTGCCGTAGGTTTCCTTCCAGCAAAAGTCATCTTTTTTGAAAAGGCCTGCTGTCTCAATAAGGGACCTTTTACCGGCAAGTGCCGTTACTTTGGCTTCCCCGGGCTCTTCTGTGATTTCAAAACTTTTGGTGTAAGCATCCCGCCCATTTATAAAAAGGAAAGCGGTAAAAAGAAGACCTATGGTGAATACGGAATATTTTATTTTTTTCATTTCTTAGGTTTAAGGTGCGTGCCTAATACCTAGAGATGCTAACATAGCACCTCTTGACTATTTAAAGCTACCTGTAGAAATCGCCTCCCCGAAGTCATACTTCAGGGAGGTCTTGTTTTAGATGGGTATTAATATTCTCTGGCGGATTGATTGAGCGTGGTACCTTTTGACTCAATTGTTTTGGTGATAGCCGTTGGGTAAGTTTTTTCAATATGCTTACGCCAAGGCTCCCACGCTAGACCTGTTGCACCTTCTCCCTTAATCTTAACATTGGTGGCAACCCGTGGAATATCGTAGGACTTCTCTCTGCCACTGGTAATACTGCCGGTGTTTTCACTAACCAATCTTCCTTGTAAAATATACTCCAAACTATAGCGAGCAACAAAGGCTCCCTTGTTTTTGAATGTGATTCTTTTGGTATCAGCAGGCGGTGGAGGCGTGTTACCCTGTGATATTATTCCACCCTTTTCGTTAAGTTCTTTATAGGATTGATTTAGGGTAGTACCGTATGACTCTATGGTTCTAGCCTCGATTCTTGGATAATTCTGTTTGAAGTGAGTCACCCATGGTTCCCAAACCAAACCCGTTGCGCCTTCGGCTTTTATGGATACATTAGTAGCGTCAGCAGGGATGCTATAAGTGTCTTCATTACCGCTGGTTACTTCGCCTGTGTGGATAGTCTTCTTAGTGCCAGCTGCTGTATACTCTATGGTATATTTAGCAACGTATGCGCCTTTATGCCTGAGGGTGATCTTTTTAGTATCCAATGCCGGGTCAGTAACTAATTCACCGGCCGAAATTTGTTCTGTTTGGTTGGACTGGATTACTTGTGCCCCTTCCGGAATGTCAAAAATATCACCATCTCGGGTCAAGGTATATTTTACAATGACATCGAATTGTTGTTGAGACCCCCAGCGTTTAGCCGAATGGAGGAGCCTAAGTTCGCCGGTACGTGAAGGTTTTGCATCTGTCAAGTCGGTGTTGATGTAGCCGGAAGCTACCCACTCTTCGGGAGTGCCACCAAAGTTGCTGTCATATTCTTTAAATGTACCTGCAATCTTGAATACCCGCTTCTCAGGATTGCCTGGTTTTACGACTAATCCAATTTTTGGAATACCTGCAGGGGATAGTGGCTTTCCTAATTTTTGTCCGGGATTTATATTCGCTTCGCGTACCAATTGCTTCTCCACCTCTCCATTGCTGTAATCAATTGTTGGCTGATTTCCCCGTAATCGGCTTAGTGCGCCGGAATAAGCCTTGATCGATATATCTGCTTTTTTGGTGGCATCACCATCGTCTTTATATTTTGAAATTGTAACCTCGTCAATTTCGAGTGTGTATGCCACAGGTGGAGCTTCGATAGGCATTTTCTTTGGCATTTTGCCAATGTATTCTATCAGGTACTTTTCTAAGTTTCCTTTGATTGTGTACAATTGGTCAGGATCAGTATCATCTTTAAAAACTTCAGGGCTAATCAAGACAGAAATTAACTGCGGCTTTATTATGACAGGAACAACTTCATCTTCATTTAGACTCCAGCTGTCGAAACTCCCGTCTCCTCCGGCGTACTCATAGCCGCCTTCCATCCCACTAAAATGTTCTTCCAATGCTTTTTCGTGTGTTTTACTATACGACACACTTAGTTTCGCTCCTTTACTGTTATTAGAACTTGTCTTGATCTCTTTATTTCTTGAGGGCGATTTATTTATGTCAGTCGTCTCGGTAGTTCCTCCTGCACTAACCCCCAAATCAGCTTTAACATCTAAACCATTGCCCTGTAAGCTATTAAAAGAATTTTCTGACATCGCAAGGAAAGAATTATAGAAGCCACCATAAATAACTTCTGATAAAAAGTGTGTGCCATAATCGTTAACAAATTTTTCATACTCTTTTTTTGCTGCTGCATCATATTCTAAAGGCAGATTTCTGACACTGACCATGAATCTCTCATCCAGGTCTGCTAGTGAAGAGTCACAAGTAATTCTGTATTTGCTTTTCCATTCACTTCTCTCCAGGTAAACTTCTTTTTGGTTCTTATGTGTTTCATCGAATTCTTTATATCCTACACCAACTCCTCCGTCCACTTCTACTCCTTTTATATGCTTAGAAGCTGATAAATCCACATTAAGTGACCAGGAGTTTTTGACACTTTCGGCTTTATACCGCATTTTTTCACTTTTAGACCCTAAGCCCTTGTTATACTTGGTGTATTCAAACCCTTCTTTGATATATTCCCCATTTGCTCCATCGAGTGTAGTGTAATCTACTGAGGAAGACTCCAGGCTCTCAAAAATTTTCCCCTGTCTACTGCTTGCAATATTTCTTGGGTTGAGAGTAGCTAAATTAATACCGTATAAATTAGCTCCTATCGGAAAAGCATTTTCTCTTGGGTCTGTAGCCGCTTGTGCATAGATAAAATAGTCATGGTTGTCAATATTCCATAAAAAAACTTCTTCAGTCCTTACATTGTCGTCTGTTCCATAAGGCTTAAACCTGAGGTATGTACCTCTAGCCATATCTGGTAAAGTTAAGCGGTTACCTACAAGTAGCCTGCCGACTTCTTCTCCTTCCTTACCTGGCTCTCCTACGAAGACTAGAAGATCGTAATCACCAGTACTATGAAGTGTAACAGTGCCTTTCTCTGCGAACTCTTCTTCCTTTTCCCCAAATATTTCTATCTCGGGGATAGACATGTAGTCAGTCTGGTTTGTAAAAAGTCGGACATAACGTCCCGTTGCATTTCCAGAATAAGTTTCATCTACTTTGGGAGCGGCCTGCTTAGCGACAAATGTTGTTCCACCAGCGTTTTCAGTAAAAGGAACGTCGGATACCAAAATGGTGAAATTATTCAATCGTTCCGCACAGCAATTCGTTCTGTTGTACATGGTTCAGCCCCCTAAGAATCGGACAAAATTCTATTAGTGAATAATAATCATTCGTGATGGTAATATCTTTGCTCTGCGAGAACACCAACGGTGACGATTGTACCGAAGGTAGTAATGCGTAGGCCTACCATTACGTTTTTAATAATGAGGCCCCATCGAGGGAACCTCATTATTGCGAGGAACACCTGCTGGTTCTGATTACCCGAAGGAACAGTCATAGCGGTGTATCTCTTTCCAAGATAAAACATCCTGAAGACTTAGCCTCAATTTGAACCGAGCTTTCTTTTTATCGAAGGTTTCCATTTCGATTTGGTTATCCTCCCAGAGTGCCCAAAACATACTCGGACTGAGCATCGCTATAGAGCTATGCTGGCGATGATTATTGTAAGTCTGGTAGAACTTATTCAACCGGTTTTCCAAGTCTTTGAGCGTGTGGAAATAGGCTCCTTTCAAAGAGCTGCCTAAGGTCTTGTGAAAGCTCTCTACGTGGCCATTTTCCTCGGGCGTGTAAGGATGCGTAAAAACCTGATTAAGGTGATTGTCCCGAAAGTATTGTTGGACCATTTTACTGCAAAATTGCTTGCCATTATCATTGCGTATTTCGACGCTGATTTGAGCTTTGAGCAAGTCCGCTGGCTGCAAGTATTTCACGATGACCTGATCCCAGGCATCCTTGATCTGTTCTTGCTTCATGACGTAGCCTACAGCCCAATGTAAGGCAAAGCGAGTAAAAGTATCCAATATCGTCAGGACGTAGGCGTAGCAGGACTTTCCAGCTACCCAGACGTACTTGATATCCATTTCAATGATCCTTAATGGGCCTTGCGGGCATACTCTGCGGTACTGGACAAAATTACGCCCTTTACGTTTTCTGGCCTTACACAAAAGGCCATTTTCCTGTTCCAGCCGGTACACTTTTTTATGGTTGATATACCAACCTCGAACTTGTAAAGTAGCACTCACCAAACGATACCAATTTGGCAAATCTTTATCAGCCAAAATAGAGATAATACCGGTGACTACTTCCTCGTTACTACGACGCGTTAAGAGTTGAGTTACTGGGTCTTTGAACAGTGTCCAATGGGTGGCTTGCTTGCCTACTTTTCGGCCCGTTGGCTGATAGTATAAATCATGGCGGGTAAGCCCCGTTATCGTTAACACTTCCTCCCGCATCAAACCCAGCGACATGTATTGTTTTGCTAACATTACTTTCTCAACTCTGGGTACTTTTTTTTCAATAGCTCATCCTTTAACCGGCTTCTCAACTGCTCTTCTGCAAGCATGAGCTTGTAATGGACCAGTTCGTTTTCCAGCTCTCGTATCCGGCTCCGGTTGGCCTTAGCTACGCTATGGTCTAAGCCATCAGCACCATCAGCTTGATACTGCTTTTTCCAGTAATAGTACGTTGCAGGGTACACATCATACTTCGCCAAAGTTACTTTGACCCCATAAGCTTTAGCTTCATCCAGAATCTCCAGCTTCTCCTTTTTGCTGAATTTCCGGCCTCTGTTTTCTTGCTTTTCCATATCTAAATCTCTAAAAAAGTTTTTAGACTTTTGTCAGAGTATTTAGGGGGCTGTTACAGTACAACCGAATGGAAGTGATTTCATAGGTTCCTTGCAAATCTACCTCCCACCAGGGGTTTGTGTCCTTATCAGTATGTTGAAGGAGATCTCCCTGGCCTTCGTTTTGAACAATACCATCATTGGCAAACTGAGCGCCATTTTTGGCTTTAGTACCGTACTGGCTCGATTGCCTGGCGGGCTTATTCAATGCAACATTCGTTATTTGCCCATAAACCAGCCCAAAGCAAAAAACGAGGACGGTTGACAAAAGTATTTTTCTCATGATTAATCCGTTTAAAGGTTTAAGAAGAAGCCATACCTCTTGATAATGCTGGACAACGAAACGTATGCCTATCAATCGGTAATAAGCCGTAAAGCTTGATTCAAATTTAGCCAGTCCTACAACGGTATCTGGCGCTACCGTCCGAACGGTTCTGCTGACTGTCCGAATGGTTTTCCGGGAAAGCCGGGCGGCGCAGCGCCATTTCCTGGGGCCGATATAGTTACAGCGGTGCAGGCCATAACCCTTCCGCCACCATTCGGCTGAGCGTTGTTTCCATGCCTCTTTGCAGGTCTTTTACTTCAAAGGGCTTGGTGATGAGTGCGTAAGGGTTTAAATGAATAAGCCGTTGTAGTAGTGCTCTGTCCGTATGGGCGCTCAGAAACACAATGGGAACGCGGAAAGTCTCCTTAATGGCCCGGGCAGTGCTTAGTCCGCCTGTCATACTCCGGGTTGCTATGTTCATTAAAATGATATCCGGCCGATGACGGGCAATGGTTTTGAGCGCGTTTTCCTTCCTTGTATTGATCCCTATGACGTCGTATCCTAATTTTGAGAGTTGAAGGGATACATCAGCCGCTATAATCATTCGGCTTTCGAGGATCAGTACCTTAGGAGGCGGGTATATGGGCATGGCTATTCATTTTCCGGACGGGTGCTTACTATGTAAGCTGCTTAGATTCAAAAGAAGTAAGGTAGACGGAATGGGAAAAGGATTAAACGCGGCTGTCCGGATGGTAAGTCTCGCTGTCCGAAAGGTAGGGGAATAGGGTAGGTGCTCTCCGAAAAGAGACGACTTAGAGGAAGTCAGGATAAACCGCAGGGCTTATGTACAGGAAAATAGTATCGTCAAGGGTTTGCCGGCAACTGTGTTCAATTCACGATCAGGCTGCTGATTTTTGCTGCAGCGGGAACCGAATCACCGTAGAGGTGCCGTGCTCGGTAGACGTTTCCAGTGTTCCTCCCAGTTGAGTGGTCAGCAACTGAATGAGAAGGCTTCCAAACCCACTGTCTTTTTTTGAAACAGCCTCGGCTGCCGTGGGGTGCCCGTTATCTGCGATAAGCAGTTTTAGCAAGCCATTTTCGCCTGGTTGCAGGGTGATACGAATCTGCCCTTTCTCCTGATCCGGGAAAGCATGTTTGATGGAGTTCGTAATCAACTCATTGGTGATGAGCCCAATGGGGACTGCCGTGTCTACATCGAGTTCCAGTTCTGACATATCAATGTCCAATGCAATGTTTTCCGCCTTTTTCCCAAAGCTGTCGATGATGGTGCTGCCGATGGTTTCGAAGTAATCGCGCATTTCAATAGCGGCGAGGTTTTCGCCCTGATAGAGCTTTTGGTGGAGCAGCGCCATGGAAGCAACGCGGTTTTTACTCTCCTGTACCGCGTCAAAAGCACTTTTGTCGCTGATGCTTTCGGATTGCAGGCTGAGCAAGCTGGAGACCGTCTGCAGATTGTTTTTTACGCGGTGGTGAATCTCTTTCAGGAGGAGTTCGTTTTCCTGGTTTTTTACTCCTAATTGCGCGGTGATTCTCTTGTTTTTCCTGAAGTTGTAAAACAAGGTAAACAGTAGCCCCGCCAGCAGAGCCAAAGCGCCGAAGGTCAGGTTTTGGATTTTACTTTTTTGTGCCAACTGTTGTTCCTGGAGTGAGATCTGGGTTTCTTTTTTCTCTGTTTCGTATTTGGTGGTCAGCTCCCGGGCGATCTGGTCCTTCTCTACGGATACGATGCTATCCTTCATCATTTGGAGTTGTTCCCGGTATTTCAGCGCCTTTTCAAAATCCCCCAGCTCCCGGTATATGGTACTGAGATTGTCGATGTTCTCAAGGATATTCATATTAAACCCATACTCTATAGTCAAGGCATAGGATTTTTCCTGATAGGGCAATGCATTTTGATAATCTCCTTGTCTTCTGTAGATATCCGCAATATTGGCTAGGGTAGCGCTCATTCCACCTGGGTGGTTCAATTCCGTACAGGTTTGATTGCTTTTTTTGTACGCCTCAAGGGACTCATCATATCGCTCAAGCCATTTCAGGACATTCCCCTTAGAGTTGAGCAGGCTGGCGGTTTCAAGAGGGCTTAGATCAGCTGCTTCTGCCAGTTTTAGTGCCTTTTCAATATAAATGAGCGCCTCTTTATACTCCTCTGTTCCCAGGTAATTGTCGGCAATACTTTGATAAGCGTGGAGCATATTGGCCGTATCCTTTTGTTGTTCAAAGAGCAACAAGGCTCTTTTTGCATAGCTTACCCCTTCTTCATACCGGCCTAGATAGCCCAGCATATCTGACAGGCTTATAAAGGATTCCGCTACGCCTGTTTGGTCCTGCAAAGCTTCATAGAGGTCCAGGCCCTCCAAATAGGACTGTACTGCCTCCGCGTAATTTCCCTGGTTGGCCATTACAAACCCTTTACGGTTAAACGCTAAAGCTTGATCAGCCTGGTCACCACTTTCTTTGGCATCATTAATGATTTTATCATAAACAACCAAAGCGCTGTCGTACTTCGCCAGGTTAGTATAATTGCGGGCAATTTGAAAATCAAATTCCATTTCCCATTCCCGATCAGACATCTCCTGGGATTGTTGCTGCCCTAAAAGGGCGAGTTCCAGTGATATTAAAGGATCAAGGTCTTTATAATCATTTACCCATTTGTACAAAGAGTCCAGCCTCTCCTGTTCAGAAGGTAGGGTGGCTAAACGCTGCCGAATGCTATCGAGAAAAGCAACTAATTCTGGTGCGGGACCTTCAGCCTGCAGCGTGGTGTCGGCTTTGGGCATTTCGTAGGTAAGATATGATGCGTACAAATTCCCCAAAACGCAAAGCGAGGATAAAACCAAAAGCAGCGGGTTGCGTAAGTGCTTTACTAGCGTTTTCATGATTCAAGCAGTCTTTTTCTTGCGCTAAGTTACACCATTCTCAGCCGCTTTACTACCTCCTCCTTGGCCCTTCGGGCAATGGGGATCTGACTGGATTGGATGGTCAGGTATTCGTGGTATTCGCTGATCGCATCAATTTTTTGGAGGTTGACGACAAAAGACCTATGGACACGGATAAATTGATCAGCCGGAAGCTGGGCTTCAATATTCCGCAGCGGGACAGACAGCAAATAGCTCTCGTTTTCCGTAAACACCTTACAGTAGTTCCTGTCTGCCTCTGCGTACAGGATTTCTTTGAGCAACACCTTGACCATTTCCCCTTTAGACCGGATAAAAAGCCGGTCCTCCATAGCGGAGACATGATCGCTGGCTTCAGGCGCAGGAGCGGATTCCTCTTCCACCGCTATGCGCTGCAGAGCTAATTTGATGGTGCGTTCCAGATGGGATTTTTGGAAGGGTTTGGTGATAAACGCATAGGGCTTTGCGGTAAGCGCTTCCTGGAAAGAGGCATCATCAGCGTTAGAGGTCAGAAAGATGACCGGTACCTGAAATTTTTCAAGGACGACTTTAGCGGCTTCTATCCCATTCATCTTTCCAGACAGTACGATATCCATCAGAATGATATCCGGCCGGTTGCTTTCCAGTGTTTTTAGGGCATCCTCTGCCCGTGTGCTGATCCCAATGACTTCATAGCCCAGTTTGGTTAATTGCATGGATATATCCGCTGCAATGATCATGTCATCTTCTACCATCAGGATTTTTGGGATGCGCTCCTTCATAGTGCTGTTTGTTTACTAATGAGGCTACGCAACAAATATAATCTTTAAAAGCTTAATGCTACAGGCACTACTGTAGCACGTGTGCATAACAAATTGCACTTTTTGAATAGCTTGCCAGCATTTGCCGTTTGCCTGTCCTGGATAAGCTGGAGCAGAGCGGGAAGCTCTACCCCAGCAGCCATAGGGCTTAAATGCAGAGGGTTGCCTTTGTGTTTTGTGCAATTTGTTATACACACCTGTAGCACTAAGCCCGATAGGTATTATCCTTAATCACACGAAGTCGTCCGCTCAATATCGCAGTAAGTCGACCACCAGGGGTTAAACTGATTGTCCTTTTCATCATTGCTCATCGCCAGTAAGGCTTCTACGTCATCCCCATAGCGCAGGTGCATATGGATCGGGTCGCCGTGCGGTGAACGGGAGAGGACGTACTTAAATGCCGCACAGTCTCCGTCGTAGTCTTCTACTTTTTGGAACACATCCCAGATGGATGTCTTAGACTGCTCCGGGAAGTAATGCGGGTCTGGCCGGCTGCCGATGTACTGATAGCCGCACTCCGCCAGCTTTTGCTCCATATCGTCATGGGCGTAGAAAGCCATACGGGAGAGCGAGCCTTTGTCCTCACTGGTTTTCAGCACGAGGCGGCTGGGGTTGCGTGGGTCATTTTCCGTTAGGGAGTCGTTGGGGTTCATCCGAAACTCTCCGTTCATCGCCAGGTAGCGGAAAGCCGGGCTGCCATCTGCATTGGGGTGGGTGTGCCCGTCGCCTCCATGCCCGTGGGTGTGGGTACCTGCACCATGATCATGCGTATGTGCTGTTCCGTCGTGAGCATGGGTGTGCCCGTCTTCCGCATGAGAATGGGTACAGTAAACGATGAAAAAGGAAAGGGCTGCCAAAATCAGGGCAGCGACGATTGTACTCTTAGGGTTTTTCATATCTGCAAGGTTTGAATTTTTGTAAAAGAAAAGGGCTGAGGCTTACCGGAAGGGCCGCCTCAGCTAGGGTAGTGCGTTTTAGAAGCCGTACCGGACGCCTACACTGTAATTCCGCAGTGGAGCCGGAGCAAAAGACCGGGCATCCACGCTGCCAAATACAGACTCTGCGTAGCGGGCATTAAACAGGTTTTGGATTTCCATGAAAATCCGCCCTTCCCTCGAAGACTGCTTGTTGAAATTGTAGAAGAAGGAAAGGTGGGATACCGTATAGCCCTCGTAGGAAGCTTCGTTATCCGGCGAAATGAAGTACCGCCCCACATCCCGGAACCGGAAACGGCTGCCAAGCCCGGATGAGGTGACATAGGAAACATCCAGCGTACCGATGGTCTGAGGCACGCCAGTCAGGCCTTTGCCTTCCAGATTGTCCTCCGGATTGTTGGTGATCTCCGTCTCAATGTAGGAGAAGGTACCCGCCAGGCGCAGCCCGGGCAGGGGCGTCAGCGCTATTTTGGATTCTACCCCCATGCGGCGGGTTGCTCCGGCATTGAAAAACTCCAGAGAGCCGGGTGGGTTCTCTACGATTTCGTTGGAAGAGTCCAGGATGAAACCGGCAACATCCAACTCCAGCCAGTGATTAGGCAGGTAGGTGGCGCCTACTTCATACTGCCACAGCTGTACTGGCCCGAGGTCGAGCCCGGCTTCATATTTCAAAGCGCTATTGGGCAGCGAAAAGCCATTGGAAACACTCGCCCGCAGGTCGAACCCTTCATACAAGGTGGAGCGAACGCCTACCTTCGGGCTAACGTTGTACAGACCGTCAATTTGGTCATCCACTGCATCTTGCCCGGGGTCATTCGCTTCAAAGCTGCCGAAGTAAGTGTCATACCGCAGCCCTATGGAAGGACGGAAGTAAGGGCTGATGTCAAATTCTCCCTGTGCATAAGCCGATACGGACTGAATCGTAAACAAGCGGTCCTGTGTCTGCGCCTGACGCACCCGGTCTTCGGTGGCCCAGCGCATCCGCTCCGTTTGTTCGCTGTAGTACTCCAGGCCGGCAATCCAGTTGATGGAAATACCGGAGAACTCACTGTAGCCATTCAGGCTGGCACCGGAGGCATACACATCGCGGGTGTTGAACCGCTCCGACTGCCCGCCGGGCTGGAAGCCAAACTTAGCAAAACGGGTAAATTCCTGCTGCACCGCATACCCAAACACCAGCAGGCGAAGGTTGTCGCTAAAGCTGTGGTTGAGATCAAGGCGCTGGGTGTAAAACTGCTTATTGCCACCGTCGTTTTCCCCATTTGGGTCCTGCAGGTTCCGCCGGTCATCATCCTCAAACTGAGTTTCGGAAATGTAGCCCGGGGCATTCCACTCGCTGCTGTGGCCGCGCAGGGACAGGGCGATGTCCGTTTTATCGCTCAGATCATAAGAAAACCGGCCCGTGAGGTTGCCGCGCAGCGTTTCCGAGTTTTCGGAATACCCATCGGTGCGGAAAAGCTGGAAGGCGAGGTTGGTCTGTAGTTGGTGATCGGACGCACCGAGCGGGATGCCTTTGCCGATGGCAACCTGCGCATCAAAGGTGTTAAAAGAACCGCCGGTAACGCTTACGTCCTGATAGTTGCCGCCTTTGCGGGTCTCTAATGCCAAAGTGCCGCCCTGTGCAAACCGGCCGAACAGTACGGATGAAGGGCCCTTATAGACCTTCATCGACTTCAGGTTGAGCGGAATGAGGACGTTCAGGTCGGCATAACCATCGGAGTGGCCCTCTGCTTCGTTTAGCGAGATGCCATCGATTTCCACACCAGCCTCACCGGCGTGCCCGCCGCCGCCGAATCCGCGGATGGAGAACTGATCGGCTACGCCTCCCTGCCGGTAAGCGACGAGGTCAACGCCCGGCACCTGCTCAATCAGCCGCAGGGGCTGTTCGATATTCAGGCTTTGGATTTCCTCCTGCCCGATGATGTCAACGGTAATGGTATTGTTTTCCCGGTTGAGGGCTTCGCCACGGACGTAGATTTCGCTTAGGGAGGTTGCCGTCTGCCGGAGGGTGATGTCGACCTTTGCTGTTTGCCCGGCTGCTACTACGACGGGCTCGCTGTGGCGCTTGTACCCCACAGAACTTATGTCGAGGGTGTAGGTGCCCGGCGACAGGTTGGCAATGGTAAATTGTCCGGATTCGTTGGTGGTCGCGCCCTGGGAAGTGCCCCTTACGGCGACGTTGACGGCTACCAGCGGCCCTTCAGCATCGGATTGTATGGTGCCGCTAATATTGCCATTGGACTGACCCCAAAGCGAGGCTGTACTGAGACTGAATAGCAGGGCAAAAGTGAGTTTTATGAGTAGTTGTGTCTGTTTCACAATTATAATTTTTGACAGGCAACAGGAGGTTGCGTAGTGCATGTCCTGTTGCGTAAGGAATTGGGCCCGGGTTTTCCAGGCTTTAGAATACAGGCATGAAGGGGACCTCACAGTACCACACCCATCTTCAAGAAAAGACAGGCTGTTTTTACTGCACTACGGTAGTTTAAGCCAAGCCGATCTGACTGCAAAGCAGAGCAATTGCTTCGGCACCTTCATGAAATAGAATAAATGGACGGAATGAGTTAGTTCAGGATTCTGGGAGGCGGGCAGGGTATAAGCGGGTGGACGGACTGATAAAGCAAAAGCATGCCGACCGATAGGGCACTGAGGCTTGTCTCGGGAGCAGAAGCATAATGCATTGTGCTTAGCAGTCCGGTAAGGCTCAGCATGAGCCAGTTGAGGTGGAGGAGGCACTGCTCGGAAGCCTCCTGATCAAATGCGCTAAAGGTATCCAGTAAAAAGGTAATGGCCCCATGATGCGTATGATGGTGGCCTGCATGGTGTGCCTCTGCATGATGATGGGCATGGCCTGCACCGTGGTGATGCGTGTGCCAGTGGACTTCTTCTCCTTCAAGGGCGTGCGCTAGCCAGTGTATCAGGGCTCCGGTGCCTGCGCCAAAAATATTGACGCTAAGCACGACGAGCAGGAGATATGTGGTGGCTTTTTTCATGCGACTAAAGGAGTGTGTCTCTTTTAGTCAAGGTACGGCGATTTACCGGCAGGCGGATTAAAAACAGGGGAGATTCTTTTGCGAAAGCGGTAGATGCGGTCGTTTTAGGGCTTTTCAACCTCCGCTATTGACGATTGGCGGCCCATTTTAAGTACCCTTCCAGCTGACTCATGAGGTAGTAAGGGAGGTTGATCAAGCGGTATTCGTATCCGGCGGGTGTCCGGGCGTTCTCCACAGATACGGTGTTGTTCAAAAAACGGATGGCAAAGGGCGGTTGGCCGCGCTCCACAAACTGATGCAGGGACCGCAGCCTCCCCTGTGGCCCGGCTTTTACCTCAATCGGCAGGAGCTGCCCCTCATAGGGATAAACCAGGTCCACCTCGGCATTAGCGTTGGCTTTTTCTCTTACCCAGAAATGGGGCTTGAAATCCTGGTTGTTGTGAAGTGCAATCAACTCCTGACTCAGTAAGTGCTGCACGATAAATCCCCGGTAAAGGCTTTTTAAGTCTGTCAGGCCCAGAAACTGCGATTGGATCTGGAGGGTATGATTCAGCAACCCCGTATCAATGAACTGAAGCCGGGGGCGTTTTTTTAAGTCCGTGATGACAGGTGGCGCAAGCTGTGTGGTGGGATAAATCAAGCGAATCACTCTTGCCAGTTCGAGGTTTCGGAGGGCTTCGCCCACTTCCCTTGAGCCATAGTTGGAATGGCCAAACCCTGCAAACTTAATCCGGTCATGCTCCATTGGCGCAGACCGGATGATGTGCCGCAGGACCTGCCGTTGCGTATTGTTACCGGCGTATTTCTCGATATCGTCCAGGTAAGCCTGCCAAAGACCAGCATAGAGGGGCGCAAGACCGGACAGCGGTGCGCCATCGGTGTAACGCTGTACCACTTCGGGCATCCCGCCAAGCAGAGCATATTCATGGAACAGGATGCGCAACTTTTCGTGTGCAAAATCCGGAACGGGGATGTGCTGTAATGCCTGCAGTGCCCGATCCTCGCCTTTCCATTGCAGGAACTCCTCAAAATTGAGCGGGTGAAGATAATAGTAACTGACCCGGCCAACCGGGAAACTCCTGACTTCACCCAAAGAGAAATCGAGCAACGACCCGGCAGCAACAACATGAATATCCGGATGCTCTTCGTAAAAATAGCGTAGCAGCCGAATAGCTTGCGGGCTTTCCTGAATCTCATCAATGAAGAGTAGTATTTTTGAACCTGCACCGGAAATGTTGCGCTCGAAAAAAAGAGCCTCTATCAACTCGTTTACCTCCAGGTGCCGATGGAACAATGCCTGTATACCGGGCTTTTCAGCGTTAAGTTCAATGAAATGATCAAAGTTGCTTGCAAGCATGCGCACGAGAGTCGACTTGCCTACCTGTCGGGCTCCACGGATGAGCAACGGCTTTCGGTTCGGGCTTTCTGCCCATAGGATCAAATCTTGTAATGCCTGGCGCTTTTTGATCATAAATCCAGTTTTGTAATGAATAACCCCTTATTTGTAACAAAAGTTGTAATGAATAACCCCTTATTTATGACAAAAAGGCGTGGGGCGAACTGGCGAATCTACAGTGTGTGCTGCCCCTGCTATGATCCACAGCACCTTAGTAGTTTGACGGAAATAAAGGATATAATTTTCTTTAGGATTCGTTAAAATTCCCACACAACCTTCCTTTGGTCAGTTGTTTAGAAAATTTTAGCGAATCAAAATTAGAGTTTATTAAGGCAAGTTTTGTATAGGGTATGGATGAGTATTTTTTGCCAGATCAAAGAACGCCCGGAACCTCGTAGCCTAAGCTACGAAGGTGAGGACGAGATGCAGAGCTGGTGAAAAAGACCATTCAGAGACATACAAAATTTGCGTTAATAAACTCTATTATATCCTTTATTTTTTCTCCGTCACTTAGGGCTGTTATTACTTGTGTATTCAACTCATAAAACAAATTTCATGAAAAAAATCCTCGATGAATTTAAGGAGTTCGCAGTCAAAGGCAATATGATTGATATTGCCATCGGTGTCATCATTGGAACGGCTTTCAACCAGGTGGTAGATACGATTGTAAAGCAGATCTTTCTGCCTCCATTGTCTGTACTGACTAATGGGGTCAACCTGGAGGACAAAAAGTGGGTGCTGCAGGAAGCCGTGTACGCGGATGGAGCCGTCCAGACCGAGGCCATCGTAGTTGGTTACGGAAAGCTGATCGAGGTGTCCGTCGATTTTCTGATCATCAGCCTGGTTGTTTTTGGCGTGGTCAAGTTTATGAACCGCCTCAAAGGCAGGGCGCAGGATACCTCAGATACCACCGTAGCTACTCCACGGGATATTGAGCTGCTGAACCGGGTGACGCAGCTGCTGGAAGAGCAAAATACTTTGCTTAAAGGAAAAGCAAAGGACTAGCAGCCTGTCTGAGAGGCGCTCAATGGTCTGCGAACGGCAAATATTATTCTGCACTTCGTTGCTCATCAGTCACGTAGCTCAGGCTATGTTCCTTCTTCGCGCCTTGTTCAGAACAATATTTGCTCGCTCTCGCCGCATCAGCACATCTCCGACAGGCTGCTAGCTCCGCATAGGAAACTTCCGGACCTGCTGGGTGAAAACGAGACCTTTTGGTACCGGTAACCAGGCATTCCTAAACAGAGAAGCTACTTACCCCGCCCGGTTCACCAGCCACTCCCGCGCATTTACAAACGCCTGAATCCAGGGTGACACCTCATCCTGACGGCCAGCGGGGTAGTGCGCCCAGTTCCAGGGGAAGATGGAGCGCTCAATGTGCGGCATCGTAGCCAGGTGGCGGCCATCGGCACTGACGAGCATGGCGGTGTTATAGGCACTGCCGTTTGGGTTGGCGGGATAGGCTTCGTACCCGTACTTCGCAATGATGTTGTAATCGGTTTCAGCGCCCTTTAGGTCAAATTTACCCTCGCCGTGAGAAATCCAAACGCCCAGGGTACTACCCTCCAGATTGGACAGCATCACAGAGTTGTTATTGCCAATTTTTACGGAAGTGAAACCGCTTTCGTGCTTGTGGGAATCATTAAAGTCCATCAGCGGGTGCGGATCCTGTTCCGGGTAGATGAGCCCGAGCTCCATGAATAGCTGACAGCCGTTGCAAATGCCCACCGAGAGCACATCCTCGCGTGCGAAGAAGTCTTCCAATGCCTTTTTGGCCAGCTCGTTGTACTTGAAGGTGCCCGCCCAGCCTTTGGCAGAGCCCAGTACATCGGAATTAGAGAAGCCGCCTACGGCGCCCAGGAATTGGATGTCTTCCAGCGTCTCCCTGCCAGTCATCAGGTCGGTCATGTGCACGTCCCGGACTTCAAAGCCAGCCAGGTACAGCGCGTGAGCCAGCTCGCGTTCGGAGTTGCTACCCTTTTCGCGCAGGATGGCGGCTTTGGGTTTGTGGGCATTCTCTTTTAGCTCCGGCAGTTGGCCGCTGAAATGGCTGGGGAATTGGTACTGTAGCGGCTGTTTTTTGTAATTGGCGTAGCGCGAATCAGCCAGCCCGTTGGCCGTTTGCTTTTGGTCGAGCAGCCAGGAGGTTTCGTACCAGGCGTCCCGGAGTTTGGGGATGTCGAAGGTGTGCTGCTCCTCACCATTTTGGATGCGCAAAGCATCTCCGGCCGTTACTGTGCCGATGCGGTGGCAGGGGATGGGGAAGTCGGCAAGCGCGGCGGCACTTTCTTCATCTCTGAGCTGCAAGACTACACCGGCATTTTCTGCAAACAAAACCTTGACGGTATCGGGCTCCCCGAGTACACTTAGGTCAAGGTCGGTGGCAAGGCTATTGTCGGCGAAGCACATTTCCAGCAGAGTGGTGATCAGACCGCCGGAGGCTACGTCATGCCCGGCAACGACGGCTCCGCTTTTTATCAAGTCCTGTAGTGCATTGAAGGTATTCGCCAGCTTTTGAGCATCCTTTACGTCGGGCCCTTTTGAGCCGATCTTATTGCGGGCCTGCGCAAAGGAGCTGCCGCCGAGGTGGAAGTCATCCTGCGAAAGGTTGAGGTAGTACACCGGGCCAGCGTCCTTTTGGAATACCGGCTCAACAACCTTATTGATATCCGAGCAAACGCCTACCCCGGAAATGATCACCGTACCCGGCGCCAGTACATCCCCATCCGGGTACTTCTGTTTCATGGAAAGGGAGTCTTTGCCCGTAGGCACGTTGATGCCAAGTTCTATGCAAAAGTCAGACACGGCCTGCACCGCTTCGTACAGGCGGGCGTCTTCCCCCTCGTTGCGGCAGGGCCACATCCAGTTGGCAGAAAGGGAAACGGACTTCAGCCCTTCCTCCAGCGGTGCCCAGACGATATTGGTCAGTGCTTCAGCAATGGCATTTCTGGAACCGGCTTTCGGGTCGATCAGGGCATTGACCGGAGCGTGCCCGATGGAAGTAGCGACGCCGTGTGGAGTGTCGTACCCCAGCGCCATAACGCCGCAGTTGTTTAGGGGTAGTTGCAGTGGGCCGGCGCACTGTTGTTTGGCCACCAGGCCTCCCACACAGCGGTCTACCTTATTGGTCAGCCAGTCTTTGCAGGCCACGGCTTCCAGGCGGAGTACCTGCTCCAGGTATTCCTGAATCCTGTCAGGGTCATAGTCTACGGCCTCGTACTGCCGCTCCACGGTCTGATCTTCCATGATGGTCTTCGGAGAGCTGCCAAAGAGGTCCGCCAGGTCGAGGTCCAGCGGTTTCTCAGCTCTGGATGCGGAAACGGCCGAGAAGCGCATATCGCCGGTCACTTCACCGACCACGTACATGGGGGCGCGCTCCCGCTCTGCGATTTTTTGCAAAAGCAGGATATCCTCTGCAGCAACGATCAGACCCATGCGTTCCTGAGACTCATTGCCAAGGATTTCCTTAGCCGAGAGAGTGGGGTCGCCTATGGGCAGGGCGTCAAGGTCGATACGGCCGCCGGTTTCTTCCACCAATTCGGAAAAGCAGTTGAGGTGGCCCCCTGCGCCGTGGTCGTGAATGGCAATGATGGGGTTCTTAACGCTTTCCACGAGGTTGCGTATGGTATTGGCAACGCGCTTTTGCATTTCCGGGTTGGAACGCTGCACGGCATTCAGGGTGATACCCGTGTCGAAAGCACCGGTATCGGCTGAGGAAACGGCGGCGCCACCCATACCAATGCGGTAGTTATCGCCACCCAGCAGCACGATTTTATCGCCTTTCCGGGGCGTTTGTTTCAGGGCCTGATCGAGGATGCCCGAGCCCACGCCCCCGGCCAGCATGATGACTTTGTCAAAGCCCAGTTGGCGGGCGTGCTCAGCGTGCTCGAAGGTGAGCAGAGAGCCGGCAATCAGGGGTTGCCCAAACTTGTTACCAAAATCAGAAGCCCCGTTAGAAGCTTTGATCAGGATATCCATAGGCGTTTGGTAGAGCCATTTCCGCTCGGGCATGGCTTTTTCCCAGGGGCGGTTCTCCATCAGGCGGGAGTAGGCGGTCATGTACACCGCTGTTCCGGCCAGGGGCAGCGAGCCGATGCCACCTGCCATACGGTCCCGGATTTCCCCTCCGCTGCCAGTGGCCGCCCCGTTGAAAGGCTCCACCGTGGTCGGGAAGTTGTGGGTTTCGGCTTTGAGCGAGACCACAGTATCCACGTCTTTTTTGCTATAGCTGGAAGGTTCGTCCGGGCGCTCGGGCGCAAATTGGCGGAGCTGTGGGCCCTTTAGGAAGGCTACGTTGTCCTTGTAGGCTGAGACGATGCTGTTGGGGTGGGCTTTGGAAGTCTTCCGGATCATAGCGAACAGGGAGTCCGGCTGTTCCTGCCCGTCGATCACGAAGGTGCCGTTGAAAATCTTGTGGCGGCAGTGCTCGCTGTTGATTTGCGAAAAGCCGAAGACCTCCGAGTCGGTCAGCTTGCGGCCAATGCGCTCCGCCACTTCTTCCAGATAAGCGACTTCTTCCTCGCTGAGCGCTAATCCTTCGGCGGTATTATAAGCTGCGATATCCTCAATGGGGCGGATAGGCTCCGGTTGGATATTTATGGTGAACAGCTGCTGATCGAGCCTGTCGAAGCGTTGCTTCAGCATAGGGTCGAAGGGCGCAGTTGCCGAAAAAGGCGTGTACTGCTCTATTCTCCGGATGCCGCTGATGCCCATATTTTGGGTGATCTCCACGGCGTTGGTACTCCAGGGAGAGACCATTGCCGCCCGCGGCCCAATGAATTGTCCTTCAATAGCCGGTCCTTCCAGCTTAGACTGATTACCAAAGAGCCATGTGAGCTTGGTCACATCGCTGTCGGTGAGTGTGGCTGTAGCCTGAACGGCAAAAAGGATTCGTTGGGGGTCTCCGAAGAAGTGGATCATCAGCTTATGGATTTAACATTTGCGCAAAGAGACGGAAACAAAATGAGTTAGACCGTTTGAGGTTTTGCGAAATTTTATAAGCAACTGAAGACTTGGAAGTTGCGTTAAAATATCGCAAAAGCCTAAATAAAGAACGGTCTAACTCATTTCCGTCAGACTACAAAGGTCGCTTGTTCGGGTTAAATTCCCAAGGTTTTGTGGTGGGGAGTTGGGATTTCTCTCCGGGCCGCAGCCATTGCGAAGTGAAGGGCTTTTTTATTTGCTTTTTCTTACGATATTGAGTTTGTATTATACTGACGATTAAGTGGTTTGCCACAGCAAACCTACTCAATGTCAGCATTTACGCTGAGAAGTGGCTTGCGCTTGTCCTGACAAGCTACGCTTCGTCAGTGGCCGATGTCGCAAATCCAAGATCCCGACATTCATCGTCGGTGACCACTTCGTATTGCGTATACTCAAAGGTCCAAACCCGAAACACCTCTAATGACCATGACTCAGACCGCCAAGTGCAAGCGCTGCAACCATGAGCTCTCCGGTGAATTTTGCTCCGCCTGCGGGCACCCGAGCAAACTGAAACGGATTGACGGGCGCTACCTGCTGTCCGAAATAAGCAGCGTGCTCAACTTTGACAAAGGTATACTGTACACCGTTCGGGAACTGCTCCTCCGGCCCGGGGAAAGCGTGCGCCGGTACATCCGGGAAGACCGCAGCAAGTTGATGAAGCCCGTCATTTTTGTCATCGTTTGTTCGCTGCTTTATACGCTTGCCCAGCAATTGCTGAATTTTGAAACAGACTACGCGGAGGCCAATGCAAAGGCAGCCGGAGAGTCTGCCGTTAGGGATATACTGGTATGGATGCAGAAAAATTATGGCTATGCCAATATAATGATGGCGTTTGTCATTGCCTTCTGGGTTCGGCTGTTTTTCCGAAAGGCCGGCTACAACTACTTTGAAGTCCTGATTCTGCTGTTTTATGTGCTTGGAGTGGGGATGCTGATTCTCGCTGTATTTGGGATCGGTGAAAGTCTTGTGGGGCTAAGGTTGCTTAGCTTAGGCGCGTTGATTGCCTATGTTTATGCCGGATGGGCCATCGCCCGCTTTTATAATAAACGAAAGAAAATTAACTACCTCAAAGGCATCTTAGCCTACACGATAGGAACGGTAACTTCATTTGCGGCAGCCATCCTGATCGGCATGTTGATTGATGCAATGACTGGAATTTAGAAAGGAAAGGTCCAGAGATGTGGCTCCGTGAATTGAGGGGCTTGTAGTTTACTTTTTTAAGATTTAAAGATCAGTTAATTACAGTGAGATCAGTTGATGAAGTTATGGGTTAGAGGAAGCCGTTTTGAGCAGAAAGCTGTAAATTGTATGAAAAACTACGAAATGGCGCCCAAAAGAATTAATATCGTACATAAAGGAAGCGACAGAGGGAATATTGATTATTTCAGAAGTCTCAGTAAATTGGAAAGGTTGGTTCACCTGGAGCAATTAAGAACAAAATATATGAAGTGGAGCCATGATACTGAACAAGGATTTCAAAGAGTTTATCGGGTTGTTAGAAAAGCATGAAGTTAAATATTTGGTAGTTGGCGGGTACGCGACAGCCTATTATGGTTACCCAAGGTTTACTCAGGATATTGATCTTTGGATATGGACAGCCCCGGAAAATTAAGAATGTATTGTTAGATTTTGGTTTTGAATCTTTAGCTGTTTCAGTATCGGATTTTGAAAAATCAGATCAAATTATTCAGTTAGGATATCCTCCTAACCGGATAGACATACTGACGTCTATAGATGGAGTAGACTTTAATGATGCATTCATTAAGCATGAAGTATTTCAGGATGAATCGGGAACGATAAAATTTATTGGTCTGCAAGATCTTATAAGAAATAAAAAAAGTACAGGCAGGCTTCAGGATTTGGCCGATGTGGAAATGCTGGAGCGCGTTAACAGAGACAGAGAAGATCAATAAGACAGCTCTGAAAATCCGTCCCAAAATGTAAAGCCGAACGATTGCAAGCCCGGGGGGCGGTATCATTGTGCCATTATTCAAGTAAAAAGCATACCATGATACCACCCCGGACAAAACGCTTCCTCACCCGCCTGCTGCCCTTTGGGCTGATCTGGCTTTTTGCCGGTTGGGTGTTCCTGCTGATTGAGCATGCGGCTACAGCCGGCATCGACACCCTGCCTTCCACCGTCATACAGATGGACTGGCGCATATTTGTAGTGGCTAGCTTTGCGGTGACCGTAGCTGGCTTTTTCACGGGCTATCTGGAGCTGCGCTTCCTGGACCCCTGGCTGGGGCACCTGCACTTTGCCCGGCGCTTGTTTCTTAAGCTGATGGCCTATGCCGGTATTTTTTCGTTTGTGATCTTGGTGACTTTCCCGGTGGCGGCGAGCCTGGAGATGGGAACAAGTATCCTGGGGCGGGAAGTGTGGGTACGGTACCTGGATTATCTCACGAGCATCACCCACCTGAGCACAGGCGTGCAATTGGGCGCAAGCCTGCTGCTGTCCCTGTTTTACGCTGAAATCAGTGAGTTTATGGGGCAAAATGTCCTGAATAACTTCTTCACCGGGCGCTACCACCGTCCAGTAGAGGAAGACCGGGTATTCATGTTCCTGGATATGAAGTCTTCCACGACGATTGCGGAGCAGCTTGGGCATCAAAGATACTTCCACCTGCTGAAGGCCTATTACGATTGTTTTTCGGAAGCCATCATCGACCACGGCGGTGAAATCTACCAGTACGTTGGGGACGAAATCATTCTTTCCTGGCCGTACCGGCAGGGGCAAAAGGACAACCGGCCACTAGATTGCTTCTTCGCCATGCGGGACAGCCTGCGGTCCAAAGCCCTGTGGTTTAAGCAAAGTTTTGGGGTAGTACCTGCCTTCAAAGCCGGCATACATTTAGGCAGGGTGACCACGGGTGAGATAGGGATGATCAAAAAGGAAATCCTGTTTTCCGGCGATGTGCTCAATGCCACCGCCCGCATTCAGGGGCTGTGCAACAGCTACGGCGTAGACCTGCTCCTTTCTGAGGAAATGCTGCAGCAGGTGAAGCTAACGCCTGCTGATCAGGTGAAAAGGCTGGGTGAGGCGACGCTCAGGGGGCGGTCCGCTTCTGCTCACCTCTTTACCGTTCAGCGGACAGTACCGGAGGCTTCACGGGTCACCTCCCGATGGATACCGGCGGTGGCGCTGCTTTAAAGCATCAGCATGATCAGCGTCAGGATGATGCCCCCGGCGGTGAAATAAAGCCCCTTTTTGAAGATATCGGTACCTGGCATGAACATCCAGAATGCGGAAATCACAAAAAACAGCAAGGATACTCCGAAGAAAATATTGAGAAAATACAAAGGGCTGTTCGTAGTGGCTTTGTGTAGGCCCGTCATTTTATCCAGCACCAGCGGTAATTTTTTTACGGTATACTGAGCCATGCCAGTAGACTGATCAAAGGTGCCATTCTCAAAGTAGACCAGGCTGCCCTCTGTTTTTTCGACCTTGAGGTTCTTAATATTGAGCGCCTTTCCGAGTTCAGCAGTGGTGGTGGCCGGAGGGAGCTGTTTTTCAATTACGGTTTCTTTTTTGAGGAAGTCCGTTTTGCGGAAAATCAGCACCACGCCGCTAATGGCATAGACGGCCATTATGCCAGCCAGAAAGAAGCCGAGGTAACGGTGGTAAACCCGAAAGGTGTTGCTGAGCTTGCGTTTGTCCATCTGAGAAGGGCATTTATGTGTTAGTGTATGTTTCAACAGAGCCCAAATTTACAAACTCTTTTATTTAGTCTAAGTTGAGAAATGAATATTGCTTTCAATGGGCTATGCCTGCTTTTCCGTTTAGTGTAGACTAATCGACGACAATAATCCGACCGCTCACCGTGCGCTGGAACGGTTGCATATCCAATTCCCGGAAGCATTGGAGACGCGCACGCCAGAAGTAAGCACCGGCTGCCCGGGGCCATTGCGCCTGGTCAAGACTGGCCGCGCTGCCGGACCATACCTTTTGACCAGAAGAAGTAAACAGCTCCAGGGTGTAGTCTTCTATATTTCGGGAAGGAATGGGGATCAGTGGGGCAGAAAGCCGAAGAGGTGAGGGCATAATCAGGTCGCAAAAACAACCATCCGTTTGCACCTCGAATGTTTGTTGAATGATATCGCAGCCGTAGAAGTTGTTAACGACGTACTGCCCGGGCATCCGGGTTTGGAATTGCTGCTGCACATCCTGCCCAACCCACTGGTAGCTATCGGCATCGGGCAGGGCTTCGAGCCGGGCATTGCCGCTGTCGCAAATGATAGTGTCCTGTAGGGGTAGTTGGGTAAGCATACCTCCTGTTTCGCCGCAGCGGGTCAGTTCCACCTGGTCCACAAAGTAGTAAGCCCAGAACCGGCTATCCTCAACTGCCGTTTCCTGAAAGGTGGTCTGGGTCTGGCCGTATAAATTACCAATGAGCAGGTATTGTTCGCCGCCCTGAGCAAGGTACTGCCCGCGGATTTCCATCCATCCGGACGTATCGGATAATACCCGTCCTTCCTGGTTTTTAACTACGTAGTAATATTTGCTTAAGCTATCCTGCTCCGGGCGCTCCTGCAACAGCATAGCCCCAAAGTCATCGGTCATATAGCCTGACTGCTCGGAAAGGCTGACCTGAAAGCTTAGCGTGTAGACCTGTCCGCCCTCCAGCGGTTCTGTTAATTGAACGGCAAGGAACTCTCTGACATTCCAGGGGTAAACGATCATCCCTGCGTAGCCATTCCCTTCGAAGGGTTCCTGATAGCCGCGCTGATTGAAGGGCACACCCGCAATTGGAGGGTAGGTCCTGTGAAAGAATTCCGTGGTGTATTCAAATTTGAACCAGTCTGCGGTAGCATTGACACCATTGACGCTCAGTTCCGGATCCTCGAAGTACGATTCAAAGCCTGGATTAGGGACGAGGTTTTGAGCCTCTGTCCCGAAGCCGGGCAGTAAGGTACAGGACAGCGCAACAAGCCTGAACAGGTATTTTGGGTAAGCCATCATTCGTTCGGTTGATAAAATATTAAAATAGTCAGAAAACGCTTTCCTTTTGGCAAAAGCCTGGAGCTTTGTATTTTGAGTGACTAAATATCAACGAAAACCAACTGCCATGAAGCACATGCATTCCCACTTTCTGCTGCTGACCTGTTTAATTATTCTACCCACCTTGATAAGTGGGCAAGCGCTGCAGCAAGTCGTCCCTGAAAGCGTCAGTTTTTCCTCCGGCCGGTTAGCGCATCTGGACCGCACTTTTCAGGATTATGTGGATAACGGGCAATTGCCTGGCGCGGTGGTTCTTGTGGCCCGAAAGGGGCAGGTGCCCTACTTTAAGGCTTTTGGGCAGCGAGATATGGAAAAAGGCGACCCCATGCCTAAGGATGCCATCTTCCGTATCGCTTCCCAAACCAAGGCGATTGTCAGCGTTGGGGTTATGATGTTGCAGGAAGAAGGACGCCTGCTGATCGGTGACCCGGTGGGTAAATACCTGCCGGAATATATGGAGACCACTGTGGCGGTGGCGAAGGAAGAAGGCGGGTACGAAGTGGTAAAAGCTGAGCGCCCGATCACCATCCGTGACTTGCTGACCCACACGGCAGGTATCGGTTATGGCTACGGACCGGCAGAAGAGGTCTGGGAAGCCGCCGGCATTCAGGGTTGGTACTTCGCGGACCGGGAGGAGCCGGTGCGGGAGACGATACGACGGATGGCCGCTTTGCCCTTTAATGCACAGCCTGGTGAGCGTTTTGTATACGGCTACAATACGGATATCCTCGGCGTGCTGATTGAGGTGGTCTCCGGACAGCCTTTGGACGCGTTTCTCACCACTCGCATCTTTGAGCCCCTGGGCATGGAAGATACTCATTTTTACCTGCCTGAGGAGAAAGTCAGCCGCCTGGCTACGGTGTATTCCAAAGAAGCGGACAATCTGGAACGCGCGCCCACTCCCGGGCACATGCGTGGACAAGGCCACTACGTCGAAGGTCCCCGGACCAGCTTTTCCGGTGGAGCAGGGCTGCTCAGTACCGCTATGGACTACGCCCGCTTCCTGCAAATGATGCTCAATGGCGGCACTTACAATGGGCAGCGTATCCTGTCCCGCAAGTCAGTTGAGCTAATGACAGTTGACCACATGCGCGACATCCCTTACGGACCGGATGGGCAGGGCTTTGGGCTCGGTTTTAAGGTGGCTACCGATCTTGGTGCCCGCGGCACGCTCGGCTCCTTGGGCGATTACGGCTGGGGTGGTGCATACCATTCCCATTATTGGGTTGACCCGGTGGAGGAACTCGTGGTGGTCTACTTCACGCAAGTCATCCCTGCCCGAGGGCTGGACGACCACGCGAAGCTTAGGGCGCTGGTGTATCAGGCGCTGGAGTAAGGGCGTAAGCTTTATTTGCGGTTTTTTTGCTCCGGCAAAGCAAAGGCCACGACCAAATTCCCTGGTGATCTGAGCAACAGCTTCAACAGCATTCCCATCTTGCTGCACGGTAATCAGATTAGGAGGCGCGGGCGGGTCGCAGTCCCAGAGGTTGTAGTGGACGAACACTGCGTAGTCGCTTTAAAGTTAAATAAAAAAGGGCCAGCCAGAAGGCCGGCCCGGCAATAGGGTTCGTTAGGCGCTGCAGCAGCAGGCGGCTTGGCTAGCCTGCCGCTTTAATCCAGATTAAAAGGTGCCGGTGCTTTTGCGTCGTCCGGCGCAATCCGGTACGCCACACTGAAATTGATCAGGTAATCCGCGAATGCGGCATCACCGTTTCGGGGCTGCCCGGTGGCCTGCTCAGTTTCCAGGTCGGTAAGGCTCTGAGGGCGGTTGCGGAGCATAGCGACTGGTACAGAAAGGCTGACCGTCGTCCGGCTGTTCATGAGGGTCAGCCCGGGCTCCAGCGACAGCACTTCTCCGGGCCGCCGGAACCCCCCACTGCCGCCGATGAGGTCCTCTACCGGCACGGCTTCGTAACGGGCACCAATGGATACGCTCAAAGCAGGCACAGGGGTATTGTAGCTGAATCCGCCCCGCAGCCCGTATTGGTCCGGTACCGACATGATGGATTCATTTTGCAGAATCGGGCTAAGCGTTTCCCGAAATGTGCGAACGCCATTCGTCTCCCTGGGATTGGCCAGGTAAAAAGCACCAGCGTAAGCAAAAAGTGTGGGAGACAGCTGCTGGAAGAACTGCAAGTCTACTGTCAGGCCAAAACCGCCATCGCCAGGTTGGCTAGACTGGTCTACGGGACGGACCTGAGGGGTGCCTTCCGGTCCGACGTTGTAAAAAATGTCCGTTGCATTATAGTCGCCCGTGGGTAGCTTCACGCCCAACCCGAGTGCGAGGTTGCCTTTGGGGCTGCGCGCAGGGTCGAAGAGCCAGTAACCCAGGCCCAGCCGCACATCAGCAAGGCCGCGGGAAAAGGTCGTATTGCGCTCCTCCCGGCCATGTTCGTATAAGGAAGAACGGGTGTTGACCACAAATGGGAGGATGGCCGTGGCGTACATTCGGTTGCTCAGGCTGTAGTTGACCGAAAAGTCCCAGGCGTGGGCATGGTTGATGACTTCCGTCTCATTCGAAACCCGGTCGGGCTCCTCGTGCGTGCCCCGAAAGTGGCGGAAGGATTTGAAGTAGCGGTAGTTCATCCCGATCTGCCATTCACCAGCAGACAGGAGGTTGGAGGAAAGATTGTTGCCGCCACAGGAAGAGAAGTGGCGGATGGCCACGCAGCCTTGTCCCCGCAATTGCAGAGTACTTAGGCTGGCGAATAGCATTAGGGTCAAAATACTTTTATAATGGGTATTCATTGAGAATAAGTTTTAGATGGGCAGGCACGGTACAGACAGGTCTCTAAGTAACAGTCAACCCTCCTGAATCGCGTTCAGGGAGTCCGTGTGCTCCAAAGATTTAAATTGGCCAATTGATTTCAGGTGAGGAAATCAGGCTCTGGGAGGAGGGTCAGGGAGCGATAGGCTGGCCGTGGAGGCTGGCTGCTGAAAGAAAAACGAACCCCGGGCAGTGGCGACCGGCACCGATGGCAGAGGGTGCAGCGGCGGGTCTACCCTGAATTTGGAAAACAGCTGGTCGAGCAAAGCCCGTTCGCTGTTCGAGTCTTCTGAAACTGGGGGCATAGCCTGCAGGTACTCTATCAATCGAGTGGAGTCTGCCGCGATTTTGTAGTGTATGGTTTCGCCTCCGATTTCTTCTGTTAAAATGAACTGACTGCTGTAGCCAATCAAAGCCGGATGGAAATCTTCTTCAATGATAGCGACCTGATAGGAGGCACCGGTGCTGGCTTTGAGAGCCTCCGCCAATTGTGCCTCACGCTGGTCCATTTTGCGCTGCACTTCTATAACGTGGAGGGTTTCCACCACTAAATGCCCGGCCATCCACTGGAAGGTGATCAGGAACAGCAATAGCCATGAGGTTAGTGGTCGCATGCAGTCAATTGGGTAAATCTATAGCTTAAAGGTAGGAAATTCTTTGTATAAACTACCTGCCGTTATTTTTATCCGTCCTGTTATTTGAAAATGAGATGCAAGTGTGCCGTTTTTTGCCGGAAAAATGATTATTTGCGGGACTATCGGTCATCAAAAATCACTGCCTTTATGTCATCAAAAATCGTCTTTGCTATCTGGCTTCTACCCTTGTGGTTTTGCGTTGCCTGCTCGCCTAAATTTGCAGAGCATAAAGAAAAATCTTCTGCTACAAACCCTGTTTTCCCCGGTTGGTACGCCGATCCGGAAGGGATTATCTTTGGACAGCAGTATTGGATTTACCCCACTTTTTCCGATCACTATCCGCAGCAGCGGCGGCCCTCCAAAACGACTCCGGCACAACTGGCCCTGCGCAAAAACGCCATCAATGAGCAGTACGTGGAGCAGACTTTTTTTGATGCCTTTTCTTCCCGGGACCTGGTCCACTGGGAGCGCCACCCGAGGGTGTTCGATATTGAATGGGCAGACTGGGCCTCCTACGCGATTTGGGCGCCAGCCATCACTGAGGCGAATGGGCAATACTATCTTTTCTTTTCGGCTAACGATATCCAAAGCGAAGCCGAATTGGGCGGCATAGGCGTGGCGGTGGCTGATCAGCCTTCGGGGCCCTTCAAGGATGCTTTGGGCAAGCCTCTGATTAGTACTTTTGAGCATGGAGCACAACCGATAGACCCTTTCGTATTCAAAGATGATGACGGCCAGGCGTACCTCATCTATGGCGGATGGCGGCACTGCAATATCGTGAGGCTGAGCGATGACCTGTTGCGTGCGGTACCTTTTGAAGATGGCGAGGTGTACAAGGAAATTACACCGGACCAGTATGTGGAAGGGCCTTTTATGTTCAAACGGAACGGGCGGTACTACTTCATGTGGTCGGAAGGCGGCTGGATGGGGCCCGACTACAGTGTGGCGTATGCCATTGGAGATTCCCCATTCGGTCCGTTTGCGCGGATTGGCAAAGTGCTGCAGCAGGATACGGCTATTGCTACCGGGGCGGGGCACCATTCGGTCATTATTCTGCCGGAGCAGGACCGCTACTATATGGTCTACCACCGCCGTCCGCTGGGTACTGATAACCCCCATCACCGGGAGGTTTGTATTGATGAATTAAAGTTTGATGAGCAGGGCTTGCTACTCCCGGTGGAGATGACCCGACGTGGTGTTAAAGCCAATCCGTTACCTTACCGTTAATCTGATCGTTTTGATGTTAATACTGCAGCTTTACGCCCTTTGTGGCAAAGGAAATGCCCTGCTGTCCTGATGTGGAAATCATTACCGCCTCAAAAAAGGGGGCATTACAGTTTGGTGGAGTCCGCCAGTCGAACAGAAAATTTGCACCCGTGCCTCCTTCTCGGTCGATTTCGTCAATGACGATTTCAACGGTTTCCATAGGGGCAATAAAAATAGGCCTGGCAAAATAGTTTCGGATTGGGGTGCCATGGGTATCGTAGTACACCGCCTCCTCGATATACACCGTATCCTTTAGGTTTACATTGCGCAAGCTGATGGTCGCCGTAAGGTCATGGGTGCGGTGCTCGGTCTGACTGTAAATCTGGGAATAGACCGATAAATAAGTCGTGCCTGAAGCCAGAGAATCAGGGTTTGGGATTTCAATTTTCCGCTTTTCCCAATTGACGGGATCGATAGAGCTGATTTCTTCCCTGGGGGTGCAGGAAGCCAAGATAAGCAAGATGGCTAAAATGAAACCGGTTTTCATGGTCTGCGGCATTTGATTTGTAGTGGTGAAGCTACTGCTTTTAGCTAAAAAGCTAGTTTTCAATCTCCCTGTCGATCAACTTCAAAATGGCCTCCAGCTCTTCCATCAGGGGCAGGTAATGCGTGTCTGTGGTGCCTGCGCAGGCCAGCAGAAAGAGGAGCAGGTGGTTCTCAAAAGACTTAGATTGCAGTAAAGCCAGATTAGAATGTGGCTGGGCGGATGGTGACAAGTCGAGCCCATCGGCTGTCTGGCCAGCTTGCTCCAAAACCGTCCGGATACTGTAGCGATCGCTTAGGAAGGTATTGAGAATACGCTTGCGTTCCTGTTCCTGGTCTTGTTCCTGCCGGGCGACATCCTCCACGGTGGCCATCCAGTTGGTTAGGCGGCGGCGCAGTTCGGGGTTGGATAAGTCGCGGAGACTGCCGGAGTTGATCATCTCGTTCAGTAGCGAATTGTTGGGGTTGAAGGCGATATCGTAAGCGAGGGTGCTGTAAATCAGCTTGGAGAAGGCAGCCTCATCCGTGAGTGTCGTAGAGTCGGACATAAAGCCGAGTAAGGTGCGGGCCCCTTCAGCGTTTTGCTGATTGAGGGCGATGAGGTTTTTAAGCTTGTATTGACTAACCTTAAACTCTTCCTGCAATCCCTTCAGGTACACTTGTTCCTTGTCCCGGGTCAGTCGCTGCTCATTGCCGTTATTTATGGCCAGGGCGATGAGGATGCCAGCGACCACCAATACGATTTCCCCCAGGGCATATAGCAAATATTGTCTGACGCGCTTTTCAGCAATTAACTGTTGTCGTATTTTCCGGAAAAACTTGATCATAGTCTTGAGTTCTGGCCTTTACATTTTCTGTAAAGATAGCCCAAAGCCCGAAGTAATGATAAAGCTGGCATTTGCCCCTTAGTTGAAGTATCGTTATATTTCAGGCAGCTACCAAACCCCAGGCCATAATGAGATTAATTACCTGTTTGCCATCAGCAGCCCTTCTATTATTCTTCGCTTTAGCAAACATCCAATCCGTAGCCAGCGCTACAGGCTATAAAGAGGGTAACCCCTGTGATACCATAATTATGAATACAGGCGGACAAGTCCTGGCAAGCAAAATCCAACGGGGCTTTGGACGATTAAGGGTGACCGATTGCAGGGATGCGTCAAAGACATACACGATTGAAACGGCGATCCTGGCTGAGGTCCGTTATGCTTCCGGGAAACATATCGATTTCAAGTCCCGAAGAGTGCGGAAAGCCTCAAGGTCAAAACCAGTAGGTTTATATCGGCTGTTGGGCATTACCCTGCTCGTTTTGGGATTGTTGATCGCACCTCTTGCCCCAAGTTCGGCCTATTTTTTATTTTATTTGGTTTTTATGTCAGGCGTGCCTTTTCTTATTTTTTTAATTGGGTTATTTGTATCAGCGTTTGTTCTGGTTCTGCCGGTTCTTTTAATCATGTGGAGTAAGATGCTGCTTCTTAAGGCTAAGCGGGAGCAGACGGGCTAGCGTTCTTTGATCTGGCAAAAATGCTAATTCATGCCCTGTACAAACCCAACATTACTAAACTCGGATGAATGGAGCAGATGAGGTTTATCATTGAATTATTCTTTCACTCGGGTTATTCTATAGGGTGTCATCAAATTTCTTGAGATATGAAATCAGAAAGTATTACCCTTAGACTTTTAATCGCTGGGTTTGCAATTTTTTCTGCCACTACGGTGCTCTTCGGAGCAGTAAACCCTGCAAAGGACTTTATAGATTGTGATACCGTCATTTTGATGTCCGGAGAACAAATACTCGTCAAGATCACCAAAGTGAACTCAAAAGTATTGAAGTATACCGATTGTGACGATGAAACCAAGAAATATGTTATACCGACCTCTATGCTGGCTGAGGCGCATTATGCTTCTGGCAGGCAGGTGATTTGGAAAGGAACGAATTTGTATAGGGAAAGGCTTAATGAACGGCAGCAACTTAAGGAAAAACAAAAAGTCAAGGTGTCTCGCGAAGTGAAGCTTTTTCGGGCGCTGGGTGTCGTTCTTGTCATTCTCGCTTTAGTCTCCATACCTGTTTCAATTGTAGGTGCCGTACTAGTATGTTGGGAAGCAGGGATGGGGTGTTTATTGCTCATTGTATGGATGCTCCCCACTCTGCTTACAATACTTGGAGTTAAAGCATTTAGAAAAGCCCGCAAATTAAAGCGGAAGGGCTAACTGTCCACAGATCAAAAGAATGTAAGGGCGATATGCATATTTAGATTTTGAAAAATCAGTGCTTAATACTTTGCGAAATGTTTTTCTATTCCTGGATAATGTAGCCTGGTTGCCTCTTCAGAGGCTGTAGGTAAAACTACCGGTATAGGCAGGTATATACCTGGGCCTGTAATCGATTAACCGGGTTAGCAATGCTTGCAACACTAAAAGTCTGTATCCGCCCTGTCCAGCTCCAGTTCCTTAATCCAGATATTCCGGTACAAGACATCGTGCCCTTCTGCCTGTAGTTTGATGCCACCGGGAGTATCCGTAATGCCAAAGCCTTTATTGTTTCCGCCGTCTAATCCGGAGAACTTTCCGCCCCAGACTTTATTGATGGGGACGTTTTGGTGGACTTTTTGCCCGTTGAAATACAGGCTGACCAGCGGTTGCTCCGTGAGTTTGCCATTTTCAAACCGGGCAGCTCGGAAGGTGATATCATAGGCATTCCACTGACCAGTTCCGTTATAAAAGGCGTAAGGGGATTCCGTCTCGTTAATGACCGTGGCCATGCCATGCTTTGTACTGTCCCCATCCAGGATTTGGATTTCATACCGGTTTTGAAGATAAACGCCACTATTGCCCCCCTCACTGGGCACCAGGAATTCTACATGCAGGCGGAAATCCCGGTACTTCTTTTTCGTTACAATATCAGCCGAACCGTACAGGCCGCCTTTTGAAGCAGGGTCGTTGCTGTTCAGTGCCGTGCCTTTATCAACCGGGTCCTCGACGATCTGCCACTTGATGGGCAGCTCTGCTGAAAAGCGCGGGCCTTCCCAGTACGTCCACTTCTCCTCCAGCATGGCTCTTGATCCGTCAAATAGTACTTCTGCACCCTCCAAAGGCTGCATATTAATACCGGGGCGTTCCTTAGCTGAGGCGCCGGCAGTCTCCTTGTTTAGTGCAGGAGAACAGGCACTCAAGAAGCCTATGATGAGCCCCCCTGCAATTAACCAGAACAGATACTTGCTTTCCATGAGCTGTTGTTTTTGAATGCTGAATTTAACAGGATTCATCATTTATTCCGGTACTAAAGCGCAGGTGATTTGCTCAACGCCTGATAAACCCATTCCGCGCTCCTGACTGCGCCTTCCATATACCCCGGGAAGGCATCTGCTGTTTCCGAGCCTGCAAGAAAAAGCCGGCCGTTTCAATAAGGCTTTCGGTACATGGCGTGCTCATTGTTTTGGTGGGGGAAGACTGCGCGTTTGCAGGGGACGTAGGTGAAAGGATCGGGATATTTAGTGCTGATCAATAGAAGTAAACGGATTCCGTCTTTCCCAAAACAGGGGCGCCCCAGCTTATCCAGTTGGGTAAGCCAGGGCGCCAGAAGGCACATTGGATTATTTTACTGCTTGACCATCGGGAGGTTGATGATACGGTGTCCTGTATTGAGGTTCACATAGTACAAACCTGCCGGTAGCTGATCAAGATTGAGATCGACAGTGATGGCTCCAGCAGGAGCTTGCTGCCGAAGCAAAGGCTGTCCGAGCTGATTGGTCACGCTGATATCAGCCGGTGTATTGAGCGGCTGTGGCAACTGTAGCTGCACCTGATGGGTGGCTGGGTTGGGCACGAGTATAGCCTTGGGGGCATGATCCTGCTGTGGGGAAGCGAATACAGGCGCAGAGCCGTCGCTCAGCCCGGCTCCATAGTTTTCCCCCGCTTTAATCTTGCTAACTACAGCGGAGACATCCGCCTGGGCCGTCACTCCATAAACCGCAATGCCCGCTTGTACACAGTCCCCCGGAAGATAGGCCGGGCTGCCAATCTTTTGCCAGTTCCTGCCGTTGCTGCTATTGTAAAACCGCAGATAGTCTCCATCTCGCAGAATAGCCACCCATCCGGTATTGCTCGGGTTATTAGGTATAACGAAACTTAAATTGCCAGGTGCATTATCCATGCTCCTGGTCAGGGTCTGATGTATAGAGCCGCTACCCTTAAAGATACCTGCTACAGCATCGTTCGCCTCTGTGCCTGTACGGAGGAAAACCCCTGCATAACCGCCCTCCACACTACTGATTTGAGCGGCAATATAAGCACCCGAGCCACAAAGCTCGCGGGTTATAGTCGCCATATTGTCACTTGTGGCACCATCTGACAGGACGGCACCGGTAGAGATAGAATATTCGCGTGTTATGCAGGCATCGAAGCTGTAGGAGCTGCCGTTAGCGCCCTGATTACCGAGGTCAAGCTCACTGTAGGGTTCAGGTATGAGCATAGAGTCAACGACATGGAGAGTGGCCTGGCAGGTGTCAGAGAGCCCATCTATGTCCGTAACGATCAGGTTGACGTCATGGTCGCCAAGGTCAAAGGTTGCAGTGCCCTCAAGCAGAGAAAAGGTAAAGGTCTCTGCCTGCCCGGGGTTGGGGTCGGTGGAGTTGTCATTGAATACTTCGGGGTCTGGCAGATAGGGGTCGCACTGCGGGCTGATGTCTACCGTAAAGTCTTTGCATATGGCATCCGGGGGAATAGCGCATAGTTCACTATCGCCTACGAAACTCCAGGAGTACTGGCTGGTAAGTGTTTGCCTGGCATCTTCGGAATCGCAATAGGTCAGGCTGTCGGCACCTAAGGTAACATTCTGCTGCAGGGTAGGCAGGCTGGCCCAGCCAATGAGTGTGGAGTCATAGTTAGCCGTACTCATACTGGTGCCGGAAAACATCCCCGACATGCTCTCCACATTTGAGACCTCCCAACTTCCAAGATTTTGATTGAAGTTTTCACAGTTAAGAAACACTTGAGCCATATCCGTAACAGACGAGACATCCCAGCTGCTGATATCCTGATTAAAAGATTCGGCATCGTTGAACATATTATCCATTTTGGTCACACTGCTGACATCCCAGCTGCTGATATCCTGATTGAATACATAATTGCCATAAAAAGGATTCGAGGCAAACATATGACTCATGTTGGTCACATGGCTGACATCCCAGCTGTTAAGAGGTTGATTGAATGCATAGGCATCACGAAACATATATGACATATCTGTAACGGACGAGACATCCCAGCTGCTGATATCCTGATTAAAGGAGGAGTAACTAAACATACCACTCATGCCGGTCACACTGCTGACATCCCAGCTACCAATATCCTGATTGAACTCGGAGCAGTTAGAAAACATACCATCCATTTTGGTCACACTGCTGACATCCCAGCTGCCAATATCCTGATTAAACTCGTAGCAGCTAGAGAACATACTACCCATATTGGTCACACTGCTGACATCCCAGCTGCCAATATCCTGATTAAAAGAGTTGGCTCCGCCGAACATAGTTCTCATGTTGGTCACGCTGCTGACATCCCAGCTGCCAATATCCTGATTAAAAGATTCGGCATCGTCAAACATACGACTCATAGTGGTCACACTGCTGACATCCCAGCTGCCAATATCCTGATTAAAAGATTCGGCATCGTCAAACATACCACTCATAGTGGTCACACTGCTGACATCCCAGCTGCCAATATCCTGATTAAAAGAGTTGGCTCCGCCGAACATATCACTCATATTGGTCACACTGCTGACATCCCAGCTGCCAATATCCTGATTAAAAGATTCGGCATCTTCGAACATCCCCTCCATATTGGTCACACTGCTCACATCCCATTGGCTCATATCCCCATTGAAAGCCGCTGCTCCCTTGAACATTTCTTTCATATTGGTAATATTAGAAACATCCCAGCCGTTCAAAGAGCTCACTTCGAGAGAAGTACAACCTATGAACATTTGTTCCATACTTCCTACGCTGTCCAGGACGGGGGCGTTACCTTCATCAACTGAAAGGAGGTGCTTGGCGTCTTTAAACATAACCTCTGCAGTACTTAGAGGGAAGCTGCCCCACTGCTCCACACTCAGCAGCTCATATTTGCAGTCCTCGATATAGAACTGGGCGGATACATCAGCATACAAGGCTATTTCGTAAACCCCGGGCATCTCATATTCATGGGCGAGGAAGCCGTCAAAGGAACTACTTGAAGAAGAATAGAAGAACTCATCGACCTCCCCGTCATTTTCCCAGTCAACACCTACATAAGCTGGGGCACTATTGTATTCACGGTCAAAAAAGATACGTTCAATACTCGCATCGCTGCTGTTTCCGGTACTAGACTGGCTAGTCCCACGGGTATCAATTTTGATGACCATAGGCGTGCCGTCGAAGGTAGGGGGGCATCCATCGCTATCACCGGAAAAAGTCCAGTTGTGCTGTTCGATCAGCGTCTGTCTTGTATCCTTGGACTCGCAGTAGGTCAGTCCATTAGCACCTAAAGTAATATTCTGCGGGACCATCTGCAGGCTGGCCCAACCGATAAGGGTAGAGTCATAATTGGCCGTGCTCATACTATCACAATTGGAAAGCATAGATGCCATATTCGTTACCGAGCTAATATCCCAGTTGCCTAAGTTTTGATTGAACGCCTCTGCCTTTTCAAATAAGCCTTCCATCGTCTTAACTGATGCTACGTTCCAACTGCCGATATTTTGGTTGAACGCCTTCGCTTCTTTAAACATGGAAGACATTTTCTCTACGCTGCTGACATCCCAGCTGCTGATATCCTGATTGAACGCCTCTGCCTTATTGAACATAAACCCTATATCCGTAACCTTGGATACATCCCAGTTACTGAGGTCTTGATTGAACAATTTGGCGCCGCTAAACATAAATGGCATTTTGGTGACCTTGCTGACATTCCAGCTGCTGATATCCTGGTTGAATGCCGCTGCATTTTCAAACACACTAATCATGTTGGTCACTTTACTGACATCCCAGCTGCCAATATCCTGATTGAACAGTTTGGCATCTTTAAACATACTTGTAATATTAGTGACCTTGCTGACATTCCAGCTGCCAATATCCTGATTGAACGCCTCGGCGCTTTGAAACATACCTGACATATCGGTGACGTTGCTAACATCCCAGTTGCCAATATCCTGATTGAACGCCTTGGCGAATTGAAACATGTATAGCATAGCGGTGACGGATGACACGTCCCAGCTGCCGATATCCTGATTGAACGCCGTCGTACTTCTAAACATTCCGGACATACGCTCAACCTTGCTAACATCCCAGTCTCCAATCGCCCCATTGAAGGAGCTTCCCCGAAACATATCAGAAGTACTAGTTACTTCAGACATATCCCAGTGATTTAAAGAATCAATCTGTAAAGAGCTACAGTCTTTAAACATACTACTACAATTAAATCCAAAACTATCAGCAATAAACGTAGGAGTGTTAACCAGGTCAATAGACGTTAAATGGTATGCCTTTTCAAACATACTGGAAGCCGAGCCCCAGGTCATTTCTCCCCAATCTTCTACGCTCATAAGTTGATTGTGAGCATTTCTTATTGAAAACGAGACCAATCCATCTCCGTATAATGCAACCTCATAAACGCCTGGCGTATCGTATTGGTGGCCTACAGGAGGAGTCTGTGAGGTTGTCTCAAAGGTGGTATCAATCGTGCCATCGTTCTCCCAGTCTATTCCTACAGTCTTGTCATTGCTATTGGTATTCGTTGTCCAAAGAAGCGGTTGAAGTTCGGTTTCATCGGGGTTCCCTGTAATGGACTCGCTAGTCCCCCGGGTATCAATTTTGATGATAAAAGGATCCTTGGTGAAGGATTGGGCACTTCCTCGGTGCGCTGCCATAGTCGATAGGATGCAGGCACATAGTAAGACCCACTGCTTGGTTGAGGTGATCATTGAATTTGTTTTTGTATGATTTGTTTGAAAAAAATAATACGGACAGTTCACAAATGGCTTGGAGGAGACGTAAACGTAGAAAAACAAATGGTGGTCACGCTAAAAAATCTGTAAAGACTTTTGAGGGTTAATTCGTTGTTTATTAATGAATTGTGTGGGTTTGTTGATAATTTGTAGATAATAAAACGATTAGAGGAATAGCGTTTTTTACTTTGCCATCTCTGGATTGTCAAAGAGGAGGATCGCCTTTTGTTGAGTTGGTCATGCAGAATGAATTAGGCTTAGGCGAGCGCAAAGGTGCCTGGTTTAGCAAGATAACTACAGGGGTCTGAATCAAAATATTGCAGAATGTGCAGGTTGGCAGAAAGAAAATTAGGGATCAGGAATCGCGGATAGAAGTACTGTTTTTATTGCGGTAACGGTAAAAGTACAGGTGATGCATTTAATATCTTATAAACCCATTCCGCGCTCCTGACTGCGCCTTCCATATACCCCGGGAAGGCATCTGCCGTTTCCGAGCCTGCAAGAAAAAGCCGGCCATTCCAATAAGGCTTTCGGTACATAGCGTGCCCGTTGTTTTGGTGCGGGAGGACTGCGTGTTCGTAAGGGGCATAGGTATAAGGCTCCATTGGCCAAACGGTCTCTTCGTAGGAAGCATACTCCATGGCACGCTGTCTAAAGAACTTCAAAAGTTGCCCTTCAACCAGCCGTTTTCGGTCCGGAGCACTCAGGTTTGCCATGTCATTCCTAAGAAAACCCTTTAAAGCAAAGTGCTCCTCCTCAGCATCTGTATGGTCATAAAGCTCCGTGAACGGCCCCGTATGGCTAAAGGCAGTCCCGGTATGCCCATACTCTCTCCAGAAAGGTTGTGCATAAGCTACCCCGGCTTTGATGGACTCGCCCATCCACGTATGAGTTTGTTGCATGAGGTGGATTAAGGCATCCGGCAGGGCAGGCTGTAGTTCTATACGGTGGCTCAGCAAATTAGGCGGAAGGGTGGAAACGACGACTTTGGATTTGATCGTTAATGCTCCACTAAAGGTATAAACCCCATCTGCTTTTGCATGAATCTTTTCACCCGGTGTATCCAAAAGCACAGCCTCATCCGGAAGATGCCGGGCAAGTGCTTGTATCAGTGCGGAAGTGCCTCCCTGTATCCGGTAGCTGGGGTCGTTGTTCGGGGGAAGGGGGATAAACTGTGCCGTATCCTGCTGATGCTGCTCAAATAGCGCCTTAGCCCCCAGGCGCTGCTGAAAAACCGGGAGCTTCAATTCCTGCAGCAGCTGTACCAGGTGAGTGTGCTTTTGGCCCAGCCAGGTAGCGCCCATGTCAATTTTTACGCCTTCAGTAGTGGTCTTTGTCCATATCCTGCCGCCCAGCCGGTCGCGGGCCTCAAGGATTAGTGCAGCGTAGCCTGCCTTTCTTAGTAAGTAGTTTAGCGTCAGCCCGGTCAGCCCGCCTCCTATGATTAGCACATCTGTTTCTTGCATCATTTTTTATCTTCTTTTGGACAAACACCCCGGGCCAGGTTTTGGATGAAAAGGGGAGGTTTGGATGAACTGCTCCGGCACTTATTTGTTACACTTTTCTGACAATATTCCTTATCGCCTGCCTGTTTATTGTATAGCTATTGTCTATGTGCCTATAAATGCAATAAATATTGTTTATCCTATCTTTACATTTTTAAGCAACCAAATAACCATTCACCATGGAAAAAAATACAGAGCAAAGCAAGCCGAATAACGGTAAGGTCTGGGATGTGAATCAATCCAGCCGCTGCCCGTTTATGAACGGCAGGCTTGAGCACGGCGCTGGTGCGGGCGCTTCCAACCGCGATTGGTGGCCCAATAGCCTTAATTTGACCATCCTCCGCCAGCATTCCGAATTGTCCAACCCAATGGGCAAGGATTTCGACTATGCAAAGGAGTTCCAAAGCCTGGACTATGAGGCGCTGAAAAAAGACCTTCATGAGCTGATGACCGATTCTCAGGATTGGTGGCCAGCGGACTGGGGCCACTACGGGCCTTTCTTCATCCGTATGGCCTGGCATAGTGCGGGTACTTACCGTATCGCCGACGGACGGGGTGGTGCAGGTGCGGGTACACAGCGTTTCGCGCCACTGAACAGCTGGCCGGACAACGCCAACCTGGACAAAGCCCGCCTTCTTCTGTGGCCCATCAAGCAGAAGTACGGTAAGAAAATCTCCTGGGCTGACCTCATGATCCTGACCGGTAATGTGGCACTGGAGTCTATGGGCTTTAAGACCTTCGGCTTTGCCGGTGGTCGCGAAGATGTCTGGGAACCGGAAGAAGATATTTACTGGGGACCAGAAGGCGAATGGCTGGACGACAAGCGCTACACAGGCGACCGTGAGCTGGAAAATCCACTTGCTGCCGTACAAATGGGTTTGATTTATGTGAACCCGGAAGGGCCTAACGGCAATCCTGATCCAATCGCTTCGGCACACGATATCCGCGAGACTTTCGGCCGTATGGCAATGAATGACGAGGAGACCGTAGCACTGATTGCTGGTGGCCACACTTTCGGTAAGACCCATGGTGCCGGCGATCCTGAAAAGTACGTTGGCGCAGAGCCTGCAGGGGCAAGCATCGAAGAGATGAGCACCGGTTGGAAAAACACACTTGGCGAAGGTAATGGTGAGCACACCATCACTTCCGGCCTGGAAGGTGCATGGACAGACACACCAACGCAGTGGAGCAATAAGTACTTCGAGAACCTCTTCAAGTACGACTGGGAGCTGACCAAGAGCCCGGCAGGTGCTCATCAGTGGCAGCCAAAGGGTGGCGCAGGTGCAGGCACCGTGCCTGATGCGCACAACCCGGAGAAAAAGCACGCGCCATTCATGCTGACTACAGACCTTGCGCTGCGCATGGACCCGGCTTACGAGAAAATCTCCCGCCGCTTCTACGAAAACCCGGACGAATTTGCTGATGCTTTCGCCCGTGCATGGTTTAAACTGACTCACCGCGATATGGGGCCAAAGGCTCGCTACCTGGGACCAGAAGTGCCTGCGGAAGAATTGATCTGGCAGGACCCGGTACCACCGGTGACCCACAAGCTGATCGGGGAGGAAGACATCACGAAGCTGAAGCGCATGATTTTGGCTTCCGGCCTCACCACTTCGCAATTGGTGTCCACAGCTTGGGGCTCCGCTTCTACTTTCCGTAATTCCGACAAGCGGGGCGGTGCCAATGGTGCACGCATTCGTCTGGCGCCGCAGAAAGACTGGGAAGTCAACAACCCAACGCAGCTGGCGAAAGTCCTGGAAACCATGGAAGGCATTCAGAAGGAGTTCAACGGTGGCGCAATGGGTGGCAAAATGGTCTCCATGGCGGATCTCATCGTACTCGGTGGCTGCGCCGCTATCGAAGAAGCGGCTAAGAAGGCGGGGTACGACGTAACTGTGCCATTCACACCGGGCCGTACTGATGCCACGCAGGAGCAGACCGACGCATCATCCTTTGATCCGCTGGAGCCTGCAGCTGACGGTTTCCGCAACTACATGAAGACACAGTACTCAGTTTCTGCAGAGGAAATGCTGGTGGACAAGGCACAGCTGCTTGCCCTTACTACGCCGGAAATGACTGCACTGGTAGGCGGTATGCGCGTATTGGATACCAATTACGATCAGTCTCAGCGCGGCGTATTTACCGCCCGCCCGGGCACGCTTTCCAATGACTTCTTCGTGAATGTCCTGGACCTGAGCACCAAGTGGAAAGCGGTTTCCGAAGATGAGACCGTATTTGAGGGCCGTGACCGCAAGACCAACGAGGTGAAGTGGACCGGCACGCGTGTGGATCTCATTTTTGGTTCCAACACGGAGCTTCGCGCCATCGCGGAAGTTTACGGTTGCCAGGATGGAGAAGAGCGCTTTGTGCACGACTTCATCGCAGCCTGGAACAAGGTGATGAACGCAGACCGCTTCGAGTTGAAGCAATAAAGGTCTTTCAGATACAGTAAGCTACGAGCAGGTAGTCCGGTGACGGGCTGCCTGTTCGTCATTTTGGGCAATCCGTTCGGGATTATATACCGGGGCGCTGCCGGGAGGGTATCCCGCTAATTTTGCTTCAGCAATCAAAACCGAAGTAAAATGAGTAATCACCCAACTACTCCCAAACAGCGGGCCCGCCTGACCGGGCTTCTTTACCTTGTTGTGATCATTTGCGCAGGCTTTAGTCAGGGCTATGTGCGGGGTACCATAGTGGTGCCCGGCGATGCCGCCCAAACAGCACTGAATATCCTGGAGCAAGGCGGTTTGTTCCGGCTTGGGCTGGCAACCGACCTGATCGCCTTCACCGCAGATGCCGTTATTGCCGTACTGTTTTATCAGTTGTTCAAGCCAGTCAGCCAAACCCTTTCTATGGTAGCTGCCGCCCTACGGCTGTTGGCCCACCCTGCTATTGCCAGCCTCAACCTCCTCAATCATTACATGGCGCAGCACGTGCTGGAATCAACAGACTGGGCGCTGTCGCACAGCCCGGAGCAGCTGTATGATTGGTCCCTGCTGTTTATGGATGCCCACCGGGCCGGTTATCTGATTGCAGGTGCACTGTTCGGCCTGCACTGTCTCCTGCTTGGCATATTGATCTACCGGTCTGATTTAATCCCTAAAGCTTTTGGGGTGTTGATGAGCCTGGCAGGACTGACTTACCTGATGGAAACATTTGGCGTTTTCCTCTTCCCTGGCCATGATGCATGGCTGGCGCTTCTGGTGGGCGGCGCGGCAGCGCTCGGAGAGGTATCCCTGATGGGGTATTTGCTGGCCAGGGGAGTGCGGGAGCGTTAAGAAATCCAGAACCGAAGGAAGTCCAGCACTTCCCGCTGAAAGGCCCAGAACTCAATATCCCGCCACCAGCACCAAAGGCCTGTCAGCGCGCCGTAAATCAGCAGGTGGCTGACCGCAAAGGCCCAGAGAATGCAGCAAAGGACATACACCCAGCCAATCCAGCTCAGCGGGTGGAGGTAGGAAAAAAACTCGCTGCCTCCGGAGCCTTTTACGGGCCGGTTGAAGCGCTTCATCACCCGGTGTAAATGTGCTTCAAACCAATCTGCGAAGAAGCAGGGCAGGGAGAAGATAGGGAATTGCCGCCCTTTCATGCTCCGGCCAATGGCTTTCCACCGAAGGTCTACATCGCGCGCAATACCAATTTTAATCCGCCCCGGATTACGGGTGGACATGCCGAGGTAAATAAACCGGTAGCCAAAAAGGGAATAGAGGAGTTGCTTCATCGCCGGGTTTTTTCTTTCCGGGGCTAAAATACATATTTGTTGAAATTTTTTGTGTTCGAATTTGTATTTTTTAGTGATTGTAGATGATACTGCCAAAAGAAGCACCCCAAACCCTGGTTTTAGCCAGCATTTGGGGTGCTCCGATTCAATTAAATGCCCTGAAAATGGGGTTTAGTTCAGGATCAGCTTTTGGGTTTTTATGCCTGATTCGCTCTGAAGGTGGAGGAGGTAAGTGCCCCGGGGCAATTCCTGCAGGCTTAGCTGTACCGAGCCCTGTCCGTTAACCGTGACCTGCCTTAAGGGCTGGCCGTAGAGGTTGAACACCGATAAATACCCTTCGCCGGTCCCAATTTCAAACTCAACGGTGATGTGCCCCCGGGTCGGGTTCGGGAAGACCGAGAACCGGGCAGGTGCCGTAACTATGTCCTGACTGGAAGTAAGGGTGTTAAAATCGATCAGTACTTCTGTATCATCAAACTGAGCACCATAGTTGCCCTCCCAGAATTCTGCATCTCTTCCCCCGTGTTCGAAATAGACGTACCTGAGCCCGGTACCGTAGGCTGTGAACGTAGCGCCATAATATTCCCAGTTTTCAGATAGTTCTACGATATCCGAGTTGTATTCGGCCAGAATATTCATTTCATTATCCAGCAATCTGATAATGGTTTGAGCCTCATCCTGATAGTTGGGTTCATGGCCTTTGACAAAGTTCCAGCCATCAATTTTAGGTTGTAAATCGAGGAGCTCAGCGGAGTAGTATTCCCAGAGGTCGATGGTTTGGCTTTTGGAGCACCAACTATACGAAGTAGTGAAAACGCCCGGTAAGCCATTGATAGCCCAGCCATCGCCACCATTGCTGATGACCTCCCAGCCCGCCAACGTACCTGTAGAGCCACCACTATAGTAAGCGTGGTTGCCAATAGAAAGGTAGGAGCCATCAATAGCGGCACCAAACTGGCCAGCCCAGCTTTCAGTATCCTCCCCGCCATGTGTGAACCGTATTTTCCTAAGCCCCGGCCCGTAATTCAAAAAGTGCCCTTTCACTTGTTGCCAGTTAGCGGTAGTGGTCAGGTCTCCGGTGGAATAAGTAGCCATCAAATTATCGTTGGCATCCAGCAGTTCTACGTTTAGGAAATAAATATCGTGGTCAAAGCTAAGGGTCCTGTACCAGTCTGAAAACAGCACAATAGGTGCGCGGTCCAGCCACTCTTCGGAATAGCCAACTTCGAGAAGGTCAATAAGCTGTGATTTGCTGCACCTCGCGTAGGAGGTGGCAAAACAGCTGGTGCCATTCATACCATAAATATTGAGGCCCCAGCCATCACCGCCATTTTCGATGATTTCCCATCCGTCGAGGTTACCTTGTAATGCGCCTGGGTTTTGGAGCAGGTTTTGCCGCTGTTGCCCAAACAGGGCGATAGCCGTACCAAAAATGAGCAAAGCAATTGAGTACAAAGCTTTCATAGTAAAAGGTTTTGATCTGAAAAATGATTTGGATTGTCTCCCTGTCTGGGAGAATTTGGCACAACGCCTGCTATGAGTAAAAGGGCGTTGTGCCAGGTGTAACCAGAAGAAAGGTTTACTGTAAACCTCCTGCTCTGGCAGTGGAGATATTTGCAGCGACGCTGTTGTTGACTCTCATTTGCCTGGTGTGCAGGTCCAGCTGTATGCGTGCACCATCACTTTTCTGGAGGTAGACAGACCATTCGTCCCGGTGCGTTTCTTTGAATGAAGCGTGAGTGCCCACTTTGCCGGTTTTGTATTCCACCCAGTCCTTGCCGCACAATTGCTGGAAGTACCCGCTCCTCGGGCCGGAGTAGACGACCTGCGTAACATTAGTCCCATCAACACGCGGTGGAGTCCAGGAAGAAGGCTCTACTCTAAGCTTGGCAGCCGGTCCGCCGGGGTTCATAATCTGCTCTGCGTAAAGGGTATTGCCGCGCAGGTAGAGTTTGTACTTGCAATAAGCTTCAGATTGGGTGGTCACCTGACTGCTGCCATTGCCCATAACCGGGTCGTTTTTTTGGTTGGAAGCAAAATGGCTGTATTCCCGGACGTTGATCTTCCTGGCGTCCAGGTCCACTGTGGCTTTCATGTTGGCTTTGGTGTTGTAGGTGTTCGTCAGTAAATTCAGGTCCAGGGTATACACACCGCCACTGGCGTTATTGAAATCCGTAACCTTAATAGGCTCGCCGTTGCCTGCGAAGCCGCTCCTTTGAATCTGAGCCGCGGCAGAGGAAGCGAATCCCAGAAAGGAAAAGAAGAAAGCGAGTGCCATGGCAATGGCTTTCGGGCCCGTCTGTACGAGGAAGAGGGGCCTGTTGTTGATCAAGTGGTTGGCGTTGGAAGGGTTTGTGATCGTTTTCATTAGTTTTTTTGAGTTTGAAATGAAAGAAAAAAATCATGCGACAAAGTTAGGCGGGCCCACGGGAGCAGGGAAGCGCCGTTCTACGGGAGATGGAAAACCGGGCAGAACCACGGGAAGAAGCAGGTAGAAATACGTGGTTTGTGGCAGCGGGCGCTGACGGAGCGCTATTTAGTGTTATCTTACACAGGTACATTTTATCAAAACGAAACACCAATGAACTTAAAACCCAACCTTTGGACCCTGCTTTTCCTACTGGCTGCCGGTGTGCTGGCCTACCAACAGCTGCCATCAAAAGGCAATACAGATATCGTAGAGGCGACTTCTTCCCTGAATATAGCAGACGGCAGCGATAGTATTCCCAGTAGGGAGGCCGTGCAGATGATTGCTACTTATATGGAACGCTATCAAAGGGTACTGAGCGATCCCAACGCAAAAATTAATGGCCGTACAGTTTTGGATACGACTGGTGTGGTCGCCATCCCCCTTTATTTTAAGCTGGAGCGGAACGAGATAGCCGAAATCTTCCGCCACTTTGGCGGGCAGCAGGTTTACGCGGTCCTTGGATTGTTGCCGGGTGCGAATGGGGCACGGGATACGATTGATTTGATCTTATCTGACGTAGAACCGGGCAAGGGCAATATTTTCCTGGAGGGCACCTTCTATGATTTTGCTACACCCTGCCCGCCGCTTTGTGATGAGTAGAGCACCGTGCGCGGAACGCCTTAAGAGATGCTAACATCGCATCTCTAAGCCCAAAAAACCTAAACATGTATCAGGATCTGGCACTTCTTTTTGGTAAGGTATACCTTGTCATTTTGGTGGTCAATGTGATTCTGGTACTGTTGTTGTACAGGCGTCTGCCGGTGAAAGTCCGTAGTGTACACTTCTTTCTATTGGGGAGCCTGGCTACAGACCTGGCTTCCCGATGGTTGTTTTATCAGGGGGAGAATAACCTCTTCCTGTTGCATATCTACACTCTGTGGGAGTTGCTGGCCTGGGGATGGTTTTTCAACCTGGTTTATGGGCACACCTCCAAAACTCAGCAGTTCTTTTTTGGTGGGGTGGGAGTGATGGGCATACTGCTCGTGCTCAACTCTGTTTTCCTGGAGCCGCTGACCGGATTCAACTCCAATGCCAAAACCCTGGTACAGGTATTGCTGATTGGCTTTGCCATCCGGTACTTTTTCCTGGCCTTTGGGAAAATAGACCTGACGAAAGCCGTTGCACAGGCCGTTACCTTCATCAATTTCGCTGTATTGCTGTATTATTCGGGCACCTTGTTTATATTTATGTTTTCCAGGTTGCTCAGGGAATACGGGGTTGCAAGTGTGCAGCAACATGGGCTCTGGGTTATTAACGCGCTGCTTCTGGTGGTTTTTCACCTCCTGATCTTCATAAGCTTATGGATACCACTCCGGCGCAGACCGAAATATTAACTACTATTTTTATCGGTGTTTTCTTGATGTTATTGCTGGCGCTGGCCTTCGTATTGTTCTTTTATTTCTCTCAGCGCAAATTCCAGGCCCAGCAACTCCTTGCCCAGGAGCTGGAGATCGAACACCGGGAGCAGTTACTGCTTGCCAGTATCAAAACCCAGGAAGACGAACGGCAGCGTTTGGCCCGGGAACTGCACGATGAGGTTGGCTCCAAACTCAATGTGATCAACCTGGGCTTGCACCAACTAAAAAAGCAGGGCACAACGCCCGAGGCACGGCAGTCTTTTCAAGACCTTTTTGGGCTGGTTCGTACGACCACAGAGACCACCCGGCGTATTGCCCACGATTTGCTGCCACCAACCTTGGAAAAATTCGGGCTGCTCATGGCGCTGGAAGAGTTGTGCGATCAGTACCGGCAATCGTCACCGGTAATGCTGGAGTACGAATTTTCAGAAAGTGGTATTCAGCTTGACCCATTAGTCGCACTCAATTTCTTCCGGGTGGTACAGGAGTTACTGTCGAATACCTACAAGTACAGTCAGGCTACTACCGTCAAAATATCCCTTGCTATAAAGCCCCATTCGCTGGCGTTGTTTTACCAGGACAACGGCATCGGCTTTGACCCCAATGCCCGGGAGCAGCAAAAAGGGATGGGGCTAAAAAACATAGAAAGCCGTATGCGTACCATACAAGCTGATTACCAATTGGATAGCACGCCTGGAAACGGAACCGTCTTCACGGCACAAAAAACATGGTCATGAAGATTGCCCTGGCAGACGACGAAGCGCTCTTCCGCAGAGGTATTGCCCTTATACTGGAAGAAATGGACGGTACGGAGATACTCTTTGAAGCGGACAACGGACAAGCTATGCTGGATCAGTTAGCCTGTGCTCCGGTTCCGCCTGATGTGCTGTTATTAGACTTGAACATGCCGGTACTGAACGGAGTAGATGCGGCAAAGGTGCTTCGGGAACAATACCCTGGCCTTAAGTTCATTGTGCTGTCCACATACTTTTCCAAATCCTTTGTGCTAAGCATGCTGGAGCTTGGGGCTGCTGCGTATTTGCCTAAAAATGCCACGCCCGAATTGATGCAAACCACCGTGCGGGAAGTGGCCGAAAAAGGGTTTTTCTACAATGATGAAGTCCTGGCGATCATCCGCGAAAATATGGTGAAACCTACGCGGACAAAACTCAACAAGCCTTTCCTCCCCAACCTTACTGCCCGCGAAAAAGAAGTACTGCAACTCATTTGTGAAGAACGGACCACACCGGAAATCGCTGAGCAGCTCTTCATCTCCACGCGCACGGTGGAGGGGCACCGAAACAATCTCCTGTCCAAATTGCAATGCCGTAATACGGCCGGGCTCGTGGTTGTTGCATTACAGGAAGGGCTGGTGGAAATCAAACGCTTCCGTTTTTGAGCTCCTTTTGCACAAATCAAAATTAAGCGGAAAAAATACCGTACGATCTGCTATCTTTGATCACATTGTTAATCAGGCAAGCTGTATGCCTGCTATTTGGTCCCAGTTATTGCCTTAAAAAACCTGTTACAAATGCAGTATTATCTTAAAGTACTCCAGAATTATGCCGTCTTTGAAGGCCGCGCGCGCCGAAAAGAATACTGGATGTTCGTACTTATTAACATGCTGGTCAGCTTTGTTGTTGGCTTTGTAGACGGTGCGATCGGCACTTACAACTACGAAAGTGGATTTGGTTACCTGGGTACAGGCTATAGCCTGGCTGTCTTGATTCCCTCCATCGCTGTAGGTGTGCGCCGTATGCATGATGTGGGCAAAAGCGGATGGTTTCTGCTCATCCCAATTTACAACCTGATTCTGGCTGTGACGGAAGGTGAAGCCGGCTCTAATGAATACGGGCCCGATCCTAAAAATCCGGAAAGCGATTTAGTTGATCATCTGGTTAGCTGACAGGCAAAAGAATACGGGGCCGAATCAAAAAACGGTCCCGTATTTTTTTTGCGCACCTATCTCAAATGGTGAGCTTCCGCCCATGCTTTAACCGCTTGCATAGCGGCTTTATGGTGCAACACTATAATCCGTGCTTATTCCTATTTAATAGTAATAGGAAGGCGCGCCATGGTGTTTTCCCATCCGATCACCAATTCAATCTGATTATCGTCTTTCTCAACGAAAGTCATGGAAAGGGCTTCCAATGTTTCCGGTGTTTTCTCGGTAGGTACCACGACCTTCACGACATTATCCTCCTCATTGTGATTAGGTGGGCCCCAGGACTGTACATTCTTATGGATGATGAGTTCCCAGTTGTCTTTATTGACGGTGGCAAAGAGCCCGTAACGGCCCGCCTCAATATCGGTACCCCCAATGGTCACATTCCTGAAGAAAGTCAGCTCTGTAGTTTCGTTAGCGCCTACCCGCCACATGCTTCCGTATTTCAATAAGTCGCCAAAGATGGTCCGGCCTTTCATTTGGGGGCGGGAATATACAGCGCGGACCAAAGGTTCATTAGCTGCGAGCTCCGCTTCTTCCACGTAGTTGCGTAGGCGGGACATATTAGGATACTGCACCAAATCCATCGGGCTGGTGTCTTCGCCTGACATGATCGGTGGATTGAGGTTGATGGGCAACGCGGCACGGGTTTGGTCCCATTCCAAAACCATATTTACGTTGTAATCGTCAATTTTTTGAAAGCCTATGGTGAAGTATTCACGCACATCAGCTACTGAAGTGGTGGGTACAGATACCGCAGCGATGTCTTTAGTAATGTCGCGGTTTTCAGCACCACCGATGAAGCGCTCCTGAGAGATTTTGATGATCCACTGCTGTGGATAAGGCTGTGCAAACATAGTATAGGTGCCGGCCGGGATGTAGGTGCCGCCAATTTCCACAGGCTGGAAAAAGGTCACCTCTGTAGCTTCATTGGCTCCCAGGCGCCAGTCTTGTCCCCAGGGCACAAGATCGCCAAAGATTTCACGGCCTTTCTTCTGAGGGCGGCAGTACAACACCTTGATTTGCTGAACCCGGTCGGGGTCATCTGCATCCAGATAGTTTTGGAAGGCGGCAGCGCGCGGATAGTGCGCCGCATCCATAGGGCTTGGGTCCATACCGGAGAATTTGAGTTCCTGAGCATCTAACCCCATGCTGGCACCCAGCATTAAAAAAATAAACAGAAGGATGTTAAGCTTCATTGGTTGATTTAGATTTGATGAATTTATAGGGTAAAAGTAGGGAATTATGTGTGACTTAGGTTAGTGCTGCAGGACTTCCCCAACGATTTGTCCATTCCCTGCCTTATCGGCTCGGATACGGTCTGCCCAGGGTGTCGGGGCATATGCTCCGGTTCAAGTCATGACCGGCTCCAGGTCCAGCCCCAGCTCAGAAAATTCCTTTTTGAGCGCCTGGTTCTGCTGGCAGGGTGTGATTTCTTTGTTTTTCATGGTTTTGGGGAGGGTGGGAAACATTATTTCTACCGATTCACCAGATTTGGACTGGATGAACTAACTGAGCAGGAATTTAAAATGGAGCTATTTTTTAATGATATCAAACCTGAATCCAAACGAACTTATAAGCTGGGGATACCGGGTTAATAGTGCTTTACTGAGCAACTGCTTTTAATCAATCTATTACCTGTTTTTACGTTCAATAAGGCCAAACAGATTCAAAATCCTGCAAAATATGGATGCACCAAAAGGCTCTACCATCAAACGGATACAGAACGATTCCACCCTTCTGGAAAAGTTGATGAACATCATCACCAACCGGGGGCATAAGGAGGATTCCATTGAGATCAATGGTGGCAAGGTCAAAATTGTGCGCATCAAGTCTGTTCATCGAAATATTCAGGGTGCGGAATAATGAATATTGCATTAGGCGCGCTTCTGCGGGTGGAGGAAGGCTCTAACATAATGGTCTTTCCAAAGACACAGATGCCCGCTATTACAACATGCCCGGCGACTACTTCATGATCCCCATCTCCGAAGTCAAAAACATCAACATTACCTACTACGGGGCTTTACCGGAGGCGTAAGTGGCAGATATCGAATGAGCACAACCGGATTATTACTATTTTAGCTTCCAACCACACCTCGTCCATGCAATACATCTCCGTCAGCCTGTACCGCAAAATGATCAACCACGCGCTGAGCGAGGGCATCGACCGTAGTGCCTTTGACGATCTGCCGGTGCCAATGGCAACACTCGATAACATACAAGCCGTGCCCGCTGAGTTGTTCTTTGCCCTGCACGAGCAGCTTGATAACGCCCTGGGACCTGGCTTTTCCGTAAGGGTAGGGCAGCAGATGAAGATGGACGACTACGGCGTGCTGGGCTTGTCCTGGAAGACCTGCGCCAAGGCCGGCGAAATTTACGAGCGCAGTGAGCGTTACTTCAAGCTGTTGTCCAATACCTACGTTTTCAAAGTGGAAGCCGCCGGGGAGGTGTCCCGGGTGCATTTGCTGCGCGAGCCCTACCGCCGGGGCGTAGCTTTGTCCAATGAGGCGACCTTCGCGGCAACGGTGGTGGTACTGCAAGCTATGACCGAGACGGATATCCATCCGGTAGAAGTAGCCTTTCAGCACCAAGCGCCTGCTGACCTGAGCAGTCATGAAGCAGCCTTTCAATGTCCGGTAAAATTTGGTCAGTCCCACAACTACATTGCCTATCGTACCGCCGACCTCAACCGCCGCACCGCCAAAGCCGATGTCAGTATCAACCGTTTCCTGGTGGAAAGGGTGGAGGAGGAGGCCAAGGGGATCGAGGTTAGCCCTTTAAAGGTGGCTGCTGATGTTGAAGCCCTCATCAAGGACGCCCTGCCCGGCGGCATCCCGGGTATCCTCCAAATCGGGGAGCATATGGGCATGAGCAGCCGGACCCTTACCCGCCGCCTGTCTGAAAGCGGGCTGTCCTTTCGGGAAATGGTGCGCAATACGCAGGAAAAGGTAGCCCGCGAGCTGCTGCGGGACACCGCCCACTCCATTGGTGAAATCGCATTCGAGACCGGCTTTTCCGAACAAAGCGCCTTCAGCCGGGCCTTCAAACGCTGGACGGGGCAGTCTCCGGTGGCCTATCGGAATAACTTATAACCCAGTTGGCTCAAAGTGTCATAAGATTGGCAGGCAGGGTCAAGCGTACCCTCCCTTTTTGCCCCAATTTTGCTGCTGTAATTAATCAATAGCAAAATGAAAAAGCCAATCACCCCACTGTTCTTTTCCGGGCTGCTCTTTATGGCAACCCTGATTTTCCCGGCTTCAAGCCTGCCCGTTTCACCTGCCCTTTACCCGGTGGGTGGAACAACAGGCTTTTCCGCCAATGACCTTAAAGCCGAAGCTTTCGCCATTCTGGATGCGAAGTGCAATACCTGCCACCGCAAGCAAAACCCATTCCGGGTATTCACGCTGAAGAATATGAACCGGCATGCCGCTCGTATTTACAAGCAGGTGTTTGTCTTAAGGCGCATGCCCAAAGGCAACGCCCCCCGGCTGACCGACCTGGAATACCGGACGCTGAAGCTTTGGATAGATACACTAAACCTCTAAAACCCTATTCAACATGGACTTTTCAATCAAATCCTTTACCCTGTTTACCGCAGTGGCCCTTACCGGACTGTCAGCAGGCCTGTTCTACGCCTGGTCAGTATCCGTCATTCCCGGCACCCGAAAAATTCCGGACCCGGTTTACCTGGAAACCATGCAGTCCATCAACCGGGCGATCCTGAACCCGGCCTTTTTCCTGATCTTTTTTGGGAGCCCCCTGGCTTTGGGCATCAGCACCTTTCAGCAGGCGGGCAGTGGCTGGGCATTCGGCCTGCTGCTCGGAGGAACATTGACCTACCTGGCCGGCACTTTCGGTGTAACCGCCCTGGGCAATGTCCCCCTCAATGACGCCCTGGACATCCTCGATTTGGCCGAGCTGAGCCAACAGGAAGCCGCCGATTTCCGGCAACACTACGAGCAAAAGTGGAACCGCCTGCATCAGCTGCGGATGGTCTGCTCGGTACTGGCTTTTGCCTTGTCGCTGTTAGTACTTTTTAAAGTTTAAAAGACAAGCAAGGCAGTTCGTTGTATATGCTGCAAGGCCGCATAAAAGGCACGCATTTATACCCTGGTAACCACGCCGTATCGTATATCGACTTCGTAGAAGTCACACCCTTCTAACCTGGCTAACATCGCAGCAGATCGACTTCGTAGAAGTCGCATATTACCCTAGCTGACGGAAGAACGCCTTTGATGATTGTTTTCGGTTGCCCAGCTATTGAGGCGTAGCAGTCGACTAGTGTTGACTTCCTTTGAAATCAAATAATTCAATTTTTCACCATAATGAGTAGTGTCAAGCAGGAACGATCCATACCAGATCCGCTACCTAACGCAAACGGATACCATTCCAACGGCTTTAGGGGCCCATCACGTAATGCGCTGTGGCCTTTGCGAGTCCCTTCGCGCCCTTTGCGTGAACCCTTCCCGTACATGGCGCCCCCCCCCTTGATACCCCACTCATCCAAACCCAACTCTTATGAAAAATCCAAGTAACATCCTCGTCATTGGCGGCACCGGCAAGACCGGGCGCAAGGTCGTTGAAGGCCTGCAAAAGCGCGGTCAAAAGGTCCGCATCGGCGGCCGTAACAGCAACCCCGTATTCGACTGGAGCAAGCCCGATACCTGGGCAGAAGCTTTGGAAGGCATGGCCAAGGTCTACATCGTTTTCTACCCTGACCTGGCTGTGCCTGGTGCCCTGCAAGCCATCGAAAAGCTGACGGAAATGGCCAAACAGGCGGGCGTGCAAAAAGCCGTCCTTCTCTCTGGCAAAGGGGAGCAGGAAGCGGAACGCTGCGAGCAGGTAGTGGCCCAATCCGGTATGGACTACACCCTGGTGCGCGCTTCCTGGTTCAGCCAAAACTTCAGCGAAAGCTTCCTGATGGAGCCCATCCTTGCCGGTTATGTTGCCCTGCCCATGCCTGATGCTAAAATCCCGTTTGTGGATACCGGCGACATCGCCGAAGTGGTGGTCGAATCCCTTATAAACGATGCCCATAACGGACAAACCTATGAAATTACCGGTCCGCGGGCACTGACCTTCCGGGCCGCAGTACGGGAAATTGAAGCAGCTACCGGCAAGTCCATCGTCTACCGCGCGGTTTCCCTACAGGACTATAAGGCATCGATGGAGGCTGCGGGCCTGCCTGGCGACTACGTTTGGCTGATCGATTACCTTTTCCGCGAAGTGCTCAGTGTACCGGCCAATCAGGACGTCACCCGCGATGTGGAGCGCGTGCTCGGGCGACCGGCGACCGACTTTACCGCTTATGCGCAAAAAACTGCGGCAGGTGGGATTTGGGGGGAAACTGTCCCACAATCGGTTTAATACGTGGAAATGCAAGGCTGAAGGGTTATTTTCAGCCTTGCAAATCAACTCCTCAACCTTATGGACCAGCCTGTATTCCGAAGTGCAACCCGCATTAATGGTTATCGACCTTCACCTCCGCATTGTTGTATTGCCAATTTCGCCAAAGTGCAAGCAGGCTGATCACCGTAAGGCAGAATACGGTATAATAAACAAAAGGTGGAATTGGTACAGGATCGCCTGCTGCATAGGAATGCAGCCCGGATAAATAATAATTCACCCCAAAGTAGGTCATGATGACGGAAGCCCATCCAAACAAAGATGCAACGTTGAAGGCATAGGCCCCTCTGAATCCGGGAATGAACCGCATGTGGAGAATGAAGGAATAGACGAGTATTGTGACCAGCGCCCAGGTTTCTTTGGCATCCCACCCCCAGTAGCGCCCCCAGGATTCATTCGCCCATACGCCTCCGAGATAAGTGCCTACACTGACCATTACCAAGCCTCCAATGAGCGTCATTTCGCTGATTTGAGTCATCTCCCGAATCATCCGGTTCACGTTTTTGGCGTTTTTTGGCGTACGGAATATAATGAACACCAGGTTGATTAACCCGATTAATGCACCGAGCATGAGAAAGCCATAGCTGCCCGCTTCAAGCGATACGTGGATGGTCAGCCAATAGGATTTCAGTACCGGGACCAGTGGGGTGATTTCCGGGTCGAGCCAGCTCAAACCAGCTACCATCAGGATGGTGGAAGCCAGTATAGAGGTGGCGGCCAGACTGCCCAGTGATTTACGCCCGAAAAGAATACCAGCCAGTACTGTGGTAAAAGCAATATAAATCATAGACTCGTACCCATTGCTCCAGGGTGCGCGGCCGGAAACATACCACCGGAGCCCCAGCCCAAAGGTATGCATTGCAAAAGCAGCTAGGAATATACCTATCGCGATCCGGACCGGCCATTTTAAACCCAACCCGGGTTTGAATACTCTTGCAAAAAGCAGTCCCAGAAAAGCCAGGCCGAGCAGGGCGTATACCTTTCCTAAATGGCTAAATACGTTTAACCGGTTCAGTAGTATTTCTGCACTGATCTTTTGTTCGGAGGGTATCACGGCAGCGCCATTTTTGTATTGAAATTGGCGCAACTCATCAACTAGGCGGTTGGCCAGGTCCCAGTCGCCATCATGTAAGGCTGTTTGGATGGTGGGGACATAGGCGTCATAGAATTTCTTTCCGAACGAGGTCTCCTGTTGTCCGTGCCGGTGGGCATCATTGGGCGATTCCCAAAGGTTATTGGGGTCACCAGGTACCGGAAAGACTTTGAAGAAGCTGCCCGAAAATACCATGTTGCAGATGTTGACCCGCTCATCCAGTTTCATCATTTCCTTTTCGAAGACGCCACGGTCCTTCTTAGGCGTATTGTAAGCTTCGCGAACGTGCTCCTGCAGGATATAATTACCATTTTGATCAAAGAAATCCCGGTAGGCGGCAAGTTTGCCTTCCACCGGGATGAGCGCTTTCGTTTTATCGTGCCGCCCCATTTTGATGAGCGGCAGGTGGTACCAGTCTTTCGGGCTGGCCGTCATGCTTATGATAGCCTGTTCTGCACTAAGCCCGTAGATGGTTTCTTTGCGGGATAGCTTGCGCAAAATCTCACTGGCATAGGTATTCATAGGTTTCATTCGCCCTCTGTGGTCCTGCATAACCAGGCGTCCGAATTTTTCGGCATGCATAGTGGAAACCGGAGGGCCCAGTACATAGTTGGGGGCAGGGGAGGCCATAGCCAGATTGGAGGCAAGCATTAAAGGCAACAGGACCAGGGCTGAGGATGGTTTGCTTTGCATTTGCTTCAGGTTGCGGGCCAGTTGCTGAAAGCGGCTCTTCCTGCTAAAGAAGGTAAGTACCATGCCAATGGTGAGGACGGCATACCCCAGGTATGAAATCCAGGTGCCCCACCAATCGTGATTGACACTCAGGTAAGTACCCAGTTCATCCGGGTCGAAGGAGGACTGGAAAAACCGGTAACCATCGTAATTCAGGATATGATTCATGTAAATCCGCTGATCCTCCTGAATACTGTTGCGTTCGTCCAGCAGGGTCACTTCACTGGCATAGGAAGAGGCACTGTTGGTACCCGGGTACTTTTCAATGATGAAGTCTCGCAGCTGTAATGCAAAAGGAAGCTGAATGCGCCTGGAACCGTAGGCAACGGACAACTCGAGGTCGCCAAGCAGGAAGGTACGCGGGCGGCCTTCCACACCCTTGCTTCCAAAGATGTATTGCTCCTGCGTCTGTTTTCCATCGCTCACCCGGATTTGAATGCCGGCGGTGCTGTTGCTTTCCATTTTTTGGTTTGCGGAGGCCAGCTTAAGGTGCCCCGTTGGGGTAAACTGGCCAAAGACGAAGCTTTCCCGTGCGCTGGCGTAAAGGCTGCGGAGCTTAAGGGGATGATAATGCCCGGCTTGCAAAGTGTCTCGCTGTTGAGTAGCCATGACCATTTGAGTGAAAAGGGTGGGGGCTTTGAAGTAGGGCTGACCGTTTTCTACCTTAACATTGAAGGCCTGTGGATCCTCAACCTTTGTGAAATTGAATAAGGTGCCGCGAATACGGCTGCGTTGCCCTTCCTGAATGTAGTATTCTTCACGGCCGTTTGCGCCGCCAATAACGATTTGCAGGGTGGGAACACCCGCTTCGTCATTCAGCAGAAACTCTTTGGGGTTAGGCATGAAATCAGTCACCTCTACATCAATGGTCGTCGCCCCGAGCTGGTAGGACTCCTGAAAATGGTTAGGGCCTAAACTGGCAAACAGTACAGGTTCTTCAAACCGGTATTGGCGGCCTTGCTGACGGGCTTCAAAAATCAGGTAGGTCTCCGCGCTGAGGAAGGTATTTGAACTGCTGCCCTCCCGGATATGCATCATGCCTTCAAAGCCAAAATAACGGGTGACTGCTGCACCCATGAATATAATGACGATTGCAGCGTGAAAGGAAAGCACGGCCCATTTTTTCTGCTGAACGAGGCGGTATCGAAAAATATTGACCAGAATAGTGATGCCAAACATAAGCATCAGCAATTCCAGCCACCAGGATTTGAAAACGACTTTTTGGGCGGCACTCGTGCCAAAGTCATTCTCAATAAAGGTGGCTGCTCCAATAGCAATGGCGAAAAGAATCATATACAACCCTGCTGCTGAAGTGGAAAACAGCCGGTTGGAAATTAGCTTTAATAGTTTCATGACCAGGGATAGTTTTGGGTTACCGGAGCACAGCACCTTCCATAATAATATCATACTGATAGCCGGCACCAAAGTCTTTGTTCATGGCAATGGTCCCTTCCAGTGTGATGATGGCGCCCAGGGGGATATTCTCGGTTGTGGTGATAGTCAGGTCCAGCCCTTCGCCTGACCCATCCTGCAGGTGCACCCAGTTGCGGTTCATAATCATGGGGTTGACCTTTACACACTTGCCTGTAACTTTTATTTTCTGGTTGTTGTATTTTTCCTTTTGGGCTATAAGGTCCGCAATGGAGACAGCACCTGCTGCGGGCTTTATGTCCTCAGGGCGTACTTCAAGATCGGTGGCCGCCGCCGCATTCATCTGTGCAAAGGCTTCATCCAGTACGGCTTCGCTATCCGAAGGCGCTTTCCAGAATTTGGAGACGAGGTAAAGCGTTTCGAAAACCCGGTTAAATTCCTGGCTGAAGAACTGCTTTTTGAGGAGGCCTCCTTTGAAGAAATAGGTTTCACCTTCTATGATCTCTTGTTTAGATACGGCAACCCAGTATTGTTCCCCCTCTTCTTCTACGTTCAGGTAGGTATACCGGTCTGTATTCAATACCTCATTGACGATCACCTGATGGGTGGCTTCTGCCGGGTTAGATGGCGTTTCAGTCGCTTCCTGCAGTGCCGGGATGGTATTCGAAGTTGTGCCTTCAGGGGTATCGGACGGTTCACTTTCGATAACTTTTGGTTGGCCTCCGCAGGCGGCCAGGATGCCGATCAGGAAGCCGGAAAGGCAAATGCTCAGTAATCTTCTGTAATTTAGAGAAATCATAAGTCTAATGTTTAGAATCGCGCAGCTGAGTAACCTTAGGTTCTGCTATGGGATTAGCTGGCTAATGGTGTTTTTGTTTGTTTAGTAAGGCCGTATCTTCAATAGCTGTGTCCTACACTCAAAACCGCTGAATAATTTTTGTATTAATGCGTTGATAGGGTTGTTCCTGTTCAATAAAAGTACCTTCATAAAAGATCAGCAAGCTCAACTGCTTACGGATGCGCAGCGAAAGGCTTGCGCCTGCAATTTTTTGGTCCACCTGTGAGCCTGTATTCTGGTACTCGTAATGTACCGTTCGGAAGTACACATCTCCATCAAGGCGTTTCTTAATGATTGGCCTGGAAAGGCGCAAATCGTAAATCTGGCTCTTGATGTAGTTGGTCTGTAAGAGGGTGGCCGAAAGAGATGCCCGCATGTTGAGCCTCGGTATTTTCGACCAAGTTAGGAATGCTCTCAGGTTTTTGGATTGATTTCGGTCACTCCTCTGAAATCTCCATCCGGTATTGACACCCAGCGTGAGAAGTTTCGCCGGCCGCAGATTGATACTAAACCGCAGCCCCTGCCGTGTTTCATCCTGGATAAGCTGGTCGATAAAGCTTTTGTAAGATTCGTAGTAAATGACGTTGCGCCGGTTATCGTAGGACAGGGAAAGCCTGATTTTTTTGTTCACCCGGTAGCGCATAGACAGGTATAAACTGGTCAGGCGCAGTTTGTTTTGGACTTCACTGTTCAGGTTTTCGTAGAGATCGGCTTCCACCGAGGAGAACAAGTTAAAGCCTTCAAAGGGCGTACTGCGGTGCTGAAAATAAAGAAACCGCCGGTCCGTTTGCCCCTGATTGGTCTGTTCCAAAAAGCCAACGGTTGTCCGGTGGCTTTGTTGTTTGCCGGGCGCGGTCAGCGCCAGATAGCCCCCCGCTTCTAGTAGGGAAGGGTTGAAGCTGTAGTCGGAATAATCTGGTCTGAAGCCTGCGATCCCACCCAAGGTAAAAGCGCCGATTTGCTGCTCATATTGCAGTCCGTCAATGGCACCTACGCTAGACATATTCGGGTTGATCCGGCGGCCTAGCGTTAGGTTGGAGGTGGAGTCAAAATCATAGCGGACAGAAAGGGCATATACCTTGAGGGCATTAGATAAATTATCTTGTACCTCTTCCCACTCTCCCAGCGTATGCCTGAATGTGATGTATTGCTCAGTTGAAAACCGGGAATCCTTTAAGTGGTCACCCCGAAAAGAGAAAGCATAGCGCATCCGGTGCAATTCACGGTATTCAGACCTACTACTGTAAGAAGCAGCGGAAAGCCGGGCCCTGATTTTTTCGAGGCTTCTGCCAGGCTCTTCCTGTTCCTGGTCTTCCTCTGGTACTAGTACCGGTGTAATCCCATTAACGGCCTCATCTTTCGGTACAGTGGTTTCAGCAGGCGCAACTGAGGGCGGGGGAAGTGATTCATCAACCGGGATTTTTGCATAAATCAAATCTTCCTTTTGAAAGGAAAAGCCTGCAAAAGGCGTGCAAACGGCAGAGGTCGAAGATTTATTATCCGTTTGCATTGCCGGGAGGTATTGGCTTTCCCGATTGATGTAAAGGGTGTCCCCTACAGTAATACCTTTGGTAGAAGAAAACTTTACATATACGTTGCGTGAAGAAAGAAAAGAAACTTTGCCATTGACCCAGGCCGCACCGGTATCAGCAACCTGCCCCTGTAGCGATGTAGCCAACAGGAAAAGCCAAAGTACTATGTTAAACAGGCTCCTCATTATGCTGATAGTCTCTGCTGATGTTATGAATTAACTATTCCTCTGCCTCCGTTAGTCCTCTCCGGTAGGATGACAGGCGAAACAGGCATTATTCTCAAATACATACCCCGGTACCTCATCATGCTCATCCGCCAGGTCAGCTGCATTATTATGGCAGTTGATACAGTCGAAAATGGCATAATTGCCTGGGGTGGTATGACAGTCTGTACAGCTATTCCACTCTTCGTCGTGCTTGCCACTGTAAATGGGGAAGTACATAGCGTCGTGATCAAAAGTAGAAGGTATCCAAGTGTTCTGACCATGGCAGGCTTCACAATCCGTAGGGAAGTTTGCTATGGCGTGATTGGGGTTATTCGTAGCGTTATAGTCATCGCTATGGCACCCGAAGCAGGTATTGGGGGTATTATTGTAATCGCCGTTGTGGCAGTCGTTGCAGTTGAAGGCAATAGCGGCATGCGCGCCCACAAGCGGATAGTACTGGTCGTGGTCGAAAGAGGAAGGGATCCATGCACCTTCCGTGTGGCACTGCTGGCAGTCAGTTGAGAAATTAGCTGCTACATGATTTGGGCTGGTGACGGCGTTATAGTCATCGCTATGGCACCCGAAGCAGGTATTGGGGGTATTATTGTAATCGCCGTTATGGCAGTCGTTGCAGTTGAAGGCAATAGCGGCATGCGCGCCCACAAGCGGATAGTACTGGTCGTGGTCGAAAGAGGAAGGGATCCATGCACCTTCCGTGTGGCACTGCTGGCAGTCAGTTGAGAAATTAGCTGCTACATGATTTGGGCTGGTGACGGCGTTATAGTCATCGCTATGGCACCCGAAGCAGGTATTAGGGGTATTATTGTAATCGCCGTTATGGCAGTCGTTGCAATTACTGGCAATAGCGGCATGCGCGCCCGAGAGGGGATAGTACTGATCGTGGTCGAAAGAAGAAGGCACCCACGCATTTTCGGTATGGCACTGCTGGCAGTCCGTAGGGAAGCTGGCTGCAGCGTGGCTGGGGCTGCTGGTGGCATTATAGTCATCGCTATGGCACCCAAAGCAGGTATTGGGGGTGTTGTTGAAATCACCATTATGGCAGTCCACGCAGTTGTTGGCGATGGCGGCATGCGCGCCAGTCAGCGGATAATACTGGTCGTGTATATCAAAGGAAGCCGGGGCCCAGTCAGGAGCAGTGGTATGGCAGGAGGCACAGTCCATAGGGAACCCAAGCGCGAGGTGGTTGGGGTTGTTGCTCTGGTTGTAGTCATCAGCATGGCAGGCATCACAAGTGTTCGGGGTATTGTTGTAATTGCCCTGGTGGCAGGCAAAGCAGTCGTTTTCAATCGGCAGGTGAGCGCCGGTCATTGGGAAGTACTGGTCGTGGTCGAAAGTAGCGGGTACCCATGCAGTCAGCGCATGGCAGCTTTCGCAATCAAGTGGGAGCTGAGCGTTAACGTGATTGGGGACAGTGGCGGCGTTGTAATCATCGATATGGCACCCGTCGCAGGTATTAGGGGTATTATTGTAATCGCCGTTATGGCAGTCGTTGCAATTACTGGCAATAGCGGCATGCGCGCCCGAGAGGGGATAGTACTGATCGTGGTCGAAAGAAGAAGGCACCCACGCATTTTCGGTATGGCACTGCTGGCAGTCCGTAGGGAAGCTGGCTGCAGCGTGGCTGGGGCTGCTGGTGGCATTATAGTCATCGCTATGGCACCCAAAACAGGTATTGGGGGTGTTGTTGAAATCACCGTTATGGCAGTCCACGCAGTTGTTGGCGATGGCGGCATGCGCGCCAGTCAGCGGATAATACTGGTCGTGTATATCAAAGGAAGCCGGGGCCCAGTCAGGAGCAGTGGTATGGCATGAGGCACAGTCCATAGGGAACCCAAGCGCGAGGTGGTTGGGGTTGTTGCTCTGGTTGTAGTCATCAGCATGGCAGGCATCACAAGTGTTCGGGGTATTGTTGTAATTGCCCTGGTGGCAGGCAAAGCAGTCGTTTTCAATCGGCAGGTGAGCGCCGGTCATTGGGAAGTACTGGTCGTGGTCGAAAGTAGCGGGTACCCATGCAGTCAGCGCATGGCAGCTTTCGCAATCAAGTGGGAGCTGAGCGTTAACGTGATTGGGGACAGTGGCGGCGTTGTAATCATCGATATGGCACCCGTCGCAGGTATTAGGGGTATTATTGTAATCGCCGTTATGGCAGTCGTTGCAATTACTGGCAATAGCGGCATGCGCGCCCGAGAGGGGATAGTACTGATCGTGGTCGAAAGAAGAAGGCACCCACGCATTTTCGGTATGGCACTGCTGGCAGTCCGTAGGGAAGCTGGCTGCAGCGTGGCTGGGGCTGCTGGTGGCATTATAGTCATCGCTATGGCACCCAAAACAGGTATTGGGGGTGTTGTTGAAATCACCGTTATGGCAGTCCACGCAGTTGTTAGCGATGGCGGCATGCGCGCCAGTCAGCGGATAATACTGGTCGTGTATATCAAAGGAAGCCGGGGCCCAGTCAGGAGCAGTGGTATGGCAGGAAGCACAGTCCATAGGGAACCCAAGCGCAGTATGATCCGGATTTGCTGTGGAGGCGTAATCCTGAAGGTGGCAGGCGTTACAGTCTGTCGGGGTACCTGCATATCCGTTAGTGTGGCATTCCACGCAAGTGGTACTTAGGTGTGCGCCCGTCAGTGGGAAGGCAGTAGCGTTATGGTCAAAGACATTTGCGGCATCTCCTGTAGGGTGGCAGGCCAGGCAGGCGGTGTTTTCATAAACATAGCCGCCCACACCTTGGTGATGGTCATCGGTCTCCGGATTTGTATGGCAGCCTAGACAGCTAAATTCAGCGAAAGATGAAGGATTGGTGTGGCATTCCATGCAGGTGTTCCACTCTCCTTCATGAGCACCACTGTAGATAGGGAAGTAGGGGCCATCGTGGTCAAATGAGGAAGCGGTCCAATCATTTTCAGTATGGCACTCCAGGCAATCTGTGGCGAATTGAGCTACAATATGGTCCGGATTTTCGGTATTGTTATAATCCTCGCTGTGGCATCCGAAGCAGGTGTTGGGGGTATTGCTGTAGTCCCCATTGTGGCAAGCCGCACAATCATTAGCGATAGCGGCATGAGCGCCATTGAGGGGATAGTACTGGTCGTGGATGCCAAAGCTAGCGGGCACCCAGTCGGGCTGCGTAGAATGGCATTCGGCACAGTCTGTAGGCAGGCCGAGCGCTTGGTGGTCAGGGTTGACGGTAGCGGAATAGTCTTGTGCATGGCACCCGTTGCAGGTGTTCGGGGTGTTGTCGTAATCGCCGTTGTGGCAGGCCACGCAGTCGTCTTCAATGGCCTGGTGCGCACCGGTCAGCGGATAGTGGGCGTCGTGATCGAAAGAGGAAGGTGCCCATGTGCTTTCGGAGTGGCAGCTAGCACAGTCGGTCGGGAATTGGGCGGCTTGGTGGTCAGGATCAGAGGCTTGGTTATAATCATTGATATGGCAGCCGGCGCAAGTATTGGGCGTATTGTTGTAATCGCCGTTGTGGCAAGCTGCACAATCGTTGGCGATAGCGGCATGAGCGCCATTGAGGGCATAGTAGCTGTCGTGGCCATCAAAAGCAGCGGGGCTCCATCCGGTCTGGGTAGTATGGCAGGCTGCACAGTCGCTGGACAGGCCGAGGGCGTTGTGGTCCGGGTTGGCCGTAGCATTGAACTCGGTGGTATGGCAACTGGCACAATCTGTGGGGGTGCCTGCGTAGCCGCTGCTGTGGCAGTCAAGGCAATTGGCGGCCAGGTGCGCGCCGTCTAGTGGGAAAGCGGTGGTATTGTGGTCAAAGACGTTGTCGGCATCGCCCATAGGGTGGCAGGCGAGGCATGCGGTATTTTCGTACACATATCCGCCGACGCCCTGATGCTCGTCATCGGTCTCCGGGTTGGTATGGCAGCCAATACATGAGAACTCTGCATAATTGGCAGGGTTGGTATGGCATTCGGTACAGGTATTCCATTCGCCCTCGTGTGCACCGGAGTAGATGGGGAAGTACTGGGCATCGTGCTCCAGGGTAGAAGGTGCCCAGGCATCCTCGGAGTGGCAGGTGGTGCAGTCAGTGGGGAACTGAGCGGCAGCATGCCCAGGGTCCGTGGTATTGTTGTAATCCTCGCTGTGGCATCCGAAGCAGGTGTTGGGGGTATTGCTGTAGTCCCCATTGTGGCAAGCCGCACAATCATTAGCGATAGCGGCATGAGCGCCATTGAGGGGATAGTACTGGTCGTGGATATCAAAGCTAGCGGGCACCCAGTCGGGCTGCGTAGAATGGCATTCGGCACAGTCTGTAGGCAGCCCGAGCGCTTGGTGGTCAGGGTTGACGGTAGCGGAATAGTCTTGTGCGTGGCACCCGTTGCAGGTGTTCGGGGTGTTGTCGTAATCGCCGTTGTGGCAGGCCACGCAGTCGTCTTCAATGGCCTGGTGGGCTCCGGTCAGCGGGTAGTGGGCGTCGTGGTCGAAAGAGGAAGGTGCCCATGTGCTTTCGGAGTGGCAGCTAGCACAGTCGGTCGGGAATTGGGCGGCTTGGTGGTCAGGATCAGAGGCTTGGTTATAATCATTGATATGGCAGCCGGCGCAAGTATTGGGCGTATTGTTGTAATCGCCGTTGTGGCAAGCTGCACAATCGTTGGCGATAGCGGCATGAGCGCCATTGAGGGCATAGTAGCTGTCGTGGCCATCAAAAGCAGCGGGGCTCCATCCGGTCTGGGTAGTATGGCAGGCTGCACAGTCGCTGGACAGGCCGAGGGCGTTGTGGTCCGGGTTGGCCGTAGCATTGAACTCGGTGGTATGGCAACTGGCACAATCTGTGGGGGTGCCTGCGTAGCCGCTGCTGTGGCAGTCAAGGCAATTGGCGGCCAGGTGCGCGCCGTCTAGTGGGAAAGCGGTGGTATTGTGGTCAAAGACGTTGTCGGCATCGCCCATAGGGTGGCAGGCGAGGCATGCGGTATTTTCGTACACATATCCGCCGACGCCCTGATGCTCGTCATCGGTCTCCGGGTTGGTATGGCAGCCAATACATGAGAACTCTGCATAATTGGCAGGGTTGGTATGGCATTCGGTACAGGTATTCCATTCGCCCTCGTGTGCACCGGAGTAGATGGGGAAGTACTGGGCATCGTGCTCCAGGGTAGAAGGTGCCCAGGCATCCTCGGAGTGGCAGGTGGTGCAGTCAGTGGGGAACTGAGCGGCAGCATGCCCAGGGTCCGTGGTATTGTTGTAATCCTCGCTGTGGCATCCGAAGCAGGTGTTGGGGGTATTGCTGTAGTCCCCATTGTGGCAAGCCGCACAATCATTAGCGATAGCGGCATGAGCGCCATTGAGGGGATAGTACTGGTCGTGGATATCAAAGCTAGCGGGCACCCAGTCGGGCTGCGTAGAATGGCATTCGGCACAGTCTGTAGGCAGCCCGAGCGCTTGGTGGTCAGGGTTGACGGTAGCGGAATAGTCTTGTGCATGGCACCCGTTGCAGGTGTTCGGGGTGTTGTCGTAATCGCCGTTGTGGCAGGCCACGCAGTCGTCTTCAATGGCCTGGTGGGCTCCGGTCAGCGGGTAGTGGGCGTCGTGGTCGAAAGAGGAAGGTGCCCATGTACTTTCGGAGTGGCAGCTAGCACAGTCGGTCGGGAATTGGGCGGCTTGGTGGTCAGGATCAGAGGCTTGGTTATAATCATTGATATGGCAGCCGGCGCAAGTATTGGGCGTATTGTTGTAATCGCCGTTGTGGCAAGCTGCACAATCGTTGGCGATAGCGGCATGAGCGCCATTGAGGGCATAGTAGCTGTCGTGGCCATCAAAAGCAGCGGGGCTCCATCCGGTCTGGGTAGTATGGCAGGCTGCACAGTCGCTGGACAGGCCGAGGGCGTTGTGGTCCGGGTTGGCCGTAGCATTGAACTCGGTGGTATGGCAACTGGCACAATCTGTGGGGGTGCCTGCGTAGCCGCTGTTGTGGCAGTCAAGGCAATTGGCGGCCAGGTGCGCGCCGTCTAGTGGGAAAGCGGTGGTATTGTGGTCAAAGACGTTGTCGGCATCGCCCATAGGGTGGCAGGCGAGGCATGCGGTATTTTCGTACACATATCCGCCGACGCCCTGATGCTCGTCATCGGTCTCCGGGTTGGTATGGCAGCCAATACATGAGAACTCTGCATAATTGGCAGGGTTGGTATGGCATTCGGTACAGGTATTCCATTCGCCCTCGTGTGCACTGGAGTAGATGGGGAAGTACTGGGCATCGTGCTCCAGGGTAGAAGGTGCCCAGGCATCCTCGGAGTGGCAGGTGGTGCAGTCAGTGGGGAACTGAGCGGCAGCATGCCCAGGGTCCGTGGTATTGTTGTAATCCTCGCTGTGGCATCCGAAGCAGGTGTTGGGGGTATTGCTGTAGTCCCCATTGTGGCAAGCCGCACAATCATTAGCGATAGCGGCATGAGCGCCATTGAGGGGATAGTACTGGTCGTGGATATCAAAGCTAGCGGGCACCCATTCGGGCTGCGTAGAATGGCATTCGGCACAGTCTGTAGGCAGCCCGAGCGCTTGGTGGTCAGGGTTGACGGTAGCGGAATAGTCTTGTGCGTGGCACCCGTTGCAGGTGTTCGGGGTGTTGTCGTAATCGCCGTTGTGGCAGGCCACGCAGTCGTCTTCAATGGCCTGGTGGGCTCCGGTCAGCGGGTAGTGGGCGTCGTGGTCGAAAGAGGAAGGTGCCCATGTACTTTCGGAGTGGCAGCTAGCACAGTCGGTCGGGAATTGGGCGGCTTGGTGGTCAGGATCAGAGGCTTGGTTATAATCATTGATATGGCAGCCGGCGCAAGTATTGGGCGTATTGTTGTAATCGCCGTTGTGGCAAGCTGCACAATCGTTGGCGATAGCGGCATGAGCGCCATTGAGGGCATAGTAGCTGTCGTGGCCATCAAAAGCAGCGGGGCTCCATCCGGTCTGGGTAGTATGGCAGGCTGCACAGTCGCTAGACAGGCCGAGGGCGTTGTGGTCCGGGTTGGCCGTAGCATTGAACTCGGTGGTATGGCAACTGGCACAATCTGTGGGGGTGCCTGCGTAGCCATCTGAATGGCATTGTATGCAGTCCGTAGTGATATGTGCTCCGGTTAGTGGGAATCCGGACTCATTATGATCAAAGCTGTTATCCTCGTCACCGGTAGGGTGGCAGGCCAGGCATGCAGTATTCTCATAAATATAGCCGCCGACCCCGTTGTGTTCCTCATCGGTTTCGGGGTTGATGTGGCAGTTGATGCAGGTAAAAGAGGAATAGTCACTGTTGTTGTCGTGACAGTCGGTACATTTCATCCATTCCCCTTCGTGGGATCCGGAATAAATAGGAAAATGTAATGCATCATGGTCTGCGTAATTAGCGGGCATCCAACCCACATCAGTAGTGTGACATTGGGTGCAGTCATTGGAGAAGCCGGCAGGCTCATGACGGGGTTCCAGCGTATTTTCAAAATCATTCAGATGGCAGGATACACACTCGGGTGAAGTGGAGGAGAAATCCCCAGACGTATGGCACTGTGTGCAATCCGAAATATCGTGCCCTGCTGTGAGCGGGAAAAAGCTGTGGTCTATATTGTCAGCTCCTCCCCAATCAAAGGCATCCGGGCGGTGGCATGCCGCACAATCGGTAGAAAATCCGGCATCCTGATGATTAGGGTTCGTGGTTGCATTAAAGTCATCGATATGGCAGTTGATACAGTCATTTCCGATCCGGTTGAACTCCAGGGTTGTAGCGGAGGTATGACAGTCTGTACAACTGATGGAAGCGTGTGCACCCAGAAGGGGAAACCCATTTTCCTGGTGGAGTTCTGTAATATTGTCCACGAGCCAGTTGGCTGGAGTGTGGCAGCGGGCGCAGTCGTTGCCTACGGTCATCCTGTGGATATCCGTGTGGCAATCCATACATTGTGTGTGGGCTTCCTCAAAAACCAGGGTTATGTGGCAGGCCCGGCAATCTGTGTATTGGTGTTGACCCGCCAGAGGGAATGCTGTGGTGTCATGGTTGAACCTAAGTGTGTCAGCATCAATACGCCAATTTTCAGAGGAGTGGCACTCCGAGCAATTGACCCTGAATTCAGGACCGTGAGGGGATTGTGCCTGAAGCGTAAGCCCCCACCAAAGCAATAGCGGTATTATTGATGGCAATCTACGCATTCGAAGCTTTTAAATTGATATTGAATAAAAGTCACTCCATCGTCCCCAATGGTTTTGTGGCAGTCCTGGCAAGCAAGCTCTGCATGGCGGCCTTCTAAAGGAAATTCGGTGTTATCGTGGTTGAAAAATTCGATATTCCAGCTTTCGAACCCGTGGCAGCGTAAACAGTCTGTAGCGCCATCTTTGGCAAACTGGTTGTTGTGTATACTGTCATGACAAGCCTGGCATTCACCAGAGGTATTTTGAAAACCGGCATATCTGTTCAGGCTCGATTCATCAGCAGTATGGCAATCCATACAGCCCTGACGGGCATGGGCGCCGGTGAGCTCAAATCCGGTTTGGCGGTGGTCAAAATGGTTGCCCTCCCAGCTTTGAGTGGAATGGCAGACCTGGCAATCCTGGCCCGGATAGAAGGTTTCTGCAATGAACCCCCTATGCACATCTTCATGACAGTCAACACAAGTCTCGCCAAGGTTCCTGAACACCCATTGATCTTCCTGAAGATGACAGTCAACACAAGGCGTAGCAAGGTGGGCGCCATCCAATGGGAAGCGGCTTTGATTATGTGCTTCAAGAGTATATATCGTAAGGTTAAAACCTTCCTCTGAATGGCATTCGCGGCAGTCCCTTTCCTCGCTATTGGGCTCCCGAGGCGTGAAGGCACCCTCGTGATAGTCGTCATGGCAGGCGGCACAATCCTCGTGCGGTACCGGCTCAATGAAGCTTCCGGTATGGCATTCGCGGCAGTCGACTTTCTGGTGCTTGCCTTTGAGGTGGAAAGCGGTGAGGCTGTGGTCGAACTCACCTTCATCCACCGAACTGAATGATCTTTCATTATGGCAGGCGGCACAATCAGTCCCGAACCGGTCCTCGTGTACATCCTCATGGCACTGATTGCACGCATTGGTTGCCACTCCAAGTTTATCCTGGAAGAGGGACGTCGGAGAGCGGTCCAGTTCATGGCACCCGGCACAATCGGTTTGCTGGTGCGCTCCCTTAAGCGGAAAGGGGGTCTGATTATGGTTAAAACGCTTTAGCTCAGAGCGGGAAGTAAAGGATTGTTCATTATGGCACTCCTTACAATTGCTGCCAAGGTTGCGCTCGTGCACATCTTCGTGGCAGCTATTGCAGTTGTGGAATTCCAGTCCGGTAAAAACCTGGAAGGGTTCCCCGTTAAGGATTGTTTCTTCGTGACAAGCGGCACAATCGGTTTGCTGATGCTGCCCTTTGAGTGGGAAAAGCGTCTGGTTGTGGTCAAATTTTTCTGCCGGTGTGAATGCCGTTGTGGTATGGCATTGTGTACACTCTGTACTGGATAGGGTACCCTGGTGATAATCCTCGTGGCATTCGGCGCATCCCTGAGAGAGTCCCAGGTAGGTATCTTCCCGGCGGCGCAATTCAGGGTCATCGATGAAGTCTGGACGATGGCATGCCCCGCAGTCTGTGCGCTGATGCGCACCCGTGAGTTCATACCCCGTCAGGCTGTGGTCAAAGGCATCTTCATCAAATCGGACCAGATCAAAATTGCGACCATGGTGCTCGCTGTGGCAATCTGCGCATTCTTGCTGACGTACCGAGGGCGCTGCGTGGTACCCTTGTTTCTGACTGATCCGTACTGCAATTTCTTCATGGCAGGCCAGGCACTTTTCGTTAGAGACTTTTTTGCCCAAGGTATGGCACTGCGTACAATTGGTGATCCCTTCCAGATCGGCATGCGACTGGGTCAGGGCTCCGGGCGAAAGTTGTGCCTGAAGACCGGCTAAGGAGCCAAGTGTGATGCCCCAAATCAGGGTGATATGCAGTAGTTTCGTATTCATTGTGCTGCTGCCTGCAGGCAGCAATTGGGTTGTTTATACGCTCATCGATGTTTTTTCATGGTGTAACCAAATCTTTTTGTGATTTTGACGCCGGCTTTCTGTAAGAACTGCGTCGGCAATTCTCCACCAGCAAAAATGTAAACGAGGTCATTCTCTAACTCCAGCTGTGCGTCGGTGATGCTATGAGAAAGGCTGACCTGTTGTGGCTTTATTTCGGTCAGGTTGGTGTTGTACTGAATGGAAAGCTCCTTATTTTGGATCGCGGCCAGAATTTTTTCCCGGTTTTTGGGTTTGAGGCGGCTAAACTTGTCTTTTCTGTAAGAAAGAGTTACTTCATTTTGGCCCATTAGCAGCAGCGCCGATTCTATAGCTGAGTCGCCCCCGCCCACTACTATGATTTTCTTTCCGCTGATTAGCTCTGGTTCAAGCAGTCGATAAGCTACTTTCTCCGAGACCTCTCCGGGGATGCCAAGCTTTCGGGGGGTGCCTCTGCGCCCAATAGCGAGAAGTACATTTTGGGTAAGTAGCGTTTCGCCAGATTGAGTATTTACCCTGAAGTGACTTTTTTCTGGTACAATCGACTCCACTTTGGTTTTCTCGCGGATGGTGAGGCTGTTTTTAGAAAGCGCCTCATTCCAAATATCCAGGAGCTCTTGTTTGCTTGTATCGAACAGCTTAACCCTTCCATATAGTGGAAGATCCATCGGTGAGGTCATCACTATTTTAGACCGGGGGAAGGTAAAAACTGTACCACCAAGCGTATCTTGTTCAAGGGTAACAAAGTTGAGCCCGTGTTTTTTTGCAGTAAGAGAAGCAGAAATACCGGCGGGACCTGCTCCTACGATTACCAGGTCCAGGGCCTGCCCGTGTTTTTCAAAGCCCTTTTTCATGATGTTTTCTACGGCCATTATACCCTGCTCCACGCTGTTCTTGATGAGCCCCATACCACCAAGCTCGCCGGCAATGTAAATCCCAGGGACATTCGTTTCGTAAGTTTCGCTGACATGAGGAAGGTCGACGCCGCGCTTCTCTGTACCGATAACCAGGGATATAGCTTCTACCGGGCAGGCATGAAAGCAGGCACCGTGGCCCACACAGTTGGAGGCATTAATCAGTGTCCCTCCGCCATTGAGGATACCAAGGATATCCTGCTCCGGGCATACGGTTACACAAGCACCGCTTTTGATGCAGGTGTCGAGGTCGATGCGGGGGTGTAAGGAGACCGGCTCATGTATACCTTCCTGCTTTGCTACTTCAATTTTGGCCTCAACTTCCTGAGAGGCCTGCTTTAGCTTTCGCAAATACACCAACACAATCACCCCGCAGAAAAGCAGGACGAAGCCATAGATGATGATTTGTTCGAGTAGCATAGTTGCGGCAATTGATGGTTATAAAATCCATGTGTAGCCAAAAGCAAGTGTGATACCGATATGCAGCAGCACAATCACCAGCATAATCAGGGCAAAGGGCAAATGCGCCACATGCCAGTATTTGAAGAGCTTTTGCATGGTATGCAGCCGCTCAATTCTGTTGTTGAGTGAAATTTCATTGCGGACCAGCTTCGTTACCTTTCTGATATCCAGGCGCGATAGCTGGTTTTGTTTGAGCAAATGCCTGACTTTTCGCAGCGTTCGGTAGTCTTCACGGTGTTTATGTATAATGCTGCTTGCCAGGTTGCCGTTATCTTGATAAGGCTTGACCTCCACGGCCTCCAAAATGACCGTATAGCTTTGCGCTTCGAGATGGTACTGCTCTTTTAGGATAGTACCAATATTGGTTTTCATTGCTTTGACTTCTCCCAGGCTCAGCGCCCGCCCTTCTATGGTGCGAGGGATTTGTATGTAAATGAAACGGCCGGCCACACCACTTGCCACAACCGCGACCATGCTCCAAAATGCAATAGATACAATACCTCCAAATTTGAATGCAGTGTGGAACAGGATCATTACAGGACCAAGGCTGCAAAGGAAAATATGAAACTCCAGCCAGTGCTTGAGACGCCCCCAGCGGGCCATAAACTTGTATCGCTTTCGGAAAATATACGAGGTAACACCAATGAAGATGAGCAATGTACCCAAAATCCCTAAACCATGGCCAAAAATGCCGCTGGGCTTGAAGTAGTCATGAGCGGTATGGTAAAACCGCTCTTCCAGGCTTGTGGAGTAATAGGATATGCCATAATAGGAGAGCATAACTGCTGTTAACAGTACGATACCCGCCATAGAATAGACATAAATCCGGTGTGTGACTGATGGCATAAGTGCATACCTGTTTGCCACAACTTGTAAAGCATCTACTGATTAACGTGTGATGACTTAAAGTTGTGGGGTGTTTGAGGCTTTTACCGAATTTAGTGTTATTCGGTTTTCCAAATATAGCTGTTTTGTCAGAAAATTGTCAACGGAAGGGGCTTTTTATTGCTGAACGGGAATATTTACCCTCTGAATGAGGCTGTCAGACACCACTGGTCTCCTTTTTGATTGCAGATGCCGCTTCAAGCCAAAAGCTTAACAAAAAATTAGCCTCCCCCGCTCACTGCACATCAGAATTCCCCCTTTCTTTGCAAAAAATATCAAGCCATGGTGGTACTGACCATTTTGGGGTGGGCGGTATTAGGATTTCTTATTTTCGTTACCCTGTACAGCCTCATCGGCCTCTTGTGCTTCACCATCCCCGTCAACCGGCGGTTCCGGAATATCAAGCGGGACGTGGAAATTTTTGTGGTGTCCAATGGGGTGCACGTGGACTATATCGTGCCCAGTATTTCTTCCGTTTTTAACTGGAAAAAGGTCTTGGACGACCGCCATTACGAAATACCTTTCACCGCAAACAGTTACCTCGGCATCGGCTGGGGCGACCGCGGGTTTTACCTGGAGGTCGACGAATGGGCCAACCTGAAGCCCAGCGTGGCGGCACGGGCCATGCTGATCCCTACGCCTACCCTCATGCACATCACTTCCCACCCTGAGCTGCCCAAAGACCAAAAACGCCTGGAGCGCATTCACCTGAGCAATGCGCAGTACCTGCAGCTGTGCGACTATATTTGCAGCTACTTTGAGGAGAAAGATGGCAAGGTTGTCCACCTGCCGGGCAAAGGCTACACGGCTAATGACAACTTCTACGAGACCCGGGGTTACTACCATGCCTTCGGTACTTGTAACTTCTGGATCAACCGGGGGCTGATTAGGATTGGAGTGCGGGCACCCATCTGGTCGCACGGGGGCGCCGGAATCTTTTACCAGCTCAAAAAAGCCCTGCCGGAACCGTTGCCGGCTTAACGCATGCAATACCTGATTGTCATCCGGCTAACCAATAAAAAAAATCTCATTTTAAGTAGTCCTGTGCTTTTTTATACCTTTAGTCGATGGACTACTGCGTACTACTACTGACCATTATGGTATGGCCACTGGCGAATACCATGGGGCAAAGCACAGCCCTTGATGAATTTTTAGCTTGCGTGGAACAGCAATACGGGCCCGATGATCAGCTAATTAACGGCAGGCCCTATCAGCCTGTTAACCTCAAGCCGGAAGGGCATCCCTATTTTTACACCGATGCCTGGCAGCCGGGCATGGTTTACCTGGGCGGGCGCCCTTATGCTGCGTCGAAGCTCAAGTATGACCTGGAACGGCAGCAGCTGGCTATTCAGTATGACCGGCCTAACGGTACTTACCAGAAAGCAGTGGTTTCGCCCCTGCTGCTTGATTCCTTTCGCATTGGGGCTCACCGCTTTGTTAATCAACGCCTCGTCCTCCCCGGAACAGAAGCTCCTGGCTACCTCGAAAAAATATTCGAAGCGGAGCTGGCCTTTTACCGCTATCAGCAAAAGGTACTTACCGCTCCTTCCAGCAGCAAACCCTACGGGAAATATACTGGCCTAAAGGCCGATTTTTACCTGCTCAAGGAGGGGCAGGTACACCACATTACTAAGCGCAAAGACTTTCTGTCCGCCTTCCCGGCGCATAAATCTCAGGTCCGGAAGTACATGAAGCAGCAACTGCCGGGATGGAAAAAAATAACAGATGCCCAGTTTGTCCAACTTCTTAAATTCTGCCATGCCAAGCTCTAAATTGCTCGTTTTTCTTTTGGGCCTGGTTTGGTCTTCCGGCCTCTGCCAGGAGGCGAAGTGGCCCATAGGTCCTGCTTACAATGGGCTGGACTGGCCGGCGTTTGTCAGTAAAGTGGAGGAAGCCCACCCGGTGCGCCTTTTTTACGAGGAAGCGGATGTCGCTGACTTTCAGTCTCCGGCACTGGCCCAGGAGGTCCCTTTACTGTCCTTTTTGCAAAGCGGGCTGCCCGGGTGTAATATTACTCATGACAGAATGGGGCATATCTTTATTAGCAGGGACATGGAGATTATTATAGAATTGTCAACAGCGATTTATCCCAAAGTAGCGTCCCCTGCAGGCCTGGCTGATACCCTGCCCGATCGATTGCAGGAGCTGGCGGAGACGACCAATCAGTACGTTGGGCAGGTCGTTGAGGTCGGTGAGGCAAGGAAAGGGGCCGGAAAGCAAAAAGTGATCCTTCGGGGCGAAGTCCAAAGCTTATCAGGTGAAGGGGCGTTGCCTGGGGCTACCATTTTGATTGAGGAGCTGGGCACCGGTGTGGCTACTGACGAGAACGGCGCTTATGAGTTGGTCCTGAAAAAGGGGACCTACACCTTCACCGTAAGTCAGCTCAACCATACGGAGGGACAGTTTAAGCTCAACCTGCTGTCTGATGGGACGTATAACTTTCGGCTGGAAGGCAAAACCAACCTGCTCAAAGGCGTAACGGTGACCTCTAATAAATTTGATGGGGTGCAGAGCACGAAGATGGGCTTCGAGCGGCTAACCACCAAAGGCATAGAGGAAATCCCCCTGGTACTTGGCGAAAAGGATATCCTGAAAGTGGCGAGCCTGCTGGCGGGCGTTCAGTCTGTGGGGGAAGGCACTGCTGGCTTTAACGTTAGGGGCAGCCCGGCAGATCAGAACCTGTTCTACATCGACAAAGTCCCCATTTACAATACCTCGCATTTGCTGGGCTTTTTCTCTGCCTTCAATTCAGACGCGATCAGCGAGTTCTCCATTTCCAAAAGCAATATTCCAGCCAAATTCGGCGGGCGGCTGGCTTCCATTTTCGATATCACCGCCCTGGAAGGAGATAAGGAAAAATACAAAGTCCGGGGTGGTATCAGCCCGATTACCGGGAATATTTTGTTCGAAGGGCCGGTTCAGAAGGACAAGAGCTCCATCATGGTGGCGGTCCGGTCCACCTACTCCAACTGGATTTTGAAGCGGATTCAGAACGATGACTTCAACCGGACCCGCGTCAACTTTGCCGATGGCATCGTGAAGTTTTCTCAGCAGCTGTCTTCCAAAAGCAGGATTCAGGCCTTCGGTTACTACAGCTTTGATGACATCAACTTCGCTGGCACCACTAATTTCGACAACAGTAACCTGGGCGGCTCCCTGTCATGGAACCACTTCTTCAATGAGAAGATCAATATGAACCTGGCCGTCATCAACAGCCGCATGCAGCTGGGCGTGGCCGAGCGGGGAATTCCCTTCGAGGCTTACCGGCAGAATAGTGAGCTCCTGCATCAGGAGGCTCGCATGGACTGGGCCTGGCGCATTAACCCCCGGCACGAACTGACCTTCGGTGCCAACGCCATTCTGTACAATAATGACCGGGGCACTTTCCTCCCTTCCGACGACCGGAGCCTGATTGAACCTATCGAGTTTGATGTGGAAAAGGGGCTCGAATCCGGGATTTACGTAAGTGAGGAGTGGCAGCCTACCGCACGCATCACCCTGACCGGTGGGCTCCGCTACAATCAGTACCATTACCTTGGGCCACAGGAGGTGTTCCAATACCAGGAAGGCGCAACCATCACGGAAGAAACGGTGACGGACACGCTGCAGTTTCAGCAGGGGGAGTCCATCGTTACCCATCATAATCTGGATTACCGGGTAGGGCTCAAGTACTCCATCCTGCCCAACCTCTCTGTGAAGGCATCCTACAACACCCTGCACCAATATCTGTTTCTGCTGTCCAACACCATTGCCCTGGCGCCTACAGACCGCTGGAAGCTGATCGATTACCATACCGAGCCGATGTCAGGGCAGCAAGCCTCCTTTGGGCTATATGGGAGTTTTGCAGATAAGAAATACAATTGGTCCACAGAGTTCTACACCAAACAGGTCCGCGAGCTGGTGGAATACCGGGACGGCGCAAATTTGCTGGTCAATGAATTTCCGGAGCGGGATATTCTGCAGGGCGATTTGGATGCCTGGGGGTTGGAGCTGACCTTTAAGAAGCCCCGGGGACGCTTAAACGGATGGGTCAATTACACCTATTCCCGGTCCAGGGTTTTAGTCCGGGGGGAGGACGATGCCAGCTCTATCAACTTCGGAAGGCGCTACCCCAGTAACTTCGACCGCCCGCACGTGGCCAACGTTGTCCTCAATTACAAATTCATCCGCCGGTTCAGTTTGTCTGCCAATATGGTTTACCAATCGGGGCGCCCTATCACCTACCCAACGAATACCTACACACAGGGCGGCTTCCGGATCATCAATTTCAGTGAGCGCAACCAGTACCGTATTCCGGACTACTTCCGGGTAGACCTGTCGGTCAAATTTGAGGGCAATCTCAGGAAAGAGAAGCTCCTGCACAGCGCATGGGTCGTTTCGGTGTACAACCTGCTGGGGCGGGACAATGTGTATAACGAATACTTCCGGTACAACAACAATAACCTGAGAGGGTACCGGCTTTCGATTTTTGCGAACCCCATCGTCTCCATTAGTTACCAGTTCAAATTCGGAAATTATGACAACTAGAGCAGCCAACAGACGATGCCGGTTTGGGCTGTACCTGCTGGTGTTTGCCGCCTTTCTGACTACGGCCTGCGAGGAAAGCTTCCTCCCAGAGCTGGAGGATTTCGACCCGGTGCTGATCGTGGATGGAGGCATTACGACCCTGCCGGGGCCTTACACCGTAAACCTGACCCGCTCTTCGGGTATACTGGACAGTGACCAGGAAGCAGTTGAAGAGGCGGTGGTCACGATCCAGGCGGAGAGCGGGGAGCAGGAAGTCCTGGTGGAACTCGAACCCGGGCAATACCGCACATCACCAGGTGGCATTCAGGGTGCACCGGGCAACCGTTACAAAATCAGTATTCAGCTGCAGGACGGGCGGCAGTATGAATCAGACTATCAGATGATGCCTGAACCGATTGCCATCGATTCGGTAGGGGCAGATTTGGAATACCAGTACCTGAGCATAGAAGAACCTGAAGTGCCCGGCTATCAGTTCCACGTTACGACAGAGCCAGCCGGGCAGCCGGAGAACTATCTGATGTGGTCCCTGCAAGCCACCTACAAGTATCAGGCTGATTTCACGATCAACTATCTGTACGCTGGCGGTTTTCAGCCCTATCCGGATCCCACTGAGCTGCAGACCTGTTGGCGGACCGATCAGATCAATGAGGTCTTTACCTTCAATACAGCTATGCTTTCCCAGCCCGTTGTGGAACAATTGCCCCTGCACTTTGCGAGAGCAGATCAGCGGGAACTTTCCATCCGCTACAGCCTGCTGGTCCGGCAGTTTACCCTCGGCGCCGAAGCTTATACGTTTTGGAGCAACCTGCAACAGCAGATTGAGAACCAGGAATCGCTGTACAACAGTCAGCCTTTTCAGATCCGGGGCAATGTTTACAGCATCACTGACCCTGGCGAAACCGTTTTGGGCTTCTTCATGGTGGCGGGACAGGATGAGCGCAGGGTCTTTATAGATCACCCCAGTGAACTGGAACTGGATTTTTCCTATTGCAGCCCGGATTATATGTCCCTGGGCCTCATTGGGCTGATCCATCCGGCCAATTGGCCTATTTATGTTTATGAGGACGAAGCGGGAGACCGGGCTTTGGCCAATGATGAATGCTTTGACTGCCGGAAACTTGGCGGTACGACAGACCGCCCGGGCTTTTGGCAAGACTAAATCTGCTGCATTTTTATTACTCAATTGCATTACAGCCTATGAAACCGTTCATCACCATACTATTGTTTGCCTGCGTATTATTTATGGGGAAGCCTCCGTTGCCTGCTCAGGTGCCCTGTGGGGGAAGGTTGCTGCCGCAGGAGCAGGTCGTGCTGCATCTCGACCGTAATGTATGTCTGGCAGGGGAGACCCTCTGGTTCAAAGCCTGGTGTTTTCTGGATGGTGAGCTGAAACGGTCCATGAGCCAGGTGCTGTACCTGGAAGTCTTTGATGAATCAGGGAAGGCGATTATCCAGCAAAAGCACCTGTTGAAGAACAACACTACCGCCGGCTCTATTTACATTCCCGAAGATGTACCCGGCAAATACTACTTTTTAAAAGCCTATACGCGGTATATGCGTAATTTTTCCTCCGATCGCTTCCACTACCAGCAGCTTGTTATCGCCAATCCTTACATTGAAAATGCACGGATTATTGCAGAGGACCCGGCTGTCATTGAGCAGGAAGCGCGCCTGTCTTACCCTGGAGAGGTGCGCTACGATACCGGGCAACAAATCCGGATCAGCTTAGCTCAGGAGCAAGTGCCCCCCCGCCAATCTGTGGGCTTTAGCATCAGCAGCCCGGAGCAACTGACCGTCTCCCTGTCTGTAACTGTCCGCTTGAAAGGATTAGGTAATCAGCCTGCTCCGCAGGTGATGCGCCGCAATGCGTGGCTGCAGGCTTCCTGTGCGCAGGACCCCTACTGCCAATCCTTTGCATTTCCAGTCCCGGGCAGTGATGCAGCCATTGAGGAATGGGCAGCAACGCCCCCAGTCCTTGATGGGGAGCAGTTGGAATGGCTCCCGGAAACCCGTGGGCTGACTATCAGTGGCTTTATTCAGAATGGCCAGGAAGAACGGGCTTCCGGTATACCCCTAACGGCAGCTGTTTTGCAGCAGGAGCCTATGGTCCACATGGGGATGACCGATGAGTCGGGGGCATTTACGCTCAGTTTGCAGGCTATGAAGCAGCAAAAGGATGTGTTTGTGGGGACGCCTGAAGCGAATCATAAGATCTTTATTCGCAATGATTTTGATACCAATCTTCCGCCGATAACTGCGGTCCCCCTGCAGTTTGACTCCAGTCTTCATCAGTTATTGTCCGGGTTAAACCTGCATCAACAGTTAGCCCGGGCTTACTCCGGTCATGAAACCGCGACCGTATTTCGACCGGAGCTTTTAGATATGGCCTCCACCAATATTCTTGCCCCTGACCGCCGCATCGTTTTGGCGGATTATATTGAAGTGCCGACAATGGCGGAGGTGTTCAATGAAATTACCACTGGTGTGACACTGCGGAAAAGTGGTGGTGCAACCCGGCTTAGTGTTTTCAATCCGGAAGATCAGGAATGGGTGGACCATCCGTTGGTTTTGCTGGATAATGTCCCGGTGTACGATATCGAAGCACTGCTGGAAATAGATCCGGCCGTAGTGGAGGCCGTTGAAGTATTTCATTCCGACTACATCATTGGGGACTTTACCGTGGAAGCAATTGTGGCTATTAAGACCCAAACGGACGACTTTGCGGGCTATCAATGGAGCGAACAGGTAGCCTTTACGGCTTTTACGGCTTACGCTATTCCTCAACCATTTGAACAAGTCGTGGATTCAGGAAAAAGGCACTTGCCTGACTTTCGGCCTGTGCTGTACTGGAAGCCTGACCTGCAATTGAGTTCCGGGCAGCCGGAGGAGCGCATCACGGTCATCGCTCCTGACCACCCGGGCGTGTACGAAGTTGTGGTGCAGGGATTTACCCCATCAGGGGCGCCCTGTTTGGGCTACGCTACTTTTGAGGTGTTGCAGGAGCGGTAGGGTAGTGGTATAGCTTTCAGAAAAGTTTAATCATCATTTTTATAGTAAATCTATTGTTTGCTAACGGAGGAAATGTGAAGTGTCACCCTATTGAAAATAATCCCCCGGCTTCTTCCCAAAGCGCTGATCGTACACCTTAGTCAGGTAGCTGCCTGAGCTGTAGCCGGCCGCCTGTGCGACTTCATTGACGGTAGTGTACACCTGCCGTTCGAGGAGTTGCCGGGCAAGCTGAAGCCGGGCCTCCTGAATGTAGTTATTGGGTGTCAGGCCGGTAAGTTTTTTGAGCCTGCGGGCGAATTGCCTTTCGCTAAGGAAGACTTGCTCAGCCAGCAGGAGGGTGTTGAGCTTAATCCCTTTTTCAAGCGCTGCTTTAGCCGCTGTTTCCACCTCCTTTAGCCAGTCCTGGCCGGCAGAAGTTGATTTGGTCTGGAATTCAAAATCCGGCTGGGCCAGTGGTGCAGGATCCGGCTCGGGGACAGCCTGCCGGGTTTGGTAGTTGCGGATGAGGTTTTCCATCCTGGCTTTGAGCTCGTCCGGAGAGAAGGGCTTGAGCAGGTAGTCGTCCACCCCCATGCGCAGGGCCTGTAGCTTGTCTTCTTCGGCAGACCGTGCAGTGAGCATAATGACGGGCAATTGTTGCCAGTCTGCATGGGCTTTTATTTTTTCCAGAAGGGTATAGCCGTCCATCTCCGGCATCATAACATCAGAGACGATTAACTCAATATCCTGGACTTCAGCGCTCTTCGACTCCAGCCAGGACCAGGCTTCTGCGCCATGGTTGGCCACCTGGCAGTGGTAGGTATCAGAAAGAAGCTCCAGGAGCAACTGCTGCATATCGGGATTGTCCTCCACAATCAGGACTTTCGGGTGCCCGCTTCCGTTGAGGGAGGCTGGGCGTTCGACCGTTTCCGGGAACGAACGTACTGGTATTGGTTTGGAAAGAAGTGGGTGTGCCGCTTTTTCGCCCTCAGCCCGCTTTGCTGGAAAAGTTAATACAAAGGAGGCTCCCTCGCCCCATTTACTATCTACAGTGATCGCCCCATTCATCAGTTCTGCCATCTCCTGAGATAACGCCAGGCCAATGCCAGTGCCGCCCTCGGTCGCTATTTCTGTCTTCCGGGTTTGGAAGTACCGATCGAATATATGTGGAAGGTCCTCTCCGGGGATGCCCCGTCCGCTATCGGTAACCTCAATGACAAGGTTCCCGGCAGCTTGCCGGCTCCGCATCGTAATGGCCCCGTTTTTAGGCGTAAACTTGAGCGCATTGGACAGTAAGTTATTGATGATTTTCTCAAACCGGTTACGGTCAATCAGGTAGAGGGCATCTTCTTCCAGTTCGCATTCCAACTGGTATTCGATATGCTTCAAATGGGCGCCGGACTCATAGGCTGCAAACAGTTGACGGCAAAATGCGGCAAGGGGGGTAGGCACTTCCTTTAGTTCGGCCTTTTTGGCTTCCAGTCTGGAGAGTTCGAGCAATTCTTCGATCAGCCGGCTTAGCTTGCCAGCGTTGTTGAGTACTTTTTGCAGGCCCTCTTTTATAGATTGTGTCAGGGAGGAACCCTGGGCTTGAATTAGATGTTCCAGTGGTGCTTTGATGAGCGTCACCGGCGTGCGTAGTTCATGCGAAATGTTAGTAAAAAACCGGGACTTCAGCTCATCCAGCTGTTTCAGTTCTTCAGCTTGCTGCTCGATGAGCTTTTTATCCTTACGAATCTGCCGGGTGCGTAGCCTCACCTCGCGTTCCAGCCGCCTGGACTCCTGCTGTTTGTTGCGGGCCCAAAGCAGACCAAAGGCTATAAATGGAAGGGCAAGCAGCAAATAGAACCAGGCTTGCTTGTAAAAGAATTCCCGGGCGTGGATATCTATGGCAATAGGGTTGGTGGTCCAGTTATTCCTGAAATCAGCCCCCTTAATCAGCAACCGGTATTTTCCGGGAGGCAAGCGGCTGATGTTGAGTTCCGGCTGAGTGCCCAGGTAGCGCCAGTCTTTGTCTTTGCCTTCAATCATATAGGCATACCGGTTATCCTCCGGCCTTAGATAGCTGGAAAGCCCAAACCTGAGGCGCAGGTGGGGGTGCTCGGGTGCGATCTCCAATACGCCCAAATGGGCCAGATTCCGGTGCCGGACGACTTCGGCGTTCAATTCCGTATCGTAATAGCCGATCTCCGTCAAATAAATCTTGACCTCTTCTTCGGATTGGAGTTCATTCTTTAAGGCAACAGGATCAAGAATGCTGGCCCCTTCCCGGCTGCCAAACCATAACTTGCCATCTTCATCCTTAAAAGGGTCAAAACGCTCAAAGACGTCAGAAGTAAGCCCATCTTCCTTGTGGAAGCTATTGAGGACTACCCCTTCTTTTGAAACCAGATTAATTCCATATTCTGTACCCACCCAAATATCTCCTTCCTCGTCCTCAATAATACTCATGACGGTATTGCTGGAAAGGCCCTGACCTTTATTGATCACCTTGATCGTTTTTGATTTTGGGTCATAGAGGTTCAAACCTCCAAGAAGCGTACCCAGCCACAACCGCCCCCGTTGGTCTTCCCAAATGGAAGTAAAGCGGAAGTCCGAAAAACCTTGTTCGGTACTCAGCTTTTCGCTTTGTTCCTTTTCGAGATCTATTCTCCACAAACCATTATTGGTGGGGATCCAAACTATTCCATTGCCGGCTACCAGGATATCCCGGACAAAGCCCTGAAAACTTCGCTGAACCCCCGGACCAAAGGATACTTCTTTATTCGTCTTTAAATCCAAAAAGAAAATCTCAGCCCGGTTATATTGTATAATTGCAAGGTCGTCCCGTACCAACGCAAAAAGAGCTGACCGGGTTTTCAAAGGGTAGGTTTTACAACTTTGGGTGCGGGGGTCAAAGCGCACAAGATGGCTATGAGAAAGTAGCCATAAACGCCCTTTGTCATCAGGAATAATTTGCTGCCTCATCCCTTTGCCAAACGGAGGAGGGGTAATGTGGCAGTCCGGACCCTTGAACGCAGTGGTTTCAACTGTCTCCTGATTATATGTGAACCAGCCGTCCCTTATGGTATTAATGAGTACACGTCGGTCTGGGAGCTGAGCCATGGAGCTGATCCATTTACCCTGTAGCGTTTGCTGGATCAACTTTTGGTTTCGGATCCCTGCGGTGACCAAGCCTTTGCCTGTGATCATGAAAACCTGTTGCATGAAATTTTGGCTTGCTAGGCTTCTAATTTCCTTCTGGCCCGCGATCACATCTGAATAATCAAACCACGCACCGCTGTTGGTGGAAAGGAGCGCATGATAATCTCCGGAGCGGTCCATGAACAGCAGGCAAATTTGCCCTGCCTGATCCGGAAAGATATCTTGTACCTGCCAGGTATCAGGAAACTGATCAGAGGTAGTAGCAAAGTGGTCCTGCACAGGATCATATTTCAATAATTGTAGTCCTTCTCCTGCGGGCAACAAGAGGTAGGCATCTCCCTGAGCATTAAAAAATATCCTGGGACGTGGCCAATTGTCTTTGCTAACGGGGACAGAGATAGGCCCCTTCGTCTTAAAATCCTCAAGTGTATAGACCTTTTTTTCTAACCGTTCAGTATCAAACCTAATGATTTCGAAGTCGGGTGAGCCAATCCAGATTTCCTCTTCTTCATTTCGCATAAAGTAGCTATCCAGCCTCCCGGAGGTTATTGGGTGCCTGAAAGAAGAAATAGGGGTGAGCTGATCGTCCTCCAGTTGGAATAATGCAAGGGTACTGTCTTGTTTCATGCCCAGAACATGGGATTTTCCATATTCTGTGGATACGGCAAGCGTACGAAGGATTTGTAAAGCGTTGTACGTGAATAAATTTGTTTTGCTTATCCGGGTATCGGGGTCCATTACGAAAAAGCCGTTTTGACTTTCAGTACCCAGAATACGCCCGCTTTCTTCAACTGCTCTGACCCATGGGATGTCTAGTATGCTTCCATCTTCTTTGAATGCTTCAATAGGCTGAAAGCTATATCCGTCAAACTGGAACAAACCAATAGAGTTGATCAGGATGTCAACGCCGCAGGGCTTGAGCCATAGCCGGCCATTCCCATCCATCAAAGTGCCTTCGAAACACTTTTTAGAGGATGGGTCATTTTCTTTGTAGAAGGTGTTGAGGTAGGAGCGCTCCAACTTGGGCAAAGCCTGCACCTGTTGTGCAACAGCACCTGGTATTGCACAGCCCCAAATGATCAAGAGTAGGAACAGGATGCGCTCTCGCATCTTCATCGTGTTATTTGCCTATGTTAGATTTGAATCGCTCCTCAAATATAGACTAAAGTAGGAAGGGAGCAGGCTGTTTTCCAATTTTGTTGAGCGTATTTCCAGTTTTTTTACCCATTGGTGTTCCTACTAAGTGTTTGGTTTTTAATGGTTTGTTGCTTTATGTCCGGGTTTTGTCCAATAATGTCCGGATTTTGGCCTTCGCCTGCCCCCATCTTTGCTTCAACAAATTTATTGATCACCTAAACTATAATACAGATGAAAACGCAAACCCTGACTTTCGATGCACAGCCAAAAACAGAAACTAAGGTTGACCTCAAAAAAGCTGTAGTATGCACAGCCTGCCTTTCCTTTTTTCCACTTGTCTACGTCATAGGTAAACTTGTTATGTCGCTCGGTTAAGGGCAATTACTGCGTTCAACCCCACCACACAGATGATACGAACTGGAAATGACCGCTCCAACCGAGGTTGGTCAGATGTATTGCCTGTCGCTTCCGCCCCCTGACTTAGGCGCTTCTTGCTCCGCCAGGTGGGTGGGGGAGAGCTAGATAGGCGTTGGCGTTTCGTGAAAGGAGTAGACGCTGGTCCGAGGAGCACTAAAGGTTTTTTGTCAACGATTTGTATACTGACGATTAAGTGGTCTCCGATAAAGATCGGAGCAGCAAACCTACTCAATGCCTGTCCGTGTCTCGCCCCCTGTGGCTTTGGCCACTTAAAGGCAGGCGGGTCAGCATTGACGCTGGGAAGTGGCTTGCACTTGCCCTGATAAGCTTAACTTCATCAGCGGACTGTCCTGACAAGCTGCGCTTCGTCAGTGGCCGATGTCGCAAATCCAAGATTCCAGACGATGAATGTCTGGACTGTAAGCCCCAGACGATAAATGTCTGGATCAACGACCCGACATTTATCGTTCCCCCGTGCTGGCTGACAGCGCCAGTAGGTGACCACTTCGTATGGTGTATAAATAGGGAATGTATTGAAAGTAGAAAACCCCTGAATACTTTGATATTCAGGGGTTTTTCTTGTAGACCCACTAGGACTTGGTGTATGTGGTTAATAGACTGATAAACAGTATTTTGGAAGATGTTTAAAAAAGTCTGTGAAATAACTGTGAAGCTGCTGCTTCCAAAATCTTTTGGTTTAAACCTACAGTTAAGTTAATGGCTTTGTTAGCTGAAAATACTTCCTGTTTATGGGAAGGCTACAGAAAAAATCTTGATATAAACTATTTTAAACCTTAGGAAGTAAGTCCATCGGGTTATTAAATTCAGAATACTTCGCAATCTAACATTCTTCTTTTTTCGAAAGCTCTTGGCAATCAACGCATAGAGCCAATAGGTGCCACTTTTCTATTAAACACTCTTGGTGACTATTTAGGTGTGGCTTTCTGTAGCAGCGTAGCTGCGAAGGAACGACTCGCGGCGTTGAGTTCACTTGTGGATGTTCGCTATTTTGCAAAATCACCTAAGTAGTTACGTTCTAGTTATGAAAGCTTTGATATAGGCTTGTTTTCTGATGAGGAAGCTAAGCTCTGCATCACACGAGCCACCTGTTGGAAGGGCTTTTGAAGTGATTTTAACCTGCAATGGGTACATTCTTATTTACAGCATTTCATGTTTCCAGCCATTACTTTGTGGTTGTGCGACAAGGGACTGAATAAAGTGCTTTTTTGTGCCCAGACCGGTATGCACAGTTTGTAGCACAACTCATGGTATATACAGAGGCTCGCTGAAGCTAAATATTGCGATTACGCCTTTAACGGCGCAAAGCAATGATTGTCAGTGGTTTTTGGCTGATGTAGTGCTTTTGATATGGTTTTTTTTGGGGTTGTAGTGGATTTGTGTTGGTTAACAGTTAAGAAAAAAGAGCGGGCAAGTTGAATATTAGCTTTCGAATCAAGATTCCAAGATTTTTCTGAATGCTAAACCAAACAATCATCTAATCTTATGAAAAACCTATACTTCATTCTCTGTTTACTTTTCGCAGGAAGTGCTACCGTTCAAGCACAAATTGCACTCAGCGTGCAAGGCACTGTACAAAATTTTGACGGCACTGCAGTCGACAACGGGGAGTACGACATCATCTTCAAGCTCTATGAAACGGATGCCGGCGGCACCGCCATTTGGGAGACAACCGAGACGGTTAATGTTGTCAGCGGCGTGTACAGTGTGCTCTTGGGCGAAAACACCCCTTTGGACATCCCCTTCAATACCACTTACCATCTGGGCATTACCTTGCCAGGTGGGCCAGAACTCATGCCCCGGGCACAGCTCACTTCTTCCCCCTACGCTTTATCCGTGGTTGGGCAGGACAACACTTTCCCCTCCACAGGTCCGGTGGGCGTCGGTACGACTACCCCGGGTGCCGGTCAGCAACTGCACGTGGTGGGCAATACCAAGTTGGAAGGCAATCTGGAAATCACAGGCACCGTAACGGGCATAGAAGTAGACTTTGAGAACATAACTACCAATATTAACACATCCAAGAGTATCAGTGCCAATCAGAACATCAGTGCCGGTGGGAACATCAGTGCCGGTGGGAACATCACCGCTAATAATGGTAAACCAGTCCCAGTGGCAGAGGAAGGGCTTCGAATTATTAGGGGGTCTGTTAATGCTAATGGTACTGTTAAAGCTGGTTCAGGCTTTAGTGTTTCTAAACAGGGGACTGGTGCGTATTCGATATCATTTCCTGCGTTTAGTGCTATGCCAACGCCTGTTGTGACCTCCGGGAGCGGAAGCACTATCCTTATCGGTACGGCGGGCACCACAACAAGTAGTTTTACAGTAACTACCCGTTTTTTTAACACTGCTTCTCTTGATGCCAACTTCGACTTCATCGTCATCGGTCCGCGTTAAGCCTGGTCACCTGCAACTTCAATAATCTCAAAGAGTCTTACTCGCAGAAAATCTGTTTCTCCTTCTCTGCTTACTTTTTGCAAAGAAGGAGGAATAGATTTTCAATAATCAAAGAATCTTTACTCATGAAAAACATACTACAACAACTTCTCTGGGTGAGCTTGTTGTCTGTCATCGGTCTTACCAACGCATACGGGCAGAACAGCCCCAACTGCGAGACGGTCAGTGATGACAACTTCCTTATCGGGCGCGCCTTTTTTACCTACGGCAGCGCCAGCAATGCTTTCAGTACAACCAGCCGGGCTGATATAACTGTCGGGCAGCCCGTGGTGGACAATTACTTCGGGCAATTAAACAAAGGCTCCTATGGTTTTTGGTCCCGCTTTCTGCTCCCTCCCGCCGCGCCTGCCGTCATGGCCAGTGAGGGCGACCTCGAAGACCGGGTACAAATTGATTGGGCACCTGACCCATTGAGCCCTGCCCCATCCAGCTACAAAATCTACCGCAATGGCTCCCTGTTGGCTACAGTAGACGGAGAAACCTTCTCCTTTCTGGACTTTAACGTCCTCGCTGGAAAATTTTATACCTATGAGGTTAGTGGAGTCAATACGTTTGGAGAGGGGAAACGCGGTTCTTCTCTCGGCTTTCTCAATCCCAATGGCGTGGTAACGGGCAAGGTGGAAACCTTCAGCGGCAACGCGGTACCGGGAGCTATAGTCACCCTCACGCCTACCCTGGGCCATTCAATTGCCTTCAACGGGGCAGACGATATGGCATTCGCCGAATACAACCCGGCTTTCCCCCGTCACGAATTCACGGTATCTGCATGGGTGAAGCTGGGGGACGGCAACGATAATGCAGGCATCATAGACTTCGGCAGCACCATCGGCAAAAACTGGTGGCTGCACACCCTTCCTGCCTCTTCCGGTAAAGGTATCCGCTTCGGCATCGGCCGGGATGCCGGTGATGTCACCGAGCTGGACTACGCCTTCCTGAGCGAAAACGAGGACGAATGGCACTACGTGGCAGCAAGCTACAATGGCGCATCTCTGCTGCTTTATGTGGATGGAGAACTGATCGAAACGGCCGTAGGTACTATACAGGCGGATAGCATCCCGCTGTTCCTGGGCAAAAAGGCCGATGATACTGGTTTTTTTAACGGGCGTATTGACGAGGTGCGCTTCTTCGACCGGCAACTGGCTCAAACGGAGATCCAAATGTTCATGAACCGCACAGTGCAAGGCAATGCGCCAGGGTTGACCGGCTACTGGAAATTTGATGAGGGCGTTGGGGCCAAAGCATTTGATCAGAGCGCACTGAAAGCCCGCTTTTACTTTTGCGGTGCAGAATGGTCGGATGACCGCCCGGAAGTGGTCAATTCCGGAGTTACTAATGCAAGTGGCTTCTACGAAATTGCCGGGATCAACTACGGCAGCGGGCAAACGTTTACGGCCCGTCCTTCCAAAAGCTTCTATCTGAATCAGTCCCTCGAATTCAATGGCGTCAATGGCAGTTATGCTGACCTGACAGATTTTGATATCAAAGACACCTCTGCCATTACCACAACGGTTAAGGCTTTCGACTTCAGCGGCAATCAGGCGGTACTCAGCAAAGCAGATGCAGGCGGCAACAACCTGTTTGCCCTCTGTCTCAATGCAGGGCAGCTTGAGCTTGTGCTCAACGAAACTTCCCACGCTTTCGGCCCGCTGGAAATGGGCTTCCATCACATCGCCGTCAACCTCATACAAGACGGCAGCACCCTGACCACCGAAGTCTACAAAAACGGCAACCTAATGGGTACCCACAGTTTCAGCGGCGTGGCCACAGATTGGGCAGGGCTTCCCTGGAAGATCGGCGCCAAAGCCGATGGGGCCAGTAGCCACCGAAGTTTTTTTACCGGCCTGATCGACGAAGTAGTTTTCTTCGACTCCACTCTTACGCTTCCGCAAATACAGGAGTATGCCAATATCGGCACAGATGTGAATAACCTCTTCCTGAAGTCAATGTTTGGGCTCAACGAAGGCGAAGGCATGCAGCTGGAAGACACCGGGCCTGCATTTACAGGGCAAGGCACCATTTTTGGTGCTACCTGGTCTACCGTTTCTTCCATTATGGAGACCATTGCGCATGAATTCACCCCTGCCAGCCGCCTTGTTACTCTCAACCCCAGCAATACAAGCGTGGACGAGATTGACTTCGTGGACCAAAGTACTATTCCTGTTAGTGGCTTTGTCCGTTATGAGGGTACCACCTGTTTTCCTGAAGGCATTGAGATCCTCGTTAACGGACAGTCGAATGCACCCAAAATCCTGACCGATGAAAATGGCAAATTCGTGGCAGACTTCGAGCCCGGTGCGGATGTGGTGCTTACTCCTGTATTTGAAGACCACACCTTTTTCCCAGCCTTCTGGGAACTGGAAAACCTGAATGTGCCGGTATCCGGTATACTTTTCCAGGATCAGACCAAGCGAACGGTCACAGGGCAATTAGCAGGAGGCAAATGCCGCCGGTCTATCATTCCCGATGGCAGCATCGTCCGCGTTAAACTGTCTTCCCTCGACGGCTGCTACGAAGAGACCCAGCGCCTGGAAAACCCGAATGGAAAATTCACCTTCTCCAATGTACCCCCGGACTCCCTCACTATAGCTGTGATTGAGCATTCCAATCCGGTTATCTATGATTACTTTCAGAATCAGGGCGGGCGCACACTTGATTTGCGTATGAAAAGCGATACCGTTGATTTCATCTATCTGGCGCCCCCTCAGGTAACAATGACACAACTGGATACCAACTCCTGCGGCGACCCCATGCTCAATCAGCTGCAACCTGCCAAAACCACCATACGGGTGTTTGAGGCTTACGATGGGGGCGTATGCTACCTCGATACCGCTCTGATTACCATCAACAACGGAATTGCCAACCTTACCCAGTTCGACACTCTCATGACGGAAGGGAGCCTTGTGCACCGGTTCCGGGCTGATGCGCCTAATATTGTGCCGCCCTTTCTCAAAACCCTTCAGGTAACTGCCGAGGCAAACGACGAACAGGATACCAAAGCCCAGAGTGCTGTTGTACTGGGCAGGCGGCCACGGGAAACAACATTCACTTCCACCGCGCCTGAACTACCGACCATCATTTTGAGAGACCCGCCGGGCGATGGCAGCTATTCTTTTCTGGAAACCGGAGAGACCACCTGCCAAAACTGGAGTTTTGAAGCAGCCAGTACCATGAATACGGAGGCAGGCGTGACTGTATCCCTGGGCCCTGATATCGAGACATCGGTGGGGACTCCGTTTTTCGCCACCTCCCTGCAGGTAGATGTCACTGCAGATCTGGGGTATCAGCTGGAGGCGAGTACCACCTCCTACACTTCCAACGAAATGGAAACCTGCCTGACGATAACGAAGAATATTGCCACAGATGACAATGAATTTATTGTAGGCAGCGATATGGGCGGAGACGTATATGTCGGTGGCGCTATGAACTTTATCTATGGTATCACCGATGAACTTATTTATGACACTACATCCTGTAGCTACCTTCTGGATAAAGGGCTTTATATATTTCCCGATGGGTTTGCCACAACATTTATTTACTCTGAGCGTCAAATTACAGACCTCGTCATCCCCAGCCTACTAAATATTGGCGATACAGTGAGCGCTGAACGATGGCAGGGGATCATCGACCTGAATACTCAACTCAAGGAGGAAGCCATATTCGACCGTAATATCACTTTTGATGCCGGAGTAGTTTACGAAGAATCACAAACATCCGAAGTGACCAAAACCATTACCCATTCCTGGACGCAGGATTTCAGCAACGGATTCTCAACAGAGTTTGGTGTCAATGTTAATGGTATTGGTGTGGTAGCAGGGCTGGCGATGTCCTGGTCTACAGAAGCCACTTCCACCACTTCTAGCACTACCTCTACCGAGCGGACCACAGGTTTTGTACTCACTGATGATGATGGGCTGGACAACTTTACCGTCAACATCAAAACAGACCCAGCTTACGGCACCTCTGTATTTGAAGTAGTCAGCGGCCAGTCAGCCTGCCCCTGGGAGCCCAATACGCAGCCCCGCGAAGAGGTGCAACTTACCAGTAATAGCTTTGTAGCAACAAATGTTACAGCTAACGAAGCTGCTATTTTTGAACTCACGCTTGGCAACACTGCTCCTTCAGGGGATGCTGGGTTTTACATCTTGGAGCTCGTTCCGGAAAGCAATCCCGACGGGGCTATCGTAAAAGCCAATGGCGTCGAAATCAATGCCAGCGAACTGATCTACCAAATCCCCCCCGATGGTTCGCTAACGGTTACCATCTCTGTAGAGCGCGGCCCAGTGGAGTATACCTACGAGAATCTGCGTATTGCACTCCGGTCCGGATGTGAATTCGAGCGCGCTATCTGGCTGGGGATTCCACGCGAAGGCGTAGACGAACGTTTTTATAAAGAAGTGGAACTCGATGTTTACTTCCTGGAGCCTTGCAGTGAAGTGGACTTGGGCTTCCCGTTGCAAGATTGGGTGCTCACACCGGAAAGTGGGAACATCCTCAACATCACTGCTAATGGATATGATACCAGCGATCCCGACCTGGAACTCATCCGCGTGCAGTACCGCCGCTCTCAGGGCGATGGATCGTGGATCAACATCGCCGAGCTGGAGAAAGAAGAGCTGGGAGATGTATTCACTATCGTCCCCTGGAATACGCAAGGGCTACAGGACGGGCTTTATGAAGCCCGGGCAGTCACTCAGTGCTTCGGGGCACAAAACCCAGGTATTTCAAAGGTGGTAAAAGGCAAAATAGAACGTACCCCTCCCCGCCTCTTCGGCTTGCCTCAGCCTGCCGACGGCGTCCTTTCGCCGGGAGACGAGATCAGTATCACCTTCAATGAGCCTATTCGCTGCGACCTGCTCATACAGGCAGATGTTTTCAACAACAATAACATCGGCTTGTACAATACCGCAACCGGCGAGCTTATCGATGCGGTGATCAGCTGTAGCGAAGATAAAATCATTGTGGTCCCTAATGTGCCCAACCAATTTATTGAAAACCAGATTCTGCGCGTAGTTGTGGAAGGTGTGGAAGACCAGGTTGGCAATATGCTGGAAGAACCCGTCAGCTGGGAGTTTTTTGTCAACCGCTCCACTTTGTACTGGGAGGTCAATCAAATTAGGGAGGTCATCCCGGAAGGCGATGTACTGGTAATCACCCGCGACATCCGCAATCAGGGGGGAGCCGCCGCTAATTTTACACTTACTGACCTGCCAGCATGGGTGGAAGCCAGCCCTCTTTCCGGCACAGTAGCTCCGGGCTCCTTCGAGACGGTCACTTTTACTTTTCCCTCAGACCTAGTCCCCGGCAGCTACGAGCACATTCTGCCTATGATGACCGCCGAAGGGGATGAACCCCTGGATATCAAGGTTCAGGTTGTATGCCCACAGCCTGAATGGGAAGTCAACCCTATGGACTGGGCTTATTCCATGACGATGACACTTCAACTCGATATTGAGGGGGAAATCTCGACTGATAAACTCGACCTGATAGGCGCTTTTGTCGGCGGCGAGCTGCGCGGCATGGCAGCTGTGGAGTACGTGCCGGAAGTAGAAGAATATCTTGCTTTTCTGACAGTTTACAGCAACAACCTGGTCGGGGAGACGGTGACTTTCCAGATTTGGGACGCTATGGAATGTCTGCTCTACGGCAGCACAAACGAAAGCTTCGATTTTGTAGCCGACGACCTCATCGGTTCGCCCATCGTGCCGCAGGCCATCCACACGAACAACCTGCTGCTGCGCAAGATCCCGATCTTCCCGGGCTGGAACTGGATCTCCTACAACCTGGAGCTGCCAGACCCGAGCATCAATGCGGCCCTTTCGAGCCTGACGCGCCCGGAAGATGCCACCATCAAGGGGCAGACAAGCTTCAGCCAGTACTTCAACGGCGGCAGTGTCTGGGCCGGCTCGCTTACGGCGCTGTCCCACCTGACGATGTACCAGTACAACGGCACCGCTTTCGACAGCCTGGTGATCCTGGGCAACCCGATAGACCCGGCTACGCCCATGAGCTTGTCCGCGGGCTGGAACTGGATCGGCTACCTGCCGCAGGCGGGCATGCCGGTCAATCAGGCCCTGGCATCGCTCAGCCCGCTCAATGGCGATATCATCAAAAGCCAGGCTGGCTTTGCGCAGTACGTTGCCGGCATAGGCTGGGTGGGCAACCTGGACTTCATGAGCTCGCCGAACGGCTACCTGATCAACTTGGGCGAGGCGGGCACGCTCACCTACCCGGAGAACTTCAACGGGCCTAATGAGGAAGCCTTCCGCAATCAGGATGGTATCGAAGGCCGCAGCGCTTCGCAGTGGGAAGTGGACCCGCACGGTTATGAGCACAGCATGAACCTGATCGCAGTGGTCACGGATGCCGAAACAGGCAACCTGCTGCATGAAGGGGACGAGGTCGGCGCCTTCATCAACGGTGAGGTGCGCGGCAGCGCGCAGCCGATCTACGTAGAGGCGGTGGATGCTTACCTGCTCTTTATGACCGTCTACGGCAACGCCGAGGGCGGCACGGCCACCTTCAAGTACTACGACGGTGCAGACGGTGAAATCAAGGCCGTGGAAGAGTCTTTTGTCTTCATTGCGAACGACATCCTGGGCACGGTCAACCTGCCGGAGCCGCTGACGCTGCAGAGCGTGACGGACGCTGCGGCCCTTACCGGCACGGCGCCCCGCTTCGAGCTCTTCCCCAACCCGGCTACAGAGCGGGTGTACCTGAGCTTTGAGGCACCGGCCGCTGCCGATATTATAGTAGTCGTCACAGATGCGACCGGCCGGGAAGTGGCACGTATCGAGACAGAAGCTGCTGCCGGAGGCAACTTGCTGGAATGGCGGCCTAATAACCTGGCTGCCGGGCTGTACTTCGTTACCCTGCACGGTAATGGCCAGGTACAGTCTGCGAAATTGAATCTACAGCCTTAACAAGCCTGCTGAGGGTGCCGGAGGCCGGCACCCTCAACGGCTCAAAATATAATCCATGCGATATTTATTGATCACGCTGCTGATGGCGGCGGCCTTTAGGGCATCCGCAGGCCCGCCCGACTGGGCAGCACCGGAGCCCGGGGGCTACGACTACTCGGCAAGCATCAATGCTGCCCTGGTCATCGATGGAGCGCTGACGGCCAATGCCAATGACCTCATCGCTTTCTTCGCTGGCGGGGAACTGCGGGGCGTGAGCACGCCGGTAGCTATCGGAGATCAGGTCTTCCACCTGTCTACGGTTTTCTCCAATACCGCTACGGGGGAGGAGCTGCAGGTGCGGGTCTACCATGCGGCCACAGATGCTATTTACATCGCGCAGCAGCCCTACGCTTTCGTGCATCAGGGCGTGAGCGGCAGTTTTGATGCGCCCTACGAAATTGAAGTCTTCACGGACGGTGATGCGCCCATCGGGCTTCAGGCATTGCCGGCACAACAGACCTTACAGGGCGTGCCCTTCGCGCCCCTGGGCCTCCTGCCGTTCCTGGAGCGGCAGGACAACGACGGTATTACCTGGTCGGCGGATTTCAACCCGCACGTCCTGACTTTTTTTAACGGGGCAGAGCTGACGCTGATCCCAACGGACCCCGCCTGGTTTGGTTCCACCACAGTCACAGTGCGCGCCACCGAGCAGACAGCCAACGCTTACTTTGCCACCGCAGCACTCAGCGTCACCGTTGAGGAAGCCTACGCCGGGCCGCAGTGGGAGGATATCCCAATACAGAGCGCGGAGCCGCAGGCCGGCTTTGAGCTGCTGAGCCTGCCCGGCTTTGAGGCGGCCTATGGCGGCCCCTGCCTGGACTACAGCCTGACACCTGTACTGGCTACGGCAGGCAGCCAGCCACAGTTGCCCGCAAGCTGGAGCACTCCTCTTTTGCAACAGCCGTTCAGCATGAACCTCTCTGCCCGGGCGCAGTATACCCCCTGGCTGTCATTGGGCGATGAAGCCGACCGCCTGGCCTTCTTCATCAACGGCCAGCTGAGCGGCACAGCGGCCCCGGAGCTGGTCAACGGGCAGGCGTACTACTTTGCCACCGTGTACCATGCCATGCCGGAAGGGGAAATGGAGGTGCGCTACTACAGCGCAGCCCACGAAGCCCTCTTTGCCTTGCCTGTCACGCTCAGTTTTGGCGGCAACGGGCAGCTGGGCAGCCCGGACGAGCCGCTGGTACTCGATTTCTCCCCCTTCTTCTTTGAGCTGGACGAAGCCGGGCAGCTGGGCATCACGCCACAGGACACGGCCTTCCGGGGGGCGCACCCGTACACCTTCCTGGCAGCGGACTGCGATTACCCGGAGGTGCTGCAGGACACGGTGTCCACGCAGCTGTGCTACGATATCGACAGCGATCAGGACGGGCTATGCAATACGCTGGACCCGGCGCCCTTCGACCCCTGCTTCCCGGACTTTGAAGCGCCGCCCCTGCACGTGCTGGATAGCAATGGGGACACGCTCACGAGCAAAGGCGTGCTGGAAGTGGGCACGGACCCCGGCGATTGCCACTACTCAGCCATCTGGCGGGCTTTTTCCATAGAAGACTGCTCGGGCGTGACGGTAGAGGCTACCCTGGAAAACCAGGACGGCCCTTCGGCCGGGCAGCTGGAAACGGTTCTGATTGATGCGGCCACCGGGCAGTATGCCCTCTACCTCACCGTGCCTCAGGGCACCTATGAGCTGGAAGTCGTTGCCACCGATGATTATGGCAACGCGGAGGATTTCACCTACACCTTTATTGTAACGGACGAGGAAGCGCCGCAGCTGGCCTGCCTTGATGTAGAAGTAGCCCTGAGCTACGACGGCACCGGGGAGCTGCTGGCCGACGAGGTGCTGGACTTTGCCAACAGCAGCGACAACTGCGGGCTGGACTACAGCACGCTGATGATCAGCCAAACGGCTTTTGACTGCAGCGATCTGGGTATACAGAGTATAGAGCTGACGGCTTCTGATATACATGGCAACAGCAGCAGCTGCACGGCGCAGGTGGAAGTGCTCATCAGCGAGAGCATCCCGCCGCCCTGGGGCACAGCCGATATCGGCATGGTGCCGGGCAGCAGCAGTTATGCTTACGACCCCTGTGCCACGGGCGACCCGTCCAAAGGGCATTTCACCCTCAACAGCCCGGGCTACAACCCCATTTCCGGAAATACGGACCAGCTGGCGGGCGTAGTGCAGGAGCTGTGCGAAGGGTCCGGCATCCGCGCGGAGGTACAGTCGGTGGGCCCGGGTACGTATGCGGGCATATTCATGCGCAACAGCAGCGCGGCCGGGTCGCCCATGGCCGGGCTGTTCACCAACCTGACGCCTTTGCTGCGCTGGGAGAGCCGCCTGCAGCCGAACGGCGGCAAGAGCTTTACGCCCTTTCAGGCGGTAGCAACCCCGGTAACGCTGGGCATGCGGCGGCACAACGGCCTGCTACAGGCTTTCTACCGCATCCCCGGCGGGAGTGGCTGGCAGTTGATCACACAGATGCAGGACCACCTGGAGGAGTGCGTGGAAGTGGGCTTTGGGGCTTTCACGAGCACGCCTGGCGGAGCGGCTACCGCCGTTATTGGCCCGGTGAGCACCATAGGGGCTTCCAATAGCACTGAATTTGGGGGCAGCCCTGCCATGGAGCTTACTGGTGCTTCTGGCACCGGGCAGCTGGCGCTTTGGCCCAACCCGGCCTCCCGGTCAGTTACTTTATCACTGGGCGCCCCGCTGGAAGCACCGGCGCAGGCCCGCCTGATGGACGGGCTGGGGCGGGCTGTGAGGGCATGGGCACTGCCTCATGGAGATACACAGCATCAACTGGATGTGGACGGGCTGCCCGCAGGCATTTACTGGTTAAAAATTGATGGGTACCCGGATGCAAAGCGGTTGATGATTAGCAGGTAAGATTTCAGAGGTGCTAAAAATGCAGGTACTACCAGGAAATCAAAAACTGGTAGTACCTGCACTGCTCCAATATTCACTCGTTTTGCATCCATTATTCCCCCTCGACTCCTTTATCGGTAAGTGGCCGGGCTGTAGATTTGTTAAAGCTAAGTCTGTTTTAACTTCGATCTCTATGTCCGAGAACCCTGAATCAATCAAATCTTGCGGTGAGGCATTCTCAACGTTTACCTTATCGAGTTCGACCTCATTCTCTTTCTTACTTTTAACGGATTCACGGTGTTTGATAAAATCCGGATCATTATGAAGCTCCTCCAATGGTAATTCGCCCCTTTCTAAAGCTTTGGCCCCTTTTTCTGTCATTTGCACCATACCCCTTTGAGGATAGGAAACAAACTTCGCCATCTCTAGGTATGACTTAAAGATACCAAATCCGCCACAGTTAAAGGGAGTGTTTTTTCTTCTGCTGTACCTCCTCTTGATCATCCCCATTCTTCTTCCGCTTCTTAAGTACTTCGCCCAATACTTTAAGCGCTCTGGCCAGCAAAAAGGTACGGTCAGCATTCGATTGGTTCGTACGTATCTCAGCGTCTATCTGATTCAGCTTTTCCTGTCTTTTGTTCATGAGAAATCAAGATGAATAAGTTAGACCGGAAAAATAAAACAATACGTATTCAAACCCAAGCTTTTTAAAACATATTATTTTACATCAAATGTTTCTTTGATCGTCTCACTGAATGTTTCGAGGCGGAGACCCTGGTAGTCTTCCGGGGATTCTCTTTGTATGACCTCTATAAGTTCCAGGACTTTTATAGCCAGCATCTTGTTGAGGAGGACGTCGTTTTTGTATTCGGCCCTGCTATCGTTGGACCGCTCAGGAACGTACGGTTCTGCTTGAAGGTCTTTGTGTACGAGCTGGTCCAAAGACACATCGTAAATTTCACATATCTTGATTATTACGTCTATCGGAGGAAGGTTTTTACCTTTCTCGTACTCACCAACCGAAGTAGGAGTTTTGCCTAGTTTATCAGCAAGTGATTTTTGGGTGTGCTGATTAAGGCTTCTTAAATACCTGATATTCTTCCCTATAAACATGAGATGATAAAAAATGTGAAATTTAACCGGTTAAAAACAGGTTAAACCTTTGATTTCTCACTTAAAATGAGATATATTTGTGTCATACAAATGCTAAAAGCACCTCAGCAAAAGAAAAAGAACCGTCAAACAAAACGCTATTTGTTTGAGCAATCAACTATTGCCTGCAATTATGTACGGAGATTGAAAGGAGGACAGATAGGTTGTAAGTGGTTCATCTTTTGTTGAGTGTGTTCGGTGAAAACTTAATTTCAATACACCAAGGTATGAATAAAGCTGAAATAAGGCAAGTGGCTGAGGATTTACTCAGCGACCCAGACTACAAAGCCGACCTCAACGAGATTCACGACCGTACGAAATTGGCAAAGCTGATTGACAACGTACTCGTACGCCTGGCAAAGACTACCCGGTACTTCGAGAACGATTACGACCGCGATTATACCGAATACCGCGTTACTCAGGTGCTCGCCCTTGGCAGTAAAGACCGCTGGGGCGAAATGCGGGCTAACGAGATCGTTGCCTGGTCCCGGCTATTGGATATCGATGTACTTGAATTCCTCAAAGCTGGTGCCGGAGCAGACAAACTGACTCTGCGGCAGGCTAGTATCTTGTACAAAATCGAAACCGGAGAGAACCTTATTCTTGAAACCGTTGAATCCCTTGCAGCATGATTGATGCACAGACACTGGAAACAATGAAAAGGCTGTCCATTGCCCTTGAGAAGCATACGCTTGCAATGGAAAGGCAAACTGAGGCTTTGGAAAAACAGGCAGCCACAGCACAAACCAAGGAGGCGGCATGGCTAAAGGCGATGGAAGCCGCCAAGGTATTGGGCATCCCGCCCAAAAAGACTTGTTCGCGCAAGCTCAAAGAACTTTCCGACCAGGGCTTTGTCCGGCGGCGCAATACGCGCCCGCCTCTCTACAACAGGGAAGACCTGGAAGCCCTTCGGGGCCAGGAAGTATTTTAATCATGGGGTTACCTGCCTGCCGCCGTATCAGCAGTTCCGGTGCTCGGACCATAGGCGGCAGGCTTCCCGGTCATGAGAAGATCACGTACTATGAACACTTTCACTTTTCCCATGCTGCCCGGCGTCTACCTTTTTGCCGGGCAGCTTTTGACTGCAAATTTTACCCTTAGGGGCTTTTGATTATTTGAAGTTGGATTAAGGCCTGGCTAATGTGCCGGGCTACTTCCAGCCTGCCCTTAATCATACTAGCGGATACCCTAATACCCCCTCGTACATGGTAGCCGGAATGCTTCAAAGGCTCAATAGCAAATACAATCTTCAGCGCATGAAACCCACTATCCATTTTGACGATCAGCTAAGCCTGATACCGGGCGAGATCAGAATAACGCTGCGCTTTCGGGGCAAAGACCTTGCCTCCCTTGATGTGAAAGCCAAAAACATCATGCAGACGCACCTGGAACTCCTGGCGGAAGAAGCTAGCAAAGCCATGCGCTTCCTTTGCATCCATCTGCCTAATGACAACGAAACCTACCGGTGGATCATGAACTACCATACGCTGAAATCTGACATCGACCAGCTGGAGCATATCGCCCAGCCCAGCAACGCGGCATTTTTGCGCAAACGGGTAGCTGCCATGCCTGACACCAAGAACGGCAAAGGCTGCAAGACCAGAATGCTGCTCCTCAACGCCCTTATCACTTACTACAACAACCATTTTGGAGAGCGCCAGCCGGCCGGAGGTGTGCATAGCTGCCACCGGAAGGCTGGCTAAGAAAACAGGGCCGGCACTTTTTATTTACCAAGCACATGAGCCGCTTCCTGCATATTTAGCCGGCCCTTCTTTTTGCTTCTGGCGAGACGGTCGCCATCAAGGGGTTCGACCCCCCTGGACAGCACGAACCACTGCAGATTCATTGCGGTACAGAAGGCAGCGCAGGGCCTTGTTGCCCTGGCTGCCCTTCTTTCAAAAAAACTTAAAAGATGCCTGCATTAGCTATTTCCCATAACAGCAAAGCCGAAAACGGGAAGGCTACCTACCGGATAGACCTCCCAAAGTCGCACCGTTTGATGGAGAGCCTATTTGAGCAGTACAACGAATCACAGGTAGTAACGAGCCAAAAGATTAAGATGCCGCACATCTTCCTGGCCAAAGAGCTGGTACGCCTGTATGCCAGGAAATTTAGCCTTTGGCAGTTTGGTGGCGACCGGAAAGTGGAGAAGGTACAGGATATGCCCCTGCTCAATATCAATAATCCGTTCCTGGGCGACATTACGGGCAGGACCGACCGCAGTATCCGGAACTACCGAAAAGTCCTTCAGCGAGCCGGGTTCTTCCTCCCTTTAAAGGAAGATGCCAACGGCAAACCGGTCTACGAGATACACCATGGCAGGCAGGCAGATTTTGAGGTAGCAATTAACCCTGATTTTCTATGGACAGAAGTTGCAAAAACCAAGGTCCGGTTCCGGATCAGCAACTCGAAAAAAAGTACCGAAACCACGGCCCTTAAAGTTGCTTCGCGGAAAATTTTTCCGCCTACAAGTGCAAGTACTAAACAAGAACCACAAGAACTAGTAGGCGGAAAAACCTGCGGTTTGGCGGAAAAGTCTGCACCTGAACCACCAGAACGGCAGGAACCTCGATGCGGTGAGCCTATCGGCTCGATAGCAGATGGACAAGAACCGGGAAGCAGGAACGAACCACGCAGATTCGGGCCAGCTAAGCAAGAAACAGGGACAGAAGTTCCGGCCGGCGGTGAAGATATTGACCTGGAAAGAGCCTGGGCGCTCAGGAAGCATGCGAAAGTGTTGCTGAATTCCGCTCGGACCTGGCTCTATCCCGGCGAAGCCTGGTCAAAAGACTACCGCCGGACTATTTTGATCACCATAGGGAAGCTTTACGGCACGGCCCCGGCAGATCTTTTTCCGAAAATCTCCGGGGTTTATTGGGAGAGAATGAAGCTCGCCCAGCTGTATTGGCACCGGGAGCACGGCGAATTGCCTGAACCGCACACATTTTTTGACCCCGGCAACCCCAACGGGTTCATCCGGACCAAGGGCTGGATTGACCAGCCAGAGAAATACCCGCCCCCCAAGCGTAAAACTTACCGCAAACCCGGACAGCGCCGGGCAAACGGCCGCCGGGGCCAAGGCATAGCCACCCTGGGCGACATTCTTTAGCAACAAACTTATACCGCAATGAATAATTCAGCCACAATGCAAAAAAGCCGGAAGGACGCCAGAGGGATGGCGCACTACAAACTGGTATTCAAGCCAAAGCCAGGCGGCTACAAAAAAACGTTGGCGCACTGGAACAACGATTGGGAAAATGGGCCACTAATCACTTTTCACAGAACGTCTTTAAAAAGGTGCCGGGCACTAGCTACAGAATATGACATCCACCACGGCAGGATTTACGATTACAACAATCTGGCAGAAGTTGTAGACACCTACTTCCACGAAGACGGCTGTTGGAAAAGCGGCGAATAACAGGAATCTAAAACTACCAAAACTATGAGAAAGAAGACCCAAAGGCGCACTACTGCACAGCGGATGCGCCAAGAAGCCAACAACATCGGCAGAGACTTTGCCATCGGCATTCTTATGCTATGCCTCCTCGCACTTTTTATGAGCTGCAGCCGGAGCACTACCGTTGGGCCTCCCGATTTCTACGCGATGCCAACCGCCAATAGCGAAAAGCCAAAAGCAAGCCGGGCAAAAAAAGCGGTAGCGATTGAACGCCTATGAAGAAAAAGAAGCTGGCCTGCTACCTCATCTACTTCTCCTTTACCTGGGCCGGACGTGCGGTATACGCTTTAAGGAAAAAGCTCGAAAAGCTGAACTACTGGATAGACCGGATTGCCGGTCATTTTTTGGAAGAAAACGACTAGAAATCTCAAAATCCTTTAAGGAATTGCCATGGAAAATCAGGACATGACTACTTACAACTTTACCGGCGAGACCCTGGCGGAAAGCCTTGCTCTGGAATGGTCCACCTTGCGGCGGAAATTGAACCGCATGGGGCACCGCTATAGCAAAGACGACCTGATCCCGGAGGAGGTGGTGCAGGAAATCGTACTGGAATACGCCCAGCCACACCCCCGCAGATCGGATGAGGTGGTGGAAGGGGCCCAACAGGTAGCCGGGCAGCTCAATATTCAGATCAATATCACGAATAACAGCAGCACCGGAGAACCCAAACACCAGGAAACTACACGGACACCATACGGCAAACAAACCGTACAGCCCGTACAGCCGAAAGCGCTGCCCAGCCCGGAGGCAGGCCCTCAGGCCGGGGGCAAGCCCGTCACCATATTGGTGTACTTCGCCTTCGTCTTCATTCTGCTGTACCAGGTGGAGCATTTGGCGATCATCGGCATGGACGTGAGCGCCTTTCCGGAGGGCAGCTCCGCCCGGACGGTCAGTGGTTGGCTATTCGCCGTCACAGTGAGCATCACGGCACTATTGATGACCCTGCGCCGGGGCATCAAAGCCCGGATTTCCATTTTCGGATATGACGTAAGCTACCTGCTGGCCTTTGCCATTTTGGATGTGATTTTCTTCGTCCTCAGCTCCGCCCCCCTGGAAGAAAGTACCGGGCTGCATTGGGTGAAGAGTATTCTGGTCGGGACCACGACTGCATTTGTGATTTACAGCTTCAACGAACTCATCACTAAAAACTAGACGGACATGCTAAGGACACTCAAAGACTTACTCGCGGACATGCTGCTCCTGCGGTACCGCCCGGACAAGCACACCTTGCCGGACAGGCGGACAAAGACAAGGACAAGGACAAGCGGACAAGGACAGGCGGACATCAACTTAGCCGAGTACACGTGGACAGGCGGACAACTGTGGGTGCCGGACAACGAGTTCAGGGACAAGCAGACAAGTGCCGCATGGAAGGTGGACAGCGCACGGACAAGGACAACGGACAAGGACAAGGAGCTGACCCCGGGGGACATCGAAGAGCTGAACGTACGGAAGCTTGACCACCGCAAGGCTTTACGTATAAAATCCTTTTGGAGCCAGGGCCTGACCATACCCGAAATCAGCCGTGCATTAAGCCATGTAAACGGGAAAAAGGTCCGCGGGTATGGAGAAACGACCGTCAGCCTCTATTGCGCAGCCTTCTCCACCGCTCTATCCGGGGGAGGGGTTGCCGGGGAGTAGCACTCAAAAACACTCAATCGAGTGAATTTAAATTGATAGTCAAAGGGTTATGCACTCAGTTCCTGAGTGGCACCCCACTCAAAATCACTCAAAACCACTCAAAATGCACGAACAAAACTCAAAATACAGCGCCTATGAACCCGTCACGGAGGAGGCCACCTGGGAAGAACTGCCACAGGTAGCCGATGCACCTCCGCCCGCCCGTCGCCCGTACGAGGTTGTTTGGAATGTAGAGCGCCAACGGTTCAAAATATACCCCATTGCCGTACGGATCGGCGAAGCAGGCGCAGCCATTGTCCTGTACGTCTTCCTGAAAGTAGGACAAGCCGTATGGTTCCTTGTCCTTGTCCTTTGGACAGCCTTTATCTCTGTCCTCCTGTCCTTGTCCGCCGCGGTCAGGGACACCGCCGGACAAGCCATGCGGACAAGGACAAGGACAGGGACAAGGACAGGCGGACAAGGACAAGCGGACAAGGATTACGCCACCACGCGGACAAGCAAAGCGGACATCAACGTCGATGTCCGCGTGTCCGTCAAAAACGAAAGACATGGTTAAGCAGATCGAAGCCCTTGTCCTTGTCCTTTTCCTGTCCGGCATCGTTTACACGACCGTACGCTGGGGCATACCCGGTACAGTCATACTGCTCGGCATTGGAATGGTTGCGTACGTGATTGCGTACAACTACATCGAAGCCTGGAGGCATCGGGAAGCCCTGAAGAACGCTGCCGTACAAATCGACAACAGCTACATCTACAGCGAAGAGGGCGAAGATTGTACGGTGCGCAGCCGTGCACAAGCCGAAGCCCTCCTGCTGGAAAAGTCCGGCAATAAAGAATTCCTAAAAGGGAACATCAAAGTCCACGCGCTCTACTTCCGCCATAGCGACACACGTGAGGATATGGTAGAGTTGAAAACAGAAGGTAAGCGAATCCGCTCCTTTTTGGTCTTCTGCCAGGGCTTCGAGCGCTTCTTAGATATGGTGCAAGAGCATCAGGACGCCATAGAGACAGACCATCACATTAAGATTGCCAAGGAAGATGCAGAATGGTATTTCGATAACGCATTAAAGCAAGAAAAATGAGCCTTTTAGATCAAATGCACCCGGTTTTCATCGCCTTCATCATCATAGGCATGCCGGTCTTCATCATCATCGCCCTGTCTGTGTTGGTGCGCTGGGGGATCCGCTACCGCAGGAAGCAAAAGCAGCAGGAAAAAGAGTGGGACAAACAGCACCCCGGCCTGGCCCTGATTGCTTTGCCAGTAGTGTACTTACAAGCTCACGAGGATGGTGTAATCATACAGGACAGCAAACAACGCCTGCATTACTTCAGCAAGCACCGGGGATATTCATGGGAACCACTGGAAAACATTGAGATATGAAACACTTAACCGAGTTTGATAAATTCTGGATTGCCCTGGGGCTGATCGCCTTCCTAATCGTAGCTGCCCCAGCCCTTATCCGCATGTGGATAGCCGACCGGCGCGAAATACGCAAGTACCGGGAGAAGCACCGCCGTGGCCGGCAGCGGGCGATTGACTATCCGGATGAGATTAAGCTGTAGGAATGGAAAAGGGAATTGACCATTACGGCCATGCAATCATGTTGTTCAATCGGCGCATTGAGAAAAGCTTTGAAGTATTTGAATACATCGCCCGCCTTGAAAAAAGACAGTTTGAGCTATCAATAAATTTAACGATAGCGGACTGGAAAGCGATACGAGATACGGAGTATTGGAAGCAGATCAATCAAATCCAGGAGAATGACTTTTGGGACAGAATGGAGAAGGAAATAATGGTCAATGAGATCAGGGGCAAATGCATCCGGCGGTACCTCGACAGCAAGAAAATCAACTTATAATTCAATTCAATACCAAAATCACAACCATGCCAAAGATCAACGGAATAGACGTAGAACTCGGCAATCTCTATGCAGTAGCCACCTGGCCCAACGGCCATGTGAAGATGTTCAGCCGAAACCAGAATGAAGACGACCAATTGGATTACGGCGCGGAGTGGACGTGGAAAGAAGCGTCCGACTATCACCCGTCTTTAGAACATGCAATGATGGCTTACGCAGATGAAAATCCGGAAGATACCGGGAATCACGCCTGGTTAACACCATTTGATAGGTGGCTAAGAGACCAGGTAAACCCTTTTCATCCTAATAAAGATGATAAAGACGATTGGATGTGCTGGGAGCTGATTATGGATGAAATACCATTAAGCGACTTGAAGTATGTTCAAAACATTTCAGCTTTGAAAAAATATGTAGTTGCATTGGAAATGGCCCAAAGGAATGAAATGGATGCAGAAGACGTCTTTTTCTATCTATGGATGCACAAAGGCAGACCATATAGCAGGGTTATAGACGAGCTTGAGAAGAAACTAAGTGAACTAAATCCTGGGAAATAAACCCTCTTTCTTCATGCCGGGTGGCGGTGGCTGCCTGGCATTTTGAGGATGCCCTGATTACTTATTTCTCTTTAGATCTTTGAGCAATTGTACAAATGACTGAACTGTCGTAGAAGGGTTATCCGGACTGCTCAGTTCATTAGCTCGTTCAATTGCAGCATCTGCCTTCTCGCAAAGGTCGGACATCACTGTATCTTTTTGGGCTCCTTTTCGATATTTGGGAATATGGTTCTTCAAAATACGCAGACAGTGGTCAGAGTCCAGAGTTGCAGTTTGATTTTGATAGTGGAGTAGAAACCATAGCTCAATGCAGGGGTTTGAGATTAAAAGTTCAGCTTTGTCAATCTTTTTTAACCGCTCCAGTACTCCCTGTACGTCTAAATCATACAAAAGGAAAATCTTGTCTTTAGGAGTCTGTGTTTCACCCTTCATGTAGGATTTGACCAGCCTTTGAGTTATTCTATTGCCGGCAATTTTGGTTTTTATCTGAATAGGGACTCTGTATTTACTTCTAAGAAAGGCAACATAGCTTTCTTCCGTCTCTCCCTCACAAAAGACAAAAAGTGTAGGGTTCATTTTACGGTTCCCTCTAGTTCTTTTTGATCTAGCCATTTTCGAGCTCTATTATTAAAGAAGACGGGTCACTTAAATATGGAATTGCATCAAACCTTCCCTGAAGGTATCCTTTTTCAGCGTCCATGTTTTCTCTGAAATCCTTGAAATCATACAGGGAGTACAAGGTGCTATTCCCTGTTTCATCTTTATCGACGAAGTAAATCTGGTCTTTCCGCACTTTGTTTAAGTCAATCAGGTTAGTATTATGCGTCGAAAAAATTATTTGACTGTTTTCGCTCTTGTGAAAAAGGTCTACTATGAATTCAACTATACTGGAATGAAGGCTTGACTCAATCTCGTCAATTAAAAGAATTTTTCCGTTTTGAATGATGTCAATTACATTGAGCAAAACATATAATAGCTTCTTTGTTCCATCTGATTCTTCTGTTTCAAAATCAAAGGGGGTCTTTGGAGAATGTTTATGATAGGTGACAAGCTTTATTTTTTCAATTTCCTGCTCCCCTGTCTGAGTAATAGATTCATTAGAATCAGAAAGTGAAATACTAACACCTTTGGCACGGACTTTTTCGACCTCGTAATCAATATCCACAATATCGCTATCCGCAATTTGAAGTGCGCTCAGTAAGAATGCTTTGTCAACAGAGAGCCGGTGTTTTAATATCTCATTGTTAAGAATGAAGTATTGAAGAATGAATTTTTCGTTGAAATACCTGAATATCTCTTTGCCAAGTTCTCTGTCCATTTGACTTGCTCTGGAAATATAGAGTGTCTTTTTAGAAGTATTTTCCGCCACATCAAACGGCCGCTTTATAAGGGTGGAAAATTTGTATTTCTCCCTTTTTGTCTTTCCTGCATGCTCATCCCGCTCAAATATCCGAGTCCTTGTCTTTCTCTTTCCAACTTTGTAATAGTGAAGAGATTCTTTGATGATTTCATTTCTGGTTAAAGCGAAAGCATACTCATACTCTCTATGGTCAATCAAAAAACGAATAAAAAAACTACTAGGCTTGTCTTCGTAACCATCGAATTTGTATGGTGAAAAGTTGAATGTCACATCCTCATTATGGGAGTGGGACTGGAAAATCATTCGACAACAAAACCTGATAGCCTTAACAATATTCGACTTTCCCGACGCATTAGCGCCATAAATGGCTACAGACTTCAAGATCTGGTTGTCATTAATGGAAAACTGATTCCCTTTTAAAGCCTTCGCTTTTTTTGAATTGATTGATGCAGCCCGCAAGTCTAGTGTTACCTCATCTCGGATGGAAAAGAAATTAGCAAGCCTTATTTCTAGTATCATAAGTTGTATATTTGTAGCAATTCTACAAATAATACGGATATATCCATAATTTGTTGTGCTGAAACTTGATTGTCAGCAGTTTTCTTTCGACGTATCAAAAGCGTTAATGTTAAGTATTCGCGTTTAAGATAATTCGTCTGCCTTAACTACGGACTTATTCATAAAAATGCCCCGAACAACCACCCGAGGCATATAGCCCCCCCCAAAAACCAAATGAAAACTTTTTTACAAATCCACCCGCCTAAACAGCCCATAATGCGTATTATCCCCCCGGGCTTTAGCCGCCCGGAAGATCCGGTTGACCTCCTCCTGCGTCTCGATGATGCGGTCGGCACTGGAGGTGCGCACCTGGCTTTTGTTGACCAGGGCATCCGTCGCGCCCACCCATACGGTGGAGGTAAAGCCCCAGACCCGGGGCGGCACATCGGCAGGGGAGTGCACCACAAAGATGATATCCAGCATCCGGTGCCGGAAGTCCAGCAATAATTGCCGGAAGTATTGGTTGCTATCCACAGCGCTATTGATGTAGCCCCGGCAGTCATCGAAAATAATCATCCCGTCCCGGTAGTTAATGTAGATGTGCTCGAACACGCGGTTTTTGTTCCGCCCTTCCTCGTACCGGCCGGCAATCACCTGCCGGATCCCTTTCGGAAAAGTCATCTTTTTCTTATGCGTGATATCTACTTCCGGATAAGGGCGCCAGATTTTGGGCATGCCGTTGTAGGTGACCGCCAGGGCCCTTGCCCCGATGCCTTTCACGATCTTCTCACAGAAGGTAGACTTTCCGGTACCGTTCCTACCGATCACTATCGTGATTTGCGCGTCTCTCTGCATCTTGCTGTTTTTTGGCTGCTTCTGCTGCTGCTTTCTTCTTCGCCCGGACGTCCGCCTGTACTTTGGTGGCCATCATACCGTATTTGCCCAGGAGCAGGAAGGCCAGGGCGAACTCCAGGCTAAATTTCACATGGTATTTGTTGATGAGCGCAGCAGTCAGGGCGACTTCGTAGTCGTCTTCTTCAGACTTGGCTTTGCGCATCCGGTACTTGGCCGGATCTTCCTTTGCGATCAGCCCGCCAATCCATGCCATGGACTTGTCCAGCTGAATGAGCATCAGCTCTGCCCAGAATTTCTGCTCCTGGGTGTAATTCAGGTCGCGCAGGTGGCCTTTGTCTTCATCAGAAATGGGCTCCCCGGTTTCCGGATCGGCTTCTTCTCCGGGCATTTCAATGTCCGGGACATCGACGACTTCCTTTTCCCGCTTCATGTGCGCAAGGAAGTCCCGCATATCATCATCTATCTCGCTTTTCATCGCGAAGAAATCCTCCGGCGGCGGCATTTGGCTGCCTGCCTCTTCGGCTTTTGTTACCGGGCTATTCTTCTTCGTCTCTTCCTTCGCTGAGGGCTCCATCTTGTTCTGCTTTTTTGAGTAGTTCGTCCAGGCTGTACTTTGCATTGACCGTGTAGCGGGCCAGCTTGGCTTCGTAGCCGACCGTAAGGATATGGGGCACCATCACCTCCACCTCTGTGCCGTCTACTTCAGTGCGCATCGGCATGATGGCGAAGATGCAGTTCACGTCCTCCCGGTTGAGCAGCCCGCCTTCGCTTTTGGGCTTGTTGTACTTTTCCAGAAAGCCCAGCATAGGCGGGGTAATCATCTGCACCACCTGCTGTACCATCTTTCTGGGGTCACCCGTCAGCCCCTTGAGGGCATTAAGCATTTGTAGTCCTTTGAGCATGTTCTGTGAGTTTAAATACCTGCAACGGGCGCGGCTCTATGATCCAGTCCTTTCGCACCAGCCCTTCGCCTTCGAGGCTTTCCAGGGCCCGGCGTATGCGCCTTTCCAGGTTGTGCTTTTCCCGGTTGCTCAGCTCCTTGCCCGCGATTGACCGCACCAGAGCAGGTACCGACATCGCATCCCCGCCCAGCTCGTTTAGTACCGTTTGGCACAAGGCCGTGCCGTACAACTTGAAAAGCATACACGAATAAGTTATTAATTTTATGCAATGTAACTAATTTGTTTATATCTTGCATGCAAAACCAGGCAGTATATGGCACTCTCCTTTAAGGAAAAAAAGATCTCACCTACCGGAAAAAGGGTGGACGGGACGATACAGGTCAAAGACTTTTGGGGCACCGTACAGCAGGAGATCCCGTTCCGCATCATCTCGCGGGTCGAAATGGATGACAGCCTTATCATGGCAGCGGCTGAGGAGATTGCCGCCCGGCACGGGGAGGCACGAAAGAAGACGGAAAGGTCAGCCTGGGCGGGCCTGCGCCTCAAAAGGCTGAACGGAAATGCTTACATCAAAAAAGACGGAACAACATGACGAAAGCTGAACAACTACGGGCCGGTTACAACCGGGCTTTTTTCCCGGATGGGCGGAATGTGGACCCGCATGCGCGGATGTTCATTGAGCAAGCCAGGATCAGCATCGATGGCGAAGTATTCGAGCTGCCCCGCATGGCGGTTTCCCCCGCCACGCAAATGCACGACCTGGTGAGCCTGGCTATTGCTTACCTGCAAAACCTCCCGGCAGATGTAAGGGAAAGGGCGCTGCCGCCGGCAAAAAAGAAAGAACAGCTGGTCGGGTATGAGAATATGAGCTACCGCGGCACAAAGTACCTGCTGCGGCATTCAGTAGCAGAAGGGGAAGACGTGTTCCTGATCAAGCGCAGCCAGGAAGAGCCCAAAGACCCGAACAAACAGCTAAAGGAAAACAGCCCGGCGCACCGGGCGATCGTAAAACAATACCGAGAGCTCCTCAAAAGCCGGGAGCAAGGCCGGCAAGCTGAGGAAGAAGAATAGCAAGAATACCTGATTTTCTTCCGTGCACCTTTTTCGGTGGCATGAGGACGGCCCCGGGGCAACGACTGCCCGGGGCTTTTTGTTTGTATGACATGCAGGCATGTTCCGTAAGCGCAGGGCTGTAAGAAGCCCTTAACCGGTGTATAGGTGATCATCTTGTGCTTTATAACGTTTGCAAGGCTTTGTTAACAAATAGATAGGCTATACCACGCTTTTTTAAGAGAGCACATACTATTTAAATAAAGTTACTGCAGAAGTGTTAATATCCAAAACCAGGAATTTAGTGTTTTATTGATCGATACGAAAGCTTTCGGGGAGTGTTCTGTCAGTGGGTAAAGATTGGTAATGCCTTGGGTAAGCCTGTTAGTTTCGTACATTTCGTACTCAATGAACTATGTCAAAAGAAAACGGTCACAATAAGATTGAACGCTAAACGTAAGAAAGCTGGGTGAGATCATGAATACTTGGTGAAGGTCCTTTCCGCATGATCAACCTTTCGACCACCACATGCAATCTGTTATTATGGAAATGGAACTTTGGTATTTTCTGTATATTAGCGATTCAAAACGCTATGGACAACTCTTGAAAAAGAAGTTGTTCGCTTATGGGAATAAAGTTACTTGTATCAATTTTACTGTATTACCTTAGACTAAAGGTGCTGTTTGTTCTGCTGTTTTGCGCTTGTCAAGCACGGGGCAACGATCAGATGGATGGAAGAAAAGGTGGGCGGTTTAATGTTGTGGAAGAAGCACAACTGCTATTGGCAGCTGCAGATAGTAATATGCAATCCTCGCCGATGCTTGCGTTGGAATATTCGGTTAAAGCGGAGGTTCTTGCCCGCCGGGCTAGTGACAACCAATTATTGCCGTTAGCTTTGATGAAGAAAGGGATGGCCAGCTATTATGTAGGAAACTTGGGTGGCGCTGCGGAGTCTCTGATTGGGTGTAAAAACCTATTATCAAATGAAGGAGGAGATAAGGAAATGCTGGGCAGGGTGTATAATGACTTGGCTGCGGTATATCGTTATAGTGGATTTCAGCCAGATTCTGCCTTAGTTTACTACAAGCGTGCCATTGATGCATTTCGGGAAGCAGCTGAGACTGAAGAATATTCGGTCTTATATGCAAAAGAACTAGCCGCGATTTACAGTAATATGGGGCAGATGTATGTGGAAGAAGAAGCTTACGAGCAAGCTATTTTCTATCTCGATCGAAGCTTGACAGCCCTCTCCCAAAAAAAAGGGTACGATCGGGTTAGGGCAGCTACTAAAATCAGCTTGGTCGATTTGTGGTCGAGTATGGGCAAAACGTTGGGCGCTGATAGCCTGCTTAGTGAGGTATTATCAGCTACTCGAGCAGAAGAAGATTGGGTGTTGTATAGCGCTGCTTTATTTTATAAGGGTAAATTACTGGAAAGGGTAAATGAGTTAGACTCCGCTTACCTGTTTTATGAACGGGCACTCGCAGAGGCACAATCAGCAGAGGTGTGGACCTCCGTAGACAAAATTGCTTTAGCCCTATCTGATCTCGCCTGTAGAATGAACAGGCAAGAGGATGCATATGAGTATCTGCAACTGGTGCAGCATGCAAAGGAGAAAATGCGTCGAGGGGAAGCAGCTTTGGCACTGTCAAAAATGGAGCTGGAGGAGAAGTATAAAAAGTGGGAAGAGGAGGTAACCTCACAGATGGACCGAAGTCGAGTCAGCTATCTTATTGTTTTGGGCCTGGCTTTTTTAGGTGGGCTCATACTTCTAAGCCTTTATATCGCTATTGTCCGAAAGCAAAGACTCGCACAGCTAGAATATTTAGAATCGGAGTTAGTAAAGAGGCAGTTGGAAACAGAGCGGGAACGACTTGCTACCGAGGTAGAGGACACAAAACAGAAACTGGCTCTAAACCTTCTGGAAAGGATGTCCGCTAACGAGATGGTAAATGAGACGCTTCAAAAACTGATGGAGGTTTACCGACAGGTGCCAACTGTAAGTAGCCGCAAGTCACTTCAGGCTATCTCTAATAGCTTACGTAATATTCAGGATCATTCCCTTTGGGAGGAGTTTGAGTTACTTTATAAGCACTCAAATAGCGACTTTTTTGAAGCCCTTGCAGGTCTTGGGCTGACCTCCAATGAGCGTAGGTTGTGTGTATTCCTGCGAATGAATATGGCTACTAAGGAAATATCTGCTCTAACCGGGCAAAGCACAAAAGCAGTGGAAGTGGCCAGGACCCGGCTAAGGCGTAAGCTTGGGTTGACGAATACAGATGTCGATCTGTCTGAGTACCTGATGTTATTAGTGGAGTAAAGTGCGTAAGCACAGCCCCTAAAGGGCTATATAGATTTGATTTTGTGGTGGTATACTTCTATAGTTTAAGCTGAGTAAGGTCTCGTAGCCCTGATTTCGGTGGTTTCATAAGTTGCTCCTCTCCATTCTGCCGTTTCAGAACAGGCAGCTCGGTAGGCTTTCATCTATACTTTGCAAGTGTGTTGATTGTAGATTCCCTGAGTTTACCCTATGTTGTTGTATTGCGGCGAAGAGCAACAGATTCGCGCTATCTAATAAAGGATGATATAACCAAGTATATATGTAGTTAATCAAGTATACTTGTCGCATAAGATTTTTTATAGATGCTTGGGGTGTAATAGTTTGATAGTTAGTTGTTTGCTCATAAATCAGTGGAGATGTAGTGTCGTTAGAGTTGGCTGTGTAGTGGATTTGTATCATAGGGCATTGTATAGGATGTCTTGATTACTGACTACCTTGCCGGCAGATTAATTTTTCATTTCTTTACCCAAAATCAAAGTGATATGCTACAGCTATTAGCCCCAATTTATATGAAGACAATAGGCCAAGTAGTCCCTACAGATTGGTTCGCCCCAAGGTATCCGGTTTCTGTCAAAGGGATATGCCGTATAGATGGCAAAATTGTTTTGTTAAAGAACGAAAGAGGGCAATGGGACCTACCCGGTGGGAAGCTAAAGAAGAGAGAGACGATAGAGCGCTGTTTAAAGCGTGAGATGAAAGAGGAGTTGGGCATAGCGGTAAGTAATGTTGGTGTAAGCATTGCTAAGACTATAAAAGTTCTGAATCAGGTGACGGTCCTTATACTCATCTGCGAATGTAAAACTGATGCCACGGTAGAAGATCTTAGTTTTAGTTATGAAAGCTTTGGTCTGGGCTTGTTTTCTGATGAGGATGCTCTACATCATGCAAGCCACCTGCTGGGAGGGCTTTTGAAGTGATTTTGACCTGCAATGAATACATGCTTTTTTACAGCATTTCATGTTGCCAGCCATTAGTTTATAGTTGTGCGGCAAGAGATTGGATGAAGTACTCCTCTGTGCTCAGCCTTGTATGCACACTTTTAGCACCCCCATGGTATATCGAGAGGCTTGCTGAGACTAAATGTTACGCGAGCACACTTAAAGATGCTAGGTATTGATTATTAATGGTTTGTGGATAATGTAGTGCTTTTGATATGGTCTTTTTTTGTTGTTGTAGTGGAACTGTATTAGTTGGTGAATCAGAAAGAGGTTAGGGTAAATTGAATATTTGTTTTCGAATCAGCGTCCCAAGATTTTTCTGAATGCTAAACCAAACAATCATCTCATGCACAGACTTGACCAAAGTAAAAGGAACGCCTGGCTAAGGCGAATTATTTGGCACCCGAGCGGTGGGGGTAAGCGGTTGATCTCACCACTTGGGAAAGCGACCTTATTTTTGAAAGAAGTAACTTTATTAGCTCTTCTTTTATTGCTAGGCACTATAGCTGGTAATAATTTGTTTGAGCAAATTAGTATGCCTGAACCGGATGATGGTCCAGGTAATGCACTGCATTTTGATGGTTCAGACGACCGTGTAATTGTACAGGCAGGCGCCTATTTCGATGATAATACTTTTACAATAGAGACCTGGATGAACTCTCATGGGCTTAGAGGGTGGTCAAGGATATTGGATTTCGAAGAGTCCGGGGTTGGTAATAGAGTAGCTATCTACACCTCTCAGGGCGATACCCGTAGGTTATATGTTGAGGTATTCAATGGAGGGGCTAAAATTATTGAATTTGGGGCATAAGATGCATGGTACTGGGCGTAAGCTCAGCAGTTACGAAGGCAGAAGCTTACGGCAAAGACGGCAGCTTCCAGGACGTAGCGATCGAGTTCAGCACCGGTACTGTAGCGGGCGCAGGCTTTGAGCTGTACCAGAACCAGCCGAACCCATTCAAGGGCGAGACGGTGATCGGCTTCAACCTGCCAGAGGCAGCACAGGTGACGATCACCATCAGCGACGTAACCGGCAAGGTACTGAAACTGTACCGCCAGGATGGCTCTAAAGGCTACAACCACATCACGGTTAAGTCTTCTGAGCTGGCGGCGACAGGCGTAGTGCAGTACACGGTCAGCACCGGTACGCACAGCGCTACGAAGCATATGATAATCGTGGAATAGCAGTCACACGATTTGTGTTGGGAGTATAATTTAGCGGGGCGTGTTGTATTTTCACGCCCTGCTTTTACTCGTGATTGTGAGACAGTTTTGTGCTAATTCAAAGCGCCCCGCACCGGTATTTGGTGTGGGGCTTTTTGTGAGTTATGCATGCCTGTCATTTTAAGATGTAAGACCTGAGCGGGCCCAGAAGGCTGGGAACCGTTAGCGAAGGGCAAGGGTGTCCGCTGTGAGGGGGAATTTTAATGAAGCTTGTAGCAAAAGGGGATTTTGATATACGGAAACTGGCTGTAATACCGATGTCGTTTGGGCTATCCGGCAATAAGCGGGACGGACGAAAGCCTTTCGTGGCTAACATAGGCAGATCCGGCACAATACTCAAACTAATCATCGCTTTTTGAAAGCATGCCTGCTGTAGATGGGGCTGTAAACCATCGCATCGAAAGTATGCCGCAAGGCAGGCCTCTTTCTCTCTTGTTGCCCAACATCGTTATAGATGGGCTGGGCAGGGAGCTAGAAAGACATGTCCATTGCTTTGTACACTATATTTGCGATGTGATCGTCCTTTTAGGCAGCGAGCGCTCTGCCCGATGGGTACAAGCTAAGCCTGGTTATGTATATGGAAGGTGACCTGAAACCAAAAGTAAATTGTTAAAAGAGCCTACTATAGCTTGGCTAGAAATTCTGTCAATCCCACATTGGTATTGGTAAGGCCTAGCTTCTTCCTGAGCCGGGTTCTTGCTACTTCTACGGCTTTAACGCTTTGTCCGGTTAGAGCAGATATTTCCTTAGATGTCATATTCATATGGAGTAAGATACAGAGGCGCCGGTCATTGGATGTTAAGCCTTCTATGCTATTTAGGTTCTGGAAGAAATCACTGTGTGATTTGGAGTAGAGTAATTCAAATTCCTCCCAAATGGAGTAGTCCTGAACGTCCCTCAGGCTATTAGCCAGCTCCTGAAGGGGGGATCTGGAGCTAAGCTTAGGCATCCGGTAAAGTTGGAGCAGCTTTTGGATTGTTGCTTCAATGAGCTCATTCCTTGCCATTCGCTCGATTAGTTGAACAGCGAGCTGCTGCTCTATCTCTTCAACAGACTGGAGCAGTTTTTCTTTTTCCAGGGACATTTGTTCCTGCTGGATTTGGCTTTCAAGGTACAGTAAGCGGGATCTTCTTTTTTGTTTTTGGCCAAGCAGTAATAATGTTGTACTGAATAATGCCAGAGAGCCTATAAAAGTAATCAGCCAGAGGTATTGCTTCTGTTTATTTTGAACTTCCTGCTCTATTTCCTTCTTCCATTTTTTAAGCTGTAGGTGTATTTCCATTTTTGTGAGGTCCTGAGAGGATCGCTGCTTATCGATTTTCTCTTCGGCAGATAGTGCCATTTGGAGGTATCTCAGAGCTTCTTCTTCTTGTCCTTCTTTTTGATAGAGCTCAGACAAGGCGCGGGCAATTTCATTGATAGAAGTATGGGTATTCTCTGTTTTTACCTGATGAAGGGCTTTTTGGTAATATTGAATAGCATTAGCAGTGTTGCCTGCCTGTTCATGCCACTGCCCTTTAATATAGTCAACCGCTGGTATAAGTGTTAAGTCTCTCCATTTTTGGCAGTATTGTTCGCTTGCTTCTATAATTTGAAAAGCGCGTTCCTTATGGTTGGTATTAAGGTACACCCGGGCCAGGCCAAGTTGGCTGATAATTAGCCCTCTTTGGTATACAGAGGTGTCTAAGGGCAGTTGGAGGCAAAGATCAAAATGATATTCTGCATTAGAGTAGTCATTGTGGTCAAGGTATATGGTGCCCACGTTGCTATAAGCGTGAGATAGGTGTAGATAATAAGTCTTGGATGTATCTGTTTGTGCCAGCTTCTGTATGACCTCGATTGCTCTTTTGTTGTAAAGGATAGCGGAGTCCATTTCGTTTTTGCCATATTGGTAAACCCCGCCCAGGTTGTTATAGATATTGGCCAACTGTTCACTGGGCTTATTCAAATCGAGCAATCCCATCTCCCTTGTAAAGTAGTTAGTCGCTTCTCCAATATAGCCGGCATAAAAAGCGGCCACGCCTCCCTGATTTAATGCTTTTACTAGGTTGTTGGTATCTATCGGCGCCTGTTCTGCAAGGTAGATAGCTTTCACCCCGTATTCCAATGCTTTCATGGGAGATAGGAGGGCTAAGCTATCAGAAAGAGCGATCAGCTCACTGACCTCCTGATAATAAGGCGTGGTATCTTGTTCTGGATGAGCGAAGCCTATATTGCACCAGGCAAAAAGTTCAATATAGCAGGAGTTAAATAAAAGCAATGAAAGGATAGTAATGCGGAAAACCGTAAAATTTGTTCTTGTTCTTTTGTGCATATCTGTGGCTCTATTGTTGTTGAGGACAACCTAACTGCGGATTAGCTTGCCTGCTTTATTGTACCTGAGTTACTATACTGACGATTAAGTGGTTTGCCACAGCAAACCTACTCAATGTCAGCATTTACGCTGGGAAGTGGTTTGCTCCGATGTCGCAAACCACTTCGTATTGCGTATATAGTACGGCAATTATGCCGGCATCGTCTTTTAGGTTGAGGGCTGTATCTGTGAAGCCCAGGCTGACATTATTTTTTCAGTAAAAAGTTGTGGTTGTTCTAGTCTTGCGTGTTCTTGAGTACTTGTGAAACAGGACATATGATAAATCGTTGTGCTCAAAGATTTAAAGAATATTGATTGAAAGGTATATAGGTATTCGTGCCTGAAAAATCGGATTTGCCTTTGGTCAATATAATTCATTTCTGATAAATAATTATGAAAAAGTAGAATGTGTTCAACGTAAAGGTTTTTACGGGTTGATTGGCAAGTGTTTGGTTATCAATGTTTTTTGTTTGATTGTTGTGGAATTGATATAGAGGTTAAAAGATCAAGTAGTGGAAATGTATCGGTGTTTTATTCGGTACATGAAATGCTGCAGGGCAACTTTACCCATATCAACAAATATCACAATCTCATGCAAAGATTTGACAAAAGGAAGAAAAATGCCTGGCTAAGGCATATTATTTGGCACCCGAGCGGCGGTGGTAAGCGATTGATCCCACTGCTTGGGGAGACGGACTTATTTTTAAAAGGAGTAACTTTATTGGTTCTGCTTTTATTGCTAGGCACTACAGCTGGCAATAATTTGTTTGGGCAATGTGCCTTAGAGGGCGGGGCTAATGCAACTGCAGAGGAAAACCGGCTCGCCTCAATCTCAGATGGTGGCAGTTATTCTGTTTCTGTACCGGTTACAACGGCCTTCCCGAATGGGCTTGATGTAGGGCCGGTGTTTAATTCGATATATATCAATGCAAATGGTACAGTCACTTTTTTCTTCCCATATGAAGATGTCTGGTCCGGTGGGCTGCCTATCTATGACGAGGGGCCGATAATTTCAGCTCAGCATGATGGAATCGAGCCTGCTTTCGGGGGAGATATTTATTTTTATCAAAATAGCCAGGAAGGTTATGCGGTAATTACGTACAATGAAGTAGCTCCGGGTACTAGTAATCTCGCTTATGGCACTTCATCAGACCGGAATACTTTTCAGATTATTTTGCGTCAGGGTGCCAACTATGCGAATGACGACAGCGACTTTATTATAGAATTGCGGTACCAGGAGATTAACTGGGTAGGCAAGAACCCAGTAGCAGCAGGGTATAGCCCTGGTTTTACAACAGGCTATGCATTGGTCTCTCCGTATTCCAGCCCGGTCATTAATATTAATGGTACTTTCGAAGCTACTGATGCTACCGATGGCACTTTTGCGGGTATTGTGAATGGGTCCAATACAGGGTCTACCTGCACCTATCAATTTGCAGGCAGCGGCCTGGAATATGCAGATGAGGACGGTGATGGTTTCCCGGATTACATTGAGACGAATCAAATGCCTCCTAACTTTAAGTCAGACCCTTGTTTACCTGATGTGGGGGCTGACTATCTACTGTATAATGTAGATAATACCACATGGTCTATGGCGGACTGTGATGGGGATGGTGTTGACAATGGGTCAGAGGTGACAGCAGGAACGAATCCATATAGTGTGCCTGATAGTGATAATGACGGGATATTGGATATAGTAGAAACGCAGCCATGCAATGCGGCTAGTCCGACCAGCATAACAGGGTTTTCGGGGATATTATATGATGCCCCTGATCAAGATAGTTGGTCTTTATTGAATGGATCTTCAAGCTTTCCAGGGTCAGCTTATACCGCTATCGCTACCTTTGAGTACAATGAGTTTGCTGGGCAGTCTAATGCCTTTTCAGTTGATTTTGGCGGGGATGCAGTAAGCTTATCGACCAATCCTGATATTAGCAATTATATAGGTTCTAATATTTCAACTGATGGGAATTTAGATCATGCAATACAATTCAACAAAGTTGTACAACCAGTTGAAGAGGGAGTCTATCAATTCGATTTGGACTATGGAGATGACCACGTATTCATTTATCTCAATGGAGTAAAACAGTACGGCATTCAAAATGCATATGGTGTATCCACTAATGATGGGCTTGCTGATGTAAGTAATGTAGCAACTCTCACATTGAAAGCTGGCGATACACTGACTTATTTAGCTGCAGAGGAATTTATAGGAAACACAGCCATTAAGTTCATCGCATCCAAAATTAGTCAGATAAATGGTGACAGCCCGCGTTGCTTAACTGATACCGATGATGACGGTGTGCCAGACCATCTTGACTACGACAGTGACAATGATGGGGTTTTGGATGTAGATGAAGCTGCGGAGGAGGTTGCTTTTGATATTGATGGAAATGGTGTGCCTAACTATATCGACACAGACTCCGATGGTGATGGCTGTTTTGATGCGGTGGAAGCCAGCGGGATAGTCAGCTCTTCGGCACTGGACAACGACGGCCGCTTTTTGGGCAGTGTTGATGAAAATGGTGTGCCGCTGGCTGTAGCAGCTATTGGGGAAGGGGCTATCGGTCTGTCTATCACGGACGAGTGGCAGGACGATGAGGTGTGCGTTTCCAGTTGCGATATAGAAGGAGGCGCTGATGCGACAGCCGAATCGAACCGTTTGTCAATATCTGACAGTGATGACGATTATGAGGTGGTATCGCTGACAACAGCGTTCCCGAATGGGATTACGATAGGGGGTGAGACTTACGAGGAGTTCAGTATAGGTACGAATGGTTATGTCACCTTTGGGCACAGTAGCGACAGTTATGATGCTACAGGCCTTGCCGGCTACGAGGATGGTCCTATTGTCGCAGCGATGTACGATGACTGGGACCCAAGTGATGGGGGCGATATTTATTATTATCAGAATGCGGCAGAGGGTTATGTAGTAGTTACGTACTATGAAGTAGCACCTTATGACGAACCTCCTGCATTCGGTACCACATCAGACCGAAATACGGCACAGATCATATTGCGTCGCGGAGCCAACTATGCGACTGACCCCAGCGATTTTTTGATCGAGTTGCGTTATCAGGCGATCAACTGGGTAGGCGCGAACAACGAGGGAGTAGCTTCGGCAGGCTGGAGCGCAGGCGATCTTTGGACCTATGAGCAGGTAGCTCCATATTCGGTTGCAGAGGAGGATGGCCCAGATGACATGGGCATATTCAGCGGGATTACGACGGGCACGAACATAGGTACGTCCTGTACTTATCAGTGGGCAGGAAGTGTGTTGGCTTCGATAGACACAGATGAAGATGGATTGGTTGATTTAGCAGAGCAGGAGTTTGGCTCTGATCCTAATAATCCTGACACAGATGGTGATGGGGTAACAGATGGCTCTGAATATTCAGATGACACTGATTTTCTTGACCCCTGTGACCCTGCACAAGACGCTGGGTACACGGGCTACGATGCAGACAATGCGATTTGGGCTGCTGGGGACTGTGACGACGACCTGATCCCGAACGGGGAGGAGCTCGATTTAGGCACCGACCCCTACAACGAGGATACGGACGGGGACGGCACAGACGATGCGCTGGAAGACGAAGGGCAGACGGACCCGCTGGACCCCTGCGACCCGGTTAAATGGGAAGGCTATACGGGCTACGATGCGGACAATGCAATCTGGGCTGCGGGCGACTGTGACGACGATGGGCTGTCCAACGGCGAAGAGCTCGGCCTGGGCACCGATCCTTATAATGCGGATACAGATGGAGACGGCATCGAAGACGGCTCCGAGGACGGAGACAATACCGACCCGCTGGACCCCTGCGACCCTGCTCAAGACGCTGGTTATACGGGCTACGATGCGGATAATGATATCTGGGGCGATGATGATTGTGATGGCGATGGGCTGATCAACAGCCTGGAGCACGAAATGGGTACAGACCCCTATAATGCGGATACCGACGGGGACGGCATCGAAGACGGCTCCGAAGACGGAGATAATACCGACCCGCTGGACTCCTGCGACCCTACACAAGACGCTGGGTACACAGGCTACGATGCAGACAATGGGATCTGGGCAGCGGGCGACTGTGACGACGACCTGATCCCGAACGGTGAGGAGCTCGGCTTAGGCACGGACCCCTACAACGAAGATACGGATGGTGACGGCACAGACGATGCGCTGGAAGACGAAGGGCAGACGGACCCGCTAGACCCCTGCGACCCGGTTAAATGGGAAGGCTATACGGGCTACGATGCGGACAATGCGATCTGGGCAGGTGGCGACTGTGACGGGGACCTGATCCTGAACGGGGATGAGCTCGATTTAGGCACGGACCCCTACAATGAGGATACAGATGGCGATGGTGTTCCTGACGGGCAGGAAGTTGCCGACGGTACAAGCCCGCTGGAGCTTTGCGAGTATGAGTTTGCTTCTGTCACGCTGCCAAAAGGCCAGGAATGGAATGCTGCTGACTGCGATGGCGATGGGCTGGACAACGAGCTGGAAGGCGACGAGCTGGTGGACACAGATGGCGACCTCATCCCTGACTTCTTCGACCTGGACAGCGACAACGACGGGATCCCGGATGCGGACGAATCATCGGATACTGTTGCCTTCGATATTGACGGTGATGGCACTCCTAACTATCTGGACCTTGATTCAGACGGCGACGGCTGTTTTGATGCGGTAGAGGCCAGTGATGGCCTTACCCCTGCCGACCTGAGTGGAGGCCGTATCCCCGGTGAAGTGAACGGTGATGGCATACCGTTAGCGGTGCTTGAAGGAGAAATGGAAGGCCTTGAGGCGACAGAAGCCTGGGGCAGCGATGAGATATTCAGTGATTTCTGCGGTTCGGACCTTGGGGGCTTTGTGTGGCTGGACAACGACCGCAACGGTTTGTTCCTGCAGCAGCAGCCTGGCCTTCCGGGCATAAGCTCCATGCCTTCTTCTGAAGAAGTGCTGCCTGGCGTACAGGTGCGCCTGTTCGGCACGGACCTCAACGGAAATCCTGTTGACGAGGTGCAGGCCGCGGACGCTGACGGCTACTACCTCTTCGAGCTGGTGCTGGCGGGCGACTACTGCATGGAGGTCAGCTTCGAGGGGCTGGACAATGCGGAAGACTACGTGCTGACCATCCCCAATGTAGAGTTCAACACGATCGACAGCCTGGACTCTGACTACTCCCTGGAAGGGGAGCGTTGCTTTACTTTGGAGGCCGGCGCGGAGAACGTCTATGACCTCAACGCGGGCGTTTTCCTTGATGCGGACGGCGACTTTATCCCGGACGTGAACGACCCGGACATTGGCGGCGAGATGCTGGACCCACAGGGCTTTATCTACTGTGAGAATACGGGCGAGATCATAAGCGGAGCGGCCATTGAGGTAACGGGCCCGGGCAATGTGACGATGGTCGCGGACGGCTCTACGGGCTTCTATCAGTGGTTTGTGGACGCAAGCGGGGTCTATACGATGACACTAACAACACCAAGCGGCTATGGTATCAGCACGGACTGCACGGACAGCGGGCAGCTGGACCCTGAGCCTGGCATTACAATCGTGGGCAGCTCAGAGGAAGCGATGAGCGGCTTCATGGAAGACGCATCCTGCGGTGCGAACCCATTCTACATGGAGTTTGTGCTTTCACCGGGCGACCTGGTGCTGAACAACAACCTGCCGCTGGTATGTGCCGAAATCGGCGACCGTGCGTGGAAGGACTTCGACCGTGACGGTCTGCAGAGCCCCGGCGAGCCGGGCTTAGGCTACACGGAAGTGCGGCTGCTGGACTGCGCGGGCAACGGCGTGGACACAGTGGTGTCGGACATCGAAGGGCGCTTTTTGTTCACCGGGCTCCCGGCGGGCGGCTACGTGCTGGACTACGAAGGGCGTGCCGAATGGGCCGGCACTTTGCCGAACCTGTGGTCGTATGCGGGCTATCAGGCCGGCTCAGCAGAGCTGGACTCCGATATTACGGCGAGCGGTTCCACGGAGTGCGTGACGCTGGGCGTAGGGGAGAAGAACTACACAGTGGACGGTGGCTACGAAGTGCCGTACACGTACAGCTGCAACTGCGACGGCTCGATCACTTTGGAGTGGTCGCCGGTCAGCGGGGAGCCTGGCGTGACGTACACGGTAGACATAGAAGACAGCGCGGGCAACCCGGTGCTGGACTACGTGAACATGACAGAAACGAGCGTGACGATCGCCCACGGCACGCTGCAGAACGGCGAGGAGTACCGCCTTGCGATCACGGAGAACATCAGCACGAGCAATGTGGTGTCCATCACCGGGCCACTGTACGCAGACTGCAACCCTGTGCCTATGGCATCGGTCATAAGCGCTGCGGGCCCTGCATGCCCCGGGGGCACAGACGGCAGCGTACTGTTTGAGCTGGAAGAATCAGGCTGTGCGGGGCGCTACGCGGTGTACCTGGAGCAGGCTGGCAGTGATATATTGGTCGCAGCGGACACGACGCTGGCGAATAGCTTCAGCGTGAGCGGGCTTGGCGAAGGCAGCTACAGCCTCCGGGTAGAGCTATTGGATACGCTGAGCTGCGGCTACGGCGTGGGCTGCTTCCCGCTGGAGGTGGAAGATTTTGTGGTGCTATCCAATCAGGACAGCGAGGCGCCTGCACTGGCAGTGAGCACGATTGCGGGAGTACCGGTGGATGACGTATCGTACACAGCCCCTGAAGGGGAGTGCGGCGTACAGCTGGAGTGGCTGGCAGAGGTGTCTGACAACTGTGCAGCGGGAGATGCGATTGCGCTGAGCGTGAGCATAGAGAGCGATGTGGCAGGCGTAAGCCCGTGGGCGGCGGTAGCGCCCCTTTCAAGCCAGGGCAGTACGGTCACATCAGTATATTTACTTTCTTCAGGCGATGCATCTAATGATAATTTGATGGCAGCGCAACTAGAGTCTACCGGTAGACTCTCGGTTGCAATAGGGGAAGAGTTCTGGGAAATGGACGGTACAGAGGACTTATCTGCCTACGATGTGGTCTTTTTACAAGCGAACTTTAACTGGAATAACCCACTTTCGGCAGATGCAGCTGCTAATTTAACTGCTTACGTTGAGAATGGCGGAGGCCTGGTCACGTCTGAGTGGTCAGTATGGAATGCAGCATATAATACAGGCAGTGGATCATGGGATGCTTTACTGCCTATTTTTCCGGTAGATTTAGCTGAGATAAACGGTTATGACTATTTAGGGGAAACAGATGTCACTTACACCAGCGTGAATAGTGAGCCATTAGTAAATGATGGTGTGTCAAGCTCTTTTGTATTTACTCCCTCGGATGCGAGCGGTACGGTTTCCTTATTTACGGCAAAAGCTGGGGCTACTGTCTTTTATGATATGTCAGCCTCTTATGATGGCTATGACTTTACAGCTGTGGGAATGGCAGGCTGGGAATATCAGTCTGGCCGTGTTTTCTCGTTCAATGGTACTAATGGAGCTACAGAAATTGCTAATGACGCTAACCTGCGCCAATTGCTGATTAATGCGCTCAGTTGGAGTAGCGGCCCGACGGCCGGTTATGCGGTGAGCGTCCATGCAGGCATAGGCACGAACACAGTGGTGCTGACGGCCACAGACGAGGCGGGCAACAGCACGGAGCTGTCCTACGAGATTACGGTCGTGGACAACCGCGCCCCAGAGATCTACGGCCCTGGCGACATGCAGGTGCAGATCCCGGGCTGCGAAGACGGCATGCCTGTGAACTGGCAGATGTCGGTGATTGACGATTGCGACCTGGATGTAGAGCTGGTGCAGATCAGTGGCCCGCAGCCGGGCGATGTGCTGGCGCCAGGAGTATACACAGTAGTCTACGAGGCTACAGACGACTACGGCAATACGAGCCAGTACAGCTTTGATATCACCCTCACGCAGGCGCAGAGCCCTGCGCCGATCGTGGACGTGTCCGGCAACGGGCAGTTCGTGATCGAAGACTGTGCTGAGGACGGCTTTATCGTCTTCGCGGGCCATATTTATGACTGCGAGCTGCAGGCGGGCGATGTGCCCGACGGGCTGATCAGCATCAGCGGTGCGCCACTGGAGATCACCTACATCCTGGTGAACGAGGGCTATGCGTACTTCGAAGCCACGGGCAACCTGAGCGCGGGCAGCTACCTGATTGTTACCAGCTACGAAGGGGTAACAATAGACCATGCTGTAGAAGTGGTGCAAGGCCCGGACACGCCGGCGGTAATGACAATGCCCGGCAACCTGGCCTACCAGGTGCCGAACTGCGAAGGCGAAGCAGCGGTAAGCTTTGCGGTACAGCTGGAAGACGACTGCGATGAAGACTTTGGCACAGCCAGCTTCACGGTGAACGGAGCGCCAGCGCCCCCATTCGACGCAGCGCTGTCGGACCCTGCGAACGGCTACTTCGCGTGGAGCCTGAGCCTGAGCCCGGGCGTGTACACCATCGTGGGCACGTACACCGATGGCGGCGGCAATACCACCGAGGCTACGGCTACGATCACGGTGAATGCTGAAGAGGACAATTCGGCCCCAATCATCGTGTACCCATCGCAGAACATCAACATCGCACTGGACCCATGTATTGAAGCCGCTGTTGCTTCCCAGATTTTCCAGGTTACAGCGATCGACAACTGCGATGGCGACCTTGACCCAACTGTAACGGTTTCTTCAGGTACAGGTACTGTGACAACAACTCCAGGCGGCTATGTATTCATGGGCGGCCCTGGCGTGCACACAATTACAACTGCAGCGACTGATGCAGCTGGCAACAGCCGCACGGAGTCCTTCTCTATCAACGTAACTCAGGCGCCTGCACCACAGGAGAACCTGGCTTGCAACGACGACATTAACGTTACGCTTGACGACAACTGCTCACGCGTAATCACTGCGGACATGGTACTCGAAGGCAACTTTGGCTGCTTCGAGGAGTCTGACTTTACGGTTACCATCGTAAACGACGACAACCCTGCGAACGGTAATATCCTGGACGGCCATGGCCAGTTCATCTATGAGATTGAGCTTGCGAACCAGGCTCAGCCAATCGACGGCTTTACCAGTGACTTCGCAGCAGGCAACTGGGACGTGATCATTGATAACACCGGTTTCTTTGGCGCAGGCTTTGCTGATGTAACTTTCTCTTCCAACACACTGACACTGGAAACACTGGCTGGTGGAGTCGCTCAGGCTTCTATCGCTATGCCCGGAGAAGGTACGCTTTCCTTTGATTACGACTACAACGGTGCAGACCCATTCTTTGACTTCTTTATGATTGACCTGAATGGTAATGTTGTTGCTGATGTAACGAACCCAGCTTCCGGCTCTTTCAGCGAAGATGTAGAAGCAGGATGGGTACTGGTATTCGCAGTAGATGACGATGGCTTCAACCCGTTTGGGCCAGCTGTGCCTAGTACTGCAGAAATCAGCAACTTTGGCTTCGCACCCGCAGGCCCGGTTGTATCAGGCTTCGAGCCCTGCTGGGGCTTTGTTACCGGCGAAGACAAGACAGCACCAGTTGTTGATTGCCCAGACGACACAGACGTAGCGACAATCTCTGAGCCTGTACAGAAGATCCAGGGCGCCCTGGAGACGACTGACGCACAGCTTGAGCTTGCGGACTACTCTTGCTTCCTTGACGGAGCAGGCCCAGTTGCAGGCGGGCAGTACTACGACATCATCGAGTTCCAGGTGAGCGCCGATGATATCTACACGATTTATCTGAACACCTCATGGGGCGACGGCTTCACTGCACTGTACCAGGGCAGCTTCGACGCGGACAGCCCATGTGAGAATATCCTTTACGCAGCGGACGACAACATCCTTGGCAACGCAGGCCCAATCGGCGGCTTGTTCGACCCACAAGTGCGAGTAACGCTGCCACTGCGTGCGTACGAGACTTACTTCGTTCTGGTTTCCAGCTTTGGCTCAGACGTGACTGGCTCCTACGAGCACACGATCTTCAGCGACGGCAACGGCCTTGTAGGCGCATGGAACTTTACAGAAACGATGCTGCCAGACTGGACGATCCAGTATGACACGACGTTCTCTGCCCTGCCATCGACTACTGAGCAGCTGTCTATCCCGCTGTTCTGTGACGACTTCGGCCAGATCTACGGCGGCGACGCAGGTTCTGTAGCACAGGAGACGGCATTCATCCAGGGCACTTACCAGTGGGTAGGCGCGCCAAGTGCGACGGACAACTGCGACAACAACGTAGACATCACCGCAACGGACAGCTTCACTTCTTCAGGTGACTGTGGCGACGTAGTGATCACGCGCACGTTCACGGCTACTGACGACCAGGGGCTGACAGACGAGTGCCAGCAGGAGATCACGGTCCGCAAGCCAACGCTTGACGACGTGAACTTCCCAAGCTTCACAGCAGTAGTAGAGTGCGACGAGGACTACCCAGCGCTTGCGAACGGCAACCCAAGCCCAGAGCTGACGGGCTATCCGTTCATCTTCACAGCGTTCGGCATCTTTGACATCGCTCCATCTTACTGCAACATCGGCGCTTCTTACGAAGACCTGCCGACAGTAGACGAGTGCGAAGGCCGCTTCAAGTTCCGCCGTGAGTGGACTATCTTTGACTGGTGCGACCCAGGCAGCTCATTGATCGCTAACCAGCTGATCAAAGTAGGCGACTACACAGCGCCAGAGGTGTCTTGCCCAGCGGGCACGCCAATCGCTTACTCTACAAGCCCATTCTCTTGCGGTGCATCTTTCGAAGTGCCTATGCCAGGCGTGAGCGACAACTGCTCTAACGTAACGGTATACACCGAGATCGTGACGACAACAGAGGAAGAGGTGATCAACCAGTACGGCCTGCCAACCGGACAGTTTGTGACCGACACCGTAGTGGTGCGCACAATCCAGCCCGGCGCGAACCGTTTTGTATCCTCTATCCCATTCGGCGGCCACTTCTTCCGCTATGTGGCAGAAGACGACTGCGGCAATGAGACAGAGCTTTACTGCCCATTCTCTGTGATCGACGATATCGAGCCGGTGGCAGTATGCGACGACCAGCTGAACGTAAGCATCGGCGGCGGCAACATCGTGCCTGGCCAGCCAGCGCTTGCACGGGTGTTCGCATCTGACGTGGACGAAGGCTCATGGGACAACTGCGGTGATGTATCTATCGCGATCTTCCGCAACAACTTCAACCCGATCACTTACACTTGCGGCACGCAGAACAGCGTAACCGGCGATTTCGTCGACTTCTTCTGCTGTGACGTAGGCGTTACATCTGATATCACACTGGTTGTGACCGACCAGTACGGCAACCAGAACTCCTGCTGGCTGAGCGTTACGCCAGAGGACAAGATCAACCCATTCTGTGACGCGCCAGACAACGTAGTTGTGGATTGCGACGATCTGCCATACGGCTTCGACGCATCTGACGCAGGCCAGCTGGAAGACCTGTTCGGCATGGCGACGGGCGCAGACAACTGCGGCGTAGCATCTGTACAGCAGGTAGCATCGAACGCTGACCTGGAGTGCGGCTACGGCTCCATCACTCGTATCTTCCGCGTCACTGACGTGAACGGCCTGAGCAGCACGAACAGCTGTGTGCAGGTGATCACGATCAATGAGGTGCACAACTACGAGATCTACTTCCCAGAGGACGCTGAGGCGAACTGTGGCACGCCAACGCCAGACACCGTTGAGTACAACGAGCTTGGCTGCGACCTGCTTGCAGTGACAAGCAACGACGAGCAGTTCTCTGCATCCGGCGACGAGTGCTACAAGATCTTCCGTACGTGGAAGGTGATCAACTGGTGCCAGTACGACGGCGAGAGCGACCCTTACATCGTGGGCCGCGACGAGGACTGCAACGGTGTTCCAGGCGATGGCGACCGTATTGCGAACAACGGCAACGGCTTCTGGCTGCTTGCACGCCCGAACGGCAAGATCTACTTCGACCAGGACACAGACGAGACACCTGACAACAACGTACCAGGCATCAACTTCTGTGGCGTATCGAACGACTACTACAGCTTCGAGTATGACGAGACTGGCTACTACCAGTACACTCAGATCATCAAGGTATACGACGACACCGCTCCTGAGATCAGCTTCACGCAGGCAGACGCATTCTGCTCACTGGACAACGTGAACTGTGATGCGAACGTGACTTATCCGTTCAGCATCGATGAGGACTGTACGCCAGACGGCCTGACGATCAAGGTGTTCCTTGACCCATTCCTGAGCGGCGACCTTGTGGAGCTGACAGGCGTGGTATCTGGTTCTTACCCAGACTACACGATCACAGTGAACGGCCTGCCAATCGGCAGCCACGCGTTCGAAGTGCACGTACTGGACGGCTGTGGCAACTCAGACCTTGCGATCCTGCCATTCGACATCATCGACTGCAAGGCGCCAGCGCCATTCTGCCTGAACGGCATTGCGATCGAGCTGATGCCAGTAGACGAGGACGGCGACAACCTGCCGGACCCGGGCGCAGGCATGGCTGAGATCTGGGCGAGCGACTTTGTCGACTTCTCCACTCAGGCGGGCGACTGCTCTGAGCCAATCAAGTACTCTATCAACCGCGTAGGCGAGCCTAACAACCCTGACCAGGCCGGCCTTGTGCTGACTTGCGACGACGAAGGCACGCTGGTGATCGAGATCTGGGCGTACGACGCAGCTGGCAACAGCGACTTCTGCGAGACTTACATCCTGGTACAGGACAACATGGGCGTATGCGGTGCAGCAGCACCAATGGCAGCCGGTGCAGTCAATACCGAGGACAACGAGCCGGTAGAAGATGTACAGGTCAGCCTTTCCGGCCAGGCTTCTACAGCGATGACGACTCAGAACGATGGCGCTTACGTATTCACGAACCTGACATCAGGCCTTGACTACACGATCACGCCACAGCGCGACGGCGACTACCTCAACGGTGTGTCTACGTTCGACCTGGTACTGATCAGCAAGCACATCCTGGGCGTTGGCCCGCTGAGCACGCCATACCAGCGTATCGCAGCGGACGTTAACAACTCTGGCTCTATCACAACTCTGGACCTGATCCAGCTGCGCAAGCTGATCCTGTCTATCGATACAGAGTTCGCTAACAACACCAGCTGGCGCTTTGTGGAGACGGCTTACGTCTTCCCAGACCCATCTAACCCATGGGCAGAGCAGTTCCCTGAAGTGATCAACATCAACGACCTGCCTGCGACAAGCATCATGGATGCGGACTTCGTAGCCGTGAAGATTGGTGATGTGAACGGTGATGCGGCAGCAAACAGCTTTGCAGTAGTTGACGAGCGCAGCTACGAAGGCACTTTTGCACTGCAGACAGACGAGCAGGAGCTGAAGGCGGGCAATGAGTACCGCGTAAGCTTCACAGCTGCTGAGCTGGCACGCATCGAGGGCTACCAGGCGACGCTGACGCTGAGCAACGGCGTAGAGCTGGTAGACATCGTAAGCGGTGTAGCTACTGAAGACAACTTCGGCCTGTCTTACCTGGGCGAAGGCATGATCACGACAAGCTGGCACTGGGCGTCCGGAGCTTCCGCGAAGGCGCCAACGGGCATTGAGCTGTTCACACTGGTATTGCGCGCAAACAGCGACGTGATGCTGAGCGAAGTACTGGGCGTAAGCTCAGCAGTTACGAAGGCAGAAGCTTACGGCAAAGACGGCAGCTTCCAGGACGTAGCGATCGAGTTCAGCACCGGTACTGTAGCGGGCGCAGGCTTCGAGCTGTACCAGAACCAGCCGAACCCATTCAAGGGCGAGACTGTGATCGGCTTCAACCTGCCAGAGGCAGCACAGGTGACGGTCACCATCAGCGACGTAACCGGCAAGGTGCTGAAGCTGTACCGCCACGACGGCTCTAAAGGCTACAACCACATCACGGTTAAGTCTTCTGAGCTGGCGGCGACAGGCGTAGTGCAGTACACGGTCAGCACCGGTACGCACAGCGCGACGAAGCGGATGGTCATCGTGGAATAGCGATTGTAAGATGTTTTACTACGAGCATTAGCATGCGGGGCGTAAGGTGCTTTTACGCCCCGCTTTTGCTCCTGACTGATTACGTAACAGTTTGTGCTCATTCAAAGCGCCCCGCACCGGTATTTGGTGTGGGGCTTTTTGTTTGCATAGCATGCATGCATGTTCTGCAGAGCTGGAAGAAGCCTCTACGCCTAAGTATAGGTGGTCCCCGATCCCGATTAAATTATGGGAAGGTGGTGACGTACCCCTCTTTAAAGATTTAACCTCCTGCGGCAAAAGCAACATGTGTCTTATTTCGCCAGGATCGCTTGTAGCGCATTCACGGCAGCTTAATTTAAGCCCTTAACCAACTGCTGCCTGGTTTATTTTCATTTTAATTACTTTAGTTGCCACGAAATCTATTGACATCAAAATGGTCTTACAATGGCATCAAAAGGTCATGAATATAGCACTAAAAGCAGATTGCTAAAAGTACTCCGTGCGGTTCAGGAGCAACCGTACCGATACACAAAACGGGAATTAGCTGACCTTTATGAGGTCTCTGCCGACACCATAAAAAACGATTTTGAAGCGATCCGGAATACCGGCTTTGATCTCGATTATGACTCCAACTACCGCTACGCTTTCGCGGCAGATAAACCCTTTGAAGACCTCAAAGCCCTGCTGCAACTTAATGAGTCGGAACAGTTGCTATTGCTTAGGGCACTCAATAACATGGACAGCCCCTCCGAAAAAATTATGCAGCTCCAAAAGCGCCTCTCCAGTATTTTTGGCAACCGTCAGGATTACCCAGGGGCAGCAGACACCCCAGGGGCAGCCACCACCCCAGGTCCCGAGCACTGGCGGCGTCCCTACCTCACTAAGTTCCAACTGCTGGAACAAGCCCGCGAGCAAAAAGTGCAAGTGGTCCTGCTTTCCTATCGCTCTTCCAATAGCAATGCCATAAGTGATCGAAGAGTGGAACCCTTCTATGCCCGGATCGAAGAAGATACCGTACAGGCCTATGATGTAGACAAGAGCATGTTACGCCACTTTCGTATCTCCAGGATACGCCGCATACGGATGACTGACACGCCGTGGTCTAATGAAGCTGAGCACAAGGTCCTGGCTACAGACCCTTTCCGGATTGTAGATGATCATCAGAAAATGGTGCATTTACGCCTAAAGGTCGGTGCCTACAACGAATTAGTGGAGCGATACCCGCTGACCAAGGCCTTCATTCAGGAAGATGCAGAACAAGATAACCGCTATGACTTCCAGGCTCGTGTTAACCATCAATTTAAAGGCCTAACCAATTTTATACTAGGCTTTCACCATCAGGTCATTGAGGTTGTCGCGCCAGTAGAGCTGAAGCGGCATTTGGAACGGGAGCGGGAGCGGATGCGGTTTTAGATGGCAAGGGGGCCACTACAACTTTTCCTGACTGAAATTTGGATGCTCAATTTTTGACCTAAGCTAAACAAACACGTGTTGATTTTTCAAGTTTGAGCACGTGCGTAAAAACAGAGGTATTATGAATACTAAGTTAACCCTGACGATTGAAAAAGAAGTCATAAAAATTGCAAAAGAGTACGCAAAAGATAAGGGGCAGAGTTTATCGGAGCTTGTTGAGAATTACTTTAAATTCATTACCGCTGAGCGAAGAGCTCCGGTAAAGCCCGATGAACTGTCGCCCAGGGTAAAAAGATTGAGGGGCATTATCAAAGCAGATCAGGAGATAGATTATAAGCAAACCCTCACCGAAGAACTACTTAAAGCGTATGGCAAATAAGATATTTATCGACGCCGATGTTGTGCTTGATTTCTTTACCGATCGGTCGCCCTTTGCAAATCCGGCAAGTGAAATTTTTGAACTCAATGAGCGAGGAGCCATACAGCTCTATTTATCAGCAGCCAGCATCAACAACATTTATTATATCATCAGAAAGTTCTTGGGGCACAAAAACACCTTGCAGGTCATAGAAGCGTTAACGGAGATGACTGAAATCGTAGGGACGACAGAAAAAGAAATCCTACAGGCTTTAAAGAATGATTTCAAAGACTTCGAAGACTCTATTCAGTACTCTTGTGCTATAACTATCCCCGGGCTCGAAGCCATTTTGACCAGAAATGTAAAGGATTATGTCCGTTCGGAAATTGCGGTGCTCACTCCGGAGCATTACCTGAAGACTATAGGGGGGGCGAAGCGTAAAGCCAGGGGAATATTTGTAATAGCCTCGCCATAATTTCACACTGTGCGGTAGACTCGAAGCAGGATATTGAATTGTTGGATTATAGATTGCCACTCGCTTTACATCGTATGTTTTTTGTAGTATACTGCTGAATATTCTAAGATGCGACAAGCCATGGAGTACAAAGACAGAATCACGCTGGAAGCAGGGAAGCGAAGCGGGCAACCTTGCATACGAGGACTGCGCATGACAGTAGCCGACGTATTGAGCTACCTTGCTGCGGGCATGAGCAATCAGGAGGTACTGGAAGCCTTCCCCTACCTGGAAGAGGAAGACATCCTCGCGGTACTGGCCTATGCTGCTCAGGAATGTGCATAATGTCTGCTGCGTTTAATAGCGCTATACTCGTCTCTATTTGAAACAATGTCGTATATTCACCGTACAATAATGCTACAGTAGCGTTCCTGACGCTCCATCTGTACTTACCGATAGCACATTTCTAAGGAAAAATATTTAGCTGGGGTGACAGCTGCCCCAGGGGTGGTTGTAGCTTTGCCACTGAACATGATTGATAAAAATGATGGTTTATGCGGATATATTTTCACTTGACGGCGAATACAGCGCCGGTTCCTTTTAACTATCAGCCCGCTTTGGTTGGGGCTTTCCACAAATGGTTGGGCGAAAATGCACTCCACGATGAGATTTCTCTTTATTCTTTATCGTGGCTAGAGCATGCCCAAGTGCGTCGAGGAGCCTTGGATTTTCCAGGAGGTAGCACTTTTTATATCAGTGCCCCTAGTGCCGACCTATTATCAAGTCTAATAGCGGGAGTTCAGGAAGGGTGGCATCTGCGCTGGGGTATGGAGGTTGAAAGGGTGACGATACAGCGTACACCTGACTTTGGAAGAACCCATCGTTTTATGGTGCAAAGCCCTGTGCTTATTAAACGCCGTTTGGAAGATGGTAAGCAAAAGTACTTTTTCCCTAAGGATGCGGTTGCAAACCAATATCTGACGGAAACGATGCAGCACAAATTGCAACGAGCTGGCTTGCCAAAGGATATTGAAGTCTCCTTTGATAGCGCATACGAAAACCCCAGGACGAAACTGGTGAGCTATAAGGGTATCAATATTAAAGGTACGCTTTGCCCGGTAGTGGTGAGTGGCGATCCGCGGGCGGTGCAGTTTGCATGGGAAGTAGGTGTGGGGAACAGTACTGGAATTGGGTTTGGGGCATTGCGGTAAAAAACGTCCTTCAGTAATTCAAAACAGATATACCGATGCAAATAGACTTATCATTCTTCACAGAACCTCCCGAGTTAGAGCAAAACGCTACTCTAAAAATAGCAGCTCTAGCCCCTCTATCAATGGTTTCTGCTCAGCCAGGGTCTTATTTCAGGTCTGAGCTTGTTCCGACCATAGATATGGTTTATGGAATGCTAGAAAATGCTTTAGGTTGGCATTTCGAAGACAAAACCAGAAAAACCATCTTCAAAGCGCTTCACAAAGCAGCAAAGAAAAAGCATGGTAAACAAAAAGAATATAAAAATTCGGATTGGCTCATGGGTAAGCCGAAAACTTCTGATAGTGGATACTTTAGCTTTCTCCAATACCACTTATCCTTGGCTCTGGAAAAGGCTGACGAGCAGCCTATGACCTACGATGATCTCTGGTCGATGCACCTGAGAACACAGGGCGATTCATTCGTAGGAGGCAGCCGAAGCTATGATAATAGCTTAGAAGGTATGATTTCTATATCCCGGAAAAAGCTCAGGGGGGAAGATGGGAAAGAGTTGCAGCCTGCAATCACCTTCGGAGATAAAAAAGATTTCGTAACGCTTTCGCTTCAGGAGTTGCGGCAGCTTACAGAGGGCAATGTGAAAACGACAAGTTTAAAACCCCATTTCCCTCAATACTATGTAAGTCCTAAGGTTAGGGGATATATAGTGCCAAATCAGTGCTACATATTTAGAGTAAAGTGTACGAAACACTTGGCACAATTATTAGAAGAAGCATTAACTACTCCTTCCGCTCCATTGTACCTGGGCTCTAATGATGGTTGGGTTGACATAAAATGGACGAATCATGAATCATAACTTTAATAGCTGGCATCCTATTCCACGATACGGATTGGCAGCTGCAATCCGATACCTCGATATACATCCCACTCCTATTATGGAGGAGGAGGATTTGGGGAGGATAATTACTCAGGCACTTAGTGAAAGCTTGAACCGGTTCATGCTAAGGCCTACTATAAAAGCTGACAAGGCTCATTTCATATACCTACCAGCTAAAGAAGTAGATCCTGGTAAGAAGTCAGGTCAAGTTTCGGCAAACGGATATTATAGCGCCCCTCATATCATAACGGGGAATAATGCAGCAGGGATCGTTAAAGAGGCCAAAGGAATTATCCAATTATTGGAAAAGGGGCAGTTGACAAAAAATTATGAGTTGAAACGGTCTTTTGCTCCAATGATCGCCAAAATGAATGCAGGAAAAGCATCGATGTCAAATCCTAAGGTTGATTTGCTTAAAGCAGCATTTACAGCGTATGCTGCTCTGACAAATTTAAAACCTGCGGCTTATCATAATGGTAATACAGGTTTATTTCCTGATATACCCTTTTATGATGAGAAAACTGGCTCTTATCCCATTCTGCAATTTATACACGTTTTTCAAAAGCTTCAGCGGGGTGGAGAAGGCAGCGATTCACTGAGTAGCAAATATGACGGCAAAAATTTCTACCGACCACCAATATTTCAAGGTAACTATCATGAAGCCCCCAGGTCAATGAGTCTTGGTGCAGTACCACTAATTGCGGCTATTGGCAAATGGGTGGAAAAGCAGCAAATTCAGCGTCAAGAGGCTGAGCAAACGCTACAGTGGCTGGCTGGGCGACCGATTTTCAGCATGTCTGATTCTGCTACCTCTCAGGAATCCTTTGGGCACCATTTAGTTAAGTTAACTCTTGAAGGTGAACTACACAATGTACTACAGCATCTCACCAGAGTAAGCCTTATCGGAGTTGATGACGGTAAAAAGTATGGAGATACAAAATGGAAGCTATTCCTGATGCACTTCGATCAGTTTCTCCGCTTCTTTACCCGAGCAAGTTTCCAGAACTTTTTGGCTTACCGAGCGACATATCCAGCTGAATTTTTCACCCTCTTAAAAACATATTTCATGGATAATCAAAAATACAAAGATGATATCATTAATGCGGCCGTCGTGTATGGGCAAGCTATAAACCGGGCCGCCTATCTCTCGGCTAAAGCTGAAGATGAAGATGATAAACGTAAAGGCAGGGCATCAAGAGGCCTGAAGGAATATAAGCACAGGGTGCTATTGCAACTTGAAAGCATTGTACAAAGTGCAAAGACTAATGCCGAATTGATCGCTCGACTTAATGCTCAAGTGGGAAGGTTGACCATGAATGACATTCCGTCCGATGCTCAGCCTTTTCTGCTGGCTGCAATGAATGAGAAAATCAGGCTGGAAGATGCTAAGCACCTAATTACAGCTTTTATGAGGCTAAGCCCATTTCCGTCCACAAATACTATAACTTCTGATGAAACACAGGAGGAAGTTAGCACTGAAGCTGACTTAGGATAATTAATTGATCACTTGAAAAACAGTTAAATAACCATGAAAATCAAATCTATACTAGTGACGTCTATCGCTCCTATGAGCGACCATGCTGCCAATCGAGGCGAAAAACTCTTAGGCAATGCTTCTTCTGTTAAGCGCCGCCCTGATGGCCGAGTTTATATTTCTGGTCAGATGCAGAGGCATGTACTGTTCAGTGCCATAGAGCGTCTTAATGAAGATCATCCTGATAAAGGAGATACTTATGTCGCAAATGGAGATGGCCCCTCTACTCAAATTGATAAAGATTTGAGAAGCGATCTTGGCGGTTTTCTTAGTACCAGTAAAGGTGATTATTCAGGCAGAAGAACCGCTCCTGTATCTGCTACCCCTGCAGTAGCGATTAAGCCCAGTTCTATTGGTCGTGACCTTCTCGTCCGTTTGAAAATGAATGAAGCAGCTGATGCTTTGCAACGCCAGGCATTGGCGACCAATGAATTCAGCACTCAGGATGAAATGGTACAGAGCTTTCATCTTGATGTAGGGGCAATAGGCGTGGTCAAGGAATATTCTTACAAGGATGAAAGCCATGTTGGTACTCAATACAAATCTTTTATTGACGATAAGGAGCACCACCGGCGCGTCAAGCTTTTTTTGGATGCTACAGCTTCCATGACTGATTATGCAAACCAAGCCAGAAATGCAGTGAGTGGAGAGCCCAATAAAGTCTTAATCGTACTCGACAACAAGCTTAGCCGAAAAGCGTCTAGGTTTTTTCAGCCAGAAACTACCGATGCGGAAAGGCAGAATATCTTAAAAGAACTCAAGGCACGCGAAGCAAAAGTGTTTCTGGGCGATGATACTTCAACAGATGGACTTTCAGTTGCTGAGGCTTATCAAAAAGCGGCTGAGGCACTGACCTTGGACCAGCTTTATCGTCCGAATTATGAGTAAGAAAAAGCAAACACCACTTGCTAAACCCTCAGGAATAACACTACCTGATCACACCAGGCACGTGAAGGAGGAGGCTGCCTACATTGTAGAGCGTCTCCCCTTTCTAGCGAAAAAGTATGCCATGCTCTGTGGCGATACACTTACAGAAGACCTGCTGAAAGCAGCGAAGTTTCATGACTGGGGGAAGGCATATTCGATTTGGCAAGAGGCATGTCAAAAAGATCATCAGGCTTACCTGGATTGGAGGGCAAGCAATAAGTTGCCAATAGATAAATATTCCTCCGCAGATTATAGGAGATACGAGCAAGAAATGAGGGCTAGCCGCAAGCTTGCGGGTAAGCACATATTCAATGCTAGCCTTCGCCATGAGATAGCATCTCTGTTTTTTATTGAAAAGAATAGGGTTGAGCTTTCAGAAAAACTCCGTACAGCGATTGCGGCCCATCACGGTAAGCTATCTTTCAAATACAAACACAGATGGAAAGATGATGGTAGAAAATCGCATTCATCCATCGGTCCATTCATTAAGTACTGGAATGAAATTGAGGCGCTTTCGGATGAGGTTAGCGATAAAGACGTACAGCAGATTCTTCAGAAGCGCTATGAGTTTTCAGCAATTAGAGCACTGTTGCAACTTGCTGACACACGAGCCAGTCGAAAAGAAGGAGAAGGAAATGATGCGCACTATGAGCTATCATCTTTTCCAAAAGTAAAGCGATTTCCCTCCCTTCGCCCTGTGCAGGAGGCAGCACTTCAAGTTTCAGATCAGCCAATCAGCATCCTAAGAGCGCCAACCGGCAGTGGCAAAACCCATGCAGCGCTACTATGGGCAGAAGAACAAACGACAAAGGGGCGAGCGGACCGATTGGTTATCGCCATGCCCACCCGTTTTACGAGTAATGCCTTAGCAATAGGTGCAGCAGAACAATTAGGCGAAACTGGATTATACCACTCCAGTGCCTGGTATAATCAATTTGGCGATTTAAAATACGGACAGGCTTACAAGGAGGCTTTTGAAGCACATCGAATGGCTAAATACTTGGCAACGCCGGTCACTGTTTGTACCATAGACCACTTGCTAATCAGCCTTACTGGTACGAGGGAGGCCCATCACTGCACCTTTTTCTTTTTGGCGAATAGCGCAGTAGTATTTGATGAAGCAGACTTTTATGATCCGTTTGTGCAGGCTAATATGGTAGTTTTAATTCAGGCTTTACGTGTATTGAAAGTACCTGTATTGATCATGAGTGCGACTGTACCTGACTCTGCCAGAAGCCTATATCAAGTAGATTATCCAATAGCGGTGGCAAAGGCGGATGCCAGAAAAACGCAAAAAATGCTGCATTACATAGGCGATTCAAATAGTCAGAAGGAGTTGGTCCTTCAAAAAATGATTGATTTGGGAGAGGGTATTATCTATGCTAACACCGTTGCCCGGGCATTACAATACTACCGTTGGTTAAAAGATCACGTGAAGGAAAAGGACTTTCCTATTGTGGTTTATCACAGTAGGTTTACTGAAGAAGATAAAAAGAAAATAGAAGAAGGCTTAATCGATAAACTGGGAAAGAAAGCCTGGGAAAATAGCGATCAAGTTCCAGTCAAAGGCATAGCCATAATGACACAGATTGGAGAAATGAGTGTCAATATCAGTTCCACTATTATGCTGTCTGATTTATGCCCGTGGGACAGGTTGGCTCAGCGGATAGGACGATTGGCGCGCTTTGACTTCCAAAAAGAAGGCCTATGCTACGTTATTACACCGCTGAAAAAGGGTTTAGTCTACCCCGCTCCTTATGGGGAGTACAGTAGAAAAGATAAAGGGTGGATTCCTCTAAAGCCCTTTCAGGAAACAGAGAAACAGCTGAAGGAGCAATATTCAGAACCCAAAGAAATTACCCCTGAAAACTTTGTAGACTATGTGAATGAACTGTATCCGGAAGCTCCAGAGCTAGATAGTCATGCTGCGGCCAACCAGAGAAGTTATCAGCAATTGATACGAGCCAATTGGTTGATACTCCCGGATACCAGAGCCGACGAAGACGAGGGGCACGTGGGAGCAAATTGGTCAAGCAGGCATATCCCTCCACAACAGGTAGTTTATATTGAACCTCCTCAGGATCTGTCTGATTATTCAGACTTACAGAATTTTGACCTAAGATACGGGGTAAGTGTGCCTCAGTATTTGATTGAGAAAGAACTTAGGAAGAAAGAGGGTTCCCGCATTAGTAAATTACCTATTTGGTTAGAAAAGTATGATGAAGAAATGACCGTATGTTATACTTCTGATTACAGCTCAAAACTAGGGCTTGCCTTTTTGTACGACGATCACTTTATAAGCGATGTGACCAATCAAATTGACCCATGATCTCCGCCTCCCACGTCACCTACTACCACCTCTGCCACCGAAAGCTGTGGCTGCACCACCGGGGCATGCGGCAGGAGGACAACAGCGCTGCGGTGGGCGAAGGCAAGCTTATTGGAAAGCAGTCCTACGCCCACCGCGCTTCCCGCTGGCGGGAGCTCAACCTGGGGTTTCTGAAAATTGACCACTTCGACCCACGCGAAAAGTTGGTGCGGGAAGTCAAGAAAAGCTCTAAACTAGAGCACGCCCATGTGGCACAAGTCCAGTACTATCTGTATGTATTGGAAAAAGCAGGTATTGATGGCGTACAGGGAATACTTGAATATCCAAAACAACGGCGTAGCAGAACAGTAAGGCTTACCGATGAAATCCGGCAAGATATCCAAGGCTGGGAAGCTGAAATCGAACGAATTGTGAAGCAAGATCACTGCCCGGCTTTGGTCAAAAAAGCCTACTGCCAAAATTGTGCGTACCGGGACTTTTGTTTTGTATAAACCGTATGGCTATGAAGAAAGCGTATTACCTGTTCAATCCCGGGCGCATGAGCCGGCGTGAGAATACCTTGAAGTTTGAACCTCAGCCAACCGAGGAACGATCGGACCTGAAGCCAAGGTACCTACCGGTAGAAGGCGTAAGTGCGCTTTATATTTTTGGTAGTTTGGATACCAATAGTGCCTTGTACAATTTTTTGGGCCGCAATCACATCCCGGTGCACTTTTTTGACTATTATCAACACTACACCGGGAGTTTTGCCCCCAAAGAACATTTACTCGCTGGCCAGCTTCTTATAGCTCAGGCTGATGCCTACCGTGAGACTTCGCAGCGCCTGGGCATAGCGAAGGCCTTCGTAGAAGCCAGTATGTTTAACATCCTCAAAAATTTAAAGTATTACGGAAACCGCGGCCGGGAGCTCCGCGACATTATCAGGCAGGTCGAGCAACTGAAAGCAGAGTTGCCAAATGCAAAGGATGTGGGGCATTTGATGGGGTTGGAAGGCAATGCCCGGCAAACGTACTACCAGTCATTTGATAGCATCATTGATACTTTTGAATGGAAGGGAAGACGCAAGCGGCCACCAGCAGACGAGCTCAACGCACTGATTAGTTTTGGCAATTCACTTTGCTATACTGTATGCCTTGATGCCATCTACAATTCACAGCTCAACCCTACCCTGAGTTATTTGCACGAACCAGGCACCCGCCGTTTCAGCCTGGCCTTGGATATTTCCGAAATTTTCAAGCCCATTCTGGTAGACCGGCTAATCTTCCGGTTATGCAACCGCAGGGAAATCCGCCCAGAACACTTCGATTGGGTAGACAATGCCTGCTTTCTATCGCCAGCGGGCCGGAAAAAGGTGGTACAAGCCTGGGAAGAACGCCTGCAACAGACGATACAGCACCGGAAACTGGAGCGCAAGGTCAGCTACCGGCACTTACTCCGCCTGGACTGCTACAAACTAGCAAAGCACTTGCTCAAAATGGAGCCTCAGTTTGAACCCTTCAAAATCTGGTGGTAATGTATGTAATCCTGGTCTACGATGTTCATCAAAAGCGGGTCGGCAAAATGCTGAAGCTGTGCCGCCGCTACCTCAACTGGATTCAGAACTCCGTCTTTGAAGGCGCCATCAGCGAGCTCAAGCTCAAGGAAATGATCTTCGAAGCCCGGCAGGTTATGGATGAATCTTACGACAGTATCATTATCTTTAGCAGTAGGAACGAGCGGTGGCTGGACAAGCAGGTGATCGGGCTGGAGAAAAATGAGATCGACCAGTTTTTGTAGCGCGCGTCGACCCATTGCCTGCAGATGCGTACAGTATGAAACAGATGCCCGTTGAAACACTCAAAATATTGGCCATCAATATGTTAAGCCAGTCGTCGACCTCGCGGCAAAATCAGTTTACCGGCGGCCGACGAGAAACCGGAGCCAAAAAGGCTCAACGTTCTTTGACAATTAGTTAATCTTTAGTTACTTACACATAGGCTTTACCGGCCCGCTTAATCGCACCAGATTGGAATTGAAACTGTCGCAATATACAAAACCATCACGGCTGTTGTCCGCTTAATCGCACCAGATTGGAATTGAAACCCGTTTTGCAATTGGAGCCCATCCTTTGCGATGTCTACGCTTAATCGCACCAGATTGGAATTGAAACTGGTTCACTGCGCCATCCAGAAACACGTCCGCCACCCGCTTAATCGCACCAGATTGGAATTGAAACCCCATAGGTCTTCGATAGCGCCTATCGGGTCGTTAACGCTTAATCGCACCAGATTGGAATTGAAACCCAATCTGCCAACTGCCTTTGCTGTCGTTCGTATAGCGCTTAATCGCACCAGATTGGAATTGAAACCCAACATCATCAGCCGAGAACCAACACGAGCTGTCCGCTTAATCGCACCAGATTGGAATTGAAACTCATCAGGTAAAACCTGCCTTGCGACATCAAGCAACTCGCTTAATCGCACCAGATTGGAATTGAAACAGCGAAGAACCCTAGCGCAAACCACTCCGTGGCGCCCGCTTAATCGCACCAGATTGGAATTGAAACCTGCTGTTATAGTGTACGTACTACCTGTCTCTCCTGCGCTTAATCGCACCAGATTGGAATTGAAACCTGTCACAGCTCCTGCAAGCACATTCAGCGCGCGGTCGCTTAATCGCACCAGATTGGAATTGAAACTCTGTGACGCTCAGTTCTTCGCCTACGCGCTCCGTCGCTTAATCGCACCAGATTGGAATTGAAACCCGCATGGACGGTGAGCTTATCCAAGCCAACGCGACGCTTAATCGCACCAGATTGGAATTGAAACCTGTCAAAATTACCTGAACTGTGCTGCCAACTGCCACGCTTAATCGCACCAGATTGGAATTGAAACTAGACCTTCCACCAATAACGTTGCTCTTTTCGGCTTTCGCTTAATCGCACCAGATTGGAATTGAAACGGTCATTCATATCGAACTCATCAACAGAGTAAGTGCCGCTTAATCGCACCAGATTGGAATTGAAACCGAGATGTGGGACAGGCTTGATGCTGACATTAAGGACGCTTAATCGCACCAGATTGGAATTGAAACTTCCCGATCAGCCCAACACAATGGCAGTATTTCTCCGCTTAATCGCACCAGATTGGAATTGAAACCTACAAAATAGAATACAGAAGAGCGCATGTCATTTGCGCTTAATCGCACCAGATTGGAATTGAAACTCGTCTATGATTACCCAACCATATCCACCGTCAATTACGCTTAATCGCACCAGATTGGAATTGAAACTCCTCGGGCGTACCAATGCCGGGCAAATTTACTGGTTCGCTTAATCGCACCAGATTGGAATTGAAACTCGAACGATGAAGAGGCCAAATAGAAAAGAATTCAATCGCTTAATCGCACCAGATTGGAATTGAAACCCTGCCTCATCAGCCCATGCTAAATCCCTGTACTGCCCGCTTAATCGCACCAGATTGGAATTGAAACCTGATTAAGTAACTCGATAGCGAGCAAGCGCTGAATACGCTTAATCGCACCAGATTGGAATTGAAACTCGAAAATCTTAATAGGGAATCGCCGCTGATTGAGCGCTTAATCGCACCAGATTGGAATTGAAACATCTTAACAAGGCGCTTATTTGATGTTGTGCGCCCGCGCTTAATCGCACCAGATTGGAATTGAAACGGCTATTTTGAGCCAGACCAGCAAAGACCTTTATGACGCTTAATCGCACCAGATTGGAATTGAAACGGACAAGCGGGCCCGGTTTTGCAGCCCGGCCCACCGCGCTTAATCGCACCAGATTGGAATTGAAACTTGTCACTGCGGCGTTATCAATTATCCAGGTGGCCCCGCTTAATCGCACCAGATTGGAATTGAAACGCAACATCAAGGCTTAACCCTTATCAGTCGCTAGTGCGCTTAATCGCACCAGATTGGAATTGAAACATTGTAGGCGCTGCGAACGTCTGCACAGTAATGTCGCGCTTAATCGCACCAGATTGGAATTGAAACCAAGGAATCTAAGAAATTCAATCTTAGCGCTGATGCCGCTTAATCGCACCAGATTGGAATTGAAACCTGTTACAGCTCCTGCAAGCACGTTTAGCGCGCGGCGCTTAATCGCACCAGATTGGAATTGAAACTTGCACTTCGCACGGTTGGCGCTTCGTGGCTTACTGCGCTTAATCGCACCAGATTGGAATTGAAACTAGTCGCAACCCCTGCAAAGAAATACCCTTTGCTGCGCTTAATCGCACCAGATTGGAATTGAAACTTAAGCTCAAAAGTGAGCAGGAGCAGGGAAATGAGGCGCTTAATCGCACCAGATTGGAATTGAAACTAGAAGGTACCGTTATTTTGCAGTTCTGCTTTTACCGCTTAATCGCACCAGATTGGAATTGAAACCTTTTTTTCTTCCTCTTTTCGTTTGTTGCCGTACACGCTTAATCGCACCAGATTGGAATTGAAACGAGGACAAACCGTTCCCTTTTCAATTAATTCAGGGCGCTTAATCGCACCAGATTGGAATTGAAACGACTGACCCACACTATTGGATTGCCCTGCCTCTATCGCTTAATCGCACCAGATTGGAATTGAAACGGCGGAATTATTTACATACTTAAATAACGAGCAATGCGCTTAATCGCACCAGATTGGAATTGAAACGGGTTTTGTCGCCGGGGGCGTTTCGGGTTGTACCGCCGCTTAATCGCACCAGATTGGAATTGAAACGATATTGACCCGGATCGGATCGTTGTTTGGGTCGATTCGCTTAATCGCACCAGATTGGAATTGAAACGTGGTAGGGAAGCAGCTGCGCCAGGCGAACTTGAACGCTTAATCGCACCAGATTGGAATTGAAACTACCATGTAGCGCCCTGCTGGTCAGAACCAATTGCCGCTTAATCGCACCAGATTGGAATTGAAACACAGTAGGAGGGTAGCTAAAGAAGCCCTGATCGGGCGCTTAATCGCACCAGATTGGAATTGAAACGCAGAGCCTATGGAGCCTGCACAAAGTTCAACGATCGCTTAATCGCACCAGATTGGAATTGAAACTTCTAAAACAACAAAACAATGACAGAAGCAAAGCTACGCTTAATCGCACCAGATTGGAATTGAAACGAATCGACAACGCATTGGACCTGCAAACACCAGGTACCGCTTAATCGCACCAGATTGGAATTGAAACGGGATTTGAGCACCACAAATGAGATTGATATTATCGCGCTTAATCGCACCAGATTGGAATTGAAACACTTGAGCGTTGACGGTAGGGTGGGATGCCACAAGGCGCTTAATCGCACCAGATTGGAATTGAAACTTGCTACTGCTGAGTTTTTTACGAACCGGGCGTTTGCGCTTAATCGCACCAGATTGGAATTGAAACTTGAATTCCGGACTGTCGAAGATGACGTTGACCTTCGCTTAATCGCACCAGATTGGAATTGAAACCCTAAGATCAGGTTGCGGTATTTATCGGGGTTGTCCGCTTAATCGCACCAGATTGGAATTGAAACTAGCAGGCACGAGATTGTTCTGCCTTGTTTAGAGCGCTTAATCGCACCAGATTGGAATTGAAACCTCTAAAAACTCTTCAAAAGAAATTTCCTTCCGTTCCGCTTAATCGCACCAGATTGGAATTGAAACGTACAAGGTCGACCAAGTCATCCTTAACGCTGCCGCGCTTAATCGCACCAGATTGGAATTGAAACGCGTTTTTTCTTTCTGTTCTTCTGTTTGCGCTGTGCGCTTAATCGCACCAGATTGGAATTGAAACTTGAAGGCCTGCGCGAATTTGGCGGCCTCCCCTTCCGCTTAATCGCACCAGATTGGAATTGAAACAAGCGATTGAATACGGCAAAGGCCCGGCGTCCGTCGCTTAATCGCACCAGATTGGAATTGAAACCAATCAGCCTAATGCTAGACACCCGCTACATCTACCGCTTAATCGCACCAGATTGGAATTGAAACTTTGCTTTTTGCTTGTCCCTTTTTGCTTTTTCCACCCCGCTTAATCGCACCAGATTGGAATTGAAACAATATCTTGGACATAGCGGTTGGTAGACTTGTGCTTCTTGAGACAGTCAACAGAAGGCTTTACCACTTTTTTGAGATTACATCTTTTGCCATTTTTATACGCAATACGAAGTGGTCAGTTATACTCAGCCCAATTGGGCACACGATATTTATCTTTCTTTTTACTGCGCTTGTGCTGATCCTTTCTTTATCTTTGACATGGGGCGGATGGTTTGAGTTTTTAGTTGTGGAAAACCAAAAATACAAACTTCCGGCCCATCTTCTAGTTTTGTCTATTCATGGAACAAAACCACTCTCAATCAAATATTGGGGCTAAATTTAGACCAACACTAACCTCTTGCATTTACTACTTGAGCCTAAGGTATGATTAAAGCAGACTATTTGATAAGCAAAAAAAATATCAATATTTTTTTTGCTGCTTGTAATGTCCTTTCTTATTAAGGATTTAGTTGGGCAAGATAGTTTGTTGAACTATACAACAGCCGGGGATAAGTCTGATCTTGAATGCTACATGCATATGAAACTGGACGAAGCCGAAAGCTTCTTCAATACGGAACAGCAAGACTCTGCAATTATCACTCTTGAACTACTTCTGGAGTTTGAAAACCAGACAGATGATTATGGTTTGTTAGGGGATATAGCAGATCACTTAGCTAAGTTTTATTTTCTTGAGGCTATGGGGCCTATCAGTGGACAAATGGCAGTCAGGTCATGGAGGTTTTATAAAAGAGCTGGAGATTGGGAAAAGGTTTTAATTAGTAAGTACAATGCAGGGGTATATTTTGCCTATTCAGGGATGGGTAAAGAAGCATTAACTCATTGGGAGTGGCTTTTGGCTCATCAAGACAAGGCTATTGAATTAGAAATATACGACATAGTTTGTGGTGCCTATTACGAAATGGGCTATCACCACCATAAAAATCGCAATTTGCATATAGCAGATTCCCTTTTTGAAAGAGCGGCCAATTGTGGGAGGATATATCAGACACCATTGCACAATATTTACTATTTACTGGCATTAAATGCTCTTGAAAAAGGTGAATTTAAAAAAGCTTTTGCAACTTCAGATAGTCTGTTGATAGAAGCTCAACGAAGTGGTGATCACCAAGCTGCCATGTGGGCTTACAGCCTGAATTTCATGATCTATGATGAGCTTGAAGATACCAGCTCTGCCTTAGAAAATTTAAAACTAGCTTATGCTAAACAATAGTCCGTGGCAAATCAGGCTGCAATTTTGCCTATAGCCCGGAAGCGCTCGCGGATGGAATTAATTTGGCTCTTCGCCATATTTAGTGGATTTTCAAATCAAGTCCTCCGAGTTTGAAATAGATCATCAGGATGAAATTGTGTGGGTTCCGATAGCCTCTGGCAATTCTCTTTATTTCCTGAATCTTTAGGTTCACCCCTTCAGCGAAAGCATTATTTGCCAATCTTTTGAAGTAGGTCTTAATACCGTACCAATGGTCATGGAGCATATTGACAAACTCCTGGATGGGCTTGATCCCGCTGTCCCAAGCCATCTTTATCCACTCATTGAGCGGCTTGAGGCGCTTGGTGAACTGAGCCGCATCGAAAACTTCCCGGAATAGCTCTTTGAGCCGGTAGGCCTGGCCTAGATTGGGGAATGCTTCTTTTAACAAGTCCAGGCGTTGTTGCTGCTTTTGAGATAACTTGCTGGCATTGCGCAGCCATAAATACCGGCTGTGCTTGAGCGCCTCCTTAAACTGCTTTTGTTCTGCTCTTCGAATAGTATCAATAGCTTCATTAAGCTTTTTGACTAAATGAAAGCGGTCAAAAACCATCTCGGCTTGTGGAAGGTAGGACTCACAGGCCGCGATATAGGAGCGTGACATATCTAGAGTCACTGACCGTACTGTAGCCCTGTCTGCGCCACGTGCTTCCATATCGATAAGTGCATGGCTTACAGCTTTTTGGTCTTTGCCCCGAGATACGCCTACTACCTTTTTAGCTTGCCGGTCACATAGGATGGTCAGGTAGTTGTGCCCTTTCTTTCGTGAGGTCTCATCGACAGACAGGTCCTTGACCGTTCTTAGCTCCTGAGTAGCCAAAGCGTTGCTTACATGGCGGCCCACTATACGGCTAGCTATACGGGAATCAAAGCTGTAGTGGCGGCCAACTGCAGAGGCGCTCATGCCTTTATCCATAAGCTTTAGAACGTCAAGCTCAAACAAAAGGGTAAAGGAGCTGCCCGGCTCAGCCCAGGGCACAGCTACCAGGCGTACCTCTCCTGACTCCGTCTTCACCCGCGGCACACGTGCGTGCAGATAGCAGTCATGTTGGAAAAAACGCAGATGCCGCCAACTCCGCAATTGATGATCGTGCACAGGGCACAGCTCGCCCTCGTACTCAAATTTGACCCGCTTATGGTGGTCTACTTCGATATGGAGTTCCTTTTCTCCCTGTGCTGTATCTCGAAAGTCAATTTTCTTGATATACCAAGGTGATTTTAGCGCTAAGGCTGCTGCAAATAGTTCGGTGTCTTTCATCTGCTAAAAATACGAAACCCACTATTAATGGCGAAGAGCCATTAATTTTTGAAAGCTGTGCGCCGATGCCGAACGTGGCAATAAATCGGTCCAGCAATAAATCGTTGGCATACTGGGTTTTAACGTCTGCCATAGAAAACGCTTTGTGTTCCTGTGGCGGGGTGCTGAGGCAGTATGCTGCTTTAGCAAGCGATACGGCTGTGAGGGCCGTGTTGATATGGAAGTGCAGCTTTTGCGGACTGCGTGCCTGGCAGTGGGCAAGCCCTGCATGTTGCTTGCCATCCCTGTACAGGAACTCAATCTGAAAGCGGCACTGGTAAGCGTGCAGTAACTCTGCGCCATCCATGCCCGTATCGGTGCAGGCATAAATCTTCGCGGATTTTACTTGCCCCTGATCGTCCAAGTGATGTACGATGACAACTTTAGCGTTGCGCTTCCAAGACTGTACATTTACAGTGGACTGGTAAGCAACCCACGAACCGTCTTCTGCTTGTGCGCATGGCGTGAAATGGTCTTCGCGAAGGGCATAAGGATTGATCCGGCCGTCATATGTTTTAGGGCGCCCCCTTCTTCTTTTCAGCCTTGGCCCATTATAAAGGTAGCGCAGCTTTGCATCCTTGCGCAGGCGGGTGATCAGTTGGAACCCTTCGCCAAGCAGCCTATCCACGAAGGGCTTCCTGGCGAAATAGGCATTCGCAGCGACATACCTGGAGAGCCTCAGCAGGGCTTCTTTACGCTCGCAAAGGATACGTGCATAGAAAGCAAGCTGCGATTCCCCCTCTTTCAGGCCTATTGTCTGGACGGCTTCGAGATGGAGGGCTGCTTTGTCCGTTAGATCCACAGCAGCTACACCCGGGAACTCCAGGCCGCGCAGCTCGCGGCCGGCGCAGCCAGAGTAGAAGTAGCCTATGCCCGCTGTATGCTTGCCGCTCTTTGGTACAAAGCAAGGGGCAAAAGCAATAGCCAAGTGCTGCCCAAGCTGCTGTAAAGCCAGCTCGGCATTGAACTCCAGCCAGCCGAAGGGGCGGGCGAAGTTCTGACGGTAGGTATCTTCCCCGTATTCGCCCCAGCGCGAAAGGTTGGTGAAGCTGTACCGGCCTCGAACGGCTAGCCATAATGGAAACAAGTGCAGCATAAATCGGTATTGCCAACGGTTATTTGTAGAAATTTTTCGTAATATTTGTTCCGTGAGTGCTTTGACGCTCATAGGGGCAAAGTTGGTTTGAGTGTGTAGGAACTCCCAAATTACAACTTTCCCCTTTTTTATGGCTATGCGTCATTTTCCCCACGGACTATTGATATATTCAACGTAAAGGTTTTTAGAGGTTGGTTTTCAAGTGTTTGGTTATCAATGTTTTTTGTTTGATTGTTGTGGAATTGATATAGAGGTGAAAAGATCAAGTAGTGGAAATGTATCGGTTGTTTATTCGGTTTCTGCACTCTATCTTACTTAATTTTAGCATTGTAATTTAAACAGAAGACGTACGGGGTACTAATAGTACGAACAGTTTGTAACAACACTTTTATCTAGGTTTCTAGTGAGTACATGCGCCTCTCTTTTGTGCAGTTCTCCCTAACAAAGGGAAACCGCCCGAAACCGGGCGGTTTCTTACTTTGTTGGAGGGAGTTAAGTATATATGTTTATGTACTGTTTATTCTTAAGAGCTGATCTTCCTTTTGGGGAGACAGCTCTTTTGATTTAGTAATAGGAGGGCTTATCATTTGAGGCTCTCAACTTGCCCATCAGACTAAACCAGCCAACTTTTATGATCCTGTTTAGGTGGGTTGTCGTTTCAAGTGGATTAATGTTGCAAAGTTCTGTTTATTAGGGTTTAGCGATTATCGATTTTCTGATTTGGTACTCAATTTATTACCAAATTCCACATTTTTCGGATTCTGCAATTCACTGATGCTACTATTGCGTAGACGCTTAAAAAACTGTCAATTGAAATGAGGTTTTAAGGCTCTGAATATTTCTTTTAAGATATATATCTGATAACAAATCATTAAAGTGAACATGAGAAAGAATCTACTAAACAAAGTCTTAGTAGGAGCTATCAGTACGCTACTTGGTTTTTCTTCGATAGGTTTTGGGCCTATTCATTCTTATGGCAAGCTAATTGGAAGTGGAAAAGTAGATAGGGCATCCTCAAAAAGTCAGCGCCGCAGGCACTAGCCGATGAAGTATTATTAAGTTTTGGGTTCTGGAAAGCACCTGGTTGCAGCCCTGTGTAAGATTTAATATTAATCGTCGGCCAAGGTTGCTTGTCAAGGCTGCGGCACGCCCATAAAAAGGGCATAAAAAAACCCTTCCGAGCTTGATGGCATTAAGCGCCATAAGGATCAGGGCTATACAGGCCATGGAGGTGTCTTGCCTCTTTGTTTTAATATCATCGAGCCCATATTTTGATTTTGCTTGCCCAAACTTGCCTTCTATTTCTGATCTTTTGTTTTGTTCTTTTTTGCGTTTTTGCTTCTCATTGCGGGTCATGGCCGGCCGACGGCCCAGCGGCAGGCCGCTATTGCGTATACCCTTGTCTTTTAGCGCCTTGCGGTTTTTTCTGGTCAGGTATATCCGGTCTGCAAGTACCAGTTCGGGATAATAGCCAAACAAGGCTTTATAAGCCTCTACCTGGCTCATAAGGAAGCCACCCTCGTTGAAGTTGTCAAAACTGATTTGGTCGGCCCTGACGAAGCCTTCCGTCTCTGACATATTGAGTTTTGCGCCAAACTCGGTCTTTTTGCCCGCCTTGCCCCGCTGGATGGGGCGCACGTAGGGCTGAGCGATATTCACGATACGGTTGTCTATGCGCCGCCGCCCGTCGCGGTGCATGATATCCTGCTGCCGGTACAGTTCTTGTATGACCCACAGCCGCTGCCAGTCCCGGTGCTGCCAGCTGGGTGCGATGCCTTTTGCTTCCAGCATGTCCAGCATCTTGTGCATAGTCTTCAGGTTACGCCGCAGGTAGCGCAGCTGCTTGCCGCGGGCCTGCCTGACCGTCTGCTTTTTCGGTGCGCGCTTTTTAGAAAAAGCCAAATACTCCTTGCGGGCTTGGCGGCGGTAAGTCCGCGGCTTCTTTTGCCACAGCCCGCCTTTGTAGAGCTTGTCAATGAGCTCTTCGCTATACTGTCGCGCTTCGGCCAAAAGCCGGGTGTCGGTCGGATAGCCCACATGCTGCGGAGCCACCGTGGCATCTACTTTCAGGGTCCCCTTGTTCGGCACCTTGGCTTCTGCCCCTGTCCCGCTAACCTCTTCCTCGGCGCTTGTGCCGGCAGGGGGCACAGGGCCTTGGCCGCCGCCCTTGGACGGCTTCTTTCGGTGCTTGATTGCCTTGGCACGCTTAGCTTGGCGCAGCACTAAATCGTTCAACTGCCTGGCACCTTCCTTCCCGAGCCGCTTGCGCACCTCCACGAAAAGGCTCGGCACGAACACCGGGCCCGTCTGGAAACTAGGCAGGCCCACAAAGTACTGGGCATAGATGTTCTCTTGGATATACTGTATCGTGTCTTCGTCGGAGATGCCTTCTATATGCTTGACCAGCAGTGCCCCGAGGATGATGCGCAGGTCTATGCTCGCACGGCCGTGCCCTTCGCTCATGTGCTTGAAGAACACCTGGGCCATCTCGTCCCATGTCTCTGACCCTGACAAACGAATGTTTCGTCATGGGGGCATTACCCCTGCCATCCTTACCCATCGGTTGGAAGGGTCGAGCTTCTGCTCGAAAGGGGTCTTAAACAGTGACAATGTACGCTCGCTGGCTGGTGTATAGGTGATCATCGAAGTGCAAGGATTTTTGCCAAAATAGGGCTTTTTCCTTGCACTTTTGGCCTTTACTTGGCAATTTATGATACTTGCAACGCTTTGCTAGCAAAGGGATGCAGAGGCTGTCAGACTTTTTGAGGATGCCCTAGATAAACCTGTTAAGGTCAATTGCGAAGTATCCATTTCTGAGAACGGGAATGATGATCTGACCTTTCGCACGCGAAAGGTTATGACAATTGAAAAAATTAGCAGTACTCAGGGTGCTTGGCACAGCAAGCCCGCCCAGTGCGTGGCACTGAAAAAGCACTCGCATGAACAAGTTAATCAAGGCCTTACCCCAAAAGAGGGGTGGCTAGCCCATCCGGCGGTCCAATTTTAGGGACATAGGCTTTGAGCCTGTGCACCTCTTGGAAAGCCGCCCTGAGGGCTTTGACATAAATTTTGGTTTTGAGGGCAAAGTGGTTGGTCTGCTCTTTTGCAGCCAGCAGTTCCAGTTTGGTCCAGGCAATCATGGCAGCAAAAACATGGTTGCACTGGGATGTCTCGTGCTTGGTGGGGGACTTTTCCAGCCCCACGTTTTGTTTGAGCGATTTGTGGAATACCTCCACTCCCCAGCGTGTCCCGTAGGTTGTGCAGATAGCTGGGCCGCTTAGCTCCAGATCGTTGGTGACCAGGTACAAGTCTCCAGTTGAGCCGTCTTGGTTTATAAAGACCTGCTTGACCAACTGGACTTGGAAATCCAGCCCTTTGAGGTAAACAGTAATGGCCTGGCCTGCTTGCAGTTCTAGCCCGTCGACTCGGTGGAACTTGCCTTCCAGCTTGTCTTCCATGCTAAGGGCGACCTTGCGGTTGCTCTTCAAGGCACTGATGAAATGCCTGCCCAGCTCATAATGCACGAACTCGAAGTTCTCCTTGGCAGCAAACCAAGTGTCCCATACCACATAGCGGAAGGGCACGCGGTTGTATTTGACAAGTGCAAAAAGCTGGTCGCGCAGCATCTCGTTCTTGCTGCGGGGGCTGCGCTTCTTTACCTGCCCGCTTTTGGCATCCACGTATTCTTGCGACTTGCGCACGATCTCAAAAGCAACAGGCAGCTCTATGCCCTGTGGGCTCTGGTAAAGGAAATTCAGGATGTTGATCCCTTTGGTGTGCCCCGCTTTCGGCTTCTTGGAGTGGTCCCAGTGCCAAGTGACCACTTCATTCTCCGTAGAGTGCGGCTTCTCCTCGATCGTGTCATCTATCTTGATGACCGCGTCCGGGTGCTCCACTTTACGTACCAAAGGCTTTATGCAACGCCAATAGTCCTTTGCCGTGAAGGCTTCCTGCCCTAAAAAACGGCTGATCTTGTCATGGCTCAGTGCCTGATCGGTCAGCTCGGACAAGCCGGTGGCTGTCGCCATGCGAAACGATGCCAGCAGATAGTCCGAATACAAGTCAAGTAACTTTGGGTCTTTCATCTTGCGCTCCTTTGAGCTGCAAGATAACTGCCCCAACATTATTAATCAATTTTCCAAATCTTTCGCGTGCGAAAGGTCAGTGATGATGTTACTGAAAAAAGCACGTTATCTCAGGTTTCGGCATATAGTGTCAGTTTTGATGATGATTGTATAAATAGTGATATGGAAGATGACATTTCTCTCTCTTTGTCCGGAGCGACAATAGGTGATCATTATTGTGCAGTCATTACGGATAGCGATGGAGGGGATCCGGTAGTCGTTATTGGGACTGTATCTAGCAGCTTACAGTCTATTTCTGCTGATGTTTCGTCACTTATTGACGGGGACTTAACTGTTACTTTGTGGGTGGGTTCCGGTCCTCAAGTTTCGGATAACTCTTATAAAGATACGGTTGCTCCCACGTCACTTTGCAACGACGTTACAGTATCTTTGGATGCCGTCGGAAATGCATCGATTGCAACTACAGATGATATTACAGATTCAGCAAATTTGACTTTTGAACTCTCAGAGTACTCTTTTACCTGTAATGACATTGGTGAGATGACGGTTACCCTCACTGTCACTGACGAGTGCGGGAATGAAGACTTTTGCAATTCAACCGTGACAGTGGAAGACAATATAGACCCTGACGCATTGTGTACGGACCATACGGTGTACCTTGACGCATCGGGCACGGCATCGGTCACAGTTGATGACATAGACGATGGCAGCAACGACAACTGCAGCATAGAGTCCCGCTCCCTTGACGTGACGAGCTTCAGCTGCTCGGACTTTGGTGACAACACGGTGACCCTGACGGTAGAGGACCCCGCTGGCAATACAGCTACGTGCACGTGCACGGTGACGGTGGAAGATACGCTTTTATCAGTGATGTCCTGCACTGACCTGTCAGTCGAACTAGATGAAATGGGCATTGCTTCGATTGACGTTTCGGACGTTGATACAGGAACCACAGACAACTGTGGCACACCGATGCTGCAACTGTCGCAGACCTCCTTTAGCTGCTCGGATATCGGTGAGGTATCCGTATCCCTGACGGCAACGGACGGCAGTGGCAACAGCAACAACTGTGAGGTAACGGTCACCGTTTCCGGGCCTGATACGGACTGTGACGGCGACGGGCTTACGAATGCCGAGGAGGCAGATACATACAGTACCAATCCGTTAGAAGCGGATACCGATGGGGATGGTGTCACAGATGGTTCCGAAGTAGTTGATAGCAGCAGCCCGCTGGAAATCTGTGACTACGTATATAGTTCGGTCACCCTGCCAAAAGGCGAAGCATGGGCTGATGCAGATTGCGATGGCGACAGGCGTAGTGCAGTACACGGTCAGCACCGGTACGCACAGCGCGACGAAGCGCATGGTAATCGTGGAATAGCGATTGTAAGATGTTTTACTACGAGTATTAGCATGCGGGGCGTAAGGTGCTTTTACGCCCCGCTTTTGCTCCTGACTGATTACGTAACAGTTTGTGCTCATTTAAAGCGCCCCGCACCGGTATTTGGTGTGGGGCTTTTTGTTTGCATAGCATGCAGGCGTAATTCCACAGGGCTGTAAGAAGCCCAGGCAAGTCAAGTATGGAGAATATAGCGCGAGCGGACTGAGACAGGCTTGGCAGGGTGGTAACTTTGTAAAAAAAGTAGAGTCTGGCTTCATGTTGTTGAAATGAGTTTATCTAGTTATTTCGGCACACTAAGCCAGGTTTGCTATGGGCAGGGGCTAAAGTAAATGGTGGCAGTTTCCTCATACTGATTGATTAAATCTTTGATATGGGGCAAAGAACAATGAGGCTTAATCAACGGCGGAGACAGGCATCCTACGAGGTGTGGTAAATCTCCTTGCTGTTTGGTTATGAACCAAATGCGCGAGCAGGCATGCTGTAAAGGTTTGCACAAACAGTTGCGCCGGATGAGATACAAAGGTAGCATTGAGAAAACCTGTGTCACACCGACATCCCTCCCCGCGCTCGTATGCCCTCTACTGCGCACCGCAGGGCGGACGGTACCTGCACGGCTACCGTTGCCGTGAAAGTATTGCAGGTGCGGTGCCCGTATGGTGATATTGTGGTCTCATTATTACGTCAATAATCGACTGTTCACCAACCACAAGAAAAATGGTTCGACGCACGAAACTCCCGGCAAACCTTGCCGCTGCTGCTCCGGCCAACGGCGCTGTCCAGCAGAAGACCGTTGAGGCGCAAAGCAATATGATCGGCCGCCCGACGGTCAACGTCAGCGAGCGCGCTGACACGCGGGTAATCCAGTCTGTACAGACTGACCCCTACTTCGCTGTTAAGGTCTCTACCAAAGAGGCCGAAGAGCCTCAGCAGGTTATCCTGTTCGACGGCTCCCAGGGCTATCAGCTGGGCTATAACCAATTTATAGGCCCGGATGTAGAAATCACTGGCCTGACCTCTCATTATCAGTTCCTGCTGAACGATATGGTGCACAACAGCTCCTATTTGGACATGCTGAAAATGCGCATCACGGAGCATGCCAATGAGAACAGCAACTGCTGCGCTACCAACGCGCTTGAGCAGTATGCCCGCCCGATTGAAATCTATGATGCGAGCAAGGGCTCCAAGCCCCGCTTGCTGAAGACGATCTTCCCGGACATGGGCGTGCATGAAGGGCAATACCAGCTCAACATCAACACCTTCGCCAACGACATCATCATTACCAACCGGACTGCCTTCGTGTACATGCAGGAGCCTGGTATCACGGTCACCTGGGGCTTTTACCAGGTAGCAGAGCTGGGCCGTAAGCAATAACCGAGAGCCGGAAGAATGAGCTATATCATTGATACAAGCGGTGCACTGGACCTTCAAAATCCTGATGCGGTAAGCCCAGCCCCGGGCACGGGCCGGAGCAGGGGCTTGCTCAATTGGCTGGGGAATAATTACAAGGACCTTGCCGATACAGCAGTAAGTGTTGCCTGCTTGTTCAACCCGGAAAAGTGCCCCCAGGGCGCTACGGTGGTACAGCCACCCCCACAGCAACCATCTTCTGGCCCTTCAATCTATATCATCCTGGCAGTGGTCGTCGTCGTGGCGATCCTGCTCATCGTCATACTGAAAAAATAGGCATGGACAGATTGCAACAGGAGGTCGCCTTGAAAAACCAGCACCTTGACGCGCTGAACAACAACAGCAACAGTGCTTATGCCTACCAAAGCGGGAGCACGACTAGCGACGACAGGCTCATTGCCCAGGCTAAGCTGGATAATTCTATATCTGGCCCAGTGCCTAATACGCTGACTAAGGATGAGCGGGCAGAGAGCAAGCAAAACTGGAAGATCGCAGGCATTGCTATCGGGGTTACGCTGATTGGGATCCTGCTGATCAAATTCAAAATCATCAAAATCTAAGCGAAATGAGCGCAAATACCATTTTAAAGGCATTCGTGCCGGTCTTCCTGGCTGTCGTGCTGGGGACCCTGACAGCGATGTACGTCGCTGACAAAGTAGAAGCGAAGAAAGCCAGGTAATAATCCGGGCAGCCCTTAATTTAAAATCAAAGCCTGATGGGCGATATCCTTGAACTGATCCAAAACGGCATTACCGTCAACATCGCATTCGATGTGGAAAGCGCTGTCATATTGGGGCTGGTGCTCCTGCTGGCAGGCATCCTGGTGATGGCTGTTTATGCGAAAATCCTGACCTGATGAGCAAGACTGTAGGCATCGTTATCGCAGTAACCATTGCCTTGCTTGGGCTGGGCCTGATCTTTTACCGCCGTGAAAGGGGAGGGGAGGGCGCCCCGGCTACTGGAAGCGGCTGTGTTTCTGTGCCTTTAGATTTCATCGGATGGTCAGGCAGCTTCCTGTCAACGGACTGGGGGGCATACGGTGCGGCCCGGCAGCAATACTTAGGGCTCGACCCTGATGATGAAGCCCGGCGGCATTTCGTAGATGGCTTTTTCAAGGCTATCGGCGTAGAGCCCCGCAGCAGTTACGTGAAGCACTTCGAAAGGGAGATCAAGGCTTACATTACTTCAACCTCAGCACTCCCGCATTGGGAAATTCCGGTAGCCGGGTATATGCGGTGCTGATCAACTACAACGAAAAATGGATACCATCCAGAGCAAAGTCCCAGGTGGATATGAACCGCAGGTGCAGCTGTCTGATGGCAAAGTGGTCGGCCTGGTCGACTACGTGAAGACGCTGAGCGCCTCAGCCACGGGCAACCCTGGCGAGATAGTAGACGCCCTGCACATCAGTGACAGCGTAGGCAGCGCTGCTGTTACCGCTGACACTTACGCCTTTTCTGAGGCCCAGCCGCCTACTAAGGTACTGCATGTGCCCACCCTCGAAGAGCTTGGCTTCGATGCCGGGAACTACGAGATGAAGGCGGTCCTGATCGTCAATGCCCGTACCAATAACCCCGATAAAGAGGTCCGGGTACGCCTGGTAACGGCGTCGGGCAAAGCGGTCGCGGCAAGCGAAGTAGCTGCAACCCTGACTTCTTCTTCCCAGGACGTAATCGTGAAAAGCCCGGCGGCTTTCGCTATTGTGCCCGGGCAAGCTTATGCGCATGACATCCGGCTGGTAACAGCTGCCGGGACAGATAACGCTGTCATGCAAAGCAAGAGCCTGCTTATCCAAATTTTGAAAAAAGCAGCGTGATGCAAAGGATCAAGCAACAAGCCAACGGCGGCTACATCAGCCAGGTTCAATTGTCTAACGGCAAAGTGGCCAGCTTGATAGACTATATCAAAGCCCTAGGGGCTGCGGCCGGCAAACAGATGGCACTGGCTATCCATACGCAGTATGCCCCGGCACCGAGCTACATTTTTACGCTCGCCGGTGAAGCCTGGATCAGCACAAACCCGGGGGTCAGCGGCATACGGGGCGTGTACGTGCCCACGCTCGAAGAACTCGGGCTGGACGGCAATTACACGCTGGAAGCGATGGCTGTGGTGGAAGCTGCCGACCCAAATGGTAGTGGCGACCCACTGGATATCCGGGTGCTCGACCTGTCTGACAATAGCGTTGTCGCGGGCAGTGAAGGCACCGGTAATCTTTCCGGCAGTGCGCTGGACGCAGCGGTCAAGTCTGGCTTTTTCCCGGTTACCGGTGGGAAAACGTACTTCGTTGATGCCCGCAAGCGCAACGTGAACAATACGTTCCTGGCCAACCTGGGCCGCTACCGGCTATATGTCCGCGCGGCCTTAAAATAACCGTCATGGCATTTATCAAAAAGTATGCGGCCATCATAACGATCGCCATTGCCCTGATTGGGCTGGCTTTACAATTTTTAAGCTACCGCCGTTCGGTGGAAAAATAGGACAACACTATGGCATTCATCTGGAAATACGGCCCTGCTATCCTGATCGGGCTGGCCCTGATTGGGGCAGTGATCTACTTCGCAGCCCGCAAAGAGGACTGCGGGTGCGGCGGCAAGCAGAAAGCGGGCGGGGAGCTAGGCCCGCTGTAACAAAAGCGCCGGATAGGGGCAGCTGCCCGGCCTATGGAAGCGCGGCTGCTTTGGGTTATGAAGAACTGGAAAAAACATACCATCATCGGAGTGTTCGTGCTCATCCTGCTGCTGGTGTCCACATCAGCAATAGCAAAGGCGCGGCAGCTCGACAACAAGCTATTCATGCGCAATGACATCTGGATAGACGCGGCAGAGGCGGCCTGGCAAAAGCTGGGCAGTGCACAGCGGGACAGCGTGGAGCAGATTCTCCGGGCTTTCCGGGAATACGGTGATGGGGACTACAGAAAGCTGGTTTACATCCTGGCTACTGCTTGGCATGAAAGCAAGCTCAAGCCGGTGCGGGAGCGCCGGGCCGGCAGCAGCCAAACGTGGCTGCGGCAGTTACAAGACCGGTACTGGGCATCGGGCTATTACGGGCGTGGCTTTGTACAGCTGACCTGGAAGAGCAATTACCAAAAGATGAGCAACTTCCTGGGCATTGACCTGGTAGGCAGCCCTGACCTTGCACTGGAGCCCCGCTACGCAGCGGATATCCTGGTGTACGGCATGATAAAGGGGGAATTCACCCGCCGGGCCCTGAGCCGCTACATCAACCTGGTACAAACGGACTATTACAATGCCCGCCGGGTAGTCAATGGCACCGACCGGGCAGATTTGATCCGGGATTATGCAGTATTGCTACAAGCCCAGGTCCGCAAAGCGGTATGAAGCCCTGGCAGAAATACCTGATGATTGCTATGGTGGCGCTGCTCATGCTCTACCTGATTGGCCAGATCGTACGCCCAAAGGCTTACGGCATACCAATCACGAATGTAGTGTACCGGCTGAAGCGCCACTGGTGGAAGACTTACGATATCCGCGACTTGTCACAGATTGATAGCGTAGTCATTCACCACAGCCTGACAACATCGGGCAATGCGAAGGCATACGCCCGGTACCACGTGGAGGAAAACGGCTGGGCTGGCATCGGTTACCATTACGTGATCGGCAAGGATGGCAGCATCGAGCAGTCCCAGCTTTTGAAGACCGTTAGTAACCACACGAGCGGAGAGAACACCCGCAGTGTGGGCATCTGCCTGACGGGCAATTACGACATACAGCAGCCGCCCCCGGAGCAGGTCGGCGCAGCGGTGAAGCTGATACGATACCTGCAGGGCCGGCTTGGCCGGCAGTTGCGCATTACCGGGCATAACGAGCACAGCTCGAAAAGCTGCCCGGGGAGCAACCTGGATGTGAAAGAAATTGAAAACCGCGTACGAAACACCGCAGCATGATATTCCCGGTCTTATTCTATTACGAGCGCGAACACGATGCCAGTAACGCCTTTCAGGATGCCCTGAGAGAAAGCCTCTATACAGACCAAAGCTGGCCGGGCATGTCATGTGCGCTCGATAATCTGTCGGACTGCGTTGTGCAGCCCGGGCAGTTCGGAGTAGACATTTACCCTGCGTACGTTTTCCTGCGCAGGCTTGACGGTGCATCAGAGGATGCCGTGATGGTGAAGAAAATTGAAGGCAGAGAACTCAGCACGGATGAGATTCTGAGCGAGATCGAGGATGCCTATCGGGCGGTATTTGACATGGATTCAGGCAGCGGTTTTTCTGATGAAGATGGGGATGGAAAGCCTGACGTACAGATCAATCTGCCTTCCAGGCCGGGGTTCCGATTAGGGAGCCCATTGGGGGCCTACTTCGGTTGTGCGGATGTGCTCCCGGATTGGCTCTGCCGCATTAAAATGGGCTACCTGCTATTGTTCATCCTGCTCATTGCCCTGATGGCGGTGATCATGAAAAAAGCATAAAGGCATGGCATTTTGCATAGGCGGGAAATGGTGCCGGGCGCAGGAGTGCCGCAATCGCTGCCGGAGCTGGTTTGGACAGCAGCCCGATATAGAGCGGCAGTGCCGGAAGCTGTGCAATAACAACATTAGCTTCTCGCGGGAGGAGTTCCTGTGCTCGGGCAACTATGTGGATGATGCCCTGATCATACTCAGCTATGGCTATGACCCCTGCCCGGGAGCGGGCAGTTCGGTGGAAGCCCTGCTCGACCCTCTGGACGACCGGGGGCGGCAGGATGAGGAGTTGAAAAAGTATGCGCCTGTGATCCTTGGTGGCGGCCTGATGCTGCTCGCTGCACTGGTGGTTTTGATCATGGTAATACGAGCCTGATGGAGGAGCAGATAGTAGCAAGCGGGGGCGGTATGGCAGCTGACCCGATTAGCGCGGTAGCCGGTGCGGTGGATTCGGTATTTACGTTTTACAACACCGCTGTTGAAGCGGTCACCACGCCGATGCGCGCCAGGTGGGAGAACCTGCCTGAATGGCTGAGCCCGGCGGATTTCCAGCAGGAGGATTACACCCTGGAGATCCTCCTTGGGGGCATCGTGATTGCATTCGTAGTACTGGTTGGGGTGATTGCATTTATCGCAGCCAGAAAGTAAACAGGCCCGGAATGGTTAGCAGAATGAAAATACATGAATTCTTTGCCTATGGCAGCACAAAGCTGGGGTTTTCAGGCACCGCCCTGTACTGGCTCTTTGAGAACCACGAGGTCGTTTTTGGGGCGGTAATGTCCGTCTGCATGGTCGCCAGTTCCATTGCCTACCATGTGTACAAAGTGATTTCAATACGCAACGACGAGCGCCGTAAAGAAGAATGGCACCGGCAGGGGCTGTCTCAGGACCAGGAGCGGCACCACCAATCGATAAAAGACAAAAAGGATGAGCAAAACAATTGACCAGATCACAGGCCTAAAGATCAGCGGCCGCAACCAGCGGGCTTACGAAGACCAGTGGTTTTTCGTAGAAGGGCTGGACGAGCCAGTCACGCTCCGGGCGCTGCTCCAGGAAATCACCCGGCGGCTGAACCTGTCGGTTGCCCCGGACGGTTCTGAGACCAGGCTCAGCGCAGGGCCTAATGTGGCGGTTACCGGCTCCGGGACCGCTGCGTCCCCTTATGTTATCGCCGCCAGCGGCTCTTCTGCTGATGGCTCTGAGACTAAGGTGAGCGCTGGTGCGAATGTCACGGTCACCGGCTCGGGCACAGCGGCTGACCCTTATGTAATCGCAGCTGGTGGGGGCACTGCGGATGGCTCAGAAACCAAACTGGATGCCGGAACGAATATCACGGTCACCGGCTCGGGCACTACCGCCGACCCCTACATTATCAATGCCGCCGTACAGGCACCCGATGGCTCAGAAACTATCCTGGATGCTGGTACTAATATCACCGTTACTGGCTCTGGCACCACAGCCGACCCCTACATTATCAATGCAGCGGTACAGGCGCCCGATGGCTCAGAGACCAAGCTCAGCGCCGGGGCAAATGTCACGATCACCGGTTCAGGCACAGCCACTGACCCGTACCTTATTGAAGCGGACAATGATGTTGCAGATGGTTCAGAAACCATTCTGGACGCCGGTGCCAACATCACCGTTACCGGCTCGGGCACAAGACCGGACCCTTACATCATTAATGCCATCAGCCCCTCTATCGATGGCTCAGAAACGAAACTGAATGCCGGAGCTAATATCACCCTTACGGGCTCAGGCACTACTGCCAACCCGTATGTTATTGCAGTTGCCAATGATATCGCCGATGGCTCGGAGACGAAACTGAACGCCGGGGCTAACATCACCATCTCCGGTTCAGGCACTGCTGCCGACCCATATACCATAACCGGGCAGGCGGGCGGTGGCAGCGCTTTTGAAAGGGACAGCCTAAGCGCCGGAGCCTTAACGGTGGAAGCCGGGCGGCTGGGCGGCATCCCTTCAGCCTTGAGCAACCCGGCACCGGGAGAATATACACTCGCTGCACAAGCGGGCGCCCACCTCAGTACCCTGACCGTCTACGGCAATAACACTACCCTGAATGCCAGCCAGGAAATGACGCTACGGGTGGACAATACTGCAAACGGCTACGGGCGCCGCTTTTTGGTACAGCTCTATAGCGCTGCCGGTGCGCTGATCGACCAGCAGCTTACTGCAACAGTACATACACAGTCGGTATCCGGCAACATCACCACGATAACCATCCCGGGGCTGAATGGCTTCGGCTCAGCTGGGTTTTACGTGGAGCTCCGGTAAGGAAAAAACACCCCGGCAAGGCCATGCCAGGCCGGGAATGAAACAGATATAAAGCTATGAAACACTTCGCAACAGCGCTATTGCTATGCCTGGGCTTCACTGCCCAGGCACAGTTCCGCCTCGTCTCCAATGGAATCCCTGCCTGGTCCGTTGTAGACGATTCGACCTACACGGCAACGGTCAGCTTCCATGCAGACCAGACCGGGTTTGGCTACCTGCCCCTGGCAATTGCAGACACTTTCCGGTTATTCACGGGCACAGAGCAGTTGTACCAGGTGGTTGCGGTAGAGAACGCCACTTTTTTCAGTGCGGATCTGACTGTTACCGAAATCACCAATGAATATACGGCTACCAATGGCCCGCCAATCGGGCAGGTGCTGGCATTTGATCCAAACGGGCGGGAGACGGTGCCGCAAAACCCCTTCGGCAGCACGGGCAGTACCGCGCAGCTGCAGGCGGCTATCGATACCTACAACGCACGGGTAACGGGCACCCCACAGCCCCCCGGCAACCTTCATTTTAGCGGGGCTTTCCGGGGTGACGGCACCAAAGCAGCGCCCTACGGATTTTACGATTATTACCTCAACCACCCGGATGCAGCAGGCAATGGCGTGCCCCTCGGCGGGGCCTACAAAGCTCAGCTGGGCAACACCATGGGCGCCCCCTGGGGTATGCTCATCATCCGGGCATATTGATTTTTTCATCCTGACAATATCAACCTGAATCAAACTATGAAACAGCTATTTTCTATTGCCGTGCTACTGCTCTTCGCTCAAATGGCTTTTGCACAAAGCATTACCGGCGGTTCCGGGGTCTGCGTGGTCGACGGCGACCCGGACAACATCCCTTCCATGCAGCAGCAGGACGCGCGCTACGAGTGCGTGATGGCCTGGGACAATACCAATCAGGCCCTCTACCTCTATGACTCCACAGCTACTTCCGGCAACCGGTGGACCGCCGTGCCCTTGTCTGATGTGGTGGATACCGACACCCGCCTGGACAACCCACGGGTATCCGGCACCGACCTGGTCTTTGACCTGTACGATGAAAAGACCGATACCGACATCGGGGACATCTCTGTGCCTATTATCGACATCGCGCCTGTGCAAGGGGTAACTGCCGGTACGGGCATCAGCATTACCGATGACGGCAACGGCAACTTCACCATTACCAATACAGCTACCTCTAACGGCACGGACGAGCTGCAGACGCTGTCCAATACCTTCCCCGATGGGGCGACCGGGCGTTTCACCCTCAGCGACGGGGGCGGCAGCGTAGACGTGGTGGAAGGCACCGCCATTGACATCGCCGATGACGGGTCCGGCAATATACAGATCACCAACACCGCGCCCGACCAAACAGTGGGCGTTACCGGGGGCACCGGCATCAGCGTATCCGGCACGTACCCCAACTTTACGATCACCAACAGCAGCCCCTCAAATGCTACGGATGAGGTGCAGGACCTCAGCCTGGCCGGCAACACCCTGAGCCTGACTCAGGATGCGACCCCGGTCGACCTGAGCGCCTACCTGGACAATACCGATACGCAGGACCTGTCCATCTCCGGCAACGACCTGAGCCTGACCGATGGCGGCACCGTGACCATTGACGGCGATGCCAATAACGAGGCACAGACCATCTCGATCGGCGTGGCTACGGGCACCGCCGCGGTGAGCCTTTCAGACGTGGACGCCATCGACGGGGGCACCGTCAGTTTCATCGAAGGGGACGGTATACAGATCACCTCCAACGGCAGTAACGGCGCCAATATCATCAATACCGAATTCGCGGCGGTGGAAGCCGATGACCATGCCGATGCAGGCGTGCAGGGCGTAGCCATCGGGGAGTACTTCTACACCTCCGCAGGCAATACCATGGGGCTGCCGGCCGGCACCAAGGTGCGCCGCGCATTTTAGCACAAGAATATTTCTTAACCGGGCAACACTCATCCATGAAGTTTTATGCCTTCGTTCTGCTGGCTTGCTTTTCGGCCCTCCAGGTAAAGGGGCAGGCCCTGGCCGGGGGCGCTGGGGTGTGCAAGACCACCGGCGACCCCGACAACATCCTGAGCATGCAGACGCAGAACCAGGAATACGGCTGCTCTATCGCTTTTGACACCGTCAACAGCGTAGTGTACGTCTATGACGCTACAGCGCCCATAGGCAGCCGGTGGGAGGTCTATGCCCCTTCCGGCAGCGGCGGCGGTATCTGGCAGGTACAAAACTCCACCAGCCTGGCTGCCGATAATACCTCCAATAACTACCACCGGGGCAGTATTGGCATTGGCGACTTCAGCAGCACGACCATTGGCGCGAGCTTCCATTTGTACAGCCCGAATATGACCATGCGCCTCAGCGACAGCTGCAGTACCGATCAGTGCGCGACGCCCCTGCTGGAGTTCTACCGGGGGCGCAATACGAGCCTGCTGGGGCGGGTGGGCTACCTGAGCAGCGCAGACAACGACTTTTCATTTATCAACAACCTGGCGGCCGGCAAGCTGAAGTTTGGCACCGACGCCACAGTCAAGCTGGAGCTGCTCGCCAGCGGGCAGGCCCGGCTCAACCAGTACACGTCCAGCACGGCATTCACCGGCACCGCCGCCGGTTACCTGGCCTTTGACGCCAACGGCTATTTGATCACGGATTCTGGCACGGGCGGCAACACTTCTTTTGCCGCCCTGTCGGATACGCCGGGCAGCTATACGGGGCAGAGCGGGCAGTATGTGCGCGTGAATGCCACAGAAAACGGGCTGGAATTTGCTGCCGTAGCCGGTGGCGGGGCCAGCGCCTTCACCGGGCTGAGCGATACGCCCGCTTCCCTGAGCGGGGAGGGCAGCAAGTATGTGCGCGTAAACGCAGGCGGCACTGCCTTAGAATTTGCTACGGTCACGCCGGGCGGTGGCAGCGGCTACCCGGCCGTGCAGGTCCCCAACGACAGCCTCACCTTGCGCTACGACTTCGGCGGGCAGGAAGAGGGGCTGTTCAAAGTCAATATGGGCACCCGCGACCGCTGGGAGGTCGTGCCTTCCAACCCGGCATCCGGCGTGGCAGCGGAGTATTCCCTGATGTTTACCGAAGTCGGGCTCAACGATACGGTGACTTTCCCGGAAGAGTTCCTGTATGTGCTGGACAGCATGCCCATCGGCAGCATAAATCTGAAAAGCAGCCTGATCCAGGACTTCTGGTACGATGGGCAGTACTACTGGACCTACGGCAGCCTGGGCAATAGCCTCATAGGCGTGCCGACCTGCTCGGACGGCGTACAGAACGGGGACGAAACCGGCGTGGACTGCGGCGGCAGCTGCCCGTCTTCCTGTGGCGGTGGCGGGCCGGGCTACGATGCCGATTATCAGGCGATACTGGATTATGCCACCACGCAGGGCTATACGCTGCCCAGCCAGACGGTGCGGGACTCCGGCAATGCTTTTGTCGAAGACTTGAAGGCCATTGGCGTATGGGACAGCCTTGATGTGCTCTATGTCTTTGCCACTGATGGCGGGCGGGATTTTGCTAAAATCAACTGGAAGGACCCGGACGGCAATTACAACTGTACAGAAGTCAATTCGCCAACCTTTACGGCGAATGAAGGCTTCAAGGGCAACGGCACGAGCAGCTACCTGAACACCAACCTTAATTTGAATGCCGATAGCGCCAGCCTGAACTTCTCAGCGGATAGGGGACAGATCTACATGCACCTGAACGAGACCTGGCCGGCTGCTTCTGCGGCATGCGGGGCAAGGCTGGACGCAACCGTGGACAATGACCAGCAGGTCCTGATACAAAATAACGCCAGCAACCAGACGCTGGTGCGCATTAATTCCCACTCCGAGACGACCGGCGACCACGAGTACCTGCTGGTCACGCCAAGCGGGCTGTCGGGCCGGTATTTCTGGTCGAGGGACGATTGGACAACGCTGTCGGCTTACCGCAATAAAACACTGGACGGCACCGACAATACCAGCGTGACGACCGGGCTGCTGCCCAATCAGGACTTGTTCATCCTGGCCAACAATACCGGCGGTACAGCCGGGCAGTTCTCTGCAACCGAAGTCTCCATTTTCCTGCTGGGGGTAGCCGGCCCCTCCAAGCTGGCGCAGCTGGATGATGAATGGGGCGACTATTTTCAATCACTATAACCCAAAACAAATGCACCTGCTCTATACCCTTAGCTTATGCTTACTGGCAGCGCTGCCCGCCCTGTCCCAGGACGCCCCGAATATCATCTTTATGATGGCGGACGACCTGGGCAATGGGGACCTGAGCTACAACAAGGCCAAGTACGATACGCCCAGCATCGATTCTCTGGCAGAAGCAGGCGTGTACTTCGAGCGCTTCTACACTTACCCCGGCTGCACGCCCACCCGCAGTGCGCTGATGACCGGGCGCCACCCCCTGCGGCAGGGGCTCTGGCAGGTGGTCATTGGGCGGTATGACGACTACTGCCTGCCGCAGAGCGAAAACCGGTACATGCTGCCCCGCCTGCTCAAGGAAGCGGGCTATCAGACCGCCATTATCGGCAAATGGCACCTCGGGCATATGTACCCCGAATGCCTGCCCCACGCCCGGGGCTTCGACTACCAGTTCGGCAGCAGCTACGGCTTACTGGACTACTACGACTGGTCGTATGAGAATGCCGAGGACTGCAAGGAGAACGGGAGCCATTATGCGCCCTCCCGGCACCCCGGCGCCAATAAATACTTCACGGACGTCATCGCTGAAAAATGCGAAGACTACCTCGACAGCTGGGCGGATTGCAGCTCCAGCCCCTTCTTTTTGTTCGTGCCCTTCACGGCGCCCCACGTCGCGCCCTACGGCAGCGGGGCAGCACGCCTGCAGATACCCGCCGACAGCCTGGCTAATGCGCCCGCTACGCTGACCACTACCCAAAAGCGCTACTGGGTAATGATGAAGCAGCTGGATTATGCCGTCAGCCGCATCGTCAATAAGGTGCGCAGCCTGGGCATAGAAGACAATACCATCATTATTTTTGCCAGCGACAACGGCGGGGACGTGGACTACGCCGGGGACAACACCCCGTTCCGGGGCGAAAAGGGCGACCTGACGGAAGGCGGCATTTGCGTGCCTGCCATTTGGTACCATAAAAATACTGTTACAACACACCTGGATATCGTCACTCCGGTACAAATCGAAGATTTCCACCCCACCTTGCTCAAGCTTGCCGGGCGGGACATTTCCGATATCGAAGCCAGCCTGGACGGGGCCGACATCTACCCGCTGGTGCAGGGCAATGGCATCCCCGCCCGGATGTTCCTCAAGCAGTACCAGCCGGTGAATAATTCCACTTCTGCCAGCTGGGCAGTCATCAACGGCGATTACAAGCTGTGCAACAACTGCGGGGCGGGCACCAACCTTTACAACGTCGTTACGGACCCCAACGAATTTACCGACCTGAGCAGCGCACAGCCGGCCATACGCTCAGCCATGCTCAACTTCGCCCAAAGCTATCAGGGCGACGTGGTCAACCGCAGCAACAACAACGCCATCAGCCCGCCATCGGGCTGGAATACCATACAGAAGTGGGCCGTGCCCGAGACCTTCTACGACCCTGACTATTTCTATTACCGAAATCCGAAAAATTAAGCTATGAAACACTTTCACCGCTTGCTCCAAAAGCAAGCCCGGGAACATTACAAACGCCAACTGGAAGAAGGCTACGACGTGGTGCTGCCGCCCGAGCCGGTACTGCCGGCCAGCCAGTTCTATGCCACGACGAATACCAATTACCCTATTGAGAAAGCTCAGATCGGGGTGTTCGTCAAGCAGGTGCTGAAAAAGCATGGTATCCGCCGAAAAGTGCACATCATTGTGCTGGACACCGGTGCCAAGAGCCGCAACAAGTACATCGCCAAAAACTTCCGTGACCTGGGGCGTGACCACACCACCGATAATAACCCCTGGGACGAGCACGGGCATTTTTCCTTTTGTGCCAGCCAGGTGGTAGGCTTCAATGAGAACCCGGTAGGTGCCCTGCGCTATCCGGGCGTGCCGGACAACTGGTGGAGCTGGTCGGGCGAGAAGCTGCTCAACCGGGGCGGCTCCGGCATGTACGCCTGGATCAGCAGTGGGCTGGAGCATGCATTGGCTATTGCCGATCAGCTCAAAGCACAAGGCCAATCTGTCATTATCAGCAACAGCTATGGGGGGCGGAGCCGCAATCAGGAGGTGGAGGACTTATTCAAAGCCTTCCGGGAGCGCGGGCACTTTAGTTTTGCAGCTGCGGGTAATTCCGGGCAGGGGGGCGTCAACTTTCCGGGCAATATCACGCCTGATCAGTTGGGCGAGGCCTTATTCGCCATTGGGGCAGTAGACCGCAATGACCAGGTAGCGCCCTTCAGCAGCCGTGGGGAAGGCGTGGACTTTATGAGCTATGGCGTGTCCAACCTGGGCGCTGGGCCGGGCGAGAATGAAATGCGCACCGGCAGCGGCACCAGCTATTCCACGCCTTTTGCAGTAGGCTGCACAGCCCTGCTCCTTGGGGTGTTCCCGGAAATTGAGAATATGGCAGACCTGGAGTATGTCCTTACTTCCGGCGCTACCGACCTGGGCACGCCCGGCAAAGACAAGGACTACGGGCGCGGGCTTATCCGCATGGACAAGTTTGCCGAAGACGATCTGCCCGGGGACGAACCGGATGAGCCAGACGAGCCAGACGAGCCAGGCGATGAGCCGGACAACCCTGTCCCGGAGCCGGAAATGCCGCTGCGCCGCCTGGCTTTTCAAACAGCGCCCGGCGAGGCTTTCCATGTCAAGTGGGCGGTGATGGACAGGGCAAAGGCAGCAGCAGCGGGGACCCTGGCGGCAGCGCCCCAGCTTATCGACCTTGACAAGCCGCAAGCTTCAGCCTACGAATGGAAAAGCCTCTACCTGCGTGATGTCCGGGTGTATCTGGAGACTGATAAAACAGCGGCACAGGTAGAGCAGGAGCTTATTGCATTTCTGCGCAGCCACTGGCCCGACGGTCGGCGCGGTGTCCTCCTGGCCCCGCCTGCCGACCATCAGGAAGGCGGCTGGGCGTGCATGCACTTTGCCAAAATGTTCGCCAAGCGCGAGGGCTTTGCAGCCTACAGCATAGAAGCCAAGTGCTACCTGGAGGGCAGCCCGATGCACGTAAGCGTACAGAGCACCGATTAAGACATGTGTTGTTCAATCCGGCTGCCGGGAAGCCCCCGGGCGGAACGGCAGCTATTATTAAACCTGAAATAAAGCTATGAATACTCAAAATCAATTTGGCATCGATGCCTTCCGGGCCGGTGCAGAAGCCTCTGAAGACTTCTGGAAACTCTATGAGGCCATCTACCTCGATGACCGCAAAGTCAATGGAGAAGACCTGGTAGACCTGGTCCGCCTGGGCCCTGCTGCGGGGGCGAGCCTGGTACAATTTATCAATAAAGCCGGGCAGCTCGGCAAGGAATGGGACGACCTCAGCGATGAGGAGCTTGCTGAGATTGACGCCATCCTGATTGAGAAGGTCGGGAATACTGACCTGCGCGGTGCCATCAAGCACCTGCTCAATTTCAGCGTAGCTATTGACCGCCTGGCTGAGCAGCGCAAGCCTAATGCAACAGGCACAGCCCCACAGTAATTATGCGCTTGCCCTCAGCAGGGTGGGCGAAGCTTCAAACGGTCAGGCAGGGCATGGGCTCTGCCTGATCAAAAGCAAGTATGTGGGTAAAAAATTGAAAAAATATGGGGAATGTGGGCAAAACGGTGGGCAATGTGGGTAAAACGGTGGGCAATGTGGGTAAAACGGTGGGCATGATGGGGAAAGAGCCAAGCCCGGCCACTCAAAAACGCATTGCGGCCACTCAAAAAGACATCATGGCCAGTTATACGCAATACGAAGTGGCTTGCGACATCGGAGCAAGCCACTTTCCAGCGTAAATGCTGACATTGAGTAGGTTTGCTGTGGCAAACCACTTAATCGTCAGTATAAATGAAATTTCGGGCCACCAACAGGAGACTGATATGGCATTACCAAAAACAGAGGGGAAAAGCTGGGTACGGGAAAACCTGCTGCCTAACCAGGACAACTGGCTCAAATGGGCATACGCCTTCTTTTTGGGCTTGCCCGTTGCGGGAATAATACTGTACCGGCGGGGGCACCTGCTTGCAGGCCGGATTTTGATAGGGCTATTTATCCTACTGATCCTCATCAACCTGCTGGGCACTAGTGAAATCGGAGCAAAGAAATAAATTATGACCAACCGGCAAGCCTACGAGCTCAACCGACAGATCGAAGCCTTGATTGACCAAAAAGGCATAAACCCAACTGCATATTCAGCAGATGAGAAAGCCATGCTTAGCCAGTATTCCGGCTACGGCGGGCTAGACCAGTTTTTGGAAGAATCGAACGCGGGGATCCTCTACGAGTTTTTCACTCCCATACCTATAGTCAAAAAGATGTGGGGCTTGGCACTAAAACTTGGTTTCAACGGAGGCGAAGTCCTGGAACCGGCAGCGGGCAATGGGGTATTCCTTGCTCAGGTGCCCGCCCGGCAATACCTGGAACGGGATGCCGTGGTGACTGCCATCGAGCCGCAGCAGTACAGCTATGCTATTCTCCGTATCCTTTATCCCGAAGCCCGGGCTGTTCAGGGCGTCTTCGAGCAGCAGTTTATCAATGAGCGCATTAACGAAAGCGTGCGCAGCAATGTAAAGCCCGTCTATGACCTCATCATCGGCAACCCGCCCTACGGCTCTATACGGGGGCTATCGGGCGGCAAGTACATGAACATGGGCGAAAAGCAGTACACCAAAGCCCATGCCTACGACGAATACTTCATCCGGCGCGGGCTCGACTTGCTCAAGCCCGGCGGCATCCTGATCTACATCATCGGCTCAGAAGTGGCCAACGGCGGCGTGCCCTTTCTTCAGCGGGGCAACAGCCAGGTAAAGGAGGAAATTGCGGCCCGCGCCACCCTCTCGGATGCCTACCGCCTGCCCAACGGCGTATTCGACCGCACCGACGTACTGAGCGACATCGTTTGTTTCACCAAAAACGCAGCATAATGGACGCACAAGACTTACTCAATGACCTGAAAATCGCCATCAACGAGCAGCTGGACCAGTGCGAGGAAGACGAGACCGGCACCTTCACGCCAAAGGTGTGCACCTTCATCAACAAGCCCGGCGGGCGGGAGAAAATCGTGCAGCTCGTGGTCAACTACGTGGCAGAGGAAGGCATGACCATTGCCGAGGCGATTGACCACATCGAGCGCGACTTTAATGATAATCTAATGGAACACTAATCAGTTGCCAATGCGCTACCTATATAAAGACTATCACCTTCTGAAAGAAGGGGAAATCACTGGCTTTGACTTTGTTATACAGCAGGGTGCAGACGAGGGAACCTATGTCTCAGGTTTCAGCCAGGGCGGCGCATTCCCTGATTGGAAGGGAAAGGAAGATATAACGGGCCACCTGTTTTCTGTTGGTGTGGCGAAAGACAAACAGGGCCAGGGCGTTGGCACGGTCTTGATAACACTCGCGCTAAGATATATTTACTCGAAAGGGGTTGACTTATTCGTGACAGCACCCAACGAGGCATCCTCTGCTATTTTAGCAAAGCTTGAATCAGAAGGGGTTATTTCCTATAAACTAGGAAGTAAAAAGCCAATGGAAACGCGGCTATACCGCTTACTGCCTGCCATCCAAAATAAATTGCCGGAAGCGAAGCTGAAGAGCAGAGCAACAGCAGCTGAGGCCTTAGGCAAAACCATTGTGCTTTCCATGCCCAACGGCGAGAAGCGCGATGCCCGGTTCGCTATTGTGGAGCTGGACAGCGTGCTGGCTTCCCACAATGAGCAGACCTTTGCGCCTACTCCCGGCTACCCGGTAAACGAGCAGGGGCAGAACGTAAACGACCGCAACTACGAGGACGACGTAGCGGCACAGGAGCGGGTGCGGGACAATGCCCGCAGGCTTGACCCTTACCGCCTGCTGACTACGAGCCGGACACCATCGGGCAGCCCCATCGTCGCCGGGCAGCAGATTGGCGGCAAGTGGATTGTCGTCTCCGGCAACAACCGCACCATGAGCACCAAGCTTGCGGCAAGCCGGCACCCGGAGAACTATAAAGCCTACGTGGATGCGCTGTGCGAAGAACTGGAAGCCTTTGGTTTTTCAACTACGGGCAAAACCGAAAGGATAGACTGCCAGAACGGCAAACTGATTTACCTGCCCACGGGCGACGATTTCAGCATCAACAACGATGCCTATCAATTCCGGCAGCCTTTGCTCGTGCGGATCGACTACGGCTTCCCGGCTTTTCAGACCCGGGAGCTGGCCAAGTACAACCAAAGCACGATGAAGGGCAAGCGGGCGGTGGACAAAACCATCGAGCGCAGCAACAGCCTTAGGGAAAACCCGCTGTGTCAAACCCGCATCCCGGCTATGCTCGACCAGCACGACCGCATGAGCGATTTCTACGCCGACCGGACGGCCCAAAAACAGATGCTCGAAGCCCTGCTACAGTGCAACATCATCACGGAGCAGTCCGTCCCCGAATATTATGACGAGGGCTACTTCACAAACGCCGGAAAAGAACTCGTAGAGTCAGTCCTGGCGGGCGTAGTGCTGGAAAAGGCGGCACTGAAAGCCGCCGAGCGTGACGGCATCAAGCAAGCCCGGCGGGTGGTGGTGTACGCCATGCCCGTACTGGTCAGCAACAGCACTTTGCCCGGCAGCGCTAACCTGATACCCCACATCAACGATGCCATTCTGTACCTAAACGAGATGAAAGCCAGCGGGCTCCCTTTCGACCAGTTTATCAATCAGGGCGCTCTGTTCTCAGAAAAAGAATGGCACCCAAGGGCGATCTACCTGAGCCGCCTGATGTCCCAGGGGCAGCGCAAGTTTAAAACCGCCATCAAGGCTTTCAATGAGAGCGTCCGGCGCAACACGGGTGCAGCGCTGTTTTCTGATGAAAACGTTACCCCTGAAGAAGCATTTCAGGCTTATGTAATTGATCACATACCGGCAGAGGAAGCCCGGCTGATCGAAGCGTATGCCAATGCCCCCAAACTGCCCAAAAGCCGCTACCCGGACTGGCTCTTTGTCGGCAACATGGGCGGCAGCACGGTCTACGCCGACCGCCGAAAACGCAAAAACGGCGACTACCTGAGCATTGCCCACCTCAACCCGTACAACGGCGAAGCCACACGGCTGATCAAACCAACCGACAAGGATTACAGCCAAGACTATGAACTCGTTTACCAGCTCGCGGAAGAGGATGGGGCTGAGCTGAAGCCCAAAAAACCATTGTCGGAAAGGGCTAAACGGCTGCTTAAAAAAGCAGATGATTTAATAGAAAGCGAGCAGCCGCCAAAGCCTGCGCAAAGAAAGTACAAAGCAGGCGATAAGGTCATCGACAAAAACGGCAAGCAGGGCGAAATCATAAAGCCAGTCACTGACGGGCATAATGAAGATGTGGTAACACCTGCCTACATCGTTCGGTTTGGGGACAACAAAAGCTATAAATATGAGACTGGCCTGCAACCGGCTGAGGAGGCTATAGAAACCTACCGCGTTTACCGCTATTTTTTGGATATGCTCACCGAAAAGTTTGGCGCATTGCTCCAATCGGAAGCATGGGATATTTTGCAGAGATACCTGGATAGCGAGCCCAGGGGGCTGATGGTAGACGAAGTGGTCAAAAAACAAATGGTACACGCGCTGGCCCCCATGATATTTGAAGGGCAGTTCACTGTAAAAGACCTAAAAGCGGCACTCGATGAAACGCTGGAAGGCCTAAACCCCGGCCTGCCTGATTATGGTAAATATAACGGTACCGGCTACCATATCCGCGACTACATAATGGACTATGTGGAAATGGAGGCCAACGGAATGATCGGAACAGAAAACGAAAGGCTCTCCAGCCTGGAAGAAGAGGGCGAAGCCCTGCGGGAGGAAGCACGTTCTCTCCTGATGCGGCTGCACAAAGATTACGCTGCTGCCCCGTTCCGGTATTATGAAGACACCCTGCCCCGGATAACCTCGCCCGAAAAGGTGGAAGAAGCCCGCCAAATGCTGAGCGAGCTGAAGCAGATCGACAGTAAGGAAGCCTTTAAAGCCTATTTCAACGGAAAAGTTGATTTGCCAAAAGATGAGCGATATGGCGATGACATAACTCCTGATACCCGCCCCGGCGATTACTTTGTTTCCGTGCACGGCCAGGGGCAAAAGCCAAGGCTGGCTCTTGGCCCTTTTAAAACCCACAAAGAGGCCATCAGCCAGGTAGAGGCAGTCCGGCAATATATGCTGGAGGCTGACCCCCAAGGGCATTTTTATGGCTACGGCACAGCCCGGCAGGAAGAAGGCAGCGGCAATAATGGATCACTAAATAACCGCCTGGGCTACGGCCCAGTTAACCAACTACCTATGGAAAGCGGAATACCAAGAAAGACAGAAATTATTGTGTCCCACGGCATACAAGTGAAGCTTACTGACCACGGCGGAAGAGAGAACAAATGCCGGATGCCCGGAGGCGGTTTCCGGATTTCAAGCCTGCAAGCCACGTCCGGCAGCAACCCCTACATGCAGGACTATTACAAAGCCGTTTGCGAAGCCGCCCGAAGGTACGGCGGGGTATATTACGAAATTGATGGCCCGTTACAAGAGATTGTCAATAAACTGAAGGGCGGGGCATTAGAAAACGGGAAGCCATCTATCGAAATTTTGACGGGCTCACACACCCTCACTTGCGGGCGTGCTTACTACAAAATCAACTATATAGGCGATATCCTCCCTCCCCCTGTCATGACTTCTTACGAAGAGATATTCATGGACGAATTTGGCATTTCTCAAGCCGTAGCTCATGAAATATGGCAGCGGGCAGTATATGAATATGGCAGCCCCCTTGATGACGTCAGCCGGGCAGAGCTAATCCGGCGCGGCAGGAGCCAGCTTCAATCCTATGAGTATGAGCGCAGCGAAGAAGGTTACAAGTATTTGCAGCAACTCAGCCGGGAGATGTTCGCCAAAGAGAAACCCGTTGAGCCCGTAAAGAAGCCCTTTGAGCGCTACGTCGTAAATACTGTAGAATTTGTTCATGTGCCTGGCCCCGAAGCTCCTGACCGTTTCCAACTGGAGTTTCATGAGCGGAATTCCGATGAAAAACGGCACGTGCAAGTCAGAGATGCTTTTGAGCAACTTAGAGCAAGGCTAAGGTCAGAAGGCTTTGAAGTCACCGACTCCTGGATTTCTCAATTCGACCCTATTGACTGGGAAACATGGGGGCATATAGCGGTCAGCCTGAAACCTTCGCCCAAAGAGGCCTCCACCAAACTGCTGTTGGCGAAAGCCAAAAAGAAAAAGAAGCTCCAACTCCTAAAACTGGCATAGCATGATAGAAGCAATCATTAACGACAACTGGTATGTCCAGAACCCGGAAAAGATACTTGGCACGCCCTACCAGGCCACCGGGCGCTTCTCTGACAACGTCACGAAGTACCGGGGCACGATGGAAGACGTGATGCGCATCCCGGGCATAGCTTATGAGGCTGCAGACATGCTCTCGCCCCATATATCCAGCGAGCATACCGATACAGATGCGGCAAGGCTCAAAGTAGTGCAAACCGGCAATGTCCGCCGCGCCCTGAAAGTTTCCAAAAAAGAGCAAAGCGCCCGCAATCAGGCCAAAGCCGGTGAGCTGGATTTAATCACCTTTGACGAGATCGACCAGCGGTACAACAAACACCTGACGGATGCCCAAAAGGAAGTCTTTGTCTGGTACCAAACGAAGGTGCTGGGGCGTGCTATGGAAGGCGGGTGGAAGAAATACTACAACCCGGCTGCTCTGTCCAAAAAAGTAGTGCCCCTGGAGTGGGCCAAACAAGAGCTCGTGTACTGGTTTGACGATGGTTTCCTGCCAGCCTTCATCTACCTGTCCGGCAATATCGCTGAGCGCCGCGAGATGCTTGGCCAGGACCGGCCCAAGATTGAAAGCATGAAAGATGTCAAAACCATCTTTGAGCAGCAGTCTGCCGCCCTTGACCAGGTATGGAACCGGGTTGCGCTGCGCCGCAAGCGCCTCGATGCTGAGCGGATGGAAGACCGCCTGATCATTAAGCCGGTCAGCAACCTGGCCAAAAAATACACCATCAGGCACCTGAAAGGCGAAGTCCGGCTCAAAGCCAAAATCCGGCAAAACGGGCAGATCGACTACAGCCGTGCTTTGCAAAGAGGCATACAGCAGGAGCTCAAAGAGCCAATTTCCCTGCAGGGCGCGTTCGTGCTGTGGATGAGCGAGAATGCCCGGGAGCTGGGCATCCGGCGCGGGCTGACCTGGCGTTCCATCAAGGAGCTCTACCTGGAAAGCCGCAAGCGCGGGAAAGACGAAGACGTGCAGGAGTTCAAGCGCAACAAGTCCGCTGCCCAGCAAGAGGGCATCCGCCTGTTCTCGGACTTCCTTGCCAAAGCCATCACCGATGAAGACCGGCAAGCCATTGAGCGCATCTGGAATGAGCGCTACAATAGCGAAGTGCCGGTAGATTTAGACCAGGTGCCCATCGGCTTTACCATGGCCCGCATCTATAACGGCATGGAAATGGACATCCGCCCGGAAAAGCGGGAGGCCGTTGCTTTTGCCCAGATCAGGGGCGCGGGCTGCCTGGCCTACGGCGTGGGGCTGGGCAAGACCTGGTGCGCTATTTTCATCGCCGCCCAGTTCCTCGAAAACGGCTGGTGCAAGCGGCCCTTCTTTGTACTGCCCAATCAGGTCTACAAACAGTTTATGGGCGAGTGCAGGGGCATACTCCCGCACATCCCCCAAAATGACCTGTACAACCTCAGCGAAGCGTACCTTGAAAATATCCCGGAGGAGGGGCCCATGCCCGAAGGCTCCATCACTTTCCTGACCTATCAGGGCTTCAAGCGGGTGGGGCTGGACGATATGCAGGAACTGAACTTCTTCGGGGAGCTGATGTCTATTCTTGACCAGGAAGACCACCTTGCAACGGGCAAAGCGGCCGATAAAGCCTACGAGCGCCTCAAAAACAAGGTCGGGGGGCTGATCGGCGTATCGCAGATGGGCGCCCGGGCCAATATCGACCGCATGGGGCTCGACATGATGGTGGTGGACGAAGCGCACAGCGCCAAGAAGATCTTCACCACCGTAAAGGCCGAGGAGGAGGAGAACCTGGACAACGAAAAGCGCATCAAGCGCTACGATATCAGCTCCGGGGAGCCCTCGGCTATGGGGCTCAAAACCTTTATGGTCGCACAGTACGTCCAAAAGGTGAACCCCACCGGCAACGTCCTGCTGCTGACCGCCACGCCCTTTACCAACTCGCCCATGGAAATTTACTCCATGATCAGCCTGGTGGGGCTGCGCTATTTGCAGGAGCTGCAGCTGAAGAACCTCAAGCAGTTCTTCGACCAGTTTGTCAATACGTCCAATGAGCTGGTCTTCACCATTGCCCTCAACCCGGAGTTCAAGGACGTGTTCGTGGGCTTTTCCAACCTCGATGCCCTACAGTCCATCATCCGGCGGTTCTTCCTGTACAAGCAGTCGACCAAAAACCTCAAGCGGCCCAACAAGATCGTCCTGCCCCTGCGCCGCAAGGTGGTCAACGGCATGGAGATCAGGCTCGGCGGGAACGAGACGATTGAAACGGTACTGCCATTCAACGCTTACCAAAAGGAACGTATGGACAGCATCCTGGCCTACGCTGCCGGGCAGATTAGCGTCAATGAGGCTTGCCAAAATGCCAAGGTGGACTCAGACGACAACGGGGGCGGCGTGCGCATGCTCCGTGCGGCAGGCATGGCCAGAAAAGTAGCCTTCTCTCCCTACATTTTGGAGTGCGATGAGGAGACTAAAAACCCCGGCTCCCCCAAAGCCTTCATAGAAAGCTCAGCAAAGCTGGAGTTTATCACCGGCTGCATCCGCAGCGTGAAAGCCTACCATGAGCAGCAGGGCTCGCCTATGTCCGGGCAGATCATCTACAGCAATATGGGCGTAGAGTTCTTCCCCCTGCTGCGCGATTACCTGATCGAAAAAGTAGGCTTCCAGCCGCACGAGGTGGGCATCATCGTCAGTGAAAGCCGCATGAAAAAGATGGGCTTCAAGGACAAGCAGACGGTACAGAATGCCTTCCTGGGCCGCCGTTTCAACCCGGTAACACGCGATTATGAAGACATCCCCCACGAGTTCCGCTGCAAAGTGCTCATCGGCAGCGCCACCATACGCGAGGGCATCAACCTTCAGCGCTACGCTTCCTGCCTTTACATCCTGGAGCTGCCCTGGAACCCCACGGACGTCAATCAGCTCGAAGGCCGGCTTTGGCGGCAGGGCAATATCCACCGCAGCGTGCGCATCGTCAACCCGCTCATGGAGGACAGCATGGACATCTTCATGTTCCAAAAGCTGGAAGAGAAAACTGCCCGCATCAACGCCATTTGGGACTTTGACAACAACCAGAGCACGCTGGACACCCGCGACTTTGACCCGTCAGAGCTTAAGTACGTCCTGATCAAAGACCCCTTCCGTATCGCGGAGCTGGAAGCCAAAGAGCGCAGCCTGGAACTGGAAGACGAGATCGTTGCCATTGACTCCCAGCTCACCACCCTGGAAGGGCTGCGCAACGACCGCTATCAGGCATTCAACCGTTTGGAAGAGGTTGCAGAGGCGGTAAGCTACTACCGCGGCCTGCCGGAGGGCGCAGCGCAAGACCCCGACGAGATGCGGCGGCAGGTTTCCTATATCCTGCGCGCCAAAAAGCTCAAAGACGGGCGGCTGGTAGAAACGCTGCGCGAAGAGGTAGAGCGGGGCTATAAAATCAGCCATTACTACCGCAACCCCTACGAAGATGCCTGGATCAAGCCTGCCGGGGTAACGCCCCCCTATTGGTACTCCAACTGGAAAAAGAGCGTAGCAAAGTACAACCGGGCCGTGGTGGAAATCCTAAAGCCGAAAGGGCTGGACGACTCCGAAGAGGCCATCAAACAAGCGGTTGAGCAGCTCCAGGCAGAAAAAGAACAGAAGAAAAAAGAAAAGGAGGGCTTGCTCAAAGCAGAGCGCCTGCAGGAAAGAGCCGAAGAGATCAGGCTGAAAAAGGAAGCCGAGGGCATCGCTGCGGCTTCTATCGAAGCGCGGGTGGCACAGTTTGCACAGCTCAATTACCTGCTCGATGAGCTACGGGTGGAAGAGCCCCAGGAAAGCATCGCCGGTGAAGCGGCGGATGCCCTGTACCGGGCAGGAGAAACCGTAGGCTATGCCGGTAAAAAAGCCCGTGTTGAGAAGGCTTACCGGGGCAGCAATGGGAAGCTTTACTACCTGGTCAAACAAAGCTCCTATGTAGAGCTGGCCCTTGAGGCAGAGCTGTCCCCGAACAACGCAACTCAGCAAAAACGCCTGCAAGCCCGGCAGATGGGCGGCGTGCAAAAAGAGTTGCCGCAAATGGCTAATGCTAAGACAAGGATCCTGCTGGCCAAAGCCAGAAAACGCAAAAAACTAAAACTGCTGCAGCTCGCAGCCTAAAACTTGAACAGCTATGAAATCTAAGGCACAAGCGTACATCAAAACGATGGGCATGGACACCGAAAGCCTGCCCCAGAAATACCAGGAAAACTTTGAAGCCATGCGGGACTTCGAGGAAATACTCGATATCGCGGCGCCCGGTTCTGAAGACTACAGGGAAGCCCTCGCTGAGTGGGAGGACTACGACGAGCAGATCCTCGCGGCATTGAAAAGGGACTACCCGGCCCAGCAAGGCTATGGGGGCACCCTGCGCTGGAACTGGGTCAAGGAAGGGGAAGAAGTGCGGGTGGACTGGGACCACCCCGAACGGTACGTAGCCGGGCGGTATTACATTATGCTGCCCAAACCTGCTGAGGGCAAGCTTGCCACTTACGAAAAAGTAGGCGAAGGCGATATCGAATTCCCCGGGCAGGATAAAAGAATACAGGAACTGCTCGCCCGCGCACCGCAGTGGGTGAAAGCCAAGACGCCCAACCCGGAGGAAAAAGAGGGGCTGGCCAATGTCAACCGTGAGTTCCGGCAATACATACAGAAGCGGGATAGCGAAATCACAAAGCTCCCCGATTCACTGCCCTACATGAAGGGCGACAAAATCGTCGATGTAAAAGGCAGAGAGCATAAAGTCTATATGGTTGTCGATGATGTCCCCTTTGCCATTTCCACCCGCCACCAAAGAGACGATGGGCACAAGCTCACCTTCCTGGAATACTACGACCGGGAGGCCAAGCTTTGGAAAAACGACGGCGAGCCTTACTACCATACCCACGCGCCAACTGAAGCGGAGATCCGCGCACGCCCCCGTGGCTTCTTTGAAGAGCGCCCCGAAACCATGCCCCCGGTGGATGAAAAGGGCAACCGCCGTATTGACAGCCAAGCCCTGGATGCCCTGGAGGCGCACCTGGAAAAGCTGCCGCAGACCAAAGACCTGCACTCGGAGTACGGGGAGTACACCGATGAGCGGAAAAAGCTGCACGATAAGATCATCAAGGAAGAAGTTGAAGGCAACACCTGCATCCGCCGCGAAGCCCCCATCGCCATACTGACCGGTGGGCTGCCGGGCTCCGGCAAGTCGACCTACATCCGCAATAACAAAGACTGGATGGACAACCCGGCCATCTTCAAAGTTGATGCAGACGACATCCGAGCCAAACTACCGGAATACGAAGGGTGGAATGCTTCTCAGACCCACAGCGAAACGCAGGATATCGTCAAAACCCTGCTCGGCAAAGTAGGCAAGTTCGGCTGTAGCTATGATGTCATTTACGATGGCACCATGAACAAGTCCAAAAAGTATAAGCCCCTCATCGAAGTGCTCAAAAAGGAAGGCTACCGGGTATTCATCATGTTCCTGAAAGTCGATAAAGCCACCAGCCTGGAACGGGCAATGGGGCGCTATCAGAAGTCCGGGCGCTACGTCCCCCGCTTTGTCATCGAAGAGGGCGTACAGAATGGGCTAACGGCTTTTGAAGAGCTCAAAGGCATGGTAGACGGCTACGTGCTGATCGACGGCAAAACTCAAAAAGTGCTGGAAAAGGGCGGGGCAGAAATCCCCGATGACCGGGACTACAGCAAGCTGGACGATCAGCCGTCCCAAAAAACAAGCAAAGCCAAGCCCGGCAAAAAAGCCAAAAAGGTCTACAAAAAAGACTACTACGCCGCCATGGACAAAGCCCATCCGGGGCTCAGCAAAGCCCAGGTCAAAGGCATGAAGCAAAAGGACTACGAAGCGCTGATGGACAAGCTGGAACAGGGCGCGAAGGATATGGGGCTTACAGCAAAAAAAGCGTCAGAGTATGCGGAGGCTTACGTCAGCGTGCATTTGCCAAAAGGCAGCACGGCCCAAAAGCCTAAAGGGTTCACACCACCTCCTTCCATGGAAGTCTTTCTGGTCATGGACCAGCCGGAAGAGCCGGGGCAGTATGATCTGGAAGATGCTGACCTCTACCTGTCCAAAGAAAAAGCCCTGTCCAATAAAGACGAAGGCATAGCAGTGATGGCTTCGCTCGATATTGAACAGTGGATGGAAGACAACGAACTCTCTTTCGAGTCTGAAAAAGACTTATTGAAAGAAGTGCAGCAACCGGGCTGGTCATGGGATGGTGTGGTGTCTATTGAGGAGGAAATTGATTACCCGGAGTACACGCCACCGGAAAGCATCAAAGCCTACGGGGTGCTTAGTTTCGTAGACAAGGAAGAAGATTACTATGAATACGATACACTGTCAATCGAGTTCAACAAGGGCCTTGTCGTTAAAACAGCGAAGGATTTAGGCCAGTGGGCGGTAGAATTGGACTTCAAAGCCGCAAAATGGCTGGACAGGCTCAAACAAGAGGGCGGCCCGGTTCCTGTAATACAGTCTGTGGATGACCTGAAAACCGAAATCCGGGGCGGAGGGTATGAGTACGATGAGGGCATCGTTACTATCGGCAAGGTATTGCATAACCCGGACGATCTTTCCAATTTGAGAAAAAGCACAGGCGCTGAGCCTTCAGCAGGCACTAAGCCTTCCTTTTCCTGGCGTACCGCTGCGGACACCTCCAAGCTGATGCCTATTCTCAACCACTGCCAGGAGTACGCCCTGAAGGTAGACAAGGACCTGCCCGTGCAGCTCAAAGGCACCGGTAAGGAAAGCATAACGGTAACCGCCCAGAAAGGGGAATACCTGATCTTCGACGATAAAGGGCATCTGGTCTACGTGATGAATGCGGCAAGCTTCAAGCGCAAGTGCATCGAAAACACTACTCTCGAAAAACACCTGAAGGAGAAGCACCAAACCGCGCCCAAGCCCAATGACCGGCCATTGCCCAAAGCGCTGGAAAAATACCGGGGCGTATTCGGGGATTACGATGGGGACGGCGTACTGAACGTGGACGACCCCGACCCCTACACGCCAGGCGACGGGACAACCGTGGAAGAAGTTAAGCTGGCCGATGAGATCGAAAAGATCATCGACTTCCGAAAGGATTACGATACTGCCCGAAATGAGTTTGTGGAGATCCTCAAAAAGCATGCAGAGGGCGAGACGGATATCCTCAGCCGTACCAAAACGCCATACTCTATCATCAACAAGCTCCGAAGAAAGCGGCTGGCCGGCAAAAAGGGCTTAACAGATGTGATCGGCACGATGGTCGTCTTCCCGGACCAGAAAAGCCTGGAAGATTTCAAAGATAAGGTCAATGCCGGGAAGCTGGGCGAAGTCCTGGAATTCGATGACTACTACAAAAAGCCACAGGCCGGCTACCGCGCCTACCACTGGAATGTCGTCTATAAAGGCTCGCCGGTGGAAATACAAGCTAAGACCGAGCGGGTGAAGAAGATCGCCAAAGCCAACCACACCCTTTACAAGGAAGGCAAAGACGATGCCGAAAAGCTGGGCGCGCTGATGCTCCTGGCCAATCAGGCAGACAAAGGCGATCAGGAGGCCATGAAGAAGATCGACCCGGTGCTGAAAGACCCTAAGGCGCTCAAACAGTACCTGACGGAGAAGAAGATGGAGGCATCAAAGCCAGCCAAAAGCGAGCCCAAACAGAAGGCTGCCCCTATGCCTAAAAAGCAGGTGGGCACTAAGCCAAAGGCTAAACCGTCTCCATCCAAGCCCAGCCCTATCGCTGCAGTAGAGGCGGAGATCAAAGACCTGCGGCGGGCCCAGAAAAAGCCGATGACCGCAACTGCCCGGTCAGCCTTCCGGGCCGAGTTTGCAGACCTGGCCGAAAAGAAAGCCCACAAGTACTATCTGGCCTACATCAAAAAGCAGCTCAAAAGCGCTGAAGAAGATGGCGTAAAGCTCAGCGAAGCACAGGTCAAAAAGCTTGGGCAGATGATACAGCCATTGCTCCAAAGCGAGCTGGGGGCCTTGCAGGATATCCTGGGCGCCAACAAAAAGCGGCTGAAACCGACCTACGAGAACTTGCTGCGGTGGACAGAAAACCCCGGCGGCTACGACCTGATCGGTGTAGACACCACTGAAACGGGTCCTACCGTCAAAGCCCGCAAGCCAAAGTCGCCAGCTATTTTTGAGCTGCTGGGTCTGTGATTGGAGCACCTGCAATACGCTATGAAAACACGATGAACTATCAGCTCCCTTTGTTCGAGCCGGAGGAGGCACCGCCTACTGTGCCCGAAGCCGTTGCGGAACTACTTTACGATGAAGCTACCGAAATCCTTGTCGCCTTTTCCGGCGGCAAGGACAGCGTCGCTATGGTCTTGTACCTGCTGGACCTGGGCATCCCCAAAGAGCGGATCATCCTGCACCACCACGAAGTAGACGGGCGCGGGGAGCACCTGTTCGACTGGCCCTGCACGCCCAGCTACTGCAAAGCCTTTGCCGCCGCCTTTGAGCTGCCGCTGGTCTTTTCCTGGCGCGAAGGCGGTATTCTGCGCGAGATGTACCGGACAAACGAAGGGCTGCAGGATGTCCGCTACGAACAGCAGGATGGAAGTGCTGTAGTGCTGGCCAGCCGCCCCGGCAGCTCCACTCGCCGGAAGTTCCCCGCAGTGGCCGCCGACCTGCGCACCCGGTGGTGCAGTTCAGTGGCCAAAATTGATGTCCTGTCCAGGGTCATTGCGCACAGTTATCCGGAAGGCGGGCAGCTCATCATCTGTACCGGGGAGCGGCGGGAAGAAAGCCCAGGCCGGGCAACCTACAAAGCCTATGAAAAGTACCGGGCAAATACCAAAAAGAGAACCGCTATACAGTGGCGCCCCGTGATCGATTTCCGGGAAAAGCAAGTCTGGGCGCTCTACGAAAAGTACAACGTACAGCCACACCCATGCTATATGCTGGGCTGGCCGCGCTGTTCCTGCCAAACCTGCATTTTCTCTTCCCCCAACACCTGGGCTGCCATACAACAGATTGCCCCCTGGAAGATCGATTACATGGAAGCCATCGAAAACGACCTCGGGCATACCCTTTACCACGGCATGCGTATCCGGGAAAAAGCGCGCAGAGGGCGCAGCTTTATCCCGCCCGATATGCTACAGCGCTGGAAAACAGAAGCTATGGGCGAATTCACCAGCCCCATTTTCCCGGACCAGTGGGAACTGCCAGCCGGAGCATTTGGGGCGGAGATGGCGGGGGCGGTGTGAAGGCCTGATTATTGCATAAATGCATGTATCGCTTCGACCAACTGGTACCCCTTGTAACCATGGACGGGGGGGTATTCCTGATTTTGATCTGGATCCGCTTCTTTAGTACGTTTGATGGCTGCTTTTGCCGGACTACGATAACCTGGCTGCGTTCTAGTTTTACGCTAACTACAGGTTTGATGTACTGGAAGACCAAACAAGCGAATGATGCAAAAAGTAGTAGACAAAGGCTACTGCTTGAAAAGGATGTAAAGAAAAAAGTCTGATTGGAGCGCTATGTGCTTTTGCCTTGAATTAAAAACGTCATGAGCATGTATCGGTTCAACTGGGAGACTGGAAGAATAAACACACTGGGGGAACCAGCTCGATAGTGTTGAGAGAAATTGCCGTACAAACAATTTTATTTTCTTCCTACAAACCTAAACATACCCATGACAACTAAACAAGTGAACTAACTATACTAGAGTTATAAAGGCAGAATTAAATGACAATCAGTTGGTTGAGTTCTAGGGGTTCTACTGATTTTATCTTGGATCGTCGAAGTATTTAGTGAGACTAACGGTTCCTTAGCTACATAATCTGGAAAAACTAAACTCAATATAAATGCACCTTATGAAAATTGTCGAAGTATTGAAGTTGGAACCGAAAGTCTCACAAGGCTAATGCATTCATTAGTCCATCTAAAGTATATTTGGATTGAAAGAAAGAGAAGATACAAACGGACACACACTACACGAAATGTACCTCATTCCCTTTCTTTCAAATCAAAAATAAAAGAATTACAAGAGGGTATCATGTGACTTATTATTTTTTGTGACAGTAAAGCGCAGTCTATTGCTCCGAAAAAGCCTTTTTAAAAGCCTGTTTAGTTTATTTTTTACATACAAAGCAAAATATTATTCTATTCGATTGGGCGGGTAGTTCCCAATTGGTATTCTCTTTGTCTTATAAATATTAAAAATACTACAATATGAGTGACATTGTCCTTTCCCTGATAGAGCGCTCTAAAAGGACATTTTCCTGCAATCAGCCAATACATCGACTATAGGAAAGCCAATAATTCATACAGATCACTGTTCACGTGTATAAAAAATCTTGCTTTTTATACACGTCGGCTTTTATATGCTCTTAGATTCAACAAATACTGACTACAACAATTAAGAGTAAAAACCACCTGAATACCAAGCCTTCACGCTCTGGTATTGCGACAGACAGCTCCGTGCATAGGCAAGTACACAGGTAAGCGGGCGCTGATTTCCCGGTTTAGCCGATCATGTATGCTTCCTTTGAGGACCGCTCATACGACAATTTGGTATAGGTCCCCTTTAAAGTCTCTCCGGAATTATGGATATTTAGGGCTGAAGGCATACAAATAAACAACAGTGTTTAAATGTCGGTATTCAAAAATAACTAGTCCTCCTCTAGCAATAGCAGGAAAAAGCAGAGCCACAAAACACATCATGACAAGCATTAATCAAAGACAAGAACTACAAAACCAAATCTGGAAGATCGCTAACGACGTGCGGGGCTCTGTAGATGGTTGGGATTTTAAGCAGTTCGTACTGGGCACGCTCTTCTACCGCTTTATCAGTGAAAACTTTACCAGCTATATCGAAGGGGGTGATGATAGTGTGAATTATCCTGAATTGCCCGATAGTGTCATCACTCCGGAAATCAAGGAGGATGCCATTAAGACCAAAGGGTATTTCATCTATCCCAGCCAGCTTTTTGTGAATGTGGCCAAAAACGCGAATACCAATCCTGATCTCAATACGGACCTGAAAGCTATTTTTGGAGCCATCGAAAGCTCGGCTAGCGGGTATCCATCCGAACAGGACATCAAAGGGCTGTTTGCAGATTTTGATACGACGAGCAGTCGACTGGGCAATACGGTGGAAAACAAAAACAGCCGACTGGCTGCCGTCCTTAAGGGGGTAGCAGGGTTGAAGTTTGGAAATTTTGAGGACAATGAGATTGACCTTTTTGGAGATGCTTACGAGTTTCTGATCTCCAACTACGCGGCTAATGCCGGGAAGTCCGGTGGCGAGTTTTTCACGCCTCAGCATGTCTCCAAGCTCATCGCACAGCTGGCGATGCACAAACAGGAAAAGGTCAATAAAATATATGACCCTGCAGTGGGTTCCGGCTCCTTGCTCCTGCAAGCCAAAAAGCACTTCGACAATCACATCATTGAAGAGGGGTTTTTCGGGCAGGAGATCAATCATACGACCTACAACCTGGCGCGTATGAACATGTTTTTGCATAATGTCAACTACGATAAGTTCCATATTGAGTTGGGCAATACGCTTACAGAGCCTAAACTGCACGATGAAAAGCCTTTTGATGCTATCGTGTCTAACCCGCCCTACTCCGTAAGGTGGATTGGTAGCGACGACCCTACCCTGATCAATGACGACCGTTTTGCCCCGGCTGGCGTTTTAGCGCCCAAGTCCAAAGCAGATTTCGCCTTTGTGCTGCATGCCCTGAGCTACCTCTCCAGTAAAGGCAGGGCTGCCCTCGTCTGTTTCCCCGGCATCTTTTACCGGGGTGGGGCGGAACAGAAAATCAGGAAGTACCTGGTCGATAACAACTATGTGGAGTCGGTGATCGCGCTCGCGCCTAACCTCTTCTACGGCACTTCCATTGCCGTGAATATTTTGGTGCTATCCAAACATAAGACGGATACCAAAACCCAGTTCATCGATGCCACCGGTGAAGAGTTCTTTAAGAAACAGACCAACAATAATGTGCTGACTAATGGCCACATTAAGCAGATTATGGGTATGTTCGATACCAAAGAAGAGGTTGCACATGTCGCCACCACTATAGACAACAGCAAAATTGCCGAAAACGACTACAACCTCTCCGTCAGCTCTTACGTAGAGCCCAAAGACACCCGGGAGCAAATTGACATCGATGAACTCAACAAGGAAATTGCCGCTACGGTGGGCAAGATCAATGTGCTGCGGGCAGATATTGATGCGATCGTAAAGGAGATTGAGGCATGAGCAAGGAAGTAATCATCTATAAAAGTGCGGACGGGCTTTCTGAGCTTTCGGTACATTTGGAGAATGAAGATGTCTGGCTAACGCAAAAACAGCTCGCTGAACTGTACCAGGCAGCCAAATCAACCATAAGTGAACACATTAAAAATATCTATACAGACGAAGAACTGACCCCTGAAGCAACTGTTCGGAAAATCCGAACAGTTCAAAAAGAGGGGGACAGGGAGGTAACACGCAATCTGGATTATTACAATCTGGATATGATTATAGCCCTGGGGTATAGGATCAATTCAAAAATTGCCACGCGCTTCCGGCAGTGGGCTACTGCTCGACTGAAAGAGTACATCATAAAAGGCTTCACCATGGACGACGACCGCCTGAAAAATCTGGGCGGTGGCAACTACTGGAAAGAACTGCTGGACCGGATCCGCGATATTCGTTCCAGCGAAAAGGTCATGTACCGGCAGGTGCTGGATCTGTACGCTACGGCTACCGACTACGACCCCAAAAGCCAGGAAAGCATCATCTTTTTTAAAATCGTACAGAACAAACTGCACTACGCTGCGCATGGCAATACGGCTAGCGAGGTCATCTATCTGCGGGTGGATAGCAATAAACCCTTCGTGGGCCTGACCAACTTTAAGGGCAGCCAACCCACGCAGGCCGAAGCCATGATTGCCAAAAATTTCCTGGAAGAGAAAGAGCTGCGTGTGCTTAACAACCTCGTGGCTGCCTACTTCGATCTGGCAGAGTTGAACGCCATAGAAGAACGGGAAATGCGCATGGCTGACTATGTACGCGAGTTAGATACCATCCTGGCCTCTGCGGGGCGCAAAGTTTTAGATAATGCCGGCAAAGTATCCAGTGCGCAGGCTAAGGAAAAGGCGAAGGCAGAATACAAAAAGTATAAAGCCAAAACGCTGAGTGAGGTGGAAAAAGCATACCTGAATACCATCTCTGATCTGGAGCAAAAAGCTAAAAAAGGAAGTAAAAAGAAATGAGCAAAACACCAAATATAAAGGACGACCGGCGGCTGCCGTTTATAGAAAAACTACTAGAGGGAGGGGAGGTTGAGTGGAAGGCTTTAGGAGAGATTGGCGAATTTCAGCGAGGAAAGCGCTTTGTAAAAAAAGATATGATCTTAGAGGGAACCCCTTGTATTCATTATGGTGAAATGTACACGCATTATGGCATTTGGGCAGATCAGAGCAAGTCGTTTCTTAGTGAAGAATTAGTGGCTCTTCGCCATATTTAGTGGATTTTCAAATCAAGTCCTCCGAGTTTGAAATAGATCATCAGGATGAAATTGTGTGGGTTCCGATAGCCTCTGGCAATTCTCTTTATTTCCTGAATCTTTAGGTTCACCCCTTCAGCGAAAGCATTATTTGCCAATCTTTTGAAGTAGGTCTTAATACCGTACCAATGGTCATGGAGCATATTGACAAACTCCTGGATGGGCTTGATCCCGCTGTCCCAAGCCATCTTTATCCACTCATTGAGCGGCTTGAGGCGCTTGGTGAACTGAGCCGCATCGAAAACTTCCCGGAATAGCTCTTTGAGCCGGTAGGCCTGGCCTAGATTGGGGAATGCTTCTTTTAACAAGTCCAGGCGTTGTTGCTGCTTTTGAGATAACTTGCTGGCATTGCGCAGCCATAAATACCGGCTGTGCTTGAGCGCCTCCTTAAACTGCTTTTGTTCTGCTCTTCGAATAGTATCAATAGCTTCATTAAGCTTTTTGACTAAATGAAAGCGGTCAAAAACCATCTCGGCTTGTGGAAGGTAGGACTCACAGGCCGCGATATAGGAGCGTGACATATCTAGAGTCACTGACCGTACTGTAGCCCTGTCTGCGCCACGTGCTTCCATATCGATAAGTGCTTGGCCTACAGCTTTTTGGTCTTTGCCCCGAGATACGCCTACTACCTTTTTAGCTTGCCGGTCACATAGGATGGTCAGGTAGTTGTGCCCTTTCTTTCGTGAGGTCTCATCGACAGACAGGTCCTTGACCGTTCTTAGCTCCTGAGTAGCCAAAGCGTTGCTTACATGGCGGCCCACTATACGGCTAGCTATACGGGAATCAAAGCTGTAGTGGCGGCCAACTGCAGAGGCGCTCATGCCTTTATCCATAAGCTTTAGAACGTCAAGCTCAAACAAAAGGGTAAAGGAGCTGCCCGGCTCAGCCCAGGGCACAGCTACCAGGCGTACCTCTCCTGACTCCGTCTTCACCCGCGGCACACGTGCGTGCAGATAGCAGTCATGTTGGAAAAAACGCAGATGCCGCCAACTCCGCAATTGATGATCGTGCACAGGGCACAGCTCGCCCTCGTACTCAAATTTGACCCGCTTATGGTGGTCTACTTCGATATGGAGTTCCTTTTCTCCCTGTGCTGTATCTCGAAAGTCAATTTTCTTGATATACCAAGGTGATTTTAGCGCTAAGGCTGCTGCAAATAGTTCGGTGTCTTTCATCTGCTAAAAATACGAAACCCACTATTAATGGCGAAGAGCCGAATTAGTAGAAAGCAAAAAATTAAGAATTGCTGAAAAGGGTGATGTCGTTATCGTTGCTGCGGGTGAAACAATTGAAGATATCGGAATGGGAACTGCTTGGTTAGGTGAAGAAGGTGTTGTTATCCACGATGCTTGCTTCTCCTATAGAAGCCCATTAAACCCTAAGTATATTGCTTTCTTTTCACGTACTAGGGAGTTTCACGACCAAATAAGAAGACATATATCTTCGGGTAAAATTTCAGCCATTAATTCAAAGGGGTTAAGTAAGGTAGAAATCCCCATCCCCTGCCCAAACGACCCCGAGCGGTCCCTACAAATACAGCAGGAAATCGTCCGCATCCTCGATACGTTCACCGAGCTGACGGCGGAACTGACGGCGGAACTGACGGCGGAGCTGACGGCGCGGCAGAAGCAGTATGCGTATTATCGGGAGGCGTTGTTGAGCTTTGAGACCACGGAAGGCACGGAAAACACGGAAGGTGTGGTGTGGAAGGCGTTGGGGGAGGTATTTGACATGCGTGCTGGTCAACACATTCCTTCTAGCAAAATATCCCCTTCTTTTGATAACGTAAATTCTTTTCCATGTTTTGGAGGAAATGGCATTCGCGGTTATGTTGCCAAGCATAGCCACAACGGCGAACATCTAATGATCGGTCGTCAAGGTGCGTTGTGTGGAAATGTACAACGGTTTAAAGGTATGTTTTATGCTACAGAACATGCAGTAGTAGTAACTGCAAAAGACGACATTAATATTGATTGGGCGTTTCATATGCTCACTGTTATGAATTTGAACCAATATGCTTCCCAATCTGCACAGCCAGGTCTTGCAGTAGGTAAGCTTAAAAAGTTGAAAATCCCCATTCCTTCGCCAGAAGAACAAGCCCGCATCGTCTCCATCCTTGACAAGTTCGATACGTTGACCACTTCCATCAGCGAGGGGTTGCCGAGGGAGATTGAGCTGCGGGAGAAGCAGTATGAATATTATCGGGATTTGTTGTTGAGCTTCCCGAACACAGACCACGAAAGGCACGAAAGGCACGAAAATTAAAAGGCGCACAAAAGTAGGGTACTTCTTTGTTCGTCCATTTTGCCTTATTAGAGGTAGTAATCTAACACGTTATGAGTGACCGAATCATATACAAAGCAGAAGGTTATGCAATACAGGGTGCCATATTTGAAGTCTATCGGGAAATGGGCTGCGGATTCCTGGAGACGGTTTATCAGGAGTGCTTGGAAAGAGAACTGACCTCGCGTCAAATTCCTTTCATCGCCCAGGCAGAGCTGCAATTGTCCTATAAAGGTGAGGCGCTGCAACAAAGATACCGGCCCGACCTGATTTGTTACGGAAAAATCATCGTAGAACTAAAAGCCGTGAGGCAAATCGCTCCGGAACACCAGGCGCAACTCCTCAATTATCTCAAAGCAACGAACATGAAATTAGGGTTACTTGTCAACTTTGGAAGCTACCCTAAAGCAGACATCGTCAGACTCGCCCTGTAGGTTTTTCGTGTATTCCGTGTCTTTCGTGGTAAAGAAACAAACACGCCCTGCATTCCGTGTCTTTCGTGGTAAAGAAACAAACACGCCGTGTCTTTCGTAGTTAACCAACAAAATATGCCAAACTACAACACCATAGCAGAATCCAACCACTTTATCGTACTTGAGCACTACACCAAGTACTCAGAAGTGCATGAAGCCCCTGTAACGTATCAATCAGAAGCCTCACTGGAACGGGAGCTCATACAGGACCTGGTCAATCAGGGTTATGAACACCTGCCCAAACTTAATACCGCTGAAGCCATGCTGGCCAACGTCAGGGCCCTGCTGCAGGAGTTGAACGATATGGCCTTTACGGATATTGAATGGGCTCGTTTCGTGGAGGAGTATTTGGACCGGCCCGGGGAAAACCTGATTGATAAGACCAGGAAAATACACGATAATTATATACATGACTTTGTCTTCGATGACGGGCATATACAGAACATATACCTCGTAGACAAACAGCAGATTGCCCGCAATAAGGTGCAGGTGATCTCACAGTTTGAACAACGGGGCACCCACGCCAACCGGTATGATGTCACGATACTGGTCAATGGCTTGCCTTTGGTACAAGTCGAGCTAAAAAAGCGGGGCGTGGCTATCCGGGAAGCGTTCAATCAGGTACACCGCTATACCAAAGAGAGTTTCAACAAGGAAAACTCCCTCTTCAAATACCTGCAGTTGTTTGTGATCTCCAACGGCACCGACAGCCGGTACTTCGCCAACACCGTGGAGCGCAATAAGAACAGCTATGACTTTACCATGAACTGGGCAAAGGCAGACAATAAGCTGATCAGGGATTTGAAGGATTTCACGGCTACCTTTTTCCAGAAAAATACGCTGCTGCAGGTGTTGCTGCATTACTCCGTTTTTGATGTCAATGATGTCCTGCTGATCATGCGCCCTTATCAGATTGCCGCTACCGAGCGGATTTTATGGAAGATCAGGAGTGCCTATGAAGCCAAAAAATGGGCAACCACAGAAGGGGGCGGCTACATCTGGCATACGACCGGATCGGGCAAAACGCTGACCAGCTTTAAAGCCGCCAGGCTGGCTACCGGGCTGGATTTTATTGATAAGGTATTCTTTGTGGTAGACCGTAAAGATTTGGATTATCAGACTATGAAAGAGTACCAGCGCTTTTCTCCGGATAGCGTGAATGGGTCCGATAGCACAGCGGGCTTAAAAAGAAACCTTAACAAAGACGACAATAAGATCATCGTCACGACCATTCAGAAGCTGAACAACCTGATGAAGAGCGAGCGCGATCTGCCGGTATACCAGCAGCAAGTCGTTTTCATTTTTGATGAAGCCCACCGTTCACAGTTTGGCGAAGCCCAAAAGAACCTGAAGAAAAAGTTCAAAAAGTACTATCAGTTTGGGTTTACCGGTACGCCCATTTTTCCGCAAAATGCACTGGGTGCGGATACCACAGCCAGCGTATTTGGGCGCGAACTGCACTCTTATGTCATTACGGACGCCATCAGAGACGAAAAAGTGCTCAAGTTTAAAGTCGACTACAATGATGTACGGCCGAAGTTCAAAGGCATTGAAACAGAATTGGATGAAAAGAAACTGACGGCAGCGGAGAATAAAACCGCCTTGCTGCACCCCACGCGGATCAAAGAGATTTCGGAGCACATCCTGCAAAATTTCAGGATAAAAACCCACCGGACGCAAGGGGGCAACAAAGGCTTCAATGCCATGTTTGCCGTCAATAGTGTAGATGCCGCAAAAAGCTACTATGAGACTTTAAACAAGCTGCAGGCCGATAGCGACAAGCCACTGAAAATAGCCACCATCTTCTCCTTCGCCGCCAACGAAGAGCAAAGAGCCATAGGGGAAATAGCAGACGAAACCTTTGAGCCCTCTGCCATGGAGCTGAGTGCCAAAGAGTTCTTGACGGCGGCTATTCAAGACTACAATGCCCTGTTCAAGACCAGCTTTGGTGTGGAAAGCAAAGAGTTTCAAAACTACTATCGGGACCTCGCCAAGCGGGTAAAGAACAAGGAAGTAGACTTGCTGATTGTCGTCGGCATGTTCCTCACCGGCTTTGATGCTCCTACGCTAAATACCCTTTTTGTAGACAAAAACCTGCGGTATCATGGCTTGATGCAAGCCTTCTCACGCACCAACCGAATATACGATGCCACCAAAACCTTCGGCAATATCGTCACCTTCCGGGATTTAGAAAAAGCCACCATCGATGCTATTACGCTGTTTGGAGACCGGAATACCAAAAATGTAGTGCTTGAGAAGAGCTACAAAGAGTATCTGGAAGGCTTTACAGATATCGCTACCGGCAAAGCCCGCCGGGGGTATATAGAAGTGGTTAACGAGTTGAATGAAAAATTCCCCGACCCGGACGAAATCATCAGGGAAAGCGATAAAAAAGAGTTTGTCAAGCTCTTCGGAGAGTATCTACGGGTAGAAAACATCCTTCAGAATTACGATGAGTTCACCCACCTAAACGCACTGCAAGACATTGACCTCAACGATACGGAAGCCATTGAAGCCTTCAAGGAAACCTACTTCGTGACCGATGAGGACATCGCCATCATGCAAACGATAGAAACCTTGCCTGAGCGTACCGTACAAGACTACCGATCCACCTACAACGATATCCGCGACTGGCTGCGCCGGGAGAAAAAAGGAAAAGAAACTGAAGAATCGGGCATCGACTGGGATGATGTCGTATTTGAGGTTGACTTGCTCAAATCACAAGAGATCAACCTGGATTATATCCTGGAGCTGATTTTTGAGCACAACAAGAAAACGAAAGACAAAGCTTCGTTAGTGGATGAAATCCGGCGCATCATCCGCGCAAGCATAGGCAACAGAGCAAAGGAAAGCCTCATTGTAGACTACATCAATGAAACCAACCTGGACTCCATTCCGGACAAGGCGGGCATCATGGAATCGTTCTTTACCTACGCACAGGAAAGGCAGAAAAGTGAAGCCACCGAGCTGATAACTGAGGAAAACCTGAATGTAGAGGCAGCCAGGCGTTACATTGCCACCTCCCTGAGGCGCAGCTATGCCAGTGAAAACGGGACAGAGCTCAACGCACTCCTACCGAGAATGAGCCCCCTGAACCCTCAATACCTGACCCTCAAGCAGCGTGTCTTCCAGAAAGTGGCTGCCTTTGTGGAGAAGTTTAAGGGGATTGGCGGGGAGATATGAATTAATGTGTATTCCGGTCTCCGGAATATACACAACGGTCAAGTAGAGGGGCAGGTGAATCGTTTAAAGATGATCAAGCGCCAAATGTATGGACGGGCAAGCTTTTAGCTATTGCGAAAGCGGGTGCTTATGAACTCCACCTAAATTGACGAAGAACCAATGGTACCGGAGTACTTATCCAATATACAAAAGCCAAACCATGCCATAAATCTACGGCCATCCCATCACCTCCAAAACTCAATCAAAAAACCCAAGCTTCTTAGCCAGCTTCGCACTATCCATCCCGCTGGCCCGAAGGTACCGCTCCACGGTATTGAGTTTTTTCCACCCGCCGATATCGGCAATGGTCTTTAAAGAAGCTCCCATGAGCCGGAGGTTAGTTGCTCCTGATCTGCGGGCGGTGTGGAAGGTCACGAACTGGCACTTGGGCTCCGTTCTTGCCCCTTGTCTGACCAGTTGAGTAATGCCAGCCATGCTGGCAACTTGTTTGAGTATCCGGTTAGCGACCTGGTTTGCCGTAAAACTGAAGTTGAAATCGTATTCCTGACAGATAGCCCAGGCTGACTTCTTTACAGGAACGGTAGCCGTTATATTTTCTTTTTGGCTGGTGTAGTTTAGGTACACATCTCCATCCTGCTCGAAGAAGTTGGCTCTGGATAATGCCGCAACATCTGAATAGCGCATCAGGAAGTAATAGGCAAGAAGAAACCGGTCGCGCTCTTTTTTCAGGGAAGGCATGGAAGATAAATCCAGTGCCTCAATCTTGTGCATTTCTTCCTGGTTGAGGTAGATCTTGTTCAGTTTTTGATTTTCCTGCACCTTGAACCACCTTTGTTGATGGGCATCATTATCGTGCAGCCCCTTCTCTTTTCCGAGGCGCATTATTTTTTTGAGCACTTTCAGGTGTTTCGCTAAGGCGCTATTGGTCACTCCAGCAGAAAGGACCCATTCGGAAAAGTCGTAATAGAAGTCCTGAGTGATTTCAGACCAAAGCAAATCATCTTTCCCTCGATCCTGTGCGTATTCCCGAAACTTCCTTACTGCCGTATTGTACATTTTGACTGTCGTGGGGCGCAGCCCGTTGTTACTTTTGGCATAGGCTTCCATGAAGTCGATTATACTGCCTTTCTCTTCCTTTTTTCCATACAGGTCGAGATTGCCGCCATCGAGAAGGAAGGTTTCTATCTTGCGCTTTTGGATCAATAATTGTCTGTTGTACTTACTGGAAAGGGCATAATTCTTTTTAACCTCTCCTTTTTTCTTATCCCAATATTTTGGGTCAATAGACATCCCGGTGGGAAGATACCTCCTTTTGGGGCCCTGGGAAACGTATATCCGTATGGTGGTTGTACCATCAGATTTAATCTGGCCGTTGAGAACGTTCTTGATATTCACGCCTACTTGATTTAACTGAGATGTGTGAAATAGGTGTGAAATATAAGCCAAAAAATCGAAAAATAAAACAAGAAGGTGCAAGTTGAAACAATAAGTGGGTAGGGCTTCGAGGCAATAAAAAAGCCAGACCCCCGAGGAATCTGGCTTTTTCGTAAATCGATTTGTTTTGTTTTAGTAGACCCACTAGGACTCGAACCTAGAACGACAGAACCAAAATCTGCTGTGTTGCCAATTACACCATGGGTCTTTAAAAACCAGCTTGAGAAGTGTTTTTCTCAATTGCGATTGCAAAGATAATCGGCTTCAAATTGATGTGCAAGAAAAAACGTGAAATTTTTTTAGTGAATCATTTGATACCGCATTTCCACTTGTGATGAGTATAACGGAGGAGATTGAAATGAAGTTCCCATAGAAAACGGTAAAATTGTGACAGGGTGAAACCTGATTGGCAGTGGAGCCGTATATCTGATGGCCTCTGTGCAGGCTCTATCCTGCAATCCCCGGCAGGGTATAATGTGCACGGGAAGCCCGAATTATCGTAAATGAGCTTCTGAGATTGCTTTTTTTCAGAGATTGGCTTGCAAAATTTATCAATCTGGTATAGCTTAATATAATGGATGAAAGGCTTGGGCCGTGTGTGACGAAGTTCCGGCAGGCAAGCCTTGAAATCTACTTAACCTAAACAAAACAAAGATGCACAGAATCTCCCTTACCCTTTGCTGGGCATTGCTCAGCGCTTTGTTGTCGTACACTTCTGTTGTTGCGCAAAATCACAACCACCCTATCGCTGATGAGGTCGCCCGCCGTGAAGCCTCATTTGCGGTCGTACCCGAAATACCACTGCTTTTGCCCCAGGTCCCCGGCGGCCCCTGGGCAGCAAGGGTCAAAGAGCAAGTCGAAGAGGCGGCTTACTTTTCACTGCACCGAAAAAACCTGCATCAGGTCAGGCGGGACGAACCGCAGGAACTGAAACTCCGGTTGGAAGACCATAACGGGCAGCCCCTGTTGCTCGAATTGTACCAGGCTGAATACCTGTCTCCCGATTTCAAACTGCGGAAAGCTTCTGACCCGAACCGGGCAGTACCTTTTGATCCGGGGCTGCATTACCGGGGCATTGTCAATGGAGAACCCCACTCCCTGGCCATGCTGTTGATCCTGCCTGACGAAATCCTGGGAGTCATTGAATTCCGGGGGCAACAGTACAACCTCGGGCAGGTGGAAAATGCAGCGGGTATCCACATCCTTTACCCTTCTGAGGCACTGGCGGAGCCCCCTCTGAAAGGTTGCTATGCCGAAGAATTGCCCGGTTACCGCCCTGGTGGGGGAGAGCCGGGGGGCACCCGTTCACCCAATCCGAATAACTGCGTGAAGATGTACGTGGAGGTAGATAAGGATATCCACGATGGCAAAGGAGGGGTAACGCAGGCTGCAAACTACGTCTCCGGAGTCTTTAGCCAGGTCAGTACCCTGTACGCTGATGAAAGTATCAACCTGGTCGTTAATGAAATTTTTGTCTGGGATACGACCGACCCTTATACGGGACCTACTACCTTGGATTACCTGGTGCAGTTCCGGCAGCACCTCAACGGCGATTACAATGGTGCGGACCTGGCTCACCTTGTTGGGTATGAGGGCGGCGGCGGAATTGCCTACCTTGATGTAATCTGCAGCTCCACATTCGGTGTAGCCTATAGCGATATTCACTCCAGTTACAGTACCGTACCTACCTATAGCTGGACCGTCAATGTAGTGACCCACGAAATCGGGCACAACCTGGGCTCTCCTCATACGCACGACTGTGCCTGGAATGGAGATAATACGCCTATTGACAACTGTGGCCCGGCAGCAGGCTACACACCAAGCGGCTGTTATGATAACGGGCAAACGCCTGATGAGGGCACTATCATGAGCTACTGCCACCTGCTGGGGAGTGTAGGTGTTTCCTTTACAGAAAATTTTGGCCCGCAGCCTGGCGACCTGATTAGGAGCGAGGTCTACAACGCTTCCTGTCTGGACCCCTGCAGTGCAGTCAGTACCACCGATGCCGGCATTGCATCTGTGGAAATGCCCAAAGGAGTCGTCTGTGGCAATTCGGTAAGCCCGGTTGTTTCCCTGTATAATTATGGTTCCGAAACTTTAACCTCGGTATCAATCAACTATTCGCTGGATGGCAACCCTGCCCAAAACTACAACTGGACGGGGAGCCTGAGCAGCAATCAGGCGGCAGAAGTCACTCTCCCTGCGGTCAATTTCTCTAACGGCAGCCATACCTTTACCGTATCCACCAGCTCACCTAACGGTGGGGCGGACGATGAGCCTGCCAATAACGAGGCTACTTCCAGTTTCTCGACGGGCGACAATACCCTTACACTTTCAATCACGCTGGATGGCTATCCGGCTGAAACCACCTGGACAGTAACGGACAACAGCAATAATGTCCTGGCATCAGGAGGCAGTTACAGCGGTCAGCAAAATACCACCGTGAACGAGCAAATCTGTCTGACAGATGGATGCTTCAGCTTCAATATATTCGATTCCTATGGCGACGGTATTTGCTGCGGGCATGGTAACGGCAGCTACGTGCTCACCGACAACGCCACAAATACCGTGTTAGCCAGTGGGGGTAGCTTCGATAGCCAGGAGACTACCGCTTTTTGCCTGCCCGCCACACCGCCCTGTACAGCCCCAACCAACCTTCAGGCCACTAACCTAACCGCTAATACCGCATTGCTTAGCTGGAGCCCGGTGTCCGGCGCTAATCAGTACGAATTACAGTACCTGCAGCAGGGGATGCCCATGAATAGCGTCGTTACCCTCTACATCAGTGGCAACAGTGAGCAGCTGACTGCACTTGCTTCCAGTACTACCTACCTGTGGAGAGTGAAGGCACTCTGCAGCAACGAGGATTCTCCCTATTCATCGGTTGAAAACTTTTCCACCACGGATGATGCCTGCCCGGATTCAGATAACGATGGGGTTTGTGACAGCGACGATCAGTGCCCCGGAATGGATGACAGCCTCATCGGTACGCCCTGCGATGATGGGGATGATTGTACGGAAAATGATGTGTATGGTGCAGATTGTAACTGTGCCGGTACGTTGATTGATGCCAACAACAACGACATCTGTGATTTGGATGAAGTTGACGACTGTGTGGCTCCAACCAACCTTCAGGTCACCAACCTGACCGCCAATACCGCATTGCTGAGCTGGAGCCCGGTATCCGGTGCTAACGAATATCAGTTGCAGTACCTTGAGCAGGGAATGCCTATGAATAGCGTTGTCACGCTCTTCATCAGTGGCAACAGCGAGCAGCTGACTACGCTGAGCGCAAGCACGACCTACCTGTGGAGGGTGAAGGCGCTCTGCAGTAGCGAAGATTCTCCCTATTCATCAGTTGAAAACTTTACCACCACTGATGACGCCTGCCCGGATTCAGACAACGATGGGGTCTGTGATGGCGACGATCAATGCCCCGGAATGGATGATGATCTCATTGGCACGCCTTGTGATGATGGCGATAACTGTACGGAGAATGATGTGATCGGCGCGGATTGTAACTGTGCCGGTACGCTGATCGATGCCAACAACAACGACATCTGCGATCTGGATGAAGGCTGCTCTGACCCAACGGGACTTAATGCCTTTGCGAACTCGGCTACGAGTGCAACCTTTGAATGGGACCCTGTACCCAACGCGAACGCCTACCGCCTGCAATACCGGCCAATTGGCTTCAGCCCGACTTCCATAGATATTCCAGCAGTCACCTATACCGACGATAACCTGCCAGCGGGCAGTACGGTGCAATGGCGGGTAAAAGCGCTTTGCAGCAACGAAAACTCCGGCTTCACCAACGGTTCTTCCGTCACGCTGGCGGGCAGCCTCCCGATGGGCGCTCCCGGTGCTGAGATTTTCGATACGGATATTCAGTTTAGCTTGTTCCCTAATCCAGCCCGGGATCAGGTGACGGTTTCTCTAAATCACCCAACTGTCGCCTCCACCGTAGTGGTGCGCAATATGATGGGGCAAACGCTTGGTACCTATATGATGCGTGATGCCGGTCAGCTCACCCTGAATACCAATGAGTGGGGCAATAATCAGGTATTGTTGGTGACTATCTACTCAGAGGGGCAACAGCCTGTTAGTCAAAGGTTAGTGATCAGCCGTTAATTCTGCGGCCTGGTCTTAGCACGTTTGTTTGGAAATGCACTCGTTCTTCGTGAGCGAGTGCGTTTTTCATTTTGAGGGGGGCACGAGCCGGGCGTAGCGATCTTCATCGTGGAGGATTTCGTAAAGGGCCTCATGGTACTCGGGGAAGTCGGGCAGGTTGTTGTGCCCGCCCCCCTCCAATGCAATGAGCTCGCTGTTGGGCGCATCTTCGTGCAGCATTTTGCCTTGGCGGAAATGGATCAGCCGGTCACTCGTACCATGCAGGATGAAAATAGGGCAGGTGACCTTTTTGATGAAAAAGTCAGTCCGGATTTGGTATCGCAACACCCACTTCAGGGGCAACCAGAACCCATACTGCCGCACCTGGTACAGAAATGAATAGTAAGGTGAGTCCAGAATGAGCAGACGTGGCTTATTCCAGGCCGCAATCCGCGCTGCAATGCCACTGCCGAGGGATCTGCCGTAAAGCACAATTTGGTCCTCAGGATAGCGCTCACTAAGCCATTTGTAAACCGTCTGTGCATCGTTGTACAGGGTCGCTTCCGTCCGCTTACCGGCACTCTTACCGAACCCCCGGTAGTCAATCATAAAAAAGTCATAGCCCTTGCCGAGGAAGTCTTTGGCAAACTTACCCCAGCCTTTCAAACTCCGGGAATTCCCCTTGAGGTAAAAGACGACGCCCTTGGCATTGGGCACCCGGAAGTGCAGCCCGTTGATGTAGCCGCCATCCTCCATTTCAAAGTGCACTTCGTCAAACGGGAATGGATACTCATACTTAAAGTTTCCGGGCAGTATTTCCGGCCGGAAAAAGAAGTAGTCCTGCATGGTATAAAAGACAATGCAAATCAAAAGGTAAATCCCGGCACCGTAAAGCAGGTACATTAGCATACTTCTTTGGTCGATTGAGTCGCCAATACTTGGAAAATCAAAGCTCAGCGGCTTAAGGTTCTACCTCGAAAGGTAAGAAAATTTGTATTTTCCCTGCATGGACCGAAAACCACTCAAACGCCACCCCGCATTAATTCCTTTGTCAAGACAGCACCACAAAGGGCTGATACTGGCACAGTTGCTGAAGAGCGATGTGCCAGATTATAAAGGCCTGCCCACAGATGTTCCGGGCAAGGTGGCTTTCGCCAAAAAGGAGCTGGAAGAACGGCTGAGCCGGCATTTTGACTGGGAAGCCACCGTGCTGATCCCCGCCACCCGCGCCTGCCACGAACAGCTGCAGGCTATGAGCGATCAGGTGCAGGCGGAACACCGGCAAATTTCGGCGCAAATCCAACAGCTCTCTGATACAGCCACGCCCGATGATTTAGATGAACTCGGCCGACTTTTGGAGCAGCACATTCGTTTTGAGGAAAGAGTCTGGTTTGCTGCCATACAGCGGGAAGTCCCGGAGACCGTGCTATCCCAACTGCCACCGCTGGAAGCCTGATACTTTAGCAGACAATCATCGCACGTCCAGGCTAGCCTGCTCTTGATAATAGCAGTTCAGCGCCAAACCCATAAAACAGCCCCAAAATAAAAAGCATGATCAGCAGGAATAACAACGGGCTGATAACCGTCCAAACCCCACGAAGCTGAAAAGTCGGAACCTGCAGCACCCAGGCGTAGCCCAGAAATACAATCATAAACAGGTAATAAAAAATCGTGTTCTCCTCAAGTGAAGGGAAAGGTACCTTCAAAAAGTTGAGCACTAAGTTCAGGAAAAGGAGTTGCCCCATATAATAGGCATTGATTACCAGGTGCTCTGCTAAATTAAACCCTGCCCGCCGGTAGATCAACCGGCTGATGAGTGATAAAATTGGTATCGAAAGCAAAATAAATATCAGAGCCAGAGGCCGCAGTTGCCGTGCCCGCTCTTCTATTGTTAGTCCGGTGGCATCATTGTAGTCGGTAAACCCCAGCGCAAAATCCTCATGGAAGTAGCGGATATCCCCATCCGCCAGTAAAAGCGTTAATCCGTAAAGGCTGGCGACAAAGAACAGGTAAGCTACTGGCCTGAGGTAGCGCTTCCGAACACCTTCGATATAGCCCCTGCACACCCTTCCCGGCGCATAGCACAAATGCCCAACCGTTCGCCAGAGGCTGGAGTCAGCATTAAAAACTGTTTGGCCAAGCTGTGCAAAAAAAACCCAGAGTGTCAGCCTTTCCTGGACAATTTTTGCTCCACAATGATGGCAGAATCGTCCTTCTACAATGACGGGGTGCCCACAGTTACGGCAGGTTAGCATTTTTACCCGAAAAATACTAAATAATTGAGCCTCTGGAAGGCGCTACACTAATAATCGAAGTAAAAACTCAACAATCAATCGCTGTCTGCCTTTTAACCGTTAAATCAAGCACCATGAAAAAGAACTGGACACTCTCCGATATGCCCAACCTCAAAGGCAAAGTCGTCATCATCACCGGAGCCAACAGTGGGCTGGGGCTCGCTTCCGCCAAAGCGCTGGCTCAGAATGGTGCAGCAGTCATACTCGCCTGCCGGTCAGAAGAGCGGGGCGCTGCTGCCCTGAAGGAGGTGGAAGCAGTACAAACGACACCTGCCCGCCTTATGCTGCTGGACCTGGGCAGCCTGGAGTCGGTACAGGCTTTCGCCAAAAACTTCAAAGCAAACTATGACCAGCTCGATGTCCTGATGAATAATGCCGGCATCATGGCCACGCCCTACGGCACTACTGAGGATGGTTTCGAAAAGCAAATTGGTGTCAACCACCTTGGCCACTTTGCGCTGACGGGCCACCTGCTTCCGGTATTGCTGGGCACTCCCGGAAGCCGCATCGTCAATGTCTCCAGTTTGGCGGCCCGTAATGGTCAGATGGATATCTCTTCGTTCAAGGATCCCAACAACTATCAGCCTTGGAAAGCCTACGGGCAAAGTAAGCTGGCGAACCTAATGTTCACCCTGGAGCTCAACCGCCGCCTGCCGGAAGGTCAGACCATCGCCGTGGCAGCCCATCCCGGCGGTGCTTCCACTAATCTGGGGCGCAATGTGAAGAGCAACGCCGTTTTCCAGTTTATCGCCGAAAAGGTACTCCTGCCTTTGCTGCCCACCCCCGATCAAAATGCTCGTCCTCAACTCTACGCTGCTGTCGGAGAGACCGTAGAATCCGATCATTACTACGGCCCCGGTAAGTGGGGGGAAATCGCTGGCCCGCCCAAACTTGTTGAATTGCCCCCTTCCATCGGGCAGCCGGCTGACTGGTCTGCTCTGTGGGTGGCTTCGGAGGAGCTGACGGGAGTGTCTTTCCTGTCTCAAGCGGTATAGGCAGGAGAGGGCTGTCCGCCCAGAGCTTAACTGAAAAAGTGTTGAGTTAAGTTTTGAGGTGTTTCTCTTAACTGAAATCCTGTTTAGTTAAGTTTTTGCCGTGGAAACTTAACTGACGTTTTGAAAAAGAAGCCCCTCCTAAAAAAAGACAGCACCCCAACAGGATGCTGCCTCTTATCAAGCCGATCTCTTGCCTTTTACTCTTTAATTACCTTCTGTCGGCCAATTACCTCCTGTCCGTTGACTACTTCCAGGACGTAAATACCTGAAGGGAGCTCTGCTATGGATAGCGCCGGCGTCAAGGGCTGTGCCTTCACCAATTGCCCGACTGCAGAGTGGATACGGATTTCATAGCCATCTCCCAGCGCCTCCAGGCCACGAATATTGAGCTGCCCGGTGGTAGGGTTAGGGAATACCGTGAAATCTTGTACCGTGGCATTTCTGGTGTTGGTCAGATTAGCATCTACATAAATGGAGTGGGTATGACTGGCATCACAAGTCTCATGGACATCCATATTTATGAGGCTGATCTGTACCTCGTGCCATCCCGGTTCCTCGTAGATGGTCATTGGCGTCGCATGATCGGCAGTCTCTCCGTTGCCAAAGTCCCAGTGCCAGTGGGTGGCTTCTTCGGTTAGACCATGGAAGTGGACTTCCTGGCCTGGTGCCACCGTATCCGGGGCATCAATTTCAGGAGTGAGCTTATTGGAGTAGATCATGGTCTCGAGTGTTTCACAGCCTTCCCCGTTACAAATCGTTACCTCGATGTGGTGAATGCCGTTGTGCCCGAGTGTATGCTCCGGATTGGCCTCCGTGGAAGTGTGCCCATCTCCAAAGTCCCAGCTCCAGCTGTCTACGTCTGCCGTGGAATTAATGCCGAAGGAGCGCACCCCATCGCACATTTCTGCATTGGCAACGGTAATCCGAGAGCCGGATAAATTCAGTGTACCCTGGCAGCTGTAGTTAATCTGGAAGCCACTCTCATTTATAGTAAAGTCTGTATTCTCCACGATGGTAATCGCCGTACCGCTGGAGGTGATGGGACCCGGTAGCTCATTGCCTGTGAAGAAACCCAGCAGAGGAGCATCAGTATCGGCACCATCAAAAACAGCTACACCGTCGAACCCATTCTCATAATTGAAAGCTACAAACTCTAAAGTGATAGGGCCGACCGGGCTAATGATCGTTGTTATTCCCGTATTGTTGTCTACGTAGTTGCTGTCTGGCCCACCTGAATCATACAAGCTTCCGAAACACCCCTGGATCACTTGCTGCCCATTTACAGGCATATTTTCAATCACACAGCCGGGGTCTACCGTTATGGAAATATTCTGCACAATCGTATTGCAGCCTTCTGCATTGCAGGCGGTGAGCGTTACGGTATATGTTCCGCTCTCTGGGTAGAAATAGACAGGGTTTTGCTCATTTGAGACGCCGCCATCACCAAACTCCCAGAACCAGGAAGTGGGAAGTTGCAGGCTCTCGTCAATAAACACGATGGGCTCATTGGCGCAAACAATAGTGTCTGCCAGCGAAAACTGAGGCTTAGGCCGCTGTGGTGGCGTGGCAGAACAGGTAAAGGAGGCTTCAAATCCACTCAGGTTGGTAAAGTGGTCGGTATGTTCCTGCACGGTGAGTACACCAGATGCCGCGGTAAAAGTTTGACCTGCAAGTTCTGTTCCGGTAAATGTACCGATAAGTGTTCCTCCGTTAAGTGGACCGTCGTAGACAGAAACAAAATCAGCATGCTCCTGATAGTTAAATGAGCTGAAAGTTATGCTCACAGAGGTAGCACCCGGCGGAGCAATAGTTACACTGCCAAAGCTGCCTTCCAGATAAGGGGCATCAGGGCCACCTGAGTCGTAAAGATTGCCGGAGCAAACCGTGATGGTTTCATTGCCATGCTGTGGTATATTCTGAGAGAAGCAGCCGAGGTCTACCTCCAGGAAGCTGACCAGCGTAGCCACATCACAGCCCAGCGCATTGCAGGCTTCAAGGGTGATGGTATAGGTGCCGCTCTCGGTGTACGTATGCATCGGGTTTTGTTCATTGGAAGTCGTACCGTCCCCAAAGTTCCAGGTCCAGCTTGTAGGCTGATTCGTACTGGCATCCGTAAACTGCACCGGCAGTGCGCCGCAGATGAATGCGGGCACTTCAATGCCAGCAGTCACCGGAGCAATGACAAAGAGCGTCACATTGATGGGCACCATAGGCTGAAGCGGGTCATTGGTTTCCAGCTCGTACACCAGATTGTAAACTCCGGTGGCGAGTCCTGTGGCGTCCAGATCAATCTGTAGCGCAGTGCTCTCATTGACCGCTACAGTACCGCTTGTGGGCGAAATACCTGAGAAATCAGCTGCGGCCGGGCTGCCAAGAGGAACCAGTTCCTGCAGTAAGCCGTCCCCAATGAAGGTACCAGAGGCCACTTCCTGCCCGGAAATCAGGTCAACCACACTGTAATTAGGCAGTGCACCATCTCCCCAGCTATCCAGCAGCTGAAGCGTGTAGGATTCATCCGCCAATAGCCCGGACAGTTCTACGCTGTACGCTGTATTCGACTGATATACGATGCCTTCAGAATTTTGAACCGTGTTGTTTCCACTGTCCATGAGGACCCAGGAAAACTCCTCGCCCCAGTTGTCGGTGGTGAAGTTGAATACAAAACCGGTATTGCCGGACTGTGTATTGATCGTAAAATCAAGGGGCGCTTCTCCAATGTTCCCTACATCTACGGTCAAAGTGGTATCCTGCCCTTCAATTAGCTCAACCGTGAACGCAGTAGGGTTGACGGTCAGGCTCGGAGCAGCTATGCCCGTGCCGGTAAGGTTAACCAGGAGGTCATCTCCGGCATTATTGGCAAGCGTCAGGGTTTCGGTTAAAGCACCCAGCTCGCCCGGCGTGAAGGAAACGCTGATGGTCTGTGCTGCAAATGGGGCGAGGGTAAGGCTCTCAGAGCCAAGCACTTCAAAGTCAGCGAGAGCCGATTCCAACCCGCTTATCTCGGTTGGTGCGGTGCCTGTATTCTCCAAAGAAAAGCTCAGCGTAGAGGTAGCGCCGACCTGGACTTCTCCAAAGTCGAGATCGTTGGTGGAAATACTCAGTTCTGGTGTCCCATTCACAATCAGCGTCACCGGGATGGTAACGGATGGCTGATCCGGGTCATTGCTATTGATGATGATCGACCCTTCGTAGGTGCCGTCCACCAGTTCCGTCGCATCGAAGGTGATCATTACCTCTTCACAGGCAGTTGCCGCGAGCGAATTGCTGATTTCACCGAGTGACAGCCATTCCGGACTACCACCAGTCCCCGTAGTAAGCGAGGGAAAGTAATACAATTCGTCAGGGACAAACGCTACAAAACCAGAGAACCAAACAGTACCCGTTCCCAAATCGCTAAGCGTAAATGATTGGAAAGCGATCACGTCTTCGGGTACTCCCGTAATCCCGAAATAATAAAAAACACCAGCATCTAGACCACTGATGGTTTCGCTGTAGGTTGAATTAGCCGCGTAGGTCTGGCTGTTTTCGGCGACCACGACGTTATCTTCGTCAAATAGCTGCCAGCCGAATCCTCCCCCCGCCGCAGAGGTGGTAAAATCCAATACGTAGCCCGTTTGGTTGTCCTCACTCTGACCGCTCAATGCGGCAACCAAGTCACCTTGCCCCACATTACAGAGGTTGAGTATCTCGGTGGTACTGCTGCCGGCCTCCAACTCAATGAGGAAGCTGCCCGGGTCAACCGTCAGGGCGGGCGGCTCCTGCACAGTGATTTCCAGGGGCACGCTTGTGTCTGAGCCATTACAGTTGGTTACGGTCAGGACAACGCTATAGGTGCCGGCTTCCGGGTAAACATAACTCGGGTTTTGCTCATTTGAGGTGTTCCCATCACCAAAATCCCAGAACCATGCGCCGGGGTTTTCGGTACTGCTGTCCGTAAACTGAATGGCCGTACCGAACGGTACTTCCGTGGCATTAGCGGTAAAGGAAGCAGTAGGCGGATTAGCGATACCATTGGCTTCCCAGATCATTTCAAATCCAGGGAAATTGCCCTGGTGGTCGGCAAAAAAGAAGAGTCCCAGCGCCTGGGTCTGAAAAGTAATGGGCTGCCCGTTGTTGGGCAGGTTGTCACCTAAGTAGGTAGCCAGCGGTGTGTAGATGTCGTTGTTCACCGCAAATAGTGATAATTGATCATTATTGGTGGGAGAAGCGCCTAAGTCAAAAGCTGTAAAAGTAACTGTGATGCTCGTCGCCCCCGGAGGTGCAATCAGGAACTGCCCGTTGCTGCCTTCGGTGTAGTTGCCATCGGGGCCGCCATCGTCGTACAAAACGCCATTGCACAGCGTAGTAGTTTCCAGTCCATGGGTGGGCATACTGATGCCATTGGTGCAGGCAAAGCTTTCCGGATCGAAGGTGATCGCCTGACTGGCAGAGAAGGTGTCGCAGCCGTTTTCATTACAAACCTCCAGCTGCACATCATAGGTGCCGGGCTCATCGTAGGTATGGATGGGGTTCTGCTCGGTGGAGGTGTTGCCATCCCCAAAGTCCCATGTCCAACTGGTCGGGAAAAAGGTAGAGGCATCCGCAAAGGCGACGGTGCCGGTACAGCTCAGTGCAGGGAAGGCCGCTGCTGCCACAGGAGGCTCCGTAAAGTCGATGCAATCGAAATTCATGGCAAACCCTGCGCCGGTAATGGTGAAATCACTGGTGAATACCAGCAGGCAGCTGTTGCCCGAAAGCAATATAGGGTTACCATTGTTAGGTAGGTTCAAACCAGTATAGGTGCCCACCAAAGGGCTGTTTATCGAAGAGCCATCATAGATGGTAAGAAAGTCAAAGTGACCCTCTACATCAAATTGAGTGAAAGTAAGGGACAGTGCCTCACCGGAGGTTCCATTGATGTAAATGTAGGCTTCATTATCATCGGTGTAAGGCGCATCGGGGCCACCGGAGTCGTAGAGAATACCATTGCAATCATTGATTTCCAAGTCTCCGAATTCAGGAGCATTGTAGGAAGTCTGTGCGCACAAGGCAAAGGAGAACAAAAGTACAGTAAGAAGGTAGAGGTATTTCATGCCAGGGTCTGTTGAAAGATTACAAATGTATTTTGTGCCAAGTTTCAAAACGGATGCTTAATATTAGCATTTAGGTAACGAGCCAAAAAATTATTGGTTCTTAAAGGTTCTGGAATTACGTCTTACTGCCCAATCGTTGACAAAAACACAGTATTATGACAAACAAAATGGACTACGCTCAGTGGACTTTGGAAGCCCTGCGTGCAGAGGAAAATAAGCTGAAAAGACAAAGCCTCACAGGCAATGTGCTTATCGGCTTCCTAGCAGCCTGTCGGAGATGTGCTGATGCGGCGAGAGCGAGCAAATATTGTTCTGAACAAGGCGCGAAGAAGGAACATAGCCTGAGCTACGTGACTGATGAGCAACGAAGTGCAGAATAATATTTGCCGTTCGCAGACCATTGAGCGCCTCTCCGACAGGCTGCTAGCCGGGGTAATGATTTACGGGCTGGTCAAGAATGGGTTTGGGCTGGTCTATACGGCTATCCCTCTGCTCATTATTGCTGTAATTATGAAAAGCGGGCAAAGCATTCAGGCACGTTTGAATGTAGTGCGGGCGGAGATGGCAGGCCGGGATGGTGGTTAGCAGCTTTGTCGGGGCTTTCTTATTTAACACATAGGGCACATAGCACACATAGGCGTACATCAAACTATATACCCCTATGTGCCTATGTGTTTCCAATCAGCGGCAGCGTCGCCTGTCATGGAGGAAAGTAATGGGTTACGAGCTAGGGAGCAGAGCAGAACACAGTGTGCTTTGTCAATTAACACAAAGGCACATAGCACACATAGGCGTGCATTATCCATGCGGAGGCTGCAAAACTATGTACCCTATATGCCTATGTATTTCCAATCAGCGGCAGCTTCAAGGAGTATTCTTTTCAAACCCATTCAATCAAAAACCGCTAAACTATGTGCCTATGTGTTTCCCCAAATCTAATGAAACACCACATGCAACACCACCAAAGACCCCAGCAACCCCCAGCCAATCAACCGGATGCGGCGCGAGCCGGGATGCAGCAATTCCCGCCAGGAGCGCCAGCCACCCCGCCAGCTGCCCAGGCTGAGCAGCGCAAAAGCAATGATGATCACCCAACCCGCCCGCACGAAGTAGTTCATCTCCGGAAAGAAGTACTGGAAGATAAGGTGCAGCGGAATCGTGCTCAAAAAGGCAATCAGCGCAAACCGGTGGTTGGGCAGCAGCAGGAAAGCCGCTCCACAGATGAGTACCACGATGCCACAGTTGATGTAGTATCGCAGCTCGTTTAGCGTGTGGGTGAAGGCAGCCTGTGGGTTTTCGAACTTGACGTAAAGCAGCACCAATCCCATCAACACGCCGGTAAAAAGGGTGACGAGGATGACCCGCCGCCCGGCATTGACCACCTCTAAATCGGTGGCATCTTTCTTGATGTAAGTCTTGTAGATATCAATCGACCATAGCGTGGCGAGGGAATTGAACGTAGAGTCCACCGTACTCATGAGGGAGGCAAAGAGGGCGCAGAGAATAATGCCTTTTACGCCCACCGGCAGGTAGGTTTTCACCAAATAAGGGAAGGCCAGGTCAGGCTCTGCCAGGCCATTCTCCCCCAGTATGCCCACCAGGGCGATCCCCGGAATAACGATCAGCACCGCCATCACGTACTTGGTCAGCCCGCCCACCATCAGGCCGATTTGGGCTTGCTTCAGGTTTTTGGCGGCCAGGGAGCGCTGCATGACGGTTTGATTAGCGCACCAGTAGTTGATGTTGAGCAGAAAGAGGCCGAAGATGTGCGTCCAGGGGAGCTTCTCATGGTCAGCTGGGAGGTGCAGGTGCATAAGTTCCGGTGTTTTGACATACAATTGTCGCCAGCCGCCCAAATGATGAATAGCCACAAAGAGCACCACAAAACCACCCAGCAGCAGTATGGTAAATTGAATGATGTCGGTTTTGACTACCGCGTTCAGCCCACCCAGATAGGTGTAAGTGGCGGAGAAAACGCCCAGCCCAATGACCAGTATCGCAATCCGCGTGATACGGTCCGGATGCAGGTAACTCATGTACTCCGCAAACACCAAATCTGCCGCGTACGCCCCCCAAAACAGCGCCGCCCCCAGGGTAATGGTGGAAAACAGCGCAATATTAGCCCCGGTGTAAAACAGTGCCACCCGCTCCCCCAGCCGCTTTTTGATAAACTGCGTGATGGTCACCACCCGCTCACTCAGGTACATAGGCACAAAGATGAAGGCAGCCATGAGTATGCCCTGAATGGCGTTGATCTCCAAACTCGCCTGCGCCAGTCCGTACAGGTAAGCCGAGCCCATCATGCCCAAAAACTGATAGCCATTGATGTTGGTGGCGATGGTGGAGAGCGCGACGGAGGGCCAGCGGAGATTACGGTTGCTGAGGAAGTATTCCTCGGTGGTGACATCTGCCCCGGTACGGCCGCTGAGCGCTGCCAGGAAAATGAGGGTGAAGTAGGCCAAGACGATTAGGAGGTCGATCACGGGGGCGTAGTTGTTACTCTTATTTAGGTTCTGTTTTTTCAGATGTACTCGGAACGGAGAGGTTTGGGCGTAATGCACAAACCCGACGCACGAGTATGCCGGTACGCACAGGTATGCCGACCCGCCTGCCTAAGCACGGCGGGCAGGCACGAAGTCATGGTTGGTCCCAAACTACTTCGTCGTCGGTATATCCAGCTGTGTAAAGAAAAGTGGATTTTCTTTACACAGCCCATCTCAAATGTAAAGATTTCCGTTCTTTCTTTAAATAAAACGAGAAGGTCGGCACTTTTACCGCACCTTGTCTAAAGGATGTAACATATTTAGCTTCCAGACAGGATACGAGGTTCAGGTCTTCCTTGTTTATTCCACAGATTCGCTATATTTACTACATGAGCGGCATTACTATATTCGACTACGAAGGCCAGGATATCAGCTTCGAGTTTGCTGATGGAAATAAAATGGTTAACGCCACACAGATGGCAAGACCGTTTGGAAAGCCAGTCGGGAACTTCCTGCGCCTTAAAGAAACAAAGCAGTACATTCAGATTCTAGAGGAGCGATATTCAGATGTGAATATCGGTCAAAAACGCGAAGTGTTACGGGTTGTCAAGGGCGGGGATGTTACCGAAGGGCTCCAAGGCACTTGGATGGATGAAAAGCTCGCTCTCAAATTTGCCTCTTGGCTTAGTCCCAGATTTGAGCTTTGGGTTTATGACCGCATTCAGGAATTACTGACTCGTGGTGAGACGCGGCTACAGGATATTCCCCCTTCCGGCTTCGCAGCAACGCTTAGATTACTGGCTGAGCAGTGGGAAAAACAAGAACAAATCAACGAAGAAGTGCGTGATGAGCTGGATCAAACTGCTGAGCGGCTCGATCAGTTGGAGGCAAAGATTGTCAGCGTCGATGATCATTACTACACGATAGCCGGCTATTGCAACCTGCATAAAGTCCCTTGCCCGTTACATCAGGCTAAGGCTTGGGGAAAAACAGCCACGGCTTTAAGCCGCCAGAAAAACATCCCAACCGGTACTGCTCATGATGAACGCTATGGTAAAGTCAGGACCTACCATGAAGAAATTCTCAAGGCGGTGATCGGCTGAGGCACTTTACCATTCAATCACAATATTACAATAATTCGCGCAACAGCTTACTATCCAAACTCACCTCCGCTCCCCCGCCCCCAGCGGCGTCTCCGGCATCCCCACCGGCTGCCGCCCCTGCATTACAGGCATAGAAAACGTTTTAATTCGCGGCAAAACGTAGCGCCCGAACAGATTACACTCATCCAAATGCGGGTAGCCGGAGAAAATGAAAGCGCGGATACCCATATCCATGTACCGCTGAATCTTAGCCAGTACCTGATCAGGATCACCCACGATAGCCGCGCCGCAACCGGAACGCGCCCGGCCAATCCCCGTCCAAAGGTGGTCTTCCACAAAGCCTTCGTCATCGGCTTGCTCGCGCACGGCGGTTTGGCGGGAGACGCCATAGGATTTGCCGTCCTGGGCGCGGAGGCGGATTTCTTCGCCCCGTTGGTCGTCTACGTAAGTCATAAGGCGGCGGGCGGCAGCGCGGGCTTCAGCCTCTGTTTCCCGAACGATGACGTGCACGCGTAACCCAAAGTCGACTTCCCGATCATAACCAGCAGCTTTGTCACTCATGTTTTGCATGAGCTGCTGAAGCTTGTCTTCTGTTTCCGGCCACATGAGATAGACATCGCAGTGCTCCGCGCAGAGGTCCACACCGGGCGGGGAGTAGCCGCCGAAGTAGAGTAGAGGGCCGCCGTTTTGCTGATAGGGCTTTACCGGATCGGTGGTCGGCAGCTGGATGTTGTAAAACTCGCCTTTAAAGTCGATATGGTCCTGCGTCCAGCACTGCTTCAGGATTTCAATCACCTCCCGCGAGCGCTGATAGCGGGCTGCGGATTCCAGCTCTTCTCCCGGCATATTGGAGGAAATGATATTGATGGTGAGCCTGCCGCGCAGGATGTGGTCCAGCGTAGCGATGGAGCGGGCCAGCATGGGCGGGTGCAGCTCTCCGCAGCGGATGGCCGTCAGGATATTAATTTGCTGCGTAAGCGGGGCAACCGCGCTGGCGAAAGTCCACACATCCTGCCCCACCTGATAGGAAGAAGGGCAGAGGATGTTGCGGTAGCCAAGCCGGTCGGCGGTTAGCAACACGTTGGAGGTATTGCTCCAGTTGCTTTTGTAGCGGAAGTCGTGCCGGCTCAAAAACTCATCATCCCCATTGCAAAGCGGGGCGAACCAGGCGACCTCAGCGCCTTCGAGGTGGCGGGAACGGACGTTGATACTCATTGGCTTTATTTGTGAGCCATCAAATTAAGCATTTTTGTTGTTCTGGCAAGAGGAGCCTAATTAAGATGGAGATAAAAAATGGCTTCAGTGCTGTAGCTTCACCCGCTCCTTCGCCAGATACTTTCCTGCTTCCAGTCTGGCAATGTAAGCGACCATATCCTCCCGCAACTGGCAGTGCAAGTCCCAGGCAATTGGGGCATTTCTGGCGCTGCACAAAGCCCGGATTACAATCGACTCTTTGGAGCTGTCTACCACCTGCACCTTAGGGGGCAGTGTTTCATCATAGGCGTCGGCAGCGCGCAACAGCTCGGCAAACTTATTACGCACGAGGTTGACATCAATCTTATAATCGGCATGCAGCACAATGGGTTTGAGCAAATGTGCATCGTACATGGTCCAGTTTTCAAAAGGGTGGGTGATGAAGTACCGGAGCGGGACCACCACGCGGCGCTTGTCCCAGGTGTTGATGACCAGATAGGTAAAGCGGATGTCTTCCACGGCTCCGTACTCCCCCTCAAATAATACCCAGTCCCCAATACGTACGGGCTTGGTGATGGCAATCTGCAGGCCTGCAATGATGTTGCCCAGGGTTGCCTGCGCAGCAATACCCAGAATGACTGTCGCGATACCTGCGGAAGCGAACAGGGACAAACCGAGGTTTTGCAGAGAAGGGAACTGAGAAACTATCGCGCCAATGCCAAGGACAATCACAACGAACGCAATTACCTTTCGCGCAACAGAGATCATGGTAAGGTACCGCTTGGACTCCAGGTTTTCCTCATTAGTGATGTCCCCGACCTTCCGTTCTGCCACCCGGTCCATGAGGTAGTCAATAGAGCGCATCAAAAGCCAGGTGACGGAGCCGATCACAATAATTAGCAACAGGGCGTAGAGATAAGGTGACCAAGTGCCGGAAATGGACAGGACCTGTTTCATGCCGGCATAAAATAGCAAAGCGCTGATGGCCAGAGCTACAGGCTGCCCCATCTTTTCCCCCAGCTCGTTTACCCATGGTTGTTCAGAGCGCTTCACTGCTTTGTTGATCAGGTACTGGCTCAGCCGGGCAATCAAAAGGCACAGAGTAATCAATATTGCCAGGCCGATGATCTTCCACCAGGCAATACCCATTATTTCCGTTTTGGCCCAGGCCGGGATGCGCTGAGCCAAAGGGCTGGGGCCATAGGCTTTGTACAGCGGTATGATGTTTTCAACAGTATTGGCAGAGACCACCCATACCGGAGACTGCTCCTCTACCCGCACCCGCTGAATACGCAGGGGCAGGGTCTGCCCGTTCAGGTCAAGGCTGCCAAAGTTGATACTGCGCAGAGGTTGACCGGTTATAGATTGCTGAGCAGTTATTCCCTGATTAATCTGACCGTCCGGGCGATCAGATAGCAAGTCCCAGTCGATGCGTACGCTTTTTGACAGAATGTAAAACAGCTCCCGGGCCCGGGCTTCTGCCACCTCCTGCTGCTGTGCCGCCGGCATCATGTTGAAGTTTAATGCATGAGCGGCTTTGTGGAATGCCTCTTCCCGGCAGGCCCGGACAAAGTGCTCCAGGCAGGCTCTGGGGGTCTGTAAATTCACGCCGGGCGGCCGCTCGGGCAGACCGGTATTGAGATCGCTGAGCAGGTAAAAGGCGCTGTTGTACCCCTTAATTTGAGGCCGGGCTTTCTGGTAATCGGTTTTGGCTTGCGTACTGTCCACAGGAATCTGGGCACTGCCTGTGAGGGAAGTACCTGGCAGGAGTGCAAGAATAAATAGTAGCTTATTGAGGGTCTTCATACCAGTCATTTTGGGATAGCGGTCCGCTATTTCCTGTAGAAGGTATGAAGCAGGCAGATGTTTGCCAGCTTAGCTTACATCCAGCGGCTCATCTTTGCGCAGGGCTTTGTACCGGCCTTTCCCAAACTTAGTACCATTGAACTCCACCTTGCCTTTTAGGGCTTCCTGCTCCGCTTCGGGTAACGCTTTAAAGTCGTTGCAGGCTTTTGAGCAGCAGGCATCATACTTTTCGGCGCAGGCCGGGCACTGAATGAACAGGATATGGCAGGCGTCATTCGCACAGTTGACATGCGTGTCGCAGGGCGCGCCGCACTGATGGCAGCGGGAGATCACATCATTGGTGATGCGCTCGCCCATACGTTCATCAAAGACAAAATTTTTGCCGATGAATTTCTTCGGTAACCCCTTCTGATCGCACTGCCGGGCATATTCAATGATGCCGCCATCGATCATGTGCACTTTTTTGAAGCCTCTGTGCAGGTAATATGCACTCGCCTTCTCACAGCGGATGCCACCAGTGCAGTACATGATGATCGGCTTGTCTTTTTGGTCCTCCAGCATATCCTCCACCAGAGGCAGGGCTTCTCGGAAGGTCTCCACATCCGGGCGGATCGCACCTTCAAAGTAGCCCACTTCGCTCTCGTAGTGGTTGCGCATGTCCACCACCACCGTATCCGGGTCGTCCATCAGCGTATTGACCTCCTCGGCGCTCAGGTGGCTGCCGCGCTTGGTTACATCAAAGCTTTCGTCGTCCAGCCCATCGGCTACGATCTTGTCGCGCACCTTGATCTTTAGCTTGTAGAAGGACTTGCCGTCATCGTCTACAGCAATATTCAGACGGACGCCATTCAGCCAGGGAATGCTGTACATATCCGTTTTGAAGGCTTCAAATTTGGATTCGGGCACGGAAATTTGCCCGTTGATGCCCTCTTTCGCCACGTAGATCCGGCCAAAAACATCCAGCTTATTCCAGCGCAGAAATAGCTCATTGCGGAACTGCTTCGGGTCCTCCAGGTTGTGGTATTGGTAAAAAGAAAGGGTGACGCGCGCCTCGTCACTTTCCAGCATACGGCGTTTCAGCTCGTCGTTGTTGACGCGGTTGTGTAATATCGGCATGTTGTTTTGTTAGTACGTTAACGAATCACAAGTTGCAGGCTTGCTGGGATTGCTCCCGGCTGCTAACCATACTATGCAAAAGATCAGGCTATACCTGACTTTTCGCGGGTGCAAAGGTAATAACTTTCTGCACACCCTGCCAAGCCTTATTGTTTCACGACCCGGGTGATGTAAAGTTGTGCACCAATCCGGGCCTGTACGATGTAGACGCCTTTTGGCAAATGCCGGAGGTCCACCTCCAGTTGGGAAGCTTGTGCAGGCCAGTTCATGGTTTTAACCAGCTGGCCCCGGGCATCCATCCACTGTACCGTGGCCGGGACTTTGGGGGCGATGCTACTCGTCAGCAATACTATTTCCCGTGCCGGGTTGGGGGCAGCTTGCAAAGTCAGTGCCGTTGTTAGCGTTTCCCTGCTGGAAGTACTCACCGTTTCCTGCACAGCAGCCAGAATGTTCATCCGGCCATAACCGTAGACCGCATTGGGTACTTCCATACCGGATACGCCACCGCAGTCCTGATCGCTGAGCATGGGGCGGGCTGTACTTTCCAGTAGGTCTTCAATAGCTTCCACCTGACCGGCCAGTTCAGGGTTGGCAGAAATCAGCAGGGCAACGGCGCCGGCTACGTGCGGGCCTGCCATGCTTGTACCTGAGAAGGTGGCAAAGCCTCCGTTCCTGATGCTGGAGCGAATACCTACGCCCGGTGCAGCGATATTAGGTTTCAGCCGGTTGCTGCTATCCACCGTGACCGTGCCCCGGCTGCTGAAATTGGCAATCGTATCTGTTTGCCGGGTAGCACCAACGGTAAAGCTGTTCTCAAAAATAGCAGCGGGGGTGCTTACCGTATGGCACTGGCTGCCGCTGTTGCCCGCAGAAACCACCACAACTACACCGGCAGCCTTGAGGTTGTCCACGGCAATCTGCATGGTCTCAAAATTGGCAGGCGTACAGCCTTCAATCTCGGGACAGCTCCAAGAGTTGGCAATAACGTGCGGTGCTTTGGAAGGGTCCGGATTTTCTCCATTCAGGTCCGTGGGGGCCAGGAACCACTCAAAGCATTCAATGTAGGAAGCCGGGCTGCCGTATCCACGCTCCATATTGCGGCAGGCTATCCATTTGGCACCGGGCGCCACGCCTATGCTTTTGCCTTCATCGCTAACGGTACCGGTCATCGTACCCATCGTGTGAGTACCGTGGTTGTGGTCATCGCAGGGCACAAGGCTGCTCAACCCACAGGGGTTGGCTTCAGCGATGTAGGGCGGGCCGTTCATGGAGTCGATTTCGTGTATGGCATCGTGCCAGTTGTAGTTGTGGTCGGCCTGGGAAAGCGTGTCGTCCCAACCGCGGTAGCTCTCTTTGATAGCGGGGTGGTCCCATTCATACCCGGTGTCTTGTCCTCCAATGACTACACCCTGCCCGGTGAAGCCCATATCCCACACCTGATCAGCACCGATGGCGGCAATGCCCCATTCCACCCCCTCGCGGAAATCGAGGGCTTGTTGTTCGCGCTCTTCGGGCAAAAGGTCCACCGCTACTGTAGGATTCGGCTGAATGGCCCTGACTTCCGGCAGTGCAGCAAGAGCCTTCACGAGCGACAAGCTCCCTTTAGCCTGAATGGCATTAACAATGTAAAAGCTACGGTAAGGGGACTGCTGTGACCGGAGGAGGCCGATGGCGGTTTTTTGTGCAGCAGTGGCTACGGCCCGGGTTTGCTCAAATACATAAGTTCCCATTTGCACCTTGCTGCCTTGCTGACGGGCGGCGGATACCTCTGCCTGCTGCTCAAACAATACAATGAAGGAAGCATAGCCATCGCGTTCCAGGTCTGTCATCAGCGCAGGCTCCACCTTGTCTTGCCATCGAGTAGGAGGGGAGGCCGGGAGCAGCAGGAAAAGGCTGAGGGTAGGGACAAGAAGGCTTAAAATCGCTTTCATATTATTGTTTGTTTTGATACTCTGCTGAAAATCAGAAAGAAGCAAGCTGAAAATTTGAAATCCTAAAGATAATCTTTAACTTGTCTATTGTTCGTTCTTAGAGCGACAAAACTTCACTTTATGATCAACACTCTGTTTAACTGATTCGACACCGGTTATTGCTGTTTTTCCGCAAAGGTCTGTGAACTTAGGCAGCGAAATGGCAGATAAAGACCTCTGTCAAATTAAGGTAACCCTGAACATTCCTAACTATCTACGCTATCTGCTCCTCAACGGAGCCCCAAACAGAGCACTGATTAGTGATGTAGGCCAAGTGGCTTGCAAACACTTCCCCAAAAACTTTCAGGCAAGACTATAATCCCTTTTGTAGCGGAACCTATTTCCAATGGTCTCTAACAGGGACTTCCCCGTAGTCAGGTCAGCAACCCTGGTAGGACCAACACTCGTTAACGGTTGACAATCTATCGCCTGATCTTTGCGTTATGCATCGGTCGGCTCCGGGAAAACAGGTTCAACAGTTATTTATTTACTGCTTTGAGAGAGCGAAAAGACGATTTAAAATGGATTATCAGTATCAGTTGTACGACGCCTTTTCAGGTATGAGCCCAATGGAGAAAAGCCAGGTGATCCGATTCCTTACGGAGCAGGAGGGGCATAGTGAGTGTGACAGTATCCGGGAAGCGATAGAGTATGCTATGAAGCTCAAACCTTCCTTTGGTGGTTTTGTACTGGTAGCCCGGCACAACAAGCAGATCATCGGGGCCATTATTGCTAATCGCACCGGCATGGAAGCCTATAATCCCAAAAATATTTTTGTTTTTGTGACCGTTGAAGCCAGTTACCGAAGACAGGAAGCTTTTGTGAAGCAGCTGATTGATCAGGGCGTAAAATATGCTGACGGTGATATCGCTATGCATGTCAAATCCGACAATCCGGCACTTGCCATCTATCAGAAGCTTGGCTTTAAAGCGCAATACCTGGAACTCCGGCTCCCCAACCCCAAATCTTCACCTGCTGTAGCTTCCTGAAATAGCAATCAGCCTAAGCCTTCCTTTTTTTAGCGAACTCTCGTATATTGCCAAAACAGGTTTGCCGGGCGGGTGATTGGGCCCGGTGGGTGCCGGCAAACGAATACGAGACCAAGAAGCAATGAAGGAAAAGCGATTAATAGGCAGGCATACCGGGCAGGAAAAAGGGCCGCTTTTGATTTGTTTCGGCGGCATGCACGGCAATGAGCCGGCAGGCATTCAGGCGCTTAGTATTCTTTTCAAATTACTGGAACTGGAGCCCGAATCAAACCCTGACTTCCGTTTCCGGGGCCGCATCGTTGGGTTTAAAGGCAACCTGCGGGCGATTGAGAATGGTGTCCGCTTTCTTAACCGGGACCTCAATCGTCAGTGGCGTCCTGAAGTCGTGGAGTATGTGCTCAATACCCCGGTCAGTAAGCTCCGGCACGAAGAGCTCGAAATTCTGGAGCTGCATACAGCTGTTATGGAGGAAATTCAGGACTATCAGCCCGATGAAGTTATCGTCCTCGACCTCCACACCACCACAGCCTACGGGGGGATTTTTTCTATCGCTACCGACGACCCTAAAAGTGTAAATATTGCTGTTGAACTGCATGCCCCGGTTATCACAGGATTGCTGGAAGGTATTCAGGGCACGACCCTTCACTACTTTAATACGGAGAACATAGGCGTGGAAACCACTACCGTTTGTTTTGAGTCCGGCCAGCATGAAGAAACCTTATCAGTAAACCGGGCTATTGCAGCGATCATCAATTGTATGCGTACCATCGGCTGCGTGCGCTCTGAGGATGTGGAGAACCGGCACGATGCTTTGCTCATAGAGTACGCCCGGGGCTTACCGAAAGTATCTGAACTGATCACCACCCACTCCATTGAGCCGGAGGACCATTTCCGTATGGTTCCGGATTACAAAAATTTCCAGAAGGTAAAGCAGGGTGAAATTCTTGCGTTCGACCGCAACGGGCCTATCGAAGCGATTGAAGACGGGCTGATCCTAATGCCACTCTATCAAAAGCAGGGAGAGGATGGTTTCTTCCTGATCAGGGCAGTATCACAGGCTGTTTTCCAATAGTTATTCTCCTTCGGCGACCTGCAGAAACTGCATCTCGTACAGATTCCGGTATTTGCCATCTTCGATTTGCAGCAGGCTTTCGTGCGGCCCAAACTCTTGAACCTCTCCCCGGCTGAGCACCATAATGTTATTGGCGTGCCGTATCGTCGATAAGCGATGCGCAATAATGATAGAGGTCCGTCTGGCTATCAGCTTTTCGATGGCGTATTGAATGACAGACTCTGTTTCCGGGTCAATAGAGGAAGTGGCTTCGTCCAGAATGAGAATATCCGGGTCAAAAACCAGCGCCCTGACAAATGATATGAGTTGCCGTTGGCCCATAGAGAGCGTGGCGCCCCGCTCCATTACTTTGTAGTCATATCCACCCGGCAGCTTTTCTATGAATTCATGCGCACCGATGAGCTTTGCAGCATTAACGACTTCTTCCCGGGAGAAACGGTCATCCCTGAGCGTGATATTCTCCATAACGGAACCGGAAAAAAGGAATACATCCTGCAGGACAATGGCGATACGCTTGCGATACGCCTCCAGGTCAAAATCCTCAATGGGCGTGCCATCAACTTTGATTCGCCCTTTTTGTATCTCATAAAACCGGTTGAGGATATTAATAATTGTAGACTTACCGGAGCCAGTGCTGCCAACAATAGCGAGCGTCTCTCCCGGCTTTACTTCGAAGCTGATATCCTTAAGCACGTACTCTGGCAATTGATAGGCAAAATGCACCTTTTCGAACTCAATATGGCCTTTCAGTTTCTCAGGTTTGATTTCCCCCTGATCCTCAATCCGGTCATCCTGATCAATGAGGTTGAAGACCCGCTCCGAAGCGACGAGGCCCATTTGCAGGTTGTTGAAGTTGTTGGCTACTGTACGAATAGGGCGGAACAGCATGTCGAGGTAAACCGGAAAGGCAATCAGCGCTCCCAAAGTGACGCCACTGGCTTTCAGGGCATCCTGAGCGCCCCACCATACCATCAGGCCAAGGGAGGCCGCTGAGATAATCTCCACCACCGGGAAGAATACAGCATAATACAGGATGCTGTCCAGGTTAGCCTGAGTATAGTCCCGGTTGATGGTTTTAAATTTGCCCATCTCTTCCCGTTCCGAGTTGAAGATTTGCACGATCCGCATTCCTGAGATGCGTTCCTGCAGAAAGGCATTCATGGCAGATATATGGGAGCGGACCCGCTGATAAGACTTTTTGACTTTCTCTTTGAAGATGTAGCTTGCCAGAATCAGAAAGGGCATCGTTGTCAGGCAGATTAGTGTCAGTTTCCAGCTGGTGTAAAACATCACACCAAGTACGGTCACCAGCGTTAGCAAGTCCGCGATAATGGTGATGGACCCCTGAGAAAATACGGTGTTGATGGCTTCAATATCGTTGATCGTCCTTGTGGTTGACGTCCCGATTGGCGTACGGTCAAAGTAAGTTAACCGGAGCTTGGTAATATGCCGGAAGACCTTAACCCTGAGGTCCCGAATGACGGACTGCCCGAGCAAGTTAGTTGAATAGATGAACCAGTACCGGCACAGGGAGTCCAGGAATAACAGCCCCACCAGGACCATGGCCATCCTGGAAAGGCCCGGGATATCGCTGGCGAAGATATAATCATCTACCATCACTTTAATCAGGTAAGGGCGTGCCGTTGATATTGGAGCCAGGAGCACCGCGAGGGTTGCTGCGGTAATGAAAACCGACCGGTAGGGCTTCGCCATTGCAAAGACCCTGCCCAGTAATTTGTAGTCTACCTTATTCTTATCACTTGATGCCATTCCGGTGTTGTCACATTATTTTCAGGATAGTCTTAGAAACACGGCAGTAGGCGATAAGTTGCAGCGGGTTAGAGTTTACCTTCATCAGCAAAGCTGTAGTAGCCGCGTTCCGAAACAATAAGGTGGTCCAATACTGGGATATCTACCGCCCGTCCGGCCTTTACTAATTTTTTAGTGAGGTCCAGATCGGCCTGGCTGGGGAACAGGTTGCCAGAGGGGTGATTGTGGCAAAGGATGATGGCACTGGCCTCCGCATGAAGCGCTTTGCGAAACAGAATTTTGGCATCCACCACCGTGCCTGCCATGCCACCGGTGCTGATGCGGCTGCGGCCCATGACCCGGTTGGCCCGGTTGAGGTTAAGGATCCAGAATTCTTCATGCTGCAAATCGACCAGAATCGGGGCAATGGCATCAAACGCATCGCGGCTGCAGTTTACCTGCGGCTTATCCGCAATACGCGAAAGCTGCCGGCGGCGGCCGAGTTCCAGGGCGGCAGCGATTGTAACGGCTTTTGCTTCGCCAATGCCTCTGAAGGTACATAGCTCGGCAATACTGCGGCGCCCCAGGTCATTGAGGTTGTGGCCAACGGACTTTAGTACCTTTTTGGCAAGGTTAACGGCGGAGTCTTCCCGGGTACCTGAGCCAATGAGAATGGCAAGTAATTCAGCATCAGACAGCGCTGATTTGCCCTGATGCAGCAATTTTTCGCGCGGGCGGTCCGCTTCAGCCCAGCTTTTGATCGATAGGTTTTGAGGAGGGTAAGTCATTTGGGGTGTTTTTGATGGCCCTGCTTCAAAAATAGGAAGCAGGGCACTGAGTGTTAACAGAGTTGTTCGCGTAAGGGAGCTCTCTTGCTTACGCTGCCTTTGCGCCTTCCAGCCCGGCGTAAGCCTTCATGGTATTGGCTACGGCAGAAGCGAACTTTTCAAAGTCCTCTTCGAATACGAAGGTACGGTTGCGCTGAAACTCCCCTTCCTTATTCTTGGAGGCCTCAGTGATGCAAAGGTAGGGCTTGCCGTTGCTGGCTTCTTTCATGTCGAAGAAATACGTACGGCCTTCGCCTTTAACAGTTTCCGTAAATAATACTTGCTTTTCCATAAGTGGTTTGGTTTAATGGGTGAAAAATGCAGCCCGTTTCAGCAGGGCTTCTACTTATTTGTCGGAGAAAAGCACAAATTCCATAACCGGAGCGAAAAAAAATTTTAATAAACCCGGAAAAACCCAGTAATTACAGGCAATGAAACCGAAAAAAAAATTTTTGAAAGCCGAGCGACTCAAGAGCCGAAAAGCCATTGAACGGCTGTTTTCCGGAAAGTCGCCCTCTTTTGCACAGTACCCCGTGCGCCTGATTTTTCGCGAAAGCGAGGAAAGAGGCGAATTGCCGGTCCGTGTGACCGTTAGTGTGCCTAAGCGCAAATTCCCTAAAGCCACGGACCGCAACCGCATCCGGCGGCAGGTCAGGGAAGCCTGGCGGCTCAACAAGCACCGGCTCTATCAAAAGCTGCCATCAGATACGGCAGGTTATGACTTCGTACTGCTCTACGTGGCCCGGGAGCCTTTACCTTTCGCACATATTGAGCAGTCCGTTCAGATTATGATCCGGCGGTTTCTTAAAAAACAGCGGCCAGCCAACCCAAGTGCCTGATAAATGTTCTTTTGATAAACTGAACTCTTTGATATGCGTCTGTTTACCCTGATGTTAATACTCTGCTCCACCGGTGCCCTGTCCGCACAGAAGGTACTGCAGATTGAGAAATACGGAAGCCCGAAAACGGAGAAAATCCACATTGGGTCCGTCATTGACTACCGGCTGGCAGGAGAGGAGTCCTTCAGAGAAGGCTATATTGAAGACATCAGGGTAGAAGACAGCCTGATCGTTTTTGGCGACCGGTATGTGAATGTTCATGATATCGCGGAGTTGCGCTTTGCCCGGGGATGGGGAAAAGCAGTGGGTACATCACTTATGATATTCGGAGGCTCCTGGTCGGGGTTCGCACTTTTGGGCTATGCTACCGATGGCAACCCCGAAACAAGTTACAGTGGAAGGGATGCTGCTGTCACAGTCATTTCTGCGGGATTGGGGTATGCCCTTGCCAAATTAGTGCGGTACAGGAAAGTACGTATAGGCAGGCGCTACCGCTTGCGTTTGCTGGATTTGCGCTTCAGTGTAGATCCACGCGCCTAACATTGAGTGAAAGTCTTTTGTGTGGTTCTGTATGTTAAAGTTGAACAAAAAATGGCGAAGGCTGTATAATTAGTCTATTTTTATAGGAAAATTTATAATATGTCTGGCAAATCCAGTCATTTTCAGAACCAACACCAAAAAGCAACACGATGAAGAATTGGCTATCCCCCCTATGCCTGTTTTTTTTCCTGAGCCTTGGGCTGCATGCCCAGCAACAAACGCCCAACGGCTGGGTATATGACGAACTTAAACCGGGCAGTGGCCCTGCTCTGACCTCCGGGCACGGAGCACTGACGCATAATCAGCTCCTTGCTTCCAACGGGCAGGTGCTCGTTTCCACCTATCAGATTGGAGTGCCGGATTATCAGCGTATTTCCGCTCTTTCTCCTGAGCTTCAGCAAGCCTTTTCGGTGATGCGCGAAGGGGGCAAGTACCGGTTCCACATCCCGATAAAGGATTTCGAAAAAGCGATGCGGACCAAAAAAGCCCTCAACCTTCCCGGAACAGAAGTGACCTGGGAGATGGAATTGCTTGAGTTGCTGCCATCTTTGCCCGATGGCGCCCGTGTTGTACGGGAAACCCTGCAGCAGGAAGGTGCCAAAGCTGCCATTAAGCATTTTAATGACCTCGTCGATTCCGGAGAGGCTTACCTTGGAGAATGGGAAGTCAATCAAATCGGGTACTTTTTCCTGAGTGAAGGGCATAAGGAAGAGGCACTGCAGGTAATGGCCTACAATGCAGAGCAACACCCCGGTTCCGCCAATGCCTTCGACAGCCTGGCAGAGGCCTACTACCAAAACGGGCTGGAAGCTAAAGCCAGAGAATGTTATCAGCGCTCTCTGGAAATTAACCCCGATAATGCCAATGCACGGGAAATGTTGTCCAAACTGAAGTAGCAGTCCTGATTTTTTTTATCTTTCTTCTTTGCCAGTAAAAGAACCTGAAGATGAAAAAAGTGCTAGCGTTCGCCCTTTTGGCAACCATCACAGCCTGCGATACATCGGAAGACAGCGTGCTGCCAGGGCACGATGGTGTCGCCTTGCGCATCACCAATATCAGTGATTTTGTCATTACAGCCTTGAAAGTGATCCCCGGAGGTGGTGGTAGTCAGGTGTTTGAAAACATCGCTCCGGGGGCAACCACAGCCTATCTTCCCTTCGATTTTATTTACAGTTACGCCTACCTGGAAGCCATTGTGGAGGGAGATACCTTGGTTCTTCAACCTATTGACTACGTGGGGGCGACTGCCTATGACAGCGGCGCTTACACTTATCTGGTGCAAATCAGTGGCGATACAGTACCCGAATCCATTTCCATAGAATTTAAGGAAGATTAGTTGCCGGGAATACTGATTTTCCAAATCGCACAACTATTTTTGGGGCTTTAATTTGAGCTCCTATGGAAAAGATTGCTGCTTATTTGGAAGAAGGCGGGCGCCTGCTCATTGGTTACCTCCCTAAGGTCGCACTGGCGGGCCTGGTGCTTTGGATCGGCTTCAAGCTGGTCAACCGTATGACAAAAGGCCTCGCACTGGCTATGGAAAAGGCTGGCCTGAGTAAAAGCCTGATCCCTTTCCTGACTTCACTCGCGGGTGTTTCCCTGAAAGTACTGATTGTGTTTTCGGCTGCTGGTCTAATAGGAGTGGAACTGGCTTCCTTCCTTGCTGTTCTTGCAGCGGCTGGTTTTGCTGTAGGACTGGCGCTGCAGGGAAGCCTGTCCAACTTCGCAGCGGGCATTATCATCCTGCTGTTTAAACCTTATAAAGTAGCAGACTGGATTGAGGTGGACGACAAATTCGGGAAGGTAGAGGAAATCCAGATTTTCAATACGCTCATGGTGACGCCGGGCCGCAAAACCCTCATCATCCCCAATGCGCAGGTGGTGGACAATATTGTGACCAACTACTCCCGAAAGGGCTACATCCGTATTGAGCTGAGTGTGACGATGCCCTACAGCGAGAGCTTCCCACGGGTGGAACAGATTATCATGGAGCAGTTACTATCCATACCAAAAGTGCTGGAAGACCCCGCGCCGGAGGTAGGCATTGAAGCATACGACAGCCATAGTATTGTCGTGGCCGTACGGCCGTATGTGGTGCCGGATGATTTTTGGGAAGTTAAGTTTGAGGTTTACCGCCGGATCAAAGCTGCATTTCACAGCCACAATATCAGCGTAGCTTACTCCGAAGGGGTGGAAATGGGGAAGATTGGCTCTTAACGCCTTGGTTCGTCCTCGTCTGGCAAGTCATAAATGACCGGGTCGCTTTCCTCCCGCTGCACTTTGGCGTCTTCCAGACGGTCCATGAAATCCACAGAGTGGTCCCAGAAATCTTCTAAAATAGGCTTGGCTTTGCCTCCGTAGTACCACACGATTTCCGGATATTCCTCAAGGTAAGTGTAGGTCATGGATTCCTGCTTGGCATCCTCATTGATGAGGTGGGAACGGTCACCAAACCAAAGGAGCACACTGTACAGTAATACCATAAGCCCGGCCATGACAACACCCCCAACCGCCTGATTGATAAAGTTGATATTGGCAGACTCGAGGGCGCCTTCCAGAAAACTGGCAAACAGGCGGATGATGACCATCGTCAGCACAAAAGTGAGCAGAAAACCAGCCAGGAACATCAGCGCGTTGTCATTAACGGCAGACTCCAGGAACTTCGTCATATCCGGCCCGAAACGGAATGCGATCATCAGGCCAAATACGACCGAAAGGATCGTAAAGACCGTTTTGATGATACCCCGGGAGAACCCAAGGTAAAACCCCCAAAGGGCAAATACCGCGAATATGACATCAATTACCATAAGCTGCAAATAAAGGCATTATCTGGTTTGCGTGCCTGTTTTTTAGACCACAACCCTGCCAAAATCGATAAAATACTGCGCCTGATGCCTGGTCAGAGGGAAGGTGCTGAAGTGATTTTAACAGGTTGAAAAGCCTTTCGACTGTTATATATTGCTAACTTTACACTATGTCTCAAAGTAATCATAATTCAAAAACTTAAACAAATGGAGTTCCGGTTTGACGGGGCGCCAAAAAATTACTTACCGTATGAAATTGCTATGCTCATTTCTCCTGGTATCCTCTCTTTGGGTTGCTGCAGCCACGGCGCAATCTGCTGATTTGCCAGCGGTGTTCCGCTTAGGGCAAAATGAAGAAGGGTACGAAGTTGCCAAACAGGAATACCAGCAAACACTCCTTGAAGTAGCTAATTATGACACACAAAACGCTTTTAACCATTGGATGTCCATGATGCAGGAACTGCAAAAGCATGCTGATAAGCTGGATATTGACCTTAAAGGCGTGAAAATCTGGCTGCATGCCTTCTGGAATACCGATGGCAGTATTGACCATTTGGGCTACCTGTTGCGCCCGGACAGCCGTAATGTGGATGAGCTTGAACTGGCAGCCGTCCTCAAAACCTTTATGAAAAAGTACTCCTTTCCGGTAACCTCCGGAAAAAAATTCAGCCATTATACCGGGGCGAACTTCCCCATCTACAGCGAAAAGGTCGATAATTAACCGGGCTCCCGTTGCGTGGTGCCTCAAGGAATCAGCAAAAATACTTCTTGCAGCACCCTCTCCGGCGCCGGAGAGGGTGCTGCTGTGGTTAAATTGCCCAATAGCCTTAGCAGATTGGATGCTGTAAGGCAGAATTTAGGGCAAACACTAGTTGTTTTCCCTAAAAAGACCTATTATTCGGTGTATTCTAAGCCCGGGCGGGGTGTCCAAAACCACCCCCGTTTTCGGGTGATTTTGGTTTCAATGGGGGCCAATGCTTTCATCAGCGTGGATCCCCTTAGGTAACAACCCTATTTCAATCACCTAAATGTTGAAAATACATGGTAAAGATATTGGCTACGGATGGGCTGCACCAGGATGGCATAACTCTATTGCATGAAGCCGGCTACACGGTGGACGTCAAAAAAGTAGAAGCCGATCAATTGCCAAAAGTGATGCCTGACTACGATGTTGTGATTGTGCGTAGTGCTACGGAAATCCGGCAGGCCCTCATCGATCAGTGCCCGAATCTCAAAATTATTGCCCGGGCAGGGGTTGGACTGAGCAACATAGATGTAGAATATGCCCGTGAGAAAGGCATTACTGTTATGGACACTCCTGCGGCTTCTTCCAAGTCTGTCGCAGAACTGGTTTTCGCACATATGTTTTCCATTAGCCGCAACCTGCATTTGGCACACCGGGAAATGAAGCAGCGTGGAGGCAGTGAATTTAAGGAAATGAAAGAGGCTTGTTCCCACGGCCTGCAACTGAATAACCGCACGCTTGGAATCGTCGGCTTTGGCCGGATTGGCCGGGAAGTGGCACGTATTGGAGTCGGGCTGGGCATGAAGGTTATGCCAGTGGACCTTGTTGTAGATGAAGCCGATATTGGTATTAATGTTTACAATTCCGGGAATGTCCGCCTCTCTGTCCGCCTTGATACCTACGAGTGGGAGGAAGTGCTGGCTAACTCAGACTACCTAACCATCCATGTGCCTTTCAAAGGCGGTAAGGCAATCATCGGCGCAGAGGAAATTGCCCAGATGAAGGACGGGGCTGTACTCATCAATACCGCACGCGGCGGTGCTATTGATGAAGATGCCCTGCTTGATGCACTCAACAGTGGCAAACTAAGCGGTGCCGGCCTTGATGTTTTTGAAAATGAGCCCATGCCCCGGCAGGAACTGATGGAACACCCTAAAATTTCCTGCTCCCCTCACATCGGCGCTTCCACCCTGGAAGCACGGGCCAATATCGGGCTGGAGCTGGCGGATAAAATTCTGGCCTTCTTTGGAGATGATAAGTAAGGCTGCTATTGCATTAGTTCACTGAGCATCCCCTCCTTCATGGCGAATGCAGAGATAATAATGTCCTCTGTATTCGCCATTTTTATTACCTCATCTACCAAGATGAGCGCAACGCTGAGCATGGCAGCGCGGGCTTTAGGCATCCCCGGCAGGGCATAACGTTCTTCCAGAGTCATACCAGTTACCTGCTCGTAAAAGGGCTGAACCGCCCCCTTTGAAACCCGGCTGCTGTAGCCGGTCTCCGGGCGTTGCCCCACAAACTGTTCCAGTACATCAAAAGTGCCGGAGGCCCCCACGAGGAAAGGGGTAGGCCACTCAGACAAATGAGTGCGTAGCGGCTGAAGTTTTCCCTGCAAAAAGGAGCGTAGCTGCTCGCGCTCGGAAGAGCTGATCGGTTCACTCCGGTGAAAATCGCGGTACAGGACAGCCACACCAATAGGGAAGCTTTGCGCCCACAGTACGCGGTCCTGCTCGGCAATAATGAACTCCACACTGCCTCCACCGATATCCATGATCAACAGGCGGTCCTCCACATCAGGCACTGCCAGCTGAACGCCTTTGTGGATCAGCCTGGCTTCCTCATCCCCACTGATCGTAGTGACGGTAATGCCGGTGGTTGCTTTTATTTTTTGAACCAGGTCCGGCCCGTTGCTGGCCGTGCGCAGCGCAGCCGTGCCAAAGGCTTTGACCTGCTCAACGGGGACCTGATGCTGATCCAGTACGGCACGGAAGTGGTGGAGGGTCTGCAGCGCCCGTTGGTAAGGGGCAGCGCCAATTGTGGCAATCCCTTCTTCTGCCAGCTGTACAAATTGGCGCTCCCGGTAAACTTCCTTTATGGGTGTACGGGTACCAGGCTGCGCGATGAGCAGGTGGAAAGTGTTGGTGCCGAGGTCAATAACGGCATACTGTTCCTGGTCCATAAGCGGGTTTACTGCGCCGATTGCGCGCTTTGGAATATTTTGGTATAAAAATCGATCCCGGCAGGCATAATGCGGTTGGCATAAGCGGGCTTCCCATCCTGGAAAAAGAGGTAATAGATACAGCCCTGATTAGGGTTGAAATATAAGTCTGCTTCCAACCGGTTCTCACCATCTACCTGGTAGAACACCCGCCCGACTGCCTGGCAGCTGGGGTTGATTTGCGGTGTTTCGGAAGCGATGTAGGTAATCGCTGTCTGAATGTCCCGCTTCTCCTTTTGGCTGACACTGAAGTTGGTATAGTAGAATACATAATCAATGTAGTCGCACTCATTAAAAAGAGCCCTGATCGTATCAGCGGGTATGCTGGGGTAGGTAGGCGCCTGGGTGGTTTCGGCAGGTGGCGCAGTAGTGTTGTTCGCTGTAGCGGAATCTGTTTCACTTGCTGTATCGCTGCTGCAGCTGTAAAGCAGGCTCGTCAGTAGTAAAACAGTTAAGAGGTATCTATTCATGAGCTTTGCTGGTTTCAAGTTGCTTCTCTGCCCCGGAGGTATTTCAGGGTGGGGCAAAAGTATACAAAAAGGCTAAAGTCTAGGGGCGTACAACGATTAGCCGTTTTGTAACGAGTGTCTTGCCGCGGCTATCCGCGATGCTGTAAAAATAGGTGCCTTTGCGCAATGCAGAAATATCCACTTTCTCCGTGCGCCCGCCGTCTACGTAATAACGCCGGGACCATTCCTTCACACCCAGAATGTTGAAGATACTCACAGTGTAGTTGTCGGCTGGCAGGTTGGCAAACTCAAAACGGACATTCACAATCGCCGGGTTGGGGTAGGCGTAGACGCCAGGCAGAGCGGTTTCTACCGGGCGCAGGCTGGAGATCGTTCCCGCCTTATAAGTGACGCTGCTAATGGTGGCTCCTTCGTTTAGCGTTTGTACTTCAGCAATGGGCTCTACCGCTTCATTGCTGAAGAAGCGATAGCTGATCGTGGTGCGGGGCTCAAGCGCTTCCAGCTGTAGTAATTCAAGCGCAATATCCGTAATGTCAAACCAGTTGAAGAAACCAATCTTGGCATCCAGGCGGATCTGCTGTTCTTCTGTCCGCTTCTCACGCAGTACATCATAGATGCCTCCGGGAATGGTCAAAGTACCCCAGGCATCTGCTTCTTCGGTGCGCTCGGAATTAAGGCGTATACGAATGGAGTCCGGAGAAATGGGCAGTAAGTCCGTTATCTGATCCGGCAAATCATCGGCAGAGAAAGCAAAGCTGATATTGGTGCCTGACGTATTGACATCCAGGTACTGCAGAGGTGCCCGCCGTTCAATGAGGGGGGGCTCGTAGCGGAAAATGCCTTCGATGCCCAGCCCAGCAGGGTCTTCTCCGTAAAAGCCCAGCAGTTCCACTTTACCGGCGGTGGTCCGGTAGAAAAAGTTGGCATTATCTCCCACCACCGCATAGTCTGCTCCGGGGAAGCCAAAGTAGCCATCTGCCTGCTGCACCGTCACTACAGGAGTGGTGTTGACAAAAGCGGATTGCAGCGTGGTGAAATTCCAGCTTTGGTTAGCCGCAGCGTCCTCCAGGTCAATGCCGGAAGGCAGATTGTCTACAAAGACACGCAGGGAGTCCCCAACCTGTGGGAAGGTGCCGTTTTGTATGACGGGCTGTGCGGCCAGTCCAATACAACTAAAAACAGCAAGTATAGTGGATAGTACAGAATGCTTCATAAGGATGATTTCTTAGTGGTCCGGAACTGCAAAGGTAAGCATTAAAGCAATACGCCGAAAGCGGCCGCCGGCCCTGATTTTTGGCCGCCCGGTCGGAAAGGGCTATTTATTTCATCGATAAGCAGTAGTCGTTCATAGAAGATACTAGGTGTTAGCAGGTACCTTGTGTTGCATAGTACCTGGTTAGGTTGTATATTTGTGGACATGAAAGCTAAAGATCTGAATAAAACCCGACAGCAGCTGGTCCGACAGATGCGGCGTGGCGTTCTGGAGCTTTGCGTTCTGGCGATCGCAGCGAAGAAGGAGGCATACCCTTCCGACATCATCGCCGAGCTTAAAGCTTCAGAACTCATCGTCGTGGAGGGGACACTCTATCCGCTGCTCAGCCGCCTGAAAGATCAGGGGCTGCTGGAGTACAACTGGCGGGAGTCCAATATGGGCCCGCCCCGCAAATACTACTCCATTACCGAAACCGGCCGTACATTCCTTGCCGAATTACTGCAGACCTGGGGCTCCCTGGTGCAGGCGGTCGATCATTCCACGCAAAACTTCAACCACGATGAATAAGGTACAGCAAATCAACCTGGGCGGTGTACCATTTACTATTGATGAGGATGCCCTCGAACACCTTACCCGGTACCTCGATACCATACACGCCCACTTCAGGCAATCTGACGGGTACGAAGAAATCACTCAGGATATCGAAGCCCGCATGGCAGAGCTTTTTCAGGAAGGCATGGGGCAACGGCAGATTGTCACGCTGAAGGATGTCAGGGATGCTATAGTCATCATGGGCACGCCCGAAGACTTCGGCGCAGAGCCTATCGATGAAACCCTGTCAGAAGAAGGCCCCGAGCGGGCGCACCGCCGCACGCATGATTACCGGACAGGTCGCCGCCTGTTCCGCAACCCCGAGGATGAAGTCATCGGTGGGGTGTGTTCTGGTATCGCCGCCTACTTTGGTATCAGTGACCCGCTTTGGATCCGGCTGGTATTCATTGTCGTAACGATTTCCGGAGGATTTGGCATACCAGCTTATATTATTCTCTGGGCCATTTTGCCGAAAGCGGAAACGGCCAGTGACCGCCTTGCTATGCGCGGAGAACCGATCAATGTTTCCAATATCGGCCGCATCATAGAGGAAGAGATTGAGCATATCTCCAGTAAGGTCTCTGAATTTGGCAATGAGTTTGGCGGTAAAAAAAAAGGCGCAACCGGTGGTGGAACGCTAGGTGAGGTATTACGGCAAATCGTCTCTTTCATTGGTAAAGTTGTAGCCATACTGATTAAGTTGATCAGTAACCTTTGGAAGCCTTTGCTTATCCTGTTTGGTGCGCTGATTGCACTGGGTTTGCTGGCTTCCTGGATCGCCATGTTTACCGGCGGCGTCTTCTTCTGGCCTTATGTGGATTACTTTGCGCCGGAGTGGCCTATGGTGACGATGCTGGGCGCCTTCAACATCCTGATGATTATCGGTGTGGTGCTCCTTAGTGCCGGGCTTTCCATACTGCGCACCTTGTACGGAACCCGTATGAGCCGGCCCTGGCAAATCGGGCTTACCGCATTCTGGGTGCTGAATATTGTCAGCTTTTTCGGGGTCATGGCCTTTATGGCACGTGATTTCAGCAACGAAGCTCACCTGGACCGCCGCGTGGAGCTCACCTCCATCACCACCGATACCCTCAATTTCCGGATTGATGAAACGGTGCCGGGCAATGATGAATTCAATATTGATGGCGAACTTTTCTTTTACCACGATGCCTTGATCAGCGATAATGTGGACATTGAAATCCGGAAGGGCGAGAGCGAAGGCTTTGTGCTGGAAGAGCGGCTGGAGTCCCGGGGCACCAACCTGGCGATGGCCGAAGAACTCGCTGCTGCCATCAACTACCAGGAGCGGGTAACGGCTGATGCACTGACCGTACCGACCTACTTCCATATTCCGCGTGGTACCAAGTGGCGCGTGCAGGGCGTGCGGGCTATAGTGGAAATACCGGTGGGCAAATTCATCCGCTTTGATGGGGAAACCCGCTTCTACATCGATGATGCCGACAAAGTAAACTATCGCCCCCGCATCTACGATAACCCCGGCAGCACCTGGCAAATGACCGAAGAGGGGCTGCAGTGCCTGGATTGCACAGAAGAATAACAAGCTATACTCCCCTCGGTCACGAGAGGTGAAATTTTGACGACTTTATTTTTATGCCCTGCAAGGCAAAAAGCACAGGCATCCTTACGGACGGCGAGCATTTTTAACGCCGCAGGGCGCAAAAAGAAAAAGTCAAAAATCACTTATTGTGCCCGGGGGGAGTATAAAGTCACCCGACTGAAACCGAGTACCCATTGCCCCGTGAAGGGATGCAATGGGTATTTTTGCTACAACTCCTGCCGGTCCAGCAGCTTCCAGGGGTTCATCCGCTGCAGGTCCAGCTGGAAACCAATGCGGGTAAAGTAATCCCCCCGCTCCTCAAGCTGATCAGCGATATTCTTAGAGCTAATGAGCGGGAAATAGACCGCCAGGCGCTCGTCAAACAGTTCCAGCATCAGGCCTCCGTTCCACATGAACTGATCGGAAAAAGAAGGGTCGCCCCCAATGGAATGCTGGTCACTAAAGTAGCCGATATCCAGATAGGGCTTGAGTGGGATCCCCAGCATCGCCTGACTGGGCAGGTCTGCTTTGAAATTGGCGGCAAGGATGAAGTTATTGCTGCGGCCCAGTCCTGGATTGTGAGGCAGCGGCACCTTAAACCCACCGTCTCTGCGGCTAATCTGCTGTGACCAAATACCGGACGTTTCGGTCCTGCCCAGGTAAAGGTCATCGAAGCGGTAGTCGTTGGTACCGTTGGAGGATAGGTTGAAAGCGACCGGGCTAACCACCTGCGATTCCCGGAAGGTGCTGTACAAAAAGTAGCCGGCAAACACACGGAGGTGCACCGCCTCCCGCTTACTGTAATTGAAGTTCCAGTCGATCTCAAAAGCGGCTTTCACATAGCGGTCATCGGCTCCTAAGACATTCTCAAAGGCCTGATGCTCCAAAGCAGCAGACCACTGATAGGGATTGATTTTCCGGCGTTGCTCATAGGTGAACCGGGCCTCCTGCAGCCACTGCGTCTCATAGTCTCTTGCCAGCGGTTCGGTAGGGCTTCGGAAGTCCAGGGTCTCCGACCGCAACCAAATACCGCGCAATTGAAGGCGGGCGTAGGTGTTGTCTGTGGGGTCAGGCGCAAAATCAAAGCGCAGGTAAGGCTGAAGACGATCGTAACCGATATGCTCCTGCTCATTAAAGCGGGAGATGATATTGGAATTGAAACGCTGCCCGGTAAGGCCTAAACGGATGCGGTGGACTACCCCCTGCTTTCGGGGATAAAAATTGTAATGTAGCGCCCCCAGGCCAGTCAGGTCACGGCTACCAAAGCCATACATGGGCGCTGCCCGCCATTCCAGCCGCTGTTCGGGCAGGGTGTGGTTGCTCAGCACGAGGCCCGCCATGAGCTTGTCATAGTTGTTCCAGCCCAGGGCGGGGCTCCGGAGGATATTGCCCCGGGTGTCATTGGTGGCTGCGGGAAGGAAGGTGAAATCCGGGCGTCGAATCCCTTTCAGCGGGCCATCCAGCCGGTAGTAGTTGTTGCGGCGGTAGAGCTCCGGGGCATGCCGCTCCGCATCAATGACCAGCAAATCGCCGGCTGTTTTATCAATGCGCAGCATACGCTTGCCGCTAAAGCCTTTGGACCATGTCGTGGCCACCACCGTATCACCCTTTACAATGGACAGCGCAACCGGGCTTTCAATAATGCCACGGTTGGCGACTTCCACCCGGTACGACTGACTTTGATTTTCAACCTTCGTAATGGCATAGTCGATGTGCCCTTTGCTTCCTATCAGCCCTTCAAATAGCCAGTCCAGGTCTTGCTCCAGGGCATCTTCCAAAGACTGCTGCAAATCCCCGGGCTGCGGATGCCGGAACTGCCACTTTTGGTAGTAAGCATGCATAGCGCTGTCCAGGGCTTGAGTGCCTACGTAGCCTTCCAGCAAATCCAGAGCCAGTGGTGGCAAAATGTACGCGCTTACGAGGTAGTTGATAGGCTTGAACGCATTGGAGTGGGTTTCCGGAGGTTGATGCAGGTGTCGGCGGGCCTGAAAAAGGTAACCAAACTCCCGCTCATTCATGGGGGTGCTGCGCAACAGGTAGTCAATGACGCCGTCGCCATCGCTATCTGAATAATAGTCTTGTGCATACCGCTCTTCATAATAACTATTCAGCCCCTCATCCATCCAGGCGTGGTCGCGCTCATTGGAGGCCAGGATACCGTAGAACCAGTTGTGCCCTACCTCATGCGTGATGACCATGTCCAGCGACTCGGCACTGCCCACCCCGCCAATATTGGTGACCATAGGGTACTCCATGCCGCCGCCCGCGCCCAGGGTAGTCTGCACGGCCGTAGCCTGCGGATAGGGGTATTCCCCAACCTTTTCGGAGTAAAACTCCAGTGCCCGCTTGACGTAAAAGGCCCCTTTGTCCCAGTAGTCCTGATCTTCGGCTGCGAAAAATGCCCAGGCCTCCACGGTTTTGCCGGAAGGCAGGGTAGCCGTATCGTGGCGCACCTGAAAGCGCTTATCGGCAAACCAGGCGAAGTCGTGCACATTTTCGGCCGTGTACATCAGGGTTTTGAAGGCTTTAGCGGAAGGTGGGAAAGCCGCGTTTGCGTCCTCAGGAAGCGGCTGCCGGCTGAGTGCGAGCAGGCGTTCGCGCTCGGCCTCATTTTGCAAAGTGCCGGTGGCGCCCACCTGATAGTTTTCCGGCAGCGTGATGCTGACTTCGTAGTTGCCAAATTCCGAATAAAACTCGCCCATGTCGAGGTAGGGCATGGGGTGCCAGCCTTCGTTGTCATACACCGCAGGCTTGGGGTACCACTGTGTGATGGAGTAGCTTTGGTTCACATGGCCGAGGCGGGAGAAGATATAGGGCAAGTCCACCCGGAATGGAGTGTTAATTTCCACCTGCGCATCCGGGGGCAGCGACTGGGGAAGCACCAGAATGGCAATATCAATATGCTCGGGGTGGTAGCTCCAGGTTACGGCCTCGCCATCCGCAGTGAAGCTGAGGGAGTCTATGCCGCCGAGCTGATCTTTACGGGCAAAGTGGAAGTCCGTCTCGCCCATGCGCCGAGCCTGCTTTGCGTAAGCGGTTTGCTGATTGCGGTAAGCATTAGGCCAGAGGTGGAAGTAGAGGGTGTCGAGGGCCTCGGGGGCATTATTGTGGTAAATGAGGTTGAGGTGCCCCTGCAGTACATGCGCCTGATCATCGAGGCGTACATCAATGCGGTAGTCGGCCTGCTGTTGGAAGTAGGGGGCCTGTGCTTGCAGCAGAGTACACCACAGCAGGGCGAAGAGCACGATTATTTTTTTCATAGCTTCAGTATTCAAGTGGACTGCTAAAATAGGTCAATTCCTGAAAGGTTCATGGGGTTGAGCCGCAGTAAATTAATCTGGAAGGAGATGCGCGCTCCAAAATTCAATCTTTGGAGGGCTTCGTTGTAGTTGCTCGAAAAAACAAGCGGGCAGTAGATCGCCAGGGTCTCATCGGCAATATCCAGCATAACACCACCACTCCAGACGAGCGGCTCAGCCGTTTCCCCTTCCGAATCATAAATTCCGATGTCAAAGTAAGGCTTGATGGGGATACCGAATGTCATTTTACGGGGCAGTCCGGCTTTCAGATTGAGGCTTAGAATGTAGTGGTTGCTCTGTCCAAACGAGTGGAATCGTGTTGGAGGGGTGGACCGGAAGAATCTCGGTGGAGGTATGGACCGGAATCCACCTTCCCGGGTATAGGTTTGTTGAATGACCTGCCGTGCATAATTTTGCCGGTCAATGTAGAGCTCATCGTAAAAGAAGTCGTTCCCAGCGGCAGGTATGAGGTTCAGAGACAGGAAAGGGCTTGTCGTCTCGGACCAGCGGTACCCTGCAAAAAAACGGTAATCAACCGCTGCGGTGGGGCAGTAGGGCAGGGTTTGCTCAAAGGAGAGGTGTAGCCGGTTGGTACGCCAGTCACCATCGTGAATTACTGAAAGCCTGAATGGACGGACAGCCTGTTTCTGCACGGCCTCGAAGCTGAACCTGTAAAAGCCGCTTCCGGTAGTGTGACCTGGAGCAAACCAGCCAAAATCAGGATCGATTTGTGAGGCTTCTGTATCCAGAAAGATAATTTCAGGTTTGAAATTGAGCGTAAGACCGCGTTTGCCCAGTGGTTTACTGTTGAGGCTTGCGGATATAGCCAGGCGCTGGTACATGGGTACGCCTATGAATTCATTTGCTGGCTGATGGCCAAACTGACGTGCATTGATTGCAAAGGAGGTACGTTGTAGCCATTTGTTGTTCAAGTGAAAAAAGTTATACCGTAATCCAAGTAGGCCCACAATTGTTTGGCCTTTAGTACTGTAAAATGGCATCACCATCCACTCCAGCTTCTGGGCGAGTGGGGAGACATTATGTAACAACAGCCCCGCCATACTCTGGTCGTAATAGTTATACCCCGGCAGGGGGCTCCAGAAAAGCGTAGGGCGCTCATCATCGGGTACACCTGCCAGCCACTTGAAGTGGAATGGCCGGGCAAAGTTAGCAGTACGCCTGCGGTTGTGCATGGGGATGCGCCGTTCCGGGTCGAGCATCAGGCCCTGACCGCGGTTGGGCAACCTGAAAGTCTTGGTACCGGTGAATCCTTCTTTCCAGATAATCTGACTGATGCTTTCCCGCCGCGTGCCTAACCCTATGGGCAGGGGCGGTGCACTTTGCCCATTGTTCCGCACAGTCAGGCTGATAGACCGACCGGTGGAGGAGATGCTTTTTATCTTATAGCGCACCTTTGCATTGGAGCCAATCAGCCCGTCGAACAGCCAGCTTAGTTCGGTTTGGCTCTCGGCTTCCAACACTTTTCGTAAATCTCCAGGCTTCGGATGCCGGAATTGCCAGGTTTTATAGTAGGCTTGCATGGCCTGATCGAAGGTGGGCTTGCCGAGAAAACCTTCCAGCAGCCGAAAGCTCTGTGCCGGCTTTTGGTAGGCCCCAATGTAGTAATTGACCGGATTGAATGCCTCTGCGGGAGTATCGGGAGCCTGATCCTGCCCGCGCCGGGCCTGAATCAGATAGGGCAGCTCTTCTTCAGGAATACCGGAGTTGCCCATCAACAGCCGGGGTAGCTGCCTTTCCGGTTGAGGGTAAAACGCCTGTCGGTACCGCTCTTCATAATAACTATTCAGCCCCTCATCCATCCAGGCGTGGTCGCGCTCATTGGAGGCGAGGATGCCATAGAACCAGTTGTGCCCCACCTCATGCGTGATGACCATGTCCAGCGACTCGGCACTGCCCACCCCGCCAATATTGGTGACCATAGGGTATTCCATGCCGCCGCCCGCGCCCAGGGTAGTCTTCTGCACGGCCGTAGCTTGCGGATAGGGGTACTCCCCGACTTTCTCAGAATAAAACTCCAGTGCCCGCTTGACGTAAAAGGCCCCTTTGTCCCAGTAGTCCTGATCTTCGGCTGCGAAAAATGCCCAGGCCTCCACGGTTTTGCCGGAAGGCAGGGTAGCCGTATCGTGGCGCACCTGAAAGCGCTTATCGGCAAACCAGGCGAAGTCGTGCACATTTTCGGCCGTGTACATCAGGGTTTTGAAGGCTTTAGCGGAAGGTGGAAAAGCCCCGTTTGCGTCCTCAGGAAGCGGCTGCCGGCTGAGTGCGAGCAGGCGTTTGCGCTCGGCCTCATTTTGCAAAGTGCCGGTGGCGCCCACCTGATAGTTTTCCGGCAGCGTGATGCTGACTTCGTAGTTGCCAAATTCCGAATAAAACTCGCCCATGTCGAGGTAGGGCATGGGGTGCCAGCCTTCGTTGTCATACACCGCAGGCTTGGGGTACCACTGTGTGATGGAGTAGCTTTGGTTCACATGGCCGAGGCGGGAGAAGATATAGGGCAAGTCCACCCGGAATGGAGTGTTAATTTCCACTTGCGCATCCGGGGGCAGCGACTGGGGAAGCACCAGAATGGCAATATCAATATGCTCGGGGTGGTAGCTCCAGGTTACGGCCTCGCCATCCGCAGTGAAGCTGAGGGAGTCTATGCCGCCGAGCTGATCTTTACGGGCAAAGTGGAAATCCGTCTCGCCCATGCGCCGGGCCTGCTTCGCGTAAGCGGTTTGCTGATTGCGGTAAGCATTAGGCCAGAGGTGGAAGTAGAGGGTGTCGAGGGCCTCGGGGGCATTATTGTGGTAAATGAGGTTGAGGTGCCCCTGCAGTACATGCGCCTGATCATCGAGGCGTACATCAATACGGTAGTCGGCCTGCTGTTGGAAGTAGGGGGCTTGAGCAGCACTGCTAAAAGTACCAACGAGCAGGATTGGGATCAGGAAGTTGAGACGCATACGTTATCTTGTGGGCATTAAATAATGAATGATGAAGATAGCGAAATCAATCAGTACTGTTTTATTGTTCCTCGCGTTTTGTCAGCCGCTTGCCGCTCAGGATACGTCAGATAGCCTGGGGCTGCCTCAGGAATGGATTGGGAAATGGGGAGGCACATTGGAAATCTACAGCCTGCAGGGCAAGCAGCAGGAGTTGCCGATGGAACTGCACATTCTGCCCAGAGACTCCTTTTACACCTACAGTATCATCTACGGAGCGGATAAAGCGGAAGGGCTTCGGGACTACCTGCTCAAGCCGGTCCGCCCGGAAATGGGCTGGTATAAAATCGATGAACAGAATACCATTGAAATGGATGTATATCTGCTCAATGGCAAAATGTACAGCCGGTTTGATGTGATGGGCAGCTTATTGCTGAGCACAGCCGAAGTCAAAGAGGGCGTGATGACCTACGAAATCATCTCCGGGAAACTCGAAGCCATCCGTACTACCGGCAACCAAACCTTCGAAGGGGAGGACATCCCCGAGGTCAACTCTTTTCCTATACAGGTACGGCAGGTCGCTTACCTGCGGCGGCTCTGATTTGCGCCCGGATTTTTTCGGCAAAGGGGTGGAAATGAACCTCCAGGCTGTGCCGCCGGGCTTGTTTGAACTCCTGCTCGATTTCATCACACTCGGCTTCTGCCAGTTGTTCCAGATTGTCCGGCAACGGCCACCTGCCTGTGATGTGCAAGGCCGCCAGTTGGGCCTGTAAGTCAGACAAGGGCCAGATGCACCCTTGCGGCTGCACCAGCCCAATGAAAAAGACGTTGGGGTGCCCGGGCGCCATCATGCGCAGGTAGAGCGGAATGCGGTAGGCATCTTCAAAGTCAAACAGCCCCGGCTCGAAAAAGGGGAAGGCAATTTTGTATCCAGTTGCGGCAATGACCGTATCAAATTCCGCGCTGCTGCCATCAGAAAAGTGGACCGTTTGGCCTTCAAAGCGCTCCACACCGGCTTTGGGGCTTACCCGCCCGTGCCGGATGCGGTAAAGAAGTTCCGAGTTGAGGGTGGGGTGAGCGGCTGTGATCGGGTATTCGGGGGTCTTCAGCCCGTAGCGCTCATATTTCCCAATTTGTAATTGAAGGCTGAGCTTTTGTATGGGCGCCCGAAGGAAACCTGGAATACGCTGTAGCAAAGCGTTATACGTATCGGTGGGCTTCCCCATGAGAAATTTAGGGATGATGTAAGTGGGGCGGCGCAGGCTGATGGCCGTAGATTCGGCGACCCGGCTGGCTTCCACTGCACAGTCGCAACCCGAGTTGCCAGCCCCGATGACCAGCACCCGCTTTCCCGCAAAGGGCCTATTGGTCTTGAAGCTGTGCGAATGCATATACTCTCCGGTAAAAGTACCCGGTATGTCGGGCCAGCGGGGTACGGAGTGGTGTCCGTTGGCGACCAGGAGGTAGTCAAAGGTGCGTTCGGTACCATTGCTAAGGGTGAGTTGCCACCGGTGGTTAGGAAGCTCAACCGCTTGTTCAACAGCCGTATTGAATTGTATGTACTGTTCCAGCCCGAATGCCCTTGCATAATCCTGAAAATAAGCCAGCACCTGCTTGTGCGAAGGATAGTCCGGATAGTGATCGGGCATAGGGAAACCCTCAAAAGCAGAAAGTTCTTTTGAAGAAATGATATGGGTGGTTTCGCAAACGCTGGAGTGGGACTCTCCGGCGGTGAAGACCCAGTTGCCGCCGATTTGATCGTTCTTCTCGTAACAGACGATATCCGTCAGACCGGCATCCTGCATGTTTTTGATGGCAGCCAGGCCCGAACAGCCCGCCCCGATAATCGCTACACTTTTTGGCATAGTGCCTGATTTTTGACGGTTAAGTAACGATTAAATAATAACTTCTCGATTTATGACGGGGTCTTTTGTTCCAATACTTCGTTGAAAAGCCTCGCCGTCCGTATGGACGCCTACGTTTTCCGCCTTGTCTTGAAGCAAAATCTCCTCGGTCAAAATGCGGAACTTATTATTCACTCGTTACTAATATAAGCAGAATTCGAGGAGTGCAACGGGAATATACCGTAGCTTTGTGGCCATAAACGCGAAAATGACTATGAAACAACTACTCTGCTTTTTTCTGTTGTCCCCACTGTTGCTCTCTGCCCAGAATGCAGGTACCGTTTGGTACTTCGGTGCAGCTGCCGGGCTGGACTTTTCCGGAGGAACCCCGGTACAGGTGCCTGGTGGCGCAATGGAAACCTTTGAAGGCTGCGCTATTGTCTCGGATGCGGAGGGCAATGTGCTCTTCTACACCAATGGTGGTGGCCGGGACCCGGAGCAATCTGGGCAGACCTCCGGGAAAATCTGGAACCGTAATGACGAGATCATGTATGACATGGGTGGCACTGAGGGCGGTGGATTTAGTGCGATGCAGTCCGCCCTGATACTGCCAAAACCGGGGGAGGATGAGGTGTACTACCTGTTCACAATGGAAGAAGTGGAGTTTAACATTGGCGGTAGTGTGCCGGGGCAGCCGCAGGGGCGGGGCTTGTCCTACTTTGAGGTAGATATGGCGCTCAATAATGGGCTGGGCGGCGTCACCGTGGTCGACCAACGGGTGCACGTGCCTGCCTTCGAGGGGCTTACAGGCACCATCCATCAGAACGGTTCAGATTATTGGGTGGCGATCGTGGATGCGGCCCCGGAGGACAACCGGCTGCTGGTCTTCCCGGTCACGAATGAAGGTGTTACGGATACGCTTTCCTTCCCGTTTGACGGCACCATTAGCGGACAGCTCGATATCTCGCCCAACGGGCAGTGGCTGCATTGCGCGGGCACCGTCTTCCCCTTCGATAATGCCACGGGGCAGCTTGATACGGCGAACATCATCGACCTGACGCCTATGCCGGACTTTAGTCTGAACGCCGCCTCCTTTTCGCCCAACAGCCGCTTCCTATACTTTGTGGAGAATACACCTTCCGGCCGGGTACTAGCACAGTATGATCTGGAGTCAGAAGAGGTAGCCAACAGCCGTTTAATAATCGCTAACCTGCCGGAGAACCGCCTGACCGGGCATATGCAAATGGCTGTAGATGGGAATCTTTACCTGCTGGAGCGCGACTTTTTCCTGGGCGGCGGGCCAACCCTGTCTGTTCTGGAATGCCCGGATACGCCCGAGCCGCTGTTTATGCCGGATGTTTATATGCTGCCGGGGAGTGAGGATATCCCCTATTCCGGCCTGCCCAATTTTTCCGACCATATTTTTGCTACACAGCCACTCGAATTCGCCTTTGAGCAGGACACCCTGACCCTTTGCGAAGATGAACCGGCAACGCTTTCCGTCCCGGAATTCCCCAATGCAGACTACGCCTGGTCTACGGGCGATACGGCCACGGAGATCGAAGTGGGCCTGGACAGCCTGTACGCCCTGACTATCAGCACAGCATGTGAGACGGTTGCGGATACCATGGCCATTGCGACCATAGACTGTGACACCAGTATCTGTATGATTGCGCTGCCCAACACCTTCACCCCAAACGGCGACAATACCAACGATACCTTCGGTCCGCTGAGCGACTGCGAAGAACCGGTCTTCCTGAACTTCCTGCTGCGCATTTACAACCGTTGGGGCAATCTGGTCTATGAGACTTCAGACGCCACCCTGCCCTGGAATGGCGAACAGGACGGGGAGCCTGCGCCTACGGAGGTCTATTTCTACCTCATGCAGTATCAGGTAGAGCGGCAGGAAACGTTGCAGACTTTGCAGGGGGATGTGACGTTGGTACGGTGATATACGCAATACGAAGTGGTCACCTACTGGCGCTAACGGCCAGCACGGGGAACGATAAATGTCGGGTCTTTGATCCAGACATTCATCGTCTGGGGTCGTTGATCCAGACATCATCGTCTGGGGCTTACAGTCCAGACATTCATCGTCTGGGATCTTGGATTTGCGACATCAGCCCGTGACGAAGCGTAGCTTGTCAGGACAGGCGCAAGCCACTTCCCAGCGTAAATGCTGACCCTCCTGCCTTTAAGTATAGTCTCCAGTGGCCAAAGCCCACAAGTGAGGAGACACGGGCAAGCATTGAGTAGGTTTGCTGTGGCAAACCACTTAATCGTCAGTATAATTACAACTCCATCCCATCCAAATTCCCCAAATCCGGCTGCTGAAAGTGTTTTTTGATGTAGGCGGCCTGCAGTACGAGGCGGGCCAGGGCAAGCTAAAGGCATTTGAGCCCTACAACGCCCCGGAGCATTTAGTGGTCTGTCAAGTATTAAATAACGGGCAATCTATATAATATATTTCTAGTGGATTGAGCCGTAGATACTTGACAGTTAACGCCCAACGCTAGTAAGCGCTCAAGCGTGAAAAGACTGTCAACTATTTCGGTCTAGTCGCACTAGCCAGGTCAGCGCCCTGGTCGTACCAGGCTATTACATCTTCACCACCTTCTCCAAAGCTGTCCCACCCTCCCAGGTGATCTGCAGCCAGTACAGCCCCGGCGGCAAATGGGAGATGTTGTAAGCATACCTGTACCGCCCTGCCCTCTCAGGTGCAGGGAGGCTTTGCTTGGGAAGCCCAGTCCGCTGCCCTCCGGCAGACCATAACTGAAGCCGGGCATTGGGTGAAGGGCCTTCCGCCCAGAGGAGGCCCCGGGCAGGGTTAGGGTAACAACGCCAGGGCGAAGGCTGGGCTGCAGCTCTGGTATTGGAGATGATCTCTATGTGGATGGTGGTGAGACTGTCGCAGCCGTTAGCGGCAGGGTGTAGCTGCGTGAAAGTGGTGTCTGTATAGAAGGTGTTGCCCATAAGGGAAGCTCCTGGCACAAGGGCAGTGTCCAGCTCAACATAGCTATTGTTCCGGGCTTGGAGCATGACTTGCAGGGTGCTGTCACAGCCCTGTGCATTGAGGTAGGCAAAGGTGTATGCCCCTGGCTGTGGCAACAGGCTGTCCCCCCAAAGCAGCCCATCGCTGCCACTACAGAAAAAAGTATCGATTAAGCTGGTATCAGGGGCATAGGCTTCTACTTTGAGTACGGTGGTGCTGTCGCATCCCGTCAGCGCCTGTGCCGGGAAGGTATAGGTGCCGGGCGCATTAATGAGGCTGTCCCCCCAAAGCAATGGACTGCCTGCACAGTAGCCGGTATCGATGACGATAGGGGCTGGAGGGCAGTCCGGGGTTAGGAAAACGGTAGACTCGCAGCTTTGTGCTGGCCCAAATTGGTGGTTATAGGGGCGCACAGTGGCGTATGCGGTGGTGTTTTCAGGGAGCGGTGCCGTAGCGTGGAAAAAGGTGTCGAGCCTGACATCAATTGGAGGCAGGAGGTCATCCTCCCCTGGGCTGCTGCCTATTTGGAAATAGTACCCATCGAAGCAGCCTTCGGCGGCAGCCCAGGAGAAACTGGGGGACAAGACGTTAGTGCCGAGCAATACGGGGGCAGGCCCGCATTCGGCAGCGCGCCCCCGGTATCGGTAGATGCGGCCTCTGCTGGATATGGCATAACCCAATGTGTCGTTGACCATTTGGAGTTCTCTTATTCTATTTTCGTTTTCATAGTCAAGAACATAAGAGGTATCAATTGCTAAATGTTGCCTTGCCCAGGTTTCGCCCCCGTCTTCGCTATAAGAAATAAATGCATTGTAAAAGTTTGGAGAATCTAAAATTGCTCCGCCTGCCCAGCCTATACTATTGGTAGTGAATTGGATTGCAGAACCATAAGTTTCAGAGTTGTCCGTAACTGTATATTCTGACCAAGTGTCCCCCCCATCCATTGTTTTATAAATGGTGTTGTTTTGGCTTGCGACCCACCCTGTGTCTTGATTGAGGAAAAAGAAACCTATTTCATTCGTAGGTAGTCCTAAATTCAGAATATTCCAAGTATCCCCCTTGTTGATAGTTTTCCACACTCGGGCTGAATTAGCGCTGCTGAATGCATGGTAGCCAAAAAAAAAGGCTACACTATCTGTTAGAGCCTGAAAACCTCTAAAAAAAGGAATTCCATCTTCTACATTGTTTCCTTTTTCTACCCAATTTGACCCTCCATCTTGAGTATGAAAAATAGAGCCTTTGTCAACAGTGAGCCAGCCCTCATTTTCGTTGTTAAAAACAATATAACGGATTTGGGTCCCACCTCCCTCTGGAGGGAGATCTACATCACCCCATGACCAGCCCTTGTCTTCTGTTTTATATACGCTATTTTTAAAGGACCCAATAAAAGCGGAGTTATGATCAATGAGTTCAATGGAACTTGGGTGAGAAATGGAGCTTGGCCAAGTCACGATGCTCCAGGAGTCCCCTTTGTCTTCTGTTCTTAGCCCTAGGCTTTGCCCTTGTTCTACAAGTCCGGCAACTACCCAAAATACGGAGTCATTTAAGACTTCAAGGTTTGTAAAAACAATATTATCATTACCTCCATCGTAAATGATTTCCCAGCATTGGCTTTTGCCCTTGTTTATGCTGGCTATTATCAGTAAAATGAGGAATATGGTACGCATAATAAAAGGATATATACCCAGCCCTGCATATATTGAAGGGCTGGGTAATTAAACTATATTAAAGTCTTATTGGCCTTTAATAACCTTACCAGAAGTCATGTCTTCACCTATCTTTACTTGATAGTAGTACACACCATCCGGCCAGGAAGCGGTAGAACTTTCCAAAACACCAACCGTTAGGCCCTGCCATTGCCAGACCTGCTGGCCAATACTGTTGAAAATAGTAACTGAGGCTTGTGCGCCTGAAGGAGTACTCCCAAGGTCGATCAGCAGCTTTTGACTGAAGGGGTTAGGGGCAACCAACACTTGTGCATCTAATGCTGATTTCTGTTCGTTGCTTTCTTCCAGAGGAGTGTTATCCGATTGCTGCAAGAAACCGTTGCCCAGCTTCCCCCCGGAACGGATGGAAAGCGTGATCTTTTGCTTCGTCCCATCTGCCATATAAGCAATGGGCTGTAGTGCAGCAGTATCAAGGCTAAACCCGGATAAATCTGCACTGCCGCTTACGAGTTTATCAAAGGATAAGGCAATAACATCGTCTCCGGCTAAGAGTGTTTTGCTGTAGCCGCTCTCATCGTACCAGGCATACCTGAGCAGGCTATTGCCCCCCTCAGATTGCCCGATGTTGTCTCCATCTGAATAGGCCAGGTCTCGTGGAGCCAGGGTATCGTAGTCAAATTTAGTACCGTCAAACTGCAAGGCAAACTGAAATGCAGCGACATTTCTGAAGGAGTCAGGCTCCAAATAAACCCTTGTTTCACCAGGGTTTAGGCCCGTAGTCTCCTCACCCAGGAATAAAACCATTTCACCGTCTACCTCTTCATCTCCGCAATTAAGCAAGTTAAAACAATTGACATCCCCCATTTTAATCGCTTCAAAGCAAGGCTCGTCCAAACTTGGAGCAACATAGTCAAAGACAGAGGCATCAGGCAATTGGCTCCAGGGCGAGCTGGGATTGGTAAAAGAATAGCCGCAAGTGATAAAGCGCCAAGCTGGGACGTTGGGGTTAAATTGAGTTTCAATGCCCAGAATAACTTTCCGTATCGCAATTTGATCCGTTACAGAAATGCTGCCGCTCCCATTGACATCAGCTGCAATTAGCGTTTTAGGGTCAGAAATAGGAGCCAATCCAAGGATGTGGCGAGTAATTAAAAAGATATCGAAAGTTGATACCCCGCACCTTAAAAAGTCATTCTTGCAGGCCGCGAGCTGATAGTCGCCAGAAGTACTGCAAGCAGGAGATGTGAACCATCCGAAATCGTAGCTTGAGACTTCGTCATTACAGGGTGGAGATGAAGTACAGTCATATTCAGGGCTGGAAGGGGACAACTGGCATAAATTCACTTTCCCAGGTACAGGTACAGTGGATGTACACCCGATCTCAATTTGGTGGCTCGGTGCACAAAAGGTTTGGTTGTTGTCAAAAATCGATTTATCAATAGACAAGACACATTTACTATTTGTTGTTTCGGGAAAGTCCCACCGTGCTCTCTTGATACGGATATCGTTTACACATCCACAGGAACCGCCGCTGACAATAAGGTTAAAAAGCCTGACCGGGTACCCAGCTGTTGTCGGGCCGGTACAAAAGGCAAAAGATACTTCTGTACCTCCTGTCCTCACTTCAATACAGTCTCCGTTTTGAGGATATTCTCCGCCCAATGCTGAACAAGAAGTAGACAGACAATAATTAGGGTCCACCGTGTTTTCTGTATCGGAATCAATAGTCAGCCCTCCATCAGCATCCAGTTCTAACTCTACCAATAATTCTGTCAAGGAGACGATATCCTGAACGCCAGTAGCAGCCTCCAGGAAAATGGGAAAAGATAGGTCCCCGTTTTCAAGGGCTGTAGGCTCCTGAATGGAAATGAGCACTTCCGGGTCATTGTCCTGACAGGGGAAGCCTTCATCGGCATCGAAGGTTACTGTACCGTCACCTTGAGTGGAGGGGCTGCAGCAAGCTCCGGCACCGCCCGCATCGTATTCCTTAAACCGGGCGTATTCAAAGGCAAAAATAGCTTCTCCATCCGCGAAAGGTTCTTCTTGTAGCTGCACTTCAAGAATTCCGAATTGCCCTTCACCACTAGTACCGTCTAGCGGAATCGTGAAGCTATTTCCTATTGTTGGACTAAGATTTACCCTCACTGTATTTAGGTCTTCTCCAAAGTTGAAAGAAGTGTTTGATAATGTCGTCAATGGTTCTACGATTTCAAATGCTAGCCCACCATATACATCAGTATATGCAATCTCGAGGTCAAGCCGTTCCAATTTAAGCATCGCAGCAGTGGGGTTGTCATTATCTCTGACTTTGATTGGTATTTCGACCAATTCGCCAGGTGTCGCGGCGATCGGGCTGCTGTAATCAAGAAAGATATCGATATCGCGGCTGGCGCTGATATCACACGCTGCAGAAGTTGGACCGCTCATTACAGGTGAGTTGATGTCATAAGATACATCGGGATGACCACTTGCGATTTCTACATCTAACATACATGGGGTGCCAGAGCAATTTGCATCCAGGTCAAATGAAATTTCATCAAACTCTAGCGTGAACGATTCTCCGGGGTCTGTAGTTACATAGATTTCAAAAATAGGCGGTGCACTAACATTACTTAAATACGTGGTTGACGAGGACGGACCTTCAATGGAGAATGAAGACAGATTTACAAAAGAGGAGCTAAATGAAGGATGATACTCTACTCGGTCAATGGTAGCATTTGCACCCGTTACATTGCCCTCAACAAACATATCACAGGCATCAAAATTGTTCCCACCTCCAAAGAAAACTGGAATTTTTACGGTGTAACAGTCAATTTGTATAGGTGCACTGACTCTCACCATAATATCGTCACAAACTGTTTGTGCTTGTAAGGAAAACATCATAGCGCTAAGCAATAGAGTTACCAACATACCCCTGCTCTGATGTACAGCTAGTGCAGGGGGGGGGGATAAAAGGAAAAATAAGTTTTTCATAATATAACACGGTGTTTAGTTACAGAAGGCGCATTCGAGCAAGTGGCTGGAACGCGTTATGGTTACAATCTAGGCAAAAAACAGGATAGTGCCAATTCCGGCGGAATAAGTTTAGGTTAATTAACATTTGTGCTTTAGCTTCGAAGTCAGATGTAAATTTGGTTATGATCTTGCTTTCCAATAGATGCTAGGTTGGGCTTGTCCCGCTCCATGCAAGAGGCTCACAACTCCAGCCCATCCAAATCCCCCAAATCCGGCTGCTGAAAGTGCTTTTTGGTATAGGCCCGCTGCTTTTGGCGCTCCAATACGAGGCGGGCCAGGGCAACGTTGGCAGGTTCCGGACAGTGGGGGGAGAGGGCATAGTTGACTTTGGTTTCCTGCACATCGAGGCGGTAGAGGTTGCTGAGCAGCACTTCCAGGTTGTACTCAATCATCCCGGCGATCTGATCGGCCAGCAGGCGGAGGAGGTCTTCTTCGGTTGCAATAGGCTCGTCGCCTTCCTGCAGCTCGAAATCGCGCAGGATCAGTTCCTTGGTGCCTTGCAGGTCTTCCGGTGTTGCCATTCCGTTCGGTTTTTGCTTTCTACGCCGCAAGGTAGCACGATTTGGAAAAGACGCCAAAGATCAGCCCCTATTATCCTCAAAACCCTTATCTTCAGGGAAATCAGCTAAAATCAAAGCCATGAAAAACTTAATCTGTCTATTTGCCCTGTCGGGCTTGCTGTTTGCCTGTAATGCCCCGGAATCGCAGGAAACGGAAGCAGCCACCGCAACTCAACCGGAAGAGTCCCCGGTAACCTACCAGCCTATTGACACAGATGAAGCCCTGATGGCCACTGCCCTGATGGCCGCCCCCGAAGCCAGCCGCGAAGGCGCTAAAGTCATCGGTTACAATATGGCGGGAGAGTTTGTCACCTTTAAGGAAGGGACGAACGAATTCATCTGCCTGGTTGATAACCCCAATCAGGAGGGCTTCAATGCCGCCTGCTACCACCGCAGCCTTGAGCCTTTTATGGCGCGTGGCCGCGAACTCCGTGCCGAAGGCAAAAATGCCAACGAAATCTTCGATATCCGCGAGAAGGAAGTGAAGGCGGGCGAACTTGACATGGGAGAGACAGGAGCTACCCTGCACATCTACTATGGCCCCGAAGCGCAGTACGATCCGGCTACGGGAGAGGTGAATCAGGCGCAGTACCGCTACGTGGTCTATATGCCTTTCGCCACCGCTGCTTCCACCGGACTACCAGAGCGCCCTGTGGAGCCCCACCACCCCTGGATTATGAACCCGGGCACGCACCGGGCGCATATTATGATTACGCCGTTGACGGAGGGGGAGTAATTTGATTGGCTATGCGGTTGCGCATGCAATTTTGCTCCTCCCTTAGCTTAAGCCGGTAAGCAGACTGACCGCTTTCTATTGGGCAATAAAATGGTGGCGGAGCACTAACGGGCAGCTTGGTGATAGGCCGCCCGTTGGTATCCGTTAGCTTCATCGGATCACTTTTCTGGTGATAAGACCAAGCCCATTTGCGAAAGTATCGACAGGTTATCCATGAAGTCCCGCTCCTCGGCAATCCGCCCATCGGGGCTCATGCGGACGATGGTGCTGCCGGTCATGACAACTTCGTTGCCCGAGGCCGGAACGCCAAAAAAGTCGCCCGTGTGCCTGCCCCGGAAGGTCCAGTGCTTGGTCAGTTGGTCACCCTCTCCAAAGATGTTGTTGACGGTGAATTGGCCATCAGAGAAAGCCGATAGCAGCGACTTGTAATAACCCTTCATACCTTCAATGCCGACTACGTTTTCCGGCTCTGCATGCATGATTACATCGGGCATGAAATGCTCCTCATTGAAAAGCTCGAACCTGCCTTCGTTGATGATGGCATCCCAGGTCTCGGTGTACAACTTGATATTGGCGGCCACTTTGGGGTCTTTGTGTGCCAGCGGCTGTAGCACGCTTTTGGCGATTTTCCATTCCCCATTTTGTTCCAGCATGGTGTTGCTATAGTGGCCCGCGAAATCAATGTCGATATCGTACACCACAGATTTGCCGTACACTTCATAGGTGCCTGTGGCTACCCAGGCGTGCTCGGCATCGGACCAGTGGAGGCTGTTTTGCCGGATCAGCAGGGTGACGTTGTTGCCCCGTAGCTGTTCTGCGTGTTCAGCAGCGATCTGTTTCGCCCCTTTGGTCGTTTCGCCATCGGTATCAATGCGTATGGCATCTGTCGTGTACATTTCTTCCAGCGCAGTATGATCACCTGAGTTATAGGCGGCCATAAACTGGCGTGCGAAGGTGTGCATATCGGCCTCATTGGAGGCGGTCTGTGCGCTTAACAGCAATGGGCAACTTAGTAATAGGGCTAAAAAGAAGGGTGGTTTTTTCATGGTTGGTGGTTTTACAAGATGGGTAGCGTTGATCAACGCATAATTTGATAAGATAAACTTGATATTCAAGGGTTGGTGCCGGACAGGATCATTCCGCCCTGCCCTGCACCGTATAGGCATTTATTAGTTTTTAGTGATGGCTGCCCGTGCCTTCTCAGCCCGTTCTTTAGCAAGTTCCATACCCATTTTAGCGGCTTTATCGTAGTATTCCGCCGATTTGGCATAGTCCTTGGCGACCATGTAATACTCGCCCATGCTGTCCCAGGCATTGGGTTCATCGGGCGATACTTCAAGGTATTTGTCGAAAGCAGCTTTGGCCTCACTCATTTCTCCGAGTGCCATGTAGGAGTACCCCAGGGCATTGTAAGTGCCACCGTGACCGGGGCGCAGTTCAAGCAAGCGGAGATTGTACTCCTTGGCAGCCTGAGCGTCTTTGCTGATCCAGGAAGCAGACACTGCAGCGAGTTCATAGGCCTGTGCGGTTTCCGGGTAAGCTTCCGTCAGCGAGGCCATAGATTCGGCGATGTCCGCTTTGGGATCTTTTTCAAGCGTTTGCAGAGCCTGCCGGATAATACGCTCCCCTTTATTTAGGCCTTCCGCATCAACTGCGAGGGCGGATTTGATACTTGGGACTGCATTTTCGTACTGCCCAAAGGAGGTTTGTGCCAGGGCTATGTAAGCATGAGCCATGAAGAAGTTGGGGTCTGTTTTTACAGCGGCGTTCAGCCTTTCGAAAAAGACGGGTATGTTGGCGTCCTCAGCTGCTCTTAATGCCTTTACGTACTCGGCTTTCGCCGTTTCCGATGGAGTGGACACGGGCAGGAGTAGTTCCTGCGCGTTCAGGATCATCATATTACCCAAAAACAGGGCGATAAAAAAGAATGTGGTTTTCACGATAATGAATTTTAGTGTTGAAATGATTGATCGACTGTCTATTTTATAAGCTCCGAAAAGGTTACCCGGTGCTTTGATAAAATGCAACTTCCCCTTCGCTAAGTGGGAACGGTCCTTGGTGCATGTTTGGAGCAAGCTTACAGCGCCACTACCGAGCCAGAGCAGCGCCTGGAACTGCTTGCGCAAATGACCGACATCGCGTTCACCAAGGACCTTCAGCTGACGATGGCTTTGAAAAACTTCGAAGCGCTGCTGCCTGCTGAGTGGTTCCAGCGTACGCACCGATCCTACCTGGTCAATTTGCGCCATATTGAGGAGGTGGTAGAAAGCGAGCTGATTATCGGTGACAAGCGACTGCCACTTGGGAGCAATTGGCGCGAGGCGCTTATGAAGCGGCTGTTGAATTAGGAGGTGAGAGCTTGCAGCGTGAAGGGATGTGCTGCCCCTGTTGTCAGACTATAACTGCCTGTAAAGCCGGCTCTCGGGGACTGTGTTTTGCTCAAGTTTCCTGAAATAGGCCTTTCTAATGCATAAGATCAAGCTTAATTTTATATAGTAAGGTTTGATCTGGTAATCGGCGTATGCGAATCAGCTCCAAACCCTTGCTTGAGTTATTTGCAGAAAATGTTTGTCGTAAGTAACAATAACACTGCCCGTTTCGATAGCGATAGCAGCTATCCAGATATCATGAATGGGAATTGGGTTGCCTGCCTTTTTTAGGGATGAGAAAACATCGCTAAATATTTCAATAGTTTCATCTGTGGGGAAATACCGTTCAACAATACTTTTGGATTCAAATTTTTTCAGGGTATCCCGATTCCATGCTTCTCTGGTTCCATTTTTGAATCCAAACAACAACTCCGCCACTACAAAAACAGGTAAGTAAATTTTGTCGGCTTCATTCAAAGCTTCCAGTACTTGCTTGTCTCCCTCCATCAGGTGGCTATAGGCATTAGTGTCTAAAACGATTTTTCTCATTGCCACATTTCTTCGTCAATTTGATCGAAGGTACCGACCGCCTTACTGAAAGATTCGGCTTCTCCGCCTGACCACAACCCACAAAATTCTGCAAAATCCTGTCGGGGCTCTTTAGTGTCTTCAAGGTTTAAGGCCTCTCTAAGGAGTTTTTTTATTACTTTGTTTTGGCTTAAGCCCGTGCGCCTGGCAATATCTTCAATCGCATTTGACACCTCAGTATCCAGATTGTGGATGGTCAGGGATTTCATAAGACTGTATTTTGTTGGATTAACCGCTTTTGGTTCAAAACAGTTCATTAAGTGAACCAAAATTTGAAATATACGCTCAACCCAGCGATCATTGGGGATAAATGGTGGGTCGTTGATCCAAATATTCATCGTCTCTGGGAAATTAAGATGTGTGATACTGGAGCAAGCTATTATGTCGTTGGTATAACCTTTGCCTTTCCCTTCCCGGGCTTTATGGCCGATCGCTTTCGGATAATCCCCCGAGGGTAAGGCTACATTAGGATGTGGGTGGGCGCTTTTTCAATCGACTCCCGTCTACTTTTTCCCTACCTCAGCCCCATGTCCAAACAAAAAGACCCACAAACCATGCTAGAAAAGCTGGGCACCACCCAGCTCAACGAAATGCAAATCGCCGCCCACAAAGCCATCACGCAGCGGGAGGGACGAGCTAGTATTAGTCGCTCCCAAGAGAGTAAAGATCGTGGTGATTTTGGAAATCACCACGATCTAACAGCCTACAACGTCCCCCTTAACTCCTGTTCCCGCTCGATGGCTTCAAATAAGGCCTTGAAGTTGCCCTTGCCGAAAGAACGGGCCCCTTCCCGCTGAATGATTTCGTAGAATACCGTTGGGCGGTCCTGCACTGGCTTGGTGAAGATTTGCAGCAGGTAGCCTTCGTCATCCCGGTCAATGAGGATATTCAGGCGCTTGAGTTCCTGCAGGCTTTCGTTGATTTCACCTACCCGATCCAGTACCGTTTCGTAATAAGTGTCCGGCACACGCAGGAAGTCTACGCCCCGGCGGCGCAGTTCGTCTACCGTATGGATGATGTCATCTGTGGCGATGGCGATATGCTGTACGCCGGCACTGCGGTAGTAATCCAGGTACTCTTCAATCTGAGATTTCTTCAGCCCCTGAGCGGGTTCATTGATGGGAAATTTGATGTAGCCATTCCCATTGGAGACCACCTTGCTCATCAGAGCAGTGTACTTGGTGGAAATGTCCTTATCGTCGAAGGTGACGAGCAGTTTGAAGCCCATTACATCCTGGTAAAACTTTACCCATTCGTTCATCTGCCCGAGCTCGACGTTGCCTACACAGTGGTCGACGTATTTTAGCCCAATCGGCTTAACTTCCATTGGGCTTTCCATGGCTACAAATCCTGGCAGAAATGGGCCGGCATAGCTGCTGCGTTCCACAAAAGTGTGAATGGTCTCCCCGTAGGTATAAATGGAGGCCGTAACGACATGCCCGTTTTTATCCTCGATGCGCTGAGGCGCTGCGAAGGATTTAGCACCGCGTTCTACCGCGATACGGTGGGCTTCTTCGGCATCGTCCACCCACAGCGCCAGGACTTTTACCCCATCTCCATGCTTGAGCACATGCCTGGCTACCTCATGATCGGGCGTTAGGGCAGCGGTAAGCACAAAGCGGATTTTATCTTGCTGCAGCACGTAGGAGGCGGTATCTTTCACGCCAGTCTCCGGCCCGCGGTAGGCAATCAGTTTGAAGCCGAAAGCCGTTTGGTAGTAATGGGCAGCCTGCTTGGCATTGCCTACGTAAAATTCTATGTAGTCCGTCCCGTTGATGGGGAAGGTGTCCTGAATCGTCTCAGTGGTTGGTTTGGTTAGTGCATCCATGAATTTTAGTTTTTTGTTAAAATATTTTTTTGTCGTTTGTCATGATCAGACGCCGGTGTTTGGGCTCTTCTCCGAAGTTGAGAAGTAACCCTACCTCTATTTCGGTGGCCCTCAGGTAGTTTAGGAGTTGGGCTTCGTGTTCTGGAGTTAAGCCTCTTCCGGCAGCCAACTCTTATAATAATCCCGGTCCTCAATACCCACTGCATGCTCAGTCAGCTGCAACGGCTTAAAAGTGTCCACCATCACTGCCAACTCATGGGTGCCCTGTTTGCCGATACTCTTCTCAACAGTGCCCGGGTGTGGCCCGTGCGGAATGCCACCGGGGTGGAGGGTGATCATGCCTTTCTCCACATGCTTACGGCTCATGAAGTCCCCATCTACGTAGTAGAGCACCTCATCGCTGTCAATATTGCTGTGATTGTAAGGAGCAGGGATGGCCAGCGGATGATAGTCATACAACCGGGGCACAAAAGAACAAATGACAAAATTGCGCGCCGCAAAAGTCTGATGCACGGGCGGCGGCTGATGTACCCGCCCTGTGATAGGCTCAAAGTTGTGAATACTGAAGGCATAAGGGTACACATAGCCATCCCAGCCAACCAGGTCGAATGGGTGATTGAGATAAGTGTACGGATAAACCTGATCCTGCTTTTTGATGTAAAACAGGAACTCGCCCTGCTCATCGTGGGTTTCCAGCAACTCTGGTTTGCGGATGTCCCGCTCGCAGAAGGGGGCATGCTCCATCAGTTGGCCATAGTCATTGCGGTAACGCTTGGGCGTAATGATGGGGCTGTAGGACTCCACGATAAAGAGGCGGTTGTCCTCCTGATCAAATTCGAGTTGGTAAACGGTGCCCCTTGGAACTACCACATAGTCGCCATACTCAAATTCCACCACGCCGTACATGGTCTTCAGCCGGCCTGTACCTTTGTGGATGAAAATACACTCGTCCGCATCCGCATTTTTGAAAAAGTAATCCGTCATGCTTTGGCGGGGCGCAGCCAGGATGATCTTGCAATCGTTATTGACGAGTACCGGCTTACGGCTCTTGAGGTAGTCCTCTTCCGGCGCCACCTCGAACCCCTTCAGGCTACGGTGCTTGAGCTGCTTGTCCGCCACTACTTTAGGCGCTACGGAGTAAGGCTCGCCCACCTGAACGATTTGAGTGGGCGCATTCACATGGTAGAGCAGAGAGTGCAGGTCACTAAAGCCTTCGGTGGAGAAAAGCTCCTCATGGTAGAGCTCCCCGTTAGGCTTCCGGAACTGCGTATGCCGCTTGGGCGGTACTTGTCCTAAGCTGTGGTAATGCATAAAATTCAGTTTTTTTGGTTTTGGCAAAAGTGGGCAAAGCCGGGCGGGCAAACTGCCGCACCCGCTTTGCTGAGCTACAATTGGTTCTATTTGGTATCCTCAGAGCTGAGGTTGTTGAATACGGTATTGAGCATGCCCATCAACTGATCGATCTGCCCGTTTTCGAGCTTTGCCCAGGCTTTGCCCCGGGCACGGTGGATGATAGGCAGCACCTCGTCGATTTTTTGATAGCCACCATCGGTAAGCTGAATGCGGAACCGCCGCCGGTCATCCGGGTCCGTGATGCGCTCGGTAAGCCCTTTCTGACACAGTAAGTCGATAATCCGTGTGATGGTGGGCGGGTCCTTGAAGGTCGCCCGGGCAATCTCCAGCTGGCTCAGGCCATTTTGCTGGTTGAGCGTCTGCAGCACCACCCATTGGTCAATGGTGATTTCAGTACCGGCAGCAGCCAGCGTTTGCTGAAAAAACTGCTTCATCCGCTTGGCAGTGCGCTCCAGCGTAAAGCCGGGCATGTCGGGGCGTTCAGTGATCGAATTTGGCTGTGTTTGTGTCTCTGGCACGGCTGTGAAATTAGTTTCTGTAAAAATAATTGTTGTACGAACTAATTCAAAGCTTTCTGCTCTTTTTCTGTCCCGGTTGGCACAGTTTGACCGGAAGTTTACCGAAGCGCCGCCTCCAGTTGCTTCTGTCTGAGGCGGACAATCAACTGCCCGCCCAGCAGCAGCAGCTCCTGCTCAGCGGGCTCGATCGTATACTTTGTGCCGATGTAGGTGAGTAATTCATACAGGATTTGCTTATCGCGGTCGGATACTTCCGCGCCTGACTTCAAGACCCGGATCATCCGCTCCTGCTCGTCCTGGATTTTGATAACAGTGGGTGGCTCTGCTTCATTGCCTTCAAGAAGCACATTGAAACCAAAGAAAACCGGCTCAATTTTAGCGGGCATACAGGCATCCATAATATCCCGTACAAGCGTGGCACGGCGGGCATCAAGCCCACTGGAGGGCAGGCGGGCAGCTACACCAAGAGAGAACAAGGCACCTTCTTTTTCGGAGAAGGTATACCGGTTGCCAACTGCATCGGCATCGATTACGATCAATATTTTATGCCGGGTAGTCTCCTGTTTCAGCACCTGCAAGGCGGAGTAGTAACCGGTGTTGTCGGTCATCGCTCCATCAAACAGGTGCAAAAAAGGGCGCTCTGAGCTGTAGCTGCTGACCAGAGTGGTATTGGAAATCAAAACGGGAAAACTGCCACTCGACTTAATGCCGACCGATAAGGGCACGATGTAGGAAGCCGGGAACTCATTGACCTCCTTTTGCATCCGGTGTGTGTAACCTACCACGCCGTATTCTTCCAGCACATCAGGCGTGAAGGGAAAAATTTGCATGGTATTGACGGTAGAACTATTGGTGATGTGCATCGGCAGGCGTACCGGTAGATCTGAATCTTTAGGAATAAACATATCTCCCAGCCGAATACTTGGCGCATCAGAGCCCAGGTCTTTCCGGCGGCTTTTATAGCCCAGCACCTGATCGTCAATGGCGCGCTCGAGAGCATCACCGTCGTCTACATGTGTAAACCAAAGGCGGGGGTTGAAATTGGCGCGGACTAGAGTGCCCACGTAGGAATAGGCCAGGGCTTCCCGTACACGCCACTTCACATAATCTTCAAAAACAAAAGGGGCATCGGGGCGCAGCCGGTTGTGGTCGTAGAGGGCGGCCACATAAGACCCGCCGGCAAAGCCTCCTCCGGAAACGGTAGACAGGTAGTCGACTTCCTTGAGCAGGTTCTGATACCGCATGCCTTCAAAGTCTTCCAGCCCAAGCATAATGCCAACTCCGAAGTTTGCGGCTCTTGATCCTCCGCCGGAGATGGCCACCGCTATGCAAAGGTCTGGATTTTGGCCGGGCCTTTCCTGCACACTTTTGTAAGTACTAAGGTCTATAGTAGGAGCTAGTTCCCCATCCCGAAGGAAGTGGCTACGGTCAGGATAAAGGGCTTTGTTGCAACTGCTAAGCAAAAGGCTAAAAAAAAGCAGCATAAGGGTAATTCGCATGAGGTTGACTTTTAGCGGGGTGAGCTTTTTTTCCAAATGACCTGAAAGTCGTCGATAAAGATAGTATCCTGTGGGCGTTTCCAGAAATAGAAGGCAAGGGTGTCAGAAGGGAAAGAAGGGGGGATGCGAAAGCTTCCTTCATGGCGCTGCCAGCCTTTCCCGGTTGCTGAAGAAGGGTGGATTTGATGAGTGAAGTGGAACTGACCGGCATCGGGGGCTGAAAAAATGAGCCTGGTCGTGCCTCTATCCTGCCTGGCCTGTAAGCGGTATTCGAACTCGTCAAAGGGTGCTACAGGAAACACCCGGTGCGTAAGCCCATACTCCTGCCCCGGTGCCATACGATAGGCAAATGTCCCGTTGTAACTATCCGGGTAAAGGCTTGTTTTTTCAGCACTTCTTAGCTGGACAAAGCCGGGCTCTTCCGGCCATCCGTCTGGCTCCATTTCGTAAACCATTGTGTCACGGGCTATCCATTCCGGCCTTTGCAAAAGGAAGATGGTATCCTTTCCGGGCGGTAGAATGCGCTGAAACGGATAAACCGCAACCGGGGTGTAATTGTGGTAAGGCCCAAAGCTGACTACGTAGGTATCCTCTCCGACAAACCACCAGCTTTGAGCATAGGGCAGTTTGGACCGCAGAGGCCCCGTCCGGTACCAGCCATTAAATTCAAATCCTCCATCAATCTTTTCAGGGGGGATGCCGCTTTCCAGCGCTTCATTCAGCGCGGCCCACCTGGCCCGGTTCCACGCAAAATAATCATGAGTACCAGCGATGGAGAAACAATACCAAAGCAGCAACAAAACGGCAGCTGCCGCCAGTCTCTTTTGTGGGCGAGCGTGCCCCACGGGGCGTATAATCAGCAGTCCGCTCAAGAGTACAGGCAGCAGATACCGGTCAAAGTGTACATAATTAACCAGCAGGAACAAAACATAAGGCAGCAGGAAGCCACAAAGCCCAAGGCGCAGGGTCTGTGCGGGATTTAATCCCAGCCATCCGTTATTTCGAGACGGGAGGAACTGCTGCATCAATTGGATTGTCCGAATACTTCCATGGCTGATGAGAAGGAGCAGGCCGGTCACTCCCAGTAACTTTGCCGGCAAACCCAGCCAGGAAGGAAGGGATGGCCAATGCTCGTCATGATGGACGCCCTGCAAAGGGATCGTCCCTAATCCACGGTGGTGGAGCGTGTTGCCAAGCAGCCCCTCGTCCCAGGATAGAGCAATGAGGGCTAAACCGGCAGCACTCAGCAGCCCCGTGAGGGCCCATGCGCTTTTTGGACGGGGGCGGCAGGGGCTGAGCAACAATACCGGGAGCAGCATAAAGCCTGCATACATCAGGTACAAGCCGCCATAATTCTGCATGCTGCCTGCCACATGCTCCGGGGTAAGCAGGTGCCGTATACTACCGGGCTGACTGAAAGCACCGGGAAGACCGGAAGGCGTACTCTGCTGCCAGAGGATATAGCCCTGCAGGAACAGGTACACAATGGCGATGCTCAGGAATGCCAGTCCAAGTCGCCGCCAGCCGGGCCTGCCCAGGAATCCTGCAATGCCCATCGCAAGGGGGAGAAGCAAAGCGGGTTGGCGCAACAGGATGGCAAGGCTGCTGAACAGCGTGGCGGCAGCCCACCATCGCCATTGGTCTTTTTCAAACGCCCTCAGATAGGCATAAAGGCTCATCGCCATCAGGCTCAGGAAAGGCACATCCGTCATAAAGGTGAGCGACAGTTCAAAAAAGACAGGGTTGAAAATCAGTGTGAGCAGCGCTACTAACTGCCACCAACCGGGCAACTCCAGCCGGGCCATGATTTTCTGAAAAGCCAGAATGCCCAATGTGGCGAGGACCAGCGTGGACAAGCGCAGGGTGTAAAAAGAGAAACCAAATACTTTGGCAAACAACCCGCCCCATATCACCTGCGTGAATAACGTCATAGCCGGCCAGTCGCTGACCCAGTATTCGCCGGTATCTACCCAGTGCTTTACCGCTTCAGCGTAAGACCAGTCGTCATCAAGTGGGAAGTCGCCAACGGGCCATGCCATAAGTACAGCCAACAGCCAGAGGATAGCGAGCGCCCGCAGGGGCTTTTGAGTGAGATTAGGCATAGCCGCAAAGATACGGTATATTGGTAGTTCGAGTAAAGAAAGGGAATTGTAAAATAAGCCTAAAGTGTCAGCCCGCTTTCAACAAATTTTCGTTTCTATTGTCCTGCTACTACAATACCTGATGTATCTTTTCGGCATTTCCAACCTTTTACATTTTAACCTTGTGATTGTATGAAAAACACATATTGGCCTATACTCATGTGGGCTTGCTTATTGGGCACCACACTGACTGCCCAGGTGGCAGAGCCTGACCAAATTGCTGCGCGCTACCTTATGGAGTCGCGGGCAGACCTGAAACTGACTCAAGCAGATATTGCAGACTACGAGATCACGAATACCGTGGTGACCCGCCACAACAAAGTGACCCACGTTTACCTGCAGCAGCAGCATGCCGGCATTCCGGTCCGTAATGCTATTCTGAATATGAATATTACGGAAAATGGCGAGGTGTTCAGTATGGGCAACCGCTTCATTTCCGATTTGTCCAGCCAGGTGAATACCACCCAGCCGCAGATCAGTATGGAGACTGCGGTAAGAAAACTGATGGCACATGCCAACGTGAATAGCAGCGCACCACTGAGCATCGACCGGCAACCCGGCGAGCATCATGCCATCTTCAATCCTGCCGGTCTGGCGTTGGAGCCTATTGAAGTGCATTTGGCGTATCAGCCTGTGCGGGGCGCCGTCCGCCTGGCCTGGAATGTCACTTTTTACGAACTAAGCGGACAGCATTGGTGGGATGCCCGCATCGATGCCATTACCGGTGAAGTCCTCGATGCCTTCGATCAGGTCCTGCACTGTCAGTTTGGGCCACATGTTGCCTCAGAAGAGCACCAGGCATTGCATCAGGAGCACCAGCATGCTGAAACGTTCAGTTTGCAACCGCCTCTGCCGCCTTCCTCACCTGAAGATGGCAGCCGCTACCGCGTCTTTCCGCTCACGGTAGAAAGCCCTAACCATGGCGACCGCATTCTGAAAACCAGTCCTGCTGATTCTATGGCATCACCTTTTGGCTGGCATGATGAGGACGGTATGCCCGGTCCGGAATACACCATTACCAGGGGGAATAACGTACACGCTTACCACGACATTTTTGACCTGAACGCCTCCGTTGGTGATGAGCCGGATGGAGGGGATTCCCTCAATTTTGATTTCCCGCTCGACTTGTCCACCAACCGGCCCTTCACTCAGATCGACCCACTGGTTACCAACCTGTTTTACTGGAACAACATCATGCACGATGTCTGGTACTACTATGGATTTGACGAGGCAGCCGGCAATTTCCAAACAACGAATTACACCGGATTTGGTGAAGGCGGGGACTATGTGCGTGCAGAAGCCCTGGACGGCAGCGGAACCAACAACGCCAACTTTGCAACGCCTACCGATGGCAACCGCCCACGCATGCAAATGTACCTTTGGGGCGGAGCACTGCCCAACCTCGATACCGATGCCCGGCTGACAGTGACAGACACCGCCGGCAACGCTACAGATTACACTTTTGTGCAGGCGGGTTTCGGAGGAGCCCTTCCGGAAGCCAGTGCACCGCTAAGCGGCGAGCTGGTCCTGGTGGAAGATGAGGCAGCGCCTGTCACTGATGCCTGCGAAGACCTGGTGAATGCGGCGGCACTGGAAGGCAAAATTGCCATTATTGACCGTGGCAACTGTGAGTTCGGATTCAAAGTGCTCAGCGCGGAGAATGCGGGCGCAATTGGTGCAATCATCTGCAATAACGTAGCCGGCGACCCTATCATCATGGGTGCGGGTGCTGTAGGCGATCAGGTCACAATACCCTCTGTAATGATTACTCAGGGCGACTGTGCAATTCTGAAAACACTGCTGCCTGGCGCTACGATCACCCTTTCTGCTCCTGAACTCCAGGTCCCCAACCCTGGCCCTTCCGGCCTGAGCAGCGACCTGGATAACGGCGTGATTGTGCACGAGTATACCCACGGTATTTCCATCCGCCTTACCGGTGGCGCGGGCAACAGCGGCTGTCTGGGCAATTTCGAACAGGCCGGCGAAGGCTGGAGCGACTGGTATGCTCTGGCGATGACAACGACTTCCGAAAACACGGCAGACCAGGTACGGGGCATTGGCACCTACGTCGTCAATGAACCCACTAACGGCGGCGGTATCAGAACCTATCCCTATACTCGTAATATGAACGTCAACCCTCATACCTACTCAGACATCAATGGGGAGTCTGTTCCGCACGGCGTAGGTTCGGTATGGTGTGCTATGATTTGGGATATGTACTGGAATCTGGTTGATGAATACGGCTTTGATGACAACCTTTACACCGGCACCGGTGGCAACAATATAGCGATGCAGCTGGTCACTGATGGTCTGAAACTGCAGCCCTGTGGCCCTACCTTCCTGGATGCCCGCGATGCTATTCTGGAGGCAGACATGCTCAACTACGACGGGGCTAATCAATGCCTAATCTGGGAGACCTTCGCCCGCCGTGGGCTGGGCGCGAGTGCAATAGCTGGTGGGGTGGAAGCCTTTGATATTCCGGATGCCTGCAACTTCACTTTCCGGGTGAACAAAACCGGAGTAACAGAAGCCGATGCCGGTGATGTCATTACTTACAATCTCGAAATTATCAATGGCCGTACCGTAGCTGTGGAGGACGGTATCGTTACCGACCTTTTGCCGGAAGGCACCACTTTTGTGGAAGGCAGCTCCAGCTGTCCGGCTACTGTGGAGGATGGCGTGCTAACCTTCGACCTCGGTGCAGTGGAAAGCGGTGCGACCATCAATTGTAGCTATCAGGTGGCACTGGATGACGACAAAGGAACCTACGCAGTCTTTGAAGATGGTGCGGAAGAAGGGCTGGACAACTGGACACTGGAAGCACCGGTGGGTACCAATAACTGGCAGGTGACCAACGTGGATGCCTATTCAGGCAACACCTCCTTCTTTGCCCGCAACCTGGCCACGGCATCAGAACAAAGAATGACCATTGAAGTGCCTATGCCCAACAACGGGCAACGTCGGGGTATTTCCTTCTGGCACCGTTTTGATACCGAAAATGGCTGGGACGGCGGTATCGTCGAGATTTCTCCAAATGGGATTTTCTGGCTCAACGCCAGCGGCTATATTTTGGAAAATAACTACAACGGCACACTCAACCCATCTGCAGGCCATGATTTGGCAGGGCAACTCGCCTTTACCGGCGATAGCGACGGTTGGATACAAACGACCATCGACCTGGAGTCTATCTCATGGAGCAACATCATGGTACGCTTCCGTTTTGCTTCTGACGATCAAACCGGAGGCAACGGCTGGTACGTAGATGATGTCCGGGTACTTGGCGAACTCTACAGCATTACCAACGTAGCCTGCGCCGGGGAAGGTGAGGAAGCCCTCTGCGATGAAACAACGACGATCGTCAACATCGAGAATCCGGTCGCCACGCGCGAACCTGCATTGCAAGTCGCTCTGACGCTGTCACCCAACCCGACCAAGGGCAAAGTGGTGCTCGCGCTGGACGAGCCTCTTACGACAAGAGTCGACCTGGAAGTGCTCTCCGCCGATGGCCGTCAGTTGCGTTCGGAGCAATTCGATAGCCTGGAGAATCATACCCTTGATTTCTCAGGGTACAGCGCCGGGGTTTACCTGGTCCGTTTGCGCACCAAAGACGGCGTAACTACCCGTAAGGTGATTGTGCAATAGACAATTGAAAGGATAACTTTCAGCATAGTGTGGCTGCCCTGCCTGAGTGTAGAGCAGCCACATGTGTTTTGGGCAGCTTGCAAGGCTGATCCATTTTGCAAGCAGAGAATGCACAAAAAGCCTTACCTTTCTCCAAACCACAGGAAAGATAAATGTCAGGTACCCAAAAGCAGCGGCAAGCATACAACGAAGCATTTCAGGAAGTCCTGGAACAGCTGAATCCCCAGCAGCGGCAGGCGGTGGATCAGATCGAAGGGCCGGTGATGGTCATTGCGGGGCCGGGGACAGGCAAAACCCATATTCTATCTTCCCGTATTGGCCGTATTCTTATGGAGACGGACGCACAGGCGCACAACATTCTTTGCCTGACCTTTACTGATGCAGGGGTGAATGCGATGCGCGAACGCCTGCTGCGGTTTATTGGCCCGGAAGCGCACCGGATCCCTATCTACACCTTTCACTCCTTTTGCAATAGCATCATACAGGACAACCTGGAACGCTTTGGGCGGCAGGAGCTGGAACCCCTGAGCGACCTGGAGCGGGTGGAGCTGCTCCGCAAAGTGCTGGATACCCTGCCGCCGGAACACCCCCTGCGCAGGGGCCGCAGTGATGCCTACGCTTACGAGACACAGTTGCAAAACCTCTTCCAGCAAATGAAAGCCGAGCGTTGGACGGTACCCCTGATGGAAGAGGCTATCGATGCTTACCTGGAAGACCTGCCCAACCGGGAGGAATACATCTATAAAGTCAGCCGGAATGGGCAATACCAAAAAGGGGACCTCAAAACCAGTCAGATCGAGGAAGAAGTGGAGCGTATGGAACGCTTGCGGGCTGCTGCCCGGCTATATCCGGACTACCAAAAAGCCATGCAGCGCGCCAATCGCTACGATTACGACGATATGATCCTCTGGGTGCTCGATGCCTTTGAGCGTTTCCCCAATCTGCTGCGGTCGTATCAGGAGCGTTTTCTCTACATTCTGGTAGATGAATACCAGGATACCAACGGGGCGCAAAATGAGATCATCCGCAAGCTCGTAGCCTACTGGGAGATGCCCAACCTGTTTATTGTGGGCGATGACGATCAGTCGATCTACGAATTTCAGGGCGCCCGCCTGAAAAACCTGACAGACCTCTACGAGACATACCGCAAGGGGATAAGGCTGGTCGTATTGGAGGATAACTATCGCTCCACGCAGCCTATACTCGATGCGGCCCGGCATGTGATCGGGCAAAATGATATCCGGATCGTCAACCGGCTTCAGGAGCTGGGTGTCGAAAAGGTGCTAAAGGCGAGCCATCCGGGCGTAAAGGATTTGCCTGCTGTGCCGGAGGTTAGTGTATTCCCCAACCCCCTGCAGGAAGAAGTATGGCTTGCTGGTGAATTACAGCGGCTACAGGGAGCAGGTGTGCCCCTCAATGAAGTGGCGGTCATCTATGCCAAGCACCGGCAGGTGGAAAGCCTGATGGAACTACTGGAAAAGCAGGGTGTTCCCTATCAAACGCGGCGGCGTGTGAATGTGCTCCACCTCCCGCTCATCCGTAACCTGAGACTGATGCTGGAGTACTTCGCGGCCGAGTTTCAACGCCCCACAAGCGGTGAACACCTGTTGTTCCAGATCATGCATTTTGTTTTTATCGGGCTGCACCCTGACGATCTTTCTGCTATAAGTCAGTGGCAGGCCCGGCAGAACGGGAGCAAACGCAAGGCCTGGCGCGATTTCCTTGCCCATTCTGAAGACTGGGCCGGGCTGGGGTTGAAAGATCAGCCCGCACTGCAGCGGTTTACCGATTTTCATCACCATATGATCCGGCAATACACCAACCTGAGTGCGCCGGCTTTTGTGGAACAGCTCCTTAACCGAAGCGGGCTGCTGGCTTATGCTATAGGTCAGCAGAATAAAGCCTGGCTCCTTCAGGTACTCCGGTCTTTCCTGGACTTCGTGCGCAGAGAAGCAGCCCGCAATCCGCGTTTGACAGTGGGAGGGCTGTTGGACCTGTTGCGCAGTATGGATGCCAACCGCCTGCCCGTGGAAGCCAGTGAATCTATCTACGCGCAGGATGGGGTACAATTGCTGACCGCCCACAGTGCCAAGGGGCTGGAATTCCGGCAGGTCTTTTTGCTGGATGTGACCCAAAAGCCCTGGGAGCCCAGCTCAAGGGGCGGTAATTTCCGGTTCAAACTGCCAGATACACTCACTTACTCCGGAGAAGAGGACCCGCTCGAAGCCCGCCGCCGGCTCTTTTACGTGGCCATCACCCGGGCGCAGGAACGCCTGCATTTGTCTTATGCCACCCAGGGTATGGATGGAAAAGCGACACCACGGGCCCGCTTCGTGGATGAGTTGCTGGAGCAGGGAGCCGTAGCTGTAACCGAACGCGAACTGCCTAAAGATATGCTGCTGGAAGCCGAGGTCCTGCGGTTGATGGAGCAGCGGGCACCCGCAGTACCTGCCCCTGACCGGGATACCATCGAAGCTTTACTGGAAGGTTTCCAGCTCAGTGTTTCTGCCCTCAACCGCTATCTCCGGTGTCCCTTGGGATTCTACTATGAGAATGTCCTCCGCGCTCCGGTCCTGATGCGCGAAGCGGCCCACTATGGCACCGCCATGCACTATGCGCTGGAACGCTATTTCGAACGCATGCGTACCCACCGGGAACAGGAATTCCCACCGGCAGAGGTCCTAATCGAGGGCTTTGAGCAGGAAATGGAACGCCGCCGTGGCTTTTTTGCCCGCCGGGAATTTGAGCGCAGGCTGGAAGCCGGACGGTACAACCTGCAGCAGTACTTTGAGGCACACCGCAGCAGTTGGTCCAAAAATATCCAGATGGAATACCGGCCCCGAAATGTGGAAGTTGATGGTGTGCCGGTCACGGGCAGCATTGATCAGCTTATTCAGCTCAACGCAGATCAGGCACGGGTGGTGGACTTCAAAACGGGCAGCCAGCAAAAGAGCAAGCTCCGCCGTCCGACTGAGAAAAACCCCAATGGCGGGAGCTACTGGCGGCAGTTGGTCTTTTATAAATTGCTCTACGAAAACTATCCCGGCAATACCCGCACGGTAATCTCCGGCACCATTTCCTATCTGGAACCCGACAAAACAGGCGCTATGCCGGAAGCAAGCATCAGTTATCAGCCCCGGGACACTGCAACCGTGCGCAAGTTAGTCCAGGAAGTCTATGCGGCCATTCAGAGCCATGACTTCTTTACCGGGTGTGGCGAAACCGACTGCCCGTGGTGTAATTTTGCACGGGAACACATAGTGCCCGATACCTTCGCGCAGCCCGAAATCGAAGCCCTTGATGACGAGAGCTGATCTTAAGACCGTCTTAGCTGTACTGGGCGAGTAGCTGTTTCACTTCCTGCTCCCTGGTATCGAAGTGGCGGCTAATGACCTCAGGCCTGGGATCAATGATGTACTGCGGTTCTTTGCCTTTCATACGGATGGCAACCTTGCGTTCCACATAGACCACCACACCGGATTCCTTGTCAACGGAGCGGATTTGACCGGCTTTTTCCATCGCTTTATATCCTTCAGAGTTAATGCGGTTGATGATCCGGCGGTTCTTTTCGTGCACTTCTACCTGATACACCACCAGCTCCGCTTTACTGCCAATTGGCGTACTTTCAATCACCCGTACCTGTCCGTAAATAGCCCGTGCGGAGCCATTGTTCGCCAGAGGATAGTCCGTGAGGGCATTCTCAGCGACCAGCTTTTCATTGACCTTTTCGAGGTTGCCATCGGAAATGCCAGAGTAGATGCGCTGAAGCTCCGACTGCAGCCTGCCACTATCGGTGCTGTTGCAATTGTGTAGTAGTAAGGCGGTCAGGAGAATAAAAAAATACTTAGTGTACTGCATTGGAACAATTAATTAACAAGAAGCAGCTGCATAGTCAGCCCGCTTAATAGACAAGTTAAAACGCAATCCGGTTGGCTTTAGTGTAGAGCGGTGGCAAAAGTAACATTATCTTTGCAATTGCCTACCTTCGCGCTGATCGCATTTACAACCGTATGCCATGAAAGTAGCCGTTATCGGAGGCGGTGCCGCTGGTTTTTTCGCAGCCATTGAGGCCAAGCGCAATCATCCGCAAGCCGCCGTTGTCCTTTTTGAAAAGTCGCGTAAGCTGCTGTCCAAGGTGAAAATCTCGGGGGGCGGGCGTTGCAATGTAACCAATGGCTGTACCTCCATAGCCGAGCTGTCGAGGGCTTATCCCCGGGGCAGCAAACAGCTGAAGAAAGCCTTCCGGATCTTCAATACTGTGCATACCATGGACTGGTTTGAGAGCCGGGGTGTGGCGCTTATGACACAGCCAGATAATTGTGTGTTCCCGGTTTCCCAGGACTCCCAGAGCATCATCGACTGCTTCCTGAAGGAGGCCCGGCAGCTCGGGGTGCAAATTGAGACGGGCGTTGGCGTGGCAAAGCTGCAGCCGGTGGGAGAGGGGCTGAAGCTGCATTTTCTTAAGGGGACACATCCGCCTGCCTTTTTCGATAAGGTCATTGTTGCAACCGGTGGTTCTCCAAAACGGCAGGGTCTGGAGTGGCTGGAAGCTCTGGGGCACCAAATTGAAGACCCGGTACCTTCCCTCTTCACCTTCAATATGCCCGAAGAACCGGTCACCGAGCTGATGGGCGTAGTGGTTGAAGAAGTGCAGGCCAGCATTCAGGGCACCAAGCTGAAATCGGATGGCCCCCTGCTGATCACCCACTGGGGGATGAGTGGGCCGGCTATTCTCAAACTCTCGGCCTTTGGAGCACGTGCGCTGAGCGAGTTAGGCTATGTGTTTAAGGTGCAGCTCAACTGGGCGAACGAGCAGAATGCCGAACAGGTGTCGGACGACTTACGCGGTATCATGGCCGCGAATCCCAAAAAAGACCTGAACAATGAGCGCCCCTACGCTTTGCCCAAACGCCTGTGGAGTTACCTGCTAGCCAAAGCAGAGCTGCCGGAAGACAAAAAATGGGGCGAAATCGGCAAAAAAGGCTTGCATAAGCTTACCCATCTCCTCACCAATGATGTGTACCAGGTGAGGGGCAAAACTACCTTTAAGGAAGAGTTTGTCACCTGCGGTGGCGTGAGCCTTCAAAGCATCGATTTTGAGACCATGCAAAGCAAAGCCTGCAAAAATCTTTATTTTGCGGGTGAAGTCCTGGATATTGACGGAATCACGGGAGGTTATAACTTTCAGGCTGCCTGGACGACAGCCTATATCGCAGGGCAACTCAATTGATTAACCAAAACGACGAAAAACCATGGGATTACTGTACACGCTTATCGTAGGTGCCATTGCCGGCTGGCTGGCCGGGAAAATTATGAAAGGAGCCGGATTTGGCCTGCTCGTCAATATTGTGCTGGGTATAATCGGCGCTTATGTAGGCAACTGGCTGTTTGGTGTGCTGGATATCAGTATTGGCACAGGCTCCGGTACCATCAACACCATTATCACTGCCACTGCAGGCTCGGTGGTTGTGCTGTTTGTTGCAGGGCTGCTGAAAAAGTGACCTTAGCCGGAGCGGCAGGTTTGAAGTGCCGCTCCGGCTATACACTCACTAATACGTCCACGCCGGCTGCCCCTCTTCGTAAGGTATGCACGGCTTATATTGCCCGGGTATAGGCAGGAAAGCGGTCACTTCCGTACCTACCTTTTCCGAAGTGAAATATCCAAGCAGCACGAGTTGCTTGAGCTTAAGGAAGCCGGACCATGCCGTCTCGCCCATATCATCCGGCACCGTCTCTATACTGCGGGCTTCTGCATCTATGGTATTGAGCAAGGCGAGCCGCTCTTCGGAGTCAAGGCCCGTGAAGGTTTTGTTATGTTTCGACTGGGCTTGGGCTTCAATCTGCTCTATACTATCGCGCAGGGACATTTGCTCTTCTTCCGGCAGACAGGTAGCGGCAAGCTGGTCGATGAATTCCGGTACGCCCACATCTTTCGCGCCCGGTGTTTCTGTGGCGGGCAGTATGGTCTCTGCAATTTCCGAAAGGGCGGCGGCCTGTTGGGCATCAAAAAACTTCGGTGCCCAGGCAGTTGCGGTGGAGGCTTCTGCCTGACAGCCATTAAGCACAGCGGTTATGGTGGAAGCAGACAGGGCCGCACCGGTCAGCAAAACGGTTCTTTTTATAGCTTCTCTTCTGTCCATGATCAGAGGTTCATTTTTTTGAGTTCCTGCACCGCATGATCGGCAGCCCGTGCCGTAAGTGCCATGTAGGTCAGGGATGGGTTCTGGCAACCGGCTGAGGTCATACAGGCCCCATCGGTTACAAATACATTGGGGCAGTCCCACACCTGATTGGTGCTATTGAGCACGGAGGTTTTCGCGCTGCGGCCCATTCTTGCAGTGCCCATTTCGTGTATGCCCAGGCCCGGATAAGAACCGGCATCGAAGGTTTCGACATTCCGGAAACCCGCAGCCTCCAGCATTTCAGCTGCCGAGTCCATCATATCCTGCCGCATGATGCGCTCGTTTTCCTTAAACTCACAGTCGATAGTAAGAGTAGGCAGCCCATGCTTGTCGGTCACTTCCTTGTTTAGCCTCACATGGTTTTCATAATACGGCAGGCACTCTCCAAATGCGCCCATGCCTACCTGCCAGGGGCCTGGTGTAATGAGCTGCGCTTTGTACTCCGCGCCCAGCCCCTTTTCCATTTCCTTAATGCCCCGTACCCAGTTTTGGCGGCTGCCACCTCCCTGATAACCGAAGCCCCGGATATAATCCTTGCGCTCGGTACGCTTGTCGAGGTTGCGGAAACGGGGGATGTAAAAGCCGGTTGGCCGCCGCCCTTCATCGTACCGGTCGCCATAGTCATCGTGTATGCCCCGTGCACCGGCTCTGAAGTGGTGGTCCATCAGATTATGCCCGAGCTGTCCGGAGCTGTTGCCCAGTCCGTTAGGGTTATACTCGTCGGCGGAGTTCATCAGGATGAACGTGGAGCCCAGGGCAGAAGCACAAAGGAAGACGATCTTCGCATAGAACTCCATCGCCTCTCCGGTCTCTGCATCGAGCACCCGCACGCCTTTGGCTTTCTGCGTTTCCGGATCGTAAATAATGGAGTGCACCACTGAATTTGGGCGCAGCGTCATATTGCCGGTGGCTTCTGCAGCCGGCAGGGTAGCGGCATTGCTGCTGAAGTAGGCACCGTACGGACAGCCCCGGATACAGCGGTTGCGGAACTGACAGGCACCCCGCCCATGGATGGCCTGCGTGAGGTTGGCCGTACGGCCGATGGTCAAAGTTCTGCCGAAGTTGGTCTTCATGCTGTCTTTGAGGTGTTCCTCAATACAGTTGAGGGGGATGCCGGGCTGAAATTGCCCGTCCGGTAGATGGGGTAGCCCTTCGGCAGTGCCCTGAATACCTGCAAAGCGCTCCACGTGGTCATACCAGGGCGCCAGGTCTTTGTAGCGGATGGGCCAGTCTACGCCGTAGCCATCTTTGGCGTTGGCCTCGAAATCCAGATCGCTCAGCCGGTAAGAATGCCGGCCCCACATGATGGAGCGGCCACCTACGTGGTACCCCCGTATCCAGTCAAAACGCTTCTCTTCAGTGTAAGGGTGCTCCGTGTCCTTCACCCACCAGTGCTTGGTGGAAGGTGCCATGGTATAACCCGTACGCTGCTGTTTGGGGTAATCTTTGAGTTCCTCCTGTGTGAGCTTGTTGCGGTTGGGCAACTCCCAGATTTCCTTCATGGCAGTGGGGTAGTCGCCGTGACGTACCATACGCCCACGTTCCAGAACGATGGTTTTCAGGCCTTTCTCGCAAAGTTCCTTGGCGGCCCAGCCACCACTGATGCCCGAGCCTACGACGATGGCATCATAGGTGTTGTCGGTTTTGCCCTTGCTGTTGAAGTACATGCGCTGCTTTTAGTTTGTTAGTGAGGTCTTTCTGAGGCAGTTGGCGAAAATACCAAAAATAATTGCTCAAAACAGATGAAGAACGCAATAATTGGGCCATCGGTTTAAAGGCAGGCCAGTACGATTCCCCGAGGGCGTGATACTGACCAATAAAAAAGCGTTAAATCAGTGGCCAGGGCTCTGAACTTTGAGTTTGCTGCGTTATACTGTTGTCCGATATTTTGATTGGGTTGCCTGCGCAATGCTGAATACCATACCTTCAACTACCCTGATGTTTTAAATTATGAACTCTAACTCGACCCCAAACCAATTCCGCGCTTTCCTGATAGGGCTGTGCGTATTCCTGCAACCTGTCATAGCCCGCACGCAGGACTTTACCATCATCGCCGAAAACCAGAATCTGTATTCGGTAGACATCGGTGCCTGTGAGGTGAACTTCCTGGCTGCCATTTCTCCACCTTCTGTTAGTTTTGCGGATATTACCTATACGCCAGACGGGCAGCTCTGGGGCATCTCTACGGATGGGCGCTTATACCGGGTCAATCCGAATACCGGCACCACTATCCTGATGACCATCATCCCACAGGGGGGCTTCTCTTTCTACACCAGTCTGGTAGCTGACCAAAATGGACTGATCTATACGGTGGGTTCAAATGGGAATGTCTATACCTACAATCCGGCAACTGATACCGCCACTTTTCTTGGGCAATCTGAATATGGATCGGCAGGGGACCTCACTTTCGTGAACGGGCAGTTGGTGATGGCCGGGACCTCCAATCAGATGATTGAGATTGACCTTGACAATCCTGAAAACAGCTCACCCATTCTCAATTTCAACGTAGGCGGCTCCATTTTCGGGGTGGTCACTTTCGTGGAAGACTGTGAAAACACGGTGACCTATGCCAGCAATGACAGTGGACAGGGCACTATTTTTGCTATCGATTTTGATAACGGGCAACTGACGCCGGTCTGTAACGCAGGCGTGGTCATTTACGGGGCAGCCAGCGAACTGGAGTTTCTGGCGGCTGCACCTCTTGAACTGGAGGAAGTACAAACCGTATCTGCCGATTGCGCGGATCCTGTAGGCAGTATTTCCGTCGAGGTCTCCGGAGGCAACGGCGGGCTGATGTACAGTCTCGACGGCCAGGCTTTTCAATCCTCCAATGTGTTTAGTGGTTTGCTGCCTGGCATTTATACGATTTTGGTGGAAGACAGCTTTGGCTGCACGCTGGAAGTGGAAGCAGAAGTGGAAACAGAAGGGGAGGCACCGGTTATTCAGGAAATCCTCCCGGAAGGAACAGCCTGTGGAGCCGACAACGGCAGCCTGACTATTGTGGCAGAAGGCGGGCTAATGCCCTACACGTTCAGCATCAATGGGGAGGATTTTCAAGATGAGCCCACGTTCGAAAACCTGCCCGCTGGTATTTACCTTGCCACAATCCTTGATGCACAGGGCTGTGCGGATGCGGTGGAAGTGGAAATAGATAGCAGTACTGCGCCCCTGGTTTCCGGGCTTGATGTGGATCCCTGTGAGGCATCTGGCGTCAACCTGACGGTTATGGCACTCAACGGCACTCCGCCCTATACCTACAGCATTGACGGAGTGGCTTTCCAGTCTGATGCATTTTTTCCAAATATTCCCAGTGGCCTGCTCACCGTTACGGTGGTGGATGCCGCCGGTTGTGAAGCCGCTGAAGCGGTTGATGTACCGGAAGCCACCCCTCTGCCTGCGTTGTTTGCCAGCACCACTCCGGTCAGCTGTACCAATGACGGAGGTACGGTCAGCATCGGGCCGGGCCCTTTCAGTGGGCTTACCTTCAGCCTTGATGGCGGCCCGTTTGGCGAAAACCCGGTCTTTGGTGCCCTGCCTGCCGGAGCCTACACGGTAACGGTAAGAAACGAGGTGGGCTGTACCGAAAACTTTGAAGTGGAGGTAGAGGACCTGGAAGACGGCCCGCAGTTGCAGGAGGTGCTGGTTCAGAATACCACCTGCGGAGAAGATAACGGGTCTTTGGAATGGGCATTGACAAGTGGTACTCCTCCCTTTACCTATCAACTGGACGCCGGCACCCCACAGGATAATGGTTTTTTTGAAGGCCTGCCTGCCGGTACTTACGTTCTGAATGTGGAGGATGCCCAGGGCTGTACCCTGGAGGCAGCAGCGGCGATAGGTGAAAGCGCCCCCCTAAGCATCAGTATTTCCACGGCTTCCTGCGGAGAGGGGAGCAGTACGCTCACGGTGTCTGCCAGCGGAGGGAGCGGGACAGGACTGGAATTTCGGGTCGATCAGGAGCCCTGGCAGTCTGCCCCTGTTTTTGAAGGGCTAAGCCCAGGAATATTCACCGTAGAAGCCCGGGATGGCGAAGGCTGTACAGCGGAACAGGAGATCACGATAGCCGAAGTACCGGCTTTGTCAATCGCCCTGGATTTCGTGCGTGGCTGTGGGCCGGGCGAGAGTGCCCTGCAGGTTAGGGCCAGCGGCGGGAACGGCGGACTGCAATTTCAGCTCAACAGCGGATTGCCCCAGAGCAGCGGTCTTTTTACCAGTTTGTCCGCTGGCCGCTATCAACTGACGGTGGCGGACTCGGCGGGTTGTATTTCAGAAATACTACCGGTGGAGGTGCCCGGCGCAGAGCCTTTGCGGCTGAGTGTTCAGGATATCCAACCAGCCCTGTGTGCAGCTCCTAATGCCCGGCTTACCCTCGCCGGAAGCGGGGGCACGCCGCCCTATTTCTATACGGTGGATGAGCAGGAGCAGAACGAGCCTGTATTTGACAACCTGGGCGCAGGCACACTACCGCTGCTGCTGACTGATGCCGAAGGCTGTACCCGCATGGATAGCGTGGCGGTGGCTACTGATTGCCCCATCTACGCCCCCTCGGCATTTTCTCCCAACGGCGATGGCCGCAATGACCGCTTTGAACTCTTCTCCGGACTGCCTTTCTTTGTAGCGCAGTACCAGATTTTTGACCGTTGGGGCGGGCTGCTCTACGAAGTCTCCGGTTTTGGATCGGAGGACAGGGCCGCATACTGGGATGGTACCGCTGCGGGAGAACCGCTGAATACCGGGCTGTATACTTACTACATTGAGGTACTCGACAGCGAAGGGGAAGCGGTAACGCTAAAGGGCGGCATTATGCTGGTCCGATAAATCTAAATAACATGATCGACTCTGATATCCGGAAAGCCCATACGCTGGAGGGCAGGTTTTACCGGGACCCGGCATTATTTGAGGCGGCGGCAGACCGCATTTGGGCGAAAGCCTGGCACTATGTGGAGGACGCAGCGGACCTGTCTGTGGCGGGCTACGCGCACCCCTTTACCCTGCTGCCCGGGGTATTGGATGAACCACTGCTCATCGCAAATGATGCCGAAGGGCAGCGGCGCTGCCTGTCCAATGTGTGTACCCACCGTGGGAAAATCATTGTGGAAGCGCCCGGGCCGGTGCGTCAGCTGAGCTGTGGCTACCACGGGCGCTGCTTCCGTCTCGACGGGACTTTTAAAAGTATGCCTGCGTTTGAAGAGGCCGCTGATTTCCCATCGGAGGCAGACCACCTGCCGGCGTTGCCGCTGGAAGAGTGGCTGGGGCTGCTGTTTACGAGCCTGGAGCCTTACGCAGACTTCCGGGAGGCGGTGGCTCCAATTCAGGAGCGGGTAGGGTTTTTGCCGCTGGATGAGCTGCAGTTCATGGAAGAGGGGAGTCAGGACCACCTGGTGAAGGCACATTGGGCGCTTTACTGCGATAATTACCTGGAGGGTTTTCATGTGCCTTTTGTGCACCCGGCTTTGAATACCGCACTGGACTTCGGAGCCTATGATTACGAAACTTTTGACTGGTGTAACCTGCAGATCGGCATTGCTAAGCCGGAAGAGCCTGCTTTCGATTTGCCGGAAGGCCACCCCGACTACGGCCGGCGGGTCTATGCCTACTACTTTTTCCTCTTCCCCAACCTGATGTTTAATTTCTATCCCTGGGGCTTGTCGCTCAATGTGGTGGAGCCTTTGTCCATTGGCGAGACCCGGGTGCGGTTCCGCTCTTATGCCTTCCCCGGCACTGCCTTCAGCCGTGCCGCCAACAATATCGACCAAACCGAACTGGAAGACGAAGCGGTCGTGGAAAGTGTTCAGAAGGGGATTCAGTCCCGCCTGTACAAGCGCGGGCGGTTTTCACCGAAAATGGAACGCTGCGTGCACCATTTCCATCAATTGGTAGATCAGGCGATGCGCGGTTAAGGGCTTCCCGAAAAATAAGTTTTCCAATTGGGTTTTGCTTTGAGGAGGCACAAAACCAACCATCGGGCCGGTTTTGGGGCTTATCAAGGCAAAAGCTACCAGAGCAATTGGAGAACTTATTTTTGCCCCACAACTAAGTGCGTTTATTGGGTTTGGATTTCTCCTGGATGGGTTTTTCTTCTTTCGGGTGCCCGAATTTGAGGTCCGTACTCGAGTAAGTCGTGCCAAAGGTTTTAGACAAAGTGATCACCTGATCGATCGCATCAAGCAACTGTTCCCGGCTAAGCTCCTTTAGCGGGTGGGTAAAGACACTTACCACAAAACCATCGTGAATGCTGTATTTGGCATCAAGGGCAGAGTGGAAGTTGGCGCGCAGCATTTTCTCGAGTTGTTTTGGTGAGGCATCGGCAGCCTCGAGTATAGGCGTGAAGATGCGCATGCGGTTGTTGTCCTGATCTGAGAGGACGAGCAGAACATGGTCCTGCGTGTACAGCAGCCATGCACCGGGGTCGCCTTCGTAGCTGATATCTGCTTTGCGGAATGCTTTTTCCATCTTTCGCAAATTCATCTTGCCCTGAGCTGGCAGGGAAAGGGCACTCGTGAAAAAGCAAAGAATCAGCAGCAGTCGCATACGCGAAGTATTTTTGGTGCAAACTTTAATGTACAACATAAGCCAGGGCTCACAAAATAGCTACAGCAGGCATTTCGCTACTCCAAGACGAAACAGGGAGCTACTGCATCACCTTCATCCAGTCGAGCACATCTTCATCGCTTTTCCACTGAATGTCGGAGGGCAACTCCGCCTGCTCCCGGTTTTTAAGGTCGATGACGATGGCGCGTTCGTTGCTGCTGTCTTCACGCAGAAGTAAAAACCGGTTCTCCTGCGCGGTCAGCCCTTCTCGGGGCTGCAACGCTATGGGGCGCTCAAAGACCGGATTGATGCGGAATAAACGGTCGCCCCGGTCATAGGAAGGCATGAGTACCTGGGCGCCCCGGTCAGAAGGCAGGAGAAAGGCCTGATGGTAAGCTTCTATTTCATCCTGATACTCAGAAGCCGGGAAAACCGGCTCGGGAGACTCCCCATCATCCAGGCGGAAAACAAAGGACCCATAATCCTGCACATACCCAATGAGGTAAGACTCCCACATCTCCAGGTGCTGAATGTTGCCGGATTGGGCATCCACCCCATAGCGCTCGCTCTTAAACTGAGGCTGAAAAGGGCCACTAAGCTGCCGCCCTTCCAGGTCAAACAGGAAAAAATGGGTGGTGCCCCTTATGGCGAGTTGCTGCACAGCGCTGTTGTAATTGATGTCTGCGATCTGATAATGAAAATCAGCAGAGCGGTCTACGGGCAGGGTTTGTTCCAAAAGGCGCTCACAATTGCTGCTATTGAAAACGATCAGCTTGCGGTGGCTGTCGCCTAATTTTTCATCATAGGTGGTACTGTCTGCCACAATGGCGAGGTAGAGCTCCTGAGCAGGGCTGTTGTAGGTGTTGCCGGACAGCACTTTTCCCGGAACCGGGCAATCCGGGCGTGGTGCCTGACGGACAATAGCCGGGGCAATCGTATCGGTTGGCTCCGTGGCGGCTGCTTCCGTGTCAGTGGAGTAGGGATCGGCACAGCCCCAAAGTAGTAAGACGGGCAGCAAGTATCTGAATATTCGCATGAATTTGTATTTGGATGGACGCAACCTCACCTTCCGGCAAGCGCTCTTTATAAAACGAAAGGTAGGGTAATAAGTTGGCAAGCTATTGAATTCAAACGGGTTTAGTAAGAATCCAAAAAGCAGCCTGGTGCATTTACGAAGTTTTTCGTATTAAAACTTGCAATTACGAATCTCTTCGTATAACTTTGCCTACGAATTATTTCGTAAAAAGCTGCTCAATTGTCGATTATGAGTAAATCCAAGAAAATACGGCCCACCGAATCCGAGCTGGAAATCCTGCAGGTGCTGTGGGAGCACGGCCCCTCCACCGTGCGCTTTGTCAATGACCAATTGAATGAGGACCGGGAAGTAGGGTATACCACCACCCTTAAGCTCATGCAGATTATGGCAGAAAAGGGGCTGGCTGACCGTGATACTTCGCAGCGCACGCACATCTACAGCCCGGCGGTAACGGAAGCGGAAACGCAACAAAACCTGCTCACCCAATTTGTAGACCGCACCTTCAAAGGCTCGGCTATGAAACTGGTTATGCAGGCTTTGGGCAACCACAATGCCTCCGAAGCGGAGCTGGACGAAATCAAAGCCCTGATAGAGGAAATCGAAACTAAGCAGAAAAAGTAATCACCCGACTATGTCTACCACACTTGACTTTCTTGCGGATCCTCTGGTTTACGCCCTCGGCTGGACCGTCGTCCACTCTCTTTGGCAGGGCATGCTCATCGCTTTGGGCTTAGCCGGTGGGATGATTTTGGCGCAGCGCCGGACCGCGCGTTTCCGGTACGGGCTGGCTGTTGGAGCACTGTTGCTGCTGGCCGCCGCATCTGCTGCTACCTTTTACCTGTATTTTGAGGTGCCGGATGGCGCTGGGAATGGTCTGGCCGCGGCTCCGGCTCCAATGGCTGAAGGCGTTGCCCCGTCAATGACTACCGAAGCAGCCCCATTGCAAGGCCTTGCTTTCTGGCGGGCACAGGCACGGGCGTATTTCGAGCAGCATTTACCGCTGATCGTGGCTGCCTGGTTATTAGGCGTAGCGTTCTTTTTGCTGCGCATGCTGGCCGGGCTGGGTTATGTGCAGCACCTTCGGCACCGCTCTGTCCGGCCGATGGGGGAGCCCTGGCAGGGCAAGCTGCATGCGCTTTCGCGCCGTCTCCGGTTGCGCCGCAGGGTGCAGTTGCTTGAATCTGCACTGGTGCAATCTCCGGTAGTGATCGGCTGGCTGAAACCCGTAATTCTGATTCCGGTAGGCACGATCAATGCCCTGACGCCGGCGCAGGTGGAGGCGGTACTGGCCCACGAGCTGGCGCATATTTACCGGCAAGACTATTTACTCAATATCATGCAATCGATAATTGAGGCACTGTATTATTTCAACCCGGCTGTTTGGTGGATTTCCGCCTACGTACGCATGGAAAGGGAAAACTGCTGTGACGACATCGCAGTAGGCCTTAGTGATGACGCCCTGGGCTACGCAAGAGCCCTCGTCAAAATTGAAGAAGCCACCCAGCGGCATCCGAGAATGGCGATGGCCATGGCTTCGAAAGGGCGCCCTTTTCTGCTGCAGCGCGTACGGCGCATCCTCAATCAACCACCACAAAAAATGTACACCATGGAAAAAATGACCGCTACCGGCTTATTGCTGGCTGCCCTGTTGTTCTTCTCTTTCTCTTACGCACACAACAGCGCTGAAACTGCTGAGCGTGCAGTAATGGAAGCTTTAGATGAATTGCCACCGCTACCGTTGACAACACTGGCCTCCCGTTGGGCCGCACCCGATACCCTCCCTCGTCAGATCATTCAGCTACAAACCGAGGACAACGGGCGCACGGTCGATGCGGAATTGCAAGATGGCAAAATCACAAAACTAAGTATCGACGGAAAGGAAATCCCGGAAGCTGAATTCCCAAAATACGAAGGTTTGGTGGAGGAAATGCTTGCAGACATGCCGCCTCCTCCGGCACCCCCTGCACCACCGGGAGTACCCAATGCGCCAGCGCCCCCTGCACCGCCAACACCCCCCACACCTCCAAGCCCCCCTGCCGCACCGGAAGCACCCCGCCTGTTGCGCCTGGAGCGCAGCACAGATAAAAAAGTCCGCACGGAAAAGCGCGATGATGGCAGTGTAATTATTGAAATCCAGGATGAGCGTAATGGCGCGCCAATGGAAGTGATCGTTGAACAAAAAGACGGCAGGCAGGTCATCCGCATTGATGAGAAAGTTATCGAAGTAGGGGACAGCCTGGTTATCGAGGACGGAGACCGGAATGTATTCTTCCTAAACGGCAAAGACAAGGATATTGACTTTGACTTCAATTGGACGGGCGACAAGGAGATGCTGAAAGGCCTCCGGTCAACAGAAGAAATGGAGATCATCCTGGAGGAAGCCCATGAATCTACTCAGAGAGCATTTGAGGAACTGCGTAAAAAAGGGCTTACAACCTATGACTTCGATGATGTCGAAATAGAGATGGACGGCTTTGGGCTTGGGGGGACTCACCCTGAGGTCAAGGTATTTACCACACCGGAGCTTCGTGGAGCAGACTATCGTTTTCCCCGGCCCGGAGGAGGCAGCATGAAGCAAACCATTGAGCAGCAAATGCTCCGTGACGGATTTATAGAAAGTACAGAGGAATACAAATTCCAGCTCAGCGGCAAGGGCAAACTGCGCATCAATGGCAAGCGCATGCCGGATGGCGTCTTTGAACGGTATAAGAATCTGTACGAGCGGTCTACCGGTTCCCGCCTGGGGCAAGGGGATGAGGTAGAGATCAATAAGAAGCCCTAAAGAAGAAATTGGCGCATAGTTAGATCGTTTGGAACAGCCAGGTAACATTGCCTGGCTGTTTCGCTATGCCCCCAGCCACCGTTTAAAGTCGGAAGCCCGGTCCCGGCTGACCGTCACCTCAAAATCAGCAGCGGGCCTAAGGGTGACCAGCAGCCGGCCATTGAAAAAAGGCGCTACTTTCTGCACCGATTGGATATTGGCAATGACTTTACGGTTCAAGCGGAAAAAAGAAGCCGGCTGCAGCAATGGTTCCAGCGCATCGAGGGTGTAGTCCAGCGCGTGCCTTTTTTTGCCTTCCAGTTGCGCAAAAACGATGCCGTCTTCAGAATAAAAGTACTGGATTTCATCGGTGGCAATGTAGCTCAGCTGTTGCCCGATCTTGATGATAAACCGGGACTGATACTGAGGTTGAGACAGGCTATTGACCAGGGACTGCAAAATTTCCGGAGACAGTATATTGGGCGACTGCTGCCGGCGGTCAAATTTTTGAAGGGCTGCCGCCAGCTCTTCCTCTTCAATTGGCTTGAGCAGGTAGTCTACGCTATCCTGCTTAAAAGCCTTCAGGGTATACTGGTCATAGGCAGTAGTGAAAACCACCGGCCCCATAAAGGGCGAATGCTGGAAAATGTCAAAGCTCAGCCCATCCCCCAGCTGTATGTCGAAAAAAGCCAGATCCGGAGCAGGGTTATCCTTCAGCCATTGCAGGGTGCTTTCCACGCTGTCCAAAGTACCGCATATTTCAGTGCCCGGCCTCATCTTCAGGATCAGCTGGCTGAGCCGTTTGGCGGCGGGGTATTCGTCTTCTACGATTAGGAATCTCATAAAAAGAGCAGGTTGCTTAGTGTTGAGCAGGCAAATTTAAGCCAGACTTTGAAGATCATACGAATTTATGTAATTTGTAACAAATTTAAGCCACCTGCTTAAAGAAGGTCCTTATGCACAAAAACTTGCTTAACTAGACACCCCATGAAGGCAACCGAAGCGCAAACCGATCTTGCGCCCAAGATACTGATCGTTGACGATAGCCCCCTCAATACAAAATTGCTGAAATTCATACTCGATGAAGCCGGGTATGAAACCGTTGTCGCTTCTAACGGGGAGGACGGCATCGCGGCGCTGGAAGCCGAACAGCCCGACCTGCTGCTGCTCGATGTCATGATGCCGGACATCGACGGTTTTGAAGTCTGTCGGCGCATCAAAAAGGACCCGGCTAATGAAAATCTGCCCATTATTTTCATCACAGCTTTAGATCAGACGGAGGATATTGTCAAAGGTTTCGAACTGGGAGGAGTGGATTATGTGACCAAGCCTTTCAATAAAAAGGTACTGCTGGTCCGTATCAAAAACCATATTGATCTCCTGACGAGCCGCCGTAAGGTAGAACGGCAGGCTACCGACCTGGCTGCCGCTAACCGGCTGAAGTCACGCATGTTTTCCATCATCGGGCACGATTTACGCTCGCCTCTTGGTTCCCTTAAGCTGAGCCTCGACTTTATCAACCGGGGGCTGATTGACCCCCGGAAAGAGGATTTTAAAGACACTGTCATTAAGCTACTGCAGTCAACGGATGAGGGGCTCAACCTGCTCGAAAACCTGCTGGGCTGGGCCAAGTCGCAGAGCGATGCCCTGATCGTCACTCCCGAGGAAATAGAGTTGCGGGACGCTATCGAAAGCATTGCCCGCCTGGTGAAACTCAACCTGGATAACAAAAAGATTCAGCTTGACCTCAACATCCCGGAAGATGTGCGGGTCATGGCCGATCTGCATATGCTCAACGCCATTGTCCGCAACCTGATCTCCAACGCTACAAAATTCACGCCCACCGGTGGCGCGATCACCGTCACCGCAGAGGAAGACGGTGATGAGGTGGTCATAAAAGTGGCAGACACCGGCGTGGGCATACCACCGGAAAACCTGGACAAGATCTTCAACCCCAATGTGCAGACCACTACGGAAGGCACGAACAAGGAAGGAGGCAGCGGCTTAGGCTTGCTGCTGGTTCAGGACTTTGTTCAGAAAAACAATGGAAAAATAAGTGTTGAAAGCACCGTCGGTGAAGGCACCACTTTTGCATTTACCTTGCCCAAGGCCTGAGAAATGCTAACCGCATATCCTTAAATCCAGGAGGCACAAAACATTAAACAAAGTGAGCACAAAAAAAGACTACTCCGTAGAAACCCTTCGCGGTTTCGCAATCATTCTGGTGGTAATGGGGCATGTGATCGGTTCCGGCTCCGATGGGGGCATGAAAGTAGCCGATGATTCAGGCTGGAGGCACCTTTACTTTACGTTCGAGTACCTGAGGATGCCCTTGTTCACGGTGATTTCCGGCTGGGTATACGCACTGCGCCCGGTCTCCCTGGAAAAATACAAAGCCTTTACCACAAAAAAAGTAAGGCGGATTTTGTACCCCATGGTTTTTGTGGGCACGGCTTACTTTCTGTTACAGTACATCGTACCGGGCACCAATAAAACCGGGAACCTCGCTGAAATCTGGAAAATATACGTGTTCCCCTACACGCTCTACTGGTATTTGCCCTCGCTTTTCTGGGTATTTCTGGCGGTAGGCCTGCTGGATGCGTTTAAGCAGTTGGGCAAGTTTGGGCATTGGGCAATCTGGACAGCAGTAGCCTTTGCTTTGCTGTTGGTAAGGGATATGGTGATCCCGGAAGCGTCCCCCAATTATCTGAGCTATAAAGGCGGGATATACCTGTTCCCTTTCTTCATGATTGGGGTAGGCATACAGCGTTTTAAGGGGTTCTTTGGCAATGTATGGCTCAACCGCGCGTTGGCCGTAGTCTTTATCGCTGGGCTGGCCATTCAGCAATTGGGATGGTTCGACATCATTCAGTACAACCTGGATAAGAAAAGCGGTATGGGACTGCTGATCGGTGTGACGGGCACGATACTGTTTTTCCGCCTCAGGTGGAAGATAGATTGGCTGATCTACTTTGGCAGCTTTGCCTACTCCATCTACTTATTCCACTCCTTTGGCACGGCTGCCGGGCGTATTGTATTGAAGAGTATGGGCATCTCTCAGGACATCCCTATCTTTTTGTTTTCTCTGGCAGTAGGTATGTTTGCGCCGATCCTGGCTGAAAAAATTCTGGACCGCTGGGGCTGGACCCGTATGCTCTTCCTGGGGCGCAGCTATGCTCCTCCTAAGAAAGTGGACGCCACTCCAAAACCGATGACCCGGAGGGTGGTGTAGATTTCGATTTTCCGGAAACACAGGGGTAGCTTCAGGTAAGGCCTGCCAAAAGAATGAGCGATATGGAGGCTTTCCATATCGCTCTTGTATTTAAGGGGAATCTTTCTTTTACTACTTTACTACTACTGCAAAATCAAAGCCTGTGGTGCAGATGCCCAGCCTTCGTCAGATACGGCACGCAGGGAGTAGAAGCCTGCTGGCAGGTTGCCCCGGTCAAGGGTAATCGTGATTTTATGCCGGCCACCTTCTGTTTTGGTGTGGGCAATGCTGTATACCCGGCCCTGCACATCGATCAGCTCGATGGCGTAGTTTCCTTCCGCCGGGCTGTCCACGTTAACGGCGAGCCATCCTGCTGCCGGGTTAGGATAAGCCTGAACGCCTGCAGTGGCAGAAGCAGGGACCGCAAAGTTGCTGCGGGGCGTAGAAGCCGTGCGCTCCCGATCCTGCTGAGCAACGGCTTCGTCCCGGCCAGCTTCGATCAGCGCATTGCCATTGCAGTCGATGATGATGGCAAAAAGTTCGCCTTCTGCTGCTGTGTTGCGGGCATCAATTGCAAATAGGGTAATCAGGTGCGCCTCTCCGGCATGCTCAGGTGCCGGCGCAAAATCGATCACCACTGAATCCGCATGATAGGTAGCCGTTGCGTAGGAAGGCAGCCCGGAAACCAGGTACTTGACAGACTCCGCGTCCGGGTCAGTTGCCTGAATGCTCAGCTGTTGCCCAAGCCCTGTGCAGATATCGAGATTGCTAAGTGGTGGGAGAACCGGAGCCTGATTGCCACCGGAAAGATAAACGATCTCTATCCCGTTGATCTTAGGCTTGTTTTGAATACCGATGAACTCAAGGTCAATCGTTTCACCTTGTAAGATAGAAACAGTGAAGGTTTTCTTTAAGGCAGCGAGCCCAGCTTCAGCGTAAATACTGAAATTATCGAGTGCCAGGTTGCCGTTCAAAAGCATATCGAAGACAATGGGGCCTTCATCATTAATGTCGTGCGAGCGTTCTGCGAAGAACAGGTTTACCTCGTAGGTGCCCTCGTCCACCGGCATAGACCAGTACATTTGATCGCCTGAGAAGCCTTGTGTGGCAAACGGGCCAAACAGGTTATCCGGTGCACCGGTGGTATTGGTGCCAGACCAGCCGTGGCTGCCTGTACGGTGGGTGGTGGTAATCTCAAATGGCGTGATTTGATGATACCCGTCTTCCCAGGTTAAATCGAAGTCTATAAGTTCAGGCCCACCACAGTTCACCCGAATAACCGGAGTGCCGGTAGCGATTTGCTTGTGGAAAACGTGAATATCTACCTCCACAGAATCTACGCCGCCAAATTGGTCATCCGCTATGATTTTGATCGTGTGGATACTCCCTGCGTGCCGGTAGCGCACATCGGTTGCCAGATAATGCTGGCCGTTATGCTCGTCAAGGACCATAAATGCCGGAATGTTGAGGACCGAAACGATAATCTCATCGCCCTCCGCATCGGTAATGGGCACGTCAATCCGGTCCTGAGTTAATGTGAGCAACTGAATATTGCCACTGAAGTCAATCCGGGGCGCGGTGTTGTTGGGGTTGCGTACGATATACTCAAACGCGAGGCGGGTTTTATCGCCATGTGAGTTATCAGAAAGCACCACCTTGATAGGGTAAACGCCTTTGTCGGCCGGTGTAGGGTTGGAAAGCAGGCGGGTGCTGCCATTGACTAATACCTGTACCTGTATGAACGCAGGGAGTCCGGAAAGGTCGTACTGAATACCATCGCCATCTGCGGTGTAAGCGTTTAGCTCAAGTGTATCGGCTTTATTCCAGTCTGCCATATACTCTTCAGGGAGGTCCAGCTTAGGCAGGTAATTCATCGTGAAGGAAAGGCCAGGCTGAGGGCCCATGTTTTGATACGGAGCCGGGAACTGAGGGTAGGGGACAGACAAGTTCGGGTTGCTAATGACCGTAAATGGCGCCTGAGTCGTGCCTGTCTCCGTGGAATTGGCAGAGGCTCCGGAATTGTTCCTGTAGAACACGGTGGAGGCACCGCCGTACCATTGGTTGTCTGTGAGCTCGATAGAGTTGATCTCGTTAAGGTTACGGATCACATAATCGAGCTGCATATTGTAGAAATAGTTGCCTTCAAGAAGGATGGGTGCTTCTTCAGTGGAGATTGTCCGGTTGTCAATGTAGCCACCTTCGCTGTCCGCGCAGTAGTTGTTGGTGATCTCAATGTCACCGGAACCCAGGGCAATGAAGCTGTGCTCATAGGCTCCAATCATTACGTTATTGTAAAAGCGCCCTACGCTGTTGTCCCCGATCTGCAGGCTTTTGCCATGGTATTTTTTGTGGTCTACACCAGCATTCCAGATGAAGTTGTTGTAAACCGCCACATCCTCTACGGCATTAGCGATCTGAATACCTTCCCGGCCAGTGTTCTGTGTGATATTGTTGAATATCCGAAGGTGCTTAAACTCCATGCCTGGCGATTTGGTCTCGCCGATATACATCCCCTCTGTGACATTTTTTATAAGGTTATCATGGATCACCAGGTGCTCAAAAACGGGGATTGGGTAGGGAGGATTGCCGCCAAAGTCCTTTTTTGCCATGATGCCAAAGAAGCCATCGTGGTCAATTTCCACAAATTCGATCTCACAATTGGAAGACAGTCCCGAAAATGCAACACCGCAGTTGGAGGCGATCAGCTTGAAACCATAGTGGTCTGTAGCAGTACCCCGTCCGCTAAGCTTAATATGCTTGCAGTCCCGGAAATCAATAGCGCTGCCGTAAGTCGTGTTGATTTGCACCTGCCCGCCGTTGTTGATGACAACAATGGGATGCTCAAAGCTGCCTTCAATATCCTTAAAGATCAGCGCTTTCGTACGGTCGCTTGCAATAAAGATGGTGTCGCCGGGGCTGGGAGGCGTATCAAATGAGCCCGGTGTGTAGTAAACAGGGGCTTCTGCATCAATATAACAATTGCTCTGTTGTCCCAAAATGGGAACAGAAAATGTAATTATGCCTAAGAGTATGAGTACTTTGTGCATAGCTTATTCGGGTCATTCTGTATTGTAAAAGTACCCGGAAGCCCAAATGGAAAGTGAAAGGACTGCAAGTATTTGTGACAGAGAAGGCGTAAATAGTGGAAGGCTGAGCTTGTGAAACGCCAGCCGGTGGGCAGGAAGGGTGAAAATGCTTACCTTTGGGGCTTTCAAAAAGCAGAAAACACAAGACACCTTGAGCGATAAGATACGAATAGGCACCCGGGGCAGTAAGCTGGCCCTTTGGCAGGCCCACCATACACAAGACCGCCTCTCAGAAGCAGGCATTGAATCTGAGCTGATCATCATAAAGACGCAGGGCGACCGCATTCAGCACCTGAGCTTTGATAAAATGGAGGGCAAAGGCTTCTTCACCAAGGAGATTGAGGACGCGCTGTTGCGCAATGAAATTGACGTGGCAGTACACTCCATGAAGGACCTCCCGACCAACTCGCCGGAAGGCCTCTGCATCACAGCCGTTTCTTACCGGGAAAACCCGGCAGACTGGCTGGTCATCCGCAAGGAAAAGCTGGATAAAGCTCAGGACTTATGGCTGCCGGAGAAAGCAGTGGTCGGTACTTCCTCTGCCCGGCGCAAGGCGCAGATTTTGGATTTCCGGCCCGATGTGGAGATCAAAGACATCCGCGGTAACGTTCCCACCCGGCTCAACAAGCTGCGGGAAGGGCAGTTTGACGCCATTCTACTGGCTGCTGCCGGCATGACCCGCCTTAAAATTGAAGCAGAAGACCTGGAAATCCTGAAGTTCAACCCTAAGGAATTCATTCCAGCGCCTGCACAGGGCGTACTGGCCTGGCAAACCCGGGAGGAGGATAAGCCCACCCGCCGCCTGCTCAAACACATACACGAAAAGGAAACTGCTGAGCTGACCAATATTGAGCGTAAGATTTTAAATCTGCTCGACGGGGGCTGTCAGATGCCACTGGGGGCCTATTGTGAGAAGGACCCGGCCGGGAACTACCATGTATGGGCAGCGCTCGCTGATGCGTGGAATGCACCCCTGAGGCGGGTGCAGCTTTCCCAGAGCACCAAACACCAGTTGGCGGAGCGGGTAGTGGAGGCTCTGCACAAGTCTTAGGCTATGTTTGGAACGGTTTTGGAATAAGCGTAAGGGGCCGATCTTAGTCTTAAAGCACCGCGCCCACCCGCTCCAGCGCCATGACCAGCGCCAAACCAAAGGCGCCTCCGGAAATGAAGAGGTTCCACTCCCGTTGCCGGACCCGCATGAGTTGCAGGGCTACAGCGGAAAGCATCAGTACCACCGCCACAATCGCCAGCTGGCCCAGTTCAACGCCTATATTAAAAGCCAGTAGCTGGGTCACGAGCTGATCTTCCTGCCCGGGCATCAGGCTGGACCGCAAAAAATTGGAAAAGCCCATGCCGTGGATGAGCCCAAAGAGGGCGGCAAAACCGTAATTCACTTTCATAGTCCGGTCCCACACCCGGTTGCTGCCGGCTTTGCGGTGGGCAACAACGTTGTAGATGGCCGTCAGCGCGATGGTTACCGGAATCAGGAATTCTATCCAGGCGGCATTGACCGGTATAACCCCCAGTACCGCAAGGGCCAGGGTGATGGCATGCCCAATGGTGAATGCCGTAGCCAGCAGGGCCACACTTTTCCATTCCCGGAGCTGGTAAATGGCACAAAGGGCTACGATAAACAGGATGTGGTCATAGCCTTCAAGGTCAGAAATATGGCTAAAACCCAGTTGGAGATAAGTCTGAAAAACGGATTGCATAGGTTAGTGTGGTTAGTCCGGGGCAAAAATAAAGCGCCGCTCCGGGTTATTCCCCGAAACGGCGCGCTTTATGATATTAACTTTGGGTAAAGCCCCTTGGCGATATCGGTTTAGTAGCGGTAGTATTCCGGCTTGTATGGGCCTTCCACTTGCACGCCAATATACTCTGCCTGGTCTTCGCGCAGGGTTTCCAGCTCCGCACCAATTTTTTCCAGGTGCAGGCGGGCTACCTCCTCGTCGAGGTGCTTAGGCAGGGTGTACACTTCGTTTCCGTACTGATCGCCGTTGGTCCACAGCTCGATTTGGGCCAGTACCTGATTGGTGAAGGAGTTGGACATCACGAATGAAGGGTGGCCGGTAGCGCAGCCCAGGTTGACCAGGCGGCCTTCTGCCAGCAGGATGATATCCTTACCGTCGATGGTGTACTTGTCTACTTGTGGCTTGATCTCGGTCTTGGTGTGGCCGTGCTCGCGGTTGAGGTAGGCAACATCAATCTCGTTATCAAAGTGGCCGATATTACAAACGATGGCCTTGTCCTTCATCATCTTGAAGTGCTTCTCGCTGATGATGTCTTTGTTGCCTGTTGCCGTCACAATGATATCGGCACGCGGAATGGCATTCTCCATGCGCTTCACTTCGAAGCCGTCCATAGCCGCCTGCAGGGCACAGATCGGGTCGATTTCGCTAACGATCACCCGGCAGCCAGCGCCACGGAGAGAGGCGGCGGTACCTTTGCCCACATCACCGTAACCGGCAACAGCAGCTACTTTGCCCGCCATCATCACGTCGGTGGCACGGCGGATCGCATCCACTGCAGATTCCTTACAGCCGTACTTGTTGTCAAACTTGGACTTCGTTACGGAGTCGTTGACATTGATCGCCGGCATAGGCAGGGTACCTTTGCGCATACGCTCATACAGGCGGTGTACGCCGGTAGTGGTTTCTTCGCTCAGGCCCTGAACGCCTTGAATCAACTCAGGATGCTTGTCCAGAACGGTGTTGGTCAGGTCGCCACCATCGTCGAGGATCATATTCAGGGGCTGCCCGTCTTCAAATGCAAACAGTGTCTGCTCAATGCACCACCAGAACTCTTCATCCGTTTGGCCTTTCCAGGCGTATACCGGAATGCCGGCAGCCGCAATAGCAGCAGCAGCGTGGTCTTGAGTGGAGAAAATATTGCAGGAAGACCAGGTGACATCTGCACCCAGCTCGACCAATGTTTCGATTAGCACGGCCGTCTGAATCGTCATGTGAAGGCAGCCCGCAATACGAGCGCCTTTGAGTGGCTTGGATTCGCCGTACTTTTCGCGCAGGGCGATCAGGCCCGGCATTTCTGCTTCCGCCAGTTCAATCTCCTTACGGCCCCAGTCCGCCAGGTTGATATCCTTAACTTTGTATTTCAGCTTTTGATCTACTGATTGCATTAAAGAATTGGTTTTTAAAGTGAAAATAAATGCACGCAGGGAAGTAACTTCCGCTGCTATTTTGCCGCAAAAATACAGTATTTCCCGGCCTTATTCAATTTTGAGCGTCAGGCATTTGTAGAAACTGATGCTTTACCGGGCCCCGGGTACTAAAGCTTTATCCATTTGCCTTCTTTGGGCGGGGCTTCGTATTGCTCGAGTTTTTCAAACAACTCCGGCAGGCTCGAGGCCGTCATAGTCAGCTTCCGGTGCACCGGTTTTAGAAAGCCCTCTGCCTCCATGTGGTCCAGTTGCTTCAGGAGCAAATCGAAGTAGCCATTGACATTGAGGAAACAAACCGGGTGCTGCCCCTGTCCGACCTGCGCGAGGGTGAGCATTTCAAATACCTCATCCATGGTGCCGTAGCCGCCTGGCAAGACGATGACCGCATCTGACAATTGTGCCATTTTGATCTTACGCTCGTGCATGCTGTCAACAACGTACAAATGGCTGAGCCCCTCATGGCAGACTTCTGCTTTGCGCAAAAAGAAGGGGATAACGCCAATGACCTCACCGCCGGCCTGCAAAGCACCTTCTGCAACTTCGCCCATAAGGCCAACTTTGCCCGCACCGTAAATCAGGCGGATGTCGCGCTGTGCCAGCTGTTGCCCCACCTCCCGGGCGGTCTCTGCGTAAAGCGGGTGGTTGCCTGTGTTTGCACCGCAAAAAACGAGTGCTGATTTCATACCTGGATTTTTATGAGAAAATAGATTGGTAAACCCAATACCCAAAAAACGCGATGAGTATTAAAAAGTTGGTCACCGGAACAATTGCTTAACGGTGTAGCCAAAGCCTTTCTCCAGGTTGGCAATAAGGAGCAAGTCGTTGATCAGGTGGCGGATGGTGATCCTTTCCGGTGCGGGCTGAGGCATAGGGGCAATTTTGGAATCAAAATAAGGCTTTTGACCGAATTGCCGTAATCTTGCCATATCCTGCTATTTTTAAGCGCCATGTTAGGTTTTTTGCACCTAAACCAGCTATTTACCGTTGGATTATTGCCACCAAGATTGACCCGACTTATGAAACAACTGCTCGTACTATACTCAGTTCTTGCACTGACTATTTATTCTCTCGCAGCCCAAACCAGTACCGGTACCACGTTCTGGCTGGCTTACATGGAGAACCTTGACCTGATCTTCAACGATGACCCTGTCTTCGCCGTCGTTTTGCATGCAGATCAGGACGCTACCGGCGAAATACAAATTCCGGCAACGGGCTTTTCCATCCCTTTTTCAGTTAGCGCGGGAGGAACCGAAGAAGTGGAACTGCCGCCTGCCCTCTACTACATTCAGGGCTCGGATATCACGGGCAATACCGGTATTCGTATTGTCTCAGATGTGCCAGTACGGGCTACGGGCGTACACTACCGGGCCTACTTTTCAGAAGCCACGCACCTGCTGCCGGAACCGGAATTGGGCACCGAGTATTTTCCCATCTGTTATGCCGATGATGTAGGCAATGATCCCTCCTCATTTGTGGTGCTCAGCACTGAAGATGGAACGGAGGTCGAAATTATCCCCGCTGTCCTAACCCTGGGGCTCCGCCCACCCGGTGTGCCCTTCACGATTACGCTCAATGCCGGGCAGATCTATCAGGTGCAGGCGGTGGGAGACCTGACTGGTAGCAGAGTGCAAAGTGTCTCTGGTCAGCCAATAGCGGTCTTTTCCGGTGCCAAACAGGCAGACATCATTGATTGCGGGCAACCGGCTGACAGCCACGTGTATGATCAGGCTGTACCGGTAGACAAATGGGGGACGCTGTACTATCATACTCCGTTTCAAAACCAGGGCGTACAAGTCATCCGGGTCCTTGCTTCCGAAGATAATACAGAGGTGTTTGTGGACTGCAATCAGGTAGCTATGCTCAATCAGGGCGAGTACTACACAGTTTATGATGAATCCTATCTGAGCGGGCGGGTCATTTCTGCCAGCCGCCCGATAGCTGTAGCCCAATTTAATACGAACGGAGGCTGTTCATCACCGGGGTCGGGGCTGGGCGACCCTAATATGCTCTGGCTTTGGCCCGCTGATTACAAAACCCGTGAAGTCCGCTTTAAGAGCCTGGACCGGTTTAATGACTTAATCGGTGATGTACCCTTCACTCAGCATAGCGTGAATATTGTGGCCAATGCGGACGAGGTGGATAATATTCTGCTGGATGGCGCTCCACTGCCTGCTGGGGTGTGGATGGGCTATCTTGGCGACCCCAACAAGGTTTACCGCAAAATTAGTTTAGGCCCGGGGGAACATACACTTAGTAGTCCTGAGCTTTTTCAGGCCTATGTGTATGGCAGAGGTTTTGCCGATGCCTATACCTACTTTGCCGGGTACACCGAGGTGGAGGAAGAGGAATATGCTTGTCTGGAGATTCAGGTGGACGGGGTATTCTGTGTAGACTCTACCTTACAGTGGAGTTATCAAACCAGCCTGAATGTCACTGAGGTCAACTGGGATTTTGGAGACGGGCAAATCTCAGCTGAGAATAACCCTGCTATGAGTTACGGAGATATTGGCAATTCTACGGTTGTGCTCACACTGACAACCAGCACCGGCACTTTCACGGATACGCTGGAGGTGGCCATTCAGCTTTGTGAAGAGGACCCCTGTCCGGATGATCTCAGCCTAAGCATACAGGCTCCTGTTGAGATTTGTGCCAACAGCCCGACGCAGTTGGGTATCGATTTTGAAGGGCAGGCGGTGAGTGCAACCTGGAATTTAGGCGGGATCGGGCAGACCAGCGGGCTGAATCCGCAAGTGAACTTCAATGAATCCGGAACGTACACCATCACAGTCACCGTGCGGGACGAGCTCAATTGCGAATATACGGCTACCGCTACACTCGAGGTGCTCGATTGCGGTGGCTGCGGGCCTGAGCTGGTTGATTTGGAATTTGAAGGCTTTGCCTGTGTGGATTCCGTCCTGGTCTTTCCACTCACAGAATTCTTAATCAATGACCCACCCCTGGAGATCACCTGGACGGTAGACGGGCAGACCTTTGAAAACCTAAGTGCATTGGAGTACGCCTTTCCGGCTCCCGGTAACTATACGGTAACCTTTCAAGCTATCAGCCTGCAGGGCTGCTCTTACATCGGGCAAAATGAGGTGCAGATTCAAGATTGCAGTGATAACCCCTGCATTGGGCAGCCTCCCGTTGCCATTATTGCGCCGGACCAGTACTGTTTGCAGCAGCCACTGACCTTCACGGCTCAGACTTCTGCTGATTTGGTCACTTACTCCTGGAGTGCGAACAACGGCGCGACAAGTGAGCAACCCGCCTTCACCGTGACTTTTGATGAAGCAGGCGTAGGCACAATTTTCCTGGAAGCAACAGATGTGAATGGCTGCATCTACTCCACTGCCATTGAGGATGACCTGGTGGATTGTGGAGATGATCCCTGCGAGGGGCTCCCGGAATTGCAATTGAATGTGACCGGTCCGCTATGCCTGGATTCCACCCTGATGTTTAGTGCCAGTGGCGCCAATTTGGTCACCTACGACTGGGCTTTTTCCAATCTGACCTCCAGCACAGCAGCTAGTCCGGAAAACGTCTTTCAGGAAACCGGGCTGTTCACGGCGGCACTAACTGCCGTGGATGCCAATGGCTGTACCCGAACCGGGAGCCTCTCTTTTGAAATCGAAATATGCGAAGAGGTTGACCCCTGCCTGGATAATCCGGAACTCGTCATTGAAGGAGACAGCGTGGTTTGTCTGGGGGATGCCGCAGCCTTTTCTGCTTCCGGACCGGACAGTATCGTCATTTACGACTGGAATCTGGATGTGGGTGGAAGCGCTGATGAGCCCATGCCCTCGGCGACCTTCGAAGAGAATGGTATTTATAGTGTGGTGCTGCTGGCTGTGGATGAAGCAGGCTGCACGTACAGCGACAACTTCAGCTTTGAGGTGCGCTTTTGTGAGCCGGATGGTGGTTGTGCCTATGCCTTGCCCAATGCCTTCTCACCAAATGGAGACGGCACCAACGATACCTTTGAGCTGCTCCGCAATTGCCCGGTTGCCAGCTTTGAACTCCGGGTATTCAACCGCTGGGGCGGTATTGTTTTCGAAACGGACGACCCGGAAACAGGCTGGGATGGCCGCTTCAACGGGCAGGATGCACCTATGGAAGTGTACTTCTACCAGTGTTTTGTGGAAACGCCCAATGGTGAAGTGGTAGAGCTCAACGGTGATGTGACTTTGTTGCGTTAGTGCTCTGTCAATATCAAATTAACGGGTAATCTGTGGCGCCTTTTTGTCCAGCTCTGCGTCGCCTCCTCGCCTTGATAGCTTTGGCTATCAGGCTCCGGGGGCTTCTTGGTCTGAACAAAAATTCGCAGACACCTTATCCGTCATTTAATCATTGACAGAGCACTAGGATTCTTCCGGGATCAGCTGCTGATAGTGCTCAAAACGCTCGAAAATCTGATCGACATAGGTGACCGGCTCAATGCCCCGGACGTAGCCATAGTCCACCACCGGGTCATTGTAATACTTGGGATAGGACAGGCGCTTGACAAACACCTCGACCTGTTCATCCCAGACGCCTGGGTCTTTGCCGTACTTCTCCGCCAAATCCTGAGCGTCCACGACATGCTGATAGCCACAATTATAGGAGGCCAGGGCGAACTTCACCCGCTGTACGCTGTCAGGTATGCTCTTCCAGCGGTTGTAGAGTTCCTCAAGGTAGGCCGTACCCGCCTCAAGGTTATCCTCAGGGTTCGTTCTGTCTGAGACGCCCAGCTCCCGCGCAGTGGCAGGCATCAGTTGCATCAATCCTTTGGCTTTGGCCCAGGAGGTAGCCGATGGGTTAAACTGGGATTCCTGATAAATCAGGGCGCTTAGAAAGCGCCAGTCCCAGTTCAGGGAGTCTGAAAACTGTTTAACAACGCTGTCGTACCGGCTGATTTTTCCGCCCGCTTCGCTAAAGAACTCGCTTTCAATGCGGGCTCGGAAGGCCCGCTTGTTCTCAAAGTACTTATTGTAAATGACGTAGTAATCGGTCTTCTGCCGCATTTCTTCAACCCAGGTATTGAGGGTCTGTAGTAAGTTGGGCGCATTTTTGCGCACCGCCCAGGCGGCACGTTGCGAGAAGCTGATCGGCGTGGAAACATCCAGAATAGGATAGTAGGCACTGTTGATCTCCGCAATATTGTCATCGGCAACGGTGTAATCCAACTCGCCTTCCACGACTTTCTTGATGATCCTGCCCGTAGATAAATCCCCGGATACGGTATCGATATAGATATCACCGCCAATCTCCTGCTCCAGGTTTTTCAGCCGGTCGTGGTAAGCAGAGGCCAGCCGGACGGAAACCGTATCTTCAATCAGTTCGATAGGGTCAGAAACCAGCGTCCGTTCGATTTCGTGGAGTTTCCAGTTACGCCAGTCCTCGGGTTTGCGTTGTACCAGCACTTGTTTGGTGAGGTAAAGGTATCTGGTGAAGTCAATGTACTGCTTTCGGGGTTTGGTGATGGTTAGCCCGTGAGCAATGAGGTCCCCTTCCCCCCGGTTGAGCATATTGATGAGCTCGTCCAGGTCGTGGGCGGGCACGATTTCCAGGCGTACGCCCAAGTGGTCAGCCAGTCTGGTCAGCAGCTCGTATTCAAAACCCATCGGCTGCCCCCGGTAGAGGAAATAGCTGGTTTCGCTGTAGACCGTAATAGCTCTAAGTACGCCAGACTCCTGTATGTTTTCCAGGTCCCGGTCTACCATCGGAAATGCAGCGTCGGGGTTCACTGCCTGCACTTGCTCTTCGGGTGAGCAGGCAGCGAAAAGTAAAGAGGATAATAGTGTCGCAAATATAAGTCTTTGCATGCCAGGGTTTTGTGTTAAAACGGGCTGGGCGCTGCAAAGGTTTAAATTACAAGGTCTGCACAAAGCGCATCGCGGCTGCATGATTGGTCGCCAGCGGAATATTGTGGACATCACAAAGGCGCATCAGCATACTGACATCCACCTCATGCGGGTGCTTACCAAGGGGGTCCCGGAAAAAGATGACCATATCCACGTTGCCTTCCACCAGGCGGCTGGCAATTTGTGCATCACCGCCCATGGGGCCGCTTTCCATACGCATCACTTCCAGCCCGGCGCGTTCGAGGTGAGAGCCGGTGGTGCCGGTAGCGATGAGGTCGATGCTCTTTTGTTTGAACAGCGGGGCGTGGTCTTTGATGAAGGCGACCATTTCAGCTTTTTTGCCGTCATGGGCTATAATGGCGATCGTCATGCTCATGTGCGAAAAGTGTACATTGAAATTCAGCGGGCAGGTAGTAAGCCGTTCTGAATCGTTTAAAGTGAATGTGTCTCCGGGAGAACAACTAAGTTGTATCCGCGTTGTTCTCTGGTTGTTGTGAAAGTCGTACTTTCGTGCACGAATTTTGACAATTCTAAACATAAAACCAAGTAAAATGAAGAAACTGTTAAGCTCACTTTTCGCTTTGGCACTCGTTGCCCTGATGGTGCCGCAGGCAAATGCACAAATCCAAACCCCTGCTCCCAGCCCTTCGGCAGAAATCGAGCAAATGGTTGGATTGACGGATATTCAGATCAACTATTCCCGTCCGGGTGTGAAGGGGCGTACTGTTTTCGGGGGAGACGGCCTGGTACCTTACGGCAAAGTCTGGCGCTTCGGTGCAAACGCAGCGACTAAATTTGCTTTTGATAAGGACGTGGTAGTCGGTGGCCAGGAAATGGAAGCGGGCGAATACGCAGTACTCTGCAAGCCAATGGCTAAGGAGTGGATGCTGATGTTTTATCCATACGAGTCTGGAAGCTGGGGCAGCTATGTAGACAAAGACCCTGCTGCAACAGTCTCTGTGAAGCCGGAGAAAAGCCCGGTAATGGTCGAGCAAATGCGTTTCACAGTGGACAATATCACGATGACCGGTGCAGATATCGTTTTCGCATGGGACAAAACCATGGTCAAAATCCCTGTGGAAGTGCACACGGAGAAGCAGGTACAGGCTTCAATTGATGGCGTGATGGCAGGCCCTACGCCTAACGATTACTACGCTGCGGCTTCTTACTACCACGATATGGGCAAAGACCTGGACAAAGCGCTGGAGTGGATCACCATCGCTACTGATGTAGACAGCCCGCGTTTCTGGCAGGTACGCCGCAAGGCACTCATCCTGGCGGATATGGGTAAGAAAGCAGATGCGATCGAAGCTGCTAAAATGTCGATGAAGCTGGCTGAACAGGCAGGTAACGACGACTACGTGCGCATGAACAAAGCGTCTATCGAAGAGTGGAGCAAGTAATTTTGTCTCCTTTTTAAGCTTAAGCGGGGCGGTTTTCCATTGGGGAGAGCCGCCCCGCTTTTGTATATTGAGGCTAAGTGGCTACGTGAACGGATTAACTCATAAATCCGTTATCTTTGATAATTGAAAAATGGCTTAGAATGAATTTACAGGCAGAAAAATTACAGCTTATCGAATGGTTGGCACGACTACAAGACGCTGAGGTCGTACAGCACTTACTTCGGGTAAAAGAAGACAATGAAGCAAGTGCTTATGAAGCTGCGCTCAAGCCAATGACAAAAAAAGAACTGGTAGCACGAGCAGAGGAGTCTAATCAAGCTATTGCAAAGGGGGAGCATGTCGACATAGATGATGCGCTTGCGGAGTTGGGAGACTGATTATGAAAGTAAGGATCACAAAGCCAGCTCAGCGCCGGCTTAGCCAAATTGACGATTACTACAAAAAGAAAGGCAACCGGTCTCACTTCGCAAAGCTGAAGCAGGAAATTAGCCGGAAGTCTGCTTTGTTAAGCCAAAATCCTGAGCTTGGTCAGGAAGAAGATTACCTGAAGGAATTGGGGCAGGGACATCGATACATTATTGTGGCAAAGCTTTACAAATTAATTTACCTGGTTTCAGCACCTTTCATTTTTATTACGGACATCTTTGATACGCGCCAGAATCCAGATGATATACGGCCCTGACCCTTGTCTCACTGAGCTGCCAGCCAGGCACAAAACACCTTGTTTGGTATTTCCTATGCGTATCTGCTACGCAAGAGACACAAAGACTAAAGATAGGATGCAGGAGTATCAGGCCAGAATTCACAATCTCACATCCGGGCCTTTCATATTTAAACCCTGACCATACCCAAGCGTCTAAGCCATAAAAAAAGCCTATGCGCCTGATTTACACCCTTTTCCTGCTCAGCTTGCTAAATGCAGCTTTTGCTCAATCGCTCTATTTCCCACCTGCTGAGGGCGATGACTGGGCAACCCTCCAACCCGATAGCCTCAACTGGTGCCCGGAGAAAGTCGACAGCCTGCTGGCCTTCGTGGAAAGCCGGGATACGAAAGCCTTCATCATCCTCAAGGACGGAAAAATCGTGCTGGAACGGTATTTTGGTACTTTTCAGCAGGACTCTATATGGTATTGGGCCTCTGCCGGCAAAAGCCTGATGGCAGCCGTCATAGGACTGGCTCAGGAAGATGGCTATCTGGACATCAATGACCCGGTTTCGGACTATATGGGAGCAGGCTGGACGGAATGCCCGCCGGAGAAGGAAGCCCTTATCACCATCCGCAACCAAATCACGATGACGACCGGGCTGGACGATGCCGTGGAGGATGACGCCACCAACAGCTGCTTCGAGCCTGCCTGCTTTCAGTATCTGGTGGATGCAGGCACGCGCTGGGCCTACCACAACTCCCCCTACCGCTATACCCAGGAACTGGTAGAAGCCGCCACCGGAGTGAACCTCACCCTGTATACCCGCCTGCGTCTGGGCAATGCGATCGGTATGAAGGGGGGCTGGTTTGGCAATGTCTACTACAGCAAGGCGCGGGATATGGCGCGCTTTGGCTTGTTGATGTTGGCAGAGGGGCAATGGGGCGGCACACCGGTCATGATTGATACGGCCTATTTCAACGCCATGATTACCCCTTCTCAGGACCTTAACCAAAGCTACGGGTACCTGTGGTGGCTAAACGGGCAGCCTTCATTTATGCTGCCGGCTACTCAACTGGTGCTGAATGGTCCAATGGTACCCGAAGCACCAGCCGACATGTACGCCGCATTGGGCAAAAACGACCAGAAAATCTATGTTATCCCCAGTGAAAGGCTGGTCGTCGTGCGGCAGGGCAATAACGCAGGCCCGGTAGTTGCCGCGGCTTCCTCCTTCGACAATCAGCTTTGGGCCCGGTTGTCGGAAATGGAGTGCCTGACTGCTGCCGCTGAAGTTGAGCCCCGGCCCGACTGGACCATTGCTCCCAACCCAACGACGGATGAAATTAGGGTGATGGGCAAAGCGGATATTGCTCATTTAGAGCTATTGAACAGCAGTGGGGTAGTGGTCCGCAACGTAGCGGATCAGCGCATGGACGTAGCCGGTCTTGTGCCCGGCATCTACTTCCTCCGGATATGGACAACGAAAGGGTTGTCAGGTACGGAGCGAATTGTCATCCACTAAAACTTCATCGGGTCCGGGTGCCGGAAAGTGTACGCCAACAGCGCTTTAGCCTGCTCATTGCTGATGATTTTGTACGCCAGCTCCTTATTCCCTTTGAAGGTGGGCGGCTCCAGCCCTTCTTTTTCCGCCTGAGCGGTGTAAAAGGCGGCTCTTGTTGGATGCCCGTCGGCCACTACGTTGAGGGTGTGCCCAAAGGCTTCCTGCTTAATCAGCGACTGTATGAGCCCAATGCAGTCGTCCAGGTGCACCAGGTTGACGGGAGCTTCTCCGTTGGGGATGTCTTTTTTGCCTGCCAGGAAACGGCCGGGCTTGCGGCTGCCGCCCACCAACCCGGCCATGCGTAAAACGGTAGACCGGGGCGCGCGCAGCAATTGTAAATACCGTTCGATCACCACCAGGGCCCGGCCCGAGGCGGTGGAAGGGTTCAGGGCGGCGCTTTCGTCCAGGGTGGTATTGTCATTGCCATACACGCCCGTGGAACTGACAAAAACCAGCTCGGGCACTTCCATCCGCATCGCCATTTCCACAATAGCTTTGACCTTGCGGGGGTACGTTTCTTCCACATCAGGGTCGCGCCGCCCACCGGGCGGGATATTCACAAAAAGCAGATCGGTTTGGAAGAAGTCGCGCAGGTTGTCGCCTTCCAGTTGGTCGCCGGCTTTGATCAGAAAGGGGGAAATGCCAGCTTCGGTGAGCGTGAGTAGCTTGTCAGGCGTGGTGGTGGAGCCTTTTACGGTGTAGCCCGCCTGCGCCAGGGTTTGAGCGAGCGGAAGCCCCAGCCAGCCGCAGCCTAGTATGGATATCGTTTGAATCAAAGTTTTATCGTTTTGGGTATGCAACAATTTAGCTTCCGAAAAGCTTATTGAAGTAGTCGAAACTTGACGAAAATGGACAATTATCAACCCATCAATTGTGATTTTTACGACGAACTGGAAGCCCGTGCCACGCTTCGGCGTTCCTGCCCTATTGAATTTCGGGATGCTTCCGGCCAGGTTCAAACCACAGAGGCTGTCATCAAAGACCTCTACATCCGCAGCAAGGTGGAGTACATGCTCCTCAGCACTGGCCTGGAAATCCGCCTCGATCGGTTGGTTTCGGTAGATGGGAAGCCGCTGCCTGAGGCCTGTTAGTAGTCACTGCGATAAATATAATATTTTTCCATGCGTTTGGTTGAAACACTACTTTGAGTAAGTACCCGGTGTGCTGGTTCAGGAGAATTTATCACCTTCCCGCTGTGTTTTCTGATAACATTGCTTATCTTAGGCTCGATAAATTGAGAGCATCTCTGTAAGCGCTCTTAATCTCCTTTAACTTTTCAAATTCTACAGGTAATGAAAATCACATTACAGCAGTGGTGTAAAAGTGTTGTTTACACACACACACCCACACCCACACCCACCCACACACAATGGCTTAAGCCTCAGTTAATGGCCGTCATTCTGGCCAGCTTTGTTTTTACGAATGCTAGTGCCCAAAGTTCTCCTTCCTTTATAGATTATTCTGATTATTTCAGCTACTCAACAACGGTGGTACAGTCATTAAACACGAATAGTGTTTGTGATGGCTATCGTAAAGATATCTATGAATTATTTCCTGAAGAAAGAGCAGAATTAGCCGGTCTTATCATTGATTACCTTACATCGGAAGAGTGGTCCGGGTATGACCCCAATCACCCTGATGTTACTCTGAGGCACCCTTCCTTAAAGTATGATGTTGTAGCTGCGCATTCTGCTTATGGCGACCCCTCAGTCTCCATTACCTGGCATAGCGATACAGAGCTTTTCCTAAGCTGGCACCGGGACTATATCCGTGGGCTCGAAGGTTACCTGCTTGAACAAGGCTACCATGACTACGTCCCGCTACCCAGTTGGAATCCCAATACATCAGTACCCGATGAGTTTCTGGCTGGGTCGGCTATGGTTTCGGAAGTCTATAATACGCCTTATCAGTACGCTGCCGGAGGTACACAATTTGGGATGCCCATTAACCAAATCCCGGCTAATACCTATGGTATGTACCAGGTGGATGACATGACCTGCTCGCAGTTCAGCGATATTGACGCCTTTGCCGGGTATATTCGTGCGAATAATGATGATTATGCAAGTCACAATACAGTGCATGGAGCGCTGGGAGGTGCTATGGTTCATAGTCAAACAGCTTCCGCTGCTGCTATTTTCTGGCTATTCCATGCTTACGTAGATGAGCTGTATTATTGTTATCAAGACCTGTGTGAGGGCTGTGACCATATTTCGGTTGCTGAAGAGGCTCAGCAAAGCGAATGTACAGCTTGTCTTGATTTTAGTGGTACAGGCGACTTCAGTAATCTTAATGTGATCAATGTAGAAGACCAATTGGGCAATACCGTCAGCCTTCCATTTGATGCCAATGGGTGTATTGATGAAACCTGGCGGCTCAATAACCTGGAAGGAGGAGATATTTTTACGCTATTGGTTAGTGCTGAAAATGAATGTAGTTTTGATGCTAAGCAAATAAGCCTTTTCATTCCTGCCTATTATACAGACCCCGCATTGGGATATCGAATACTCTGTGACTATGATATCGAAGTATGGCCTAATCCGGTTGGTGGTTTCAGCCCTGTGGAAATAGAAATACAAAGTGATAGCGGTACAGGGAAGACGCTGGAAATACGACATGTAGATTTAGCTAAAAATACGACCACTGTATTATGGTCACCGGGCACGCTGGCTGGCGGTCAAACGGTGCAACTGACGGTTAGTACCTCTGGCTGGAGCACTGGAAACCATGCTATTCAGTTTTTTCTGGACGGAGAGCTTTACACCAGAGTGATCTCTAAGTTTTAAAATTAAAATTACCTCATGGCAAGCGCAGCACCACGCGCTTGCCATGTTTTCAATATTGCACCAACCATGAAACATATTTTCCTAAGCTTTTTCAGCGTGCTGGTTTCCTGTATGAACCTTACCGGGCAGATCAATTACGCGATGGAGTATGACAACAATGGAATAGAAGTGGAAGGGCCGGGCGTTATCTTACCCATCAGCAGTGAAGAAGCAGTTATTTTAACATCAGGCAAGCTGGTTGATACCCTGAGCGCCAAATGGTCGCTTTTTAATCGGCGCATTGACATGGGTAGTGGTCAACTGATAGAGCGGTATAATTTTAACCTTTCTGATACGAGCTCTATAAACGTATTAGGGGGTATAGTACATAACGATGAGATACTATCTACGGGGGTACTGTTTAGGGAGCACCCTTCTTCTATAAGTACTGATTACAAGGATGCTTTTATTGCAAGCCATTCGAAATCCGGCGAGCTAAACTGGATAAAGACCTACGGCAACCTTGATTATCACTGGGCCCATGAAGCTGGTATTTCAATTGCCCCTTCGCCCCTGGGGGGCTACACACTGTGCGGGAGGAAAATAGATGTGAATTCGTCAAATTACCCCTGGTACGGTGGCGTATGGCGTATAGCAAGTGACGGTGAGCTGTTGTGGGAGCGCGATATCAAGCTTATTGAAGGTGAAGATGAGGACCAGCTTTTTCCCCTTTCCGTTGTTCACGATGATTCAGGCAATATTTACGTGCTGAGCCAGGCCCGTTATCATTTATATGTTTTTGATTTGATGGTGACCAAGTTCTCGGCAGCGGGCGATTTGTTGTGGTCAAAGGTCTATGATATGGGCGGCAATGCGCAGCCTGAAGATATGGTTATTACGGCAGATGGCAACCTGATGGTATCGGTGGGGATCTCCTACGAAGCGTACAATAGCATTGTGCCAGCGTTAGTGAAAATAGATACTTCCGGAACAATACTTTGGGAAGAAGAGTACTATGATGAGCTGGGAGGCATAGGCACCTGGGCTGGTCCCCTGGTACGTACTATGGAAGGGGGCTTTGCTATGCTGACTGCGTTCTACTATGACCATCCTGTGCTCATCGTTACCGACTCTTTAGGGCAGGCAACTACAGTAGAAATCTACAGCGACTTGCTGGGGTATTGTTACCCTGAAGACATCAAACAACTGCCAGATGCCTCATTCCTGCTGCTCGGGCAATACACACCTTTCTCTGGGCCAAGCGCTACATCAACAACATGGCTGGTCAGAACCAACCCGATTGGAGAGGTAGTGAGTGCTTCAGCATGGGCCAAGCCACAAAACGCCTATCGGGTCTATCCCAATCCTGTACGTGGGCCCTTGTCTTTTGAAAGCGAGGCACCTTCAGGATCGGCCCGCCTGGACATTTATAATGAAAGCGGTGCATTGGTGCATCAGGCAGAAATAAACGGGCAGTATGTTTGGGACACGGACCTGCTCCCTTCAGGCTTTTACTTGTATAAAATAAGCCAGTCCGGGGCCGCGTTGCAAGTAGGGAAAGTAATTGTGGATTAATGGTAAGCCTCGTTAAAATTTTTCAAACAATCCCTCAAATTCAGTACCAATATCCTGACTGCTCTGCTTCACCACCTCAATCAGCGCGCGCTCCCGAACCAGCTCCGCCCCTTTATCCAGATCGGTAGCGAATACCCGGTCCTTGTCCGCAAATGCAATCTCTTCCCGTACCCGGGCGTGCAGGTTTTCCATCAGCGGGCTCGACTTTAGTGGCCGGCGGAAGTCGAATGCCTGAGCTGCGCATACGAGTTCGATCCCCAGTATCCGCTCCAGATTGCCTACGACCTGCAGGGCTTTGCGGCCGGAAATGGAGCCCATACTTACGTGGTCTTCCTGCCCCAGTGAAGTCGAAATACTGTCAGCACTGGCCGGGAAGCACAGGCTCTTGTTCTCGCTCGCCAGGGCAGCCGCCGTATATTGCAGGATCATAAACCCGGAATTCGTCCCGGTCTCTTGCATCAGCAATTTGGGGACGGCACCATCTATGCCTGTAAGCGAGAGATAGCAGCGCCGGTCGGAAACATTGCCAACTTCCGAGGCTGCCAGGCAGGCATAGTCCAGCGGCAGGGCCATCGGTTGCCCGTGGAAATTGCCCCCGCTGATCGAGAGCTCTTCATTCACGATGATCGGATTGTCTGTGACGGAGTTGAGCTCAATTTCCAGGGTTTCCCGGAGGTGCAGCCAGGCATTGCGGGAAGCCCCATGCACCTGAGGGATGCAGCGCAGGGAGTAAGGGTCCTGCACCCGGTCGCAATGGCTGTGGGAGTTGAGGATTTCGGAGCCTTGCAGCAATGCGCGTATGCGCGCAGCCACATGTTGGTTGCCTTTGTAAGGGCGCATGTTGTGCAGTTCCGGGTGGAAAGGCGCAACGGAACCCAACAGCCCTTCAATCATCATTCCCCCGATCAGGTCCGCCTGACTCAGGCAGGCTTGCAGGCGGTCGGTTACCTCCACTCCAAAAGCGGTGATGAACTGTGTACCGTTGATCAGGGCGAGGCCTTCCTTGGGCTGCAGTTGCAATGGGGCAAGTCCTTCTTTTTGCAGCATCTCTGGCGTAGGCACCACCTGTCCTTTGTAGTGCACCTGCCCCAGACCGATGAGCGGCAAAAACAGGTGGGAAAGCGGTGCCAGGTCGCCCGAAGCTCCCACGGAGCCCTGCCTGGGCACCACCGGGATAACATTCTGGTCGATATGCCAGAGGATGCGATCGAGGGTAGGCAGGGAAATACCCGAAAACCCCTGCGCCAGTGCATGCACCTTAAGGATGAGCATGAGCTTGGCCGTCTGTTGGGGAATGGGAGAGCCTACGCCCACGCTATGGCTCATGAGCAGATTGTGCTGTAGTTGTGCGGTGTCGTCCGGTGATATTTTGGTGCTGCACAGGGGGCCAAAGCCGGTGTTGATGCCATAGACCGCATCCCTGCCTTTGGCAAAATTGCGGACGATCTGAGCCGAAGCCGCTACCTTTTCCCGCTGAGCACGGTCTAATTCCCCGGTTTTATGCTGCCGGCTGATGCTGAGCGACAGCCCGGCAGTGAGATGATGCTTTCCGTATAAAAATGGTGACATGGGTTGGGCTTGAAATTTTGGTTTTAGTATTGGTACTCAAAACAGCCAATATCCGGGGCAACGGGGTCCCGTTCATTACCTACAAGATCGGTAGTAATGCCAGGCAGGGGGCGGGCCATGCCTTCCGCAATGGACAGGCTATCCAGGAGGTAAACATCGCCATTAGGGTCGGCAAAGAGGGTGTCTGTCCGCTCCCCGTTGATGCAGTTGATACAGGCATCAGATTCCAGGAAGTTGGCATACAGCCCCTCCTGCTGTTCGAGCAGTTGGTCGACTTTGACGATGCAGTTTTCAAATTGTACCTGAAAGAGCTGCGGCACACTGCCCCCGCTCACATCTGCAAACTGCAGCTCATCCCGGCTGGTACCGAAGAAGATACAGTTGCGGAAGTTGGCCCGGATACGGTAGTCGTTCCGCACCTGACAGGTGAAGGGGCTGTCGTAGCAGAAAAAGTTGGACAGGGACATGGCGGAGGCGTCCACACCGTAGCTGGCTACCGTACAGTAGTCGAAGTTGTAGTCGCCCCCGTTGACCAGCTGCACGGAATTGGCGAAGTTGTTGTACACCAGGCAGTTTTCAAGGTCAATGCGGCTGTGGAAGCCAATGATGCCGCTGCTGTTGGTATTGTAAAAGCGGGAATTACGGGCGGTCAGCTGCCCTACAGAATCCACATAGACGCCAAATATGGAATTCTTGACCGTTGTATAGCTCATCGTATTGCCCTTGGAGCCCCGCCCGATGATGATGCCCTGCCACTGACCGGGCTCTTCTGCAAAGCCTTCCTCCAGGCGGTCGCCCTGCACGACGATGGAGTCCTCCGCCGTGCCTTTAAAATGAATCTGCCCATTGGCCAGGGTATAGATAATGCCATCATTAAAGGTGCCGAAGAGATCATTTTGAGCAATGCCGCCGTGCACATAAATCCGCGTACCGGCAGCTACTTCCAGCGCACAGCTGTCAATCAGAATCTGTCCGTAAATGACATAGGGTTTAGGGTCGTCCCATACGATGGTTTGGTTGTTGCAGGTGAGCAGCGTTGGCACACCCCGGTTGAAGCGGCTGGGGAAGTAGTTGGCGTTTTGCCCCCAGGCTTCCAGGAGGACGCTGCTGCGTTTTTCGCCGGTTTCAAACACCACCTGGTCTTCGATGACAAAAGGGCTGATGGAGAGCGGGGCATCGGGATCGATGGTCACTTCCACAAAGACATAAATACTGTCATTGGCCCAGATTTCCACCTGCTCCACCCGGTCGCCTGCGGTGCCGTTGACGTTCATACGGAATTTGCCGTCTTCGTTACCGGTTAGAGCCACTGCGTCAATCAGCACAGGATTGCTGCTGCGGTTATAGACCTTAAAGAAACGCGTAGCGGAGCCCAGTTCCGTGAAAACGGTATCAAAGCGCAGGGTATCCAAAGAGAATTCCAGTTCGAATTCGCCGCCAGTCAGGAAATCCGCTTCGTTGTCGCAGGAGAAAAAAGCCAGGCTCAGGCACAGCCCGAGTACGATGTAGGGCACGTTCTTCATGGGTCAAAATTATGCATTAAAGATTGTCCTCCTAATAACGGGGCAATCCATGATTTCTGTACAGTGGCCCAAAAATAGAGAAATGTTGGTGCTTTTTTGTGCTTGTGCAGGTATTCCGAAATCCAGGGCTGTGTCAACCCATTAAATGTTGCAGGGAGGACAGTTAAGTTGATGATATTTGCTGTACCTTTGCCGCAAATCAGGGTGAATATTGAGCAAACCGGTAATAGACGTCATCATTCCTGCTTTCAATGAGGAAGATTCTATAGGAAAAGTACTGCAAGACATTCCCAACGAGTGGGTCAGGGAAGTGATTGTATGTAATAATGGCAGTACCGACGATACAGCGGCTGTTGCTGCTGCCGGCGGTGCTACCGTTTTGCTGCAGCCCCAAAAAGGCTACGGCAATGCCTGCCTGAAAGGAATGGAACATATTGCCCGCCGCCCTCAACAAGAGCGGCCCGATATTGTTGTGTTCCTCGATGCAGATTACTCTGATCATCCTGAAGAACTACCACAAGTAGTTCAGCCTATAATCGAATCAAACTACGATCTGGTGATTGGCTCACGGGCACTCGGAGACCTGGAGCCTGGGTCCATGCAGCCCCAGCAGATTTTCGGTAACTGGCTGGCTACCACACTCATCCGATTGATCTACAACTATCGATTTACCGATTTAGGCCCTTTCCGAGCCATTAAATATGCCAGATTGCTGGAGCTGGATATGCGGGACCCTAATTTTGGCTGGACCGTGGAGATGCAGGTCAAAGCTGCAAAACTACAGTTCAAGTCCACAGAAGTACCCGTACAATACCGTCGCCGCATCGGTGTCTCAAAGGTTTCAGGTACCGTCAAAGGGAGTATCCTTGCGGGCCATAAAATCCTTTGGACCATTTTCAAATTGATTTAACCAACTGTGAACTTAAAGTTTCGGGCATGATATCCATACTCGCCTATTCGGTTTTAGCCATTTATACGATTGCGCTGTTTTACATCACGGTTTACTGTGTGATGCAATTCAACCTCCTTTATCACTACAAGAAGTACCAAAAAGGAGGCGCCGCACCGCAAACTGCCGCACAAGAACCCCTTACGGTTAACCAACACGGCGAATTAAAACGCGCCAGGGCCAGCCGCTACGGAGAAGACAAGGGGGAGACCCTGGTACTGGCTGATGCTGCTGCTGAAGAATGGCCGTTCGTGACCGTGCAGTTGCCTATCTATAACGAGCTGTATGTTATTGAGCGCCTGATCGACAGCGTGGCCGCTTTCGATTATCCTACAGACCGCTTTGAAATCCATATTCTGGACGATTCCACAGATGAGACCATCGAGGTGGTGCGTAAGAAAGTGGAGGCCGTTCGGGCGAAGGGCTTCAATATCGAGCAAATCCGCCGGGAAAAGCGGCAGGGCTTTAAGGCGGGGGCCTTACGTGATGGCATGGAGTATGCTCGGGGCGAATTTGTGGCCATTTTCGACGCTGATTTTCTGCCCCGGCCAGATTTCCTGCAACAAACCATCCCTCATTTCCAGGATCCGGAAGTAGGTGTGGTGCAAACCCGGTGGGAACACATCAATCAGGATTATTCGCTGATTACCCGCCTGCAGGCGCTGCAGTTGAATGTCCACTTTACCGTAGAGCAGGTGGGGCGCATGTCAGGAGATTATCTGCTGCAGTTCAACGGTACGGCTGGTGTCTGGCGGCGGGAGACGATCGAGCATGCTGGTGGATGGGAGGCCGACACGCTGACGGAAGATCTCGACCTCAGTATTCGGGCGCAAATGAAAGGCTGGCGCATCCACTTCCTGGAGCATATTGGCTCGCCGGCGGAGCTGCCGGTGGAAATGAACAGCCTGAAGTCCCAGCAATTCCGCTGGATGAAGGGCGGTGCGGAAACGGCTAAGAAAATGCTGCCTGCGGTATGGCGGTCCACCACCTTTACCCTGAATCAGAAAATACATGCGACGAGTCACCTGCTGGCGAGTTCCATTTTCCTGTTTGTGTTTATCACCGGTGTATCTAGTGTGCCGCTGTTGTTCCTTTTGGGCGACCTGATTGAATTGGGCTTTAGCAAGAACTTTTTTGCTTATTTCCTGGTGGGGCTGCTTTCTGTTATTGGTATTTACTATGTCGCTAATGTGCAGGCCCCCGTGCACAGGGACTCGTTCGGGAAAGCCCTGTTTAAATTCATTTTCCTGTTCCCTCTATTCCTGGCTTTGTCGATGGGGCTCTCGCTGCACAATACCGTGGCGGTACTACAGGGGTTCCGCGGTAAAAAGTCACCATTTGTGCGCACGCCCAAGTTCAACATTAAAACCATGCGCGACAGCTTCCGTAAGCATAAGTACCTTAGCAAAAAGATCACCTGGACCACGGTGATGGAAGGTTTGCTGGCGCTGTACTTTGCCGGAGCAGTAGTGGGCGGGCTTTATATTCAGAATACCACTTTCCTGGTCTTTCATTTTATGCTGGCGCTGGGCTATGGAGCTATTTTTTACTACACCCTGCGTCACCTGAGCATCAAGTAGGTTTTTATGTCTGAGCGGGTGCGGTTTGGGCTGGGTAGCGGGCTGTTGCTGTTATCGGTTACCGGGTTGGCTTATGGCCCGGGGCAGTCTGATTTTTTTGAACTCCTGCTTTTCTACCTGCCTGCATTTCTGGGCTACCTGTGGCTGTGTTATCGTTCTGAAGGTATACCACTTGACTGGTACCTTGGTCTGGCGGTGGCTGCCCGTCTGATCATCCTGCCCGCTATGCCGCAGCTATCCGATGATCTCTATCGCTTTATTTGGGATGGCCGGCTGTTGCTCAACGGCATTAACCCTTTTGAGCATCTGCCCGCGTACTATCAGGCATTGCCCAATCCGCCTGCAGGGCTTACAGAAGACCTGTTCAGACAACTCAATTCCCCGGAATATTTCACCATTTATCCGCCGGTGGCGCAAGCCGTATTTGGTATATCCTGCTGGCTGGCTCCGGATAGCATTTATGGCAGTACGCTGTTGATGAAAGCATTTTTGCTGCTGGCAGATATCGGCACGATCGTATTCCTGCCACGACTGCTGGAGGTGATGGGGCTTTCGCCCAAACGGTCGCTTTGGTATTTGCTCAACCCCCTGATTCTGATAGAAACGATTGGGAACTTACATTTCGAAGGCGTCATGATTGGTTTTCTGGTACTAAGTTTCTGGTGGCTACACCAGCAAAAGTGGTGGGCAAGCGCAGTGGCGATGGCACTTTCTGTTGCTGCCAAGTTGTTGCCGCTGTTATTCTTAATGTTCCTGATCCCCGTTTTGGGCTGGAAGCGCAGCCTGCAGTATTTTGCCCTTTTGGGCGGAGTTTTGCTTTTGTTGTTTGCGCCCCTGCTGGGTGAAGCCTTCCTGAATGGATTTGGCAGCAGCCTCGACCTGTACTTCCGGCGTTTTGAGTTCAATGCCAGCGTTTACTATCTGCTGCGCTGGTTGGGTATTCAGCTGACAGGGTATAATCAGATCGCCATAATCGGGCCGGCACTGGCATTGGGCACATTCACCGGAGTGACTCTTATGGCCATACGTGCGGGTTTCCGTTCCCTGAAAGGTGAAGCATTGCGCCTCCCCGGGCTCATGCAGTATTGCCTGGCAGCAATTTTGCTATACCTGGCTTTTACCCCCACCGTACATCCCTGGTACGTTGCTCTGCCATTGATGCTTTGCACCTTTACGCCTTATCGCTTTCCGGTACTCTGGTCAGGTCTTATCCTGCTGACCTATGCCAATTATGCCGGGTTGGAATATCAGGAACATCAATGGCTGGTTGCATTGGAGTACGTTGTGGTTGCAGGTTATGCGCTATGGGAGTGGCGGCAACAAAAAAAGCGGATCAAGGCTATGCCCATCTCCGCTCTTTGATTCATACCGTTTTCTTTCCTTTTACTTAGCCAGCATCTGGCGTACTTGCCCAACGCTGCCTGCATTGTAAGCCTCGATGCCTTTTTCATTCAGAATCTGGGCAGCCATGCCACTGCGGTTGCCGGAACGGCAGTAGGCTACTACCGGTTTTCCTGTCTGCTTCAGTTTGCCAATATGGTGCTGCAGCTCCTGCAATGGAATGTTCTTAGCGCCAGGTGCGGCACCGCTGTTGAACTCTGCCGTGGTGCGTACATCAATAAGGAGTGCACCCTGATCGATTAAAGCTTTCACGTCAACGGCATCTGCACTGCCTCCAAATATTTGATTGAATATTCCAAACATGGTCTTGTTGTTTTTTTACAAAGATGCAGGCACGCGGGTGGTTAATCAGTGATTTGGGTCACAACGGCTGGGCCAAAAACACAGAAAGCTCCCGGAGGAGCTATCTGAAGTTGTGTTGTCAGAGAATGTTTGGTCAGGAGGTTGTTCAAAGTAAGGGTGAATCGTTATCCCCCGGAGAAGATAATTTTAAGGCTTGATAAAATCATGCCTGGTATAAAACATGCGGCCTTAGTTGTTGTGGTTTGTTTAAGGTGGAGAGATTAGAGGAGGATAAGCCTTTCCAATGCTCTTTATTTGCTTCCACCAAAGATCAGGGGATTTATTTGCTAAATCCAGTGTGTTACACTCTGGAGTTTGTTTTTGTTATTTAGTTTTTTGTTTTTCAGCTGTTTAGTTTGTTTTTATTTTTGGTTTGTTTTTGTTTTTGGTGCTTTGGGTTGTCACAAATGAGTTGTTTTTTGGTGCCTGATTTGGGGGTTGACTGTGCAGGCAGGTCTTCTTTTGCATGCAGCATAAGCCACTACCTCGTTTTTGCATTAAGAGCGGGGCGCTTTCGGGCGTTTATCCGAAGGGAGTTTTTATCTTAGCCATTACAGTAAAGGCATCGAAATGAAGAAAAACGAAACGCTATATCCGCTTAAAGGAGTCGTGCAACATTACGCATGGGGCGGATATGAATATATTCCTGAATTGATTCAGCAGAACAATCCTGATCAGGAACCCTTCGCAGAGTTATGGATGGGTGTGCACGACCGTGGCCCGGCAGTGCTGACCGATGGTGGTGAAGAAGTTTTGCTAAGAGACTGGCTGCTTGCCCATCCTTCGGCACTGGGCGCTTCCCGGACGCAGTTTGGCGATCAGCTACCATTTCTATTTAAAGTCCTTGATGTACGGGAGATGCTGTCTATTCAGTCACACCCCACCAAAGAGCAGGCGGAGAAGGGCTTTGCTGCAGAAAATGAAGCCGGGGTCCCGCTTTCAGCGCATCACCGTAACTTTAAAGACGACAACCACAAGCCAGAGGTGATGGTTGCCCTCACGGATTTCTGGCTGTTGCATGGGTTCAGGTCGGAGGCTGAGATTGCAGCTACACTTGAATCAGAGCCAGCCTTCTCATCATTGCATCCTCTCTTGAAGGAATCGGGTATTTATGGTTTGTACAAAACCATCATGGAGTGGCCACAGGAGCAGGTAGATGAGGTGTTGCAACCCCTTCAGTCCCGTTTGTCGCAGGCCCATCTGACAGATAAGGCGCATCCTGATTTTTGGGCTAAACGAGCATTCGAGCAGTATGGGGGTGAAGATGGCGATTATGACCGGGGCATTTTTTCCATTTACTTGTTCAACCTCGTGCACATCCCCCCGGGCAAAGGCATTTTTCAGGGCGCGGGCATACCGCACGCCTACCTGGAAGGCGTCAACGTGGAACTCATGGCCAATTCAGACAACGTCTTCCGGGGCGGCCTAACGGTCAAGCATGTGGATGTGCCTATGCTGCTAAGCCACCTGAAGTTTGATGCGGTCACACCGGAAGTTCTGGAAGGAGAAGCGCTTAACAGCTTCGAAGCAGCCTATAAAACACCGGCAGCCGACTTTCAGCTTAACCGGCTATACTTCCCGGAGCGTAAGATATACTACAAGCCTGAGCCTCCTAAGACAGCAGAGATTGTACTCGTTACCGAAGGAACAGTTGTCTCCGGTAACGACGAGCAGGTCTTCGCGCAGGGAGAAGCCTTCTTTATACCTGCCGGGACAAGCTATGAGCTTGATGTAGAGGAGCACACCACATTATTCAAAGCACTCGTGCCGGTCAGTAGCTGATCTTTTACCGGCTACCGGCTTCCGATAAGCTTTGCAGCACCACGTTGTCCCGCCGGAATTTCTGCCCCTGCCGGTAAAACTCCAGGCTTATTTTGTCGCCAGGGCGGAATAGGGCGATCTGCTCCTGCAGTTCAGGCACAGAGTTGGTACTGGCATTATTGATACTGATGATCACGTCGCCTTCCCGCAGACCGGCTTCTGCTGCGCTACTGCCCTGACTGACGCTGTTGATATAGACACCCGCTACGCCTGGCAATGCCTGCTGCTGGGCGATCTCGCCGGTGACTTCAGCGATGCCTACGCCAAGGATAGCCCGTTGCACTGTGCCGAATTCGCGGATATCGCGTACCACTTTCCGGACCAGATTAGCGGGAATAGCAAAGGAGTAGCCCTCGTAGCCACCCGACTCGCTGATGATGGCCGTATTGATGCCGATTAGTTCGCCTTTTTCATTCACCAGTGCGCCTCCGCTGTTGCCGGGGTTGACTACGGCATCCGTTTGTATGAAAGACTCGATGCTGTACGATCCACGCAAGATATTGATATTGCGTGCTTTGGCACTCACAATACCTGCAGTCACAGTAGAAGAAAGGTTGAAGGGATTGCCCACAGCGAGGACCCACTGTCCAACCTCCACTTTGTCGGAATCACCGTAAAGTACTGGTTTAAGCCCCCGGACGTCAAGTTTGAGCAGCGCAAGGTCGGTAGTGGGGTCGGAACCTATAAGCTCAGCTTCGAGCTTACGCTTGTCATACATGGTGATTTCGTATTTGGCGCCATCCTCTATCACATGGTGGTTGGTGATGATGTAGCCGTCTGTAGCTATGATCACCCCGGAGCCGGAAGAGACCCGGTATCCGCTGGCACTTAGCGTGTTGATGTTCACCACTGCTGATGTGACCAGCTTGGAGGTGTTGACGAAGTCCTCAATAGGGCTTTCCGCCCATGCCCGGGGGCGCTGATTAATTGGCGCTTCACTGTTGGGCATTGGGCCGGAAGGTTCCTGTCCGGTTAGTAATGGTTGAGCTGTAGCAGCGGGCTGAGCCACAGTCTGTGGCAGCTGGTAGAACCGCTGCATGAACAGGAAAGTACAGGCAGCGCTAACCACTGCGATAAAAATATTTTGGATGACTGATTTCATACGGGACTGCTTTTTCGCTCCTGTTTAGGGAATGGGCAAGATAAGAGTTTTCATGATTTATCTTTGGATTGTACGATTGCGGCCCCGAGTAGTGGATTGGGAATTGCGAATGCCTCTACGTACACATTAGCCCACGTTCGGGCTTCTGCGCACAGCCGGTCCACTTCACTGCGGATAGCCTTGGTTTTGACGCCAAGCATGTAGTCGCTTTCCAGGTACCAGCCTTTGTGGGACTCTATGGTGTGCAAAGCATAAAGCTGATATAATGTACGAAGAGCGGTCTGAGCCGTTGCCGGCATATCCTGCCGGAGTGCTTTTTGAAAAGCAGCCAGGGTCACCCGGTCCACGTAAGCCTCGGCAAGGGCAATCATATGAGGCTGGCACTTCATGGCGGCTTCATGAGAAGGCATACCTGCTTTGATGTGCCCCCGTAAGCGTTGCCCTAAGGAAGCCGTAAGCCGGTTCTCTCTGAAATCAAAGGCACTACTGTGAAATTCTTCGCTGAGCAGATGCCCTCGGCTGGTGTTGCGCACGGCGAAGGGGTTCTGCTCCGTGACCGCTGTGGTTACCCGGTTGGAAACATAACGGAGTAATGCCAGGTTGCCTTCTTCATTAAAGGCTTTTTTGAATTTCGATAACAGGCCCTTGGCCACGAGCTGCGCCAGTACCGTGTTATCCCCTTCAAAGGTAGTGAAGATATCGGTGTCGGCTTTCAGGTCGGCAATGCGGTTCTCCCAAAGGTAGCCTTTGCCCCCGCAGGCTTCCCGGCATTCCTGTAAGGTTTCGGTAGTAAACCAGGTGGCGGCGGACTTCAGCCCGGCGGCCAGGCTTTCTATTTCCCGCATGTCCTCTTCTTCGTGAGCTACAAAACGCCTGCTCAGTTCCATTAAGGCAAAATGCAGAGCATAGGCTTTAGCCAGCTTTGGCATCAGGCGGCGCTGATGGCTCGGGTAGTCAAGCAATAAGGTTTCCGGTTCGTTCTGACGGGGCGCAAACTGCCGCCGTTTGAGTGCGTATTTAATGGCTATGGTTAGTCCCGATTTGGCAGCGCTTAAGCCAGCCCGGGGTACGCATACCCGCCCGCCTACGAGTGTGCCCAGCATGGTGAAAAACCGGCGGGCCGGGCTTTCGATAGGGCTGCTGTACTGACCTTCTTTGGAAACATCACCGAACCGGTTAAGCAGATTGGCCCGGGGCACTCGAACTGCATCGAACCAGATGCGCCCGTTGTCTACGCCATTGAGCCCCAGTTTGGTACCGCAATCCTCCACCCGTATACCGGGAAGGGTGGCTCCGGATTTGTCCCGTAATGGGACCAAAATAGCGTGGATGCCATGGCTTTCCCCCTTTACAATCAATTGCCCAAATACGGTGGCTAATTCCCCATGAAGAGCATTGCCTATGTACTCTTTGCCAGATTCTTCCTTTGGAGAGTGTACTACAAATTCTTCTTTTTTAACATCATAGGTGATGGTGGTCTCCAATCCGCGTACGTTTGAGCCATGACCGGTTTCAGTCATGGCAAAGCATCCCAGTAGTTCCCCTTTACCGATGGCTTCAAGGTATTTTTTGTGATGGGGGGCGGTGCCCAGTTGCTGTACGCTACCGCCAAATAATCCAAATTGTACGCCAAATTTGATAGCCAGGCTGAGGTCGTGGTAGCCCAGCATTTCAAAGACTGTGGCGTAGGTGCCCATATCCTGTTGCCCGCCCTGGGCAAATGGGTAGGCGAGTGCGCCAAAACCTTGCTCAGAGAGCAGGTTGAGCCACTGCAGTACCTGCTCCCGGTGGGCGTTCCTGCCGCTGTATTCCTTATATCGGAAAACAGGGTCGGAAAGGAAGGTGCGCATCCGGTCTCTAATATCGCCGAAGTCTCCATCGAGCACCGCTTTCAGGTCTTGATGGGATGGCGTGCCCGGTGCCTGCCCTTCCGGGTCGGGCTCTGGCAGATTGAAAATGAACCGGTGCGTATCCAGGCTGACCTGCCCAAGAGCGGCTTCAAATGCTGTGAGGTATTGTAAAATTTCTGGTGAATCCCATTGCTCCGGCTGCTCGCTTGCCTGTTGAGCCATATAAAGGCCCAGCTCTGCAAGGGTTTGTGGTTTGTCGGCAGGCAGTTGCCCGGCTGCCCGTTGCAATTCGACTTCCCAATAGCGAAAAAGATGAGGAGAAGGAGGGCGGGTAGGCTGTCCCCACTGAAGTAGCGTCGTTTTATCTTCAGCGGTTAGGAAAGGCGCTTCCTCTGCCAGCCGGCGCAGCATTTTTATTTCAGTAGGTGTAAGGATATGGTCCGCCCAGGCGGTATACAAAATAGGTACAAGCGATTGAACGCCGGGCGCGTAATTCAGATTGAAGCTGGAATAAGTGGACATGAGCAACGGGATTTATTTGCAATAACACTGTCTGGGAAAACATGTTTTTGGATAGGGGCGCATTAAGAAGGTGGTAACACGCTTTTGGGCTCCTGGCAAAAAAAAAGGCCGCCCCGCATATGGGGCGGCCTGCTTCAATCATGAGAAAACCACTTAATGAGAAATTCTTAGGCTAATCCAGTTTGTCCAGTTGGTACTGATGAATGACCGCCATTAATTTTTCTGCATAGCTTTTATCACTGACCAGGTCCGATTGCTGCAAGGCAGCAGCCCAGTCCGTTGCCGGCGCTTGCCGACCGGCTAATTCAGGGAAATACCTGACCAGCATCAGGCTGTGAGCACGCCAGTTCTCCCAGGCGCTGTCGAAAATACGGTTGGCCAATGGAGCACCAAAGTGGTTGTGCCGGGATTTTGCTGCTTCGCTCAGCCCTGCATGGCTTTCCAATATGGCTTGTGCCATTTTAAAGCTGGCAGGTATACCGTATTTATCTTGCTCTGCCTGTGCAACTTTGCCGAAGCGCTCCACATAGGCCACTACCTGGTTTTGGGACACGGAAGGCAGTTGGGCAGCGCTCGTTTTCAGGGATATGGGCTGAGCCAGCGACATCTGTTCGGCCTGCCCGTCCGCTTCACGGTCATCAGAAAAACGGGACACCGGCGACTTCATATTGATCGAAAACTGTATGTTTTTCTGAGTCAGGATAAAGAAGGCGATTGCGGCCAGCGCAATTTTGAACCATGGCAGGCGGACCTCGCTCAACGTACCACCGGTGGCCTGGTGAAAACGGAACCGCAGTGCGGTAAATAGCTTTTGGAGGCCAACGCCAAGCTTATGCAAGAGCTCTTGCAGAGTCGGCAAATGAAGGGCAGGGCGGGAAGAACGGCTAAGCACCTTTTCCTCACTGGACTGGCGGGCGGCAGTCTGCTCCTTCTCCCGCACGGCATACTTATGTTGTTGGTAGGTAGGCATATGAATTAGGTTTTTTGCAAAACGTTTTGTATCTTTCGCAACAAATTGAGTTATTGTTTCATCTCTTGCTACAAATATAAAACAATAAGTTTTTAAAAAGCAAGTTTATTTTAAAACATTTTCATTTAAAATGGCAGATTTTTCCGACCACATTGTAAATCAGCGCTTTAAGGATGTTTACTATGAGCTGGAGCGCCTGAACCTAATCAAAGGTAAGTCTGATATTGCCAAGCATTTAGGGACTTATAATCACGTCATCAATAGTATCCTGAAAGGGCAACGGAATATAACAGTTGATCAGTTGCACCGGCTGTTTGAAACTTACGGTGTCGATGCGAACTACCTTTTTGGGATTGCGGATGATATTTTTGCCGATGGCGCAACCAAGCCGGGAGAAATCCCGGTGCGCTCCATTAATGAGCGACAAATGGGCAGCCGGAGCAATATCACTCTGGTTTCTGACCAGGCCATGGCTGGCTACGCACTTGAGCATCAGGATAGCTCCTACCTGAAAAATCTTACCAAGTTTTCCATCCCTAACCTCGATGGAGAACTGATCGCTTTTGAGATTCAGGGGGACAGCATGATGCCGACCATCACTAACGGAGACCTCGTCGTATGCGACCCTATCGAAAGAGGGGAGCCTTTGCGGGATAACCATGTTTATGTTGTGGTTACGGACTCTGTTGTGGCCAAGCGGATTCAGCAGGTCCGCGAAGGAGACCGGGTCACCAGCCTTCGGTTGATTTCTGATAATGACCACGTATACAAGCCTTACACGGTGGAGCTGGAGGAAATCCGCCAGATCCTTAAGGTCAAATGCCGGTTGACTTCCTATGCGATTGCCTGAATTCGGGTTATAGACTGCAAAGCGTTACTGCTTCCTGTATCGACAGAAGAACTTACAGGGTGAAACGGGCGTTATCTTGGCGATATCTGAGATTTAGAAACCAACTACACATGACGCTCTATGAACGAAAAACTGTTCGATGCTATCCGGTCCAATGACCTGGAAGGCGTAGCTGCAGCAATTGAGTCTAACCCCGAATCCATTAATATTCCTGATCAGCGTGGTTTCCCGCCTTTGGTGCTTTCCACCTATACCGGTAGTCAGGCTATAGCGGAGTTCCTCCTGGAAAAAGGTGCCAATATTAATGCACAGGATGCTTCCGGGAACACCGCGCTGATGGGAGTGGTCTACAAAGGGCACAATGATATTGTAAAGATGCTGCTGTCCAAAGGTGCCAACGTGAATATTCAAAATCACACCGGTGCCACAGCATTAACATTCGCTGCAACATTTGGGCAGGCCGACATCGCCCGCATCTTGCTGGCCCACGGTGCGAATACGGTAGTGAAAGACCATAAAGGGCATTCCCCCATCGATCATGCCCGTATGCAGGGTAATGACAACCTCATCCAAATTTTGTCTGCCTGATTCAGGCTTCACTGGAATTGGATTGTCCGTGAACTACAGCTGCTGCCTTCCCGTTCTTCCATAAAGCACTGCTTTATATATGAATCGACTACGGCAAGAAACGAGCCCATACCTTCTGCAACACGCTAACAATCCTGTCCATTGGTATGCCTGGAAACCAGAGGCTTTCGAAAAGGCCAAAGCGGAAAATAAGCCAATTCTGGTTAGCATAGGCTACAGCACTTGCCATTGGTGCCACGTAATGGAGCGGGAGAGTTTCGAAGATGACAAAGTTGCCGCTTTTATGAACGAGCATTTTGTCAACATTAAAGTGGATCGTGAGGAACGGCCTGATGTCGATCAGATTTATATGGAAGTTTGCCAGGTGATAAACGGAAGCGGTGGCTGGCCCTTAAATTGTTTCCTGCTGCCTGACCGCAGAGCTTATTTCGCAGGCACTTATTACCCGCCCCGGCCAATGCATAACCGCCCCTCCTGGATTCAGGTACTACAGTATATGAAAGATGCTTTTCATGACCGGTATGAGGAAGCGGAAAAGCAGGCTGGCCGGCTAATGGACTCTGTGGCTGGAAGCGACACCATATTTCTTAAAGAGGACCTTTTGAATGTTCCTTCGGAGGAACTTTTCTCCACGGGTGGCCCCAAAGCCATTTACGAAAACCTGGCACAATCGTTTGATCGCAAACACGGCGGCTTTGGCAGTGCACCGAAGTTTCCCGGTACGATGGGGCTGCGGTTCTTACTGGAATACGCTTACCTGTCAGGTGATGAAGCGCCGCTGCAGCACTTTCATTTTTCACTGAGTCAAATGATACGAGGCGGTATTTATGATCAGCTTGGCGGCGGTTTTGCCCGCTACGCCACTGACCGGAAATGGCTGGTGCCTCATTTCGAAAAGATGCTGTACGATAATGCCCTTCTCGCAGGGTTGCTGGCGGATGCCCATAGGCACACGCCCAATCCACTTTATGAAACCACCTTACGGGAAACGTTGGGCTGGGTCAAACGAGAAATGACCAGTCCGGAAGGTGGCTTCTACGCTGCACTTGATGCAGACTCAGAAGGGGAGGAGGGGAGGTTTTATGTTTGGTCTTATGAGGAGGTGCAAGAATTGCTGGGCGATGATGCTGAGGTGTTTTGTTCGTTTTATGACATCACCCCGGGCGGCAATTGGGAAGGCACCAATATTTTGCACCGGCCGGTTTCTAATGATGATTTTTGCACCGCTCGCGGACAAGATCCGCAAGCATTACAGGCTACCCTCGCCGCCGGCCGCATGAAGCTGTTCAATTCCAGGGAGCAGCGGGTGCGCCCGGGGCTTGACGACAAAATTCTGTTGGGCTGGAATGCCATGATGACTACGGCTTATGCCAAAGCCTATGCAGCAATTGGCGAGCAGGACTATCTGGATACAGCAGTAGCCAATATTCAGTTCCTGCTGGACAAGTTCAGGCAGCCCGATGGTGTTTCCTTTTTCCACACTTACAAGGAAGGGATGGCACAATATGATGCCTTTCTCGACGACTACGCCCTTCTTATTGAAGCCCTCATCGAGGTTTATCAAATCAATCTCGATACAGCACTTTTGCGTCAAGCCGGAGACTTATGTGGGTATCTGATGGACCACTTCCTTGATTCCGGGCATAATTTGTTTTATTTTACTGGTCAGTCCCAGGAAGATATCCCGCTTAGACGAAGGGAGCTTTACGATAGCGCGACGCCTTCCGGCAACTCTACAATGGCTCACAACCTGCAAAAGCTCGGGCTGCTGTTGGGCAAACCGGTCTTCAGTCAATTAGCCGTGGATATGTTGCGGGGCGTGAAAACTTCTGTAGAGCAGTACCCCAATTCTTTCGGGCGCTGGGCGAACGCGTTATTATACCAAAGCTATCCCTATTACGAAATAGCTTTAGTAGGGCAACAGGCTGCTGCTAAAGCCATACATCTGCAACAATCTTTTATCCCGAATGCTGTTGTGATGGCATCCGTAACAGCAAATGAAGACTGGCCTTTGCTGGCTGGCAGGGGTACTGGTGGTGACACCAATATATATGTGTGCCAAGAATATGCCTGTAAACGCCCCGTTGATACGGTAGCAGCAGCGCTTGAGTTGCTAAACAACAACGGATGATCATCAAAATTTCAAACCCGGCAAGCATGAAGCATTTATTGACAATATTTCTGGTTACGCTGATTACCGGTATAGGCTGGTCTCAGCAGGCTGCTCAGTACAGCATGTTCATGATGAACAAATTTAACTGGAACCCCGCCTATGCAGGGATGGAGAACTCTCTGGTCGCTACAGGCATCTACCGGTCGCAGTGGCAGGGCCTTCCCGGCAATCCGGTTACTCAAAATATCGGCGTGCACCTGCCGGTAAGCGTGATTAGAAGCGGCTTTGGGTTGAACCTGGAGAATGACGAACTGGGGGCCCGGCAGCGCACTACCGGATCCCTATCCTACAACTATCAGGTGGAGCTTGGCCGCTGGGGCATCCTTGCTGCAGGCGGCAGCGTGGGGTATGCCCAGCGCACCCTCGATGGTGCCGCACTCCGCACACCGGATGGCGACTATTCCCCTTCGGATGGAATCCTAATTCATAACGATGATCTTCTGCCGGTCACTGCAGTCTCAGGCAGTGCGCTCACTTACGGAGCAGGCCTTTATCTGCTGACGGAGCGGTTTGAAGCCGGTTTAGCCGTCCGTAACCTTACTGAGCCGGTTACGCCGGTTGGGGACGCACTAAGTATCCGCCTTTCCCGGGCTTTCTTCTTTAATGCGGAAGGCCACTTCGACCTCAGCTCTATGGTCAGCTTCCATCCGGCGTTGTTGGTGCGTTCAGACCTGATACAGACCCAAACTGATATTGCTGCCCTTTTTCATTACAACGACAATATAATAGCAGGGGCTTCGTTTAGAGGTTACGACAGCAATTCGATTGATGCTGTAGCGGCAATCGTTGGCTTCAAGCTGAGTGATAATATCACAGTAGGTTATGCCTATGACTTTACGCTGTCTACTTTGAATCAGGTGAGCAATGGCTCGCACGAAGTTATGGTCAGCTATAATCTGAATAAATCGCTGGGTACCGGCCGTCCACCCAAGATCATTTATAACCCACGTTCCCTCTGATTTTGAGTGGGAAGGCGTGAAATGACAGATGTGGCTCGGTGGTCCGGTTCTTTTCTAAAAGGAAATTGGCAGGGCAGAATTATTTTAACCACAAAAGTGGTTGCATTGATTCGAGTCTGTTAAACAGCGGGAGCCTGCTGTACCAGCCCTTTTCAAAATGTAAGCTGCCCGGCTTTTCGTGGGCAGAAACAGAAAAGAAAAAAATTAATTTTTGATAAGATAGGCAAACAGCCTATATTTACGACTGCGTTTATTAGACCGCATTATATATTCTGAAGGAAAACAAGGGTGTTAACATGAAACAATTAATCAAGCTTTCACTAGTCTTGCTAGTGTTTGTTGCCGCGTCCTGTGGCAGCAGTGAAAACGGCCAGCTGGTAGGTGTATTAGACCGCCCGGACTGGAAAGGAATTAATCCATATGGAATGGTTTACGTACCCTCCGGTACGTTACACATCGGCCCATCTGACCAGGACGTTAGTAATACGTTCGTGCAGCGTCAGAAAGCCATCTCTATTCAGGGATTCTATATGGATGATACCGAAATCACCAATAACGAATACCGCCAGTATGTAAACTGGGTCCGGGATTCATTAGCTCACTCTTACCTCGACCACTACGTCGAAACCGAAGACGGTGAAGAGCGGATCGACTGGGAGTATGAAATCGACTGGGAAGACGAAACCCTGGAAGATTTGTACTATCAGGGCGATGACCGTTTTGCTGGTAAGAAAGAACTCGATGCCAGTAAGCTGGTATTCGAATACGAGTGGTTCGACTGGCAGAAGGCCGCACATGATCAGGGGCGTTCTCCGCGCAATGCCTTCATTCAGCGCCGCAAGGTGAATGTCTATCCGGACACGCTGGTATGGGTTCGTGATTTCGCCTACTCTTACAACGAGCCAATGACGCGGAACTATTTCTGGCACCCTGCCTTTGACGACTACCCGGTAGTGGGTGTGGACTGGCATATGGCGAATGCTTTCGCTTACTGGCGTACCAAGCTGTGGAATACTTACGCGCTGACACGGGGCGATGGTATCAACTCTGAGGACTTCCGCCTGCCAACCGAGCACGAGTGGGAATATGCAGCACGCGGTGGCCACGATGTAGCGATGTACCCATGGGGTTTGTACTACACTCGTAACGCTAAGGGATGTCTGCTTGCCAACTTCAAGCCTGGCCGTGGTAACTACCCTGAGGACGGTGGCTATTACACAGTGCGTGCAGATGCTTACTTCCCTAACGATTTCGGCCTGTACAACATGAGCGGTAATGTTGCGGAGTGGACAGTAACCGCTTACTACGACAACGCATATTCTTTCCTGCATGACCTCAACCCCGATATCCGCTATGATGCAAAGGATGATGATCCTGAAGCGTATAAGCGCAAAGTGATTCGCGGTGGTTCATGGAAGGATGTTGCGCATTTCCTTCAGACTGGCACACGCCATTGGGAGTATCAGGATACAACGAAGTCCTACATCGGGTTCCGTTGTGCACTGACTTTCCTGGGTCGTTCACTGAACGATTTCTAATGATAACACCATAATTATTATTGGATGCATGCTTTGAATAAGAGGCATGCATCCAATATGTTTTTGGTTATCTCCTCTATCTATAAGCTCACCTCATCATTTCATCAAAGCTTTTCTCACGCCTCAGACAAGTCTGTAATTGACGCTGTTTTGAGGGGCATTTCTTTAAATGTCCGGTTTGATTGCTGGGAAAAAGCGAAAAAAATTATTGAAGCCTGTAACCAATCAGGAGCAGTGCATTATGTGGTAGAGTTTGGAGGAATCAATCTCCCAAATTGCTAAGAATTTAGATCATCAAAACTATTAAAAGAGAACTAAGATGAGTTTCTTGAAGTCAAAAGGGTTTAAGTACATTAAAAACCTGATCATCGGTCTCGGTGCATCAGTGGTATTGATGGGTGCACTTTTTAAGCTGGAAAGCTGGGAAGGCGCTTCCGAAATGTTGATCATCGGTCTGTCCGTTGAGGCATTTATTTTCCTTTTCCTCGGTCTTATCGGCCCTGAGCCTGACTACTACTGGGACAAGTTGTACCCAGGCCTGAGCGATTACAGCTCAAATATTGCACCACTGACGGCCGGCGGCACTCCTAATACTCCTGCAGCAGCTCCTCTGAACGGAGAAGTTGTGGAGCAGCAGCTTGGAGGCATGCTCTCTGAATTGCAAACCATGTCCAAAAGCTTATCTTCATTAAAAGCTTTACAGGAGGTGGACTTTTCCGGTACGAGCGATCAGATCAAAGCCATGAGCAACTTCTACTCTAAACTGAATGAAGCAATGGCTGACCTGTCTGACTCACTGGAAGACACCAAGCAATACAAGGAGCAGCTCAACGCACTCAACCAGAACATCGGACAGCTGAACGGCACTTACGCACAGCTGAACAACGTGTATGGCAACGTAATCTCTGCCATGTCAAACGTTGGCAAATAATCTGAGTTGACGCATCCCTATTTTTGAATTTTCTAAAAGCTATATAGCATGTCAATACCTAAGGAACCGCGGCAGCTCATGATTAACCTCATGTATCTGGTGCTGACCGCGCTACTTGCCCTTAACGTATCGGCCGAGGTAATGAATGCTTTCTTTACACTGGATGACGGTAACAAAGAAAGTATCGCAACTGTAGAGTCTCAGTTGGAGCAAACAGTAGGCGGGCTGAAAAGCCTGCTTAGCGACGAGTCCAAAGCCAAGTACCGCCCAATCGAACCTGCCGTGGATCAGGTTCGTGAAACCATTTCCAGCTTCAACAGCTACGTCAATGATCTTCGGGATAATCTGATTGACTCCGCAGGTAACCAAAACGGTGAAGTGGATGATGATGACTACACCGAAAGCTATGGTAAGGTGGTCCCAAAGGGTAAGAAAAACAAAGATATCACTACCCGTATGCTTGTCGATGAAGGCCGTGGGGAAGAACTCAAGGCTGAAATCATTAAGACAAAGGATCAGCTTGTTAAGATCTATACGGAATTGCTCCGCAACCATGGCAAAGCCTTCGGTCTGAAAGAAGCAGAAATCAACAACCGTATTGAAAACATCGGTAACAACCTGCCATTCGGTATCGATGACGAAACCTGGAAGGCAAGCAAAGACAAGAACAGCTGGGCGGACTTTAAATTCCGTCAGATGCCCCTTGCTGCTGTACTCCCGCTTATGAGCCAGATGCAGTCCGATGCAAAGAGCTCCGAAGCTGCACTGATCAACAGTATGGCTGAGCTGGCCGGTGGACGTGTGGTTGAGTTTGACTCTTTCTTCCCGGTCGTTCAGGCTGAGAAAGCCTACGTTATTAAGGGTGATCCATTCAAGGCAGAGATTTCTGTAGGTACCTACAGCTCTCAGATCAACCCGGATGACATCAATATCTACGTTAACGGCAGTGCTGTTTCTGTAGGCGAAGGCGGAAAAGCGGAGTACACCACCCGCACCACCTCTACAGGTAACAAGCAGCTGAAGCTGAAAGTAGAAGTCCGTAACCCGCTGACCGGCGAAGTATCAGAAGGGGAAAGCATCTACGAATATGAAGTAGGTACCCGCTCTGCAACCGTCTCTGCGGATAAGATGAACGTATTCTATATTGGTGTGGATAACCCGGTATCTGTTTCTGCTTCCGGTGTGTCTTCCAACGATCTTGATGTTCGGGCTTCCGGTTGTTCTATCCGGGCAACAAATAAAGCCAGTGGTAAGTATGTGGTCACTGCAGATAAGCCAGGTGACGCAAAAATCATCCTTTCTGGTGGTGGTCTGCCTAGTACTACATTTGACTTCCGCGTCAAGAAAATTCCTGACCCGGTTGCCCGCCTTTCTCAGTCTAGCGGTGGAACCATGGGTAACGGTACCTTCAAAGCGCAAGGCGGTGTAGGAGCATTCCTGGATAACTTTGACTTTGATGCCACTTGTCAGATTCAGGGCTTCACCCTGGTTTATGTGGCTTCCCGTCAGGACCCTGTTGAAGTAATCAACGCCGGCGCACGATACAATGATCAGTCCCGCCGTTTGGTTAATCAGGCTAAGCCGGGCGATATCTACTACTATGATGATGTGAAGGCTCGTTGCCCTGGTGATAAAGTGGGCCGCCCGATCAACTCAATGGTATTTAAAATTAAGTAAGGTATTTTTACCTTATCGAATTTAGCTGCTTCAGCCAGCTCTTCAAACGGGAGAGCTGGCTGTAGTCAGCTCAGCCTGAAAGGGCTATAATATATTGAAAATCCGAACGGTAAGAATTTCTGTTATTTTGCACAGGTTGTAAAATAGCAGCTATAAAATCGCCGTTAGTTCTAATACAGGAAAGCTTTGATGGTTTACCATGGAAGCTGGTGCGTAGCAGAAAACTATACATCCAATCTAGCCGGAATAATTCCCAAGAACGCACCACTGTAACAGATTAGTTTATTTTTGCGGTCATCTGGTGGCGCGAAAAGGAAAAACGTGGTGTTAATCCGCTGCTATACTTTCTTCCTTCATAGGAAAAGCAGTATTTTTCGCATCCTAAGGCTTTTGGCCGTGGTCAAATTCTCGTTCAAACAAATTAAATTAAAAAATCAGCCATGAAGATCGCTCTGAAATTTTTCAGCTTAGGATTGTTGATGTTCTTCCTCGCTGGTCCGCTTAATGCACAGACCCCCGATAACATCATCATGACTGAGTCAGGGGAGATGAATGCGGACAAGCCCCTCGATGATATCGTAGAAAAGCGCCTGACCTTCGAGAAGCGCGTTTTACCTTACGACCATATCCGTGAGGCAGACATTTTCTGGGAAAAGCGCATCTGGCGGGTCATTGACGTACGTGAGAAGATGAACCTTGCTTTCGCTTATCCTGAGCGCCCGTTTTTCACCATTTTGATGGAAGCTGCTGAAGCTGGTGAAATTACTGTTTACAGCACTGAGGACGATAAGTTCTCTATTCCCCTTACGCCCGATGAGGTAGCTTCAATGGGTGCCAGTGTGGATACCATCGCCACCGTAGACCCGGAAACGTACGAAGAGACTTTCCAGGTTGTTCGCAACGAAGTTGACCCTACTGACGTCAAGCGTTATCGCCTGAAGGAGATTTGGTTCTTCGATGAGGAAACCTCTACCATGCAGGTACGCATCCTCGGTATTGCACCGCTTATCGAGGAGTTTGATGATAATGGCAATTTCAGATATGAGCGCCCTATGTTCTGGGTTTACTACCCTGAAGCTCGCGAAGTACTGGCAAGGGAGCGCGTGTTCAATATTGCCAATGACTCCAGCCCTATGAGCTACGAGGACCTGTTTGAGATGCGGTTCTTCTCAAGCTATATCTATAAAGAGTCTAATGTATTTGACCGCCGTCTTGAAGATTACCTCTCCGGTACAGACTTACTTATGGAGTCAGAACGGATCCGTCAGGAGATCTTCAACTTTGAGCACGATCTGTGGTCTTATTAAGGAAATAATTTGCTTTAGTGTAGGCAGCAAAAGGCTGGAGAAATTATTCCGCTATTGCTGCTGAAGCTAGGTTTGTAAAATGAAAAAGCGGTTTCGGATTCAGGTCCGGCACCGCTTTTTTATTGCTTTGAACTGTAACAGCTACAATCAGATCGTGGCATAAACACACAGGGTCAAGCTGGGGGCATTGACAAACAGAAATGAACTTCCCAAAGAAGTCATGAAAAAAGTATGCGCTTATTGAAGGAAAAGAAGGCTAGCCTGATTAAGAAGCCAGCTCATCCACCAGGCGGGAAATTTGCGCAATGCGGTCCCGGTTTAGCGAATAGTTGATGAACTTGCCCTGTCGCTCCGTATCAACCACTCCTGCACGCCGCAGAATAGCTAAATGCTGTGAAGCGACAGACTGTTCAAGTCGCAGTTTGATGTAAATATCGGTTACAGTCATGCTTTCGCTTTCTTCCAACAGCCCGATAATCCGCTGACGCAGCTTATGGTTGATGGCGCGCAAAACCAATACAGCTTTTCGCAGCTCGGCATAATCCAGTGTGATATCGCTATCGCCCTGATTTAGTGTTACGGTTTCGTTCTTCTGTTTTCTCATATCAAGCTATTTTACATATTAAAGAAACTCTTCAAGTCAAATGCAATTACTATGCCAAAAATGAAGACGTTTCTTTTACTGTAAAATGATTTAGTTTTCAGATCGATCGGGGAAAGGCAGGGTTGGTCGCAACTGTGCTTTTGTTTGATGTTGATTGCCTCTCGGAGCTTTAGGTTCAGCAGGCTTCGCGTTGGTAGTCGCTAAAGATTAAGCTCACAAGCCGTTAAATCGACTTATTAATGTAGTGTCTTTACAAAAGTAAAAAAATATTCACATAAATGAAATGTGTAATAAGGTCTTATCGTCTATTTTTTTAAGAGTCATGCATAGAACCTGGCTAGATATGAAACTTTTTTCTTATTCGTAGAACCTTTTTTGGTGCCGAGCTCAAAAGCTGTGGGCAGCAGCCCTTTTCCGGTAATCGGAGGGGCTTAACCGGTGAGCCTTTTTGAAAGCTGCACTAAAGTGGGATAAATCCTGGAAGCCACATTCAAAAGCAATTTGAGTGACTGGCAGCCCGGTATGTTCCAACAGGTGCGCACCGTGTTCAAGCCGGCGTTCGTGCAGCCACCGGCCGGGCGGTTGGGCATAGGCTTCTTTGAAGTCTCGCTTAAACGCGGAAAGACTGCGCTGGGCCAGTTGGGCAAATGCAGACATCGGTAAATTGAGCATGAAATTCTGCTCCATTACAGAGGCAATAGTAGGCTTGCTCTGTAGCAGTCCATTCAGAAATAAAGCAAAGCTTGCGTTTTCAGGCTCAGCAATCAGGTTGAGCAGTAGTTCTTCCAGTTTGAGGGTAAGGCCCCGGCGGCGGGCTTCGTTGAGGGGCGTGTTGAAATAAGGCAGTACCGCATGGTAAAACTGGCTTACGGGTTCCGTGATGTGCAACCGGATCGCCGGTGCCTGACTGGCCCGGTTGGGGCTGGGTAGCAAATCCGCATGCCGACGGGCAAACTGCTCCAAAAAAGGTTCGTCCAGAAAAAACAGGACACTCTGGAATACCCCCTGATCAATAGGTTTTTCAGACATCAGATAGCTGCCCTTGCGCAGGAATAGGGCTTTGTCCGCCGTTACAGGAAATTTGGCGCCTCCAGCTTCGACAACCTTCTCTCCCTGCAATACGAAAACGATAAAGTGCTGAGAGGACCAGGTGCGTATTCGGTTCATCTGTTCATAGGACCGGTACTCAATAAACCGGAACCCTTCCTCTACTTCTATCTTAGGGAAATCGCGGCTGGACTTAAAAAACTGGTCTAATTGATGCATGAAATGTTATTGTAATATGGTGATCCGGGCAAACCTTAACCAAATACAATTGCTAAAGATGTGTTAAGGTTCACTCAAGTTTAGACTTTTTATTAGGCCTCCTCTGGTTTTCTCAGTCCAATTCTTAATTTTATGCCATTGTTTTAATCTAAAACTAAAACCTTATGAAACAATCTGTAAAACTACTATTGCTGGTAGGTGTTTTTGCACTCGCAGGTCTTACCAAAGCTCAGGCGCAGGTCGATGTAATGGTTAACCCGATCGGTCTTCTGTTTGGTAACCTTAGCGCAAGTGCTGATTTCATGTTGAAAGACAACTTCAGTGTGGAGGGTCAGATCGGGGTAGGCTTCGGAGACGATGGAGCATTTGACTATTTCAACCTACCGATCACAGCTTATGGCAAGTATTATTTTAATCCGGATGACGGTGCAGATAAGTTCTATGCCAGTGCATTTCTACGTTTCATAAACCGCAGTTGGGACGGTAACGATAATGCTTTTGTCTCGGAATATTCCCAAACTCGTGTTGGTTTAGGTTTCGGCGTTGGTTATAAAGTCGTAGGCAATAGCGGGATCGTTTTTGACCTAGGATTTGGTATAGGGCGAGCCTTTATTGATAACGTGAGTATTGACGATGAAACCAACGTTGTCGATTGGCCGGAAATCATGTTCACGGGTAAGTTGGCGATTGGCTATCGTTTCGGCGGATAAGTCCTTTCCCACATCAACCTTATAATAAACCCCTTTGATCGCAGTAAATGCCTGATCGAAGGGGTTCGTTTTTTGCGCTCCTACCGCTTGCCTACTCCCATGCTGTATGAAAAACACCTTCCCGGTCCGTCCGCTCGTAAGTGTGCGATCCAAAAAAGTCGCGTTGTGCCTGTACCAGGTTAAGCGGCAGGCGCTCATCCCGGTAAGCATCAAAATAATTCAGAGTGGAAGATAGGGCAAGAGTGGGGATACCAAACTGTGTAGCAGTCTGAATAACGCTCCTCGCACCACGCTGCCCGTAGAGCAAAGAACTTTGGAAGAGTGGCGACCGCACCAGGTTGTTCAGTTCCGGTTCCTGCTGATAGGCCTGACGCATATCCTCCAGTATCTCTGCCCGGATGATACACCCGCCCCGCCAGATCTTGGCTACCGTTTGCAGGTTTAGGTTGAAATTATACTCCCGGGAGGCTTCTGCCAGCAGGTGCATGCCCTGTGCATAGGTGATCATAAAGGCAAAGTGAAGAGCTTCCCCCACCTGACTAACGAGTTGCCCCTGATCTACAGCCGGGTAGCTTTCAATAGACCGGCTATAGCGCGGGGCGGTGGCCGTGCGTTCTGCCTTTAAGGCGGATAAGCCACGCATAGTCACTGCCGCATCAATGGTAGGTACCGGGATGCCAAGGTCCATTGCGTTTTGGGAAGTCCATTTGCCTGTCCCTTTCTGCTTGGCTTTGTCCAGGATTTTATCCACCAGCCATCCCTCGCCCTGATCATCCGGTTGAGCAAAAATCTTGCTGGTGATTTCAACGAGGTAGGACTCAAGGGCACCCTCATTCCACTTTTTGAAAGCTTCATGTAGAGCGGGGTTGTCCAGCTTACCTGCATTTTTGAGGATGTCATAGGCTTCTGCCAGCAGTTGCATCAGCCCATACTCTATGCCATTGTGTACCATTTTGACGTAGTGCCCGGCAGCGCCATTGCCCAGGTGCGCCACGCAGGGCTCGCCTTTAGCTTTGGCCGCCACCGCCTCCAGAATAGGCGCCACCAACTGATAGGCTTCCGGGGCTCCCCCCGGCATGATACTTGGCCCCCGCCTTGCGCCCTCTGCACCACCGGAAACCCCCATGCCCATGAAGCGGATGCCTTTGGCCTTGAGCTGTTCAAAGCGGCGATCGGTATCCGGGAAGTAGGAATTCCCTCCGTCAATGATCAGGTCCTTATTATCGAGGTGGGGGAGGAGGGATTCAATGACACTGTCCACAGCTTTGCCAGCCGGAACCAGCAGCATGATTTTGCGAGGTTGGGCGAGTGCCTTTACGAACGTGGCGGTGTCCGTTGTGCTCATCACGGGCTTGCCTTCTCCTTCTTTTTTCAGTGCTGCTGCTTTTTCAGCATCCAGGTCCAGCCCGGCAGCTGAAAAGCCATGATCAAGCACATTGAGGATGAAATTGCGGCCCATTACACCCAGGCCAATCATACCGAAGTCGTATCCTTTATTATCCATTGTTGGCATTTTCGATTTGTTGAAGTTTTTGCAGCCTGCGGTTATGGCGTTCTTCACCGCTGTACTGCGCTTTTGCGAAAGCAAAGACCAGTTCCCGGGCCAGTTCAGGGCCTATGACCCGTCCACCAAGACAAAGCAGGTTCATATCATCGTGCTCCACCCCCTGCCGGGCAGAGTAGGTTTCAGTGATGAGGGCTGCGCGGATCCCTTTTACCTTATTGGCCACGATCGCCGCGCCCACTCCGCTGCCACACACAGCAATACCCCGGTCGACTTTGCCGATAGCTACGGCTTTAGCCAGTGGGTACACCAAATCCGGATAGTCGTCCCGGGCATCGTAGGCTTGTGCCCCAAGGTCCGTCGTCTCGAAGCCCGCCCCGCGGAGCCATTCAGTAATTTGATTTTTAAGGTCGAAGCCACCGTGGTCGGCAGCGAGTCCAATCTTCATAGGTAATTCATATCAGTATTAGAACTTTACTGGTAGTCCAGCCTTTTGTTTAAACAGGGCTGTGCAATCCTGGTTGCATGCCCCTGCTCGATTTCATCAAAAAACAACCCTATGGATCCACAGGTTTTTGTGATTTTCGGTGCTTCCGGCGACCTGGCCAAGCGCAAACTGCTCCCGGCAATTTATGAACTCTACTGCAGTAATTTGCTGCCTGAGTCTTTCGCCGTGCTGGGCGTCAGCCGTACGGACTACAGCGATGATGCATTTAGGCAGGAGGTTTTTACAGATAATGAGTTCATTGAGGACAGCAAGAAGCAAGACTTTGCCCAAAAATTGTTTTACGAACCCATTGATACCCTCGAAGCTAAAGATTATCCCAAGGTGCGCCAACGCCTGGAGAAGATCGACGAACAAATGGGTACATCGGGCAACTATGTCTTCTATTTGTCGGTACCACCCCGCCTGTATACCGAAATCCCGAAGTACCTGGCCCAGGAAGACCTGAACAAGAAGGAGGGTAGTTTCCGGAGGCTAATCATTGAGAAACCTTTTGGTTACGATATGGAATCTGCCCAAAGCCTGAACAAAAGCCTGCAGCAGCACTTCGACGAAGATCAGATTTACCGTATTGACCACTATCTGGGCAAAGAGACCGTGCAAAACCTGCTGGTGACCCGCTTTGCCAATGGCATCTTTGAACCACTGTGGAACCGCAATTACATACACCATATCGAAATCACCTCCGCTGAAAAAATTGGTGTGGGCGACCGGGGCGGCTACTACGACTCCTCCGGTGCACTGCGGGATATGGTCCAAAATCACCTGCTGCAAATCGTGGCGCACGTGGCTATGGAGCCGCCCATTAATGCAGATGCCGGGTCCATCCGCAGTGAGAAGCTCAAGCTTTTCAAAGCCTTGCGCCCTATCGCAGAGTCGGAGGTAGGCAAGTACGCCATTCGGGGGCAATACATCGGTGCGGATATTGGCGGTAAGCACATCAAAGGCTACCGGGAAGAAAAAGGCGTGGGGGACGACTCTATGACTGAGACCTACGTGGCCCTGAAGTTCTTTATTGACAACTGGCGCTGGGCAGGCGTGCCTTTCTACATCCGAACCGGCAAGCACCTGCCTACCAAAGCCACCGAGGTGGTGGTCTATTTTAAGTCGCCTCCTCATCATTTGTTCCGCAGCAATGAAGAAATGATGAATATGAACAATCAGCTGATCATGCGTATTCAGCCCGACGAGGGGCTGCTGCTGCAATTTGGTATGAAAGTGCCCGGTGCCGGCTTCAACGTGAAGAACGTAGAGATGGACTTTCACTATTCAGACCTGACCGATGCCCACGTGCCCGAAGCCTATGAGCGCCTGATCCTTGATGCTGTGAAGGGAGACGCGACCCTCTATGCCCGGGGCGACAGTGTGGAAGAAGCCTGGCGCTTTGTGGACCCGATCCTGAACGCATGGAAGAACAATCCGGACATCAAGTTATTCGGATATCCGGCCGGCACATGGGGCCCCGATGTGGCAGACAATCTAATTGAAGGTGACCGGGTAAGCTGGCGAAATCCCTGCCGAAACTTGACAGACTCCCGGAATTTTTGCGAACTTTAACAGCACACACAAAAACCTAAAGCCGTATGCACATCCACATTGCAGATACTCCCGGGCAGGTGGCCCGTAACTTCGCTGAGTTTTTTGAGAAATGGCTGGCTGAAAAAAAAGAGCCGGTGAATATCGCCCTTTCGGGGGGGAGCACTCCCGCTGTGTTGTTCCGGCTCTGGACGGAGGAATACCAGGACCGGATAGATTGGGAGAAAGTCCACTTTTTTTGGGGCGATGAACGATGTGTACCTCCGGATGATGCCGAAAGCAATTTCAAAATGGCAGATGATCTTTTCCTGACGCCGGCGGGCGTACCTTCCTGCAACGTTCACCGTTTGCGCGGGGAGTTGCCAGCTGAGGCCGAAGCGGGACGTTACGGGGAGGAGATCAAGGAGTGCCTGCCCATGCAAGAGGGATGGCCGGTATTTGACCTCATTATGCTGGGTATGGGCGGAGACGGACATACCGCCTCTATATTCCCTCATCAAATGAATTTACTGGAGGCCGAAGATGTTTGTGCTTTGGCGCAACACCCTGTAAGTGGTCAGGAACGGGTGACCCTTACGGGCAAAGTGCTTAATAATGCCCGGGAAGTCGCCTTTCTGGTCACCGGGCAAAGCAAAGCGGAAAAAGTTTCTGCTATCCTTAATGGTGAGCCTGGGGCATCTGAATACCCTGCAGCTCATGTACAGCCTGCCCACGGGCAGCTGCACTGGTTTATGGACCAGAAAGCGGCAAAGGGCGTGGATGAGAAGGTCTGACCGCTTGAACTGGTGCCGCCGCCGGAAGTTCGGTCAGGCTGTCGGCATCTGTGTAGCTTATAAAGCCTATTTGGGGGCTGACTGGCGATCAGAGCCTTCTTCGGCAAAAAAATACAACACTACCCTATGGAAGAATCCGACTTTGAATTATTAGGCGAATACTATTCCATGCTGGAACGACAGGGCCCCGGCAGCCCGGAAACGACCCTGAAGGCGCTCAGCTTTGTTGAGGTTCAACGCCCAATTGTCCGGATAGCCGATATTGGGTGCGGCACCGGAGCTCACACTTTGCTGCTGGCAGAGCATCTGCCTGGCAGTCAGGTCACTGCGCTGGACCTTTTCCCGGTCTTCATTGAACAACTCAACGCTAATGCTGCACAAGCTGGGCTGCAAGACCGGGTGAAGGGCATCACCGGCAATATGGAGGCCTTGCCCTTTGAGCCTGACAGCCTGGACCTGATCTGGTCCGAAGGTGCCATTTATAACATTGGCTTTGAGCGTGGTATCCGGGAATGGCGGGCATTTCTCAAAACAGGGGGCTACCTGGCGGTTTCAGAGATTAGCTGGCTCACGCAAGAGCGCCCCTCAGAGCTACAGGATTATTGGGCCGCTGCTTACCCGGAGATCAACACCGCTTCCGCCAAAATGGCGCAGATGGAAGCCGCAGGTTATACGCCCAGGGCTGCTTTCATTATCCCGGAGAATTGCTGGACCGACCATTACTACAGTCCGCAGATTGCGTTACGGGAAGCCTTCCTGGAAAAGTATCCCGGCAATCCTGCTGTGAAGGCCTTTATTGAAAATGACCGGGCAGAAGCTGATTTGTATGAGCGTTTTAAGCAGTACTATAGCTACGTGTTCTACATTGGGCAAAAGGTGTAGGCCGTCAGGATTGCTCCCGGGCGGGCCTTTAAGCACAAAAAAGTATGGAAAAAAACGCAAATATCAGGGCACTGGCAGCAAAAACAAGAAGCGTATACGAGCAGCACGGTTTGCAGTACGATGCCGAGCGCAGCCGGTTGCTGTTCGAAAAGAAATGGCTTCGCCGGTTTGAGAATTTATTGCCTGCATCAGCGGCTATTCTTGATGTCGGTTGCGGGGGAGGGGAACCGATCGGGCGTTATTTCATAGAGCAGGGCTATGCAGTCACTGGTATAGATTTCGCAGCGCCCATGGTTGAGCTGGCGAAAGCGCGCTTTCCCGACAGCACATGGTACCGGATGGACATGCGGGTGTTGGATTTACAAGAGTCCTTTCAGGGCATCATCAGCTGGCACAGCTTTTTCCACCTGACGCCCACTGAGCAACGCGCAACCCTGGCTCGGTTTGCCCAACATTTGCAGCCCAAAGGCCTGCTCTTGCTGACCGTAGGCCCTGATGCCGGAGAAGTCACCGGCCACGTGGGCGGGCAACCGGTCTACCACAGCAGTCTTTCGCCGGCAGCGTATCAGGAAGTACTCCATAGCCTGGGCATGACGGTCCTTGACTTTGTACCGGAGGATCCGGAATGTGATTTTGCTTCGGTGCTGCTTTCGCGGAAGATGGCGTCGTTGTAGAAGGAAAAACACTGATATAACCAGGCACAACTTTTGGTAATACGTTCGGTCCGCTTACGCGCCTTTGAGCTTTTTTATCCTTTCGGTCAGCGCAGCAGGCACCTCCTCCCACTCCTGTAATTGCTTCAGCACCTGCCTGATCACCGCCTGCCGGAATCTTTCAGCAGAAGCATTCTCCCGTTCGACAGGTATATACCATGCAATTTGGGTTTCATCCCAGTCAAAGGTGTCTCTGTCTTTATTGATACGAAGGTCAATAACCACGTATAAAACAGGCAGGGTCAATCCTTGTGCTGCGGTATTGAAATCATCTTCCAGCTCCGTCAGGGCATCAAGGACAAATTTCAAATCAGCTTCTTCGGCCATCAGGCCGAGGCGGAAAGTGCGGGTGGTAGTGGTATTCATTAGGTATCTCGTTTGTTGCCTGGTGGGCGAATTAATGGATACTGTCGTCTTAGATTTTCTGGAAGTTGAGCATAAGTATAGATTTTAATCTTTTCCTGCTTAAGACACTCTTGATAGGAACCCTGGAATTGTACAAAATAGGTAAGACCTTGATTAACGTGCCAGTTTCCGTATCTGCCTCTTTCTCCTTTTTTAGTCACGCCATATTTCCAAACTTCTCCTCGGTGAAGAAAAATTTTGACTTCCCCCGGGCAATTGAAGCAGCTATACCATCCATCCTTTGCGGCAACCAAGGCATACTGTTCAGCATTCTCAAGCTCTTCCAGCTCCTTTTCCAGCTTTTGCCTTCTTTCAGGCGAAAGCTTAGTAATATCCTTGCTATAAAAAAGTAGTGCAGCGCTACCAATCAACAGCATTAACAATACAATATAACGCTTCCTGTCATTCCGCTCTGGCGGAACCAACTGCGGTGATTTCTTATTAACAACCATACAAAATAAGAATTAACCCTTTGCGAGTCCACAAAGGAGCATGAGTCTATTTTGTAAGTTGGGGAAGTGGTCGATGAATGCATTGACCACAGGGGTATAGCAATATTAAATCTTTTGGGGCAATAAAGCAAGGAGGGTGCAAGCCTTGTCGGGGCGCTTTCCCCCAGTCTTTACCGGGGTCCGGCAGGTTCTCCATGGGCTTCCCTTACGTCATTCCGCCGGGATACAAGAGGTGTTCCCAGGAAAAGCTGGGGCAGAGCACCTGTCAAGGTCTTGGTTTAAGCTCTACGCCAGCAGTCCTGTAGGGGAGCCTTCCCTTTTTTATCAGGATCCGGCAGGTTTTCCTGCTATACCAGGGGTTGCGGAGCTATAGAGGAGGGGATACGTTTTTGCTAGGCGGGAAAACCAGTAAATGTGCCGTTTCACTGATTTAGGGAATAGTGCTTTACATTCCTGCGCCGTTGTCAGTTTATCAGCTATCGGCTCTTCTGTTAGTAGGTTATCTTATCATCAAACAATCCAAACTTGAAGCCGTCAGCGGTCCATTGGCCTGCCACATAAGCTGTATCTCATTCGTCAACTTGTAGAATCCCCGTATCACGCCCTGGTGCTTCCGTAGGTAGGCACCTGACGCTGTAGGCGTCAAATATCAGTTGAACGGGCAATGAAGTGGTATGCCCGACCCTGTAGGAGGCGCATCTTCTTTGTTGTTTGACTGCTTTTTAGCCATGTTCTGGCTTTTTTAACCCATACTCCTCCTCCCCCCCAAACCAAAACAGCCGACCTCCCCCACAGGAAAGCCGGCTGTTCCAGTCTCTTCAATGCTGAAGCTGTTCTTACATCGCACGCAGGGCCTTCACCAGGTAGGTGAGGGAGAAGGGCAGTGCGACCCAAAACCACTCGTTCATAAAGATCAGCATCAAGATCACGACGGCTGTGGATACCAGGAAAAGGATCCAATCCATCGCTGTTGATTTATTTTCTGCATTCGCTTCCATATCTCGATTATTGATTCTGTTATTGATTGCCGTTAGATGGCCGGTGCCATCCTGTTCGGAGCCAAAAATAAGAAGTATTCCCAAATTGCCCAAGGTATCAGGCAAATCCTGTATCCGAACATGCGCTCTGACCGGAACGTTTTGACAGAAAACCGAAGAATGAAATACTGTTGCACCGTTTTGATCGCGTTCTTTTTTGCCTGCTCTGTACTGTTCGGTCAGGGAGAACCACCATTGCCGGGCGTTTTCTACCTGGAAATCCGGCAGACGGTGGAGCCGGAGGAATTCCCTCAGAGGCAGTTGCGGGTATATCGCTTACAGGGAGAAGCCCTGACCATTCTCATCGAAGGATTTGACGACCCGGAAGCGGAGGTGTCTGTCAATCGGGTGCTGTCCAAAACATGCTACAACGGGATTGTACAGGAAGCGGAGCGCAACCGCCTGATGGCTGTGGGCACAGACTGCGTGGCGTATACGCCTGTTGCCCGGCCTTCCCTCAAAACAGAATTGAAAATTCAGTACAAAGGTGAGACCAAAGTCTGCTATTCTTACGATAAGCCATTTGTACCGGCACTGCAGCAGGTACTGCAAAAGCTCAATACCTGCATTCCAAATCAAGACCATAAAGTGATCCTGCCTCAGCGCTCGCCACAACTAGATTAGAAGCTAAACAAACTCCCGATAGCCGAAAACGGTTTCAAAGCCTTTGACCTTAAAGTACTGCTGCACTGCCTGCGCGGGCTTCCCGCTAATGGCCATCACGAAGTCGCCTCCCCAGGCCCCAAGCGATTTGACGACGCCTGGGAAATTAGGGAAGTGCTTTTCCTTTACAGTGGGTAAGCCTAAAGTTTTGGAAAGTAACGCTTCGTGTTCTTCGAGTACCAGGGTGGCTTCGGTAGCAGTGCGTGCCTGTAAGAAAAGCAGTGTCAGTTCCGAAAGACGGTCACGTAGCTTCTCAGTGCCACTGCCCCGGCTGCGGTACCTGGCAATGCCCGCCCTGCTGTCCTGTTTATGGCCCAGGAAAGCAAAGCAGATGTGGTCCGCAAAGACGGGTGCGTAGGGGACCTCAACATAAGAAGGCTGTCCCTGCCGGCGCTGAAATAGTACCGGGTACTGACTGTTGGCGCAGGCGATATCGTAGCCCGATCCGCCGAAGGTATCTTCCAGTAGTTGAAAAGGGTCGATGCCGGCCCAGCGGGCAATACCGGCAATAAGGGTGGAGCTGCTGCCCAGCCCCCATTCCCGGGGGAATTCCAGTTGGGTTTCGAAGTTCAGGTAGGGCTGATTGCTCCAAAATCCGGGGCGTTGTTTTTCGATGCCCTGGAAAAGGGTTTCCAGGCGCTTGCCGGTCTGCAAGTCATTAGCTTGCAAGAGCATTCCTCCGGCAGCGAATTTGCCTTCAAACCAGGTTGTGCCATCCGCTAACCGGCTTTGCCAGCTGTGATGTGCGGCCTGTGGTGCGGTTCTTACGCGGAGCCACTGCCCGCGACGGAGTGGCAGACCTAGCGCCAGTGCGCCGTCGAGTACGGCATATTCACTGGTCAGGAGAACTTTGCCGTTAGTGTGAATCGCTTGTTCGATGGTTTTTAGGTTTTGCTATTTCTTCAAAAAGTGTTCGGGCACCAGCCGGTTATTGCGGCTTTGCTTGATGTAGTCGCGCACCGCGGTAAAGGACACTACCTTGTCGGCGAAAAATGCCGCAGCCTGCTCCTGCTCCGCCGGCGTAGCTTTTAGGTGGTTGAGAATATTAAGCAGGTGCATCTTCATATGCCCCTTTTGAATGCCCGTGGTGACGAGTGAACGCACGGCTGCGAAGTTTTGTGCGAGCCCGGTCGTGGCAATGATCATCATCAGGGTTTCCGCATTCGGATGGCCCAGCATTTCCAAAGACAGGCGGGCAATAGGGTGGAGGCGGGTCAGCCCACCTACAGTACCCACCGCAAGGGGCAGGTCCATCCAGAATTTGAATACCCCATCCTTTACGGTGCAGCTGCTGAGGCTGCGGTAGCGGCCGTCCCGTGCAGCATAGGCATGGCCGCAGGCTTCGATGGCCCGGAAGTCATTGGCTGTAGCCAGTACCACCGCATCAATGCCGTTGAAAATCCCCTTATTATGTGTTGTGGCCCGGTAAGGGTCGATCTGAGCAATGCGTATGGCTTTGGCAAACTTCTCTGCAAAGGTTGCTGCGTCCATATTTTGGCCAGCGGCATCAAGGGCTTCCACAGGGCATTCCACCCAGGTACGGACCACGCATTCAGGGGTGTAGTTAGAGAGAATAGCCATGATGATGTCGAGGGAGGCTTCTTCCCTGCGGAGTAGATCATGGGTTGCAGCCATTTGCTGCAGGCTCACGCCGAATTCTTCCAGTACGGAATTGATGAAGTTGGCACCCATGGAGTCACAGGTTTCAAAAGTCACACGCAGTTGGTAATAACCGGGTTCTTCGGCAGTGAGGTCCACCAGCTCTATATCCTGAATACCACCCCCCCGTTTTTCCATGTTGGTGGTAATGTGGCGGGTGTCCTCCCGGAGCTGTTGCTCGATGTCGGGCATAGCTGCTTTGAGGGCGGCACTATTGCCGGTCCAACTGAAATGCACCTGCCCGACTTTACGGGTGGACAATACTTTGGCATGGAAGCCACCTCTTTTGGACCAGAACTTGGCAGCACTTGATGCGGCAGCGACCACCGAGCTTTCCTCAATCGCCATCGGCACGGCGTAAACATCTCCATTGATGACAAAGTTGGGGGCTATACCAAAGGGGAGGAAGTGATTGCTGACGGTATTTTCACTAAAGCCATCAAAAACACGCTGCTGCTCAGCATCCTCATGCCAAAAGCTTTTGAGCTCTTTGATGGTTTCCTGTGGTTTTTCGAAAAACTGTTCCGCAATCCAGTTCAGTTTTTCTTCTTTGGACAGGCGTGAAAAACCTGAAATCGTCTTATCCTGCATGTTTGTAGGTTAAAGTAGCGGTGCGGGCACCGCTTATTCGTTGTTTTATCGTACCCGGAGAAAGGCGTTGGCTAATTCAAGACCTTCTATTTGAGCCGCCACGTAGGCCTGAAGTTCTTCGTAGCTGCCGCGGGCGTGCCGCAGGAAACTCGAAGCCTGCCCGTATATAGCAGGTGCATTCAGTTTTTGGGTCAAATAGTAACCGTCGAGAAAAGTCCTTACGCCACCGGAAATGATGAACTGCCGGCAGACGGCTTTGTCGCCGAGTTCTTCAAGTAACTGATTAGCCATAAGGGTCATTTCGGCAGCGCTGTGCCCCACATGTGCCAGTTGTTCGTAAATGGCAGCTTTGGCTTCATCGCCCCTGAGCATTTCCAGGCGTGCAAAGTTAGTGCCTCCATTTGCAGCAAAGTCGATGGCTGCAAGGGGGAGCTGCATAAGCGCCCGCAGGCTCTCCATGCCCATGCCCTGCCCTACTTCTTTTACAATGATGGGAAGGTTTACTTTTTCCAGTACCATTTCTATGACCTGAAGGGAGCTGCGCACAAAACGGTCACCCTCCGGCTGCAGCCATTCCTGTAGTGGGTTGACGTGGATAATGAGGCCATCTGCCTGCAGCTTATCAGTCAGTTCCCGGACCCGGTACAATTCTCCGCGGTCGATGAGCTCTTCCAGTTGGGCAATACCCAGATTGGCAAAAAGGGGAAGGTCATCCCCGATTTCCTTTCGGACATCAAAATCGGGAAGGCTTTCGTTGCTGTAAAGCAAAGGTCGGCAGGAGCCCAGCCCCATGCCCATTCCGAACTCTTTACAAGCCCGGGCCAGATTGTGGTTGATGGTATTGGCCCAGTCGGTTCCTCCAGTCATACTGGATACCCATACCGGCGCGCGCATGGTTTTGCCCAGGAACAGGAAGTTCTTGAGGCTGCCTTTTGCCGGGTGACCCGACAGAAGCGGCTCGTAGTAGAAACGCTGGTCGAGGGTGCCGCTTTCCACCTGGGAGCGGAACGCCAGTTCAATATGGTCACGCTTTCTGGATGAAGCCGTGGGATCTTCCTTGGGAGATAATGTGTCCACATTTAATGGTTTGCTCGTAAAGGTCATAAAAATCGTGGTTTTGTCCAGCAAAAATCAGGTTTAGGTTTGCCGGCATGTCGGTGCGGGCTTCGGAACGATGAAACAACAGCCCCCTTAAATGGTTCCCGCAAGCACTTGGTTTGTAGGTGCTCAGGGCAGGAGCTGACATTTTTCTTCCGGCCCCGGAAACTTTTTTTTTCCGATCTCAGTTGATGGTCGTGTGAAGGGTAAAATGCAGCACAAACAGTGGTGCTGCAGCTTCTTAGCTTCAGCCGGCAATGTACGGATTTACAACGCCCGGGAATTTGCTGGTTGCCCAAAAATGCTATCTTTATGGTACAGACGAAGGAAATAACTACGATGAGCAGTTCGAACAGCAACGTTTTCGAGGAAGAATTTCTGCCTCAGATTGATGCCCTGTACACCTTCGCGTACCACCTGACCTATAATGAGGAGGACGCTAATGATCTTGTACAGGAGACTTACCTCAAGGCTTATCGTTTTATCGATAGCTACAACGCCGGAACCAATGCCAAAGCCTGGTTGTTCCGTATCCTCAAGAACGCCTTCATTAATCAGTACCGGAAAAAGAGCAAGCAGCCTACACAGGTCGACTATGAGGAGATCATCAACTACCATGATGAGGAAGACTCGAGCCTGACGTCCTACCACGACCTTAGGGAGGAGATGTTTCAGGGTATGATGGGCGATGAGGTGACCAATGCGATTAATGCATTGCCGGTCGATTTCCGTGTGGTAATCCTGCTTTGCGATGTGGAAGGGTTCACGTACGAAGAGATTTCCAAAATTGTGGATATCCCTATCGGTACGGTTCGCTCCCGTCTGCACCGGGCCAGAAATATGCTAAAAGAACAATTGAAAACATACGCTGAGTCTTTGGGCTACAAAGACAAGCGCAAATAATTCGTTAACCTACTACTCAAAGTAGTCCGTTGGTGGAGCCTGCTGTGTATGGCACTCAGGCTTCATTGCCGGCTATCCTTAAACGAAAAGAGATGCAACGCCTTATCCACGAACACCGATTTACAGATACGCTACCCTGCCCGCATCCGGTGAGCACGGGTGGTGTGACGGTGCCATCTTGGCAAAGCCTCTGTTTTACGTTGACCGGGCGGACTACCCAACAGTAAAAAACGTATCACAATGAGAGATCAGAATTACCAGGAACTCGTCAGAAAAGTCACGATGTATCTCGACAACGAACTTAGTGAAAGTGATGAACGAGAACTGCTGATTGAAATCAAATCCAACCCCGCCTACCTGAAAGTCCTTAGTCAGGAAAAATCCTTCCGGGAGTTCATCAAGAGCAAGATCCACCGCCGAAAACCTTCCCCTGCGCTCATTCAGTCCATCAAAGATAAGATTAGAGTTGCTACAGCTTAACGTGCTGTACTTTCAATATACCAGGCTTTTGTATGCCAAAGGCCCGACAGCTGCTGTCTGATATAGGAGAGCAGCTGTTTTTTATTGCCAATATCCTGATGCTTTTAAAGCGACTGCCCGGTTGTAAAGTTGGATATCTGCCTGATTGAGCGCCGCAATGCGTTGGCGTATCGCCTTATCCGTTTCATCCGTTGGAGGCGTCGGGTTCTTTTTAATTTGGAAGGCGGCTTCCGGGAGTTCCCACGATAGCTTATTGCTTAGAAGCCTGACATCCTGCCCGAACTGTTCCTGCAGCCCCAGAAAAAAGAGGTCGGTCAGTTCCAGCCCATCAAGAAAACGAGCCATTACGTTTTGCCGTTTCTTCAGCTCAATAAAAGTTTCCAGGTCGTAGTGGTGGCGTATGGTTTTGCCGGTTTTTAGCCGCGCTGCTTTCATTTTTCGGTAATAGCGAAAGTTGGACAAGACCTGCTCTACCGGATCGTGCATGAAAGTGATGAATTTAGCTTCAGGATGGTGATAATGGGCAAGAAAGGACCGGTAGGGAAGGTGCCCGTGCAAGACCTGGTAGTGGTGTGGGTTAAGGTTTTCAATGTTTTGCTGCTTTCGCTTCAGCCAACCTTTGTTTACGTGAAGTATTTCTTACTCCCCGTAAGCCAGTTTGAGTAGCTGCAGAAAGGTCTGACCAGCTGTTTTGGGAATGTGTATGGAAATCAGAGATGGCTTCATTTAGGCAGTAATTTTAGCTCCAGAACCCTTTTTCTGAAAGTTGTTTTGCTTTTTCGTATAGTGCCAGATCTTTTTCGTTGCATTTGCGGATTCTCATGATTAGCTCTTCTGGCAGGGAGGGCGCTGATTGTTTGGTTCGCTTATTCTCGTTAACGCGCATCTGCAAGGGCAATTCACTTATGCGCCACTGTAGTTTTCGGCCGAGTCTGACCACGTCCTCCTTAAACTGCTCCTGAAAACCAACAAAAAAAAGCGCCTCAAGATCGATTCCCTCCAAGTACTGACTCATTTTATTTCTGCGCTTAGGGCGTTCAATAAAGTCCTCTATACTAACGAGCTGAGCTGAGGGGTTTCTTTTCTGTTTAGCAGGAAAAACCGAATCCCGGTAGTGATAATAGTTTGAAATAACCCGGTCTACCGGATGCCGTAGCCAGGTAATGTATTTGGAAGAGGGAAGTGCTACCTTTGAAATCTGCCGATAGGGCAAATGGCCATGTATCACAGGGTACCGGTCCGTGGGATGGTCTGCCAGCTGTTCATTTTGCTTAGTAAGGTAATAATGGTCAAGAGATAGTACGCCGTTCACCCCGTACTGAGATTTGAGGATTTCCCGGAAAGTCCGTCCTGCTGTCTTTGGGATATGAATAGACAGCAGCTCAGGGTTTATGGGATTCAATGAATCTTTCTTTCTCTGTTGCAAAATGCTCCGTAAATCGCGTAAAAACTTCATAGCAACTGCTTTTGAGCCTGCAAGTTAATAAACGGAACTACAGATAACGAAAACCGGCAAATGCAGCACGAGAGATAAGATGCTCACATGGTATTAACACTTTTTGTGATAAGCCATTAACCATCAAAAGTCTGTGCCAATGGAAAGATAGAACATCGGGTCCTGAACCACACGGGTTTCAATGCCCCATGCATAATCCACCCGTACGAAGTAGCCAAAAAGCATTGCCCTCACCCCTGCGCCATATCCTGCCACGATAGGGTCTCTGAAATAGTTGACTCTCACAGAGACGAGACCGCTGTTGTCCACCACTGAGGTATTCAGCGGATTTTCCTCGCTGTAGGGGTCATTGCCTTCCCAGGCAGTACCCACATCAAAGAAGCCAACCAGTTGGAAGTTGCGGAAGAACTGGGAGCGTACCCGCTTCGAAAAATACTTAAAGATGGGCATCCGCAGCTCGATATTAGACAGCAGGTAAGAGCTGCCGTTCCGGATGTTGAGGTCAAAGCCCCGCATGTTGGTGGCCAGCGCCTGGAAGGCAATATCTTGTCCGGCTGCCGGAATTGGAATTTCATTGTTGAAGCTGTTGAACAGCCAGTTGTCCACCCCACCCAGGAAATACACCATGCGCTCTGAACCGAAAGAAGTGGCACCTGCAGCCCGGAGGGCAATCACAGAGTGCTTCAGGAAGCGTTGATAGTGGCGGGCATCAAAGCCGACAATACCCATGGCTCCGCGTGCTAAGTCAAAAGAAACTCCATCGGTAAAGCCCAGGTCGAATTTCTTAACCCCCTCTACGAAAATCTTATAACGGGAGCCATTCTTGATATTGAGCGCCACATCCAGCGTATTGTCAAACACATACTCCAGCCTTAGCCCTGCCCGCTGTTCACTGGTGGTAGGCACCTGGAGGGAACTACGCTCCGTAGCAAGCTGAGTGACCCGGTCGCGGCGTAAGGTCCCGGTAGCCCGAAGGCTGCGGAAAATATCAAGTGGATAGCGTACCCCATACTGGCCAAGCAGGATGTTGACTTCCCGGCGGCTGGGCACAAAGGAAAGGCTCTCCGATGAAAATTGCTGATTGCGCCGGTAGATGGCGTACTGCCGGTCAAGGCGGCGTTTTTTGTCTTTAAAGGTGACAAAGTATTCAGTACCATTGAAGGTAGTCGGTACCCGCACGCCCCCCTCAAATTCATAATCTTCGAACAGGTCCTTGAAGTTGGCTTTGAGCAAAATGCCGGGATTGGGCAGGTTGAAGCCATCGGGGTTGGCAGCGAAACTGTTTAGCCCGTCGAAAAGCAGGCTGTTGTCAAGCTGTGTGGTCACAAAATCGGTCCTGAATTCCAAACGGTAAGGAATGATTTTTGAAGACCGGAACTCGTAAGGCTTTTTAGTGCGCAGCCCCGGGCGGTTCATGACATCAGAAAGCTGACGGTCGCTGGTAATAATTCTGACCTGCTCGGGCTCATTTTCGTTTTCGGGCTCCTGAACAATAATGACGGTGGGCTCACTCTCTTCGTCATCAAACTCGCTTTGGAAGAGGTAGTTGTCAATATCTACCTTGCCTGTATCTCTCCGGCTTTGGTCCACCCGAACTGTGTCTACACTGACCCTATCCGACTCCGTCAGAATGGACATGACAGGTTTCTGCCTTGAGGAAGGTGGCGCCTGTTGCTTTTTCTTCGGTTCAATGACCGTTGCTTTTTTGACTTCAGCAGACCGCTGTTGCTGGAATCCGGTTTCCGCAGCGCTGCTTATGGCATCTGAGGGGGCAGGCTGAAAGAGGTGCAGCTGGTGTTGCCCGTTTTCCAAAACCAGCTGAACGGCCCGATTGGTTCTGCGGGCATTATCCTGCCGAAGGATATTACGGTGGTAGTTGGTATTAGGCTGCGTCACGGCCCGCTTTTTGATCACAGGCTCTATGATGATGGTATCGATTAGCGTGCTGTCCAGGCTAGTCATGGCAGAATCGACATGCAGCCTTATTTCAGAGCCATCCTCCAGTTGAATCAACTGATCATAGTGGTGGATGTATTCCTCAAGATAACCTGAAGCCCGGTTGTAGATACCTGATGCGTCGCTAAGGTAGGAAAACCAGGAGGTGTCCACTGCCATCGGCTCCCGCTCATTGGCGTAGGGCGTATTGGTAATCCGGACCAGTTCTTCCGAGCGGTCTTCCAAATCGTAGTAGAACAGGTCAAAATCATCAATGGGCAGTATACTGTCCAGTTTTTCCTGCTTCAGCAAGGTGTCCTGACGATTGGACGCGAAAAGAATGCCGCGGCGGTTGTCGATTTCTACGTAAGTGGCGTCGAGATCATCCCAAAAGTCATTCGTGATGCGTTGAGTCTGCCGGGTATTGGTGTAGTAAAGGAAGATATCAGAATGCCCTCTGACGGTAGCCGAGAAGACCATAGTGATGGGATTAACGTAGGACATGCTGTATACCCGCTGATATTCGGAAGACAATGGCTCTTCGGTATGCTTACCGGTACGAACATTATGGATGCGGAGGTAAGCTACATCCCTTTTCTCATAGAGAATGGCGATTTCCTGCCCGTTGGGGTTCCAGTCAATGATAGGGTAGTTGTAGTCAGTAGCCTGAAAGGCATTGCGGAACCCGCCTTTGAAAATGCGGTCTGAAGTCCCTTTGGCTATATCATACAGGTATATCTGATGCTTCCCAATCTCATTAATGATGTAGGCCACCTGTCTGCCGTCCGGGCTTATTTTAGCCCGCGTAACGGGTAAGTTGCGCTTATTTTTAATAGCCAAAGGGGCGGAGGAAAGCGTATCGCGGCGCTGTTCTTCCACCGAGTACCGGTCTTTATAGAAAACAGCCCAGTCCAGCCCTACACGCTCGTACGGCATACCCAGGACATAAAGAAAGCCATTCTCAATGCTCCGGTTGATCCGGGTAAGGTACAGGAGGTTGGAAACCTGGGATTTTCCGTATTGCTGGCCGATAAAGTGCCAGAGAGAATGCCCGGCAAGCTTCGGGTCCCGCTCAGCAAGCAGCTCAAAGCCCTCGAATTCATCCGAGAGGATATAGTCGCGCAGTTGGTTGTCCAGGTCTGTATTCCAGCGCTCGCCTACATAACCCACCAATCCTTCCTTAAACCAGACCGGCAGGTTCATCATTACCGCATTCTGAACAATCTCTTGTATGTTGGAACCAAACAGCATCGCATTCAGGTATACGCTTGCGATGCCCTCACGGACCTGTTTGCGTAAATTGCGGTGGTTGCCATCAAAATAGACAAAAACTTTGTTGCCCACAATTTTCGTCTGCCCTGCATTATTAACGAAAGTATCCTCACTGCCAATATTGCTCTGCTTGACATCGGTCAGGTCTGTATAAACGATAATCTGGATTTTTTCGTTGATCCGGTGCTCCAGGACATTTTGGATTTCCTGGAAGTCGTATTCCGCCAGTTGTACTACAGCCTGTCCGATATAGCGCCCTTCACCGTACCAGTAGGTTACAAAGTTGTCACTTTCGTACTGTGACCATTCTGCAAAATCATCGTGGTACTGCACGCGGTTTTTCCCGAACTCCACCTGTATGCCCTGAGCGTTAACAACAGTGGCTGATAGCAGGAGACAAAGCAGTGAAAGTAGGTATGTACGCATATGGAAAATTCGATTTGGGCGCATCGGGCAGTGCCGGAGCAGTAGTTTCATGTTATAGTACGCATTATAAAGACAGTCGCACGGGGCCATCGGTTTATTTTAAGGGGGGGTAATTTTGCCGCGCAGGCTACTTTATCATTTAACTTGAACGGAAAACAGCGAACTTTCTTTTGCGATTGAGCCGCCGGATTAGAGAATTGTTGGTAATGCAGGCGTTTGTGCCACAGCCGGGCTTTTTTATTTAACTTGCCCCGAAAAATGGCGCAAGTACTCAAACAGACTTTTAACCCTTTCCAGGAAAATACCTACATCGTCTATGATGAGACGGGGGAATGCATCATTTTTGACCCCGGTTGTTATTCAGCTGAGGAAAGGGCTGCCTTTAAAGCCACCATCGAAAAACAGGAGCTGACGCCGGTTCGCCTGATCAATACCCACTGTCATATTGATCATGTCTTTGGCAACCAGTTTGTTATGGATACCTACGGGCTGGAGCTGGAAATGCACGAAGGTGAGGTGCCCGTTTTGAAAGCAGCGCCTCAGTCTGCTTCCATGTTTGGTCTTCCTTTGCCTTCCGGTAACTTTGCAGGGGAACCCGGCCGGTTCATTGATGCAGGGGCGGTAATCACCTTTGGCAATACTTCCCTTAAAGCGTTGTTCACGCCTGGCCACTCTCCGGCAAGCCTCTCGTTCTTTTGCGAAAACGATCGTTTTCTGATTGCCGGGGATGTACTCTTCATGGGCAGTATAGGCCGTACCGACCTGCCGGGGGGCGATTTTGATACCTTAATCCGGAGCATTCAGAACGAGCTGTTCCCACTCGGGGACGATGTGACCGTCTACCCCGGGCATGGGCCCGAAACCAATATCGGGTACGAAAAGCAACATAATCCCTTCCTGTAACCCCAATTTTTGTTTTGTTAGCAACGTTTTATTGCTGATCCTCAACAATTTTAGTGATTTATGAACTGCTTAAAACTTTCCGCTTCTACGGCCCTGATTTTTCTTTTTCTGCTGCTACCTGTGTTCCTGGCAGCCCAGTTTGACCGTCAGGATACCCTCCGTGGGTCCGTAACGCCCGAACGTGCATGGTGGGACCTGACGTATTATCACCTGGATATAGAAGTTGACCCGGCCAAGCGGACTATCGAAGGGCGGAACACAGTCCAGTATAGAGTGCTGGAGCCTGGCAAGCGCATGCAAGTTGACCTGCAGCCGCCAATGGCACTTCGGGGCGCGGTGCAAAATGGGCAGCCATTGGAATACAGCCGTGATGGCAATGTTTACTACATACAAATGCCCCAAAGCCTTAAGGCGGGGCAGGTATACGAACTGGTACTGGAGTACGGTGGAAAGCCCCGGGTGGCAGTCCGTGCGCCATGGGACGGCGGGCTGAGCTGGGACGAAGACGAAAACGGCAATCCTTTCGTAGCGACCTCCTGTCAGGGAGAAGGGGCGAGCCTGTGGTGGCCCTGCAAAGACCATATGTACGATGAGCCAGACAGTATGCTGATCAGCGTCCGGGTGCCGGATACGCTGGTGGAGGTGTCTAACGGCAAACTCCTCAGTGTAGAAAAAAATGAGGACGGGACCCACACTTTCCACTGGTATGTTGACAACCCCATCAATAACTACGGCGTGAACGTCAATATCGGAGATTACGTACACTGGTCAGAAACGTACGCGGGGGAAAAAGGGGCATTGGACTGCAATTATTATGTGCTGCGCGGCAACCTGGACAAAGCCAAATCACAGTTCAGGCAGGTGCCGATGATGCTGGAGGCCTTCGAGCACTGGTTTGGACCTTACCCTTTCTACGAGGATGGCTTTAAACTGGTGGAGGTACCCTATTTGGGCATGGAGCACCAAAGCTCTGTGACTTACGGCAATAAATATCAGAATGGCTACCTGGGCATGGACCTGAGTGGTACGGGCTGGGGCCAAAAGTTCGACTTTATTATCATACACGAAGCCGGACACGAATGGTTTGCCAACAACATCACCTACAAAGATATTGCCGACATGTGGGTACACGAAGGGTTTACCGCTTACTCTGAAAACCTCTACCTCGATTATCATTATGGCAGCGAAGCCAGTGCAGATTATGTAATTGGTACCCGCAAGGCGATTATGAATGACCGGCCTGTAATCGGCGATTACGATGTCAATCATGCAGGCTCTTCGGATATGTACTACAAGGGAGCGAATATGCTTCATACTATTCGCACCCTTCTGGGCGATGATGAAAAATGGCGCAGCATACTCCGGGGGCTGAACAAAGACTTTTACCACCAAACGGTGACCACGAAACAAATTGAGGAGTACCTCATTGAAAAATCAGGACTGGACTTGCAGCCTGTTTTTGATCAGTACCTGCGCGATACGCGTATACCTGTACTGGCGTGTAAATGGGAAAAGGGCAAGCTGTCCTACCGCTGGGAGCAAACCATATCCGGATTTGATATGCCCGTAACTTTATTGCACAAAGGAGAGCCGGTCGTACTAAAACCAGATACGGAATGGCAACGAATCAACCTTAAGCGAACGGATGACCTAAAAGTGCAGCGGGATTATTACGTCAGACTACAAATTAAAGACTAGCGACATTGCATAAAGCGTAAATCCTATAGGGAAATAGGGTTAACGGGCGAAGCCCCGTCGAGGTCTAACTTGGCGGGGCTTCGCTGTCTAAAGTAGATTATTCCGGTTTTTCATATTGGTTTGGTAGGTTTTTTGGTAAAGCGTGTTTTTTTTAATATAAAAATTGAAAATTTGCGTTTTGTATTGAACATGTTTGGGTGAAATGCTGTAAGTTTGGCATTAAATTCTGACCGGTCATGGAATAGAGCCCTTGTGTATTGATCTGATGCAATCGCAATTCATGCTCTGTTCCGCCTACTGCACTAACTCGTAAGCCTATTACATTTTGCCCGTGTTGCTTCCTTGTGTGCGCAAACGCACAAACTATTCGTTGCAATGCGCAGATATTTGTAAATCAAAACATTAACCAAAACCAAATTCAGTAAATGAAAGGCTTAACTTTTGGGTTAGCATTAGTGCTTGTACTTATGGCGGCTATATCTTTGCAGGCACAGGAAAAGACAGCTACAGATGAGAAGGTTCCTGTTCAGGAAATGTGGCTCAAAAAAAAGGAAGACTTCAAATTCAATATCCGGATGATGGTACAGCTATGGTCGCTGTACTCTATGGATCAGGAAGTATATAATGCAGAAACTGGCGAATATGAAGGCGTAGACAACCGCCTGAATACCAATCTCCGCCGGGCGCGCCTGCTCATCGGAGGCGAGCCTTATCCACGACTGAAGTACTCTCTGGCGATGTTTTACGATCTTGCCGGACGAGACCTGCTCAGCTCAAGCATTGGTGGTACTAACCCTGCACAACCAAACTTTGGAGTATGGGATGGCTTTTTCCAGTATCAGCTCACCAAGGGCAGTCAGGCTGCGTGGCTGACGGGCGGCTGGTTCCGTCCGCAAATGCAGCGGGAAAGCATTACTTCCGGCTGGTCGGTCAACTCCTTCGAAAAGTCTATGTCTCAGAATTATGTACGCCGTCATCTGGTAGGCACTGGGCCTGGCCGGGCTGCAGGCCTCAATATTGGCGGGTTGTTTCAGGGAGAGAAGGTCGGGCTCAATTACAACCTTGGTGTTTTCAACCCTTTGACGACAAGCCCGCTGGGGCAAACTGTGGGGCGGGAGTTTGCTCCATTGATTGCAGGGCGGGCGGTACTTTACCTCGGCGACCCGGAACTGACGAAGTACAAAATTGGGTACGAAACCAACTTTTACAACAAGCGCAAAGGGGTTTCCCTTGACTTCAACGCTTCCTATCAGGGGCAGACGGACTTGTTCGAAGAATCCCTGGCTTTTGGCCCTGGCATGCTGCTTAACTGGGGGCCGCTCAACCTTGATGGAGAGTGGATATTTATGACCCGCTCCAGCACCCGTACAAGCAGTGATGGGACCTCCCGTGCTTTTGACTACACCTCTAATACCGGCCACGTACGCGTAGGCTACAACATTACGGTAGGCAAGTACATGCTGGAGCCGGTATTCATGGTGATGCAGTTCAATGGTGGCGAAACAGCGGAAGAACAGGCAGATGCTTCTGCAGTTGGCTCCTTCTCCGGTTCAGAGCAGACCTACGATGCCGGTGTAAACCTGTACCTGGACCGCCGCAATCTTAAGCTGATGCTACACTACACCTGGCGCGATGGTGACCCCGGCGCTGCAGGTGATGGTGCCCGCGTCAATCAATTCTTCAGTCAGAGTGGTGTCGGCGCAATCCGCCGTGGCAACTGGCTGGGCCTTGGCTTGCACGCCATATTCTAAACCTTAACCAATGATTATCATGAAATTGTCACGTTTACACCATTCGAGCCTGCTACTGCTAGGCTTTTTCCTAAGTTTTTTCGTATTTTCCTGCCAGTCAGAAGTTAATTCTGAGAAAGAAGCAGAAACTACCAAGGTCGAAGAGAAGGTAGATGAATCGCTTAAGTCTTCTGTCAAAGCCAATCACCTAGTTGAAACCGCCGATGTAAAGGCGATGTACGATGAAGGAAAAGCCTTCAAAGTCATCGAAATCAGCAAAAAGGACGCCTTCGAAAAGGGGCACCTGCCCGGCGCGGTTAATTTCTGGCGCCCGGATTACGAAGGCGGAAGTTACGATTACGGAGGCATGCGGGCATCACCTGAAGAAATGGCTGCGCTCCTGGGCAGCAATGGTATCAGTGCAGATGACTTCCTGGTTATCTATGATACCAAAGGCAGCGTAGATGCCATCCGCTTCATGTGGATGCTCGATATGTATGGCCATGAAAACATGGCTGTGATGAATGGTGGCAAAGCTGCATGGAAAGCTGATGGTTTTGAACTGACTACCGAAGTGACCAAAGCTGATCCAGTACTGTACACCTTCAGCAATGCCCCGGATTATACCCGGCTGGCCAGTATGGAAGATGTACTGGCTGCTATGGCCGATACGAACTATATTCTGCTGGATACCCGCGAACCTGAAGAGTATCAGGGCGTGCCTTACGTTAGCAAAGGAGTTTGCTACCCATACAAAAAGGGGGCTTTCACTTACGGACGTATTCCTGGTTCCATACACCTGAACTGGTCAGATGCGGTGGACCTCAACGGAGACCACAGGTTCAAATCACTAAAAGACCTGAAATACAACTTTGAGAAAGCAGGCATTACGCCTGACAAGAAAGTTATTGCGTATTGTCAGTCTGGTGTGCGTTCCGCTCACACCACTTATGTGCTCACTGAAATACTGGGGTTTGAGGATGTGAAAAACTACGACGGATCCTGGATAGAGTGGAGCCACAATTATATTAACAAAGGTGGCGTGGCTATTGAGCGGGATATTGACGATGCGGAACACAAAAAGCGGTTTGCCGAGCTTGAAGCTGAGCTCAGCAAGGCTGCGGAATAAAATTAAAACCTCCGGTATATCACTTTCAAAACGTGTTGTACCAGAGGTTTTCCCAGGTACAAAAGCCAAAAAATCTGCATTACTAATACAGTTTTACAATGAAGAATCGCAAGAAAAAAGTAGGCTTGCACGAGCTTTATGCCAAAGACCCTATCGAAGCGGACCGCCTGCTCTGGGGGCGTGAATCTGACCCGGAAACACGGCGTGGTTTCCTGCGTAAAGGAGCCCTGCTTGCCATCGGAGCTGCACTGGGAGCACCTATGGTTTACGGCAAGCACTTCCCGGCCGGAATGATCCCTGCCGGACTGGCACAGGAAGACGCCCCGTTTCAGATACCGGGTAAGCACCCGGACCTGATTGTACTGAATGACCGGCCGCTCAATGTGGAGACGCCGGCTCATTTGCTGGACGACAAACTCACACCGGCAGATAAGTTCTTCATCCGCAACAACGGCATCCCGCCAGAGGAGGATGAAATCAATGTGAATACCTGGACGCTTTCCATAGAGGGCGAGTCTGTGCGCCAAAAGAAATCCTACACGATTCAGGAACTTAAAGATAAATTCCAACACCACACCTATGCCCTCACGCTGGAGTGTGGCGGCAACGGCCGGGCCGAATTCAACCCGCCTGCCAAGGGTAATCAGTGGGGGATAGGCGCAGTAGCCTGTGCTTCCTGGACGGGTGTGCGCCTGAAAGATGTGCTCAATGATGTTGGGCTTAAGGGAGATGCCGTTTATGTAGGCTATGAAGGTATGGACCGCCACGTAAGCGGCAACCCGGAGAAGAAGCCGATCTCCCGTGGTGTACCCATGGAAAAAGCGATGCAGGATGAGACCATTATCGCCTGGGCAATGAACGGGCAGGATATTCCTTACCAAAACGGGCACCCGCTTCGCCTGGTCACAGGTGGCTGGCCAGCCTCTACTTCCGGCAAATGGCTGACCAAGCTCTTGGTACGCAATAAAGTGCACGATGGGCCAAAGATGGAAGCCCCTTCCTACCGGGTCCCCTGTAAGCCGGTAGCACCGGGTACCAAAGTGAAAGACGAAGACATGTGCATCATTGAGAGCATGCCGGTCAAATCCGTCATCACTTATCCAAAGACTGGCGCTTCCCTCAAATCAGGACAGAAGCTGCCGATCCGCGGGCATGCCTGGGCGGGTGAGCTGAGTGTGGAAAAAATGGAATACTCCATTGACTTTGGTGCCACCTGGAAGCCTGCAAAACTGGAGGCTGCCGCTAACCGTCTGGCCTGGCAGCACTTCAATGCTGAAGTCAGCTTTCCTGAAAAAGGCTATTACGAGGTATGGGCCCGTGCTACCGACAGCCGGGGCACGGCACAGCCGATGATCCTGCCTGGCTGGAACCCTAAAGGCTACCTCAATAATGCTTGTCATAGAATCGCTGTAAAAGTAATCTGATATTATGTTACACCTACCTGATCATTTGACCGAAAAGCAAAAACAAGCCTACCGAAAGCGGTGGCTGGGTACCATCGGTCTTATTGTCCAAACGGTGTCCGCTATTTTCTTTGCGGTCGTCGGTTTGTTCCTGTTTGCCCTCTTCCAGCCCGCTTTGAATGGGTGGTTTGACGACCCTCAAACAGTCCCTGTAGAAATCTCGCAACAGCGTATGGCTGAAAAGGCGGCTGATATGGACCGGGTGGAAGATGGTATACACATGGAGACCGGGCTGATCGCTGCGGAAGGCTGGGAAACCGTTCGGGCTACCTGTACGGCCTGTCATTCTGCCAAGTTGGTCACTCAGAATAAAGCTACCCGTGATGGCTGGAAGAATATGATTGTCTGGATGCAGGAGACGCAGGGACTCTGGGACCTGGGCGACCAGGAAAATGCTATCCTTGATTACCTGGCCGCCAATTATGCTCCCGAGGAATCCAGCCGCCGTGCCAACTTGGACATGGAGGCGATCGAGTGGTACCTCCTTGAATTGTAATGTAATCTGTAAACTAAAAACTTAACTATTCGTCATGAAGTATTGGGATATATTTGTTGATGGCTACAATGGCTATGCAAGCTATCTGTGGTATGAGATCACCCACCCGGGGTGGCAGAATTATTTTTACTGGCTGCTTATTGTTTCAGGCTTCTTCTTCTTGTTGGAAGTGGTGACGCCCTGGCGCAAAGATCAGCCAAAATTCAGGAAAGACTTCTGGTTGGACTTCTTTTACATGTTCTTCAACTTCTTCCTGTTTTCCCTCATTATCTATAATGCGGCTTCGGACGTGGTGGTCAACCTGTTTAACGATGGCATCAAAGCCATTACCGGTGGTTTCGACCTGCAGGCCTCCAATCCACTGAATGCTTCGCCCATGTGGCTTATCTTACTGGTTGGCTTTCTGGTCCGTGATTTCGTTCAGTGGTGGGTACACCGGCTGTTGCATCGCAGTGATTTCCTGTGGGAGTTCCACAAAGTGCACCACTCGGTTCAGCAGATGGGCTTTGCTGCACACCTGCGTTACCACTGGGTAGAAAATGTGGTCTACCGGTCACTGGAGTACATCCCGCTGGCTCTGCTTGGAATTGGTCTGTATGATTTCTTTATCATCCACATTTTTACGCTGGCTATTGGCCACTATAACCACTCCAATATTACGGTTCCTGGTTATGTGACTGGTGGTGTATTGGGCGCTTTGATTGGACTGCTTATTGCTACCGGCGGATTTGATATCAACCTCTTGCAGGACCCATCCCTGGCTGCTCAGTTGGGTACAGTGGCTGCAAGTATAGCCGTGGGAGCATTTGCGCTTGGGCCATTTATGAAGAAAGTCTTCAATAGTCCGGAAATGCATATCTGGCACCACTCCTATGATCTTCCTGAAGAACACCGGTATGGTGTGAACTTTGGTATTTCACTGGCGTGCTGGGATTACATCTTTGGCACTGCTTACATCCCGTTCAATGGGCGGGATATTCGCCTGGGCTTTCCTGGAGTGGAGGAATTCCCTGAAGACTTTATCCACCAAAACATTCATGGTTTTGGTAGTGTGCACAAGGAAGAGCGTGTAGCTGAAAATGACTTGCCGGCTACGCCTGCCAAATAAGACGGTAGGTTGCTACCTTGAAAGACAAAATGCCCGGAAGTAGTGGTTGACACTGCTTTCGGGCATTTTTGTTGGGGTTGCGAAGTGTACTATTCGAAGTCAAGTCCACATGCAGGCAGGTCAATGGCTTGGCGCAGGGACATGCCGTCTGATAAACGGGTGATAAAAACGGTGGCAGTGTTTCCGCATACGCAGCCCGGAGTATAACTGTTGTGCCCACCATGGTTGCCGTCGATAGCCCACTTGAACGTGTAATTTTCCGGCCGGTCAATGATCACATTGAGGTTCACGCCCTCAAGGGTGCAGTAGTTCTTTTGTATTTCAAAGGTGAAGGCAGGAGCTTGTATATAGGCCTTGTCCTTCGGGGCATATTCCGCTTCAGCAAGATCGGAGTATTCAACAAGATTAGAAGTTGGTGCGGGAGCGAAAGACTCCTTTTCGCAGGAGGTCATAAGGCTAATAGCCAGGCAAAAAACAAGGACTGGAAACAAACGGGCGAAGGTGATCAAGTGATTCATCATGACTAAAGAATTTAAGATTGTTAGGTTAAAGTGTACAGCTCTTTTATTTAGGCGCATGGGAAAAGGATACCCTGTGGAGTTGTTTTTTTTGTTCCTTCCATTCGAAGGGGTGTAAAACATCCGCTTTTATTCCCTGTTTACTCCCTATATCATTTGCGAATCAAAACAAACGACAAAATGAAAAACTTAACACTGCTATTGGGGCTGGCCCTACTATTTGGCTGCTCTCCGGCAAGCACTAATGAAACCGCTGAAGCATCCACCGAAACCGATGGTATCAACTATGAGGAATACCTGGACTACTCAGGCATGGAAGACAAAAACAGCGGTGGGGTAAGGCGCATCACCATCAATACGCCCTCCGGTGATTTCCAGGTGTGGACCAAGCGGGTAGGTAATAACCCCACCAAGAAAGTACTCCTGCTGCACGGTGGGCCAGGTGCTACTCACGAGTACTTTGAGGTTTTTGACAGCTACTTCCCAAAAGAAGGCATCGAATATTATTATTATGATCAGCTGGGCTCTCATTTCAGCGATCAGCCGGAAGACACCTCGCTCTGGAATATCCCCCGCTTTGTGGAGGAAGTAGAGCAGGTGCGCAAGGCGCTGGGGCTGAATAAAGACAACTTTTACATCCTCGGGCACAGCTGGGGCGGTATCCTGGGCATTGAGTATGCCCTGAAGTACCAGGAAAACCTCAAGGGGCTGATCATTTCCAATATGATGTCCTCGATCCCGGCATATGTGAAGTACGCGGAGGAAGAACTGGCACCTGGCCTGCCTGCGGATGCCCTGGCAGAAATCCGTGAGCTGGAGGCTGCTGGTCAGTACACCGATGAGCGCTATCTGGAATTGGTGGAAACGCATTACTACCCAAAGCACGTACTGCGCATGCCCCTGGCGGAATGGCCGGACCCGGTCATCCGCGCCCTGACCAACATCAACTACGGTATTTACCTCATGATGCAGGGGCCAAGTGAGTTTGGCGTAGTGGGCGATGCCACCCTGAAGGAATGGGATCGGACAGAGGACCTCGCTAAAATCACCGTGCCGACACTTTCTATAGGCGCGGAGTACGATACCATGGACCCTGAATTTATGGAGATGATGGCAGGTAAGTTGCCCAATGGCTCCTACCACTATTGTCCGGAAGGCGCCCACTGGGCCATGTACGATGATGCTGATAACTACTTCAAAGGCGTGATTGACTTCGTGAATGAGGTTGATACCGCCAAATAATTAGCGTAGTTTTAGGGGGTGAAAGGCTTACTCACCCCCTAAAACTTTAACCGCTATGAAAACGCTTTTTCTCTCCCTGATCCTGCTTTGTGCACTGAGCACCCTCTACGCTCAGTCCGGGCTCACCGTTGATTCCAAAATTGGGCATGTTACCGTCTACCGGCAGGGAGCGCAGGTTACCCGCACTGCTACGGTCGAATTGACGGCAGGGGAGACGCAGTTGCTGTTCAAAAAACTGCCCTTCCAATTGCAGGAAGAAAGTTTGCAGCTGAAGATCGATCAGTCCGTCACCGTAGTCTCAATTGCGCAGGAAGTCAACTACCTGAATGAAGCGGATTCAGATAGCCTGACCGCAGTCCTGCAGGAGCAGCAACTGACATTAAGAGACAGCTTACAGGCTTTATCCAACCGGTCACAGGTTTATGTACGCGAGCGTGACCTGCTCCTGGCGAACCAATCGCTGGGCGGCAATAATGGCGTAGCGGTGGATGAACTGGAGCGGGCCGCCGTATTGTACCGTACCCGGTTAATGGATATTGAGGGGCACCTGCAGCGTATCCGGCAGCAATCGGTCGTGTATAAAAAGCAGATGGTCCGGCTGGGCAATCAACTCCTGGAGCTAAACGCCAAATCAGAGGCGGATCCCGAAGTCATTGTCAAAGTCGTGGTGAACACCCCCAAAGCCATACCGGCAGAAGTGGAGCTTCAGTATGTGGTGCCCAAGGCTGGCTGGGACCCTTTTTACAATATCCGGGTGGAGGGTACGGAGCAACCGCTGACACTGGACTACAAAGCCAAAGTGTATCAGGATGCCGGGGAGGACTGGCTGAATACCCGCCTGACCCTGTCCACTGGCAATCCTACGGTGAGCAATGTGAAACCCGGGCTAAGCCCTTATTACCTTACCTTCAACAACTACTACGCACCCCCTGCCCGTCAGCCTGTGGCGAACCGTGGCCGCAGTCAGCGGGTGAGCGGGACAGTTCTGGACCAGGAAACCGGGGAACCCCTGATTGGGGCGTCAGTTCTGGTTGAAGGGACTACTATCGGAGCAGTGACGGATATGGAAGGGCGTTTTGAGCTGGAAATACCCGCCGGACAGCCGGCACTGCTGGTCTCCTATGTCGGATACGCTAATCAGCAGGTGGTGGTAATGGGAAGCACCGTTAACGTGCGCCTAAGCTCGAAGGGCATGATGCTGGATGAGGTGATGGTTATGGGCATGGCTTCGGGTGTTAGGAGTAAGAAAGCCCGCCCAAAACCGGAAAAGCCTGCGCCCGTCCCTATCGCTATCGAACAACGGGCGACAAGCACCGAATTCGAAATCGAACTTCCTTATACTATCCCGGCAGACCATCAGCCCTACGATGTGCACATGGCGACTTACGAAGTGCCGGCCAACTACCATTATGCCCTTGTACCTAAACTATCCAAAGAGGCCTACCTGATTGCCGAAATCACTGATTGGTCGCAGTACAGCCTGCTCAATGGAGATGCCAACCTGTTTTTCAAAGGTACTTATCAGGGCGATACTTATCTGGATATGGCCGCTTTCGAGGATACCCTGTCCCTGTCTGTCGGGCGCGACGAAGACATCATCGTCAAACGCGAGCGGGTGCGGGATCAATCGCGTACCAGCTTTCTGGGCAGCAATAAAACCGTAGAGCGCAGCTGGAAAACCACCATCCGCAATACCAATAGCTATCCGGTGTCACTGCGGGTAGAAGATCAGTATCCCCTACCCAAAGATGACGATATTAAGGTGGTCCAATTGGGGCATGAAGGCGGTAAGCTTAATGAGGCAACCGGGACGGTCACCTGGTCTTTCAACCTTCCGGCAGGTGCTACCGCTGAGCGCACGCTGAAGTACGCGGTACGCTACCCGAAAAAGCAGCGGTTGCTGGTGGATTGATGGAGGACTAGTCTTCGAGGTAGCTCAAGAAATCCTCGAATCTTTATCGGAGCTCATTTATAGAAGATTGGGCGACGTTAGCAGATTTTTTCCCGGCTCTAATATCTTTCAATTCTGAAACAGCCGCTTTCAGCTCACTGATAAGTGATGCTTTCTCTTCGCTGAGGGGCTCGGTACGCACATAGTTAAGTCCCTTTAGCACTTCTAAAAGGTGTATGGCTTTATCATCGTCAATGTCCAGTAGTACTTTCATTGTATTAATGTTGAACAGGTTCGCAAGATCTCTAAAATAATACAAAATCAGAAAAGTCATAGTTCCCTACTTCCCTACCAAAAAAATGGCCGGCCGCTTGTGCAAATCCGGCATCTTTGTCTTGCGCCACTGTGCGATGGTGAGCGTGCGCACGTACTCGGTGGGCAAGGTAAGGTCCGCCGCGATGCAAAACAGCATATCGGGGGAAAGGGTGTTGATGGCCGTTTCAATCAGGCTCATATTCCGGTAGGGCGTTTCTATGAAAATCTGCGTCTGGGTATGCTTGAACACCCGCTGCTCCAGAAATTTGAGTTCTTTTTGCAGCTCTGGCTTTTTGGGCGGCAGGTAGCCGTGGAAGCAAAAGTTTTGCCCGTTCATGCCGGAGGCCATCAGCCCCAGCAAAATAGACGACGGCCCAACGAGGGGCACTACCTCAATACCCCGCTGATGTGCCGTTTGTACGACAATAGCGCCGGGGTCAGCGACGCCCGGGCAGCCGGCTTCGGAGAGGAGACCTATGTCTTTGCCCTGTTCGGCATCGGCCAGGAAGCGCTGCCGGTCCTCCGGGGGCGTATGCTTGGTAATTTCGTAAAAGGTCAGCTCACTGAAGGGCTTAACGGGGTCGGTCGCCTTGATAAAGCGGCGGGCGGTCTTGGCGCGCTCGGCAATGAAGATATCCAACCGGTGCAAGATGTCAATGACGTGCTGCGGCAGTGTGTGTTCTGCGCCTTCTCCGAGCGGGGCGGGGATGAGATAGAGTTTTCCTTTGTTCGGCATGGCAACGCTAAAGTTGTTACTTTTGTAGAAATTCAAAAGTAGCGATAATGCCGCAGCCTAAATAGCTTAATGGAGCCTCAAATCCCATTCGACTTATGAGCGACGCATCTTACACCATAAAACTGCCTCAGTTCGAAGGCCCTTTTGACCTGCTGCTCTTCTTCATTGAGCGGGACGAGCTGGATATCAATGATATTCCGATCGCCAAAATCACCGACGACTTCCTGGCTTACATCCGGCAGATGGAGGAGATGAATATCGATCTGGCCAGTGAATTTATCCTGGTGGCAGCTACGCTTTGCCGCATCAAAGCAAAAATGCTCATCCCCCGCAAGCCGGTGGACGAGGAAGGCAACGAAATAGACCCCCGGGAGGAGCTCGTACAGCGCCTGATCGAATACAAACGCGTCAAAAGCGTACTGGAGGAAATGCGGCAGATGGAAGCCCGCCGCGCCAAGCAGTCCTACCGTGGCAATGTCACCAAAGAACTACACAGTATCGCCACTAAAGCACTGGTAGATGCGGAGCTGGAATCCGTTACCCTTTTCAAGCTGCTTCGTGCCTTTGAGCGTATCGTGGAGCGTTTTGAGTATGCCAACCCCAAAACGGTACATCAGATTGTGCAGTTTAGTTACACCATAGAAGGGCAGCAGGAACACATCTTCTCCCGGATTCAGGGTGGGCGTCGTGCCACTTTTACTGAGGTTTTCAGCGCCTGCCGCAATCGGATTCATGCTATTGTCACCTTTCTGGCGCTGCTGGAATTGCTTAACTTACAGGAAATCCGAATCACGGTAGGGCTGGGCTACAATAACTTTTGGGTGGAGGAATACCGGGCATCGGAGGAAGAAGAGTGATCATTAGTGCGGGCGAACCTGGCCTGGGGATACATTATCAGTATTGATGGGATTGCTCCCTTCCCGGAGTCAGGAAGGCCTATTTGGGCTTGAAAGAGGAAAGGGGCACTCCATGCGCATGGAGTGCCCCTTTCTGATAAATTTAGGTTGTTTTTCAAAAAGTCAGTCCCTAAACGGAAGAACTGCTCGGCGTTTCGGTAAGCAATTGCTCGATAAATCTATGGCTGAATGCGTCAAGATCGCCTGGATTGCGGCTGGTGGTGATGAGACCGTCTGTCACAACCTCTTCATTAACCCAGTTTGCCCCGGCGTTTTCCAGGTCGGTGCGTATGGACTCGAAAGAAGTCACCGTGCGGCCGTTTACCAATTCGGCTTCAATAAGCAGCCATGGTGCATGGCAGATTGCTGCAATCGGTTTGTTTAGCTCCACAAAGCCTCTAATGAAGTCTGTAACGTGCGGGTACCGGCGGAGCTTGTCCGGATTTATCACGCCACCGGGTAAAACCAGACCAGTGTATTCTGCCGGATTGGCGCGGTCCACAGCAATATCCACATGAACGGGGGTGATCGCCCAGTTGCCTTTTTCCCAGCCTCTGATTTGTCCCTCTGAAAGGCTGATGATGTGTACCGTTGCCCCTTCCGAGATTAAAGCTTTCATGGGCTCCTGCAACTCAGATTGTTCAAATCCATCGGTTGCCAGAATAGCAACTTTGTTGTCGTTTAGTTTCCGGTTGTTCATGGTTCAAAATTTACTCTTCAACGATAAGTGCCGGGCTATGTTTACTGCTAATTTTTGAGTTCGAACATCAATTGTGCTTTCTGCGCTCTATTGTAGTACACCAACACTAATAATGTGAACAGGAAACTATTGCGTAGGGACAAAAGGAAAGAAAAAATCAAAAAGGAATCGCAGGAAACAGTGACCCGGCCAAAGTCGATGGAGCGGATCGTCAAAGAACAGATTGAGGAGAGCATGGAGGAGTACCGCCGAAGCAACAAGGCGCTGTTTCTCTCTGCTTTGACTGCCGGGCTGGACCTGGGGTTTAGCTTGCTGGTGATCGGTGTATTGTACACCATGTTCAATGACCAGTTGTCCATGGAGGTCATGCAGGTTGTGCTGGCCCTTGCATACCCAATTGGTTTCATCTTCGTCATTCTTGGGCGCTCCGCTCTGTTTACGGAGCATACCACTTTAGCTGTGTTGCCCGTTCTAAACGGGCGGGAGTCCCTCAAAGACCTAAGCAGGATTTGGGGGATTATTTATCTGGGCAATCTCATAGGAGGTTACATTATTGGGGCGGCGATCGCTTACATTGGGCCAAGGCTGGGGCTAGTCACCTACGATGCGCTCGAAGATATTGCTAAGCATCTCATTGATTTTTCAGCACCTTTAATACTTGTAAGCGCCATTCTCGCGGGCTGGCTTATGGGGCTGGTGTCCTGGCTGGCCACATCTTCCAAGGAAACCATCGCCCGCATCTTTGTAGTCGTGATCGTAACTGCTGTAATCGGGCTGGGAGGGCTGCACCATAGTATTGTTGGCTCCACAGAGGTATTTGCCGGTATGCTGTCTTCCGATGAAATTAGCCTGTCAGATTATTTTGTGACCCAGCTATGGTCTACGATTGGTAATATTATCGGCGGGGTGTTTTTTGTCTCCATTTTGAAATACCAGGTGACTCAGGATTAAAGCAGTAGACCATGTTCACCTTTTTGGCAATAATCCAGCTCCGAAAACAGTTATGTCGGTCTATGAATTGGGAAAACTTTAAGCTTCTGACTTATTTCCTGCTGTTGCTCCTGGCTTTTGGCCCACTCATTTACATGGGCAGCGGGAGCCGTTATGAGCATCAGGTTGAAACAGCTGTGCATGAGTACGTAGTGCAGGTAGCTCAGGGTAGTAGCCATCAGCCTGAAAATGTGCTTGCAGGCAACCACCCCTTTCTCTTCCCCGTGGCCAGTAAGAGCCCGCGCCACATCATTTCCAGGTTTGGTGATGCCCGTGGCGGCCGTAAGCATCAAGGCATTGATATCAAGGCAGACCGGGGCACGCCGGTATTAGCTATTGCAAAAGGAACAGTTGAGCGGGTCAAGGATGGCGGCAATGGCGGCAGGCAGGTGTGGCTGCGGCTTCGGGACAGTACGATGGTTTTTTACGCCCACCTCGATGAGCAGTGGGTGGAAGCCGGTGAAGAAGTCAATGCAGGGCAGGCGATCGGTAGTGTTGGAAATACAGGCAATGCGCGGTATACCACTCCGCACCTGCACTTCGAGATTATACTGCCTGACAAGGGAGAAGTAGACCCTGCTCAGTTTTACAAAGGAGCCTAAAAAAGCAAAAGACGCTCCGGTCATCTTTCCGAAGCGTCTTCTTTGCACCTTTACAATGGTAAATCTACCGGTTGATTACATTCTTAAACCGGGGGCGCTTAGGCTTGTTATCGCCCTGCTCTTCTTTTTTCCTGGCTTCATATTGAGAATAATTGCCTTCAAAGAAGACCGGCTCTTCGTCGTAGTCAAAGGAAAGGATATGCGTGGCCAGGCGGTCGATAAACCAGCGGTCGTGTGAAATCACCAGGACACAGCCGGCAAAATTATCCAGCGCATCCTCCAGCGCCCGGAGTGTGTTTACATCAATATCGTTGGTCGGCTCATCCAGCAGGAGGACGTTCCCACCCTCCTTGAGAGTCATGGCCAGGTGTACCCGGTTGCGTTCTCCACCGGAAAGCACGCCCAGCTTTTTCTGCTGATCCTGGCCCGTGAAGTTGAAGCGGCTGATGTAAGCCCGGGCATTCATGGTGTGGTTGCCAATTTCCAGGATTTCATTCCCATCCGAGATGGCCTGATGAACGGTTTTGTCTCCGTCCTGTAAATCTTCGTGGCTTTGATCTACATAGGAGAGATCCACAGTATCTCCGATAATGACCTCGCCGGCATCCGGTGCTTCCTTGCCCATGATGGTCCGGAAGAGCGTCGACTTACCGGCACCATTGGGGCCAATGATGCCCACTACGGCATTGCGCGGAATTTCCAAGTCTAAATTTTCGAAAATGGTGCGGTCACCGTATTTTTTAGTTACGCCTTTCAGCTCAATGACTTTATCGCCCAGTCGTTGTCCGGGTGGGATGTAGAGCTCAAGCTTAGCTTCCTGCTCTTTGCCGCTCTCACTGGCGAGTTTTTCATAAGCGTTCAGACGGGCTTTGCCTTTGGCTTGCCGTGCCTTGGGTGCCATTTTGATCCAGTCCAGTTCGCGTTGGAGGGTTTTGCGGCGTTTGCTTTCGGCTTTTTCTTCCTGCTCCAGGCGCTTGGCTTTCTGCTCCAGCCAGGAAGAGTAGTTCCCTTTCCATGGAATGCCTTCACCCCGGTCGAGCTCCAGAATCCAGCCCGCCACATTATCCAGGAAGTAGCGGTCGTGGGTCACAGCGATGACCGTACCGGGGAAGTTTTGCAGGTATTGTTCCAGCCAGTCCACCGATTCAGCATCGAGGTGGTTGGTGGGCTCATCGAGGAGCAGGATATCCGGGTTGCTCAGTAGCAGGCGCGCCAGGGCCACCCGGCGGCGTTCTCCACCTGAGAGCACGCTGACGGGCGCATCATCGGGCGGGCAGCGCAGGGCTTCCATTGCGGTGTTGATGCGGTTGTCCAGCTCCCAGGCATTTTGGTGTTCGAGCTGTTCCATCATATCGCCCTGCTGCTCAATGAGTTTATTCATCTCATCGTCGCTCATGGGCTCCGAGAATTTCAGGTTGATGGCTTCGTAGGCTTTGAGCAGGTCGACAATATCCTGCACGCCTTCTTCCACCACTTCGCGCACCGTCTTATCCGGATCGAGCTCCGGTTCCTGCTCCAGCATGCCGATCTTGTAGCTGCCGTCAAAGCTGATTTTGCCTTCGTAGTTCTCATCCTTGCCTGCAATGATCTTGAGCAGGGTAGACTTACCGGAGCCGTTGAGGCCAAGCACGCCAATTTTGGCGCCGTAGAAGAAGCTCAGCCAGATATTATTTAGAACCTTTTTGGATGGAGGGAAGGTCTTGGAGACCCCTTCCATCGAAAAAATAATTTTTTCGTCAGACATAGGCGGTTTTTAAGTTGAGCGGATAAAGATAGCAGAACAGTTGGGTTCAGCAAACCCAAACAGCGTGCTTTTTAACAAGGCTTACCCATCCGCCAGCGTATCCGAGATGTCCATCCCCTGCACCTGCAAAGCGGGTATCAATGCGGCTACCAAACCGATTAGCAGTGCGCCGCCCAGCAGGTAGGCTTCCTCCACCAAAAAGTTGGTCCAGGAGAAGGTGTATTGGTATGTTTCCTTCATCTGATCTGCCAGCAGGTACATAGCGCCATGACTGAGCGCCATGCCCAGCAGGTATCCCAGCACCGCCAGCAGCAGCCCTTCCAGTATGATCAGCGCCAGCAGCCTGCCCCGGGAAGCCCCCATTACCCGCATCAGCGCCAGCTCGTAGCGCCGTTCCTTGAGGGAACTGTATAGCGAAATGAAAATACTCAGCCCGGAGACAATGATGATCACTATAGCCAGCCAGCGTAAGGCTTTCGTACCAGTGCCCATTAGGGCATAGAGGCGGTTGATTTCAATGGCAGGTGTGGCGGCCTGCATCTCGGTGTTTTCGTTGATGGCGCGCTGCATATTGAGCGCCTGTATGTTGTGCCCTTTAAACTTCACCAGGATGGAGGTGATTTGCTTGTCTTTGTAGGCCAGCAGGTCTTCAGGGTAGGGTTCGGCGTTGCCGGAACTGTGGTCGTGACGGTGTTCGCTATCGCCGTGATCGTGCCCCTCGTGGTCATGATCTTCGTGGCTGTGCCCTTCATGATCGGGATCGTCTTCCTCTTGGTTAAGCGCTTCTTCATCCTCGTGTCCATGTTCGTGCACGGCCCAGGGGCTGGAGAATCGGGTGAGCAGCAGTTGGTCAATCACGGAACCTGTAGGTGCAAGAATGCCCACAATAATAAACGACTCTGCGTCCTCGTGAATGAGGTCCTCATTTTGATCAAATCCATGGGAACTCTTAAAAGTATCCCCGATCTTAAGCCCCAGTTCATCGGCTACAGCAGCGCCGGCAACCACCTCCAGGGTCTTGCTCCACATTTGCCCTTCGGCTATCCGGGCATTGTACAGATCCAGTATTTCCGGTTCCGTACCCACCACCCGGAAGCCACGGTGGCTGTCGCCCAATGACAAAGGGATGCTGGTTTCGATAATGGGATGTCCTTCCCGCAGGAAAGGAGTCGCCGCTTTAATAGGGATATTCCCGGTAGGCGCATCAATATGGTACATGCTGCTGAGGATGAGCTGCAGGGGGCTGCCTTTGGCGCCGATGACCAGGTCGACGCCGGCCAGATTTTTTTCAAACTTTTCCTGCAGTTGGTCATTCAGCACGAGTAGAAGGGAGATAAGGCCCACGCCCAGCCCGAAGAGGACGAGGCTGAGGAGCATATTTAGCGGTTTATTGGTCAGGTTTTTCCAGCTCAGTTTTAAGAGGTTCATGCGCTAGTCGATTGAGATTTGGTGGGAAATGTGGTCTTTGAGGCGGGCGTCGTGGGTGACGACCAGTAGGGTGGCGTCTACGGCTTGTGCCTGTTCTTCCAGCAGCTCAATGACCTGTTTGCAGTTGCTGTCGTCCAGGGCTGAGGTTGGCTCATCGGCAAGGATGACCGCCGGCTGATTGATGATGGCCCTGGCTATGGATGCCCGCTGTTTTTCACCTACGCTCAACTGGGAAGGCTTGGACCGCAGTTTGTGCTCCAGCCCCAGCCGGCTAAGCAGTTCGCGAATGCGCTCCCTGTTTACCTTCATGCCCGCCAGGCTCTGGGCGAGTGCCAGGTTGTCGCCCACGCTGAGGCTCTGCACAAAGTGCGCCGTTTGGAAAATAATGCCGATATGCTGTCCGCGGAACTGATCGAGGGCACTGCGGGAAAGTTGGTTCATCTCTGTATCGCCCAGTACGATGCGGCCTTCCTTTGGAGAGAGCAGCCCGCCCAAAAGGTGGAGCAGGGTCGTTTTCCCACTGCCGGACTCCCCCAGCACCAGCCAGTGCTCGCCTTTGGCGCAGTCAATGTTTGGAAATCGGAGCGGCGGGCTGCCGGCATAGGCGTAGCCCAGGTTTTCGGTTTTGAGCATAGAGGTATTGTTTATAAACAGGGAACAAAGATAAGGGGATTAGGATGGAAGGGAGACAGGATTTTTCGGGATATGTTGTGAAATGCCAGCGTGTCTGCCGGGACTTAGCATTGCCTTCGCAGGTTTTGTGTTTTTTTGTGTTTTATTTTTGGATAATAAAACAATAAAAGCTAATTTTAAAAATCACTAATGATAGCTCCTCAATTATGAACCGGAAAAAGGAAGTTTTCCAGCCTGACGACCGTTTCTTTAAGCAAGCAATGGGAAAGAAATATTTGCTGAAAGTCCCTATTTCGATCAAGTAGAACCCTATCTTCCTGATTTTCGTTTCTTATTCACTGATATTTCGAAGATAGCCCCCGAAGAATTATTGAAGCTTGAGCTAAGCTACTTTCGAAGTGCGATGCTTTCCATGGGGTTGCGGCACCGCCCACAGTTGATTTTACAATACATTACTGCTATCTTAGAAGGAATAAAAGGAGAGCGTATGGAAGCAGTGATGACGTTCACCCTTGCTGTTATGGAGCGTTCTCCTGCGCAGTTCATGGAAGCCTTGGAAAACTTAACCTTTACAACAAAACCAGAAGCAATGAGTACCTTAGAAATGCTAAAGGAAGAAGTTCGTCAGGAAGGCCGTCAGGAGGGTCGTCAGTGGGAGCGCGTTCTTCACTTATTAAAAACGGCGGCTAAATTCCCGCAAATGGAAGCCCCGGAGCTGGCGGAGTTTACTGATTTGCCGCTAACTGCGATTCAGGGGTTTCAACAACAACTATCATCCGGTAATCCGGAAGCTGTAATGCAATATCTGGAAAAAGAGCTCTTAGGGCATATGACTCTGGAAGCAGAAGAACGGTATACGCTTAAGCAGGCAGTTGCAGCTGTGTTACCATTGCGACAGTAGTGGAGTAAGGAAGTACCCGGTTCCGATGGCTGGGGTTTTGCGCTAAACGTCCGGATTAGAAGTTAAGTGCCGGATGTCATTAAAGTCTTTAGCCCTGCCGGCTGCTTTTTTAGCAGCAATTAAATCCTCCAGGCAGAGCATTTTGACAGAAAGGTCATCCCCCAGGTTGAAGACGTCTGCCTGAGCAAAAGCTTTGCTGAACTCCAGTCCTTTCACTTGAGTCATAATATCGATAGCTATGGGTGGAACCCCGAAGGTAAAGACATCCATTTCTCCGGTTTGCAGGAAATTCTCTTCACTCATATCAAAAATGGGCATCCGGAAATCATCGAAAGCACCAAGCAGGTGATTGTAATTTTCTAGTGTTGGGTTTACCCAAATATCTAAATCGCCAGTGCTCCTTTGATAACCATGCAGTACCACTGCATAGCCCCCGGCAAGTATGTATTCAACTTTATTTTGGTTCAGGGCTTGAATAAATTCCAGAAAATCCTGATAGAGGTAATTGCTCTTCATCCGACGCCGGGCTTTAAAGGCAGATTTATCCATTTTCGGTGGGCCACTTTGTGCAAGGCCATATACCTGTGCATTTAGGTACAGCAAGGCGCGCAACCGCTCCTTAGGGGCTTTAGCAAGCCAATAGGCAAGTTGGTCATCAGCCTCCGCTGCAGTTTGCTGTTTGAATGCGGTTCGGTCAAGCCGGTACAAAATCTGCTTGCTTTTGTGAGTGAAAAATCTTAAAATTGTAAAATAATCGTTTACGACGTATGTATCAAGCCGCTACCATAATTATCAGCATTATTACCGCTCCGGCTCATCCGCCAGGCTGCTGATGTTTTTGTAACGCCTGATACATCAGGAAAGCGCTGTCGGATAAGGTTCGGCAGCGCTTTTTTTTTATTTTTGCGCCGGTTTATCTTAACCGGAACATATAAACTCAAAATTATGGAAGTCAAGGTTAAGGTTGATGATCAGCTTGTGCAGTCTGCCCTGCAATTAAGTGGCTTAGGGACACAAAAAGAAGTGGTGGAAGAAGCTTTGAAAGCATTTGTCCAACTCCTGCAACAAAAAAGTATTAAATCACTTCGGGGTAAGCTCAATTGGGAGGGAGACTTGGATGCAATGAGGACTGACCCATGATTATAGTGGACAGTTCTGTTTGGGTCGATTACTTTAATGGTCAAAGCAATACTCAAACGGATAAACTACACGATCTGCTTGGGGCAGAACCTGTTGGGATCGGGAATATCATTTATGCTGAAGTCCTGCAGGGGTTCAGATCAGATGATGATTTTTTAAAGGCAAAAGATGCCCTGGATAAGCTAGTCATTTTCAATATGTCGACTAAACCGATAGCACTTCAGTCTGCTGTTAACTTTAGAAGGCTTAGAAAACAAGGGATAACGGTGAGGAAAACCACCGATATGATAATCGGTACGTTTTGTATCGAAAGCGGCTTCAGGCTGTTGCAGAAAGACAAGGATTTTATACCTCTCGAAAAACTGGGGCTTCAACTGCTGTAAGGTAAAGAAGTGCTAGGCATTATCAGACTTGATTTGGCATCAAAAGCAGGTTTATAAGTCGAACGAGTTAGCAGACACAAAATCGGATAAACAGGAAACATGTATAAAGAATACAAAAAGCTCAACCTCCCGGAAATCGATCAGGATATCCTCAAATTCTGGGAGGACCATGATATCTTTAATAAAAGTGTGGAACAGCGCCCGGCTGAAAACAACTTCGTTTTCTACGAGGGGCCTCCTTCAGCCAACGGGAAGCCCGGTATCCACCACGTGATGGCCCGTACCGTTAAGGACCTCTTCTGCCGCTACCATAGCATGAAGGGGCAGCGCGTGGAGCGTAAAGGCGGATGGGACACCCACGGCCTGCCTATCGAACTGAATGTGGAGAAAGAGCTCGGCATCACCAAAGAGGACATCGGCACCAAAATCACAGTCGAGGAGTACAACGCCAAGTGCCGGGAAACGGTGATGCGCTACAAAGATATGTGGGACAACATCACCCGCAAAATGGGCTATTGGGTAGACCTTGATGATCCCTACATCACCTTCGAAAATGACTATATCGAAACGGTTTGGTGGTTGCTGCAGCAGCTGTACAACAAAGGCCTGCTTTACAAAGGCTTTACCATTCAGCCTTTCTCACCTGCTGCCGGTACTGGTCTGAGCTCCCATGAGCTGAATATGCCCGGCACCTATCAGGATATCAAGGATATCTCCGCCATCGCCCAATTCAAAATCAAGGGCACGGAAGACGAATATTTCCTGGCCTGGACCACCACGCCCTGGACGCTGCCTTCAAACACCGCTCTGGCGGTAGGTAAAAACATCACCTATGTCAAGGTGCGCGCCTACAACCGCTACACCGGTCAGCCGGGTACGGTTATCCTCGCCAAAGACCGCCTGAATAACTACTTCACGGAAGCCAATCCTGGCCTGAAATCAGAGGAGGTAAAGGCAGGCAATAAGCCCATCCCGTACCTGGAAATCCTTGGAGAGGTTAAAGGCAGCGAGCTGGAAGGCATGGAGTATGAGCAACTGATGCCCTATGTGCAGCCTGACAAGCCGGCTTTTAAAGTGCTGCTGGGCGACTTCGTCTCAACAGAGGATGGTACCGGTATCGTCCACATCGCGCCTACTTTTGGTGCGGATGACTTTCAGGTGGCGGCCAAGTACGGCATTCCACCACTGATGGTCAAAGACGAAGGTGGCAATAATATGCCTCTCGTGGACCGGCAGGGGCGCTTTGTACAGGAAGTGGCCGATTTCGCTGGCCGCTACGTCAAAGACTACGGGCAGAAGGAAGAACGCCCGGTCGATGCCGATATCGTTATCAAGCTCAAGGAAGAGAACAAATTGTTCCACTCTGAAAAATACCTGCACTCCTACCCACACTGCTGGCGTACCGACCGCCCTGTGCTTTACTACCCACTCGACAGCTGGTTTGTGAAAGCCACCGCAGCCAAGGAGCGTATGTACGAACTCAATAAAACGATCAACTGGAAGCCGGCCTCTACCGGTGAAAACCGCTTTGGCAAATGGCTGGAGAACCTGCAGGACTGGAACCTCTCCCGCTCCCGCTATTGGGGCATTCCGCTCCCCATCTGGCGTACTGAAGATGCGAAAGAGGAGAAGTGCATCGGTTCTGTGGAAGAGTTGCGCAGGGAAATTGAGAAAGCCAATCAGGCACTCGGCCTAAGCCAGGAAGTGCCGGAGGACCTGCACCGTCCCTACATCGACGATGTTGTCCTGGTATCCGAAAGCGGGCAGGAAATGCGCCGCGAGCCAGACCTTATCGATGTGTGGTTCGACTCCGGCTCCATGCCCTACGCGCAGTGGCACTATCCGTTTGAGAACAAAGACGTATTTGAGCGCAAGTTCCCGGCTAACTTCATTGCAGAGGGCGTTGACCAAACCCGCGGCTGGTTCTATACCCTGCACGCGATCGCCACGATGGTCTTTGACAGTGTGGCATATCAGAATGTCGTATCTAATGGTCTGGTGCTCGATGCGGATGGTAATAAAATGTCCAAAAGTAAGGGCAATGTGGTTGACCCCTTCGGCGCGATTGAAGAGTACGGCGCGGATGCCGTACGCTGGTACATGATGGCGAATGCCAACCCCTGGGACAACCTCAAGTTTTCCCTCGATGGAGTAGGGGAGGTGCAGCGGAAGTTCTTCGGCACCCTATACAACACCTATTCCTTCTTTTCGCTTTACGCGAATATCGATCAGTTTGACAATAGTAAGCCACAGCTGCCACTAGCTGACCGTCAGGAAATCGATCGTTGGATCATCAGCCTGCTTAACAGCCTGGTGAAAGAGGTGGATGAGGACTACAGTAATTACGAGCCAACTCAGGCTGCCCGCAAGATTCAGACCTTTGTGGTAGACAATCTGAGCAACTGGTACGTCCGCCTGTGCCGCCGCCGGTTCTGGAAGCCGTCTCAGCAGCAGAACGGCAAAACCGCAGAGATGGATGCTGATAAACTCGCGGCTTATCAGACCCTCTACGAATGTCTGGTAACCGTCTCGAAACTGCTATCGCCCATCTCCCCTTTCTTCGGCGACTGGCTCTACCGGAACCTCAATCAGGCCACTCAGCTGGAAAACCATGAGTCGGTCCATTTGGCGGATTTCCCAACTGCCGATACGTCCAAAATCGACAAACCCCTGGAGCAGCGCATGGACTACGCCCAGCGGATTTCCTCCCTGACTTTCGCTTTGCGTAAAAAAGAAGACCTCCGGGTACGGCAGCCCCTGCAAAAAATCATGCTGCCGGTGCTGGATAAGTCTTTCCAGGAACAAGTGGACAAAGTCAAGCCGCTCATCGCCGGAGAGGTCAACGTGAAAGATATCGAGTACCTGGACGATACGTCGGGTGTCCTGAAAAAGCGCATCAAGCCGAACTTCAAAACCCTCGGCCGTCGCCTGGGCAAAGACATGAAAGTGGCTGCGCAGGAGATCAACAGTATGTCACAGGAGGATATCGCCAACATCGAGCAAACCGGCAAGTACACGCTGGCTGCGAACGGCAATACCTATGAGCTAACGCTGGAGGATTTCGAAATCACCGCCGAGGATATCCCCGGGCTCCTCGTCGCCAACGACGGTCCGCTCACGGTAGCCCTGGACATCACCCTGACGCCTGAACTGGAAGCAGAAGGCATGGCACGTGATATCGTCAACCGGATCCAGAATATCCGCAAAGACAGCGGCTTCGAGGTGACCGATAAAATTAAGGTCGTCATGGAGCAAGCCGATGCCGTAGCCTCCGCCGTAGCGCAATTTGGCGACTACATCAAAGCCGAAACCCTGACGGCAGACCTGCAACTGTCAGCTGATGTGGCCAATGGGCAGGAAATTGAGCTTCCCGGAGAAGTGAAAGTGCAGATTCAGGTGGAGAAGGCCTAAGTTAGTTTATTCTAAAACTTAGCTAGAGTATGGTGGCGCCCTGAAATGGATCAAGGTGCCACCATTTTTTTTGAATGTGCCTCCTTCACTCCCAATCCTCCTCTTCCAGCTCGAAAAGGGCATTGACCGGTAATTCAAAGATTGCAGACAGGCGCAGTGCCAGAACGGTAGAAGGGACATACTTTCCGGATTCAATGGCATTGATCGTTTGCCGGCTAACTTTTGCCTTCTCAGCCAGGGCTGCCTGTGTGAGATTATGCCGGGCCCGTTCTATTTTTAGCTTATTCTTCATAGTTCATCTCTTTTTCGGCACGGTGCATCATCCAATGAAAACGGACTATAAAGAATAATAGCAACGTAAACATGTTGACCACGATGACCCAGAAAAACGGGAAGCCGTAAATGAAAATAATTGCGAAAATAAGAACACCATAATTGGCATACGTCGCCCATACCAGGGATTCTAAACGGATCCGCTGCACAAACTCATCTTCCTGCGCAGACCCGGAAAAAGCAACTATACCAGCACTGAAAATGATTAACAGGCTTACCAGCTCATCATATACGTTGTTCTCCATCCAGAAGAAAAACTTCCTTTCATCGTCAAAAAGTCCGATCCCTTCTTCAGTTGCAATGCAAAATACATTCCAATCTAGAAATGCAGGAGTCGGCTCCCAGATCAGATACGCTATGCCCAAAGCAAGGGAAGGGACTAGGAGCGCCCAACCCATGCGCTTGAATCGGTGGGGCAATAAAAAATTGTTGGTCCACATAGTTTTTTATTCAAATGTAATCTAAGATTTACTTAATGTCAAGTTTGTTTTACAAAAAGTAAATTTAGATTTACAAAAAATACGCTGCTGTATTAGTGTTTAATCCACACGAAGCTTGCCATAATGCTTTCGGTTTGCTACATTTGTTAGCATGAAGAAAACTCGTGCATTACTCGTAATCCTTGATGGTTGGGGCCATGGCCCGGACCCGAAAGTCAGCGCGATTGCCCAGGGCAATACGCCATTTGTAGACAGCCTTTATGATCAGTACCCTAATGCAGAACTGACGACCTTCGGTGAGCAGGTCGGTTTGCCGGAGGGGCAGATGGGCAATTCTGAAGTCGGTCACCTTAATATTGGCGCCGGCCGGATTGTATATCAGGAGCTCGCGCGTATCAATAAAGCTATTCGCGACGGAGAATTGCAGCAAAACGAAACGCTTGTCGAAGCCATGCAGTATGCCAAAGACAACGGCAAGGCGCTCCACTTCATGGGCCTTGTTTCTGATGGAGGCGTACATTCGCACCACCGCCACCTGATGGCACTTTGTGACGCTGCTGCTGACTTTGGATTGGAAAAAATCTACATCCACGCCTTCACCGATGGGCGGGATACGGACCCCAAGAGTGGAAAAGGCTTCCTAAAGGAGGTCCTGGACCACGTAAAGGGCAAGCCGGTACAGCTGGCTTCTGTAGTCGGGCGGTATTATGCTATGGACCGGGACAAGCGTTGGGAGCGTACCCGGATAGCCTATGATGCGCTCGTCAATGCCAAGGGAGAAGCTACGCAGGATGCCCTGGCCACCATCCAAAACCGCTACGAGTCTGGTGAGACGGATGAGTTCCTGAAGCCAATTATCTGCTCCAACGAGGATGGGAATCCGGTAGCCACCATTCAGGAGGATGATGCAGTGGTCTTCTTCAACTTCCGTACCGACCGCCCCCGTCAGCTGACGATTGTCCTCACGCAGGAAGATTTGTCCGACCACGGCATGCATACGCTGCCGCTGCACTACGTCACGATGACCCGCTACGATGAGACCTACAAGGGCGTCAATGTGATGCTACACAAAAAAGACATCGAAAATACCCTGGGAGAAGTTATTTCCAAAGCCGGGCTTACCCAAACCCGCATTGCAGAAACGGAGAAATACCCCCACGTTACCTTCTTCTTCAACGGTGGCAGGGAGCAGGAATTTGAAGGAGAAAACCGCATTCTTATACCTTCCCCAAAAGTAGCTACCTACGACCTGAAGCCGGAAATGAGCGCAGTGGAAGTCACTGATGCCATCATTGCGGATATAGACGATAATCAACCGGACTTCATCTGCCTGAATTATGCCAACGCTGATATGGTTGGGCACACCGGTGACTTTGAAGCCGCGAAAATTGCTGTAGAAACGGTAGACAAAAGCCTGAGGCGCCTCATTGAGAAGGCACAGGAATACAACTACGAAGCCATAGTGATTGCGGACCATGGCAATTCCGACTTCATGGTCAACGCTGACGGCTCGCCGCATACCGCGCATACCACCAACCCGGTTCCGGTTTTCTATATTGCCGCCGACACGCACGGGCGCAAGGTCAGGGATGGAAAGCTGGGCGATATTGCGCCTACCATTTTGGAGATTTTGGGCATGGATGCTCCAGAGGACATGGACGGAGAGAGCCTGTTTGGGTAAAACGGTCTGAACGGGCAAAAAAAGAACGGGGCAGCGGATATCCGCTGCCCCGTTTTATATGTGGTACTAAGTCTGTTACAAATTAAGCGCCAAGGTAAGACTTCAACAGCTTGCTCCGGTTCGCGGAACGCAGCTTGTTGATGGCCTTGTCCTTGATTTGGCGGACACGCTCCCGTGTCAGGCCAAACTTCTCGCCGATATCTTCCAGTGACATAGGGTGCTCTACACCAATGCCAAAGTAAAGCTTAATCACATCGCACTGACGCTCCGTTAGCGTACTCAGGGAGCGCTCAATTTCGCGGCGCAGTGATTCTTTATAATCCAGCTTGGAGTCTGTATTCGGAGTGCTGCTGTTCTCAAGCACATCGAGCAGGGAGTTGTCTTCCCCTTCCACGAAAGGAGCATCCATGGAAACGTGTCGGGCGGCTACCCCAAGGGTGGTTTCCACTTCCTCGGTAGCAATTTCCAATGTTTCTGCCAGTTCGTCTGCGGATGGTTCACGCTCGTATTCCTGCTCAAGCTCAGAGAAGGCTTTGTTGATCTTGTTTAGAGAACCCACTTTGTTTAGAGGCAGGCGAACAATACGGGACTGCTCTGCCAGTGCCTGCAGGATGGACTGCCGAATCCACCAAACGGCGTAGGAAATAAATTTGAAACCACGGGTCTCATCAAAACGCTGAGCGGCCTTGATCAGTCCCAGGTTACCTTCATTAATAAGGTCACTTAGAGAGAGACCTTGATTCTGATATTGCTTGGCTACGGATACAACGAAGCGCAAGTTGGCTTTGGTCAGCTTCTCCAGAGCTGCCTGATCGCCCTGCTTGATTCGTTTGGCGAGATCCACTTCCTCCTCTGGAGTCAACAAGTCTACCTTGCCAATCTCCTGAAGGTATTTTTCCAGGGATTGACTCTCACGATTAGTAATAGACTTAGTAATCTTAAGCTGTCTCATGTACGCTAAATTTAATTAATGTTTACAAAGGTAGTGTTCTGTACGGTGCAAACCGGAGTAGATATGGTGGGATTCAATCACGTAAGCCAGGCAAATGCCGTGGTCGGAAAAAAGTGTTGCTTGAATTACCTGCATAGTTTTTATGCCCTGCTTTACAAATGCCTTGGTTCTTAAACGGCTTACAGCCCACAAAAATAAGGCTTTTTTGCCTTGAAGTCAATAGCCTCTTAATATAGGCTTAACTTACATACAAGCAACGCCACAACGGCTAAGATAGTTTCCTGCAATCCAAAAACCTGAAAAGAGGATTGAAAATTTTGCTAAGGCAGGCTTCGTGCGCATGGTGTTTGGCTTTGGGTTGTTGCACCCTTATTTGTTATGGGGCGGGCATAGGAGGGGAGGAGCCTTTATTTTTGGAAAAATCATTTTTTTATTCTTTATTGTGGGGCAGCATAGGATGTGTAGCGGTATTTGAAGCAAAGCTTGTTGGCACAATCGAATGTTCAACAGGCCTTCCCCCTTCTCCGTCATTCTTCCTGCCTGATTTTCCAATAACCCTACTGCACATGGAAAGAGTTAAATTTACCTTAGAATTCATCTTCAAAGCTTCTCCGGCTATCGTCTACAAGTTCTTTACCACGCCTTCCTGCCTCGTCCGTTGGTTTTGTGATGAAGTAGACATTCAGGGAGAGACCTATACCTTCTCGTGGAGCGGATCCGAAGAAGAAGCCGAACTGATCGAAGACATCGAAAACGAAAAACTTCGCTTTCGGTGGGAGGAGGCAGAAGAAGAAGAATATCTTGAGTTTGATATCTCAAAGTCTCCGGTTACCGGCGAAACCATTTTAGTCATTACGGACTTCTGCGATGACGATGAAGTTGATGATCAAAAGCAGCTTTGGCATAGCCAAATGGAAGACCTGAGAAAGGAAATGGGGGGCTAAACAATCCCCAGCTTAATCTTCTGTTTGCTTATCTTTTTTCAAAAGCGCGAAAAGCAGCAGGATTACTGCGCCCACCAACAGAAGCCCCGCAAGGAAAAAGAAAAAGCCTCCTGCTGAACCGCCAAAAGCAATAACACCCAATACGATACCGCCTACAAGCAGTGCACTCCCTAAAATAAGGCTCAGGGTGCGCTTGCCGGCGTTGTTTCCGGACGCTACCTTTCTTTGTGCCCGTTCTTTCCAACGTTCCACGCGCTTTTCCAATCGCTTTTGTTGCCGGTCAAACTGACGAAGGGTGCGCTGTTCTTTTTGGGACAAAGCTGCCTCCGGAACTGCTACCGCTGCCTGAACCGGAGCAGCGGCTGTTAAGAAAATCAAGCTGATCAGCATAGCAAACAATGAAGTCTTCATGGCTATTTGTGTTATCTTTTCAAATAAAATGGAGGGGGTGAAAAATGGAGGGAATAAGGTCCAAAATAAGAAAAATTACACAGATTCACAGCGCTTTCTTCTGTAGAGAATACGTATATTAAGTTTTAGCCACAATTGTACTGATCCCTAACGAAAGATCAATCAGAATCTTTGTTCTAGATTTTGGTATTTTGTAAAATTAAAACCATGAGAAACATCATTCTTTTAAGCTTTTTAATATTCTACAAAGTTAATGCTTAAGCCGACTTTATCGAACCAATGTCGAAAGACTTATTTCTTTCTGATAACAATCGTGCAGCGTTATTTTATGAGCAGGAAAGCAACCCCAAACATTTAGAGGTAAAGCCTATAAAGATGAATGATCTTTGGAGTTTTCAAAATAATGGCTCATTTGAATTTAGTTTGCCTGACATTGAGGCACCGATTTATGCATTTGCGAAAAGACCAAGACGCTATTCAGATAGGGATTATATTTGGTCAGGAGAAATTTATAGTGAGGAGGGGCAATTATTAGGGGATGTTGTATTTGCTCAAGAAAAAGACAAAAAAATTGGGCGCATAAATATTGGGGACCGCCGGTTTATGATTCGCGATTTGGGTACAGAGTTAGATGATGATCAGGTTCTAATAGGAATAGATAAAGAGAAAGTAGTAGGGCGTTGTTATCAAGATGAAGTTTTTGAAGAGGAAGAAGTTTTAATGGGGCCAAACGATGGTGACAATGAAGAAGTAGAAAGCTGTGATGCAATAATAAGCATATTGATACTTTATTCACAAGAAGTACTCGACGCAGGGATAGACTATGAGCAAGAAGCAATACTTGGGGTAGCTGACCTGAATACTGCCCTTGCCGAATCTGCGATTCCTAATACCAATGTCTCGGCTGAAATTGCAGGGTATGAATTATTGGAGGGGTATGAAGAGATGGGCAACGCGATTGCTGTTCGCAGCCAATTAGAACAAAATCCGAATATTCCAGCCCTTAGAGATGAATATAATGCCGATTTGGTTGTCTTGTTCCAAGTCATGGATTTCTTTTCAGATGGTGTGCAACTAGGCGGAATAGCAATGATAAATGATGGCCGATTTACAGATGGTGTACCAGACGTGAATATGGTTTTTAGTGTGATTGATACAGAAGCTCCGTCAGATATTTTTGCCCATGAAATAGGACACTTACTTGGCTGCCGACATTTAAAGGAAGATGACCCACACGGATTTGCTAATGCTTATGAAATATGCACATTGCCAATATCTGGTGAGGGGCAAAATTTTTGTGCCCAATATATGAGTACTGTCATGGACGGGAACGCTGATGTAAGCAGGGTATTGAGATTTTCTAATCCGGAAGGACTTTATCAGGAATTTGCCACTGGGACAGATGATCATAATAATGCTAGAATGATAGCCCAGACAGCTTGCCCGATTAGTCTATTTGGAGGTATGGTGGAGGGCGGATTTGCAGACCCCCCTTTTAATGCCAATGCCACTGGGCCTTTGTATATTTATCACGATAATATCGGTTCATTTACTTATTCCTCTTACTATGAAGGCTGTCAAGACGGCATTGTTGAGTATCACTGGGAAATTAGCTGGGATCATCAGAATACCTTTCAGACGCTGTCCTATGAGGAAGATGCTATTCTACCGGCTGTAGATGTTCCTCAGAACCAACCGACTGGCTTCATCAGACTGACTGCTAGTTGTACCGAAGAGCCGGATGAGGTTGTCAGGGTATTACAGCTCACTAACTGGAGTGCATGGAATTTGAAAATTGACCCAAACGGAGAGGACTCCTATGCAGTTAGGTCTAGCAGAAGAGTAAAAGCTGGGCGTATATCTGAAACCAGTGATGAAAGTGCTCTAAGTATTTTCCCTAATCCTGTCAAGAATATCCTATACATTGAGTCGGAAACAGTTCCTTTAAATGATTTGTTAGAAGTCAATCTTTATTCCGTTCAAGGTACCAGGTACGATTTCCATAAAAACCTGCTTAGCGAACAATCAACCCAATTAAGCATTGACGTAGGCAGCATGGTTCCTGGATTTTATATCCTGGAGTTAACATCTGCCGAAAGATATTTTCATCTGCCCATAATAATCGTACACCAATGAAAGAGCAGTTATACTTTCTCAATTTGATTCTGTTTTCATTTCTTATAAGCTGTTGCAATGATGATGATATGATGATAAAAGAACCTGATGGCATGGTGGTTGATTGTAGCGAAATGGATTGCTCGACTCAGGAGGATTTTTATGGTGTTGGTGTGATGAATGAGGAGTGTTGGATAGCAGATAATACTGAGTTAGAAATAAACACCCCATCTGCAATGATGTTAGTAAACTTGCGGAAGTATGAATCGAATAGTATAGATGGCTATCTATATTTTATTATTAATAAACTTACGGACTTAAATGATACAATTTGGCTGGGGTTTTCATACAGTAATGTACCCATTCCAAATGTAGCGCGAACTAAATATACTTACCTTGAAGACCATTCTATAGTTGGAGACTTTGATTTTTCTCCCGATGATGAACTGACTTATAATGACTTTTTAATCATTGATTATTTTAATCAAGACACTAGTATCGTAGAGGGGCATTTTCAAGTTCGCTTCCCGCAAAGGAGTGTTAATCATTTCGTCAATGCACCCGATAGTATGAATATCCAATGCGGACGTTTTAGGGTAAGTGAATTTTGAGTATTATTAATTGCGGCTAACAAGGGCTACTCGTCCATACCTCCCTGCGGTCGGCACGGCGTGTAGCCGGGCCGTTACGGGCACTGTGGCGATCCTGTCCCATGCTTATTCGTAAACCTTATTTTACCATTTTAAGCCTTTAAAAAGATGATCGTAACCTTTGGGATGACCCTCGATGATGCGCCCTTGCCCGCCATAAGCACCAATCAGTCCGGTCAGGCAGTATTTGGGCCGCAGGGGCTGGTGCGCTATCTCGAAACCATATTAGGCCTGCCTGACATTCCCAAAGATAACGAGTACCTGCGCATTGAACAGTACCGTCAGCAATTGGGGCATTACCTGCGCTCAGCTCCTGGTGCCTTTTTCAGCGCCTCTTTTCAGACCGACCCTTTCGCCGTAGCTACCGATATGCTTGGGCGGCGGGATGAGTTGATGATGGCGGGCTGGGATTTTGAACGCCACCCCGGGATGCCGGAACGGCTAAAATGTATTGCCGAACTGGAAGCCCGGATAAAAGGCTTGTCCGTAGGGCTGGCCACTGGTTTTGCTGACCGGCTGATCGAAATCATTGCCGAAGTGGAAAAGGGGGAGCTGCCTTTCGAAAAACTAGTCTGCCAGGAACCTCAGGAATTGCTGCCGACTGGGATTCAAAGGCTGCTTGAAGCCCTGTACAGCCAAGGCGTTGAAATGGTTTGGAATGCCCCACCTCAGGCAAATGGAGATAGTGACCTCGCCCGGCTGCAGAGTAGTCTGCTGGCGGATGTGAAGGGCAAACCTGAGAAAGTGCGTTTGAAGGGCGACGGCTCTCTTCTTTTGCTTCAAGGGAAAAGGGATACGGAGCTATCAGCCTATTTTGCCAGTTTGCTGCGTCAGAATGAAAGCTACCGCCCTGCTCTGGTAGTACCCGGTCAGTGTCAGGCCCTGGAGCACGCTCTTTCACAGGAAGGGCTCCCTGAACTGGGGCTGCTTTCGGCTTCTCTGGCCCGCCCAACCCTGCAAGTACTGAAGCTGGCCACGGTTTTTCTCTGGGAGCCGATCGACCCTTATAAAGTCATGGAGTTCGTTTCGTTGGCGGTGAAGCCCCTTGAAAGAGGGCTGGCTAATAAAATTGCCTTGCTGATGGCTGAACGGCCCGGGCTGTTCGGAGAAAAGTGGAGCACTACAATTGCAGCTTATTTTAAAGCACTTGAAGAGGAAGCCTCGGGCAGCCCCAGTGAAGATGACCCGGTGCGGGCAGGGCAGCAGTACAAATTCTGGTTCAAGCGGGATCGGTTTCCGGTATCCGGCCGGGTACCGAAGTCGCAGGCCATCGAGGTTTTCGATTATCTTGCGAACTGGGCGCAGGCCTATACAGAGGGGGAAAACAGCAATAACACTTCCTTCCTGGTATTGGCCGAACAGGCACGCCGGATTAGTGCCCTGCTTTATGCCCTGCCGGAAGAACAGCTGACTGCACTGGAATTGGAACGGGTGGTGCGCACGATTTACGAACCTGCTCCGGTACAGCTCAACCGCCGTGCTCAGGGCTTCCTGCGGTATACCAATAGAGCCGGCAGTGTTACAGGGCCGGTTAGTGACCTGGTTTGGTGGAACTTCGCTCAGGCAGAGAAAGCTTACTTTTTTTCCCGCTGGTACGAGCCGGAACGTCAATACCTTACCAAGGAGGGCATAAAACTCACGGGGCCGGAGCAGGAAAATGCACTGCAGCTATGGCACCGGCTCAGGCCTTTGTTACATGCCACTGACCGGCTGATGCTTGTGGCACCTGAGCACATCAATGGGCAGGAAGTGAACCCGCACCCGATTATGGGAGACCTGGAAGCCCGTTGTGAAGGGCTGGAGCAGATCATTTGTACCCTGGAAGAAGGCGGGCTCGAAAGGTGGTTTGCCCCTCCTGCCACGACTTCCCTGCAGGTGCGTGGGCTCGGTCGCCCGGTACCGTTCATTCATATTATAAAAGGTGCAGGGCATTTGGCTAAGCCGGAAGAAAGGGCATCCTACAGCAGCCTGAGTGATTTGTTTTATTATCCACACAAATGGCTGTTCCGTTACAAGGCGGACCTCCGCCCTTCTGCTCTCCTAAGCATTGTAGATGAGCGGGCGTTGCAGGGCAATCTGGCGCACCGGTTTTTTGAAGAGCTGCTAAAGCAAGAATCGGCCCACCGATGGACGCAGGAGCAGGTAGTCCGCTACCTGGAGTCTATTGAGCAGGAGCTGCTAAAAAAAGAAGGTACCGTATTGCTGATGTACGGCAGAGAGCCGGAGCGGGTCCGTTTTATGGAACTGGTCAAGCGCTCGGCCTGGAATCTGATCCGGCATATTCAGGAAGGTGGCTGGGCCATTGCTGCTACCGAGCAAGCCCTGGAAGGTACTTTTGTGAGCGCTCATCTGAAAGGTTATGCTGACCTGGTGCTCAAGCGAGGCGAAGAGTACTGTATTCTCGATCTCAAATGGTCGGGTATGGGGTACCGGGAGACCCTGTTGCGCAATGAAGAAGATTTACAGTTAGTATTGTACGCTAAGATGCTGGGGCAGGATAGAGGTTGGCCACACACCGCTTTCTACATCATCAATAAAGGGAAGATCCTTGCCCGGAACAATCATGCTTTTAAGGCAGCTGAAGCTATTATGCCTGACACCGATACGGGCGAGGTCAATCAGCGTATTTGGGACCGCATGATCAAAACCTACAACTGGAGATTGGCACAAATCCAAAGCGGGCAGGTAGAAATCCGGTGTGAGGAGACCGCCGCTGACCTCGACGCACACTATGCAGATGCTCCATGGCTGGAAATGCTGGAAATGAAAGCAGAGAATGCCGCTTTCGATGACTATCAGGTGTTGATAAACTTATGTGATTGACCCCCAAATTTCGAACCGGAGCTTTTTTTATAGAAAAAATTATAATAACTTGTCAACGTATTCTGTAAAGAGCGCATTGCTAACGCTTTGGGAAACCTACTCTACGTATTTGCGTATACAAACCTGACGAATGACATGTGTTTTGCAGAATCGTCAGGACAAATTACCCCTCATTTGTTTTTTGATGGATTCATTATTACAGCATCAGTGCTATCTTGCGCAGCACTGAATGATTGAGTTCAGCTATTTCATAATTCCAAAATAACTAACAACTATTTTGGCAGCTGGTAAAAGCCTTTGATTTCAAACTAAAAGAAGCTGGCATCAGATTTGCAGCTGTCAGAATAAAAAGTAAAACCGCAATTATCTATGAAGGTCAAAAGTCTACTACTCGGGATACTGAGCCTGTTGTTCGCGTCCACAACGGCTTGGGCCCAATTCCCGGTCAATTGTATTGATTACGCAACCATTGAGCTGCGTGGAGGAGGAACGGAAATCGTCACCTGTGAAGGTGATGGGCTGGCAGAGACCTACGACTTCTCGACCAGTACCCTGGCGATGCCATTTGGTTTTCTCATCACGGATGAGGACAACACCATCCTGCAGGTAAGCATCGACAACACCCTGAGCTTCGAAGGGCTGGGTGCAGGCAACTTTCGGGTTTGGGCGTTTGCCTGGCTGGGGCAAGTTACCGCAGAGCCCGGACAGAATGCCGAAACGGCTGACCTCGCCTCCATTTGTGGCGCCCTGACCACCAACTTCATTCCGGTGATCAACTTCGTGCCCGATGGAGGAGAAGTATCGCTCTCTGATGGCAGCACATCACAGTTCATTTGCCCGGAAGACGGCATCTCGGACGTGCTGTCCTTTACTTCTACAGGCGATATGACGGCAGGCTATGTTTACCTGCTCACGGACGAGAACAATATTATCATTGAAATCATTGATGGCGACAGCTATGACTTCGACCTTTTGCCGGAAGGCAATTACCGGGTCTGGGGCCTGGCTTACGCCGGAGGCTTGCTGGCTCAGCCCGGAGACGATGCCGCTGCCACACAACTGGCAGAAGAATGCTTTGGGCTTTCTGACAACTTTATTGAGATCGACCGTGCCTTACCTGATGGGGGCACCGTGGCCCTTGAAGATGGCAGTACAGAAGCACTGGTTTGTGTGAATGACGGGCAGGCTGATGTGTTGACCTTCACCAACCAAACCACCGCTACTGCTCCCTATGTTTATGTGGTGACTGATGAGAATAACGTCATCCTAAGTATTGTCAGTGGTGACAGCTTCGACTTTGAAGATGCTCCTGCCGGTATTTGCCGGGTTTGGGGGCTTTCCTATACGGGCAACCTTACCGCAATGGAAGGTATGGATGCTGCCGCAACTGACCTTTCGGACGGTTGCTTCAACCTTTCTGACAACTTTGTCACGGTAGACCGTCAGGAAGCGGATGGCGCTACTGTGCGGCTTGAAGATGGTGGCGATGAGACCTTCGTTTGTGTAGGTGACGGTGTAGCTGATATACTTGGATTTGTCAATACTTCAGCCGGAGCGGACGAATATACCTACCTGATAACAGATACCGATAACAATATCCTTGCGATTGCCCCTTCCGGGAGCTTCGATTTTGAAGGCACCGATGTGGGCGTTTGCCGGGTTTGGGGCCTGGCTTACGGTGGAACACTTCTGGCGGAGGTTGGCGATAACGCCGCTACTGCAGCATTGGCTGATGGCTGCTTTGGCTTATCAGAGAACTTCATCACGGTCCGGCGCGAAGCGGTGGAAGGAGGTACAGTGGCCGCAGTGAGCGGGCTTGACCCCATCATCGTATGCCCTGATGGCACGCCTAATGTGATCGGCTTTGAAACGACGGGTACTTCCACGGGTACTTACGCCTATGTCATCACTACTGATGAGCTAATCATCGTAGACCTGGCAGATGGAGACACTTACGATTTTGATGCACTCGAAGAAGGCACTTACTATGCCTGGGGCCTGGCTTACACCGGCAACCTCACGGCCGGGGCAGGAGATGACGCCTCAGCAGTAATGCTTTCTGATGAGTGTAATGATCTTTCTGATAATTTTGTCACCGTAATTGTGGAAACGCCTAATGGTGGCATCGTAGCCACCGAAGACGGAGAGACCACCGTCTTTACCTGCCCTGGTGATGGGGTGGCAGACGTCATTGAGTTCGATAGCGCCGGTACTTCTCAGGGCGCTTACACCTACGTGATTACGGATGAGAATAATGAAATTCTGGCTTTGCCAGGCGGTGATAGCTTTGATTTTGACGATGCACCTGCCGGTACCTGCCGGGTTTGGGGCCTGGCTTACTCCGGCAACATCACTGCAGCAGTAGGCGATATCGCTTCCGATGTGGAACTGACCGATGAGTGCTTCAGCCTTTCTGAAAACTTCATAACCGTAATTCGTCAAACGCCAGATGGCGGAACGATCAGCCTGGACGGTGGGATAACAGAGGCCTTCACCTGTCCTGGCGATGGCATGGCTGACGTCCTCACTTTTGAGCGCATGGGTACTTACCCTGGTCCTTTTGCCTACGTCATTACAGACGAAGACAATGTGATCCTTGATTTTGTAAACGGTAACAGCTATGACTTTGAGACCAATCAGACTGGGATTGTTCGTGTTTGGGGGGTCGCTTATACGGGAGAGATATCGGCAATGATTGGCGACACCGCTTCCGTAGCAATGCTAAGCGATGATTGCTTTGACCTCTCCGACAACTTCATCACCGTAGTGCGTGAGGTGCCCGTAGGCGGAACTGTGGAGCTGGAAGGCGGTGGTGACCTCGCCTTTATCTGTCCGGATGACAGCCTTTCCAACGTGCTGGCGTTTGACAGTGCAGGCGTGGTAGGGCCTAACTTCATTTATGTGGTTACGGATCAGCAAAACATTATCCTGGATGCCTTCCCGGTGGATGTCTACGACTTCGAGACCAATCAAACCGGTATTGTGCGGGTTTGGGGCCTGGCTTATACAGGCAACCTGATTGCCGAGCCGGGAGACACGGCTTCCACGGCCATGCTTAGCGACGACTGTTTCAGCCTTTCCGAAAACTTTGTGGACGTGATCCGCGAAGTGCCCTTTGGCGGTGAGATTACCACAGAAGATGGTGAAACGACCGTCTACACCTGCCCGGGAGATGGCGTGGCGGATATCGTCTCTGTGGATAGTATCCTAGCTGCAATCACACCATTTACTTATGTGATTACGGATGAGAACAACGTCATCCTGGACTTGCCGGGCGGCGATACCTTCGACTTTGACGGTGCACCGGCTGGTAACTGCCGGATATGGGGCTTGTCCTACGTTGGCAATATCACGGCAGAGGTTGGTGATACCGCGTCTGCTGTTGCACTGGCCGATCAGTGCTTTGATCTTTCTCAGAACTTCATCACTGTGGTTCGCGAAGTGCCGGATGGGGGTACTGTAGCTATGCCAAATGGCGAAACTACGATTTACACCTGTCCTGGTGACGGTATGCCGGATATTATCATGGCGGACAGCACCAACACTTCCGCCGGTTTGTACACCTACGTGATCACAGACGACAACAATATTATTCTGGACTTGCCTTCCGGTGATGCCTTCGACCTGGATGGCGCTCCTGCGGGAACCTGCCGGATTTGGGGCCTGGCCTATACGGGCAACATCACTGCTAATGTAGGCGATGATGCGGCTGCTGTGCCGCTTAGCGATGACTGCTTCGATCTGTCCGACAACTTTATTACCGTGCTTCGGGAGACACCGGAGGGCGGTATGGTTTCGACAACCTCCGGCGCTGAAATGGTGACGACCTGCCCGGGTGATGGCAATGCCGATGTGGTGACTTTTGACAGCACGGGCACGGCCGGCCTGTACATCTACGTATTGACGGATACCAATAATATAATCATTGATTTGATCACCACCGATGCGTTTGATTTTGATGCAGGCGGCATTGGCATCAGCCGTGTTTGGGGCCTGGCGTATACCGGAACCATCACTGCGGTGCCCGGCGATAATGCGGCGGATGTGCCCTTGAGTGACGATTGCTTCGACCTTTCCGATAACTTTGTCACTATAGTCCGCGAAGTGCCGAATGGTGGCATTGTTCGCATCGAAGGCGGTGCAACTGAGCTGTACGTCTGCCCTGGCAATGGCGTGCCTGACATCGTTAACCTTGACAGCGCTGGCGTATCGGGTAGTTTTATTTACCTGCTCACCGATGCGAATGACATCATTCTGACGACCATTACTGAAGATCAGGTAGATTTCGACCCGTTCGCAGAGAATGATTACCGGATTTATGGCTTGGCTTATGCTGGGAACCTGTCCACTATCCTGATTGGAGCAGACGTGAATACCGATGTACTGGCCGATGATTGTTTCACTGTTTCCGATAATTTTGTCTCTATATTCAGTCAGGTGCCGGAAGGCGGTATGGTGGCGACGACAGATGGGGAAACCGAGATCGTAACTTGTCCTGGTGATGGAATGGCGGATGTACTTGTTTTTGACAGCACCGGTACAGCGGGCCCTTACACCTACGTCCTCACTGACGAGAATAATGTAATCCTTGATCTGATAGCGGGCGACAGCTACGATTTTGAGCCACTTGGAGAAGGCGTGGCCCGCGTATGGGGGCTGGCCTACACTGGTAACATCACCGCACAAGTGGGAGATGACGCAGGCGTGGTCGAACTCAGCGATGACTGCTACGACCTTTCCGATAATTTCATTACGATTATCCGGATAGAACCTAATGCTGGTTCTATTGGCACCGTTGCCGGTCCAATAAGCCTTGACCTTTGTGTCGGGGATGGCGTGGCTGATTCTGTGGCCTTTGAAGTTACCGGGGCTTCTGATAATCCCTATGCTTATCTGATTACAGATGAGAACGACTTCCTGGTCAGTGCGATTGATTCGGTTTTTGATTTTGAGAATATTCAGGCCGGCACTTACCGCATCTATGGGGTGTCCTATACCGGGCAGATTTCCGTCCTTCCGGGTGCTAATATCTTCATTGATCCATTGTCTGATGATTGCTACGATCTGACCGGGCAGTTTGTCGAGATCAATGCAGTAGGCGTGGACGGCGGTGTGGTCTTCACTGACTTTGGTATCGGCCAGGATGTAATCAGTATCTGTCAGGGAGACGGTGAGCCTAATGTCATCACATTCTCCAACAGCTCAACAGCAGCGGGTGCTAACTACACCTATGCACTGACGAATGATGCCGGTATCATCCTCGGTTTCGTTCCGGGGGGCAATCAGTTTGACTTTGAGACATCTGGTACAGGAGTAGCAAGGATTTATGGTATTTCCTACACCGGCAACCTGCTGGCAGGCCCGGGTCAGGTGGTCACCAATATTCAGCTTTCTGATGGCTGTGCAGACCTTTCGGACAACTTTGTTACCGTCCTGAGAGATGCGCCCGAGGGCGGAAGCCTCACCACAGGTACTGGCGAAACCGATATCCTGGTTTGCCTTGGCCCAACGGATGGTACGGTGGAGTTCGTAACCACAAGCGGTTCCTTCAACAGCTACCTCTACCTGCTTACGGATGTTAACAACATCGTCATTGATACGGTCGAAGGCAATAGCTTCAACTTTGCTCAATTGCCGGAAGGCGTATTCCGCATCTGGGGCTTGTCCTACAGTGGTTTGCTCAATGATCTTTTCGGAGAGGACGCCGCTGCCATCGAGCTTTCGACGAGCTGCTACGAACTTTCCGATAACTTCCTGACGATCACCCGTGGCCCTGCTGTGGACGGCGGTGTGCTTTCTGAAGTAGGCGGTACAGATACCGTGTATATCTGCCCTGGCGGTAATGCACCCGACTTTGTGGTGGTGTCCACAACAAGTCAGGATCCGATCTATCGGTATATCATCACAAATCAGAACAATCAGGTCATCGTGGATGACATCGAGATTGATGTGATTGACTTTGAGGGTGCGATGCCGGGTATCTACCACATTTGGGGCGTGAGCCTGGAAGGGGATCTGAGCCTCAACTTTGGCAATGAAATCCCAACTACGCCTGCATCAACAGACTGTTTCGAATACTCTGAGAACTTTATTACTGTAGTTTATGAAGGGCCGGAAGCAGGCACCATATTCACCAATAGCGGTGAAGACGAAGTAACAGTTACAGTAGGAGATACCATGCCTGACTTGCTGTCCTTCATCAACGTGGGAGCAAGTCAGAATGTGCCTTATCTGTATCTGATTACAGATACCGACAATCATATCCTGGATATTTCTGTTGACGGGACCTATGATTTCGAGAACACCTCAGTGGGCGTAAGCCGGATTTGGGGGCTTTCCTACACCGGTGAGCTGTTTGCGTTCCCGGGCAGTAATGCCGGTACCGACATGCTGAGCGAAGATTGCTGGGACCTTTCCGGCAACTTTATAACGGTAAACCGGGTAGAGGCACCGACTCTAGGCGAGCTAACGGTGGAGCGTACAGCCGGGCCTGATGCTATCCTCAGTCTGGCGGCGGCACCAAATCCAGCCACACAGTTCCTGAACGTACAGTTCCACCTCGAAGAGGCGGCGGCTCCGCAGAGTATCCTCCGGGTGCTGAACAGTCAGGGGCAACTCGTGGAGACGGTACGCGTAGAAACCGCTAAGGGCACTAACAACCACACCTTTGAGGTGGCCAACTGGGTCCCAGGCTTGTACGTACTGCACCTGCAAAATGGCGATGCTGCCAAAGCCGTTAAGGTGATGGTCGGCGGCCGTTAAACGGATTAAATCAATGAAATGAAAAAGCCGGTATCAGAGCAATTTGATACCGGCTTTTTATTGGCAGAATGATATGTGTTTTAGGGCTCTGTAAAGTACAGAATAACGGGTTGTCCAGGACGGCTTTTGAGGCAGCTCTTCATTAGACCCCGGGATTAACGTAGTGCTGCAAAATGCGGGACAGGCTCACCGCCTCCTCTTGTCTTAGTGCCTATGTACAGCACATATGTTGATCAGCATCAGAATTCGTTCCCACCAGCCCCAAAACTTTAAACCTGGCAAAGTATTAGAAGTTGTAAGTCAGCCCAAATCGGAACTCAACTGGAAGGCGCGCAAGGTTCTCCGGAGCATTAACATTATAGAGCAGATAAATATCATAGCCCCAAATACCATTGCCGTCATTATAGCCTGCTCCTATAAAGGCATTATCTCGTACAGTTCTCCCGGTAGCAAGTTCGTTGATAGTACTATTGTTTAAGTCCACAAACTCCTCGTTAACTGCTCCATATTCGAGATGAAGAAAGAAGCTTCTGAAGAGTTTATAACGGGTAAATGCTCCTATGCCATAGTCCCATAAGTTGGCTGAGGCAGTTGTAGCAGGTGTTGTTTGCCTGCGGTAGGTGGTGTATATCAGGGAGAAGCGCGGCCCTACAGAGAAGTTATCGGTAATTTTATAGCCAACTAGTGGCGAGACGCCTAAGGTGAAGGCACTTTCAAAACCGTTATTTAGAAAGTTGAAAACGAAGCCCCCCCCATACCAAAGCCGGTGCGTAAACCCCTGGCTTTCATCAAAGTAGCGGTCCGTGTCGCTGCGTTGTGCGGTAGCAGTAGTTTGGGCGATAGCTAACAGCATAAACACAGGAAGGGCAAATTGCAATATCTTTTTCATAAGTGGCAGTTTTTGCAAGGTTGATCAGTTGATAAAAATAAACAAACAGTCGGGTCCTTTGTCTAAAGTTGTAAAATGAGCCTTGTTTCGTTGGACCGGGCAGCAAAACTAGCTAATAGACTACAAAACGGGCTTTTTTACCTCCTTAAAACGACTAAAAGAACAGCTGTCTTTTCTGTTCAGTTTAGAAATTTTATTTTTGTCATTAGTTCGAAATTTCCAAACGCCGTTACCCCACAACCACTGTTTCAACACTTTTTGCTTCAAGATTTGTCTTGGGGATAATCACTATTGCCAGGAGGTTTCCCATAATCTTGACGGGCATCAATTAGACCCAGGATATCCTAACCAAACCCAGTTTGCAAAAACACAAAGAATAATGCAAAAACATCTACTGATTCTCCTGTTTATTTCGCTTGCAGCCCTCACATCACATGGGCAAAAACTCTTTGTACTTGAGTCACTTAATGACATGCCTTCTGAAACGCTCGATGAGCAGTTTTCAGTATATCACCTGACCAAAGCTCCGGTACAGGCCCTGCACAAAACCCTTCAGCGTGGCGGGAGTGCGGAAGTGCTCTTGTCCCTGCAACTGGGCTCCCTGCAGCCGGTTGAGCTGAAACTAACCGCCCACGACCTGCGGGCACCGGATTACCAATTGGTTCTTGGTGACGCTGAGGGCAGGCGTGTATTGCCCAAGTCTGCCAACAAAACTTACCGGGGCCATGCTGCGGGAACAACGACAGATCAGGTCCGCCTGACTGTCGATGAGGGTTTTCTTTATGGCTTCATTGAGAGCCGTGCAAAAACCTACTTTATTGAACCCGCATGGTACCTCGACCCCTCACTCCCGGAAGGCACCTATGTGTGGTATGAAGCAGGAGCCGTTAAGGCCCCGGAAACGCCCCACACCTGTGGTACGGATCACGACCACCACTTCAAACCTGGCCCTGCTCCGGACCTCAGCCGTCAGATGATGCAGTGCTATTCCGTAGGTATGGGGCTGGCCGCTGATTTTCAGCTTTTCAATGCCCTGGGTTCAGAAACGGCTGTAGAGAACTTCATGCTGGGAGTCCTCAATAATGTGGGGACTAACTACGATGATGAATTTTCCAATCAGATTGAGTTTGTGGTCAATGGGACCTTCATTTCGACCTGCTCAGGATGCGACCCCTGGACAGGATCGAACGACGCGTCTACCGTTCTCAGTAGTTTTACCAACTGGGCCAACGGAGGGGGCTTTGGCTTTAACCACAGCCTGGCTACGCTCTGGACCGACCGCAATTTTAATGGTTCTACAATTGGTGTAGCCTGGCTTGGCGGGCTTTGTACTTCAAACCGTTATAACACCTGTGAGCGCTTCTCCTCTAATGCTGCGCTGCTGCGGGTCCTGCAAGCGCATGAAATCGGGCACAACTTTAATGCCTTTCACGATGCAAGTGGGGCTAATTTTATCATGGCACCCTCCGTTAACTCAAGTAATAGCTGGTCCACGACCTCAATAAATACGATCAATAATTATATCAATGCGCAGGCTGGCATACCCGGCTGCTTTGGCCCCTGTGGCTCGCCTATCGCACCACCGGTAGCCGAAATTGGTACACCAGTAGAAGAAGCCTGCCCGGGCAGCTATATTCAGTTTATGGACGAATCGCAGAATAGCCCGACTTCCTGGTCATGGTCCTTTACGGGAGGTGTTCCCAATTCTTCAAACCAGCAGCATCCTGTTGTTTTTTATCCTAACCCCGGCATTTATACCGCTACGCTTACTGCTACCAACAGTGCCGGTTCTTCCTTTGCGGTCTCCAACACCATCATCGTGCAGGAAGGCAACACCAAATACTTGTTTTACGATGCCATGGAAGGCAACCTGAATAACTGGACAATTGAAAACCCGGACAACAGCACGACCTGGGTCATCACTAACGTAGGGGGCACAGTATCCGGGCAGCAGGCGGCTTATATGAATAACTACAACTATGATGCTGATGGACAGAGGGATGCCCTGATCACTCCAATACTCAACTTCTCTCAGGAAGCGGGCATGCGCCTGAAAATTGATTACGCCTATCAGCGGTACAGCCTCGCGCTGAGGGATGAGCTGCGTATTTTGGTCTCCACTAACGGGGGCAATACTTATCCCGATGAAATATTTTTCGGCGAAGAAGATGGCAGTGGCAATTTCGCAACAACTCCGGATGGGACCGATTTGTTCAACCCCAGCATTCCGGCTGACTGGTGTTACGCTGGTAACTTTGGAGCGGATTGCCTCGATATTGACTTGTCTGCCTATGCCGGTGAGCCGCAAGTCCGAATCAAAATAGAAAACACCAATGGTTTCGGCAACAACCTCTACATTGATAATGTACAGATTACCTCCAACTGTTTTGTATTACAGCCACCTATTGCTGCTTTCGCTGCCGATGTGGAATCCGGTTGCGCCCCGCTGACCGTTCAGTACACAGACTTTAGCCTGGGAGATGTGGAGGTTTGGGAGTGGTCTTTCCCTGGTGGTGTGCCTTCCACTTCCAATGCACAGAACCCCACGGTGGAATACCCCGTACCGGGCGAGTATCCGGTTACATTAACGGTTTCCAATGCCGCGGGTAGCAGTACGACCTCCCTCAATACGGACATTGAAGTGTTGGGGCTGCCTGAGCCGTTTTTCCTTTACGATATCGATAGCTTTACGGTAGCCTTTGGCAACCTGACCGACAACTACACCGGTGTCAAATGGGAGTTTGGAGATGGCAATGAAACCGAAGTGGATTCCCCCACACATACCTACGAAGAGCCAGGGACTTACACGGTTAGCCTATCCGCCCAGAATGAATGCGGTATGGCAGAATACATCGAAGAAATCACAATAGTGCCGCCTCCCACTGCCGCATTCCAAAGTGAGTCGCTATCGGGCTGTGCACCTGTCTTGATGCAATTTATTAATACCAGTTCCTTTGGAGAGACCTTCCAGTGGACTTTCGAAAATGGCAATCCGGCTACGTCAACCGACCCGGACCCAATCTGCAGCTTTGCCACTTCCGGTACTTACGAAGTGACCTTAATCGCCTCCAATGGAGTTGGTACGGACACGCTTACGCAAATAATCACGGTCTCCGGTGCCCCTCAGAGTAGCTTTTTCCCGGATTATACGCCGGGAACCTTTACTGTTTCCTTCCAGAATACCTCGCTGGACGCTTTTTCCTTTGAATGGGATTTTGGGGATGGCTCCCCGGTCAATACGGACTTTTATCCCACACACACCTACGATACCACCGGGATTTACACCGTCACCCTGATCGCAACCAACGAATGTGGCAGCGATACCGCTACCCAGGAAGTAGCGATTGTGCTGCCGCCTGTAGCAGGGTTCTCCATTCCGCAGGATACTGCCTGCGCGCCTTTTACGGTGCAGCCGGTGAACAATGCCGAAGGCATTGTCGAAAACTGGCTTTGGATTGCCAATGGCGCAAATCCGGATACTGCAACGGTGCCCAATCCTTCCTTTACCTTTGATGCACCAGGCACTTATGATATCGTACTGCAGGTCTCTAATGCTGCGGGAAGCAGCCTCGATACCGCTACTATTGTGATCGGAGGGCCGCCCAGCAGTGCGTTTACATTGATAGACACCCTTGGCTCCCCGCAAATTTCCACGGTCAACACCAGTGTAAATGCTGACCTCTACTTCTGGTCATTCGGGGATGGAAGTACTTCCAGCGCAATAGCGCCTGCACATACATATGCGGAGGACGGGGGCTACACCGTCACACTCATCACCGAAAATGCCTGCGGGGCCGACACACTGGAACAAACGGTGTCTATTGTAACCCCACCAACGGCAGGGATTGCCAATGCCGATACCTCAGGATGCTCGGTCTTTGTATTAACGCCTGAATATACGGGCGCCTCAAATTATGATACCATCAGCTGGTCTGCTCCGGGTAGTGTGGAACTTACCGCAGATCTGTTAGCACCGACCTTTACCTATGAGACAGCCGGGGTGTATGACCTGATGGTGACGGTAAGTAATGCGGCAGGCAGTAGCACGGATACCTTATCCGTAACGGTGATTGATGCTCCGGTTGCAGATTTTGAGCTGGCTTACACCACAGGTACGGACAGTATCGTCCTGACGAGCCTGAGCACTGGAGCAGATTCCCTGCAATGGGACTTTGGCGATGGCGAAACGAGCACCGCATCCAACCCCGCCCACCAATATGCCGAAGACGGCACCTACACCGTTCAGCTGATCGTTTGGAATACCTGTGGCACGGATACCCTGGAGCAGGAAGTTGACATTCTCACCCCACCGTCAGCCGGCTTTTCGCTTCTTGCCAGCTCAGGATGTGCGCCCTTTACTGTGCAAATCACGCCCGCTAATCCTGAAGCTGATTACAATTATGTCTATACCGCAAACGGGGCTCAGCCATCTGTCGCTTCGGTGCCTGATCCTACTTTCACCTACGGGAGCCCGGGTACCTATCAAATTATTCAAAAAGTCTCGAATGCAGCGGGCAGCAGTACAGACACCCTTCAGGTGGTCGTGGGCGCTTCGCCCGATGCTGCCTTCGAAGCTACGGTGGTACTTGGCAGCCTTAGCCTGGACCTGACCAATGATAGCGAGGATGCGGACGGCTTTACCTGGCATTTCGGCGATGGCAACAGCAGTACGGAGGCTGAGCCCAGCCACACTTATGCCGCCGATGGAGCATATACCATACTGCTGATCGCCAACAGTGCCTGTGGTACCGACACCGCTCAGCAAACGGTAAATGTGATAACCGCTCCTATGGCAGGGTTTGAGCTAAATGCCACAACAGGCTGTGCGCCCTTCACGGTAAGCCTAATCAATACGGCAAGCACCAATGCTGCTGATTTCAGCTATTTGGCGCCCGGCGCCACACCTGAGCAGTCTACGGACGCAGAGCCCTCCTTTACTTATGGTAGCCCCGGCACTTACGAGATTATCCAAACCGTGAGCAACGCCGCAGGCAGCAATAGTGATACCCTGCAGGTGACGGTAGGCGGTATACCAGTGGCAGACTTTGAAGCCAGTACCACACCTGGTAGCTTTGAACTAAATATTTCGGATAACAGCTCAGACGCCTCTGCCTATCTATGGAGCTTTGGCGATGGCAACGAAAGCACCGTATCCAATCCGGCGCATGCTTATGCCGAAGATGGGGTGTACACTGTGCAGCTGATCGTAAGCAACCAATGCGGCAATGACACCACCACTCAGGAAGTAGAGATCGTTACGGCTCCAACCGCTGGCTTTACAACTGAGCAGACAGAAGGGTGCGCCCCATTTACGCTTACGCTAAACAATACGGCGTCTGCAAACGCCACAGACTTCACATACACCGCTACCGGAGCGGTGCCGCCGGTTTCATCGAATCCTAACCCGACTTTCACCTTCCCTGCGGCGGGACAGTATACCATCATACAAATAGTGAGCAATGCCGCCGGAAGCAGTACGGATACCCTAACGATATCAGTAGGTGATGCACCGGATGCAGAATTTGAAGGTATAGTCACGCTGGGTACCACACTGCTGGAGCTGACCAATAATACGCTCGGCGCTACAAATTTCGCCTGGGACTTCGGTGATGGCAATACGAGCACAGCATCAGCACCTTCCCATACTTACACCGCAGATGGCACTTATCAGGTCACCCTGATTGCTTCCAATGCCTGCGGAGCAGATACAGTGGCGCAGTCCTTTACCGTGGTTACCCCACCGGTTGCTGCGATTGATCTCGAAATGAGCAGTGGTTGTTTGCCATTTACTGTAAATCCGGTTAGTGTGGCTTCGGCTAATGCTGAGGAACTGCTTTGGACAGCACCGGGGGCTGCTCCGGAAACCGCAACTGGCGCGATGCCGGCCTTCACCTATACCGAAGCCGGTACCTACACCATTTACCTGGAAGCCAGCAACGCTGCCGGTGTCAGCATCGATTCCACGATTATTGAGGTAAAGGGGCTGCCAGATCCGGCATTTTCAGCAGAGGTGGATGGTTTTACCGTCAATCTGACCAATATCTCTACCTCTGCCCTGAATTTCAACTGGGCATTTGGGGATGGGAACAGCAGCGAAGCAGCCAACCCTACCCACACATACGCGTCTCCCGGCGACTACGATATCACCCTGACTGCTGCCAATGAATGCGGACCGGCGGATACCACGCTGTCCGTAAGCATTGTACTACCACCACCCACCGCTGGTTTTGAAGTGGAAAGTACGAGTGGTTGTGCGCCGTTTGAAGTTACTTTTGTCAACACCTCGCAATTTGGCGAAAGTTTTGAGTGGGTTTTGCCCGGTGGTACTCCGGCCACAGCTACCACCGCCAACCCGGTAGTGGTGTATGAAACGCCTGGTGTTTTCAGTGCCACGCTAATTGTTAATAATACTTCCGGGTCGGATACGATTGAGCTTCCTGATCTGATTACAGTAGGCGCAGGCCCTCAGGCCGGCTTCGACTTTAGTATAGATCAGGCTACGGTAAGCTTTGTGAATACAGCCATCAATGCAGATGCTTTCCTTTGGTCGTTTGGCGATGGCAGCACAAGCACTGATTTGAATCCAGTGCACGACTACGATATGGCCGGGGTCTTTGACGTGACGCTAATTGCTGAAAATATATGCGGCACGGATACCCTGCAGCAAACCATTGAAATTGAAGGGCAGGCACCGGAGGCTACGATCAGCTTCGGCAATACTGCCGGGGCCTGCGCACCACAGACGCTTGAGCTGCTCGCTTCCAGTTCGGAAGGCGCACCTGCTGACAGCTGGCAGTGGTTGTTGCCCGGTGGTGCCCCGGAGACGGCGACCGGAGAGACTGTTGCCGTAACCTACGATGAGGCGGGCACCTACAGTATTACCTTGATTGGGGTCAATGCCTTTGGCGCAGATACCCTTACCCTCACCGATACCATTCAGCTTGACGAGGTACCTGTGGCAGGATTTGACTACGAAACGCAAGAAGGGGACGTGGCATTTACCAATACGTCTACCGGTACGAATCTGTTCTTTCAGTGGGATTTTGGTGATGGCAGCACGAGTACGGAGGCTAGCCCCAACCACAGCTACACGGAGACCGGGCAGTACAACGTAATACTAACTGTAGGCAACAGTTGCGATACATTTACAGTGAGCCAGGTGTTGAATATTATGGTTTCCTCAACCGGCGACTGGGCAGACCTATCGGCTTTTGAAGTCTTTCCCAACCCCAACCGGGGCCTGTTTACAGTGGAAGTTACGGCGGCACCGGCTGAAGCCATCCAATGTCAGCTCTACAACCTGATGGGGCAGCAGCTCAAAGCATACGAGGCTGATTTCCGGTCGGGCTACTGGCAGCAGAACATAGATGGGACGGCATTGCCCGCAGGTGTCTACCTGCTTGAGCTGCGCATTGGGCAGCAGCGGGCTTACCGCAGAGTGGTGGTAGAATAGCCGGTTTGCATGGGCAAGTTCTTCTGGGAAGCTGCTCCTGTACTTCGGGGGCAGCTTTCTTTTTTGGCTTATTTTTTTTACAAAACCTCCTGGATATTTTGTCGTGTGGCTTCTAGCCCATTTGTTTTGGGGCTAAAGGATAAACCGCTGAAATAAATCATTTTTGTAAAATAGTTTGCATAAATGAAGTTCGTTTATATATTTGCTTATAAGAGAGCTCTAAACATATATTCGTATTTCCGTCATCCGATTTTACAGACTGAACACTAAGCGGCGTGCAGCCTGACTGCAGGCTCAACTTATATTCCCCCCGTCTAACGAAGACATTTTGATGCCATCTAAAGTCGAGTACGGCTTTTAGATCAGCTCGTTTATTCTCTTAACAAACCTATGTAACAATGAAGCATGTTTACTTTCCCAAACAGGCTCCGGTATGGAGTCTCGTATTATTCTTATTAGTTGGCTTTGGGTTTCCAAATCTTCGTGGGCAATGCGCCTTTGATTTTACCCCCTTTTCATCCAGCTCTGCTCCTACCGCCCCCGGAGTGACAACCCTACTAACAACCTGTCTTTATGGTGGTGAACACCGTCCGGTCACCAATATGCAAGCCGGCAACACTTACCGCTTCTAGACCTGTGGAGATTCGGATTTTGATACTCAGATCACCATCTTCAATGAGACTGGAACCACAGCATTGGCCTTCAATGATGACTTCTGCGGTCTTCAGTCCAGTGTGGAATTTACGCCTATTACCACCGGTACCTATCTGGTACAGATGAATGAGTATGACTGTGCTTCCAATTCTACCTGTATGACGCTTAGAGCCACTTTGTTATCAGCTACCTGCAATGAAAACGAAGTCGTCGTAGATATGTCTGACTCCTTCGGCGATGGCTGGAATGGCAACGAATTGGAAATCATTAACGATAATGGCGACGTGGTAGCTACGGCTACTATTACCGGGGGGGCTTCAGGTACAGAAACTTTCTGTTTGCCCGATGGATGTTACACTGTCGATGTGGGTGGAGGTAGCTTTACCAGCGAAGTCAGCTGGGATATTTCCGTCAATGGCAACGTGGCGCTTTCTGGCGGTGCACCAGAGTCTGGTTTGGAACTGGAAATCAATTCCAGTTGTGCTCCGCCTACTCCTGAAAACACCAGCTGTGCTAATGCCGAGCCTGCTACTTTGGGTGTGAATGAAACGGAAACGGTCAACGTAGGCGATGGTGCAGAAAATGGCTGTTCCTTCCCGGTAAGTAGCGGAAGTGCAGACCATGCCCGTTGGTTTACCTTTACGCCTGCGCAAAGCGGTGAATACACGATAGGCTCTTCAGGATTCACAATCGCAGATACCCGTCTTTCCATTTATACCGGCAACTGTGGCAGCCTTAGCTGCTTTGACAGTAGTGATGATGTCAACGGATTGGCAGACCAGGCCTAAGAAGTAACGACTTGCCTTTAGGCAGGCGTAACTTACTACATTGAGTGGGATAACCGCTGTTCTATTGCTTCTTTTGATTGGAGTATTTCCTTCAACGGTACAGGTGAGTGTGGCTCAGGTGGAGATCTGCCCGCACCCTGGACGGCTAACGATGTCGGAAGTGGCGCCAATGATTTTGGCTTTGATAATGGTGCTTTTACTGTAACTAACGGAGGCAGCAATGGCTATAGCAACAGTAATGATAACATTGCTTTTGCAAGCCAAACGATCTGTGGAAACGGCTCTATCACCGTTAAGATTGAGAGTGTTTCCGGTAGCGGTTTTGCTGGTGTTGCCCTTCGCGAAAGCACAGCTCCCGGTGCAAAGCAGGCAATGATTCTAACTAACCTGAACAGCTTAGTGCCCTGGGTGACCCGTACCGCAAATAATGCGCCCAACAACTTCACACCCCACTGGCGGGCACACACCTTCTGGTTGAAGTTGGAGCGCATCGGCAACTACATCCGCGGCTATACCAGCACAACTGGCAACAGCTTCTCCATAATTGCACAGACCTACCTGCCTATGGACGCCTGTTTGGAAATAGGCATGGTCACCGCTAATACAGGCGGCGGTCAGACGACTGCGGTTTTCAGCAATGTAACGGTTGAGGGGGGAGCGCCGCTGTTGGCTGCTGATGAGACGGCAATCACTGCAGCAACGGACCGTGAAAAATCTGCATCATCTGCTGGAGTACGTGGCTTTGAGCAGCCGGCTGCCGCCGGGGCTGCCCGCTTGTTCCCGAACCCGGCATCTGACCGTATTACAATAGATCTGCCTGCTACGCAACCAATGGACGCGACCCTTGTCCTGCGCAATCAACTGGGGCAGGTGCTCCAGTCACGTCAGGTAGAAGCGGGGCTATTCCGAACCGATTGGGATGTGAGCCAGCTCTCCGGAGGGGTTTACTATATGGAAGTCCGGTACGAAGGGCAGCAGCCTCAGGTACTGCGCTTCGTGAAAACACATTAACTGATATTTTGTAGTTTGGTAAAGAAGCCCTCTGATCGTGCAACACGGTCAGGGGGCTTTTTTTGTCGGCTGCCAACCCTTCCTGCATAGGAGTCGTCATTCCCAGTGTTAAGGTTTTCTGAATGCAGCAGCGAATGGGCAGCTGGTACGTTCTGAAATCATACTATACTGACGATTAAGTGGTTTGCCACAGCAAACCTACTCAATGTCAGTATTTACGCTGTGAAGTGGCTTGCGCCTGCCCTGACAAGCTATGCTTCGTCAGTGGCCGATGTCGCAAATCCAAGATTCCAGACGATGAATGTCTGGACTGTAAGCCCGACATTTATCGTCGCAAAACACTTCGTATTGCGTATAAAACCAAAATAACACCACACACCCGACTAAAAATGAAGCAACTCCTACTCTTGCTTGGGTTCCTGGCTTTGTCTTTGCCAGGCCTCGCTCAAAAGCATACCATTAGTGGCTACCTTAGGGATGCCACCTCTGGTGAACCGCTCATCAGCGCTAATATTTACGACCGGTACTCGGATCAGGGGACCGTTACCAATGTGTACGGCTTCTACAGCCTGACGCTGCCTGCTGATTCTGTGCACATCAATTTTTCCTACATTGGCTATGAATCGGTCGAACATGCCTTTCTGCTTAAACAGGATACCACTTTAAATATCGACCTGGACGGTGCTGTACAGCTGGAAGAGGTCGTGGTACGGGCCTCTCGTCAGGGCGAACGCATCGAAGAGCGCAGTCAGATGAGCCAAATGACCGTACCGGTAGAGCAAATCAAAATGGCCCCGGTACTTCTCGGCGAAACTGATGTACTCAAAACCCTTCAGCTCTTGCCCGGCGTGCAGTCGGGTGGGGAAGGGCAGACCGGGCTCTACGTTCGCGGTGGCAGCCCTGATCAAAACCTGGTGCTGCTCGATGGGGTGCCCATCTACAATACTTCTCACCTGTTGGGTATCTTCTCGGTTTTCAACGCCGATGCCGTCAAGAACGTCACCCTGACTAAAGGCGGCTTCCCGGCGCGCTACGGTGGGCGCCTGTCTTCTATTCTGGAAATCAATATGAAGGAAGGCAACCTGCAGGAATGGCATGGGGAGGGCGCTATTGGCATGATCAGTTCCCGGCTGACTCTGGAAGGCCCCATCAAAAAAGATAAAACCTCCATTCTGGTCTCTGGCCGGCGGACGTACGCCGATTTGCTGTTTCGGCCTATTGTGGCTTTGGCCAATCAGCAGTCTGAGGAGGACGTCAAAATAAAGCTGCACTTCTATGACTTCAACGCCAAGTTGCAGCACAAATTCAATGATAAGCACCGCCTGTACCTTAGTGCCTACCTGGGGGCAGATGTGTTCTTTACAGATGTGACAGACGACGAAGACAGCTTCGGTGGCGGTATCGACTGGGGCAACAGTATTTCTGCTCTGCGCTGGAACTGGCAGATCAACAACAAGCTTTTTGCCAATACCACGCTGACCTACAGCCGTTTCCAGATTGATGTGATCGCCGAACAAAGCAGCCGCTATAATGATGGGTCAGAAGAAAGCTTTTCTGCCAACTACTTTTCCGGAATTGAAGACTGGGCGGGCCGGATTGACTTCGATTACCTGCCTGCCCCCGGGCATTATATCCGCTTTGGAGGGGGCGTGACGAACCATACCTATCGCCCGGGCGCGCTAAGCCTGGATGTTGCCTTCGATCAGGAACGTTTTGATACACTTATCGGCTCACAGAATGAGTTTTCCGATGAGCTGTTTATCTACGTGGAAGACGATATGCAGCTGGGCAAGCTCAAAGCCAACGTAGGCCTGCATGGCTCGGGCTTCAAGGTAGGCGATGAGTTTTACACTTCGCTGCAGCCGCGTATCGGGCTCAATTACCTGCTGCCAAAGGATGTGGCCCTGAAAGCCTCGTTCGCCACGATGGCACAGTTCATCAACCTGCTGACGAGCGAGTCCTTCAGTTTGCCTACTGACTTGTGGGTACCGAGCACGGAGCGCATCAAGCCACAGCAAAGCTGGCAGGTAGCTGCGGGCGCAGCCAAGACCTTTGGCGATGGGATAGAAGTCAGCCTGGAGGGGTATTACAAAAAAATGCACAACGTCATTTCCTACAAAGAGGGGGCCAGCTTTCTGTTTGGGCTGGAAAACGACTGGCAGGATAAAGTCACGCAGGGCGAAGGCGAAAGCTACGGCGCCGAGCTTTTCGTGCAGAAAAAATTTGGGCGTACCACCGGCTGGCTGGGCTATACGCTGAGCTGGAACTACCGGCAGTTTGACGAAATCAACGGCGGTCGGCGCTACCCCTTCCGCTACGACCGGCGACATGACCTTTCTCTGGTGGTCAATCACGATTTTAATGAACGCATTTCCCTTTCCGGAGCTTGGGTATATGGGACTGGCAATGCCGTTACACTCAATACTTTTGAGTACCCGATCAACTACTTTGGATCTGATTTTTTCAGTGGTTTTAATACCATTCAGAGTGGGGGAGAGCGCAATGCCTTCCGCATGACGGACTACCACCGCCTGGACCTTAGCTTACGCATGACGAAACAGATGAAGCGCCACGTGCGAACCTGGGTATTCGGAGTGTACAATGCCTATTTCCATCGCAATCCCTACTTCATTCTCGCTGACCGGGACCTGGTACAGCAGCCGGACGGTAGCTTCGAGGAGCAGCCGGTTTTCCGCGAAGTGAGTATTCTGCCCATCATTCCATCCATTTCTTACCAGTTCAAATTTTAACACCATGCGCCATATCCTTTTTTTCGCAATCGGCCTGTTGACGGCAATGAGCTTTTCCTCCTGCGGAGAAGATGCTTTTACCCAAATCGTAGACATTGAGCTGCCGGAGCATGAGCCGCGCCTGGCCGTGCACGCCCTGGCATTTAGCGAAAGTGATGCCTTTGGTGTTCTGGTCTCCAACAGCCGTAGTGTCCTTTCAAAAGAGGAGTTCTCGGTCTTTCCGGACGCCGAAATCCAGTTTTCCGGCCCGAATGTAGATGGTGTAACTTTTTCCTATGCTCCGGACGATGGCCGGCACTATACTGTGTTAAGTCAGGGTTGGGCCGCGGGAGATGAAGTGTACACCCTTGATATACAGCAAACGGATTACCCTTCAATCAGAGCACAACAACGAATGCCCAGGGCACCAATTGTTTTGGACGTTACCGTTGATGAAGAAGGGGCACTCAGCGAGAGCGGAGAGCGGCTGGATGAGATTGTCATTGAAATACAAGATGAGCCAGGTGAGCATTACTATGCGCTGCAAGGCGAGGTCGATTACCGGTATGTAGATGAAAACAACGACACCATTTCGGGCTATTACTCCGTTTGGCTGGAATCCAATGACCCTATCCTTTCCTACGCTGAGGTAGACCGTAGAGGTGCGCTGATTTGTTCGGATGGTGCTTTCAATGGTAACACCTACCGCTTTGCTACCTATACCTGGGAGGATCTGCCAATCGGGCTTATGTCAGGGAGCAAGTTGCGGATACGGGTTACGAGTTTGTCGCGGGATGCTTTCCTGTACTACCGCTCTCTGGACCAATACTGGGGGGCAGATGGTAATCCCTTCGCTGAACCCGTGACGGTCCACAGCAATATTGAGAACGGATACGGGATTTTCGGGCTGGGGCATACGCGGGTGTTTTCTGTGGACCTTTAGGGTTCTGTGCATTGGAGCCGGGCATAAATGGATGGACTTAAGCCCTGCTCTTTTTCCCAGCTCCCGTCCGCTTTCCTTACAACTGTGAGATACGGAGCATTGCGTTTGGCTTTGAATAGCACAAAGCCTTTGGTTTCTATGTCATGTAAAAATTCAAGGGTGACAAAAAAGCTTCCGTTTACGTTAACCGGGGACGCGCTAAGATCAATCACCGTTGATTTATTGGCTGCTGCGTGGGTGAAAATCCGGGACTTTTGGAGCGGTCTTCCTGGTAGGCTATCTACGGCTTCATATAGGTTGACTTCAATCAATACGGAGTCAGGTTCTGACTGTGCCAAGTTAAAGCCTATCTGTTCAATCAGGCAGACCGCTTCATTAGGGATGAGTATTCCCACTTCGCCACCTCTGCTTTTCCCGGTAACATTATATCCATATTGATATAGCTTCCACCGGGCTTTGACGCCAGCTGACTTCTTCCGGTACGATACGGCAGCCTCGGTAATTTCGGCGGTAACGGTTTCGTAAGTTTGAGGTGTTAATGTAATCTGGCAGGGAGATAACTGCGCTACTTCTCCTACTGTACTCGCCAGCGTTTTGTAGCCAATACAGGAAAACAACAGGGTATCATTAGGGCGGAATTTAGCTGGCTCAAAGGTGAATTTCCCTTCACCTCCGGCGATCAATCCGTTTTGGAGAACAGGATTGTAAATGTTGACGTAAGGCACTTCCTGCCCTTTCGTATCAAGGATTTGGCAGACTTTTCCCTGAGCCTGAAGTGTAGGTACTGTCAGAAGGAGTGCGAAGCCAATAAACAATCTCATGTCTTTTAAAGCTTTTGGTCGGCGTGAAAAAGACGGATAAGTAGGGAAATTGGTTACACCAATTATCGTTTTTTACTCCACTTATTTCGGCACCCGGATCTCATACTCCTGTCCGGGGCGTACCGTAAGCCGGGAGTCGAGCAGCCAGGGGTTGTACACTTTGAGCATGCGGTAGGTGGTACCCTGCTTGCGGGCAAAATCGCCGAGATTATTAATGGTTTCGGTTACTTTGACCGCTTCATAATTGTCCAGAGGTGGGTAACCATCTTCGTCCTCGAGGTAAAACCCGAACTCATCCGGGCGGCTGAGGATTTCCTTGATGGCGACCAGACGGAAAATGTAGCGTGCAGTTTCTGTGTTGAGGTTGAGATCGTAGTAGGTCTCAGCCCGCTGCGTCTCTATTTCGTCTTTGATATTGCCATAGCCGGCGTTGTAGGCTGCGGCTGCCATTGTCCAGGTTCCAAAACTGCGTTGGTATTGCTTAAGGACTTTGCAGGCGGCTTCGGTTGCTTTTTCGTAATGGTAGCGTTCATCCACTTCATTACTGACTTCCAGCCCATGTTCACGGGCGGTGGCGCTCATAATTTGCCAGAGCCCGCGGGCACCGGCCGGAGAGACCACATTGCGCAGGCTGCTTTCGGCAACGGCCAGGTATTTGAAGTCTTCCGGAATGCCGGATTCGGCCAGCTTTTGCTCAATCATGGGGAAGAACTTGTACGCATTCTTCAGGTTGAGCAAGGTGCTGCTGTGCCAGTAGGTGTTGACCAGCAGTTCCCGGTCGAGGCGTTCGCGTACATCAAAATTATCCATAGGAAGGGGCTCCCCTGCGAAGTCGAATTCCCGGTCCAGGTCTACGGGTTTGACAACCTGTGGGATATCCTTATCAGGCCGGTAGTTGGGCTGGCCTTCGGGCTCATCGGTGGAGGTAAAGATGGCGATGCCCAGAAAGGCAGCTAAAGCAATATTCAGGTACTGCAGGTGACGACTGTTCATGGGTAATACGTTTTCAGCAAAGCAATACAAAAAGATACGGCTTTGCTGTTAATTTTTCAAGAGGAATAGGATCCGGCGGTATAATTATTTATTCCGGGGGCGTTTGAAGATGGGCACGGTAGAGCAGGGCTCTCCAAACATAATGCTTTTGGCTACCGGCCTGAGGCGCTTGGTCAGTTCAAGGTAAGCCTGTGGGGGGATTGCCTTGCCGTCGGTGCAGCCCTTTAGGATGACCCGTTGATCCTGATACTTTTCGAGGTCAAGCGCATGAAGCTTCTGCGTGAAAAAAGTGCGGTAGTAATCTTCAGGCCGCCCCTGGAAGACATCCTGAGCATGTGGCGCGGCATGGGATGCGATAAGCATATAGGCCCACATTGGGATGATGGCATCCGTTGAGCAATAGACCAACAGCACTTTGCCTTCGTACTGCGTCCAGTCGTGGTGGTTCATGGCCTCCCGGAAATCCTTCTCTTTAAGGAGCAGTTCCTTAAAGAGGTAATCTTTAATGTCCAGCTCTGCCAGTTCGACATTTGGCCAGAACTCCTCCAGCTTAAGCGTAATTAGCCCGCTGGCGGCTACTTTATTAACGAGTGGTGGATTGCTGTTACTCATAGTTATTCCTCTTCTTCCCGGTTGTCACCTTCCGTGACATCCTCTTCAATAGGCGCTTTTTCGCCGATTTCAAAATCTGCTTCTTTAAACTCTTTAGGCTTGGGCAGGTCCTCCAGGCTTTTCAGGCCGAAGTAGTCCATGAATTTGGCACTTGTGCCGTAGAGCAATGGCCGGCCCGGGCCTTCGTCCCGCCCTGTAATTTCAACAAGCTCCTTTTCCAATAGTTTTTGTACAGAATAATCACAGCTTACGCCCCGGATTTTCTCCATATCCGATTTGGTGATGGGCTGCCGGTAGGCGATGATGGAAAGGGTCTCCAGTGCAGCCCTCGAGAGCCGTTTGCGGGTCGTCTGCCGCAGGAAAGTACCCACCGTATTGTGGTAAGCGGGTTTGGTCAGAAACTGGTAGCCCCCCGCAATCTCTGTCAGCTCAAAGCCGTAGCCTTCCTGCGCATAGCGAGCCTGCAGGGTAGTAATACCTTCCATGAGTTCCTCGTCTTTAAAGGTAGCCTCCAGTACTGTTTCCAGGCAGTCGCGGATTTCCTTTAGCGTGATCGGCTCATCCGAAGCAAAAATCAGGCTTTCGATATGTGGGATGATTGGGTCCAAACCGTATGTTTTTTGCGAAAATAGGTGAACGCCCCGGTATTTAGTAGTTTGATATCAATAAAGGATGCAATTTTCTTTAGCGAATCAAAATTGTCACCTTTATTTTTTTCTCCAGCACTTACAAGCATTGCTGCTGCCGGGCATTCTTAAAATCGACGGAACGGATGAGCCGTTTGTAGGTCTGCTCGTTGGCGAAGGGATTATCTGTTGCGGAGGCCGTTTGGGAAATGAATGCAGCATAGCCCAAAAGCCCCTGCTGAGCGTAGGCAATATCAAGCAGGCATTCGATGAGAGTTTCCGACTGATCGGGATGTTGGCGGGCCTGCTGCTGCCAGGCGAGCTTCCGGTAATACCGTATCTGTTCTTCCGTTGGGTTATCAAGCTGAATGCTATTCCATCCCGGGCGGTCGCCAACGTAGCGGACGGCAAACTGATCGCCCTCTTTCAGGGGCAAGCCGTTGGGCAGGACTATATTAGGCATGGGAGGAAGCGCCTCCCGCCCGCTGTAGGACTGCCCATTCACAATAAAGCTGTACCGAACGGTGGTTTGGTCCTCATGCTGGTAGATGCCTTCCACTTTGCCCTCTGCCATTTTACCATGCTGAAGAATGAGTTCTGCCCGCGCGGCAGGGTCCCCCTGATCCTCTTTCTGGCTGCGGCCAATAATGGTGACTACCGTGACTGCCAGGGCCAGCAAGGCTACAAAAATCAGCGTCTGTTTCCAGTGTTTTTTTTCGATCAGGCGGCGGGCCTGATTGCGGGGGGTATCGGCTTCTTTATCCATTTGGAAGCCGTAGAAGTACTTCCCGTTTTTGCGCTCTATGTTGACATGGAAAAGCTCATCGTCCAGAAAAAGCGGGTAGGACCGGGTGTCAAAGACTTTAAAATCAATAAGGACCACCTTCTGATTGCAATAGACCATCAGGTGCCCTTCCCGCACGCTGTGGAAGAGCCCAACTGTATACCGCTGACCGGCATCGCTGACGTATGTCCAGGTGAATTGGTGTGGTGGCATCGTTCTAAAGATACGAAGCTGCCGGGAAAAATGCTATGGCATCGGGTGGTTTAGCCGGGGTTTAACACAAATTCCGTAGTAACCGTAATTTTTCTCCGGGCTAGTCGGGGTGAGAGGATTCGAACCTCCGGCCTCGTCGTCCCGAACGACGCGCGCTAACCGGGCTGCGCTACACCCCGAAGAAAATGCGATGGGCAAAGCTTATGCACCGGCAACTGACTTTGCCCTTACGGAGGTAAATATAAGCGGTTGCAGATAGATTGTCAACCCCCTGTAATCCTGACAGACCTTACCGCACAAACAACGTCTTCAACGGCACATCCACACCAAAATTCAGGAAAAACCGGGTCGACTGCAGCGTAATCTGCTCGCCCTGTACCTCCCGGAACTGCGGTCCGTACTGCCCCCCTGCGCCAACGTAAAAAGGCGAGTTTTTGATGTTGTAGTGCAATTGCAATCCGGGCCGGAAGACATTCTTAAAAGTCAGGTCGGTTTCCCCAAACTGTGTGTCCCCGGGCACGTAAGTGAAAAAGCTGCCCAGGTCAATAAGGCTGAGGAAAAGCGAAAGGGAATGGCCATCCATCTGCTTGGTTTGCAAAGTAGATTCGTTAATCACAATACGCCGTTTGCCGAGCCGGCGGCTGACAGAAAAGCCGATAGGCATGGTGGGCATGATGTTGGTAAACGTTTCTTCGGTATTCGTGCTGTTCTGCTCCCAGTTTTCCTGCCCCGCAGAAACGCCCAGGTAAGCATTTAGGGCTACAGTGACTTTCTTTTTGCGCTTGAGGCGGGAACTGCCCGGTGGATCGGCAATGCCCTCCATGAGGCTTTGGACTTCGTTGGTGGACTGTGCATCTACCAAACCAGCGATGAAGTAGCCGTACTCGGTGAGGAAACTGAGAAACTGCGCCAGCTCCTCCTGCCCCGGTTCATCTCCCTGGAAAACAGGTGCCAATCCGGTAAACAGACCCAGGGTAGCGCCAATGGCCTGACGGTGGTCCCGCTGATTGAGGTAGTAGACCATATCCAGCAGCTTTTGAGAAACCTCTGGCACCGGCTTTAGCCTGGGATTGCTTTCCACCAGCGGCAACAGTTGCCCGCTAGTGGTTTGATCTACTAATAGCGGCAGCTCCAAAATGCGGTTCAGGGTATTCACCACAAATGCGGCTTTTCGGTAAAACCGAAGGCTGTCCTGTCCAACCGAAATCGAATCCGGAGGGGTGAGGTCGGGGAGGTCCGCTACAGTGAGTTGCACCAACTGCGCCAGCCCATCCGGGGCAATATTCCGGATTTGCTTCACCTGCCGCATACGCTGATACAGCAGACCCAGAAATGCGGGGCGGAGATCCGGGTCATTCAGCGCACTGTCCAGCACCGGGCGGGCGATCCACATCTGAGTGGGGTCCGAAGAGCGCAGGCAGTAAGTGAGCTGCGACATAGATTCTGTGAGGAAGAGCATCGGCTCGGCATTGCGCTGTAGCTTGTAGGGCGTGGGAGCATAAGTAGTATCCACCTCCTCAAGTTCTGCTTTTAAGGCACGGAGCTCGCTTTTTAGCTTTTGCACCTTCACCACCAGCCCGGAGTAGGGGTGTGTAGGCTTTTGCCCCAGCAAATAGATACTGATTGGATGGGCAGGTGGTAGCTCGGCTTCCTCGCCCAGGACCCGTTCGTTGAGGTCAAGGAGCCGTTGCTCAATGTCCTGCAGTTCTTCTCTCCACTCCCTGACCAGTTGCTGCCGGGTTATTTTTCGGGCAGCCATCTCAATGCGGGTTGCGGGGCTGTTGATGTCGTAAGGGTCGCTCAGCATATTCGAAAGGACCTGAAAGGCCAGCCCCTGCTGATAGCTCAGGCTGTCCACCGCTGCCCAGTAGGTTCTGGTATCGCGGACGGCGGCCAGGAGCTGCTTTCGCTTCAGCTCAAGATCCTGATAGACTTTTGCATCAAGTTCATCAGGCAAGACCTTGTATTTCCACTCTTCCAGCCGGCGGTGGTAAAGTGTCAGGTCGGCCACCCAGTTGTCCAGGATGTCCGCCAGGGTTTGGTCTTCGTACCAGGTGCCCCCCAGCCTTCGGGCGATTTCCAGCCCGGCAGCAATGAGCATGCGCTCGGTAGGCTCTTCGGCAAAGTACTGATCATAGCTGTCCACACTACGGATTTGCATGAGGTAGGCGCTGTCGAGCCGGCCCCGCAGCAGATAGGGCAGGAAGTTCAGGCGGTAGCCTTCTGCATCGTCGCTCATGAGCGTGGCCAGATTGTATTCCGGTTTGAACAGATAAGCAAAACCCGGTACAGACTTTTGCCGGTTAGTGGTATCGGGAATCGCCATCCACCTTTGCTCAATGGCCTGCAGGCTGTCTTCCAGTGTATTTTCTGCATCATTCAGCGATACGTAGATGCTGCTCAGCAGGCTGGTGATGGTTTGCGTCCGCCCGTGCAGGTCCTCAAGAGTCGCTGCACCACTTTGTACCGTATCTGCCAGAGTGAAGTTGAGCTTTTTGCCATTTTCCTGGTAGTTGGTGAGGATATTGCGGTGCGTAGCCCCCATGATGTCGCTCAGGGGCATATCATTTTGCGAAAGCCCGATGATGGTGTAGACGGTTAGCAGGTTGTACATGATGGGGTCCGATTGCAGCGCTTCGAACCGGTCATCTTCCAGCAGAATAATAGGCAGACGTACGCTCAGCAATTGCAAGTCTTCATAAAAGGCGGTACGCACCCGCTCCAAAAAGGATTGAGAATAACTAAAACTGGTGCTACTGACCTCTTCGTAAACCGTAGGAAACAGCAGCCTGACCGGCGGTACTTCGTCTTCCAGAAACCGGTCCAGGAAATTGATGGCGACCTCCTGCTGTGCGCGTTCCAGTACAAAATGAAAAACGCCTTCGAGCAGCATGCTCGTGTTGACCAGGCCGTTGTCTATATTTTGGTTGCTCGTTTTAGCGGCACTTTTTAGCGCTAAGCGGCTCTCCACGGGAGGAATAGTGTAGCGTTGCAATGCTTTGGAAATCGAAAGAAAGTCGGCCATGCTTTGCCCTTCCGAACTTTTTAGCGCTCTTGCCATTCGTTCTCTCGGGGCTTGTTGCAGTTTTGTGCGTTGCGCCCTGTACCTGCTCATCGCCACACTGTCCGAGGCTTCAGCATAGCTTTTCAGTTGCCGAAGCGGCAGCCATTCAGACAGGACCTGATTGTCTTGGTAATGTTCAGCCGTTTCCAGCAGGTCAGCGGCTTTCTCGCCCTGTTCCAGCCCATCGGCATCGTATTGCCGGAGAATGGCCATGGCTTCGGCGAAAGCCATGCGCATGGAGTCCGTCTCCAGGCTATCCGGCATTTGGGTGAGCATGCGTTTGGCCCTGACCAGCCTCGCAGCATCTTCAATCAGGCTCTGCCCGGAAAGGACAACAGGAAAGAGCCCTCCCAACAGGAAGGCCGCGAGTAATCGGTAAGTGTTTGGCATCGTGTTTCGCTTGGTCATTGGATAATAGGGGTTGAATCTTGTCTGACTCGGGCATAATCGCAGAACAACAAGAGAGCCTCTTGTAAATCTGCCGGTGTTTGACCTCCTGCAACGAGTACGTTGATGTACTCAAGCGTACTCACCTGAGCCTCATCAGCAACGGTGTTGCCGTAAAGGATACTATGGCGCAGGCTGTCGGTAAGGGTTTTGACTTCAGTGCGCAGCAGCAGAAAAGCAGAATCCTCCAGCATTGCCTGCCCGTTAGCCATCAGGCTGTCCTCCCGTACCCGGCAATTGACTTTGAGATTATTGAGCTCTTCCAGTACCTGAGCCTCCCAGCCATCCACCTGAGACCGGAGGCTGTCCAGCAAGGCCAGGCTATCCCTTTGCAGGCTGTCTACAGTGGCTCCGGGGAAGGGGGCTTGTTCCGGACCGCCTCCGCAGTTGGCCATCCAAAAGCAAAGACATATAGCGATGAGTTTGGTCAGGAATGTTCTCATGCGTCTTTTTCTTCAGTGACAGGAATCTGGCTTTCCACGTAGTCGTTCAGCATTTGGTAGGAGGCTTTGAACTTGGGGACATCCGTAGCGGCTTTGATCAAGCCAATCATGAGTTCCATGGTTTTGATCGCATTTTCGTCAGCCTGCACCGTGTTCTCCCGCAAATGCTTTCGGTATACCGCCAGAAAAGCAGTGAACGCAGCCTCCAGCTCCAGAAATTCCGGATCGGCGGTAGGGTCCTGATCAGCAGCAATGAGTGCGTTTTTGGTTTCCCGAAGTGCCCGTCGGATTTTGAGGAGCTCGTCCAGCATTTTCTGGTTCCACTGGGAGGGGGCAGCCTGTGCGGCTCTTTCCTGTAGGGGGTTCAGGATCATATCCCGGATCAGCTGCTGCAGTATGCTGAAATGCTCGAGAAAGGCATCCGGTGTATCTTCCGGAGCCAGTTTCAATGCTACTATAGCCTGCAACAGTTGGTGTTCGTCGTAGGAGAGCTCGTCTGCCCAGAGCAAGGCGCTGTGCAGGTCAACTTCCAAATCTTCGATTTGTTGTTTGGCGTCCGTTGCAGCCTGATCGTTGATGAGCTGATTATTTTGGAAGGCCTTCAGGCGGGCCAGACAGGATAGCTGTACGTCCCGGAGTTGGTGAATGAGTGTTTCTTTTTGAGACGGCATGGGGTTAGGTTTGATGACTGTAAGTCCATTACCAATACCGAAAAATAGTCATTTTTCTGAAATTCTAATCGCTTAACCGCCGTGCCATGAACCAGACATCTTCCTCATCACCGGGATGGCCGTTGTAGTTGACGGTGATTTCCTCTCCCGCTTTCAGGTCGCGGAGTGCCATGAAGTGCAGGGCTTTACCCTCAAAATCGGGCAGGTAGAAGGCGTTGGGGCGGTAGCTGTGGTTGTACAGCGAGCCGTAGCCCAGGGCGATGGCACAAGCCTCTTCCTGTTGCCCCCAGATGAAGTAATAATCGTAAAGCCCCGTTTCGTCCAGGTATTTCAGATGCGCCTTCGGCATGACGATGACCGGGCAGATTTCCAGCAGAGCACCCTCAGGTATGTCCGCTGCGGTGAAAACACCCCGTCCGCCCAGGTCGCTGTTGGCGAAGTATATGGAAGGAATTCTTTGCATGAACGTTAAAAGATTAAGACGCCTATCTGAATGACGATATAGATAAGCATCCCAAACATACCTAAATTCCCGGTTATCCACCATAGGAGGTAAGCCCGGTGGTGCTCCCGTTGGTGTATCAGGAGATTGAAGGCAGCGGTAAGCGGCAGCAAGATACGGGTATAGCCGGCCTGTTCAAACCAGATGGGCGCTCCCAGCAGGCAGAACAACAGGGCAAACCCGATGCCAAAAAGCCAGTATTTGTCCCTTAGGCTGTACCGGACGAAGAAGTAAGCCGCTTGCACCAGGAAGGAAAACGGCGCGAGAAGCTCGAAAAGAGCTTGACTGAGGGCATCCAGCCTTGGTTGGCCTGCACCGGTGAGAGCCTGTAAATGAAGGGCGGCTGCCCCGAATTTTGCCAAGAGTGCTTCAAAGGGCAACAACAGATTCGTTGCGGTCTGACTTTTTGGCAAACCACTGAATTGAAGTACGTAAATGTACCAGCATAGGGGAATGAGCCCGATGATCAAAGCCGTTCTAAGTAGCCGGGCATAAGGGGCCCTGTATATCCACAGAACAGCCGGGGCGCTCAATGCAGCCGTCTCCTTTGTGAGTATTGCAAAGGCAAAAAGCAAAGCTGCCCCAGCCCAACTCATAGAGAGCAGAACAGGCAAAAGGGAAAAAAACAAAGCAGGGAGGTCGATCAGAGCCCGGTCGATAGAAATCAGTGCCCCGGAGGAGAGCAAAATGGCGGCAACCATCAATTTAGTCCTGAGCCTGTGCAGGTCAAAACGGTGGAGAAGCAAGGCCAGGAGCCCCAGCCAGAAGGCGAAGTTGAGCAGTGCATAGACCTGTAGGATCCACTGCGGTTGACCGAGCCCGAGGGTGTAGGCTATAGCCGAAAGCCCGATCCGTTTACTCCGCCAAAAACCAGCATCAATGGAGCGGCTCATTCCGGGATGTTGGAGGGAAGGGTCGATAGCCATTTGAGCATAAAACTGACCGTCGTATCCAAATTCGGAATTGACAGGAGGGGCAATTGCCCTGACTTCCGGAAGCTGCCGGTGCTCAAATGCACTACCAAACCGGATTATGGAAAGGAAGCCATCTTTGGGTTCGTAATGGCTCCAGGCCAGAAATAGCACTGGAGAAACCAAGAGGATGAGAAAGAGAACCGTCGACCATCTCCGGTTTTGCATGGTGGGGGTTATTCCGTCACCCGCGATAGCCCCATGGCTTTGATGACCCAACGGGGGAGCGGTTTGGTGGGTTTGCGCTTCTTCAAGTTGAGATACCAACCCAACTTCTTCATTACCGGTACCTTGTGGGTTTCCACAAACTCAATGAGGGTGCCATCCGGGTCCTCCACATAACTAAACCGCCCGGCGGCCTCGCCCATATCAAAGCTATTGCTGCTGTCAACGGTGAAGGGGAAACCTGCCTTTGCGCATTGGGTTTTGAGCTCTTCCATGTTGCGCACATCAAAACACAGGTGGATGAAACCCAAATCACCCCATAAGCGCTCGTCATAAATTTTGCGAGGCTCATGGCCACCTTTCAATTGCACCAGTTCCAGCTCGCTCCTGCCAAACAATGGCGCAAACGCTCCGGCTCGTTCAGCTTTATGCCGCAGCAGCACCCGCCGCATGGGGTTCTTCTGGCCCGGTACCTGACCCAAACTGCTGAAGACCCCTTCCTCATCGGAAATGACCTCATCGTAACCCAGGACATCCCGGTAGAGCTTTAAGGCCGCATCAATATCAGAAACGCCAATTATGGCACCGTAAATACCACCAGTCAGTTGTTTGCGGTTTTGAAACCAATCAGTAGCTTCCACAATCTGAAAGACATTGCCGTAAGGGTCTTGTGCAAAGAAGTTAAGCGGCCCCTGCCCGACGCGGTGTACACCAGACAAACATTTTACGCCATTGGCCTGATAGTAGTCATAAGTTTTACGTGCATCAGGCGTCTTGATTTTTGCGGCGAAGATACCGTAGTCGCCCAGTTGAATATCAAAAGTGGAAGGCTGGGGCTCCCGGCAGGTATACTGCCAGATTTCGAAGCCGCCACCGCCCTGCATATTCATAGCCAGGATAGCGTAGCGGTTGCGGGGTTGCCCACCGGTGTAGGGAAGCATTAGCCCGGCTTCGGCTTTTTCCGTGAAAACAGGCACATCCGTACCAAAGTATTTTCTGTACCACTTCCATGCTTCGTCTGCGTCTTTTACGCCTACCCCCATTTGCTGAATGCCACTAATGATATAGCTCATGTCTATCCTTGATCGTTCTTGTTATCCGATAAATACTTTGGCTGGGGCTGGAAAAGAATAACGAAATTAAGTCAAAAATTCTGAACTCGGGTGATCAGGCAGTCATTTTTTAGAGATGCTAACATAGCATCTCTTAAAGGCTGTCCAGCATGCGCTTGAGGTCCTCCTGCCAGTGCGGGATAGTGAGCCCGAATGCCGATTTGAATTTCGCTTTGTTGAGCAGGCTAAAGGGGGGGCGCTGCGCGGGCGTAGGGAAATCTTTGGTCTCAATGGGTAGAATCTCGCATTCCAATCCTTTCGCATCAATCGCTGCTTTTGCAAAATCGTACCAGCTGCAAACCCCTTCGTTGCTGTAGTGGTAGATGCCGTGCCATTTTTCCTGGCTTACCGTGCCCATGCGGTGCAGTTGGATGACCCTGAGCATAGCATCGGCGAGGCTGCGGGCGTAGGTCGGGCTGCCGATTTGGTCAAACACTACCGTCAGCCGGTCGCGCTCCCCGCCCAGGCGGAGCATCGTTTTCACAAAATTGTGCCCGAAGGTGGAGTACACCCAGGACGTGCGCACAATCATGCTGTAGTCGTGGGCCTCCAGGGCTGCTTTTTCTCCGTCCAGCTTGGTTTGAGCGTAGATGCCTTTGGGCTCGGTGGGGTCGTCTTCCCGTAGCGGGCGGTTGAGGCTGTTGTGGTAGACGTAGTCTGTGGAGAAGTGGATAAAGGGGGCACCATGCTTATGGCATTGAGTGGCCAGGTGCTGTACGGCAGTGACATTGACGGCTTTCGCCAAATCAGTCTCCGTTTCGGCTTTGTCCACGGCCGTATAAGCTGCGCAATTGATACAGTAATCAGGCTGCTGCTCGTTGAAGAACTTTTCGACCGCTTCACCATCGGTAATGTCCAGTAAGTTCCGGTTGGTGAAGATAAATTGTACATCGGAACGCTGAGCAGCCAGTACCTGCAGTTCGCGCCCTACCTGTCCGTTGGCGCCAGTGACGAGTATTTTTGCCATGGGGTTGTGCGTATTTGGTTTGAGATGCTAAAGATAGCGTAAGGTTGGGCAATTTTAGGTAAGGAATGCATCACATTCCGTACCTAAAGGCACGGGAAAGCCGCTTGTAAGGAGTGTTTTACCCATATTTAGCCCCTAACGGGGTTGGAGATGCAAAGGAAAGTGGACCGCTTAATCCTTGTTGTATGCCCGGCAAAGTACGAAAATGCGCCCGTTGAAGAAAACCTATCGGGCAACCGGGCTTAGCGCCTTCCACAAAACCACCACAAAAGGCGCTGCAATGGCCACCCAGTAAATGAGTTGAAAGGTGCGGTGCCGGTAGGCAGAAGGCGAGGCGGGTTGTTGTGCCTGCTCCACAAATACGCCGATGTTGTACAGGAGGTTGGCAATGCCCATGTAGATCAGGTAAATCACGATGAGGAAGAGGACCTGCCGTGGCTGCACCTGAAAGGCTTCTCCGGTAAAGGCGGCTACCCGCCACCGCAAGAGAATGTAATAGACAAGCAGGACCACCGCGCCCGAGGCGAGCAGGCTTCGGTTGAAGGTGCTACGGCGGGCTTCCCACCATTCGATAGCTTCCGCGCCTTCGCCGGTGCGGGTCAGGTCTTCATCGAGGGGGCCGGTGCCGTTGGTGCTTTCGCGCAGGCTGCGCAACAGATAAACAGACAACGGAAGTACGCCGATGATCAATATGAGGATTAGAAAGAGAAAGAAATTACCCATGTGTTGTTAACATCGACGGTTTGTTTTTGATCGCAGGCGATTGTAAATATTGCTTTGTGCGGCCGACCATAAAGTTCACAGGGTCTTTCTGGCGTTCGTCTACGATGAGTTTGTTGTTGGCCATGTCATGTTTTGTTGAGTGCTTTTACAATGGGGTGTTACCCTAAAGATATTATGCAGGAATATGATGCAGCCCAATATATTTTTAAGTTTGGACAAAGAGGGCAGATGGATTGATTTTTTACCGCTATATGCTTAACTTTCCCAAAAGAGCGAGATTATGGAAAGGGCCGAATTTAACGGAATACCTGAAAAGGTAAAAGCAAAAGTAGCTGAGGTGGATGCGGAAGCCAGGGTGATCCTTTTTGGCTCAAGAGCGCGGGGGGATCATAAATCCGACTCAGACTGGGATTTCCTGATCATTACCCGGCAAAAAGTTTCCCCATCCATCTATAATAAGATAGGAGCGCTTTTATACGACATTGAGCTTGATGCAGAACAGATCATTTCTTACATCATTGAAAATGAAGACACCTGGCATAAATACCAAGAGTCAGAGCTGTACAAGTATGTGAAGGAGGAAGGTATTGAGGTATTCGTTTCAAAAGCTGCATAATGAGCTATTCAAAAGAGGCTTTAGCCCAGTATAGGATAGATCGGGCAATGGAATCTATTGATGAGGCTAGAATTCTTGCTGAAAAAAATCATTGGAACACAACCGTCAGCCGACTTTATTACGCCTGCTTTTACGTTGCATCAGCTTACCTCATCACAAATAATATCAAGGCAGGAACTCATAATGGAGTTAAGACAGCCTTCAACAAAGAGTTGATCAAGACTGCCATCATTCCCAAAGAATACGGACTAATTTATTCCAGGTTATTTAACCTTAGGCAGGATGCCGACTACAGAGACTTTAGAGATTTTTCAGAGCATGAAATAAGCCCTCTGATTGAAGCAGTGGAGATGATTGTTGAGGAATTAGTTTCTATAATAAAAGGTCACGGCAGGGGAAATTCAAACCGTTAGCATACTGAACTTTTATACCTGGGGCTCTTTAAATTATAAGCATTAAACATAGCAAAACACCTTTAGCAAAGCCCCTCAATTAACTCTTGCTATTCCCGAATGTCATAGATCAGAATCCCCTTATACGCCCCGATCTGTTTCTTTAAAAAAGGTTGGTACATGGGTTTTTCCAGATAGCTGCTGTCATTTTGCCCAGCCTGATTGTGCAGCTGTGGTGTCCAAAAAGAGACTTCATTCTGATGAAAATTCAGTGATTGGCTGGCACTGTCTGCCTGCCGCCACTGATGCACGCTACGCGGGCGGTAGAACAAGCTTTCGTGCGCATTGGCGGAGAAGAGTAAAATCAGTAAGTAGCCCAGGAAAATAAAAATCCAGATGCTATTTTGTTGGTGGTTAAGCTGGCGCGTTGTCATATCCATCCATGTTAAAGAGATAGAGCGATATCGTACAATGGTTCAAATATAGTTGAAAGGTAGTTGATTTTAAAGGTTTAAAAAGAGGAATATTTGAATGACAGCAAAAGGATGCATTAAACTCCTACAGCCAGTCAACAGGACCGAAAGTAAAGTCTGCCTTGATTACTACAGAGGCCCGAACTGAAGCTCCTCCCAAGACCTCCAGGCTCTTCAAAAGAGCAGGCGGGCATAAAAAACCTCCACCCAATCCTTTTACAACCTATGATAGACCCCAACTCCAAGGTTAAATACCTCTGGCCGCATGTCAAAGCCTGGAACCGTGCTCCAGTTGATTAGGCTCCTTTGGTACTGCGCCTCGATCATGACGCCCAGGCTTGGAGCGATTTGATAGCCCATCCTTCCCATCACCAGCCCGTGAATGCCCCAACGGTTGTCGATGCGCCCGGTGGCTGCCCCGTCCATTTCCTGTAGCTCCCCCTGATAGATGTAGCGGCCTTTGTTGTGGCTGAGCACATTGATCACACTGCCAACCGACAGGCCGGCTTGCCATCTTTTGCCAAAAGTCCAGGATTTACCGATGGCGAGTGGAATCTGGAGGATGCGGTATTGATTGTAATGGCGGATATTTCGGGTGGCGTCTACACTGACTTCCACATCTCCGCGTACGGCAGTGGAATTGCCTGTTAAAGTGCTGACCTGTATTTCGACAATCGTATCCTGAAGGGTAACCGTTGTGTAGTCTTCTATGCGCTGACTCCACTGCAGTTGAGTCTCCAGCTGCTGGTATTGCAGCCCGGCAGTCAGGGTATAGTTGTTGCCGAACCGGTGGGTGTAGCTCAGCTGGGTGTAGTAGGACAGGATGGACTGTTCATAGTTGGCATTTTCGGGTAAGTTCTGCCCATATCCCGGGTTCCATTGGGAAACACCGCTGTGCAGGGACAGCTGACGGGCGGGTATCAGGCTGGCTTCAGCTTCAGTATTCGCTGCTATCGGAAGGAGCGTTTCTGCTGCTTTCCTTTGGGGCGCTAAGTTCAGTGTAGCCAGGTTCGCCAGTGCAGCAATTGGGGGCTGTATTGCTGGTGTTTCTGCTGTAATGCCTGCTGTATGACCGGCATCGTTCAGTGATTCTTCAGTGCTGTCTAAACTCTTCTTTGGAGAAGAAAGGCTATTACCAGGCAACAGAGAAGGGGAAGGTTTGAATGGTGCTTCTGAGCCTGTTGTACGCTGATCTTTTCTGCCATTTACGGGAGGTAATGCTACTGCTGTTTTAGGCCTTTCATTAGTGGCTGCAGCTGATGTTTGCTGGTTCATTTGTAGCAAAGTGTCGTCTGTACGCTCACCTTTATCCTTTGCGGAAGTAACTGGAAGGGAAGAAGATGAAGCAGCTGGTGCGGCTGCATCTGCTATCGGTTGCCCGGGCTCAGAAGAGGCCAAGCCTTTGAAGTCCAGCAACAAGCCATTATTGAAGAAGAGGACAGGCAACAGGCACAACAGCAGCGTGGACACGATCCTGATAATATCGCCATTGGACTGCCCATTTGAAGGCGGTGCTTCCAGAGCCTCCATCTTTTCCAGGATACCTTCCTCCATCTGCTCCCAGCTCAGTTCCGGCGGCAGGCCCGTATCGCCCTCCGAGAAGCGCTTGTTGAGTTTGTTTTGATCAGAGTCCATTCGCTAATGTTTTATAGTTGTTGTTGATCAGGTGCTTCTTAAGCCATTTCCTTGCCCTCAGGTATTGAGAGCGGGAGGTTTCAGGGCTGATTTCGACCAGCTCAGCTACTTCTTTGTGGGTGTAATCGTCAATGGCAATCAGCATAAAGACCTGCCGGTAGCCATCCGGCATTTGCGAAAGCAACATTTCGATATCTGATTTGGATAGCTTTGTTAGCTGAGCTTCCAGGTTTTCATTGGGTTCTCTGGTAGTGGGCGTCAGTGGGACCACAACGGAACTTTTCCTATTCTTTCTGAGGTGTTGCATACATTGGTTGATGACAATTCTACGTAACCAGGGTTTGAAGTCTTTAGAAGTGTCAAAGGTGTTCAGGCTTAGGAACAGGCGCGCAAAAACCTCCTGAAGGATGTCTTTGTGGTCGTTGGTGCTTGAGATGTATCGCCTGATGATAGAAAAGGCATAAGGGGCACAGCTTTCATAGATGATTTTGAAAGCCCCTTTGTCCCGCCGAACCGCAGCATTTATGACGTTTGTTTCAACCACGGAGCAGGTCGTTTTGGCAAGCGTGGACTGGCTTGACGGTGGACTGAAGACCCGATTCATTACTTTTCATCAATGTCATTATGTCGGTAGTTACTAATGCAAAAATCAATGTTGGGCTCCGAAAAACGGATGTTGGCTTTCCGGAGCTCCAACACGCTGATATATTCTACAACCGGCTACTATTCACAGCTTGAAATAAAGCTGCAAACGTCGGCATTGCTGTTCAAGGTTAGGGTAGCGCCACTTTCCTCAATTACAGTGATTGGGAAAATCAGTGTCGCTTCACCGGGAGTGAACGGGCTGACCACCGCTTGGTAATCATCGCGATTGTTGATTTCATACGTTGTACCTTCCACTTCTATCTGTACCGGATACTCAAAGTCGAATGGGCAGTCAAATACACTGAAGAAGTTATAGGCACTGAAGAACAAGGGTACGTGTATGGTTTGATCGTCATCGCTGGGGTTGTCACATCCTGGGAAATCGTTATCGTCATCGAAGCAGGCATTGACGTAATCGCAAATTTCATCCCTGTTATTCAGTATGGTTTCGGTACCGGTTTCCGTATTGGTTGCGGAAATGGGGTAGATAATTTCAATGGCATCCACCTGTGTAGCATACATGCCGAACACATCAAAATAATCAGCGATGCTATTCAGCGTATACGTTATGCCTTCCGCCTGCACCTGAGCGGGGTAGTTAACAGTATAGCAGCTGCCTTCATTGAAAAACAGAATGATATGGCCCTCACTCGAACCGCAGTCGCCGCCGTCGCCAATATCAATTATGATTCCACAGGACTCCAGAGCTGAAATGAATTCATCATCATTTGAAACGGTGAGCTCCTCATCGTCTAACAGGGATTGAAGTGTAAATGGATAGATCAACTGGAACTCCTCACCTGCATTCAGAATAGTGGTGGCATACTCACTTTCTGTATTGACTTCTGTAGTCGTGCCATCGGTCAGCTCCAGCGTGAAAGGGAATTGCAGTTCCCAGCACCCAAATCCGGTGACCTCAAATTGCCCGTTAACCACAACCGGAGGATTAACGCCCATACCATCGCAGCTTTCGACGAGATTGAAGAACCCGTTGTAGCTCTCGATTTCAATTTCGCTCCCGTCGACGTTCAGGACGGTTATTGGAAGCGTAAAGTACAAGTCATCTACCGTAGCACTCAAATCGATAAGTTCTGATTCGCTATCAGCCGTGTACGTATTGCCTTCCAGGTCTTCCAGTGCAACGGGGTAGACCAGGTCGAAACATAAGTCAGTAAAAGAAAAAGCAGGAATAAGATTACCAGCTGTGCTACCGTAATCCCAGCCGTTGGAAGGGATACAAGCCACAAAGCTGAGACCCAACTCTTCAATGGAGGCGACCTGTGCCGTTTCGCCTTCGCCATTCAGAATATCCAGGGGGTAAATAAAGTCCACTGCCGGGTCCATAGCGATAGTGTCTATGGCCGCCGTAAATTCACCCTCGGAGTTAATAGTGATGGTGCTTCCTGACTCCAAAGCCATATCGAAGGGATAAAGGATCGAAATACACCCTAGCTCTAAACCCTCAGGGTTATTGGCACTCATAGCCAGGAAGAGGGGGTTGGTCTCATTGACCTCCGGCTGGTAATCGGGCTCATCAATGACGATTTCGTCCATATTATCCTTTTCACAAGCAGCAAAAAGGACCGCAATAAAGACCAGCAGTATATTTAAACGGATTGAAAATTTCATAACAATTTTAATGTTGTCGGTTCTTAAATGAAAAAACTACCGTACGGTTTACATTTGACTATATGCAAAGGGGGGAGCGGGCGTTGCACGGGGTGGTGTTTTTTTTCAAAAAATCTGAGAAGATACACTGGAGCCACATGCTAGTGATATAGTCCGGCGGCGACTTCGGAGTCGCGGCCGGACGGGGCAACTCAGACCGCGATTCCACAATCGCCGCCTGAGTCTCCCTGCCCGGCCGCCAGTTGAAGTTGATGCGGAAGTCGCTGAAGCTGTAAGCGTCTAAGGCAAAACTTAACATTGACTTAATCCGCCTTGCTGCGGGATACCGAGAAATATTGTGATATTGACATTGTGCTTATTAATGCCCTCAATGCGGACAAGCAGCGCCTATCTCAATTCAACCTGCAAGTAACTGATCGCTTTCTGGAGGTGGATTTGAGCACTTACCCAAAAGGGCTGTACATTGCTGTGGTTCATTTGATGGACGGCAGCACCCAAAGCGTAAAGGTCATTAAGTAATTCCTTTAAATAAGAAGCCATGTTGCTTGAGATTTTCAGGTGGCATGGCTTTTCTAACATCCCATATCATGCGGTATTTTATTGTTTGTTTACTTCTGTTCGGTAGCCCTTTTCTATATGCCCAATTACACGACTACAATTGGATGATGGGGTACAGTGGTGGGGAAGGGACAGATACCACGAATGAGTTTGGGCTGATGTGGTGGAGGTTTGAGGATGAAAACCTTCAAATACTGGATCATCAGCATGAAGGGCAAGCAGATCTTTGGGAAAATAATGTTTCTTACAGTGATGGCCTAGGGGAACTTTTTTTGTATTTTGATGGAAAGAGTATTTATAATAAAGAGCACGCTGAAATGGAGGGCGGCAATGATTGGAATCCTAATGGAGAGCAGAGTGGTTGGTTTTCTCCTCAGGCAGGTCTAGCTCTTGATTTACCAGGATCAGATAGTCTTATTGCTTTAATTAATACTCATTACAATTCCTTTGATTTGGATGCTCCGTTTTCATTAGCAGGTGAAAATTTATTTTTTTCTGTAATCAGTAAAAATGCCAATGGAGAAGATGGGAAAGTATTGATTAGAAAAGAGATAGCGCTTTTGGATACGCTCGACTTTGGAAAGCTAAGTGCGTGTCGGCATGCTAATGGTCGGGACTGGTGGGTTCTCGTTCCTCGTTATACTTTTAATGAAATCCATCGTTTTTTACTATCACCGGTTGGATTTGAATACTTAGGGCTCCAGGAAATTGGAGGGGGAGCAAGTATTGGGCTTGGGCAAGCCTTCTTTACGCCAGATGGAATGAAACACATCCGTTATCATAGCATAGGAGGTGGAGAGGGAGATCATCTTTCGATTTATGATTTCAATCGCTGCACAGGGCTCTTGAGCAACCCAAGAAATGAAGCTTACGAAAAAATTGGTTTTGGCGGTGGCGGAACAGTAGGGCACGGTTCTCGTTACCTATATTTGGGTTCTGGCATTCATTTGTATCAATATGATCTATGGGCGGATGATATTTTATCGAGCCGGGCTCTGGTTGCCGAGTACGACGGTTTTATTGATTTTAATCCCACCACTTTCTACCAATCCCAACGCGGCCCCGATGGTAAAATATACATTTGCGGTGGAGTCGGCACCCGTTTCATGCACGTCATCCACAATCCCAATACGCCCTGCCCGGATTGTCGCATAGAACAACGTGGGGTAGAGCTGCCGACCTTCAATCTGGGCTCCGTCCCCAACTTCCCCAACTACCGCCTCGGCCCCATAGACGGCAGCCCCTGTGATACCCTCGGCATCGACAATATCCCGCTCTCCCGCTGGCGCTATGAACAGGATACGCTCACGCCCTTCACCGTGCAGTTTTACGACCTGAGCGACTACGAGCCGGCCACCTGGTCCTGGGACTTCGGCGAGGGCAGCAGCAGTATGGATACCCTGCCCGCTCATACGTTCCCCGGCCCTGGCACCTACGAGGTCTGCCTCACCGTCAGCAACGCCAATGGCAGTGATACGAAATGCAAAACACTGGAGTTTACGGAGCCCGTCACGACCACCGAGCAAGCGGAAACAGCCCCACTTGCCACTGCTTTCCCGAACCCTTTCCGGGAGCGCTTCAGCCTGTCGCTGCGGGCAGGTTGGCTGCCCGTACAAGCCAATGCCGTGGTATACGATGTTATGGGCAGGCCCGTCCTCACGCAGCGCCTGTCTGCCGGCTTCAACACACTGGATTTGAGCGGGCACCCGGCGGGCGTCTACACCTGGCGGTTGGAGGAGCAGGGGCGTGTACTGGAAGTGGGGAAAGTGGTGAAAATTGGTAATCGTTGAAGGCTTGTTTTAAAGGAGACAAAATCGCCGGCCTTACCAAAGCAAAACCGGCGATCTCCACTACAGCCCCACACTCAGCCCCACCAAAAAGTTCCGCCCCGCCTGCGGGAAAAAGCCCTGATCCAGGGCCGGGCTCCCGTCAAACTGATAACGGTAGGACCAGGCATTGGTCTCGTACCGGGCGTCAAAGACATTCTGCACCAGCAGCTTGAGGGACAGCTCCCGGAGAAAGCCCGGCCGCCAGTTGAAGTTGATGCGGAAGTCGCTGAAGCTGTAGGCGTCGAGGGCATTGTCCTCATCGGAGGTGTTGTCGATGTACTGCTGCCCGACGTACTTGGTCTGCAGGGTGAAGATGAGGTCGGTCTTGTCCTTTAGGCGCAGCGCTTCGTAGGACAAACCGCCCGCCGCAATGATATCGGGCGAGAAAGACAGGTCCGTCTTCTCGTAGGTGAAGGCCTCCTGCCCCAGATAGGCAAAGTTCTCATCGTACACATCCACGAACTCGGTGTAGCTGGCAATGCGGTTGCGGCTAAGGGTGAAGTTGCCATCCAGACGCAGCCCATCGGCAAGCTGAGCGCCACCGGCCACTTCCAGCCCCAGGCGGTAGCTGCGGTCTACATTCACACGCGTAAAGGCGCCCACATCATTGACCTCGCCATTCAGGACCAGTTGATCCCGGTAGAGCATGTAGTAGCCGGTCAGGTGGATGGCCGCCCGGTCCCAGCGGTATTCGTAGCCAATTTCGGTGTCGTACAGGCGCTCCGGGTCCGGCTGGCTGTTGGCGGTGGATTCCACAAAGTCATTGCGGTTGGGCTCGCGGTTGGCCACGGCAAAGGAGGCAAAGGCTTCCGACCGGTTATTGATCTGGTAAAACAGGCCGGCTTTGGGGTTGAAAAAGTCGAGGGTTTCGGTTCGCTCCACGTTGTTGCCCTGCCGGTCAAAACCCAGGAATTCATAGCCGACGCGCCGGTATTGCAGATCGAGATAGGCGTGCAGCCCGTCCAGCAGCTCGTAGTTGAACTTGGCGTAAATGTTGAAGTCCGTTTTGGTAGCATCATTCTGGTAGTATTGGAAGTCCTTCTCGCTATTTGAGGCATATTCTGCCCAGATGACCTCTCCAAAGTGGTCGCCAGAGTAGTGGTGGTAGCCGCCGCCGAGGGTGGCATCCAGCCGGTTATCATCGCTGATGTAGTTGAGGCTGTACACGCCCCCGTAGAAGTCGTTGTCCAACCACAATCGCCGGATAAGGTTGGTTTGTGTAATGACCGTATCCACAAGGTCTACCGGCATCAGGCCGTAGTCTGCCAGCGATTCGCCTGCCTTGTACTGCTCGAAGTAGCCTGCGCCCCGGGTGTAGTGCAGGGCGGTATTGAAGCTCCAGTTGCGGCTGATTTGGTTGTTGTAGATCAACTGATAGTGGTCCTGCCCGTAGTTGTCCACCTCGTTTTCGTAAGGCTCGCCCTCCTTTTCTGTACCGGAAGGATTGAACGTGCGCAGGCTGTCCACCTCCAGAAAATCCTTAGGCACCCCATACCACGCCTGATAGGTCCGCTCCCTACCGGAGAAGGTCACGAAGCGCAGGCTGCTGCTTTCCCCCAGGTAGGCTGCCGATAGGTAGTAGGAGGAAAGGTCAGAAGAGGCCCGGTCGATAAACCCATCCGAGGTAATACTGGATAGGCGCCCGTCGAGGGTAAACTTGCCGTTGAGCAGGCCGGAGCCGAATTCCACATTGGCCCGCTGCGTGTTGAAGGAGCCCACGGAGCCATTCAGCGTGGCGTAGGCCTCGGGCTTCAGCTCAGTGGTATTGATGTTGATGGTCGCGCCAAAAGCACCGGCACCATTGGTAGACGTACCCACGCCCCGCTGTATCTGAATGTCAGAAGCAGAGCTGGCAAAGTCCGGCATATTCACCCAAAATACGCCCTGCGATTCCGCATCGTTGATGGGGATGCCATTCACGGTGACATTAATGCGGGTAGGGTCGGTGCCCCGGATGCGGATACCGGTATAGCCCACACCTGCGCCAGCATCAGAAGTGGAGACTACCGAGGGGGTCCACCGCAGCAAAAAGGGCAGGTCTTGTGCCAGGTTGACTGGCTCGATGTCCTCCTCGTCCACATTGAGGAACGCCATGGGGGTCGTCGCTCCGGCGCGGGTCGCTCGCACGGTCAGCTCTTCGGCCGTGAACGCGCGGGGCTCCAGGGTGAGCTGTAGGCTGACTTCGCCTTGTCCTTCTGCAATTTGGATGGACCTGCGCAGGGTTTCGTACCCCACATAGCTCACGCGCAGGGTATAGTCGCCCGCCTTTACGTTTGGAATGGAAAATTGCCCGTCTGCATCACTCGCTCCACCCCGGTCGCCTGGCAACAGCAAAAGGTTAGCCCCGGTAAGCGGTTGGCCTGCCGGGTCGGTAACGGTACCTTGGATAGTCGTTTGCGCGGACAATGAGCCCAGGAGCCCAAGCAGCAGCAACGCAGAAAAAACAGATTGGTAAAACATGAGAAAACAGATGAAAATTGAAAGAATCACTTCACCCAGGGGCCGGGCGAGTGTTTGCCTTCAGGACCACCGTTAGGCGGCCTTTCATCCCATAAGAAAAGAACGGATCGCGCAGGAAAACGCTTCGTACTCGTCTCCCTTCCCGGCATTACCCGGGCAGGTTCTATGGGTATGATCTCAGAATCCCGGCGTTAACCGGGAAACACCCCGAACAGCAACGGTAAATCTCACCGCTGCCATCAACTGACAGGCAAAGGTAGGTAAAATGCAGGGGGTGGGCAAGGGGGCTTTTGTGCTAATCTGACTGTCCTTGTCATGATTTTACTTCCAATTCCGTTATCGCATCAAGCTCCATGCTTTTCTTGTTGCGTTCTTCCTCAATATCATAGTCGTCCTGAAGCCCAAGCCAGAATTTGGCTGAAGTGCCAAAGTATTTGCTGAGGCGAAGGGCAGTATCGGCAGTTACCCTGCGCTTCCCCTTGATGATGGCTGAAATCCGGGTTTGCGGTATGTGCAAGTCTTTTGAAAGCCGGTAAGCCGTAATTTGGAGCGGCTCCATGAATTCAAAAAACAGGATTTCTCCCGGGTGGATATTGGCTAGCTTTTCCATTGCCGTGTTTTAATGATAATCAATTATTTCCACTTCATTTGCGTTCCCGCTATCGCTTCAAGGCTCACGCTTTTTACCTGTTTTCTTAATATTGCTTCCTGTCCGTCACATTATTTGAGCTAATAAAGGCAGTGTACTGACTAAATTTAGCTAAAAATAGTATTCATACTGACTAAATTTAGCTAAAAATGGTCAGTTTGTGTATATTAGGGTACAAATAGACAAACGATGCTGCTAAAAAGAGCAATTGAGGATGAAGTCCTAAAGTATTTGCGCCCAAACAAAGTAGTCGTGCTTCTGGGGCCGCGAAGAGTTGGAAAAACGGTACTGATCCAACAAATTCTAAATAGAATATCCGAACCCTATCTGCTTTTGCACGGAGAGGATCAGGATGTCAGAAGGCAGTTGGAGTATAGGAGTACTCAAAGGTATAAAAACATCATAGGGGGAAAGTCATTACTGATTATTGACGAAGCCCAAAAAATTCCGGAGATAGGCAATGTGCTAAAACTAATGGTAGACACGATAGCGGGTATAAAAATACTGGCTACGGGCTCCTCTGCCTTTGATTTAGAAAAGTTTACCGGAGAGCCACTGACTGGGAGAAAGCACACTTTTTATCTTTTTGGATTGTCAGAAAAGGAACTGAACCAGACGGAAAATATTTTTGAAAAGGAGGCAAATCTCAGGAACAGATTGGTATACGGGAATTACCCTGAACTGATCCATTTGGAAGACTTACAGGAACGAAAAGCCTACCTGGATGAATTGATTAAGTCTTACCTGCTGAAAGATATCCTGGAATTTGATTTGATCCGGAATTCAGAAAAGATACTTCAGTTATTACGGCTGATTGCCTATCAAATAGGAAGTGAAGTGAGTTTCACTGAATTGGGCAAGCAATTGGGGATCAGTAAAAACACGGTAGAGCGATACCTGGATTTATTGAGCAAAGTATATATAATCCATTCAGTAGGCGCCTGGAGCAGAAATCTGAGAAAAGAAATTGTCAAAGGCAAGAAGTGGTATTTTTTCGATAATGGGATCAGGAATGCATTGATAGGGGATATGAAGCCGATCGAAAACAGAAACGATGTGGGCTTATTATGGGAAAACTACATCATAAGCGAGCGCATCAAATATCAGCAATACGAAAAAATGCTGGTGTACAACTACTTTTGGAGAACGTACGATCAACAGGAAATAGATTGGATAGAGGATAGGGAAGGGAAGCTTCATGCTTATGAGTTCAAATGGAACCCTAATAAAAAAGCTAAACTTCCGAACCTATTTAAGGAGACTTATCCCAATTCCGAATTTGAGGTGATCAACCGGGAAAATTTCCTGGAGTGGGTCAGTTGACCTCGCCTGAAATCCTCCATTTTCCCTATCTTCTACCCAAATTTACCAACCCACAGATTATGCGACAGACCCTAACCACCACCTTGCTGCTAAGTCTACTGACGACTACGCTGCACGCCCTAAGCATCTACGGCTTACAATGCGAGCACAAAGCCAATCCCATCGGCATCGACGCCCAAAAGCCCCGGCTGAGCTGGAAACTCAGAGGCGATGACCCCGGGCTGATGCAGGCAGCCTACGCGATTCAGGTGGCTACTGATCCTGATTTTAAAAAGAGCAACCTGGTCTGGGACACTGGCAAAATCACCTCAGGCACTTCGGTACTCCTGCCTTATGAAGGTAAAGCCCTGGCCTCGGGGCAACGATATTACTGGCGGGTGAAAGTCTGGAGCAATCAGGGCAAAGTATCGGATTGGTCCGCTCCTGCCTTTTGGGAAATGGGGCTGCTGCGTGCTGACGACTGGCAGGCCAAATGGATAGAACCGGTGCAGGTGGAGGAAAAAGATGGTCCCGCTTACCTGCTGCGGAAGGCATTCCAACTAAAGGGCAAGATTGCCCGTGCCCGGGCTTATGTTTCTGCCCGTGGGCTATACGAGTTTTTTCTGAACGGGCAGCAGGTGGGCGATCAGGTCTTTACGCCGGGCTGGAACGCCTATGATGATCACATTCAGTATCAGGTGTACGATGTGACCGACCTGCTGGTACGCGGGGACAATGCCGTGGGCCTGCACCTGGGCGACGGCTGGTTCCGGGGCGCGATGGGCTGGATGGACAATTGGGGGCTCTATGGCAAAAGGGTAGGGGTGATTGCCCAAATTGAGATCACCTACGAAAACGGTCGGCGGGAGATGATCCTGACAGATGGTAGCTGGAAGGCTACGAGTGAAGGTCCCATCCGCATGAACAGCATTTACAATGGCGAAACCTACGACGCCCGTATGGAACCCACCGGATGGAGCCGACCGGGCTTCGACGCCCAAAACTGGCAGCCGGTAACGGTGGCGGGCCATTCTAAATCCAATCTCATTGGCGCTGTTTCCGTGCCGGTGCAGAAGATTGAGGAACTAGTTCCGGACACCATTTTCCGCACTCCATCCGGTACCTTGGTCGCCGACTTCGGTCAAAACCTCGTAGGCTGGGTCCGACTGAAGGTCGCGGGCAAAGCAGGTACCACCGTGACCATCCGGCACGCCGAAGTGCTCGACAAGGAAGGAGAGTTCTACACCGCCAATTTGCGTGCCGCCAAAGCTACACTGACGTATACCCTCAAAGGGGGAGCGACGGAAGTCTACGAGCCAAGCTTTACCTTCATGGGCTTCCGCTATATCGCCGTAGAGGGCTTCCCGGGGGAGCTGAAGCCCGAAAACGTAACCGCTGTGGTCATTCATTCCGCGATGGAACCGACTGGTACTTTTGAATGCTCAGATACCCTGATCAATCAGCTGCAGCACAACATCGTCTGGGGGCAAAAAGGCAATTTCCTGGATGTCCCAACCGATTGCCCGCAGCGGGACGAGCGCCTGGGCTGGACGGGCGATGCGCAGGCGTTCTGCCGCACGGCTGCCTTCAATATGGACGTAGCCGCCTTCTTCACCAAATGGCTGAAAGACCTGCACGCGGATCAGTTAGAGAACGGAGGAGTACCATTCGTGATTCCTGACGTGCTGCGTAATAATGGTGTATCCGCCGGCTGGGGCGATGCGGCGACGATCATCCCCTGGGATTTGTACCAGGTGTATGGCGATACGAGCCTGCTATCCGTGCAGTATCCCTCGATGAAGGCCTACGTAGAGTACATCCGGGAGCAGGCTGGTGATGCATTGATGTGGAAAGGTGGGAGCGTTTTTGGTGACTGGCTGTTTTACAAGCCCCACGGCAATAACCATACTGCCCCCGATGGCTACACCGATCCGGATATGATCGCCACGATGTTTTTTGCGTACTCCGCTCATTTGCTGTCTCAGGCGGCTGGCGTACTGGGGAAAACAGAAGAGGAGATGGAGTACCGGGCCGTCTACGAAGCGGTCAAAGCCATTTTCCAGAAAGCATATGTTACCCCATCCGGCCGTATTGCCTCCGATTCCCAAACGGCTTATGTGCTGGCATTACAGTTTGGGCTGTTGCCGGAGCCCCTGCGCGCCAAAGCTGCCGCCCATCTGGTTGACGATATCCGCAGGCGTAAAAATCACCTGTCTACGGGCTTCCTGGGCACGCCTTATCTGTGCCACGTCCTCTCCGATCACGGCTACACGGAAGTCGCCTATGATCTGCTGCTGCAAAAATCCTACCCTTCCTGGCTGTATCCGGTGACGATGGGCGCCACCACCATCTGGGAGCGTTGGGACGGGCAGCGCCCCGACAGCACCTTTCAGGATGTCGGCATGAATTCTTTCAACCATTATGCCTACGGCGCTATCGGCGACTGGATGTACCGGGTAGTGGCCGGCATTGAGCTGCTGGAGCCTGGCTACCGAAAAATCCGCATCCAACCTCAGCCTGATGCCCGGTTAGGATACGCCAAAGCTTCCCTGGATTCCCCCTACGGCAGGATTGCCTCCGGTTGGTCCTTAATGGCGGGCGAACTGGTACTTAACGTAGCCATTCCACCCAATACCACAGCGGTAATCGAGCTGCCTAATGCCAATCTTTCTGCGGTCGAAGCCAATGGAGGCCCGCTGCTGTCTCACCCTGATTTTACGGGTGTACAACAGGTCAATGGGGCTGTGACTTTTGAGGCGGTGCCGGGAGCTTATGAGTTTAGGTATCGGTATGAATAGGGGGTAAAGTCGAGGAAAACGATTTGTACGTTATATTTAATTGTATGTTTTTTAAATAAAGCGTAAATTAGCGTACATGGAAAAAGATTTGCTAACCATGGCAACTGAGCGGCTTTCTGCCAATTTGGGAGCTGGATTTAGTGTGAATATCGAATCAGGTACGCTGACGGATAAGGATAACGAGCATTATTTGTTGGTATCTTATCACGGCAAAGAACAGGCATGGCCTATACTGGTATGCGATAGATTGTCTATTGGTTTTTTACAACAACATCGGTATTTACTGGAATCCCGGAAGCCCTGCATTATAACTGACTACATTTCAAAGCCTCTAAAATCTCATTTGAAATCGAAAGCCATTTCCTATGTTGACGCAGCTGGAAATGCTTTTCTGTATAATGGGAATGGTCTATTGCTACATGTGGAAACCAACAAAACTGAACGTATCAAAAAAGCCCAGGGAAACCGGGCATTCACCAAATCCGGGCTGAAGGTAGTTTTCCTGTTTTTAGCCAATGAGGATATTCTGAATTTGCCTTACAGAACTATTGCAGGATTAGCAGATGTATCAATTGATACAGTAGGAAAGACCATAAAAGGGTTGTTGAAAGACCATTATCTTCATCAATCATCTTCACGTCAGTATCAAATTGCAGACAAAGGACGGTTGTTGCGCGATTGGACGTTGTTCTTCAATAAAATATTACGGCCGAAACTGAAACAAAGACGGTTTGCTTTTAAAAACAGCAACTCCTATTCTTCCAGCCTTTTAGAGAAAGCAGAAGGAAAGTACACCGTCGGAGGCGCGGCAGCAGCAGCTCATTTAACCAATTATTTGATTGCTGAAGAGGCCATCCTCTATACCTTATCCTCATTTGTTGATTTAGCCAAGTCCCTGGAGCTCATTCCGAAAGAGAACGGGGAAATATTGATGACGGAGCAGTTTTGGATTGATCAGGCTGACTATTTGCCTTCAAAGGCTACAGTATCACCTGTACTAATTTACGCAGATTTGTTGCTCAGCCCTTCGCCCCGGAATACAGATACCGCTCAAATTGTTTACGATCAATATGTCATATAAATTACTTGCAGCATTGAATATGCCTGAGCTTAATCAGGTCATTAAGGAAATGCAGGAGGCATCAGGTTTGCTTGATATTCCTTTTTTTGCTATTGGAGCTTTGGCCCGCAATGCATGGTATGTAGAGCATAATCAGCCGGTTAGAGGTACCCGGGATATTGATTTTGGAGTGTATGTACCTTCTGATCGTAATTACAATTTGCTTAGAGAGAAGCTTATTGAAGATTTTGGCTATACAGTTACCGTGGAGAATAGCTTTTGCCTGATTTCTCCACATGGTATTCCGGTAGACCTTCTTCCTTTTGGGGAAATAGAAGAGCAAGGTAAAATTTTGGTTGAAGGTAGGGGGATGATTGATTTGAAGTTGGATGGCCTGTCTGCTGTTTTTCGAAATGGCCTCGTAAGAAAAGACATTGGAGAGCTTAGTATTAATTTGTCTTCTATTCCTGGTGTTGTTTTGCTAAAGCTAATTGCATTTGACGACCGTCCAGAACATCGCCTTAATGACCCCGGAGATATCAGCGCTATATTGGAGCACTATCCATACATCGAAACTGATATTATTTGGGAAGACTATAGTTTTTTGTATGAGTCAGAAAAAGGTCAATTAGAAATTGGTATCACAGCCCTTGGTTATGAATTGAATAACATTATTGCCGAAGATGAAATGCTTAGACAAAGGGTTCTACGTATACTTACATCTGCAATTAAGGAGGAAACAATCTTAGCAAAAGCAATGATTCTGGACCCTGAGCGTGATACGATTCAATCAAAGGTTATGCAGCTTAGGTGGCTAAAAAATGGACTGTTAGGCTTGTCGTAGGGTGCCCCCCCCTTACTACATCCTCTCCAAAACCATCTGCATCCGCGCCACCCGCTCTTCCCGGCTGCCCCAGAGTTCAATAAAGGGTACGCCTAGCTTTTGCAGTTCCTGCCGGTAGATGCCGTACAGGGCTTCCCGCTCGTTGGGGTTTTCCCGCATGGGGCCAGGCTCCCATGGGATGTCAATGCCGCAGAGCACCCATAGGTCGTACTGCCGGCGTTGCAGTTGCTCCAGAATCCAGGGATGGCAGCGGTTGTACTTGAATTCCGACCAGACTTTCATCACCAGCATACCGGTATCAATAAAAAGAAAGTCAGTTGCCTTTTCGGCGTATTGGTCTTCCCATTGCAGTTGCCCTTTGGCGATGTTTAGAAGATCCGCTTCGTTGTAAGGGCGGCCGAGTTGCTCCAGATAGGTACGGGCGTATTCCGGCACCCAAGCGGTGTCCCATTCCTCTGCCAGCCGTGTAGCGAGGGCGGATTTGCCTGTAGATTCCGGCCCGGTAAAGAGTATGCGCTTCATGGCGCAAATGTAACAAACTTCATCATACACATTCATCCTGCACCACAACAGGTTCGGTCGCCACTTGCACACCCTCGTCCGGTTTTCCTTTTAATGGGGTGGAAAGGGGGCTACTTTTGAACTGTAAACAACGAAAAACAGTCACCAAAATTAGAGAATCATGAAAACGCAATGGTTAATCATCACTTTGTTCTTCGCCCTTATCCTTATCAATGCCCAGGCGCAAGACAACGGCAGCCGGTGGAGCTTTGAACTGAATGGTGGAGCCGGCTTCCCTATGCAGGAACTCGGCGGCACCGAATTGGAAACGGGCCTCAACCTGGAAGCCACTTTACACTACCGCCTGCTGCAACATACCGGGCTATACGCCGGCTGGGGCTGGGCACACTTTGCCGGCAATGATCAACTGGATTACGAGGAAACGGGCTACGTGATGGGGCTGACTTTTGAGCATCCTTTCCCACAGTCTGCCATCCGCTACTACCTGAGAGCAGGGGCGCTTTACAACCACCTTGAAGTGGAAGATAATAGTGGGGAAATAATCGGTGATACAGGCCATGGCTGGGGCGTACAAGCCGCTGCTGGCGTGAATATCCCAATTGGCGGGAAATGGAGCCTGACGCCTGGCGTAAAATTCCACGCCCTCAACCGGGATTTGGATACCGGGGCAACGGTTACCGGGCTAAATCTGCGCTACCTTTCCGCAAGAGTGGGCATTCGAAAGGACTTTTAAGTTAAAGCAAGAATCACCCGACGGTCCTGACAAGCGCAGCTTCGTCAGGGCCACTGCTTTTTATCATTCCTTCGGCCTTTTCTGTTTTGTATTTTCCCACCTTAGAAGCAGTGCATCATGAAGGCTTATCGTATTTCCAGTCCGTTCCCAATCAGGAAGCTATTGTTCCTGATGCTGGCGCTTGCTGTTGGGGTGCAGTTAATTGTGGTGTCTTACAACCACTTTACTGGTTTTTACCCCTTGTCAGGCTGGGCGCATTTCGGCATACGTCTGGGCCGGGGTATCCTACTTAGCCTTATCGCCGGCAGTCTGATGGCTTTTCCTGACCTTTGGCTGATTCAGTGGCTCAACCGGTGGGTGCCCTGGAATGCCCGGGTGCCGGAGCGCCTGTTGCTGCAATTGTTGCTGACGGTAGTTGTAGCGCTGTTGGTAGGTTTTGCTGCGACCTTCACAGCTAATGCCCTTCACCCTTACCAAAACCCACTCTCCAAGGTCTTGCTCTACAACGCCCTGATTTTTTCGGTGGTCAATATCGTGCTTATGGCCATTCTGGAAGGGATGCTGTCCTTTTGGGAAAACCGTGCCGCTCAGGAGCGGGCGCAGGCGCTGGAGCAGGAGCTTTCGCAAATCCGCTTCGAGGTGCTCAAGCATCAGATCAATCCGCACTTTATGTTCAATAGTCTCAACGTACTATCGGGCCTGATCGAGCAGGACAAAGCCAAAGCACAAGACTTTATTGATGAGTTCTCCATGATTTATCGTTATGTTTTGGAAACCATCGAGCAACCTGTGGTAGCCCTGAAAGAGGAGCTGCGCTTTGCTCACTCTTACCTGTCCCTGCAGCAGATGCGGTATGGGGAAGGCGTCCGGGTGGAAATGGCCGTGCCCGCAGAATACCTGGAGCAGCTTATGCCCCCATTGTCTATGCAGGTAGTACTGGAAAACGCCATCAAGCATAACATCGCTAATGCCAGTCAGCCCCTGCACATTGAGGTGTCGGTTGAAGACGGGCAATTGGTGGTAAGGAATAACTTACAGCCCAAAGTTTCGAATACTTACTCGGCAGGGCTTGGGCAGCGCAATCTGGCTAAGCGTTATCAAATGGTGAGTGCGGAGCGCCCGGCCTTCATCATGGGGTCTGATCGATATGAAGCCCGCCTGCCGCTAATCAAAATGGAAACCGGATGAAAGCAGTAATCATTGAAGACGAAGCGGTAGCCGCACAACGCCTGGAGCGGCTGCTTTTGGAAATCGCCCCGGATACAGAGGTGCTGGCGACACTGGGATCCGTAAAGACCGCGGCTCAATGGCTACGCACCCACCCTGCCGACCTGATTTTTCTGGATATTCAATTGTCGGACGGGCTAAGCTTTTCCATTTTTGAATCGGTACCGGTTTCCACACCGGTTATCCTGACCACGGCCTACGACCAATATGCTATCAAGGCCTTCGAGCTGAACAGTATTGCCTACCTCCTCAAGCCTATCCGCCGTTCTGCCCTGGAAGAAGCCTTGAATAAATACCAGTCCCTGCGCACAGCTTTTGCGATTGATTTCAATGCCCTGCAAGAGGCGATGCAGCCCCGGCAGCATTACCGGGAGCGCTTTTTGATACAGGTGGGGGAGGTGTTCCGAAAGGTGGAGACCACTGAGGTTGCCTATTTTTTCTCAGCGCACAAAAGCACCTTTCTCCGCACTCAGGCCGGGAAAACCTACGACCTTGACCTCAGCTTAGACCGCCTGGAGCCCAACCTGGACCCCACCCGCTTTTTCCGGATCAACCGGAAGTACATCGTCAGCATGCGTGCTATAGACCAAATGATTGCCTGGTCGCGCAGCCGAGTGAAGCTTAAGCTGAGCCCTCCGCCCGATGAGGAACAGGATACCATCGTGAGCATCGACCGGGCGGGGGATTTTAAAGCCTGGATGGACCATTAACGCTGGTCGCGCATTTTTACCATAGTCAGAATAGTACCAATCGCCACCGTCTCGCCGGTTTCATCGTACACATCCACCATCCATTTGACGATGCCTTTGCGGATGTCCTCCTCGTCCCGCTTTTCCTGGCGGATTTTCTCCTTGCAGCTGAACCGCACGCCGATGGTCGCGCCCGGATAAACCGGTTTGGTGAAACGGAAGTCTTCAATACCGTAATTGAGCAAAACGGGGCCCTTCCGTCCGTCCACAAACAGGCCGGCTGCTTTGGACAACAGATAATACCCATGTGCGACCCGCCGCTCGAAGATCGTCCCTTCCAGTGAGGTCTCATCTACGTGGGCGTAAAAGTGGTCGCCGCTCACATTCGCAAAGTTGACGATGTCCGCTTCGGTAACGGTATGTTTGGCGGTAATGAGCGTCTCACCGACTTCCAAATCTTCAAAATGCTGCTGGAAAGGGTGGATGGCTTTTTCTTTGTAGGCTGCACCTTTTTGGTACTGTCCCGTCACTGCTGTTATCATCGTAGGGTGCCCCTGAATGGCCGTGCGCTGCAGGTAGTGCTTGACGCCCCGCACGCCGCCCATTTCCTCTCCGCCACCAGCCCGGCCTGGCCCGCCGTGCACCAGCAGAGGCATAGGGGAGCCATGCCCGGTGCTCTCTTTGGCACTTTCCTCATTAAGGATGAGAATGCGCCCGTGGTAAGCCGCTGCGCCCATCACGTAGTCGGTTGCGATACGCTCATCGGCTGTGGCTACGGTGCTTACGAGTGAGCCTTTGCCCATATTCGCCAGCTCGATGGCCTCTTCAAGGCCTTTATAGGGCATAAGCGTGCTTACGGGGCCAAAGGCTTCAATATTATGAGCGCCCTGCTTGTTGAACGGATCGTCATTGAGCAGCAGGATAGGGGAGCAGAAGGCGCCCTTGTTCTGATCGGCGCCCATGACTTCAAAGCCGTCGGGCTGCCCGTATACGATATTGGTTTCTCCGGCCAGTTCCTGTATACGCTGCCGCAGGGTTTCGAGTTGCTTTTTGCTGACTAGTGCCCCCATGCGCACCCCTTCCACTGTAGGGTTGCCGATGGTCGTCTTCTGCAATTGCTGGCTTAGGGCCAACTGTACATCTTCCACCAGGTTTTCCGGTACGATGATGCGCCGTATGGCCGTACACTTCTGCCCGCACTTGACCGTCATTTCCCGCCGCACCTCCTTGATGAACAGGTCGAAAGTGGGGGAGCCGGGCACCGCATCCTCGCCCAGAATGGCTGCATTTAGGCTGTCAGCTTCCATATTGAAAGCGACGGCATTTTCGATGATATTAGGCAGGGCTTTCAGCTTGCGCCCAGTAGAGGCAGAGCCGGTGAACGTGACGGTGTCCTGTTCGCCCAGGGTGTCCAGAATGCCGTGGCCTTTTCCGCATACCAGTTGAACGGCACCTTCCGGTAAAATACCAGAGTCGATGATATCGCGCACCATAGCTTCGGTAAGGAAGGACGTAATTTCAGAGGGCTTGACCACGGCAGGCACGCCGGCCAGCAGATTGACGGAGAGCTTCTCCAGCATCCCCCAGATGGGGAAGTTGAAGGCATTGATATGCACAGCAACGCCATGCTTAGGCACCATGATATGATGGCCGATGAACGTCCCTTCTTTGGACAGCCCCACCGCCTCTCCATCAATATGGAAAGGCTTGTCCGGAAATTGCCGGCGCAGGCTGGCGTAAGCAAATAAGGTGCCAATACCGCCATCGATATCAATCCAGCTATCGCCCTTGGTCGCGCCGGTACGGTAGCTGAGCGGATAGTATTTTTTGCGGATACTGTGCAGGTGGAGCGCCAGCTTTTTGAGCATCTGCCCACGCTCGCGGAAGGTCATTTTCCGCAAATTGGGGCCACCCACCCGGCGGGCATAATCCATAATGGTGGCATAGTCGAGCCCTTCGCTTCCGCAGGTGGCAATAAGCTCACCGGTGACAGCATCGTACTGTGGGAATCCGTCTCCATCGTGGGGCGTCCATTGTCCCAGCAGGTAGTTATGAAGGTTGGTATTGGGCATGGTTGGTTTTATTTGGATATACTAACGATCGTTCGTTCGCGAAATTACGAAAAATGTGGGAAGCTTATGGTAAGGGAACGCTTTTCCAGCATGGATGGACCTTACAGTAAAATTAGGCGGCTGTAGAAAACACCCGCCTAATAGCATTCAAAAGGCTACAACCCAAACCGCATCCCCTCCCGGCTGATCCCAAAACCAGCCTGTTCCACCTGCCGCTGTGCTGCACTGCCAGCTTGCAGCAAAGGATTGGAGTGGTTGAAGTGAATAAAATGAATGCGCCTGCGGATGCTGTCCGGTAAAGGGGCAAAGCGCTGCAGGCTTTCCTGTACAAAAGGGTGGGGGATTTCTGACATGTCCCGCCCGGGCAGCTCGGCTCCGGAGTAAAAAGTGGCATCAAGAAAAGCGAGGTCATGAACCTCTACCATGGAGTCGATGGGCACTTCCCAGCGGTCCCATTTGTCGATATCCGGCAGAAACATCAGCTGGCGGTTGGGGCCCTGCACGCTGAAGCCTACTGTTTCCGAAAATTCATCGCGGTGGGGCACCGGGAAAGGAGTGATGGTAAGGTTTGGGCTAAGTGCTACGGCTTGTCCTGCCTGCAGGGTGCGTAGTTCGATGTTGCCGAGGTCAGCAAGCTGACTCCACGGGCCGTTCTTCCGGAGAAAACTATCCATGCGGGGCATGACATACACGGGGACGCCTTGAGCGCCCATCACTTCCCTGCCCAGGTACATCAGACCAGTGTAATGGCCGATGTGGGCGTGGGTGAGCAGGATGCCTCCCAGTTCCAATCCCAGGCTGTCCCGGATGAACTGCAGCTGCTCCGGGAAGTCGGGCGTGGCGTCCAGCAGCCAGGCTTTGCCCGCTTGCCGGTCGCTGATGACCAGGCAGCTGACCATTCGCCTTTTTGCGGGATTGTCCCAGGCCGGGCGGCAGCAGGCTTTCTGGCAATTGGCTTGAGGGTAGCCGGCATCTTGTGCAATGCCTAAAACGGTTGCTTCCACTGCCGAAACGGGTTCATCAGAGGCGGGCTGAGGTGCTGAGCTTCCGCAACCACCAGATATTAGCAAAAAAGTGGGGCATAAAATGCAGAGAAACAGTTGTATTTTGATTTTTGGCACGGTATTTGAAGTTAGTAAGACAGGTTAAAAAATCATAAGGTCACGATTTGTAATTTGCCCGCCTTCGAGCGGGCTTTTTTTATGTTACGTCCAAAATTTCATCTTCCTGCCCGTTGAAGACGATCTTGTCCCCTTTCGATTTCCCAAGCATTTGCTGTGCGAGCGGTGCCTGAGTGGATATGCAGTAGAATACTGTTCCATCCACCATAGCTTTGCCCATGCTGACCGATAAAAAGTAGCAGCCATTTTGGGTACGCACAAGGCTTCCGGAACTAATGGTGGTGCCAATGTAAGCCGGAAGTTGCCGGAGCTGTTGCAACTGAAACTGCGCCTGATCGAGCTGCGCCATGACCTTGTCCTCTTCCATCTGCATCATCGCCCGACCGGTTTCGTACTTATCGCCGGCGCTGCTTTTGGTTTCGTTGTTGCGGGCTGCCTGAATGGTTTCCACAGACCGCTGCAGGGTGGTTATCCGGGCTTCCAATTGTGCCCGGCACTGATCAGTCAGGTTTTCTTTGATGGTCTTTCCCAATTTTTATCGGATTAAGTGGTGGTTGATGTAAATCATGGCTTGTTGAATTGCAAAGATTGCCAATGCTTTGTAAATTAATGGCAGACAAAACCAAATAAAATTCAAAATGAAACAACCAACCGTTCTGAATGCAGCCCTGAGATTATTAGCCCTCTGCGGACTCCCCTTGCTGTTGGCGCAGTGTGTCAATACCGCCGAAAAAAACGAGGCAGACACTTCACAGGAAGAGGCCGTAACAGAGGCTCCGGTCCACAAAGCGGCGGACCCCCTGGAGCGGGGCGAGGAGCTATACATTTCTTACTGTAAAATCTGCCACGGTGAAGAAGGTGTTGCCGGGCCCATGTCGGACTTGCTCAAAGTCACCCCTCCTGACTTGACTAAGATCGCTGCCCGTCGCAATGGCGAATATCCGGAGGCCCTGATCTTTGATATTGTCAAAGGCAACAAAGAGCTCAAGGGGCATGGTGGCGCTATGCCCGTTTGGGGCGAGACCTTCCGGGAATCTGAAAACCTGGAGACCGAAGCTGAAGTGGATGCGGAAATCCGTAAAGTGGTCGCTTACCTGAAAACGCTTCAGGAAAGTTAGAGATTGTTGGGGTTTTGCTTTTGGAGCGAACGCAGCCAAATTTTATTCTGATCAAGGCATGATGAGGGAACATCCGTACGGACGTGACCGAAGAATAACGAAGAGCAGGACAAAATTTGGCAAGAGCAGCCCGAAGTGTAAAATCCCAATAAGCTCTTTATTATTCTTCCCGTTTGATCGCCTCCCAGGTTGCGTACAACGCTTCCTGCCGGGGGCGGTCAGCCGGGATTTCCCGAAGGGGCTCAACCGGCTTCAGCGTGGCGTGGCAGTCGCCCGGCAGGGTCTGATACAGCTGTGTGCCTTTGGTCTTCCAGGCGATCATTTCGTCGCTTACGGTCTTGATGACTTTGCCCGGATTGCCCACCACCAGGCTGCGGGGCGGGATTGCTGCTTTAGCTTTCACGAAAGTGAGGGCCCCGATTATAGACTCCGCCCCGATGACGGCATTGTCCATGATGACGCTGTTCATGCCTACCATGCAGTTCCGGCCAATATGCGCTCCGTGGATAATGGCACCGTGCCCGATATGTGCCGATGCTTCCAGGCGCACCGTCACCCCAGGGAACATGTGGATGGTGCAGTTTTCCTGCACATTGCAGCCGTCTTCGATCACGATGCCGCCCCAGTCGCCCCGGATCGCTGCGCCGGGCCCGATATACACATCCCTGCCTATGATAACATTACCGGTCACAGCCGCCTGAGGGTGGACGAAAGCCGATTCGTGGACAACGGGAATGAAGCCTTTGAAAGCGTAGATCATGTAGTGGTTGAATTGGTTGTGGGTAAAAATAAAAAAAGGCTACCCTTCCGTAAAGAAGCGGTAGCCTTATTGTTGTGGAGACGGCGAGCAACTGTTTTTTAGCACTGCAAAAAGCAGTCCCTGATTGCTCAGGGTGTCGGACTATATCATCATCTCGGTGAGATGTCGGGCGCTGTGGGCTTACCGTAGTATCCCTAGTCTCTGCACCTTCCAGAATCTTCCTTCTGGCTTGGCTCAGGATGGCCTGCTTATGGAACAGGTTCCCCTGAATTCACCCGATTTTGCACCACGCATCGCTGCGTGGGCGACCCTCTGAGTCGAACTCGCGTCCAGCGAAAGCACTCATAAGCCTTCTACATGCTTAGTACCACATTGAGGTTTTCGAGCCTGGGGGAGGTCGCGGTACCCACCCATGACCAAGCCTTAGCTCCTTAATTTCGCAGTCTGTTCGGAGCAGGGCAGACCACTAGCCTAAAGGGTTGGTTGATATGCGGCACGCTGTGTATTAGGCGTCAAGCGTACGGCACAAAGGCTTTCTAAGACCTAGTCTTAGGCAGCCATGGCATACTGTGTATTGCCATGTAAAAGTGTTAATAGCCATTTGTTAACGGAGTGAACTATCGTGCTCCGGCATGCTTACTTACCAGTTTACTTCCCTGTCGATTCCAGTACGTCCCCATTCTGTAGCCAGGCTTGTTAAGCCTTGGCTGATTGTACTGAAGCGCCATCGGCACCATCAGCAGTTTTGACATTTTGTCATGGGAAAACTGAATCTTTCAGCTTTCAAAGAACTATACCCATAACATCTCAAAGCCTGCCATTAGTTCAATCGGTAGCAAAAAAAGTAAAAACTGACTATTCACCGCCAGACATTTTAAGCTTGTTAAATAGCGAATAAAATCTATTTTTGCACCGCAAAAAGACTTTAATAATCAGAGCCTCAGCCGATAACACCCTGATACATGCAAGCGAAAATTACGGCCATCGGTGCCTATGCACCAGAACAAATTATTGATAACCACTACTTTGAAGGCTTCATTGAGACCTCCGATGAATGGATTCAGTCCCGTACCGGCATAAAAACCCGCCACTTTGCCCGCCAAAATGAGTACACCGGAGACCTCAGCGAAAAAGCCGCCCTCAACCTGGCTAAAACCTACGGTAAAGACCTGAGCGATGTGGATTTTATCCTGCTCGCTACAGTATCCCATGACCACGTCATGCCCAGCGTGGCAGCAGTCTTACAGCACCGGCTGGGTATCCGGCAGGCAGGAGCGCTTGATATTGCAGCGGCTTGTGCAGGGTTCGGTTACGGCATTGCTTTAGCGAAAAGCATGGTAGAGTCCGGCATGCAGCGTAAAGTCCTCGTTATTGGAGCGGAAGTGCTTTCCAAGGTTATTGATTATTCTGACCGTACTTCCTGCATCCTGTTTGGTGACGGCGCCGGGGCGGTATTGGTGGAGGCATCGGAACAAGGCAACATAGGGGGCTGCATTGTGGGCGCTGAAGGCAGTGGCGGACAGGACCTCTACCTGTCCAATCAATCTACGATGATCAATGGCGAACCCATCAAAGCCAGCGGCAAAATTTACCAAAACGGCCGCAAGGTCTTCAAGTGGGCGGTCAACCGCATGACTGAACAGGCCAAAGTATTGCTGGAAAAGAACAACCTGACGATTGATGACATCGACTGGTTCGTACCCCACAGTGCCAATATGCGCATCATTGAGGCGATCTGCAAAGGCATCGGCCTGCCAGTGGAAAAAGCCCTTGAAAGCCTCTCCATCTATGGCAATACTTCCTCTGCTTCCATCCCACTGGCCCTGAACGAAGGCGTCAAAGCCGGCAAGGTCAAGAAAGGCGATAAAGTGATGCTGCTCGGCTTTGGTGGCGGGCTTTCCTATGCGGGGACTGTTGTGGAGTGGGGGGTGTAGATGTCTGTACCTTGCCAATTTAATCTTTTAGGTCTTAATCAACGGGCTTTTGATGATCGGAGGCTGTGGTGTGCTCACCGGGTGCACTACGTCCAGCCATTGCCGGGGGATTCACCCGGTGCGCTTTTAGTTGGCTCTTAGTCAGCACGCCCGGCGATGACTTCCGCAGGTGTACCCACTCCAACCAGATACCCTGCCTGTCATTGCCATAAGCCTGATTCACAACCGGCATCCTGTTCCTCTTTCACTGATTTTATCCCTGCCACCTCAAAGTTCGGATTTACCACACACGTTCAGGATTTCATTTCCGGACGATTGCCCGTGCAGTGCCCTGCATCTTTGTGCTGTTGTTAGTTTCAAATGATTTAGAAATCACCCGTTTTTAAGAAATCACCCACTTTTTACACCCGACAAAATTGAAGTCACCTATGAAAAACCTGTTTTTCTTTTTTCCAATCCTCCTGTCTATTGTCATTCTGTTTACTTCCTGCGAAGACGATGACATGATGGTGCCGACCCCGACCCCTTCTTACACCAATGCCCTGGACTATGCCCAAGCCTCCGGGTTTCAGGGCAGCATGCTGCTGCGCAAGGGCGATGAGGACCTCATCCGTCAGGGCTTTGGAGAGGCAAGGGCAGGGGAGGGCATCATGAATGCCACAGACACCAAATTCCGTATTGGCTCCATGTCTAAGGCATTCACCGTGCTGGGCATTTTACAACTGCAAAGAACAGGGCTGATCGAAAGCCTCGACCAAACCATCAGTGCATTTGCGCCCGATTTTCCCTACGGCAGTCAGATCACCCTGCGGCACCTTATGTCGCATACTTCCGGATTGCCGGACCACGTTGCGACCTTTGAAGAATTGTACGAGCAACAAAATGCCTTCCTCACACCAGAGGATATCGTGGATGCCTATACAGAGGCCTTACAGGAAGAAGAATTGCTCTTTGAGCCCGGTAGCAATTTCCACTATTGCAACGCCAATTACCTGCTTTTGGCCACACTTGTGGAAGCACTTTCAGGCCAGCCCTACCACGAGTACCTGCAATCTACCGCGCTGGAGTACCTGAATATGTCAGACACTTATCCCAGCGCCAACGACTTCGGCACCATAGGCGAAGCGGTGGGCTACCTTAACGGTGCACCGGTGGAGCCCTACCCCATGTCGGTTGCCTTCGGTGCGGGCGACTGGGCGAGTACGATAGGAGATATGGAAAAATGGGGCGATGCCTGGATGGGCGATTTGCTCACCGGCCTGGAGCAGGCAGCCGTCTTCCCTGCTCCCGCACAGGATGATGCCACCTCCATTGGGCTGGGCTGGTTTGCCATCCGTATACAAGGAGAGCTGGTTTATTTCCACGGCGGAGATGTGGACGGCTTCACTTCGCTCATTGCCTTGTTCCCTGAATCTAATGGGCTGTTCATTGCCCTGAGCAATCAGGAAGGGCAGCGCAGTACCCTTGACCATATGATGGAAACCTTCGCGATACAGGAGTTTTAAGCATTTTGGGATATGCCTGGCCCGCGCCTCAATGAGGTGCGGGCTTTTGCTTATGTCCCGGTCAATGAGGTCAACGATAGGAAGCCAAAGATGTTTATCTTGAAAGGATGGAAAAAAAGAACTAACTTGATCATAAATGATGGAAAATGAAAATATTAGATAAGCCATTAAGTAACCTCCAGATTGAGCTGCTTCAGTTGTACAGTCAGGATGTCAGTAACGAAGACCTCATTGCTATAAAGCGAATGCTTGCTATGTATTTTGCTGATAAAGCATCAGATGAGATGGATAAATTATGGACTGAAAAGGGCTGGACAAACGAAACAATGGATAATTGGCTAGAAGACAAAGAAGGATTATAACTGACCTTTCGCACGCGAAAGATTTGGAAAATTGATTAATAATGTTAGGGCAGTTATCTTGCAGCTCAAAGGAGCGCAAGATGAAAGACCCAAAGTTACTTGACTTGTATTCGGACTACCTGCTGGCATCGTTTCGCATGGCGACAGCCACCGGCTTGTCCGAGCTGACCGATCAGGCACTGAGCCATGACAAGATCAGCCGTTTTTTAGGGCAGGAAGCCTTCACGGCAAAAGACTATTGGCGTTGCATAAAGCCTTTGGTACGTAAAGTGGAGCACCCGGACGCGGTCATCAAGATAGATGACACGATCGAGGAGAAGCCGCACTCTACGGAGAATGAAGTGGTCACTTGGCACTGGGACCACTCCAAGAAGCCGAAAGCGGGGCACACCAAAGGGATCAACATCCTGAATTTCCTTTACCAGAGCCCACAGGGTATAGAGCTGCCTGTTGCTTTTGAGATCGTGCGCAAGTCGCAAGAATACGTGGATGCCAAAAGCGGGCAGGTAAAGAAGCGCAGCCCCCGCAGCAAGAACGAGATGCTGCGCGACCAGCTTTTTGCACTTGTCAAATACAACCGCGTGCCCTTCCGCTATGTGGTATGGGACACTTGGTTTGCTGCCAAGGAGAACTTCGAGTTCGTGCATTATGAGCTGGGCAAGCATTTCATCAGTGCCTTGAAGAGCAACCGCAAGGTCGCCCTTAGCATGGAAGACAAGCTGGAAGGCAAGTTCCACCGAGTCGACGGGCTAGAACTGCAAGCAGGCCAGGCCATTACTGTTTACCTCAAAGGGCTGGATTTCCAAGTCCAGTTGGTCAAGCAGGTCTTTATAAACCAAGACGGCTCAACTGGAGACTTGTACCTGGTCACCAACGATCTGGAGCTAAGCGGCCCAGCTATCTGCACAACCTACGGGACACGCTGGGGAGTGGAGGTATTCCACAAATCGCTCAAACAAAACGTGGGGCTGGAAAAGTCCCCCACCAAGCACGAGACATCCCAGTGCAACCATGTTTTTGCTGCCATGATTGCCTGGACTAAACTCGAACTGCTGGCTGCAAAAGAGCAGACCAACCACTTTGCCCTAAAAACCAAAATTTATGTCAATGCCCTCAGGGCGGCTTTTCAAGAGGTGCAAAGGCTCAAAGCCTATGTCCCTAAAATTGGACCGCCGGATGGGCTAGCCACCCCTCTTTTGGGGTAAGGCCTTGATTAACTTGTTCATGCGAGTGCTTTTTCAGTGCCATGCACTGAGTGGGCTTGCTGTGCCAAGCACCCTGAGTACTGCTAATTTTTTCAATTATCATAACCTTTCGCGTGCGAAAGGTCAGTTATAATAAGGATAATGACAAGTAATCAATGAGAGTCGTTCTTGACACGAATAGCCTGCTTGTAAGTATAGGGAGGCACTCCAAATACAGACCAATATTTGATTCGTTATTGAAGGGACGTATCCGGCTTTTGGTTTCTACAGAAATCCTAAATGAATACAGAGAAAAATTAGAAGAAAAAACTGGTCTTGCCGTAGCTGAAAACTTGTTGAATTTTATGGTTCGTTCTCCAGACGTAGAAAAAATTGAGGTCTACTTTAAATGGGCAATAATTACGCAAGATGAAGATGATAATAAGTTTGTGGACTGTGCACTAAATGGCCGAGCCCATTATCTTGTGACGGACGATAGGCATTTCAGGGTTCTCAAACAAATTGGCTTTCCTCCAATACAGGTTATTAGAACAAAGGATTTCCTGTTGGAACTTACGAAGTCAGATGAGTAGAAAGAAAACGGATAACTTATACTTGTTTTAGGGAGCTGCACAGGAAAGTTAACAACAAAAGCCCCTCCCGCCCACATCCATTCCGGCGTTTTTTCGTTACCTTACCAGTTGTAACCAAAACTCCTTCCAATGGCTAGCTTTACACTCCAAATTAACGGTAAACCTCAAACGGTAGAGGTAGCACCAGAGACACCACTGCTTTGGGTATTGCGCGACCATCTCCAAATGACCGGCACGAAGTACGGTTGTGGCATCGGTCAGTGTGGCGCTTGCACGGTTCATCTCAATGGCACTGCTATGCGATCCTGCTCCCTGCCTGTATCAGCGGTGGGAGACAAGTCCATCACCACCATCGAAGGCCTTTCCGAAAAAGGCGACCATCCGGTACAGCAGGCATGGCTCGAGCACGATGTGCCGCAGTGTGGTTATTGCCAGGCGGGCCAGATTATGACGGCCTCTGCCTTCCTCGCCAATACACCCAAGCCCACCGATGCGCAAATCGAAGCGGCTATGAACGGCAATCTCTGCCGGTGCGGTACCTACACCCGCGTAAAAGCAGCGGTCAAAACAGCTTCCGCTAAAATGGGCTAAGTGACGGAGAATCAAAATTGTATCATTTATTCCCGTCAAACTACTAAGCATTTGCGCCTTCAACCTTATTCCTAAATCGAACTTCTCAATTATGTCTACTATAAAAACTGCAGTTAACCGCAGATCCTTCCTGAAAGTCTCCGCTGCTGCCGGCGGCGGCATGCTCCTGGGCTTTGGCTGGCTGTCATCCTGCGCCCGCGAGCCCGAAACCGGACTGGAAATCCCGGAATCCTGGACCGATATCAACGCTTTTCTGAAAATCGGAGATAATGGCGTGGTGACCATCATGTCGCCCAATCCGGAAATCGGCCAGAATGTAAAGACCTCTATGCCCATGATCGTGGCTGAGGAACTTGATGTCGACTGGCAAAAAGTCGTGGTGGAACAGGCCGGGCTGGATACCGAAAAATTCACCCGTCAGGTGGCGGGCGGCAGCCAATCCATCCGTCAAAGCTGGAAAAGCCTCCGTACTGCCGGTGCTACCGCCCGGCGTATGCTTATGGAAGCAGCTGCCAAAGAATGGGACGTGCCTGTATCCGAACTGACCACTGAGCAGGGCACCATTCACCACAAAAGCAGCGGCAAATCCATTGGTTACGGTGCCGTGGCGACTGCAGCGGCTACCCTGGAAGTGCCCGAAGAGGTGGAACTAAAAGACCCTAAAGATTTCAAAATTATTGGCACCAGCCGTAAAAATGTGGATGCCCGCGAAATCGTGACCGGTAAGCCGCTCTTCGGACTGGATGTACAGAAAGAAGGCATGCGCATTGCCATGATTGCCCATCCGCCGGCTTTTGGGCAAAAGCTCAAATCGTTTAATGCGGAGGAGGTCCTCAATATGCCTGGCGTGGAGCAGGTCTTTGCCATTAATGCCGCACCGGAGGGGATCGAACTGCAGTGGTCGGATACCAACGCTTTCCCGGAACTGGTGGCTATTGTCGGCCGCTCTACCTGGGAGGTCATGCAGGCGAAGAAAGCCCTCAGCGTAGAGTGGGAAACCATAGAGTCTCCGGAGTCTTCCGCCGACCATGAAGCCGCCCTGTCTGAGCTCATGGACAAAGCCGCCGATGAGCCGGCACGCCGCGATGGTGATCCGGGCAAAGCTTTTCAGGGCGCTGCCAAAGTGATTGAGCGGACCTACGCCGCACCATTCCTGGCGCACAATACGCTGGAGCCAATGAATTTCTACGCCAATGTGACGGCTGACAAGGCTGAACTCGAGGGCCCTATCCAAACCCCGGCTTCCCTGCGCAAGACCGTAGCGGCGCTGTTGGGCATGGAAGAAGCACAGGTCTCCATAATGCTGACCCGGATGGGTGGTGGTTTTGGCCGGCGCCTGTACGGCAACTTTGGCTCTGAAGCCGCGCTGATTTCCCAAAAAGCCGGCGTACCGGTCAAGCTCGTGTACACCCGTGAGGATGATATGACGCAGGGCACCTACCGCCCGGCCTACAAAGTGAAGTACCGTGCGGCGCTCGATGCGGACAATAACCTGCTGGCCTTCCACGTGCGGGGGGCAGGGGTGCATGGCAGCCCGGTCTTTGAAAACCGTTTTCCTGCCGGTGCCGTAGCCCACTATCTGGCAGAGCACCACGACCTGGGCTCCAATATCTCCACCGGTGCCTGGCGGGCGCCCCGTTCCAACTTTATGGCCTACGCTGAGCAGGCGTTTATCGATGAGATAGCGGAAGTCACCGGGCAGGACCCCATTGATTTCCGTTTGCAGCTGTTTGAAAAAGCACAGCAGTCGCCGGTTGGGGAGAACAACGATTACGATGCCGCCCGCTATGCCGGCGTACTAAAGCTGGTGAAGGAGAAAGCAGGCTGGGGCAAGCCCACACCGGGCCTGCACCGGGGCGTTTCGGCCTACTACTGCCACAATAGCTACGTGGCACAGGTGGTAGATGTAGAGATGCAGGGGAGCACTCCCCGGATCAAAAAAGTATGGTGCGCGGTAGACTGCGGTATCGTGGTCAACCCCGATGCCGCCCGCAATCAGATTGAAGGGGGCATCGTCGATGGCATCGGGCATGCGATGTACAGCGCCATCACCTTAAAAAACGGTAGCCCAGAGCAGCAAAACTTTGACCGTTACCGGCTGATCCGTAACTCGGAGGCTCCACTGGAGATCGAAACCTTCTTTGTGGATAATGGTATTGATCCAACCGGACTGGGCGAACCCTCTCTGCCGCCCATTCAGTCGGCTCTGGCTAATGCCCTGTACCGGGCTACCGGGCAGCGCATCTACCGGCAGCCATTCGTTTCAGAGAATGAAGTACTGGGGTAACAAAACGGGCACCGGCGGGACCGGTGCCCTTCTACGAATTAAAACAAAAAATAAAACTCAGGCGTGTGGGGTACCATGCGCCTTTTTCTTTGAGCGGGGAGCGCAGGCGCATAGCATGGACCGCGCTCCCTTCAAACTCAAAATAGTATGCTTTACCGCCGGGTGAGCAATATCTGCGCCTGCTCGAAATCAAGGATAGCATGGTTGCGGTGAAAAAAATCCGCGCCCAGTATGCCCGATATCTTATACCGTTTGGGAAGCTTGAAATCCTGAAGCAGGCTCAGGTCTGTGGTATAGAACCGGCAACCCCGCAGCCGTTCGCCCTGATAAGATACCCGGATATTCGAGGTGACCATGAACCGTGCCGTTCCGCCCAGGCCGTAGATTTTGCCCTGCCCGTTTTCCGGGTGAAAGGCAAAGTCAAGCCTCTCTGCCTCCTGTTGGTCGATCAGAGAAATACCGGAACCGGTATCGACAAGGAAGTAGGCATTCTGCCCATTTACCTGCAGCTGGGTAAGCAGTACCCGCCTGACCTGGTCTAATGCCAGCCTGAGGGTGTCTTGCTGCCCCTTGAGTACGGCAGTGCTGCTAAACAGGAATAAGAGGAGAACGAGGAAAAGGTCTTTCATAGTCAATGAGTCTGATGGTGATGGGCACGAAATTACAGTCCTTCAGAAGCCCGGGAAATAGTCAGTTCGGCGCTTTTTGAGCATATCAGTTTCAAAAGCCCGGAAATACAGCGGTCACGGTAATACTGGAGGAGCAAAGCTTTAGGATCTGGACTGCACGATTTTTAGGCCTTCATTGTTAAATGGCAAAGATGATTTAACCTATTAGCTATGATCAGTGACAAACGATACCTCTACGAAGACATCTACCTGCAGATCAAAACCCATATTCAACACGGTAATTACCGCCCCGGGGACAAGCTCAAATCAGTCCGGGTGTTTAGCCGGGAATTGGGTGTGAGCCCGACTACGATTTTCAATGCCTATTACAAGCTGGAGGCAGAAGGGCTGATTACGGCCCGGCCCAAACAAGGCTATTTTGTACAGGAACAACTGCCAAAGGCGGCCCCCGGTAATGGGGACGGAAGCCGAGCGGTAGCTAAGAAATCCCTGATTCAGGAGGTGGTGGAAGCATCCCGGCAACCGGGGTTGATTGACTTTTCCACGGGTGTGCCTGGCCATGATCTGCTACCCGGAGACCGGATACATAAAAGCATCCGGAAGGCTTGTCAGGCGCACCCGGAAGTCTGTACCCGCTATCCAGACAGCCGTGGGTTGCCGGAGCTGCGCCGCAATATTTGCAAACTGGCGCTAAGCTGGGGGCGTGCTTTTCATGAGTCGGAGGTACTAATCACTGCAGGTTGTATGGAAGCCATGGCACTCAGCCTGCGCGCACTGACCCGGCCTGGAGATACCGTGGCCATAAGCGATCCGGCATACTTTGGTACCCTGCGCCTCATGGAAGTACTCGGGTTGAAGGTACTGCCACTGCCCTCCGGAGGCCCATTGGGAACCATGACGCATGTACTCCGGGAGGCGATGGCATCAGGGCGCGTCAAAGCAGTAGTGCTTATCCCCAATTTCAATAATCCCAACGGAGCGTTGCTTTCCACAGCGGACAAGGAAGCCATTGCCGGTATGGCCGCCAGGTATCAGGTGCCGGTGATTGAGGATGACATTTACGGTGAACTCTTTTACGAAGGCAACCGCCCGGTCAACATCAAAACTTTTGATAAGGAAGGGTGGGTGATTTACTGCAACTCGTTATCCAAAACTCTGACGCCGGGGCTGCGCATCGGCTGGGTAATTCCGGGGCGCTTTTACGAGGCCATATACGAACAGAAAATCGTTCATAACCTGTCGACGTCGGGCTTATCCCAGGCGGCGCTTTCGCACTTTCTGGCAAAAGGCCGCTACGATAGCCACATGCGCCGCTTACGCCGGGAGATGCGGATACGGGCGGCACAACATTTTAAGCTGGTTGAAGAGTATATGGGGGACGTGATTGATACCCATTTGCCGCCGGGTGGCTTGGTCGGTTGGCTGTCACTACGGAACGGCAAAGACGGGATGGAAATTTACCGGAAGGCCCGGGCAGCAGGCATAGGCATCGTTCCCGGTACGGTTTTTTCTCCAGGTGACCGGTACGATACCTTCCTGCGGATCAGCCTGGGGCTGCCCCTGACCGATGAACGTATATCGGCACTGGCGCAGCTTGGAAGGATCATCGGGGAGTATTGATCATATCGCCGGGTTTGTTTCTAAAATACAAACGAAATTTGAAACCACAACGATATTTCCGGTCTGGCCTGCCCGGTTTTTGCCGTACTGGTTGGGGCGATATAAGGGCTATGTTCTTAATTTTGGAGTATGAAAAAGCACCATTACCAACTCCACCTCCAATGGACCGGCAACACCGGCAGCGGTACCCGGAACTACACCGCCTATAGCCGGGATTACGAAATCAACGCGCCTGGCAAGCCCACCCTGTATGGCAGTGCTGACCCGGCATTCCGTGGCAACCCGGAACGCTACAACCCGGAGGAGATGCTCGTCGCTTCCCTTTCAGCCTGCCATAAGCTCTGGTACCTGCACCTGTGCGCCGAAGCGGGCATCACCGTCGTGGCTTATGAAGATGAGCCGTCAGGGCAAATGCTGCAAACGCCCGATGGAGGCGGGCATTTCGAATGGGTGGAGCTGCGCCCATTTGTGACCATTGTGGAAATCGCAAAACAGGAACAAGCGGAGGCACTGCACGAGTGGGCACATCAGCTCTGCTTTATTGCAAATTCCTGTAATTTCGAAGTGAGCTGTAAGGCAAAAATCCAGGTGCAATGAGAGGAGTGATCATCGTAGGCAGTGCGCGCCGGGATGGGGATACCGCCCGATTGGTCCAAATGCTGGCTCAATTGTCCGGCTGGCCAGTCATCGACCTTAATGATTACAACATCAGCCACTACGATTACGAGCATGCCAACCGGGAGGACGACTACCTGGAGTTGATGCGGGCGCTTATCGGGCAGTATGACCTGTTTTTGCTGGCTACTCCGGTGTATTGGTACGCCATGAGCGGTGTGATGAAAGTTTTCTTTGACCGGCTCACCGACCTGCTCACCATTGAGCAGGACCTGGGGCGGCAGCTCAGAGGTAAAGCTATGGCTGCCATTGCCGTTTCCATTGGCAATAATCTGGGGGAGGATTTCTGGCTGCCCTTTTCGAAGACCGCAGCATACCTGGGGATGGAATACCGGGGGCATCTGCATACCCTTGCTGATGAGCTCCGGGAGGAGGAGTTGAACCGGTTCTTAAATAGCTTAGGAAGCTGACGTATTGCGCTTTAGTTAGCTATTTAAAAAGTGTTTTTGTGTTCTTTCTGATTTTAGCAACCTGACATATGCCCACAATCCGGTTCGCGCCCGGCGGGGAATGCGGCTATCTTGGCACCAATTCCGGACGCAGTAAAGTTACTGTCCGGTGAAAATGATTAGCTATGAAAACAAAACTACCGGCCCTGCTGGCCCTTTGGGTGCTGGCCCTGCCCCTTTACGCTCAAACTTCTCTTTCCGGAAAGGTGACCGATGATACTGGTGAGCCGATTATTTTCGGTTCAGTAGCGCTTTATAAAAACGGTGTGCTCATCACCGGTACGGAAACCGACTTCGATGGCTATTACCACTTTGCCAGTCTTGATCCCGGCACCTACGCCGTCGAAACTTCCTACGTAGGGTATACGAAGCAACGTATCGAAAGGGTGCTCGTCTACGCAGGCAAAGCCAATAAGCTGGATATAGAAATGACTGCAGATGCGGTCAACCTGGATGAAGTAGTGGTGACCAGCTATAAAATTCCCTTGGTGGAGCAGGACAATTGCACGCAGGGAGCGACAATAGTCAGTGATCAAATAAGAAATTTGCCCACCCGCAACATCAACAGCCTTGCTGCAACAACTGCTGGCGTCTCGGGTGCCAAGGCTTCGAATGAATTGAAAATCCGCGGCTCCCGCAGCAATGCCACCGATTATTATGTGGATGGCATCCGGGTGCAGGGCAATGCCATCCCCGAACAAGCTCCAACAGCTGCCGGCGAAGGCTACGCCGAGATCGTGGAAAACGAGTTTATCGCTGCGGGAACAGAAGCCTTTTCCACCTTCTCCATCGACGTTGACAAAGCAGCCTACAGCAATGTCCGCCGGTTTATTGCAGCCGGGCAATTGCCTCCCGCTGATGCTGTGCGCACGGAAGAGCTCATCAATTACTTTGACTATGCCTACCCACTGCCGGAGACAGGCAATGCCTTCGCCGTGGAGACCGAGCTGGGTCCTTGCCCCTGGCAGGAAGGGCATCAGCTGCTGCACATTGGCATCAAGGGGTTTGAAGCGAGCCCGGTGGATGCACCCCCTGCCAACCTGGTTTTCCTGATCGATGTCTCTGGTTCTATGGGCAGCACTAACAAACTCCCACTTGTCAAGCAGGCCCTGGGATTGCTCACAGAAGAACTGAGGGCACAGGACCGGGTTTCCATCGTCACCTACGCCGGGGGCTTTCAGGTGGCACTGCTGCCTACCCCCGGCGACCAAAAGGAGCAGATCATGAACGTAGTCAATAAGCTGGGCGCCGGCGGAGGTACAGCCGGCGGCGCTGCTTTACACCGCGCCTACGAATTAGCCAGCCAGTACTTTCAGCCCAATGGCAGCAACCGGGTCATCCTGGCGACTGATGGCGATTTCAATGTCGGTATTTCCAGCCCGGAGGAACTGGAAGCCTTTATTGCTGAAAAGCGGGCCACAGGTATCTACCTCAGCGTGCTGGGCTTTGGTACCGGCAACTACAAAGATGACCGCCTGGAGATATTAGCCAATAAAGGCAATGGCAACTACGCCTACATCGACGGCATCAAGGAAGCTGAAAAAGTCCTGGTCACTGAGATGGCAGGCACTTTATTTGCGATTGCGAAGGATGTGAAGCTGCAGGTGGAGTTTGATTCTACTACCGTGCAGACGTACCGCCTCATCGGTTACGAAAATCGCCTGCTGGCAAAAGAAGACTTTGAAGACGATACCAAGGATGCCGGGGAACTCGGGGCCGGGCATACCGTAACAGCCCTGTACGAAATTGTGCCCCAACCGGGTGCGGAAGGCGAACCATTAGGCACGCTCCATCTCCGCTACAAAGAGCCGGCCGAGTCCCAGAGCCGCTACCTGAAACACGAATTGCCAGGCGATGCCCAACTGCTTGAACAAACCTCTGAAAACTTCCGCTTCGCTGCCGCAGTAGCTACTTATGCACATTGTCTGCGGGATTCCAAACATAAAGGGCTGGCTACCCTCAGCCTTGCCCGGGAACTGGCCGATCAGGCCCGTCAGGATGACCTGGAAAACTACCGGGCAGACTTTGTAGAACTGATCAAACAAACCGAAAACCTGACGGCACAGCTGGCAAAGGCCGGGCAGAAATAAACCTCCTACTCCAAAATTAATGGCTATGAAAAAGATGACTTTGAACCTTGCCTTACTGCTTTTTGCCCTGGCTCAATTCACCACTGCCGGCCACGCAGAGCAAGCAACTCAGCCCCTGGACACCCTGCCCCTTTCCAGCTGGGCGGCTCCGCCATCCATGGAGGCCTGGCAGGCTACCCTTAAAAATGATTTTCAGGCTTACGAACAATACTGGCAGTTGAATAACGCCCTGCCATTTCCGGTGAAGGTCCTGAACAAGCAAGGGCAGCCTGTAGCCAATGCTCAGGTGCGCCTCAATGATAAGGATGGGGCAACCCTGTGGAGTAGTTGGTCCAACCTAAATGGAACCGCTGTAGCGTGGGTACCGGGCACCGGAGCGGCTAAGCAACTGGTGGTCAGCCTGGGCAACCGGGAAATGGCTGTAGCGATTGACGGCAATCTCTCTTCCGGAGAAACGGCAACACTGGTTTTGGACGTGCCCTGCCAGGAACTCAAGGGAGCGGACATCCGTTTTTTGCTGGATGCCACCCATTCCATGCGGGATGAGTTCGAGGGGCTGTTGAATTCACTCACCGCTCAGGAGCATCCCATCTATCTTGCCAGAGATGCAGGCGAGCGTTTCCTCATTCAGGATATCAGTAGCGGCTCAGCCCCGGCATTCACCATTCAGGCAGCTGGCGGCGGCCCCGATGAGGAAGCTATGGATACGCTCTTGCTCTCCGCTTTGGCGCATGCGGATTGGGATACCGCTGCCCCAGCCCGGGTACTCGTCTACCTCACGGACGCAAAACCTGCCCGGACGCCTGAGGCTGCAGAAAGAATGCGCCGTGCCATTCAGTGGGCTGCGCAGAAAGGAGTCGCTTTGTGGCCCATTGCCTGTAGCGGATTGGATGCAGAGGGAGAGTACCTCCTGCAAAGTATGGCTCTGCAAACCGGTGGGCAGTACGCCTGGCTGGAAGATACTCCGGGCAGTACCGAGCTGCACCGCCGGCCTATCTTGTCAGGTAATGCCGTGCGCTCGGATTTGAGCGCCTGGCTACAAACACAAACTAAAAAGATCGACGATTTCTACAGTTGTACCTCAGATCAGCCGGAGGCACCGGCCGCTGCTCAGGCAGTACCGGTTGCTTTCGGTTGTTTTCCGAATCCGGCCCGTACGGAGGTTACGCTTAAGGTGCCTGCCTTTGCTGAGCATATCACCCTGTATAACGCCGCCGGTCAGCCAGTCAGGGACTGGAAAGCGGTTGAGATGGGGGAGACCACCTTTAGCGTCGCCCAATTGCCCGCAGGCTCATATCGCCTGGAGGCTGCCGCCGGACCGGAGCGCTGGGGGGCTAGCCTGATGGTGGTGCGGTAATTCACAAAGGGACTTTTTCAGCTTGCTATCCTGGGAAGATTCGCAAGAGCGAAACTAGTACACTGTGTAATAAATTTTTAAGCATTTTGAAGGGCTCTTTTTCCCTCACTCATCGTTGCGTGCTCGCCTTCGTAGCTTAGGCTACGAGACTCCGCAGCGCCTTGATTGAGGAAAAAATACCCTCGTTCAAAATACTCACTAACTTAATACACAGTGTACTAGTGTTTGGTTTTATTTGTACATAAGGGCATTGGTGTCAGATAATTTTATTAAATTCACCAGTGACAATTGGAAATTTGACAAAAGCTCCGTTTTGCCATTGACCTGATGTTGTAACTGGTATGCTGAGCTTTTGGCAATAAGCCATACCTAGTTTTTAACAAGTCCCCCAGTTATGTCCTCAAAACCAAAAATCCTGCTCGTTGCCCCTACCGCACTGGATTATCAGGGCAACCCCATCAAGCAAAAAAAACTACATCTTCCAGCGCTGACTTTACCCATGCTTGCGGCCATTACGCCTGAGGATGAAGCCGATGTTACGCTGGTATCTGAAACCTCCGAAGATATTCCGTTTGGGGAACACTGGGACCTGGTCGGCCTGACAGGTATGGGCTCCGGTCTGGCGCGGGCTTACGAGATTGCGGATCAATTTCGGGAAAAAAAGGTGCCTGTGGTGATTGGAGGAATTGCGGCAAGCCTGTGCGAACAGGAATGGACGCTGAAGCACGCCGATGCACTGGTGATAGGCGAAGCAGAGGAAGTCTGGCCAGAGGTTATTGCCGATTTTAAAGCCAACCGGTTGAAGCCCGTCTACCGGATGGAGCGTACACCAGATATCAACACCCTGCCATTGCCCCGTTACGACATGATGAATGCCCGTAAACTGGGGATGTGGAGGCCGGTTCAAGCTACCCGGGGATGCCCTTTTCCTTGCAGTTTTTGCTCCATCCAAACCTTTTTTGGCCGGCGGTACCGCAAACGCCCTGTAGATCAGGTCGTCCGGGATGTCCGGGAAGCCAAGCGGTCGGGCAGCCGGTATATCGTTTTTATTGATGACAACATCGGCGTGGACTGGGACTATGCGGCGGAGTTGTGGGCAGCGCTCATTCCTGAGAAAATCATTTGGATGAGCCAATGCAGCATTCAAATCACAGACCGGCCGGAAATGCTGAAACTGGCCTACCGCAGTGGTTGCCGGCTGTTGTCTATAGGCGTGGAGACCACCAATCAGGATAGCCTGATGACCGTAGGTAAAGACTTCAACCATCCCAGCAAGTACAAGGAACAGATCCGACGGATGCGGAAGTTTGGTATTGATATTTCCACCGAGATGATTATTGGAATGGACGCGGATAAGCACGCCACTTTTAATGCGACCTACGACTTTATCGTCGACAACAAAATCGCCGTGCCACGGGTCCACATTCTCACTCCGGTGCCCGGTACTCAGCTTTACAAGGAAATGGAGGCTGAGAACCGGCTGATTAGCAAAGATATTGGAAAGTTTAGCGGAGGAAAGGTGGTCTTCCACCCGAAGCACATCACTGCTGAAGCCCTGCAGGACAATTACTGGAAGCTATACGAAAAGCTGTACACCCCCAGGAATATATTCCGCCGCCTAAGCGGCAGCCCGATGAATATGAGCCCTTACATGCGCTTGTTCCTTACCGGGGTAAATCTGCATTACCGGGGGCACATCAAGAATCGCATTACACCAGGAATCGTTTGACCCTGATTTATTTGAATAACACCCAAAACCTATACTCCTATGAAAATTCTCCTCGTTCGCCCGCCTGTCCCCAAACATACCATCGGATTGAAGAATGTAATGATTTGTGAGCCATTGGAACTTGAATACGTTGCTGCCGGCCTGGAAGGCCATGACGTGCAAATCATGGATATGATCCTTGAAAAGGGTTTCACAAAACGGCTCAGGTCATTTTCGCCGGATGTCATTTGCACGAGTTGCTACATTTCCGGGGTGAATGAGGTGATCAAGCTTTGCCGGAAGGCGAAAATCTGGAATCGCAAAGTCAAAACCATTGTCGGGGGCGTACACGCTTCCCGCTGTGCGGAAGATTTCGCTGATCCGGCTATAGACTGCATCGTTCTGGGAGACGGCACTTCTCAGATATCCACTATCGTTGAAGCCCTGGGGGAGGATAAAGCCCTGTTATCTGTATCAGGGCTGGCTTTGCCTGTTGGACCCAATAAGGTGCTGAAGACTAAGGGCAAAGCCTACATGCCCAACGCAGATACCCTGCCACTCCCAAGGCGTGACCTTGTCGCTCATTTACAGCATAGATATTACTATATTTTTCACCGGCCTGTTGCCACCATGAAGACGGCCTGGGGCTGTTGGTACAAGTGCAACTTTTGCTTCACCTGGCGTATCACAGACGGGCACCCTTACGCCCGAAGCCCGGAATCCATTGTGGAAGAGCTCGAGCAGATTGAGGCAGAGGATGTCTATATTGTGGATGATATCTTTCTGATCAAGTCCTCCCGCCTGAACAAGCTGGCAGCGCTGATCAGGGAGCGCGGCATAAAAAAGAAGTATCTGGTGTATGCCCGCGCTGATTATATTGCGGAAAACGAAGATATTATCGCAGATTGGGCAGAACTCGGGCTGTCTGCTGTCTTCATTGGCCTGGAGGCCACGACGAATCCGGAATTGGATTCGATGGACAAAGAATGCTCCGTTGACCTGAACGAAAAGTCAATCGCAGTATGCCGAAAGTACGGCGTTGATGTCTACGGGTCGCTTATACCTGGCCCGGACTATACCGAGCAGGAATGGAAAAATCTGTTTGCATTTATTGAGCGCAATAAGTTGTATTACGTCAACATTTCCCCACTTACCCCAATGCCCGGCACGTTGATTTGGGATTTGTATAAGGACCGGATTACGGTACCCAGAGAGGCGCATGGGCTCTGGGACTTGTCGCATATGCTGATTGAAACCAAGATGCCGCTAAAGCAGTATTACCGGTGGCTGCTGAAAACGTATATGCGGACGATGCTTGATATCAGCCGGGCAGACCGGTATGCGCTTCGCACCCGCCCCCCGGTATGGTCCTTCCGTTACTTCCGGATTTGGAAAGGTATGATCAAGATCATGTTCCAGTTCCTGACTGCGCACCGGCACCATACCCCCCGTGAGCTGGCGAAAGCCATGTACAAGGGCGAACCTGTGCCAGGGTTGGATTACCGGGATTGGGCATCAATAGCTTCAACCCTTGAAACAGAGGAATGGACCGTGCAGGAAAAAGTACAGAATGCGGCCTTCAGTTGATGCAGCCAAGGTGCTGTAAACTGTGAACAAGCAACACAGTCTAAATGAGCCTGGCCAAAACTTTATACGTCTTCGCTGGCTTCCCACCTATGTTCCGGATAATGCGGTTCATCATCAGGTTGTTGCCCATGACATAGCCGGCTTCGGTCCATTTGATTCCGGCTTCGGTGAAGAACCGGGACGTTCTTGCGTAAAAACACCAGTCAATACCCATGCGCCGGAAAGCAGGCAAAACACCCAGGATAAGCAAGCGGGCACCGTTGATTTGGGGCTTGGCCAGGAGTTTGGCCCATCCGAAGGGAAAAAGCCTGCCCTCCGGGATTTTCCGAAGGATCTGATTGACATCAGGTACGGTGACCATATAACCGATGAGTTGTCCGTCTTTTTCTGCCAGAAGTACATTTTCCTTTTGCACGATTTTCCGAAGGTCATTCGCTAGAAATCTAAATTCTGCTACCGTAAGCGGCACAAATCCCCAGTGCCCTTCATTGGCTGCATTATACACCTGGCGCAGCTGCTCCATTTCTTCACCAAAGTGGCTGAAGTTGACAGGGCGGATCCGGATATTGTGGCACTTGAGCCGGGCCTCTATAGTCTGAGCCCGCTTCATGAAATCCGCGGGCAGGTCTACTTGCTCAAAACGGTAGGCATGCAGTTCCATCTGCTCTGTCATTCCGTTGTTGTTGAGTAGGGACTCATAGTAAGGCCTATTGTAAGGCATTTGCACAACCGGTGGTTGTTCAAAACCTGCGGTGAGTATGCCTACAGCATGGTTGGTGGTAAAATTTTCCGGGCCCATGATCCTTGTCATGCCCAGGCTGGCCAGCCATTTGCCAGCTGCATGGAGCAAGGCATCGCAAACCGCCTGATCGTCGACCGCATCAAAGAATCCGAAAAAGCCAGTTCTATCCTGATACCGTTCCAGGTGCATGGTGTTGTAAATAGCTGCAACCCTGCCAGCCATCTGCTTACCGTTATAAGCCAGGAAATAAGCCGCCCGGGAGTGCCTGAAGAAGGGGTTCTTAGGGCCCAGAAAGTTGCGTTCGGACCAGTTGAGCTCAGGGATATAGTTGGGGTCGCCCTGGTACAGTTTGTGGCGAAAGCGAATGAACGCTCTAATCTGCCGGGGACTAATGGCCTGTTCGATGCGAATACTCATAAGCCTTTTTTGAATACATGAACTTCCGGGAATACAGCCTGGTAGCCAATTAGCGGCTTTAGTTGGCGTAGCATCCATCTGATAGCCGGGCGGCGGTGGTACAAAAACATCTGTTTGGGGATTAGGGCTCCCCCAAGGCGCATTTTGGGTATTTCTGCCGTCTGCCCCAAATCCAGTTGGGTGCATTTTTGCTGCAAAGCGATTCTCAAAATGCCAAAAAGGTTATTGAAGTAGCTGTCGTAAAGCTCCAATTGGTCATAGTTCATACCACCAAAAAAGAAATAACAGCAGTGCGCTTCCCGGCAGGTGATGGACCAGCAAAGCATTGTAGAGCGTTCCCGCCGCTCAGGATCAGCGTCAGGCGAGCTGCTTGTTGTGGGAATAGGCAAATAATAGGTAGTCAGCTGAAAGGCCGGAGGCAGGCTTTTAAAGAATGCTTCCGTCAGGGTCTCCAGCCGGGAGGGCGTCCGTTTCAGTATAGCCAGGTATAGTTGGTAATGCCTGGCAGAAAACGCATCGCAATTTGTCGTGACCTGCTCCACCTGGTCAAACCTGGCCGTAATCCGTTTAAGCCGGCGCCGGTAAGATGACCGCAGGCTTCGCTGGTAGTCTGCCCAGCTTGACTGCCTGAGGTCCAGGATTAAGTTTGGTAAAATCGGCATCGAAATACCTGGGGCTACCCTCAGTTCCGGCGCAAGGTTGACGCCCAGCAGGAGCCCGCGCTCCACAGCTAAAAGCCGTTGTATAATATCGGCAGCAAACCCGGGAGTTCCCATTACTCCGGGTGCAGATACGGATGCGGGTAAGCCAATAACCTGCATATTGACCGGGCTTTTGAGGCTCGAGAAAGTGAACAGGTCGATCTGTAAAGTATATACTACAGCGGCGGCTCTAAGAGTAGCCCCCTCATAGAGCAGGTAGTATCGCTGCCGGCAGGCATTGAACTTTTCGCAGTGGCTGAGGAACCTTTTTTTTTGAAAATAAGAAGTGGCAAGCCGGTCCCAGTCGTCAGGCAAATCCGCTACCTTAGTCGTTTTGACAAGCTCCGAAGTTGGCATGTGTCCTTGAATTCTGTACCCGGAAGATAGGAAGATATTTTCAGGAATCGTTATCTTGTTGTTCATCCTGAACCCCAATAGTTATGATTTACGATAACCCCTCCAGCCATGGCCAATCTAATAAATACCGAAGTGCGCTAAAAGAAAAACTCCAAGCTTTAGGGCTTGATGCCCACTATATCCGGGCAGAGGGGGACATTCTCTATCAAAAACAAGGGGCTTCAGAGCGAGCGGTCCTGGATTTGGTTGGCGGATATGGAGCGAACTTCCTGGGGCACTTCCACGAACAGCTGGTAGCTGTAGCGATGCAGTATTTTCAGGCAAAGCCTCCTGTTCTTGCTCAGGGTACGATTGGCCCAGGGCTGGAAGCCCTGAACAATAAGCTGCGGGAGCAATTTGGAGCGTATTGTGCCATACTGACCAATACCGGAGCAGAAACCGTTGAAGCTGCTATTAAACATGCCAGTCTGGAGAATGGGAAAACGAGGTGCTGGGCGCTCCACAATGCCTATCATGGCAAGTCACTGGGCACCCTGCCATTTGCTCAGGCCCATAATGAGCCCTTTCAACGAAAAAGCCTGCCAATTGACTTTCTTGACCCGAACCAGCCGGATACCTGGGAGCAGGCGTATGCTCATATTGATGAAGTTTCCTTTTGCATCGTAGAGCCCATTCAGGGCGAAGCTGGCGTGGTGCCTTTACCGGAGCAGTTTGTGGATTGGCTCAACAGCGTCACAGGACAGCATGGTATTCCCATTATTGTGGATGAGGTTCAGACTGGACTGGGCCGTACCGGGTCCTTGCTTGCAGCAGATCAGATTGGTTTGCGGAAGGACTATATCTGTTTGTCTAAAGCGCTTGGTGGCGGCATAGCAAAGATTGGAGCGCTTCTGGTCAAAGAAGAAAGGTTTGTCCCTGAGTTTGCCATGCTGAACACCTCTACATTTTCTGACGATGGGTGGAGTGTGGCTATTGCCAATGCTGTACTTGATATCATCTCAGAGCAAGACCTGGCAGCACAATGCGCTAAAAAGGGAGCTTACTGGAAAAAGGAGCTGATGGCGGTACAGGCGGCGTTTCCCGAAGTGCTCAAATCCGTCCGGGGCAGTGGCCTTATGTTGGGTATTGAATTTCATGCCCCCGGCCGCTCGGCTTCCAACCTGTTGCGCAATCTTGCCGGAACGGCCTATCTGGGTTATGTCATAGCCAGCTATCTGTTGGAGCGGCATCAGATCCGTGTCATGCCAACGCTAAGCAATCCAAATACCATCCGGGTGCAGCCTTCTGCTTATGTTTCCAAGGCGCACCTGTCCCGCTTCCTCAGGGGGCTGCGGTCGGTTTGCGAGCGGATAGAACGGGCGGATGCAGGAGGTTTGATTGGCCACCTCGCACACCGCAAAGCCGCCGCTGCAAAAGATTATAGCCATCAAAATACCTTCAAGCATCAGCCGCCTGCCGGTAAAAAGAAGGTCGCCTTTTTGGGGCACTTTATTACGGCCAGGGATCTGTCATTGTGGGATGCTTCCTTTGCGGACTGGTCCGCTCACGAATTGGAACACCTGTTAGACCGGACCGCCAAACTCCTGGACCCGGTGGTTTTTGATGAGGTCAATGTACATTCTGTCAACGGGGACACCACCCACCTGAGCTTTATCGGCTTGTTCTTAGATTCCCGCCTTATAGAGTCGGCCTACCGCACCCGGGATTATGAATGGATCGTTGATAAGATCAGGCATGCCGCCAGCCTGGCTGAAGCAGCAGGCTGCCAGGTACTGGGATTAGGGGGTTACACCTCTATTTTGACCAAAAATGGAAAACGGCTGGAACGCCCGGGGCTGACGGTAACCACCGGAAATTCACTAACCGTAGGTTTTGGGTGGGAGGCTATCGCCCGGGCAGCCCGGATACAGGAGGTGCAATTGCGGGAAGCCGCTGTAGCGGTAGTCGGTGCCGGCGGTAATATCGCCAATACCTATGCCACCCTTCTGGCAGGTGAGGTGAAGCGCCTGGTGCTGGTGCCACGGCTGCTGCAAAATCCTAAAGTCGCCCGGCTACGGCAAACCTTATCTCTGCAGTATCCCGAACTACAGATTGACATTACAGACCGGTTAGATACCGTGAAAGACTGTGAAATAATCGTGGCTTCTTCCAATTCCAGCATGCCCGTTCTCTTTCCGGAACATTTATCGCCAACAACCAAAATCATCTGCGACCTCGCTGTGCCTTCGGATGTGGCTGAATCAGTGGGAACGATATGGCCAGAAATCATTGTACTCAAGGGAGGCGTCATTCAGCTGCCACGAAATGAAGACTTTAAAATAGGTGGTATCCCTTTGCCGGACGGGCATGTATTTGCCTGTATGGGCGAGACCTTAATCATGGGGCTGGACCAATGCAAGCACTTCCCCGGCTCTGTTGGCGCAGTCTCCCCGGCAGGTGTCCTGCGGATTTTAGCGTTAGCGAAGCAGGCCGGTTTTGCGCTGGGCGGGTTTAAAGAAGCAGCCTCCTATTGACAGGAATGGTAGCTGGCAAAGTCGTCTTTTTACTATCAGGCCTATTGCCCAAAGACTAGCTTTGAAGAAAAAATCAGATGAAGTACGTTGTTTTTACCTTGACCCTCCTCTCGTGGCTCACAGCTTGCCAAACGGCCTGGTTGCCTTCGAAGGCCGCCGAACGCCAGATTATACAAACGCTGAAAGACGAAACCCGTTATTTTTGCGAACGCAACCTTTCAAAATGGGAGGGGCAGTGGTCCCACGCCAGCTACACTTCCAAAATGTATGCAGGGGATACTGATTTTGTAGTGTTTTCAGGCTGGGAGGCAATCCGGCAGAATACCGTTGACCACATTCGGGAGCATCCTGAGCCTATCGCAGTACCGGAAGTGGAAGTGGATTACCACATTGAGTATTTTGGCAAGACAGCTTGGGTTTTTTACACTAAAAAAATCCCACAGGGGATGGCCCGTGAAGCCCGCTTTATGGTCCGTGAAAAGGGCGCTTGGAAGATTGCCCGCATGCAGACGATTTACGTACTAACCGAACAGTACCAAGGATCGCACTTATAACTCCATCACATAAAATGCCGAACAGGCACTATGCCCGGTTGCCCCAACTGGAATGGTAATTTTTAGGAAAACCTGCCGGCTCCCAGCAAAGACCGGGAGAAAGCTCCCCGACAGGACGTCTGCTAGCTGGTGTAGAGCTTGCGCCAAGCACTTCCACTGCGCTCTGCCCCAGCTTATTCACGGAAAGAATCCATGATGGCAAGTTATTTGAAAGCTATTCTAACCCTGTAACGACTTATCAGTTGACGGACGGTTGATCCTGAAAACCTGACTAAAAATTAAAAAAACCGGCGGAAGCAATTTCCTGCGCTTCTGCCGGTTTTCTTTTTACCCGATCGATTAAATTATTCCAATAAATTATTCCAAGTAAAAGTACTCTGCTACCTGAGTAACTGAAACGCTGTGAAAAAATGTCTATACCAAAGGGCGTTTTCCCCATTTTTTTAGCGGGCTCCATACTGATGAGCTGCACCAAACCACTTGATCTGCCCCTTGATGAAGAGAACTCGCAGGAGTTGATTCTGTCTTGTTTCTTCACTTCTGATGATTTTGAAGCATATTTGACCAAATTTCGATCTATTCTGCAACCCGAAGCTATTCCTGAAGAGGATGCTATAATTGAATTATGGCACCAGGATCAGCTTATGGATACCTTGTCCTATCAGGGTAGTGGCCGTTATCGGTACACTGGTTCCAACCTGGTTTCCGGCGACCTATACCAACTTTTAGTAAAAACGGATTACCATAAAATTCAGGCTTCTGCCATATTGCCTCCTGCAAAAGTAGAAATTGATCACGCAACGTACTTTTTTGTGGAAAGTGCAGATGGAAACGAATACATAGATATTAATCTTCATTTTTTCGATCCCGATAGCGAGAAGAATTACTACGAATTCGTGATTCTACATCCTTTCTATGATGAATTGAAAGACTCCACTTATCTAAGCTATTTGCATGACATAGCCATTCCTGATGCTGTCTTAAATAGAGAAGGGGATTTAGTATACGCCCCATCTTCCTTTGTATTTAGCGATGAGCTGATAAATGGAGGGCCTTATGAAATGCAATTGAGATTTGAACATAGTTCGGTTAGCGGTAATCGCTGGATTAAAGGCAAATACCGTAATAACCAGTCCGAGTATTATCTCATTTTCCGTACAGTCAGTGAAGATTATTACCGCTTTCGGAAATCATGGTTCAGACATCGGCACAATCAATCGACGGATAATCAGTTTGACAATGAACTGCAATTGTTATTTGGTGCGGAGCCTTTCACTTTATTTTCAAATGTATCTAATGGTTTTGGCATTTTCGCTGGCTACCACGAAGGCATTTTTCCAATACATGAACAATGAAAACAAGTATTTCCCGCTTATTCATTGCACTAATATTTGTTTTTGCAGCCTGCTTGGCATTTGCCCAAACGATCCATGTATCAGGAATCGTGACAGACTTAGGTAGCGGGGAATCCCTTATTGGCGCACTGGTAAGCAATCAAGATAAAACACTCGTTGAAGTGACCAATTCTAAAGGTTATTTTAACTTATTGCTGCCTGCCAGGGATACACTCGTTTTGCAAGTCCAGTACGTTGGTTACGAAACCGCATCCCTGGGGTTAGAAGCTACAAAGGATACCGTTTTGAACATAGGCCTCCGGGCAGGAGTGTCCTTACAGACCGTTGAAGTAACGTCCCACTCGACACGGAATCAGCTTGAATTAGGTATGGCCACCCTTAGCCCTTCCGAGATAGAACGTATTCCTACCTTGTTTGGAGAAGCCGATGTACTAAGAGCACTACAAATTCTGCCTGGAATTTCAGGAGGCAAGGAGGGGACCAGCCTTTTGTATGTAAGAGGGGGCACACCAGACCAAAATATTATTCTCCTTGATGATATTCCTATTTATTTCCCTGCACACCTGGGCGGGTTTTTATCTGTTTTTGAGCCCCGGTCTATCCAACAGCTGAAAGTGTATAAAGGAGGCTTTCCTGCTCGCTACGGAGGGCGTGTTTCCGGGGTAGTTGACATACAAATGAAAGATGGCAACCATAAGGAAGTCAAAAAAGAAATAGGCCTGGGCTTACTCTCTTCAAGGCTCTTTATAGAAGGACCCCTCAAAAAGGAAAAGACGAGCTTTCACTTTTCTGCACGGCGCAGCTTTTTAGATTTACTTTACAGTAGTGCTCAACTCATCATCAATAGCCAGGATGAAAGAGTGAGTTACGGCATTTTAGATGCTAATCTCAAAATAAAGCATAAACTGGATAATAACAATCAGTTATACTTCTCTTACTACGGCGGTGGAGACAACATTCGGCTCAAATTCAGGGGAAGCAACCCACAGTATACCTCCAGAGAGACCACCAGGATCAGGTGGGGAAACCAACTGGCTGGTTTAAGGTGGCGCCATCTGCGCAAAAGATGGGTATGGAGTAACGCTGTGTCCTTCACGTCATTTGGTTATGGTACCCGATCGGAATTTGAACGTAAAGAAATAGTAACTGGAGACAAGACAAACGAAATCAATCAATTCCAATCGAAAATCGTTGATTTTATTTTTCATTCCAGTGCAGACTTTTCCTTAAGCAACCAAGTAAACGTAGTTTCCGGAATAAGGGCTACCAGGCACAACTTCCAACCCAGCATAGAGCGCTTCAAGGGGAGTATAGAAGGCAATAGTGTTGATACCTCTGTTTCGGTTAGCAACACGGTTAATCACGAGCTGAGTTTTTATACAGAAGCCAATATCCAGTTGCCCCGGAACTGGTCTGCCAATGTTGGGGTGCATGCCAATTGGTTTGTTTCCGACGTCCGCAGGGAAGACTATCAGTTCCTTTCCGTCCAACCGCGATTGCTGCTAAATTACCAGCCATCTCCCACTTGGAAACACAGCCTTTCGATAAGCCAAATGGTACAACCCCTGCACCTGCTTTCTAATAGTGGTGGTGGGTTGCCCGTAGACATTTGGGTGCCTGCATCCTCGGTTGCACCTGTAGAGCGATCATGGCTGTATGCTGCAGGAACAAGGTTTTACCATAAGGGATGGGAAATACAGCTGGAAGCTTATTACAAAACACTCACCAACTTAATTGCCTTTCAGGAGGGAACTTCTTTCTTTAGAGGGGCTACAGACTGGGAATCCAAAATTGTTGCCGAAGGCAAGGGCGTGAGTTATGGATTGGAGTCTTTCATTAAAAAGCATTGGACTAAATGGGATTTAATGATTTCCTATACGCTATCAAGGCACCAGCGGACATTTCCACAACTCAATAATGGCCTTTCCTTTCCTTATCGTTACGATCGAAGGCATGATTTAGCACTCAGCATTTCCTTCAAGCCCAAAGACAACCAAAGGCTATCTTTTCTATGGGTCTATCACTCAGGCGATGCCCTATCGTTAGCCCAGGGGGGCTTTGATATACATACGCTGGGTTTTGGGAGTAGCCCCGGCAGCGGTTTTCATTTGTCGGAGGATTATCACGAAGCCCATTACTATGGGAGCCGGAATAGCTTTAGAATGCCAGATTACCATCGCCTTGATTTAAGCTGGCAGGTAGAGAAAACAATGAAAAAAGGCATACGGAAATGGATAGTTGGGTTGTACAACTCCTATAACCGAATCAATCCATACTATATTTATTTTGATGAAAATGAGAGAGGAGAAAGACAGCTTTACCAGTTTGGGCTTTTCCCGGTATTACCTGCAGTCTCTTGGGTCAGGAGCTGGTGATAATGAGTTAGAATATTTTGGCATCAATAAGCTATATTACCTGCTATAGTTTCCGTGTAGTGTGGAAAAACCTGCCGGCTCCCAGCAAAGACCGGGAGAAAGCTCCCCGACAGGACGTCTGCTAGCTGGTGTAGAGCTTAAGCCTGGGCATTTCCAGGAGCTCTGCCCCAGCTTTACATGGGGAAACCTGCCGAAGAGCCTGTAAGGGGCCAGGAAAAAGCTCTTGCAAGGCTCTAACCCAGGCAGCCTGCCTCCAAATTCACAACCGATCGCTTTGCCTGAACCCTGATCAGCACCCCCACAAATGCTGCGCCGCTACAGCAAAACCATTAGATTTTATTAAAGTAAATTTTGTGTGCCCCTGAATTGCCTTTTTCGCCAGCTCTGCATCACGTCCTCACCTTCGTAGCTAAGGCTACGAGGTTCCGGGCGCTCTTTGATCTGGCAAAAAATCCTAATCCATGGTCTATACAAAACCTACATTAATAAAATCTATTGTAGCTTACATCCTTTGCCACCAGATTTATACCAGCTACAATGTTTTTTTCAAAAAAAAGCCCAAAAATTTTGAAATGTCGCGGGGGAGTGGGGGTAAATTTGATCATCGCTCAAACATAAAAGTAAAAATACAGAACAAGAGAGTAGTTTACTGTCAAACCGGTAATTGCTGTAGCTATTCTGGCGCTCAGTTCAGCTTTCAAATAGTCTTGTAAGTATTTCACTATTCATTTTTTGCGAAAAAAAAGATGAACTATGAAAAAGGAGATTTTAACGCTCGGAGTTTTATTCGCCATCCAGGCAGTATGCTGCCAAGCCCAGGGCTTGGGTGACTGGATAGTCAGTGCAAATATCGGAATAGAAGCACATGACAAAAGACTGTTCGACTATGCAAGGCCAGAAAGAGAAACTTTATTGAGAACCCAGCCAGAATTTTGGGGCACCTACCATTTTGGAGTAAAGGCGAGAAGAAAAGTCTTGCGCAGCAGGAGATTTAGCAGTTTTTTAGGGCTAGGATTAGGTTATGAAAAAGCAACATTTATTCGGCCTTTTGATCATAAATTTTTTTTAGAGCCGGGTGAATTTGATACAGACTTTTTAAAGCTACTAAATAGGTATAAAAAGGTCCTTACACCACTGTCTCTATTGGCTTTCTATGAGTTAGGAGATCACTGGTTCATTTCAGGGGAATTAGCCTCCAGCTTTCTTGTGTTTAGGAGCATCGATCATACGGAGCGGTCCAGAGCAGTTTTTCCTTACTCAGAGGGTACTTTCGAGTTGGACGATATACAATTGAGGCTTGGGGTAAATTACAGGCTTGGTAAATTGATAATAGGTCTGCACTCCAGAGTAGCCAACTTTCAGAAGATTGACCGGGCTATTTTCAATCGTATTGTCAAAGACCCCAGAACGGATCAAACATGGGAATGGGACAATCCATTGCGTTTTGACTTGACAGTGGGGTATACATGGTGAAGAGAAGAATGAACTGGACATAACACGGCATAAAACGGTAAGTGGGGCTAAAAATGTTTTGCCTTACCGTTACAACTCCATCACATAAAACGCCGAACAGGCACTATGCCCGGTCGCCCCCATTGGCCCGTCCAGAGCTTTGAACCCATATCGCTGGTAAAACCGGTTGGCAGCAGCCATCTCGGTAATGGTCTCCAGGTAACAACGCTGATAACCGAAGGAACGGGCCGCATCAAGGCAGCGGTCTGCGATGGCAACGGCCAGCCCCTTGCCACGGGCTTCGGGCAGGAAGTACATCTTCTTCAATTCGCAGGTGTGTTCGTCGCCACCGAGCAGTGGGGCAATACCAGCACCACCGTAGATGATCCCCTCCCGCTCAATCACAAAGTAGGCCGACCGGTCAGCCTGATAAGCCGTGTACATATCGTCCACTTCAGCATCGTGGATGGAGAAACCTTCTCCGGAAGCCCCGTGGGCGGTCATCACTTCGCGGATGATGTAGGCCATGCGGGCAGTATCCTCCGGCCGTATGGGGCGAATGGTGAAATTATTTACTTTCATAAATTAGCTTTTATCGGTAAGGGCAACGATCCGATCTCCTTCAAAAACAAAAACAGATTGCCCGCTGAGCCTGAGCGTATCCCCGGCCCTGAGCCCATTCGGCAGGTCAACGGCCAGCTGCCCCTCGTAGTCAATCTCAATGGTGACGGTATCTCCGGTGAATTCCCAGGCTGTGATGGTTTGCCGGCGGTGACTGAAGTATTGCTTTGCCTGTTCTGCCTGCTGACGAAAGGCGGGTAGGCCTTCGGTCTGAAGATCGGTCTGTCCGTTGGTGATGTTTTTGAAGACTACAGAAGGGTGCAGGTGCTGAACCATACCATCTACATCGAAGCTGTTGTAGGCCTGAATGTAGGTTTCAATTACGCGCTTTTGTTCGGCTTGCATAGGTCGTTGTTGGCAACTGATGAGTAGAAACATGGGCAGTGCCCAAATCCATTTTTTCACGATGAGGTTTTTATGAAAAGCTTCAAAGGGTACAAATGAGTTCCCGTTGAAGCACAGGAATTGCAATCGGGGCTACTGATCGAGCAGACCGTTAAGCTGCGCATACTGTAGCAGCAGTATAGTTTTGGCATCCCGGATGGCTCCGGTTTGAATCATCCGGCAGGCCTCGTCGAAGTTCATTTCAAGCACTTCGATGTTTTCCTGCTCGGCTGCTACGCCTCCGCCATCACTTACTTTCATGGCATCGTTGTAGGGGGCCACAAAGAAGTGGACGATCTCGGTCACAGAGCCGGGAGACATGTAGGCCTCGAATATTTTTTGCGGTGCCTCCACCCGGTAGCCGGTCTCTTCCTCCGTTTCCCGCTGTATGCCCGCAGCTGCCCCTTCTGCATCGAGCAGCCCGGCACAGGCTTCAATGAGGAGGCCTTCCGGATTGCCATTGACGTAAGTGGGCATTCGGAATTGGCGGGTCAGGATAACGGTACGGCGGGCTTTGTTGTAGAGCAGGATGGTAGCGCCGTTGCCCCGGTCGTAGGCCTCGCGTTCCTGCCGTTCCCATTGCCCGTCCGCGCGCCGCAGGTCAAAGGTAATCTTGCGCAGGGTGTACCAGTTGTCGGAAAGCAATTCGTTTTTGATGATTTTTACTTCGGGTGGCATAGTTAAGCTTTTGCGTAAAGGTTAAGGATTTTGTACAAATATTCGTGGTTTTGAAGCCTGCATTTCCAACATACTGCTTCTCAGGATTTGGAAGGCACGGGAGATTTCATCTGTATTCAATGCGGCGAAGCCCAGACGGCAGGCATTCCAGTCGGTACCTGGTGGATTGTAAATTTTGCCGTCAGAAATCAGCAGCCCTTTTTCGCGGCAGCGTGCGGCAATTTCCGGGAGGGGAAATTGGGGTTTGAACCGGGCCCATACTGCCATACCGCCTTCCGGTACCTGGAAATCGACTGCAAAATTAAGCTCTTCCTGCAGTAGTTTGCAAAGATGGTCGCGGCGCTGCCGGTAAGCATGGAGCGCCTTTTTACCATAGCGGCGCATAGTGCCCAGCTCGATCAGCCGGGCAATGGCTCGCTCCTGAATGGGGTCCCCGGGATCGCCAATGAGCTGCCGGACCTGCATCAACCGCTGTATCAGGTCATCCGGGGCAAGGATGAACCCCGCCCGTGCTGCCGGGAATAACTTCTTGGAGTAGGAGCCGATGTAAATCACATACCCCTCGCAATCCGCACTCGCAATAGGTAGCAGGGGCTTATGCTGGTAATGGTAATCATAGTCGTAGTCGTCCTCCAAAATGGCGAAGTGGTGTTGCCGGGCCAGTTCCAGCAGTTGTACCCGCCGCTCCGGAGATAGGGCTACGGTAGTCGGCCAGTAGTGGTGGGAAGGCACATAGACCAGCCGTATGGCTTCCCGCTCGAGCCGTTGGCTCAGGGCATCTGTATCAAGGCCCTTCTCATCTACCGGGATGCGCAGCAGGCGGGCGCCGGCTTTCCGGAAGGCCTGATTGGCGATTTCATAACTGCTCTCCCCAACCACCACGGTATCACCGGGCTTAAGGAGCGTATGCGACAGCAGGAAGATGGCCTGCGTAGCGCCCCGGGTCAGGATCATCTGATTGGGTTGGACATTCAGCCCCCGGTATTGATTGAGCAATGGCGTATAAATTTCCCGCAGCCTGCGGTCGCCGAGGGGGGAAACCTGCTCCAGCAGCCGCCCCAGCCTCGGGCTTTGCAGAACGGAAGCATACTCCCGGGCGTACTCCTGCAGTGGGGCCAGCCGGGGATCCGATGAGCCGTCATCAAAAGCCAAAGGTGCCCGCGGGGATTGCTGATACTCCAGCTCGGGCAGTGCCGGCTCGTACAGCGCAAAACCGGTCGTTTCCGGGTAGCAGCAGGCCATACCCAGGTCCCCGTTGACCGACCGGGGCGTGACCACCGGTAGGTCTTTATTGATATACCACCCGCTGCGGTTCCGGCTGTAAATCCAGCCTTCTGCTTCCAGCTCACTAAGGGCGGCTACCACCGTATTCCGGTTGACTGCCAGGTGGCTGGCTATGGTGCGGGTGCCGGGCAGCTTAAAACCGGGTTTGAGAATGCCGCGCTTGATCAGCCGGGCCAGATTGTTGGACAACTGTATGTACAGCGCTACTTCCGAGTGGCGGTCCAGCGTGATTTCATTGAAAAATGGGTAATTCGGCATAGCTTACAGTTGAATCGGTTTGTTGATGGCTTTATCGCCTACCGTTGCTCAGGTAGGCGTCCAGCAGGAGCTCCGACTGTGCCTGATCGGTTTTGGTACCGAAGTACATGGTGCCCAGGCAGATGGGGCTGACTTTGAGGCTGCTGTTTCCGAGTGGTCGTAATTCCATAGGTGTTTTTGATGGCAAAACTATAATCTCTTGTGCCTGCCCGATAGTAAAAAAGCGTCAGGACCGGCTGATCCGGGCCATTTCGTTCTGTTGCTGAAAGTCCCGGTCGGCTACAGCGGTTGGGGTGATGCCCAGGTGCGCCTTGAAGTCTTTGATAAAGTGCATCTGATCGAAGTAGCCGTATTGAAAGTAGTTGCCGGGCTGCACTTCCCGAATTACGCTGTCCTTGTATAGCGCCTTGAACCGGATGAGCCGGGCAAATTGCTTGGGGGTAATTCCGGTGTATTGCTTGAAATAGCGTTGCAGCTGACGAATACTGCGGTGGTGCTGCCGGGCCAGCTCCTGAATGGGTATTTGTCCTTGTTCCTGCAATTGAGCCTCAATACAACGCTGCACGATCGCCAGCCCATCCGGCATCTGTATGCATTGTAAAGGCAGGGTACCTTGCAGATGGTCCAGGATTTCGGCAGCGGTGTGCAGAGCCTTAAGCTGCGTTTCCAGCTGTTGCAGCCATGGAATCCTGAGTTGTGATATGGGAAGGTTTTGCTGTGCCGCTTCGGCAGCCACTTTGGGAAAAAGCCGGTAAAACCCGGCAGGCTTAAGCTTGAGGCCCACAATATGCACCGGGCTGACCCGCGTGACCAACTGCGTCTGGGTTTGCAAGCCCACCAGGCAGGATTCCGTAACCCGTTGGCTGACTTCCGGTTGATGAAGGGCCACTTTACGGTACCCGCCCTGATAGACAAAGATGACTTCCGGGCATCCATCCGGGATCAGCAAATCAGGTACCGTTTGCCGGTCTTCGGCGCTGCTGCGCATGACCCAGCAGGACTTCAGCACTTCGCTCAAGGGGGCAGGAGCGGTTGCCGGATCGAATTGGAGCTTTTGCATGGGGTTGGGTGCGTTATTTGACCCTTTAACAATCAAAAACTTCCTTTCGGTTGGCGGAAAACCCAATTTTCAGGACTGGACCACCTCAACGTACAAATCTGGCTGGTCTGATTAGCTCAGAACAGGCACAAACTGATCTGCAAGACTATCGGGCCAGCTCCATTTTGATGATCGGATTGCCCTCGCCTTTATTCAGCGTAAGGCTCAGCCCGTCTTTGCTCAGGGTATAGTGGTTGACCTGTTGGAGTGCTTTGGTCAGTATGGCGTTGATATCCCCGTTTTCCGGGCAGGCACGCCGGGTAAAGGCAACCCTGGAGAAGCTGATCGTGCCGTGGTCCCCTACATCATAGCCGCCCATCAGGTTGTTGCAGCCATCACTGCCGCTCAGACGGAAGCCCTCTGCCTCCCCGGTAAGCCGCAGGAAAGGCGTAACGGCCAGGCGGAGCTTCCGCACATCCTGACCTGAAACTTCTGTAATATCCCATTTGCGGTTGACCAGGGAAGGGCGTTGTTTGGGCGCCATGGTGGTTTCGGATTTGGCAGTGGCAGTGCTAGTGGGTGCAGTGGTTTTGGAAGTACTGTTGCAGGCGGCCACCAGGGCCAGCCCGGCGACGAGGATAAAGTATTGGCTTTTCATAGGTAGGTTTTTAAACATAACGCAAATGGGCGATGATATCTTATGCCAGTCCGGCAGGTGGGCTGCAAAGCCGGTAAATTTTCCCACCTTTGCACAAAATTCCGAGCATGCTGAAAGCCATCCAACACGCTGACCCCAAACGCCTGTCTTTGCTGGCCATCCTGTTGCTGTGTTTCATCTGGGGCACTACGCACATCGCGGTGAAGTATGCCATTCAGACCATTCCGGTCTTCTTCATGGCGGGTATCCGGGAGCTGATGGCCAGCCTGATCTTCCTCGGGTTGTCGCTGGGACTGGAAAAACCGAAGGCAATAGACTGGAAAGAGGTACTGCGGCAGGGGCTCTTCGGGCTGGGCTTTTTTGCTTTTGCCCGAGGTCTGATGGTGCTGGGTTTGGACTATGCGCCGGCCGGACTGGTCGCGCTGGTATTTTCCCTGATCCCGGTGTACGTGCTATTCATCAATCTGCTGATGGGGCAGGGGCGCATGAACCGCCGTATCGTCACGGGGCTCTTGCTGGGGGCTCTGGGCATGTTCCTGGTCTTCCGGGAAAGCCTGTTCAATCTGGAAGGCACGGATGCGCTCATTGGTATGGGCATTGCCCTGGGCGGAGCAGTTTGCTGGGCAGGCACGAGCGTGCTGTTGTCCGATGGGCGGGACGGTGATCTGCCCGCCATGTTCCGGTCGGCCGTACAGCTGTTCTTCGGTGCTATGGGGCTGTTGCTGATCAGCGGGGTTTTGCTGGAGCCCGTGGACTTTGCTGCCATCTCCAATACCTCCATGCTGGGGGTGGCTTATCTCGTGCTATTTGGTTCCATCGCCGGTTTCGGGAGTTACGTTTACGCCATACGGCACCTGCCGGTAGCTCAGGTCACGCTTTATGCCTACATCAACCCATTTGTCGCCCTCTTTTTCGGCTGGCTATTGCTGGACGAGTTGCTAACCCTGGAGCTTCTGCTGAGCTTTGGGGTGACGCTGGCTGGGGTGTGGTTATTGAGTCGGGGGCGCTAAATTTTCCGTTCAATCAATTCCCATCGGTTGCCATATAAGTCCTGAAAAATAGCGCCGGTGCCAAATGCTTCCTGCCGGGGCGTTTCCTCAAAGTGGACGCCTGCTGCCCGGTATTGCTCATAGTCCCGTTGGATGTCATCAGTGTGAAGAAATAAGAAGACCCGCCCACCGCCTTGTTTACCAATGTACTGTGCCTGTTCCTCGTCTTTGGCTTTCGCCAACAGCAGGGAGCATTCCGGCTGTCCCGGCGGGGCAACGGCCACCCATCGCTTGCTGGGGGAGCGCGGTGTATCTTCCAGCAGGGTGAAGCCCATTTTCTGCACGAAAAATTCGATGGCTTCGTCGTAGTCGCGGACCAGCAGGGCAATGCGGGCGAGGTGTTGCTTCATGTTTTTGCGGAAAGTTAGAGGTTTTAGCTCAAACCTTTGAGCGGAGAAAAGCGGAAAAGGGCTCCGGCCTAACCGGAGCCCAGGTAATCAGGGGGATGAAATCAGAGACAAAGGTTAATCTTTCAGCACTTGCTTTTCCAAACGTTCCAGACGAGCTTCCAGACTTTGGATCTGTTCCTGTTGGCGGACAATAATGGCTTGTTGCTCCTGCAGCGCTTTGAGGGCAATTACGGACAGCTGATTGTAATCGACCAACAGAGTTGGGTCTTCCTCTGTGTTACGGGAAGGGGTCTCGGAAACGAGGCCCGGGAAGATCACCTGTAGCTCCTGAGCGAGCAAGCCAATGTAATCTTTACCTTCCTGCCCACGGTATTGGTAGGTTTTAGGGGCAAGCTGTTGTACCTTAGCTAAGACCGCCGGGAGGTCTCTGATACCGGTCTTTAGGCGGGCATCAGAAGTCGCCGTGTAGTTGCCCGAAACCGCATCAAATTGTCCGCGGGGAGCATTATCTGCGTAGAGCAGCAGGTTGCCACTCCCACCTACATAAAACTCCCAGTTGCTGTCGTTATTGGTACCATTCATTAGCAGCATACCGAAGGCTCCACCTGTTGCGGATGTGTTTTGAACAATCCGTACGGGGTAGGTTCGGGTGGTATTGATGCCTGGTTCCGTGCCAATATTGAGCTGGCGGGTCCGCATTTCAATAATACCCTGTCCATACCCATTGGCATCGCTTTGGATGATGCGGCCCCGGTTAAAAGCATTACCGGAGCCTATGGAGAGCTTGGTAGTCGGATTGCCCACCTGAATTCCTCCACCACTATTGGACCCTACTGTGATGGCGGGCACTGCCCAGCCAGAATTCAAATTGGTGCCTACTACCAGTTCTTCGTCCGGATTGGTGTTGCCGAGCCCAACTCTTCCGGTGTTATAATAAATCTGATTCCCATTCTGCGACCACACGCTGCCCAGCCCGGACAGATCAACGTTGCCGCCACCTCCACTCAGACTTAAAGTGCTGCCGGATAGGCTGAGGGCTTGAAGTTCGTTCGTTGGACTGGCATCTCCGTCAATTACGTCATCCCCATCTGCGATATCTGGCGGGATGCCGCTGAGTGTGGCCCAGGTTTCGATTTCGTTGGTGGGGTCTGAGTCCGCATCGTTGACCTCGTCGGTGAAGCTTCCTCCGCCGTTGCTGAGGGTCACGGTGTTGCCTGTTTTGGAGATGACCTGAATTTCGTTTGTGGGGTCCGCATCGGCATCCGTGCCGCCTGCGGGCAGGGTGACGGTACTTCCGCCGGAGATGCTGAGCTGATTGGTAGCAGGGTTGAAGGAAATGTCCTGAATTTCGTTAAACGGGTTGGGGTCGGCATCATCCACGTCATCCCCATCGGCGATATCTGGCGGGATGCCGCTGAGTGTAGCCCAGGTTTCGATTTCGTTGGTGGGGTCTGAGTCCGCATCGTTGACCTCGTCGGTGAAGCTTCCGCCGCCGTTGCTGAGGGTCACGGTGTTGCCTGTTTTGGAGATGACCTGAATTTCGTTTGTGGGGTCTGCATCGGCATCCGTGCCACCTGTGGGCAGGGTGACGGTACTTCCGCCGGAGATGCTGAGCTGATTGGTAGCAGGGTTGAAGGAGATGTCCTGAATCTCGTTAAACGGGTTGGGGTCGGCATCATCCACGTCATCCCCATCGGCGATATCTGGCGGGATGCCGCTGAGTGTGGCCCAGGTTTCGATTTCGTTTGTGGGGTCTGAGTCCGCATCGTTGACCTCGTCGGTGAAGCTTCCTCCGCCGTTGCTGAGGGTCACGGTGTTGCCTGTTTTGGAGATGACCTGAATTTCGTTTGTGGGGTCTGCATCGGCATCCGTACCACCTGTGGGCAGGGTGACGGTACTTCCGCCGGAGATGCTGAGCTGATTGGTAGCAGGGTTGAAGGAGATGTCCTGTAGCTCATTCATAGGGTCCGCATCGGCATCTTCCACGCCGTCCATGAGTGGGCTTAGGTCTATCGTATTCCCGTTTTCAATGGAAAGGTTGGTGCCATTCAGGCTGAGGTGCTGAGCATCTGTACCGGTAGGGAAATTCAGCGTAACGGTATTTCCATTCGTGAGAGTCAGGGTTTGCGTGGCTGGGTTATAGATTAGGTTTTGCAGCTCATCGGTAGGGTCCCCGCCACCACCGTTGCCAGCTGCTCCGGCGTAAATAGCGTAAGGTACGGAGAGCAACTGAGAGGTGCCCAGGTTCATATAATTGGTCCCTCCATCGGGGTCAATGTCTACTTTGAGGTAATAGGGATGGTTGGCCCAGTCGGCATCAGCAAAGGTCCCTGAGATGGGAAGCCCACCGCCAATTTCAAGGTCAAAGACTCCAAGTGGGGAGGTGGTGACTACGTGGCGCTCGGCATAGTCGATCAGTCCGGAGACCCCATCGCGCACCAGGCTGATGCGGACGCCAAGGTTAACACTTGTGTAGGGCTGGCCGGAAGCATCTCTGGCAACCGCCTGGAATTTGAATTTTTGAGGACTCTGCCCAAGCAATGGCAAAGCAAGGGCCAAAATGGCCCCAAGGACTAAATACGGTTTCATGACTTTAAGGTTTTGGTGTGGAAAATCTATCTTCTGACCTTTAGGATGCGGAAGGTGCTTTGCTGTCCGTCCCGGTTGCGTAACTGCAGGAAGTAAGCGCCGGGCGGCAGACCCGTCAGGTCCAGCTGCTGCCCTTTTTGGAAGTGGGGATCCCGAAGAAGCTCCTGCCCGGTGGCGGCCATTAGCCTGGCCTGAACGGGGGCGTCAGCAGCCCAATCGGCCTGTATATGGCTGGCTGTGGGATTTGGGAACACCCGCACTGTCCAGTCCCGGTAAGTTTCTTCCCGGGTTTCCACCACCAACTCATAATACATCTGATGGAAGCCCTCGGAAAGGGAAATCCCATTCTGAAAGCGAGACACGGCGACCTCTCCAACCGTCCAGTGCAGGTCGCCGAACAAGAGGTTGGTGTAATAATCCCCGGCATTGCCAAATACAGCGCGTGGCATATCCTGGGCCGGAGCGGGTGGGTTGTACCCGATCAGCAAAGCCACAAATGCCACCGCTGATACGAATTGTTGAATAACTGACATCATCTTGAAAGTTTTTAATTGGATTATCGCAATAGCAGGACTTCGCCGGAGGTCTCCCGGACTTGCCCGTGCTCGAATTCTATTTGCCCATGGTAGAGGTAAAGCCCGGGCGGTAATGGTGCGCCATCGCGGCTGCCATCCCAGCGCAGTTGTGGTGCACCGGGCAGTGCAGGGCCGCCCTCAAACAGTTGCCCGCCCCAGCGGTCATAAATGTCCCAGCGCAATACCCGGACGACATTAGAGCCGAAGCCCGGCTCGAAATAATCGTTGTTCCCGTCCCCATTGGGCGAGAAAGCCGTGGGCAGGTATAGCCGGTAGCGGCTGGCTACGGCCAATGTGGTGTCCAGTGTGGCGGTACAGCCTTCCTGTGTAGTGGCGCGTACCCTGAACCGCCCACTCGTCAAAGCGGTAAATTGGGTGGACGGGCAAGAGGCACAGCTAAACCGACCCGGACCGGACCACTCGAATTGTGTATTGGCATCAGCCGCTGAAGCATTCAAAAAAAGGGTGTCGCCTGCGTTGAGCAGCCCGTTAGCCCAACCCGACCAGGAAAGGCTGATTTCCTGAGGTGCCTCCAGATAAATGGGCACCTCCGCGCTACAGCCGGCGGCATCTTGCACTTCTGTTACGTAGTCGCCGGGAGCAAGTCCTTCAAAGTGATTACTAGACTGCCAGTCCCCTCCGTTAAGCCGGTAGGCATAGGGTGGGGTGCCGCTTTCCACCCAGGGAATATGCAACTGTCCGTCCTGGTCATCCGGGCAGTCCGGAGGAATAGCCGAAACATCAAAGAGCAGCTGATCGCTGATTACGGTGGCGCTTGCTTCGTACGGGCACCCCTGACTGTCGGTGAAGGATACGGTATAGGTCCCTCCTGTTGTTACGATGGTCGTAACGGCAGTTGCCCCATTGCTCCATACATAATCGTTGTACCCGCCGGGTGCAGAAAGGGTAGTGGCCGCACCTGTGCAAATCTGCAAAGCCCCTGTTATGGCAAAGGTGTCGGGAGCCGCCACCTCAATATCGTAGGTGACGAGGCTGTCGCACCCTGCCATGGTTTCATACTGTAGGGTCAGCAGGGTATCGGTAGTCCAGGCCATGCCCAGAAAGGCCTCTCCGTAGCATAAATGCTGGGTGAACCACTGCTCATAAACCGGATGGACAAACAAGAAGGCGTGGACCAGGCTGTCGCACCCACTTCCACCGGGCAGGGTAATGCTGTGGTTGCCCGGCTCGTAGAGTGGTGTTTGGCCGATGTATGCTGTATCACCTTGGCAGATGACCGGCGTCTGGTAAACCTCCACGGGCTGTTGTTCCAGCAGGCTCACTGTATTGGACAGGCTTGCACAGCCTGCGCCAGAGAGGGCGACCGGGCTGTTAGCTCCTAATATTCGGTACTGAACGCCTTCAAGTGGGGGATCAATAGTCAGCGTAGGGGCGGTAGCGCCGTCAACATCTACCCATGTGCTCCCGCCGTCAAAGCTCTGTTGCCATTGCCAGGCTGGACTGGAAAACAGGGTGTCTGCTCCGTTTAGGGTGAGGGTGGTTGCCTGCCCGTTGCAGAAGTGCACCGTATCTGGTAGTTCCAGTATCGGCTGACAGTATTGCAGCTGTAGATTGTCCATCCCAAATGGTGTGCCGGCCGCAATTATCCGGACCGTGCTCAAGGGCGTGCCGGCAGGGATATCGAATGCCGCCTGATGTGCTTCCCAATTGCCGTTGGAGGGCAATGGGCCAGAGTTGTACACCTCCGTACTGTCAATGAAAAAGCTAATGGTTGCTCCGTTTTCTATGCAGGTATCGCTGCTCAGGTTGATCAGGTCGGCGGCGAGGGTATACCTGCCTTCCCCGCACCATTCGACTCCTTGTTCGATCACCGCTACCGGATCTGCCCCGGCATAGGCCGCCAGGAAGTAGCCCTCTTCTTCATTGCTGTTGCCCTGAGCGGTTATCCAGCAAGGAGGGCTGCCGGGCAGTGCAGTGGTGTTCATCAGGCTGTAAGTACCGGGCAGCCATGGCCCTGTGCTTTGGTAGCTCAGTAACGAAGACAGGAATGGATCGTCCGTTTGTACAGGCTCCTGCCCGGCACCAAAGCCATCATAGGTTAGGAGGTCGATCGAAAGCGTGCCCTCGCATACGGGTTGGGCCAATAGGCTGATCGGATGGAGCAAACACAGGGTGAACAGTAGTTTAAGGGATAAAGATGACATGGGTCTTAGGTGTTTGATTCATTTGGCGGTCCCTGAAGTGCACAGTACGGACCGGGCTGGAACGGTTCATTGGTTTCAGCCAATCCTTTCTGAGCAGAGATGCCGTTGTTGATCAGGTCTGTTGGAATAGACTTTCTTTACCTGAGCCGGCAGGGGCCAGACTCCGGCGACAGCTGGTCTACCGTTAGCTCCTGATAGCCCGCCTGAATCTGCCCGCTGATCAGGTTATGGTCGGTAAAAGGCACACCGGGTTCCAAATTAACAGGCAACTGCCCGGGGGCTGCATATTCGTATAAATCCTGAGCCAGGCGGAAGTTGGCATAAAACCGGTTGCCATCGGTCCGGTAGATGCCATAGCCGCGCCTGACTTGCGGGTTGCTCACACCACTGACGTAAGTGTCTTGTTGCCGGAAAATAGAGCCAGGCACGGCAAATTCATAGGGCACGCTCCGGTGCATGAGTTCTATGGCATTATCCTCATCCGTTGCCGCTTGTACATTGATGGTTGGGCAGTCGTAATTAGCCTCTGCCTGTGGCGGGTCCTGTGGGTTGAGGTCGTGTCCCATACAGACGCAGACCATTTTCGGAGTGGCAAAAGCACCCACGAGCCCCATACTGGGCATGATCAGGGTAGACCGCTCGTCCAGTCCCTGAGGGAAAGGGCTTGCCGGGCCTCCGGGCATTTGCAGGCGCAACTCATCTGAGGCGTAGGTATAGCTGCCGTTGAAGGCATAGTTTTGGTGGGCATCAGTGGTAAAGAGCACCTGTAAGGTGTTGTCTGTTGCAAACAGGAAGTACCAGCTGAGCTGTGAGCCAAGTCGCCCGCAGTAGTAAATGGCACCGAATGGTTGATTGGGGGTGAAGGGGAAGGCCGCGTCAATGGTTTCTTCCAGTATCGGTTCATTGGGAGCGTTGTTGCCGTTGCCGCCACCGGGTTCAGTCTCTTGCTTGTTGCAGGACGCCCATAGTAAAGGCAGGATAAGCATCAAAAGTAACTTTCTCATTGTTGATCGGGTTTTGGTTGAATAGATTAAAAACTGCTGTAAGACCAGTCTTCGCCCATGATGTAGAAGCCCTCGCTGCTGCTGCCACTACCGGTGCCGGTGTAGAAGTTGCGGTAGAAGGTATTGCCCTTGCCCTGGTTATAGCCAGAGGCGTTGCGCTGTACCTGCTGTGCCAGCACGGTCAGATTGCCCAGGGAGGGGCCGCCTTCCAGCCCTACATTGCCATAGGCGTCGAGCCAGTAGCGGCCGGGCGTAATCGGCCCCGTGAGCTGTTCCCACTGTACCCGCTCACTTTGCGGGATTTGCCGGCCATTGATGAAGATATGCGTCTGCCCCCGGGAAACATTGGCCCGCATTTGCCCGCCCAGTGCAAGGCCAGCCATCATGCCGCCACGTGCCGGGCCGCCTTCCATGCCCCATAGCCCGCAGTAGGGATCGTACCAGTACCGCCCGGGCTGTATTTTTACCTGATAGTAAGCTTCGAGTTGCTGCACTGTTTGGGGGGCGAGTGCCTGCCCGTTGACCACTACGGTTTGCTGTGCCTGAATGGTGCTTGCCGCACCAAGTGCCAGACAAAAAATAAATGGAATTAGCGCTTTCATACGATTGTGAGTTTGTTGTTGGGGGCAAGTTGCAGAGATTCACAGGGCCCTGCTTTGCGCTATGTCCCAAATGTTTTGCGCTATGTGTCTTTTGGGTATAAGTATTTGATAATCAGTAGTTAGATGAGCGGGTTGTGCACGTGTTTTTTATGGTGTTTTGCTGATATGTCGCGGTTTTGCACTTATGTAGCATAAGGGGATTAGCTGATCTGACTGGGCGGGTGCCCGAAGAGGTCCTTAAAAGAGCGGGAGAAATGCGCAAGATTGGGCATCCCCACCTGATGAGCGACTTCTGAAACGTTGCCGGCCTTAGCCTGCAGCAACCGATAGGCCTCCCGCAGCCGGAGCGTGCGGACAAAAACAGAAGGCGACTGATCTGTGAGGGCTTTGATTTTGCGGTGGAGCTGGCTCCGGCTCATGCCTACTGCCCGGCCCAGGGCTTCGATGCTGAAGTCTTCTTCATCGAGTTGGCTCATCACCGCCTGTTCTACCTTTTGGAGGAATGCAGTATCGGCAGGGTTTTCAGTTTCTACCGGAGCGGGGCTATCCTTCAAAGATCTGGCAAACTTCTCCCGCAGCTGCCGCCGCTGTTGAATCAACTGCCCTACGCGGATGCGGAGCTCTTCTGCGTCGAAGGGTTTGGTCAGGTAGGCATCTGCGCCGGTGAGCAGCCCCGTGCGGACATCTTCCTGGTCTGCCAGGGCGGTCAGCAGGATAACCGGGATGTGGCTACTGCGCTCATCCGACTTAATCGCCCGGCAAAAGTCAAGCCCATCCATACCCGGCATGCGCACATCTGAGAGGATCAGATCGGGCAGTTGCTCCTGCGCCATTTGCAGGCCGGTTTGCCCTTCTGCGGCTTCGATAATCTGGTATTGCTCCTGAAGTTGCTCGCGGATGTACTGCCGGAGCTCCGGGTTGTCCTCTGTGATAAGGACCATGGGCTGCCCGTTGTCAGGGCTTATTGGTGTAGCCTGTACTACTGCTGAAGCTGGCGTTGCTTTCTGAAAAGGGATGGACAAAACAAAGCGGGTACCCTGTCCGACCTGGCTTTCTACCTGAATGTCTCCGCCCATAAAATGTACCAGCTCCCGGGTCAGGGCAAGCCCGATGCCAGCGCCCTCTTGCCTGCCTTCAGGTTGCCCCTGGTAAAAGCGCTCGAAGATATGTGACAGCTGCCCGGGAGGGATGCCAGGCCCGCTGTCTTGTACCTCTATGCGGACCATGTATTGATCGCCATTGGGCTTCGTCCGGAGCTTCAGGCTGACCTGGCCGCCATCGGGAGTGAATTTCAAGGCATTGCCCAACAGGTTGTTCAGTACTTTTTCGATTTTGTCTGCATCAAGCATGACGAGGGTGCCCTCTTCAGGGAGGTGGGTATGCAGGCGGATGTGTTTTTGTTCTGCCATGCTCTCAAATGCGGCGGCTGTGAGTGCAGTCATACGGGTGAGGTCACGTTGCTCAAGCCGCTCAGGCATTGCCCCGCTTTCGAGCTTTGAGAGGTCGAGCATTTGGTCGGCAAGGTTGAGCAGACGCTCGCCCTGCCGCCGCATTCTGGCCAGGGTGTTGGCTTCTGCCCTTCGCTGCCCGGTTTCCATATCCCGTAGCGGCCCAAGCAGTAGGGTAAGCGGAGTACGGAACTCATGGCTGATGTTTGCAAAGAAGTTAGACTTTAGTTCACTCAGTTCCCGCAGGCGGTTGGCTTCCGCCTGCTGGAATTTGAGCTCCAGTGCCGTTTGCCGGGCTTCTTCCTGCTGCCGTTTGCGCCAAAATAAGAAAGCCCCGCCGAGCAGCAGGAATCCCAGCAAGCCTCCAAACAGCAATCGGTTGCGGCGGTTGGCTTCCTGTTCCAACTCCAGTTGCTGCTGAGTGATCCGGGCTTCCTTTTCCTGTGTCTGATAGCGCACGGAGAGTTCTGACAGGTCGCGTTGGTGCCGGAGAGCCGTCAGGGAATCCTTGAGCTGTGTGAAGGTGTCAAGTTGGGAAAAAGCTTGCTCAAAGTCTCCACTTTCCTGATAAAGTCCGGAAAGAAAGAGGTGGATACTGCTTTCTTTTTCGAGGTCGCCAAAACTCTGTGCTACCGTCAGTGCCCGTTTTGCATAGTAAGCGCTGCTGTCCGGCTCGCCCAGTGCCTGTTTCATGTCGGCAAGCGCGTAGAAGTTGTAGTACCGGCCTACCTTATTGGGGCCGAACCCGATACGCTCAGCCTGCTGGAAATGGTACTGCGCACTGGGATAGTCTTTAGCGTATAGGTAGACCGAAGCGAGGTTGTTGTGGATATTAGCAAGGTACTTGTCCTGCCCGTACTGCTCGGCGGCTTCCAGGGTAGCCCTGGCGTAGTGCAGCATGGAGTCGACTTCCTGCATTTGTTCGAAAAGTACTACAAACTGGTTGAGGGCAAAAATGATGTTGGGCGCCTCAGCAGCGCCCTTCCGGGCGTAAAACTGGTAAAAGGCATCGAGGTATTTCCGGGCCTGCCCGTATTCGCCCATATCCTGGTAGATGAGGCCGATTTCCAGCCGGGTGTCCATCCGCCGGCGGTCATCGCCCAACTCCTCGAAGCGCTCTAGTGCCTGCAGGAAGTAAGTCATAGCCTGCTGCAGCTCCCGTTTGTCGTAAGCCGCAGCGCCCAGTTGGTAAAGGCTGCGGGCTGTGAGTGACGGGGATTGCAGGTCTTCCGCCAGGGCATAAGCGCGCCTGGCCCACTCCCATGCAGTATCGGTTTGCAGAAACGACCACTCGTCACAGAGGGCGAGGGCAGCTTCGATGCCTACAGAGTCCTTGTTATGCTGGTAAAAGACCTGCTCAAGGCTATCTGCTGCCTGGCTCTGGGCCACAAGCCAACCGGGCATCAGCACCCCGGCCAGGAAAAGTATCCGCAAATAGGCAAGTCTTGTCATCGGTGAGTGGGTAAGAAACTGTGAATTTAAGCAAGGTGGAGCCAATTTGCAACCCGGATGGGTTATTGGGTGCGTTCCAATGCACGGAGCAGCCACCGGCGTTCGGTTAGTGGGGTGGTGTTTTCAATAGCGGCCTTCAGGGTACGGGCGGTAGCCTTGTCTCCGGGCTTGAGCCGGAGCAATCGGAAGGTCAGCTGTACAATATTCCGGTAGTTTTGCTGATGATAGCTCATTTTCCGTTTTCGGCGCAAAAAGCTGCGCATAGTCTGTAGGTGATACTCCAGCAAATCGTACTCGTCGAGTTCAAAATAGCACTTTAAGAGTAAAGTACGGGCGACCAGGTTATTAATAAAGTCCCGGTAATCGGCCTGCTGCAGATGGGTGATCGCCTGAGCGTAATCTTTTCGGGAAAAAGCCAGCCGGGCGGCATTAAGGCTATAGGCCGCCTGCCGCTGATGTGGGGCAAGCTTGGGCCGGTAGGTTTCGAGAAAATGGGCAGTCCAGTCCAATTCCTGAAGCCGCAGGGCGATGCCGGCGATGTTATTGTAGGTGAACCTCGAGAGTACCCCGTTTTCGAGCAGCAAGTCTGTTTCCAGCCCTTTTTTGTAGAGCTCCAGGGCTTCCCGCAGGTAGCTGTCGGCAGTACGGTTGATCTGCCGGATACAGTAGTTGATGCCCAGCAGGAAAAGGTCCCGCAGTTCTTCCACTGGGAAGTGCCCGATAATGCGGAACAGCCAGTCCCGGAACGCTTCGAAGTGAGCCGACTCCTCCGGTGCTTTCAGCATCCGGTAGCAGTTGAGGTAAATGGCTACGGCAGGCTGTTGGGTGTAGGCGGGCTTTAGAGCGAGCTCAAGCAGCAGAGGCTCCAGGGCTACTTTGTACTCTGCCTTGTACACTGCTTCGTGCGCCAGGAGCCAGCAAGCCTGCCGGAGTTTCATGCTGAGAAAAGCCAGGGTCAGAGCGTCTTCCATGGCCTGTAAATTGTGCTCGCGGGTCCGTTCGCGACGCGCCTGATGCTGAAATAAGGCACGCTCCTGCCAGTACAAGGCGAGATGATGCTCCGGATGCTGAAGTGGTGTTTGCTCCAGGGCGCGTTGCTGCTGCCGGTAAGCTTTGGTGAAATGCCGGTCCAGCCCGCGTTGGCGGTAAGCATCCAAAAGCAGGTGGCGGGTGCTTTCCGGGCGGTTGTCCAGTTCCTGATGAAGCAAAAAGTCTTCCAGGCTGCGGTACAGATAGCTCTGTATCAACCGCAGTTGCTGATCGTTGTAGGGCGTATCCGGGAATAGCGCCTGCCAAACCGCTGCCTTGGAGGGCGGTTGTGGCTTTTTCAACAAACATTCGAACAGTGCCCTTAGGTCGGTCCGCTGATTGTGGTAAGGGGAAGCCAGCCACTTTTGGGCTTCCCGCTGTTCCTGTTTGCTAAAAGATTGGACCAGCTCGTACAGGTAGGTCGGCTGCATGGGCGGTTAATTTTGCATATGAAGTAGGAGATAATGCCAAGTTTAAACTACAATTTTTTTTCAAAACGCCTTTTTTTAAGCATCTAAAAAAGATATAGGGTTTAATTCTATTCTACAAATCACAAAAAATGCATTTGCCTTACCCGTGTTTTCTCCCAACATTTGTAACGTGAAATAAAACAAAACCGAATCCCATGCGAAATTTGACCCTGACGCTTGTAAGCCTCCTGTTTGGCGCTATGCCTGTCCTGGCACAGTGCAACCTACAGATTGATACGGTGAGTATCGAGCACCCCTATTGCCCGGATACCCCCACCGGATGGATATTTCTGACGGGGTCAGGAGGTACGCCGCCCTATGACTTTCAGTGGGACAACGGCCTTTTTGGGCCTGAGCAAAATGGCCTTCAGGCAGGTACTTACCAGGTGACCCTGGTGGACGGGGAAGGCTGTACTGCTGAAGAGACAATTGAGCTGTTGGCAGGGCTTACTGCGGATGCGGGGCCGGACCGGAAAGTCTTCTGTGAGCCTGGGGTCGAAATTGGCAGTTTACTGTCGGATCCAGCCCGTATCTGGATTACTGACGACCTGGCACCGATTGAGTTTGTTGATGGAAATGAAGTGCCTCTGGACTTCGAGCTGACTAATGGATACGTGGGTAGCAATCCGCCGACACCACCTTCCCCAAATAATCCCGACGTCCTGCAGTTGGTATTAGGAGGGGTACAGGCACAGGCTGGGGACCAGGTCTGCCTGCCTTTGACAATTGAAAACTTTGTTAATATTCTCGGAACATCCTTTACCCTAAATTACAACCCCGACTTCTTACAATTTTCCTCAATAGCCGATATCAACTCCGGATGGTCGGCGTTTTCAATAGATGACAATATGGGGCTTCCTGAGCCCTTTTCCTCGCTTCCGCAAGGCTTTATAAGTGTGAATTGGTTTCCGGAAGACCTTGCCCCGGTCACTCTGGCTGATGGAGATACACTGTTCCAGGTATGTTTTACCGTACTGGCCTCGCCTCCGGAGCTGGCTTTCCAGTGGGTTGGCCCCAATGGCTTCACCGACGAAACCCCGGCTACAACAGTTTCAGAAAGTGGGATTTATACCCTACGGGTTACAGATGAGAGCTTGCCCGATTGCTGGGCGGAAGATCAGGTGCAAGTGAATTTTGTAGATAGCCTTAAGGTGACGCTAGGGGATACCATTCAATATTGTGAAGACCTTGAATATTTGCTAACCCCTGGAGTAGAGGGAGGCATTGGTGGAAAGGACTATATCTGGAGTAACGGCAGTACAAGTTCCTTTCAGGAAATTACGCCTACGCCCGGAGCAGTTTATGGCGTAACAGTAACCGATGAGAGTGGCTGTGTCGGCCTCGACTCTGTGGTGCTCTTCCCGGCTGAAGCATTGGGGGCAACGAGCCCAAGTATATTGGAGTTTTGTGAGAATGATCCTTTCATCTTTGGAGCTACCGCTACCGGTGGTGTCCCTCCGTATACCTTTAGCTGGGACCCTGGCGGGACAGACAGTACTATTGTCATTGCTCAGTCTGGGAGTTATCATCTCACTGTTACCGACAGCAATGGCTGTGTTGCGTCCACCACCACTGAGGCAATAGCATTGCCTGCTGCCAATGTAGCGCTACCTTTTATTTTGGAGCGGTGCCCGGGTGACATCACTACCCTTACGCCCGAAGTGACCGGAGGGACGCCTCCTTTTATTTATGATTGGAATATCGGGGCCACGACCCCTTCGGTCACCGTGTCCCCTAGCCAATCCACTATTTATACCGTCTCCGTAACGAATGAGGCAGACGGTTGTGTGGGGGTGGGGCAAACGTTGATTGATGTCTCTGGGATCGATACGGACTTCAGCGTTTCGGATTGTAACGACAATGGAACGCCGGCTGATTTGTCTGATGATACCTTTACCTTTACGCTCACCGTTAGCGGAGGTAGTTCAGGAAGTTGGATAGCTGGAATAGGAGGAGAAGCCGAGTCTGGATTATATGATTCAGAATACGTCTTTGGGCCATATCTTGTAGCAGAGGGAGATATACAGGTAGTCGTTAATGACATCAGCAATACCGACTGTACCGCTAGCTTTTTGGTAGCTGCACCGGAATGCACGCCTCCACCTTGTATCTTTGAGTTTGTCACAGCCAATATTCTGGACTGCAACGATAATGACACGCCGAATCAGCCCGATGACGACTATTATGATATCGAGTTCGTCGTTTCGAATAGTACTTCAGCTGGTGAAACCTACCTCTTGGAGCTTGAAAGTGGTGCCTACCAGGGTACCTACGGCAGCCCCTTACTGCTTGAAGAAGTCCCTTTACCAATTGGAGTTTATGATGTGCTGATTACGGATGATGCTGATCCGGAGTGCCAGGCCAGCAGTTCGGTCACAATAACAGGTTGTGGTATTGACTGTAATACGGAAGACTGGATTGTTAACTTCACCACCTTAGACGCCACCTGCTTCGGCACCGCCTCAGGCTGCGTGTCCGTAGAAGTATCCGGCGGTACGCCCCCTTACGTCTTTAACTGGAACTTTGGCGCCACTACTTCAGAGGTCTGTAATATGCCCGCTGGCGTCTACATTGTCTGGATCACAGATGCCAACGGATGCACGGTGGAAGAAATGGTGCTGATCAATGAGCCTCCGCCCTTGCAGGCTGTCATACAGGAAGAACAGGCCCTAAGCTGTGGCTCTTCTTCAGATGGCATACTGTCCGTGTTTGTCACCGGAGGCACACCGCCCTATACTTACAACTGGCCAGACGGAAGTGGCACTTCACCATGGATTGGTTTGCCATCTGGTAACTATACAGTGACCGTGACAGATGCCAACGATTGCTCCATCATTGTAAGCTACACGCTGGAGCCCGGACTTAACGCTGATGCTGGTCCTGAGCAAGAGCTCGACTGTACCACTACGGTTGTTGTCCTGGAGGGCAGCGCCAGTATTGCCGGACCGGACATCTCCTACGCCTGGACTACTCCGGATGGAAATATCCTTTCGGGTGCCAATACCCTGAACCCATTGGTAGATGCCCCTGGAACCTACATCCTGATTGTAACGGACAATAGCCAGCCGGATTGTTTTTCAGAAGACCTGGTTATCGTTACCGAGGACCTCTACGAGCCCACCCTCATTGCGGATTTGATCAGCTGTGATTCTGCCAATCTTTTGTATGCTCCGGCACTGCCCGGAGGCAATCCCATCTGGACCTACCCGGATGGATCAACGGTATCGGGCCAAAATCCAACGGGTACGACACAAAGTGGCATGCATCTTCTCTCCCTGACAAATACGGAGAATGGCTGCATTTACGAGGACAGTGTTCTGGTGGAACTCGATCCTCAAACTTGTACCACCCTAAAAGGCCGGTTGGTGCTGGATACCCTGACAGATTGTATTCCCATGCCCGAAGAGCCAGGCATCAACGGCTGGCTGATAGCCATCAACAACGGGAATGAATTGTACTATGCCGTTAGCCAGGCCGATGGCAGCTACGAGCAGGAGGTGCCGGCCGGCAGTTATGAGGTTTATCCGCTGGTACCGGCCAGCTATTGGCTGGAATGCCAGGACAGTTATATGGTGGACCTGAGCGTACCAGGCAGTATGAGCACAATGGATATCCCAATGCAGGAGCAAGAAGCCTGCCCCGAGCTAACCGTAGACTTTAGTATGCCGCTCCTTCGGGCCTGCTGGACGCGGACGCTCCACATTCAATACTGCAATGAAGGCACGGCGACCGCAACAGATGCCTACGTAGAGGTGACGCTGGATGAGCTTTTTGACTTCCAGTCCGCTACGCTGCCCGTTGCTGGACAAGATGGGCAGACCTTCACCTTTAACCTTGGTGAGGTGCCGGCAAATGCCTGCGGCTACCTGGCGGTCAATTTTGTGGTCAGTTGTGATGCCGTGCTTGGTCAGTCCCTCTGCGCCCAGGCTAAAATCTACCCCAACGACCCCTGTGCACCTCCTGACCCGCTCTGGAACGGGGCAAGCCTGGCTGTGCAAAGCAGTTGCGTGGATGAAGAAGTCCGCTTCACCGTACAAAACATAGGCAGTGGTAATATGGAAGCCCCGGCTGCCTGTATTGTCATCGAAGACGGGGTGATGCTGCTCACCGCTCCGGACTCTCTGGAGTTGGAGGTAGGAGAGGCCTTTGAGTACAGCTTCCCTGCTAACGGTTCCACGTACCGGCTGGAGGTAGAACAAGTCCCCCTGCACCCGGGCAACAGTCAGCCGGTCTCCGTGGTGGAAGGCTGCGGCGAAAATGACGAGGGCAGCTTCAGCACGGGTTTCGTCAATCAGTTTGAGCTGGGCGATACCGATGAGTTCATAGACATCGAATGCCGGGAGGTCGTAGCTTCTTATGACCCCAACGATAAACATGGTTTCCCGAGAGGCTACGGAGAGGAGCATCTGATTGAGCCAGGCACTGCTCTGGAGTATCTGGTGAATTTTCAAAACACCGGCAACGATACGGCATTTTTGGTGGTGATCCGTGATACCATCTCCGAGCATCTCGACATCACTACGCTGCGCCCGGGGGCTTCCAGCCATGCCTATACCTGGGATATTGACGGAGACAATGTGTTGGTCTTCACTTATGAAAACATCCTCTTGCCCGACAGCACCACCAACCTGGAAGGCAGTCAGGGCTTTGTGGAATACAAAATAGAGCAGCGGAACGGCCTGCCTTTAGGAACCGTTAGCGAAAACCGGGCTGCTATCTACTTTGACATCAACGATCCCATCATCACCAATACCACGGTGCATAAGCTTGGTATCGACTTCGTGGAAATCATCAGCGTGGCTTTGGACCTAACATTAGGCGGTGCGAAGGTCCGTATTGCACCGAACCCTGCACAGGAGTACGCATGGCTGACGTTAGAAGGCTGGCCTGCCGGGGCACGGACCTTGGAGCTGTTCAACAGTCAGGGCCAGACCGTTCTGACGCAGGCTTTTTCAGGCGATCAGCTACAGTTGAATCGGGCTGCTTTGCAATCGGGCTTGTACTTTTTCCGGATCAGGACTGTTGAAGGGCATCAAGCCAGCGGACGGCTGATTTGGGGGCAGTAAAACTTGACCGCTGAAGTGTTGGTGGAGGCAGGGTTATTGGTTAAGGCCATAGCCCTGCCAAATCTTGGCCCCTTCCAATACAACCCGCCCTCCGGCATTGCTCCAAAGGTACACCTGTACGTAGTCACCTGTCTGAAGCCCCTCCGGCCATCGAAAATAAAGTGTTGCGGTTTGAACAGGCTGCCAGGCCTGGTGGTAATCATTGAGCGGTAGCCCCTTCCAGTGGACGGTCTCTCCATCCCGATTGACATCAAAGACGAGGGTGCCGCCTTGCCCGGCTTCAAAACGGGCTTCGAGGTCAATGCGCAGCCATTCCGGGGTGTGGTTGGCCATGGTATCCGATAGTGTGGCGGCCCATAGGTTAGCGTACGGATTTTCGCCATCAGCTTCCTGTGCCTTTTGGGATGACCAAATCTGCCTTCTTTCCAAGAGGCGGGGCTGTGCTTCATAGGTATGGTAACTACCCAGGCTGTCGCGAAAATCAAACGTGTATTCCATTCCAGCCAGCGGCAGGCTTTCCGGGCCTAATGAGTCGGGTTGCAACAGGACAAAGGGCTGCTGCTGCCGAAGGAAGGTGCTTAGGTCTCCGAGCTTAGCTGGCTGGGCTTTCAGAGACAGGGCAGGCTGGTCCGGTGGCAGGCTGCCCGGCAGAAGTCCCTGTGCAATCAGCCGAATTGTGGTGTCTGGGAGTAACTGCCGCAGGGTGTCCCGGATAGCAGGATCAATCCTCAACCGGATCGGTGTGTGGTAGGACAATTTTCCACTGTAACTGATGATCTCGCCATTTGCGTAAGCGAAATCTCTTGCTACGCGTAAGGGACGGCTGCTGAAAATATCTACAGTATCGTGCTGGTTCAGGAGCGAGTCCACATTTGCATCCTGAAGATAGGGTATGCCCGCAGCCTCCAGAAAGTACCGCAGCCCGTGGGGTTCGCAGCCCACAATGCCCACCGGTATGCCGGGATTAAAGTAATCGCCTTTATACAGCTCTACTTCCAGTTGCGGCTGGTAATGCCAGGAATAGTACTGATGGGTAAGCCCCTGTGAGCGCCCGCCGAGCTTGATGTCGGCCATTATCTGCGCACTGCTCTCGCTCCAGCTCTGGAAGACCTGGAAAACGCCGTATCCTGCCACCAGGAGCAGGGCTACGACCCCTTGCCAGCGAAAGCGCGGCAGTTCCTTTACCTCTGCCGCAATACCAATGGACAACAACAGGGCAAAGACCGGCACCAACGGGATGAAAATCCGCTTTGGAGCGGTATTGCCAAGGATGTACACCAACAGAAAGGGCAGGACAAGCACCGTGAGCAACAGCAGTGCGCTTTGAGCCTGTGGCAGCCAATGCCTGCGCCCCAGCGCATAGCCCAGTACAGCAAAAGGCAACAGCCACCATCTACCGCTTATGAAGTCACCCAGCACTACCGGGGCATAGTAGGTCAGGTTGCTCCACTTGAAGGGCTCGTAGGTGACGTAGGGATTGTTAAAGACCTGCCCGAAAACCGGTACATAGGCCAGCAGGGCAAGCTTCAGCCCAATGGCGGTGAGCAGGGCGATTTGGAAAGCTTTATTGCGTAAATGCAGCCCGCTGTGGAGCATTTGCCGTACCCAGAATATCCCCCAAAACAGCCCAATAGCCAGGATGAAGTACAGGTTGGACGGTACCGTATACATCAGGGCACCCGCTGAGCCGATGATGCCAAAAGCAGCCTCCCGGCTTCTTTTTTTGTGAAAGCTAAGTGTACTGTACAACAACCCCATAAGCCATAGTGCACTTAAACCATACCCACGGATTTGCAGCGCAAAATTGAGGTAGGGCAGGGTAGTAGCGGTAATGGCTACGGCAAGCAGCCCGGTCAGCGGGCTGAAAAAGCGCGCGCCCAGCTTCCATATGCCCCAAAGTGTTAGCCCGGCGTAGACGAACATCAGCCCGCGCAGCTTTTCGGGGCTTTGCAGCAGGGTGGGAAAGTCCGTTTCGCCAATCAGCAGGAGGTAGAGGCGGTTGAGCGCATTGAAGAGGATGTGGTTGTTGGGTACGTGATAGTCCGTTAGTATAGCCGTGAAGGATGCATAGGCAAAGTAGCGGAGGGTGTAGAGTTCGTCGTTCCAGAAGTCAAGGGCTACGTAGCGCCATTGCAATACGGTGTATAGCAGCAACAGCAGCATGAAAATTCCCGCGGACGTCCCCTTCTTTAGCATGTGGTCAAGTTGTTGAACCCACAAATTACTAACTTCCCGGCAGACCAAAAGAGCGGATTGGCAAACAGAAAACCGGAGCCCCACCCTTAGGTAGAACTCCGGTCTCGTAACCTAAATTCTTATGGTGTATTAGTCCTTATTCGGCTGCGGTGTCATGCGTAGGTAAGGCTTGATTTCCTTGAAGCCTTTCGGGAATTTGTCTTTCGCATCTTCACTGGAAATGGCAGGCGAGATCACCACTTCCTGCCCATCTTCCCAATCTACCGGCGTGGCTACGCTGTAGTTGTCGGTCAGTTGCAGAGAGTCGATCACGCGCAGGATTTCGTGGAAGTTCCGGCCGGTTGATGGCGGGTAAGTCAGCGTCAGGCGGATCTTTTTATTCGGATCGATTACAAAAACAGAACGGACCGTGAATTTCTGGTCTGCTTCCGGGTGGATCATATCGTAGGCCACAGCAACTTTTTTGTCGGAGTCTGCGATGATGGGGAAGTTCATCTTTACATTCTGCGTTTCCTCAATATCGCTGAGCCACTTCATGTGGTCTTCAATCGGATCCACGCTCAGGGCGATCACCTTGGCATTACGCTTGGCAAATTCTTCCTTGAGCGCTGCGGTACGGCCCAGTTCGGTCGTACAAACCGGCGTAAAGTCTGCGGGGTGAGAATAGAGTACACCCCAGCTATCTCCGAGCCATTCGTGAAAGTCAATTTCACCTTCGGTAGTTTGAGCTTTGAAGTTAGGTGCTTCTTCTCCTAATCTGAGTGACATAGGTTATATCGTTTTTGGTGGTTAAGAGTTACGTTTGCAAAATAAAATAAAAGCAGAGGCTATTTCAGTGATGCCAGTCACGACCAGGTCATAATCTCTCTGTTCCCGGCAGCGCCTCCACCGGGCGGAAGCCGAAGCCGTTTTTGGATTGCTCCCGCAGGCGGTATTTCCGTTTTCTATCAATAGCAACGGTTCCTTCCAGGAAGGGTTGAGCCAGGCGGCCGATTTCGGCAAATTCAATGAGAAAACCATCGTGGCCGTAGGTGCTGTCGATGAGCTCGAGCTGTGCCTGTGGTATATGCATGGCCAGCGTCGCCTGCTCTTCGACCGGGAATAAGACATCGGAGTGGATGCCAATGACCAGCGCTTTGGCGTTGATGCGCTCCAGTGCCTTTTCAATCCCACCCCGCCCACGTCCCAGGTTATGGCTGTCCATCGCCCGGCTAAGGGTCAGGTAAGACAGTACATCAAAGCGGTCCACCAGTTTCTGTCCCTGATAGCGTTGGTAGGAAGCGGCTTTGAAGCCATTGCGGACTTCATCGCTGTCCTCTTCCTGGGAATTCTGATAGGTCCGGTAATTACGGTAGGAAAGCATGGCTACCGCCCGTGCCGCTGCCAAACCAGCCGCGCCGGCATTTTCCGCATCCGTATAAAGCGTGGGGTCTGCCTCGATCGCCATGCGTTGGGCCTCATTGAAGGCAATGCCCCAGGGGGAATGCTTCGCGTTGGTAGCCAGCACACAGATGCTACGAAATAGATCAGGGTCGGATACTGCCCATTCCAGCAACTGCTGCCCGCCCATTGAGCCGCCTATGCCAAACTGAATCCGGCTGATGCCCAGATGCTTCTGCAAATGCTGATGGGCTTTGACCATATCCCGGACGGTCAGATGAGGGAAGTCTTTGCCGTAAGGTGCGCCGGTTGCCGGGTTGATGCTGCGGGCATTGGTAGAGCCGTAGCAGGAGCCCAGCATATTGGCACATACGATAAAGTAACGGTCGGGGTCGAGCAGCTTGCCCGAGCCAAACAGGCCCGGCCACCATTCCTCTACCGCCGCATTAGCCGTGAGGGCATGGAAGACCCAGATGACGTTGTCCTTTTTTTTCGAAAGCGTACCGTAGGTTGTATAGCCGACTTGGACGTCCTCTAATTGGGCGCCGTTTTCCAGTTTCAGTGGTTCCGCGATGGTCAGGTAGTTCAAGGTCGTGTTGTTTTGCATCAGGAAAAAAGAGGTGGGGGCACACGGCCCCCAAAATAAATTATGCCAGCACCGGGTCGCCTGCTTCGATTTTGGCGAAAGCCTGCTCGAAATCGCCCCGGATGTCGTCAATGTGCTCAATGCCAACTGAAACGCGCAGCAAGTTGGGCAGTACGCCAGCTGCGAGCTGTGCTTCCTCGCTCAGCTGTTGGTGCGTCGTGGCAGAGGGCTGAATAATGAGGGTCTTGGCATCACCCACATTGGCCAGGTGGCTGACCAGTTGCAGGCTGTCCACAAACTTTGTTGCATTCTCCTTGCTGCCTTTGATGGTGAAGGAAAGGACACCGCCGAAGCCATGTTGCAGGTACTTTTTTGCATTAGCATGTGAAGGGCTGCTCTCCAGTCCAGCGTAGTTGACATGGTCCACCTTAGGGTGTTTTTCCAGCCATTGGGCCAGCTCCAGAGCGTTGTCTACCGTACGCTGTACCCGCAGGCTCAGCGTCTCCAGGCCCTGCAGCAACAAGAAGGCATTGAACGGGCTAAGTGCCGGGCCATAGTCGCGTAGTCCTTCCACCCGTGCCCGAATGGCAAAAGCGATATTGCCGAAAGGCCCATCGGCTCCGAATACATCACCAAATACCAGTCCGTGGTAGCCTTCGCTCGGCTCAGAAAACTGCGGGTATTTGCCGTTGCTCCAGTTGTAGTTGCCGCCGTCTACGATCACCCCGCCAATGCTTGTGCCGTGCCCGCCAATCCACTTGGTCGCTGACTGTACCACGATGTTTGCGCCGTGGTCGAGAGGCCGGAAGACGTACCCACAAGCGCCAAAGGTATTGTCCACCACGAGTGGGATGTCATACTTCTTCGCTACTGCCGCGATGCCCTCAAAGTCCGGCACATTGAAGCTGGGGTTGCCAATCGCCTCCACGTACAGGGCCTTGGTATTCTCATCGATGAGCTTTTCGTAAGCTTCCGGCGATTCGTCGGCTACAAAGCGGGCCTCAATTCCCAGGCGCTTGAAGTTGACCTTGAATTGATTGTAGGTGCCGCCGTAGAGGTTGGCGCTGGAAACGAGGTTGTCGCCGGTCTCCAGAATGTTAGACAAGGCGATGAATTGAGCGGCCTGCCCGGAGGCTACCGCAACCGCAGCCACGCCACCTTCGAGCGCTGCGATGCGCTTCTCCAGGACATCCACCGTAGGGTTCATAATGCGGGAATAGATATTGCCAAACTCCTTGAGCGCAAATAAATTGGCTCCGTGCTCAGAGTCTTTGAACGTATAGGACGTGGTCTGATAAATCGGTACTGCGCGGGAGCGGGTGGTACCTTCTACTTCTTCCTGCCCAGCGTGAAGCTGAAGCGTTTCATAACGATAGTCTGACATGGCTAATGCAAATTTTATAGCGTAATGGTAATGTTTGAAAACAAACAGATAAAGCCAGCCGGGACTGCCCGGAAGGCAGCACAGCAGCAGCGGTTCATCCTGTATAGGGATACAGGATCAACAACAACACATACAACAGCGCATCAAAGGGTGCACAGGTGTAAGGTTCGGTACAGTAGCAGGTAGTAATGTGGAAACGTGAAATGAAGACATTGGATACTCTGATTTTATTTTTCCAATCGCTGCCAGAGGCAACATTTTTTGGCGGGAATTGGCACCTTTCACTTTCGTGCGGTTGCCAGGGTTTCACAGAGCCCGATCTCTCCACCCTTCTTCATAAAATCGCTTCCAAACAGAGGGCTTTCCTCTTAGAAGAGATTGTTGAATGCAAATCTATGTAAAATTTTGGTACGATGCCAGTGTTTTTTGAGGTCAACCGTCTAATCGGCTCATTGTCAGGGATAAAAAATAAAATAAAATCTATGGGATTTATAGGTTTTTATGTTTATGCTGCTCTTTGTAATTAATAGTTGGGTTTTGATGTTGTTTAGGAGAGCGATGCGGCCGTCTACGCAGAACTCCATAATTAATTGAAACAGAACTAAATGTAGGTTGATAACCTACAAGAATACCAGATGAAGGCAACTGGTTTGAGCTATCTTCAGAAAGATATCAATAGGAATTATCAATAAAATTGACTTTTTATGTTAACTTTTTTATTTTTAAGTGATGAAAGTGCGTCATAAATCACCTGGAGAGCTCATTGGGGCAAGAGTAGAACCAGTAGAAGGAAAAGATTGGGCAAATATCGAGAAAAACAATGCATTCCAATTTGACTGGACCCTCGAAAAGCGCCATGAAACCTATAAAATCAGATTGGATTCAGATGAAGAGATACTCGGCTTAATTTCATTTAAAGACATTCCGGGAGAGTTTAGAATCCGCATTTGTTTGATTGAAGTGAACCGCAGAGACGTGGGAAGGAAGAAAAGATACGATCACCTGGCTGGTTGTCTTCTTGCATTTGCTTCTGAACAGTCCTTCAAGAGGGATTATGAAGGATACGTTTCTTTGCGGCCAAAAACAGAGTTAATCGGACATTATGTGTCCAAATACGGCTTCCGGCAATTAGGAAAAAACTTGTTTGTTGAACTGGCAGATGCTGAGCGTTTAATTAATGAATATCTAAATAATGGAAGATAAACAAAAAGAATACTACAAAAGCCTGTATGAAAAACTCTTAAGCGAGTATACCAAAGAAGAACTGGCAGAGGCTTTTGTGTTTCCTCCTGATCTTAATGCCGAAGAGGAAGAAGAAGCGGAACGGCAACTGAAAGAAGACAGGTTAAAGAGATTGGCAAACAGGACACCTGAAGAGCGCGTACTTTCGGGTATACTGCGGATAAAATACCAGATGAAGGAATACATTGACCAGGCCCAGTTTGATCAAAATAAAACAACCATCTATTTTTTAAAGGAATATTTGAAAGCAACGGACAAGAAGCAACAAGAATTAGCCGCAGACATAGGGCTTCATGTCGCTCGGTTGAGTAGGATACTAAACGGTAAAGAGCGGTTAAGTTTATCCATTGCCTACCGCCTGGAAGCTCATTCCGGGGACTTGATACCTGCGATCATGTGGTGGAAAGTCGTTCAAAAAGAAGTAGAACAGGAAATCAGGACCGACGAAGAAAAAAGGAAAGAAGAGCAAAAAAAGGTGGTCAACGTGGGATATCAAAGGGCTTAAAAATCGCTTCTCACCGCTGACCTGTAAACCTTCAGCAACCGCTCCTCCTCCCGTTCCCAGGTCAATTCCACTGCAGCGGTCCTGCAGGCTTCCCGGAGCTGATTGTACAACACCTCGTCCTGTAATATCCGGTTAAGGGTATTGGAGAGTGCGGCAGGTTCCAGCTTGTCGAGCAGCAAAAAGCCAGGGTGCGCCCGATGCAGCGCCTCGTATTCCGGGAACGCCATGTGGATGGCGGGCACGCCTGCCTGCAGATAATCAAACGCTTTATTGGCGAGGGAGTAGTAGTAGCTCAGCCCCCGGTTTTCCAGCAGATTGAGCCCGATGTAGGCTTTGGGCGTGATGCCGCGCAGTTCCTCCGGTTGCAGATAACCCAGAAAGCGCACCTTGTCCTCCAGCCCAAGTGCCTGCACCTGCTCTCTGAGCGCCTGCGAACGGTCGCCTTCTCCGGCCAGCCAGAGGACGGCATTGTCCACCTGCTGCATGGCGGCGATGGCGGTCTCCAGCCCCCGGCCTTCGTTTAGCGCACCTTGGTAAAGGATAATGCGGGGATGAGGTTTAGGCGCGTCCGGGAATTCCGCCCGGGCGAAGGGTACATTGCGGACTACTGCAAAGGGCGTGCCATAGCGTTCCTCAAAAATACGGGCCAGCTCAGGTCCCACGGTGTAGGCATAGCGCAGGCGCGGGATCGTCAGGCGGGCCACCGCCGACCAAATCCGCTGCACCATCGGTCGGCGTACCACCTCAGGCACTTCTGTAAAGTATTCATGCGCATCGTACACACAGGGCTTGCCCTTCAGGCGGCACCAGAAAAAGGCCGGCAAGATGGTATCCAAATCCACCGCGCACGCGGCATCGAAGCGCTGCCATGCCAGCCACCACCAAAGCCGGAGGTTGTACTCCAGGTAAAACAGCTTGCCGGCATCAAAACGGCACCGCAGCCGCACTTGCTCAAACGGGCGCTCCGTAAGCGGCACCGAGCCCGGCCGCTGCCGCCCCACAAGCGTCACCGCATACCCCGCCCGGCTCAGGCTCGTACAGATCCGGATCATACGCTGATCGTAGGTCAGGTCGTTGGTGACGGTGCAAATCAGGCGTTCCAATGCAGTCGGTCTTCGGTTTGGTCAATAAAGCCTTCGTCCAGAAGGTATTCCAATGCTTTGAGCACCTGCTCTTCGCGCCGGGGCGGGAAAGATTCCATCAGGGCTTTCAGGCTCAGGGGCTCGCGCCTCAGCAGTTGCTCAATTTTGGCTTTGTACTTTTCGTAATCTTCGGTGCTGAGCTCGGCTTTGGTACGGCCGGTGCAGACATCGCAGATGCCGCACTTCTCACTGTCGGTTTCCCCAAAGTAGGCGAGCAGTTGACGGGAGCGGCAGACGGGCGTCTCGGCGTAGGTGATGGCCTGTTGAATGCGCTCGTACTGCCGGTTTTTGCGAAAATTATGCAATTGATGGTCGATGAGGAGGTTGTCGGCATCTACCCGCTCCTTTAGAAAGAGGATCTGCGGCATGTCCTTTTGCTCCTGATAGTCCACGATCTCATCCTGATGCAGCTTGCGGAGCATTTGCTGAAGCTGATCGCGGGTGATATTGAGAAAGTTGGCCAGTTGCCCCTCCCGCAGTTTGATGGGGTACTGAAAGGCGCCCTGATAGGTACGGAGGATAACCTTGAGAAGCTTATCCAGCTTCGAGTGCCGCAACTGATAGTCGTACAAGACCTCCTTGCCTACAATAATCTGAAGGCGGGAAGGAATAAAGACGGCTTCTGTCAGGGCAATCCAGCCTGACTGCTCCAGAATGCGCAGGGCACTGTAGGTGGTGAAAATATTGAGCTGAAAGTTCTGAGTAAACGTCACGATGTCAAAGTCGAAGCTTTCCCCCTCTCCGCTGCCTACCGCCAATTGAAAATAGCTGCCAAGCGCCCGGTAGACCCGCCGCACTTCCTCCAGTGGGGGAAAAGCCTGCTCAAACTGTTTAAGCAGCCGCTGCCCGTCCTGCGATTGGTAGAGCAGGACGGCGTAGGCTTTTTCTCCATCCCGCCCGGCCCGGCCTGCCTCCTGAAAGTAGGCCTCCAGGCTGTCCGGGAGTTCCAGGTGGGCAACCGCCCGCACATCCGGTTTGTCGATGCCCATGCCAAAGGCGTTGGTGCAGGCCATAACCCGGCACTTCCCGCTCATCCAGGCCTCCTGCTTTTGGCTCCGCTCTTCGCTCGTCAGCCCGGCGTGGTAGTAGTCGGCTGAGATGCCGTGGCGGCGCAGGAGCATAGCTGCCTCCTTGGTCTTCCGGCGGTTGCGTACGTACACAATGCCCGAGCCTTTTACCCGCTTGAAAATATCGACCAGCTTCTGGTCTTTGCCTTCTTCGTAGAGGACGGAGTAGGACAGATTGGAGCGGCTGAAGCTCTTTTGCAAGACGTTGGGCTCCGGGAATTCCAGCTTTTCCTGAATGTCGCGCACGACTTCCGGGGTAGCGGTGGCGGTGAGGGCAAGGACAGGCACTTTTTCCGGCAAGAGTTCCCGGATGCTGGCAATATCCAGATAGGGCGGCCGGAAATCGTACCCCCACTGCGAGATACAGTGCGCTTCATCCACCGCCAGCAGATTGACGGGCATACGGCTGATGCGCACCCGGGCGAGCTCGGTGGTCAGGCGTTCGGGGGAGAGATAGAGGAACTTGGTCTTGCCATAGATGCAGTTGTCCAGGATGCGGTCAATATCGCTTTTGCGCATGCCGGAGTAGATGGCTTCCGCCAAAATGCCCCGCTTGCGCAGGTTTTCTACCTGATCTTTCATCAGCGCGATGAGGGGGGAGACCACAATGCAGATGCCTTCCCGTGCCAGCGCGGGCACCTGAAAGCAGATGGACTTGCCCCCACCGGTGGGTAGCAGGGCCAGCGTATCTTTCCCATCAAGGACCGACTGTATGATGTCTTCCTGCAGGGGGCGGAAGCGGTCGTACCCCCAGTATTGCTGCAATATCTCGATGGGTGCGGTACTCAATCGTGCGCTGTTTTGGTGTGGCGGGAAATTACGAACTCGCGGTGGATATACAAAGGGGAAGAATGGAGTGCACGCAAAGAACGCAGAGGTTGAGGTCGCGAAGGTCGCGAAGTTTTCAGGCTGAAATAGGCGGTTATGAAGTGGTTACAGTGTAGCCTCCTTTTGGCTCTCAGGCAGGTTCTTCCATGGGAAAAGCTGGAGCAGAGCTCTTGGGTAGGCCTTGGTTTAAGCTCTACACCAGCAAGCCCAGGCATCCTATCGGGGAGCTTTTCCCAGTCTTTACCGGAATCCGGCAGGTTCTTTCTAGGTATAAGCTGGGGCAGGGCTCCTGGAATGGTCCTGGATTAAGCTCTACACCAGCAGGCCGGGCTTTCTATCTGGATCCGGCAGGTTGTAAAAAGCAGTCAAAGGGCTTTCGCCTTCTGCTTTCCGGGCGAAATACCGGGAGGCGATGAATTAACGGCGTCCCCAAAAAAAGACGAGCCTACCCAACGGGCAGGCTCCTCCGGGAAATCTCAAATCGTTAAGTCTTAAATGATCGTTGACATTTGCTGATTCGCCTTGTCCTCCCGCACCAGGATTTCCTCCTCCGGGTCCGCCACGAGGTGGGCGATGAGGTCGCCAATCTTACTGCAACCATAAACAATATTCGGTTTAAGCTCGGGTGTGCCAATGCCTTTTTCCAATACGTACTGTACGGTGGTGCGTATGCTCTTTGCAGCCTCGTTCATACCGAGAGACTCTACCAGCATCGCAGCAGAAAGAATAGCCGCCATGGGGTTGGCAATGTCCTGCCCTGCGGCCTGCGGGAAGGAACCGTGAATGGGCTCAAACATGGAAGTGTGCACGCCCACCGAAGCCGAGGGTAACAGGCCCATAGATCCTGCCAAAACGCTGGCCTCATCACTGAGGATGTCCCCAAACATATTGCTGGTCAGGATGACATCAAACTGACTGGGGTACTGAATCAGCTGCATGGCAGCATTGTCCACAAACATGAAGTCCAGCTCCACTTCCGGGTATTCGGGGGCAATCGCCTGCACGGCCCGCCGCCACAATCGGGAGGTTTCGAGTACATTGGCCTTGTCCACCAGTGTGACTTTCTGGCGGCGCAGCATCGCCTGCTCAAAGGCCAGGCGGGTGATGCGGTCGATCTCGTCTACCTGATAGGAACAGGTATCATAGGCCGACTGCCCGTCCTCGGCAGTGTTTTTCTCTCCGAAGTAAATGCCGCCTGTGAGCTCCCGGAAAATCACCATATCGGTGCCCTTGATGCGGTCTTCCCGTAAAGGGGAGAGGTGCAGGAGCTTTTCATAGGTGGTTACCGGGCGGATATTGGCGTACAGCCCCAGCGACTTCCGCAGTTGCAGCAGCCCCTGTTCCGGGCGTACCTTGGCGGAAGGGTCATTATCATATTTTGGGTGGCCGATGGCACCGAAGAACACGGCATCGGCATTGAGGCAGGCTTCCAGCGTCTCCTCCGGCAGCGGGCTGCCGTGGCGGTCGATGGCAATGGCCCCGACGTCGGCATGGCAGTATTCAAAATGCTGATCGAAACGCTCGGCTACCGCATCCATCACTTTGATGGCTTGTTCGGTGACCTCCGGACCGATGCCGTCACCAGGCAGGAGGGCGATTTTTGTCTTGGGTGCGTTGGATAAGTTCATGGTCTTTAACGATTTGAGTGTAAAACTTATACGGCAGCAGCCTGTCGCTGTTGCTCATAGGTTTCAATTTTGTCTTTAATGCTGAGCAGAAAGTCGATGTCGTCCTGCCCGTTCAGCAGGCAGTGCTTTTTGTAGGCATCGATTTCGAAATCGGTGGACTGCCCTGTGGCATCAATGGTAAATTGCTGCTGCTCCAGGTCGATGGTGAAGGTCGCCTGCGGGTCTTGCTCAATGGCAGAGAAGATATCGTGCAGGAAGTCTTCGCTCACCTGTACCGGCAGCAGGCCATTATTTAGTGCATTGCCCCGGAAGATGTCCGCAAAAAAGCTGGAAACCACCGCCCGGAAACCGTAGTCGTACAAGGCCCAGGCTGCATGCTCCCGGCTTGAGCCACAACCGAAGTTGCGCCCGGCCACCAGAATTGTACCATCGTAGGCCGGATTGTTGAGCACAAAATCAGGCTTGGGCGTATCGTCGTTCTGATAGCGCCAGTCGCGGAAGAGATTATCGCCAAAGCCTTCCCGGGTCGTCGCTTTCAGGAAGCGGGCGGGAATGATCTGATCGGTGTCCACTTCCTCAATGGGCAGGGGTACAGCGCTGCTATGTAAGGTTTGGAATTTTTCCATGTCTGTTTGGGTCTAATTCTGATTGAGCAATTCGCGGACATCCACCAGTTCGCCGTAAATGGCCGTAGCTGCCGCCATGAGCGGGCTGGCCAGAATGGTGCGGGCGCCGGGCCCCTGCCGCCCTTCGAAATTGCGGTTGGAGGTGGACACGCAGTATTCGCCGGCAGGCACCTTGTCTTCGTTCATGCCCAGGCAGGCCGAACAACCGGGCTCCCGGAAATCAAAACCGGCAGCGGTGAGGATGTCGTGCAGCCCTTCCGCTTTCGCCTGAGCTTCTACCTGTTTGGAACCGGGCACCACCATCACGTTCACGTGGTCGGCTTTCTTCCTGCCTTTTACAAAAGCAGCCACCGCACGCAGGTCCTCAATCCGGGAATTGGTGCAGCTGCCGATGAAGACGTGGTTGATTTTCTGACCCTTCATGGCCTGCCCGCCTTGTAGTCCCATGTACTTCAGGGAGTTCTCAAAGGTGACGTTGCCGGCGGGCACTTCGGGTACCGCCTGACTAATGCCAATGCCCATGCCCGGGTTGGTACCGTAGGTGATCATCGGCTCAATATCCTCTGCCTTGAAGTGATATTCTTGATCAAAGGTCGCATCCTCATCCGTGTAAAGTTGAGACCAACGCTCCACCGCTGCATCGAAATCAGCTCCCTTGGGCGCAAATTCCCGCCCTTTGATGTACTCGAAAGTGGTGTCGTCCGGTGCAATCATGCCGCCCCGGGCGCCCATCTCTATGCTCATATTGCAGATGGTCATTCGGCCTTCCATGCTCAGGGCGCGGATAGCCGAGCCTGCATACTCCACAAAGTGCCCGGTGCCGCCACTTGCGGTCAGCTGGGCGATGATGTAGAGGATAATATCTTTAGCCGTCACGCCGGGCTGCAATTCCCCGTCCACGCTGATGCGCATCCGCTTAGGCTTGCGCTGCAGGACGCACTGAGTAGCTAAGGTTTGTTCCACCTGACTCGTGCCAATCCCAAATGCAATACAGCCAAAGGCCCCGTGGGTGGAGGTGTGGCTGTCGCCGCAAACGATAGTCATGCCGGGTTGGGTGATGCCGAGCTCCGGCCCGATGACGTGCACAATGCCCTGATAGGGGTGCCCCAGGCCGTAGAGTTCCACACCAAACTTTTCGCAGTTCTCCGTCAGTTTATCCACCTGAAAGCGGGACAGTTCCTCCCGGATGGGCAGGTGCTGATCTTTGGTGGGCACGTTGTGGTCTGCCGTAGCCACGGTTTGCTGTGGGCGGAAGACCGGAATGCCCCGTTTTTCCAAACCCGCAAACGCCTGCGGGCTCGTCACCTCGTGTATGAAGTGGCGGTCGATGTAGAGGACCTGTGTATCCTCACCTACCTGAGAGACGAGGTGGTTATCCCAGATTTTATCGAATAAGGTTTTGCCCATTGGTTAAGCGGTTTGAGCTACGTGTTCTGTTTTTCTGACAATGATTTGCTCCAGCGCAGCATCGTCTACTTCTTTCATAGTATCTGCCACGATCAGGAACTCAGCGTAAACGATGTCCAATTCATCTTTGGTCAGGTTATGGCCGATATTCTTGGCGCGGTAGGCGATTGCCGCCCGGCCGGAGCGTGCCGTGAGCACAATTTTGGAATGGTCAACACCGACTTCAAGGGGGTCGATGATCTCGTACGTATCCCGCCGTTTGATCACTCCATCCTGATGGATACCGGAAGAGTGGGCAAAGGCGTTGGCGCCAACGATGGCTTTATTGGGCTGTACGGGCATGCCCATACGCTCGCTCACGAGGCGGCTCGTGGAATAGATGAGTTTGGAGTTAATATTGCTGAAGTAGGGCAGGTCCGGGCGCTGCTTCAGAATCATTACGGTCTCTTCCAGTGACGTATTGCCTGCCCGTTCACCAATACCATTAATAGTGCATTCGATTTGGCGTGCCCCGTTTTGCACACCGGCAATGGAGTTGGCTGTGGCCAGCCCCAGATCGTTATGGCAGTGGGTGGAAAGGATGGCTTTTTCTATACCCTTTACATTTTCGCGCAGGTAGCGGATTTTAGCGCCATACTCCTCCGGGAGGCAGTAGCCGGTGGTATCCGGGATGTTGAGGGTGGTGGCCCCTGCTTTGATAACAGCTTCCAGCACACGGGCGAGGTATTCATTATCTGTACGGCCGGCATCTTCGGCGTAGAATTCCACGTCCTCCACAAAAGACTTCGCGTATTTAACCGCTGCTACTGCCCGCTCCAGAATATCCTCCTGCGTGCTGCGCAGCTTGTATTTGATGTGCGAATCAGAAGTGCCAATACCGGTATGTATCCTTGGGCGTTTGGCGTATTGCAGGGCTTCGGCCGCTGTTTTGATGTCATTTTCCACTGCTCGTGACAAGCCGCAGACTGTAGGCTCCGTAACCGCCCGGCACACTTCCTGCACCGCCTGGAAATCACCAGGTGAGGAAACGGGGAAGCCGGCCTCTATAATGTCAACGCCCAGCTTTTCGAGCTGCCGGGCGATTTCCACCTTCTGGTCCATGTTGAGCTTACAGCCCGGTACCTGTTCTCCATCGCGGAGCGTTGTATCAAATATGAATACCTGGTTGTCAGTCATAATCCATTTTTTTGGGTGCAAAAGTGTATTTTTGCTTACTTCGGTTTAATTTGGCAAAGCCAAGCCTCATTGACCGATTGCTTTAGCCGAACGGCAAATATGGGAGCTTCCGTACGGCTCCTAAAACCAGAATCGCTTGCTACTACTATGCGGGAATGGATGGTTACAGCTTTCAAGTTGTTGATACATAGTGAATTAGATAAGAACAAATTACAATGCCCAAGCAGAAGACTGATGACCTGCTCGCCCTTATCAAATCCCTGACCCGTGCTGAAAAGCGGCACTTTCGGCTGTTTGTCCGCCGCAATCAGGCTTCGGATGATATCCTTTTTCTGAAGCTTTTCGACTTTATGGATAAGTATAAGGCTTATGATGAGTCGCAGATCCTGAAAAAAATACCGGCCATCAAGAAGCGGCAGTTGTCTAACCTGAAAGCACATTTGTACAAGCAGTTGCTGGTCAGCCTTCGCCTGCTCAATGCCAACCACAACGAGGATATCCAACTGCGGGAAATGGTGGACTACGCGCGGGTGCTGTACGATAAAGGGCTGTACCGGCAGGCGCTTGACATGCTGGCGAAAGCCAAGGAGCGCGCCTATGAGTGCCGCCTCATGACACTGGCAATGGAGATCGTGGAGTTCGAGAAGCTGATTGAAGGCCAGTACATTACCCGGAGTATCGAGGGCCGGGCAGAAGCATTGACCGCCGAGGCCCTGCAACTCTCCGAGCGTCTCAACCATACGAATCAGTTTTCCAATCTCTCCCTGCAGCTGTATGGGCTTTACCTCAAGGTGGGCTATGTGCGCAATGAAAAAGACTATTTCTACGTGCGGGAGTTTTTCCAGTCCAACCTGCCTAAAGCGGATTATCAGGAGCTGGATTTCTTCGGGAAGCTTTACTTCTGCCAGTCACACGTCTGGTATTATCACATGACGCAGGAGTTTGCGCTTTGCTACCGCTATGCGCAAAAGTGGGTGGATTTATTTACTGAGCACCCGGATTATCGCTCGATTTATGCGCCGCTCTACCTCAAAGGGCTGCACAACCTGCTCAATTCCCTGTTTAACACCCTTCAGTACAATCGCTTTGGAGAGGCATTGAAGGAGCTCCGGGCCTTCAAAGATAAATATGGGCTCAGTCAGAGCAAGAATATAGAAGGGCTTTATTACCTCTACCACTACATCCATTCCATTAAGCAGCATTTCCTGACCGGTACCTTCAGCAAGGGGCTGGAGTTGGTGCCTGACCTGATGAAAGCCATCGAAGAGGACCGCTACAACTGGGATGAACGCCGGGAGATGGTCTTCTACTACCGGATTGCCTGCCTGTACTTTGGTAGTGGCGACAATGATAAAGCTATTGATTACCTCAACCTGATCATCAATCAGAAGAACCCGGACTACCGGGCCGACATACAGTGCTTTGCGCGCATTCTCAATCTTATCGCCCACTACGAACTGGGCAATGCTCAGCTGGTGGAGTATCAGGTGAAGTCGGTGTATCGTTTTCTATCAAAAATGGAGGAGCTGCACGCCGTACAGAAGGAGATTTTCCGCTTCATCCGCCGGGTGCCCCGGATTATGGAGGAAGACCTGAAGGAGGAGTTTAGCAATCTGCGTGACCGCCTGCTGAAGCACGAGTCAGACCCCTACGAGCGCCGCCCATTCCTGTACCTGGATATCATTTCCTGGCTGGAGGCCAAAGTGTCGGACCGTACGGTAGAGGCCGTGGCGCAGGAAAAAGCGCAGGCGCGTTACGCGATTGAGCCGGAAGGGCAGGGGGGCTAAACCGGCTCCTCTCCGCTGAAATCGGTACGTGCGAGGTAAATCATTACAATACCGCTGATGATCATCAGTAGCTTGATGACAAAGCCGCTCAGTGCGCCAAAATCATCAATCCAAACCAGAAAGGAGAGCTTGGCGCCCACAAGGCTGAGGATGATAGAAGAAAAGCCAAGCCCGGCAATAATGAAGCCAACCAATGTGTAAATCGCCTTGTTCTTATTCATGTTTTTAGTGCTTATATTAGCGTTAACGTTTTTGGATCAGAACAGTTTTCGAGATGCAAACATAGCATCTCTTAGCGCACACCCTAACCAAAACCTGTCCATGGTCAAAATTATAGAATGCCCCCGGGATGCTATGCAGGGCATCAAGCCTTTTATTCCTACCGAAACCAAAGCAGCGTACCTCAATCAGCTGCTGCAAGTGGGGTTTGATACCCTGGACTTCGGCAGTTTTGTATCGCCCAAAGCCATTCCCCAAATGCGGGATACGGCGGAGGTGCTCGGTCAGCTCGACCTCTCAAAGACGAAGACCAAACTCCTGGCTATCGTGGCTAACCGCCGGGGCGCGAATGATGCTGCCCAATTTGAACAAATCGATTACCTGGGCTACCCGTTCTCCATCTCAGAAACCTTTCAGCTTCGAAATACCAACGCCACTATAGAAGAGTCTATCGAGCGGGTGGCACAAATCCAGGATATCTGCACCGCCAGCAGTAAGGAGCTTGTGGTCTACATTTCCATGGGCTTCGGCAATCCCTACGGCGACCCCTGGAATGTGGAGATTGTCGAGCAGTGGACCGACCGCCTTGTGGATATGGGCATCCGCATTTTACAGCTTTCGGATACCATTGGCGTGGCCAGCCCGGAGAGCATCCGTTACCTGTTCAGCAATATTACGCCCCATTACCCGGATATTGAATTCGGGGCGCATTTCCACACCACCCCCACGGCCTGGAAAGAGAAAGTCGCCACGGCCTATGAGCACGGCTGCCGGCGTTTTGACGGTGCCATTCGCGGTTACGGCGGCTGCCCCATGGCCAAGGATGACCTGACGGGTAATATGCCTACCGAAAACATGGTGTACTACTTCCGTGATATTGGCGCAGATACAGGGGTGGATATTGACCGTTTCGGGAAGTCGGTGGAAATGGCGGGGGAGGTTTTTCCGCTTTAGAAGATCAACAGGCGTAAGTCAAACTCAAAGTCCGGCAGAATAGGTGAGGCATCTATAGTTTGATCAAATCCATCAATAATAAGGGGCGTTCTTTCCGGGCTGTAAACGACCACCTGCTGTGCCTGAGGGTCGATTAGCCAAGCGAGTTGTACGCCGTTGGCAATCCAGGTTTCCTGCATTTTTTGCTCCAAAGCAGAACGGGCATCGGTTTTAGACCGGATTTCAATAACGAAAGCGGGGACTATTGGTGGAAAAGTTTGTCGTTGTGCCTGTGTCAGCTGGCTGAGCCGTTCATTTGATACCCATGAAGCATCTGCTGCCCGGGTGGAGCCATCGGGCAACTGGAATCCAGTCGAGGGGCTGAACGCTTTCCCGTTGCGGGTGCGAAGGCAATAATTGCGTAGTTCTCCCAAGACTTCACCCTCGTAATAGCCCGATTCTAAGTTCACTGGAGCCATAATCCAGACTTTCCCATCCGCAGAGCGCTCCGCACGAATATCCGGATTTGCTGCACAAAACTGCTCGAAATCAGTAACGGACATAGGATCAGTCAGACTGATTTGCAGCCCTTCCTGTTCAGGAAGTGATAGGGTGATATCCCTGGTGAGCGTCATGGATGAATGATTATTTGATTTTGACTCTTAAGTTAGAAAATCTGTTTGGTATCTGCAACAAATAATTGCCGGGTAAGCCTTCTAAAATTACCCGGCAATTAAAACCTCACTCTCCAATTAGTTCATACAACGCCTCCAGCTTCGGCGTCAGAATAATTTCCGTTCGCCGGTTTTGGGCTTTGCCTTTGGCTGTATCATTGGAGGCAACGGGGTAGAACTCCCCACGCCCGGCGGCGGTGATGCGCGCGGGGTCCAGTCCATCGGCCGTGAGTACCTTGACGACTGAAGTGGCCCGGCCCACGCTCAGGTCCCAATTGAAGGCGGCGTCTCCATCGGTATCGGTATGGCCTTCTACCGTGATGGCAATATCCGGGTTGTTTTTGAGCACTTCCGCTACTTTCTGAATGGCATCTTTGCCCGCGCTGTTGATGGTTTTGCTGCCGGACGGGAAGAGTAGATTCTGGCTCAGGGAGACGTAGACTTTGCCGTTTTGTTCCCGCACGGTCAGGTCGGTATCCGAAAAGCCAAGGAGGGCCTGATTGATGCGCTCGCGCAGGGCTTTCAGCTTTTCGTCTTTTTCGGTAATAGCCGATTCGAGCTCATTGACGCGGGCTTCGCGTTCCACCAGGCTTTTGCGCAAGGCCTCCGTTTCGGTTTCCCGCTGCTTGATTTCGGATTCCAGTTCCCGCAGTTGGCGTTCCCGCCGGTCGAGTTCCTGTTCTTTGAGCGTCAGCTGCGCCATCAGGTTCTGGCGTTCGTCAGAGGAGGATTCCAGCATTTTTTCATTCTGCTCCAGCATGCGGTCGTAGCGTTTGAGCAGGTCTTCATTGGCTTTGTCAAGCTGATTGTAGCGGTTTTGGAGGGTACGGAGGTCTTGACGGGTTTCGGCCACGTCCTTCTCCAGGTTGGTTTTTTGCTCCCGCAGGGTTTTGTTTTGAGACTGAGCGGTTTCCAGCTGCTGTTCGAGATCGTTGTAGTTGGTCTGTAGTTTGTCGCGGTCGGCCAGGGCTGCTTCGTATTTTTGATAGCCCACACAGCTGCTCAGGGACAGCGCCAGTATAAAAACGGGTAATAGGTAACGTAGCATCGTTGTTGTTTTTTAAGGACTGTGAAAAGAAAAGCCTTCTTACCTATAAGGGAGGCAAGAAGGCTTATGTTGTATCCGCTGCAGCAAAAATCAGGAGCTGCGAGCGTTACTTTTACGGATTCATGATTACATCATGCCCGGCATACCACCTGGCATACCACCTGGCATACCTGCACCAGCGCCTTCCGGCTCTGGCTTGTCGCTGATCACACACTCGGTAGTCAACAGCATGCCTGAAATAGAAGCGGCGTTCTCCAGCGCGATGCGTGTCACCTTAGTCGGGTCGATCACACCGGCTTGCTTCAGGTCTTCGAAGACATCAGTGCGGGCATTGTAGCCGAAGCTGCCTTCGCCTTCCTTCACCCGCTGGAAGATCACAGAGCCTTCCATACCTGCGTTGTCCGCGATAGTGCGCAGTGGTGCTTCCAGAGCTTTGCGAACGATTTGGATACCAATGGTCTCGTCCTCGTTGGCGCCCTTCATGTTTTCGATTGCAGCGATCGCACGAACGAGTGCCACGCCACCACCGGCAACGATACCTTCTTCCACGGCCGCACGGGTCGCGTGCAGGGCATCATCCACACGGTCCTTCTTCTCTTTCATTTCCACTTCAGTGGCAGCACCTACGTACAGTACAGCTACACCGCCTGACAGTTTGGCAAGGCGCTCCTGCAGCTTCTCCCGGTCGTAGTCGGAAGTGGTGGCTTCGATTTGCTGCTTGATCTGATTGATACGTGCCTGAATCTGGCTCTCGTCACCGCTACCGTTTACGATAGTGGTGTTGTCTTTGTCCACGGTGATCTTCTCAGCAGAGCCCAGATGCTCCATGCCCACATTCTCGAGCTTGTAGCCTTTCTCTTCGCTGATCACGGTGCCACCGGTCAGGATGGCAATGTCTTCCAGCATGGCTTTGCGGCGGTCGCCAAAACCTGGCGCTTTCACGGCAACAACCTTCAGCTGTGCGCGCAGGCGGTTCACAACGAGTACGCCCAGTGCCTGGCTCTCAATGTCCTCTGCGATGATCAGCAGCGGGCGGCCAGCCTGCACCACTTGCTCCAGTACAGGTACGATGTCCTGCATGTTGGAGATTTTCTTATCGTGGATCAGGATGTATGGGTTTTCATACTCCGTCACCATATTCTCGGTGTCGGTTACGAAGTAAGGAGACAGGTAGCCGCGGTCGAACTGCATACCCAGTACTTCGTCTACGTAGGTGTCTGTACCTTTGGCTTCTTCCACAGTGATGACACCGTCCTTGGATACACGCTTCATCGCGTCAGCGATCAGTGTACCAATTTCCTCGTCGTTGTTGGCAGAGATGGAACCCACCTGCTTCACTTTCTCGAAGTCGTCGCCTACTACCTCAGACTGCTCCTTGAGGTTGGCAATCACGGCCTTAGTCGCAGCATCGATGCCACGCTTTAGGTCCATCGGGTTGGCACCTGCGGTTACGTTCTTCAGGCCGGCAGCCACCATAGCCTGAGCCAGAATGGTAGCCGTAGTCGTACCATCACCAGCGATATCTGCTGTCTTAGACGCGACTTCCTTGACCATCTGAGCGCCCATGTTCTGTACGGCGTCTTCCAGTTCAATTTCTTTGGCTACCGTCACACCGTCCTTCGTTACCTGAGGTGCGCCGAAGCTTTTTTGGATGACCACATTACGGCCTTTAGGGCCGAGGGTTACTTTTACTGCATTGGCCAGAGCGTCTACGCCTTTGCGCAGTCCTTCCCGGGCATTTCTATCAAAGCTAATTTCTTTAGCCATTGTAAGCTTGATTTTTTTGTTTTGTTAAAAAGGTTAGGATTGGGATGTAAGAGCGGAAAGGCTTATTCGTTGCCTTCCAGGATGACAAGGATGTCGTCTTCGCGCATGATCAGGTAATCCTGGCCCTGATACTGCAGCTCCTGGCCTGCATACTTACCGTAAAGTACGATATCGCCAGCCTTAACGGTCATTGCGTTGCCGTCCTTGCCTGGACCTACTGCAACCACTTCGCCACGCTGTGGCTTTTCCTTGGCTGTATCAGGAATAATGATGCCGCCCTGTGTCTTTTCTTCTGCCTGGGCGGGCTTGACCACAACTCTGTCATTGATGGGCTTCATAATCTTTAGAATCCGTTTTGTTAAACAATGATATAGCGAGCCCACAGGCTCATCTATGTCCTATCACAGGACGTGCCAAAACGGTTTTCCTGACAATATTGCAGAAATGGCAGGGGAGTGGCAGGTCTTTTGGCGGGAGTAGGAGCAGAATTGGCAGTTTTAGTTGGCATGGGAGGGGAGAGAAGCACTTGGAATCAATCGAGCGTCTGCCAGGGCAAAAGTTGACAAAAGTTACTGTTAAAAAGGGGGTTTCTGCTTCGGCAATGTTCGGGCATTTGCTAACTTTACAGTGTCGTAAACCAGCGTTCTATTTCAACCTATTTACTTGAATCCCTATACTTCGGAAGCCTTCCTGTGGTATGAAAGAAAACTAAAACATGAAAAAATACGCTTTTCTCTTTTCTGCTTTTTTCTTCACTGGTATTATGGTACCCGCTCAGGTAGATACAATTCCTGACCTTGCTCTGATTCCAACGGGAAGCGATTGCAATACTTACGAGGTGAGCATGTCCAACCCCCCAACGGGCGCTTTGGAACATTTAAAAATTACAGTTTCTATTTCCCCTAATGGGAGCAATCTCAATGCCACGTTAGGCAATGCGCTTGAGGCAGATGACTATGATTTGGAGGTTACATCAATAAATTCAATTACAATAAGCAGGCTGAGCACCTCTGCTGCTACTAACTTTCAATTGCCGTCCATGCCCGATACAAGCCTGACACTTTTTGCCTTTGAGTTTTTTGGGCAATTGGGGGATACTGTTACAGCAGAAATCGATTCTTTAGTGATGATAACGTTGGCAACTGAAGATTCAATAGGAATAGATAACCCCTATACCATATCAAGTTCTAGTGCTTCTTGTATCTTTAACGAGGGGGCTGTGCTTTCCGGGACTATAACGTCGCTCCAGAACTGCATGGGGGCCATTAATCATAGTATAGCAAATGCTACGGTTGTTATTTCAAGCACCAATATGCCAGATTTTACGCCTGTTTATACTCAAACGGATGCTGCTGGAGATTTTTCTGGTATTGTTGTTGGCGGAGGAGATTATCTGGTGAGCCCTGGGTTTAACCTATCTGAGCCTGATTGTGGCTTAGATGATCTGGATATTGCACTGGTATCAGGCTATAATTTGGGTGTCGCTCCTTTTACCAGCCCATGGTCGGTTGTTTCGGCTGATTTCAACTTAAGCAACTCTATAAGCCTCCTTGACCAAATTGGGATGAGAAGGGCAATTCTGTTTGATGTTTACCCGGAAGGCTTTCAATCTTGGCGGATAGTTAATGCTGGCGTTTTAAATGGCGGCAGCTTAAATGAAAACGCCTTAAGCTTAATTACAGAGACGGCAACTGTGGCTGATGTCCCGTTGTCAGGCGTGTCAAACATCAATTTTATTGCGGTTAAAACAGGAGATGTAAAGGTATCCTGCAATCAATGCATCACTACCAATAGTTCCGCAAACAGCGTTCCGCTAGCCGGCTTGAAATCAGAAATAAGAGGGGATCTATCGGAAGGCGGAATAATCGAGCTTCGATTATCACCGGAGGAAGCGTACCAACAGCTATGGTTAATTGGGCTTGAGTTTATCCTTTCTCCCGAGCACCTTGAAATACTGGAAATCCGTGGGGAAGGAGGTTTCAGGTTACAGGAAGAGGGATATGCCGTGAATGCTCAGACCGGGCACTTTCATGGCATCTGGCTTCCACTAGAACAGCAATTCCTGGAACTTGGAAAGGGCGACCAATTGACCGTAAGGGCGAAAGTGAAGCAGCCTTTCTCAACCATAGCTGAAGTCTTTTCGCTATTGAACGGTGCGAATATTTACCCGGACGGGAATAAGCGCAGTTGGTCAATATCCCCGCAACAGCACTCAAAAGTTGCGGTTTTCCCTAATCCATTTGGAGCGCAATTTACAATCAGTGGGACAGTGGAAGTAGGTCAACTCCGCGTATTTAACGCTGTAGGGCAGTTGATCCATCAGCAGCAGCTTCAGCCTTTAGTAGAGCATCAGATCATAGCCCACAATTGGCAGCCCGGCGTCTATTTCTACCGGGTGGAGACCCCTTCTGCTACGACTTCCGGTAAGCTCATCCGTAAGTAGTTCTGTTTCTAAAATCAAAACATGGCTCGGCTTTCTCTTTATGGAGAGCTGAGCTTTCTTCCTATTCCCAAATTCTAATCCCATGGCGCATTCTAAACTTCTATTGCTGCTTGGCTTTGCCCTAGTTTCACTTTCCGTTTCGGCTCAGGAGTTGTATTTTTCAGCAGGCTCAGACGATGATTCACTGAACAGTTATATTGGAATTATTGATTTGTCAACCTGTGATACTGCACATGTCATAGAGCCGGAACGCCCGATTGGCAATTGCACCTTTGACCGGGATACGAACCTTTACACTGCAATAGCAGATACGATATATCAGGTGGATTTGGAGACCGGAATATTATCCTATGTTACAGATTTTGGAGTAATACCAGGAGAGTTTGGTGCTGTAGTTTTTGGCTTAGAAGTCATTGGAGAGACCTTGTTTGCTGTGTTTTATTCACCTGGGGTTGCTTTGGGGAAATATAACCTAATTACCGGGGAGCAAGAAATACTGAACCCCAGTTTCGGAGAGGTAGACCCTATTGCTGCGGCTTCCGGATTAACTGTGATTAACGGACATCTGGTGGCTAGTACTTGGAAAGATGGATTTTATCAGTTAGATACCAATGATTTGTCCAATAGCCAATTGCTTTTCCCTCACCCAATTTTAGAGCCTTTTTCCAATGGTCTGGGTACGGTGTCCGTGGACTGCCAGAATAGCCGTACTTTTGTGACTGATGCGGTATTACAGCAAACAGACGAAATTCTAGAAGTTAACTTTGAAACACAAACTCTTGAATTCGTTTGTAGTGTAGATTTTCGAATTATCAGTCTTTTCGCCCTTGAAGAATCCCTCCCCCCGCCCTGCGCGCTGGAAGTTAACCCAATAGGTGGTGCATCCCCAGGTAGCGCCTATCAGGCCGACACGGCTTGTACGGGTGCCCCACAGCCCATCCTGCCGCCAAGCCTGGAGCTGCTCTCCGAGATTGGGTTTATAGATTCTATCCGGGTTACGCTGTCAGGCCCGGGCGGCATAGATGAGCAATTGGCAGGTACTGGCACTGATAGCATTGTAGTGCTTGGCAGTGGCAGTGCTCAGCTGCGCTTCCTGCCCCAACAAGGCCGGCCTTCATTGCCTGCCTGGGAGGCCGCGCTGGGTGCAGCCCAGTACACCTACGGAGGCCCGGGCCTGCCTCCGGAGGGCACCCGGGAAATCAGAGTGGTTGCTTATGCGGCAGGCAATGCGAGCGATACAGCCCTGGCGTACCTTCCCATTTTCCCATATCCGCCATCAGCGGGAGAAGATGTAACGGTGGCCCTCTGTCCGGGCAGTGCCCCGGTAGACTTGTTTGCTCAGCTCGGCGGCAGCCCGGCTCCCGGTGGGCAATGGCAGCCCGGCAGTGGCAGTTTCGACCCGGAAGCAGATGCGCCGGGCGCTTATTTTTACATTCAGTCTGGTGCGCCTGGCTGCCCCGGTGATACCGCTGTGGCTACGGTCAGCCTGCTTCCCCCGCCGGTGTTCAGCCTGGGCGCAGACACGGCCCTATGCCAGGGCGATACCTTGGTGCTGGAAGCCCCGGCGGGCCTTCAGGTGGAACAGTGGCAGGATGGCAGCACGGGTTTGTCCTTCACGGTGGCACAGGCAGGAGATTATGCCCTGCAAGCCAGTAACAGCGAAGGCTGCACCGGTTCGGATACGATAACAATCGCTTATTCGGATTTCTCGGGCTTGCTGCTGGAAACTACGGATGTTGTCTGCTTTGGGGACAGCACCGGTGTGCTGGAGGCGGTGCCCTCCGGCGGCTTGCCACCGTATGCGTACAACTGGCAGCCTGTTGGGTTGGGTGCAACAGTTACCGGGCTGCCTGCGGGCACTTACAGCGTTACGGCCACAGATGCGGCGGGCTGTGCGTTCTCTTCGGCAGCTATCATTGAACAGCCTGATTCACCGATAGCAGTCACCGACACCCTGCGCCGCTGCGCCGGGGAGCCTTTCTTTTGGGAAGGGGAGCCGGTCCTTTCGGATACCTTGCTGCAAGGGGTTTACAGCAGTGTTGAGGGATGTGATTCGCTGTATGAGCTGCATTTGTACTTCTCAGATACAGTCCGGAGCAGTTTGCAGGCTGACATTTGTGCGGGCGGCACATTTAGCTGGGAAGGGCAGGTGTGGGAGCAGGATACAAGCGTTTGTATGACTTACAATACGGTGGCTGGCTGTGATTCTCTTACCTGTCTTGAACTGGTTGTTGCGCCGCCTGTAGTGGTGAGCGCAGGTGCAGATCAGGAAGTGTTGCCGGGGCAGCCGGTCACGCTGTCGGGCAGCAGCAGCGCAGCAATGGTGCAATGGCTCCCCGAAGAGGGATTAAGCTGCCCAACTTGTTTGTCCACCGATGTAGAGCTGATGGCTACCCAAGTGTACCAGCTGTTAGCCACAGATAGCCTGGGCTGCACGGCGATGGATGAGGTGCAAGTAACTGTCCTGCCATCGTCCGCATACTACCTGCCCAATGCTTTTTCACCTAATGGAGACGGCCGCAACGATACCTTTGGGCCCCTGCCAGCACGTCCGGGCATTGAGGCGGCACAGTTCCGGGTGTTTGGCCGCTGGGGCAGTCTGGTTTTTGAGCGCAGCAATCTGCCTTTGGAAGACGGGCGCCTCTTTTGGGACGGGCAGGTCAGGGGCGAAAGCGCCCCGGCTGGCGTTTACGTCTGGATGCTAGAGGTAAGGCTGCCAAATGGCAGAGTGGAGCAAGTGCAGGGAGAGGTGTTGTTGCTGCGTTAAAGAGCGCTTGATACGAAAGTTAGTGAAAAATAGAAACCCGGATTGCCTTCGTAATCGAAAGGTGTGCATAAAAAATTGCACTTTTTCCTGGATAAGCTGGAGCAGAGCGGGAAGCTCTACCCCAGCAGCCATAGGGCTTAAATGCAGAGGGTTGCCTTTGTGTTTTGTGCAATTTGTTATACACACAATCGAAAGTAATCCGGGTTTTATTCAATCTGTAGCTATGCTTAAACCTGAGCCTCTCGCACCTGAGCCTCCAGCTCCGGCAGCACGCTCATATCCTCAATAGTAGAGGGTGGGTTATACGGCTTGCCATCCACAATATGGCGCATAATCCGACGCAGGATTTTGCCCGAGCGGGTCTTGGGCAGTCGCTGCACCACGGTGGCCTTTTTGAAGGAGGCGACCGGGCCGACTTGATCACGCACCATCTTAATCAGTTCCTGTTCCAGTTCAGCATCCAAAATATCAGCTCCGGCTTTGAGCACGACAAAACCGACCGGGATTTGCCCCTTGAGGTCATCATGCACCCCAATGACGGCGCACTCGGCAACCAATGGATGAGCCGCTACCACTTCCTCCATCTCTGCCGTCGACAAACGGTGGCCGGCCACGTTGATGATATCGTCAATGCGCCCGGTAATGAATACATAGCCATCCTCATCAATATACCCGCCGTCACCGGTGAAGTAGTAGCCGGGGTAGGGACTGAGGTAAGAATCGATGAAGCGGGCGGTATCCTGCCAGAGATTGGGCAAGGTGCCGGGCGCTAAGGGCAAGCGGATCACGACAGCGCCTTCTGTATTCGGCGGCACCGGTTCTCCATCGGGGCCCACGACTTTAAGGTCGTACCCGCAGACTGGCTTGCCTGCTGAGCCCGGCTTGACAGGCAAGAGTTCCACCCCTGCCATATTGGCGAGCATGGGCCAGCCCGATTCGGTCTGCCACCAGTGGTCAATGACAGGCACCTGCAGGACATCCTGGCACCATTCCAGGGTAGACACATCGCAGCGCTCGCCTGCCAAAAAGAGGTAGCGGAGTTTGCTCGTGTCGTACTGCGCTTTAAGCTTCGCTTCGGAGTCTTCTTTTTTGATGGCCCGGAAAGCGGTGGGCGCGGTGAAAAACACACTTACGCCATATTCTTCCAGCACGCGCCAGAAGGCGCCGGCATCGGGCGTGCGTACGGGCTTGCCTTCGTACAATACCGTGGTACAACCGTGGATGAGCGGCGCATACACAATGTAGGAATGGCCGACCACCCAGCCAACATCAGAAGCGGCCCAGTAGACCTCGCCCGGCTCTACGCCGTAGATGTACTTCATGCTGAACTTCATAGCCACGGCATGGCCGCCGTTGTCGCGTACAATGCCCTTAGGCTTGCCAGTGGTGCCGGAAGTGTACAAGATGTACAGCGGGTCCGTGCTCTCCACCGGGACACAGTCAGCCGGTTCGGCATCCGCCAGCAGCACATCCCAGTCAAAATCCCGCCCCTCTTTGAGCGGGGCCTCCAGGATATCCCGCTGATAGACAATCACCCCCTGCACCTGATGCTCGGCTTCCTCCAGTGCCGGATTGACAATCTTCATATAGTCGATCACCCGGTTGATTTCCTTGCCCGCGCTGGCGGTAAGGATGAGCTTGGGTTTGGCGTCATTAATACGGATGGCAAGTTCATGAGCCGCAAAGCCCCCGAAGACTACGGAGTGGATGGCGCCCAGCCTCGCACAGGCCAGCATGGCTACTACGGTCTGCGGGATCATGGGCATGTAGATAATGACTGTATCGCCTTTCTCTACCCCCTGTGCTTTGAGCACGCCGGCAAATCTGGCCACGCGGTCCAGCAACTGCGCATAGGTGATGGTTTCTTTGGTATCCGTTACCGGAGAGTCATAAAAGATGGCAGGCTGATCGCCCCGTCCGTTGGCTACATGGTAGTCTAGCGCCAGGTGGGAAGTGTTCAGTTTGCCGCCCTTGTACCAGCGGTAGAGGCTGTTTTCGTCCTTGAAGGAAATATCGGACGGTTTTTCAAACCAGTCAATGGCGTCCGCCTGAGCTTTCCAGAAAGCTGTGGGGTCCGCCATGCTGTTGTTGTAGAATTCCTGATAAGTCATAATGGTTTTTGTTTGCAGGGTGCGCAGGGCTTACCCAAGAATAGAGAACTGGCCAGTGGTGAGGCCATTGAAATGGTAAGTTGAGGCTTTTGAAGAAGATTAGGAATGACAAAGGTCACGGGATAAAAAATGGCGGGCCACTCCATCCGGAGCCATACCCGCCATTCTATTGACTTATGTCATTCACAATTCAAATCTAACTTTATACCAATGCAGTGTCTTTGATTTCATCAACGACTTCCGGATTGAGCAGGGTAGAGGTGTCGCCCAGGTTGGACGTATCTCCGCTTGCTACTTTACGCAGTATACGGCGCATGATTTTGCCGGAGCGGGTCTTCGGCAGCCCGGAGACGATCTGAATCTTGTCGGGCTTGGCAATCGGTCCAATCTCCTTGACCACGACCTGAATCAGCTCCTTGCGGAAAGCATCTTCATCTTCGATATCGCCAGAGACAATCACGTAAGCGTAGATGCCCTGACCCTTGATATCGTGCGGATAGCCCACTACGGCTGACTCGACAACGAGCTCGTGCTCATTGATGGCGTTTTCCACTTCCGCGGTGCCCATACGGTGGCCGGAAACGTTGATCACGTCATCCACGCGGCCGATAATACGGTACATGCCATCCTTATCGCGGCGGGCACCATCACCGGTGAAGTAGAGGTTCTCAAAAGCGGAGAAGTAGGTCTGACGGCAGCGCTCGTGGTCGCCGTAGGTGGTCCGCAGCATAGATGGCCAGGGGTATTTCACGCAAAGCAATCCTTCGATGTCGTTACCTTCCAGCTCTTTCCCATCGGCATCCATCAGGCAGGGCTGAATGCCCGGCAGCGGATACCCGGCGTGTGCCGGCTTCATCGGGCTATGCTCGCCCAGCCCGCCGATCATAATGCCGCCGGTCTCGGTCTGCCACCAGGTGTCTACGATCGGGCAGTTCTTTTTGCCCACCAGCTCGTGGTACCATTCCCAGGCTTCCTCGTTGATGGGCTCGCCCACGCTGCCTAGTACTTTCAGGGAGCTGAGGTCGTACTTGGTCACATGTTGGTCGCCCTGAGCCATGAGGGCACGGATGGCAGTAGGAGCCGTATAGAATTGGTTGACTTTTAGTTTTTCGCAGGTTTGCCAGAAGCGGCCGGCATCCGGATAGGTGGGGACGCCCTCAAACATCACGGTAGTCGCACCGGCCAGCAGAGGGCCGTAGACGATGTAAGAGTGGCCGGTAATCCAGCCGATGTCAGCCGTACACCAGTAGATATCGCCCTCCTGATACTGGAAGACATTCTCAAAAGAATACTTGGTGTACACCATATAGCCACCGCAAGTGTGTACCACGCCCTTAGGCTTACCGGTAGAACCAGAAGTGTAAAGGATGAAGAGCATATCTTCGGAGTCCATTTCCTCTGCCTCGCAGGCTGTACTTTGCCCGTCTACCTCATCGTGCCACCATTTGTCGCGGCCGCTTACCATATTCAGCTCCCCACCAGTATTTTTATGAACCAGCACCATCTCAATGCTGTCACAATCCATGGCCAGAGCGTCGTCTACTACTTTTTTGACCGGGATGTTTTTTGTGCCACGGCTGTTGTAATCCGAACAGATGACGGCTTTGCAAGTCGCGTCCTTGATACGGTCAGCCAGTGCCTGAGCCGAGAAGCCGGCAAAGACCACGGAGTGGATCGCCCCGATACGCGCACAGGCCAGCACACCAATTGCCAGTTCCGGCACCATAGGCATATAGAAACAGACGCGGTCGCCTTTGCCAATGCCGTTGGCTTTTAGTGCATTTGCTGCCTTGCATACCTCGGCATGCAATTCCTTATAAGTGTAAGTGATGTTCTCTGCGTCTGCATCGTTGGGCTCAAACAGGATGGCTACCTGATCGCCCCGGGTCTCCAGGTGGCGGTCCAGGCAGTTTTCTGTGATATTCAGCTTACCGCCCACAAACCAGTTGACATTAGGCTCTGTGAAATTCCAGTCCAGCACTTTATCCCACTGCTTGCGCCAGGTAAATGTTGAGGCCTGTTCTGCCCAGAATCCTTCCGGGTCTTCCACGCTCTTTTGGTAGACCGCTTTGTAGTCATCGAAGGACTTGATTTGCTGTGTCATAAGTCTTGTTTTTAGGCAAGCCTTTTTACTTGGTCAGGCAATAAAGGCTTTTAAATTTTAAAATATCTAGATATTTAGATGTTTATATCTGTAAAGTAAAAAAATAGAATTCGGTTATCCAAATTCTACGACCTCATTTATTGTATTAATGAGCTCTTTGTTGTCAAAAGGTTTGGTGAGATAGACTTCGCCCCCGGTGGCATAGCCCTGGAAGCGGTCTGCCTGAGTGCCTTTAGCGGTAAGGAAGATAATGCGGGTATCCTGATGCTCGGGCGTATTGCGAATGCGGCGGGCGACTTCGAAGCCGTCGATACCGGGCATCATAACGTCGAGCACTACAATTTGAGGGGACTGTTGCTGTACAAGGTCTAGCGCGCTTTCACCATCTGAAGCTTTGAAAACCTGATAGCCTTCCTGCTTGACCAGGTACTCCAGGGCGACCAGGATGTGCGGCTCATCGTCAACGAGTAGCACCTTAGTGGTTTGTTTATTCATGTCTGATCAGGGCGAATGAAATAATACTTTGCTGGTTTTATAATTAGCCTGCTAAAATTACAGATTTTTGGAAAATAAAAAAATTTCAGCACGGGTTCTTATTCGACAATTCTACTGCTCAGGAGGCGGTACACCATTGCTTTGTTTTTCAGAGTACAGAGGCAGGGTCACTTTAAAGGTGGCGCCCATGGCAGGTTCACTTTCCACCGAAAGCCTTCCCCGGTGCTGGCTTACGATGGTGTGGGTGATGAACAGGCCAAGCCCGCTGCCCTGTGGCTTGCCTTTGTCGCTATCACTGATCTGAGTAAATTTTTCAAAGATCAGTTCCTGGTCGCGGGGAGAAATGCCGGGGCCATTATCCTGCACTTCGATATAGCCGCCTTTGGCCCCCTGATAGCAGCGCAGGTGCACTTGCCCCTTTTCGTCATCGGCAAACTTGATGGCATTGGACAGCAGATTGACGACTACCTGCGTGAGGCGGTCAAAGTTGCCATACACCGGCACAGGGGCATCTTTGATGATAAGCTCCGGCACAATGCCTTTGTCCCGCATCAGTTGCCGTAAGCCATTGAAAGCCTGCCGGGCCACTTCAGCCAGGTCAAGCGGTTCAAGCTTCAGGTCTTCCGGCTGTGACTGTATTTTCTCCAGGTCGAGTACCTGATTGATCAGCCGGGTGAGGCGCTCGCTTTCCGTAACCACGATAGAGAGAAACTCTGCACGCTGTTCTTCAGGCATATTGCGGTTGTCCAGCATGATTTTGGACAGCGCTTTGATGGAAGTGATGGGGGTGCGCAGCTCGTGGGTTACGGTAGTGATAAAGTCGGCCTTGAGGCGGTCCAGTTCCTTAAGCTGCTCGTTAGCTTGTTTAAGCTGCAGAGTGGTGCGTTCGAGCTCGGCCGATTTTTTCTCCAGCGCCTTGCTGTACTCTACAATTTCCTTGGTTTGTTCAAGCACCTTGAACATTTCCTCCAGACTGATGGGGTCTTCCTTGGCAATGGAACCTATGATGATTTTCGCTGAAGCGGCCCCAATAGCACCAGCCAGATGGGTTTCTGCATAGTTGATCAGGTTGGCCTCTGCGGTTTGCTGCCGGGATAAATCCACGCGGTTGCGGTTTTCATAAGCGGTCAGTAAAGATTGGGACCGCGCTACGCCCAGGAAGCGATTCATCAAAATACGGATATCCCGTACTCTGGCCCGCCGCCGCATAACTTCGTACTCGCTACCACCGGAGCGGTACTTGTAAATGTCCACAAAAAGATCAGCCTGGGAAATCTCCAACGGGCTCTGCTGAGTATTTAAAGATACAATAATGTAAGCAAAGGTATTCAGCGCCAGGCTCCAAAAAGCAGCATTAGCTACCGGGCTGTAGCCGCTTAGTCCAAAGAGGGCATAAGGTTGGAGCAGCCCCCAGCCGAAGAGCCCTTCCGCCATGACCCGGTCGTTGACCAGCCCCGTTTCCACCAGGGTGGGAAAAGGGAGGCAAAACGCCCAGATGAGAAACCCGATGCTCAGCCCCCAGATGGCCCCCTTCTTGGTGGCGCGCTTCCAGTAAATACCGCCCAGGACCGCCGGCACAAACTGCGCTATGGCCGTGAAGGAAATCAGCCCCACCGATACCAGGCTATACTGTTCGCCCACAGCTTTGAAATAGGCATAAGCCAGCAGCAAAACGAGGATGATGCATACCCGCCGAATGCCCAAAAGACTGCTGCTGATGCTGTACGGATTGTCCTGCCGGAAGTCCTGATTTCTGACAATGCCCGGCAAGACCAGGTTGTTGACGATCATGATGCTGAGCGCAATGACTGCGACGATCACCATGCTTGTGGCCGCCGAAAAGCCCCCAAGGGCCACAAACAAGGCCAGCGTTTCGTATCCTGCTGCCAGTGGGATGCTCAGCACGTAGCTGTCCGGCTCCACTCCGCCTTCCGGGAACATCATCAGCCCCGCTACTGCAATAGGCAGCACAAAGATATTGATTAGCAGCAGGTACAGTGGAAACATCCAGGATGCCCGGGACACATGTGCTGCATTAGTGTTCTCTACCACAGCTACATGAAACTGCCGCGGCAGCAGCATGACTGCCGACATGGACAGGAAAAGCAGCCAAAACCACTCCCAGCCATTCAGCCCGGCCGATTCCAGGGTAAACAGTGCCCGGATGGAAGGCACCGCTGCCCCTTTGCTGAAGATATCCCCAAACCCATCGTACAGCCCAAAAGTGACAAACAGGCCGATCGCAAGGAAGGCCACCAGCTTGAGCAGGGACTCAAAAGCGATTGCGGCTACCAGTCCGCCGTGGCGCTCATTGGGGTCGAGGTTGCGAGTGCCGAAAAGTATAGTGAAAGCTGCCAGGGCTATGGTGATGTAGAGGGCAGTGTCCAGGTAAAAAGGGACATTCGCATGGGAAGCTGTGGCTTGTCCAACCAAGAGATCAAAGCTGCTTGAAATCGCCTTAAGCTGAATGGAGATGTAAGGGATAATGCCCAGCACAGCAACCAACGTGGCAATCACCCCCAAAAAGGTGCTCTTCCCATAGCGGGAGGAGATGAAATCAGCAATGGAAGTAATACGTTGGGACTTGCTGATGAGAATGATTTTTTTGAGCAGCAGCCACCAAACCGGAGCCAGTAATGCCGGCCCGAGGTAAGTCGGCAAAAAGCCCAGCCCGGTAGTTGCCGCCCGGCCCACGCTCCCGTAAAACGTCCAGGCCGTACAGTAAACCGCCATAGACAAGGCATAGATAGCCGGGTTCTTCACGATGCTCTTGCCAGCTGCCTCCCGCTTGTCTGCTATCCAGGCGATGAAAAATAACAGCGCCACGTAACCAATTGATATGCTGATGATAAGGATAGGCTGCACGGTCAGTCTTTTTTAGCCTTAGCAGGACGCGCCACCCAGGCCGTCAATGCGATGATACCGCCCCAGATGACAAAGAAGTACCAGTACAGCTTTGGCAGCCCAAGTAAGAGCCCCTCCCGGCTGAACAGGCTGACCAACGGAAAATTAAACAGCATTACTCCCAGTAGGAAGATGCTGATGAGTTTCAGGCTGCGGTCATTGGTGGTCATATCCGGCGGTTTGGGGGTAAGATAGGGAATTTTGGTTTTTTGACGCACGCAGTTTTCCCTTCAGGAGCTAGCGCAGGCAGGAGTGGTTTTTTGATTGGGAAAAAGGCTCTGCTGCCCCTCGGTCCCCTAAAGGGGAAGTTCCGCCCGCGATTAGAAAGCAGAAATTTAGTTTGGATAAGAAGGCTTGATGGGCGCGGCTCCCCCTTCAGGGGCTAGGGGCGAGCGTGGGCAGGAGTGGTTTTTGAAGTCATCTCCCAAAAAACCTGGCCCACCCCAAAACCGAACCTCTCCCCACTGTACCCGTTCCAAAGTTGCAACATTAGTAAACGCAACCGAAAACCCACTGACCATGCACGCCGCCCGGCCCCTGCACTTTTTGACAACTTTATTGCTTGCGGGATTGCTCGCCCTGCCGGCCTGTGCCCCCAGGACGGGAACCACCACACTGCCCGCAGAAGTGCCCGATGCTTTCTCCCAAACGGGCGAACTGGAGCTGCCGGAAAAATGGTGGACGGCCCTTGGAGATACGGCCCTGAACCGGGTGATGGATACGGCTCTGACCGAAAACTTCAATCTGGTGGTAGGCTGGGAGCGGTTGCGGGCGGCCCGGGCGGTAGCAGACCGGGAGTCGGCAGCGTTGTGGCCAGACCTGGAGGCTAATATGCAGGCTGGAGCAAGTTTTCCACAACCTAACTTCGTGGGCGGTGAGAATGTGCGGCTGAACCTGCAGTCGCAGTATGAGGTAGACCTCTGGGGGCGGATTCATGCCCTGGTGGATGCGGAGCGTTTCCGGCGGGAAGCGACCCGGGCCGATTATCAGGCGGGGGCGATGACCCTTTCAGCAGAGGTGGCGCGTACCTGGTTGCAACTGGCAGAGGCCCGCGGGCAGCAGGCCATCCTGCAAGCACAGGTGGAGACCAACGAACAGATTCTGCGCCTCATCCGGCAACGGCTGGGCATCGGTCAGGTGCGGGGCGTTGATGTACTGCGGCAGGAGCAGTTGCTATCGGCTACCCGGGAGCAGCTGGCTTATGTGCGGGCGGATCTACAGGCCCTTAGAAACAGGTTGTCTGTATTGTTGGGACAGGCGCCCGGGGCAAGCCTGCCGGCTTTGCCTGACACGATATTCGATCCACCCAATCTTCCCGAAACCGGTTTGCCGCTGGAGCTGGTCCGCCGCCGGCCGGATTTGCAGCGGGCCTTCCTTCAGGTCAAAGCAGCAGACCGGGAACTGGCAGCTGCAATCAGCAACCAATATCCAAGGCTTTCCCTGAGTGCTTCCACCAGCTTACGGTCCAATAACCTGCGCGATGTTTTTGAAAACTGGGCCTACTCCCTGGGCGCTAACCTTGCAGCGCCTCTGCTGAACGCCGGACGGCTGCGGGCGGAGGTGGACCGGAGCCGTGCCGTGCGCGATCAAAGGTTATACGAATACGGTCAGGCTACCCTCCTGGCTTTCCGGGAAGTTGAGGATGCTCTGGCGAGAGAGTTCCACCAAAAACAGGCTATCGGGTCCATTGAAGACCAAATCCGCCTGGCCGAACAATCCTACGAACAACTCCGGCTGCAGTATTTCAACGGCACAAGTACTTACCTGGATGTGCTGACTGCCCTGGACCAACTACAGCAATTGCAACGCAACCTCCTTTCCGCCCGCTACCTCCTGCTGGAATTCAGGATCAGCCTTTACCGGGCACTGGCAGGCCCCATTGATACCCCCAAAGCCTCCACACAGTAAATTAAAGAACATGAACTGGAAGCGCACCTTACTGATTTGTATCCTCATCCTGGCCGTAGCTGGCGGGGTCGTCTTTTGGATTTTCAATACCGAGCCCGAAGCACAGCGGCAGGGTGCAACTAAGAAAACGGACATGCTGGTGGAAGTGGAACGGGTCCAAATGGGCACCTATCAGCCGACTATTGTGGCGACAGGGACCGTTCAGCCCGCCCGGCAGGTACAGTTAAGCCCAATGGTAATGGGGCAGGTGGTCCGAATAACGCCGAGCTTTGTCCCCGGAGGATTTGTACAAAAAGGGACGCTACTGTTACAGCTGGATCCCGCCGATTTTAAGAATACCCTACAGCTCCGCGAAAGCGAGCTGGCACAGGTGCAAGCCGACCTGGAAATGGAACAGGGGCAACAGCAGGTCGCACGGCAGGACTACACCTTACTGGGCGACACCCTATCCAGGGAACGGGAGGCCCTCGTCCTCAGAAAACCTCAACTCAATGCGGTTAAAGCCCGGCTGAAAGCGGCAGAAGCTTCAGTGGATCAGGCCCGGCTCAATCTGGAACGAACCGCCATCCGCGCACCCTTTGATGCCCAGTTGCTGAGCCGAAACGCAAATGTAGGCGCACAGGTCGGCCCCGGCGATAGCCTTGGACAACTCATTGGCACAGACAAGTACTGGGTGACGGTAGCCATACCCACGGCACAACTGCAATGGCTCGATTTTCCCAAAACGGCTCAACAGCGGGGCGCACCGGTAAAACTGACGAGCCCGAATGCCTGGAAGGAAGGCGCTTACCGCACCGGCTACTTATTCAAACTACTGGGTACCCTGGAGGGCAACACACGCATGGCAAGAGCCATTGTCGAAGTCCCTGACCCACTGGCGCTAAAAGCTGAAAATTCCGGCAAGCCCCGACTGATGATTGGCGCATTTCTGGAGGCACATCTGGAAGGAGAAACTATGGATAGCGTGGTCCGCCTCAACCGCGACCTGCTGCGGGAGGAAGAAACAGTCTGGGTAATGCAGAAAGACAGCCTGGATATCCGCAAGGTGGAGGTGGTGCTCAAAGATGCGGAATATGCCTACGTCAGTTCCGGTTTGCAGGCGGGCGACCAGGTAGTGCAGACCAATCTGTCCACTGTGGTGGAAGGTGCCGCCCTGCGCCTGCCCAAAGCGTCTTCCGCCGATTCTTCAATCACATCAACAGATTCCCGCACCACAAAAGATGTACAGTAAATGAGCCAGTCTGACCACAAGAGAGGGGGCATTGCCTACATGGCCCGCAATTCCATAGCCGCAAATTTATTGATGATCCTGCTGATTGGTGGGGGCGTATGGTCTATGTACAGCATCCAAAAGGAGGTTTTTCCACAATTTCAGCTGGATATAGTGGAGGTAAGCGTGGTTTATCCGGGCTCTGCTCCGGCAGAAGTGGAGCAGGGGATACTGCTACCGGTGGAAGAGGCCGTGCGCGGCGTACAGGGTATTAAGGAAATCACTTCCACCGCCGAGGAGGGGTCGGGCCGGGTCTCTATCGAACTGGTGGCGGGTACTGACCGGATGAAAGCCTTTCAGGATATTGATCAGGCAGTCAATCGCATCCGTACCTTCCCGGATGATATTGAGGAACCGGAAGTCCGCCTGCAGGCCCGGCAGCGGGAGGTTATTGAAATTGGGCTTTACGGCGATGCGGACATCTGGACGCTGCGCAAACTGGCGGAGCAACTCCGCGACCGGCTGCTGAGTACGCCGGGCATTACGCAGGTGGAAATCGGCAATGTGCCCGAATACGTCACCCATATTGAAATCCCCCGCTATCAGCTTCGCCAGTACAACCTGACCCTGGGGCAGGTCGCCGACCTGATTGCCCAATCCAGCCAGGATGTGCCCGCCGGGGCAGTGGAAACCAAACGGGGCGAGATCTTGCTTCGGATGAAGGAGCGCAAGCAATTTGCTGAGGAATTCGCCCAGATCGAGATCGTCACCGGGGAGAATGGTGCACGGGTCGCCCTGGGCGATATTGCCCGCATTGACGATGGCTTTGAGGAGACCGGATTCCACGCTCAGTTCAATCAGCAACCCTCGGTAGAGCTGCAAATCTTCCGGGTGGGCGATCAGTCGCCCCTGGACATTGCGAGTTCAGTACAAGGCGTACTGCTTGATTTTGAGACCTTTTTGCCGGAAGGCATCACCTGCCGCATCGACAGCAACACCGCCGAAGACTACCGGCAGCGCCTTTCTCTGCTCACAGAGAATGGTGTGCTGGCCATTGTGATTGTGTTAGTCATTCTGGGGCTTTTCCTGGAGTACCGCCTCGCCTTTTGGGTAATGATGGGCATGGCGATTTCTTTTATCGGGGGCATTCTTTTCCTGCCGCTTTTTGGCATCAGCATCAATATGGTTTCCATGTTCGGCTTCCTGGTAGTGCTGGGCATTGTCGTGGATGATGCCGTGGTGGTCGGTGAGAATATCTACGAGTACCGGCAGCAGGGCTATTCCTACATGGATGCCGCCATAGCAGGAGCTAAAGACATGGCCCGTCCGGTGACCTTTAGCATTCTTACCAATATCATCGCCTTTGTGCCCCTGCTGTTCATACCCGGTACCACCGGTAAGTTTTGGTGGCCTCTGCCCGCCGTAGTGATTATCGTGCTGGCCATTTCGCTGATTGAAGCCCTGTTCATCCTGCCGGCACACCTGGCCCACAGCTCAAAGGGCAACCGCTTCAAAATCGGGCAATACCTCGACCGGGGGCAGCAGCGGATAGCCAAAGCCTTTACCCGCTTTATTGACCAACGGTACCGGCCCCTACTGAAGCTATGTCTGAAGCATCGGTACATCACACTAACTACTGCCGTAGCGCTCCTTGGTATGGTCTGCGCCTATGCCTATAGTGACCACATGGGCGTCATCATGATGCCGGAAGTAGCAGCTGATGAAATCGAAGCAGGCGTTTCCCTTCCGGTAGGTACGACCATCGATCAGGCCGGAAGGGTCGCGGAGGAAATTACAGCCTCCACGCAGCGGATGTTTGACACCCATGATCTGTACGAAGTAGCAGAAGGGGTGAAGACGAATGTGCGCGGGCAAAACTTTATTGATGTGGAAATTGTCATGAAGCCTCCCACCGAACGCGATATGACCGCCCAGGAAGTCATAGAAATCTGGCGGGACGAAATCGGAGAAATCGAAGGAGTGGATCAGATCACCTTTGAGGCAGAGCGCGGCCCCGGTGGCTGGCAGCAGGACATCAGCGTAGACCTGAGCCATGAGGACGTGGCCGTTCTGGAAAAGGCCAGCCAGGATTTTCTCAACCGGATGGAGTCCTTCACTGCCACCCGTGATGTGAACGACAATTACAATAAAGGCAAGCAGCAGCTGGACTTTAAGCTGCTGCCGGAAGGGCGCAACCTCGGGCTAACCTCCAATGAAGTGGGGCGGCAGGTCAGGAATGCGTTTTTTGGGGCACTGGCGCTGCGGCAGCTCCGGGGCACGAATGAAATTGAAGTCCGGGTCAAACTGCCGGAAGCCGAGCGTAAGGATATGTATAACCTGGAGGATTTTCTGGTGCGGAGCCCGGCCGGAATGGAAGTCCCGCTAATGGATGTGGCCCGGGTGGAAGAGACGGAAGCATTTACCTCCATCAACCGGAGAGATGCCCGCCGTATTGTAACGGTAGGTATGGACGTGGAGCCTTCCAATGCCGTGACCCGCGTGCTGGAGTCTATTCAGGAGGAAGTACTGCCGCAATTGCGGGCCGATTATCCGGGAATTACCTGGAGTTTCCAGGGCAGTCAGGCCGATATGCGGGAGTCCACGCAGGCCCTGTGGGGTGGTTTCGCCTTAGCGATGATGGTGATTTATGCCTTGCTGGCTGTTGCCTTTCGGAGTTACACGCAGCCGTTAATTGTGCTGGGTGCCATTCCGTTTGGCATTGTGGGCGCGGTGTTAGGGCATATTTTATTGGGTTACGACCTTTCCCTTATTAGCCTGATGGGCGTGATTGCCCTGTCCGGCGTGGTAGTCAACGATGCGCTGATTATGATCGACTATGCGAACAAAAAACGCCAGGAACAAGCTGCTTTTTCTGCCATTTTGGATGCCGGAGTGCGCCGTTTCCGGCCTATTTTGCTGACTACGCTTACGACCTTTGGCGGATTGACGCCGATTATCCTGGAGACCTCCCGTCAGGCCACCTACCTTATTCCGATGGCCATTTCTTTGGGCTTCGGCATAGTCTTTGCGACCTCTATTATTCTGGTGATTGTTCCCTGCCTGTATCTGGCCTTAGAAGATATTGGAGGCAGCCGGGCTTAAGCCGCCTTTGCCTTTTCCGCTTCTTCGCCAGGCCATAAGCCAAAGAAGGAAGGGTTAAGAATTTTGGATCTGACCAGAGCCCAAAGAAACAACAGCCCGAATGCACCCAGCGCTACGGAGATGATGAAGTGCCCGTTGAGCTGAGGCTCCAGCAGTATACGCAGGAAAAGAGTGCCGATGATGTAGATAGAAGCGATAATATCTGACGCCTTGCGGCCAAGTTGAAGTTTCATAGCAGGAATTTGGTTAAGATGAAAAATTGGGCAGCCACCCGGAGACAGCTGCCCGTAAATGGTTTGACTTTTTCTAGTGTGCGTGCGCCTCGCCTGCACCACTTGGGAGACGAATATCCTCAACGATATCCTGAACATCCTGAGGTGGCGGAGTCGTCATACGGGATACAGCAAAGGAAACAATGAAATTGACGAACATCGCTACCGTGCCAAAGCCCTCCGGAGATATACCGAACCACCATTGCTCAGGCGTGCCGCCCCCGAAGCCGTCGAACTTGAATTTGATCATGTAAAAGAGCATCAGAGTGATACCGACAATCATGCCTGATACAGCTCCCTGCCGGTTCATCCGCTTATCGAAAATACCAAGGATGATAGCAGGGAAGAAGGAAGCCGCTGCAAGCCCGAAGGCCAGGGCCACAACCGCTGCCACGAAACCGGGAGGGTGTATACCAAAGTACCCGGCCACCATTACTGCAAATACGGCACCGATACGAGCGGAAAGAAGCTCGCCTTTCTCGGAAATATCCGGTCTGATCTGCATTTTGATCAGGTCACGGGCAATAGAGGTAGAGATCACGAGTAGCAAGCCCGCCGCAGTGGATAGTGCGGCAGCGAGGCCACCGGCAGCCACAAGGGCAATCACCCACGCGGGCAGGTCCGCAATTTCGGGATTCGCCAGTACCATAATATCGCGGTCAATCTTCAATTCATTGGTAGCAGCGTCAGCTACGTATTGAATGGTGCCGTCATTGTTTTTGTCGTCGAAAACAATGAGTCCGGTCTGTTCCCATTTGCTAAACCACTCCGGCATATCAGCGTATGGCTGATTGCTTACCGTCTCAATAAGGTTGGTACGGGCGAAGGCAGCAATAGCCGGTGCCGTAGTGTAGAGAATGGCGATGAAGACCAGGGCATACCCTGCAGAAACACGAGCGCCCTTCACATCAGGCACCGTAAAGAAGCGAACGATTACGTGGGGCAGTCCAGCGGTACCGACCATCAGCGCAAAGGTGATAGCGAATACGTCGATCATGCTTTTGGTGCCGCTTGTGTATTCGGCAAAACCCAAATCCCGGTGCAGTTGGTCCAGCTTGTCGAGCAAGGCCATATTGGAGCCATCAGTCATAGTGCCAATGAAGCCGAGCTGTGGAATAGGGTTGCCTGTCATGTTCATGGAAATAAAGATAGCTGGGACCATGAAAGCGAAAATCAGCACGCAGTACTGCGCTACCTGTGTGTAGGTGATGCCTTTCATGCCGCCGAGAACCGCGTAGAAGAAAACGATCGCCATACCGATATATACACCGGTATTAATGTCTACTTCGAGGAAGCGGGAGAATACCAGCCCCACGCCCCGCATCTGTCCGGCCACATAAGTGAAGGATACGATGAGCGCACAGATCACGGCTACCGTACGGGCTACATTAGAGTAATACCGGTCCCCGATAAAATCCGGGACCGTAAACTTTCCGAATTTCCTTAAGTAGGGGGCTAAGGTTAAAGCCAGGAGAACATAGCCGCCCGTCCAGCCCATTAGGAATACACCGCCATCGTACCCCATAAAGGAGATCAGGCCCGCCATGGAGATGAAAGAAGCCGCCGACATCCAGTCTGCTGCGGTAGCCATGCCGTTGGCAATTGGTGGCACACCACCGCCGGCTACATAAAACTCTGAAGTAGACCCGGCCCGCGCCCAGATCGCGATACCGATGTACAGCGCAAAGGTGATGCCTACTATGATGAAAGTCCAGGTTTGAACACTCATGTTATTGTTGTTTAATTATTCGCTAATTTGATAATAGATTAGGGCTGCTGGCCACTAACTGTCATACCCATATTTTTTATCGAGCTTATTCATTAAGCTAACGTAAACGAAAATGAGGATGACGAAAACGTAAATGGAGCCCTGCTGAGCGAACCAGAAGCCGAGCTTGGCACCGCCGATTTTGACCGTGTTCAGCGGCTCTACCAGAAAAATTCCAAATACATAAGAGACAAGGAACCATACGGCAAGCAGAATGCCCAGGTAAACCAGGTTCTCTTTCCAGTACTTTTGAGCTTTGTTGTCGTTGGACATAAGCCTGAGTTTTAAGATGATTGAATATAGTTATCTAAATATTTTGTTGCGTTTCGGCAAAAAAATAGTCTATAAGAAGATGTGTGCCTGCATACGGATTTGGCGCACATCCTGAATGTTGCCATTGGCATCAAGGCCGCCCTCGCGGACATCGTTGCTGATCGTGTGGTATTCCAGCGTCAGCTTTGCGCTGTGCCCGTTGAGGAAGTAGTTGAGGCCGATATCCACCGCTGAGGTGTTCTCGTTAAAGCCACCGTAGTTGCCAGTTTGTGCAGCGATGTAAGGCATGAACCTTGAGTTAGGAAGTTTATACCCTACATGCCCGTACAGCACGCTTCCCGTTCCTGCCCAGCGGGCAACGTAGTTGTCGCCGTAGTTAAAGCTCATAAAAGAAGCGTAGGCATTGAGGCAGTCGCCATCCGTTACCGGCATATCCAGAAACGCATCAACTGCAAAGTGGGTCACGTTCTCGTGTTCGCCTGTTGCCTCATTGAACATACCATTGGGATGGGCAAAAAAGCCCGTGCCCAACGCGAAGATTTTCTTGGTGCCCAGGTAGCTACCAACGGCATAAGGTAGTTTTACAGATTCGCTATCCATGAAGTTGTACCGGAAGTAACCTTCGATAATGTTATTTCCGGTTAGATTGCCATCCCTGTCAGGAGTGGAAACGCCGGTATAGGCAAGGCTGCTGCTGTTGCTGCCATAGCTTACGCCATTTCCGAGCGGTAAGCCGGCATTAGCATTTCGTCCCGGGTTGTTCAGCGCGATCCGATAGTCAAATTTTCCAATAACCCCCTTGGCATACAGGCCTAAGTGGCGTGCAAATTGGTCTGTAACCCCAAGCGAGTGCCAGTGCACAAACGGGCGGGGGTTGTCCAGCGTCATAAAATTGAGCGTACTCTGATTGGACAAACGGGTGAGGCCTTTCCAGTAGTGGAGCCCACCACCAATAAAGAAGGAGTTGTCGTTGCTGACTTTGAATTCTGTCCAGGCATCATGCAGGAAAAGCTGCGGGGCATCCCCGTTATTGCCCAGCGAGGTCATATTGCCCGGCGTCAGGTTATTGAGCCCAAAGTGGGTCAGGATCAGAAAGCGCGGAGAAACCTGCGCAAATGCCAAAAAGCGGGAGCGGCGGGCCAGGTGCGTCAGCTGCAGGTTGGCGTCTTCCACTGCCAGGTTGTTCGTGACCGTCCAGTGCTGATGCCAGACGATAAACCGGATATATTTATTGCCACTTTCATCAAGCCTAAGTGTGAGTGGCTTGTAAGAATGATCGATGTCATCCTCAATAATCTGCGCCTGCATACTTACTGCCAGCAGCAGCAGGGTGAGGGTCAGGATTTTGGTGAAAAGTTTCATACTAACTGTTGTTTGATTTGTTGACGAGCATATTTTACTTCAGCTAAAGTATATAGATATGTATATGTGTGCAAGTTTTCTCGTGCTTTTTTTCTGCATTTTTCAAAATCTTATTGCAAATGCTATGGGGTTGACCAAAAAAATATGTGGAAAAATGGGTGGTGGCTTGTTGGTTCTATGGCAGGCAGATGTGGCGTAGCTCGGGAAAGGGGCACATTGCAGGGAGGTAGTCAGTCTTTGCCTGAAGGGTTAAATGACTTTTTTCAGCGTCTTGATAATCTCATAAAATTCTGCACGGGTCAGGGAGTAGAGGGAGTTTTTGCCGTCGCGTTCGGCAGTAACGACGTCCTTTCCTTTAAGGATGCGAAGATGATGGGAGGCAATGGCCTGTTCGATATTCAGGTGCTGGTAGATGTCCGTTACAGTCATTTGCCCGTTGTTGTAAAGCAGGTCAATGATTGCAATGCGTATGGGGTGGGCAATCGCACGCAGTGTCTCAGTCGAGTCTTCCAGAAAATTGACGTTGAAATGAGTTTTCATGGCTATGTACTATGAATGGCCGCACTTGGGTTAAGCAAAGAAACAAAACTCCAAAATAGGGTTACCGGCTGATATAAACAAATATATACATCTAATTGCGTTAATATTTGGTGGCATTATCAAAAAGCAGGATATTCCGTTATCCAAACCTGAATGCCATGGAAAATATCATTCCGCGCCGCATCTATGATTTTTTGAAAGCTTATCCGCCGTTTAGCTTGCTGCCTGATGATTTGCTGCTGCAGATCTCGCAGCGGGTGCTGGTGCAATACTATAAGCCACGGCAGGAAATTTTTCATCAGGGCGATCAGCCGGGTACGCATATCTTTATCGTGCGGGAAGGTGCTGTCCAATTGTACCGGGAGACGGAGTCAGAGGAGTTTTTGGTGGAACAGTGCGATGAGGGCGACGTTTTCGGCATCCGCCCCATGCTGGCAGAAGAGGCCTATGCCCTCACAGCCCGTGCTGCTGAGGAAACTTTGCTGTACGCCATTAATATTGAGGGCTTTCGCAAAGTGATGGAAGCGCACCCTCAGGTAGCCTTTTATCTGGCAAGCAACTACGCAGCTGGTGTAGGGCAAAAGTATAAAACGGCCAATCCTTCTCAGCTTTTTCTGGACCGTTCCGACCGCACTATCGAGAATTTCGCGCTTATGGAGGTGCAATCCCTGGAGCGCAGTAAAGCTCCGGTCACCTGCCCGCCGCAGACCACCATTCAGGAAGCAGCGCTCATTATGTCCGCTAAGGAGGTTGGGTCTATCATCGTCGTCAATCCCTCGGATCATCCGGTAGGTATTATGACCGATAAGGACCTGAGGCATAAAGTGGCAACCGGAAAAATGAAGCTGAACGCGCCCATCTCCGATATCATGTCGAGCCCGGTCATTACCATGCCCTCATCCGTTACCGTGGCGGACGTGCAAATGGAAATGGTCAAAAACCGGATCAACCACATTTGCCTGACAGAGGATGGGACAATTGGCAGCCGGGTGGTTGGTGTCCTCTCTGAGCACGATCTGATGGTGATGCAGGGCAACAATCCAGCCATTCTGATCCGGGAAATCCGGCGCTGCAAGGCGGTGGAAGCCCTCCGGGATATCCGTGACCGTGCCGAGCAATTGCTCAAAAAATACATTTTCCAGGAAGTATCAATTGCATTCATCTCCACGGTGATGACTGAGATTAACGACGAGATCATCGTCCGTTGCATCGAACTGGCAGAGGCAGATCTGGCATCAGAAGGACAGCAGCACCCCGGTGCGAAGTATTGCTGGCTGGCACTGGGCAGCGAGGGCAGGGGAGAGCAGTTGCTCCGGACCGATCAGGATAATGCGCTGGTCTTTGAGGACGTGCCGGAGGATGCCTATGAGCGCACAAAGAACTACTACCTGGATTTTGCCGGCCGGGTCACCCGCCTGCTCAATGAGGTAGGCTTTGAGTATTGCCCGGCAGATATGATGGCGAGCAATCCTTCCTGGTGCCTGTCATTGAGTGAGTGGAAGCAGCAGTTCTCTACCTGGATCCACAAGCCGGAGCCTAAGGCGGTGATGTTCTGTACCATTTTCTTCGACTTCCGCCCTATACACGGTGACCGTTCCTTATCCTCAGCCCTGACAACGCACATCTTCGAAGCACTTGACGATCAGGAGATATTTCTCGTCTACCTGGGTAAGAATGCGCTGCAAAACCCACCACCCCTGACGTTCTTCCGCAACTTTGTGGTAGAAAGCAGTGGTGCCCATAAAGATGAGTTCGACATCAAAGCCCGGGCTATGATGCCCCTGGCGGACGCGGCACGCCTGTTAGTCCTGCACGCACGGGTAGGCATGATCAACAACACCTTTCGCCGGTTTGAGCGGTTGGCTGAACTGGAGCCTCAAAACAGGGAGCTCTACGAGCAAGCGGCTGATGCCTACGAAATCCTCATGCGCTACCGGGCCCTTCAGGGGCTGAAAAAGCAAAATTCCGGCCGGTATTTCAATCCGTCCGACCTGACTAAGATGGAGCGGATCAACCTGCGCAATTGTTTCCGCCCGATTAAAGAGTTGCAGTCCCTGTTGAATACCCGGTTCCGGCTTGCCCTGCTCAGTTAACCGCCCCATTCCCTAACCAATATACCCCGCGCCTTATGTTCAGATGGTTCAAAAAAAAGCCGCCCCCTCCGGACCCAAATGCCCCTGCTTTCTGGAAGGCTTATCTGGAAAGCCTGGCTGCTACGGCCTACGACAAAAGGACGCCAATAGAAGAGATTGGCTTTGTGGTTTTTGATACCGAAACAACAGGCCTGGATGTACAGGAAGATCAGATCCTTTCCATAGGTGCCGTACGGGTAAAAAACTGGCAGATCAGTGTAGAGGACCGTTTGGAGTGTTATATTCATCAGGAGTACTATCCGGATGGGAAAACAGTAGCCGTACATGGTATTTTGCCAGGAGAAAAACTGCATAGTATCGCGGAGTCAGAGGGCGTGCGCCGTTTTTTGGAATTTGTTGGGGGCGATGTGCTGGTTGCTCACCACGCTGCCTTTGATGTTGCGATGCTCAACGCGGCAATCCATTCAGCAGGAGGCGGAAAATTGCAGAATACCGTCCTGGACACGGGGGTACTGGCCCGCAGAGCCGCGCGGAACCCTCAGCTAGCCCGCCCCGGTACATTCGGACTCGATCATCTTTGTGATACCTACCGGATTCCTCAAAGTGACCGGCATACGGCCCCGGGAGACGCTTTCATTACAGCACTATTGCTGCTCAAGCTGTTGCACCGGCTCCAAAAACGGGGAGTAGATACGCTGGGGGCTTTGCGGTCAGCGCCAGGAATGGGGTTGTGAGCATACGGTTGTGAATGGAGAGGTAGTTTTATCCGTCCATTCTGCACACCTAAAAGATAGTATCGCACTAAAATTTTGTAATTTCGCCCGCACAAGCACAGGTGGGGCCGAAGCGCCTGTCCTGCTGCGAAAAAGAATCTATTTCTAATAAACAAGATAGAAAATGAGAACGCTTTTGATGATGTTGCTGTCGTTCAGCCTGCTGGCTTGTGGCAGTGATGCTGCTCAGGAAGGAACAGAAGGAGGTACGAGTCAGGCTCCTGCCGCTCCGGCGGAGGCTGAGGTGTCACCTGTTGAAGATGCCAGCCTGGTATCACCGGATTATGAGCCTGCTTTTCCTCAGGTGGAGGTGAAGAAGTGGTACCTGACAGAGTATGTTTACGATGGGCGGAGTGTGAAAATGGGAAAGGAGGACATCCCCATGATTACCATCGCTAACGGTAAAATCTCCGGTCATAGTGGCTGCAACAAGTTCAGTTCTACTATCACCCTTCAGGAAGACGGCACCCTTAATATCGGTGAACTGGCATCCACGAAAATGCTTTGCCAGGGTAAAATGACTCAGGAATCCCGCTTTTTCGATTTGCTGAAGTCTGCAAATGCCTATAGCGTGAATAAAGTCTTTCTGGAAATCTCAGGCGGGCAGGGGCAACTGTCTTTCCGGGCAGAATACAAGCCTCAGCCCGATAACGCGGAGTAATCCCAAAGACACTTCTGTCAAAGGGCGTGATCTCGCGGTCTTTGACGCATCGTTAAAATCATGAAGGGGGTGCCTAAAGTCCGGGCGCCCCCTCTTTTTTAGTCCATGTCCAGGTGGAGAATCAACAAGGGCGTTTCTGCAGCTAACACCATCTTTTTGGTCTGACTGCTGTGGAGTATATTTTCCCAAAAGCCCCGGTGACGGGTTGCCATTACGATGACCTGTGCACCGTGAGCAGCAGCATAAGCGCTCAGCCCCTCAACAACTGAGTCGTCTTTGACTTCTGCCATTTCGAAAGCAAAAGGCGGGTCGCCCTGCTCGAATAGCTCTTCAAACAATTTTCCCTGCTCTTTTTCAAACGGGATGTCCTTGTTGCGTTGTACATGCACAAAGTGGACGTGGGCATTGAAGAGCCGGTTGAAAGCGATAAGTTTTTTGACTACCGTTTCATGGTGGGCATCATAATGACTGGCGTAGACCATATGTTTGATCGGGGCATAGCGGACATCTTTTGGGATCAGGAGCACCGGGCACCCGGCTCTTTGCGATACGCTGGAGGAGACGCTGCCAAACACACGCTCCAAAACGCCCCCATCACCGGTAGTACCCATCACTACAAGGTCGTAATCTTCACTCTTCGAGGCAATTTCATCAGCAGGGAATCCTACGAGCAGTTCCGTTTGTACATCCACAGGCAAGCCGCCCGGGCTTTCGCTGATCAGTTCTTCAAGGAAGTCATTCAGCAGCTTGTGGCGGGTCTCCATCAGGGCATTTACCGGTGGGATAAAGTCGGCTTCCCCACTTGATTCCGGGAGGAATACGTGGACCAGTTTGGCCTGTTCTGCACCAATACGGGCAGCCAGCTCCATGGCATACTGAAAGGCATTGCGGGAAGCATTGGAAAAATCAACGGGGATGAGTAGGTTTTTCATATGGTTAGGTTTTAGTATTGATCAATACCTGTATTAATAAAAAATGCTGCGGAGAACAAAAGTTCGCCCGCAGCATTCGAAAACCAAGCTATTGTCTAGTTGTCAGTCAGTATGCTGTAGTTGCTCACGCCGTTTCAATGACGCGTGGTGCTGCCGCCATCATCTCCTCATCCGCGCCGTCTTCGAACTTGCGGAAGTTGTCAATGAAGGCTTTCGCCATCTTATTAGCTCTGTAGTCGTATGCGTCTTTGTCTGCCCAGGTATTACGAGGGTTGAGCAGTTCTGAAGGCACGCCAGGGCATTCTTTTGGAATGTGCAGGCCGAATACCGGCTCCTGTTCATACTCCACGTTGTCGAGTCTGCCTTCCAGGGCATCAGTGATCATCGCCCGGGTGTACTTCAGTTTGATGCGGGTGCCCACACCGTAAGGGCCACCGGTCCAGCCGGTATTGATCAGCCATACATTTACACCGTATTTTTCCATGCGCTCACCCAGCATGCGGGCATACTCAGTGGGGTGCAGGGGCATAAATGGTGCGCCGAAGCAGGCGGAGAAGGTCTTCACTGGCTCGTCGATACCTACTTCTGTACCTGCTACTTTAGAAGTATAGCCAGAGATAAAGTGGTACATCGCCTGTCCGGGCGTCAGCTTGCTGATCGGAGGCAGTGCGCCAAAGGCATCAGCGGTCAGGAAGAAGATATTCTTCGGATGCCCGGCCATAGATGGCTCGACGATATTATCAATATGGTAAATCGGATAGGATACCCGGGTATTTAGGGTAACGCTACTGTCTTCGTAATTGACAGTGCGGGTATCAGGGAAGAACGCAATGTTTTCCAGGATTGCGCCATGCTTGATGGCATCGAAGATTTCCGGTTCTTTTTCGCGGGTCAGGTCGATGGTCTTAGCGTAGCAGCCACCTTCGAAGTTGAAGATGCCATTCTCGCCCCAGCCGTGCTCATCGTCACCAATCAGCAGACGGTTAGGGTCAGCAGACAAGGTGGTCTTGCCGGTACCGCTCAGCCCGAAGAATACGGCAGCGTCGCCGTCTTTGCCTACGTTTGCAGAGCAGTGCATGGTCAGTAGGTCACGGAAGGCAGGTAATTCAAAGTTGAGTACGGAGAATACGCCCTTCTTGATTTCGCCGGTATAGCCGGAGCCTCCTACGATCACCTCTTTCTTAGCGAAGTTGATGATTGAGAAGTTAGGTTGGCGGGTATGGTCAGTCTCAACATCTGCCTCGAAGCCAGGCGCGCAAAGTACGGTCCACTCGGGGTCAAACTGTGCGAGTTCTTCTTCGCTCATGCGCAGGAACATGTTGTATACGAAGAGGTTGCTCCAGGGGTATTCGGTAACAATACGGATGTTTGTCCGGTATTCAGGGTCAGCACACGCCTGTACATCGCGTACGTAAATTTCCTTGCCACCGAAGTACTTCACCAATTTGGCGCGTAGCTTATCGTAGTCTGCGGCCTCAAAAGGCTTGTTGATCGCATTCCAGTCTACCCGGTCCTTAGACACCTCATCCTCAACAATGAAGCGGTCCTGTGGTGAGCGGCCGGTAAATTTCCCTGTGCTGACACAGAGTGCGCCGCTGTCGGCTAGTACACCCTGATCCTTGCATAGGGTAGCTTCGACCAATTCCTCCGGTAGCAAGTTGTAGCGAACTGCTGCCGGGCTTTCTATGCCCAGATTCTTTAGGGCCGTTTCAATTGCTTTGGCGTTTTGCATGAATCCTAGTTTTTTGTTGTTGATTACGGTTCAAATATGCGCCATATAATTAGCCTTGCAATTGAGATTGCTCACTTGAGCCACTGACATTTATCAGGAGGGCAAAAAAAATCAGCAGCCCCAAATTTGGAACTGCTGATACGTTGTCTCTTTAAACAGAATATCCTTTGGAATTCTAATCCCTGATGAAAGGATAGTCTTCCTGCAGGTAATTATCCGTGTAGAGTTCTGAAGGATCAGGGTAGTCTGATTCTTCCGCAAACTTTACAGCTGCCTTGATTTCTTCCTTGATTTTATTCTCGATTTCCTTGAGTTCGTCTTCTGTCGCAATTTTATTGTCCAGAATCGTTCTTTCTGTAATCTTGATCGGGTCGCGGTCCTTGTACTCCTGTACCTCTTCCTTGGTCCGGTACTTGGCCGGGTCGGAGACGGAGTGCCCTTTGTAGCGATAAGTCTGCACTTCAAGGAAGTAAGGGCCATTGCCGGCACGGATGTGCTCAGCAGCACGGCTCACTGCTTCGTGAACAGCTTCCGGCTGCATGCCGTCTACGGCTTCACTGGGCATATCGTAGGCCAGCCCCATCTTGTAGAGCTCGGTCACGTTACTCGTCCGCTTTACGGAAGTACCCATGGCGTAGCCGTTGTTCTCCACGATATAAAGCACCGGTAGCTTCCACGCCATAGCCATATTAAAGGATTCGTGCAGCGCACCCTGACGGGCAGCGCCATCACCAAACATCGTGACGCAAAGGTTGTCTGTCCCTTTGTACTTTTCCGCGAAAGCGATGCCTGTACCGATTGGGATTTGAGCGCCCACGATGCCGTTGCCGCCAAAGTAGCGGTGCTCTTTTGAGAAGAAGTGCATAGAGCCACCTTTGCCCTTCACGATGCCCGTTTCCTTACCGAAAAGCTCAGCCATACAGGCGTTGACGTCACAGCCACGCCCCAGTGCCGTACCGTGCTGACGGTAAGCGGTAACGATGGCATCTTCGCGGCGGATGGCAGATTCCATACCCGCTGCAACCGCTTCCTGCCCAATATAAACGTGGCAGAACCCGCGGATTTTCTGCTGGCCGTACATCATCAGTGCCCGCTCCTCAAATTTGCGTATGCGGAACATCAGTTCGTACCACTCCAGGTACTGTTCTTTGCTGTACTTAGGCTTTTTAGACCGCGGTTTGCGGGTGGTTTTTTTCTTTTCCGTCGCTGTATCCATACCTGAATTCTATGGTTAGTGTTCAATATTTGTCATTACAACACCTAAAGGTATACCTTGTTTGCGGCGCTGCTGTTTCGCGTGGGCAAATATACTCAGCTTGCAGGGTTTTGCCAATTTTTACACTAAGTGTTGTATGTTCGTACCTTAAGATTGCCGTTTTGGAAGCGGTGGTCGGCGCATGACTAAGCATAAATATGAACCAGGAACTTCTAACCCTCATTGTCACGCACATTAACCGGCCGGTGCCGGGGAGTGCGCATATTTTTTTTGATATGCAGGAGCAGCCAGTGCCGGATTATCAGGCCGGGCAGTTTTTGACCCTGCTCTTTCCTGATTTGGGCCCTGTGCCATTTCGGCGGTCTTATTCCCTTGCTTCCACTCCGGGGGTGGACCCTCAGTTGTCGATTTGCGTCAAGCGGACTGTCAATGGGCAGGCTTCGGCTTACCTGACTCAAAAGCTACAGGTGGGGGATACCCTTCAGGCTTTGCCGCCCGCTGGGCAGTTTGTGCTGCCCGAAACTCCCCGTCCTTTGCTGCTCATTGCCGGGGGCAGTGGGTTTGTACCGGTGTTTGCCCTGCTCAAAGCCGCGCTGAATAGGCCGGGAACTGAAAAAATCCAACTGCTGCTAGCCAACCGGAATGCCGAGTCTGTCTTTTTCAGGGAGGAACTGAAGGAACTGGAAGGCCGCCACCCTGACCGTCTGAAGGTTTTCCACCTTCTAAGCCAGGCATCAGCCACCTGCGAAGACGAGTTAAAAGCAACGGGCCACACTGAAATCCGGCAGGGGCGGATGAGCAACGCGTGGCTGGAGTTCTGGGCGGAGCAGGTTTTGGGCAAACAAATGCCGGAGGCTCATGCCTATGTCTGCGGCCCGCCGGGGCTCATGCTCAAAGCGTCTATGACCTTGCGGTTTCTTGGTTTTGGAGACGACCGGCTGCATCAGGAAGATTTTATCATACACACGCCTTTCCGGCCGGAAGCCAGTCAGTTGCCGCATGCCACAATAGCATTACAGTTCAAAAACAAGACCCTGTCTTTTCCGGTAACGCCGGGGCAGACTTTGCTGGAAGGGGCGTTGGCTGCGGGCATAGAATTGCCTTACAGTTGCCGGAGCGGGAGTTGCACAACCTGCTCCGCTCAACTGACCGGAGGGCGTGTCGAAATGTATACCCACAACAGCCGGGTAGACAGCGATGCTACCAACGGTCATATTTTCACCTGCGTGGCCTACCCGGTAACACCTCAGGTGCAGCTGACCATAAGATAAGTTTGTTAACTTTGGAGCAAATACTGACGTCTGTTGAAGTGTATCAATTGCCATACCGAATTGCCTGATCATGCAAGGTTTTGCCATCAGTGCGGTACGCCGCAACCGCAGGAGCAGGGTGCTGTGGAGGCGGATGCTCAGCCAATTATTGATCTGAATGGCAACGTAAGCAAACAGTTGACAGAAGCGTTTTTCCGCCTAATGCGCCAAAAAGTTGAAGAAGAACAGCCCGGCACAGAAGTGGAAGCCTACCGGGAATTATTGTACGAATCCGGTTTTCGGGATATGCTTCACCGGCGGGAGACTCAGCTGGCCGATCAGCTAATGTATCTGCATGGAAAAGGCGAGCCGGTTGCTTTGCAAAATGTCAGGGTAAAGCGCCACCTGGAAGAACTCACCGATTATTTCCTCATTCATTATGCAAAGGACCTGAATTCCGTTCCCCTTCCCGAAGCCATACTCCGGCATCAGGGCCCCGGCGCCGATGATCACCCGCTGGAAACACTCATCTTTGATTACCTCGATTTCGGCAGCGAGCCCGACGAAACGGTATACACGGACTTTGTCAAAATGCCTGTACAGAAACTGCGCAATGCCGGCAAGTTCTTCCTGAAGCCGGAGCGCCGGGACGAGCGGATTTACTTTATCTGCGATCAAAGCCTGCTGGGCTCCTGCAAAGAAGGCTTTGCTATGACCGAGCGGGGCCTGTACTGGAAAGCGCAGTTGCAAACGCCACACTACGTGCTTTACGAAACCCTGGGCAATGTAAAGCGCGAAAAGGACTGGCTGCTCATCGATGAAAAGTTTTTCAACATCAACCTCCGATTCAATATCAAGATGCTCAAGTTGCTCAAGCGGCTGCAGCAACGTTTCAGAGCCGGTAAAAAATAGCAAGGTCATTAATCGGGCGGCCGTCAAATAGCGTGAATTCCGAAATGTTCACATCAAAGCGGTCCCCGTTTTCCGTGATATAGCTGGAGGTGCCGGTATGGTATAAAATAGGGAGCCCAAACTCCACACTGAAGGACAAGCGGTCGGTGATGGGGATATTGGTCCCGATGAATGGCGTCAGCCCTCCAAGAAAATGGGTGTGGTTGGCAGAGCCGACAATACTGCTGAAACCTGAAGGCATGCCTTCGAGCGGGCGGTCGTTGACGTAGGTGATACGTTCCGTAAAAATCACACCGGCCTGAGCATCCACGCCGAGGTAGACGGGCAGCTTTTGGCTCAACCGGTAGGTAGAACGCCCTATGCTGAACAGGAGGCTGGCGCGCGGGAAAAGGTCGTTCTGCTGGTAGAGCTGCTCTTCCAGCGTGCTGCCCGGCAGCAGCTGGTCCGGATACGGAATAAAGCCTTCAAAGTAATTTCTGTTGTTGACCTCGATTTTGATCCGTAAATCGCCATTGGGCTGGTGTTCGCGGTACAGGGCTTCTATTTGGTAGTGCCCGAGCCTTCCGCCTCCCCCTGTAATGATGGCAGGCAGAAGATCCACGCCAATTTGGTTGTAGTAAGGCCCAAAGGTTGGGGAAGTGGGCAGCGTATCAGACTGAGCCTGAGCAGCGCATTGCAGCATCAATAGGGCAAAAAACAGGAGAATAGTCGTGCGCATGGGTGATTGATTTTTTGATTAAACGTGAAATCCTTATCCTTGAGGTGGCAGGAAATATTTTAACATTCCACTGCCCCAAAATATCCTGAAAACAAAAAGAGCGAATTGCCGTTTCCTTCAGAAAATCTAATGCCAAAGCAACGCAAAAAGGGAGACCTCCCCACCAAAGACTGCGTACAATGCGGCCGCCCCTTCACCTGGAGAAAAAAATGGGAAAAGGTCTGGGAGGAGGTCAAATACTGTAGCGAGCGTTGCCGGCGGGAGGCCAAACGGGACCGAAACTAAACTGTTCACTCAAAATTTCAGCTGGTAAGCAGCCAAATAATATGTCTGAAAATCCACCATCACAGCAAAGAGACCCCGCAGAGGAAGGGTACAACGAATATGGCAACTTTGCCTTTCACCCTTACAACGTATTGCTGATCTTGTCCCTGCTGGGCATTACCGCTATGTTCCTTGCGTTTACGGCCGCCTTTGTGTACACCCGGGTGCAAAGTGACCTGCCGCCGATCAGGCTGCCGAATATTTTTATTTTCAATACGCTGGTCTTACTGGCAAGTAGTGGCGCAATGGTCTGGGCAAAGCGCTGCTACAAATCTGATGATACGGAAAACTATCAGCGGGCGCTCATCGCTACCATGGCGATTTCCTTCATATTTATGATCCTGCAGGGCGTAGGCTGGTATCAGTTGTTTAGCAATCAGATTTACATCCACAGCGATAATTCTGCCGGATACCTTTATGTGATTTCAGCTCTGCATTTTGCTCACGTTATAGCTGGTCTCCCATTTCTGGGGTTGTTCCTCTGGACAGCCCGCAAGCGCATGAAAGAGCCGGTGAGCGTGCTGGTTTATTTTTCTGACCCCGAAAAGCGGCTCAAGCTCCGCCTGCTGACCATCTACTGGCATTTTTTGGACGGGCTATGGATTTATCTGGTCATCTTTTTCTACCTTAATTATTTGCTTCGGTAGTTTTCTTTCTGCTAATTTCGGGGCAAAGAACTACCCTAAGATGAAACATCTACTGCCTGCCTGCGCTATATTGATGCTACTGCTTAGCAGCTGCAAAGTGACGAAGCCCGTTCGCCCTATGGAAGAATACGAAGAGCTGTACCGAGATCAGGTTTCCATCATCAACATCCCCGTGGATGTACCGGTGCGGGACCTGGAGGCTGTGCTCAACAAACAACTGAGCGGCATCCTCTACGAAGACAACAACCTCCGGGATGGCGATAAAATGATGGTCCGGGCCGTCAAACAGGATGATATCCTCCTGGGGCTTGACTCCCAAGCTATTACCTACCGTATCCCACTCGACCTTTGGATCAAGTACGACCTCGGCATCAGTACCGTTGAGGCCAATGGGCAGATTTCGCTGGATTTCAAAACCGGCTTTGGAGTGAATACAGACTGGAGCATCTTTACCACGACCACGCTGGAAGGCCATCAATGGCAACAAAAACCGCGGGTAAAAATGGGCTTTGTGGACCTGCCGGTGGGTTTTATTGCAGACATCGTCCTGCGCAACAGTACCCGGCAGATTTCCAAAGCGATAGATGACCTGGTCCGGGAGCAGTTCGACCTGCGCAAGACCGTGGAGGAAGCCTGGCGGGAGATGTTTCAGCCGGCCCTGGTTTCTGAAGAATACAATACCTGGCTTACCGTGAACCCACAGTATATCGGTATGAGCCCGGTCTCCACCGAGCGGGGGAGGATCGCGACCACCATCTACGTGGAGGGCAAACCCTCCGTTAAGATCGGTGAGCGCCCGGACCCCAAGTATATACAGCCCCTGCCGCCCCTGCGCATCAGCCCGGTGGAAGCCGAAGACTTTACCCTGCACATCAATGCCGAGATTTCCTATGATGAAGCCGAACGCCTCGCCAAAACCCAGCTCGTTGGCGAAACCTTCTCCTACGGCCGCCGCTCCGTGACGATACAGGACCTGGAGTTTTTTGGAAAAGGCAGCAACATCGTAGTCAACACCACCCTGAGCGGCACCTACAACGGCAGCATTTACCTGGTCGGCCGCCCGGTCTTCAACCCCAAAAAGAATACCATCGATATCGAAGACCTGGAGTATACGCTCGATACCAAAAACTACCTGTTCCGGTCTGCCGGCTGGCTGATGAAAAGTACCATCAAAAATAAGATTGCCGAAAACCTCAATTTCCTGCTCGACTACAACATGAAGGACATGCAGGCGCAATTTCAGGAGCAGCTACAGGAGTATGAGCTGGCTACCGGCGTGGTGCTGAACGGCAACCTGGAAGCCCTCGACCTCCGCAATGCTTACCTCACGGTGGATGGCATGGTCGTTGACCTGGCCCTTACGGGCAACGTCAATGTGCGGGTGAAGGGGTTGAATAAATAAACTACTGTCGGACCATCGTTAAGAGCCGCTCCTTATCCCCATCCATCATTTTGAGCTGAAGCGTGTCATTAGCAAGCTTGAGAATTTCGACTGCCTTTTCGGTACTGGCCTGGTTGAGGGTGTCGCGGGTGAACAGATAAGTGCCATCCACGTAAAAGCTACCGGCTTCCCGGTAATTGAGCGTACTCCGGTAGGTATAGCGGTCTGCGGGCGTGAATTGAAGCTCAATCTGACTGGGGTCAACCGCCAAAGGCGTGCCTTCTTCCGTGATAGCCACAGCTTGCCAGTTTCCCTGCAGGTCGGCAGGCTGATAGCCCGACTGGCAGGCAGGGAGGATGGTGAGCAGTGCAAAAACAACAATCAGTATTCTCATTCGCAATTCGGTATTGTTTGAATCCGCAGCAAAAGTACGAACTGCGGCTGGCCTGCCCAACTTGGATTTTCCAGTGGTGTGACTGCCGGGCTGGCCAAAACCCGGCTTCTGATGGGAATTCCCCGTTTTTATTGCTCCAAAACCAATGGAACAAGTATATTCGCGCTGTCCAAAAAAATGACCATGGAGCAACGCAAACAAGTCCTTTCTGCTATTCAGCCCACCGGGCAAATGCACTTTGGCAACTACTTCGGGGCAGTGAAGAACTGGGTCGCCCTGCAGGAAAAGTACGATTGCATCTACGGGGTGGTGGATTACCATGCCATGACGATGCCCTACAATCCGAAAAAACTTCGGGAAAATACCTGGGAACTGCTCTTTAACCTGATGGCGGTTGGCGTTAAGCCGGAGTCCCTGTTTATTCAGTCCCTGGTGCCGGAGCATGCAGAATTGTGCTGGATTTTCAATTGCTTCACCTCCTACGGGCAGCTGACCCGTATGACGCAGTTCAAGGACAAAAGCGCGCAGGTGGCTGAAACCGCTACCGACAGCTTTATCTCCGCTGGCTTGCTGGACTATCCCGTGCTACAGGCCGCTGATATCCTGATCTACCGGGCGGATTACGTGCCTGTAGGCAAAGATCAGGAGCAGCATTTGGAGCTCACCCGCAACATCGCCCAACGCTTTAATAATCAGATGGGCAAAGAATACTTCGTCCTGCCGGAGCCCCTGTATACAGAAGTGCCTAAGGTTCGCTCTACCGCAGACCCCACCCGTAAGATGAGCAAAAGTGCAGGCGAGAAGCACTACATTGACGTGTTTGGTGACGATAACCGCATCCGCAAGCAAATCCGCTCCGCAGTGACCGATACCGGAGATACGCCTGCCGGCGAAATGAGCCCGGGCGTGGACAACCTCTTCACCCTGCTTAAGGCCGCTGAGTCTATTGGAGCCTACGAAAGCCTGATGAAGGACTACGAGGCCGGCGAATTAAAGTATGTGGACCTAAAAGATGCCGTAGCCGATGCCCTTGTGGGGCTGAGCGCTGATTTTAAAGCCCGTAAGGAAGCCCTGAAGGCCGATAAGAAGGAGATCAAGAACCAAATCAAGGCGTCTTCCGCTGAAATCCGCAAGAAAGCACAGGAGACCGTCCGTGCCGTAAAGGAAATGGCAGGGCTGTCCAATGTGAAGTTTTAAATCACCATTATGAAGATCATCTGCATCGGCCGCAACTACGCCGAACACGCCAAAGAGCTCAATAATCCGGTGCCGGGCAGCCCGGTCGTATTCATGAAGCCGCCTTCTGCGCTGCTGGTTAACAACAAGCCCTTCTACTACCCGGAATTCACCAAAGATCTCCACCATGAAATAGAGGTGGTGCTGAAAATCGGGAAAAACGGCCGCCACGTACAGCCGGAGTTTGCCGCTGAGTACTACCCGGAAATTGGTTTGGGCATCGACTTTACGGCCCGCGATGTGCAGCAGCGCCTGAAAGACAAAGGCCATCCCTGGGAAATAGCCAAGGGCTTCGACGGCTCGGCAGTGATCAGTGATTTTCTGCCCATTGAGCAGTGCAACCGGGGCGCCATAGAATTTGAGCTGAAGAAAAACGGGGAGACGGTGCAGCACGGCAACACCAAAGACCTTCTCTTCTCCTTTGATGCCATCATTGTTTACGTATCGAAGTTCTTCAAATTGCAAATGGGCGACCTGATTTACACGGGCACGCCTGCCGGCGTAGGGCCGGTGCAAATTGGCGATCAGCTGGAAGGCTTCCTGCACACGAAGACGGAAGTCAAATCCATGTTCCGCTGCGAAATCAAGTAAGGGCGCAACAAGTGCCTTAGTATTGGGGCAAACCCAGTTGTGTATTTTATTTGTCGAGAAGCCCCGAAAAGCGAGCCATTTTGTGCTTTATTCCTATTTTTGCAGCGATTTTGCCGGGGCTATTTCCCGGCGTTAATCCGAAATAAACCGAATTTATGCCATACTTATTCACCTCTGAGTCTGTTTCCGAAGGGCACCCTGACAAAATCGCTGATCAGATTAGCGATGCCCTCGTTGATCATTTCATTGCTTTTGACCCTTCTTCAAAGGTCGCCTGTGAAACGCTGGTAACAACCGGTCAGGTGGTGCTTGCCGGTGAGGTCAAGTCTGATGTTTACCTCGATGTGCAGCAAATTGCCCGCGATGTGATCGAGCGCATTGGGTATACCAAGTCTGAATACATGTTTGAGGCCCACTCCTGCGGTGTCCTTTCTGCCATCCACGAGCAATCGCCTGACATCAATCAGGGCGTGGAGCGCGAAAGCCCGGAAGAGCAGGGCGCCGGCGATCAGGGCATGATGTTCGGTTATGCCTCCAATGAAACGGAGAGCTACATGCCGCTGGCCTTGGCCATTTCTCACAAAATCCTGCAGGAACTGGCTGCTATCCGCAAGGGAGGGGAGCAGATGACTTACCTCCGCCCGGACTCTAAGTCGCAGGTGACGATCGAGTATGCAGACGACAACACGCCTCAGCGCATCGATACCATCGTGGTATCCACACAGCACGATGACTTCGATGAGGATGAGCGCATGCTGAATAAAATCCGCGAGGACATCATCAAGATTGTTATCCCACGGGTCAAAGCTCAGCTCAAGCCTGAACTTCAGAAGCTGTTTGATGATAATATTACCTACCACATCAACCCCACCGGCAAGTTCGTCATCGGTGGCCCGCACGGAGACGCCGGGCTAACGGGCCGCAAGATCATCGTAGATACCTACGGCGGCAAGGGTGCCCACGGTGGTGGTGCCTTTTCCGGCAAAGACCCTTCCAAGGTAGACCGTTCTGCGGCCTATGCGACCCGCCACATTGCGAAGAACCTCGTGGCTGCCGGTGTTTGTGATGAAGTCCTGGTGCAGGTGTCCTACGCGATCGGTGTGGCGGCGCCTACCAACATTTACGTCAACACTTACGGCACCGCTAACGTGAAAATGAGTGATGGCGAGATTGCGAAGAAAGTAGAGGAGGTGTTTGACATGCGCCCCTATGCGATTGAGCAGCGCCTGAAGCTCCGCACCCCGATCTACTCCGAGTCTGCCGCTTATGGCCACATGGGCCGTACACCAGAGCAAAAGACGGTGAAGTTCGTCGATGGTGCCGGCCGCGTAAAGGAAATGCAGGTGGAGACCTTCACCTGGGAGAAACTTGACTACGTGGATAAGGTGAAAGCGGCATTTGGGCTGTAGGGAGTGAGGGAAGAGATGAGGCAGTCAGGGGGCTGCCCCTTGGTGGTTTAACATGCGACTTCTACGAAGTCGGCTTCCCGTGGTGTGCTGTTGATACTAACATACGACTTCTATGAAGTCGTGCAGCTAATACCGTTTGTCTTACGCTTTCCCAAAGGCTACTCAATAATGGAAATTCACAGCGCCAGCCTGTTGCGACGGGATGGCGCTGTGTGGTTAATGGGAATACGAAGAAATATTGCCAGGGTTGTATTTTGAGAACGAATTCGCGTTAATTCATTCAGTTGTAGCCAATTAGAATATCGAAAACAAAAAAAATCACAAGAGCCGTAACCCTTTTGATTTTATACAATTAATCGAATTTTCAACGATTAGGCAGAAGCACCGGCAAGAATGGAATCCAATTGCATTTCTTTGAGGACACTATCTTGAATGGGTTGCGTCAATTCATTTATTTTGTCAACACCCCAAGTAATTCCAACTACAGTTCGTGTAGGACGTTTGCCAAAAGGCATTTCGGCTAACTTCAAATAGGCATCCACTACCCATTGTGGGTCTGGAGCATCTTCGCTCTGTAACATTTGAGCAAAGTTTTCGCCCATAGCTGTTGGGACTCCTGCCAATTCTCCATAAGAATCAAGTACTTCGGAATGTGCAGGAGCTTGACCAGATGCTAAAAGTCCTGTTCCAAAAGGTCCTGGTTCTACCATGACCACATCTACACCAAAAGGTGAAACCTCATAACGTAATGCTTGCGAGTAGCCCTCTAAGGCGTGTTTGGTTGCAGTATATGTACCAAAAAATGGTGGCGACATACGACCAACCAACGAAGAAGTATTGATAATTAAACCTGAACCTGCTTTACGCATAGAAGGTAATACAGCTTGCATCACTCTAATAGCTCCAAAATAATTGGTTTCCATTTGAAATTTTGCTTGCTCAACGCTGAATGCTTCGGTAATCCCCAAATACATAATACCTGCATTGTTGATGAGAATATCAACACTTCCTGCTTCTGCAAGAATAGTTGCCATAGCTTCTTTTACTGAAGCTTCATCGGTAACATCCATATCTACTACTTTTATATTGGTAGAATGGCTTTCCAAATCCGCTTTTGCATTGGCATTTTTACCATTTGGATTACGCATTGTTGCGTATACTTTATTGCCTTTATCGGCAAAATCTTTTGCAGCTTTCAGACCAAATCCGTTGCTGCTTCCTGTGATGATTATATTTTTCATATTTGAAATGTTTAAAGTTTAAAAATTAAATTGAGGCATACGTAAACGCCAAATAATTAAGTACCGATGCTGCGAGCCAGAATACAGAAAATACGATGCCGACATTTCTGCCATTTCTCGATACTTTAGGATGTTTGCCTAAGAAAGGAATACCTGCATGGTTGGCATTGACCAACATGAACATTACCGACATCACCAGTAGCAACAAGTGCAGAACAGCACGGTCATCCAACGGTAATTGCATGCCATAAACTGCACCGACTATAACGGATAGAAAAGCCAAAGATCCCTGTCGCTGTTCAAACAGCAACACAAAAATGTAATCCTCCGCTGCTGTTCGTTTTGCTTTTGGTGCGGCTGAAATCGCTGCATCCAACATTGCTATTTGATCTTTAGAAGTCAGATTATGACCGCTGCCTTTCGGCAAACCAGGTCCAAATAAAGGAAGTACATAATTAGCTATCCAGCGCGCCAGCAAGGGATACGCCACTTCCACCGAGTGAAGAATGCCGGGTGCAAAACCCAACGCCAAGGCAAGTATAGAAATTGAATTTTCAGTCATGATTGTTTTTTCGTTGCTGACAAGATTAAAATCCTCCAAACATTCCATTATTATTCGCCAGACCAGTTGTCGGAACTGGCTGAATGACATCCCAATGCTCCACAGCTTTTCCATTCTCAAAGCGTAGTAAATCATAGAAAACATTGGTCGTTCCGTTCCATTTTCCTTCACTTATGGTGAGTACAAAATTCCCTTCGCCCAACACTTTGTGAATTTTAGTGTATTGGAACATATTATTTTTTGAAGTGAGGTATTCTACGGCTTCGACGATTCCCGACAATCCATCTTTGATACCAGGATTGTGTTGGTCGTACTGTTCGGTGCTTATATAATCGGTAATCTTCTGTGGATTTTTACCCATGAGAATATCTTCAACCATAGCTTTTGCCAATGCCTTATTGGCATCCGTTTTATCTAAATCTGTTGGCGTTGTTGGTCCGTCTGTCTGTGTCCTTCCACTCGCAGTTTCTTTTACTAATGGAGTCATGGCATCCCAATGTTCGGCTACTTTGCCATTATCATCCAATCGAATAATATCGAACGATACCATCTCATCGGCACCAAACGGCTTGGCATTTCTCCAAATGTTGTGCATGAATACATAATTGCCATCCTGGAACATTCGGATATTTTCAGCAGTTGTTCCATTTTCTTGTAAAACAGGAAGCATTTGAATAAATGGCTCTAAACCTGTTGGGATAAATGGATTGTGCTGGATGTAATCGGCATTTGCCAATTCACGCATGGTGGTGGTGTCCCCTTTCATTACAGCACCTAAAAAAGTGCCTACAGTTTCTTTTTTACTCATTGTTGAATTTTTAGATTGTTGAATATCATCGCTTGCCGGTTTCGTCGAATTACAAGCTGTGATTAAGCCTGCAAACAATAGGATTGAAAAAATTTGCTTCATGATTAAAAATTAATTACTTTTGATTTGCAAGCAAAATTATATAAATTACTTTTGATTTGCAAGTAAAAATTCAATAAATTGCATTTTGCAAGTAAAAATTAACATATACTTAACATGGAACATAAATTTCGCTGTAATTGTCCGTTTACTTCAGCCTTGGATATCTTAGGTGACAAATGGACATTGGTTATCATAAAGCAGATGCTGGTAGAGGACATGGAAACCTTTAAGGACTTTGTTGAAAGTGATGAAGCTATTGCTACCAATATTCTTTCAACCAGACTCAAATTGCTGGAAGAGTTAGGGATTGTTATGAAAACAAAACGACCTGATAATAAAAAGACCAATCTTTATCTGTTGACCGAGAAGGGCTTAGCTTTAACCCCCATACTTGTAGAACTTGCAACTTGGAGCGATAGTTACCTCAGGGATGTTCATCCGACCATTGTAAATGGAGAAGCAATGGAATTACTACGGAAAGATAAAATGGCTTTTGCGAGTGCCTTGGAGAAAAAATACCGAGAAAAACTGGCTACAACAATGTATATGCGATAATGCTACCTAAGCGGTCGCACTACGCATATACGGACCGTTAGTTGAAGGAATTAACGTTAATTCGTTCAATTTAAGAGCTGCTCCATCCTGATTTACAGCAAAAACAGCCGGGCACAGTCGGCAAATCCTAAAAAAATAAGGGCAAGCCGCGCAGTTCAGTGCCAGCTTGCCCCTGAGGGATTAATGGGATTATAATAATGGGGTAGAGGCCCTTATGGGGCAAGGTTGCCTGTTTTTACCTGGTAAAAGTCGAAAGCAGGGGTATCGGTGTCTAAAAGCAGGGTCGAATTGCCATAGTTGATGCCTGAAAATGGGGTGTCAGGATTGATAAAACTGGCGTTTGTACGCAGGTACCGTACCGAAGGGCTGTTCTGGAAACTGTTATCAATACCAAGGATCAGCCGGCGCATCAGGACCAGGTCAAGTGTGGTCAGGCTACCACTGTTGTTGACATCCCCCGCCGCGTAAACAAATGGTGTTTCTGGTGGCTGTATTCCCAGAATAATTCGTGCCGCGATTACCACATCCAAGGTGGAAACGTCCTGCAGGTAGCTGACTTCCTGATTGTCCTGAGGCACAACGGTGTATTCCTGCCCGGTCGTGAGGTCACTGAAGGCATATGCACCTTGTGTATCGGTTGTATCCACTGCGATAAGCCCCTCATTCCAGTTGAGGAGATGCACCACGATACCGCTTACCGGGCTGTCATTCAGTCGGGTGATTTGGCCACTAATCGTAGCCGTTTGAGCATAGACGGTAGCTGAGCATAAACATAGCACTACCAGAGTTATGACATTTTTCATAATAGTCGGGTTTTAAAAGGGGCTGCCCGCCCGTAAGCAGGCAGCACCACTAATTCATCGAAAGGAAATTAAAACTATCGTGCAATCAGAATGCGATGAGTGGTCGCCCCCTCGCTGGTCAACACCTGTAGCAGGTACAAGCCTTCCGGCAAATGCTGCAGATTGACCTCAGACTGTCCGCCCTGGATTTGTTGTACGGTACGGCCATCAGTGGCCATCAGGCGGGCGCTTTCCAGTTGCGCACCCTCCACAAGGATTCTGATCTGACCACTGGCTGGATTAGGGAATGCACGTACATTAAACGCCTGAGCAGTTTCCTGTACATTCACCAGCCCATCCTTGACCACTCCTGAAGTAGGCAGCCCTTCCACTTGGAAGTCTAGCTCTGCAGCGTTGATCAGCCGTATATTCTCAATGTCAAAGTCGAGTGGATAGTCATTGCCCCGCATGAAAATGACGTCCTGAATGGTAATGTGCAGTTGGCCAATGGCACCGCTGCCTTCTGCGTTGAGGCCATCGGTACGGGTCAGGGCTACATCAATGCGGCCGTCGTCGTAGCGGTCTTTAGAAAGCCCGATCAGGTCTTCGTTGGTATTGCCAATCCACGATTCCAGGAAGGAAGCGGAGGCGCTGCCGGGCGCTACCGCGGAAGTGTCGTACACAATGGTGAACGCCAGGCCATAGACTTCGGGTACGGTCGTGCCAGGCTCGCCGAGCATAATATTGAAGGTAGCCGGGATGCCGAGGACCACTGTGTCCGGTTCGATATAGATGACGCCCGCCATGCTGCGGTTTTCATCTTCCGGCAGGAAGTTCACCTCCTCGCCCCAGTTGTTCACCAGCGCCAGGGTATCTGCCGCATCAATGAAGCCGTCGCCGTTGGTATCCAGGTGCTTGTAGTTGACGTTGGAGGTTGGTGTGGCGTTTTGCCAGCCTGGTGCTACCTGGGCTTCCCATACAATCGTTGGATTGGTCCGCTCCGGGCCGCCCGTACCAAAGCCAAGCCCGATATTGAGCAGGTCGAAGTGGGTCACCAGTCCATCTACATCGGTGTCGCCGGGCCAGACTTCGGGCTGCAGCACATCCACGGTGCCGTTTTGGAGGACAACGGGAAGGATGTTCTCAAGGTCTGTCACTTCAATATTGACCGGGGTGGGGGAGAAGGTCACCGGAGTGGGCCCCTGCAAGGTGTCGGCCCGCAGGCAAAGGGTGAATAGCGGTGCGCCATCCGGAAGGGTTACCGTATTGAGTCCAAGGTCGAACCAGGACATGGCAATAATACCTTCGTCTGTAAGATTAAGGTTGAAGTCTGTTGCCGGATTCAGCCCGGGTAGGTTGCCGGCTAATATCAGAGTGTCAAAGCTGAGCCGGTCTTCGTCCCAGTTGATGGATAGCTGTACAGTGCCAACTTCCGTGAAATTTTCAACGGTCACGTCAAGGCAAACCACCTCACCAGTGTCCACCATAGCGCTACCGATCTGCAGGGTCACATCATCCAGCCCACCGGAGCCCTGTATGAAAGCCCCGCCGTTGACCGGTGTGAATTCAATACCTTCTACATTCTCCAGCAGGAAAGGGTGAATGGACGCATTGAAGCTAATTCCGGTGGAGCTGCCCGGATCGCCAGTTGCATCGAAACACAATTCAAAGAGCACATCTCCGTCTTCAACAAAAATGGCATCAGGTGCGGTAGCATTCCAAATCAGGCTCAGTTGCCCAATATCCGAATCGCTGTCATCAATGGTGAAGGTGGCCGCATCGCCAAGAACGCCACCTGTAACCCCGGTATAGCTGAGTATACCTGGCAGCCAAGCCACTCCAGCCTCAAAACTAGTGACTTCAGCTGTACCTGAGACGGTTACCGGTACGCAGAAGTTAGTATTGGTATTCACTACCGCTTCGCCAATCGTCACGGTAGCGGAATTTCCTGAACCGCCGCAATTCGGTGTTATCGGAGCGGGGCTGTAGGTTGCACCTGCTGCATCTGTGATCGTGAGGCTGTAGGCAAGATTATCCGGTACATTTTCTAAAGTTGAAAAGAGAGAGTCCTGCTCCACGAATCCCGTACTCCATTCAAAAGTGTAGGGCGGTACCCCACCACTCCATACGGCACAGGATATGGAAGCCAAAAAAGAACCATCCGGGAATCCGGTGCAACTGATGGAATGGCCGGTTAGAAATTCACCCGTAACCGCGCAACTGCCATCCTCAAAGGTAGCCGCTACCTCAGTACCGCTTTCCAGGTAGCTGACCAAGATGCTGTCATCAAAAGCAATATCAGTTTGGCTGCCTTCAGGGCCTACCGCATCGAAGCAGATTTCAAAGAGCGTAGCATCCTCCTGTACCGGCAGGCCTTCCGGGATGTCGATATCCCACTGCACGGTCAGGTGTCCGTTGCCGGTTTGAGAAAGGTCAAGCCCATCGTCGAGCAGGGCGGTCAGTGCTCCTTCATTGACGCCTGTAAAGGACAGGACATCAGTCGACCAGGTCAGTGCAAAATCCAGCCGGGAAATGGGCGGGACCTCGCTCGCTTTGACCGGGATACAGATGGAACCGCCCTCGGCTACCGTTTCATTGCCAACGTAAATGGTGGGGTCTCCTCCCGTGCCCGGGCAATCGGGCGTAGCCGGCCCCGGAATACTCGTACAGCCGTTCGCATCTGTAATCGTTACGGAATAGGACTGATCGGGGCTCACGCCGGCAAGCGTACTAATGATTTCATCGGTGGTCTCTGTAAAGCCGGTGTTCCACTCAAACGTGTAAGGCGTTTGACCGTCTGACCACACGGCGCAGGAAATATCCACAATCGTGCTGCCATCCGGCATTATGGTGCATTCATAGGCGTAGCTGGTAATCAGCTCTTCGTCCTCAAGGGCAATACCTATCGCAAAATCGCAGCCGGTATTGGCATCCGTAACGGTAAGGCTATAGCTGCCTGCTGGTAAGTTAGAAATGCTGTGAGCGTCCGTCTGCCCGGTACTCCAAATGAAATCATAAGCTCCGGAGCCGCCTGCCACCAGTACCTGAATAGCGCCGTCACTGTTGCTACAGGTAGGTGGGGTCAGAACGACATTGCTGACGCTGATGCCCTCCTCAGGGGTCACGTTGAATAAGCCGGAAACTTCATCGCCGTTCATATCAGATACGATGAGTTCGTATAATCCGGCAGGGGCATTCGTGAAATCGGCGCCACTGCCAACCGTGGCATTGCCCTGCATCCAGGAATAGGTGTAGGGCGGCGTGCCACCAGCTACAACAACTGAAAGGTTACTGCCGGTAGTGCAGTCGCCCAGGTCCTGGCAGGCACTGGCAAACCTAACCGGCTCGGAGAAACCATCTTCTATGGACACTCCGCCTCCCAGCAGGCTGAAGCTGGGCAATATTTCAGAATTGCCCAATACGATTTCTGTGTTGGTGATATCACTGGCCGAAACGAATTGAAATCCACCATAGCCATCGTCTCCGATGACTTCGAAGCAAAAATCGAATATTGCGGTGCCGTCCATCAAATTCAGACCGGTAAAGTCCGTATTGAACCAGGCAAAAGTAGCTCGGCCTTCCCCAATAAGTTCGCCTTCCAGGTTAAAGTCCTCAGGGATTAGCCCAGGCAGGTTAAAATTAGAAATTTCTATAAAGTCAAGTCGGGTGGTGTCCCATTCGAAAGCCGTTTGTACGGCCAGGATGTCTTCAAAGTTATTCACGCGCACGGACAAACAGACCGTATCGCCAGGCGTGGCGGTCTGACTGTCGATGAGCAGGTTAAAGCAGTTTTGCTGGGCATTGAGGGCAAAGGTGCTGAGCACAAGCGCGGCTATGCCTAAGATCATTTTTTTCATGGAGATACTAGTTTTGTCTTTTTTCCGCAGGAGTATCCCGCGGGCGTTCCTGGAATTATTACGATACAAATGTAGCGGTACCCTACCCCGGAAAAAAGTACATTATTCTTCAATTATAGATTTTTGAGGCTGGTCATAGATATTAAAGTGCTTGTTTTTACTAGCTTAGCGTTAGTGAAATATAGATTTTAAGATGCAGCAATCTAAGTTAATCGATCTGCTACGGAGCTTTGATGCCAGAGAAACGGCCCGTTTTCGGGAGCTGGCAGCCTCTCCATTTTTCAATAAGAACCAAAAGATACGGGCTTTGCTGGACTTTTGCCTGGACTTTGGGCCGGATTACGATGCAGAAGAGCTGGACAAGCGGGCCGCCTACCGCCATATTTACAAGCAGGAAGAATATGAGGAGCTACGCATCAACAACCTACTGTCGGACACCCTACAGCTAGGCTATCAGTTACTGGCCCAACTGGAACTGGAAGCCCGGAGCCCTTTTCAAAAGCGCCTGGAGCTAGAGGCCCTGCTTGACCGGCGGGCCGAAAAGCACTTGCGGCACAGTACGCAGCGGCTGCAACAGCTTACCGAGCGCCTGCCCCACCGGTCCCATCACTATCAGCACGAGCGCTATGAGATGGCACAGTTGCTGGACCGCTTTGCGCTGCAGCGTAACCCCCGACGCTTTACGCCCCACCTGCAGCACCAAAGCGATGCTCTTGACCGCTACTACTGGTGCAACAAACTCCGCCTGGCTTGCGATATGGCCAGCCGCAACCGGGCGATTAATGCAACCTACACCTGCCATTTTCTGGACGAGCTATTGAGTTTATTCCGGCAACAACCGCCGTTACTGGCAGAATCACCGGCCCTGCAGACCTACTATCAGGCGCTTATGATGCTGAGTTCGGAAGAGGAAGCCCACTATCGGTCGCTGCGGCAACTGCTCAGTCAGCATCATAGCGTTTTTACGCTGGAAGAGCTGCAGGATTTATACGACTACGCCCAGAACTACTGCGTCAAGCGCATCAACTCCGGAGAAGCCGCTTTCTACCGGGATATTTTGGACCTTTACAAGGAAATGCTGGACCGCAGAGTGCTCCTGCGGCAGGGCTACCTCACGCAGTGGAGCTACATCAACATCGTCACTGCCGGTATCCGCCTCAAGGAATTCAAGTGGACCGAAGATTTCATCTACACTTACCGGTCTCAGCTGGCGCCGGAGGTACAGGAAAACGTCTTCACCTACAACCTGGCCGCCCTGCAGTTTGAACGTGCTCAGTATCAGGAAGCCCTGCAAACCCTTCAGGGTGTCGAGTTTTCTGACGCTTTCTACCACATGGCCGCCAAGATGATACAGCTCAAAAGCTACTACGAACTACAGGAGGAGGAAGCGCTCTACGCCCTGTTGGAAGCGTCCCGCAAGTACATCAAGCGCAACCGGCAGCTTTCCACCTATCAGAAACAATCCAACGGCAACTTCCTCAAGATGATCGCCCGACTGCAAAAACTGCGCAGCCGTCAGGCACAGTACGGCAGCGCCCCCCCGGACAACCTGAATGACCTGCTGCACCGCATCGATGCTCAGCCCGAGCTGGCAAACCGGAGCTGGCTGCGGCGGAAGGTGAGCTTGCTGGCGTAGCGCTTGAGCCCGGGCCTTTCCAGGCGCTCTGCCTAAGCTTCGCCGAGCCCTGCTGGTGTAGAGCTTAAGCCAGGGCTTCTCCAAGAGCCTTGCTCCAGCTTTTCTTGAGCAACCCCGCCAAATCCCGGTAAAAACCGGGACCCGACATGAGCCCTTGCCCAGAGGTAGCCTACCTACAAAATGTTAACCAGCCGCTCCTCCGAGCCTTGCTCAACAGCCCCACACCTTCTGCGCAGCCACAGCAAACCCATTGTAACCCGCGTCCCTGAATCACCAAGCTTTGTACTACTTACAATGTTTTTTTGATAAAAAAGCTCAAAAATTTGGAAATATTGCGGGGGGGGGTAAATTTGATCATCGCTCAAATATAAAAGCACATAATAAAACGGGAATTGGATTTTTTGCAGTATTAGTGTTGCTTGCAGCACGCTCTGTTGTTCGGGCGCTCCGTTCATTTCGACTAATTGCACTAGGGTTTTTAAAGTTTTTGTACGGGTAAAGGCTACGATTTCAGCGTTCAAAATTGAAGTTGCACCGGTCATGCTTGTCTAGTGGATTGAGCCGTAGATGCTTAACGGTTAACGCATAGCACCAGTTGGGCGAAACATAGATAAACCATTTTATTCAGCGGGAGATTAGGAAAGTACTCGCTTTAGAAAACTGCTATTCCAGGGAGAAAAATCTGTAGATACCGAAAATCCCAAAAAGAGTAGGTATCAAATTAAAACTATGCTATGTATCAAAAAAGTAATTGATTTAACACCAAGGATGGCGTTGTGGATTATTTTCTCTACAATCCTTCTATTAGTTGGAGGATGTAAAGGATGTACTCCAGAACAGATTGCCGAGAACCTAGACAATGGAAACGATGATCCAGAGATTTTGATTATAGAGACCTGGGGGACAGAAGTGAGAAATGCGCTTTCTTCGAGTGCAGCCTCTGTATCGCGTGGATTTGGTTATGATTGCTTAGGAAGTTCTAACTTTGTAGCACGGGTAAACATTGAGGTACGAACGGCTTCCTTAGTGAACGAGCAAATAATTGTTGACCCTACTCCGTATTTTGACGACATCTTTCTTAACGTTTCATTTTTTACAATAGTCCGTGGCAAATCAGGCTGCAATTTTGCCTATAGCCCTGAAGCGCTCGCGGATGGAATTAATTTTTGAAAGCTGTGCGCCGATGCCGAACGTGGCAATAAATCGGTCCAGCAATAAATCGTTGGCATACTGGGTTTTAACGTCTGCCATAGAAAACGCTTTGCGTTCCTGCGGCGGGGCGCTGAGGTAGTATGCTGCTTTAGCAAGCGATACGGCTGTGAGGGCCGTGTTGAGATGGAAGTGCAGCTTTTGCGGACTGCGTGCCTGGCAGTGGGCCAGCCCTGCATGTTGCTTGCCATCCCTGTACAGGAACTCAATCTGAAAGCGGCACTGATAAGCGTGCAGTACCTCTGCGCCATCCATGCCCGTATCGGTGCAGGCATAAATCTTCGCGGATTTTACTTGCCCCTGATCGTCCAAGTGATGTACGATGACAACTTTAGCGTTGCGCTTCCAAGACTGTACATTTACAGTGGCCTGGTAAGCAACCCACGAACCGTCTTCTGCTTGTGCGCATGGCGTGAAATGGTCTTCGCGAAGGGCATAAGGATTGATCCGGCCGTCATATGTTTTAGGGCGCCCCCTTCTTCTTTTCAGCCTTGGCCCATTATAAAGGTAGCGCAGCCTTGCATCCTTGCGCAGGCGGGTGATCAGTTGGAAACCTTCGCCAAGCAGCGTATCCACGAAAGGCTCCCTGGCGAAATAGGCATCCGCAGTGACATACTTGGAAAGCCTCAACAGGGCTTCTTTGCGCTCACAAAGGATACGGGCATAGAAAGCAAGCTGCGATTCCCCCTCTTTCAGGCCTACTGTCTGGACGGCTTCGAGATGGAGGGCTGCTTTGTCCGCCAGGTCCACAGCAGCTATACCCGAAAACTCCAGGCCGCGCAGCTCGCGGCCGGCGCAGCCAGAGTAGAAGTAGCCTATACCCGCTGTATGCTTGCCGCTCTTTGGTACAAAGCAAGGGTCAAAAGCAATAGCCAAGTGCTGCCCAAGCTGCTGCGAAGCCAGCTCAGCATTGAACTCCAGCCAACCGAAGGGGCGGGCGAAGTTCTGACGGTAGGTATCTTCCCCGTATTCGCCCCAGCGCGAAAGGTTGGTGAAGTTGTACCGGCCTCGCACAGCTAGCCATAATGGAAACAAGTGCAGCATAAATCGGTATTGCCAACGGTTATTTGTAGAAATTTTTCGTAATATTTGTTCCGTGAGTGCTTTGACGCTCATAGGGGCAAAGTTGGTTTGAGTGTGTAGGAACTCCCAAATTACAACTTTCCCCTTTTTTATGCCTATGCGTCATTTTCCCCACGGACTATTGTTTTTAACAACACGGGTTTTAATGATGGAACGCAAATAGAAATATCTGTACCTGAAACAGGAGGATATGCTCTTTTTTATGAGGTGGAACTTAGCCAATGTTCAATTTGTTGCCATGGTACTTCAGATAAACAGTGTGGCGACGATAAGAGTAACGGAAAATGCGAGGCAGGCTTACCTAGACTGCAATATGAAAGGGTTTTTACAACCGAAAACAGACCACCTCCAAACTTTAATTTCGAACTTGAGACTTCTGGTTTTGTAGTGAGACAATGTATTTGTGGCTGTGATGTAGATTGCTAATTTGTTAACCAAAAATTAAAAAATCATGAATAATTTTATATCAAATTCAACTGTTGTTGCCGCATTACTTGTGACATTAGTGATGATTTCCTGCAACAAACCTACTGAGCGACAAGTAGAAATCGGTCAAATAATAGACCCTGCTGAAGTTGAATTCAGATCAATTGAGGACATCTCTATTGATGATGTAGAAGGATATTTAGTTGTTGAATTGATAGGCCGAATAGGCTCATGTGATCACAGCGAGTTGACTTTTTTTGGAAGTTTTGATAATAAAACTGATGAAGCGGGAAATCTTTTTGTAGAAGGTTTGGGGCTAGACAAAGTGGAGGATGGAGAAAGTGTTCGTTACCTTAAAACGGTTTCAGGCTCAAGCTTTGATATCAATCAAATAACTGATACAGAATCCATACTTTGTGTTTTAGAATCTGAAATACCAAGCAAATATGCTTCGTTCTCGGAATCATTTAGTTTCCCTTCAAGTTTATGCGCCGAATCTTCTATTGGAGACAGCGAGACTTTATCCAAAAACAGCGATTTAGTTTTAACATGGGAAACTGATGAAAAGACTGATGTACTGTATGTCTCTATTTGCACACCGGGACTACCTTGCATTATCAAAGAATTCAAGGATACTGGCAGCGCTACAATTCCAAGCGAAGAATTCTCTAATTTCCTTAGTGGAGAAAGAGTTTTTCTATATATGGGAAGAGGGATTGGCAGTATAATTGAGCAATCAAATGGAATAAATATTGGGGTAATTCGGGTGCAATGGTCGAATTATCCAGGTTTGAAAGTTGAATGATGAACTTGTGGTACTCGCCCAACAAAGCCTACTTGCCTATGCCTCCATTCGTTGGCACGGCAGGTAACCGGGCCGTTAAGAGGTCAGTCGTGAAAGGACTATCAAATATTTCAGTCTAGTCGCACGAGGAAGTTGCGCATGAACTGGTACTACCCGAAAATAAAACGGGCAATAGATAGGGCATCCTCAAAAAGTCTGATAGCCCCTTTATCCCTTTATGGGAGAACCTGCCGGATCCCGGGAAAGACCGGGAGAAAGCTTCCCGACAGGAGCTCTTGGCTTGCTGGTGTAGAGCTTCAGCCAGGTCATTTCCAGGAGCTTTGCCCCAGCTTCGCCGAGCCCTGCTGGTGTAGCGCTTAATCCAGAACCCATGCTAAGAGCTCTGCCCCAGCTTCATCCTGGGAAACCTGCCGGATCCCGGTAAAACCCGGGACCCGACAGGAGCCCTTGCCCAGAGGTAGTCTACCTGCAAAATGTTAACCAGCCGCTCCCCCGGGCCGTGCTCAGTAGCCCCGCACCTTCTGCACGGTCACAGCAAACCCATTGTAACCCGCGTCCCTGAATCACCAAGCTTTGTACTACTTACAATGTTTTTTTGATAAAAAAGCTCAAAAATTTGGAAATATTGCGGGGGGGGTAAATTTGATCATCGCTCAAATATAAAAGCACATAATAAAACAAGAATTGAATTTTTTGCAGTATTTGTGTTGCTTGCAGCACGCTGTGCCGTTGGGGCGCTCCGTTCATTTTGATTAATTGCACCAGGTTTTTTATTCATGTTTTTGCACGACTAACCGGCTACAAGTCCGGCATTAAAAGATGGTTATGTATCCTGTGTACAGATTAGTACCTGGCCGTTCTATGCCTAATGGTGATGGCCGCTGTTGTTGTATTGAATACCGTCACCGGTGCGCCGGAAGTGCAAAAAAGTCAGTTTTGAATGAAAACGTTAAGCGTAGCTATTTCAAACCAAAATATCATGTAGTATGAAAAAATCACTGTTGAATTTGCTCTACCTTCGTTTAGCATGTCAAAAGATTTTGTGCGGATTTTGCATGGTAGGTCTCGTGTTGCTGGCCACTTCCCAAAAAGGTTACACCCAGTGCAGTGTATACCCTAATCTTTTAACCGCCAATTTGAATAGCGCTAATTCGACGCTATCCATATCTGAGATAAGTTGTGAACCTTGCCGGGTTGGAGTTGGCGAGAACCGCAACAGATGCATCTGCCGGGAGGATTGTAAGCGCATGATTCCCCCGGAAAGTCTTATTGATGAAATACAAAATGATTGTATCGAAGATTGTGCAGATGAGTTCCCTAATGATCCTAATTCATATCACCATTGTTTAGGTTATTGTGATGAATTGCCTTTTCAGGATTATTATGACTGTTTATCAGACTGTGGTAACTATAGTCAGTTGAGGCGCCCTGTAGAATATGAATATCGGATAGGTGTATGGTATGCCACTGGATTCGTACCTTCATTTACTGGGGATCCTGACGAAATATTTCAAAGTGAAAATAACGGCGCTCCTCCGGAAACAATAAGTGTATCTTTGATGAATACTCCATCAGGAAGTTATAGTTATTGTTACTTCACATTCTTGGAAATCTCCTACGACGATGGCACCTGCTGTCACTTCATCAATGCAGAGTGCGTATCTATTGGTTAATTTACTAATTTAAAACCCACAAAACATGAAAAAGATAACACTTCTGGCAGCACTCGCCATACTGATGCTTGCCGCTTGTGAAAAGGACACCGTGAATACTGCTGGGAACAACTCCAACGGTGAACTGGCAAATCTGACGATCGGCATTGTGAGAGATTACCTGCCGTTGGATTTGGTCAGGCAAAACAGCACAGTAGTCTTTAAGAATGCCGATGGAGAAGAAAAAAAGCTTCAGATTCACTGGCTGGAAGAAGAAAAGGAGAAGGCATACGGCAACCGTACTTACGAATCAGAGCACATTGCCATCTGGTATTTGGACGAAAGTGACCGGACTTACCAATTGAAAACCATTGCATCAGCAAACTATACGGAAGGAGGAGCCAATGAGTTCGTCACGAGCTTGATAAACACAACAGTTAATAATGGTCTTTCTACTGCTTTATCTTCGATATCCATATCAGCCGACAAGTCGCCCTTGATGTGTGACTTGTTGCCATCAGTCGATATTCTGGGCAAGACTTTCGCAGACGTTTACACCAGCGGGGTGGTTTTGGAGGATGTCACCTCTTTTTCCCGGCTATACTACACGATAGAGCTGGGTGTCGTAGGCTTCGAAGGCTGGGAGGGAGAAATGTGGGTGCTGGACCGTTTTGAGGAATAGAAACTGATGAAAACCCACAAGGAGGTGGATATTGCCCGGATCAGTCAGGGCAAAGGGTGGCATGAACTGGGCGAAGCAGAGCTGAAAGCCCTGGAGGGCATCGCTTACTACGGGAGCACTGGGGCAGGAGTCCGCGCCCAGAACATCCTGAATGCCTTTTACGGGTCGGGGCACTACCACGAGCCCATTCTCCCTACTGGCCTACAAGCTCTATCCACACCGGGCAGTAACCGGGCTGAAACCACGAAAGCGCCCAAAGTGCCGGCTCAGGTACAGGCATTTCCTAACCCTGCCCGGCAGTCGGTCACCTTCCGGTGTACTTTGCCGGAAGGCACGGAACAGGCGGAGCTTAGCATACAAGACGTAAACGGGCAGACAATAGCCGTGCTGCCCATCGTGCCGGGACAGGCGACGGCCTCCTGGGACAGCCGGCTTTACCCCGCCGGGCTGTACTTTTATACCCTTCACCTGCCCAATCATCGTTTAGCGACCCAAAAATTGGTTATCTTACGGTAGGTTAGAGCATCCCCCCGGCGCAAGCACTGTCCGACATAGTTATACAACGCCAGTACTGGCCCGTATGGGAAGTCGGTACTTTCGCCGGGGGTACTCTGGTTTGACAAATGCAATCTGCTGTACATATTCATCACATTGTCAGGCGCTCAAAGCCCTCAATGTTCATTATTTTGCTGAAAATTGCCCTATGCTACTAAGAATACTCCTGATTTTATTGATCCTCAGCAGCGCTTCCTTGCTGCCTGCACAGGAGGAGTCTTTCAATAAGCGCTATTACTTTGGTTATGCTGCGGCCATTATCAATGGGGTCTACCCTACAGACAGCTGCATTTACATCACGGGGCTGGCCGCTGATACTATACCGCCCTTTTATCCTTCAGGCTTGTTTTTTGCTAAGCTGGACCTGAATGGGGAAGTCGAACATACAGCTTTTGCCCATCCGGAAGGGCAGATTATTGAAAACTGGAGAGGTGGGCTGAAGGCATTTGGTGAAGGTTTCCTTACCAGCGCTATGATAAGAGATACCAATTTTAGGGCTGCTTTGCTTTTCTTAAATTCAACAGGGCAAATTGCTAATGTAATTGATTTTCAGAGCTTTTTTCCTCCACATGACCAATCTTTCTTAACTACCTATGAACCCATAATTGGCGTCAATTCTACAATACTATTGCCTACCTATGACCGTAATCCTCAGGGAATTAATAACACAGAAACGGTACTCCAATTGTTTAGTAAAGAGGGGGAATTAATTTGGCGGAATAATTTTGGTGCTTTTGATTTGTGGGATGCGCCAGTTTCTGCAAGTGCTGTAGACAGTTTTTTTGTAATAGGAGAGTTACATGCCAATTTTAATAAAGTCAACAAGAATTATACTTACCAACACCACATCTACGCCATCGACACCCTCGGTAACGTCCAATGGAACTACCTCAGCCCGGTTGATGAGCTGCTGAGCGAACAAATGGCGATCCACGCGGAGCCGGACGGCAGCGTCATTGCCGCCTGCTTCAAAGGCGAAGAGTTTTCTGTGAATGCGGTTTCGGGGGCGATCAACTGGAGCCCGGCCTACATCTACAAGCTCAACCCGCAGCATCAGTTGGAGTGGGAAGTGGAGTTTCATGAGCCTTTTCCAACTATGTTCGGTAGCAGCCTCACGAAAATCATTAAAGCTTCAGATGGGACTGGGTACCTAGCTGCCGGGAATATCCACCGTGTAATTTCATTTCAGCCCCCTAATGCCGATTCAGACGGGTGGTTGGTTAAGGTTTCTCCAGAGGGCGATAGCCTTTGGAGTCGCCACTACCGTTTCTTTGAGGAAGGAGTGGATGGAGAAACACACGAAATATTTGAATTAAAAGAAATGCCCGGCGGCGGCTACATCATGGGCGGGCAGACCATATACGGCAATGAGCCTTCCGGGCCCATACAGCGCGGCTGGCTGCTGCGGGTGGATGAAGAAGGCTGCCTTGTGCCCGGCTGCCACCTGGTCAGTACGGAGGAGGAGGCTGCTGCCCCGGCCCTGTCGCTCCACCTCTATCCCAACCCGGCGCAGGAGTACCTCTATGTGCTGCTCCGGGATGCGGGCATTGTCCACCGCCGGGGCGCTACTCTGCAACTGCTAGACCTGCAGGGGCGCATCCTGCAGTCGCACCCCGTCGGCCGCATTGATGAGGTGACCAGCATACTGCCGGTTCGGGGCCTGCCTGCCGGCGCCTACGTGCTGCGCTATATAGCGGACGGTCAGGTTTTGGCGGCGGAGCGGGTGGTGGTGCGGTAGAAAAAATCGTTTTGCAGTTTACCTTACCTACTACCGCAGGGCACATTTAGGAATCCTGCACCGCATGAGCTAAATTGACATTGTCGTTTATCATCAGACCATTTAAACATAAAATATGAAAAAGACAACATACGCCTACTCGCTATCGACCCTGCTTCTTTTTGTACTTATCGCACCTAATCAGGTGATGGGGCAGACATTCGTTAGCCCTTCCAATAAATGGTACATAGACGACTGTTATGTCGCTCCTTTACAGATGACGACTATTTGCGATACAAAAAGCTATTGGTTTGAAGACACTGTGACCATCGATTCAACGGTTTACTATGAGCTGCGAACCAATGATCCCGATCCTGTCTTTGAAGTGGGGGCCTACTACCGGGAGGAAGCCGGTGTTGTTTTCATGAAAATGGATGACAACACAGAAGAATTTGCCATCTATGACTTCAATCTGGAAGTAGGCGACCTGTTCCTCATTGACGATTCCAATAACAGCATAGAACTGGAGGTCTTGTCCATAGATTCGGTGACCCTCATTTCCGGGGAAAAGCGGAAAAGGCTGGAAATGGCATTTGCAATATCTCCCCCCCGCACCACCTACTGGATTGAAGGCGTGGGGGGTGCATCGTCGCCAATGAACCCTATATATACCTTTTTCTTAGACACCTGGGTGGAATTGAACTGCTTCCATCAGGACGACATGGTGGAATGGCAGCTGGGGGATTGTATGTTGACGAATACCAAAACTGAAGAGGTACCTGCGGAGGCGATTACATGTTATCCCAACCCAGCTACCGATGCGCTTTTTCTTTCGACTCCCCGTGATCACCTTATCGACCGGGTGGCCATTTTTAACCTGGATGGGAGGCCTGTTGCAGAAACTATATTGCAGGGTGGCCAACCCCTATCTGTGCGGGAGCTTTCAAAGGGGATATATGTCGTCGCCATTATTTTTGAAGATGGGTCTACTGGACGGGCAAGGTTCGTGAAACAGTAGTGTACAGAAAGGGGAAAGTGCCAGGCTGTGATTAGGCTCGAAGTATGGTTACCGTGCGGCACCTACTCAGGCGGTGATTGTGGAATCGCAGCCCGAGTAGAACGGGCGTCCGGTCGCAGCTCCAAAGCCGCCACCGGACTTCAAATAATGAAGCCTATCTTCCAGCCCAACTCATTTCCGGTAATCCTCATACCCCTCCGCTTCAAGGCGTGTATATTTCACCTTGACCCCTTCAGCGAGGCCCTGCTTGTAGGCCAAAATACGCCCCTGTACCACCTCATCCTGCGCACCGATGATCTGAGCCGCGAGTATGCCCGCATTCTTAGCAGCATTGAGGGCTACCGTAGCTACTGGCACGCCATTGGGCATTTGGAGGATAGACAGGACCGAGTCCCAACCGTCAATAGAATTGGAGGATTTCACCGGTACGCCAATCACGGGTAGTGGCGACAGGGAGGCGACCATGCCCGGCAGGTGAGCAGCCCCGCCCGCTCCGGCAATAATGGCTTTGATGCCCCTGCCGTGGGCCTGTTTGGCAAACTCAAACATCCGCTCCGGCGTCCGGTGGGCCGAAACGATGGTAACTTCAAAGGGGATGTCCAGTTCCTTTAGCACATCGGCGGCCTGCCGCATAACGGGCAAGTCGGAGTCTGATCCCATAATAATGCTAATCATATCTTTTATTTTGTTTTTTCCTGTCAAAATTATCGTCCCGGTGCCAGCCCCTCGGAGAAATCTCTTACATCCTGAAAGTTGGTGGGGATCGCAATCGCTCCGGTCGTGTCGATGAAGGCCATGCCGTTGCGGGTGGCGACCCGTGCCAGCCCCTCCGAAAAGCCCCAGGCCAGAAAGAACTCAGGAGGGGTAATGACCCGCCCGTCCTGATGCAGGTACCCCCAGCGCCGCCCCATCCGGTAGGGGATGAGCCCTTCGCTAAAGGACATCAGCTGGTCAAACTGTGCCGGCACGATCTCCTCGCCGTTCCGGTCGATGAAGCCGTAATGCCCTTCCTGCTCAAAGGCCCAGAAGTTTTCACCTACGTACCAGAGTTGCTGGTAAGCGTTGCCCGTGATGAGCTGTCCGTTGGGGCCAATGAGTTGGTACAGGCTATCCCGGCTGACTACCGCCCGGTCATTCGTAAAGTCCCGGGCATCCAGCCATTCAAAGGGGACTGCGGTTTGGCCATCCGGGCGCAGAAAACCATAATACCCCTCCTGCCGTGCCCGGATACGCCGGTTTGACATGGGGTCCGTTTTCGCGTAAGCGGCGGGTATTATCCATTGCCCCAGGGTATCAATAAGTCCGTATTTGCCTCCTGACCTCACTGCGGCTGTGCCATTCTGAAAATCGGAAGCCCGCTCAAAGGTCGGTCCAATGATAAGGGCGCCTTGACCATTAAGATAACCATATTGTGCTCCAACGCGCACCCTGGCCCGCCCTTCTTCAAAGTCATTCAGCTGATCGTAGCCCGGATCGATCACCCATTCGCCACTCCGGTTGATGAAACCCATTTTGCTGTCGGGGTAGGTCAGCACCCGTGCCAGCCCTTCCCGAAAAGGGAAAGCAGCCTGAAACTGCGGTTCAATGGCCATACGCCCTTCCGGATCAATATAACCCCAGTATCCGCCCAGGCGCACCGCCGCCAGCCCTTCTGAAAAAGCCCGTACTTCGTCGAAGCGGGGCGGGATGCGAAAACGCCCGTTTCGCCCAATAAAGCCCCAGGGCTGTTCTGCCCTATCAAAGTCCTCCGCCCGGCCGGGTAAGGTTGCCGTCGAATCCTGAGCGTGCTTTTCCGCAGGTGGCGGGTCATCCTTGCAACCTGGCAAAAGCAAAAGGCTGCTGAGCAAAATCATGGTAGAAGTACCGGTGAAGAAACGTGCGGCAGGCATAGCAGGCAGTTCGGCTGAATCAATTTATATTTCGAAGTCTACTCCCCGGCGGAGTAAGTCGTCGTACCGCTCCCGGAAGAGTTGCTCGTAGGCTTCCTTGTCAAAACTATACAACTTGGCAGGGCGGTGGGCCACGTTTTCCTGTTTGCCCACCTCGCGCAGCACGCCCATTTTGAGAATGCGGGTGCGGAAGTTGCGCTTGTTGAGCTCGTCCACGCCCAGTACCGTCTCATACAATTGCTGCAACTGAGAAAGGGTAAACTGCTCGGGCAGCAGCTCGAAGCCAATGGGCTGATAGCGTACCTTGGCCCGCAGGCGGTTGGTCGCCATCTGCAGGATTTTGTCATGGTCAAACGCCAGTGGCGGGAGCTCCTGCACCGGGAACCATTCCACCTGCCGGGCATCAGAAGCCGCCTCAACGGGGTGCTCGCTCAGGTTGACCAGCGCGTAGTAAGCCACGCTGACCACCCGGCCCCGGGGGTCGCGCTCCGGCGCACCAAAGGTGAAAAGCTGCTCAATGAACACATCCCGGACGCCGGTCTCTTCCTCCAGCTCGCGCAGGGCAGCTGCCTCCAGGCTCTCGTCCATATCCACAAAGCCGCCCGGCAGGGCCCAGCGCCCGGCAAACGGGTCATTCTTGCGCTGTATCAGCAGCACTTTCAGCTGATGGCTCTCATCCAGTCCGAAAATCACACAGTCCACGGTCAGGGCCGGCCGTGGGTACTCATAAGTATAAGCCATGCCAACGGGTTGTTTACGCTTAACAAAGTGGTCACCGACGATAAATGTCGGGCTTACAGTCCAGACATTCATCGTCTGGGATCTATGATTTGCGACATCGGCCACTGACGAAGCGTAGCTTGTCAGGACAGGCGCAGGCCACTTTCCAGCGTTAATGCCGACATCAAGTCGGTTTGCTATGGCAAACCACTTTATCGTCGGTATATTACGTTGGGTGAAATTAAGGAAATTAATTTGCCGCTATCAAACTTTACCTTATTTTTGCCCAGCTTTTCAAAAACTGTAAGTTATAATGGCAAGAAGAAAAAGAAATCAGAAGCAGTCAGACGAGACGTTGGTAGATATTGTGGAGGTGCGCGATCAGGCGCAGGGCTTCATGGACGCCAATCAGAATTATATCTTTGGTGGCCTGGTGGCGCTCGTTCTCATCGTAGGCGGCTTCCTCGCCTATAAGAATTTTTATCAGAAGCCGAAGCAGCAGGAAGCGGTGGAGCAGATGTTCCGGGCGCAGCAGCGCTTCGAACAGGATTCCTTTGCACTGGCACTCACCAACCCCGGTGGCGGCTACATGGGCTTCCTTGATGTAATCGACAACTACGGCGGTACCGATGCCGGTAATATGGCTAAGTACTACGCTGGCGTTTCTTACCTGCACCTGGGCAAGTACGAGGCTGCACTCGACTACCTGAAGGACTACAGCCCGGCGGGTGAAGTGACACCGGTCATGAAGCATGGCGCCCTTGGCGATGCGTACTCCGAGCTGGGTGACTTCGATGCGGCAATGAAGCAGTACAAAAAGGCAGTCAGTGCCGGCGATAACGAAGTGCTGACGCCCTACTACCTGAAGAAGATTGGAATGTTGCACGAGCGCAACGGCAATATGGCCGATGCCAGGGCTTCCTACGAGCGTATCAAGGAAGAATACCCTGGTTCTCCGGTAAGCCGCGATATCGAAAAGTATATCGTCCGCGCTTCTCAGGGATAATTTCCCGCTGCATTAAACTACTATCGGAAAGGTAAGGTTCTTCTTTGATGAGAGCCTTACCTTTTCTAATTTGTCCCCTAATCCACATCAATTATGGCAAGTGCATTAAAGAACCTTTCCACCTACGACGAAGCGCAATTGCCCTCCGCAGAGGAGTTTGCCTTTGGTATCGTGGTGGCCGACTGGAACCCCGAAATTACCCACGCGCTCTACGAGGGCTGCTACGACACCCTTATCAAACACGGCGCGAAGGAAGCCAATATCCATACCGCTCAGGTGCCTGGCTCCTTTGAGCTGCCGGCTGGCGCCAAAATGATGATCGACAAGCACAAACTCGATGCCGTCATCTGCCTGGGCTGCGTCATTAAAGGCGAAACTTCCCACAATGAGTACATCAATCAGGCGGTGGCCAGCGGGCTCACCAACCTAAGCATGGTATACGGTAAACCGTTCATTTTTGGGGTCCTTACGCCAAATACCGAAGAGCAGGCCCGGGACCGCGCGGGCGGTAAGCACGGCAATAAAGGCGTGGAAGCGGCCGTAACCGCTATCCGTATGGCGGCTTTGAAGGACTCTTTGAAAGCTGGGCAGTCCCGTATTGGTTTTTCTTAATGCTCTTTTACTGATTACACCCAAAACACCATATAATGACCATCCACATCATAGAAACCGGGTATTTCAAGTTGGACGGCGGCGCCATGTTCGGCGTGGTGCCCAAGACCCTCTGGCAAAAGAAAAACAAGCCCGACGAAAATAACCTTTGCACCTGGTCTATGCGCTGCCTGCTCATTGAGCACGGGGAGCGCCGTATACTGGTAGACACCGGTATTGGCGATAAGCAGGACGAGAAATTTCGCTCCCACTTTGAGCCGCACGGAGAAGCTTCCCTCCTGGGCAGCCTTCGAAAAGCAGGCTTCGAGCCCGAGTCCATCACCGATGTATTGCTGACCCACCTGCACTTTGACCATGTGGGCGGAGCGGTGAAGTACGATGCGGATAAGAACCTTGTGCCTGCTTTCCCCAATGCCACCTACTGGTCTAACGAGGTGCATTACAACTGGGCTTATTATCCTAATCCACGGGAAAAGGCTTCCTTCCTGAAAGAAAATTTTGTGCCCCTGAAAAAGGCGGGCGTTCTCCAGTTCATCGACGTACAGAAAGATGATCTGGAATGGCTGCCCGGTATCGATATCCGCTTCGTCTACGGGCATACGGAAGCGATGATGGTGCCGATTTTCCATCAGGGCGATCATACCCTCGTCTACTGTGCGGATGTGATCCCCTCCTCCTTCCACATTGGTATGCCCTACGTGATGAGCTACGACCTGCGCCCCCTCGATACCATGCGGGAAAAGGGGCGTATCCTGGAAGATGGCGTAGACCGGGGGCATTATCTGTTCTTTGAGCATGACCCTTTCACCGCCTGCGCACAGGTAGAGCGCAATGACCGGAGCCACATCGCCAAAGGAGCGGATGTGGATGTGGAGGCTTTATTCCAATAGACTTGTTCAGCTAGGCCTGAACGAGCGAAAGTGTAGCAAATTTTATTTTGATCCAGGCAAAAAACGTAGGCGATGCCTAAGCATCGGCGAGGCTTTTTAACGACGAGCAAGATAAAATTTGCCACTTGCAGCTGTTTGAGGCTCTAGTTGAACAAGTCTAATAAATTTTGATTTTCTGACAACCGGGTGACAGCCGGAATACCGCTTTGGCTGTTCACTCCAAATAAACGCTACAAAAACATCAACCAATGATTCTGAACGGTACTTCAAAGATAGGTTACGCCCTCGCTTTAGCCCTTGTATTGGGGCTTTCGCCAATGACTTCAACCGCGCAGCACGACCCTGCCCTCCAACTGCAGGTCGATGTCGTTTACCTGGCTTCTGATCTGCTGCAGGGGCGGGAGACCGGCAAAAAGGGCGAGCGCATGGCCGCCGATTACATCGCCTATCGCTTCGAAGAAATAGGGCTGGAGCCCAAAGGGTACGGGGGCGAATGGTATCAGGATTTTGAGGTGCAGTACAAAGCGCACCCTCATGCTAAAGAAACGGAAGAGCGCACCGCCCGCAACGTCATTGGCTACCTCGACAACGGCGCAGATTACACCATCGTCATCGGCGCGCACTACGACCACCTGGGGCACGGCATCATGGGGTCCCGCCACACAGGCGACCCGGCCATCCATAATGGGGCAGATGATAACGCAAGCGGCGTAGCCGGGATTTTCCGCCTGGCAGAGGTGCTCTCTGAAGGCAAATCCACCAATAACAACTACCTGTTCATCGCTTTTTCAGGTGAGGAAATGGGCTTATTTGGCTCGAAATATTACGTCCAAAACCCCACCATCAACCTGAAGAAAGTCAACTACATGCTCAATCTCGACATGGTGGGCCGCCTTAATGAAGAAAAGACCCTGTCCGTCAACGGTGCCGGTACTTCACCCGAATGGGATGGATCGCTCGCAGATTTATCCGTGGGAGGTATTTCCACGGTCGTTTCAGAGTCTGGCATTGGGCCAAGCGATCACACTTCCTTCTACCTGGAGGATATCCCCGTGCTGCATTTCTTCACCGGCCAGCATGAAGACTACCACAAGCCGGAAGACGACTCCGAGCTGGTCAACTACAAAGGCCTGTTGCTCACCACAGACTACATCCTGGCACTGATCGAGGAACTGGACGATGCAGGTAAAATTGCATTCACCAAAACCAAGGACGAGCAGGAAAGCCGCCGCCCGGCAGCATACAAAGTGACGCTCGGTGTCATGCCGGACTATGTCTTTCAGGGCACCGGCATGCGCATCGATGGTGTGATGGAGGGGCGCACAGCGGATAATGCGGGCATGAAGAAAGGAGACATCATCCTGAAAATTGGTGATACAGCGGTCAAAGACATCTACGGCTACATGGAAGGCCTGGGCCAATTTGAGAAAGGCGACAAGACTAATGTGGTCGTCAAGCGGGGCGAAGAGACCCTGGAACTGGAAGTCGAGTTTTAAAAGCACCCCAATGACCAACAAAGAAATCGCACAACACTTTCGGCAGCTCGGGCAGCTGATGGAACTGCACGGGGAGAATCCGTTCAAAATCCGTTCCTATCAGAGTGCCTACCGCAATCTGCGCGCCTATGAGCAACCCCTCTCTGAGCTCAGTCCCGAGGAGATCGGCAGCATCAAGGGCGTAGGCAAAGCCATCAGCGGCAAAATTCAGGAGCTGTTGGATGCCGGGCAAATGGCTACCCTGGAAAAATACCGGGCCAAGACACCGGAAGGCATTCAGGAAATGCTTAACATCAAAGGCTTCGGGCCCAAGAAAATCATGGCGGTCTGGGAAGGACTGGGCGTGGAGTCCGTAGGCGAGCTCCTCTATGCAGTCAACGAAAACCGCCTTGTGGAACTCAAAGGCTTCGGGTCCAAGACGCAGGAAGAGCTCCGCAAAAAGCTGGAATACTACCAAAAGTCTAAAAACCGGTTCCACTACGCCGCCATCGAGGCGGAAGCAGAGCAACTGCTCGCAGCCGTTCAAAAAGTCCTGCCCGAAGTGCCTGTAGATTGCTGCGGTGCGATTCGCCGAAAGGCGGTGGTCATCGATGAAATAGAGATCCTGGTAGGGCAGGAGGGAGCCGCTGAAGTACTGTCAGACCTGGGCGTGCTGAAGGAGGTGAGCCCCGAAGGTGCCGCCCATGCCGCCAAAACCACCACCGAAGCGGAGGTACCCGTTAAGGTTTACACCTGCCCGGCCGCCGAATTTGGCACTCAGCTCTTCACGCTTACCGCCAGTGATACCTTCCTGGAAGCTGTAACTGCAAAAGCCCCCGCTGCAGACTGGGCCGGGCAAGCCGGCGAGCCCGCCGTTTTCAATATCCTGAAACTACCCTTCATCGCCCCGGAGCTGCGCGAGCAGGCCTGGGCACTGGAGCGCGCCCGCAACAACGACCTGCCCGAGCTCATCACCGAGGCGGACATCAAGGGGGTTGTACATGCCCATACCACCTATAGCGATGGCGCCCACACCTTACGGGAAATGGCGGAATACGCCAAAGCCCGGGGCTTTCAGTACCTCGGCCTGACCGACCACTCCAAGTCTGCGTTCTACGCCAACGGGCTGAAGCCGGAGCGTGTATTCGAACAAATGGAGGAAGTGGATGCCCTGAATCAGGAACTGGCACCCTTCCGCATCTTCAAAGGCATAGAAAGTGATATCCTCAACGATGGCAGCCTGGACTACGAGGAGGATGTGCTTAGAGCCTTTGATTTTATCATCGCCTCCGTCCACAGTAACTTGCGTATGGACGAAGACAAGGCCACACAGCGCCTCATCACGGCGATTGAAAATCCATACACCACGATGCTCGGCCACCCCACCGGCCGGCTGCTGTTGTCCCGCCCCGGCTATCCCATCGACCATCAAAAGGTCCTGGATGCCTGCGCGGCCAATGGCGTGAGCGTGGAAATCAACGCCAACCCTTACCGGCTGGACCTGGATTGGACCTGGGTGCCCTATGCGCTGGAGAAAGGTATCTTGCTCAGCATCAACCCCGATGCCCACAGCACCAGCGGCATGCACGATATCCGTTACGGCGTCTTAGCCGGCAGGAAGGGCGGGCTTACCGCTGCGGAGTGTATGAACGCACTGGACACGGAAGGTTTTGCGGCAGCCATTAGAAAGGGATAAGGCACCAAGGCAAACGCACCAAACTAAGTTTTCATTACCCAAAAATAGCGCCACACCGACCGGCAACGCTCGAAACCCAAGACCAACCTAACAAGCACGCCCGGCGAAAGGAGAGCGCCGGGCGAGCCAGCCAAACCGACCGGCAACGCTCGAAACCCAGGACCGCACTCAGCAGCCACAGCCTTGAGTTTTTGTTTCTTTTGCGTCAAGGCAAAAGAAAATGGAAGATTTGCCCAAAGCCAAACCCACCGGCAACGCTCGAAACCCAAGACCAACCTAACAAGCACGCCCGGCGAAAGGAGAGCGCCGGGCGAGGCTGAGCACCCAGGTGCCGCCTACCAAGGGCACGGCCGATTTGCGGGACTCCTCCGTCGAACATACAATTTCGGCAGCCGCCACCCGCTCTTACGAGTTTCGCGACATGTTCCAAAATTGCTCCAATTACATTCAAATTGTGGTGCGTTTGCCCTATGAAAATGCAGGTCTTGCTGTTAGATACCGGACATTCTGGTAAACAAGTACCGAAAGCCAGCTATTTGTAAGTAGATTGTTTTGTAACTTACGTGGTGCCATATTTTTTATTGGCAATTCCATGAATACCTGAAATGACTGCTCATGAAGCCCAGACTTTTACCCATATTTATCCTCCTGCTGACCGGATGTACCGCCCTGCAGGCGCAAGTCGAATTTCGCGTAATCGGTGCCGCCCAGCGCATCGATAAGATAATGGAAAGCGATTTTTACATTGCCGAAATCCAGGATGAGCGCAATTTTACCGCCAACCTCGGTATCGTAAACCGGGGAGCCGATTGTGATATCAAGCGTCCGCTGATTGCTGAATCCGAATTTTTCTCCAATCTCAAGTCCCGCATGAATGGTTGGCTCATGCATGATGCCGAAGCCGTACCTGTGGTTTTGCGGGTAAAGCAACTTTACCTTTGGGAGGACTTACGCCGCGAGCTGGAGGATGGTGAGGGCTACATCCGCCTGCACCTGTTGTTTGACGCCCCTGGCAAGCCCACACAGGAAGTGGCGGTGACCCTTTCCGGCGATCAGCTCACCGTAGCCAAAGGGCACTCCCCACGTATGGAGGACGCCTTCTTTCGTTGCCTGCAGTACTATCAGGAGCGTTGGGAGAATCAAGATTTCCGTGAAATGAGCCAAACAGAGGCCTGGGCATCAGATTCCCGGGGCTTGCAAACAGCCAGCAACTTCCTGGACCTCAAGCAGGGGCGGACGAACGCCTTCCCTGGCAAGCTTAAGCGATTGATGGGCAGGCTGGAGCGCTACCGGCTGCGCAACCGCGATCAGCATGAGCGCCATAATTTTTATGCCCTTAAAGATGGCAATGAGCTTTTTATTCGCGGTAATGCCTACCCCGGAGGCGCTCATTACTATACCCGCGTGCTGGAGAAAGGGCGCTACCTTTTCCTGGTCGACCGGGTCCACTTCCCCATCAAATCTACCTTTGTGGACGCGGGTATCCCCTCTGGCAAAACCGTTGGCATCCTCATCGATATGCAGACTGGCATGCCTCAGATCGTGACTGACGAGCTGATCGCAGAAGTACTGAAGCCCTACCCGGACCTCAAAAAGCAGTACCTGTTTCAGAATATTCTGGACTACCCGGTGCAGCTCGACCGGGTGCGCAAGGTGATTGCGGAGGTGAATAGCCGGAGTTAGATCGTAAACCCACCATCCGCCGTATACACCCCGCCGGTACAGTAACTACTGGCGGGCGCTGCCAGAAAAAGAGCCAGCCCGGCTACCTCCTCCACCGAGCCCACCCGCGGAATAGGCAGTTGCGCCAGGGCATACTTCAGGATTTTCTCGTTGCTCCACAACGCTTCGCTGAACTTGGTTTTTATCAGCCCGGGGCAGATGACATTCGCCCGGACGCCCTGCGGGCCCCATTCTTTAGCCATTACCTTCGTAAGGGAAATCAGTGCAGCCTTGCTCACGCTGTAAATGCCCAGCTGATGCTCCGGGCTCAGTCCGCCCACACTGCTAATATTGATAATGGAGCCCCCGCCAGCTTTCAGATGTGGCAGTGCCCGCTTGCACAGCTCAAACGGGCCCCTGACGTTGACATCCATAATCTTGTCGTACGCCCAGGTCTCCGTATTTTCCACCGGTCCGAATACCGGATTGGCAGCGGCATTATTGACGATGATGTCAATCCCCCCAAACGCTTCAAGGGTGCGGTCGATCAGGTTTTGGAGTTCGTCGGGCTTTCCGGCATTAGCGGCAACAGCAAGGCTTCGCTCGCCCAGCGTCTGAGCGACCTGGTCCACGGCTTCCTGTTTGCGGCTGGAGACGACGACGTTGGCACCTGCTTCGTGCAGGGCATGGGCGATAGCTTCCCCAATGCCTTTGCTGGCACCGGTGATGATGGCGGTCTTGCCGTTGAGCTGAAATTGGTCCTGTATGGGCATGTTTTTAGGATTATACGCAATACGAAGTGGTCACCGACGATAAATGTCGGGTCACTGATCCAGACATTCATCGTCTGGGATCTTGGATTTGCGACATCGGAGCAAGCCACTTCCCAGCGTAAATGCTGACATTGAGTAGGTTTGCTGTGGCAAACCACTTAATCGTCAGTATAAATGTAGTGAAAATCTTCAATTTCCACCCGAGAGCTGCTCCAGCAAACGATTACACTGCTGCAACGCGTAGCCCCGGAAATACCCCTCAGGTGGCAGCAGCAACAACTGAGCTTTAGCAGTTTCCAAAATATCCACAGTAGCCTCCGCATCAGCAGACAAAGGATGCCCATCCGGAAGTTGATACCGGCCAATCGCCTGATTGAGCAGCAACTGTGCGTAAAGCTCGCGCTGCCAGGTCTGTGGTTCGCTTAGATCCAGTGCTGTTTCGGCGTTTTCAATGGCCTGCTGCCTGAGCCGGACGATCGTATTGGCACTATCAGGGTAGGGGAGGCCTTCGGTTTGTTCATCAAAAGCCACTGCCTGATCGAATAGCGCAGCCGCCCACTGCTTTTTGGTGTAAGACGTAGTGTTAAATGCATAACTCTGACGGGCAAGGGCAAGCCGGCGCGCGGCAGGAGGCAGGCTAAGGGTGGCGGCAATGGAGTCCATGGCCGACCAGCAGGTATCCTGTTGGGTGACCTGACGGTATAGCATGGTGTGGGATTGAGCAAAAGCTTCCACGGAAACCGGGCAGGGCAGAAGCTGCCACATCGGCTGCTCGGGAAGATGCGTGAGTATGAAAACTTCCGGAGGAGTGAAGAAGTAGGACGTGCTGTAAGTCAGATGAGACTCATCCTGCACCTCACCCCAGGTAACATCGAGCAGATGCCATCGTCCATCTGCCCAAACGGCATTCCAGGCATGATCTGCCTTTTCCGGAACCTGCCGCCCCTCAGCAAGCCTGGGCGCAGCATAGCCATCGACTTTCTCGCACTGCAGGCCTGCATAACGGCAAATGGCCTGATATAATAAAGCGTAGTCCATACACAGGCCCCGCCGCCGGTCCAGGATGTCCCGCAGGTTCTGATTGATGCGCTGCCCCTTGCGCTCAGCCTGATGGTCGTACTGCAAATACCCGGACATCCAGGTGTAGACTGCCCGGGCTTTTTCCGTTTCATTTTGAGCGCCTTCCGATAGATATGCCGCCAAGCCCGGTAAGTCACGGCTAAGACTGTCCGGTGCCTGCCGGGCATGCCGGTCAATAGCCCCATACTGCGCATGGGCTGGCCAAACGCTAACAACCAAAAGGAAAGCCAATAAAAAGAGCCGGTAAAGTGGTCTTGAAAAGCTGGTGTGCATTGCAGTTCAGGTTCAATTCTTTGAAAACAACACTCCTCTCGCTAAAAAGGTCCATAATCCTGCCTGCTGGAAAGTGCACCTCCTTAAATAATTTTTTGCGTTAAAGCCAAAACATTTGTCACCCCTTAGCGTACTTATTGTCATTGGTGCAACAAAGCCAAATGTAATTTATGACCATTTTACTTAGCGTACTGATTAGCTGTTCGCTTTTTGTAGCGGGAGACGCCGTTCCTCCCAAGGTAAAAGATGCTTTCAGCCGTCAGTACATGGACGTGCCGACTGCTGCAGTGACCTGGGGCGTGGAAGAAGAAGACTTCGTAGCGACCTTCCTTGATGCCCGTGACCGCCTGGCGAAAGCCTTTTTCTCTGCCGAAGGCGAATGGGAGGAGACCCATACCCGCCTTTATCCATCTCAGTTGCCCCGCCCCGTGCGCCTGTACTACGAAGCGAATCATGAAGACAAAGACGTTTCCTTCATCGGTAGCGTACAGTATGCTGATGGTTCGGAATCCTACCGGATCGAGTGGGAAACTTACGAAGCCGTACACATTGAAGAAATCAGCCCGGAAGGGGGTGTACTGGAATCTAAGCGCTTGTCCTTTACAGAAGGGCTAGATATCTGGTAGTTCTATTCCACATACTCCTGCCTGACCACCAGGGTGAGAAACCCATTATCCTTTTCGATATACCCCTGATCGTAGCAAAAGCGGTAGACCTTGCCTGCTCTGGTGACGTACTCATTGGTGAAGTAGGCAAACTTAAACCCCTGCTCCAGCAGCTTGTCGCGGTGGACATACGCCTTTCCATTAGGGTTTAAATCTGCCATAATGCGGCGGTTCTTGCGCAGAATGTTGTTGATATTGCGCATGAAGTTGTTGAAGTCGCGGTTCAGCCGGTTGTTATGGCTGCTACGGCAGTGGGCCGAGCAAAATTTCTTGTCCGCCCGTCCGTGGAAGGACTCTCCACACTCCACACACTTTTTCTTCATAACTCGATTGGCTTTGGCCTTGGGGTCAGTAAATGATTGTAAATTTCGGCAATCCGCGGCATATCATCAAATCTGTAGCCTTTCTGTCCTATCTTTTCTGCCAGTGCAGGCGCTTTTGGGCCGAGCAACCGCCTAAGCTTGCGCCGGAACCCCCAGCGTGAAACCTTTACCATTGTCTCTTCTCCCTGCAGCCGGATCCAGTACGACCGCTGAATACTCGGTAAAGTTTGGAGCGTGTACTCCCAGGTCGCGCCCGAATCATAAGTGAGTACAAACAGTTCCATCGGCCCATTCTTATGCAAAATCCGCAAAAAACGGTGCGCGTGCTGTAGGTCTTTGCTCTCAAAGGCAAACAGCCTGCCCTGGGCTTCAAACGCAAATCCCTTGATGCGTTCGGCTTCAATCTCATAAGTATCGCCAAATCCATTGATGAATACAATGGTGCTGGTCCTGGACTGGTGCTGCATGACCCCGATATGGCCAGTCAGCTTTTTCCCGTTTTTACTCACAATGTAACCTGGCCATGGCATGCCTTGCACAAGGAGCGGACAGCAAACAAGCAGGAAAATGTAGAATTTATGCATAACTCATAAGGTTACCAATGCGGAAATAAGATACAAAAAATCCAACATCCCTGTGTGAAAAACGGGTCACGGCAGGAGTTAAAATAGCAGGATAGGACAAGTCCAAAAATGATTTCCGCTAATTCCGTACTTTAAAACCCGCAAAATGCAGTACTTATGGAACTCACGGACGCCCTTTACGAAAACTACAGCAAAGCCGGGATGGAACGAATCGCCACTCAGGTAGTCCAAGGCGCCTGGCCCTTCGAAGCACTGTGGCACATCATCAAAACCGGTGAACCTCCGCTGCCCCAACGGGCCGCCTGGGCCATGGACCACACGCTGGAGCGCCAACCGGAGTTGCTGAATACCATCCTGGATGATGCCGTAGCTGCCCTGCTACAGCCACAGCACGATGCAGTGTACCGTATGCTGCTCAAGGGCTTTGACCGCCTGCCTGATATCCCCGAGGATCATCAGGGCGTGCTTTACGACCGGGCTATCCGCTGGATACTCGACCCCAAAGCTGGCGTGGCTGTGCGTGTGTTCTCCATCTCGCTTGCCGCCAAAATAGCAGCGGGTATTCCTGAATTGCAGGAAGAAGTTTGCCTGGCCATTGAAAGCCAGCTGGAATATGGCTCTGCCGGCTTTCGCAACCGGGGCGGAAAGGTGCTGAGGCGGTTTCGGAAAGCTGCAAAATAGCTCAGGAGTGCCTTTTTCCGATAGAGGGATAAAGTTCGTCGAAAAAAACTGCTCAACTGAGGGAGAAGTCCGAGCTTAACCCTATGATCCGAAAAGATTACTTCCTCAAAGTCCTGCAACAACTTACGCAGGTCATCGCCCGGGCGCTCAAATTATCGCATAGCGGCGACGCCAAAGCTGCTCTGGAATTACTGGACGGGCAGTACCAAAAGCAGCTTCAGGAGCAAAGTGAAATACTGGTCAAATACCCGGTGGAAGTACTGGCACAGCGCTACGACGAAGGGCAACTCACCCTGCTTGCCGATCTGCTCACGGCGGAAGGGGAAATCCTAATGAGCGCCACTGAAGCAGAAGCCGCCCGGGCAAGGTTAAGCAAAGCCTTGTCGCTATACCAACACCTGAATCAGGTACAGCAGGTGTATGACTTTGAGCGGGAAGGGAAGATGCAGCAGATCAGAGCATGGCTGGAAGCATAGCAATAACCTAAAACCTCACGACATGAAAATGCAACCCCTCGCTCTTGCAATTATCCTGGCAGGGCTCTTTAACGCCTGTAGCACTCCCGGGCCAATCCATCAGGAACAGCGCCTGGTATCCGCCGATATCGACCGGTTTTGGTCTGCTTATGATCAGATTCTGGCAGAACCCGATACCGCCCGGCACCTCCAAATCCTCAAAGACGTATTCATCAGCCCGGCCAGCGAAGGGCAGCAGCAATTGTTCGCCATACGCAACTATACCCCGGAGGAGTACCTGGCCAATATCCGGGCTTACCCCAGGTTTTATGCCTCCCTGCGACCTTTACTGGAACAGCGTGCGCCTATTGAAGCAGATATCCGTGCCGCCTTGGAAAAATTCCGGCAGTTGTATCCACCCATGCAGCGTGGGAAAATCTATCTCGGCATGGGCAATTTCCGGACCAACGGTACTACCGTCGATTCCATGGTGTTGTTTGGGGCGGAGATGGCCTTCACAGACTCCACTGTCCATACTTCCGAGTTTCCTCCCTCCTACCAATATTTCAAAGACTATATCAGGGATTACGACCCCATTCACAATGTCCGATTTCTGGCGGCGCACGAATTTGTGCATACGCAGCAGGCTGAGGCTTACAATACGAGCCTGCTTGCGATCGTCCTGCGGGAAGGCAGCGCCGAGTTCATCGCATCGCTTTGTATGGAGTCGCCATCGGTGGTGCCTGCTATTGCCTACGGGAAGAATCACCGCGATACCGTCTTTCAGCGCTTTAAGCAGGAGCTTTTCAATCAGCATCCCGCATGGTGGGTATGGTCGGGTGCTCCCAATCCCTTCGGGCAGCGGGACATGGGCTACTACATCGGCTATGCACTGTCTGAGCACTACTACCACCAAGCCCCTGACAAACAACAAGCCATCGCCGACCTGATTGAACTGGATTACAGCGCTGCCGCTGCCGTGGCGTCTTTCGTAGATCAAATGGGGTACTTCAAACAACCCTTAGCAAAGCTCAAAGAGGCCTACGAAGCAGCCCGCCCAACCGTCACGAAGGTGGAACAGGATGGCCATCGCTTCACCGTCCATTTCTCAGCGCCCATGGACACCCTGTACCGGGGCTTCGACTATGGCCCTTTGGGAGAAACGCATGTGCTGCGGATTGATCAATACCTGGGTTTCAGTCCGGATGGGCAGCGCTTGTCCTTTATGGCAACGCTAAAGCCGGAAAAGATTCAGCAACTGGAACTTTCCCGCCGCTTTCGCAATCTCAAGGGCATAGAGCTGCGCCCTTATCTGGTTACAACTGAAAGGGACTAAGCGCCTAGCCGGCAGGCATTGGTCTGTATGTAAGCTCCTGCCAATTTTCTCCTTTGCAGAACATGACTCTCAAAATCCGGTTAAAAAAGAAAGGCAAACCCCGCTTTTCCAGGATCGTAAAATAAATCCATGAAGTATATTTTTCCTATGCTGCTTTTAGCCATGTTATTTACACAATGCCGGGATGACGTACCCACCCTGAACCCCGATGGTAGTATGAAAGCTGCCATTGACGGCAGCTCCTGGCAGGCTGATGTGTTGGAGGCAGCTTACGTAGATGGCGAGCTGACCCTCAGTGGCAGCACTCTGGACGAACGCGCCATCGTCATGGGGGCTACCATCGGCGATTTGCAGCCCCAAACGGTAGCTTTCCTCCCCGGCAGCCCGGATGGCCTGACGTACACCTCTGTGGGAGGGGCACGCACTTATGTGTCTAACACAGCGGGTGGCGATGGCTTTCTGCGCATTACTGCAGTAGACACTGCCCGGGAATGGATCAGTGGCCGCTTCGAAGCCCGCTGCTATCGCCTGCAGGAAGGTGGTGGCGTTGAAATTACAGAAGGGGTTTTCACTAAAGTCCCTTACACGGACACCCTTCCGCCCATTTTCAGTAGTGGTGTGCGGGCAGTTATTGATGGGGCAACCTGGACTTCCGATTCCGTCGCCACGGCGCTTAGCGATGGGCAAATTCGGGTGCAATCACTGGGTGAAAATGGCCGGCAGATCCGTTTCCGGATTCCGGAAAATGCAGACCATGGCACCTATGACCTGGACCCCACCGGAGCATTCAGCGCTATTTTCATCACAATGCAGAGTGATACACTGAGTGCCGAATCAGGAACCATTAGTATTGATCTGCTTAATGAAGACCGGCGCAGGCTGGAAGGCACCTTCAACTTCGAAGCTACCGGCAGTCAGCAAGTGGTCTCCCTTGCCGATGGCCGCTTCGAGATCAACTACTGATGTTCGCCCGGATATACCAGCCCAATCTCTGCCCGGATGCGGTCCAGCGTTTCCATAAGTTCCAGGGTACGGCTCAGTGGCCAGAGCGGACTCTCCGTTAGCCCTTCGTTCAGGCACCGCATCACTTCCTGTGCTTCGTAGGAATAGCCATTGGTGTCATAGTCAAAGTGGAAATTCTGTGGCCGCCTGTCCTCTCCAATCAGGCTGAAGTGCGTAGGCTCGTGCCATCGGGTGTGTATGTGAATGGTCCCCTTTTCCCCGTAGATGAAAGCTTCTGTCTTGGTGTGCGCCAGCAGGGTCGCATGCAAATGAGCCATACGTCCGTCTCCCATTTGGAACAGTACGCCCAGCTCTTCGTCTACCCCCGTTTGCCCCATGCGGGCAATGGCTTGGATGCGCTCGGGGCGCCCCATCATCAGGTAGGCAATGAAGACCGGATAGATGCCAATATCCAGCAGTGCACCACCAGCGAGCTCCCGGTTGAATAGCCGGCTTTGGGGATTGTAATCGGCTTTAAAGCCAAAATCAGCTTTCACAGAAACCACCCGCCCGATGGCATCCGATTGAATGAGCTCCAATATCTTTTGAGTGGTGGGCAAAAACCGGGTCCAGAGGGCCTCCATAAGGAAAACCTTTTTGCGCTGCGCCAGTTCTGCCATTTCCCTTGCCTCGGTGGCATTGAATGCGAAGGCCTTCTCACAAAGCACCGGTATCCCAGCCTCAATACACGCCATGGTATTGCGGTAGTGCTCGCTGTGAGGGGTGGCAATGTAGACGACGTCTAGTTCGGGGCATTTCAGCAAGGCCTCGTAGCTATCGTAAGCGTAGGGGGCACCGTACTGCCGGGCAAATTGGTCGGCCCGGTCCTGAGAGCGGCTGGCTACGGCACTCAGGCGCGCATTGTCCAGTTTGGCAATGTCCTGTGCAAATTTATGGGCGATCTTTCCGGGGCCAATAATGCCCCAATTCCAGGTTTTACTCATGGTGTTATCTTTTTTGATAGCGCTTTTTGATTCGGTTCAGTCCCTTTTGCTTAACAATCTTTCCAATTTTCGCCCCCAGGCCGGGAAAGGCGCTTCCGATTTTCGCCAGCCATCCACGGCTCGAGGGCAGGCAGTATTCGCGCGGTTTTTGGCGTAAGACCTGGTAGAAAGCCCGTTCCACATCCTGCACGGTAAGCGGTTGGGCGCCGCCGGAAAAGCTCAGGGCGCTTTCCTCCGGGTATTGCAGTTGCACATCCAGCATATTGGTGTGCACCAGGTCTGGCGAAAGCAGGCTGACGTGGACGCCCTTATCTTCCAGCTCATACCCCGCAGCAAGGCTGAAGCCGCGTACTGCAAATTTCGACCCGGAATACAAGCTCAGCCCCTGCACCGGAGCGATACTCGCCAGAGAAGCCATATTGATGATGTGCCCATGCCCCTGTCGCGCCATTACCCTGGCCGAAAAGTGGGTGCCGTACATAACCCCAAGCGCATTGACTTCCATATGGTAGCGGATATGCTCCGGCGTGCTGTCCAACAGGAACCCCGGGCGAATGACCCCGGCGTTATTCACACAATAGTCAAGCTGCCCGAAAGCCTTCACTGCCGTCTCCACCAATTTCGCCCAGTCTGCCTCCAAGGTGACGTCCATTTGCCGGAGCAGCAGGTCATCGCTTTCGCTAAAAGCAGCTCGCAGGGCCTCGGAATTCAGGTCTGCCAACAGCAACCGGGCGCCTTGCTGTGCTAATCCTGTAGCCAGCTGCCGCCCAATGCCACTCGCAGCACCAGTAATGATAAAAGACTTTCCGTAAACTTGGGCGGCAGGCATAGGCAAGCGTTTTAAAAAATAGACATTTCGGTCATCGTCGTGAAGAGCTCCAGGGCTTTGATGCCCGCCTGTGAGTTGCCGTGCTCGTTCAGCTCAGGGCTCCATACGGCGATGGACAGCTCATTGGGGATTACCGCAACGATACCGCCGCCCACGCCACTTTTGCCCGGCAGGCCCACACAGAACGCAAACTCCCCGGCCTCATCGTAAAAGCCACAGGTCAGCATAATGGCGTTGATGCGTTTGGCCTGGCTTTTGGTCAATATGCGCTGACCATTGCGGGGGTGCACCCCGTGATTGGCGAGCAGTAGGAAGGCACTGGCCAGCTCCCTGCAATTCATCGCCACCGAACACTGATGGAAGTAGACATCAAGTACCTGCTCCACCGGCGCTTTGATGTTGTAATGGCTTTTCATGAAATTGACCAGCGCGGCATTCGTAAACCCAAACTCCCGCTCCGACCGGGCCACCTCATAATCATAGTACACATCATCAGACCCGGAAAGCTCCCGGATGAAGTCCAGCATTTGTGTTTTGGGCTTTGGGAAATGCTCGATCAGCATATCCGTAATGACCAGCGCCCCGGCATTGATGAAAGGGTTGCGGGGAATGCCCTTCTCATACTCCAGCTGTACCAGGGAGTTGAACGGATTGCCGGAAGGCTCCATGCCCACACGTTCCCACAGCGCTTCCCCGTAGATCGGGTAGGCTTGCGCCAACGCAAAAACTTTGGAAATACTCTGTATGGAAAAAGCCTCTTCCGCATCTCCTACCTGAAAAGTGTCTCCGTTAAGCGTACGTACCGCTATGCCAAACTTGCTGGCGGGCACCTTCGCCAAAGCCGGGATATAATCCGCCACCTTGCCTTTGCCGAATTCTGACCGCACCAGTTCCGCAATCTCCTCAATAATCCCCTGATAGTCCATACTTAGTCCGCTACAACCACCACCTGAAAGTCAGGGCTGACGATGACTTTGGTGATATTCCGGATTTCGTAAAACCGCAAATCCGCCACTTCCGTCCAGTTATCGTCAGTGAATTTATTGTACTGGTACAGCTTACTGCCTTTGCCCATAATCAGAGAACCATTGGGCAGTACGGCAAAATGATCTGCATTAGGCAGGGTTTCAATGAGGGTACGGGCCGGCTCCCGGCGACGGTAGAGGTTCTTTTCCATGATCTTCCAGTCGTCGTACCGGCTTTTCTGAACATAAGCGAGGTTGCCATTGGGCAGGCGCAACATGCAGGGGCCTACGTTGGTGGCCAGGGTCTGAATGTCGTCATTCGCGGTATTGACAATGGAAAGCGTCGTTGGGTCTTCTTCCTTGTAGATGGCGATTTCCCGGCTGTTGAGCCAGAGGTAGTCCTTGATGCCGCTGAGGTATTTAAAGACGGGCTTCCCGTTAGTCAGCTGATCAATAGGGAATTGCCAAAGTCGGTAGACATCATCCTGTCCGTCTTTTTCCGTACGCACAGCCGAGAAGGTGTAGTACTCCGGCATACGGGCAGGTACAAATTCCGGCTCCGGTGTTTCCGTCACACGCAGCTTGGTTTGGTTTTCCAGGTCAAGCTTGTAAAGATCGGACTGGGTTGCACCCGGCTCCTTTACGGAAATGTAAAGCTCGGTATTGCTAAAAAAGAAAGGGTCGTTGTTGAAGCCCTCGGAGTTAAAAGCGGTCAGGTAGCGGGGCTCAGTAAAGCTGATGCTGCCATCGTCCTCCTGATTGACTTTGAAGAGGTAAAGGTTAGACTTAGGGTACTCCGGCTGAGCCTGCAGGCCAATGGCTACAGCGACGAAAAACAGAATGATCGTAAATTGCTTGAGCATTGCTTATCGGTATTATTGCTGGTAAAGTTAGGACTAAAGGCTGGCATGGCAAAGTTTACCGTACAGGTAGCGCCATCAAAATCAATTGCCGGGGCACAGACAAAGCCGAAGTTTTTAAAACAACCTGCTGCACTGGCAGTTGTATTTTCGTACCTTCAAAATTAAAACATCCATGCGTACCCTACTCCTCTTATTGCTGGCTGCCATCAGCTTCAGCTTGCAAGCTCAGCCCATCTTCAATCTGGAATTGATCAATGACGACTTGTCGCAGCCCGCAGACATTACGAATGCCGGAGATGACCGCCTGTTTGTGGTAGAACGTGCTGGCCGTATCCGGATATTGGATGCGGACGGGCAATTATTGCCAGAACCTTTCCTCGATATCAACGACCGGGTCGGTCCTGCTAACGGCGAACGGGGGCTGCTGGGCCTGGCTTTCCACCCCAATTACGCGGACAACGGCTACTTTTTTGTGAACTACACCGCCAATGACGGCGATACCCGCATTGCCAGATTCCAGGTGAATGCAGGCAATCCGAACACCGCCGACCCCAACAGCGAAGTCATCCTGTTCGACATTGGGCAACCTTATGGCAACCACAACGCCGGCGACCTGGCCTTCGGCCCCGATGGCTATTTGTACATTCCCATGGGTGATGGTGGTTCCGGCGGTGATCCTCAAAACTTTAGCCAGAACCGGCAGTCGCTCCTTGGAAAGATGCTTCGTATTGATGTGGACAACGGCAACCCTTACGCCATTCCCCCCGATAACCCTTACGCGGAGGACGACTTCACCCTGGACGAAGTTTGGGCGATCGGGCTGCGCAACCCCTGGCGCTTTAGCTTCGACCGGGAAACCGGCGACATCTGGATTGGCGATGTAGGCCAGAATGAATGGGAGGAAATTACCTTTCAGCCCGCCGACAGTGAAGGTGGAGAGAACTACGGCTGGCGCTGTTATGAAGGATTTGAGGCTTACAATACCGGGGGCTGTGAGCCCGAAAGTGCCTATACGCCCCCCATTCACACCTACAATACCGGCAGCAGTGATGGTTGCTCCGTTACCGGCGGCTTTGTCTACCGGGGGAGCGCGTTTCCGGCCTTGTACGGAAAGTATGTCTATGCAGATTTTTGCTCCGGTAAAATTTGGACCCTGGAGCAGGACTTCGCCGGCAACTGGGTAAACACCGAAGTCTTTGACGGCCCCGGAGGAGAGTACGCCACCTTTGGGGAGGACAGTGATGGGGAGCTTTATCTGGCAGAGCTGATCAACGGCCGTTTGTACAGGGTGGAGGCCACTTGCAACCAATCGCCGCCTGCTCCCGCTATTTCCGGAGACGCGATCGTCTGTGGCCCAAACGACCCCGCTGTGCTGAATGCAGGAGATACGCCCGACGGCTACCTGTACCGCTGGTACCGCGACAGTACCTACCTTCAGGAAACGCTGAATGGGACGCTGTCGGCTACTGAGCCAGGCATCTACCATGTTATATTGGCTGGATTCGAAGCGGGCAATTGTAACTCCCTGGTATCTGCTGCTTTCGAAGTGACCACAGCCGACTTTCCGGAAGACCTTATTTCCACGCAAGGCGACGACCTGTCTGCCGCACCCGGTTTTGAAAGTTATCAATGGTACCTTGATGGGGAGCCCATAGCGGGCGCTACATCAGCTACCTACACGCCAGTGTCCAGCGGTACCTACACCGTAGAAATCACCGATGTGAATGGCTGTACCCGCGAATCGGAAGCGCTAACCATCGTCAGTACCACGCTCGACCTGGGACTGGCGGAGGTCCGCGCCACGCCTAACCCTTTCCGCACTACCCTCGATCTTTACCTGGAAGCTAATGTAGCCGACACCTATCAGCTACGTATTTTCACCCTGGACGGTAAGCTGGTCTGGGAAACCGCAGCCATGGTACAAAATGACTGGCAGCAGCAAGTCGACCTGAGCCGCACCGCAAGCGGGGTTTACCTGCTTCAGATTAGCCGGGACGGGCAGCAGTACACCCGGAAGTTGGTGAAAGGAGAGTAAACAAAACAGGCTGTACTTTCCGGGGTAGGGTTTGGGAAGTACAGCCTGATCTTTTCCTGTGGGAAGGTCAGAATTTTAAAATTGTTTAATATGTTTTATGTTTTGGATTTTAAAAATAATTTATGTATTTTAGGGCTGAAGCAATCTCTGTACCATGCCCCAAAATCTAAATATCCATCAGCCGGACGACCGCTTTTTCAAGTCGGCTATGAGCGACCCGGAGGTGGTAAAAGCCTATCTTGAGTATTTCTATCCTAAAATTGCTGCTATTGCAGATCTTGCAAGCCTGAAGCTGCAAAACGGTGTCAGTCTGCGCCCTAACCTGAAACGGTTCGAAGCAGATGTTATTTACCGCTGCCGGTTTCAGGGAGAGGCAGATGACCACTTCTATTTCTGTTTGCTATTTGAGCACAAGTCCAAGCCCGATAAGTACGTTGCCGTGCAGGTTGGGCTGTACATCATGGAACTCTTATCCAGCATGGTGAAAAAACAGGGCAGGGAACTGGAGCCTGTCCTGCCCCTCATTTTTTATAACGGCAAGGAGAAATGGATGCCGCAAACGCTAAGCGAGCTATTTCAGGGGCATCCGCATTACACTGCTTTGGAACCCTACATTCCTGATTTCCGTTTTCTATTTCAGGACGTTACGCGCCTTAGCCCGGCAGCGCTGTTGCAGCTTGACCTGAGCTACTTCCGTAGTGTACTGATGTCAATGGCTTTCCGGCACCGGCAGCACTTGATATTCAAATACCTTCAGCTTATCTTTGAAGGGACGGACGGGAAAGAAAAGATTATCGCAGTGACGACCTACATCCTGGGGGTGGCAGAGCGTTCGGAAGCAGAATTCCTGAAGCAAATTAAAGACACAACATTCACGATAAAGCCAGAAGTTATGAGTACGTTAGAGCAAATTTTAGAGAGAGGTCGCAGAGAAGGCCTGGACAAAGGTATCTACAAAAAGAGTATCTTCAATCTGCTCAAAACTGCTATACGTTTCCCAACTCTTAATTTAGAGGAACTATCCGACTTTACAGAGCTGGATTTGGAGACCATCCAAACTTTCCTGTCCGTCCAATCCCAGGGTGATGCTGCTGCGTTGAGAAAGTACGTCCTTGAGGACTTGCTGGCCGATATCCCGCTGAACAATGAAGATGAAGAGAAGCTGGACCGGTTGATCGAGGAGCTGGTTGTGGCTTAGCTTTTTAGCTAAAGCAAGAAGCTTGGCACAGCATCATCTTATTGTACGTAATCTCTCTTTCGCGCAATTCATTTGAGGAGTCTCTGTTTTTTAATTCGCCATCTCTGTACCATGCCCCAAAATCTAAATATCCATCAGCCGGACGACCGCTTTTTCAAGTCGGCTATGAGCGACCCGGAGGTGGTAAAAGCCTATCTTGAGTATTTCTATCCTAAAATTGCAGCTATTGCTGACCTTAGTACGCTGCAGCAGCAAAAAGTGCAGTCCCTGCGCCCTAATTTGAAGCTGTTCAGCGCTGATGTCGTGTACCGGTGTCAGTTGGAAGGCGGAAGTGGGGAGCATTTTTATTTCTGCCTGCTATTCGAGCACAAATCAGAGCCGGACGAGCATGTAGCGGTACAAATAGGGCTGTACATTTTCCTACTGCTGCGTGAGCAAGTGAAGGCTAAAAAGCAGCCATTGGAGCCCGTGCTGCCCCTGCTGTTTTACAATGGGAAAACTAAGTGGCAACCCAAACGCGTCCGGGAAATCTTTAAGGGGCACCCCGGTTATGAAGTCCTGAAACCCTATCTGCCTGATTTTCGTTTTTTATTTGAAGATGCGTACCGCCTGCCACCGGAGGAGCTGCTAAAGCTAGACCTGAGCTATTTCCGCTCCACTGTACTATCAATGGCGCTGCGGCACAAGCCAGACTTGATCTTTGAGTATATTGAAGTTATCTTTGAAGGGGCGGAAGACAGCGATCAGGTGCTTTCTATTATAACTTATATTCTGGGCGTAGCCGAGCGCTCCCCCAAGAGATTCCTGGAAGAACTGGAAAACACTGAATTCACGACAAAACCGAATGTAATGAGTACGTTAGAACAATTATTGGAGATGGGTAGGAAAGAAGGCCTACATAAAAATAGTGTTTTCAACCTGCTCAAAGCGACCGTTCGTTTTCAGGATTGGTCGGCTAGTGAACTATCCGACTTTACAGAACTGGATTTGGAGACCGTCCAGACTTTCCTGTCCGTCCAATCACAAGGTGATGCCGCGTCGTTGAGGAAGTACGTCCTTCAGGACCTGCTGGCTTACATCCCGCTGAACGCGGAAGATGAGCAGAAGCTGGACCGGTTGATCGGGCAGTTGACCGAAAGATAAGCCCGGGCAGAAAGACTTAGCTGCAACAGCCTCTTTACCTATTCTGATAGAACTTAACTTATCGCGCTCCCTGCGGAGTCTGGCTTCGTCACCTTCATCTACTCAAAGAGCGAGTCGCATGCCTAATGACCCGAAAAAAACGAACAAAAGACTTCGTAGAAGTCACATCTTGATCTTTCAGGCACTCAAGGCAGCCCGACTTCGTAGAAGTCGCATATACAACCCAGCCAGAACCAACGCTCCACCTACCCCCCACCCAAGCCCTAAAAACAACAATGTTTTCACCCCTTATCTTGACATTCCCAAGGCTAAGCAGTATATTACCAATCCATTGAACGAATCACTGCGCGCAGCAACAAAAACCGGCGCTCCCTGTGTGACCGCCAAACTTACTTGAACAAAAAAACATATCCGCACCACTAAAGCCTTGCGCTATAGCGGTACCGATTGGCATTAAACAGGCATGCCCGAACAGCCGCCCAGCCGGCAGTTGAAGGCACCGCCCGTCCTATCCCCGCCGGGCGCTTCCGGCAGCGCAACTGGCTATAGTGCCGTGACACGGGGTGCCCGAAAGGCGGGGGTGGATCCAAGTCAATTCCTATTTTTTAACACATAAAAACCTTCACCTATGAAAAACAAATTCCTACTCCTCACCTGGCTGCTCGCCGTGCCCCTGCTGTGGGCCGGGTGCAACAAGCCACTCTTCAAGCCCGACAGAGGTTCCATCGCACAGCCCAATGAGCTACCGCCCATCACCACGACCGGCGAGGGCAACTTCGCCTGCAAAATCAATGGGGTGAACTGGCAGCGCTGTGGGGGCGGGTTCCTTCAGAGTAGCATACTTGGAAACTGGTCTCCGAATTATAAGATTTTTCAGTTGGGAGCTAAAAGAGAATGTAGTGGTTTCGATGAAACGATTAGTATCAACGCTATAGTAGATTCTGCGGGTACTTATCCTTTAGAAATGGCCGATTTTAATGACTTTAATTTAGAATGCCAAGATGTCTTAGATCCTTACGTGCTCCTTGAAGGTGCCGACAACTGGGTAGAAATCCTCAACCTGGACACCAAAGAATTTATTGTCTCCGGCACCTTTCAGTGCACCCTAGTACATGAGGGGTGCGGCGACACGCTCTTTATCACCGATGGCCGATTCGACTACGATTGGGCCAATTGATTGAATTTATTTGTTTAATTTATTTTGGTTTCAATACAAGGCTATTTATCTTTAGGGTGTGCTTAATCTCTGTACTATGCCCCAAAATCTGAATGTCCATCAACCCGATGACCGCTTCTTCAAGTCGGCTATGAGCGACCCGGAGGTGGTCAAAGCTTATCTTCAGCATTTCTATCCTAATATTGCTGCTATTGCAGATCTTGCAAGCTTGAAGCTGGAAAACAGTGTCAGTCTGCGCCCCAACCTGAAGCGGTTCGAGGCGGACGTCATCTACCGCTGCCGGTTTCAGGGAGAGGCAGAGGACCACTTCTATTTCTGTTTACTATTTGAGCACAAGTCCAAGCCCGATAAGTATGTTGCGGTGCAGGTTGGTCTATACCTTATGGAACTCCTGTCCAATATGGTGAAAAAGCAAGGCCGGGAATTGGAGCCCGTGCTTCCCCTCATTTTTTATAACGGTAAGGAAAAATGGATGCCGCAAACGCTGAGCGAGCTATTTCAGGGGCATCCGCATTACGCTGTTTTGGAACCCTATATCCCTAATTTCCGTTTTTTATTTCAGGATGCTACGCGCCTTAGCCCGGAGGAGCTATTGCGGCTCGACCTGAGCTATTTCCGCAGCGTACTGATGTCGATGGCTTTCCGCCACCGGCAGCACTTGATATTCAAGTACCTTCAGCTTATCTTTGAAGGGACGGACGGGAAAGAAAAAGTCAGCGCAGTGACGACCTACATCCTGGGGGTGGCAGAGCGTTCGGAAGAAGAGTTCTTAAAGCAGATCCAAGACACAACATTCACGATAAAACCAGAAGTCATGAGTACGTTGGAGCAAATTTTGGAGAGAGGCCGAAAAGAAGGGCTGGAGAAGGGCATAGAAAACGGCATAGAAAAAGGTATGGACAGGGGGGTATACAAAAATAGTATCTTCAACCTGCTCAAAACCGCTGTGCACTTCCCAGACTGGCCCGCTAAAAAATTAGCAGACTTCACAGAGCTGAGCATGGAGGTTGTTGCTACCTTCCTGTCTGTCAAATCGCAGGGGGATTCGGCAGCGCTAAGCAGGTACGTCCGTCAGGATCTGCTTGCCAATATCCCACTGAGCGCGGAAGATGAGGAAAAGCTGGACCGGCTTGTTGTACAGTTGGCGGGTAGATAAAGCCATGAAGAAAAGCTTTGCCAACGCATCTTCTACACCCAATCTTATAGCACAACCTATAGCGCCTCCTCCGGAGTCTGGCGCAGACACCTTCAGCTACTCAAAGGAAGTGTAGCCTGCCTAATAACCCGGACAAAACGGACAAACGACTTCGTAGAAGTCACATCCTAGTCTCTCAGGGCCCCTATGGCAGCCCGACTTCGTAGAAGTCGCATGTTTCCCAACCAAACCAAGACCAACGCTCCACCTACCCCCACCCAAGCCCCCAAAAAACAACAATGTTTTTACGCTGCAACCTTGACATTACCACAGCCAAGTCGTATATTACCAATCCATTGCACGAATCACTGCGCGCAGCAACAAAAACCGGCGCTCCCTGTGTGACCGCCACACTTACTTGAACAAAAAACATAACCGCACCACTAAAGCCTTGCGCTATAGGGGTATCAATGATATTGGCATTAAACAGATATGCCTGGGACAGTCAGTAGCTGAATCCCCTGTCTGTGCTATACTCCGCTGGGCGCTTCCGGCAGCGCTACTGGCTACAGCGCCGTGACACGGGGTGCCCGAAAGGCGGGGGTGGATCCAAGTCAATTCCTATTTTTTAACACATAAAAACCTTCACCTATGAAAAACAAATTCCTACTCCTCACCTGGCTGCTCGCCGTGCCCCTGCTGTGGGGCGGGTGCGACAAGCCACTCTTCAAGCCCGACAGAGGTTCCATCGCACAGCCCGATGAGCTGCCGCCCATCACCACGACCGGGGAGGGCAACTTCGCCTGCAAAATCAATGGGGTGAACTGGCAGCGCTGTGGGGGTGGCTTCCTCCAGAGTAGTATACTTGGAAACTGGTCTCCGAATTATAAGATTTTTCAGATTTCTGGGATGAGACGAAGCTGTGAGGGCTTTGATGATTCGGTTTATATCGCTGCGTATGTAGATAGTGTAGGTAGATATAGCTTGCACGATGCATTCTATAACGATCGAAATCATCCTTGTCAAGAGTCAAGTGACCCTTCACGTCTGTTGGAAGGTGCTGACAACTGGGTAGAAATTCTCAACCTGGACACTGAAGAATTTATCGTCTCTGGCACCTTTCAGTGCACAGTGGTCGATGATAACTGTGGCGACACGCTCTTTATCACCGATGGCCGTTTCGACTACGACTGGGCCAATTAATTAACCTATTTTAATCTTGATCACATGCGACTATACTCGGAACGGAGAGGTTTGGGCCTAAGGCACAAACCCGACGCACGCGTATATGCCGACACGAAGTCATGTTTGGAACCAAATTACTTCGTCGTCGGTATAACCGCTATTTTCAACAACCTGATGCTTGGAGTATTCATCCTGACAGCGCCTGCGCTCTGCGCGCAACAGACCATAGATACGTCCCCCCCCCGGATATTACACGCCGGACTGGGTCTTTGCTAACCTCGATTTAAGTGGGTTGTCTACCGGCTTGCTGCAAGAACACGGCACGCCCTTCACGCGCCTCAGCGCCTTCAACGGCGACCCGGACAGCACCACCGTTTCCACGCCCCTCCGCTGCCGCCTCGTGCAGGCTACCTTGCTCAGCGCCACCGTCAATGCCAACGCGCAGGTGGATACGGCAGCGCTTCCTGCGGAGTCTGGCTCCGATACCTTCAGTTACTTAAAACACTGGCAGTATTCCTAATAACCCGGACAAAACGGTCAAACGACTTCGTAGAAGTCACATCCTAATCTCTCAGGCCCCCAAGGCAGCCCGACTTCGTAGAAGTCACATCTTGATCTTTCAGGTACCCAAAGCAGCTCGACTTCGTAGAAGTCGCATGTTTCCCAACCAAGCCAGGGCCAACGCTCTATCTACCCCTCACCACAAGCCCAAAACAACAATGTTTTAACGCTGCAACCTTGACATTACCACAGCCAAGTCGTATATTACCAATCAATTGCACGAATCACTGCGCGCAGCAACAAAACCGGCGCTCCCTGTGTGACCGCCACACTTACTTGAACAAAAAACATAACCGCCCTGCTAAAGCCTTAAGCTATAGCAGTACCATTAGTATTGGCATTAAACAGATATGCCCGGGACAGCCGGTAGCTGAATCCCCTGTCTGTGCTATACTCCGCTGGGCGCTTCCGGCAGCGCAACTGGCTATAGTGCCGTGACACGGGGTGCCCGAAAGGCGGGGGTGGATCCAAGTCAATTCCTATTTTTTAACACATAAAAACCTTCACCTATGAAAAACAAATTCCTACTCCTCACCTGGCTGCTTGCCGTGCCCCTGCTGTGGGGCGGGTGCGACAAGCCACTCTTCAAGCCCGACAGAAGTTCCATCGCACAGCCCAATGAGCTGCCGCCCATCACCACGACCGGGGAGGGCAACTTCGCCTGCAAAATCAATGGGGTGAACTGGCAGCGCTGTGGGGGTGGGTTCCTTCAGAGTAGCATACTTGGAAACTGGTCTCCGAATTATAAGATTTTTCAGTTGGGAGCTAAAAGAGAATGTAGTGGTTTCGATGAAACGATTAGTATCAACGCTATAGTAGATTCTGCGGGTACTTATCCTTTAGAAATGGCCGATTTTAATGACTTTAATTTAGAATGCCAAGATGTCTTAGATCCTTACGTGCTCCTTGAAGGTGCCGACAACTGGGTAGAAATCCTCAACCTGGACACCAAAGAATTTATTGTCTCCGGCACCTTTCAGTGCACCCTAGTACATGAGGGGTGCGGCGACACGCTCTTTATCACCGATGGCCGATTCGACTACGATTGGGCCAATTAATTAACCTATTTCAACTTTTATCACATGCGACTATACTCGGAACGGAGAGGTTTGGGCCTAAGGCAAAAACCCGACGCACGCGTATATGCCGACACGAAGTCATGTTTGGAACCAAATTACTTCGTCGTCGGTATAACCGCTATTTTCAGAAACCTGCTGCTTGGAGTATTCATCCTGGCAGCGCCTGCGCTCTGCGCGCAACAGACCATAGATACGTCCCCCCCCCCCCGGATATTACACGCCGGACTGGGTCTTTGCTAACCTCGATTTAAGTGGGTTGTCTACCGGCTTGCTGCAAGAACACGGCACGCCCTTCACGCGCCTCAGCGCCTTCAACGGCGACCCGGACAGCACCACCGTTTCCACGCCCCTCCGCTGCCGCCTCGTGCAGGCTACCTTGCTCAGCGCCACCGTCAATGCCAACGCGCAGGTGGATACGGCAGCGCTTCCTGCGGAGTCTGGCTCCGATACCTTCAGTTACTTAAAACACTGGCAGTATTCCTAATAACCCGGACAAAACGGTCAAACGACTTCGTAGAAGTCACATCCTAATCTCTCAGGCCCCCAAGGCAGCCCGACTTCATAGAACCTGTCTACCCGGCGCAGACAGGTAGAGCCACATCCTAATCTCTCAGGCCCCCCTATGGCAGCCCGACTTCGTAGAAGTCACATCTTGATCTTTCAGGTACCCAAAGCAGCTCGACTTCGTAGAAGTCGCATGTTTCCCAACCAAGCCAGGGCCAACGCTCTATCTACCCCTCACCACAAGCCCAAAACAACAATGTTTTAACGCTGCAACCTTGACATTACCACAGCCAAGTCGTATATTACCAATCAATTGCACGAATCACTGCGCGCAGCAACAAAACCGGCGCTCCCTGTGTGACCGCCACACTTACTTGAACAAAAAACATAACCGCCCTGCTAAAGCCTTAAGCTATAGCAGTACCATTAGTATTGGCATTAAACAGATATGCCCGGGACAGCCGGTAGCTGAATCCCCTGTCTGTGCTATACTCCGCTGGGCGCTTCCGGCAGCGCAACTGGCTATAGTGCCGTGACACGGGGTGCCCGAAAGGCGGGGGTGGATCCAAGTCAATTCCTATTTTTTAACACATAAAAACCTTCACCTATGAAAAACAAATTCCTACTCCTCACCTGGCTGCTCGCCGTGCCCCTGCTGTGGGGCGGGTGCGACAAGCCACTCTTCAAGCCCGACAGAAGTTCCATCGCACAGCCCAATGAGCTGCCGCCCATCACCACGACCGGCGAGGGCAACTTCGCCTGCAAAATCAATGGGGTGAACTGGCAGCGCTGTGGGGGCGGGTTCCTTCAGAGTAGCATACTTGGAAACTGGTCTCCGAATTATAAGATTTTTTCTTTACAAGGACTTCGAAGTTGTGAAGGCTTTGACGATGCAGTATACATAAACGCGTTCATCGATTCAATAGGGTTGTACCCTCTAGAAGCAGGTCAATATGATGATTTCAACTTGGAGTGCCAAGACGTTTTGGACCAATATTTTCTTTTAGAAACTGCTGATAACTGGGTAGAAATCCTCAACCTGGATACCGACGACTTTATTGTCTCCGGTACCTTTCAGTGCACCCTGGTGCATGAGGGGTGCGGCGATACGCTTTTTATCACCGATGGCCGATTCGACTACGATTGGGCCAATTAATAAAAACCTTTATCACATGCGACTAACCGCTATTTTCAGAAACCTGCTGCTTGGAGTCTTCATCCTGACAGCGCCTGCGCTCTGCGCGCAACAGACCATAGATACGTCCCCCCTCCCCGGATATTACACGCCGGACTGGGTCTTTGCTAACCTAGATTTAAGTGGGTTGTCTACCGGCTTGCTGCAAGAACACGGCACGCCCTTCACGCGCCTCAGCGCCTTCAACGGCGACCCGGACAGCACCACCGTTTCCACGCCCCTCCGCTGCCGCCTCGTGCAGGCTACCTTGCTCAGCGCCACCGTCAATGCCAACGCGCAGGTGGATACGGCAGCGCTTCCTGCGGAGTCTGGCTCCGATACCTTCAGTTACTTAAAACACTGGCAGTATTCCTAATAACCCGGACAAAACGGTCAAACGACTTCGTAGAAGTCACATCCTAATCTCTCAGGCCCCCCTATGGCAGCCCGACTTCATAGAACCTGTCTACCCGGCGCAGACAGGTAGAGCCACATCCTAATCTCTCAGGCCCCCTATGGCAGCCCGACTTCGTAGAAGTCACATCTTGATCTTTCAGGTACCCAAAGCAGCTCGACTTCGTAGAAGTCGCATGTTTCCCAACCAAGCCAGGGCCAACGCTCTATCTACCCCTCACCACAAGCCCAAAACAACAATGTTTTAACGCTGCAACCTTGACATTACCACGGCCAAGTCGTATATTACCAATCCATTGCACGAATCACTGCGCGCAGCAACAAAACCAGCGCTCCCTGTGTGACCGCCACACTTACTTGAACAAAAAACATAACCGCCCTGCTAAAGCCTTGAGCAATAGCAGTACCATTAGTATTGGCATTAAACAGATATGCCTGGGACAGCCGGTAGCTGAATCCCCTGTCTGTGCTATACTCCGCTGGGCGCTTCCGGAAGCGCAACTGGCTACAGCGCCGTGACACGGGGTGCCCGTAGGGCGGGGGTGGATCCAAGTCAATTTCTATTTTTTAACACATAAAAACCTTCACCTATGAAAAACAAATTCCTACTCCTCACCTGGCTGCTCGCCGTGCCCCTGCTGTGGGGCGGGTGCGACAAGCCACTCTTCAAGCCCGACAGAGGTTCCATCGCACAGCCCGATGAGCTGCCGCCTATCACCACGACCGGCGAGGGCAACTTCGCCTGCAAAATCAATGGGGTGAACTGGCAGCGCTGTGGGGGCGGGTTCCTTCAGAGTAGCATACTTGGAAACTGGTCTCCGAATTATAAGATTTTTCAGATTTCTGGGATGAGACGAAGCTGTGAGGGCTTTGATGATTCGGTTTATATTACTGCATACGTTGACAGTGCGGGGATTTATGAACTGCATCATGCATCATATAGTAACCATGACCTTGCCTGTTTGGATATGTGGCCTGATAGGTATAGCTTATTAGAAGATGCTAACAATTGGGTAGAAATTCTCAACCTCGACACTCAGGAATTAATTGTCTCCGGCACCTTTCAGTGCACCCTGGTGCATGAGGGATGCGGCGACACGCTCTTTATCACCGATGGCCGTTTCGACTACGACTGGGCCAATTAATTAACCTATTTCAACCAATATCACATGCGACTATACTCGGAACGGAGAGGTTTGGGCCTAAGGCACAAACCCGACGCACGCGTATATGCCGACACGAAGTCATGTTTGGAACCAAATTACTTCGTCGTCGGTATAACCGCTATTTTCAACAACCTGCTGCTTGGAGTATTCATCCTGACAGCGCCTGCGCTCTGCGCGCAACAGACCATAGATACGTCCCCCCCCCCGGATATTACACGCCGGACTGGGTCTTTGCTAACCTCGATTTAAGTGGGTTGTCTACCGGCTTGCTGCAAGAGCACGGTACGCCCTTCACGCGCCTCAGCGCCTTCAACGGCGACCCGGACAGCACCACCGTTTCCACGCCCCTCCGCTGCCGCCTCGTGCAGGCTACCTTGCTCAGCGCCACCGTCAATGCCAACGCGCAGGTGGATACGGCCGCGCTTCCTGCGGAGTCTGGCTCTGATACCTTCAGTTACTTAAAACACTGGCAGTATTCCTAATAACCCGGACAAAACGGTCAAACGACTTCGTAGAAGTCACATCCTAATCTCTCAGGCCCCCAAGGCAGCCCGACTTCATAGAACCTGTCTACCCGGCGCAGACAGGTAGAGCCACATCCTAATCTCTCAGGCCCCCCTGTGGCAGCCCGACTTCGTAGAAGTCACATCTTGATCTTTCAGGTACCCAAAGCAGCTCGACTTCGTAGAAGTCGCATGTTTCCCAACCAAGCCAGGGCCAACGCTCTATCTACCCCTCACCACAAGCCCAAAACAACAATGTTTTAACGCTGCAACCTTGACATTACCACGGCCAAGTCGTATATTACCAATCCATTGCACGAATCACTGCGCGCAGCAACAAAACCAGCGCTCCCTGTGTGACCGCCACACTTACTTGAACAAAAAACATAACCGCCCTGCTAAAGCCTTGAGCTATAGCAGTACCATTAGTATTGGCATTAAACAGATATGCCCGGGACAGCCGGTAGCTGAATCCCCTGTTTGTGCTATGCCCCGCTGGGCGCTTCCGGAAGCGCTACTGGCTACAGCGCCGTGACACGGGGTGCCCGAAAGGCGGGGGTGGATCCAAGTCAATTTCTATTTTTTAACACATAAAAACCTTCACCTATGAAAAACAAATTCCTACTCCTCACCTGGCTGCTCGCCGTGCCCCTGCTGTGGGCCGGGTGCGACAAGCCACTCTTCAAGACAGATGAAGCCTCCATCGCACAGCCCGATGAGCTGCCGCCCATCACCACGACCGGCGAGGGCAACTTCGCCTGCAAAATCAATGGGGTGAACTGGCAGCGCTGTGGGGGCGGGTTCCTTCAGAGTAGCATCATTGGAGAGTGGCACCCGGTTTATAAGATTTTTCAGATTTCTGGGATGAGACGAAGCTGTGAGGGCTTTGATGATTCAATATACTTAAACGCTATAGTTGACTCAGCAGGATTTTATCCTTTGAAAAGGGCTCACTTTGATGATTTTAATCTTGATTGTCAAGATGTTGCAGATCCATATGTACTACAAGAAGGTGCCAGCAACTGGGTAGAGATACTCAATTTGGACACCGACGAATTCATTGTCTCCGGCACCTTTCAGTGCACTCTGGTGCATGAGGGATGCGGCGACACGCTCTTTATCACCGATGGCCGTTTCGATTACGACTGGGCCAATTGATTGAATTTATTTGTTTAATTTATTTTGGTTTTAATACAAGGCTATTTATCTTTAGGGTGTGCTTAATCTCTGTACTATGCCCCAAAATCTGAATGTCCATCAACCCGATGACCGTTTCTTTAAGTCGGCTATGAGCGACCCGGAGGTGGTCAAAGCTTATCTTCAGCATTTCTATCCTAATATTGCTGCTATTGCAGATCTTGCAAGCTTGAAGCTGGAAAACAGTGTCAGTCTGCGCCCCAACCTGAAGCGATTCGAGGCGGACGTCATTTACCGCTGCCGGTTTCAGGGAGAGGCAGATGACCACTTCTATTTCTGTTTGCTATTTGAGCATAAGTCCAAGCCCGATAAGTACATTGCAGTGCAGGTCGGCTCATACATCATGGAGCTCCTGTCCAGCATGGTGAAAAAGCAAGGCCGGGAATTGGAGCCCGTGCTTCCCCTCATTTTTTATAACGGTAAGGAAAAATGGATGCCGCAAACGCTGAGCGAGCTATTTCAGGGGCATCCGCATTACGCTGTTTTGGAACCCTATATCCCTAATTTCCGTTTTTTATTTCAGGATGCTACGCGCCTTAGCCCGGAGGAGCTATTGCGGCTCGACCTGAGCTATTTCCGCAGCGTACTGATGTCGATGGCTTTCCGGCACCGGCAGCACTTGATATTCAAGTACCTTCAGCTTATCTTTGAAGGGACGGACGGGAAAGAAAAAGTCAGCGCAGTGACGACCTACATCCTGGGGGTGGCAGAGCGTTCGGAAGAAGAGTTCCTAAAGCAGATCCAAGACACAACATTCACGATAAAGCCAGAAGTCATGAGTACGTTGGAGCAAATTTTGGAGAGAGGCCGAAAAGAAGGGCTGGAAAAAGGCATGGAGAAGGGCATGGAGAAGGGCATAGAGAAGGGCATAGAAAAAGGTATGGACAGGGGGGTATACAAAAATAGTATCTTCAACCTCCTCAAAACCGCTGTGCATTTCCCAGACTGGCCCGCTGAAAAATTAGCAGACTTCACGGAGCTGAGCATGGAGGTGGTGGCCGCTTTTCTGTCTGTCAAATCAGAGGGAGATGCCGCCGCATTGAAAAAATATGTTCGCGAAGACTTACTTACAGATATCCCCCTGAGCGGCGAAGAGAAGGATAAACTGCACGGGCTGATTGGCCAGTTGGTGGATGGATAAAGCGATGAAGAAAAGCTTTGCCGATGCATCTTCAGTACCTAATCTTATAGCACAACCTATAGCGCCTCCTCAGGAGTCCGGCGCAGACACCTTCAGCTACTCAAAGGAAGTGTAGTCTGCCTAATGAGCCGGACAAAACGGACAAAAGACGTCGTAGAAGTCACATCCTAGTCTCTCAGGGCCCTTATGGCAGCCCGACTTCGTAGAAGTCGCATGTACAACCCAGCCAGAACCAACGCTCCACCTACCCCCCACCCAAGCCCTAAAAACAACAATGTTTTCACCCCTTATCTTGACATTACCAAGGCTAAGCAGTATATTACCAATCAATTGAACGAATCACTGCGCGCAGCAACAACAACCGGCGCTCCCTGTGTGACCGCCACACTTACTTGAACAAAAAACATAACAGCACTGCTAAAGCCTTGAGCTATAGCAGTACCATTAGTATTGGCATTAAACAGATATGCCTGGGACAGTCAGTAGCTGAATCCCCTGTCTGTGCTATCCCCCGCTGGGCGCTTCCGACAGCACCGCTGGCTACAGCGCCGGGACACGGGGGTGCCCGTAGGGCGGGGGTGGATCCAAGTCAATTCCTATTTTTTAACACATAAAAACCTTTTTTCGCCGGGTGCACTCGCCGCTCGACGTAGTTTTACAACGAAGTCGATGTCCTTCACCCGGCGTACTTTCAATAACACACATAAAAAACCTTTCACTTATGAAAAACAAATTCCTACTGCTCACCTGGCTGCTCGCCGTGCCCCTGCTGTGGGGCGGGTGCGAAACCACCACCCCCACTCCGGAGCAGCAACTGCCTGGATTGACCATCACCGGTGAAAACACCTTCGGCTGCCTGGTCAATGGGGAAGCCTGGCTCCCGGAGGGAGGGAACCCTTTTGGGCCGGGGACAAAGCTTCGTGCATCATTTCATTATCCGAGTAATCAATTGGGCGTTACTGCTTTTAAGGAAAATGACGTTACTCATGAGGGTATTTCATTTGAACTTGTCCTAAATGAAGAAAACAGTGAGGTTAAGTACCTCAATACTGCCTTTTTTTTAGACATTGACTGTTCTTTTATTGATATAACCCACCATCTAGACACCTTATCGCCTCATGGTTTTCAGGTTGAGTTTCTAGACCTTGAAGAAAAAATCGTTTCCGGGACATTTTATTTCACTGCCATTAGTTCAGAATGTCAAGAAGACACTATAGTCATTTCAGAAGGGCGGTATGATATTAAATTCGCAAACTAAACCATTCCAAAACTATCATTTTATGAAAACTTCTCTCTTTATCACAACATTTTGTATCCTTGCTTTGGGAAGCTTGTCCGCACAACAGCAGGTGCAGATAGATACTACTTTGCCTCCGGGCTACGTAACAGCAGACTATGCATTGGCTAATCTTAATCTCAATCAGGTGCCCTCTGGGCTGCTTTGGGAAAACGCCTTCCCCTTTGCAAATCTTCCTGCCTTAGATGGCACTGTACTGGCAGATAGCACATTGGTCGACAGGCTGTCATTTGAGTTAATCTATGCCACCCTGCTCGATATGCAGACTGGTGGATATACGCCACCACCTCCCCAGAGTGTATTATCAGAGGATGCATTTCCCGATACCATCACACCGGTCAAAATATTGGTGTATGATTATCACCGGATAAAACCCACTGCCATCGAAGACGACATTCTTCAAGTGGTTAGTAATCAACTGGTCGCAGGGACAAACTTCAACTTGGGCTGGCATACCAAAAGAAGGCTTATGGCCAGTACGCTCTGGAATCAAAAACCATTAGAGGCTGGTGTCAATCATTTCAAGGCTGAGGTTTTTTCTAACCTTTCCCCCTTTGAGATACTGTCCATTGAAGCAGATTTTGGCAATGGCTATGTCAGCCTTTCTCAGGGCCAAACCGCAAGTGTTGACCTGAGTACAGGATTGACAACTGTCACCGTCAAAATTACCTGCCGGAATGGAGATTTACTCTACAGCCATTGCCCAATTGATGTAGTGCCTGGTAGTAGCAGCCAACCTGCACAACAACCCACTGGCCCAACGGTGTACTGCAACCCGTTTGAGCTTACAGAGTTTCCCAACACAGATGGGCTGACCGTAACCGGCTTGTCCCCTTGCTGCGACAATTCCTTGTACAAGCCTCTGATTGTGATCAATGGCTTTGAAGCGCCTGTGCTTGGGTTCGAGTATGATTTTGATAATTTTATACCTGATATGAATACTACCAATACCCCCTTGGGTATTGGTTCAGTTTTGGACGAACTAGAAGCCGAAGGCTACGACATTGTGTTTGTAGACTTTAACGAAGGTGCCCTAAATTCATTAGAGACGAATGCAGAAATTGTCAAAGATGTGATTGAAGCAGTCAACATTAGAAAGGCAGCCGCCGGCAGCTCAGAGCCCAATACGATTATTGGCATTAGTATGGGAGGCGTTGTAGGCAAGCTGGCCCTTCTGGAGATGGAGCGGGATGGAGAAACGCATGACGCAGAAAAGTTTTTCACGTTTGACTCTCCGCTACGCGGTGCAAACATCCCTCTGGGCTACCAGTACTTGTTAGAACACGCGGTAAATATACAGGTAGGCGGGGTGTCTAATTTAGGAAGTATTGTCGATGATCTACAACAAGCACAAAATGTCCTGAGCTCGCCATCTGTCACCCAAATGCTGCTGCACCACAGAGATTATAACATCCCTTCCGCCCCATTCGAGGCTTTTTATTCAAAACTGATGCAGCTCGGTGCCTTGGAAAACTGCGAGCATATAGCCGTTTGTAACGGCTCTCAGATAGGAAGAAACCAAGGTTTTGAGGCCGGGGATGAGATGATGGGGCTCAACTTTTTCTCTTTTGACGGGGCGCTGTCTTTTGGCAATTTTTCGGTCAATGCAGTTCCTGACCGGCCTTCTAGTTTAACCACCATTTATGAAGGAAGACTATTTTATAGCATTTTGATAATTCCTATTGTAAATTCTTCTTTTAGAGTAAGGATCGCCGGTAACAACTACCTTCCTTTAGACAATGCTCCTGGTGGTTTTAATACGGCAGACGCTATAGAATTACCGGATGCTGCTATTCAAGTAATCTCAGAAATCATACCCGGAGTTGGGCAAGTACCATTGAATCCTATAATCCATAATCAATTTTGTTTCATCCCTTCCGTAAGCGCTCTTGAAATAGGGCCCTACAAAGGTCCCGGGCAGCCTCTAGGAGACCCATTCGAAGATGTAAGCGATAATACTGCCGTGGTCAATAATCCTTTGACCACTATCAACCGTTTCGTCGCTATGGATAATGATCCAGACCCTGCCTCTGCATTAGACGATAATACGGAGCACCCTACCTTAAATGTTGACATGGCAGGTGTTCTACTTTCTGAAGTTTTAACGGATAACGGCTTGGCCGGGTTCAATATTTTATTCAACAGAATCTATAATTTTGGGGAATCCGACCAGAAATACGATTATCAAACAGAACCATCCCCAGTGTTTTCCTTTGTCGCAACAAGACATATCATCGATAACTCTGTTTTTGTTACCAATAATTCAAAAATATGCGTTAACAAGAGTGGGTTGATAGGTTTCACAAATAATCCCAATAACCCAATAAATTCGAATGGCTCTAATTTTGATCTCTGGATCAGGCCTGCGCTCTGTGGTGGCACCCCAGTCACGGTTACTGTACAAAACGGGTGCAGCATGGAGCTCGGCCAATGGGACGCCGCCGCCGGCATCACCAACACCGCCCAGGTCTACGTGCAGGCAGACGCGACGGTCTCCATTCAAGCCCAGGGCGAGCTGTACATCAATAAAGACTCCCGGTTTATTGTGCAAAATGGGGGCTACGCCGAGGTGCTCTCCGATGGGCTGCTCAGCGCAGGCTTTGGCGGGCAGGTCCGCATTGAGAAAGGGGGCGAAGCCCGCATTGGCAGCGGGGGCATTTTGCGCGTCAGCCAGGATTCCAAGTGCGTGGTGGAAGACGGTGGCAAGCTGGTACTGGAGCCGGGCGCCATCGTGCAGCTTTGGGACGGGGACGACCCCTTCGGGCGTGCTGTGCTCGAAGTGCAGGGCGAGCTGGAGGTACAGGGCAGCATCGACTTCAGCGGCAATGGCTTCTTTGACTTTTTCCAGAGCCATATCCTCAGCCTTACGGGCGGCATCTTCCGCATTGAGGGGCGGGGCATCGGCAAGCGCTTCCTGCGCCTGCGCAACAATACGACCCTGGATATTGGAGACAATACCGTAGAGCTGCTGGAAGGCCTGGCGGAATACGGCAATTATGCCAAAATCTCCGTAGGGCAGGGCGAAGCCTTTATCTCCAACATGGAGCTGAAGACCGGCGGGCAGACGGCGGTGGACCTGCTGGCTGACGGGGCGACTAAAATCCGTTTTGTGTACAACGAAGCCTACGGGTTTGCCAATGCTGTGGAGGCTTACAATACTTAACCGGCCAATGCGCTGGACTTCCTGTTCTTCCAGAGCGGCTTTTCTGATAACCGGAATTCTATCTGGCTCTCATACGGCAGCAATGCGCGGGTTTGGGACTGCCATTTCAATGGCACCGGCACCGGTGTGAATGCGATGCTGCTCGACGAACTGCAGTCTGTGCGGGTAGACGCAAGTGTCATTGAAAACTACAACGTGCCAACGGAGCCTGAATATATGACCTGGGGCGCCGTCCACGTCTCCAACGTAGGCGAGTACATCATGAGCGGGGGCGAGCTGTCCAATAATGACGTGGGCTTGTACTGCCCGCCGGGCAATTATGTTAATGTCACCCTCCGCGGGCAGGCTGAAGTGGCGGATAATGATTTCTATGGGCTCCATATCGTAGAGGGCAACCGGGAAGGCAGCAACTATGGGCTGGTCACGATGGACTGCGCCAAGCTGCTCAATAACGGGCTGGCCGGCATCAAGGGGCAAAACCTCATCCTGAACATTGACGCATTCATCAACTCTCAGACGGACAACCTGGCTTTCGCCCGGTCCAACCATTTCCAGCGCGGGCCCAATGATGCGCTTTGGTTCGATATTTGTTACGATGGCACCCTTGCTGAAACGATCAATACCATCCCCGCTGAAGGCAACTACTGGGGCACCGACCACGCGAACCCGGAGCCGGGCGGTGGGCTGTACTACTACGCCCTTGACAAAACCAACTTTGGCGGCTGCAGCGGTTTCCCGGAAATCAGCCTGGGATTTGGCACCAAAGCCACCGGTGCGCCTACGAGCTGCCCATCGGGCCCGCCTACCGGCCCGCACGTGCCACCGTCCAAAGATTGCAGCGGTCTGATGGCTACGCCAACCGAGCAGCTTGGCGGCAGCTTCTTTGATGCCTTTTTCGCCTATCAGGACAGGCTGGAACAGGAGGAGCTGACGGAAACCACGTACAGCTTGTTTGCAGCTGTCGCCCAGAAGTCCAACACAGAGCGGGGCACCGCATCCGATCAATGCAAGCACTACATCGACGTGGCGCGGGTATTTGTGCCCCATACCGGTGGCCAAAACCTTCAATCGGCAGGCGGCAGCCCGCAGGGCATGCAGCAGCGTCAGGGCCCTGGCTTATCAGGGCAGCCCTCCGCCTTCCCCAACCCGGCACAGGACGAAGTGGCGGTAGAGTGGAGCCCGGGCACCCAATTCTCTCTGCGCGCCATTAATGCAGCCGGGCAGGAGGTATGGTCAGGCCTGCTGCCGTCCGGCACCCACCGCTTGCCGGTGGACAGCTGGGCAGAAGGCTGGTACTTCCTGCACTTCACTACCACAGACGGGCAGCGCGCCCATCAGCTAAAAGTGATGGTGCAGCGGTAAGGCATGAAGAGGAATAAGGCTTTATGGACAAGCTCCGGCGGTATTGGCTGCCGGGGCTTGTCTGTTTTACAACAACAAGGCTGCGCGCTTCCTCTGACATAAATCATTGCCAATTTCCCACCACCAGCTTACCTTAAGCTTTCACGAAACCAAACCACAATGAAAGCCTTAGTCTGGTACGATTCTTTCTTTGGTAATACCCAGCAAATTGCAGAAGTAGTAGCCGAAGCCATCCGCCCCTATGTGCGAGTGGTGGAGCTGCAGCGTATTCAGAATGCTTCCCCAGAGGATGTGGAGCGGGCTGATATTCTGATTGTCGGATCGCCCACTCGCGGCTTCCAACCTTCTGAAGATACTAAAACGCTATTGCGCCAACTGCCGCGCCACGCGCTAAGAGGGATGTGGGTAGCTGCCTTTGACACCCGGATTGCCCTGCATACCATCGAGAATGGCTTGTTCCGGTGGATTGTCAAAACCGGGGGCTATGCTGCAAGCACCATTCATAAAAGCCTGCTGCGCCATGACGGACAAGCGGTTATCGCGCCGGATGGCTTTTGCGTGACAGATAAGGAAGGTCCACTGATGGAAGGCGAACTGCAGCGTGCCCGGGCCTGGGGCAATACTATCGGGCAGATCGTGGGAGAAGAAATGGTGGTGGTGTAGAATTATTTTTTCCTCATCCGGAACTCAACCGGGCCCCCATCCAGCGTAAAGTTTTGGCTTAGGGGGTGGTACCCTGCCCTTTGAGCGGAGATGGAATGGTTCAGCCGCTGCATGTCCATTGGGATGGACACTTCAAATTTCCCAAATTCGTCGGTGGTGTCCCTTTGGTTCAAGATAAGCAGACTGACGCCGGGTAATGGCTCTGTCCCATCTTCATTCAGGATTTGCCCGGACACCTTTTCCAGGCTTCCATCCGGTAGCACTTCAAGGGTCGTACTTTTACCGTTGAGGGTCAACGAATTTCCTTCAAGCTTCCAGTAATCTGCATTCAGCCGTACCCGGACGGTGTTACCTCTCAGGGTGCCGGGCAGGGATTTGAAATCTGCCAGCCCGTCTGCATCAATATCAGCACTTTCCCATTTATTTTCTACAAATAATTGTACCGAACCCTCCTTGAGTTTTGGATAAAGTCCGGCTCCGGTCACCTTGGTTTTCAGGCTAATGGTAAATTCAAAGGGGCCGCAACCATCCGTGGCCACTACGCTGGCCGGGTTGATGAGGTATACGAGGGCAAAGACTGCCGCAGCACTGCCTGCTTTAACACCCTGCATCTCAAATTGCAATAGTCCCGGTAGCTTGATGGCTGCAAGGCCGCCTCCCAGCGCCATTAGCAATCGGAATACCATTGCCTGGGCGGCGGTAGGGCAGGGGATAAATGCGCCAACCACTATCGCCGTGCCCACTAGCAGGACCAGCCCGGCTATCCAGGGTATATTTTGGGAAAAGTCCGTGGTGTCGGATGGAGCGCCTGATATTGCTGCCGGGGTAGCTCCGGCCAGGCTCGCTGCTTCCTCTGCGGTTTGTTGGAGCTTCGTTTCATCAGTGGATTTTGGTATTTTTTCAATCAGGCTTTGCAGGGACTGCTGTATCTGATTGAGCTGCAACTGATAACTATCCGCATCCAGCGTGCCGCTGTTGTAGCGTTTCTTAATGCCGTTGTAGCGTCCGGCCTGATGAATGACATCCCGTTGGAAATAGGAATCGTCGGATACTTCAGCGAGTTGGGTCAGCGCATCAACTACACGCTCCAGTTCGCCCTCGATCAGCCATTTGCGGAGTTCTTTAGGTGTTGCCATAGGGGTTCGGTATTTATGGCAAGATAGCGAAGATTTCTGAACTACCTGCTTTGCTTTACCATTCCCCACCTGCCCCGCCGCCACCGGTGAGGCCGCCTCCAAAGCCACCGAAGTCGCCCCAGTCGCCACCGCCACCGCCGGACCAGCCACCGCCACCACCTCCAGACCAGCCGCCACCGCCGCCAATCCAGGGGAAGGGGAAGATCATCCAGCCACCACCGCGCCGGCCTCGCCGCCTGCGGTCCATATCGTAGCGCCCGCCGCGGTAATAGCCGCCATCGTCATCATCGTCTCCACCACCGCCCATACGGCTGAGCACTACGATGAGGATAATGACAAAGAGGATGACCAGAATGGCCGGAATACCACCTTTGGCCTCTTGTTTGCCATCAGCCTGCTGTGGGGTGTCATTGGTGTATTCGCCCTGCGCCAGTTCCATAATGGCACTTGTCGCCCGGTCGAGCCCGCGGTAGTAGCGGCCCTCCCGGAAATTGGGCGTGATGATTTCGTCAATAATCCGTTTGGCAAGGGCATCCGGCAGAAAGCCTTCAGCGCCGTAGCCCGTCATGATGCGAACCTTGCGGTCATCACGGGCTACGTAAATGAGTGCGCCATTGCTCTTTTCCCGGCTGCCGCCAATGCCCCAGGCTTCGTAGTATTCGAGTGCCCGGTTGAACGGGTCACCACCCTCAAGCGATGGTTCCGTCACGATAACGATCTGCGTGGAAGTCTGCCGGGCATACTGTGCCAGCTTTCGGGTCAGCTGTTCATCCTCCTGCCGGGACAACAACCCTGCATAATCGTTGACCACCTCATTGGTGGGCGCAGGTACCGGTTGCTGAGCGCTAAGCGGTAGGGCAATTAGTGTGAAAAGGGCAAAAATCCAGGTCTGTAATCTCAACGTCTTAGTTTTAACTATACGAAATATCATCGGGCAGCTCGTTTTCATCATCGGACTGATAGGGGAAGAAGGCCTTCAATTTAGCACCGACCTGCTGTACAGCTGCACAAACCCCATCAGCGTAGTTGCCGCTTTTGAAGTGGGCAAGCATGATGTCCCGTTCTTCCGACCAGAAATCTTTGGGCACCTTTTCATTAATGCCTTTATCGCCCAGGATCGCCAGCTTGCGCTGTTCCGGAGCGATGAAGATGAGTACGCCGTTGCGGGCCTCCGTTTTATGCATTTCCAGTTTCAGGAAAGTCTTCTGGGCCGCCTGAAGCACATCGCCTTTCAGGTTGTCCTCCAGGTGTACCCTGATCTCGCCTGAGGTACTAAGCTCAGCTTCCTGAATGGCATCAATAATACGGTCTTCTTCTTCGGGTTGGAAAAAGCGGATCATACAGTGGAATTGGACCGGGCAGTTCAATTTAGCAGTTTGTTACCGTCTCTTTGAACCGCCCGGTTTAAAGAAATGCTAGAATTCTACTTTTGGCGCATTTTGCGCGCTGGCCTCTGCTTCAAACTGGGCTCTCTGATCGAAGCCAAACAGGCCGGCAAAGAGGCTGCCCGGGAAGCGGCGTACCTTTTTGTTGTATTCCGTTACCACATCATTGAAACGGTCGCGCTCCACTTTAATGCGGTTTTCGGTGCCCTCCAGCTGTGCCTGCAGCTCGCGGAAGTTTTGGTTGGCTTGTAGCTGGGGATAACGCTCGGACACGACAAGCAGACGGCCCAGCGACTGTGACAGTGCGCCCTGCGCCTGCTGAAACTCCTGTAGCTTCTCTGCACTCAGGTTGGAAGGATCGATATTGACACTTGTTGCCCGGGAGCGTGCCTGCGTCACTTCGGTCAGGGTACTTTTCTCAAACTCTGCCACTCCTTTTACAGTATTGACGAGGTTTGGGATCAGGTCAGCGCGGCGCTGATAGGCACTCTGTACTTTTGACCAGGCATTTTCCACATCCTCATCCATTTCGACGAAGCCGTTGTAGCTGTTACAACCACTTACAAAAAGTACCAGCCCCAGGCCGATCAGGATAATTGGAAGAAGTAATGATCTCATTGGTGTTTTGAATTTTAGAGTCTAAAGTTGATTGAAAAGCAGTTAAGGTTCCATTCGGTTCGCCAGGACTGCCAAATTGTTAGACGAACGCAGGCCGGGAAGTCATTTTTGTTCCCGGAAAGCCTGAAGCAGGGCCTCAGCGGCATGAAAGGAGGACTGCTGCCCGTTCATCACCTGCCGTTCCACTTCTTCAAGCTGACTGCGTACAGTTTCATGATTAAAAAACAACTGTCTCAGCTCCCGGTTTATGGTTTCGTGCAGCCAATACCGGGCCTGGGCGCGGCGGTTGTGCTCAAAGTAGCCATTGGCGCGGGTTTGTTCCTGATAAGCCTGAATGTCTTTCCAGACTTCCGGGATGCCCATCCCGGTAGTGGCAGAGCAGATTTCCACCCGGGCCACCCATTCACTTTCCTTGGGCGGGAATAAATGCATAGCATTGCGGTACTCCTGTTTGGCTTGTTTGGCAAGCGGCAGGCGTTCACCATCTGCTTTGTTGACTACGGCGAGGTCCGCCATTTCCACAATGCCCCGCTTGATGCCCTGTAGTTCATCACCCGCACCGGGTAATAGGAGTAAAAGAAAGAAGTCCGTCATGGAATGCACCGCTGTTTCGGACTGCCCCACGCCCACGGTTTCAATCAGGATCGTATCGTAGCCCGCCGCCTCACATAGTATAATCGCCTCCCGTGTTTTCCGGGCCACCCCGCCCAGGGATTCTCCTGCCGGTGAGGGGCGGATGAAGGCATTCTCCTGATGCGCCAGCTGCTCCATACGGGTTTTGTCTCCCAAAATACTGCCCTGTGTCACCTGGCTTGTAGGGTCTACAGCGAGCACAGCGAGTTTTCGACCCTCCTTCAGCACATGCAGTCCAAAAGCTTCAATAAAGGTACTTTTTCCCACGCCCGGCGTTCCCGTAATGCCAATCCGGACCGACTGTCCGCTCATCGGCAGGCAGGCTTCAATGATCTGTTGCGCCAGCGCCTGATGCTCCTGACGAGTGCTCTCTACAAGTGTGATGGCTTTAGCCAGTGCCACCCGGTCTCCCTTTTGGATGCCGGAGGTGTAATCCTCCAGCCCCCATAGCTTTTTCCGGATACGCCTGAGATTAGGGTTGAGGCTGCCGGGAGAAATAACGCCTTTTTGGGTATGCCGGCCGGTAGGGCTTTGATCATCAGGCATGTTGGATTCGAATATTTGGTACAGCAGCTAACTTAAGGAATCCCTTTGGTAATTAATAGCCTAACCTATTGCCGCTGTTTCCATTTGTCCATCACCTTATCAAAGCGGCTGTCCATACAAACGCTAAGGTCAGTCGTTACAAACTGCCCGTCCAGGAAAAGGCTGAAAATGGTTGCAGGGCTGGGGGCGGACTGAGCCTGCTCCGGGGTTTCCAGCTTAATAAGTGTTAGTGGCAGCCCCCGCTTTTCTGCCGTTTCCGAAAGGGATTGTTCTGCATGAAAAGGTGCAAACGGGCAGCGGTTGGAATAGTAGGCGGTCAAACCTTTGAGGTTTGGGCACGTGCCTGACCGTACGGAGTCTTTAAAGCCCGGGTTTTGCCCGTTGGGGGTTAACTTTTTAACCAGCAGGCTGAACCCGCTGCTGATGCGGTCTGCTTCTTCAAAGCCCTGCCGCAGCAGCCATTTGGTATCCGACATGAAATGAAACTTCCGGGTGCCCACTACAGTGACCAGCCCTTTTTTGCCCTGTGCCAGAGCGTCTTCCCATGCAGATTGCAATAGAAGCTTGCCGTAGCCTTGTTTCTTGTATTTTCCTGAGACCCAAAAGCAGTTGATGTTTAAATATCCTGGTGCAGAAATGGGTATCCATGCGGTCTCAGCAGGCCCATACTCTATGAATACCTTTGCCCGGGCATCAAGCCTGCGAAAGACGTAGCCATGCTCCATCTCCCCTCGCAGCCATGCTTTTTTGTCGTTGTACCCTTTGATGCACTTTTTGTCAGATATCGCACAGCAAATATGCTCCTCTGCCAGGGTTTCAGGAGTGAGATTTATGAGTTCAGCCATGTTGGAATTATATCTGGTCAGATCACAAACAAAATAGATACCTCCAACTCTGCCTGTCAATGTGAATAGTCACCCTTTGGAATATTTTTGCATGCAGGGCAAAACAAACAAACAGCTACAGAAATAACCGGAAAAGCGCTCCAAACAGCCTGCCTAACATTTCCCTTGCACCTGTTAAAGTTCTTAATGTCTTGATATTAAGAAATTAACAATTTTTGCATCGGGTTGGATATCAAGGTATTGGAGTGTGTTTTGTGTTTAACGCTTCCGGTTGAGGCCGGGTATTTCCGTTAAACTCTGCTAAGGCACGGTGAGGGTGGGTACAGGCTATTGACCCGCCCGTTTATTCTGTGCTTCTTTGTGATGTACCGATTGAAAACAATCTACACACCTAAAAACCCTGAACCCTGTTTTGTAAAGCTGTGAAATTAATTGAAGCCCCAATTGACAAGAAGGGGAGCCATTTGGTTCCCCTTTTCACTACCCAAAAGACGCCGCCCCTGCAGCAACTATCGCATTTATTCCTTAACAGGTGAATTGCCGGTAGCGCTCAACCCGCTGTGGGGGCTTTATTGCTCCACCTGTGAAGCCACTTCCACACTCCATGCTTCAGGCTTGCCGCCAAACAGGGCTTTTGTTTTCGCCCAGGTCCGCTTGAACAACTCCGAATGCCGGTACTGCTCCAAAGCAGCCTCGTCCTCCCAGTAGCTGTAAGTAAAGAAAACTTCCGGCTGATTCCTGTCGCGCCAAAGCTCCAGGTGATGGCAGCCGGGGAAGCCCCGGATCAGCGCTTTGCTGGATTCAAAAATACCTTGAAAATCTGCTGTCTTTTCAGGCTGGAAAGTCAGTTTGACGATTCGTTTGATCATGAGCGGAATTCGATTTGAACGGTGTCTTCTACATTAATCCCCAGCAAGCTGCTGGCTTTGCCCATATTGATGGCAATCTCCAGTAAATCGGAGGAGTTGAACAGGCAAAGCGGCTCCCCGATCTCCACTTCGTGGTACTGCCGGCATAGCGTTCGGATAGGGTCGTTGCGCTTGAAGTAGAGGGCAAAAGACCGGTCCGCACCTACCTGTTCGAACAGGGAGCGGTTGATATTGGTGATCGCGTTGTCAAAGCTGTCCACAAAAATAACGGAGCCCCTGATTTGGGAGGGCCCGATGACCGGCTGCAGAGTGATGCGCTTCATGACCTCGGTTGTGGCCGGGCCAAGCTCAATAAGCGGCCGTCCCTGCGCTAAGTGCCCGATTGCCCGGGCGTAGATACGTTCCAGCGACATCAGTTCCTCCGGCGCATACTCCAAAAGGTGATATTGGTTCGGTGCGTCCTCCGGGAAGATAAGCGAGAACAAACCATTGTCTGGTGCAATAAAGTAATGCCCCCGATAGGCTGCTGCGAGAAACCGCGGCGTGCCCGAAGGGTAGTCATTCACACTGATCAGGTGAAGCGTGCCTTTGGGAAAGCTTTGCCATGCATTCCGGAACAGGAAGGCGGCCTGTACAATATCGTAATTGCTCACCTGATGCGTGAGGTCAATCAGCTGTGCGGAGGGAGCAGCGGCCAACAGCGCTCCTTTCAATTTGGGAAGGTCAAAGCCCTTGTCGCCGAAATCAGTGGTAAGCGTTACAATTGCCATAGGCTTAATGTGGAAGTGAAGGGCTAAATTTAAATGTAATGCGCTACTTATCCGAATTTTCCGGACATACTCCTAAATTATTCAGCCCGGGGCAAAATTAACGTAATCTTGAAGCAAGAGGCGGCCTAAGGTTGAACTTTTATGAATATATTAGAGTTCTGAAAGCATTAATCTGAACTTGGCTAAGTTGCCTTCCTGATAAAGCGTAACCGCCAGGTTCTTCACCAAAAGGGATACCATTATATTGAGTGAGATCATTTTAACTGTGGAAAGTGTCGACCTGGTCGAGCTATACGGTGAAAACAATAAAAAGCTGAATCTGCTTCGGGAAGCCTTCCCTTCTGTCACCATTACCTCCCGTGGCAGCAGCGTAAAGATGGCAGGTGACAAGAAAGACACGCAGAGAGCCAAGTCGAAATTCGAAATGATGGTCCGTCTGTTGCGTGAGCACAAAGAGCTGCCTATGCAAATGGTACAGGACCTGATCAACGACAATAATCCATTTGAAGCACGGATCAGCAAAGAGAGTGCATCAAATAAAACGATTTTGCACGGCCGTAACGGGCGGCAGATCAAAGCCAAGACCCACAACCAAAAGCGGCTCATTGAGGCGAGCGAAACGAATGATGTGGTCTTCGCTATTGGTCCCGCTGGCACGGGCAAAACCTATACTGCTGTAGCCCTGGCTGTGAAGGCGCTTAAAAACCGAATGGTCAAGAAGATCATCCTTACAAGACCGGCCGTTGAAGCAGGTGAAAGCCTGGGCTTCCTCCCCGGTGACCTTAAGGAAAAGGTTGATCCTTACCTCAGGCCCCTTTACGATGCCCTGGATGATATGCTCCCCGCTGAAAAGCTGCAGCAGTTCATGGCCAACCGGGTTATTGAAATCGCGCCCCTGGCATTTATGCGTGGGCGTACACTGGATAATGCATTCATCATCCTGGATGAGGCGCAGAACTGTTCGACGGCTCAGCTCAAGATGTTTCTGACCCGCCTGGGCCCGTCAGCAAAGTGTATTATTACCGGAGACCTTTCTCAGGTGGATTTGCCCTTCCATCAGAAATCGGGCCTGCGCCGATCCATTGAGCTTCTGGCAGGGCTAACCGGGATTGCTGCAATCAAATTGGATGCGGACGATGTGGTCCGCCACCGCCTGGTCAAGGAAATCATTCTGGCCTACGAGCGTTCTGACGAAGAAATGCGTAAACGCCGTGAACAGCGTGAGAGTGACAAAAAGAAAGAAGCGGAAAAAGAGACGGTCCAATCAAAGGCGGCTGCTCAAGAAGAATAACTGCATACAACGATGAATTACCGAGTTCGTATCAATAAAAAGAAAGAGGCTGCATTCCATAAAATGCTGAGTGCACTGGAAGCCCTGGGGGTGATTCTGGAGTATGAGCGCCTGGATAAAGATGCCGATGAAGACAGGAAAGATAAAGCTGAGGAAGTTGCAGATCAGTACCGCGATTTGGTAGATTAGCGCTTCTAAATTCTGAGGTTTTCAGGTTTTTTCTCATTTTGTCGCCCTTTAGAGTTTATCCTGACTATGACACTTACTTTAAGCAGGCCTGAGGGCACACTTACCGGGGAAATCACCCTGGCCGGTTCTAAAAGCATTAGCAACCGTGCACTGATGATCAGAGCGCTGAGCGGCGCCGGTTTTCCTATTCATAAATTGGCGAATGCCAGGGACACCGTACTGTTGGAGGCATTACTGCAAACCACTGACCACACCCTTGATGCCGGTGCCGCCGGGACGACTTTCCGGTTCCTCACGGCTTATCTGTCCATGCAGCCCGGAGAGCAGGTGCTTACCGGCACTGAGCGGATGAAACAACGGCCTATTGGTGTATTAGTGGATGCGCTGCGGAAGCTGGGCGCCAAAATTGACTACCTCGAGCAACAGGGTTACCCGCCTCTTCGGATAGGTGCTCCCGACGGGTTTGGAAAAGCTAATACCCTGTCTATCGCCGCGAATACCAGCAGTCAGTACATTTCTGCCTTACTCATGCTGGCACCAACCCTTCCGGAAGGGCTCCGGTTGCAGCTCGAAGGCGAGATCGTCTCCCGCCCTTACATAGAAATGACCCTTTCCCTAATGAGCTACTTTGGTGTGAGCCATCAATGGGAGGGGCAGACCATTATTGTGCCGCCTCAGTCTTATGTGGGCAAGCCTTTCACTGTAGAAGCAGACTGGTCGGCAGCCTCCTACTACTACGCTATGGCTGCCATTGCCCCGGAGACGGACCTTCGCCTGAATGGGCTTTTCCGGGAAAGTTTGCAGGGCGATGCCGTCCTTTCGGAAATGATGACCGAATTTGGAGTGGAAACCCACTTTGACGAGGCTGGCGTCCGGTTGAAAAAGAGAGCAGGTGCAGAAGTGCCGGACGAGTTTACCTGGGATTTCCTGAAGTGTCCTGACCTGGCGCAAACGCTTGCTGTATGCTGTGCTGCAGTGGGCACAAGTGGTACGTTTTGTGGCTTGGAAACCCTGCGCATTAAAGAAACTGACCGCATTCTGGCGCTTCAGCAGGAACTGCAAAAAGTCAACGCCAACCTAATCGAGCTGCCTCCTACCGGAGAGCGTACTTACTTTCAGACACAAGGCAAAACGCTTTTTGGTTCCACTCCAACCTTTGCTACCTATGAAGATCATCGTATGGCGATGGCTTTCGCACCTTTGGCAATGCAGCATCCCATCGAAATTGAGGAGCCGGAGGTAGTCGTCAAGTCTTACCCGGACTTTTGGAAAGACCTGCAGAAGATAGGTTTTGAGGTAGTCAGATAAAAAAGGCCGGTTGAGCAACTCAACCGGCCTTTTTTATTATCCATCAGAGGAAATATCCAGGATTTTGATTTCTACCCGTTGATTGCGTTTTCGCCCGTAGGCGGTTTTATTGGATGCGATCGGCTTGGTCTTGCCATAGCCTTTGTACTCCAGCCTGTCGCGGTTGATGCCTCTGTTAATGAGGTATTCGGCGACTGATTTAGCCCGGGCAGTGGACAGTTTGAAACAGTAGTCATCTGGTGGCAGGTCATTCGTATGCCCACCGATTTCGATCGCTACATCCTTATTCGTTTTGAGGAACTCAAACACTTCATTCAGCACTTTCCGCGAATCGCTGGTGATGCTGGAGCTATCTGCCGGAAAGTATAGCTTGTCCAGCGTAATAATTTTACCTTTCTCCATTTCGGAGCGCTTTACCCCTGCAATTGTAGGCTCCGGTTTTGGGGGTTGCACCTCCTGCGGTTGTGGTTTGGGATCAGGCTCAGAGGCAGGTTCCGGATCTGCCTCTGGAGTATTGGAAGGTATATTGCTGGCTATTGGTTCCGTGGTTAAGACTTCTTCAGAAGGCTGCTCCACTTCCGGTAATTCCTGAGGAGCCTCCGGGATATCTTCCGCACAGGGAATAGGGGTAATTGCCGAGGCATTGTCTACCAGGACATTTCCATTGTAAGGAAACAAGGTAGGCGTTTCGTAGAAGGCCTCGATCAGAATATGTGAGTAGGCCTGTTTGGGCTCAAATTTGAAGTTATACTGCATCCACTGCGAGGCTTTGACCAGACCGGTTTCGTCGAGGAGGACAGACCGGTCGCAGTTGTTGCTAAACCCGCCGTAAATCCGGAGCTTAACCGGCTGATTAAAGTTGGTGCGCTGCTCTGTGGTGCGGCTAATGCTCACGTAGTAAGGCGATCTGGCCAGGTGGAGGCTGAATTCGTAACAAGTTCCCGGCTTCATAGGGCTGCTCAGCTTTTGGGTGACCGCTTCGTAGGTTTCATTATCACGAACCACCATACCAAGATAGGTCGACCCGTCCGTTGCGGGGTACGTCACGGCAAAATCTCCGCTGGGCTGAGTATCAGGAGGCGACTCCCCCGGGAAACCACAATCCTGCCATCCGGTTGGTGGGTGGCTGTGGCGTGGAAAGTCTTCAAAGGAGGGGTTATTAAGATAAATAGCTCCCTGGCTCGTTCCTGAAACGATTGAACTGAGCAGGAGGACCAGAGACAGAAAATGTTGTTTCCTCATGTGATGAATTTTGTCTTACGCTGCCGGGCGATTCCTAAACGTTGCGTGTTTATTTGGTTATTGCAAACCGTTAAGGGTAAAAATAAAGGAATCTGATGATTGTTGCACTTAAATCCGAAATATGGCAACATATGCTCCGCGAATAACGAAGAAAAACGGACTTTTAGCATAAATATGCCCGGAAATTGCTTGCTGAGGCGGTATGGGCGGAGGTAGGAAGCCGACAGCACCCTGCAATAGAGGCTGTCGGCTAGCTGTTTTATTCTAACTAAAGGCATTCAGGCCCGTTACATCGTGGCCGGTGATGAGCAGGTGGATATCGTGCGTGCCTTCGTAGGTGAGCACAGTTTCCAGGTTCATCATGTGGCGCATGACCGGGTACTCGTTGGTGATGCCCATGCCGCCGTGGATTTGGCGGGCCTCCCGGGCCACTTCCAGTGCCATGTGTACGTTATTGCGCTTGGCCATCGAAATCTGAGCAGGGGTCACTTTGCCTTCATTGGCAAGGGTGCCCATTCGCCAGGCCAGCAACTGGGCTTTGGTGATTTCCGTAATCATTTCTGCCAGTTTCTTTTGCGTCAGCTGGAAGCCACCGATTGGCCGGCCAAACTGTTCCCGCTCCAGGGAGTAGCGCAATGCAGAATCATAGCAGTCCATCGCTGCTCCGATAGCGCCCCAGGCAATACCAAAGCGGGCTTTTGACAGGCAGGACAGCGGGCCGCGCAGGCCTTTGATATCCGGGAAAACATTAGCTTTGGGCACCCGTACGTCTTCAAACACCAGCTCACCGGTGATGGAAGCCCGCAGGGACCATTTGCCATGGATTTCAGGCGCGGAGAAACCCGGCATGTCTTTCTCAACGACCATGCCGCGGATTTTGCCTTCTTCATCCTTTGCCCATACCACTGCGATGTCAGCCACAGGAGAGTTGGTGATCCACATTTTGGCGCCATTCAGGATGTAAGCGTCGCCATCGTCTTTGATATTGGTCACCATCCCGCCCGGGTTAGAGCCATGGTCGGGCTCAGTCAGGCCGAAGCATCCGATAAACTCTCCGCTGCCAAGTTTTGGCAGATACTTGCGTTTTTGCTCCTCAGAGGCGTACTTCCAAATCGGGTACATCACGAGCGAGCCCTGCACAGATGCCATGGAGCGAATACCGGAGTCGCCACGCTCCAGCTCCTGCATAATCAGGCCGTAAGCGATTTCGTCCATTCCACCACCGCCGTACTCTGCCGGGATATTTGGCCCGAAGGCACCGATTTCCGCCAGGCCTTTGTAGAGGTGTTGGGGGCATTCCGCACGTTCTGCGTACTCCTCGATGATGGGGCTGACTTCCTGTTTTACCCAGGTGCGCACAGCATCGCGCGCCAGGAGGTGGTCATCCTTTAGCAAATCATCCAGCATGTAGTAATCATGGCCCTGGAAGCGGTCTTCCCGGGCTTTTTTTTCTATAGTGCCGTTAGGGGCATGTCCATTGCTATGCATAAAAAGTTCTTTTATTTGGCTAAGTAGCCTCAAAGGTAATCATTTAGGGGTTTCTGCACCACCATCGCACGTAGTTGCTACGTTTTTTTGACAACTGAGGTTCGCCCAATTGTAATTTGAGGCAGCAGGTGCCTATTTTTGACAAAAATGCATCACCATGGCCACTATTGCACTCGAAGGGGTACGCTTTTTTGCCCGGCACGGATACTATGAAGAAGAACAGGTGCTGGGCAATACATTTGTGCTCGACGTGATTGTCAACGCAGATACCGAACTGGCTGCCGCGACCGACGAACTATATGAGGAATTGGAGGAGGAGGAAATAGAGGAGGATGAACCGGCTGCCACTACTGTCAATTACGAATTGCTCTACTTTATTTGCCAGCTGGAGATGAAAACGCCCGCCAAACTCCTGGAGACTGTGGTTGATCGTATTGTCGACCGCATTGTAGCTTTCGATAACGTAACCGGGTACCTTGTCCGGCTCCGGAAATTAAACCCTCCGCTCGGTGGCAGGGTGGATGGCGCATGGGTGATGGTGAATGGAGGGGATATGGACCTTTCGTACCTGCAACTGGTAAAAAAACTTAAATGACCAAACTTAACAGCGGGGTCATGCCGTTACTTTTTGGACAACCCTTTCGTCACAAGTCAAAAAAAAATCAATGAACCGGACTACTATTGTGCGACAACTAACTGTATTGCTGCTTGGAGCCTCCCTGTTTATCGGCTGTACCAGCCAGCAAATTCAATCTACACTGGATACCCTTGCCAATGCCGGAGGTGGTGGCCTTACCAATGAGGAAATCGGCAAAGGCCTGAAGCAAGCCCTTGAGTTTGGTATTTCTGAAGGCGCCCAGCGTCTTTCTCAGGAGAATGGCTACTACAAAAGCCCCTACAAAATCTTGTTGCCGGAAGAAGCCCGTAAAGTAGCGGACAGGCTACAGAATATTCCTGGCTTTAATCAGGTGGAAGAAACCATTCTTGAAAAAATAAACCGCGGAGCTGAAGATGCCGCTGCCAAAGCCAAGCCTATCTTTGTGGATGCCATCCGCAGCATGACTTTCCGCGATGCGCTTGACATCCTTACCGGTGATGATAACGCGGCTACTGCTTACCTCAACCGGGTGACCTACACCAAGCTGTACGACGAATTCAACCCCGTAATCGTGAACTCACTGGATAAGTTCAATGCCCGTCAATATTGGGGGGACGCTGTCAATGCCTACAACAAAATCCCATTCGTAGACAAAGCAGATCCTGATTTGGATGACTACGTGACGCGTCAGGCCCTGTCGGGCTTGTTTGACATGGTGGAGAAAAAGGAGCGGGAAATTCGCAATAATGTAAGTGCACGAACCACGGATCTGCTAAAGCGGGTCTTCGCGCGGCAGGACGGATAAGAATAAAAAAGCCCGCCAATATTGGCGGGCTTCACTGGCATTAAAGCCAGCTTTGGATTCGAGATTTGGGCAACTTAATGCCCTGAAACTAATGGCAAGCTCACCCGGTCATACGGGAGAGCTGTACAAACCAAAACTATTCAAATCTGTATATCGCGTTGGCGCTTGCTGTCGGGACAGGCATCTCCTCGGCGTCAAGCCAGTAGACTCGCCCGCCATTGAGATGAGTCTGAACAGCTGCCAAATCAAGCAAATCACGATATTCCTCACGCTTACCGAGCGCAATTTCGTTTTTATCATAATCAAATTGCCCCATCAGGTGCTCCCCTTTTTTGATAAAGAGGGTATCTACTTTTTCGTAGGCTGCCGCTGGTATAATTTGTTGCGGGGCTGCTGATGCCCGGTCATCAGCCATAGCTTGTTGAAACCTTTCCATGTCTTCTGCCTGCTGCGATTCAAAGTGCCGGCTGATGATGCTCCAGGCTTTTTCGTGCAGCATGGCCGGGTTAAGTTGTTCCGGGTTGCCGCTAATGTTTTCTGTAAATAAGTTGCCATACTCGTTAACCGACTGATAAATCGGCAGCAGATAGTCTACACAGGCAATAACCATAGGTGGCTTTTCGTCATAGAGCATTTTCATAAGCCCTTTATTGACCTCGCGAAAGTAAGCTTCAATATCTTTTTTCTTGTCATCCTGCCCAATTCCTTGTCCATGGTAGATGGCGTTTTCGCCTCCGTCGCGACCACTGCTATGGTGCTGCAGTGCATCGTGTGAATCGGAAAGCACAAAAGCATCTTCCATGCCGGCAGTAGGTACCAGGTCTTCGATTTTTACCGGAGTAATACTGTACTGGTCTCCTTCGAAAAACCGGACTTCGTTCTGACTGAGCGCGAGCAGAAAGAACCGGCTGCTACCGCCCAGTACCGGCAGCATGGGACTAAGGTGAAAACTGTTTCCTGTAAATACATAGGTATCAAAAGTAACTGGCAGTATCTCATAGTGAAAGAAGTCATCCGGTCCAGTAAAAACAGCCAGGCCATCAGAAAGGTAGGACCAGAAACGTTCTTGTTCCAGCAATTCCCGGGCCGGGCGGAGTAACTGGCGGGCATCCTTTTCGCTAATGCCTCTCTGCGTCAATTGAGCGTGCGCAGTCTTCAGGGCATTTTTGTACCGAATTTGATCTTCCTGGCTATGGTTGGCACGATAAGTGGGAATATATATGGAAAGCAAATTCGAGCCTTTCATTTTCGCCAGCGTATTAAATTGCTTTTCGTCAATCATATTATAGGTTTGGTTTGGTTGAATTTTTAAACTGAAGTTTAGTCCCAATATGCACTTTAGGTATACTTTTCTTGCTTTTTGCGCATTCGGAGCACGATCAGCACGATCAGCAACAACACAAGCGCAATCCAGATTGAAGGCGTTTCATACCAGGCCGGGTCATCCGGTGTCGCGAATCTTTGATCGCTGTACGGACTGTCACTGGAAGCAGGCGCCTGTGCTACCAGGCTGTTCGCGAAGACCAAAGCCGAAAAGAAAGCATAAAGCAGCTTATTCAAAAGGTTTGTCATAAGTTATTTGTAATGAGTTGTTTATAGATAGAACGAGACGAATGGGGTCATGTTCGAAGCCGAACACTCAGCAGTGCATCCCGTTTTGAGAAAAAAGAAAATCCAGCAGATCATGCCAGTTCATTTCGAGGGATTACAGTCTGATCACATCAAAGCCTGCTTTCTGAAAGCATTTCAGGCATTCCCTGAATTGCACAGCCATAATGTCGTCGTCAGGCAACGCAAAATGGCCAAAACGACCATGAATGCACAGCCCATGCTTAACTGGGCATTTTTCTCCCGTTCCAGGCGGTCCTACCTCATCAATTTTACCGACAACATGCATGTGGAAGACCGCATTGCCATCCACGAGCTACCAGAGGAAGTGCTGGTGGGATGGTTTGCCCATGAGCTCGGGCACGTCTGCGATTACCTGCACCGGGGGCTGTTAAGAATGGTGCAATTTGGGCTGGGGTATCTTTTGTTGCCCAACTACCGGGCTGGAGCAGAGCGCATTGCTGACATCTTTGCCGTGGAGCATGGTTTTGCCGAATCAATCATTGCGACCAAAAAGTACATTTTGGACCACTCGGGTTTATCCCCCTCTTACAAACGCCGCATCGAGCTGTATTATATGTCGCCCGACGAGGTCGCAATGATCGCTCAGGGGGCTCCTGCCAATGCATTGACTATTGATCAGATCCTCTAGACGCTTACTGCCTTTCGGCTAAAATCCAGCAAATCCTGCATTTGTTCAGCTTTGAGCACTCTGGGCATTTTCATTTGCCCTCCCTTCTTCTTTCGTTGTTCCAGCCAGTCGTAAATAGTGGATTCAGCTAAAGCGGTGAGTTCAACTGACTTGAGCCCTTTGCTGCGGGCTACTGCGTAATTTTTATTCCTGGTTTTTAATGCTTCGTCGAGGCGCTCTGCCGCTTTGGCCTCATCGACGTCTCCCGGTGTGGCGATCACCCACTGATGAATAAAATTGCCATCCTCATTTTTCATCGCTGCCACAGCAAACTCATTAACCGGCATGCCAAAGTCTTCGCTCAACTCCTGAATGGCCGCATTCATTTTTTCCTCAGACAGCTGCGAGCCCACCACATTAAGGAAATACTTGGTGCGCCCGGAAATTTTGATTTCCAGCTGGTCCAGGTCCGTGAATTTAATGGTGTCTCCAATCATATAGCGGTACGCGCCAGCGGGTGTGGAAACCAGAAGTGCATAGTCCACCCCTTCCTCTACTTCCTCTAGGGTGAGCACTTCAGGGCTGTCGAGCAGATTGCCGGTTTCATCAAAGCCACGTTCATCAAAGGGGATGAATTCGTAAAAGATGCCATGGCCTGCAGCAAGCCGCATATTCATAGTGCCGGGGCGGGCATTGTAGGCGAAGAAGCCCTCCGATGCCAGATAGGTATCGAGATATACCAACGGGCGCGCCAGTAGTTTTTCCAGGCTTTTGCGGTAAGGCCCGAACGCTACGCCACCCGTAGCATAAAGGGAAAGGCTTGGCCAAATATCATGTATATTGTCCAGTTTGTGGTAATCGATAATCTCTTGCAGCATCAGCTGTATCCATGAGGGGATGCCGGCGAGCGCTCCAATGTCCCAGTCTGGTGCAGCTTCCGCAATGGCGCGCACACGCTCATCCCAGTTATCCAATTGAGCAATATCCAGTCCAGGACGGTAAAAGCCGCTAAACCATGCGGGTATGTTATTGGTGTTGATGCCGCTAATCTCTCCTTCCATATGCCCGTTGGGGTGCTGCCGCAGTTGTGCAGAGCTGCTGAGCATTAGAATTTCTTTTTCAAACAATTCGGGAGGCAGGTCAAATTGCGCCAAATGTTCTGCTTGTGCAATGCCCACCGATCTGATGGAGTCCAGCATGGCTTCCGTAACAGGGATGCGTTTGCTTGCTTTACCGGTGGTGCCGGAGCTGAGCGCAAAGTACTCCGGTTTTCCAGGCCAGGTAATATCCGGCAATTGCTGCTGCTGTGCCCACCATGCTTTGTTCATCCGGTCGTAGTCGAAAATGGGGACCATCTGCTGATAAGCGGCTATCGGGTCGTCAGCTTTGCTAAGGGCTGAGAAGCCGTAGTAGATGCCAAAAGCAGTGGTATTGGCGGTTTGTAGCAGCTTGAGAAGTTGCTCCTGCTGCTGTTTCACGGGGTCTTCCTTATCGGTGCTAAGATTGTGCTTTAAAGTAATTGCAGATTTGACAATGCTGCCCAGGATGGCCATTTACGTTTGGTTTGGTTCACTCGGGAAACGGCTTCCGTATGTCAGGTGTTCGCTTCAGTCCGCCCTGCGGAGCGATAACAGCAGCAAAGTTTAAACAACCTTTCTTAAACCGATGTTAAGAAGCTGTCAAGAGATGACTTCTCCGGCTAATTTATCTTATTTTTGGTCGTAAATACCGTTGCTGTAGATTAAATCCTGCATTGCAGGTGTTTCGTCCATGCATCCAACCATCGTCATCCTGTCAAAACCATAGTAAAAGCGTAAAAAAGTTACCGGCTTGATGAAACAGTACTTTCTCGACCGTCAGTTAAAAAAAATAGAGCGGGAAGCCAATGATGAGTTCCTGCAAATACTGTCTTTTGGGGCACAGTGTTATTCTACACCCGAATTACAGGATTTACTCAGGCAGTTAGACAAGAAAGTACAGTTGCATGCCTATTACAGGCGTATCGTATTCATCATTGGAGCCTCCACCACGCTTTGGATTGCTTTCTGTTTTTTATTTCAGAGCCTCGACTATCCTATCGGTGTTTATGCAACACTTGCTATGGTGCCGGTTTCTATCATTGGCTTTACAGCGGGTAATATATTCCTAAACAGAAAGTACCGGGCAGTCCGTGATGCAGGCCTGGTAGAAAAAATTATTGTAGAAGAACTCGACCGCCGCAGGAAGGATGCCTCAATCTACTAGTATTTGCCGGAAATCCAGTCGCGTGTAAAGCCTAATATGCTTTATTGCCCGAAACCTTGTCGGGTATGCATTCGAGAAGTCATACCTTTTGGTCAGGTACGAAACGTGATTTTTTCAGGAAAACCCTTTATTCTTATCGTTTGAGTCAGGGTTTGTACGATCAACTACGGATCGGGAATATCTATTTTCTCTACCGCAGAAGCCAAGATTGCCAAAAAAACCTGATTTACTGAAAAGTACCAACAGCGCCGTTCCTGCATCACTTTGGAGCAAGGGCTTTGCAGTCTGTATTGCCTGAGTGTGGAAGGAAGATGTCTGTGGGTAATAAACACTCATACTGGAAACAGACAAACCTGACAACGATGAGCCGTTCGCTCTCCATAACGGGGGGTTCTGAAATTAGAGCCTCGAATAATTTGGTCAATTACCAGAAAGTCCTGGAATCCTTCGGCTTTGGGACGCTAATCGTTCGCAAGGACGGCAGTATTCATCTGGCCTCCAACCGTGTGGCACAGGAACTGGGCTACGAACCTCAACTTTTGTCCAGCAAACGGATTTTTGAGATCAACCCACACCTAAGCCTCATTCAGTGGCGCAAAAAGTGGAAAGAACTGGTGCAAACCAGGCATCTGGAAATGGAGACGGAGTTCATGAACGCCTCAGAGATGTTGTTCCCGGTACAGTTGCGGCTGTCCCTCATTGAGCACGATGGAGAGCCTTTTTGCCTGGTGAGTGTCAAAAACCTGCTTCACGCCAACCGGTACAAAAAGCTGCTCCGCCTTACCACGGAGGTCAGTCAGGTCGGCGGCTGGGAGTGGGATCTGGTGACCGACCGGATTATGCTGACCGAAGGGGTCTATGCCCTCCTGCGTATTCCCAATAAGCACATGGATAAGGAGCAGTGGACAGCCTTACTGGAAGACCGGCTTCCGCCAGAAGACCACAAAGCCTTCGACTTCAATATCCGGACTGCTATTGAGACAGGTGAACCTTGCCGTTTCGATCTGCAAGTGCAGCAGCCTGAAGGCCACTACAGCAAAATGTCGGTGACCATTGTCCCGGAGAAGTCTGAGTTCCAAACCATTAAATTATATGGAGCTTTACAGGACATTACAGAGCTGAAGTCCGGGCAGGAAGGCCTGGAGCTCACCCAATACACATTGGACCACGCCCGGGAAATGATTTTCTGGGAAACCGCAGATGGCTCATTTCTATACGGTAACCTGGCAACCCGTGAAAAGCTGGGCTACACCAATACGGAGCTCAAAGCAATGAAGGTGGACAAACTGGTACATAACTTCTCCGTTGAAAACAGAGCTGAATCCTGGGCTGCGCTGCGGGAACACCGGGTACTGGATTGGGAAGGGGAGCTTAAAGCAAAGGACGGGACGGTTATCCCTGTGTATTGTTCCATGAACCTCATCCGGTACAAAGACAAAGAAATCAACTGCGTTTTTGCCAAAGACTGGCGCCGCAAAAAAGCCCGGGATGAACGTCTCCGCCTTTCCCTGTTCACACTGGACGAAGCGGTAGATATGATCTTCTGGGTGGACGACACGGGCGCTCTCAAATTTGTCAACCAGACAGCATATAAAAGCCTCGGCTATGAAGCCTTTGAGCTTTGGGACGAGCTTTTCCCAAGAAGTGCCGAGCTGGCTTTTCAGGATTTATGGAAAGCATCAGGCGCACACCAGGTAATTTATAAAGAAACAGAAGTGCGCAAGGCAAATGGGCAGTGGCTGCCCGTAGACGTTTATATCAACTTTATCAGCTTTGAAGGCAAAGACTACGCCTGCGCATTCCTGAGAGACATCTCTGCCAGAAAGGCTAAAAACAGAGAACTGGCTGCTGCCCTGGATAAGGTGCAGGAGCTCTCCGACCGGCTGCAGACAGAAAACACCCTGCTTAAGGAAGAAATCAAGGTTAATTACAACTTCGAAAATATCATAAGCGAGAGCAAAGCCTATAAAACGGTTTTGCATCAGGTAGAGCAGGTGGCAGCTACGGAAGCTACTGTTTTGATTATCGGAGAAACGGGTACCGGCAAAGAACTGCTGGCCCGGTCAATTCATGCTTTGAGCAAGCGCAAGGACGAGCCGATGATCAAAGTCAATTGTGCGGCACTGCCGGCGAATTTGATCGAAAGTGAGCTGTTTGGCCATGAAAAAGGCGCGTTTACAAACGCTTATCAGCGCAAAAAAGGGCGTTTTGAACTGGCAGATGGGGGGATCATCTTTCTGGATGAGGTCGGTGAGCTGCCACTGGGGCTTCAATCTAAGTTCCTTCGGGTCCTGCAGGAGGGCGAGTTCGAGCGTGTAGGCGGCACCACTACCTTGAGCACAGACGTCCGCGTGGTAGCTGCTACCAATCGAAACCTGGTGGACCTGGTCAATGAAGGCGCCTTTCGGGAAGACCTCTACTACAGGCTCAATGTTTTTCCCATTCAGAACCTGCCTTTGCGGGAAAGGAGAGAAGATATTCCGTTGCTGGTCCGGCATTTTGTCAAAAAGTTTGCTGGCAAGCAGGGTAAAGAAATTGAACACATCAGCCAATCTGACCTGGATGAGTTGATGCGCTATGAGTTTCCGGGGAATATCAGGGAACTGGAAAACATGATTGAACGGGCGGTCATTATTTCTAAAGGCAAGTCTCTTTTGCTTGCCGATGCCTACCATAAATCCTCCAGTCAGGCCGTAGATAAGAAAAACCATTCCCGGGTCTTTAAGTCTTTCGAAGAAATGCAAAGGGATTACATTATAGAAGCCTTGCGCCGCTGCAATTGGCGCATTAGCGGGCCTAAAGGTGCTGCGACGCTGCTGGACCTGAATTCCCGGACGCTAGCTTCCAAAATGCGCAAGTTCGGTATTAACCGAAAGGACTTTATCGATAAGTAATCAGGCACAGTTTGTTTCGAACATGAATGGCCTGAAGTCGTTCTATAGGCGAAGATAAAATTCGAAACAACTGAATATGAATTACTTAGGATTAGACCGCAAAGAAGTAGCGAAAACAGTAGACCGCTTAAATGACCTGCTGGCCAATTACCATATCTACTATCAGAACCTGCGGAATTTCCACTGGAATGTGGATGGTGAGAACTTTTTTGACTTGCATGAGAAATTTGAAGAACTGTATGACGATGCCCGGGAGAAAATCGATGAGATTGCAGAGCGTGTAGTGACCTTGCGCCTGCGCCCCGTCAGTAAGTTGTCATCCTATCTCGACCGTGCTGCGGTGAAGGAATCGGATATTCTCGAAGATGAATTTGAAATGGTCGAAACGATACTGGAGAACCATCGAATCATCATTGATAACATGCGCGGGATTATCCGTAGTGCCGACAAGGTGGAAGATGAAGGTACGATTGACATGATTGGCGGTTTCCTGGCCGATATTGAGAAATCCAGTTGGATGCTTGATGCCTGGAAAGCTAAGAAAGAAGCTAACGTCACAGCCTAACCTGAAGGACAAGTATTGCCGGAGGTCACCGCCCCCGGTAATACTTAACTATAACCACAAACAAGATACATTTTGAGTCAGGTTCACTTTTGTTTGCATAGGCAGTACCTTTTCCTTTATCTGTCTTCAATTATAATATCCTGATTAAACAGAAATGCATATGTAATGAAACTCAATCAATACACTTCGGTGGCGCATGCCACACAGGCACTAAGGAAGCGAGGCTTCAAAGACGACTTTAAATTAGAAGATAAGAAGTGGATGCGCAATCTGAGCAATAAGAAAAAGTACAAATCTGGCGATATGTCAATTGTTGAATATCACAGGTTCGAAGGTATGTCCAACCCAAGCGATTTATCAATATTATTTGCTGTTGAGACCCATAGCGGGGATAAAGGTATAATCGTTTCTTCTTACGGAATCTACGCCGATATGGACCTTGTCGAATTTTTGGACAAGGTACGCGTCAAAGAGCGTGCGAGCGCTTAAAACAGGCACGGTTTTAATTTAAGAAAAAAGAGGGCTCTCAGGGATTCATTTCTGGTGGATTGAGCTGCAAGTGTTTGATAGTTTCATACGCTGTCAAATAATCAGGTATAATTGCACTGTTGCTTCCCTGGGAGCCCTTTGCAATTTTGGGGTATTCCGAATACCTTGAGTATTCGTTATTCCTACTCACCTACTTTAACTAAGAACCTATATGCAAAACGATACGCTAAACCTGCACCGATTAGCTTCCCTGCTGATCATTCTTTTTCTGGGCGGGTACATCACCATTATCGGTCAGAGTATTCTGTCCCCCATTGCGTTTGCAGCTTTGTTTTCTTTTCTGCTGCTGCCCATCTCAAGGTGGCTGGAGCGGTATATTTCCTACATGCCGCTAGCTATTGTTTTATCCATGGTTATCGCTCTTTTGCCGCTCATCGGGCTGCTCGTGTTGTTTTCTGTGCAATTCGCAACGGTGATCAACGACATCCCGGCTATTGGGCGGAAGCTGAGGAGTGGCTTAGAGCAGGTCATTGCATTTTTGGAGCAATATATCAACCTGGATACCTTTAGTATTGAAGAGTCGCTCAAGTCTAATTTTAGCCAGCTCATTGAGGCGCCGCTTCAGATTTTGGGGCAAAGTCTGAGCTCCGGCTCGAATATTCTGATTAGCATTTTACTGACGGTGCTTTTTACGTTCTTTATCATGCTCTACCGCACGTCCTTCAAGAATTTTTTCCTTATGCAGTTCAGCCGGTCTAAGCGGGATGAAGCCATGGTGATTATGGAGCAGGTGGAGCGGGTATTAAAGGAATACCTGACCGGGCTGTTGTCTGTGATCTTGATTCTAGGAGTATTAAATAGCATTGGGTTGTGGCTGATTGGCATCAACTATGCTGCATTCTGGGGCTTTCTGGCGGCCTGCCTGGCGATCATACCTTACATAGGGACCACGCTGGGCGGCACGTTCCCCTTCGTTTATGCACTGGCTACAACGGGTACGCTATGGCAACCTGCTGCGGTCGTACTCCTGTATATGAGTATTCAAACGCTGGAGGGCAACTTTATCACGCCAAAGGTAGTGGGTAGCAGTGTGAGCATCAATCCATTTGCGGCTATCATATTTTTATTCGTGGGCGGTATGATCTGGGGTGTCTCCGGGTTGATTCTGGCACTTCCTTTCGTTGCTGTACTTAAAGTAGTCATGGAACACATTGCTCCACTGCAGCCCGTTAGCGAACTGCTGAGCAGCGATGTCTACAGTGATGCAGGAAAATTCCTGAATGAATATGACCACGCCCGGTACCGCATTTCCAACTATTTCAACCGGAAGTATAAGTCCTGAAAAAGCCTTTCGGAAATTCATCCGAAAGGCAACCTGGTCTCAGTACATTTCAGGGGCTTAAGTCATAAGTATATGCTAATCAAGGTTATAGGAAGATGTGTAATAAGTTTTTTAAGCATTTTGAAGGGCTCTTTTCCCCTCACTCATCGTTGCGCCTGCCGCTTCCGGCACGCAGGCAGGTGCTCGCCTTCGTAGCTTAGGCTACGAGGCTCTGCAGCGCCTTGATTGAGAAAAAAATACCCACTAACTTAATACACGGTGTACTGGGTTTCGTTTTGTGGGGTTCAGATTCTGATGGGTAGGATTACCTGAGCTTTCACTGCCAAGCCATTAAAAGTAGCGGGTTCCCATTTGGGCAGGTCTTCGAGATAAGCCTGCGCTTTCACTCTGCATGGGCCACAGGCGGCATTATTGGCAGGTTGGATGTGGTCTATTCTTTCCAGTTCCCCGTTTTCATTCAGGGTAATGTAAGCGTAAACGATCCGGTTCAAAGGAGTTTCCTGAGCATCGTTGTAAGCGAGGTAAGCGGAATTAGAACACTCCAAAGGCACTTCAGCCCGGGCGCAGGAAGTGTTGAAAAGCGGGGGCTGCCGTTCCTGTTGGTTGAGCAGGTCTCCATCCACATTTTTATCATGAATCAGATATCGGAAAACATATCGGTCTGGTGAAAAATCAAAAACAGCTTCGCCGGGGTAGTAGGCGGCATAAGTGTTTTCCCCTTCCATAACGGCTTCCGGTACCGGCATAAGATCTTTATAAACCGTAGACATTTGTACCGTGTGGTAGCCTTCGACATTATCCGCACCATCAGTTTCGTCAGCCGGTGGGGAAATGCTATCGGCGGCTTCTGCTACCGTTTGGTTTGTCGCGCCTTCATTGGCTTCGTATCCACAGTTGCTTAGGGTGGTTAGAAACAGGATAGTTAACAGGCAGGTTACAATAGAATTTATGGTTCTCATATGTTGGTTTTATATAAAAAAAGAATGGGCACTGCCGAAGCAATGCCCATTTGTCATCATTGTGATCTTTCAAGGGTTAATTGGGGTTGTTTTTTGTCTTCATCGGTAAATGGGCATCGTCAAACATTAACCATTATGGTCCGGACGGACGCCGTAGCGCTCTTTGATCAGGTCTCTGAGTTTCTTCCGCGCCAGGAAGATCCGGCTTTTCACCGTGCCAATTGGGATTTCCAGGTGGCTGGCAATTTCCTTGTACTCATAGCCCTTATAAAACATCAGGAACGGGACACTATAAATTTTTCCAATATCGCCGAAGATGGTTTTATACTCTTTCATGCGGATATTCATCTCACCGCGGTTAGGAATGACATTTTTATTCTCAACTGCAAACAGAAAGCTTTCAATCGGCTCATTCACATTGCGGCGCAGTTTTTTCTTGCGGTACTGATTAATAAAGGTATTGCGCATGATGGTAGAGCACCAGCTCTTAAAATTTGTGCCGACCGTAAACTTCTCGCGGTGCCTGTAGGCACGCATGGCAGTTTCCTGCATCAGGTCTTTTGCGTCTTCCCGGTTCCGGGTCAGCTTCATCGCAAAAGAGAACAGAATACTTTCCAATCCATTAAATGCTTGACTGAATTCTAAGGTTGACATATATTTAGTTTGGTTAATGATCTATTGTTGATTAAATACACAAACAATAGTTCAAAAGCCATGCCAAAGTCTGAAATCCAGCGTTTTCAAGGATTTTGGTTAAAGAAAAACACAGCCAATGACTAAATAGGATTAAAGTGATTTTATTTAATCATTTTTTGTGAATGGAGCGCTACTCCTCAGCGTCGTTCTGCCGCAAAAGATCGATCAGTGACTCATTGAGTTTGATCATGTGCCCAATAAGGTCAAGAAAATTATCAATATCCACAGCGCTTCCTGCATTGGGGGCAGTAGTGCCCGCTTCCTTTTTGTATTCATAAAATATCTTGAACCCCTCCAGCATTTTGCGCACGCTCAGTGATTGTTCCACAAAGCTGTCAAGTGCTTCGGCTGAAATCTGCCCGCTTAGGGCTGCAGAGAAAAGTGGCGGTGTATTATCGGGCTCCGGCTGCTGAAAAGCCTGACGGACCCCACCGTTGAGCCCAATATCGGTGTGTATCAGCTCTGCCATATTTACATCGAAAAGTTTAGCCATCCTTAATATAAGGCCCAGACGGGGCTCCACATTCTTACTCTCGTATGCAGCAATATTGCTCCGCTTAATTTGCAGCTGATTGGCGAGCTCTTCCTGGCTCCAGTGCCGTGCCTTGCGAAGAAACCGTATATTCCTGGATAAGTGGTTTTCTATTTCCATTGACCAAAATTTCTTTTCGTAAGACGAATTAAATCAAAAATGAAAAAATAATCCGCAAAATGTGTTTTTTTTTCTCATTTAGTTGATAAAAAGTGAACGTACGCCAGGATTTCGTTGTTTTTATTATGTAGAAAAGAGTAAAACTAATTACAAACCAAAAAATCTGTAAGATGGAAAAGTCAACTAAAGAAAAGATAGCATTAGGATTAGGATTGATCGCCGGTGGAGCACTCGGTTACTGGCTAAACAGTGACAAAGGACGCGAAGTACGTTCTGAGGCAGCCGATAAAGCCAACGAATATGGCAAGATCGCTAAGGAGCAGGCTGATCAAATTTCAGAAAACCTAAATCGCCAGGCAGGAGAATTATCCGCTAAGCTGAATGATCAGACCAACCGGCTGTCCTCCAACCTCAATCAGGCTTACGAGCAAAGCCGTGATTACCTGAGCAAAACCGGAGATACGCTAAAGAATCAGTTCCAGCGTACTGCATCTAATGTAGAAGGTGCAAGTGAAGACTTTCAGGCTGGCATCAACTACGCTATCGACAATATACAGCGTAAAGCAAGAGAACTGAGTAAGCAAAACGGAAGCCGATAACGAATACACCAATCAGGAACCACAATACTTACTGCTTTGTGCTCCTGCACATTCTTAAAGCCTGAAACCTGCTAAGAAGCCTTAATATGACAGGCTGACCAAAGCATTAGTAATCAGGATGGGCAAATGGGACCGCTCCAATTGCCCATTTTTTGTAAATTGGATGTCCACACGATTGCACCTCATTAGTACAAAAGCAATATGAAACCAACGGATTCCATTTCTGAGGCCGTGGGAGAAGTCTACGGTTACTCCAAAGCTTATTTTCAACAGCAGCTGGAATACTTCAAGCTGGACATGGCAGAGCGGGTCTCCCGAAGCCTGTCCCTGGCGATCACCATATTTGTGCTCGCTCTGCTCTTTCTCATGATTCTGATGTTTGCCTCTCTGGCGCTCGGCATTTACTGGGGCGAGGAGTGGGGGTCTTACCCAAGGGCATTCCTCGCGGTAAGTGGGGGTTATGCAGTGCTCACTTTGTTCTTGCTGATTTTCCGCAGGATCCTCATTACCAATCCTATACTGAGCCGGATTATTAAAGTATTCTTCCAAAATGATTAGCCCTATGGAACACGAAAAACCTAACCGCCAAATTAATAGCCTGTCGGACCTTCGTCGCCGGAAGGAACTCCTTAAGCTGGAAATGAAAGTGACGCGTCAGGCTATCGGGGCGGGTTTCAAAAACACAGAGGCAACCGTCAAGAGCAATATCATCCGCAAAATTCTCATCCCGCTGGGAGCCGGAGGATTGGCATCAATGCTTTACAGAGAAAGTGCGGCAAGTGCTGATAAACCTTCCTGGCTGCTGTTTCTGGAGCAAATGCTGGAAAAGGTAAACGAACACTACACCCCGCCGACTGATGAAGCTGCTCCGGCAGAAGAACAACCACCACCATCATGAGCATCGACCAACTCAAATCAAAGGGTCAGTTTTACTTCCAAATTCTCAAAACCACCGTACAGCGTTTCTCAGAGCGGGAGGCTTTTACCTATGCAGCAAGCCTGTCTTACTACACTATTTTCTCTCTGCCGCCTATGCTGATGGTCATTATTTATTCCACAACGGTGTTCTACGACCGCAACGCGATCCGGAAAACCATTTTTGGAGAAATTGCTGAGATTGTGGGACAGGACAGTGCCGCGCAGCTGGCGACTACCTTAGATCAGATCGGGCTGTTTCAGGGAAGCTGGGTCACCTCCGCAGTGAGTATAGGAGCGTTGCTGTTTACTTCCACTACGGTTTTTGCGACGATTCAGCGCGCGCTCAATCGAATGTATGGGGTGCAGCCCAAGCCGGAAAAGGCAGGTCTCCTAAAGATGCTGTTTGACCGGTTGACCTCTTTTGCCCTGCTGTTGAGCATTGGCTTCATTCTCCTGGTATCGCTGGTCATAGAAACCCTGCTTGATGCTTTAAGCGGCTACCTCGGGCGTTTTATCCCGGAAATTTCCCTGCTCATTACCAAGGTTGCTTCCGTCGCTCTGCCTATAGTGGTAGTCAGTGTGTTATTCACCTTGCTGTTCCGCTACCTGCCCGATGCACGCTTAAAGTGGCGGGATACAATCGTTGGCGCTCTCTTGACCACCGTTCTTTTCGGCATTGGCCGCTACGGTATCAGCTTTTACATAGAACAGTCTCAGACCACCGACCTCTACGACGCTGCCAGTTCCGTGATGGTGATTATGCTGTGGGTCTTTTACGCGTCCTTAATCTTACTCTTTGGTGGTATCTTTACTGCTGTTTATGCCGAAAAGAAACGCGGGAAGCTCGAAACAACCGATTACGCTGTACGTGTACGTTACGAAAAGATTGAAGAAGATTAAACTACTTCTGCTACCACAAAGATGCTGCCGCCTACATAAATCAAATCGTCGGCGCCTGCCTTATTGCGGGCTGCTTCGAGGGCTTCATTCACGCTCGGGTACACTAAGCCTTTGAGGCTAAGGCGTTGAGCGACCTGCGCCAATTTCTCCGCTTCCAGTCCACGTGGTATGTCAGGGCGCGCAAAATAATAGGTAGCTTCCCTGGGTAATAGCCGCAAGACTTTTTCGGGATCTTTATCGCTGACCATGCCATAAACTATATGCAACCGTTCAAAGGACAAGCGGTTGAGCTCCTGCATAGCCAGGGAAATTCCGGCTTCGTTATGTGCGCTATCGCAAAGTATCAGGGGCGCTTTGCCCAAAACCTGCCACCTGCCAATGAAGCGGGTGCTTGTCCGAAGCTCCCGGAGCCCGGTCCGAAGGTTAGTTTCTGAAACCGGCTGTTTGGGGTGAAGCGACTCTATAGCCTGCAGCACGGCTTGTAAGTTTTTTCGCTGGTAGTCGCCGTAGGCGTTCAGTTCCAGTTGCTCCAGGTGCAGAGTACCCTTCTTATAAATATCGTAGTGACTTACTTCAAATCCGGATTGAACTAAACGTGCTTCGTAATACTGGTCCGCAAAAATGATTGGCGCACTCTCCTCTGCGGCCTTTTTGAGAAAAACCTCCTGTGTCTCCTCCTGCGTCTCGCTAATCACTACCGGTATCCCCGGCTTGATAATGCCTGCCTTTTCCCCGGCAATTTCCGGCAGGGTCTCTCCAAGAAATTGCATGTGGTCATAGCTGATATTCGTAATAACGCACAGCTCCGGCATCAGGATATTAGTAGAGTCCAGACGCCCACCCATGCCAACTTCCACTACTGCCCAGTCGACCTGCTCCTTCGCAAAATAGTCGAATGCCATAGCTACCGTAATTTCAAAAAAGGAAGGCTTAATGGTCTGAAAAAGCGTTTCATACTGTTCCACAAAATCCACCACTGCCTCTTCGGGCATCAGTTCCCCGTTAATTTTTATCCGCTCACGAAAATCGCGGTAGTGAGGGGAAGTATAAAGACCAACTTTGAGCCCTCCTGCCTGCAATACCGATGCCAGCATATGCGCAGTAGACCCCTTTCCGTTAGTGCCGGCGATGTGAATGGCCCGCAGTCGCTCATGTGGTTGCCCCAGGGCTTCACAAAGCGCCCTGATATTGGTCAGGTCTTTTTTGAAAGCCATAGGCCCCACCCGCTGGAACATGGGCAGTTGCTCAAAAAGAAAAGCTAAAGTTTCAGGGTAAGTCCGCTTTGCCATAAGAGTTGGATTACACGCAATACGAAGTGGTTTGCGACATCGAAGCAAGCCACTTCCCTGCGTAAATGCTGACATTGAGTAGGTTTGCTGTGGCAAACCACTTAATCGTCAGTATAGGGGGGCAAAGCTACGAAGTAAAAGCAGCATTAAGCGCGCTCATCGCGGGAAGATTCAAGCTGTTGTTCATACTGCTCCTCAGGAGCATCATTACGGTCTTGCATAGCGCAAACATACATCGGCAGCAAAGAAAGCAAGACTAAGCATAACTGCCCGGCAACGCCACGGATTTCACGATTGGTCATAAACAAGTGTCGTTTGATGATACCTCTTTATAACGCAGGGGGGCTTAGTGCGTCACAAAGTTTGGAGCACCTTGACATAAAATTAACGTGTAGCTTAACAAATACAATGCCCGGAATTCAACGAATTCCGGGCATTGTATTTGTTAAGTAAGCAGCTCTTACTGCGCCCTAAAATTATAAGTAATCGTACCACACTGCTTATCCACCTGGCCGGGCGCGAATTGCCAGCGCTTGGCTGAGCTGATCGCTAGGTTTTTGAGGCGGGAACTGGTCGCTGTTGACCCACGCTGTGTGAAATCAGCAGAAGTTACATTGCCGGACCGGTCTACGCAAACCTTCACCACCACAACGCCCTGTTCCTGAGAGTTATCCTGTGGCTTGTGGGTGCGGGCTACACCGCGGCTGCCGAGTCCGCCACCAACGGTGCCAGAACCAGTGCTGATCCCCGTCAGGATATCAGAATTCGGGTCCCCGTTCGGGTCGCCTTGGTTGCCGGCTGTACCGGTATTGCCTTTGCCGTCTCCATCACCAAAAAGCCCGCCCAGGGATTCTTTCAGGTTAGCTGCTTCGGCTTCTTTTTGGCGCTGAGCCTCTTCCGCTTTGCGGCGGGCCTCTGCCTCGGCACGTTTGCGGGCTTCTTCCTGCTCGCGCTCCCGGCGTTCCCTGGCTTCCTGCTCCTTACGCTTGCGGTCTTTTTCTTTTTGAATGGCTACTTCACTGTCATCTGCAGTGATGACTTCACGCTCGGGCTCCGGCTCAGGCTCGGATTCAGCGGGTGGGGGAGGAGCGGTCTCCTCCTGAGGGACGTCCACCGGGTCTTCCTCTACCGCCGGAGCCGGGCCGGCGTTTTCACTGCCTTCGCCCACATCCGGCAAGCCAAGGTTGACCAAAATGCCTTCCTGCCCCGGAGGCGGGTCCGGGAAGGTCAACAGGGGCAAAACAGCCAGCATCAAAAGCACGACGTGCACGGCAACGCTGACAATCATGCCGCGTTTCTTATTCTGCTCGTCTTCCTGGGTTACTCGGGTATCTACTGCCATAGTATTTTTCTTTTAAGCATTGGCGTATAAACAACTTAACGCCTTTTCAGCACAAATCCTCTTCCGAAGGCCGGGATTCACATAAACTTAACGTCTAATCCTTTTCCATAGCCAGCACACCATTGACTTTGTAGCGCATCGCCAAATCCATAATAGCGACGACATGCTCAGTCGGGGTGCCTTCCTCCGGGGAAATGGTAATGCTGGGCTTACTACTCCTGGAAATGCGGCGGATCTCTTTTTCCATGTCTCCCAGTGACCGGCGCCGGTTGTCCAGAAAGTAATTGCCCGAACGGCTGATGCGCACATCTTCCACCTGACTGCTGCTGGGGGGGCTGCTCCGGGAACTGCTCGGCAACTTCAGGTTCAGGGCATTAGGCGCCACAAGAGAAGAAGTCAGCATAAAGAAAATCAACAACAGAAAAATAATATCCGTCAGAGAAGACATACTAAACTCCGCAGAAACTTTACTTCGTTTTTTAATGCCCATACTTTCGTTTTTTAGCTTATGATCGAGGCTCCGTTGCGATAATCGCATTGACTTTCAACCGATTGGCGATTTCCATTACCTCCACAACCCGGTCAAAAGGCGTGCCTATTTCCGCAACGATGGTAATGGCCGCATTGTCGCGGTTGTCGGAGGTGCGGACTTCCATGCGCAAGGCACGCTCCAGGTTACGGGCAGCCGTCTCGTTGTTGTTGACGGTAGTGCGCCCGTTCTTTTCCAGCGTCACCACAATAGAAGTGGAAGCTACCGTCTTGGAGTCCGACTTTGGTAGCTCAAAAGGCTGAATGCGCACAAGTGTGGAGGTGAGCATGAAAAAGATCAGCAACAGAAATATGATGTCCGTCAGCGACGACATACTGAATTCCGCGCTCACCTTGCTCCGCTTTTTTAGTCCCATGGTACTTTAATTTAGGCGGAAGGCTCCTGCAGCAGGTCCATAAACTCTACTGTGGTGCGCTCCATTTTAAAGACGACTTTCTCTACACTGGCCACCAGAAGGTTGTAACCAACGAAAGCCAGAATACCAATGAACAGCCCGAAAGCCGTGGTGATCAGGGCCTGATAGATACCGCCCGCCAGTACATCCGGCGTTACGTTCTGCTCGGTTGCCATTTTGTAGAAGGCCAGGATCATACCCGTCACCGTACCAAAGAAGCCGATCATAGGCGCGGCACCGGCAATACTGGCCAGGGTGGAAAGGTTCTTCTCCAGCTTGAAAATCTCAAGGTTGCCTACATTCTCAATAGCGGCGTCGATATCGCGAAGCGGCTTACCGATGCGCTGCAGGCCTTTTTCCACCATACGGGCCACGGGAGAGTCTGTTGTCTGGCACAGTGCCTTCGCACCATTGATATTGCCCGACTGTACGTTAGCCCGGATGTTATTCATGAAGTTCTCATCGATCTTACCGGCCCGCTTGATGGTGAGGTAGCGCTCGACAAAAATGTAGATGGCCATCACCGAAAGTACCAACAGCACAAGTACGATGATAATTCCGAGTGGGCCACCCTGAGTGATAATGTCAAAGAAACTCTGAGTACCAACCCCTTCACCTTCCCGGTCGAGGCCCTCAGCAGTTTGAAACAACAATAGCGTGTGTTGCAGCATGATGTCTGATATGGTTTTTAGTTTTGATGGGTGCGTCTGTCCCCGGCAAGGAGTACAGCGGACATTTTTTGTAATGTAAAGCTCAACGCTTTCCAAGTACGCCAAATTATCAAACAAATGGAAATTATTAGAATGTAGGCGCCTCAGATGTGATTATTTTGCCTTTCTAGCGAAAATTCGCTAATATTGGAGCACTAAAACGTATCCGGGTTGTTGTCTCAAAACAATCCCTTAAAAAATATCAAATCAAACCAATCATCACTCAATGAGCAGAAGAATCACTAAAGTAGCCGTACTGGGTTCCGGTGTTATGGGCTCTGGCATTGCCTGCCATTTTGCCAATATCGGCCTGGAGGTATTGATGCTGGATATCGTGCCCCGCGACTTGCCGGAAGATCAGCAGAAAGACCCGGCTGCCCGAAACAGTATCGTCAACGCCGCCCTGAAGAGCGCCATTAAGAGCAAACCTGCCGCGCTGTACCACAAGGATTTCGCCAGCCGGATCACGACCGGCAATTTCGAGGACGATTTCGCTAAGATCAAAGATTGCGACTGGGTCATTGAGGTGGTCGTAGAGCGCCTGGATATTAAGAAAAAGGTATTCGATCAGGTGGAGCAACACCGCAAGCCGGGCTCCCTCATCACGTCCAATACCTCGGGCATTCCCATACACATGATGCTGGAAGGGCGCAGCGACGACTTCAAAAAGCACTTCTGCGGCACCCACTTCTTCAACCCGCCCCGCTACATGCGCCTGCTGGAAATCATCCCCACCCCGGAAACGGACCCCGAAGTGGTGGATTTCTTTATGCACTACGGTGATGTCTATCTGGGCAAGCAGACCGTCCTCTGCAAAGACACGCCTGCCTTCATCGCCAACCGTGTGGGGGTATACGCTATGGCAAAGATTTACCAACTCACCACTGAGCTGGGGCTGCGTATTGAAGAAGTCGATAAACTCACCGGTCCGACCATTGGCCGCCCCAAAACCGGCACCTTCCGCCTGGGCGACCTTGTGGGCCACGATACAGCGGCCAACGTCATCAACGGCCTGAAGCAAAACTGCCCCGATGATGAACAAGCCGCTACTTTCGAAATCCCAAAATACCTGCAGTTCCTGCTGGACAATAAATTCCTTGGCAACAAAACCGGGCAGGGCTTCTACAAAAGAACCAAGGAAAAGGATGAGAATGGCCGCCGCGTCATCCTCGCCCTCAACCTGGAAACCCTCGAATACGAGCCCAGCCAAAAGCCGGACCTGCCCAGCCTGAAAATGGCTAAGCAGATTGATGATCAGGAAAAGCGCATCGCTGCTATGTTTGACGCTGACGATAAGGGCGGAGAACTGGTGCGCAAATCTCTCCTTGGCCTTTTTGCCTACGTTTCCAACCGCATCCCGGAGATTTCAGATAACCTCTACAGCATCGATGATGCCATGAAAGCCGGCTATGCCTGGAACGTTGGCCCATTCGAATACTGGGACATCATTGGCATTGAGAAAGGTATCCAACTGGCGGAAGAGCAGGGAGAAAAAATTGCGCCCTGGGTGAAGGACATGGTCGCTGCCGGCCATACGCAGTTCTACAAGCGTGAAGGTGGCGTTAAGAAATACTATGACCTCGAATCCAAGGGGTACAAAGTCGTGCCGGGCGCTGAGGAATTTATCATCCTCGACAACTACCGCGACCGCGCACCGGTGATGAAAAACAACGAAGTCGTCCTGCACGACATCGGCGACGGCGTTCTTTGCCTGGAATTCGTCAGCCCCCACAACTCCATAGGGGAGGGCGTACTCCGCGGCATGAACGAAGCCATCCAAATTGCCGAAGAAGGTGACTGGAAAGGCCTGGTCATTGGCAACAACGCCCAGCATTTCTCCGTAGGCGCCAACCTGATGATGATCGCCATGCTGGCCTATCAGCAGGAGTTCGACGAACTAAACATGGCCGTCAACCTCTTCCAGCAAACGACGATGCGCTGCCGGTACTCCTCCGTGCCTGTAGTAGCTGCCACACAGGGCTATGTCTTTGGCGGAGGTTGCGAAACCATCATGCACTGCGATGCCACCCTGGCTGCCGCAGAATCCTACATCGGCCTGGTAGAAGTGGGCGTAGGCCTCATCCCCGGTGGCGGTGGCACTAAGGAATTTGCCCTGCGTGCTTCCGACCGCTTCTTTGAAGGGGATGTGCAAATCCCGACCCTCATCGAGCAGTTCAAGACCATCGCGCTGGCCAATGTGGCGACTTCTGCCCACCAAGCCTACGATTATGGCTACCTGCTGCCGGAGAAAGACCACATCGTACTCAATACCGACCGCAACATCGCTCAGGCAAAAGCGAAAGTACTGGAACTTGCGGAAGGCTACACCAAGCCTATACAGCGCGAGGACATCACAGTACTGGGCCGTACAGGCCTCGCCGCCCTCTACGCTGCCGCCAACGAGTTGCGCCTGGGGCACTACGCCTCCGAGCATGACATCAAGATTGCCCACAAGGTAGCCTGGGTGCTTTGCGGTGGCGACCTCACCGGGCAGCAGCAAGTGTCAGAGCAGTACCTCCTTGATATTGAGCGGGAAGCCTTCCTGAGCCTCTGCGGTGAGCAGAAGACCCTGGAGCGCATTCAGCACATGCTGCAGACGAATAAGCCGCTGAGGAACTAGGGGCTTTCAAATCCAGTTTTATCATAAAATCAAGTCTGTTATGGAAATCGAAAGTAGTCAGAAATTCACCTCACTTCAATTGGAGCTATTAAAGCTATACTCCTTTGAGCCATCAGAAGCGGAGTTGAAGGAAGTACGCCATATGCTAGCAACCTTTTTCATGGAACGTTTTCAAAGTAAACTGGATGAGGCTGCAGCAGAACGTGGAATTTCTGATGAAACGCTGGATGAATGGCTGAATGAAGATAACCAGCAGTAATCATGCTAAGAGTTGTACTTGATACAAATGTATTCTTGGTCGGGCTTTTGCCAAAGCACAAGTACGGCTGGGTTATGAGAGAGCTTATTAATAGTTCCTATGAGCTTTGCGTAAGCACAGACATTATGATGGAGTACAATGAAAAAATGCAAGAGAAATATGGTGTTCCATTTACTAAAGTCTTGCTTGATGATCTCACCAATTTCAAAAATGTTATCAGGATCAGCCCCTTTTATCAATGGAGATTAATTGTAAAGGATCCTGACGATAACAAGTTTGTAGATTGCGCAATTGCTGGTCATGCTGATTTCATCGTTTCTCACGACAACGATTTCAATATTCTTGATCAAATCAAATTTCCTAAAGTCAAAGTAATCCGGTTAGAGGCTTTTAAAAGCCTGCTCAATCTGGATTCATAAAATAGAAATTATCATGGATGCATATATCGTAAAAGCCTACCGCTCCGCCGTAGGCAAAGCCAAAAAGGGTGGCTTCAAAAACTACCGCTCGGATGATCTGGCGGTGGATATCATTACCCATCTTTTGGAACAAACTCCGGAACTTGACCCTAAGCTGGTCGATGACGTCATCGTTGGCTGCGCAAACCCAGAGGGTGAGCAGGGGTTACAGATCGGACGGCAGATTTCCATGCGCGCCCTGGGCAAGGAAGTCCCCGGCGTGACCGTCAACCGCTACTGTGCTTCCGGCCTGGAGACCATCTCCATTGCGGTTGCCAAAATCCGCGCAGGCATGGGCGAAATTTACGTTGCCGGCGGTACCGAAAGCATGAGCTCCATACCAATGACGGGCTACAAGCTCGCACCCAGCTACAAGGTCGCTTCCTCCACGCCCAACTACCTGGCGAGTATGGGCCTGACGGCCGAGGCCGTAGCCAATAAGTATAACATCAGCCGGGATCAATCCGATGAATTTGCCTACCGCTCACACGTAAAGGCGGCTGAGGCCATCGACGGCGGGAAATTCAATGATGAAATTGTGCCGGTAAAAGTGGAAGATGTATTCGTAAAAGACGGCAAACGGGTGAGCAGTGAGCACACCGTAGGCATGGATGAAGGCGTACGCCGTTCCACCACGGTCGAAGCGCTTGGCAAGTTACGCCCGGTCTTTGCGCAGGGCGGCGTGGTGACTGCGGGCAACGCTTCCCAAACTTCTGATGGTGCGGCTTTCACCCTGGTGATGAGCGAAGAAATGGTCAAAAAGCTCAACCTCGAGCCGATTGCCCGCCTGGTTTCCTGCTCCGTAGCTGGTGTAGATCCGTTGTACATGGGCATTGGCCCCTGCGCCGCTATCCCCAAAGCGCTGAAATACGCCGGGCTGAAGCTCAACGATATTGACCTGATCGAGCTCAACGAAGCCTTTGCCGCCCAGGCCCTGGCCGTCATTCAGGAAGCCGGTCTCAACCCCGATATCGTGAATGTAAACGGAGGGGCCATTGCACTCGGCCACCCGCTGGGCTGTACCGGTGCGAAACTTTCCACCCAGCTCTTCAACGAGATGCGCCGCCGTGGCAATAAATACGGTATGGTGACCGCCTGTGTGGGTGGCGGGCAAGGTATCGCCGGCATCTACGAATTATTGAATTAAGAGGATCACAACTCAATTGGAATAGCAAAGCCCTCGTTTTACTTGCTGTAGAGCGGGGGCTTCCTATACCCTGGAAGAATCGCCCGATTTCTTCCGCTCCAGTTTGATTTGCCCCAGCTTCCGTTCTACCGAAAACGGGGTAGGCGTAATCTCCTGCCAGAAACCATTGAGCGAAGACTCCCAGATGCTCCGCTTGAATTCAAACTGGTATTTACGGACATACTTGCCACCCTCCAGTATCTCAGGGGTGAGGTTATCGATGCTGTACTCCCTGTCGGTCACTTCCCGCATATAAATGGAGCGATCCTGGTACATCTTGCCAACGAGCTCTTGTGTCACCACGCTATCCTTAGTAACGTGGATGTAAGACATCCCTTTGATGTAGCCTTTTTCAAGGGTAAGGTAGAGTTCGACCGGCAGCGTTTCCCCGGTGCTTTTATCAATAATGGAACCTGTCCAGAGCCCTTCCAGTCCATTTTGGGCAGAGAGCGCACCCGCTGTGAGCAGCAGGCAGATTAAGATTTTGAATTTCATAGCTTGGTGTTCAGATCAATCAATTGGTTAAATATCGGTATAAATGTGCAGAGGTGCAAATGGCACGGTGAAGCCCTCTACAGGGTACCAAAAGCTATGTATATATCATTCAAAGCTGCTAACCTGCCTGCTTTTCCGCGCGGATCGCCGCCGCATTCCGCGCAATGAAATACTGCCCCGTGAGGTACGTACTCATGATCAGCACCCGCGCATAAGGCACCGGCTGCCCGAATTTATTAGCTGCAATCAGGCTGTCGGAAAGTACAAAGAGCAGCACCCCGGCCATCAGCCCCAGAAAGTGCTCCCGGCTCAGCCGTCCCCGCAGATTGAACGCGCCCATTGCCATGGTGACAATCGCAGTGGCATATACTGCAACCGGTACTTTCATGCCCGCAGGTATACCTGCCCAGAGCATGCCTAATATCCCCACGAGGTAGAACAGAAATGGCAGGGTAAGCCAGGGCTTCTGCCGTATGTCCCCGGATTTTGCACCCGGATAAGTCCAGAAAGCGACTGCATAACCTACCTGTGCGACGAGAAAGCTGCCCAGCCCAAACAGGAAAAACTGCTCAGCCCGGGGCCCGTACTCCACAAACATCAGCAGGGTATCCCCACCTATGGAAAAGATCAGCCCGGCCAGTACCAACCCACTGAATCGACTGCCTATTGGCCGGCATTCCAGGTAAAACCAAAGCGACAAAACCGTCAGCAAAAGCGGTTTCACAGCCAAAATAACCGGTTCGGTAAGCGTATACTCCCCGTAGAGTTCTGTCAGTGCAAGGGTCCAATAGAGGGGGATCAGGTAGCGTGGCATCATCGGCAAATTGAATTTGAAGGTAATTAAATGTAATTTTGGGACTTCCGTTCGTTTCGATCCTGTATTGCATCGGTACCAACGCTCCAAAATATTGGAACAAATTACCAAAAACTGAACTATGAAACTCAAGAGCTCCATCCTCCTCCTTTTCTTTGGCCTCCTTTCTATTGGTGCTACGGCGCAGATAACCCTCACTGCCGATGATATACCCGACTTTGGTGAAGTTTACGCCAATGCCGTGGATACCCTCTTGACAAGCGTTGATGTAGGCCCGGCCAGCGCTGATGCTCAAACCTGGTCGTTCCTCAATTTTGATGCCGATGAAGTATTCACCAATACAGTCGTCATGCCTTCCGAAACACCGGCTGCTGATCTTTTTCCCACAGCCACTTTCGCCTTTGAAGGCAGCAATGAGCTGTACAGCTTTGCCGAGGTCACCTCTGATGCCTTATTTGCCGCAGGAGGGTCAGCACCCGGCCCGGACGGCACTATTTTTACGGTAGCTTTCGAAAATCAACAGCAATTGCTTCCCCTGCCTGCTACTTACGGAGCGGTATTCGAAGATGAATTCAGCTATCGGCTGGAAATTGATGGAGGAACTTTTGGCGCTGACTCCGTCCGCCTGATTGGCGGGGGCACCGTGGAAGCTGAGGTGGATGCCTTTGGTGAAATTACGGTTCCTGCGGGTACCTTTGAAGTACTGAGACAACGTAGTGTCATTACTACAGCCGACTCTATTTACGTGAAAATCTTCGGCAGTTTTATCCTGATCGATGTAATTGAAAACACGACTGTCTCCTACGAATGGTGGGGTGCTGATGGGGTAGGCACCGTATGCAGCGTCGACTTTGACGTGGATGGCAACCCCATCTCTGCCACTTACCTTGCCGCTATTAATCCAAGTGACCAACCCCCGGTCGCTGATTTTTCTGCGGAGCTGCTCAGCGATGGGCAGGTACAGTTTACCGATGCTTCCACCAATATGCCCCTCAGCTGGTCCTGGGACTTTGGCGATGGCAACGCGGGTACGGAACAAAACCCACTGCATACCTACAGCGCCCCCGGCACCTATACCGTTTGCCTGACTGCCACTAATCTGGGAGGCAGTGATATTAGTTGCCAGGAAGTTGTGGTCATACTGCCACCCACCGCTAGTTTTACTTTTGAAGACCAGGGAGAAGGTACGCTTGTGTTCACCGATGCTTCCGCCAATAACCCCACTGAGTGGTTCTGGGATTTTAGTGATGGCAATAGCAGCACCCTGCAAAACCCAACCCACACCTACACGGCAAATAACACCTACAACGTCTGCCTGACCGCCATGAACAGTGCAGGCAGCGATATAAGCTGTACCGAGATATCCGTAGTGGTAGTCAGCGCCGACGGCTTTGCAACCGTAGCTTTCGCCAATGCCTTTCCGTCCCCGGCAGCAGACTGGCTCCGGATTGACTTCGGAGCATGGCAGGGCCGGCCTGTTACCCTGAATGCCTTCGGAGTAAACGGCCAGCAAATTTTCAGCCGTGATCTGAAACAAACTCCGGCTTCGTTTGAAGTGGATGTGACGGAGTGGGCAGCGGGCACGTATTACCTTCGCATACAGGGTGAGGGACAGGTGCAGACGTTACCGGTGACGGTGCGGTAGGGCATTGGTGCTGCGAAGCGGTGGCGATGGGCAACTACGCTTGCCATTCTCCCCGTCTCAATAGAGACCACTAGCGCACTCCCCTTTCCACCGCCCCCTTCCCAAACCGCTCCCGTATTCCATCCATCGCCGCCTGCAGGCGCTGCTCCTCCGCTGAGGCGTCAAAAAGGCTTAGTTGTGGGTGGCCGGGCACGAGTTTGCTGAATCGCACCCCCAACAGGCGGACCAGTTGACGACGCTCATACAGTTGTTCCAGCAATTTCTGCGCATGATGCAGCAGCGTGCTGTCGGAAGCTGTATAAGACAGGCGGTGCTGCCGGGTGAAGGTATTGAAATCGGTATACCGCAGCTTCACGGTGATGCAGGCGGTCAGCCGCCCGGACTGCCGGAGCTCGAAAGCCAGCTGAGCTACCATCTGATTGAGGGTGGTGCGGAGGAATTCAACATTCGTAGTATCGGTCTGAAAAGTACGCTCCGTGGAGATGGACTGCCGTTCGGTATAAGGCACGACGGGCCGGTGGTCAATACCGTGCGCCTTTTCCCATAATTGCTTGCCGGGCTTGCCAAATTCGCGCTGTAGTAACAACGGCGGCACCTGACTAAGCGCCTGCACCGTGCGTATGCCCATTTGGCTCAGCCGGTGGCAGGTCACCTGCCCCACCGCCGGCAAGCGGCGCACGGGCAGTGGCGCCAAAAACTGCTGCTCCCGTCCCGATTCCACCAGCTGTGCGCCGTTAGGTTTGCTTTCCCCCGCGCCGACCTTCGAAACCAGCTTGTTGACCGATAGGCCAATGGACAAAGGCAGACCGCTTTCGCGAATCACCTTTTGCCGCAGCTCCTGCGACCATTTCCAACAGCCAAAGTAGCGGTCCATACCGCTAATATCCAGGTAGAACTCATCAATGGAAGCCTTCTCCAGCACGGGCGCATCCTCTGCCAGTATCTCTGTGACCAGCCTGGAATGCTTCAGGTAGTTTTCCATATCGCCCCGCAGTACAGTTGCATCCGGACAGCGCAGCAGTGCATGGCGTATAGGCATGCCGGATCGGATACCAAAGCGCCGCGCTTCATAACTACAGCTTGCGACCACGCCCCGGCCGCTGCTGCCGCCAATGATTAGGGGTTTACCCTGCAGGTCGCTGTTGTGCAGCTGCTCTACGGACGCAAAAAAGGCATCGAGGTCCAGGTGCAGGATGGCTCGTTCAAACATTTTGTTTTGTTTTCGGACCATGCAAGGGGCTGCCAGCAGTATAAAGCTGGCAAACCCGATTTGCATAGCGTTTCATAGTACGTGGAGGGCGCTCAAAGATAAATGATATTGTTTTTTAAAACAAATAATTTTGTTTAATAACTGAACGGCGAAAAGATGACAGACGGGCCGGAATATTGAAAAGCAGCCAACGGGGCACACCAATAATTCCTGTATTTTAGCCCATCAAAACACCACTGCATGGCTTTTTTAGACACCATTGACCTCATCGTTTTTGACCTGGATGGCACGCTCGTGGACTCCCGCTTCGATTTGGCGGATGCCGTGAACCACGCTATGCAGCAATTGGGGCGCCCAACTCTGTCCTATGAAGACTTGCCGCCTTTATTGGGAAGCGGCTTGTCCTATTTGCTGAAAGAATCGGCAGGCACAGACGATCCCGACACCCTGCGCACCGCAAAAGCGCACTTCGATGAGTACTACGCTGAGCATTTTGTGACCAAAACCAAGCCCTACCCCGGCGTTATGGACACCCTGCGGGCACTGAAGCCCAAAAAGACCGCCATTTACAGCAACAAACTACAGCACTTTACCGGGCGAATTGCGGAAGCCCTGGATATGGCTCCGCTCATGGACATCGTGCAGGGCGCTAATCCGGATGCCTATCCACTCAAACCTCATCCGGCAGGTCTCCACCGCATCATGGAGCAACTACAGGTGCCGGCCGGCCGGGCACTTATGGTGGGCGACTCCACCCATGACATAGAAGCCGCAAAGGCCGCCGGTATGCCTACCTGCGCAGTCACTTACGGCTACCGTTCCCGAAAAGAGCTTGAAACGGAGGCCCCGGATTATTTTATAGACCGATTTCCGGAATTACTGGCGCTGTAGTGATATTCCGCACAGTAGCGTTCGCCTGACTTCCCTATCTTTATCCTCAATAAAAGCGTAACCTATGTCTGAACAAATGATACCGCGTGCCGACCGCAACCTGGCTATGGAGCTGGTCCGTGCCACTGAAGCCGCCGCCATTGCTGCTGCCCGATACATGGGCATGGGCAAGAAAGATGCGGGCGATCAGGCGGCCGTAGATGCTATGCGCACTTTCCTGAAAACCGTAGAGATGAGGGGGACGGTCATCATAGGTGAAGGCGAAAAAGATCAAGCCCCCATGTTGTTTAATGGAGAGCAAGTGGGGAATGGCGAAGGGCCGGAAGTCGATGTCGCCGTTGATCCGGTGGAAGGCACGACTTTACTGGCGGAAGGGCGGCCGAATTCCATTACCTCCATAGCCGTAGCGGATAAAGGCAGCATGTGGGACCCGGGTAATAGTTTTTACATGAACAAAATTGTGGTGGAGGCAGAAGCCAAAAACGCCATCGACATTACCAAGTCGCCCTCTTCAAACCTTTACAATATAGCTGAAGCCCTGGGCCGTAATGTGGAAGACCTTACCGTTTTCGTGCTCGACAAACCCCGGCACATGTCCCTCATTGAGGAAATCCGGCAGACCGGCGCGCGCATTACGCTTCACGCAGAAGGCGATGTTATCGGTGCGCTGATGGCAGCAGTACCTGGCACCGGTGTTGACGTACTCATGGGCGTGGGAGGCACTCCGGAAGGGGTGATCGCCGCTGCCGCTGTAAAAGCACTGGGCGGTGGGATGCAGTGCATGCGGGCACCACAGCGGGTGGAGGAGAAGCGGCAGCTTAAGCAGGATGGGGTGCAGTTAAAAGAAGTGCTTACCCTCGATACCCTCATCCGGTCCAATAATACCTTCTTTGCAGCCACCGGCATTACTCCATCTTCTTTTCTGGACGGCGTACACTTCGACCGGCGTGGCGGCGTTACTACTGAGAGTATTGTCCTGCGCTCCCTTACCGGCTCCATACGCTACATCAAAGGAGTGCACCGCCTTAATCGTACCCACGATATAGGGGGCAACATAGGGACCACTCCCGCCCATGTCGCTATGGAAATTATTGCACCGGATTAAAGGCGCTACTCCTTAATTTCCTGGCAAAGTTCCAGCAGCACGCCATTCGCGCTTTTAGGATGGACAAAGCAGACGAGCTTGTTGTCCGCACCACGCTTGGGCTCCTCGTTGAGCAGTCGAAATCCTTCTGCTTTCAGTCGTTCCATTTCGGCGTAGATGTCTTCCACTTCAAAGGCAACGTGATGAATCCCTTCGCCCCGCTTTTCCACGTACTTGGCAATGGCACTCTCCGGAGCTGTGGCTTCCAGTAGCTCTATCTTGGACTCTCCAATTTTGAAAAAGGCAGTTTTGACATGCTCGGATTCGACTTCTTCTACTTTGTATAGTGGGCGGCCCAGGATTTTTTCAAAGAGCTCATTGCTCTCTTCCAGGTTTTTAACCGCAATTCCGAGGTGCTCGAGGCGGATCATATCTTTTGTTTTTTGTTTGCAGGATGCAATATACTTTGCCGGGCTAAGAATACAAATAATCAGCGTGGGCTTTGCGTATCAATATACCGGATGCCCATAAGGGCAAACAGCAGGTAAAGCGTCAGGCCAAACTGCGTTTCCAGGGTATGCTCTACCATAAAGGAAGGGAGCACAACAATATGAAAGGCCGTCCAGAAGATATCCCGGTAACCGTGCCCGTACAGCAGAGGATAAAAGGTGGCCAGCAAAAAATAAACCAGCCCTAGCACTCCGGTTGCCCCAAGTACAAAAATATATTGATTGTGAGGGAGTAACTGCCGGCCGGCCAGGCCCGGAGCGTTCTTTTCATAGTAAGTTTCTGCCGCTTCACGGATATCGCCCAGCCCTACCCCAATCCATGGATGAGCCCTGGCCATAGACAGCCCGGCATTTATAGAGCCAAGGCGCTGAGAGTCAGATAATTCTTTGATTTCTCCGCCGTGAATCAGCAAATGGATGGTATAACGGGTATAATTCACCTTGTTTTGCAGCGTCGGGACATATTGAAAAGCAGCGTAGGCCAGGCCTGCTGCGGTCACCAATACACTGGCTCCAAGCCAAAACTGCCTCTGTATTACAATAAGCCGTACGAGGGCAAATACAGCCAGCAGGTAGAGTGCCAGCAGGCCGCTTCTTACAGCCAACAGGTGCAGAAAGGCAATCATAAATAAACTGCCACCAGTCAACAGGTAGCGCTCTGCCGGATGCCACCACCAAAAACGACGGGCGGACAGGTAAAAACCTCCCGCTACAGCCAGAGCTACAGTCAGGCTAAACCGGATATGCCGCATGGGCGTTGGCATCACCTGTCCTTTTTTGTAGAGAGCTGTGATAGCAGCATAGTCGGTCAGGTAATTGTACACAACTGCCAGACAGGCCGCCAGGGTAAGCAGGAAAAACAGGTACAGCAAGCTATAATAAGACCTGCGCTCCAGCCGCGGAATTGATAAAATAGCAAAGGGCAGCAGCAGCAAAGGCAAAGAAGTGCGCAGCCTGCGGAACAAGTAAGCCGTATTTTCAGAATAAAGCCCGGACAGCGCATACACCAGAAAAATACCGGTAATCCCCAGTAGGGCCGGGTGCCGGATGAATTGTTTCCACAATTGCGGAAGCTGCCGGTTGAGTACCGCATTGCAAACCAGCGCAATAAAGGCAATGCTGATCAGTGCCTCTGCCGAAGTCATCATACCCACCATCATTGCAATGAGACAGGCCATGCCCAGCCACTGATGGTGGACCGGCTGAGGGAACGGACCTTGCTTTAGTGCCTTGAAATCAATGGGCATGAACCTTTATTTGTCTCTATAGACAGTCTTGGGTTTTCCAGGGGTTGGGTCGCTTACTGCTGTAATCCACCGTAGGCAATAAAGTACGGATTGAGCAGATTCTCCTTATTGTAGCGCAGGGGCTGCTTCGTTTCTTCATCGATGACCGAACCACCAGCTTGCTCCAGTACGGCCTGTGCCGCAGCCGTATCCCATTCCATCGTTGGCCCCAGGCGCGGATAGACGTGCGCCTCCCCTTTGGCAATAATCAGAAACTTCAGAGAACTGCCTGTGGGGACCAGGGACGGATTCTTCAGCTTATCTACAAAGGCCTGGGTGTCGTCATTGAGATGAGACCGGGAGCAGACTACATTCAACCCCTCATCAGCCAGTTTGAAGGCTGGCACTTCGAGCCTGGTCGTTTTCCCGTTCGCTTCCAGAAAGGCACCAACGCCCTCTGCTCCCCAGTAGGTTTCGTCAAAGCAAGGCACATAAACCACGCCCATTACCGGTTTGCCCGCATGAATGAGCGCGATGTTAACGGTGAATTCCCCATTGCGCTTGATAAACTCCTTGGTCCCGTCCAGAGGGTCCACCAGCCAGTGGTAATCATAATTTTTGCGGGTCTCATAGGGTACCGCCTTGTTTTCTTCCGAAATAATGGGGTACTGCACAGACAGCTTTTCCAACGCCCGGCAGATGACTTCATTGGCCGCCTGATCTGCCAGTGTCAAAGGGGATTCGTCCGCTTTCAGCTCTACGCCAAGGTCTTTTTTACTGTAAATGGCCATGATGGCCGCCCCGGCATGACGGGCGATTTGTACAACTTCCTGTGCAAGTTCTTTTTTATCCATTGTTATTTTCGCTTACCTTTGGATGGCAAGGACAACACTAAGCCAACCCTGCCTGATTATTCCTGAACGGGGCACCGCCCATCCTTCAGGGCACAAAGGTAGGTCGAAAACCGGCAGCCACCAAAGGGCTTCCATTCTTTGTCATTGAATTATCCACCTGTTAAACCACTTGCCCCATGCACAAAATCTTAGTGACCGGCGGTTGCGGCTATATCGGCAGCCATACCATTGTTGACCTTATTGATAATGGGTTTGATGTCATTTCAGCAGACAACCTCAGCAACTCCAGTGAAGAAGTCCTTGACGGGATCGAAACCATCACCGGGCGCCGCGTAAAAAACTACGCTATCGATCTCTGTGACCTTGAAGCCACAGAAGCGATGTTCAGGGAGCACAGTGACCTTGTCGGGGTCATCCACTTCGCCGCCCTGAAGCACGTAGGAGAGTCGGTGGATCAGCCTATCCGCTACTTCCGCAACAACCTCAACAGCCTCATCAATGTCCTCGACTGTATGGTGCGTTACGAGGTGCCCAATATCATCTTCTCTTCTTCCTGCTCGGTTTACGGCAACGCTTCCGAGCTGCCGGTAACCGAAAATACGCCTTTGGAAGAGGCTGAGTCCCCCTATGCCCGTACCAAGCAAATGGGGGAGCAGATCATTCAGGACTTTTCCCACCGCCACCCCAGGCACAATAACATCCTCCTGCGCTACTTCAATCCGGCGGGTGCGCACGAAAGTGCTAAAATGGGGGAGTCTCCTACCACACCTGCTTCCAACCTCGTACCCGTTATTACCGAAGCAGCCATCGGCAAGCGTAAGGAACTTGTGGTTTTCGGCGACGATTACGACACGCGGGACGGCAGCTGCATTCGCGACTATATCCATGTAATGGACCTGGCAAATGCCCACACCAAAGCCCTGCAGTATGTAATCGCCGGCAAACAGGAAGGCTCGGTTGAAATTTTCAACCTCGGTATCGGTGAGGGCGTAACGGTACTTGAAGCGTTGAATTCCTTCATGGCAGTGACGGGCGAAGACCTGCCCTACCGCGTAGGCCCCCGCCGCCCGGGCGATGTGGTAGCTATTTATGCCAATTACAAAAAAGCCGCTGACCAACTGGGCTGGCAGCCTCAGCGGGACGTCAATGACATCATGCGTACGGCTTGGGCCTGGGAAAAAGTCCGTAGCAACGCGGTCAAAGAAGAGCCTAAAGTATGATAACAATAAGAAACCTGCTTGCTGTATTCGCCTGTCTGTTCCTTCTGCCACTGAGCACCTGGGGGCAGGCGGATGCAGCTTTTGCCAAAAGTATCCGGAAACACCGGAAGCACTACAAAAGGGAGTTCCTGGAAGATCAGCGCGCACCCCTCGATCGGAAGGGCGTGAAAAAATTACGCTTCTACCCGCCGGATACCGCTTTTAAGGTCACCGCAGCATTTGAGCGGGCTACCGATGCGGAACCTTTTGAAATGCCGACCTACAGCGGCGCCACCCAACCCTATGTAAAGTATGGTACTGCGACCTTCCGGCTCAAAGACACCACTTTGCAACTGTCGGTTTACCAAAGCCTTCGCCTCATACGTATGCCGCAGTACCGCGATCATTTGTTCATTCCTTTCAAGGACGCCACAAATGGCGAGCAGACCTACGGGGGCGGCCGTTACATGGACATTAGTACAACCGATATTCAGGATGGCAAGCTCACTATCGACTTCAATAAGGCTTACAATCCCTGGTGCGCTTACAGCGATGGGTACAACTGCCCGATACCGCCCCTGGAAAATCACCTGAACGCTCCCGTAAAGGCCGGAGAGCTGGAATATCAAAAGCGGTAACCGGCCATAAGGCTGAGGCTGCTAACGTAGAAAAAGGGCGCATTGGGCGAGAATAAGCCAATATCATCCAGCTCATAGCACAGGCTTACTTCCACCTTTTCACCGCTTACGCTAAATCCTCCGAAGAGCCCAATCTGTGTGGGCTGCAGTACACGTTCTGTGAGGTTGAGCCGTACCGGGCTGCCAATTTGCCTGGAAATGCTGAAGCCGGCGAAGATGCTACCGAATACCGTGGCAATACCACTGTTGCGTACGCCTAAATTCAGTTGCAGGTAATCCACATCCGCTTCAAAGTTATCGAAGTCATCGGTAGTTCGGAATGGGGCATAAAGCGCTTCAATCAGGAAGCCCGACCGCCCGTCGCCGCGGAAGGGTAGGATGAGCAGGCTGCCACCAATTCTGGGCGTGAAGCCTCCAGTGTTTACATCCCGGAAAATGCGGTCGCGGGTACTGATACGGGTGAAGGCACTGCCGGCAAGCACTCCCGGGCGGAGGGTCATTTTTTTATATTCCAGCTCATAATCGAGCCGTTTGCGGCCTCCGCATTCGTTATATTGCACAAACAGGCGTTTGACTGCCTCATCACCAAAATTGATGTTGTCAATTTTCGTCCGCGCAGGCCGGCAGTCAGACATCGCTGTGCGGAGCTGCTCTTTCCACCGGTCGTGTTTCATCCGGATACGGCGTCCGCTCCCGACCCGGTTATAGCTGTGCTCCACGAGTTGGGTATAGACCTCATCTTTCTCCAAAAAATAGTACGGCCGGCCACCCGGTGTTTCGTGGTAATAAAAGCCAAGTGTGCCTTCCACCACCGCCTGCAGGAGCAGAGTGTCCTGCACGTACAGCAAGGTGTCGCCCACCGGCATGGTATCGGGGAGGTAAAGCCTTTGGACAGACCGGCTCAGGTAGCGGCGCTCCAGCTTATCTTCCATAAGTATGACCTTGTTGATGTCAGCCGTGTTGAGAAACTGAGGCTCGGGGTCAGAGCTGCTGCGGTAGAGCAGGCGTTTGGTACCTTTTTTCCAGTCTGGCTTTTCAATTTCGCCGGTAAGGCGTTCTCCGTTTTTGAGCCATACCTTAGCAGGGTAATAGGTTGTTAACTGAGCAGATACTGTGCCTGACAGCACAGCCAACAGCGCGAAAAGGAGTAGTGGTCTGGCCATATTTCTTTTTAGGTAAATGTAAGACTATGTTTGGAGCTTACTCCTATTGCAAACCAAGGACTTATGAACCTGGCGTCATCTTTTTTAGCTTATTTGACCCGCCAAACGCGCTAAAAAAGATTTAGCCAGAACCACAATTCCTTGATTTTCATGACGAACCCGCTCCAAACATAGTCTAAGTTATTTCCGCTTTTTCTTTTTAGGCTCATTGGTTTGCAACGCATCTGGTGTCCAACTGCTATCCGCAGCGTCAGCAGCGGTGTGGTAATACTCCACTGCATCATGGATTTGGATGAACTGATTGCGCTCGCCAATCACCTGCATGAGCCCGTGCCGGGAGAGCGCATCTCTTGCCGGGCCAACCACACCTGAGATGAAAAAGCGAATATTCCGGCCCTGCAGGATCTCGATGACTTCACCCAGCGCTTCTGCTCCCGTGGTATCAATATCATGAATGCTCGAAGCGTCAAGGATGAAAAGCTGAAGCGCTCTCCCTTCCCGGGCAACGAGCCGCTCAATCTCATCCCTAAAATAATCGGCATTGCCAAAATACAGCTGCGCATCAAACCGCACAATGAGTACCTCTTCGTGCTGCCGCGCATTGGAAAACCGGCTGATGCTGCGGTAACGGCGGGAATTGGGCAACTGCCCGAGCACCGCGATGTGGGGCCGGGAATTACGGTAAACCATAATGGCCAGCGAAAGCAGCACGCCCATCAGCACCCCATTCTGAATACCCAGCAGGAGCGTGGCAACAAAAGTGGTCAGCATGGTCCAGAAATCCCTCCGGTCAGCCGACCAAAGGTGACGGGCTTCCTTATAGTCTACCAGGTTGATCACCGCCGAAATGATAATCGCTGCTAATACCGCCTTGGGCAAATAATAAAACCACTCAGTAAAAAACAGAAGCGTCAGAACGATAATCAGGGCGCTAATGAGCGATGAAATCCCCGTTTTTGCCCCAGACTCCACATGAATAGCTGAGCGGGAAAAACTCCCCGATGTTGGAAAAGCCTGGAAAAAAGCACCTCCAATTTTAGTAATGCCCAGTGCAATCAGCTCCTGATTGGGATCAATGCGTGGGCTGCTCTGCTGCCTGCCCATGGTTTTGGCAATAGCTACCGATTCGATAAAACTGATGATGCAAATGGTCACTGCAATGGGCCAGATACTCAGGATGCGGTCTGCCGATAAATCAGGCCAGGCAAAAGGAGGCAGCCCCTCCGGCACTTTGCCAATGACTGCAACGCCCTGCTGATCGAGGTTAAAGCCAACCACCGCCAGGGTGCCGAAAAGCACAACAATCAGGGCAGTGGGAATGGCTTTGCTGATGCGCTTTAGCCCCTGAATGATGATGATGCTTACCACGCTAATACCGAGCGTAATCCAGTGCAGCTGGCCAATGTGCTCAATCGCATCTCCGGCCAGCACAAAAATATTATTACTACGCTGTAGCGGAATGCCCAAAAGGTGCTTCAACTGGCTAAAGGCAATGATAAAGGCAGCTGCAGAGGCAAAGCCTGCAATAACCGGATGAGATAGAAAATTGACCAGCACACCCAGCCGAAAGACACCCAACAAAAACTGCATTATGCCCGCCAAAAGCGCTATGGAGACGGCTATGCTGACCATTTCTGTTGTACTCAGGTCTTCCCCCAGGCTGAAAATACCAGCCGCAACCAGCATGGAAACAATAGCCGCCGGCCCGACGGATAACTCACGGGAAGTACCAAAAACAGCATAGAGGACCAGCGAGAATAAACTCGCATACAGCCCGTAAATTGGGGGTAGTCCGGCCAACAGCCCATAGGCCATGCCCTGAGGCACGAGCATAATGGCTACGGTGAGCCCGGATTGAACATCCCCTTTCAGATAGCTGCGTTTGTACCTGGGCAGCCAGTCCAGGATAGGTATAAACTGCTTCAAAATAGAGTCTGTGTATAATTTATTCTGACGGCACACCTGCTTCAAAGACCTCGTCAATCATACCGTGTAAATTGACTACTGTCGCACTACCCCTGGCTTTGAGCATGGAGGCGGCAATAGTGGAACGGTAGCCACTGCGGCAGTGCAGGTGATAGGCTTTGGCCGGGTCTGCTTCCTGAATGCGGTCGCGCAAAACTTCCAGTGGGAGTAGTTGCGCTCCGGAAATATGGCTTTCCCTGAATTCATCAGGACGACGTACGTCCAGCACATGAGCTACTTTCCCGCCTTTGAAGTCGGCAGCAAACCGGGCTACATCAAGCGTCGGGACTTCATCAACCGGTTTGCCTGCAGCTTGCCAGGCTTCAAAACCGCCTTCCAGGTAGCCTTCTATATTGTTAAAACCGGCTTCCCGGAGCAATTGCGAAGCATCCGCTACCTGCGTTTCCGGCACAACAAGCAGGAGCTTAACCGATGGATCAGGCAGTACGTGCTTTGCCCAGTAAGTGAAGTTGCCTTCCAGCCCGATGAATACGGAACCGGGAATAAAGCCGGCACTAAACAAGCTTTTCTCCCGCCCATCTAACACGAGCGTGCCTGCAAGGTTGGCAGTGGTTTCAAATTGTTCGACAGACAAAGCAGGGGGCCTGTTCGTTGCACTCATTTTCTGTGTTTTTTTTGATCAGTAATGGTCTAGTGCCTCAAGCCATAAATCCTTGACACCCCAAGTTTCGTTTTTTTCCGCCTACTCTTCGTTGAAGGTTCGCGACTTTAGCTCGGGCTAAAGTCGCGAACCTTCGCCTTGATTAGTCGAAAAATAACTTCAACTTAAGTATCAGAGATCTATGACTTGAGGCACTAGGCTGGTGATTATTGGGCTGGTGGATTGTATTTTTAAAGAATTCAATTATTTTACCACCATGAGTTTACCCAAAATTAGTACAAAGGCAGCGCTTAAGCTAAAGCCCCGGAAAAAAAAGCGGCAAAATACCGGGCTGGCACCCGGTAGCCTGATCTTCACAGGGCAGAAAAAACTGGAAGAGGCGCAGGTCACCCTGGTGGAATACAGCATGGAAGGCGAAGCCCGCGAACAAAAGGCAGAGGGGCGAATCCCGGTGTCAGAGGAACCAGCAATGGTCAAATGGTACGATGTACGCGGATTGCACGATGTGGCCCTCATCGAACAGCTGGGCAAGCAATTTGGGGTGCACCCACTGGCTCTGGAAGATATTCTGGATACTCAGCAACGCCCCAAATTTGAAGATTACGAAAACGGGCTCTTTCTCATCCTCAAGGCACTGGCTTACGACGAAGAGCAGCAACGTATCCAAACGGAGCAAGTCGCGATTTTCGCAGGCGATGGCTTCGTGCTGTCCTTTCAGGAAAACGAGACAGACCTCTTCCCCGGCGTCCGGGAGCGTATCCACTCCGGCCGGGCCAAAATCAGAAAGCGTAAAGCGGATTACCTGGCTTATGCGCTGGCTGACAATATCGTGGACCAGTATTATTTGCTGCTGGACCGCATCGACCTCATCCTCGATAACCTTGAGGAAGAAATTCTTGCAAACGCCAACCGGGACAGCAAAGGGAAGATTCACAACCTCCGCCTGCAAACCATAACCCTCCGGAAGGCTATCGCCCCGTTGCGTGACGCCATCGGTGCTTTTTCCCGGGTCGATAGCCCGCTCATGTCGGAAGGGACAGACGTCTTTGTCCGTGACCTTTATGATCACGTCGTGCAGGTTATGGAGAGCATCGATACGATACGGGATATGATGAATGGCTTGTATGACCTTTACCTTAGCGAGATCAGCTTCAAAATGAACAGTATCATGCAGGTGCTGACCATCATCTCAACAATTTTCATTCCACTGACTTTCCTGGCAGGCATTTACGGGATGAACTTCGAGCACATGCCGGAACTGAACTGGGAATATGGCTATTACTACCTCTGGGGCCTGATGCTAATGATCAGTGGTGCTCTAATTTATTATTTCCGGCGGCGCAACTGGCTCTGACTGGTCAAACGTTGTGACCCCAGCGGTCTTTGTGGTAGGATTTGGGAGTGAAACCTCTGGTCCGGCAGTATTGCTGATGCCGGTCTTCTGCCTGCCAGAACTGTTTTGCAGGTTCAATTTCCGTCGTGACATTATACCCCTTCGCCTCTAATTCAGCTTTCAAGGATCTGGCAACGGTCAGCTGCACAGGGGTATGACCGAATATGGCAGAGCGGTATTGCCCGCCTCTATCCCGACGGTCGATAGTGGGGTCATGCATTTCAAAGAAAAAACGAACGAGGTCTTCATAGCGAATTTTGGAAGTATCGAAATGAACCTCCACCGCCTCTGCATGCCCGGTAGTCTTGGTGCAAACTTCCTGATAAGTGGGAGAAGAGCGGTGCCCTCCGGTGTAGCCTACTCTGGTCGCGACCACACCGGGGACTTTGCTGAAAAAGTACTCTTTGCTCCAAAAGCAGCCACAGGCAAAGGTGGCTACTGCTGTTGCTTGTCCCATTCTTCCTGCGGGATAAACTTCATGGAAATGGAATTCACGCAATGACGGGTGTTTTTTGGCGTAAGCCGCTCTCCAATGAAGACATGCCCGAGGTGCCCGCCACAATTGTCGCAGAGGATCTCAGTCCGCCGGCCATCGGCATCCGTTTCCCGCCTTACCGCTCCCGGTATTTCATCATCGAAGCTAGGCCATCCGCACCCGGAGGAAAACTTGTCCTCCGATTTGTAAAGCGGTGCCTCACAACGTCGGCAAACGTAGACGCCAGGCGCTTTGTGGTTGTCGTATTCTCCGGTGAAGGGGCGTTCTGTACCTTTATGCACGATGACCCGCTCCTCTTCAGAGTTGAGTGAATTCCAGTTCTCTTTGCTTTTTGTCATATGGATTAATCTTCTTCTACAGCTGAAAAATCAATGGTCCTGATAATTTCCAGTGCCTTTTGTGCTTTGTCCTGAGGTGCATACAGCGTAGCTGCGCCCAGGGAAGGGATGGCACTGTCGGGCCGTTCGAGAATATGGCTTTCGACGCCCTGCTGTTTTAATGCATCTTCGACCAGTTTGGTTTTCAGAATTTCTCTGGATTCGAATACTTTTACCCAATCTTCTTTCATGAGGTTGTTGCTTTAAGTTGGTTAGTAATGATTTTGTATATGCAGGTTTTTAACCCTGCAACATTAATGTAACAAGATGACCCCGGCTGATGTTAGTACAGGTAGGGTCAAAACCTGAATTTATGATACAGGCACTTCGGGCTTCGGTACGTCAATGCCGGATTTGCAAAGCTGCTTTGCCGGTGCCTCCCCGTCCTATATTTGCCGTACACCCGGAAGCGCGGATTGCTCTGATCAGCCAGGCTCCGGGGCGGTTAGCGCATGAAAAGGGCCTGCCTTATTACGATCCCAGCGGGGTGCGCCTCCGGCAATGGCTGAATGTAGACGAAGCCACGTTCTACGACCCAACCTGCTTTAGTATTTTGCCGATGGGCTTTTGCTATCCGGGTAAAGCGAAAACAGGTGACCTGCCGCCCCGCCCGGAATGCGCCCCTCAGTGGCATGCGGCTTTGTTACGTATGATGCCTGAAATAGCACTTACGCTTTACATCGGCCAATATGCGCAGCAGTATTACCTGGGGGCTAACCGCAAACGCAACCTGACGGAAACAGTCCGCGCTTTTCGGGAGTATGGCCCCGGAGTGCTGCCTTTGCCGCACCCTTCTCCGCTCAACAACCGGTGGCTGAGCCGGAATCCCTGGTTTGATATGGAAGTTGTTCCATACCTTCAGGCAAAAGTTGAGGCTATTTTGGGAGGTGGGCAATGAGGAATGTCAGTGGTCGTGCGTTTCTGTGCTCTGAAATGGCTATCTTTAGGCCATCAAAAAAACAAAACCCCGTTATCTTGAAAGTATTGATTACCGGAGCGGACGGACTGCTTGGCGCAAATATTGTACGCCGGGCGCTCCGTCAGGGCTATCAGGTCCGCGTTCTTCAGCTCCCGTCTTCCCAATCTCCTGTACTGAAGGGCCTTCCTGTAGAATTGTCAAAAGGCAACTTGTTGAATGCGCCGGAAGTGGACCGGGCGTTAGCGGGCTGCGATTACGTCATACACGCCGGGGCCAGTACTTCGGTTTGGCCTTCCCGGTCAGCAGCTACGGTGGCTGTGAATGTCAGAGGGACCCAACACATCATAGCCTCCTGCCTGAAGCATGGCGTTCGGCGCGTGGTGTTCATCAGTTCAGCAGCCAGTTTCTCAAAAGGGACACTGGAAAATCCCGGGGACGAAACCGGAGTCTTTGACGGGCATCGGTACGGGCTGGATTACATAGACTCGAAATACCGGGCTCACCAAATGGTGAAAAAAGCGGTCCGGGAGCAGGGGCTGCCGGCAGTGCTGGTCTGCCCAACGTTCATGTTTGGCCCCTACGACAGTAAGCCAAGCTCAGGTGCAATGCTCCTGGCAGTAGTTCAGGGGACACTGCCTTTTTTCACCCGTGGGGGTAAGAACTTTGTGGATGCCAGAGATGTGGCTGCAGCTGCTTGTAATGGACTAAAAATGGGCCGGGTGGGCGAAAGCTATATCGCGGGGCATCAAAACCTGACCTACGCTGACCTGTTTAAGCTGATTGGCCAAACTCTGGAAGCCAAACCCCCTCGTTTCCGGATCCCTTCTCCTTTGGTATTGTCCTACGGGAGGCTGCATTCTCTCCTTGCTCCAAGATTAGGGTACGATCCCATGATATCTCTTCCTATTGCCCGTATTTCCTGTGATGGGCAATACTTTAGCCCGGCCAAAGCCGTAGCGGAGTTGCAAATGCCACAGACGCCATTAGCGGTTACCATCGGAGATGCCTACCAATGGCTGGAGCAGCATCAATCCGGCCTGAGTGGTGCCACTAAGGTTGGGCCGCCCATTCAGAAAATACCAAATCCGGCGAATTCCTAATGTTCGAACATTAAAAAGCACTGACGAGTGAACATCGGCAGGGGGCTATGCTTTCCAAAAGCGTAATTTAAACCGTTCCCTACCATGCAGTATTATGTACTCAAAGCCGATGAATTAAAGCCCGGTAACCTTAAGGCCGTCAAGGCTGGTGATCAGGAAGTCCTGCTGACTAATGTCGATGGCGAAATCTCCGCCCTTTATCCAAAATGTACCCACTACGGTGCTCCTCTTGCCGATGGCATCCTGAACGGCAGCCGGCTGGTTTGCCCCTGGCATCATGCTTGTTTTGATGCAAAAACCGGGCAACACGTCGAAGCGCCGGGTATTGATGGCCTGCCTGCTTACGAAGTAGAACTGCGTGGCAGTGAAATTTGGGTGGACATTCCGGAAGAGACCTCTGATCGTACCCCAAACCCAATGGCAAAACCGGAAGTGAGCAACGAAGCCACTTATGCCATCATCGGAGGTGGTGCCGCGGGCGCTTACGCTGCGGAAGGCTTGCGCGAAGCTGGCTTCACCGGGCGCATCGTCTTGTTTTCTGCGGAAGAAGAGGTGCCTTACGACCGGCCCAATTGCAGTAAAGATTACCTGCAGGGCGAAGCGCCGGAGGAGTGGATGCCGTTGCGGGACGCTGCGTTCTATAAAAAGCACGGTATAGTACTTATGAAGGGGCATCGCGTCACTAAAGTGGATCCGGAGGTCCAAAAGATCGAATTTAAATCTGGCGCACCAGTATCCTATGATAAGCTATTGATTTGCACAGGTGCCCGGCCCCGGCAGCTGAATATCCCAGGTGCAGACCTGAAGAATGTACACACGCTACGCAGCCTGAAAGATAGCCGAGCGCTTCTCAAGGCGGGCAGGTCAGCAAAGAAAGCTTTTATTGTCGGCGCTTCTTTCATAGGCATGGAAGCAGCCATGAGCCTGCAAAAACTGGACTGTGAGGTTCACGTCGTTGCACCTGAACACTTACCCTTTGCGCACATATGGGGAGATGCAGTTGGTCAGCGTATTCAGGAATGGCACCGCGATGCGGGCGTTCATTTTCATCTGGGGCAAAATGTCAAAGCGATTGAAGGCAACGGCCAGGTTGAGAAGGTGAAAATGGAAAACGGAGAAGAACTGGATGCCGATTTGCTGGTCATGGGCGTTGGCGTACAGCCGAATACTGGTTTTCTCCCTGAAAATCTGCTGCAATCCGATGGCAGCCTGCATACCGACCCCTTCCTCCGCGTTCAGGAAAACCTCTTTGCCGCCGGGGACATCGCCGCTCCCCCGATGAATGGCAAAAACCAGCGGATTGAACACTGGAAAGTCGCTGCTCAGCAGGGGCGGATAGCAGGCAAAAATATGGCAGGAGCCGGGGAGCCTTACGAGGCGGTCCCTTTCTTCTGGTCGGCTCAGCAAGACAAAATTCTGGGTTACGTTGGCCATGCTTCCAGCCCTGAGGAGACTATTGTCGAGGGCGACCTCGATGGCGATAGCTTTCTGGTGCACTACATAGAGGACGGAGCCATTAGCGCCACGCTCTCCCTGTTCCGGGATCAGGAACTTTGTGCCATTCAGGAGCTGATGCGCGACGGGCGTATGCCAAAGCCGGCAGAGGTCCGGAATGGTGTGGACTGGTTGAATCTGTTGTAATCCGGTGCAGGTTGCCGGTGCTTATCCAATCACCGCTTTAAAGCATTTCATCAGGCGTTCTACTTCCTGCGCTTCATTGTACAGGTGGCAGGATACCCGAATGGCATTGCCACGGATGGAAACGTGCACCTGTTCTTCCTGCAGCCGCTCCCGGAAAAGATTCATGTCAGCCCCGGCAGGCAGGCGAACGCCCACGAGATGATGTGCCCGCTGTTCTTCCGGCTCCATCGTGCAGCCGAGTGCTTCCAACTCCCGGAGCGCTGGTCTCAATAGTGACTGGGCGTAACTTTGAATACCGCGAGTGCCCCATTCCAGTAACTGGTCAACGCCCGCTTTCATCATAGGGACCAGGATAAAGTTGCTTTGCTCACCCATATTATAACGGGCAGCCAGTGGTTTGTAATTCGGTTGGTAATTTACCAGATTGCGGAAGTCGTGGCTGTCTACCCGGTTGATCCAGTTTTCCTCCACCGGTAAGCCATCATCAAGTGCCGGACCGTAATATGCCAGGCCAATGCTGTAAGGCCCCATGAGCCACTTATAGCCCGCGCAAATCAGCGCATCAGGCTGAATTTCCTCCACATCAAACGGGTAAGCACCTACCGATTGAGTACCGTCAATGACGAGCCAGGCGCCCGCCTCCGTTGCCTGTTTCCGTATCGCTTTCAAATCAAATAGGGTACCATCTGCCCAATGCACCTGTCCAATGGCAACCATAGCTGTCCTTTCGTCAATCGCATCCAGTATTGCCGCATTCCAGGCTTGCCCCCTGGGGGATTCCCGGGGTGGGTCTACGATCCGAATTGTAGCCCCATGCGCTTCCGTTACCCGTTCCCAGGCATAGTAATTACTCGGAAACTGCTCCCGTGTGAGGATGATATTATCTCCGGGCTGCAGCTTCAGGTTTTGTGCAACGGCAGCCATTCCATAAGAGACAGAAGGTATGATGGCTATGCGCCCCGGCTCCGGGCAGTTGATAAGGCGGGCATAGGCAAACCGAAGAGCCTGTACGGGCTCAAAAAAGTCTTCCAGTTGGATATTGAAGGGCTGGCTTTTGCGCTTTAGGGCTTTGATACCGGCGGTTTCTACTGCATGCAACTGCGGAGACATATAGGCACCATTCAAATAGGCTACATCGTCAGGAAGGTCAAAAAGGTGGCGTTGGCTGGGTAGCATTTTTTGCTGCTAAGCTACGTTTTTTGGTGTTGATAAAGTGGAGGGTTGGGAACATAGATTAGACTGATTGCGCAGATTTGCACTGATTCCCGGGATGGCCCTCCAGCGGGGCGGGTCTCGTTGGGCAGATCAGTGTGATCAGTCAGATCAGCGTCATCAGTGTACTATTATCGTGCGTGGCGGGTGGGAACACAGATTGGAGAGATTGCGCAGATTTGCACGGATTCCCGGGATGGCCCTCCGGCGGGGCGGGTCTCGTTGGGCAGATCAGTGGCATCAGTGTACTATCATCGTACGTGGCGGGTGGGAACACGGATTGGACGGATTGCGCAGATTTCCACGGATTCCCGGGAAGGTCCTCCAGCGTGGCGGGTCTCGTTGGGCAGATCAGTGTGATCAGTCAGATCAGTGTCATCAGTGTACTATTATCGTGCGTGGCGGGTTGGAACACAGATTGGACGGATTGCGCGGATTTGCACGGATTCCCGGGATGGCCATCCAGCGGGGCGGGTCTCGTTGAGCAGATCAGCGTCATCAGTGTACCCATGTCGCACGTGGAGGGTTGGAACACAGATTAGACTGATTGCGCGGATTTGCACTGATTCCCGGGATGGCCCTCCAGCGTGGCGGGTCTCGTTGGGCAGATCAGTGTGATCAGTCAGATCAGCGTCATCAGTGTACCCATGTCGCACGTGGCGGGTTGGAACACGGATTGGACGGATTTGCACGGATTGCGAGCGGGGGCATGTTACCGGGGCGGTCACTGCAAAACAAATCAACCTATCACAGGCCCATCACCGAATAACCGTAGCCGTACTCTTATACTCATACTTATCCCCCCTGGGCCCGGTAAAGGTTACCAACACCATATAGACTCCGTTTTGCACAAAATTCCCCGTATTAAGTTTACGACCGTTCCAGCCATCAAAGGGGTCATTGGTTTCGAAAACCGTTTCCCCCCAGCGATTAACGATAATCATTCGGAAATTGGTCGCCCCCTCAAGTACACCGGTACCCAGGTACTCATCATTCAGGCCATCCTGGTTGGGGGTGAAGGCATTGGGCAGGAAGTAGCGCACCTGCGGAATAACGTCCAGAAGTTGTACCAGCGTGTCCTGGCATCCACTGGGGTGCGTGACAATCTGCCGTACCTCGTATACGCCCGTGTCCCGGAACTCATGGGTAGGGCTGGGAGCAATGGACTGATTGCCGTCCCCAAAGTCATAGGACCAGCGGGTAGCACCGGTCGATTCATCAAAGAAGCTGACTAATGGCTCAAGGTTGCTCGGGCGGTCAGGTGTAAACGAAAAGCCCGCTACAGGCGATGGCAATATGGTAATAAGGTCACCAAAGGTAGTATCAATCTGACACCCGATTGGGGACACAATATCGATACTCACCGTGTAAGTCCCCGGGGCTTCGTAGGTATAAGTGGGGCTGATCACGCTGTCCACTCCTCCGTCTCCAAAATCCCAGGTAATATCGTACGCCTCACTAATGGGCGTGGAAAGGTTATTAAAAAAGATATCCGCAGGCGCGCAACCTGTAAAGTCACTAGGGGCAATCACAATAAGCTCTGGTACGGGAAAGTACTCAATGGGCAAGGTATAGGTATCCTGGCAATTGTTGATATCTGTGACGGTGAGGGTTGCCGGGAAATTACCTGGGGTGGCATAGGTGTAAACCGGATTCTGGTCGCCGGCCGTACCTCCGTCACCAAATGTCCATGACCAACCCGTGATCTGCCCGCTGCCGGAAAAAGAGGCATCCGTAAAGACCGTAGGGCCAGCAACACAGGTATCATAGTCAAAGCTGAAATCAGCCTCTATGGCAGGGTAGATGATCACTCGTATATCGGCGGTATCGCCGCACTGCGTATTGGGGTTGAGGATTAGGTTGCCAAAATAGGTCCCTGTATCCGGGAAGTTGATAGCGGGTTCCCAGTCGCTAAACGATACTTCCTGCCCCTCCACCATAAAAGACCAGTTGTAGGTTTCAATAAAAGATTCCTGAAAACTTTCATTGGTAAAACTAACCGTATTTTGACCACAGGATACAATCACGTACTCCTGGTCGGTATTCAGGTCTGCAGCTCCCACAACAGCCTCTACTGTAGGGTCGCAGGGCGCTACATTAAACTGGAAATCCCGGGTCGTCGTGCTCAGCAAATTACCCGTAGCATCGAATTCCTGCACGCAGACTGCCACGACATACTGCCCCAGATTAATTGGCGTGCCCGTTAATAAACCGGTATTAGGATCGATCTGTAAGTTAGCTTCCGGCCCCATCGGCTGAGTGGGCGTAAAATTCGGCCCCAGAAAATTGATCGTATTGTAAGGTGGTGGGCAGGCCGGGCCTGGGCGCGCTCCCTCACAGGTCAGGTAAAGCGGATCGGTGAGCAGGTTGCCGCCACCATCGTAGGAAGAGCACAAACTATACACCAACTGATGCCCATCCACATCGGTGGCACTATGGTCAAATTCCAAAGGAGCCCCCGCACAAATAATAATTGGAGGAAATTCATTGAATACGGGGCTGTTGTTGCATACCTGCTGGGCCTGTGGCGTAATTTCGGTAAAGAAGGTAGAACCGGTGTCGCCGGGCGCAATGATATTGGAAATCGTCACATTACGGCAGCACCGCTGATAAGCTATGAAGTAACTTTCCGGCGACTGAGGCAGCTGCAGCTCGAACCGGTAAAGCCCTTCCTCTACTTTTACATTCGGTGGGATCAGACAGGGGTAATCCGGGCGTTCCACATCCGTTACACTCAACAGTGGCGCATTGATTTCCAGGAAAGGGTTGGCCTGAGTTTGGCCGGAGCAATTCCCTGAGCAGTTGTATACGGCGATGAAAGCCTGCGCATCAAAGTCTGCACAATCTGTACAGTTGCCATCCCGGTAAATCTTCAGTGTGATTTCATAAGTGTCATCACCCAAACAGGCGTAGGTCATCACACCACCAATGATGTGCTTAGCCTGTAGGCCCAATGGCAACAGTAAGGTCAGTACTATTGCCATTGCATTTTTTACAGATAAATGGTTTTCCATAGCTTGTGTCGTTTTCTTCGTACGAGGGCCAACAGCCACCCTTTACCGGATAACGGTCACCGTGCCCTTTATCTCAACGGGCGCTCCACGGGGTGGGGTATAGGCCACCCTGGAAAAATAAACGCCCTGAGGCACAGGTTGCCCCTGATTATTAAACCGCCCGTTCCAGCCTTGTTGCGGATCGTCCGTTGAAAATACGTTTTCGCCCCAGCGGTTCCAAATATTCAGCTCAAAGGATTTCATTCCGTCCGTAAATCCTTTGCCCTTATAGACATCGTTTAGCCCATCATCGTTGGGCGTAAAGGCATTGGGCAGGAAAAAAGTGGCCTTAGGCTGAATATCCACCACCTGAACAGCCGTATCCTGGCAACCCAGCGGATGGGTGACAATGAGCCGCACTTCCTGAAAGCCGGTGTCCCGGAAAGCATGTATGGGATTAGGCTCTTGTGCCGTATACGGGTCTTCCAAATACCAAAACCACTGGTCAGCACCCTGGGATAAATCCGTAAAGGTGACTTCAGGGTTGAATACATCCGGATCCTGCGGGCTAAAAGTAAAGTTAGCAACAGGTGACGGGTCAATAACGATCAACTCCCTAAATACAGTATCTGTCACACAGCCAATCGGGGAGGTAATCTGCAGGCTGACATCATAGGTGCCTTCGGATTCAAAAATATGAGTAGGGCTAAGTTCAGTGGAAGTAACGCCGTCCCCAAAATCCCAGAAAGTTTCGTAATTCACGTTGACCGGCTCTGAGAGATTGTCAAAACTGATCTCCGCCGGCGCGCAACCATCAAATCGGTTAGGCGCCACTACAATCAGTGCAGGTACCGGAAAGTAACTGACCGGCTTGACAATTGAATCCTGGCAGCCATTAATATCCGTAACGCGGAGTTTAACTTGCTGCAGCCCCGGATCCTGATACCGATAGATTGGGTCAGGGTTAGATGAACCGCCGCCGTCCCCGAAGTTCCAGTTGTAGTTAGTGATTTCTGTTGTTGCAATGGTTGTATTCGTAAAAGCAACGGGCCCGGCTATGCAGGTGTCATAAGCGGCTGTGAACTCAGCTTCAATCTCGGGAAAGAGCTCAACGATAATACTGGCCGTGTCTCCACATTGTGAATTAGGGTTGAGTATTAGGCTGCCCCTGAAAGTGCCATACTCCGGAAACTGCAGGTCGGCATTCCAGGTCGTCACGGTAGTATCCTGCCCGTTGCCCAGATCAAACTTCCAGAAATAATCGTCTATAAAGCTCTCATCAAAACTTTGATTGACGATAAACACATCCCGGTCGGCACACTGACTGATATACAAGTCAGCCCCTACTGCATTATCTTCTGCAATATCTGCTTTGACCGTTGGTTCACAGAAGGTTACATTAAACTGGAAATCGCGGCGTACCACACTGAGCAATTCTCCGTTGCGGAACTCACTTACGCAAACACCCACCACGAACTGGCCCTGCGCGTTCGGAGAGCCTGTGATCAGCCCGGAGTTGACATTTATGTTGACATCAGTATTATTGCCTAAGGGTTGGGTAGGATTATAGAAAGGCCCTATGAAATTGACCGGATCATAGGGTGGGCGGGACTCAGGGTTGGGAGCCAGGCCGTTCATCGCGGTAGGCATATTGAAGTTGAGCCCTCCGCCCAGGAATGGTGCACAGAACTCATACACCAGCTGATCGCCATCCGGGTCGGTAGCAGAATGGTCAAAATTGATGGGCTCATTGGCACAAATCACCGGGGGCGCAAAGTTGTTGAAGGTAGGGCTGCTGTTGCAAACCTGCTGCGCTGCAGGCGTCAGCTCCATGAAGTAGGTCGCGCCGGAATCGCCCGGAGCGAGGATGTTGGAAATCGTATTGTTACGGCAGCACCGCTGATAGGTAATGTAGTAGCTTTCGTCTATCACCGGCAGATCGAGCAACGGGAAAGTGTAAACCCCTTGCTCCACGCATACATTGGACGGGACGATTACACAAGGATTGCCCTCCTGAGGGTTCACCGTATTACGGGCAGGGTTAGGCAAAATCAATACGTTGTAGGGCTCCTCGTCGCTCTCCGTGTAAATGGTAACGGTGGCTGGAAAAGACCCACCCGGGGCGGAGTCAAAGTCTGCACCGCCACCCTGGCAGTCCCGGTAGATATTCATGTAAAACTGGTAAGTCCTGGTACCTGTTCCGGGGTCGCCATTGGTCCAGCCGAGGCACTCATAGGTGATTTCTCCACCAATGATATGAGCAGCCGAAAGTCGGTTGAAAAACAGACTGGCAAAAAAGATTGAAAAAAAACAGTAGTAGCGTAATAAGTCAGCTCCGGGCATCGTTTTCTGAATCATTTAGTAAAGCACAAAAGTATTTGCTTGCGTATCACAAAGGCAAGATACAGATAGTTTCGAAGTACAGGCTTTTTTGAAATACTATTTCGCCGGTTGGTAAAGCTATTGACAATCGACAACTCTCTTTTTAAATAGTGCTTTCTACGGCCTCCCAAAAACAGTACCCGCAGCGTCACTCGTATTGAAGCGCTGCAAGATTCAACCAAACTGTATGACATTGATTCATTTTTTAATTGGCATAAAACCACCATTAGGTATGATCACCTTTACTAATGGCAGAGCATCTGCCGGACAGCAGCAGGACTTCGGTCAGGCGCTGACGGTCCTCCGCGACGGCGGGTTGCTGCTCTACCCCACAGACACGGTATGGAGTGTCGGTTGTGATGCAACTGATCCCGAAGCCCTCCGCAGATTAAGGGCTATGAAATCCATTGATCAGCACGAATGCCTCGAGCTTCTGGTCGATTCCCCAAAAATGCTGAAGCAGTACATTGCGCACTTCCACCCGCGCATCGAAACGCTGCTGTCCTTCCATTTGCGGCCGCTTACGGTGCGCTATGAGCGGGGGCGCAACCTGCCGCAGGAAGCCCTGGATCAGGAAGGGAGCATTGCCATCCGTATCGTACAGGACGAGTACTGTCAGTCTTTGATCCGAAAACTTGGCCGCCCGATTGTCGCACTGCCTGCGGATTTGAAGCCCGGCAGTTTCCCCGCCAATTTCGGTGCCATCAGCTCCGATATTATTGAACAAGTGGACTACATCGTTCATCACCGTAGAAACGATAAGTCTATTGCACAACCTTCGGTGATGGTACAGCTCGGCCACAAAGATGAGCTTGAATTCCTCAGGGAGTAGTCCCGGGAATTAAAGAAGCGCGTAAATGAAAGAATTTCAAAAAAGCTGGTAAAGGAATTTGCCGGCTTTTTCCATTCCTTTTGTATCTTTGCAGCCCACGCTGAAAGAAAAGCCTGGAAGCAGTAAAAAAGTGATTGCAAAGTTGCAGGTTTAAAAATCAAATCTTATCTTTGCAGCCGCTAACAATAAAATGGCTCTGTAGCTCAATTGGATAGAGCACTTGACTACGGATCAAGAGGTTTCAGGTTCGAATCCTGACAGAGTCACTATTTAATTCTAAAAGTCCTAGAATCACCTGAATAGCTCAATGTCCGAGCCTGAGTAGCCGAGCGTTGAGCTGTTTAGTTAAAAGGAATACGCGATGTCCAAAGTTTGTCAACTCACAGGTAAGCGCCCGGTAGCCGGCAATTCGGTTTCCTTCTCTAATAAGAAGACCAAGCGCCGTTTTCTGCCCAACCTGCACACCAAGCGTTTCTTCATTCCTGAAAAGGATGAGTGGATAACGCTCAAGGTTAGCGCCAGCGCAATGCGCACAATCGATAAAATAGGCATTTACGAGTTTATCAAGCGCCAGCAGAAGAAGGGGTTTGATGTAGGTGTCGAACTGTAAGACCATTAAATAGTTAGAACGATGGCTAAGAAAAGCAAAGGCAACCGCATTCAGGTAATCCTCGAGTGCACAGAGCATAAAAAGTCAGGACTGCCAGGTACTTCCCGCTATGTTACGGAGAAAAACCGTAAGAATACACCAGATCGCCTGGAACTCAAGAAGTTCAATCCCATCATGAAGCGCGTGACCCTGCACCGCGAGATCAAGTAAGCTTGCAAAACAGCAGTTTATCGCTTATTTTTGTGATGTTGACTTTACTTAATATTCTTAAAGCGAGGTATAATGGCTAAGAAAGTATCTAAGAACGCAAGGGTTGCACAGCGTGCAGCAAACGCAGGATCAGGCCGTGATCATGTCAAAGTGATTAAGAGCATCAAAGATCCTAAGACTGGTAAATATTCCTACAAAGAAGTGGTCATCCACAAGGATGCCGTTAAGGAGTTTTTCGCTAGCAAATAATTCACTTGTCTGACAGCAAGTAAACGTATACATCAAAGAGGCTTTTCTTCTGCAAGGAAAGCCTCTTTGCCTATTTATCAAACGCCTATGAGTTTCTTTAAAAAGTTTTTCAATAAAGAGAAAAAACAGGACCTGGATAAAGGGCTGGAGAAAACCAAAAGCAGCCTCTTCGGGCAGATTACCAAAGCCGTCGCTGGTAAGTCTACCGTAGATGAAGAAGTCCTGGATGAACTGGAATCTATACTTATTGCCTCTGATGTCGGGCTGGATACCACGGTCAAAATCATCGATCGTATCGAAGAGCGGGTCCGCCGCGACAAATACCTCAATACCTCAGAGCTCAACGAAATCCTCCGGGACGAAATCGTACAGCTGCTGGCCGAGAACAATACTGTAGATATTGAGGACTACACCCTGCCTTCCGACAGCAAGCCAAATGTGATCCTTGTTGTGGGCGTAAACGGCGTAGGTAAGACCACCACAATCGGCAAACTGGCGCACCAATACCAGGCAAAGGGCAAAAAAGTAGTCCTCGGTGCAGGTGATACTTTCCGGGCTGCTGCCGTAGACCAACTCGAAATCTGGTCCAAACGGGTAGGCTGCGACTTCTTCAGCAAAGGCATGAATACAGATCCTGCTGCTGTAGCCTACGAAACTGTGCAGCACGCTATCCAAAACAACTGCGATGTGGCGATTATCGATACTGCCGGCCGCCTGCATACTAAGGTCAATCTGATGAAGGAGCTGTCCAAAATCCGCCGATCCGTAGCCAAAAGCCTCGACGGTGCTCCCCACGAAGTCCTCTTGGTGCTCGATGCCACCACCGGACAAAATGCCTTTGAGCAAGCCAAGCACTTCACCGATGCCACCGAAGTTTCCGCCCTGGCCCTCACCAAACTCGACGGGACAGCCAAAGGGGGCGTAGCCATCGGTATCTCTGATCAGTTCAAAGTACCCATCAAATACATTGGAGTAGGAGAGGGGATCGAGCAGCTGCAAGTCTTCAACAAGCGGGCTTTTGTAGAGTCGCTCTTCGAGGGCGTCGTCTAAACGAACTGCTGAAAGGCATTAAAAAAGGGTTGTCCGGCGCTAAAAACTGCAGGACAACCCTTTTCTTTTTAAGCTATTCGTAAACAGCCTGCCTATCCCAGCGCGCCAGCCCGCTCCAGCCGGTAGTACTCCCGGAAAGAGATCATGCGCTCCTGCTGCTCGTCCCAAAGCTTGTTGAAGATGCAGGCCAGACTTTCCCTGAAGGTAATCGTCGTAACGTATTTTTGTAAAATAGGATTCTCCTTCGCGCACTTCGGCAGGTTGTAATTGGGGATAAGCGAGCTTAAGTGGTGAATATGGTGAAATCCAATATTTCCGGTCAACCAGTTAAAAACCTTTGGGAGTTTATAGTACGTACTGCCCCGGACTGCTGCGACCAGATAGTCCCACTCGTCTTTCCATTTCTTGTAGGTTTCCTCATGCTGATGTTGCACATAGAAAAACCAGAACGCAATCGTGCCAAAGAAAATCACAATTGGCACCTGTACCCAAAGAAACTCCCATCCCAACAGATAAATCAAACCAGCATATACCAACCCGATCCAAAAGTTGTTGAGGAAAAGCGCCACATAGGCACTGCGCACCATCGGCACCTTGATCGTAGGCCAGCGCATCGGGCCGCTCAAATAGACGATAGGGGTGACAATAAACAAGACCACCGGCGTGCGGAACAACCGGTATTTGAAACGTCCCCATTTACTCAGGTTCCGGTATTCCTCCACCGTCAGGAAAGGGACATCACCGATATCGCGGGGCTCCTCCTCCAATTGCCCGGAGTGCCCGTGGTGGTAATTGTGGATTTTTGACCAGTACTTGTAAGGTATCGTACTGAAAAAGCTGCAAACACTGCCAATGACATTATTCCAGCCTTTTGATTCGAGAAAGGAGTGGTGCCCGCAATCGTGCTGAATAATAAAAATCCGGGCAAGGAGAAAACCGTTAATCAGGCCCAGTCCCAAAGTAATCCAGTAAGACCACTCCAGGCTGAAATACATCAGTACCCACAGCGCCAGAAATGGCCCAAAGGTATTGATCACCTGCCACCAGGCCCGCTTGCGGTCGGGCTGCTGATAACGCTTGATAATTTTCTTCCAGTCTTTTAGTTGTTGCTTGATTTCCTGCTCTGACATTCCTAATGTTCCTTGTTTGTTCCTTTCCTGCCTTGGGCTAAGACCGTATTGGGATTTTGGTCTTCTAGTCGAAAACCAAAGTCCCAACACGGTCTAAGTATTATATGCAGCCCAAACCAGGGTGAGGTTAAAGTCATAAAAATAATACAACCTCCAAAATACAGGAATGATTTGTTTTTGCAGCAGAGTTGCACCGAAGTTTTTTATTCTTTACTTCGGTCTGACAGGTATCTACCAATACAAAATGAGTTGTCCTAAGCCAAGGCTACCCCTCCGCCATTAAAAAACCCTTGTCCCGCGCCTCCAGGTTGGATCGGCCCATTAGGAACTGATCCACACTACGGGCGGCTTCCCGGCCTTCTGCAATCGCCCAAACCACCAGTGATTGCCCCCGGCGCATATCCCCGGCCACAAATACTTTTTCCAGATTCGTACGGTAGTCTTCATCGCGGACATTACCACGCTCGTCGACCTCGACACCTAGTTTTTCGAGCATGCCGCGATACTGAGGGCTCAGGAAGCCGATAGCCAGCAATGCCAGGTCACAGGGGATTTCCTGCTCGGTGCCTTCCACTTCCTGAAAGCCATACTTCCCGGTCTTACTACTTTTCGCCCACTCAATCTGCACCAATTTCAGTCCGGTAACTTTACCATTTTCCCCGGTAAAGGCTTTGGTCAGCAGCGACCATTGGCGTTCGCAGCCTTCCTCATGACTGGTGGAGGTGCGCAAAACCACCGGCCAGTTGGGCCACGTCAGGGGATCCCGGTCGTTAGGTGGGCGGTCCATCAGCTCGATTTGGGTAACCGATTTGGCGCCATGCCGGTTGGACGTTCCCACGCAGTCCGAGCCGGTATCGCCACCGCCAATCACTACTACGTGTTTGTCCTTAGCGGTAATGGTTTCCACGTCCGGGATGGCATCTCCGGCTACCCTGCGGTTGTTCTGTTCCAGAAAGTCCATGGCAAAGTGCACGCCTTCCAGCTCTCTGCCTTCAATATTCAGGTTGCGGGGGACTGTAGAGCCGCCGCACAACAGCACCGCATCGTATTGGTCCATCAGTTCCTGCGGGTCTACATTCCCACCAACATTAGCATTGGTGCGGAACCGGATGCCTTCCGCTTCCATGAGGGCTACCCGCCGCTCTACTACGAATTTTTCCAGTTTGAAATCAGGAATACCGTAGCGCAGCAGCCCGCCAATACGGTCGTTGCGTTCGAACACCGTAACCAAATGCCCCACTTTGTTCAGCTGAGCCGCAGCAGCCAGCCCCGCCGGCCCCGAGCCTACTATGGCTACTTTTTTTCCTGTTCTTAATGTAGGGGGCTGCGGACGCACATACCCTTTCTCAAACGCCACTTCCGCAATGGATTTCTCAATGTGCTCAATGGCTACCGGTGGCTGATTGATGCCCAGCACACAGGCGGTCTCACAGGGAGCGGGGCATATGCGGCCCGTGAATTCCGGGAAGTTATTGGTGCTGCTCAGGATTTCATAGGCCAGTTGCCAGTCCTCTTCGTATACGGCATCATTGAACTCCGGGATGATATTGCCCAGGGGGCAGCCATTATGGCAAAACGGAACGCCGCAGTCCATACAGCGGGCCGCCTGTTTAACGGTTTTCTCTTCCCCAAAGTCTTCGTACAATTCCTTGTAGTCCTTGATGCGTTCCTGTGGGTCTCGTGTATTGGGGAGCTCCCGGGTATATTTCAAAAATCCTCTTGGATCTGCCATGTTTTAACTGCTTTTTCAACTCAAAAATCAACTTATACTGCCTTTTTGTCTGCTACTGCCGTTGTGTTCGCAGCGGCTTCAGCAGCGGCTTTCCGGGCTTCGAGTACCCGTTTGTAATCTCGTGGCATGACCTTAGTGAATTGCTGCTGTGCCATTTCCCAGTCTGCCAGTAGGGTGGCTGCCCGAACACTGCCCGTCAGCTTATGGTGTTTGGTAATCAGGGCATGCAGGCGGGACACGTCTTCTGCCTCCATAGGGTCCAGGTCGATCATGCCACGGTTCACGCGTTGTTCGAAGTGGCCATCCGGGTTATAGATATAGGCGATACCTCCGCTCATGCCGGCTGCGAAGTTTTTGCCGGTATCGCCCAGCACGACCACAATGCCCCCGGTCATATACTCGCACCCGTGGTCGCCAATGCCTTCCACTACGGTTTTTACGCCGGAGTTGCGTACCGCAAACCGCTCGCCCGCCATACCATTTATATAGGCTTCTCCGGACGTAGCGCCGTAGAAAGCTACGTTGCCGATGATGATATTGTCACTTGCTGTGAATTTCGCATCCCGGTCGGGCACGGCAATGAGCTGTGCACCGGAAAGGCCTTTTCCAAAGTAGTCGTTCGCTTCGCCCTCCAGGCGGAAGGTCAGGCCGGGCGCTCCAAAAGCCGCAAAACTTTGCCCGGCAGAGCCCCGGAAGTGGAACTGTATGCTATCCTCCGGCAGCCCTTTGCCGCCATGGCGCTTACTGATTTCATTGGAGAGCATGGTACCTGTGGCACGATCGGTATTTCGGATGTCAAAGCTGGCTTCCACCCGGTTGCCCTGATTGATAGCAGCCTGTGCGGTGGCTATCAGCCGGCGGTCCAGTACATAGGCAATGCCGTGATCCTGCTCTACCGCTTTGTGCTGACCAACGTTTTCATCCGCCGGTTCTTTGTAGAGAATAGGGCTGAGGTCCAGCCCGCGGTATTTCCAGTAGGAGGGTTTATTCTTAGCCTTGAGCATTTCCACCTTGCCGACCATCTCGTTGAGTGTACGGAAGCCCAGGCTTGCCATAATCTCCCGCAGGTCTTCAGCCAGAAAGCGGAAGAAATTAATCACGTGCTCCGGCTTGCCGGTAAAGCGCTTCCGAAGCTCCGGGTCCTGTGTGGCAATGCCTACCGGACAGGTATTCATATGGCATTTGCGCATCATGATACAACCTTCTACCACCAGGGCAGCCGTAGCTACGCCCCATTCCTCTGCGCCCAAAAGGGTTGCAATGGCGAGGTCGCGCCCGGTCCGCATCTGCCCGTCCGTCTGAAGGGTCACCCGGTCGCGCAGCTTGTTCTTTACGAGAGTCTGATGCGTTTCCGCCAGCCCCAGCTCCCATGGCAGGCCTGCATGGCGTATGGAGGTTAGCGGGGAAGCTCCGGTACCGCCATCGTGACCGGAAATAAGAATAGCATCGGCATGCGCTTTGGCCACTCCGGAGGCAATGATCCCGACCCCGGCCTTAGAAACCAGTTTTACATTGATCCGGGCCTTTCGGTTGGCATTCTTCAGGTCAAAAATGAGCTGTGCCAAATCCTCAATCGAATAGATATCGTGGTGTGGTGGTGGCGAGATTAATCCCACGCCAGGGGTGGAGTGCCGTACGCGCCCAATCCAGTCGTCCACTTTGTGCCCGGGCAGTTGACCGCCTTCACCGGGCTTTGCGCCCTGTGCCATTTTAATCTGCAGCTCATCCGCATTGGTCAGGTAATGGCTCGTTACGCCAAACCGCCCTGAGGCCACCTGCTTGATGGCGGAACGTTCCCAATCGCCGTTTTCCTTGCGCTCAAAGCGGACCTCGTCCTCACCGCCTTCGCCACTATTGCTCTTAGCGCCAATCCGGTTCATGGCCACCGCCAGCGTGGCGTGGGCTTCATGAGAGATAGAGCCAAAGGACATCGCACCCGTCGCAAACCGGGTCATGATAGACTCTACCGGCTCCACTTCCTTCAGTGGGACCTTCTCCCCCCGGCGAAAGGTAAGCAGCCCGCGTAGGGTAAGTGCCTGTTCCGTTTGATCGTCAATTAACTTTGCGTATTTTTTGTAGGTTTTGTAGTCCCCGGTGCGTGTGGCAAACTGCAGCAGGTGAATAGCCTGAGGACTGAAAAGGTGAGCTTCTCCACGGCGCTTCCATTGGTATACCCCACCCACTTCCAATCTTGGGTTTTGACCACCGTTTTCCGGAAATGCCATACGGTGCCTTACCATGGCTTCTTCCGCAATGCCATCGAAGCCTATGCCCTGAATCCGGGAAATTGAACCCCGGAAGCATTTCTCGACTACTTCTTTATTTAGTCCAAGGACCTCGAAGATTTGTGCTCCCTGATAAGATTGGAGGGTGGAAATGCCAATCTTAGACATGATTTTCAGCAATCCTTTACCAATAGCCTTATTATAGGTATTGATAACCTCGTCCAGCGTCTTGCCGTCCTCAAACACCCCTTTGCCATACAGCTGAGCAATAGAGGCATAGGCCATATATGGATTGATCGCACTGGCCCCGTACCCAATGAGCGTGGCGTAGTGATGCGCCTCACGAACGTCTCCGGCTTCCACTACAATGGAAGTGAGGCTGCGCAGCCCTTTCTGAATCAGATGATGGTGCACGGCACCTGCAGCCAGGAGGGACGGTATTGGAGCCTGATAAGGGCCCGCATTCCGGTCAGACAGAATAAGGATATTGGAACCGTTTCGGACCAGGTCTTCGGCTACCCCGCATACATGGTCGATAGCAGCCTGAAGGAGGCCTTCCTGCTTACCAGCTTTAAATACGATGTCAATTACGCCAGACTTGAAGTCAGGGTGGTTGATGTATTTGACTTTGCTCAGGTCTTCATTGGTCAGCAGAGGGGAATCAAGGTGGATGAACTTAGCCCGGTCTGCATTAATATCCAGAATATTGCTGCTGCCGCCCAGCATCGCATACAGTGACATGACCGAGCGCTCGCGGATGGGATCAATCGGCGGGTTGGTCACTTGTGCAAAGAGTTGCTTGAAGTAATTGGCCAGGTGTTGCGATTGCTTAGATAAAACAGCAAGGGGCGTATCGGCGCCCATTGAGCCCAGCGGGTCTTTCCCTGCCTCTATCATGGGCCCAATGACTACTTTAAGATCCTCTTTTGTGAAACCATGCATTTGCTGATTGCGCAGCAGCGTCGTCTGGTCAAATTCCACTTTGGCAGGCTGCTGAACAGGGAGGTCTTTAAGGCTCACCCGGTTTTGGTCCAGCCATTCCCGATAGGGCAGGCGCTGGCAAATAATATCTTTCAACTCCGTATCCCCAATCACACGGTGCTCGTCCAGGTCCGCAATGAGGATTTTGCCAGGCTGAAGCCGCCCTTTGGTGACCACCTTGCTTTGATCTACCGGCAGGGCACCGGCTTCTGAAGCCACAATAAGCACATTATCTTCGGTCAGGCAATAGCGCGAAGGGCGCAGCCCGTTCCGGTCGAGTGTGGCACCCAGCAGAATCCCATCGGTAAAGCAGATGGAAGCAGGGCCATCCCAGGGCTCCATGATTGTCCGGTTGTACTCATAAAAAGCCCGTTTGTAGTCTTCCATTTGCTCATCGTGCTGCCAGGCCTCAGGGATCATGAGCATCAGCGCATGGGGCAGTGACATACCGCCCAGGACCAAAAACTCCAGCACGTTGTCAAAGTTGGCAGAATCAGAAAGGCTCTCTCCGCAAATAGGCTTTAACTTTTCCAGTTCTTCCTCTGTAAACAGGGTGGATTTTAGCAGACCTTCCTTAGAGGCCCACCAGTTGAGGTTGCCCATGATGGTATTAATCTCACCATTATGGGCAATATACCGGAAAGGCTGAGCCAACTTCCACTTGGGGACCGTATTGGTGGAAAAGCGGCTGTGGATGAGCGCGATAGCAGACTCGCACAGCTCATCGTGCAGATCAGGGAAATAAGGACGGAGCTGATAAGTGGTCAGCTGTCCTTTATAAATAACCGTCTTATAGGAAAAGGAAGCCAGGTAGAACTGATCCCTGGACTGTGGGTAGGTATTATGAATGGTGTGGGTGGAAAACTTGCGCAGCACATAAAGCCTGCGCTCCAGGGCTTTACGCTCCATAGGGGTTTTGGGTGCCACAAAAACCTGCTCCATGCGAGGCTCCACCGATACAGCTGATTCGCCCAGCTCTTCATGATCGGTTGGGATTTTACGGTATCCAAGCAGGTCAAAACCCAGCTCATCGATATAGTCATCAAAAAGGACCCGGCACTGTCTGCGCAGGTTGCGATCAGCAGGGAAGAAGACTACGCCCACACCATATTTCCCGAATTCGGGCAGTTCAAATCCCTGTTCCTTACATTTTTTGGCAAAGAACGCGTGTGGGGTCTGAATAAGAATACCCGCACCATCACCAGTATTCGGCTCACATCCGCAGGCGCCCCGGTGCTCCATATTGGTGAGCATAGTGAGGGCATCTTCAATCACTTTATGTGATTTGATACCGTTAAGGTTAGCGATCAATCCTGTACCGCAAGAATCTTTTTCTAATTCCGGGACATATAGCCCTTTTTGCTGAGGTTCACTCATACGATCAATTGTAAGCGTCAGAAAATAGAGCTGAAATGTGTGGCCACCTCAGCCGGGTCTTGTAAACTTGGAAAGCCAGGTAAATGGGTCTGAAACCGGAGCCAATGGATTTAGCTCCTCCCTGGCTACGTTTTGGTTTGGTTGGCTTGGTAGGGTACAGTCTGTTTTACTATTGGTTTTCTTAAGGGGTTCTCGACTGTCAGCTTCCGAAGATACGGAAAGGGAATAGTGTATTCCTAATATAAAGCCATTAATAGAACGGGATGGCCATTGAAAAAGTTGAAGTAAATACGATTTCAAAATGATGATTTGGTAAGGAAGCCTGCCTTTTGTTAAAGGATGTCAATTCGGTCTTCCGGGATCAGATTTGGCTGAGGGTTGTTTTTTAAAAATAAAATAAGGTCATGCGGGTCTTATTGATACTTGATTTTGTAATGACATAAGTCATGCCTGCGGTTTAATTCTGATCTTCTCTATTCCCGGATAATCCTGCTATCTTAACCAGTCAAAAGCAATAAGTATGTTCGCACTTGCGCTTCCGGAACTTTTAGAGGCCTTGCAATTTGCCGCCATAAAACATCAGTACGACCGCCGCGGAGGCTACGGACGCCTGCCTTACATTAACCACCTGATTAAAGTGACTAATGGGTTGGTGAACCGCTGTGGATTTACCGAAGACACGCTGCTGCTTGCCGCGGTGCTTCATGATATCGTGGAAGATACCGACGTGACGGGGGAGGAACTGGCCGAACGTTTTGGCCATGAAGTTGCTGCCATCGTCCTTGAGCTCACCGATGACATGAGCTTGTCCTATGAGGTACGTAAACAAAGGCAGCTGGAAACCGCTGCTCAGCTGAGCCCTGGCGCCCGGGTCATCCGCCTTGCGGATAAAGCTTCCAATATCGAAGATATTTTTTCTTACCCGCTCGACTGGTCTTTAGACAAAAAAGAGGCTTACCTAAAGAACTCGGAGCAAATTGCTGCGATTATTAAAGGGGAGCACCCACGATTGGACCAGTGGTTTGACCAAACAGCAAAATGGGCCGCTCAGGAATTAGAAAAACAGCGTCAGCAATAAATCCATCCTCATGCTTCAAGATCAACCTAATATCCAATCCATGCTAGAGCAGGTGGAAACCATCGAGCGGGCTGCCCAATCCAAAGAGCTGGAGTACGCTGAGGTGCTGAGCCGCATCCACCCTAACCTGCTGGCTTCCGCCAAAAACCTGATTCATTACCGCACCTTGCGGAGTTTTGATATCCGGGAGCTGCAAAAGCAACTTGGACGCATGGGGCTTTCCCGTTTGGCTAAAGCCGAAGGGCACACCATGGCCAGCCTCTCGGTAACCGCCACCATACTCCGTGCATTGCTCCTGGGCGAATTCGTGGAAAAGGAACGTGTCAATCTCACGATCACCAAGGCGCAGGAAATTGTGCGCACCCATACCCGGAAGCTTTTGGGCTACCGCACCGAAGGGCGGCGTACCCGCATTATGGTAACCTTACCCGGTGAGGCTGCCGAACAGCCGGAGCTGGTCTATGAGATGGTACAGAAAGGCATGAACTGTGCCCGGATCAACTGCGCCCACGACGGGCCCGAAGCCTGGAAGAAGATGATTGCGAATGTACGCACGGCCTCCCGCGCGCTTGGCGTCCACTGTCAGGTCGCTATGGACCTTGCCGGCCCTAAAATCCGTACCGGTGAATTGCAACCCGGCCTAAAGGTGCGCCGCTTTAAAACCCCTAAGGATAGCCTTGGCCGGGTCAAGCAACCGGTGGAAGTATGGATCGCCCCGGCTCCGCACCCCACCAAGCCTTATCCACACTTGCCCTTGTCTTCCGTGGAGCTCAAAAAAATGAAACCCGGCGACAAGCTGCACTGTCGGGACACCCGCCACAAAAAGCGTCAGTTTAGGGTTACGAAGGTCCTCGATGACGGCTGTCTTGCCGAAGCCTACCGTACCGTTTACCTGGGGGAGGGCAGTCAGCTCTTTACCGATAAGAAACTTAAATCGCGTCCGCTGACGGTAGGGGTACTGCCGCCATTGGAAGCCCCCATTTTGCTGACCACAGGCGATACCCTGCGCATTCATCGTTCCAACGAGTTGGGGGAGTCTGCCAAATACGATGACAATGGGCAGCTCACAGATGTCGCCCACATCTCCTGTACTTCTGAGGAGGTTTTCGAGCAGGTGAAAGTTGGTGAACCCATACTTTTCGACGATGGACAGATCGAAGGCGTTATCCGCAAAGTAAAAGACGGAGAATTGTACGTCGAAATCCTCCACACCAAAGAAGGCGGCGGCAAACTCAGGGCCGATAAGGGCATCAATTTTCCCGACAGCAATTTAAGCATCCGTGGCCTGACTACAAAAGACCGCAAAGACCTGCCCTTCGTAGCCGAACACGCAGATGTGGTCAACTTATCTTTTGTCAACAGCCCCCAGGACGTGCGCGATTTGATTGACGAGCTCAGCCAACTCGGCGCAGCCAACCGCATTGGCATCATCCTGAAAATCGAAACCCAGGCCGGCTTTGACAACCTCGTTGACATCTTGTTAGAAGGCATGGCTGTTTACCCCATCGGTGTGATGATTGCCCGGGGAGACCTGGCCATCGAGGCCGGTTGGGACCAAATCGGCCGGGTACAGGAAGAGATTATGTCGCTCTGCCAGGCGGCCCACCTGCCAGACATTTGGGCTACACAGGTACTGGAAAACCTCGCCAAGAAAGGCATCCCCAGCCGGGCCGAAATAACGGATGCCGTAATGGCACAGCGGGCAGAATGCGTCATGCTCAACAAAGGCGCCTACATCACTCAGGCTATCGGCCTGCTGGATTCCATTCTCCGCAGTATGGGGCCGTACCAGGAAAAGAATGCACCCATGCTCCCCGCTATGGAAGGGGCGAAGCGGAGGAAGTAGCCTTTGTATGTTGGGCATTCCCGCCGATTACCGTTATCTTGCCGCCAAACCGGAATGGCATGATCGGATGGATACGGCAATACAAGTGGACTTACGCCCTTTACAACTACTTTCAGCAGGCCCGCTTAGGGCACCTCAATGCCCTGTACTCCAGGTACGGATTGGACAAACGTTACTACGAGCCCATCAGCAGTGCTGATTTTGACCATCTGCCGGGCGCCCGGAAAGAAAGCATTGAGCCGGATATTGCCGGCTTGAAGGCAGACGCCCTGTTTTCTATCCTCAATCCTGCCACTCAGGAAAGCTTGCTGGCCTACCCTGAGGAAGGCTACGCGGTGCTTAAAGGCTGGCTGCGCCCCGATGAAGTAGGCCTGGCCAACGCTGAGGTGCAGCGCCTGTTGGACGATCAGTCCCTGCGCTTTCGATACAGCAACAAAAAGCTGATGTTTGCCATCCACCACAGCGATTTCCTGAGGCGTATTGGCGAGCACCCCCACCTGCAGGCCATTCTCAACTACCTCATTGATGGGGAAGCCCGGCTTTTCCAAAGCATCAACTTCGTGCATGAGGGCAGCGAGCAAAAGACCCATTCTGACTCTGTCCACATGACGACCTATCCACTCGGCGGCCTGCTGGGCGTATGGATTGCCCTCGAAGACATGACGCCAGACAACGGCCCCCTGCATTATTATCCCGGCAGCCACAAACTACCCTACCTGCTCAACGACGCCTATGGTAATGAAGGCAACCGCTGGAAAATTGGCGATCAGCCTTACTCCGCCTACGAGCAGATGATGGAAAAAAAGGTTAAGGAGTGGGGACTGGAAAAGCGTATCTTCGAAGCGCAGGCCGGCGATGTACTGATCTGGCACGCCAACCTGCTGCACGGCGGTGAGCCCCATCGCGATAAAAGCCAGCCCCGCAAAAGTATGGTCCTGCATTACTTTAAGGAAGGCTACATCTGCTACCACGAGGTGACGCAGCGGCCGGCACTGATGAAGTAGGGACTCCCTCCAGACTTTATGGGCTTAATTATCGTCTAATCTGCTATCTTTGCGCGAAATTAAAAACCAACGATGAACAGAGACATCCATTCCTGGCACAGCCCCCGCCTCAACAAACAAATGGAAGTAGCCGTCTACGGGCACTACGGCTTTGCCCTGCTCCTTTTGCCAACGGCCGCTGCCGACTACCTGGAGTACGAGCGCTTCCACCTGATTGACGCCATTGCAGGGCCCATCAACGCGGGCAAAGTGAAGGTGTTTTCCATCAACAGCATCAATGCAGAGAGCTGGCTCAATCCCAATATGCACCCCCGCCACAAAGCGATCCGGCATCAGCAGTTCAATGAGTATGTCTTTGAGGAAGTCGTGCCATTCATCAAAAGCATGACGAGCGAAGACACCCCCATCATCACCTGCGGGGCTTCTTTAGGGGCTTTGCACTCCGTCAACCTGTTCTTCCGCCGGCCAGACCTCTTCAGCGGTGTCATCGGTATGAGTGGCGATTACGATCTGAGCACCTACACCAAAGGGTACCACGATCAGGATGTGTATTTCAACTCGCCGGTACAGTACCTGCCCAATATGGAGGACCACGGCCTGCTGACGCAAATTCGCCGCAGCAACCACATTCATATTGTTACCGGTCAGGGCGATTGGGAAAACCCGGATGCCTCCCGCCGCTTTTCTGCCATCCTGCACGCCAAGGGCATCGACCATGAGCTTGACGTCTGGGGCCCGGATATGCCGCACGACTGGCCGACCTGGCGCAAAATGCTGCCGTACTACCTGGAATCCCGGTTCTGAGGAAAGACCACCTTACCGGAAATTTCCTCCCGCATTTCCAGCAGGTTGAGTTCTGCGTCGTACAGGGCGTCAAGCGCAAACGGCTGCCCGCTCAGCAGGTATTCATAAATCTGCCAGTCCGTGGGAGGGGTAGGGACATCAAGCAAACCACTGCGCGGAATCCAATGCAGGGTGCCTTCGTCACAGGGCGGCGGCGGCACCCACTCGATAGCTGCGATGAAAATAAAACACAGCCAGTTGTAATGAACCGGTGAGGTTTCTGTGAGCACTCCGCCGTAGGTCAGTTGCTCCCGCGTCAGTTGAATACCGGTTTCTTCGGCCGTCTCTCGCACTGCGGTATCAATGGGCCGTTCGTAGGGCTCTACCTTCCCGCCCACGGGCACGTACATGCCGGCATTGGGCATTTTATTCCGTTCGAGCAATAAAAACGCGTCTTCGTGGCGGAGCACCACCATGGTAGCGATGCGTTTGAGGCCTTCCTGCATGGTGTTTTTTTACAAAGATAGAAGAAGCAGTGGAGGATTGGGAAAGGCTTTGCGGCTCCATAATTTGGGGATCACAATTCGTAACATTCCATAGGCTTTCCAGTGGAGCACTCTACTTGACTGATAGAGTTAGATGGGAGGATTTAGGAGAGGGCTTCTTTTTGCCGCACTACAAAGTTAGTTTTTCGAGCCAATCTCGCAATGTTGTTTTAGAAAATCCTATATTAGCCTTATAGAACTAACCCCAAACAAGTGAAAAACTACTACCTGTTCGCAGTTGCCGCGCTGCTGGCCTGGTATGATGCCGCCGGGCAAAAACTTCCCGTAAATCATTTCACTGTGCATGATGGCTTGGTGCAGCAGCAGGTGCTGGGACTGTTCCAGGATAGCCGGGGCTATATCTGGGCGGGTACTAAAAGCGGCATCAGCAAATTTAACGGTGCCACCTTTGAAAACTACTTCCTTGAAGAAGGGGTGCCAGCCACCAATATCTTTGCTTTTGATGAAGATAAAGCCGGGCGTCTCTGGGCCGCTTCCGGAGCAGGCCTGCTGGTTTTTGACGGGCAAACCTGGGAATACTTTCCCCGGCTATTGCGAAAAAACCAACCTGTAGCCTGCCTGGACGACGGGAGTGTGCTGACCATTGATGCAGATGGCAAAATACTGTTGTTTAAAAGGGGTAAATATGAATTCGTTGTCGAGGGGCAGCCAGAAATCAAAGACGTTTCCATGTCTGGTTTCCTGCCTCAGCCCACCCTTGAGGGCACACTGTTTTTCTCAGACCACAACGCCTGGCGGTATAGCGAAGGGCAATTCCATTTGGCACATCAGTTTGATGGGACGCCCTATGGGGTAAATTACGCTGGAAGGCTTAGTTTTTTGGAAAAGAGGGATAGCCTGACAAATGTTTATGGCGCTGATGTAAGGGACACGGTCCTAAAGAATGTGCCTCTAAGGGCAACCCGTCAACTGATGACCAAGTCAGGGGATGTTTATTTGGGAGACTGGAAACAATTGGTACGGATATCTAAGGATGGAGCCCCTGAAACTTTACTTTCAGGAGTAATGGTGAATGCTTTACTGGAAGACAGAGATGGCCATATTTGGATCGGCACCGAAAACGGCATATTCCAGTACTTTCCTCATGGGTTTTTCTACTATGGGAATGAGGAACTGCCGCTGCCCTGGGGTATTTTACAAGATGATGAATACCGCTATTGGTCGCCCAACTACAATCATGGATTGTATGCTTTCGAGATGGGTGGACCTGCCGAAAAAGTGCCAATTGAGCTGACCGATGATGAAGGTGGTGCTATTTCCACGGAAAGTATGTATTTCAGCCCCTCTCAGGATCGGGACGGGCATCTGTATTTTGCGTTCAGCCACGGTGTGATCCGTTATCGGGATGGTGTATTCGACCACTACATTAAGCCGGCAGACTACCTGTTGCAGGAGAAGGAAAGCAGTGCCATCTTGGGTACATACTACGATACTGTAGGGCAGTGCCTGCTGGCCGGGGCTACGAATGGCCGCCTCCTTCTAAAGAAAGAAGAGGGGCCCGTAAAACTCATACAAGCCGATAGCGGCGCACATGCCCGCAAATTTGTTGTTTCCATCTGCCGCAGCCCCGATGGCTACTACTGGTGGGGTTCCTCAGCCGGGCTGGCACGTATGCATATTCAAACGGGAGAGATTGATATATATGAAAAACGGGCTCCTCAGCGTGGGGCTATATCCTTGAGTATCGCAGCAGACAGTGTGCTGTGGGTGGGTAGCAAAGAAGGGCTGATGTATTACAATGCGGCAACAGACAGCCTGATAGCCTTTCGGCCTGATATTTTTCAGGTTTGGGTCATGGACATCACCTTTACGCCCAACGGCCTGATGCTGATTGCCGAGCAAAACGAGATCAAGGTAGTGGACTGGGCGCACTACAAAGCCACCGGACAGCTCCGGATAAAAAACTACAACTATAGATATGGCTTTTTTGGCCTGGAATCAGGTCAAAGCAGCTGTTACCTGGACCGCGAGAACCGTTATTGGGTGCCGGCAGGGAATGGTGCCTATTTCATTGATGTAGACGCGATCAGTTTTGATCAGCCCCCGGCGCAGGTACGGATATTCCGCATCAATGGAAGCCCTATTGGGTTTTTATCGGATGAATTCATCGCCTTGCCCTACGGTGTCAATGAAGCCACCCTGCAGTTTGAGCCCATTGGTTTTGCTTCTACCCTTCGCCACCAATACAGTTACCGCTTGCTGGAACGCGATACCAATTGGAGTGCCTGGCAGGAGGAGCCCTTTGCCCACTTTGCCAATCTTACCTCCGGCGACTACACCTTTGAGGTGCGCCTGCGCATTGCAGATACCCGCCACGCTACGGTAGATGTATTGCACTTCTCTGTGAGTCAGCCTTTTTACAAGGCGCCCGGTTTCTATTATCAGGCAGCGTGGGCAGGGCTCGTACTAAGTGGGCTGCTTATGTTGCTTTCGATCGGTATTTACCGGTATTTCCGTAAAAATCAAAAGGCACAATTGGCCCTGCGGGAGAAAGAGCAGCAACTGACTTTTTACCAGGTACATACCCTGCAGGCGCAGCTCAACCCCCACTTCATCAACAATACGCTGACGGCCATGCAACACTTTTCAAAGCAAGGCGACCCCGATGCCCTGGACCAGCAAATTCAACGGTTAGCGAAATTAATGGGCCATTTTATGGAATCCAGCCTTTCTGCTGATCTAAATAGTAGCGTGAAGGCGGACAATACCGTACGCCTTACCGAGGAAGTGGAACTCCTGACCCACTACATGGAGTTAATGCAGGTTTTGCACCCCGGGCTTTTCACCTTTGAGATTGCCTTGCCCAAAGCAGTACCTGTAAGTGAGATATCCCTTCCGCCAATGCTGCTGCAACCCTTTGTGGAAAACGCCATAGAGCATGGTTTCCGGCTGGGTAAAAATAATGGGCATCTGTTGCTCCACTTTGAAATGGAAGGTCAGGCATTATATTGCCGGATCATGGATGACGGTATTGGCCGGCAGGCGGCATCTGAGTTGCAAGCCTCTTCCATGGGGAGTTTTAAGTCGAGAGGGACCGCCCTGGTCTACGAGCGCATCCGCCTGCTCAACAACATGGGGCAGCACATTGAATTAGATATTACCGACCGCCCCGGTGGCGGCACAATAGTACAATTAACGATACAAACCAACAGAACAACAGCTTATGACCGCCGCAATTATTGAAGACAGTTTGCCTGTGGCCGAATTGCTGCAGCACCACTTACGAGAATCCTTTCCGGACATGAAAATCGCCGGGATAGCGGACTGCCTGCCCGATGCCGTGGAGCTGATCCGGGAGGTCCGGCCTGACCTGCTTTTTCTGGATATACAGATTAAGCAGGGCACCTCTTTTAGCCTTTTAAACACCCTGGAGTCACAGCGCCTGCTCAATGCCCACCTGATTTTCGTGACCGGGCACGGGAGCAAGGAGAATGTCCAACGTGCAATGAGGTATGCCGCCCTTGATTTTATCGAGAAACCCATCAATCCTGATGAGCTGCGCAGCGCTGTAGAGCGGGCCTGCCGAAAGGACCAGGATCAGCAGGCGATCATCGAAAAACTCGGCCTCATGATGGAATTGCTGGAACGCCGGGGGCAACGGCTTCGGCCAGTGATGTCGGTGCCTTTACTCCATGGCGATATGGAGATTGTCCACAAAGGAAAAGTAGTCTACATAGAATCCAAAGGGCCCGCCACTATCGTACATTTGGAGGATGGGCAACGATTAGCATCGTCCCAAAACCTGAAATACTACGAACACTTACTAAGTGGAGAAGGTGGCTTTCATCGGATCAGCCCAACCCACCTGGTTAACGAACTACACATACAGCGCTATACCTCAGGTGAGAAATACCTCATTTTGAGAAATGGTGAGCAGCTTCAGGCTTCCCGCCGCCGGGGCGCTGATTTTTACCGGGACGTGAGCGGGGCGCTGACTTCGGACAGGCCTAGCTTAAAACGGTTGATAGACAAAATCCAGCATATGCTGCGCCGGTAATGAGGTGGGGGTAAAATGCTTGGGGAGGGCTCTTGGAAATTCGTGCAAATCCGCGCAATCAGTCTAATCCGTGTTCCAACCCGCCACGCACGATAATAGTACACTGATGCCGCTGATCTGCCCAACGAGACCCGCCCCGCTGGATGGCCCGCCCGGAAATCAGTGCAAATCTGCGTAATCAGTCTAATCCGTGTTCCAACCCGCCACGCACGATAATAGTACACTGATGACGCTGATCTGACTGATCACACTGATCTGCTCAACGAGACCCGCCCCGCTGGAGGACCTTCCCGGAATCAGTGCAAATCTGCGCAATCCCTACAATCTGTGTTCCCAACCCCCCTCCTAATTTGACCACTTAATCTGACCATCGACCACTCATACCCAATATCGACCACTCCTGTTTTTTCCCTTTGCCCGCACTGTAGGCTATCTTATTTTTATACCCGCTTACACCCTGCTATATCCCGGGGAAACCAATTGATACCCGCTGCGCCGCAGCACTCCCAACCACACCCGATTGTCCGGTCCTTTTTTGGAATTGACTATGGCACACTTGCACAGGCAGGTGGTGCTCCAGTCAGTTCGTGCCTGTTTAAACCAAACTTTATATAATCATGAATCAAACTTTACCCGGAAAATCAAATGGACGGTCGGCTGCTAGCTGCTCTACGCTGGTCTCTCATCAAAATTATTACGGAGAAGTACCGGCAAGTGTTTTTACAATTTCGTTATTAGCCCATGCTACTTATCGTGCAAACCTGAGCTGTAGTTTGCTTAAACCTCTTTTGTTAATTTACATACTTTTTTTGGTCGGGTCACCTTTGGCATTAGCAGGAATGAATACTTTGCCCCAGCCTGACATTCACGATAAAACAGTCGCTACAACCAATAGTTCCTGCCGACAGAATGACTCTTTGTCCCTGGTCGCCTTCTATAATGCTACTAACGGTCCCAATTGGATCAGTTCCTGGGATCTGAATCAGCCGATGGATACCTGGTATGGTGTGACCATTAGTGCAGAGGGTTGTGTCACCTGTTTGGATCTTGATGGAGAAAATGACTGCAATTATTCTCACGCGAAAGGAGGTAACGGTCTGCTGGGGCCAATCCCTCCCGAAATTGGCTCCTTATTTAATCTGACCGAGCTACATCTATCTTGGAATCAGCTAAATGGAAATATCCCGGAGGAAATTGGACAACTCACCCAATTAGAAGACCTGCATTTGCGCGTAAACGAACTGAGTGGGCCGATCCCCTTCCAATTGGGAAGTCTGACTCAGTTACACACTCTCAACCTGGCCAATAATCAGTTGACGGGAAGCATTCCAGGGATACTCGGTAATTTGGCAGGTCTTCGAAATCTCTATCTGTTTGACAACCAATTGACTGGTAGTATTCCATTCACACTTGGAAACCTGAGTCAACTTTACGATCTATGGTTAGGGGACAACCAATTGACGGGTTCTATCCCACCTGAATTGGGTACCTTGACTCAGGTATTCCGTTTTTACCTTCACGATAATCAGTTAAGCGGCTCTATTCCCCCGGAGTTGGGAGGCTTAAGCGGGGTTCGTTTTCTCTACCTAGAGAATAACCAACTAAGCGGCTCGATCCCACCTGAATTGGTTAATCTGAGCAATATGAGGGGATTACAGCTACATTCCAATCAATTGAGCGGCGCCATCCCTCCGGAATTAGGGAACCTGAACCTTGGGACGCTAACCTTGAGTGAAAATCAATTAAGCGGTTCGATACCACAGGAGTTGGCCAACCTAAGTGGGTTGGGGACTTTATGGCTAGATAACAATCAATTAAGCGGCCCTATTCCTATGGAATTGGGGAATTTGACCCAATTGAGAACCCTGACGTTGCAAAACAACCAGTTAAGTGGCCCTATTCCTGCTGAGTTTGGTAATTTTTCTGAACTATGGTATTTACATCTCGCAAACAATGAGTTGACTGGTCCCATACCGCCAGAATTAGGTAGTTTGGATAATATGTGGCACTTAGCCTTAAATGATAACGAGCTATCAGGGCCGATCCCCGAAGAAATAGGTGCCCTTGCCAGCCTGACCAACCTTTACGTTCAGAATAACCAGCTTTCCGGTTGTTTTCCAAGTGAACTAAACGATCTTTGTGGCGACATTGTGGATTTTTCCAACAACCCCGGTCTGCCCGGCGGCGGCGATTTCCAGGCTTTCTGTAATACCGGGGCCGGCGCGTGTACCGCCCCGCCCGCCTGCACGAGCCTGAGCAGCCCGCTCAACGGCGCCATCGATGTGTCCGTTGACGCCGACCTGAGTTGGACCGCCGTGCCGGACGCTACCGGTTACCGCCTGAGTATGGGTACCACTTCAGGAGGTGTCGATATTCTCGATGATGTCGATGTGGGCAATGTGACTACCTACGATCCCGGTATGCTGCCGTATGGGGCGACGATCTACGTGACCCTTACTCCTTATAACGCTGGTGGAGACGCGACTGGCTGTACGGAGGAATCTTTCACGACTGAAGCAGCCCCCATCCCCGGCTGCACCGACCCTACCGCCCACAACTACAACCCGGCTGCCAATCAGGACGATGGCTCCTGCGAGACCTGCAGCGACGGTATTCAGAATGGCGATGAAACAGGAGTTGACTGCGGTGGGCTGCTGTGCGGGCCATGCTCAGTTGCCAATGATGAATGCGGACAGGCTATTGCCCTGCCCGTTTACCCACAAGGCAATTGCGTTTATGCAGACTATACTACTGTCAATGCCACCAATTCGGGTGTGAGCCCCGGCTGTGGGAACAACTCCTGGTCGGATGATGATGTATGGTTTGTCGTCAATAGCGGTGTTGGGGGATGGCCGGGCGGCATCAATGTGACGGTCAATTTCCAAAATAATAATGGCTCTGGTATAGCCATCCATACCGGTAGCTGTGGTAGCCTCACTCCTGTTGCCTGTGATCAGACGGTCTCGGTTCCGGAATTAGGGTACCCGGCCTCTATACCACCCAATACGGATATATTTATTCAGGTCTGGACTTATGGCAATGGGCCACAGTTCTGGTCTGACTTCGAAATTTGTGTGGAAGCACTACCCACGATCCCCGGCTGCACCGACCCCACCGCCCACAACTACAACCCGGCCGCCAATCAGGACGATGGCTCCTGCGAGACCTGCAGCGATGGCATTCAGAATGGCGATGAGACCGGCGTGGACTGTGGTGGCTTGCTGTGTGGGCCATGCCCGATTGACCCGCCTTCCATCACCGCATTTACAGAGGGGGCCATCCTGGACAACGGCTGCTCCAATGAGGGCCGCCCTGAAGAAGGCATCACCATCCCACTGGCGTGGACTGCTGTTGAGGGGGCGGATTTGTATAACGTGGTATTGACTGTTACAGGGGCATCTGTGCCTTTGCTCAATAGCAATACGGTGTTAACGAGTAGCGTTTATGAATGTACGGCCTGTTTTACTAACGCCGCTTCCGTTGGCGTAAAGGTACGTGCACGGGTCAACGGCATTTGGACCGAATTTTCCCCTACCGTGACTGGTAGTTATGAGCCCGTAAATACCGACTGCCCGGACTGCGTCCCTACCGTTGGCTGCAGCAACATCACCGCCGAGCTGGACCCCGATGGCAACCTCTTCCTTACGCCCGGCATGATAGACGATGGCACCTCGGAGGCTTGTGGCACTGGCATGCTCAGCCTGGATCAGGAGTACTTTAACTGCGATGACCTCGGCATTCAGGCCGTAACCCTCACCGCTACTGATGGGGTGGGCGGCAGCGCGAGCTGTACCGCTCAGGTGACGATCGTACCGGGCACAGACCTGCCGGCCGGCTGGTCCGCCACAGACATAGGTGACCCGGGCAGCGGCTCCGACTATGCCTACAACCCCTGCATTGCCCCAAGAGGGGTGTTTGACATCAGCACAGGTGGGTATAATCTCTTCCCAGGCAATGCCGATGAAGCCGCTTACGTACACCGCCCGCTTTGTGGCAATGGGGGCATACAGGCGGATATCGAAGCCGTCACCAATGGCTATGCGGGCATCATGATCCGTGAAAGCAGCGCCCCCGGCAGTAAGATGACAGCTATATACTCCAATTTGGGTAACCTGCTGCGCCGGGAGACCCGCTACCTAACCGGAGGCAATAAGTCATCAGGCAGCTCCTTCGCTCCATTTGCCACCCGCTTGCGCCTGGTCCGTCAGGGAGACTGGATTCGTGGCTTCTACCGTACACCGAATAGCAGTAGCTGGCAGCTCTTCCATCAAGTCTACCTGCCGATGAACCAATGCGTGGAAATGGGGCTGGCGGTCTTTACTACAGACCCCAACGGCCAGGGCTCAGCTACCTTCGGGCGGGTCAACTGGCTGTCGTCCGGCGGCGGCAACCTTTCCATGCCAGACCTGGACATCGCAACCGGGGAGCAGCTGCCGGAGCCCCGCTTGTTCCCCAACCCAACGGGCGGGCCATTTACCTTGTCCTTCGGGGAGGCACTTCAGGCGCCGGCCACCGTTGTCCTGCGCAACCCGGTAGGGCAGGCACTGGAGCAGCGTGTCCTTCAGACGGGCACGGTACAAACCGAGTGGGGCCTGCACAACCACCCCGATGGCCTCTACCTGCTGGAGATCCGCCGGGAAGGTCAGGCACCAAGCATCCTGCGCCTCCTCAAAACGAAGTAAACACCGTTGATATACGCAATACGAAGTGGTCACCGACGATAAATGTCGGGTCACTATCCAGACATTCATCGTCTGGGATCTTGGATTTGCGACATCGGCCACTGACGAAGCATAGCTTGTCACGGCAAGCGCAAGCCACTTCCCAGCGTAAATGCTGACCCTCCTGCCTTTAAGGTGGTCAAAGCCCAAAGGCGGCAAGACACGGGCAAGCATTGAGTAGGTTTGCTGTGGCAAACCACTCAATCGTCAGTATAAAATTAGGTGAGACCGGCGTCGGGCAGTGTTCCGGCGCCGGTTGTTTTTTTGAGTGGAAAGTGTTATTTTTAGATTATGAGCACAGCCGTATCCATTCCACTGTCATTGTCTGATCGTCTAAAGTTAGGCCCGGAATTGCACCGGTTCTCTGCTGATTACGCTACTTTCATCGACGTTCTGCAACAGGTCGAGTATCCGGTCGAATTTGAAGATGGCTCAATCATTATTATGAGTATAGCATCTGACCACCACGAGCAACTCGTTGCTAATCTCCTTGGTGTACTTTTTGTTTGCTTAAAGGGGAATACCGAATACCGGAGGTACGGCAGTAATCGGCATGTGTTTATGGAGCATCAAGTGAAAGCTTATGCACCTGATGTCTCCGTCGTACATGGAATACCTTCCATCCATGAATATGCTCCGGGAAAGACTGCCCATACTAACCCCTGGATGGTAGCAGAGGTGATTTCTCCATCAAGCCGTAACCGTGACTTCGGGGAAAAGTTACAGGGATACAAATCTATCGCCTCCCTGCAGTTCATAATTTACCTGGAGCAGGACCGCCCCTTTGTGACCCTTTTTGAGCGAATGCCTGGTACGGATCGATGGAAAAGTACCGATTTCAATGACTCAAGCCAATCTTTCCAGATGGGAGATTTTGAGTTGGTAATGTCAGACCTGTATCAGGGGCTGCTCTAATCTCCGCCGGATGCCTGAGCTGCTTCAACTTCATACGGTGCCTTCCTCCCCAACTCATACCGCAAATACCCATATGTAACCGCCACGGCCAGCACATCCGATACAGGGAAGGCATACCATACCCCATCCAAACCGAAAAACCGGGGCAGAATGAGCACAAAAGGAATGAGGAAAAACCCCTGCTTCGTTAGTGTGAGTATTAATGCCGGCCAGGCTTTCCCAATCGCCTGGAAGTAGGCAGAACTCACCAACTGCGCTGTAATCAGCGGCACCGCCAGAAAACTGAGCATCAGCGCCCGGGGCGTTTGGCTGATCAGCTCCGGGTCATTGGTAAAAATGGACACGATAGAGTCTGCAAAAAACAGAATCCCCGCAAACAATCCCAGGGAAATCACTGTGCCACTCCGAATAGAGTAATTGATAATGCTGCGGACCCGCTCCAGCTTGCCCGCTCCGAAATTGTACCCCACAATCGGCATAAACCCCTGCGTGATACCAAGCACCGGGAAATTCGCAAACATCATCACCCGGTTGATAATGCCGTACATGGCCACTGCCACTTCATTGCCATACTGGAAAAGCGTACGGTTGAGCACAATGGTCAGCAGGCTAATCGTGCCCTGCCGGGCTAAAGTGACAATACCAATACTGAAGATATCCCGCACAAGTCTTCGGTCAAGCGCCATGCTGCTCCGGTACAACGTTAGCTCTGACCTTCCCGAAAGGAAAAACCATAGCGTGAACCCGCCACTCGCATAATAGGACAGGGTGGTGGCCCATGCTGCCCCTTCAATGCCCCAGTCCAGCCACACAATGAAAATCGGATCCAGAATCAGATTCGCCACAGCCGGCACCATCATCGTAAACATCGCCATATTCGGCGCTCCTTCCGCCCGCATCACATTATTGCCCATCATGGCAAAGGCCAGACCGGGCACACTAAGCAGCACAATTGTAAAATAGGATTTAGCCGGTTCCATAATATCGCCCTGCGCACCAAAGAGCTCTAACACCGGCGTGAGGAAAAACGATAGCCCCAAACCCAGCACGACCACCAGCAATAGCGTCAGGGTGACCATATTACCAAATACCTTGCAGGCCTTATCATGATCATCGCCGCCCAGCGCCCGCGAAATAATCGAACTGCCTCCCACGCCAATCGCCATCCCCATACTGGAAATCAGGAACATAATGGGCATCACCACCGTAATGGCCGCAATGCCCAGTGTGCCTACCCATAACCCAACGAAGATCGTATCCACAATCGAGTAAATGGACATCACAAGCATACCCACGGAAGCCGGGACTGCCATTTTCCGCAACAGCGGGCCGATGGGCTTCTCGCCCAGTTCTTTTGACTGGCTCATAGGGTGCAACCATTTTTGTGGTCGCAATGTACCTATAATTAGTACAACCTTACAACCTAATGCCCATAGCACCCAAGCCTGAAGACCTGCTCCAGCAAATCCAGGCCTTCGATACTTTCTCCGAAATACCTCCGGAAGCCCTGCAGTGGATGATTGATGCCTCCGATTATCACCTCTATAAAAAAGGCGAAGCCCTGTTCCGCCCCGGTGATGCCGTAGATCATATGCAGGTTATTGTCAGCGGGCAGTATGTCATCCGTGCCACACGCGGTGGACAAACTTTAGAACTGGGCGTTTTTGAAACCGGCTATATCACCGGAGTCCTGCCCTTCTCCCGTATGACCCATGCCCAGGCAGAGGGCATTGCCCTGCAACCAACTTACACGCTGGAACTCCACCGGCAGCACTTTACAGAAATGGTCAACCGAAGCTACGCCCTTACGCAGGCACTCGTTGCCCGAATGAGCGACCGGGTGCGGGACTTCACCTCCCAGCGCTTTCAGGCCGAAAAACTCATGGCTTTGGGGAAACTCTCCGCAGGACTGGCCCACGAATTGAATAACCCGGCCTCTGCTATGGTTCGCAATGCGCAGGAACTATACCAAAAAGTACATTCCACGCCGGAAAAATTCAAGGCGATCATGACGATGGGCATTTCCCCTGAGCAGACCGATCAGATCAACGCTATTCTGTTTGGGAAAATCCAGGAAGCCCCTTCCTTGTCCCTCAGCCTCATGGAGCGGGAAGAACGCCTGGATGATATGCTCGATTGGCTGGAAGACCACGATATTGAAGGCGCTGAAGACATTTCCGAAACCTTCGCCGATTTTGGTATGACCGCAGAAGAGTTGTCTGGGATCGAAAAGATCGTAGGCGGGCATCCCCTGCCTTCTATCCTTTGGTGGATGGAAAGTACCTTCAGCTTGGAACGCCTCGTAGAGGAAATCAACGAAGCCTCTAACCGAATTTCCAGCCTGGTGCGCTCCATTAAAGACTACTCGCACATGGACCGGGGCCTTGCCCTCGAACCTGTGGATGTCCACGAAGGCCTGAAAAGTACCCTCACCATGCTCCGGCATCAACTCAAAGGCAAGCAAATCGAACTGGTCCAAGACTTCTGCCAGTCGGCGCCTGCGGTACAGGGCTTTGCCGGTGAGCTCAACCAGATTTGGACCAACCTCATCGTCAATGCCGTTGATGCCATGCCACCCGGTGGCCGGCTGATTGTCCGCACTTACCCTGACCGTGAGTATGTCTGTGTAGACATCGAAGACAACGGCAGCGGCATCCCCGAAGAAGACCAAACCCGGATTTTCGAACCTTTTTTCACCACCAAACCTATGGGGGAGGGGACCGGAATGGGGCTCGATATCGTCAAAAAAATAGTAGACCGCCACAAAGGCAAGATTACCCTGGATTCAAAACCCGGGCGCACCGTTTTTACCCTTTGTTTCCCCACCGCTTAAACTTACACGAATGGCCAACAACAGCAAACCCATAATCTTTTCCGTTGATGATGACCCGCAGGTACTGCGCTCACTGAAGCGCGACCTCCGCAATGCTTATAAGGAAGACTATCGCATCATCAGCACGGAAAGCGCTAACGAAGGGCTGGAGGCGCTGGACGCATTAAAGAAAAAGGGAGAAGAAGTCGCCCTGTTCATTTCTGATCAGCGGATGCCGGAAATGCTGGGGGTGGAATTTCTGGAACGTGCCCGGCCATTATACCCGGAAGCCAAGCGGGTGCTGCTCACCGCCTATTCCGATACAGACGCAGCCATCAAAGCCATCAACGATGTACA
>NZ_OZ245931.1:6310000-7873182 GCF_965229835.1 Phaeodactylibacter xiamenensis
ACCGGTACATGTTGAAAAATGTTCGGATGACCTGTGGGTAGGGGTGAAAGGCCAATCAAACTCGGAGATAGCTCGTACTCCCCGAAATGCATTTAGGTGCAGCGTCAGGAAGAGTATCATGGAGGTAGAGCTACCAATAAGGCTAGGGGGCTTCACCGCCTACCAACCCTTGATGAACTCCGAATGCCATGATACTGCACTGGCAGTGAGGCAGTGGGTGCGAAGGTCCATTGCCGAGAGGGAAAGAACCCAGACCATCAGCTAAGGCCCCCAAGTGTACGCTAAGTTGAATGAACGAGGTGGGGATGCTATGACAGCTAGGATGTTGGCTTGGAAGCAGCCATTCATTTAAAGAGTGCGTAACAGCTCACTAGTCGAGCGTTCCTGCGCGGAAAATGATCGGGCATCAAGCGTGCCGCCGAAGCTATGGATGCTGACATCTTCGGATCGTCAGTATGGTAGGGGAGCATTCTGGTTGCGCTGAAGCAGTACTGTGAGGTATTGTGGAGCGGCTGGAAAAGAAAATGTAGGCATGAGTAACGATAAACAGAGTGAGAAACTCTGTCGCCGTAAGACTAAGGGTTCCTTGATCGATGTTAATCAGATCAGGGTTAGTCGGGTCCTAAGGGGCAGCCGAAAGGCGAACCTAATGGCAAACAGGTTAATATTCCTGTACCTGCATACACTAAAAAGGGGACGGAGCTGTGGATTGCCCGCGCACTGATGGAATAGTGCGTTAAACCCTTCGGGGGATAGTACAGCAAGCCTGCGAAGGCGAGCTGATAGTAGCAAGAAGCAGCTTCCAAGAAAAGCCGAAGTATGCAGCCCGTACCGTAAACCGACACAGGTAGTCGAGGAGAGTATCCTAAGGCGCTCGAGTGATCCGTGGCTAAGGAACTAGGCAAAATAGCCCCGTAACTTCGGGAGAAGGGGCGCTCCGGTTAATCCCGGAGCCGCAGTGAAGAGGCCCAGGCGACTGTTTAGCAAAAACACAGGACTCTGCGAAGCTGAAAGGCGAAGTATAGGGTCTGACACCTGCCCGGTGCCGGAAGGTTAAGGGAGGCGCTAATCTTCGGAGAAGGCGTTGACTGAAGCCCCGGTAAACGGCGGCCGTAACTATAACGGTCCTAAGGTAGCGAAATTCCTTGTCGGGTAAGTTCCGACCTGCACGAATGGTGTAACGATCTGGGCACTGTCTCAGCCACGAGCTCGGTGAAATTGAAGTATCGGTGAAGATGCCGGTTACCCGCAACGGGACGGAAAGACCCCGTGAACCTTTACTACAACTTCGTATTGTGCTAGGGTATAAAATGTGTAGGATAGGTGGGAGGCTTAGAAGCTGCCGCGCCAGTGGTAGTGGAGCCGTCCTTGAAATACCACCCTTTTTATACTTTGGTCCTAACCCTTCGGGGGACAGTGCGTGGTGGGTAGTTTGACTGGGGTGGTCGCCTCCTAAAGAGTAACGGAGGCTTACAAAGGTACCCTCAGCATGGTTGGTAATCATGCGCAGAGCATATGAGTATAAGGGTGCTTGACTGAGAGAGGGACGCCTCGAACAGGTGCGAAAGCAGGTTCAAGTGATCCGGTGGTCCCTTATGGAAGGGCCATCGCTCAAAGGATAAAAGGTACTCCGGGGATAACAGGCTGATCTCCCCCAAGAGCTCATATCGACGGGGAGGTTTGGCACCTCGATGTCGGCTCGTCACATCCTGGGGCTGGAGAAGGTCCCAAGGGTTGGGCTGTTCGCCCATTAAAGTGGCACGCGAGCTGGGTTCAGAACGTCGCAAGACAGTTCGGTCCCTATCTGTTGCGGGCGTTGGAATATTGAGGAGGGCTGACACTAGTACGAGAGGACCGTGTTGGACGTACCGCTAGTGTACCAGTTGTGCCGCCAGGTGCAGTGCTGGGTAGCTATGTACGGAACGGATAAGCACTGAAAGCATCTAAGTGCGAAGCCGGCTCCAAGATGAGTATTCCTAGAGGGCTGTAGAAGATGACTACGTAGATAGGCTACAGGTGGAAGCGCAGTGATGTGTGGAGCCGAGTAGTACTAATTGCCCGAAAGCTTCCCGTGAAAGGGAGCAAGCGCACACTACAGCGCTACTAAGGCTTGATTTCAAAGAACTTTCTGACCCCAACTTGTCAAGATATAGCCTGCCAAAGGGCAGCGCAAGAATTGCTGGTGGTTATAGCAGGGAGGTTCCACCTCTTCCCATTCCGAACAGAGCAGTTAAGCTCCCTAGCGCCGATGGTACTACGAAAGTGGGAGAGTAGGTCGCTGCCAGCTCAATCTAACCTTAAGCCCCGTTGCAGAATACCGCAGCGGGGCTTTCTGGTTTTATAGCCTCTCCACAACCGGGCTACCTTGGCACTACTGCCCGGCAGCCCGGTTGCCGTTGAGGGCAATCCCCTCCCCCCAGCCTTGCTGAATGTTGCTATCTCATGATAGCCTGATTCCCCGCTCCTTAGACCATTTTTCCTTTTTCCCATCGAGCTAATTTTGTTGGTTAGATTGCAGTTTTGACATTGCAGGTTGCCTGGTATGGATATGCAAAGTATTTTAGAATTGAACTAAACCACATCAACATGAAATACGCGCTTACCCTATTATTTTGTGGGTTAACCTGCTTGCTCACCGGACAGGAAGACCGAATGGACTATTTCTTTCATGAGCTCACCTCAGAAGTCGACCATCCTTATTTATGTACCAATGGAGAGCAGTTTTTTTCTTCAACATCAACTGCGTGGATAGTCAATAGTGTTGTCGATGATTGTCAGGCTCCAAGTAGTTTCTACTGGCAAAAAGATTTAGCTCCTATTCAGAGTTGGGAAATCGGCATAAAAGAGGAAGACGTGTCCAGACCAGTAGAGGCTGTATGGCATGGGGATACGCTCATTGTGCTCGGTATCGAACCTTGCTTCCTGGGGCCCACCCTGATTTCAAAAGTAGGGAAATTTGATGCCTCTGGTAATCTGCTGGCATCAGCATCCTATTTCAGTTGTTTGGATAACGCCCCGATCTTTGTGGTTGAGCCACGAGAGCAAGATAATACTTGCCCAATCCTTGCAGTTGACGAAGACGGAACAGTATTCTTCACCACAACTATTGGCTTAATGAAATTGGAAGCTAGTGGAACCCTTTTTCCTCAAACCGTAGATATTGATATTGATTCTCTAGTAGGAGTTATTGATCTACCTGGAACCAATTTGGGCGTTTCTACCTCTACAGAAGTGGCGATAGTAGATTGGGCAGCGGATAGTATTCTGTTATCTATGGAGCATGAAGCTACTGCTATGACAGCAGCGGATGGTGTGTTTTGGTTTATCAGTGAAGGAAGCCTTTTTCATATTGGAGCCGATCTGTCTACGGGAGTTTGGCCACTACCAAATGGCGATGCAACGCAAATTCGACTAACTACTTACGAGGACAAGCCACTCGTATATATACCCGGCGAACCAGATTTTAAAGCTTGGCTATTCAATAGGCAGACAGAGACCTTTGACTTGCTAATCGATTGGGAAATAGAGGGCGTAGAAATCTTTGCAGTTGAACCGTTTCGGCAAGACACTTTCTTAGTATCCGGACAGTTGGATAATGGAAGGAGAGGTTTTGTGAAAAAAGCTACTCCTTCATCATTCACTTTTCAGCATCCTTATGATCTTGGTATCCGCAGCATAGATTTAGAATTGCTCAACATTGGAGAAGATGTGGAAGTCAGCGGAGAAACTTACAACTATAACGTGAGGTTTAACGGGAAAGATCTGAAATTCAGTCAGGTATAAGGAAAAAGAGGTTGGAAATTGAGAAATTTGATAAAAGACCAATTTCATCAACTCAATCACCAACCTCATGAGCGTGCAAATTAATGAAAATAAGCTAATTGAAATCTTTATCGACGTGGACGATTTTTGCAAGGAAGCAGATAAATGGTTGCGCCAATCTGGTAATGGGCATGACTTTAAGTGGAGCTCTGCCTTACATTATAGCGAGGCTATGACGGTCCTTATTTTCTATCATCATTCCGGCTACAAATGCTTTCAATATTACTACGAAAGGTTAGTCCGCCCAAGCTTAAAGAGCTACTTCCCTGCGGTAGTCAATTACAAGTATTTCCTGAGCTTCATCCCAAAGCTATACCCCCTTATGCATATCTTCCTACAATGGCGCTGCGCCCGTAATGAACGTACCGGCCAATATTATGTGGACAGCAAAAAGCTGCCTGTTTGTGAGAACCAGCGTATCCATTCTAACCAGGTCTTCCAGGGGGTCGCCCGGCGTGGGAAGTCCTCTACAGGCTGGTTTTACGGGTTGAAGGTGCATCTGGTTATCAATAATTTAGGACAGGTGGTCAACTTTTTATTCACCTCTGCTAACTTCGCGGATAATAACAAAGACGTCCTCCGCACGCTTTTTAAAGGCCTCAAAGGGAACTGCTATGGGGACAAAGGGTATATCACTAAGCTTTTTGAATATTTCTTTTCTCAAGGGCTGCGACTCATCACTAAAGTGCGCAGGAATATGAAAGCCAAGCTTATCCAGCTTCACGAGCGTTATGCGTTAATGAAAAGAGGGGTTATTGAATCCGTTAATGATATTCTCATGACCGTCTTGGACATAGAGCATACCAGACACCGTAGCCCTGTCAATGCTATGGTTCATATGAACGCATGCTTAGTAGCCTATGATTACCTGGATCAAAAACCAACTGTCATACTGCCTAACCTTATTAGCAAAACTTGAATTCTCATTAAACCTCACGTAACTATAGTATTGCTTTCCGGCAAAATGTCGAAATTGAAAATTACGGCGAAGGAATAATCAATGAATTTGTACTGGAATGGAATACCCGTCACGATTGGTGCAGTATACCAGGGTATCGCAAAATGACTGATTTGGTGATGCACCCTGGTGATGTTCAAATCGTTGAGGATACGTTGTGGCATAACTTTTCTACCTCGGAGCCAATTATCACTGATAGTCTAGTTTATACCTTTAACACTTTTGGGCCTAATCATTACCTTGATGTTAACTATAGCAATGATACTATAACGGGAGGACTAATAGTTACTAACCTTGATCGTATGCTGATCTCTGAAACAGCCTTTAAGCTATTCCCAAACCCCGCCAATGGGCTGGTGCATTTAAGTGCTGATTTGCCTATTGATAAAGTTGAGTTTTATGACGTGCTTGGGCGTTTAGTTAGAACTCAGGACTTAGAAGGAGCATACAATACGGTACTGGAGAGGCAAGGAATGCCTTCAGGTGTCTACCTCATTAGATTGCAGAGTGGTAACCGGCAGGGTGTACAACGATTGATCTGGGGTGGGAAATGATTCAATAAAAAGCCTCTGAAACATAAGTATAATGGTCAGAGGCTTTTCTATTTCCTGAATGGCCGCAAAGATTTAGATAACGATTATTCTACTTCCTCATAAAACTTCATCCCATCTCTCGCCATTTTCCGCAACAGCGGGCTGCAACGGTACCGGTCCTCCAGGTATTCATGATGCAAACGGTCCATCGTTTCCACGCAGTGGTGTATGCCTTTCTCATCCGCCCATTGCAGCAGCCCTTTCGGATAGTTCACGCCTTTGGTCATCGCCAAATCGATATCCTCCCGGGAGGCAATATTGAGGTAGAGGGCATCGGCTGCTTCGTTGATCAGCATGACCAGAATCCGCCACACGATTTCCTGCCCCAGCTTCTTATCCTTATTGGGCTCCGGATTTTGTGCCCCTTCCCGGTAATCGTAATAACCTCTTCCCGACTTTCGGCCCAGATAGCCTGCCTCCGACAACCGCTTTTGCGTAAACGAAGGCTTATACCGTGGGTCGTAAAAGAAGGACCGAAAGACCGTTTCCGTAACCGTATAATTCACATCATTACCGATGTAATCCATCAGGGTAAATGGCCCCATTTTAAACTTTCCGATCTCTGTCATCGCCCAGTCAATGGTAGCGGCATCCGCCAGCCCCTCTTCAAGGATACGCAGCGCCTCTCCGTAGAAAGGCCGGGCCACCCGATTGACGATAAACCCGGGCGTATCCTTCGCTACCACCGTAATTTTACCCCAGCTTTCAATCCGCTCACAGGCCTGTTCCAAAACAGCGGAATCCGTCTGTATAGCCGGGATGATTTCCACCAGCTTCATCAAAGGAGCGGGGTTGAAAAAATGTATGCCAAGTACCCGGCTGGGGTCTTTGCATACTGCCGCAATAGCGGCAATGGAAAGCGAAGAAGTATTGGATGAAATGATACAGTCCTTTGGTACAATCAGCTCCAATTGCTCAAAGATATTACGTTTAACTTCCAGGTTCTCAACAATTGCCTCAATGACCATACCCGGCTCTTTGAAATCATACAAACTGTCAACGTAATGAATACGGCTCTGAATGGCCTGCGCCGTAGCATCATCCATCCGCCCTTTCTCCACCAGGCGGTTCATAATTTTAGCCAGCTTGTCCTTAGAGCGTTGCAAAGCCGCCGGATTGTTATCGTAAAGAAATACGGTGTGCCCGGCAGTAGCTGCCACTTGTGCAATCCCACTGCCCATAGCTCCGCTCCCAATCACGCCTACATTCATCATGGTTTTATCTTGGTTGAGTTTGCCGGAAGGTACGAAAAAGGTGGAAATGATGCAGGCGTCGTCAAAATCGAAAATAGGAGAGCACCGTAGGTTGCTCAGATCGTCGCAAAAAATGGCCTAACCCTACCTTTAAGTTGCTGTAAACGTATAAATCTATACAAAGCGGGTAAAATAGGTTGAAATTCCAGTTTTTTGCAAGATACTGTAAATCAATTTATTGCAGCTTATTAAAAGTTTTCAAACGAATACAAACGAGTACAAACGGAAGTAACCATTTATTTGTCGACTAGGACTTGCTTTTGCCCCCACCTTTGTGATGTCAGTTGTCAACAACATATTTCATCACCAAAAAACAATTAGTCATGAACAACTTACGCAACCACGTACAATTGATTGGTAACCTGGGCAAAGAAATCGAATTCAAGCAGCTGGGCGAAGGCAAGTCCATAGCCCGTGCGACAATCGCCACCCGCGAGGTCTTTAAAAACAAAAATGGCGAGAAAGTCGTAGACGTGCAGTGGCACAACCTGGTTGGCTGGGACAGCATTGCTGAAATCATGCAGGTGCTCCTCAAAAAGGGCAAACAAGTAGCCGTACAAGGCAAGCTCGCCCACCGCACCTTTGAAGGCAAAGATGGCAAGAAGCGCTACGTCTCAGAAGTTATTGTAAGCGAATTCATGCCCATTAATTAAGCAGGCTCCTACGCCGCTAACTCTGTATAACGCTAAATTTTTCAACCTTTTTTATTAATCATTAGCTACTGCTCAGGCAGTAGATGGGAGGCTGGTGCCTCCAAAAAACCTCAAAATCATGAATGGAATTAGAAACAGTGTAACCCTTATTGGTTTCCTCGGACAAGATGCAAAGATTTTCCAGACGGCATCTGGCAAGACTGTCACAAATATCTCAATCGCTACCAACGACAGCTACCGCAACAAGCGCGGCGACCGCATCACTACTACCGAGTGGCACCGCTGTATTGCCTGGGGCAAATTAGGCGAGATTATGGGCGACCTCTGCAAAAAAGGTAAGGAGGTAGCCGTACGCGGCAAACTCACCTACAATTCCTACGAGGACAAAAACGGTGTGCAGCGCACTTCCCCTCAGGTCGTGGTACAGGAATTTGTACTGCTCGACCGCAAAAAGATGGAAGAAGCGGCATAAGAACCACCAACCCCAATTGACCAAATCCAAGCCCACTTGCGACTCACAGAGCGCGTAATGCAGGGGTATAGCAAGTTGGGTTTATGCAGTAGGCCCCTGTCAGGTAATGACCTGCGCAGCGGGCCTACGGCTTTGCACTCAGATTGGCTTAGCCTATTATTGTTTTAGAAAAAGCGAATTTACGCTACCTTCGCAGAGTAGGGAAGGGGCGCCCGTTAAGAACTGCTCCATTAATTTCAAAGGCATATGAAGTTTACTGAAGTTCGCTCGAAGCAGGATTGGAAAGACTTTCACCGGGTTCCGCATATCGTATACAAAAATGATCCCCACTGGATTGCTCCCCTTCAGGGAGATATCGAGGCTGTTTTTGATCCCAAAGTCAATGATACCTTCAAGGCCGGAGAAGCCGTTTGCTGGGTCCTTCGCGACGACAGCGGGCAGCTTGCAGGGCGGGTAGCAGCCTTTATGGATCACGCCCGAAATAAAATGCAGGAGCACCCTATTGGAGGGCTGGGCTTTTTTGAATGTGTAGAGAACGAAACTTTTGCCTTCGCGCTCTTCGAAAAAGCCCGGGAATGGGTGGAAGCCCGGGGGGCTACCGTATTGGACGGGCCCGTCAACTTTGGAGAACGTGAAAAGTTCTGGGGGCTGCTCGTTAAGGGGTTTTATCCACCCTTATTCCAGGAAAATTACCAACCGAAGTATTACCGCCGTTTCTTTGAAAACTGGGGATTCATTCCGTACGAACAAATCCTGACTTTTCGCGGCGAAAGTAATGCCATTCCGGTAGAACGGCTCCGTAATGTGGTCAAACGCCTGAAGCAAAGATCAAATATTGAAACCAAAAACCTGGACTACAGCCAACTGGAGCAGTACACCAAAGACTTTTGTGAGATATACAATGCTGCCTTCAGCAAGTACGGGCACTTTAAGCCTCTACAGCCTGAGCAGGTCCAGAAAATACTGCTGGAAGCCAAAGCGATTGCAGATACCAATACCCTCTCTATCTCCTATTTTGATGGCAAGCCGGCAGCTTTCTGCGCGGTACTGCCGGATATAAATGAACTCATTCGTTTTGCCAAAGGCAAGCTTTCCTGGTGGAAAATCCCCATTTTGCTTATAAAAAAGGCGATGAAGAAACAATTCATCGCCAAAGGTATAGGGTTCGGTATTCACCCGGATTTTCAAAACAAAGGGGCGTATGCCGTTATCGTTGAGCACATGGCAAATACCCGCAACATCAGCCGGTACCCACAAATGTACCTGACTACAGTGCGGGCCCATAACTTTGAAGCAGTTGGCGTTTACCAAAAGTTAAATGTCAAGGTAGACCGCATACACGTCGCTTACCGTAAGCCCCTCAAGGAGGGTATACCGGTTGAGTCATTCGAATTCACGGAGCCTTATTAACCCAGGATTTTCTTGATATTATCACCGATATCCAATACTTCGTTTTCCTGTGCGCGCTCCAGAATACTGGCTGCAATAGCAGACCGGTAACCGCCGGCGCAGTGTACAGCAATGGGTTTGCCGTTCCCTACCTGTCCGGCTTTGTCGAGTAGCTGATCCAAAGGGACATTAATGCTGGACTCAAATGCGGGTTCCTGCTCATGCTCTTTCGGGCTCCGCACATCGAGGATGGTATAAGCCTCTGGGTTAGATTTAACTTTTTCCAGGTCTGCTGACTGTATATGGCCATTTGCCGGTGCCTCCGTCAGCAGGTAGACGCCTTTGATAAATTGCTCATAGCTGATCTTCGCGGCTTTTTCCATAACAGTCTTTAGACCTTCCTGAGAGCCAGCAACCAAATAAAATGCAGTGCCGGGCGCCAGCAGCGTACCGAGCCAGGTTTCAAATTTCCCTCCATCCGGTATATTGATACTGTTGCTGAGGTGCCCTGCTTTGTACTGATCAGCAGGACGCGTATCTACGATTAGAATATCCTTTTGCAGGTCATCTTCCCTTTGTACCCGTGCCACTTTTTCCAGGCTGCTACGGTAGGCGGCTACGCCCCGCCGGTTCTCTTCCACGGAGAAGGGGAAGTATTTCGGTACATTGGGCTGCCCGGACAACAGCTCTTCTACAAAGGCGGTTTTATCGGTTTCAGAAAAGGCCCAGTTGGTCTGCCGCTGCTCACCGATTGTGCTTACCGTCTCATCGCTCATGTTCTTACCGCACAGTGAGCCGGCACCATGCGCCGGATAAACAGTTACATGATCAGGCAGGGGCTTGAAAACCGTTTGCATCGTTTCATACATCTTTCCTGCCAGCTCCGAACGGGTCAGATTAAATTTCCCCGCATCTTCCCGCAAGTCAGGGCGTCCTACATCGCCAATGAACAGACTATCGCCGGTAAAAATGGCGTACGGCTTCCCATACTCATCGTGCAGCAGATAAGAATGGTGGTCGGGGGAATGCCCCGGTGTATGCAAAGCCTGGATTTTCAACTTCCCGAGTTCTACCGTTTCTTTATCTTTCAATGCTACATGCGGATAGGAAACGCCCATGTCAGGGTGCACATAAACGACCGCCCCGGTCATCTTATGAAATTCGAGATGGCTGCTCGCGAAATCCGCGTGTGGGTGTGTCTCAAATACAGCAACGATATCTGCCCCGTGTTCTTTAGCAAAAGCAATATAAGGCTGAGGGTCGCGTGCAGGGTCAACCAATGCCATTTTCCCGCTATCAATAATCGCATAGGAGGCATGTGCCAGCCCCTCATCATAAAACTGATGGATATGCATAAAGTAGTTTGTTTTGGTAGGCAGCCTGAATATCAGTACTGCTCTATCCAAACAACAGTAAAGCATGAAGGAGTGTTCATGTTTTGCCGGGAGCTTTTAATTCCTGTTCCGGATATCCTCCAGGTATTTCTCCAGCTCCATCTCGTCATAGACCAATACCTCCCGTGCCTTACTGCCTTCACTTGGGCCCACAATTCCCAACGCTTCCAGTTGGTCCATAATCCGGCCGGCGCGGTTGTAGCCCAGCTTCAAACGCCGTTGGATCATAGAAGTGGAGCCATGCTGATTTTGTACAATCAAACGGGCGGCATCTTCGAACATTTCATCCAGATCGGCATAGGTCAGGCCCGCAGAGCCTTCAATTTCTTCATCATCGCCATGGAATTCGGGCAGGTAGTGGGGCTCCGGGTACCCCCGCTGATCGGCAATAAAGTCAATGACCCGCTCCACCTCCGGGGTATCCACAAAGGCACCCTGCAGGCGGACCATTTCCCCACCTACCGACAACAGCATATCGCCCTGCCCAATCAGCTGATCGGCCCCGCCGGCATCGAGGATCGTCCGGGAGTCTACCTTGGAGGACACCTTGTAGGCAATCCGTGCCGGGAAGTTCGCTTTAATCACACCGGTAATAATATTCACCGATGGGCGCTGTGTGGCAATGATCAGGTGAATGCCCACTGCACGTGCAAGCTGCGCCAAACGGCCAATCGGCAATTCCACTTCCTTGCCTGCCGTCATAATCATATCCGCAAATTCATCAATAACCAGCACTATAAACGGCATGAACCGGTGCCCTTTATTTGGATTCAGCCGGCGCTGCACAAACTTCTCATTGTACTCCCGGATGTTACGTGCTGCCGCTTTTTTCAACAGGTTATACCGCTGATCCATCTCAATAGTCATGGAGTTAAGCGTATGCACGACCCGGTTGGTCTCCGTGGTGATTGGCTCCTCCTGATTGGGGAGGAAGGAAAGGAAGTGGTGCTCCAGCTTACTATAGGGGAACAATTCTACTTTCTTAGGGTCAATCAGGACCAATTTGACTTGAGACGGGTGCTTTTTGTAAAGCAAAGAAATCAAAATGGCATTGACACCCACGGATTTACCCTGTCCGGTCGCACCGGCTACCAGCAAGTGGGGCATTTTGGCCAGATCCACTACAAAGACTTCATTCGAAATGGTCTTGCCCAATGCAATTGGCAGGTCCATCTTTGCCCGCTTGAATTTATCCGATACCAGTACCTCCCGCATGGAGACAATCTGCTTCTTACGGTTGGGGACTTCAATACCGATGGTGCCCCGCCCGGGAATAGGCGCTATGATGCGGATACCCAGTGCTGCGAGGCTTAGGGCAATATCGTCCTCCAGGTTTTTGATTTTGGAAATCCGAACGCCCGGAGCTGGTACAATCTCGTAGAGTGTAATCGTCGGCCCAATGGTAGCCCGGATTTTCGTAATCTCAATCTTATAGTTCAACAGGGTTTCAATGATCTGCTCTTTGTTCGATTCCAGCTCAGAGCGGTCAATCTCCACCCGTTGCCCGGAGTAGTCCTTGAGCAGGCTGCTGACCGGGTACTCGTAGCTGGAAAGCTCCAAAGTTGGATCATAGGGCTCGCTGTGGTCCTGGTTTTCCTGGGTAACCGACAAAGGAGGCTTATGGGAATCACTGGCAGCGGCGTCAGGGTCCTTGATTTCCAGCTCGCTGTTTTCAGCGGTTAGGGGCTCGGGTTTTTCTACCGATACGTCTTCCACCAATTCGAAGCTTAGATCCTGCTGATGCGGCTTAGGGGGTGTTTTAGGTTCCGGGGCTTTGGACGGCGGTTCAATAGTGCTGGGGTCAGATTGGCTTTCTGAACTGCCCGGGCGCAGGGTTTCCGGCCTGGGGCGGTCTTGATACGAACCACTGCTACCTGTTGTATTCTTCTTACCGGGAAGCCTGCCGCTAAACCAGTCATTGATGTACTGCTGCGTATCCTTAACCGCACCCTGAGGCGTCATTTCATTAAAATTCGGATTCACATTCCAAACCAGCACGCCTACCAATAAGAAAATCAGTAGAATAATCATGCCAGCAGTCCCCACAAAGCTGATCAGCCATTCGCTGACCGCCTCACCAAAGGCACCGCCCCATGGAAAAGCCGCATCACCCGCAATGAATTCCAGAAATACACTGAAAATCAGCATCAGCAAAATCCAGAGCCGGAATTTTGGCCAGTAGATACTCAGTTGCTGCCTCCGGACCAGCCCCTGCCCACTGACCATAAGTATAGCTACTATCACAAAGGAAGGCAGCCCAAAGCCCCAGTAGAAAAACATATTAGAAACGATAGCCCCGAGCCTGCCCAGCCAATTCGCCATTTCTTCGGTGTTGTCAAGCAGCAGCTTCCAGGAAAAACGTAACACCTTGTCTTGGTCCAGCGCCCAGGTAAACAGGTAAGAGGTAAAGGCAATAATGAAGTACAGACCCAGGAACAGCAGCAAAATGCCAACCAGTTTCGGTATCCGCTCATCGTTAATTCCCAGCTTCAGGCTTAGTTGCCCTTTTTTCTTGCGCTTTTTTGCCGCCATGCTCAATCAGTAACTTTCTTAGTAGTTTGACGGACCTGTCTGCTCGGCCGTGGCCTCACGGGCAGGCAGGAATGAATCATTCAATTTTATTTAGGATTCGCTAATAGTTCACTCAACCTCTCTTTGTTCAGTTGTTTAGAAAATCAAAATTGAATCATTTATTTTTTCTCCGCCACTCATTTTCCCTTAGCCCGGATGCCGGGCATTGGGGTAGCTGTTCACAAAAATAGGCATAAATTGTGGCAATTATAACGATTCTGTTTGATTGTTACGGCATGGATGTCAACAATTTGTTGATGCGGCCGCCTTTGTTTCACCAAATCATCAAAACCGGTGCCCGATGGAAAGGAACAACCTAAGCTCCTGCGAGGTATTCACATTTCCGGCAAACGGGTACATCAGGGTCATCTTTACTGGTCCAATGATGGTATTGATACCTCCGGTCAGCCCCAGGCCGAGAATAAACTGCTGTAGATCAATTCGGTCCTCACCCGCGCGGTCGGGCTCGTCAAAAAAGCCGGCATTGGCATCCAACGAGTAGAACATATTGCGCCGGAAGAAGTGCTGGTAGCCTATGCCTGCCCCTACCGCCGCCTGAGCAACAAGATGGTTGGTATTCAACCCATAAAACGGGATCGACCGCCGGGTAAGAGCTTCAGGGGCGCCCACCAGGAAGAAGTCTCCAAAGGTGTTGCTGGGGTTGGTTACTAACCCGGCAAATGCACTGGATTTCAATGAGCCTCTGCTGCTCAGTGGCAGAAAACGCTCCGCCCGGAAACTGAGCTTGGTGTAGGGCCTGAAGGAGAACAGTGAATCTCTATTCAGCCCCACTTCAGGGTTGAGCCCGCTTACTTCGTACCCTCCGTTCCGCAACCCTTTGAGCTCCAGGGAAAGCCGGGTGCCTTTGGTCGGGAAGATATTCCGGTTCAGGCTGTTGTGCTCAAGACGGGCGTACAGGTTATAATTTGTATAGCTTAGCCGGTTAAACAGCAGCCCGGCCCCGACTTTAGGGCGGAAAATGAGGTTTTCCTGCTGTAGGCCCATGCTTAGTGCCGTATTGGTGCTCAACCGCTTTTGTACATGCAGATCTATAACGGCCTCGATAAGGCTGTACTCTTCGTTTTGGGTGCCGTTCTGGAAGATCGGGATTTTATCCCGGGTCAGTTGCACATCCGTAACCCATGCTACCGCCTGGGCTTCGTCCAGGTACTTCAGATAATTCAGCTGAAACCTGTAATTCTCAGCAACCACGCTGTTGATCATTAGCCGGGAGGCTGGTAATAAGGCATTCCGGCTCGTCATATTAAACCGAAAGCCAGCGCTGCTGTAGTTGTCATAGTTGATGGCGGTCTTGAATACGGTGGGGGCCCGCTCAAGACACTGCAAGACCAGAGCCGTTTCCCCGGCTTCCTGCTGCAGCTGAAAGGTGACTTTCTCAAATTTGTTGGTCCCCACCAGGCGGTTGATGGCCGTTTCAATAGCCTGCGGAGGATAGCTCTCTCCTGATTCCAGCCCGCTGCGCCCAATGATTTCCTCGGCGGTGTAGCGTTCATTGCCTCGTACAAGTATTTGCTCAAAACAAAGGGTTTCCGGTACCTTCATCCGTTGGGCAGGCTGATGCGCTCCCAGCGTATCCAACCACATTTTTAAGGCCTGCAGTTCAGGAAGCATTGCCCGGGCAGCCTGTTCTCCTTTTGCGATGATGGAATCTGCCTTGCTGAAATCCTGAGCACCGTACTTTTTCAGATCAGGCTCAATGTAGAGGTCTACCATAGGCATTTGTTCCTGCGCGTCCTTCACACTCATCAGAAAGCCCGACTGCATGAGTATTTGGGAGAAATTATTCAGCTTATCGGCATCTGCTTTTACGTATCCGGTATAAACCCCGATGATGATATCTGCACCCCAGGCTTTAGCCTCTTCCACAGGGAAATTTCGGATCAGCCCGCCATCGATCAGGATTTGCCCATCTCGTTCTACCGGGGTGAAAGCTGTGGGGATCGCCATGCTCGCCCGCATCGCACCGGCCAGGTCGCCGCTGTCCAGTACTACAGGTTGCCCTTCCACAATATCAGCGGCTACGCACCGGAAAGGGATCGGGAAATCCCGGAAGTCTTTGGTTTTATATGCCGGAATGGCTAACCGGCTGAGCAGATTGTCCACCTGCTGCCCGTAAATCAATCCGGAAGGCGGGATAAACTGCCCGTTATTATACCCAATTTCGAACAGCTGGTTTTCGAAGTAATCTTTTTCTTCGAGAATGACATTTTCGAGCTCGATGCGGTCGCTCAGGACCTGTTCCCAGTCTTGCTGCAGTAAAAGGGTTTCCATCGTATCTGCCCGGTACCCAATCGCATACAATCCGCCAATGACACTGCCCATGCTAGTTCCTGTAATAATGTCCGGCTCTATGCCGGCCTCTTCCAGTACTTTCAATACCCCTACGTGTGCCATACCTTTTGCAGCTCCGCCACTGAGCACAAGTCCTACTGTGGGGCGTACCTGAGTTTGCTGGCCTGTCAGGCCCAAAGGGAGTAAAAATATTATAGAAAACAGCACGTAAATCCGTGCCAGGTTTGCAGGGGTGCTCATGGTTTTGTGGGGTTACTCGTTAGGCAGTGGCAGCCGTGGCAGTTCAGTGCGGTACGGCTGCACCTTTTGCAGGTCAGGGTACTGCAAAGGTACCGGCTTTACCCATCGAAGTCCAGCCCGTTAGTCTATAATAACCAGCAATTTAGCGATAAGGGGAGGGGAAAAGCATGAAATCAGGAATTGGCTTCCATGCGGTTGAGGTAATCCTCAACGATTTCATCAATTACATCACGGAGCAGTGACCTTTGGTTGCGGGCAATGCTCTTAAGTTTTTCGAGCTTAACCGGGTCAAAAGAAAGGGTAATCCGCTTGGGGCGGCTACGGTCTTCTTCAGGTTCGGGCTGTGGGTCTACCGTACTCCGGATGAGTGCGTCGAGGCCCGCCATTGGCCGGCGTTGCTTCTTTTTGACACTCGGCGTAGCCGGGGCGGCTTCATCCCGTCTTTGCCGTTCTTCGAGCTGCCGTTCCATAGAATTATCAAAGGCTTCCTGCAGGAAAGACTGCAAGTCGTTGGTAAAGTTCTTACCAGATTTTGAGCGCTTATTGTTTTGCTCGTGGGCACTCTGGTCTCCTGCCTCCTGAGCGCCAAACCAGCCTTTGTCCGGTTCCTGCTTATCGGTTGGCCCGAAGAGGTTTTCCATGCCTTCTGTAAATCTCTTTTTGCTCACGATCAAAAGTTTAAAAGCTGATAGATACCCTACTGTCTCTTTTCTGTCATCATCTGGTCAAACTGCTCCATACGCTGCAATAGTTCCTTGCTGAGATCCAGGTAGTCTTTCGCGCCGGAACTGCTGGGGCTGTAGGCAAAGATGTCTTTGCGTTGCGCGGGTGCCTCAGCCAGAGCTACGGTATCCCGGATTTTGGTTTCGAAAACCAGATTGCCAAAGTACTTTGTTATCGTCTCGACCACATCCCGGTTGAGGACCTTGCGGCTGTCGTACATGGTGGCAATAACGCCGCCGATCTGTAGTTTCTTGTTCAGCCTGAACTTTACCTTTTGTATAACCTGCTTGATTTTAGCCAGCCCCTGCATGGCGAGGAACTCAGTCTGAAGCGGGATCATAACGAAATCGCTGCTGGTGAGGGCATTCAGCGTAAGCAAGCCCAGGGATGGCGGGCAATCGATAATAATGAAGTCGTATTCTTCCAAAAACGGGTCAAAAAGCTCCTGCAGAATAAATTCCCGCCCGGCTTCATTGATCAGTTCCATTTCTGCTCCGGAAAGGTCCAGCGTGGAAGCCACCACATCCAGGTTTTCTTTTGCCGTTACAGGCTGCAGGCCCGATTCTCCCCGCATAGCTTCGTATATGGTCACGGGAGGGCGCGGTACGCCAAGCGCCAGAGTGAGGTTGGCCTGAGGGTCAAGGTCGATCAACAGCACCCGTTTCCCCAGTTCGACCAGGCCCGCTCCGATGTTGATGGCACTCGTCGTTTTGCCTACGCCGCCTTTGTGATTCAGTAATGAAATAACCTTTCCCATATTCCGTTTATTGGTGGCTTTTTTCTAAGGTAATAAAAAATACTAATATGGCCGCTTGCAGTGGACAAAAATAGGCTTTCAAAAACAATACCTGCAAAATTGGCCTGAGAATTTCCTGTAATTCGAAAAAACTGCTCCTGGCTTAACCATGGGATGCCCCTCCTAACCTGACAGCTAAGCCTGGTGCCGGGAGTGGATTTTGTTGCTCAAAGGGCTAACCGAATTGGAAAAGAAATCTTACTTTGACCCCAAACCAAATTATGAAATGTAATGCGCCTTACCTTAAGCCTACTGATTCTTAGCTTCTTCTTTGCCCATTGTACTCAGGAGCCCGAAGTACCCCAATCGGGAACAACAGCTCCTTCGGTTACGGATAGGCCGAAGGGAAAACTTTTTATCATCGGCGGCGGCAAGCGCCCTCCAGCCCTTGTACAAACCCTGATTAATGCCTCCGGGATGGAGGAAGGAGGCTACGGAATTATCCTGCCCATGTCAAGCGGAGAGCCGGATACGTCCGCTTTTTACGCTATAAAGCAGTTCACAGACCTTGGACTGGCCTTATCCAAATTCCGCAGCTACAATTTCCGGAAAGGTTCATACCCGCAGGCTGCCATAGACTCCCTGCGCAATGCCCGCCTGATTTACATTACCGGTGGTGACCAGAACCGCTTTATGGATGTGGTGGCCAACAGCCCGGTGTACGATGCTATACGTGAAGCGTACCATTCCGGTGCTACGATTGCCGGGACCAGCGCAGGTGCAGCTGTCATGAGTGAAAAAATGATAACCGGCAATGAGCGGCGCCATCCGGAGTACACCGGTAATTTCCGAACGATTGAATCCAATAACATAGAAATTGGCGAAGGGCTGGGCCTGCTCAATACAGCCATTATCGATCAGCACTTCATTTGGCGCATGCGGATGAACCGTTTGATTACCGTTGTGCTCGATCATCCCGATCAGACGGGCATTGGTATTGATGAGTCCACCGCTATTTTAGTGGAGAACGGTAATGCGGCAACAGTATATGGCGGCTATCAGGTTATCGTTTTACGCCACCCTGAAGGTCAAACGGTCACTCAAGACAGTTTACTTGGCGGCAGAGGCCTTGAACTCAATATTTTACTGCCGGGCGATAGCTTAAATCTGGACTGAGCCGGAAACCCAAATTCTGAGCGCTATACGAGCCATTTGAGCATAAGCCATTCGGTAAGAAATCAAAATTTTAAATTTTTGTTCAATTTTATGTTAGGGTTTTATTAAACTATTTACTATATTTGACAATAATTAGTCAAAATCTCCCCCCTGCTAATAAGGCTGTCCTACATAACATGCTAATAAAATAAGTAGCTATCTGCTGCTTATGTACACGGTTTATGCTGATTCCACCCAGCTAATTCTTTACTTCCGTTTGCAGGAGTTCCTGCTTTCGATGTAAAGCCGTATTAGCAAAGTAAGCTTAATGTTCCTGCTGATGTATGTAATCTTCCACTAACGTGTCTTACCCCCGGAATCGCAGCATTGGCTTGATCATATTTAACTCACTCAATTTTTTAATAAAAAAACCTTCAAACTCTATGACGAGATTAAATTACACTTTATCCTGTTGCCTGGCAGTTTTTGCCTTTGGGCTCTTTGCCCTGGCTCCGGCAGCGCTACAGGCGCAGTATTGCGAGGGTCCAGTCAACGCAGCTGATGACGAATGGATCACAAATGTGACTTTTGCAAATGTCAGCCACAATACTGCATTTAGCGAAAATACCGCTAACCAGATTAATGCTACAGGTAACGTTACAGTTGGTGAAGCTGTAGATTTTTCTGTTGAAGTGACTACTGACTTCAATTCATTTACTGAGGCAGTAGTAATTTACTTTGATTTCGACAACGATTTCACCTTCGAAACATCTTTAGACTTGGGAACACAACCTGTAGGTACAGCAGGTGCAATTTTTGACGCTTCTACTGCTCCCGGTGGCTCCAACACGGTTACTATGCCGAGTACACCAGGTACCTACCGCATGCGTGTTGTTCTGGACTTCTTTGGTCCGGTACCAGGCCCATGTAATGCTGACAATACTAGTAGCTTCAAAGACTCCGAAGACTACGAAATCGTTGTCACCGGTGGTGGCGGTGGCGGTCCAACCTGCGATGACGGCATTCAGAACGGCGACGAGACCGGTGTTGACTGCGGTGGCTCTTGCGCACCTTGCGTAACGCCTCCAACTTGTGACGACGGTATTCAGAATGGAGACGAAGAGGGCGTTGACTGTGGCGGTTCCAGCTGCGCACCCTGCCAGGTGACTTGTGAGAACTTCGAGCTCACCATCAACTTCGACGACTACGCTAGCGAAACATCCTGGGAGATGACCAATATCAATGGTGCCCTGGCGGCTTCCAATAGCTATTCTGCTTCCGCAAGTGGTACGACAACGGTCGAAGACATTTGCCTGGACCCAGGTTGCTACGAGTACACGATCTTCGATAGCTTCGGTGACGGTATCTGCTGTAGCTTCGGTAATGGCAGCTACTCACTCACGAACAGCGATGGAAGCGTCGTAGCTTCAGGAGGTGATTTCGGATCATCCGAAACAACACTTGTTTGCACAGATCCGGGCCCAGACTGCGTAGCGCCTACAGCATCTGCAATGGTTGTATCTTACTGCAACAACGGCGTATTCATGGTTATGGTGAACCTGGGTAGCCTGGGCAGCGCAAACGCTGTAACCATTTCCAATAGTGGTGGCCAGCCTGCACTGCAGAACATCTTCTTCCCAAGAAGATATTTCGTTGGTCCTTTCCAAATTGGAGAGGAGGTAGATATCCGCATCTATGACCAGGAAAACACGGCTTGTATCACTGTGCTTGAAGGCCTGACTGACAACTGCAACACCAGCTTGTCCACGCCTGGCAACCTGACGAGCGAGGCTACACTGAACGAAATCAGCGTATTCCCGAACCCAACTGCGGGTGATGTGAACGTGAACCTGGGCTCCGTAATGGGCCAGGAAGCAAACATCCGCATCATGAATGCAGTAGGCCAGCTCATCGAAGAGCGTCAGATTGATGCTGTTGAGAATGTAACCGAGCGTTTCGACCTGTCGAATCAGCAGGCGGGCATGTACTTTATCCACGTTGATGTGGCAGGTGGTGAAAGCCACGTAGAGCGCGTCATCCTGGGTACGGCACGTCCCTAAATGACATAGGATGAACCTTTTCCCTCTATGGGAAAGGTAAATCTTCACTGCGGGCTATTCTTCTTCGGAAGGGTAGCCCGTATTTTTTTACCTTTGCGGAAAATCAATCTAATGAAAGCCAATATTTCTCTGGCACTTAATGCCATCCTGCTAATCGCAGTCATCTATTTGTTCACGCAGCAATCGGGCACTGCCTCAGCCGATAGTTCTGCCACGGCCGCTGCCAGTACAGATGAGACGTTAGACATCGTTTACATCGACGCCGACAGCCTGCTCAACAACTACAAGGATTTCCGCAGAAAACAGGAAGACCTGGCGGCTCGTCAGCAAACCGCTTCCCAAGGCCTCAATCAGCGTATGCAGGCTCTGGAAAAGGAATTTCGTCAGGTGCAGGCCAAAGTGCAGCAGGGGCTGCTTGCTCCTAATCAGATTGCAGCAGAGGAGCAACGCCTCGGTCAAAAACAACAGGAACTGCTCGCAGAACAGGAGCAGCTATCCGCTACCCTCGGCGCAGAGCAGCAGCAACTGGCCGCTGACTTCCAGGACAATCTCCGCAATCTCATGGATAGTCTGCAGGAAGCCCGGGGCTACGACTTCATCCTGCAGTACGGACAAGGCTCAAGCCTCCTCGGTGCTCGTGACGGATTTGATATCACCAATGAGGTACTGAATATCCTCAACGCAAACGATAAGTAACCTTAGGGCCACTCAAAGAAGAGGACCGGCGGAAGCAACATCAGCATGCAGGCGGCACAAAGGATAAGGAACAGGGGCAGGAACCACTTCACCCACACGTTGTAGGGAATTTTGGCAATCGCCAGTACACCCATCGTTACCCCACTCGTGGGGATAATCAGATTGGAAAGTCCGTCCCCAAACTGAAAAGCCAGCACCGCCGTCTGTCTGCTGATGCCCAAAAGATCGCTCAGCGGTGCCATGATCGGCATCGTCAGGGCGGCTTGCCCGGACCCGGAAGGCACAAAGAAGTTGAGCAAAGTCTGAAAGATAAACATGATTTCCACGGTGACCGGCTTGGGCAGGCCTTCCGATAACCCTGCTATCGTGTGCAGAAGGGTGTCAATAATTTTCCCATCCTCCGCAATGACGATCAGCCCCTTGGCCATGGCGATCACCAATGCCGCGGTCAGCATATCTTTAGCACCGTCTTTGAAGGCATCAACGCTTTCTTCCAGCCCCAGGTGAGAAATCATCCCGGCTACAATTCCTAATCCAATGAACAGCCCGGCAATTTCATTGATGTACCAGCCCCATTGCCCCACACCATAGACTAGCAGCAGCAGTGCCGCCGTAAGTGCCAGCAAAACATAGCGGTGCCCCCGGGTAAATTCCTGGTGCTCAGTTTTGCCCAATTGCCTGAGGTCGCGCTGCTGATCAAGCTCATACACCGGGCTCAGCGTGGGGTCCTTTTCCAGCTTTAGCACATAGCGCATAATGTAGATAATGCCAATCACTGTAGTGACCGCCCAGACCATCAGCCGGTAGCCCATCCCGCTTGCCGGGGGCAGCTCAGCAATGCCCTGCGCCACCCCAATCGTAAACGGATTGATAAACGCCCCGGCAAAACCCAGCCCGGCCCCAACAAAGGAAACGGCTATTCCGGTTATGGAATCGTAACCCAGCGCCAGGGCCAACGGAATCGTGATCAGCACAAAGACCAGCACCTCTTCGCTCATCCCGAAGGTAGCGCCCGCCAGCGAAAACAGCGTAATCACCACCGGCAGTATCCAGTGCCGGTACTTCGGGTGCCGCTCACTGAACTTTATAATGCTTTGCAGCCCGGCATCAATTGCTCCGGTCCGCGTAATAATACCAAACGCACCACCCACCAAAAAAACAAAGGCAATGATCTGCGCCGCCGAAATAAACCCCCGGACGGGCCCCTGCAACAACGCCCCCAGCCCCTGCGGATTGGCCTCCACCCGTTCGTACGAACCGGGCACGAGCACCTCCCGCCCATTGACTACCGTCCGCTCAAATTCACCAGCGGGCACCAGCCAGGTCAGGCCGATAAACACAATCATAATTCCAAAAATGATCAGCAGGGTATCCGGGAATTTTTTCATATTCGAAGAGGGGTATTGCTATTCAATGATAATCTTTTTGACCGCCAGCTGCCCGTCAATAATGGCTTCCAGGGTATACACGCCAGCGGGCAGCCCGGAAATATCAACCGGAGAAACTGCATTGGGCCAGTCGCGCACTTCCTGGCCGGTTATCATGCGCAAGGACAACTGCCCGGTAGCCGATGCGCCGTTCCATTCCCAAAACAGCTGCCCGGAAGCCGGAGTAGGGAAGACACGGAAAGCAGTATTGTCACTCCGGTCAGCCGTTGAACTCAGCACATCCGCACAGTCGCCATTGGTCTCCGGAATGCGGGTCAGCTCACCCGCCTCCACATACCAGTTTTGCCACTTGCCACCCTGCACTGTTTGCCAGTCATTCAGGTCAATGCTGCCCGAGCCATCCGTCCGGCCCGGAATAGCATACACCTTCACTGCACTTTGCCCCCTGTTCCAGGTTAAGGGCGTCCCCGCTTCCATCACTTCCGGCAGGAATTCCTCCTGACAATTAGACTGCAGGAAAAATACAATATCTTCCTCAAATTCCGGGAATTCACCAAATGCCCGGGCGATGCCGTTTTCATCAATACAGGCTGCGGTGTACTCATTGGCGGCTATGCCGAAAGACCGGCTTTGGGTGGCTTCCGCTATGCGTGCCAGAAAGCCCATATGCCGGCCGGGCCGTTCCCGTTGCTCGTAGTGGGTGTCGGTAATGGTGTTATCCAGGTAGGGCACTTCCAAAAAGTCATTCTGCCCCAGCACTTCATAGTCCGGGTGGAAAGGGTCGGAGAGGGCTTCTTCCGCATCCAGCGAAAAGCTGGAAGGCGCATAGTACCAGTTGCTAAGAATAGCCATGCCCGCACTCGTGCCACCAACCGGTACCCCTTTCTCGTTAATCAGGTAATTGATGGCCTCCTGTACCGGTGTGCCCTGCCAGTAGGAAAGGTAGTCGTACTGATCGCCTCCGGCAAAGAACAGGCATTCGGCATTACGGATTTGGGCTTCCACATAAGGATCATTCGCAGCCGACGCATCGTCAAAACGAATGGTCTCCACCGAATTGACGTAAACACCCAGGTCCTCAAAAAAGTAGGGATTGTAGCCATCGGAACCACTGGCCCGAAGGACGACCACATCACCACTGTCGGCCCGTTCCAGCATCCACTGCATGGCTTGGTCATTATCGCCCCCGCCGCCCGCGAGCACGATGCCGGGTATGGGGTCGGTCTCCACATCCGTGGTGTCGCCGGTAAAAAAACGAGTGTACCCCTGTCCGTGTAAGAAAGCAGGCAGGACGGTCAAAATCAAAAAGAGCGTTCTGGTAAGCATGGTAGATCGGATAAAAGTAAGGAAAAATCGGGCCGGGGGTGCCCCGGCCCTTATAGTCAAGAGGTTATCGAACAATAAGTTTCGTAGTGCCCACTTTGTCAGCCGTGCGTACGCTCACCGCGTAAACACCTGCTGGCAAGCTGCTCGTCTCCAACTGTACGTTGTGGCGGCCCGCACCGAGGCGGCCCTGGCGCAGTTCCTGCACCTGACGCCCGCTCATATCCTGAATGCTGATCGCTACATCGGCCGCCTGCTCCAGCGTGTACTGCAGCACGGTGCCCGCATCGATTGCCGGGTTAGGCGCGAGATTGAATTCAAAAGCGGCATTATCAACTTCTGCTACGCTGCTAATCTCACCCTCGGTGATAGTGATGTCGTCAATCAGCAGAGCATCGCCACTGGGGGTGACGTTGCGGAAAGCAATATGCACGCTCTGTCCGGCATAGTCCGCCAGGCTCACCTCCCGCATTTGTGGGGTTTCCCACTCTTCGGGGTCGAAGCTGGCCAAAATAGCACCATTGGCTTCGAAGCTCTCAAAAGTCGGCTCTTCTGCATTAATCAGCACCTGATAGCTGTCCGGGAAATCACCGGAAGAAGTGGTGGAAATGGCCGTCCAGCTTAGCATAGAGTTCTCTGTCACGCTGATTTTCGGCAGGATCATCCAGTCGTCCGCCGGGCCGGCATCATTCACATACCAGGAAATGCTAATGGCAGCAAAGCTTTCCAGCAGCCCGCTCTCAATCACCATCCAGGCTGTATCGGCAAAGCCCGCATCATCTGGCTGATTAGGTACGAGCATGTCCCGGTTGATCAGCGTAAAACTTTCGGGCATAACCCCGTCTTCAAAATCATAAACAATCGTTTCCTGTGCAGTAGCAGACAGGGTAGCCAGCATTACGGCTACGCAGACAAGTTGTACTAGTCTTTTCATCGCAAAAAATTTAAATAAACAAATAGGGAAAATATGAATGCCCTGTGAATGGCATCAACAGACCAGAAGGTGCTGTCAATCGCAGTACAGGGAAAAAACTTTACAGGAAGCTTGGTTTAGCAGTCGAAAATAGGCTGCAGGCCCATCAGGCTGAGCTGCTTGTGGGTAGGTTGAGTGGCCTGAGTTTTAACGCAAAATGAGGTACTCATAAATTGGGACTGCTTAAAGTCGAAACCCAAAAGTACGAAAAAAATAATTCTGTTCCATATTTCAGATGGTATTCCTGATTCTCAGCGGGTGATTTTGGTAGTTAAGGCAGGGCAGGCGGGGCTTGATTTTGCAGTTCAGTCACAAATCCATATTTTTGCATCCGGATATAAACGCTAACTATGCAAATCCAGCAAGCCATTTTACCGGTCAAAACGACCCGCTTCCTGCAGGAGACGCCCAGTCTCTCCGGCTTGCAGCCCATATTTGATTGCTAGTCATACTACTCGTTTTCCAGCTTTCCATCGGTCATCAGCAGCTACTGCAATGGCCTGTTCCCTTTTTCTATCTGGCTGATGTGATTCACTCAGTCTTCAAAATATTGTAAACATGTTCAGACCCATCCTTTTGTTGGTCGGCTTGTGCCTGTTGGGAATGTTGCCGCTCGCTGCGCAGCAGACCATAACCGGCACCGTAACGGACGATGCCGATCCGCCTCAGCCGCTCATTGGCGTGAGTGTTTTTGTGAAAGGCAGCCCAAATGTGGGCACTATTACTGATTTCAACGGGGCATTTTCTCTAGATGTAGAGGAGAACGCTTCCACTCTAATCTTTTCTTACATCGGCTACAACCGCCTCGAAGTACCCCTCAATGGCCGGACGAAAATTGACATCCGCATGAGCGAGTCTGCCGAAGTCCTCGATGAGGTGGTGGTCACTGCAGTAGGCATTGAGCGCAGTAAAAAAGCCCTGGGCTACTCTGCTGAAGAAGTGGGGGGCGAAGAGCTGGTCAGTTCCCGGGAGACCAACCTGGTCAATGCCCTAAGCTCAAAGGTGGCGGGTGTTCAGGTTATCAGTAGCTCGGGCAACCCGGGCGCCTCCGCTAACATCGTCATCCGCGGACGGACTTCTCTCAATGAAAACTCTCCGTTGTTCATCATTGATGGCGTGCCTATCGACAACAGCTTCGCGGGCTCGAATTTCACCGATCAGTCCAACCGGGCCATCGACATCAACCCCGACGACATCGAAACCATCAACGTCCTCAAAGGTGGTGCGGCTACCGCCCTCTACGGCGTGCGTGCCGCCAACGGTGCCGTGCTCATCACCACCAAAAAGGGGCGAAAAGGCGGGGGCATCAGCTTCTCTCAGTCCGTGACTTTCGATCAGGTAAACAAACTGCCGGAACAACAACAACTCTTCGCACAAGGCGCCCTCTCCGGAGGCGTACCAGTCTACGCAGGCCCTGGCGAGTCGAACCGCTCCTGGGGCCCGCGCATCGATACCCTGCGCTACGATGGGGATGAATCCTACCGCTACAGCGCTCTCGGACGCATCGTAGGCCAAAGCGATCCCTCCGCTACCGATCGCCGGGTCGTGCCTTTTAATAATCTCGACAACTTCTTCAATACCGGAGTGACATCCAATACCTACCTCAGTGCCAGCGGTGGCGACGGAGAAACCAACTACTTCGTCTCCAGCGGCTACCTGCGCCAAACGGGTATTGTGCCCAACAGTACCTTCGAGCGTTTTACCCTCAAGGTCTCCGGCGATACCCGCATCAACGACCGCCTCAAAGTTTCCGCTTCTGCCAACTACACCAACTCTGGCGGTGACCGCACCAACCGGGGCTCCAACCTGTCTGGCGTAATGCTGGGCCTGACCCGCGCGCCCGTAACCTTCGACATGGCTAATGGTTTTGATAATGCGGAAGATGAGCCCGCTGCCTATTCCTTCCCGGATGGCACACAGCGCACCTATTGGAGCGCCTACGACAACCCCTACTGGTCCGTCAACCGTAACCTGAGCCGCGACCGCGTTAACCGGATTATCGGCAATGCCGGCTTTGAGTATACCTTCACAGACTGGCTCAGCACTTCCTACCGGGCCGGTACGGATTACTACTTTGAGGAGCGGACTTCCTACTGGGACAACAACAGCAACGAATTCGGTACAGGCGTGATCTTCAGCGACCTGTACTCTTATCGCAGTTTCAACTCCGATTTCCTGCTTACCGCTCAGGGCGCCTTGTCACAGGACTTTGATGGCCGCCTGACCCTGGGCCACAACTACTTCAGCGAGCGGGGTTTTTCTAATGTAACGGAAGGGGAAAACTTCATCATACCGGACTTCTACGACATTTCCAACGTCTCTCAGGTCACCTTTGCGGACGACAACGTGACCCGCCGCCGCATCCTGGGCACCTTCTATGACGGCCAGCTGAGCTTCCGGGATTACCTTTACTTCAGCTTCACCGGGCGTTGGGACTGGTCCTCGACCCTGCCTGCTACCGAATTGCCTTTCTTCTACGATAGCTACAGCCTGGGCTTTGTATTCACCGAGCCGCTGGGGCTGGCCACGAATCCGACCTTCTCTTTTGGTAAGTTGCGCTTTTCCTATGCCCGTATTGGTAAAGATGCCTTTGCCTATGCACTGGACAACTTTTTCGTGCTCGGCAGCCCGGTCAAGGGGCAAACCGCTTTCGGCCCGGCGACTTCCATCGGCAATCCCAATCTGCGCCCTGAACAAACCCGGACCCTGGAAATCGGAGCGGACTTACGCTTCTTTCAAAACCGCCTGGGTATTGACTTCACCTGGTATGACCTGGAAAGTGTAGACCAGATTTTGGCTGTGCCCATTACCTTTTCCACGGGCTTCGCTTCAGCTATTACCAACGCGGGCCGGGTACGCAATACCGGTGTGGAAATACAGCTGCGCAGTACTCCGGTCAAAGGCCGCAACTTCAGCTGGGATGTTGACCTCAACTTCACCGCCAATGAGAACACTGTGGAAGAACTGGGCGAAGGGGTGCCTGACCTCAGTTTCGGTTCCGCCGGCGTAGCGTCTACCAACAACCGGGCTATCGAAGGGCAGCCCTTCGGCGTACTCTACGGCACCCGCTGGTCGAGGGATGACAACGGCAACCGCCTCATTGATGCCGATGGCTACCCCATATTTAACCCTCAGGACCCCGGCATCGTGGGCGACCCGAACCCGGACTGGATTATGGGGCTGCGCAATAGTTTCACCTTCAAAGGGCTCTATGTGTCCGCCTTGCTGGACATCCGTCAGGGCGGCGATATCTACAATGGTACCGTGGGCGTTATGCAAAACCTGGGCATTCACAAGAGTACCGAAAACCGGGAGGAAGAGGTGGTCGTCGAAGGCGTGTACGCAGAAGGCACCGTCATTGACGGCGAAGATGTTTCCGGTCAGCCCAATACCACGCCCGTTCGCCTGGATTCCCGTTACTACGGTCGTTATCCTTTTGCCGGGGTTTCCGAAGCTTCGGTTGAAGACGGATCCTGGGTGCGCCTGCGCGAACTGACAGTCAGCTACCGTTTTCCGGAAACGGTTGTCGGCAAGCTGCCCGTACGCAGCCTGGAACTGGGGCTGAGCGGCCGTAACCTGTTCCTGCTTACCGATTACAGTGGCATCGACCCGGAGACCAACCTGGCCGGTGCGAGCAACAGTTTCGGGCGGGACTACTTCAACACCCCCAACACCCGAAGCCTGGGCTTCAACCTGAAAATCGGATTTTAATCAGACCAAAAGATCAGTATTATGACACTTCGAAATATAACCTTCCTTTTCCTGGCAGTCGCCTTTCTGGCTGGCTGCGAGCTGGAGGAAACCAATATCAACCCCAACGACCCCACCGACGTGCCGGTAACCGTCCTCCTGCCTACCGCAATGGAGGAAGCTGCCGAGAACCTGTCTGAAGAAGCGGCTGTCATTGCCGGTATTTTCAGTCAGTACTTTACCGGAGTGGACAACCGGGCGCTCACCGTGGAAAGCTACCTGCTTGACGAGGCTTTCAATATGAACCCTATCTGGCAGGACTTCTACAACGGCCCCCTCAATGTCCTCAACATCATCATCGAAAAATCGGAAGCCGATGGATCGGCCCATTACGCTGGCGTCGCCAAAGTGCTAATGGCGCTCAATCTGGGCACTGCGGCTTCCCTTTGGGGCGATATTCCCTACACGCAGGCCTTTCAGGGCGGGGCCAACTTCAGCCCATCCTACGATCCGCAGGAAACCGTATACGCTGAAGTACAAGCCTTGCTGGACGAAGCTATTCAGAACCTGCAGGCCGAAAGCACGGTCTCTCCCGGTGATGATGATGTCATCTATCAGGGTGACCTGGGCCGCTGGGTCAAAGCGGCCCATGCGCTCAAAGCCCGCTATTACATGCACACTATCAAGCGGGATGCAGAGGCTCCTGCCAAAGCGCTGGATGCCATCGCCAATGCTTTTCAATCATCTTCAGAGAGCCTGATCTACACCTTTGGTTTTACCGAAGCCGAACAAAACCCCTGGTTCATCTATTTCAAAAACACGCCTTACGTAGAAATCGACCCGTTTTTCTCTGACTTGCTCGATGAGCTGGAAGACCCCAGGGAAAGCAGGCTCATCCGCCGGTCCTTTGGGCTGGAGCGCGTAGGCGATTTCTATGCTGCTGAGGATGCTTCCGTGCCCATCATCACCTACGCTGAGCTAAAGATGCTGGAAGCAGAGGCCCGGCTGAGAGCAGGGGAGGGGGACGCTGAAGCCGCCCTGCAGGAAGGCGTGCGCACCCACATCGAGGAAGTCACCGGCGGCATTCCGGATGAGGAAATGGATGCCTATTTGGATGCCCACGCCACCTTGTCGGGCGATACGGAAGACAACCTGCGCACCGTACTGCAGCAGCTCTACATCGCCCATTTCACGCAGGTGGAAGGCTGGACCGGTTACCGCCGTACGGGCTTCCCGGAACTTTCCCCCAATCCAAATGGTGAAAACCCCCAGAATCCCGGTGGCGATATCCCGCGCCGGTTCATTTACCCCCAAAACGAACGCCTATTCAATAACAGCTTCCCCGCTGAGAACCCCAACCTTCAGGACCGGTTCTGGTGGGATGCCGAGTAAAACCAATTTATGTCAACTTATTCTCTAGCGATACACGGCGGTGCCGGCACTATCCTCCGTTCTGAAATGACCGAAGATCAGGAGGCGTCCCACCGCCGCGCCTTACTGCAAGCCCTCGCAGCCGGCGAGCAGGTTCTTGCCGCCGGGGGCAGCGCTCTCACTGCGGTGGAGACTGCCGTCAAAAGCCTCGAAGACTGTGAGTACTTCAATGCTGGCCGCGGCTCTGTCTTCACCCACGATGGCCGCAATGAAATGGATGCTTCTATCATGTGCGGGGCCACTCTAAACGCCGGCGCTGTAGCCATGGTGGAAGGCGTGAAAAACCCCATCTCCCTTTCCCGCATGGTGATGGAGCGCAGCGACCATGTATTCCTCTGCGGCCCCGGTGCTCAGGAATTTGCCCGCGACCTTGAGGTGCCTATTCTCGAACCCGATTATTTCTTTTCAGATTTCCGCTATCAGCAACTGGAAGAAGCCCGGGCGAAGAACCGCGTGCAGCTTGACCACAGTGATAAATTTGGGACCGTTGGTGCCGTAGCCCTTGACTTACAGGGGAATTTGGCAGCAGCCACTTCCACCGGAGGGCTGACCAACAAACGCTACGGCAGGGTAGGGGACAGCTCCGTTATCGGGGCAGGCACCTACGCCAATAATGCGACCTGCGCCGTATCCTGCACTGGCTACGGCGAGTACTTCCTGCGTGGTGTGGTTGCCTACGATGTTTCCTGCCTTATGGAGTATCAGGGGCTTTCCCTGGCCGAAGCCGCCGACCGCGTCATCAACCACAAGCAAGCCGCTATGGGCGGTGATGGCGGCCTGATCGCCGTAGACCAAAAGGGGCAGATTGCCCTGCCTTTCAATTCCGAGGGAATGTACCGGGGCTGGGTCCGGAAAGGTGGAAAGGCTGGTGTTGCGATTTACCGATCGTGATTCATGTCCCGGGCTAATGCTTTGAAGAGCGGCGTTGTCTGATTGTACGGGCGACGCCGCTTATGTTTGGGTTGTTGTTGCCTGATAACTGATAGCCGCTATAGCCCTATCCCGGGGAGTTATAGTACTTTTTACTGATCCGGCGGAGTGTTGCTGGCATCTATGTTCATACTTTCATATATTTGAAAGTGTAGTCATAGTCTAATCAGAAATCCGGATATTTTGGTCCTGGACACCACTGATTGGGTTTGAGGGAAACACTTCAAAGCATTGGCTGCGACATACTGAAAGCAAAACAAAGAACATTATGGGAGCTAATGGAACCGCAACCTGGACCGAAACGGAAGCCGGGTACCAACTACAGGAGCGGCTGAACAGTGAAAAAACACTAAAGGCGCTGGATCACCTTCTTTCACGCATCGAAACAATGGAAACAGCCGTAGACCGGCTGGCTACTGCTTTGGAGCAGGGGCCGGGTCTCATTAGCATGGCTGCTGATATCACAGATGATGCCATACAGCAAGCCCGCAGCCGGGGCGTGGACCCCGCTGAGCGCCTCGAAAATGCCCTTCATATTGCAGAAAAGCTCACGGCTCCGGAAATGGTAGAGAAACTGGACAAAGTGATTGCCATGACGGATCAGGTCCCCGGGCTTATGAGCATGATGGGCGATATCCTGGATGACGGCTGCTGTCAGGCTGCCGATAATGGCATTGATATCCCGGCCCGTCTAAGTGCTGTAGCTGAGCTGGTAGAGAAAGTGACCCGCCCGGAGACCCTCAGCAAAATCAATCAACTCATTGAGCTTTCCGAAAAATTGCCTGGCTTTGCCTCTATGGGCATAGATATGCTCGACGAGGGTTATCAGAGGGCCGCTGCCCGTGGAGTAGACTGGACGACGCTCAATGAGCATGGCCTGGAAATGCTCACTGCCCTGACCAAACTGCTGACTTCTGAAGAGTTCAAGGCGCTCATGCAGAGTGGCGTCCTTGATCCTTGTACGATCAGGGTGGTCGCCAAGGCAGGGGAAGCGATGGTGGACAGTAACCGGGAGCCGGTTAAGCCAGCGGGTATCTGGGCTATGCTTACCGGCATGGCGGACAAGGACCGTCAGCGGGCACTGGGCTTCCTGTTGTCCTTCTCCAAACATTTTGGCAAGCGGTTCTAATCTGCCGCAACGTTAGCACGGGTACGCTCTGCGGTACTGGCTTGCTGCAGGGCGCACCTGCTGAATCCTTTCCAAATTAAAAAAGTGAATGAACATGGCACATTATCAAGTCGTCATTGTCGGGGCAGGCTCTGCAGGCCTTACCGTTGCCTCGCAGCTTATGAATACGCCCAAACCGCCGCAGGTTGCCATTATCGACCCGGCTGAGAAACACTACTATCAACCTTTATGGACGCTTGTCGGCGCCGGCATTTTCCCGAAGGAAGAGTCCGAACGCGATCAGGCTGACTTTATCCCCTACGGTGCCACCTGGATAAAGGAATACGTCGATAGCTTCCAGCCGAAAAAGAATGCGCTGACCCTCAAAAACGGAGAAAGTATTTCCTACGAGGTGCTGGTCGTCGCTGCCGGTATTCAGATCGACTGGGATAAAATCCCGGGGCTGAAGGAAAGCGTCGGCAAGCCGGGCACCGGCGTCGTGAGCAACTACGCTTACGAAACGGTAGATGCCACCTGGGAGGCGATCCGAAACCTCAAAAGCGGCAACGCCATCTTTACCCACCCCTCCACGCCGATCAAGTGCGGGGGCGCTCCGCTGAAGATCTGTTTCCTGGCCGAAGAGCACTGGTCAAAAGCCGGCGTACGCAAAAACGTTAACGTCAAGTTTGTCAAAGCCGGCCCTGGCATCTTTGCGGTGAAAAAGTATGCCGAGTCCCTGACTAAAGTGGCCGACCGCAAAAACATAGAGCGCGTATGGCAAACTGAGCTGATCGCCCTGCGCCCGGACCAGAAAGAAGCGGTATTCAAAAACCTGGAGACCGCTGAAGAAACGGTAATGTCTTACGAAATGATCCACGTGACCCCACCGATGAGTGCACCGGCTTTTATCGCCAACAGCCCGCTCGCTGCGGAAAACGGTTGGGTGGAGGTCAATAAGGAAACCACACAGCATACTCGTTTTGATAATGTCTTTGCCCTGGGCGATTGCAGCAACCTTCCAACTTCCAAGACAGGCGCAGCTATCCGCAAGCAGGGCCCTGTGACAGTCGCAAACGTACTGGCTTATCTTGGAGGCAAAGAGATGAGCAAAAAATATGACGGTTATACCTCCTGCCCGTTAGTTACGGGCTATGGCAGCCTGATCCTGGCTGAGTTTGATTACGACAAGCAGCCCATGGAGTCCTTCCCCTTCGATCAGTCGAAGGAACGGTACAGCATGTATGCCTTAAAAGCCTATGGCTTGCCGCGAATGTACTGGCATGGGATGCTCAAAGGGCGGGAGTTTTAGCCGGTGTAGCACTTACCATTAGCTTTAGTGCCCGGGTGCTGGTAATTCAGTATCCGGGCATTTGTGGTTGTATGGCTGTGCCTGGCGTGGTTTTTATTATGAAAGTCAATTCGCTGTGGTAAGATAACGGAGAGCCTGTACTCCATTCTGCGGTATTCAAAAGCCCCTGATTAGCAAGTGGTGCAGGCGGCAAATATAGCCTGAGCGGAAGCTTCAATTGCCGGGAGACCTATGTCAGCTGATGGATGGTTTAGGAGGGTAAACCAGTGAAATTGGGAGGGAATGCGCCCCTTTGCGCTCACATTAGCGAAAAAAAATTTTGAATGTGGGGTAGTTTTTATACCTTTATGGCTAGCTATACATTTACCTGTTAGAGTATTCCCCCATATAGTCCTCAGGACACCTCCAAAGTCCACCTTTCTTAACCTAGTATACCTTTCCTGATTTATGCCGGAGGCTTTTCCAGCCGCAGCCCCTGTCCAACGTGAGAGACAGACTGTTACGACAGGGTAGCGCGCCTTACTACGTCCGGTCTATATCTCCCTCAACTACGTAAACTAAATAGTTTGCGAAGACCACTTGTCTGCTTAGCCATTCTACTTCCAAAGCTATTGAAAAGGCATTGTGCGCACTGCTCAATGCGAAATCTATATGGAAAATGTACGTTCAGTCAGAAAATCCTGTTGAAATCACCGAGGCGATCCTGAAGATGGATATACGTCCGAAGGACCTTATCGTTTTACTTGTGGCTGAATCAGACAACTTGAATCTTCAGGCTTTAATCGATAGGCTTAATGAGGCCGGCGTCTCTTTTATAGGGGGCATTTTTCCGGGGGTTATCCACAACAGTACCCTGCACAAAGTGGGGGTTGTGGTTAAAAAACTGCAGTCTGTCAGTGCACCGGTTATCATACAAGGGCTGAATACGTCTGATTATAGATGGCCAGATTTCACCCCTACGCTTTCCGGGTTGGAAAAGAAAGTGACGGCATGGATTATGATTGATGGCCTGATGCCCAACATAGCATCCTTTCTTTCCGGCCTTTATGACCGGCTCGGAGACCGGGTCAACTTTATAGGCGGCGGTGCAGGGTCACTGACGCTTGAACAAAAGCCATGTTTGCTTACGCCTAATGGACTGCTACAGGATGCGGCCGTTATCGCATTACTGGATTATGATACTCATCTGGGCGTTAAGCATGGTTGGAAGCGTTTGGCCGGGCCGATTGTAGCGACCCGGACTTCCCATAATATCATTTACGAGCTCAATTGGGAAGAGGCTTTTACTGTTTATAAAAACTACGTGGAAAAGGATTGCGACTGTAAAATGAGCCCGGCTAATTTTTTTGAAATTTCGAAGTGCTATCCATTCGGGATTTCAAAATCAAATGCTGAGGAAGTCGTGAGAGATCCCATTTCCGTCAACAGTGATGGAGGATTGGTTTGTGTGGGCGAGGTCCCGGAAAACACAGTGCTGAATATTATGAAAGGTATTCCGGAAAACCTCATTGCCGCTGCTGCTGAAGCCGTGGAAGAGACCCTAAACCAATCCGCGCACAATGACTATGTGAGGCATACAATGGTGGTTGACTGTGTATCGCGGGCACTTTTTCTGGAGGACCGGCACGAAGAGGAGCTGGAACAGATCAGCAGGCGGATCAAAGCAGTGCGCCCGGAAGTTAGCCCGCAGGGCATGCTTAGTCTGGGCGAGATCTCTTCTTACGGAGAGGGCTATCTGGAATTTTTTAATAAAACAATCGTTATAGGCTCACTTTACTGATGCCAACAGCTTTGCAGCATACACCCAAAAACCCAGCAAACAAACACAAACACTGAAACAGCACACTCGACACAAACCAATGGACTTGGTCTGTGAACAGGTGCTCTGAACAACAACACTTAATAAAAATGGATAAGATCGTTCGCGAAATATCCGATCTGTATGAATTGTCGCTGTCCATTGGTGCAGGCCTTGATGCTTACTCCAACTGCGAGCAGTTCCTCTCCGTCTTGTTAGCTCGCCGCAACCTGGCTTACGGTGCGGTATGGGTGGCACAGCAGGGGCTTCAGCTGGAACCTGAGTCTTATCAACTGTTGTGTGCACGGCCTGCCTGCAAGGCTGCTCAGGCCATGCTACCGGCTGCTCATCCAATTATTAGGGCATTAGACCAGGACGCCATACAGGTCTGGCCTGCTAAAGAAGCTCCTTTCTCAGGCTTTCTGGAGGCTAATCAAATCAACAAAGGTTACGTTGCCCTTTTGCTATTGGGCCCCGGAGCGTTTATGCTTCTTCAGGGCGTTGCGGAGGCTGCTTTGTCGGTCCGTTCCCTGCGGCAGTTGAGGCCGGTGCTCAAGAAGTTTGCTGTAGCTATTGAAGGTTGCATGGCACACGAGCGGTTGCGGGAGGAAACGCGTCAGCGTAAAGCCGCTCAGGAGCAGGCGGAAGTGGCCCGACGGGCGCAGCAACAATTCCTGGCTAATGTCAGCCACGAAATCCGCACGCCTATGAATGCGATGCTGGGCATGGTCCACCTACTGCGCGACACCAATTTGGACAGCCATCAGCAGGAATACCTCAATGTCATGCGGTTTGCTTCTGACAACCTCATGGACCTCATCAACAACATCCTGGATGCTTCCAAAATTGAAGCCGGGGAGGTTGTCCTTGACCCAAAGCCATTCGATCTGCATGGCTTGTTCAGTGGGCTGCATCAGTCCTGGCAACTGCGCATCAAAGATAAGCCGGTACAAGTGCTGTATGAGCAGGACTTGCCGGAGGGCACTTCTTTTATCGGAGACTCCATGCGCCTGCAACAGGTCCTGAACAACCTGTTGAATAACGCCAGCAAGTTTACTGAATCCGGTACTATTACCTTGTCTGTACGCATGCTCAGCCAGCGGGGGGACAAGGCCGACCTGCAAATAAAAGTAGGCGATACCGGGCAGGGCATTGAAGCGGAGCATCTGCCACATATTTTCGATCAGTTTAAGCAAGGGCGGAAAGCGGTAGGGCAGGGACATGCCGGCACAGGCCTGGGCTTGTCTATCGTACGTGAGTTACTGGCCCTGATGGATGGCGTGATTTCCGTGGAAAGCGAACCTGGGAAAGGGTCCGTATTTACCATTGATCTGACCCTGCCGGTTCAAAAGCAGGTCGCCACAGCACCGGTCGCTCCAACGCCAGCTGGCCAAAACAAGCTGGCGGGCATCAACGTACTGGTGGCTGAGGACAACCGGATGAACCAGAAACTCGTGGAGCGGATTCTTGAAAAATTTGGTTGCGAAGCTGAAATCGTCCCCGATGGGCTGGAGGCTATACGCCGCTGTTTGCATAAGAAGTACGATATCATTTTGATGGATATTCATATGCCCAAAATGGACGGGCTGGAGGCATCGAAGCGTATCCGGGTAGCCGGCAAGAACAAAAAGACACCAATCGTGGCCCTTACGGCAGCCGCCCTGCTTGAAGAGCGCAATCATGGGCTGGCTTCCGGCATGAACGATTTTGTGACTAAGCCTTTTGCTCCGGATTTACTCCGCCGGGTGATGGTTAAATGGCTGGAGGATACCGCTCCGCAGGGCGAAGAGGATCATGCACCGCAGGCGGAAGAGTCCCCGGCAGAGCAGATTGACCTTTCGTACCTGCACGCGATGAGTGGTGGCGATGAGGCATTTATCCAGGATATGATTCAGACTTTCCTGAAGGAAATACCTGAGATGATCCAGCAGGTGGAAACAAACCTGCAGGATCAACTTGCGGAAGGGCTCTACAGCGTTGTTCACAAATTCAAGCCCAGCTTGTCTATGCTTGGGCTAAAACAGCAGGAAAAAGCCTGCGCCACGATAGAACGGATGACCAAAGAGAACCTACCTGACTGGACGGCGCTGCGATCAGCCTGCCATAAGCTTTTAAGCGTGGTCGGCAAAGCCCAGCACGACCTGCAGCACCATCATTCAAAAATACCGGAAGAAAGATAGCGGTCGCCACGGTCGCAAATGATGCAGACGATCAGCCCCTCATCAAGGTTTTCTGTCAGGCGGGCAGCCGCCGTAACCGCCCCTCCGCTGCTCATGCCGGCAAAGATAGCTTCTTCCTGCGCCAGCCTGCGCATCATAGCTTGCGCATCGTCCTGAGAGACATCAATGATCTGGTCTACCCGCTCCGGGTCATAAATTTTGGGCAGAAACTCCGGTGACCATCGCCGGATACCGGGTATGCTGGAGCCATCGGTTGGCTGTACGCCTACGATCTGAATATCCGGGTTCTGCTCCTTCAAAAAGCGGGAGGTGCCCATGATGGTGCCAGTCGTGCCCATGCTGGAAACGAAGTGGGTGACCTGCTCTTTGGTGTCCCGCCAAATTTCCGGCCCGGTGGTATGGTAGTGGGCGCCCCAGTTGTCAGGATTGGCAAACTGGTTGAGCATGAAATAACCGCCCTCGGCTACCATCTCTTCCGCCACCTGCCTGGAATACTCAATCCCGCCTTTCTCCCCCGGCGTAAGAATGACCTCTGCCCCGTAAGCCCGCATGGCTTGTGCCCGCTCTGCAGTAGCCGTATCTGGCATGAGCAGCGTGATTTCAATACCAAAGCTCCGGGCAATCATCGCCAGCGCAATGCCGGTATTCCCACTTGTGGCTTCCACCAGCTTCATGCCAGGCTTCAGGTCTCCCCGGTCCACGGCTCCCTTAATCATGCCATAAGCCGCCCGGTCTTTCACGCTTCCGCCCGGGTTTTGCCCCTCGAGCTTCCCAAAGACGCGTACGCCCGGTTTGTTAATGATATTCTTGATTTCTACCAGAGGGGTATTGCCAACGAGCTGAAGGATGGAAGACATGGCTTGAGTTTTATCTTGAGGTTACTTATAGTTTTAGATAACGATCTTTTCGATATTTGGGTTGGATTTGCACCCGCTAAAGTTTTACGACCAAAATAGTCAAAAATGGATCCCACGCCCAAAAAAGCCTTAACTTCATAGCTCAAAGCTCGAATATGTCTGCTTCAACCACCTGCACCATCTGCCAAACCAAACTACAGGGCGATTATTGCTCCTCCTGCGGTCAGCGCTACCTTGGCAGGCGCGTCAACGCCTGGGATGTGATCGGTGGCTGGCTGTCAGGCCTGCTGCTGCCGGAGCGCTCCCTGCTGGGCACCTTCCGGCAATTATTGGCCAATCCCCGCTACATCGTCAATAACTACTGGTCCGGGTTTCGGGGGTACTACCTGTCGCCCAGCCAGCTGGTGGTGTACATGCTCTTCGTTTTCGGTCTTCACCTGGCTTTGGTCAACCAGGAAATCCTGGGCATTACGGTGAATGTGAGTGGGGTTTCAGATTCCCTAAAGTCGTTCCTTTCGCCTCAGCTATTCCTGTTCCTGCTGATGATCCCGATGCTGGGCCTCTCCACAGCTGCTGTCTACTACCGGCATAAGCATAGTTTCCCGGAGCATTTCACTGCCGCTATCTATCTTTTTGCACTTTGGGCCATCCTGTTCACTCTGCTTACCGATACGCTCTACCTGCTCTTAGGCATGGAGCTGGGGTCTTTGCCTTTCTGGTTCTTTGGTGCAGTATTCCTCTGGAGTGCACGAGTGTTTAGCCCCGAAGGCAGCGCCTGGTACCGGGTGTTGTTAAATGCAGTCCTTTCTATCCTTATGCTTGCCCTTATTTTCGCTATCCTGCTCGGCATTGCCTATTTGCTGGACCCGGAAGGGGCGATAGAGCAGGGGTAGTTGCATATTACCCCCACTTTTCCAGTAATCCACCTTTTTTGAAGAAACGGTCGGCCTTCGCTTCCGCTTCCTTGTCCGTAATCAAAGGCGGAGCATGGTGCGGCTTAATCCGCGCATCAATAATCACGGGGCCCCGGCAGCCCCAATGCTTGTGCTCCACAAAGGCATCCACGCCGTGAATGTCGTGAGAGGGGTTGGCCCGGGTAAAAGCCGCCCAAAGGAAATTGTTGACCGGTCCGCTGAGGAAGTCGCTGTCATCGCAGAGGACAATCATCGGGATGCCCGACCAGTCAAAGGGGCGAAGGTGATGAGCCAGGGTTTCCGCTTCTTCATAGGAAGCTTCACCGTTAAATGCAGGCCCCTGTACCGCCAGTATCCCCGGCTGCACAAACTTCGGATTGCTAAATCCGCTGGGCAGGCTGAGATCAACCGGAAGTTCGGCGCTCAACTCGCGGCGCTTATCCCCGCAGCAGGCCACAATGACCTTGGAACCGGCATTCCACCCGCTACCGGAATAATCAAGCGTGTCAATGGTTGTTTTAGTCTGAAAGTGCAAATCCCGGGTCAGGTCAATGCGCTCCAGCACGTGCCGGAAAAAGGCGGGAATGTCATGCGTGCTAAGGTTTGGCGCGTCTCCATCGGCAGCGATAAAGAGGAACTTGGCCAGGGAAGTCTGCCCGGAGCCAATGATGCGGTTCGCCTGCGTGAGGATTTCTTCCGGCTTGCGCTCCCGGAATGGCATATACCGTTCACTGCCAATTGCCAGTAACAAAGGGTGCACGCCCGCCGCGTCCACCGCATTAATCTCTTTGATCCCCGGAAATTCCTGAGGTGTCAGCAATTTGACCAGCTGATGGATGAGGTAGCCAAAGCTTGAGTCTTCTTGCGGTGGCCGGCCCACCACCGTAAAGTGCCAGACGGCATCCTTGCGGTGGTATACTTTCTCCACCTCCATCACCGGGAAGTCGTGCTCTAAGCTATAGTAGCCCAGGTGGTCACCGAATGGCCCTTCCGGCTTTTTCTCTCCTTTGCGGATGATGCCCGTGATGACAAAGTCGGCATCAGCAGAAAGGACATGCCCGTTCTGCCGTACATAGCGGAAACGCCGCCCGCCCAGCATCCCGGCGAAGGTCAGCTCCGAAAGCCCTTCCGGCAACGGCATGATAGCCGAGAAGGCATGTGAAGGTGGCCCGCCTACAAAAATGGACGCCCGGAAGGGTTCGTCGCTATTGTTGTATTGGGTATGGTGCACCCCGATGCCCCGGTGAATCTGATAGTGCATGCCCACTTCCTTGTCCGGCACATACTCGTTGCCCGACAGCTGAATGCGGTACATGCCCAGGTTGGACTGCATGATACTTTTTTCCCCCGGAGGCAGAGTAAACACCTGAGGCAGAGTGACAAAAGCCCCGCCATCCATCGGCCAGGACTTAATTTGCGGCAGCTGGCTGACTGTAGTGGTACCGTGCAGTATAGGCGCGCCCATCCGTTTTTGCATGGGCAGGGCCGAAACAGCGGTGAAGGGTGCCGACAGGTAACGCATAGGGTTTTTGAGGAGATTGGCCGGGTCTGCCTTGAGCTCAATGACTTTTTGCACCTTGTCTATAGTATGACGGAACAGAAACTCCGTCCGCTCAAAAGTCCCGTAAATATTAGACAGGGCAGGGAAAGGGCTGCCTTTTACGTTTTCAAAAAACAGCGCAGGCCCCTCCGCATCATAAATACGGCGGTGGATACTGGCGATTTCCAGATTGGGGTCTACTTCCTCTTTGATGCGGACAAGTTTGCCGTGGCGTTCCAGGTCGCGCACCGCTTCCATCATACTGCGGTAAGCCATAATTCCAATGGGTTAAGTCGTAAATACCTGACTATTTAAAGTGCAACATGAACAGCGGCTTCATAAGTGGAAAAACCAGCAAGTTATTCGGGCCAGTCGCACTAGTGTAGTCGTTTTTCCGGGAAAGTCAACACCGGTGGTGCAGGAAAGTTGGGCGAAGTCTTACTTCAAAAAGGCGAACTTCGCATTCTGATATTTCTCTGACTTTAGCATTTCCCGCATACCTTTTACCGTATTCACCGGGCCATTGTCCACCACCATATTGACGAGCCAGGTGGGAATGGCGCCTCCGGGGTCAGAATGCAGGCGGTAGCTCATTTGGGTTTTACTGTTCGAAATGGGGGTCAGTTCATAGTGGATGTCGAGGTTTCGGATGCGGACGACATCTTCCGTTTGTTCCTTTTGGTCGGGCTTGCCCTTTACATCAATATAGACCATCCGGGTTTCCGGGTCTTGCCGCAGCCGGCTTTGCGCAATAAAGTCCCGGTCGCTCATAGGCCACGGGAAGTCCACCCTGCAATAATAGAGGCTGGCTTTGTCCTCCGCAGGCTTTAACCGGTAAGCCTCCTGGCACTTGTAAATCCACTCTTCGTACACGGGGACATCTTTAAGTACGGCCACCACCGCATGCAGGGAAGCATCAAGCGTCGTTTCAATTTTAATCTCCTTGACATCCGAGTTGGCGGCGTCTCTGACGTAAACGTTCAGCCCGTCAGATTGGCGTTTGAGTTCCCACCCTTTGTTATCCTGTGCGGCAGAATGGCCATAGAAAAGACATAAAAGGCTGAAAACAAGAAGTTTAAGCGCGGAAGTGCTGTTTGTCATCGAAAAATTATTTTTATTTTTAACGCTTAAGTACTGTGCTGGTTGTCGGACCTTTTTATTTTTGTCCAACATTTTTACCACCCGGCGCATAGTCCCATCAAGCCAAAGCCACAAAATTGGCGCAAACAAAAAGCATTTAGCATGCAGGCGTACCACGAGCTATTGCAGCATATCCTGGACAATGGAGTCCGCAAAGGTGACCGTACCGGCGTAGGTACAATCAGTGTCTTTGGGTACCAAATGCATATTGATCTGGCTGAAGGCTTCCCGCTGCTTACCACCAAGAAAGTCCATTATAAGTCTATTCTGCACGAACTGTTGTGGTTCCTGCAGGGGGACACCAATATTCGTTACCTCGTCCAAAATGGCGTCCGGATCTGGAACGAGTGGCCCTTTCAGTATTACCTTAGTGCAAATGGGCTGGAAGACCGCTACCCCAAATACAGCCCCGAGTGGAAAAATGAATTGAAAGCGTTTGAGGAAAAAATTAAGGAAGATGGAGCTTTCGCCGAGAAATGGGGAGAGCTGGGCCCGGTATATGGCCGGCAGTGGCGCAACTTCGGGGGGGTAGACCAAATTGCTGATGTTGTAGCGCAAATTAAGCGCAACCCGGATTCCCGCCGCCACATCGTTACGGCCTGGAACCCGCAGGATATACCGGCTATGGCTCAATCAGGCCTGCCGCCCTGCCATGTGCTGTTCCAGTTTTATGTAGCGGAGGGCAGGCTGTCCTGTCAGCTGTACCAGAGGTCAGCCGATGTATTCCTGGGCGTGCCCTTCAACATCGCCTCCTATGCACTTTTAACGATGATGGTGGCACAGGTTTGCGAACTGAAACCCGGGACATTTGTCCATACATTTGGAGACGTGCATTTGTACAGTAACCACATAGACCAAGCCCGGCTGCAACTTACGAGAACACCGCGTAAGTTGCCAATGATGAATATCAACCCTGAGGTGAAAAACCTCTTTGGGTTTACCTTTTCAGACTTTGAACTGAAGGGTTACGACCCTCATCCTGCTATCCGTGCGCAAGTGGCAGTCTGAGTGTTAGAATCATACCCAAGCGGTATATATTAATTTAATTTTGTTCATATATTTTCTGAGCAAACAATATTGCGCAAACGAGGATTTTAAAGCCTTCCTCAAGTCAAGTTTTTCGGGCGGTTAACGCCTTGTTTAGATAAGATCTAAATAGTGGAAGGTTTCGGACTTTTATTGTTAAATGAGTGCAGTGCATTCTATATTTGCGCTGACAATAGAATGACAGAACAAGCAATTGTCGATTTACCATAAAACTATAAGCATCATAGAGATGACATATAAGCAGTTGATTAGCCGAGTCCTTTTCCTCTTGGCGATGGCAGTTTTTGCACTGCCGGCAATGGCTCAGGAAGAAGGTGATGGTGGAGGTGCCGTAAATATTGACGAGGGCAAAACGCTCTTCCGTAATTATTGCGCGACCTGCCACAACAAGAACATGAAGGATGACCTGACTGGCCCTGCACTGGGCGGCGTTGAAGAACGCTGGGCGGATTATCCACAGGAAGACCTCTACAAGTGGATCCGTCAGTCTCAGGCCATGATTAACGAAGGGCACCCCCGTGCCGTTGAGCTTTGGGAAGAGTGGAAGCCAACCGTGATGAACAACTTCCTGAACCTTAGCGATTCGGAAATTGATAACATTTTGGCCTATATCGAAGCCGTTTATACCGGAGCGGACAAAAAGAACGTTGCCGGGGGCGAAGCTGCGGTGGCTGTTGTGGAAGAAAAACCCAACAACACACCTCTATTCATCGCACTTGCTGTCATCCTGGCTATCCTTGCAGTCGTACTGGCGCGCATCGTTTCCAACCTTAATTATATGTTACAAGTGCGTGAGGGCAACTCTGACGCCCGCCGTACTTCTCTGGTTGAGATTCTGACGAGCAAAGGGCTGATCGCATTTGTTATTTTCGCGCTGGTTGTACTGGGTGGTTACACTACCGTCAACAACGCAATTATGCTCGGCCGTCAGCAGGGATACGCTCCGGAGCAGCCGATCAAATTCTCACACCAAACGCATGCCGGCATTCAGAAAATCGATTGTCAGTACTGCCACGATGGTGCCCGCCGCTCCAAGCACTCCGTCATTCCTGCAGCAAACACCTGTATGAACTGCCACCGTGCTATCAAGGTCGGCTCTCAGTACGGTACTGCCGAGCTGACTAAAATATATGCTTCTATCGGTTACGATCCTTCTTCTGATACCTACCTCGACAACTACGAGGAGATGAATCAGGACGACATCGAGAAGGTCTACAAAAAATGGATCGCTGATACTTACGTCAAAGAGAATGGCTCTATTGACAGCAAAGGAGAAGAGCTCATCGAAGAGCAGTGGGAGGGCATTGTCTCCTCACTGACCAATCCACATAAAAAGAAGATTCAGGGACCTATTGAGTGGGTGCGCATTCACAACCTGCCGGACCACGTGTACTTCAACCACGCACAGCACGTGACGGTCGGTCAGCTGGAATGTCAGACCTGCCACGGCCCAATGGAAGAATGGGAAGTTGCCAAGCAGCATTCTCCGCTTTCTATGGGCTGGTGCATCAACTGCCACCGTCAGACGGAGGTACAGTTTGATGACAATGAGTATTATAAGTCTTACACTCGTTACCATGAGGAAATCGCCAGCGGCGAGCGTGAAAAGGTGACGGTCGAAGACATTGGCGGTCTTGAGTGCCAGAAGTGCCACTATTAAACCTCATTAGCTGAATTGAATCTGAAAAAAGTAGCAATGAAGAATAAAAACAATGGTGTTTGGATCGGTGTGGACCAACTGCAAAACGATCCCAGCTACCTGGAAACAAACAAAAACGAATTCACAGAACTGCCTGTCGTTGACACCCTGTCTAAGCAGGGCGCGATGGATACGGAAGCTTCCCGCCGGGACTTCCTGAAATACCTCGGATTTGGCCTTGGTGCTGCCACGTTGGCCGCCAGTTGCGAAATCCCTGTGAAGCGCGCGGTACCCTATGTGGTCAAGCCGGATGAAATCGTACCGGGCGTCGCTACTTATTATGCTTCTTCCTTTGTGCAGGGCGGTGATTACTGCCCCGTGCTGGTGAAGACTCGCGAGGGCCGTCCCATCAAGATTGAGGGCAACACCCTTTCCAATATAACAAAAGGCGGTACGAGCGCCCGTGCGCAGGCCAGCGTGCTCAGCCTTTACGATACCAACCGTCTCGATGGCCCTTACCGGGTGAAAGAGGGCAAGATTCAGCGTTCTGCTGACCGCAATGAGCGGGGCCCGTCCTGGGAGGAAATCGACGGTGAAATTATGGGCAAACTGACTGCTGGTTCCAGCATTCGGATTGTGGCGAACACCATCATGAGCCCAACGACTAAGAAAGCCATTGAAGATTTCAAAGCGGCTTACCCCAATACAGAAGTGGTCATGTACGACCCGGTTTCAAGCTCTGCCATCCTGGAAGCGAACGAAGCTTCCTTCGGTCAGGCGGTGATCCCGGCTTACCACTTCGACAAAGCTGATGTGATCGTTAGCTTTGATGCTGACTTCCTGGGCACCTGGATTTCTCCAACCGAGTTTGCCAACCAATACGCGACCAACCGCCGTATTAAGAAGGTGAAAGGCGCGAAGATGTCCCGCCACATTCAGGTGGAAAGCCACATGAGCCTGACTGGTTCCAACGCGGACAACCGCATCATGGTGAAGCCTTCTGAGCAGGGCGCAGCTATTGTTGCATTGTACAACGCTGTTGCTGCCAAAACAGGTGGTGCCCGTGTTAGCGGACCAAACCTTGAAGGTGCCACGGCTGGCAAAATTCAAAAAGTAGCAGACGAGCTGGTCAGCAACCGCGGCAAGTCCCTGGTGGTTTCCGGCTCTAACAATAAAGGCGAGCAGATCCTGATCAATGCGATCAACAATATGCTCGGCAACTATGGCAGTACCCTGGGCTTCAACGCCGCTTCCATGCAGCGTCAGGGTATGGACAAGCCGGTACAGGACCTGGTGAAGGCGATGAGCGCCGGCCGGGTAGACGCGCTGTTCGTAATGGATGGTGCCAACCCTGCATTCGACCTGCCCAATGCATCACAGTTCCGCGAAGCTGCCTCAAAGGTAGGGCTGAAGGTTTCCTTCTCCATGGTACCTAATGAGACGGTGGCACTTTGCGACTACATCACGCCAACGCACCACTACCTGGAAAGCTGGGGCGATGTGGAGCCTAAGCGCGGCCACTACAGCCTGATTCAACCCACTATCGCACCGATCTTCAATACGGTTGGCCGTCCAGGTAGCCGTCAGACAGAAGAGAGCCTGCTCCGCTGGGCGAAGTACGATATGATGAGCGTGATGGGCGGTAGCAGCACGGACAGCGTTGCAGTTACAGCAAAGTCTAATCCTTACTACGAAAAGTCTAAAGAAGACGTTGGTGCTTTCATCTTCAACTACATGAAGAAGCACTGGCAGGAAAACCTGTTCCCTAAGCAGAGTGGTTTTGCGACCTTCAAAATGTTCTGGGACAGCGTACTGCACGATGGCGTCTTTGTAGCTGAAGATACTACTGATGCACCTGCTTTTGCCGGCGATGTAAACGCTGCAGCCCGCATGGTGCGCAAGCCATCCAATGCCGAACTCGAAATCTCCCTTTTCGAAACCGTCAATATGGGCGGTGGTGTATACAGCAACAACCCCTGGCTTCTTGAGATGCCGGACCCGGTCAACCGCTGTACCTGGGGCAACTACCTGGCTATCCCTGTTGGATGGGACGGTGGCAATGAGTTCACTTCCTTTATGGGGCTGAACCCGGACGAAAGCAAGGGTAAGGCTGATATAGTGGATGTAACCGTGAACGGTACGGCGCAACGCTGCACTGTTGTACGGCAGTTTGGCCAAATGCAGGGCACGCTTGCCATTGCATTGGGCTACGGCCGCACCGAGACAGGCATGCTTGGCCGCGCAATTGGTAATAATGTCGGGGTTGACGTTTTCCCGTGGACTTCCTACGATGAGAACGGCAATGTACAATACTACGCTACTGTAGACAGCGTGTCTGAAAAGGTAGCTGAAGAAGACCGCTTTGCCTGCGTACAGTACCACCACTCTATGGGCCTTACCGGTGAAGATCCAGAAACCGGAGAGGAAATCAACGTCGATGAAAAGACGGTAATGACCATCGGAGAAGGTTTCCAGGGTGGATTGGTTAACCGTTCCATCATCTATCAGGGCAGCTTGTCTGAGCTTGAGGACCTTTCTCATCATATTGAAGAAAAGCGTACCGAGGCACAGAAACTGAACAGCCACACCCTGTACCCTTACGATGAGTACAAGGAGCAGGTATATGATCAGGGCCATCACTGGTCCATGCACATCGACCTGAATGCGTGCATCGGCTGCGGTGCCTGTCAGGTAGCTTGTATTGCAGAAAACAACGTACCTGTAGTTGGCAAGACCGAGGTGGCACGCCACCACGAGATGACCTGGCTGCGGATTGACCGCTACTTCTACGGTGACTATGAGAACCCGAATGTGGTTTATCAGCCGATGATGTGCCAGCACTGCGACAACGCGCCTTGTGAGAACGTTTGCCCGGTAGCTGCAACCAACCACAGCTCAGAAGGTCTGAACCAGATGACCTACAACCGTTGTATCGGTACGCGTTACTGCGCGAACAACTGCCCTTACAAAGTACGTCGTTTCAACTGGCTCGACTACACTACCGCTGACCTGTTTGGTGCCAACGAGTACGACCTGAACGGCGAAGAAGCCATTCCATTCGGTGCGGACAACCTGACCCGTATGGTCCTCAACCCTGACGTGACGGTTCGTTCACGCGGTGTGATTGAGAAGTGCAGCTTCTGCGTACAGCGTATTCAGGAAGGTAAGCTGACGGCTAAGCGCGAGCAGCGTAAACTGCGCGATCAGGACGTGAAGACCGCTTGTCAGACGGCATGCCCAACCGGCGCTATCGTCTTTGGTGACGACAACGACAAGGAAGGCATCCTGGCAGAGCGTCTGGAAAACCCACTGAACTATCTGGTGCTTGAAGAAATCAACACCCAGTCCGCAGTGCGTTACCAGGCACGTGTCAACAACAAGAACGAAGAACTCGATGCATAAAGCTGGTGGGGAGCAGGCTCCCCACCGCCTCTATAATTAAATAACATTTAACGACTCGATTATAATGAGTGCAGTAGTATCTCCAATTCGTGAACCCTTAGTAACCGGTGGTAAGACCTACCATCAGATTACTGAAGATATTTGCTCGCCAACGGAGCGTACGCCGAGCGCTGCCTGGGTGCTGGCTTTCATTGTAGCGGTGACCGGCCTGGCGCTGTTCGTCTTTGGTGTAGCCTGGACGATCTGGCAGGGCATTGGTACCTGGGACCTCAACCGGACTATCGGTTGGAGTTGGGACATTACCAACTTCGTATGGTGGGTGGGTATTGGCCACGCCGGTACACTTATCTCAGCCATTCTTCTGCTATTCCGTCAACGCTGGCGGACTGGTGTAAACCGGGCTGCGGAGGCGATGACCATCTTTGCGGTTATTTGCGCAGGTCAGTTCCCCCTTATTCACATGGGGCGTATCTGGCTGGCGTTTTTCATTTTCCCTTACCCGAACACACGCGGACCGCTGTGGGTAAACTTCAACTCACCGCTGCTTTGGGACGTATTTGCGATCTCGACTTACTTTACGGTATCGCTGTTGTTCTGGTACACCGGTCTGGTGCCTGACTTTGCGACGGTACGTGACCGGGCAAAAGGCATCCGCCGCAAGCTTTATAACTTTCTGTCCTTCGGCTGGACGGGCAGCGCCAAGCACTGGCAGCGTTGGGAAGCACTCTCCCTGGTACTGGCAGGTCTTGCGACGCCACTGGTACTTTCGGTGCACACCATCGTATCCTTTGACTTCGCCACTTCCGTGATTCCGGGCTGGCATACCACGATCTTCCCGCCCTACTTTGTTGCGGGCGCGATCTTCTCCGGTTTTGCCATGGTACAGACCCTGATGATCATGACACGGAAGATTCTCAAACTGGAAGACTACATCACACTTGAGCATATTGAGAGCATGAACAAGGTAATCCTGGCCACCGGAACCATCGTTGGTGTGGCTTACCTGACGGAGCTCTTCATCGCCTGGTACTCCGGGTACATTTATGAGCAGTTTGCTTTTTACAACCGTGTACTGGGGCCGTATTACTGGTCCTACATCGGTATGATGTCCTGCAACGTACTTTCACCGCAGATTTTCTGGTGGAAGAGCCTGCGCCGGAACGTCTTCGTTACCTTTGTGATGTCCATCTTCGTGAATATCGGTATGTGGTTTGAGCGCTTTGTGATTATTGCGACCACACTGGCACGGGATTACCTCCCATCAAGCTGGAGCTACTACGTGCCAACCTGGGTGGAAATCATCATTTTCATTGGTTCTCTGGGGCTGTTCTTTACCCTTTACCTCATCTTCGTGCGTGTAGCGCCAGTGGTTGCGGTAGCGGAAGTCAAGAGTATCCTAAAGGCGGGTGGTGATCAGTACATTGGCCCAAATGCCAATAAAACCCACCACGGCAGCAAAGAAGCCGCCCACTAATCCAATTTGAAGAATCTGTAACGCTAGAATAATGAGCAATCAAAATAAAGATATTCTGTACGGATTGTACAACGACGAGGAGTACCTGCTCAAGGCGGTAGACCATGCCAATGCCGAAGGGCTTGAAATAACAGAAGTGTTTACGCCTTTTCCGGTCCACGGGCTTGATCCTAAGCTGGGCTTTGCGGAAAGCCGCCTGCACATTACCGGTTTTGTATATGGCATGCTCGGTACACTAACGGCTTTTCTGTTCATGACCTGGGTTTTCACCCGGGACTGGCCGATCATTTTTGGAGGCAAGCCTTACTTTTCTGCGCCGGCATTCATTCCGATCACCTTTGAGTTGACGGTACTGTTTGCAGCGGTAGGTATGGTGGTTACCTTCTACATCATCTGTGGCCTTGGTCCGGGCGTCACTATCCCGACGCTGGACGACCGCATTACAGATGATAAATTCTGCATTGCATTTGATGTGACGAATGCAGAAGAATCCCTGACTGAAAAGCTAAAAGGCTTCTTTTCACAAACGGGTGCAGCGGAGGTGAATACCAAGAACATTTAAGAAAGAACTATAAACAACAGATGTGATGAAAAACATCAAGCATATACTTTGGGCATTCGTTGCAGTGGTGGTATTACACTCCTGTGCTCCTGCGGATGGCAACTATCCGGGCAGTGAATACATGCCTGACATGGGGCATTCCATTGCTCAGGAAGCGAACGTCTTTACCGATTATTACTACAATACCTGGGACAGTGCCAGTGTGGTAAAGCTCAAGGAGCTGCCCATTGCAGGTCTGCCTGCTAAAGGTGCCGTGCCCCGTGGTTACGCAGGTGCTTATCTGGCTGCGAATCAGGAAGGCGGCGCCTCTACAGATGCCGTAATGGCCTATATGAATGGCAAAGATCAGATCCAAGGTATCGCGGTGCCCGTCAATGGCTCTGTACCTTATTATTACGAGGATACAGAACCTGAGCGCGAGCGTGCTACTGCTGAGATCATTAATAACCCTTTCCCAATCACTGCTGAAGGGCTGGCAAAAGGAGAGGACCTTTACAATAAGTTCTGCGGCATTTGCCACGGAGAGAAAGGGGACGGCGTGGGCTATCTGGTTTCCGATGAAAACCCCAACGCGGCTTACCCAGCTGCTCCTGCGAACTTCCTGCTTGATCAGTTTCTGGAAGCTTCCAACGGTCGTTACTATCATGCCATTATGTATGGCAAGAACGTGATGGGCGGCTACGCTGACAAAATTTCCTACGAAGAGCGCTGGCAGGTGATCCACTGGATCCGTGCCTTGCAGGCTAAGGAGAAGAAGCTGGAATACAACGCCGAAGCCAATACTCTTAACCCGGAATTTGGTACGCCTGCAAGCGAGGCACCTTCACTGGCACAGAAAATGACAGATGAGGCGGGCATGCCTGCTGAAGCTGAAGGGCACAGCGATGGCGACCACAGCGGGGAAGAAAGTGACCACAGTGGAGATCATAGCCACGGCGACGGTGGTCATGGTAAAAAGTAATTCTGTGAAAGGGCTACACAAGTAGTTTAACGGAAATACATGATACAATTTTCTTTTAGGATTCGCTAAAATTTCCACGCAACCTCCCTTTGGTCAGTTGTATTGAAAACTTTAACGAATCAAAATTGCATCCTTTATTTTTATCCGTCCTTAAGAAAAGCAATCGAAAAAACTATTCAAACAAAATAACTAATGGACCAATTCACGATTACTGGCAATCAGCGGAACGTCCTTTTTGGGTTCATGGGGCTGGGTTTGTTGTGCATGATCATCACCTTTTTTGGTGACGATATGTTCCATACCCGTTTCTGGACGAACTACCTGCACAATTCCGTTTTCTTTACGGGTATTGCATTGATGTCGCTTTTTATCCTGTCTGCCTTTACAACAGCACTGGCTGGCTGGCATACATTGATTAAGCGTATTTGGGAAGCATATTCCATGTTTTTGATACCGGGCTTAATTTTGATGGCAGTTGTGGTAATTGCCACAGTAGGCCACATGCACCACCTGTATCACTGGACCGATGCATCGGAAGTGGCTAATGATCCGATCCTGAATGGGAAGTCTGGCTTTTTGAACCTCACCTGGTTCTCTGCCGGAACGATCATCATCATGGGCATTTGGATCTTTTTTGCCTGGAAAATGCGGCAGCTGTCTCTTGATGAAGACAAGAATGGTGACGCTTCCTTTGAGCACCACCGTAAAATCCGGATTTATTCAGCCGCATTCCTTCCTATTGCAGGATTCTCCAGTGCAGCGGTAATTTGGCTTTGGATTATGTCCATTGATGCCCACTGGTACTCTACGCTGTTTGCGTGGTACACCGGGGCGAGCTGGTTCGTGGCCGCAATGGCTTCCACTATTGTACTGATTGCCTACCTGAAGGGCAAAGGCTATCTGCAGAACGTTACGCAGGAGCACCTGCATGACCTCGGTAAGTACCTGTTTGCGTTCAGTATCTTTTGGACCTACCTATGGTTCTCTCAGTACATGCTGATTTGGTACGGCAACGTCGGTGAGGAAACTGTATACTTCCAGGAGCGTCAGGAGAACTACCCTGTGCTTTTCTACGGTAACCTGCTGCTGAACTTCATTGCGCCTTTCTTTGTACTGATGCGCAATGACACCAAACGTAAGTACGGTACTATGGTTTTTGCATCTGTTGTGGTTTTCTTTGGTCACTGGTGGGATTTCTTCCAGATGATCAAGCCTGGTGCACGACTGACTGCCATGCATGCGATGGAGCATCACGGAGGTGAAGGTGCGCACCATGGAGCAGAGCACGGTGCAGAGCTTGCCGGGCACACCGAAGCAGCTATGCACGCTATGCCATTCGAGATGGGCTTTACCATCCCTGGCTTGCTTGAACTGGGAACGATGCTGGGCTTTTTGGCTTTGTTCATCTATGTAATTTTGAATCAGCTGTCTAAAGCACCGCTGACACCAAAGAACGATCCTTACCTCGAGGAGTCTCTGCACCATCATGTAGAGCTGCACGGGGAAGAGGCACACTAAACAAAGAGGTTCAGCAGGAACTGCAAAAACTGGTTTATTTAGACTGATTCTAAACAAAATTAGTCTGAAATCAGAAACGGGGTTAAAGCTGTTGAATGAGTGTATTTTAGCAACAGCAAGAAGAATTGATTACACACAAAATCAGATAAAGAATAATGACTGCTTTATTCGTACTACTTTGCGTTATTCTCATTGGCATTATTGTCGTTCAGATCGGCAAGGTGACAGAGCTGGCGGGTAAATTCGCGGTGAAGAGGAAGCACAGGAGCGGACCAACCGTACACAGGCGGGCTACTCCATGATTTTCATGATTGTGTTCCTTCTGGCTTGTACCGTGTCTGCCATTTATTATAAGGACAGCATGCTATGGTATGGTCCTAATGAATCTGCTTCTGCTCACGGTAGCAGCATTGATTACATTTTTAATATCACACTGTTCTTCACGGGCATTGTATTCTTCATCACACAGATACTGCTATTCTACTTTGCTTACAAGTACCGCGCACGCCGTGGCTCAAAGGCAGAGTACATTTCGCACAACAACCGCCTGGAGGTGATTTGGACTGCCATTCCTGCGGTAGTAATGACCTTCCTCGTAGTTGGAGGGCTTGATGCCTGGAATGACGTAATGGCTGATGTGGAAGAGGGTGAAGATTATATCGAAATCGAAGCGACAGGTTATCAGTTTGCCTGGCACCTGCGCTATCCCGGGCCCGACGGAAAGCTGGGTGCGCGGGATTACAAGATGATCTCAGCGACTAACCCACTTGGTCAGGTATGGTCAGATGAGAAAAACCTGGATGATTTCCACCCGAGTGAGATTGTACTGCCAGTAGGTAAGAAAGTGCGTGTGCGGATTACTTCCCGCGACGTTTTACATAACTTTTACCTGCCTCACTTCCGTGTAAAAATGGATGCTGTGCCAGGTATGCCGACTTACTTTGTTTTCACTCCGACAACGACTACAGAGGAGTACCGTGCGAAGCTTGGTGCTCTGAATGACCGCGGAGAACCTCAATACCCGGAGTGGCATGCACCTTTGGATCCTGAGGACCCTGAAGGCCCGACAAAGTTTGAAGATTTCAACTTTGAACTGGCTTGTGCAGAGCTTTGTGGCAAGGGCCACTACGCGATGCGCCGCGCAGTCCGTATTGTTTCGGAAGCGGAGTACAAAAACTGGCTTTCAGAACAGCAGTCTTACTATGATTCTACCATCAAAGGTACAGAGGACGATCCTTTTGCTGCTGAAACAGCAGAAGAGGAAGCCGAACTCACAGATGCCAGTTCGATTCAGGAGGAAGCTCCCGAGGGTGACGGTTCTGCCGAATAATTCCGGAACAAGAACCAGGCATTTGTGTTAGAGTATTGCAAGAACGATTAGAACGGATAACAATAAAATTTTTCAGCAGATGGCTAATGTTGCAGACAAGCCGCTAGTACACGAAGACGATCTTTTGATCGAAGAGTACGGTTACGATGATCACTTTCATGACCATCACCACGGCGATAAATTTCAATCTAATTTTGTAACAACTTATTTTTTCAGTCAGGATCACAAGATGATCGCTAAACAGTTCCTGATCACAGGTATGTTTTGGGCGATTATTGGTGGTCTGATGTCTCTCGTTTTCCGTCTTCAGCTGGGTTTCCCGGAGGAAAATATGGCATGGCTGAAGCCGGTACTGGGCAAATGGATTACCGTAAATGATGCGGGCATTGGCTCACTGGCACCTGAATTCTACTATGCACTGGTGACGATGCACGGTACCATACTGGTATTCTTTGTATTGACCGCCGGTCTGAGTGGCACATTCTCCAACCTGCTTATTCCGTTGCAGATTGGTGCAAGGGACATGGCTTCCCCATTCATGAACATGCTTTCCTACTGGTTCTTTTTCCTGGCAGGAGTGGTCATGTTTTTCTCTTTGTTCCTGAATACAGGACCGTTTGCAGGCGGTTGGACGGCTTACCCGCCGTTGAGTGCGCTGCCTCAAGCCTCCAGTGGTTCTGGTGCAGGTATGACTCTATGGATTGTAAGCCTTGTTTTCTTTGTGGTATCGGTGCTGCTTGGCGGTATCAACTATATCACTACTGTTCTTAATATGCGTACCAAGGGTATGAGCATGTGGCGTATGCCACTGACCATCTGGGCGTTTTTCATTACCGCCATTATTGGTCTGCTTTCGTTCCCCGTTCTGGTATCTGCATTCCTGCTGGTTACTTTTGACCGCAGCCTTGGAACGAGTTTCTTCCTTAGTGAAATTTTCATTGGTGGTCAGGCGCTTGACCACGTAGGTGGCAGCCCGATTCTGTACCAGCACTTGTTCTGGTTCCTGGGTCACCCTGAAGTATACATCATCATCCTGCCGGCAATGGGTATTGTATCGGAAGTACTTTCTGTACATTCCCGTAAGCCAATCTTTGGATACAAGGCGATGGTTTACTCTATTTTGGCAATTGCCTTCCTGTCCTTTATTGTGTGGGCGCACCACATGTTTATGTCAGGTGTGAATCCATTCATCTCGAATTTCTTCGTGATTTTCACCCTGATTATTGCAGTGCCATCAGCAGTAAAGGTGTTCAACTGGATTGCAACCCTCTATGGCGGTAACGTCCGCTTTAACTCTGCCAGCTTATTTGCCATTGGTTTCGTATCCATGTTTATCTCTGGTGGTTTGACAGGTATTTTCCTGGGTAACTCCGCCATTGACATTCAGCTGCACGATACTTACTTCGTTGTTGCTCACTTCCACATTGTGATGGGTGTTGCGGCCTTCTTTGGTATGTTCGCGGGGATTTACAACTGGTTCCCCAAGATGTATGGCCGTTTCATGAATGAGACCCTTGGCAAGTTGCACTTCTGGGGTACGATAGTGGGTGCTTACGCTGTATTCTGGCCTATGCACTACCTTGGTATGGCAGGTGTGCCACGTCGTTACTACCGTTTTGACAGTTTCGCAGCCTTTGGCTCTTTCGACCTGATGAATCAGTTCATTACTATAGCTGCGATCATCACCTTCGGCTTCCAGCTGTTGTTTGTAGTAAACTTCTTCTACAGCATCTGGAAAGGTAAGAAGATGACTGACCGCAACCCATGGAAAGCTTCAACGCTGGAGTGGACTACTCCGATCGAGGGCATCCACGGTAACTGGCCAGGCAAGATTCCTACTGTTCAGCGGTGGGCATATGACTACGGCAAGGACGGTAAGGATTTCATTCCTCAGATTCAGCCAGTTGGCGCTGATGAGTCTAAGGATGAACACTAATCTAAGCCGGCAGTCAAGCTAAAATTATAAATTCACTTTGCAGGAGGTAGCCTTCAAGTACAGGGTCTACCTCCTGTAATACAATAGGTACAGACGTGTCTACAAGAGCAGAACAATTAAGTTGGGGCAGCCTGATGCTGCGTAAGGTAAAGGACTACCATATGCTGGTGAAGTTCCGCCTTACCCTTACTGTTGTTTTTTCATCGGTAGTGGCTTTCGCTATTGCAGCGGATGTTCTGCACTGGGGCGCTGTAGCTATTCTTGCTGCAGGCGGTTTTTTAGTAACTGGTGCAGCAAATACACTGAATCAGGTACTTGAAAAAGATTACGACCGTTTGATGAAGCGTACGGCTGACCGTCCTTTGGCGGCAGGTCGCATGACCGTCTCAGAGGCGGTGATGTTTGCCGGGCTTCAGAGTTTGTTTGGCATCACCCTGCTAGCGATGTTCAATCCATGGGCGGCGTTTTTTGGGACGTTTTCGCTGGTGCTGTATGCTTTTCTTTATACCCCGCTCAAGCGCATTTCACCCGTTGCGGTTTTTGTTGGGGCTATACCCGGTGCATTGCCTACGCTTATTGGTTGTGTGGCGGCACAGGGTACGCTTACTCCTTTGGCACTAAGCCTGTTCACACTGCAGTTTCTATGGCAGTTCCCTCACTTCTGGTCTATTGGCTGGCTTGGGTTTGAGGATTACGACAAAGCAGGCTATAAGTTGGTGCCCAAGAGCGGGCAGCAGCCAGATCGTTCGATCGCGCTGCAATCTTTTATTTTTGCGCTTTGCCTCGTGCCGGTAGGGTTGTTTCCCTACTGGATGGGTGTTAGCGGCGTGGTATCTGCCGGGATTGTCGTTGTTTTATCCCTGGCTTACGCAGGATTTAGCTGGAATTTTTACCGTAAAGCGGACCGGAAGTCAGCCTTGATGCTGATGTTCTTTTCTTTTCTGTACATTCCTGTTTCCCTATTAGCCTTTTTTGCAGATAAAATTTAGGTTTAATTATGAATGCAACTGTGGCAACTGAATATACAAGAAGTAAAATCCATCCCAAGAAATTTGCATTAGGCGTAGCCTGTGCGAGTATTTTGATGATGTTTGCTGCTTTCACAAGCGCCTATATTGTGCGTCAGGCAGCGGGCAACTGGCTGGAGTTCCGTTTACCGGACATTTTCTACATTAATACGTTAGTTATTCTGCTGAGCAGCGCAACAGTGCACGGCTCTTACCTTGCGTTTAAGCGGGGTAAAACGCAGGCTTACCGAGTATTGCTGGTGTTTACTTTAATTTTGGGGCTGGCTTTCTTAGCTTTGCAGTATCAGGGGTGGCAGACGCTCACCGCTATTGGTGTGGAGCTTACTACCAACCCTTCCGGCTCCTTTGTGTATGTGATCTCCGGTGTTCATGCCGCGCATATACTGGGTGGGATAGCAGCTTTAATTGTGGCGATCATTCACGCTTTTGCTTTAACGCATAAGGTGACACCCGCCCGGAAGCTGCGTTTTGAAATGACATTAATCTATTGGCATTTTGTAGACTTTCTGTGGGTGTACCTGCTGGTATTTTTTACCCTGCAGCAGTCTTAATCTCAACTACAACTGAAACAAACAAAATAGATAAGACCGATGGCGACAACAGATTCCGTAATGGAAAAACAGGATTTGGACAATCAGGGCGGTTCCTCCTGGGATGGAGGTGAAGCGCCATTTAAGGCGAGCTATGGCAAGCTGATGATGTGGTATTTCCTGCTTTCTGATGCTTTTACGTTTGCAGGTTTCCTTATTGCATACGGTGCGTTGCGTTTCAGCAGCCCGACCTGGCCTGTTCCTGACTTCGTTTTCTCAACAGCGCCATTCGGCGTACATCACGCTCCGCTGATTTTCGTAACGATCATGTCATTCCTGCTGATCATCAGCTCCGTGACGATGGTACGTGCCGTGCAGGAAGGGCACCGTGAGAACAAAAACGGGGTTGTTTTCTGGATGCTACTGACTATTATTGGTGGTATTGGCTTCCTAAGCTGTCAGGCATGGGAATGGACTAACCTGATCGCTACAGAGCATATGACGGTGAATGTCAATCCATTCGGAACACATGTGGAGTCTGGCGTGTATCTGGATGCTAATGGCAAAGAAACGGATGAAGTATTCGAAGCCGGAGATAGCTATCTGATTCACAAGGCGGGTGCTGGTCATGGTGAGGATCATGGCGAAGGAGACCACGCTGAGCATGACTACACGCAGGGTGACCACGCAGGATACTTTGTGAACTCGGACAACTTCCTGCAGCGCAAGTACCTGGTAACAGACGGTCCGGATGCAGGAGAGGTGAAAATGCAGCAATTCGGCCCTAAGGCGTTTGGCGCATTATTCTTCTTTATTACCGGTTTCCACGGTTTCCACGTACTTTCGGGTGTGGTCTTCCTGATCATTATTATGGTCAATGCAGGCAGCGGCTTGTACATGGCCCGTAAGAATGGCCACGAGATGGTAGAGAAGATCGGCCTGTACTGGCACTTTGTAGACTTGGTGTGGGTATTTGTATTCCTGGTATTCTACCTCCTTTAATGACCCACTTTGTTGTTCACCCAAAAAAATAGCTATCAATAATGGGACACTTATCCTACGAAGATTCAAAGAAATTGGTTTATAAAGGTCTGGTACTTCTGGCCGTGGTCACTTTGATAGAAGTATTCTTTTCACTTCTGGGCAAGGGCCACGTCATCGGCGGGCTGGAAGATATCAGCTGGCTGGGTTACGTGGTAGGGCTCGTACTCATCGTACTGTCGCTCTACAAGGCGTACTACATTATTTACGAATTCATGCACATGCGGTACGAAGTGAAAGGTCTTGCGCTGAGTGTGCTTTTGCCTACTGTACTGCTGGTTTGGGCACTGATTGCTTTTTTCCAGGAAGGAACAGCCTGGAAGCAGCGCCGTCAGCAAATCGAAGATAAAGACAAAGAGAAGGTAGAAGAAGTGAAGAAAGATGATCTTCAGGGTTTCCGGAAGGATGCTGCAACCATCGAATTCAAAGGTTAAGCTTTTACGTTCTAATACGCCTGTACAACAGGCATCTGCTGAAGGGTGAGAAAATTAGTTTTCTCACCCTTTTGTTATAGGATGAAACCTTCAACAATCCCCGGTTTCCAGTGTTTTTCTCAAAACTATAGCACAACAAGCATATGGCGAAGAATAAGATGAATCTGATACAAATCGGCGGTTTATTATTACTGTTGGTTGTTTTACCACTGGGATCCTGGTACTACCTGCAAACGGGGCTAAACTACCGGATTCAGGCGCTCAATGAACTTAAAGATATTGCTCCTCTCGCTGATTTTGAACTCGTCAATTACAACGACTCTCTTGTGAAAGCAGAGCGCTTTGCTGATCAGCTGGTCGTTGGCCATTTCTACACCGGCGCAAACAAGGAGGCTTATTTTGACCTGCTTCAGCGTATGGAAGAGCAGTTCGACGAACGCAAAGATGTTTACTTCCTGACTTTCCGTGCAGGTACGGATATAGCCACCCGGGCCGAATCAGCGCAGCTGTTGCTCGACAGTAAGGTGGAAGACCCCGAGCAGTTTTTCTTTTTGCACGGGGATGCTGCTCAGATAGCCGGACTTGCGAAAACGATGAAACTTGACGGCGCCGTACAATCGGGTAGCTTGGTGGACAATGCCCGGTTATTTTTTGCGGACAGCGCGATGGTACGCAGCACTTATGATATGAACAACGCAGAAGATTTGAAATTACTCATAAAGCACATTACTCTAAACTTACACCCCATCGAAGAGCCGGATATCATCTTTGAGCGGGAAACTGAAAAATAAGCACAAGAAATGGCAGATTTACAGCTCGAGAAAAAACTCAATGTCGGCGCGTGGATTGTCACGGCAGCCGTATTGATTCTGGTAGGCGTTATGCGGCAGGTGAAAATTCCTTTGCCTGATGGAGTTGACCTGGGCTTTTTGGCACCCTTTCATGCCGGCGTGAATGCGCTGACTGCGGTCACCCTGGTCATTGCACTTTACTTTATCAAGCAAAAGCAGGTGGAAGCTCACCGGAAGACTATGATGGTGGCGCTGGGGTTGTCGGTCTTGTTTTTGCTTTCCTATGTTGCTTACCACTTCACCACCCCTGAGACTATATTCGGAGATTTGGACGGTGATGGCTCGCTCAGTGCCGAGGAGCTTGCAGCGGTAGGCAGTACGCGGACTTTTTACCTGATCATTTTGCTTACCCACATTGTATTAGCTGCGGTTAGCCTGCCTTTTATTTTATTCACCTTCATCCGGGCGTACACTGGTCAGTTTGACCGGCACCGGAAGATGGCCCGGTGGGTATGGCCCATTTGGTTTTATGTAGCGGTGACGGGACCGGTGGCTTATCTCATGTTAATGCCATATTATCCATAGGGTGAAACGTAAATGGGAGGGGAAACGTTATCTTTATGTGACTTAACCGGAAAGTATTATGAAAAATAAGATCATCAAGCTATTCAGTATCCTTGCCCTGGCAATGACCTTAAGTGTGGCCACAGCGCCCGATGCATTGGCACAGTGCCCGATGTGCCGTATGTCTGCCGAAAGCAATCTCAAGAATGGAGGCACCGATGGGAAAGGGTTGAATAACGGCATTTTGTATATGCTGGCAACGCCTTACATGCTTATTGGTGTGATTGGCTTCATTTGGTGGCGCAACCGCCGCAAAGAAGATGAGGAAGAGCCTGAATTGGCAGGCGAGTAAGCTTTGTAGAAGCAAAAAGCGGCTTGCTGCATCTGTGCAGCAAGCCGCTTTTTAATTACAATCTGTCCGGTAGGCTTACAAGGGAAGCATTAGGCCGGCAGAAATTGCATAGGACCGGTTTCTGACTTCTATATCATCGTTTTCATTTACATCAGTAAGGCCAAGCAGGTAGCGGACGTCAACAAAGAGGTAGCTTTTTCCAAGCGGCAGCTGAACACCCGCTGCAAAGTTGGCAGTCCAGTCCCCCCGTTTGAAGGTTTCCTCTTCATCAAAATCAATGTCCAGTCCTCCCACTTCTCCGCTCAGTAAATAGCTGTAGGATGGGCCGGCACCAAGGTAAGCGCTGAGTTGCTCACTGCTGCCTGTTTTCAATTTGAGAATTCCGCCGACATCCAGGTAGTTCAAGGTGACGGAAGGAGCGAGGTCAAGGATACCATCATCGCCACCGTCGAATCCCCGTTGAATATAGCTTACTTCAGGTTGGATGGCGAAATAATCGCCCAGTCCCAGTTCCAGTGAACCACCGAAAAGGACAGAGGTACGGTTGTCAAAATCAGGCTCGTTGTCGCCATCTACCTTAGCGTTGGCAAAAGTAGCGCCTATACGAGGCCCCAGATAAACACCCTGTGCGCTCAGGAATTGGATGCAAAGCCCAATCAGGGTAACAGTTACAAATACCTTTTTCATTAGAGATTGTTTTTTGGTTCGGTATTGCAACGGGAAGCATCCTTTGTTTGTGCGAAGTGAGATGTTAAGGTTCGCGGCTGTGCCTGTAATCAGCCCTCTTCACTGCCTTTGCGGCGGTAGGACTTTTCATTTTTCTGGAATGTAGCCAGTATGAAGCACGCCCAGCCGGCTATAAAAGCCACACCACCCACGGGAGTGACGGGGCCAAGTACCGAAGTGTTTAGGCTGAATAACTCGCTTATTGCGAGCAGGTACAAGGAGCCGGAGAACAAAACGATACCGGCGATGAAAAGCCAGCCGGCGGCTGTGAGGAGTTTATTTTTGCGCCAGTACAGCAACAGCCCTACCGCGAGGAGGGCAAAAGCATGATAAAACTGGTACCGCACACCGATTTCAAAAGTATTAACACTTGCGGCATCCACCGCATTTTTCAGGCCATGTGAACCGAAGGCACCTAGTGCGACTGCGAGCAGGGCCATCAAACCACCGAGTCTTAGAAATGGTTTTCTCATAGAGTTTGTTATTGAGTCAATAAAAAGCGTGCAATAAGTGACCGGTCAATCAGAGCGATCTCATTTAAAATGGGTCGGTGTTGCAGGAGTGTGTTGCGGAGTAATTCTGGCAATATATCGATTAGTAATTTATCCTTGTACAGTTGAGGAGGCAGTACCGCCTGCAACTGCTATTGTGTTCCGATCGTTGCCTAGCGAAGATAAGGATTTTTCAATAATTGATATGCTGGTAGCGGACAAAATGACATTGGTGGTGGAGCTAAAGCGCGGCCGATCAGACATTTTGAGTATCGACTCTGCCTGGGAGGATGGGCTTTGGATGTTGCAACAAATAGGCACCGGCACTTACGGTTGGTCAGTGGCTAAGCGCGGTGGCCTACCTGTAGCAGCCCGGAGTATTGCTGCTCAGGAGCCGGTCTCAATCTACCGGGGCGTGCCTTTATATGCCCTCTCAGGGCGGATATGGGTAGCACAGTACCGCAACCTCTGGCTAGCCGGCACACAGTCACGATTAGTGGAAGCGATGATAGCAGCCTTAGAGGGCGGGCAAAAAGAATGGCAGGGTGTTGCGGATACTGGGATTACAGTATCAGTAGAGAACCTATCGGCTTTTTTCAGTGGTAGGGCAGGCGGTGCTCTGTCTGCATGGCTTCAGGAGCTTGAAAAATCGGATTATCAGCTTCACCTGACTGCTTTAGGGCGTGAGCGGTTACAGGTTCGTGGGCGGTTGCATTCCCGGGATAATCGGAGTGCTATTCCGTCCATGGAATCGATTGCTGAGCACTTGCCAATACAACTGGCCTGGAGTACTGCTGCTCCTGCCGTGGCTATATCAGAGCAGAATCCCTTATCCCGTTTTATAAACCCGTGGTTGGGCAAGCACAAGGTAGTTGCACAGCTGGCTCTTCCGGGGGAGTATCCTGACAATCGGGTACTACTGCTTTCGGTTAATGGAGGGGATCCATCCGATTATCTTATTCAGTTGAGTTCAGAGCTGGGTGTGCTGGAAGAATTTTCCTATCAAATGTTTGAAGTTCGTCAGGTGTTGGGTGATGGTTTATTCAGCTCTTTTATTCGGGGAGGGCTTCGCAACCCGTACATTGTGTTTCTTGGAGATTATGTAGCCCTGAGCCCTTCCCGGGCAGGCATAGAGCAGGTGATGAATGCCCGTGCATTGGGGCTTTCTCTTTTGCAGGATGCCACCTTCAATAACCGGGTCGCGCTGGATTCCACCAAAAGGCCTGCTGCATGGTGGTACAGTCATCACGGGCGATCAGCCCGGCTTGTCGATCAGTTGATGATAGGGGAAGACATAGGGGCAGGCACTTTCTGGAGTGGCTGGTCCTCCACCACCGGGGCAATTTATGAAGATGGATCAATCAGCCTGGATAGCCGCAGGCAAGAGCAGCGTTCTGGTTTGGCGGCGGCGCTGGTATGGCAATTACCACTGGAGGAAACCATTATTGCTGGTCCTTTTTTGTTAGAGCAAAGCATTCTGGTTCAGGAGGCAAGCAGTGGTTTGGTTTGCCGGGGCCTGGAAGGGAACGTTCGCTGGGTTTATCCGCTTCGGGACAGTATCCAGGGAGCGCCGCAGCCCCTGTATTTAGATGGAGGACGAAGAGCCGGCATTGCTTTTGCTGCCGGTGATCAGGTACATGTTCTGGACTGGCAGGGAAAAGCGCATGCTCCTTTTCCACTAAGGGTTCCCTCGGGTATTCAGTCCCCTCTTGAGGTAAGCGTGCTGGAACAACCGGTAGTTTATGCTCTTTGGGTCGCTAGCCGGGATCAACGCATATATGGGTACGATCAGGACGGCCGTTTTTTGACCGGCTGGGGGCCTAATCAGGTGGCCGACACGCTGGTTTCCTTTCCTGTTCAGCATTCGCAGTATCAGGGGCAAGATTATATAACTGTGCTATCGGAAAGCGGCCGTCTTTATCTCTTTGACCGTCTCGGCCGATTGAAGCTCGATACATTACCACTTCGTGCGAAAGCCATTTCTCCTCCTTATCTGCGGTTGGGGCCTCAACAACAGCGTATTGCTGTGGGTCAATCTGATGGTTATGTGCAGGTTTTTAATCTGGAAGGGCAGACTTTCCGGTTATCGCTTATGCCCAATCATGAGGGAGCTGTACAGTTTCGGTTTGAGGATATAGTGGGGGATGAGCGAGGCGATTATTTGATGTGGGACAACGCTTCTCTGCGCCTGTTCAGTTACGAAGGCACGGATTTCCGGGAAGTACAAAAATGGTCGGTAGGGGCGCCCCTGCACAGCGTACAATATAAGGAATGGAAAGACGAAGGTCTGTTGATGGGGTTTAGTGCTGATGCCCGCAGGTTATGGGTGCTCGGCATGGATGGCAAGGTACAGCCGGGTTTCCCGGTAGCGGCTGATGCACCGGCCGCTGTTTTGGCGGAGGAAGAGCGGTTGCTTATCCTTTGTTATTATGAAGGGAGCTTGTATTTGTATGAGCTTTAGAGAGTTTGGAGCTCGTTCCTGTTGCAAATCAACGCTTTATGAACCCCGTAGAAATGCGGGGCAAGCTCTGACTTCCTCAGTAAATTTTCATTTAGCCCGCTAAGCTCAAATTTAGTGACTTCGCCAGAATCATAAATCCTTGATTTTCATGAGGGAACCGCTCCAAAAAAGCTCTTAAAATCGGAAGCGAGAGCTATGATTTTTTAATTATGGGTTGCACAAGAATAAAAAAAAGCCTAAATTAACATTGTAAGCGAAGACGCGCTTGTCTGGTGATCGCAACAAAGCACTTTAGGAGGAGTAGGCTTTGCGACTTATGGTCGGCGAAGCCTTTTGCAAATGGTTACAGGATTATTTTAGGTGTAGTTGTAATTCTTTGATTATCAATGCTCAATTGGTCCGGTTGTCCATTTTGTTACGCTCCTCGTTTTACGATAAGAATTTCCTGATTTGAAAACTCCATCCAGCTAAAGTCATAGACATGGTGGTAGGTTTTGCCCCGTGAATTGACGGAATAGCCGGTGATGTATTTGTAGTTGAATTTTTTCTTATCCAGTTCTGAGCGGTTGACTTTGCGCTGTGTGAGATTCCCATCCATAATTTCAATTAGGATAGACCGGTTTCGATGGAGGATTTTATCGGTCTGCTGCACCGCTTCGGATGTAGCTTTGCGCAAGCCCACGTGGTAGGCATTTTTACAGGTAGAAGAGCAAAAGACTTTATCGGCCCTGCCTTTGATTGGCAGTCCACAAATTTTGCAGGTACGCTTTTCGGTAGAGGGCGGCGTTTTCATAGGTATTGATTGGATTATTGCTTTGTTAAGGTAAGAGGTTTTGGAGAAAAAACAGCAATAAAATCAGGTAAAGCAGGTTTTAAAATTGATGTGGACCCTCAAAATTTAATAACTGCCTGCCATGAAAAACCTAAGTTTCTCCTTATTCGGGAGTGTTATCTTCCTTCTTTTATCCTCTGCAAGCGATTTGTGCGCGCAATACGGCCGTTCCGGTTGGCGGCAGCAAGACGCCTTTGATGTAGTGGTTGGTGGAGACTTCGGTTTTCACCTGATCAGCGGCAACACCGCCGACGAAGCTGCCGCAGCGATGATCAGCAACCGGCAAGGCTATGAGAATAATAAGCTCAATTACCGTTTGGGGTTCAATTACTATTTGGGGCTCAGCCCTTCGCTGGCCATCAAAGCAGGCGCACGCTATGCCAATCCTGGCTTTACGACAAGCCCGGTAGAATCCTTTGACCCGGCACAAGACATTAATACGGTCGGGAAGGAATTCGAGCCCTTTGGATCAGAATACCGGTATGAATATCAGATGTTTGAATTTCCACTTGGGGTGAAATATACGCTGATCAACTCCATCTGCGAGCCCTACTTCGAAGCGGGTATTTCCCCTGCCATTTACTGGCGCACTGTAGTACAACAGCGTTCCTACGAAGGCGGCACTTCGGTTACTGAGGTCCGGGAGTCTATGAACCGGCTCAATTTTATTGGTTTTTTATCGGTAGGCGGCAACCTCAATCTGACACAGTCGCTTTCCGGCTTCACTCAGCTTATAGGCCGCTATCAGTTAAACAGCCTTCGTAAAGGGCCGGTACAGGAGCGCATTTTAGGGCTGGGGCTGGAGATGGGGCTACGGTATTATTTGTAAGGGGATGTCAGATCATTTACTGACTTTCGGTAGTTAAAATCATACATTTCAGCTTTAAATCATGTCCGGTAAATCACGGTTTTTCCTTCTAGCCCTGCTCCTGTTTGTTGTTGATCTGTCCGCTCAAAGCTGGACTTACGGACTCGAGGGTGGGATAGGCATGGATGAGTATAAAGACGAAGTGTTTCGCTCTCGTGCCACTACCGAATTTGAATCTTCACGAATACCTGTATTTTCCGCAGGAGGCTTTCTTCGGTACAAAAAAAGCCAGCATTGGTTTTTTGAATCGGGGTTAGCCTTAAGCCGGGTACACCGGAAGTATCGGTATGCCTTCGACAGTGACTTCACCTACGGATTAGCCCGGGTAGTGGAGAACAGGAACAGCAAGGCTTACACGCTGACCATGCCCCTTTCCATAGGGTTTGAATATAGCTTTTTGAGGATAAACCTCGGTTGGCGCTTTTCCAGGATATTATGGCGCAATGAAAGCAAGTCAGAGCTATCTCTGAGTTATTACGGTGAAGACAAAGTGGAGAAAGGCAGATTGTATGTTCCGGGCCAGCGTACGACCTTTTCAGAGCCCTTTTTGAAATGCAGTGCAGCAATAAAGCCCGGTCTTGAAGTATACGGCATGTTCTTTCGTTATCGCTGGAATTATAGTTATGAAGCTATTTTTGGACGTTGGCGGTTTGCAGTGGGCGCACTATACACGCTTGGTGCATTTGATTTAGGGGGGCGCGCTACGGAAGTGAAGGACTAAGATTATACACACAATCCACTAGCTTTAGCATATTCAGCTAGAATTTCTTACCTTTTAGTGAAGCAGTCGTACCGGAGTATTTTGGTCGAAAAGGTTTTCAGTATTACGTTAACCGTTTTTTATCAAACAGACCAGGCTTGATTATGGGAAATGCAAAAGCAGGGCTCATTTTGCTACTAGTGATGTTTAGCTGTAGGCTGTTCAGTTTGATGCAAAATCAGCCCTACGTATTTTGCCAAGCAAAAGTATGCCCACACTTCCGTAGCTTTAGAGTTCGACCAAAAAAACACATTAATGTGGGCACGACTCAAAGCTACGATAAAACATTCAAGGTCTCAAGCAAAAGAGCAGACCATCGGGCGCCGTCGCCTGAAAGGCCAAATCAAAGACCGGGATGCAAAAATAGCCCGTCAGGACGCTGAGATTGCCCGCCTGCGCAAGATTGCAGAGCCGGAAAAAGTCTTTAACCATTCCTACCCGGCCCAGATGATGGTGCTGGCCGTTTATATAGTGGTGCACGCTGGTGGCTCTTTACGCTGTGCGGCGAAGAGCGCAGCGTTTTTTGCCCAAATGATGGGCTGGCCCTTATACGGTAAGCCCAGCCCTACTACAATCCGCAACTGGGTTTTGCGCTGCGGCTATTACGCCTTGGAGTATACCCGCGATTTGCAAGGCGATTATGTAGTCATCATTGACGAGAGTATCCAAATCGGCAAAGAAAAGCTCTTGCTCATGCTGGGCGTCAAAGTCGATGCCGGCCAGTGTTACAGCGCCCCGCTGTGCGGCCTGGACGCTGAAGTGCTCGGCATGGAGGTGCAGAACTCTTGGACGGGCCCCTTCATCGCCCGCTTTATCCAGGACAACCTCAGCCGGTATCCTGGCCTGAAGCTAAAGTACGCCGTAAGCGACCAAGGCACGTCTTTGCTGGCGGCTATGCGCAGCCTGAGCCTGCCCCGGGCCAGTGACTGCAGCCATGTGATGATGAACGCCGTCAAGGATATCTTTGGGCAAGATGAAGCCCTCAGCGAGCTAAGCGCCTCAATCGGGCAACTGCGCAGGCGGCTTATGCTCTCAGATTGGGGCGGGTTGCTGCCGCCTACCTTACGGGACAAAGACCGCTTCCTGAGAATTTTCACTATCGTCGAGTGGGCAAACCGCATGGATGGCTACTGGGCCAAGCTGCCGGCCGTGGCGCGTCGGCACATCGCATTTTACCGTAAGGCCTGGCCTTTACTGCGGCGCTTGCGGCAGGTCAGGGAGTTGATTGCCATCGCGTCGGCTATCTTGAAAACGGCAGGGTTAAGCGAGCACAGCTTTCAACGCTGGCAGCAAAGTGCCGCCCAGTATTTGAGTGCCCAAAAGGTAGCCACCAAACAAGCCAAGGCATTCGTTGCCAAAATAGATGCGTACTTTGCCGCCCATGCCGGATTATATAAAGGGTGCAGCCAGATCATTTGTTGCTCCGATATTATCGAGAGCACCTTCAGCCGCTACAAAAACAAAGGGGGGATGAAGGCCATTAGTGCCGATGTGCTCAGTGTCGCTTTGTACAACCGGGAAATCACCAGCGGGTTTGTCCGCAGTGCGCTGACCAGCGTCAGTTGCCTGGATGTGGAAGAGTGGCAGCAGGATAACGTCTGCCACAACCGCTACGGGCTGCGAAAATCAATGGACCGAGAGCTAAAATCCCTAGGGTGAGAACCTTATCAGACTGAACAGCCTATGTTTAGCTGTCAGCTTGGCGCGCAGGTTTTCAGGTATGGCGTACAGGCAGGCATTGGTATTGAGCAGTTCAATAACGGGGAGGAGGTAATGCGGCAGGATTTTGAAGTTTCCTTCCGGCCTTTACTAACGGTAGGAGGGCTGGCAGAGATGAGCTTTCGGGAAGTGCCGGTGTTTTTTGGGTTAGGCTTGAATTTAAATCGCGCTCACCGGGTATACAGTCGGGGATTTGACTCGGATTTTGCATTCGGGCTGACTCGAGTTGAAGAGTACAGGGACCGCAGAACGTATTTTCTTACGCTTCCCTTATCAGCAGGTTTTCGGGAAGGCCGGGTGTCGGTCAGTTTTGGCATACGAATGCTGTACACACTAAGTACGAACAACCGCAACTCCACGATTACCTACGAATACATTGCCGTCATTCCGTCGGAAACCCTTCCGCTTCGGGAAATCGACTATATGCCTTTTCACACCGAGCCCTTTGTAAAGGCAAGTTATGCCCTCAATGCTGGCTGGGAGGCTTACGGTGCTATCTTCCGGCACAATAGTAATCCCGATTTTGAGAGTATACACGCCCGGTGGCGGTATGTCTTGGGGGGCGTGTATTATTTGGGGAGCCCCGCGAAGGACAAGCTTTAGCGTAGATCAGCCAGGGAGCTTTCAGCTGCAAGGCGTCTCTTGAGACAACAGACACTGAAATTAGTTTCAAAACCGCATTTTTCACCAATTAACATCAATCAACATGAGTCATCGTTTAACGCTGATTGGCATTTTTGCCATTTGTTTTATTTTCAATTCCTTTAGAGGGCATGCTGCTGTAATGCCGGCGGTTGATACTGGTGATCGCCCGGCATCGGTATTTGACCTTAGCCCGGAATCTCTGGTCAGTAAAAGCAAGAGCGAGTTGCAGGCTGAGATAGGGAGGAAGCTGACCTTGAAAGAGAAAATCGCTTTAAAATTTGTCAAGAGGAAACTAAAGAAAAATAAGGATTTAAGTCCCAGAGGGGCGTTAGAACAGGCTGAAATAGACGGACTGGCCATTGCAGGGTTTGTTACCGGCCTTGTGGGGATATTCATTCTCGGTATCATTCTGGGAACTTTAGGGATTGTCTTCAGTGCTATAGCGCTAAGCAGAATCAAAAAAGAGCCGGAAGTGAGGACTGGGAAAGGTTTGGCAATAGCAGGATTAGTGCTTGGTATTATTTCCGTTTTGGGGGCGCTTATCATCATTGCAGCAGCGTAGACCTTGCAGCCAGCAGTAATTTCCCGGGGCAACAAAACCATTAATAGAGTTTATTAACGCAAATTTTGTATGTCTCTGAATGGTCTTTTTCACCAGCTCTGCATCTCGTCCTCACCTTCGTAGCTTAGGCTACGAGGTTCCGGGCGTTCTTTGATCTGGCAAAAAATACTCATCCATACCCTATACAAAACTTACCTTAATAAACTCTAATGAATATCAATATTATTCCCAGAAACTTACCGACCGGGGTACGGCCTTCGATGATAAGCCTTTTGCCGTTGTACTTCGCGGGCATTGGGTGAAGGTGGCTTATGGTGGGGTAGAAGGTTTTGTATTTGATGCTTATTTGTCCAGTTGGGCACCCCTGTCTGATCCAGGGGTGTTCACCAGCGTCTCTGATTACTTTAAGCAAGTATGCGATACCGCTATTTATCTGGAACGAAGAGATACCGTGACCACTTTAGGTACGGAGAGGATCGTGTTCAGTAATGGAGCGTATGTATCTTCCTATTTTCACACCGGAGGGTTTGGGTTTCAAATGAATCTGCCCGAATACTCTGTTGAAGAAGCCTACCTGCTGCTCCTGCATCTAAACAAGCAGGTTTCCGGTATCATTCAGGATGAGAATGGGGAAATCCATGTGGGCTGGAATGCCGGAGGCTTTACCATAGAAAGCTACAGGGGCATTGTCCTTATTTCCGGGGAATGGGCTTGCTGAAGCTGATTAGGAATATGGTAAATCTTCGGGCAGTAATCGTATTGCACACCGGAGCCTTACTGTTGCTAACCGGGTGCAAGGTAGGCTCCGGTCAGGAAGGAAGCCCCTATCCCGCGTATCACAGGTCATTTCACAAGGTCGAAGCGCTAATAGATTCGGGGGATATTGCTGCTTCCCTAGACCTATTTGAAGTGATCATTCAACCGGTTGATTATGTACCGGCATACGATTACTTCACGATTTCGAGAGCAGCGTCGAAGGCTTCCAAATGCAAATTAGCAGCTACTTATTTCAGAAAAGCACTGGCACAGGGGCTGGAATATGAAAAAATACGAGCACTGAAGGACCGAATGGGCACAAAAGCTTACAACCGGATGTATGGATTCGCAACAGCTTGCAGCAGTCAGATAGAAGCCGTTGCTCAGGAACAGCACAACATTCAGCATCCCTACTTTGACAAAGCCTACAAGCAGGCTATTGAAGATCTTTTTCAAAAAGATAAGGCGTACAGGGGAGAGGGCGTACCGGTTCATGACCTAGTAAGAGTAGATTCTCAGAATATCAGTACACTACTCCGGCTAATTGAGCAAAATGGATTTCCAAATAGTCGGGTAGTAGGTCATGAAACCAGTATGCATGCTTATGTCATATTATTACACTAGGATAATGACGAAGAAAATAAAAGGCTGAAGCCCATACTTGACCAAGCCTACCACAATGGCTATCTGGGCCCCAAAGGAATTGCCTGGATTGTAGACAGGAGGCGGGCCTGGGGACCTAAAAAGCAGGCTCCTTACTATTATTTCCTAAATAAGGAAAGTTATAAGTACTTGTCCTTTGAAGAAAAAAGAGCCGTAGACTTCAGGAGAGATTCAATAGGACTAAGTCCGCTGGAGTGACAAAGAGATTCCAACGTAGCATCTTTATTCACTATTGATGACTCAGTTAAGTGTTCCTTACAGGCACTATTTCCAGTCTACAAAACCCTATATCTGTTTTTAACGGTTAATAACGGCTGTTAACGGTTAAAGACGGCTATCGTTGGCGTAAACACTTAAAATGCTTGATACCAGTGAATTATAAGGTTATGTTTGGAGGTGTTATTTGATAATTGACCTTCAAATTTGGTAAAATGAGCAATTTTTCAGCAAGCAAGGAAGCAAATATTCAGGTTCGTTTATTCCATCACCGGGGCGGGAAGTATCTCCGCATTGATTTCAAGCAGTATGACAGTAATGCAAAGTACCGTTGCAAGCAGATAGAAGGCTATCGGTACAGTGCCACGCATAGTTGCTGGTACTTTCCCTGCACTTCGGGTACAATCACAGCGTTGCGGTCAGCGTTTCCGGGATTATCCATAGCCTCGTCCGTTCTGGAGGAGATGAATTTAGAGACCAGTGAAACCCCTCCGGCCCCTGCTATCCGGGAAGAGAAGATGGCGGTGTGGGTCTCCCGCACTGCAGGAAGGAAGTTCAAGATCGAGATGCCCGAGGTGAGGAGCGACTGGGCTTCCAAACTAGAGATCATACCCGGTTGGCACTTTGACACGGCTGGGCAGTTTTGGCTTTTGCCCGATAACAAAGAGAGTATTCGGTTATTGTTTTCGCTATTCGGTCAGCATTTGGAACTCACGCCTGAGGTTCAAGCCGATTTTGCCCCCCGCTCACGTGGGCGGGAATCCGATAGCATCAGCCTACCCAAGCCACAGCGCGTGCGTTGGCGCCCCAGTACCACTCTGCCCCCCATGCACGAAAAAGCACTGCTAGCCTTTGAAGAGCAACTGCTCATAGAGCGGATGAGTTATGCGACGATGAAGAGTTACCTCAATCATTTTGCCCGGTTTCTGTCCCATTTCCCGCAACGCGAAGCCAAAGATATCAGTCCGGATCAGATACGAGACTACGTTGTACACATTGTAAAAGCAAGGGATTACTCCGCATCTACGCAGAATCAGATCATCAATGCCATCAAGGCCTACTACGAAAAGGTGCTTAAGTATCAGCGTCAGCTCTACAAAGTCAGCCGCCCAAAAAAGCCCCTGAGGCTGCCCTCCATTTTAACCCGTGAGGAAGTCCGTCAGCTCTTTGACGCCACACCCAATCTCAAGCACCGCTGCATATTAATGCTGATCTATTCTGCCGGTCTCCGCATCAGCGAAGCCGTCAATTTGCGGGTTCGGGACATCAAGAAGAGCCGCAAGTGCATATTCATTCGTGATGGCAAGGGCAGTAAAGACCGGTATACCGTTCTTGCGAACAACGTCATGCCCGTATTGGATCAATATTTGAAGCAATACCACCCCAAGCTATACCTATTCGAGGGGCAGTCAGGCGGAGCCTACAGCAAGCGCAGCATTCAGGCTTTCTTCTGCCGTGCACGCGACCGGGCTGGCATCAATCCTGATGTGACGGTCCACTCTTTACGCCACAGTTTTGCCACGCACAGTCTTGATGCCGGTCAGAACCTCCGTTACATACAAGAAGCGCTGGGCCACAATGATATTAAGACGACGGAGCGCTACCTGCATGTGTCTTCTGATGCCTTAAGAAGCCTTAGCAGCCCTTTGGATGACCTGGATCTGTAGTGCTGTCCCTGGGGGTGTTTTTGGTATATTACGCCTCCGCAATTTAACACATTAAATCTGAGTGTATATGGTTGGTGTTTTTGTGTTTCGGAGGTTGGTTTTGTTGGGTTTTTTGGTGTATCTTTTGGGGGTAAACCGGGAGTTTTTTTACACGCAATACTTCGTATTGCGCTGAGTTAGCATCAATTGAAAATGAAAAAAATTACCATTATATTAATCATATTTTTCACAACTTCTTGTATAGATGTAAATAAGCTTGTTGAAGAAATTGCACAAGATAAAATGATGGAATCAGAACATATTGGTTTTATTGGAGAAAAAAGTGAACAATATCAAAAATTTCTGAAGCTTAAATCAAAAGCGAGTGACGAAAAACTAAAAGGATTGACAACCCATGAAAATCCGTTAATAAGAACTTATGCATATAAATCACTAATTGAACGAGAATTAATTAAACCATCAAAAGCATTTAATGATGCCCTACAAGACAATGAAAGCTTTTCAAAGATGAGTGGTGACCAAATATTGGTCTCAGATATTTGTACAGAAATATATTTTGAAGCAGTAAATTTCTATCCAGATTCTGAGACAGACATAAAAAAATGGATAGTTTAATATTGTATAAGTTAGATGAAAATCATTTTTTGCAATACATTGCTCTGAAAGACAAAAAGCATGATGAAAAATACAATGATAGAATCAAAGATTTGGCAATAGAGTTTCATAATTCATCTGCAATCTTTTACATAGCTGAAAACAATATTGAAATCGACAAATCGAAATTCAAGGAATCAATAAAATTGACTATTAAAAAAGGTGGAATTGGGACTGGACCGATAAAAGAGTTAAATAAAATCCTCGTTAATTTTGACGATGAAGATAGGAAAGAAAACTGATGCTAACAATGGCTACATGCCATGCCGGTAAAAAACTTTCGAGAAGAAAATAGAGATGAAAAACCCGCACAGTCAGCAAAAGCCAAGCTGCGCCAATTTGCTCTTTTGCTGCCAGCGCTAGCATTTGTGAAATGGAAACTGAAATGGTAATTTTAGAATCCGGCACGGCACGTAGCCGGGCCGTTGGGCGCACTCCATTCTGGGAATAAAAAACTGATAAACAAATGATTAGAGATTAAGCCTGCCTTTGAAAATCGGGAATAATTGGTTTTTGGAACCCGAGTTTTGTTTGTTACGGTCAATTGAATGTATAGCCCAATTAGGCAGGCAAAAAAATGGAAAATAGAGTTGTTTTATCGGGTAATCCGTTGTCCCGAATAATTGAGATCCTTAACAATATCCGCTCCCTGTCATCGAAAAAGGAAATCGAGTTTTTTGGAGAGATTTTGCGTTTAGGGCCTCAATACGGGAAATCAAGAATTTGGGTAAACCATCGAATTGAATAGGGGATAAGGTCAAGGATTTGAACCTTTCACCGAATAAGAGTCTGATCAAATTGAATCGGGTTGTCGAGAATCAAGTTGAAATTTTAGAGATTGAAAATCAGTAGATTGAATTGGTCAACTTGAATTGAGATCGACTTGAAAAACTGGAATTTAGCCGAATCAAATTGAAGACTGGAGATTAGAAATTTTGATCAATTTGGGAGATTAGTCTTCAAGATCAGGAATTTGAAACCGGTAAATTGAGATCAGTTTTCAAGATCAATTTGAGATCATCAGAATTAGGGAATCGGTTCAAAATGATTGAGAAATCAGTAGAAAAGGCCCTTTTGAAGTATCCAGAATCGGTAAAACGGTCGCTTTTTTAGGTTTACAACGAATAAAATGGAAGCGCCCAACAATGGCTACACACAAGCTGGGTAAAAATCTACGATTGAAAAATCAGAATGAAAAGCCCGCTGCAGTCAGCAAAAGCCAGGCTTTGCCAGTTTCGCCTTTTGCTGCCTGCGCTAGTATTGGTGAAATCGGACGAAAAGAGTAAATTTAGAATCCCAGCCTGCGCGTAGCCGGGCCGTTGGGTGCACTCCATTTTGGGGATAAAAAGCTGATAAACAAATGATTAGGTAGAAAGCCTGCCTTTGGAAATCGGGAATAATTGGTTTTTGAAACCCGAGCTTTGTGTGTTACGGTCAATTGAACGTATAGACCAATTAGGCAGGCAAAAAAAGGAAAATAGAGTTGTTTTATCGGGTAATCCGTTGTCCCGAATAATTGAAATCCTTAACAATATACGCTCCCTATCGTCGAAAAAAGAAATCGAGTTTTCTGGAGAGAGTTTACGTTTAGGGCCTCAATACGGAAAATCAAGAATTTGGGTAAACCGTCGAATTGAATAGGGTAGGAGGACAAGAAATTTTGAACCTTACACCGAATAAGAATCTGATTAAATTGAATCGGGTTTTCGAGAATCAAGTTGAAATTTTAGAGATTGAAAATCAGTAGATTGAATCGGTCAACTTGAATGTGAGATCAACCTGAAAACTGAAATTTAGCCGAATCAAGTTGAAGACTGGAGATTAGAAATTTTGATCAATTTGAGAGATTAACTTTCAAGATCAGGAATCAAAACCGTAAATTGAGATCAGATTTCAAGATCAATTTGAGATCATCAGAATCAGGGAATTGGTTCAAAAAGATTGAAAAACAGTTAAAAACGGCCCTTTTGAAGTATCCAGAATTGTTAAACCGGTCGCTTTTATAGGTTTACGAAGAATAAAAATGGAAGCACCCAACACAGTGCAGCCGACAATACTCCGCTGCGCTGCGTACTGCGGCTGCACGTTCCCGTTGGGCGCACTCCATTTTGGGAATAAAAATCTGATAAACAAACGATTAGAGATTAAGCCTGCCTTTGAAAATCGGAAATAATTGGTTTTAGAACCCGAGTTTTGTTGGTTACGGTCAATTGATTGTATGACCCAATTAGGCAGGCAAAAAAATGGAAAATCAGTATTTCTATCGGGTAATTCGTTGTCCCGAATAATTGAGATCCTTAACAATTACCGCTCCCTGTCATCGAAAGAAGAAATCGAGTTTTTTGGAGAGAGCTTGCGTTTAGGGCCTCAATACGGAAAATCAAGAATTTGGGTAAACCGTTGAATTGAGTAGGGTAGGAGATCAAGAAATTTGAACCTTTCACCGAATAAGAATCTGATCAAATTGAATCGGGTTGTCGTGAATCAAGTTGAATTTTTAGAGATTGAAAATCAGCAGATTGAATTGGTCAACTTGAATCAGGATTATCTTGAAAAACTGGAATTTAGCCGAATCAATCGAAGACTGGAGATTAGAAATTTTGATCAATTTGGGAGATTAGTCTTCAAGATCAGGAATTTGAAACCGGTAAATTGAGATCAGTTTTCAAGATCAATTTGAGATCATCAGAATTGAAAATCGGTTCAAAAAGATTGAAAAATCGGAAAAAACGGCCCTTTTGAAGTATCCAGAATCGGTAAACCGGTCGCTTTTTTTAGGTTTACGAAGAAAAAAATGGAAGCGCCCAACAATGGCTACATGCCATGCCGGTAAAAATCTTCGAGAAGAAAATTGAGATGGAAAACCCGCGCAGGCAGCAAAAGCCAGGCTGCGCCAGTTTCGTCTTTTGCTGCCTGCGCTAGCATTTGTGAATTGAGACGAAAATGGTAAATTTAGAATCCGGCACGTCACGTAGCCGGGCCGTTATGGGGTACCGCATTAGAATTGGCATTCTATGGAATTGAAAATATGAATTGTCCCGCCTCGAAAATGAAAACTCAGAATCGGGTAATTGTCCAGAAATCGAGAACTCGAGTTCCAAATCGAGTAATTGAAATTTTGAAAGGCGGGTAAAGGTCCTGTCGAGTATTGCATTTTTTACGGTGAATCGGACAGAAAACGAAAAATTTGGATTCTTAAGATTAACCGGGCCCATCTTGAAAAATGAGATTGGTTTTTTCAGAAGGAGTTTGAGTTTAGGCGGCTTTTGAATAAAAACCAAGAATCAGAATTTCGTCCAAAAACAGAATTTGGGAATCAGGAATCTGGAGATTTTGAAACGGAGAACGTTGATTGAATCAATTTGACAATCTAAGATCAGAGATCAAAAACTCAAGATTTGGAGAACCTGAAACTAATTTTGATGAATTTGGGAGATTGAATCCAGTAAATTGAAGAGATCAAAAATCAGGTTGAATCTTCTGGAAATTGAGGCCTGAATCCTGAACCAGATTGATTATCGTCCGATTTTTGGTTGATTTTAGATTCAAGAAGATCAAATTAAAGAATCAAGATTTTGAAATTGAATCGACTGAAAATCAGCAAATTGAAATCAGTTGAAAAGAATTGAACAGCCGCCTTTTGGTTTATCCAGAATTTGAAATGGGCCCTTTTTTTGAAACGGTGAAAAGAATAAAGCGGCAACCCATAACAATGGCTACATGCCATGCCGGTAAAAATCTTCGAGAGGAAAATGGAGATTGAAAAACCCGCGCAGGCAGCAAAAGCCAGGCTGCGCCAATTTCGCCTTTTGCTGCCTGCGCTAGCATTTGTGAATTAAGACGAAAATGGTAAATTTAGAATCCGGCACGTCACGTAGCCGGGCCGTTATGGGGTACCGCATCAGAATTGGTATTCTATGGAATTGAAAATATGAATTCTCCCGCCTCAAAAATGAAAACTCAGAATCGAGAATTGTCCATAAATCGAGAACTTGAGTTCCAAATTGGGTAATTGGAATTTTGAAAGGCGGGTAAAGGTCCTATCGAGTATTGCATTTTTTACGGTTAATCGGACAGAAAACGAAAAATTTGGATTCTTAAGATTAACCGGGCCCATCTTGAAAAATGGGATTGGTTTTTTCAGAAGGAGTTTGGGTTTTGGCGGCTTTTGAAATAGAAATCAGGAATTTGAACCTTGTCCAAAAACAGAATTCGAGAATCAGGAATCTGGAAATTTTGAACAGGGAAACGTTGATTGAATCAATTGCACAACCAAGATCAAGAACTTTGAATTTGGAGAACCTGAAACTGATTTTGATGAATCTGGGAAATCGAATTGAGTAAATCAGAGATCAAAAATCTGGTTGAATCTTCTGGAAATTGAGATCAGAATCCCTGAATCAGGTTGATTCTCGTAAGATTTTTGGTTGATTAGAAATAAGGACCGATCAAATTGAAGAATCAGAATCCTGAAATTGAATCAACTGAAAACCAAGAGGTTAAAATCAGTTGAAAAGAATTGAACAGCCGCCTTTTGGTTTATCCAGAATTTAAAATGGGCCCTTTTTTTGAAACGGTGAAAAGAATAAAGCGGCAACCCATAACAATGGCTACACTCAAGCTGGGTAAAAATCTACGATTGAAAAAAGAGAATGAGAAGCCCGCTGCAGTCAGCAAAAGCCAGGCTTTGCCAGTTTCGCCTTTTGCTGCCTGCGCTGGTATTGGTGAAATCAAACGAAAAGAGTAAATTTAGAATCCCAGCCTGCGCGTAGCCGGGCCGTTATGGGGTACCGCATTAGAATTGGCATTCTATGGAATTGAAAATATGGATTCTCCCGCCTCAAAAATGAAAACTTAGAATTGGGAATTGTCCATAAGTCAAGAACTTGAGTTCCAAATCGTGTAACTGAAATTTTGAAAGGCGGGTAAAGGTCCTGTCGAGTATTGTATTCTTTACGGTGAATCGGACAGAAAACGAAAAATTTGGATTCTTAAGATTAACCGGGCCCATCTTGAAAAATGGGATTGGTTTTTTCAGGTGAGATTTACGTTTAGGCGGCTTTTGAAATAGAAATCAGGAATTTGAACCTCGTCCAAAAACTGAATTTGGAAATCTGGAATCTGAAAATTTTGAACAGGTAAACGTTGATTGAATCAATTTGACAACCAAGATCAAAAACTCAAGATTTGGAGAACCTGAAACTGATTTTGATGAATCTGGGAAATCGAATTAAGTGAAATCAGGAATCAAAAATCAGGTTGAATCTTCTGGAAATTGAGACCTGAATCCTGAATTAGGTTGATTGTCGTGAGATTTTTGGTTGATATGAGATAAGAACTGATCAAATTGAAGAATCAGAATCCTGAAATTGAATCAACTGAAAACCAAGAGATTAAAATCAGTTGAAAAAATTGAATAGCCGCCTTTTGGATAGTCCAGAATTTGAAATGGGCCCTTTTTTTGAACCGGTGAAAAGAATAAAGCGGCAACCCATAACAATGGCTACACACAAGCTGGGTAAAAATCTACGATTGAAAAATCAGAAAGGGAAGCCCGCTGCAGCCAGCAAAAGCCAGGCTTCGCCATTTTCGCCTTTTACTGCCTGCGCTAGTATTGGTGAAATCAAACGAAAAGAGTAATTTTAGAATCCCAGCCTGCGCGTAGCCGGGCCGTTGGGTGCAAGCCCTACCGGGGGGAGCCATCCCGCCCGCCCGGCACTGCGCACATCCTCGCCCTTGGGGGCTCTTATGTGCGGCAATTGCTCGGGCTCACAGCCAACCCGCCCTGCACCCAACACAGGGCTACACACAATGGAGGTAAAATCCTAGAAATGAAAAAGGTGAATCAAAATCCGCACAGCCATCAAAAAGCCAAGCTTCGCCAATTTCGTCTTTTTGCTGTCTGTGCTGTATCTTTGAAATAAAAAGGAGAGGGTTTGTTAAAAAATCCCCCACTGCGTGTAGCCTAGCCGTTCGCTGCTATTATGAAAAGCAAGTAAAAAAATCTTAATTTGGGGTAAATAAAATTACATGAACGACTTGTTAGATATAAAATTATCAAATATCGATAAGTTAAAATGGCTGCCATTTGTAGGCAGTGAATATTTTAATAATTCCTGTGATAATCGGTTGATGATAATTGGAGAAAGCCATTATTTGAGTGAAAAAGATTTCTCATCAGGAATGGACAAAAACTTAAGCTTAACGAGAGATATTGTTGATTGGATTGGAATTAAGAAGAATTATGGGAGGACTAGATTTTTCCAAAATTTGTATCTAGCGTTATTTCAAAAAGATAAGATAGATCTACCAAGGTTTTGGGAAATGATTTCATTTTACAATTTTGTACAAAGACCAATGAAAACGAGAAAATCAAGACCATCAGCTAATGATTTTATAAATGGTTGGGAAGTTTTTTTTGAGTTAGTGGAAATTCTAAAACCTAACAAATGTATATTTATTGGCACGAGTGCATCTAAGTATCGAAATACAGCTATTTCAAAATCTAATTTTACAATAGTAAATTTCAAAAAAGCGGAAAAAATAAGTCGAACTCGTCCGAGAATATTGACGATCAAAAATAAAGCTAAGTGTATGTTTGGAGGTGCACTTCGGCTGATAACCAAAGCCTTGTGAACAGTGGCGTCATGGAAAAATACTTATTTGACCCGCCAAACGCGCATTTTTCCATTTAGCCATAACCACAACTCTTTGATTATCAACTCTCGTTTGCTCCAAACATACACTAATGAGGAGACGGAAATAATCTTCATCCAACATACAAGTCAATTTTTTAGCTGGTCAAAATGGAATAAGTTTCTTAATGAATATATCAAAAATGATATAGAGCAGATTAAGCTAAAAACCAGAAAAGAATAAAAAACAGCAGCGAACAAAGTGCAGCCGACAATACTTCGCTACGCTGCGTACTGCGGCTGCACAACCCGTTATGTCCAATTATGAACAATATTGAACTAATTTTTAATCAAAAACGGTCATATTATGAAAATCAAAAATGGACCTTTCAAGCAATGCATTCTAGTAGGATTGATTGCTTTGACAAGTACTTCGCAATCTTTTGGTCAGGTTATCACGAGAGTACTATCTCCAGAAGATGAAATTGAGAACTACATCCCATGGTATAACTCTGACGAAGAGATTCCAATAATCAATGCCCCTTTCGTAGATGTCGAAGCGGTACTTCAGGCGGATCAACAAACCGGGCGAGAAATGCCAAGGATAGGTATCAAGCAGGAAGTAAATTATACTATGGAAGATGGACAGTTGATAGAAAGAGAGAATTATTCTTTATGGAGCTTGACATTGCGGAGTGTAAACGCGAAATCAATGAGTGTTAGATTTGATGGATCTAATTTACCCGAAGATGCGGTCATGTTTCTATTCAATAAGGAATCAAGGTTTATTGTAGGACCTATTAAAAATAGTAACTTCAGAAATGGAACTTTTAGGTCAGATTATTTAAATGGCGACCGAGTAAATATCTCTTTATTTATTCCTGGTATAGAGGCTAGTGAAATAGTATCTGTTAATTTAACATCATTCGATCATGGTATTATTTCTTTTCGAGTCTTTGATGATGACTTTGAGGATTCGGAACCATGTAACGTAAATGTTACTTGTGAACAAGGGGTTGGATGGGAATGTCAATCAGAATCAGTTTGTAAGATAATTCACAGCTCTATAGGTTCATGTACAGGGTCATTAGTAAACAATGATTGTTGTGATTTAACTCCTTTTGTGCTAACTGCTGATCATTGCATTGCGGATTTTCCTGTTGATGATTATCTATATAGGTTTAATTATCAAAGCCCCCAATGCGAACCAAATGGTGAGACTTCTCCCTCCCAATGGATAACGTATTATGGAAGTGATATAACAGCAGGTTGGGTAGGGACTGATTTTGGTTTGGTGGAATTATTTGATAGACCTACAAGTGGCATGTCATTTGCAGGATGGGACAGAACAAATCAAACTCCTCCTAATTCTACTTTTATACATCATCCTAGTGGAGATGTAAAGAAGGTGACATTTGATAGCGGTGTCAGTACCCCTGCAGGAAATTTTTATGATTTTAATTTAACGCCTGGTGTAAATGGGGACTTTGGCACACTAGAAGGTGGGTCATCTGGATGTCCTAAATATAATCCTGATCAAAGGATAATAGGTCAGCAGAGTGGTGGGGTTCCTCAAACTATTCTTTGTACAACTACAAATAGTGCAAATGAAGATGGTAGGTTTGATATCTCGTGGGAGGGAAATGGCACACCTGATTCAAGACTAAGAGACTGGCTGGGAGCATCAACAAACCCTAATACAATGGATTGTATGGAGCATCCCTTTGTAGAAGGGCCGGGTACGTTATGTAGTGGTCCTGAAACATATGCCCTGATTAACAATATGCCTTGTACTAAATCAATCACTTGGCGAGTTGAACCAACAAACTTATTTACATCGCCAGTTAGTGGGACTGGAGATATAGCAGTAATTACGGGAAGTCTTATTAACTCCGGCTCAGCAACTCTTATTTATACACTATCAGCCGAGGGATGTAACGATGCCGAAGTAGAGTATGACCTATTTGTAGGAAGACCATGCACTTTTGAATTACACTCATTTCCGACTGAAATATGTATTGGCGAACAGGGGGAGACATTTTTAAATCTCTTTGAGGATTGCCTGGGTAATTATTCGTCCATTGAATGGGATTTTTATGGCGCTATTTCAGGTTATGGATACGATAACAAAGGGAGGTATACAGGCATAACAACAGGATATGGCTATGTCTGTGTTACGGTAACAAATGATTGCGGTTCAAAGGAGGTATGTGACCGAATTCTTGTCAAAGACTGTGGTGGTGGGTTTGGATTTAGGAATTCCAGATCAAACCCAGATGTAGCGGAATTAGAAGCAAATATTTCCCCCAATCCAGCGAATGATTTTGTTGAGGTAGTGTGTTCAGGTTATGTATCTGGTGCAAGGATAACAGCTAGTTTAATTTCTGCAGATGGCAAATTGGTAGAAACGATTGAAGAGTATTCCCATAGCTTCAAAGTGGATATGGCTGAATTACCCTCTGGTCTTTACATTCTGCAATTAAATGTAGAGGGAATGGTTCTCTACGAGAAAATAGTTAAGCTATGAAAAAGGTGGTTTTAACTATTGCAGCTATATTTGTCATTCAGTTGGTATCCTGCCAAACAGAATTTATTGGTGATTGGATAGTAAGTATAAATGCTGGTATAGGAGAAGATGATAAAAGACTATTCGATTACTCAGAGAAAGAGTCACTACTCGCCATGCAGCCCGAATTTTGGGGTACTTATCATATGGGATTAGGTGCCAAAAGAAAAGTTTGGCAAGGTAAGAGGTTCAGCAGCCTTATAGGTCTGGGAGTGAATTATGAAAACTCTACTTTCTTAAGACCTTTTGATCAAGGACACTTTGGGGACCGTAGAAGAATATTATTGTTAACCGACAAATATGAAAAGGTTCTAGCACGGTTGTCTTTATTAACCTGCTACGAATTAGGAAGTCATTGGCTAATTTCAGCGGAATTAGCAAGCAACCTTATTGTTTTTAGGCATATTGCGAATACTACTGTTAACAACTCGAATTTTTTTCCTTATTCAGAAAGCACTTTTGAGTTGGATGAGATTCAATTAAGGTTAGGAGTGATTTACAAGGTTGACAAGTTTATAATAGGTCTCCTTCCAAGGATGGTCTCCTTTCAGAAGATTGATAGGATTATCTTCAATCACATTTTAAAAGACCCTAGAACTGATCAAAAATGGGAATGGCATAATCCATTGCGTTTTGACTTGACAGTGGGGTATACATGGTGAAGACCCGAAGAAAGACGCGAATTAAACTGGACATAACATAGCATAAAACGGCAAGTGGGGCTAAACGCCCCACCTGCGTTTATGCGGGCCGTTATGGGGTACCGCATCAGAATTGGCATTCTATGGAATTGAAAATATGAATTCTCCCGCCTTAAAAATGAAAACTCAGAATCGAGAATTGTCCATAAATCAAGACTTGATTCCCAATCGGGTAATTGAAATTTTGAAAGGCGGGTAAAGGTCCTGTCGAGTATTGTATTTTTTACGGTGAATCGGACAGAAAACGAAAAATTTAGATTCTTAAGATTAACCGGGCCCATCTTGAAAAATGAGATTGGTTTTTTCAGAAGGAGTTTGAGTTTAGGCGGCTTTTGAAATAGAAATCAGGAATTTGAATCTCGTCCAAAAACAGAATTTAGAAATCTGGAATCTGGAAATTTTGAACTGAAAAACGTTGGTTTGATCAATTTGAAAACCTAAGATCAGAGATCAAAAACTCAAGATTTGAAAACCTGAATCTGATTTTGATAAATCTGAGAAATCGAATTGAGTAAAATCAGGAATCAAAAATCAGGTTGAATCTTCTGGGAATTGAGACCTGAATCCTGAATCAGGTTGATTATCGTGAGATTTTTGGTTGATTAGAGATAAGAACTGATCAAATTGAAGAATCAGAATCCTGAAATTGAATCAACTGAAAATCAAGGAGTTAAAATCAGTTGAAAAAATTGAATAGCCGCCTTTTGGTTTATCCAGAATTTGAAATGGGCCCTTTTTTTGAATCGGTGAAAAGAATAAAGCGGCAACCCATAACAATGGCTACACACAAGCTGGGTAAAAATCTACGATTGAAAAATCAGGAAAGAAAGCCCGCTGCAGTCAGCAAAAGCCAGGCTGCGCCAGTTTCGCCTTTTGCTGCCTGCGCTAGTATTGGTGAAATCGAACGAAAAGATTAATTTTAGAATCCCAGCCTGCGCGTAGCCGGGCCGTTAGCGGTCATCCAATAGAATAAAGAAACCAAAGAAAAAATGAAATATTTAAAAAAATCATTCTTGATAGTATCGTTCTCTTTAATTTGTTTTCTTAATAAGGCATACACAATTGATAATTACCAAGTCGGTGATTCTTTATATATATGGGCAAAAAATGGGTTGAAACTCTGGGAGGAACCTAATATTAAATCTGAACTAATTGAATCAATTCCTTTCGGTTCGAGGATAATAGTGGATGAAAAGACTTCGAAATCGTTTAATGTAAAAGTAAATGCCGAAATTTCAAATGACTATACCTCAGATTCAACTCAACCATTTATCCTAAAAGGTAATTGGGTGAAAGTAAAATGCCTGAAATCAGGGAAGATAGGCTATCTTATTGATCAATATCTGCTAAAGGCAAAACCTATACTTAAAAACCCAAATTATCAATTGTTGTTAATTGATGAAGAATATACATTGGACACCATTTATTACAATATTACTATTCCAAACAAAGAGGGTGTCTATCGAAAAATAAGAAAAGAATATATAGGGGGGATTACCGTAACTGAAACAATGACAGAAAAGGGTATTTTCAAAACCATTCAATTAAAAAATTACTCAATTGAAGAAGCCTATGTCCTAATCGGGAGTTATTGGATAGATTCCAATCTTTCGAGACTAATCAAGAATTGGAGGGAGAAATTGATAATATATGATGGTGGCATGTGTGAATATTCCTATTCCTTAATAGAAAATATTGTGACAGTAGAAATAATTTGTTCCTGTTGATCAATTCCCAAAGATTCTTTGAAAAAGGACGACCGCTAACAATGGCTACATGCCATGCCGGTAAAAATTTTCGAGAGGAAAATGGAGATTGAAAACCCGCGCAGGCATCAAAAGCCAGGCTGCGCCAATTTGGTCTTTCGCTGCCTGCGCTAGCATTTGTGAAATGAAATGAAAATAGTAAATTTAGAGTCCGGCACGTCACGTAGCCGGGCCGTTCACAGACAATCGCGCAACAGAAAACAGTATCTGTAAGAATTTGAAATGAAAACTTGTCCCCGCCTAAAAAAGGTAAATGCCTGATTATCAGTATTCAGAAACTGGGGATGAATTGGTTAGTCCATTGGAGAATTGATCTGTTAAGGCGGGGCAAAAGAGATTTCTACAGTTTTATAGTTGGTTTAGGAGAATCATGATAGCCCGAATTGAAGATTAGATCAAGCGTTACCGCGGCCCCGTTGAATGGAAATAAAAACGGTATCAAGAAAGGAGTCCGCGTCCAGGGGGCTTATGAAAATCAGACGGTAAATGAAAATCAATGAGCAAATAAGGTTTCATGCCCGAATAAGATGGAATCTTAAGGGTTCGCAGGTGCATTGAATAGATTTAGCAGGAGAATAATTGAATGATTTCCATTGGGTTAAGTTGGTTTTTACGGGCGATAAAATAAATGAGGGTATCAGTTTTGCCTGAAAATCGGTTATCAAAATCGGAGAATTGGGTAAACTTGGAAAAAGCCCCCTTATCTCGTCTCCGAAAATAGAAAGATGGCCGCTTGTTATGGTAAAATCGAATAAAACGCGAATGCTGTGAACATTGGCTACACACAAGCCGGGTAAAATCCTCCATTGAAAAATTAGAAAAAAGAGTCCGCTGCGGCGGGCAAAGCCAAGCTACGCCAATTTCGCCTTTGCCCACCGCAGCTATTTTGGTGAAATGGGATGAAAAGATTATTTTCAGGAATCCCGGCCTGCGTGTAGCCCGGGCCGTTGGGCGCACTCCATTTGGGAATAAGAATCTGATAAACAATTGATTAGAGATAAAGCCTGCCTGTGAAAATCGGGAATAATTGGTTTTTGTAATCCGAGTTTTGTTTGTTACGGTCAATTGATTGCATAGCCCAGTTAGGCAGGCAAAAAAAATGAAGAATCAATATCTCTATCGGTTAATCCGTTGTCCCGAATAAATGAGATCCTTAACAATTACCGCTCCCTATCATCGAAAAAGGAAATCGAGTTTTCGGAAATGAGTTTACGTTCAGGGCCTCAATACGGAAAATCAAGAATTTGGGTAAACCGTCGAATTGAATAGGGTAGGAGGACAAGAAATTTGAACCTTTCACCGAATAAGAATCTGGTCAAATTGAATCGGGTTATCGTGAATCAAGTTGAGATTTTGGAGATTGAAAATCAGTAGATTGAATTGGCCGACTTGAATTTGAGATTAATCAGGAAAACTGAAATTTAGCTGAATCAAATTGAAGACTGGAGATTAGAAATTTGGATCAATTTGGGAGATTGACTTTCAAGATCAAGAATTTGAAACCGGTAAATTGAGATCAGTTTTCAAGATTAATTTGAGATCATCGGAATTGAAAATCGGTTCATGAAGATTAAAAAAATCGGTAAAAACGGCCCTTTTGAAGTATCCAGAATCGGTAAACCGGTCGCTTTTATTAGGTTTACGAAGAATAAAATGGAAGCGCCCAACAATGGCTACACACAAGCTGGGTAAAAATCTACGATTGAAAAATCAGAATGAAAAGCCCGCTGCAGTCAGCAAAAGCCAGGCTTTGCCAGTTTCGCCTTTTGCTGCCTGCGCTAGTATTGGTGAAATCGGACGAAAAGAGTAAATTTAGAATCCCAGCCTGCGCGTAGCCGGGCCGTTCGCTGCTATTAAGAAAAAAAACAAAACAATAAATAATGTACGAAAGACAAAACAAGAACGATATAATTTTAAGAATCCGACTAATTGGATATAAAGATAACGTTGATGCCAAATTGCTTATTCAAACCTTAGATAGCATAGAAACAGCAATTTACAGAGTTGAGAGAGAAATAATCCAAGAAATGAAAGAAGAACAAATAATTCCCAAATTTGCAGGAGACGCTTGTTTAGAAAGGTTAAGGAATTTTAGACATAATAGATTTCTTCTAAAAAATGCGGACAAAGGCTCAATAATTTTGGAAGGGGCATTAGCTGCAACATTACTATGGGTATTAAAGAATACTCTTGGAGAAATGGCAAAAGAAGGATTTAAAGAAAGTTCTCTTTACCTACAAGGAAAAGATAAAGTTAGGGATAGTGTAAATTCAATGACATCAAAATTGTATGAATACATAAGGAAAGAAATGTTTTCTCGCAAAAGAAGATTCAGATTAAAGCAACCAGAAGAAAAAACTCTTGATTTAGAAGTTCTCGATACGCAGAAAGAATATGATGAATTAATCCTAAGGTCATTAGGTGAAGAACTTGACGAGAACGATAATTTTTAGGCATGGCGTTTAAGCGTTTAACACTTATAAATTTCTTAGTTACATTTATTTAATGAATTTAGGTCGAGAGATGCAATCTCGAAAGAGACTCTCTCGACCGCTTTTAAACTAAAAAAGATGTTAGAAAACTTAGACCCAAAAGTAATTGCTGCTATAATAGCTGCTGTAACATCTTTAATTACCTTCATTGTCACACAAATTCTAAAATCACCAATTGAAAAAAGACTTCACAAATTCAAATTGATAACTGATTTTGAGAACGAGCAAAAAAGTAAAATAAAATCAGTTTTATCGACACATAAAGTCCCATTAATTCAAGTTGGGGAGAAGTTAAATGGAAGATTAAAGAATCTGATGAAAAATCATGAATTGAATTGGCATCATGTAAATGGAGATTATGTAGGAGACCACTATTACTTCAAGTCTTTTATATATAGGATTCTGTCATTTCTTGCTTGGACAAAAATCACAGAAAAAAGTTTGATTTATTTAGATACAACAATCGCAACGAGAGAGGATTTAAACCTGATAAAATATTTAAAAGTAATTTACCGATGTCTCCAGTTTGGAAAACTGACAAAAGAATCAGAAGATAGATATGAAAAATTGGGAGGTGATGTAATTTACAGAGATAAATTGGATGAAATGGCAATCTCGTTAATTAAAGAAGAGGGTGTGACGGATTTTTGATGTACAGAAAGATACGTATCTTAAAGCAAAAAGAAGGTATGAGCGCACGAATAGTAAAGCAAGATGGGGGTAAGGTCACGATAGAGGTTGATATGGAGCTTAACGGCAGCATGCTGAGCCAGGAAGAAGCGATACAGCTAGCCCTAAACGAAGCAGGCAAACTCGCCACGCGCGCTGCCGCCGAGCGTTTCGATACGGATGGTACTGCCATCACCCACAAAGGGCAGCGCCTTTCGAGCAAGGGGCGAAAAAAAAGTTAATGTCCACACCTTACGGCAAAGTCTGCGTCAAGCGCCACGTCTACCAGCCTGTTTGTGGCGGCGTGAGCTACGTACCAGCTGACAGCACGGCAGGCATAGTAGGCAAATCGACGCCACGGCTGGCCAAGCTGCTGGCTAGCGACTATTGTGAGGGCTCAGCCAGGAAAGTGTCAGCCCGGTTTAAGGAGCACCATGAAGTCGAAGTGAGCAAAGACCTTGTGCGTGATGTGAGCCTGCGCATCAGCCGCCACGCTAAAGAAGTAGAAAGCCGCTGGTCTTACGCCATGCCGGAAGAGGTAAGCCTTTGCGGGGTCAGCTCAGTGAGCATAAGCCGGGACGGTGCGATGGTGCACCTTCTTGACGGCCTGCCTGGCAAGCCTAAGCGCAAACCGGGCTACCGGGAAGCGATGTGCGGCGTAATCAGCCTTTACGGGCATGAGGGCAAGTTGCTGCACTCTATTTACTTGGGGGTTGGCGCGCAAGAGAAAAAAGGGGCTTTCACCCATCTGTTGGAAGAAGAGGCTGAGCGGCTTAAGGCACAGTTCGAAGAGGCTGGGCTACGGCCGGTTTACGTGGGGGTTGCAGATGGGGCGCCCGACAACTGGACACAGCTGGAGCGGTTAACCGACTACCAGGTAACGGACTACTACCACGTCACTGAACGGCTTTACAAACTGGCTGCAGTAATGCCCCTGCCCTCCAAAAAACGTGCGCAGTGGGTAAGCCAGCAAAAGAGTACGCTGCTGAACGAGCCGGGCGGCGCAGCCCTCGTTGTGGAGCGCGCGCGTCAGGCGGCTGCGGGTGTCAAGACGCAGAAGCGGCGCGAAATCGCCCGCCAGCAAGTTGTATACCTGGAAAACCAGCAGCACCGGATGAATTATTTTCAAATGCAGGAAAAAGGGCTGCCTATCGGTTCCGGCACCGTAGAGGCAGGGTGCAAGACGCTGATCAAAGCCCGTTTGGGAGGTAGTGGCATGAGGTGGCTTAATGTGCATGCCGATGATATGCTTATCGTCCGTGCGCTCAAGCTGTCTGCGGGCAGATACGAGCAATATTGGAAAAAGAGAATGCGGTATGCAGCTTAATAATTACATCAAAAATCCGTCACACCCAAAGAAGATTCCCAAGTAATGACATATTCAGAATTCAAAGAAAAATTGAATACTGAAAAAGATTTCTATAATCCCATCTGTAAATTTTTGGATAGTGCTTCTCCGAATGAAAATAGGAAAAGGTGGGATAGATTATGCTGTATGCACTTATCTCTAATGTGCTTTTTGAACTCATATGGATATGATTTTCAATACGCCGAAGAAAGTGATTTCAGAAAATATATTGAACTGTATCAAAGAAATTCTGCCTTTGAAAACTATATCGAATTAATAAAGAGATATAAACTTGAAGATGATGTCGAAATCAAAAAATTAATTCCGATTTTAGAAGAATACATAAAGGTAGAAAGAAGAAAAACAGCAGCGAACAAAGCATAGCCGTCAAGCTGCCCTAAGCGGGCAGCCTGCGGCTATGCAGACCGTTATGGGGTACCGCATCAGAATTGGCATTCTATGGAATTGAAAATATGGATTCTCCCGCCTCAAAAATGAAAACTCAGAATCGAGGATTGTCCATAAATCGAGAATTTGAGTTCCAAATCGGGGAATTGAAATTTTGAAAGGCGGGTAAAAGTCCTGTCGAGTATTGTATTCTTTACAGTGAATCGGATAGAAAACGAATAATTTGGATTCTTAAGATTAACCGGGTCCATCTTGAAAAATGATATTGGTTTTTTCAGAGGGAGTGTGAGTTTAGGCGGCTTTTGAAATAGAAATCAGGAATTTGAATCTCGTCCAAAAACAGGATTTAGAAATCTGGAATCTGGAAATTTTGAACAGGGAAACGTTGATTGAATCAATTTGACAACCAAGATCAAGAACTTTGAATTTGGAGAACCTGAAACTGTTTTTGATGGATTTGAGAGATTGAATCCAGTAAATTGAAGAGATCAAAAATCAGGTTGAATCTTCTGGAGATTGAGATCAGAATCCGGAAACAGGTTGATTGTTGTCAGATTTTTGGTTGATTTAAGATTAGAATCGATCAAATTGAAGAATCAGAATCCTGAAATTGAATCAACTGAAAATCAAGGAATTCAAATCAGTTAAAAAAAAAATGAATAGCCGCCTTTTGGATAGTCCAGAATTTGAAATGGGCCCTTTTGTGAAAATCGGTTAAAAGAATAAAGCGGCAACCCATAACAATGGCTACACTCAAGCTGGGTAAAAATCTACGATTGAAAAATCAGAATGAAAAGCCCGCTGCAGTCAGCAAAAGCCAGGCTGCGCCAGTTTCGCCTTTTGCTGCCTGCGCTAGTATTGGTGAAATCGGACGAAAAGATTAATTTTAGAATCCCAGCCTGCGCGTAGCCGGGCCGTTATGGGGTACCGCATCAGAATTGGCATTCTATGGAATTGAAAATATGGATTCTCCCGCCTCAAAAATGAAAAATCAGAATCGGGATTTCGCCAGAAATCGAGAATTGATTTTCAAATCGGGTAATTGAAATTTTGAAAGGCGGGTAAAGTTCCTGTCGAGTATTGTATTCTTTACGGTGAATCAAACTGGAAACGAAAAATTTGGATGCTTAAGATTAACCGGGCCCATCTTGAAAAATGAGATTGGTTTTTTCAGAGGGAGTGTGAGTTTAGGCGGCTTTTGAATAAAAATCAGGAATTTGAACCTCGCCCAAAAACAGAATTTGGGAATCAGGAATCTAGAGATTTTGAAACGGAGAACGTTGATTGAATCAATTTGAAAACCTAAGATCAGAAATCAAGAACTCGAGATTTGGAGAGCCTGAAACTGATTTTGATGGATTTGGGAGATTAAATCCAGTAAATTGAAGAGATCAAAAATCAGGTTGAATCTTCTGGAAATTGAGATCAGAACTCTGAATTAGGTTAATTGTCGTCAGATTTTTGGTTGATTTGAGATAAGAACTGATCAAATTGAAGAAGCAGAGTCCTGAAATTGAATCAATTAAAAATCAAGAAATTGAAATCAGTAGAGAAGGTTTGAACAGCCGCCTTTTAGTTTATCCAGAATTTGAAATGGGCCCTTTTTTTGAAACGGTGAAAAGAATAAAGCGGCAACCCATAACAATGGCTACACACAAGCTGGGTAAAAATCTACGATTGAAAAATCAGAATGAAAAGGCCGCTGCAGGCAGCAAAAGCCAGGCTGCGCCAGTTTCGCCTTTTGCTGCCTGCGCTAGTATTGGTGAAATCGGACGAAAAGATTAATTTTAGAATCCCAGCCTGCGCGTAGCCGGGCCGTTCTTGGCAATTTACTGTACAAAATGAATAGAATCTTGTCAATTATTCTTAATTTTTATAGATCTTACAAAAAAGTAAAAAATGAAAATAATGAGCTCTTTTTGTGTCAAAATTATTTTACCGATATTGCTAATTTTATTACTCTATAATTGTCAAAATGAGGAGGATCTTGTAATTCAAATTGAAGATTGTTATGTTCAAGAAATATCTCAATCCCCTTATTGGGAACCAGAAGACTCAACCGCTTGGCCTCTTTATCCAGATACATTTACAAATATCTATGAGGATGACCTGCTAATCGGAAGGTTGAGGAATGGTAATGCTTATGAAGAGTATAAATATAACGATAATGATTTATTAGTAGAGATTAGTAAATATAGTGTGAATGGAGGGGAATGGTACATATCTGATTCACTTTACTACGATGAGGAAGGGAGGCTTTTGAAACGGGAATTATTCTCCAAGTTAACTGGATTATCAAGAGAGGAGTCATTTTTTTGGGATAATGAACACTTGTTATATGTAATTACCGAAGGAACAAGCTTTAATAACGGTGATGCCTATTCATATAGATATGAGAATGAGTTTATCTATCTAAACGGTAATATCGTCCAAGAAATAAGGACTTCTACTACGTCAATAAGTGAAAATATTATAAAAGTTAAATTAAAATATGAATATGATACTAAAGAGAATATAAGAAAGAAACTGAGGCTGGCTGATCTAGGTGTAATATTTAGATTTTCCTCTCGGTATTGTCCTTACTGGTTTTCAAAGAATAACTTAGTTCGCGAGGATCGCTACACGATAGACGATTTTTGGATAGGTGGCAGGGAAATAGACTATTCATGGGAGGGTAATAAAGTAATTAGCTTTACAGAGAGGAATTACTCGACTATGGATGATCATATCTTTGTTCGACCTGTATTCTTCCATTATGAATGTGAATAGAAAGTTTTCTATCGACATGATTAATTAGGAAAGTTAGAGATAAAATGCCAAGAACAATGGCTACATGCCATGCCGGTAAAAATCTCCGAAAGAAAAATAGAGATGGAAAAACCCGCGCAGGCAGCAAAAGCCTGGCTGTGCCAAGATCGCCTTTCGCTGCCTGCGCTAGCATCTGTGAAATTGGACGAAAATGGTAAATTTATAATCCGGCACGTCACGTAGCCGGGCCGTTCACAGACAATCGCGCAACTGATGAAAGGTATCAGTAAGAATTTGAAATAAGGATTCTCCCCGCCTGGAAATGGAAGATGCCCGAGTAATAATTTTCAGAAACTGGGTATAAACTGGTTAGTCCATTGGAGAAAAAGTCTGTTAAGGCGGGGTAAATGAGAAGTTCTACAGTTTTTTAGTTGGTTTACGAGAATTGGGATAGCCCGAATTGAAAAATTAGATCAAGAGTTACCGCGGCCACGTCCGATGGAAAGGAAAACGGTATCAGGAAAAGAGTACACGTCCAGGGGGCTTATGAAAAACAAAACGGTAAATGAAAATCAACGAGCAAATAACTGTTTCATGCCCGAGTAAGATTGAATCTTGAGGGTTCGCAGGTGCATTGAATAGATTTAGCAGGAGAATAAATGGATGATTTTCATTGGGTTAAGTTGGTTTTTACGGGCGATAAAACAAATGAGGGTATCAGTTTTGCCTGAAAATCGGTTATCAAAATCGGAGAATTGGGTAAACTTGGAAAAAGCCCCCTTATCTCGTCTCCGAAAATAGAAAGATGGCCGCTTGTTATGTTAAAATCGAATAAAACGCGAATGCTGTGAACATTGGCTACACACAAGCCGGGTAAAATCCTCCATTGAAAAATTAGAAAAAAGAGTCCGCTGCGGCGGGCAAAGCCAAGCTACGCCAATTTCGCCTTTGCCCACCGCAGCTATTTTGGTGAAATGGGATGAAAAGATTATTTTCAGGAATCCCGGCCTGCGTGTAGCCCGGGCCGTTGGGCGCACTCCATTTTGGGAATAAAAAACTGATAAACAAACGATTAGAGATTAAGCCTGCCTTTTAAAATCGGGAATAATTGGTTTTTGGAACCCGAGTTTTGTTGGTTACGGTCAATTGATTGTATGACCCAATTAGGCAGGCAAAAAAATGGAAAATCAGTATTTCTATCGGGTAATTCGTTGTCCCGAATAATTGAGATCCTTAACAATTACCGCTCCCTGTCATCGAAAGAAGAAATCGAGTTTTTTGGAGAGAGTTTGCGTCTAGGGCCTCAATACGGAAAATCAAGAATTTGAGTAAACCGTCGGATTGAATAGGGGATAAGATCAAGAAATTTGAACCTTTCACCGGATAAGAATCTGATCAAACTGAATCGGGTTGTCGAGAATCAAGTTGAAATTTTGGAGATTGAAAATCAGTAGATTGAATTGGTCAACTTGAATTGAGATCGACTTGAAAAACTGGAATTTAGCCGAGTCAAATTGAAGACTGGAGATTAGAAATTTTGATCAATTTGGGAGATTGACTTTCAAGATCAAGAATTTGAAACCGGTAAATTGAGATCAGCTTTCAAGATCAATTTGAGATCATCAGAATTAGAGAATCGGTTTAAAAAGATTGAAAAATCGGTAAAAACGGCCCTTTTGGAGTATCCAGAACCGGTAAATCGGTCGCTTTTTTAGGTTTACAACGAATAAAATGGAAGCGCCCAACAATGGCTACACTCAAGCTGGGTAAAAATCTACGATTGAAAAAAGAGAATGAAAAGCCCGCTGCAGGCAGCAAAAGCCAGGCTTCGCCAGTTTCGTCTTTTGCTGCCTGCGCTAGTATTGGTGAAATCGAACGAAAAGAGTAAATTTAGAATCCCAGCCTGCGTGTAGCCGGGCCGTTATGGGGTACCGCATCAGAATTGGCATTCTATGGAATTGAAAATATGAATTGTCCCGCCTCAAAAATGAAAACTCAGAATCAGGATTTCGCCAGAAATCGAGAACTGATTTTCAAACCGAGTAATTGAAATTTTGAAAGGCGGGTAAAGGTCCTGTCGAGTATTGCATTTTTTACGGTGAATCGGACAAAAAACGAAAAATTTGGATTCTTAAGATTAACCGGGCCCATCTTGAAAAATGGGATTGGTTTTTTCAGAAGGAGATTAGGTTTAGGCGGCTTTTGAAATAGAAATCACGAATTTGAGTGTCGTCCAAAAACAGAATTTGAAAATCAGGAATCTGGAAATTTTGAACAGGTAATCGTTGATCGAATCAATTTAAAAACCTAAGATCAGAGATCAAAACTCAAGATTTGGAGAACCTGAAACTGATTTTGATGAATCTGAGAAATCGAATTAAATCAGAGATCAAAAATCAGGTTGAATCTTCTGGAAATAGAGATCAGAATCTTGAAATAGGTTGATTTCATCCGATTTTTGATTGATTTTAGATTCAAGAAAATCAAATTGAAGAATCAAGATTTTGAAATTGAATCGACTGAAAATCAGCAAATTGAAATCAGTTGAAAAGAATTGAACAGCCGCCTTTTGGTTTATCCAGAATTTAAAATGGGCCCTTTTTTTGAAACGGTTAAAAGAATAAAGCGGCAACCCATAACAATGGCTACACTCAAGCTGGGTAAAAATCTACGATTGAAAAAAGAGAATGAAAAGCCCGCTGCAGGCAGCAAAAGCCAGGCTTCGTCATTTTCGTCTTTTGCTGCCTGCGCTGGTATTGGTGAAATCAAACGAAAAGAGTAAATTTAGAATCCCAGCCTGCGCGTAGCCGGGCCGTTGGGCGCACTCCATTTTGGGAATAAAAAACTGATAAACAAACGATTAGAGATTAAGCCTACCTTTGAAAATCGGGAATAATTGGTTTTTGGAACCCGAGTTTTGTTTGTTACGGTCAATTGATTGCATAGCCCAATTAGGCAGGCAAAAAAATGGAAAATAGAGTTGTTTTATCGGGTAATCCGTTGTCCCGAATAATTGAGATCCTTAACAATTATCGCTCCCTGTCATCGAAAGAAGAAATTGAGTTTTTTGGAGTGGGTTTACGTTTAGGGCCTCAATACGGAAAATAAGAATTGGGTAAACCGTCGAATTGAATAGGGTAGGAGGTCAAGAAATTTGAACCTTACACCGAATAAGAATCTGATCAAATTGAATCGGGTTGTCGAGAATCAAGTTGAAATTTTAGAGATTGAAAATCAGTATATTGAATTGGTTAACTTGAATTTGAGATCGACCTGAAAAACTGAAATTTAGCTGAATCAAATTGAAGACAGGAGATTAAGAATTTGGATCAATTTGGAAGATTAGTCTTCGAGATCGGGAATTAAAACCGGTTAATTGGAATCAGTTTTCAAGATCAATTTGAGATCATCAGAATTAGGGAATTGGTTCAAAAAGATTGAAAAATCGGTAAAAACGGCCCTTTGAAGTATCCAGAACCGGTAAAACGGTCGCTTTTTTAGGTTTACAACGAATAAAATGGAAGCGCCCAACAATGGCTACACTCAAGCTGGGTAAAAATCTACGATTGAAAAATCAGAATGAAAAGCCCGTTGCAGTCAGCAAAAGCCAGGCTGCGCCAGTTTCGCCTTTTGCTGCCTGTGCTAGTATTTGTGAATTTGAACGAAAAGAGTAATTTTAGAATCCCAGCCTGCGCGTAGCCGGGCCGTTCACAGACAATCGCGCAACTGATGAAAGGTATCAGTAAGAATTTGAAATAAGGATTCTCCCCGCCTGGAAATGGAAAATGCCCGAGTAATAATTTTCAGAAACTGGGTATAAACTGGTTAATCCATTGGAGAAAAAGTCTGTTAATGCGGGGTAAATGAGACGTTCTACAGTTTTTTAGTTGGTTTACGAGAATTGGGATAGCCCGAATTGAAAAATTAGATCAAGAGTTACCGCGGCCCCGTCCGATGGAAAGGAAAACGGTATCAGGAAAAGAGTACACGTCCAGGGGGCTTATGAAAATCAAAACGGTAAATGAAAATCAACGAGCAAATAACTGTTTCATGCCCGAGTAAGATTGAATCTTGAGGGTTCGCAGGTGCATTGAATAGATTTAGCAGGAGAATAATTGAATGATTTTCATTGGGTTAAGTTGGTTTTTACGGGCGATAAAACAAATGAGGGTATCAGTTTTGCCTGAAAATCGGTTATCAAAATCGGAGAATTGGGTAAACTTGGAAAAAGCCCCCTTATCTCGTCTCCGAAAATAGAAAGATGGCCGCTTGTTATGGTAAAATCGAATAAAACGCGAATGCTGTGAACATTGGCTACACACAAGCCGGGTAAAATCCTCCATTGAAAAATTAGAAAAAAGAGTCCGCTGCGGCGGGCAAAGCCAAGCTACGCCAATTTCGCCTTTGCCCACCGCAGCTATTTTGGTGAAATGGGATGAAAAGATTATTTTCAGGAATCCCGGCCTGCGTGTAGCCCGGGCCGTTGCAGGCAATTGAAAAATAATCAAGAAATAGCTTTGAACGAATACCAAAAATATGTCGACGAGAATACCTTTCTTCTAAATGAGACAAGTATTCGAGAACTACTGAAGAATGATAATGGGCATTTAAATAACGTAACAATAGGAATAGAAAAATATGGATACGGTGTATTATTGTTGAAGGATAATAAAGTCAATATTGATTTTTCAGTATTTATGATGACGGGTTTGGGCAGAATAAGGGGATATTCGATCAAGTTAAATTCATCTGATGAAAAATGGATGCGATATTTGATCTCATTCTCTATCTTCATTGCTAAGGAATATGAGGATTTAGACCCCGTTGATACATATAACACTTTACTAAGTAATTGTAGAGCGCTATTTGAAAAACTTGGTTTTTTCACGATTACGAATTATGATATTCAGAGGTTTGATAGATTAAACCCTTTGCTTTTAACATCTAATCCGAGAGGTACAATTTTGATTTATTATGAGGATAAAATTGAAGTTTACAAGAGTATATTCAGCCATGTTGTTGATACAAATAAATTTGAAAATAAAATATACTTAATGCATAGTGAATCTAGTAACTTAATCAAAATTGGTAGAAGTAAGAATCCAAATACAAGAGAGAGAACATTGCAAGGGAGAGACCCTAAATTGAATATGATAACGTATTGGGATGCTCCACTTCAAATAGAAAAAGACTTACATAACAAATTCATTCATAAAAGAGTTAGAGGCGAATGGTTTGATCTTAATTTTGGAGATTTAAATACAATTAAAGAGATCATGAGTGAATATACTACGAGTTGATTTAGGTAAACTGAGAATCGGATTATTGAATGAGATAAAAAACTGCCTGCAACAATGGCTACATGCCATGCCGGTAAAAATCTTCGAGAGTAAAAAGGAGATTGAAAAACCCGCGCAGGCAGCAAAAGCCAGGCTTCGCCAAGTTCGCCTTTTGCTGCCTGCGCTAGCATTTGTGAAATGAGATGAAAATGAAAAATTAAAGTCCGGCACAGCACGTAGCCGGGCCGTTATGGGGTACCGCATTAGAATTGGCATTCTATGGAATTGAAAATATGAATTGTCCCGCCTCGAAAATAAAAACTCAGAATCGGGTAATTGTCCAGAAATCGAGAACTCGAGTTCCAAATCGAGTAATTGAAATTTTGAAAGGCGGGTAAAGGTCCTATCGAGTATTGCATTTTTTACGGTGAATCGGACAGAAAACGAAAAATTTGGATTCTTAAGATTAACCGGGCCCATCTTGAAAAATGATATTGGTTTTTTCAGAGGGAGTGTGAGTTTAGGCGGCTTTTGAATAAAAATCAGGAATTTGAATCTCGTCCAAAAACAGAATTTGGAAATCTGGAAATTTTGAACAGGTAATCGTTGATTGAATCAATTTGAAAACCTAAGACCAGAGATCAAAACTCAAGATTTGGAGAACCTGAAACTGATTTTGATGAATTTGGGAGATTGAATCCAGTAAATTGAAGAGATCAAAAATCAGGTTGAATCTTCTGGAGATTGAGATCTGAATCCTGAAATAGGTTGATTATCGTCCGATTTTTGGTTGATTAGAAATAAGGACCGATCAAATTGAAGAATCAAAACCCTGAATTTAATCAATTGAAAATCAAGAAATTGAAATCAGTAGAAAAGGTTTGAACAGCCGCCTTTTGGTTTATCCAGAATTTGAAATGGGCCCTTTTATGAAAATCAGTGAAAAGAATAAAGCGGCAACCCATAACAATGGCTACACACAAGCTGGGTAAAAATCTACGATTGAAAAATCAGAAAGAAAAGCCCGCTGCAGTCAGCAAAAGCCAGGCTGCGCCAGTTTCGCCTTTTGCTGTCTGCGCTAGTATTGGTGAAATCAAACGAAAAGATTAAATTTAGAATCCCAGCCTGCGCGTAGCCGGGCCGTTGCCAGCAATCAAAAACAAAATTTACGTATTGAAAAATAATAAAGTTGATATAAGAGATGCTTCAACGAACAAATGGTTGATGCTAATAATAATTTTCATTCCTAACCTACTGATATTTGGTCAAGAGGGCGAAAAAATATTAATGCCCTATCATAAAAATGGTAAATGGGGGTATGTAAACGATCAGAAAGAAATAGTAGTTGGACCAATTTATGATGAAGCAGGATTGTTTTCAATTTACTTAGGAAAACCAAATTCAATATATGCAAGAGTCAAAAAAGGTGAGAAATATGGTGTGTTAAACGAATTGGGAGAATTAGTGCTCCCGATTGAATATGATTCAATAGAAAACTATTCACTACCGACTACAAATGGAGGTATCGGAATAGTGTATAAAGATGACCAACGGTACTTTTTTGATCAGTATGGAAAAATCAAAGAGGAAGGACCTGTTGATTTGATATTAGAATGTAAAGATGGAATGTTTGACCACTGCGTAAAGATAAGGAGAGTTGAAATACCAGAAGATGAAGGAGGAACTTTGAATTATCAATTTTCATGTATAGAGAAAACTGAAGGAAAAGGTCAAACGGGATTAAAATTAGATACCCTAAAATTAGAAGTGGATTCGATAATACATATAGGAGGGTCAAAACTCATATATGGAAAGCGTTCAAAAATATCATTCTGCGATATCTTAGGAGAAGACGAAAAGGAAAAGAATATTTGTTCTGGTTTCATTTATGATGAAGTAAGGCTGTTCAATTGTAAAGAAATTGGCACAAATGTTTATGAACCAATAGCAGCTGTAAAGGAGAAAAATAAGTGGGGATTGATAAAATTTTCAACTCATTATTTAAAACAGCTGAATATGAGTTTAGATAGAGGACAAATAGTCATTGAGCCAAAATATGAAAGGATCATAAAAAGAATAGACAATATTTTCTTAGTTGAATTTGATCAAGGGGAATATGGTTATGTGAAGATAGGGAAAGGAGATTACATGGAATATTGGTAATAATTGACTGCTGGCAACAATGGCTACATGCTATGCCGGTAAAAATCTTCGAGAGAAAAATGGAGATTGAAAAACCCGCGCAGGCAGCAAAAGCCAGGCTACGCCAAGATCGCCTTTTGCTGCCTGCGCTAGCATTTGTGAAATAAGATGAAAATGGTAAATTTAGAATCCGGCACAGCACGTAGCCGGGCCGTTGGGCGCACTCCATTTGGGAATAAGGATTTGATAAACAAACGATTAGAGATTAAGCCTGCCTTTGAAAATAGGGAAGAATTGGTTTTAGTACCCGAGTTTTGTTTGTTACGGTAATTGATTGCATAGCCCAATTAGGCAGGCAGAAAAATGTAAAATCAGTATTTCTATCGGGTAATCCGTTGTCCCGAATAATTGAGATCCTTAACAATTACCGCTCCCTATCGTCGAAAGAAGAAATTGAGTTTTTTGGAGAGAGGTTGCGTTTAGGGCCTCGATACGGAAAATCAAGAATTGGGTAAACCGTCGAATTGAATAGGGGATAAGATCAAGAAATTTGAACCTTTCACCGAATAAGAACCTGATCAAATTGAATCGGGTTGTCGAGAATCAAGTTGAAATTTTAGAGATTGAAAATCTGTAGATTGAATTGGTCAACTTGAATTTGAGATCGACCTGAAAAACTGAAATTTAGCTGAATCAAATTGAAGACTGAAGATTAGAAATTTGGATCAATTTGGGAGATTGACTTTCAAGATCAAGAATTTGAAATCGGTAAATTGGGATCAGTTTTCAAGATCAATTTGAGATCATCAGAATTAGGGAACCGGTTCAAGAAGATTGAAAAAATCAGTAAAAATGGCCCTTGTGAAGTATCCAGAATCGGTAAAACGGTCGCTTTTTTGGGTTTACGACGAATAAAATGGAAGCGCCCAACAATGGCTACATGCCATGCCGGTAAAAATCTTCGAGAGGAAAATGAAGATGAAAAAAACCGCACAGGCAGCAAAAGCCAGGCTTCGCCAAGATCGCCTTTTGCTGCCTGCGCTAGCATTTGTGAAATGAAACGAAAATGGTAAATTTAGAGTCCGGCACGGCACGTAGCCGGGCCGTTATAGCCAAGCAATAAACGAAAATGAAAATTCACAGAATAGCTGAAAAAGTAAAAGGCTTTACAATTGTAAATAATGAAGTCTATTGGAGTAGTGAATGCCAACTTCTAAAGCTTGAAAATGGAGAACACAAATGCATCCTAAAAAGTAAAGAAAAACTTCAAGAAATAAGGTATGAAACTCCGTATCTCTATGTACCAGATTTTTATGGCAATTCATATATAGTTCAAACTGAACAGAAATACTATCCTAATATCTTTGTTCAGAAAGTAATCAGTGAGGATAAACTAATTGTTAGTTATGATAAAAAAACTAAATTATATAATCCTATCACAAATGATTTCAAAGATTTATTAGATCACCGAATATTTCAATTCTACCGACATCAAGACTTTCTTATCTCCGAACACGAAAAACATATTATTGCATACTCTGTCAATTCAGGAAATACAATCTGGAGTCAATCAATCAAAGATATACTTGGCACATATACCGACATTACAGGAAATGAAAAAGAATACAGAGTAACAAAGTTCATCGGTATAATCATTAATGATCTTGTTATACAATTAACAAACTCAATGTTAATATCAATCAATGTTGAAACTGGACTTTTATCTCATTTGATCAATTTGAAAGAAACCGCCCCAATTCCTTCTTCAATATTCTACGATGATTATTGTCATCCTTCAATATTGGGCAATAAACTTATATGGTTAAATAATCAAAGATTAATGGAAGTTGATGTAAAAAACGAAACTGTGAATGTTTTAAAAGACTATTATAACGAACCAAAAAACCAGCAGTATAGATTTATGAAAAATACTGCCAATAAAGACAAAATTTTGTTTGTTGCTGATAAGGGATGGGAATATATAACGCCATCAAGAATTGGAATAATGAATTCAAAAGATGGTAAAATAATTTGGGAACGGCAACTACAAAAAACTGGCGGTCTTCCAGAAGAACCTCAATTATATAACAACACTATGTATATTCGAACGGCTAATAAAACCTTATATTCAATTGATTTAGAAGACTAAATAAAGAAAAAATGCCAGGCTATAACAATGGCTACATGCCATGCCGGTAAAAATCTTCGAGAGGAAAATGGAGATGGAAAATCCGCGCAGGCAGCAAAAGCCAGGCTTCGCCAATTTGGTCTTTTGCTGCCTGCGCTAGCATTTGTGAATTGAGACGGAAATGGTAAATTTAGAGTCCGGCACGTCACGTAGCCGGGCCGTTATGGGGTACCGCATCAGAATTGGTATTCTATGGAATTGAAAATATGGATTCTCCCGCCTCAAAAATTAAAACTCAGAATCAGGATTTCGACAGAAATCGAGAATTTGAGTTCCTAATCGGGTAACTGAAATTTCGGAAAGGCGGGTAAAGGTCCTGTCGAGTATTGTATTTTTTACGGTGAATCGGATAGAAAACGAAAGATTTGAATTCTTAAGATTAACCGGGCCCATCTTGAAAGATGAGATTGGTTTTTTCAGAGGGAGTATGAGTTTAGGCGGCTTTTGAAATAGAAATCAGGAATTTGAACCTCGTCCAAAAACAGAATTTGGAAATCTGGAAACTGGAAATTTTGAACTAGAAAACGTTGATTGAATCAATTTGACAACCAAGATCAAGAACTCAAGATTTGAAAACCTGAATCTGTTTTTGATGGATTTGGGAGATTGAATCCAGTAAATTGAAGAGATCAAAAATTAGGTTGAATCTTCTGGAAATTGAGATCAGAACTCTGAATTAGGTTGATTGTCGTGAGATTTTTGGTTGATTTGAAATAAGAGCCGATCAAATTGAAGAATCAAAATCCTGAAATTGAATCAACTGAAAACCAAGAGGTTAAAATCAGTTGAAAAGAATTGAACAGCCGCCTTTTGGTTTATCCAGAATTTAAAATGGGCCCTTTTTTTGAAACGGTTAAAAGAATAAAGCGGCAACCCATAACAATGGCTACACTCAAGCTGGGTAAAAATCTACGATTGAAAAAAGAGAATGAAAAGCCCGCTGCAGTCAGCAAAAGCCAGGCTTTGCCAGTTTCGCCTTTTGCTGACTGCGCTAGTATTGGTGAAATCAAACGAAAAGAGTAAATTTAGAATCCCAGCCTGCGCGTAGCCGGGCCGTTGTGCGTCATGAACTATTAAAATGATGATAAATGAAATCAATAAGTTAATTTCAAAATATGGAGATTTGCCTCAGTTTGAAGAAAAAGCAAATCAAGCTGAAAAGGAAAAACTGTTCTTGCTAAAAAGGGAATTAGTGATCGAATACAATGATTATAAATACGGTCATAGAAATAGTATTGACTCTTTTATCAAGAATCATTTGGCACAAAAAGCAGAAATTCAAATAAGTGTAGTAGATGAGCAAGATGAATTTTATTCCTTGTTTTCGGCAAATTCTTTTGAAGGAGAATCAAATATTATTAATCCAAATGAATATCGTGTTGAAGGACTACCGGAGTTGCTAGAATTTAAATCGCTATTTCAATATTTGATATTTCATAAATGTGTTTTGTTTTTAGACTGGAAATTGGCTGTTGATGCACTTAAATCGGAAGAAAAAAATCGATTACTACGAATAGAAAAACTTATAAAAAGATACGACCAGACTTGGATAGAACACAAAACACAAATTTTAGAGAACGGTATTCAGAATTTGCTCAAAACGAATAGATATTTCAAGGAGAGGTTTTTGAATTCAAGTAGTGAATATTTTGTGTTTCAGTCGAATTATGAAAACTTTGGAGTAACGAATATTCAAAGCTTTTTAGATACAGAAATAAGGAAAACTTATAACTATAAGAACTACTTCGGTAAATTACTGACAAAGATGAAATTTGAAGTGAAATAAACACGAACGCACAACAATGGCTACATGCCATGCCGGTAAAAATCTTCGAGAGGAAAATGGAGATGGAAAACCCGCGCAGGCAGAAAAAGCCAGGCTTCGCCATCATCGCCTTTTTCTGCCTGCGCTAGCATTTGTGAAATGAGACGAAAATGGTAAATTTAGAATCCGGCACAGCACGTAGCCGGGTCGTTGCACGCAATCGAAAAATGAAATATGAGTAAAACCTAAGACATGTAATTTAAAATGGAATCAAAAATACGAGATAACCTTGCTGAAAGATTAAATATTATTGATCAAAGTCTAGTTCTTATTGAAAAAGAATTTTTTATTGATCCAAAGCTGGAGGTGAAAACGAAAGGGTTTATTGATATTCTAGCTAAGGATAACAAGAATCGAGTTGTAGTTATCGAAATAAAAAGATCAAATCAAGCAGCTCGACAAGCAATTCATGAACTACTTAAATACAAAGTGTTTGTTCAACAAAAGTTTGGTCTAAAAGACAGCGAAGTTAGGCTGATACTTGCATCTTCAGAATGGAACGAGCTTATATACCCTTTTTCTGAATTCGCATCTCGATTTCAAATAGAGGGTTATCAATTGATTGTAAATAATGAATGGAGCGTTAAATCGGCACAAAGAATTTCGATACTTAATATACCTCGGAGGCATGGAGAGTTTAGTCCCAATCATTCGGTAGATCTTTTTATTACTAGAGAAAAACGTAATGATTTTACTGAAATGATTTCATGTAAGCTAATAAAATTAGGTATAGATGACTTCGTTATACTTGATATTGAAAATGAAAAAAATAGTAGAATAATCTATAAATATGGCTGTTATGTAGCTATTCTAAGATACCCAATAGAAAGGTATACTAGAATTATTGACTTAGATGGAAGGTTTAGAGAAGATATTAAGGAACTGCTTGACGATGAAACTACACGAGAGGAGTTGCTTTATTCATTGGAAGATCGTATTTATACATTGTTGGATAAGTATATTTATAGCGATGAAATAGAGGAATCCGATCCGGTTAAATTAACAAGTATGTTAGGAGAACAGGGATGGAGTATTAGTAATGTTCATGCATTCGGAATTTATAATTCAGATCCGAGAGGTGTGGATATTGGCAGAATAATTTATAAATTAAAAGGAAGAGACCATTCAGCAGGTGGAGTGTTCGAAACTGTAGTTTGTCCTGAAGAAACCGATTTAATCAAAGAGGTAAAGGATACTATGTCGAACCATAAATTATGGCCTGATCAATTTAAAAACACAGTATTGTGTTTATTTGAGGCAATAATTAAAAATATCGATTTCAATCAAATGAATATTCATATATATCATCCAAGTAATCTTCTGACTTCTATAGGACATTGCTATAATTACAATGATACAGGATATCTGCCCCTAGCTAATTTCTTTTCTACCGATTCTGAAAACAAACTTATAATCCATAACATCTCATATGGATGGAACAATATTGAAAATCTGCCGAATGATTCAAATGAGCTATTTGATGTTGATCCCATGATGGCTATACTTGGAATTCTAGATGAAATTTTATTGAGAAATAGTAATATGAGCCTTATTATGAGAGAGGCGGTTTTAGCAAGAGACAAGGTGATTAAAGAGGCAGATTTGACAATTGATTTTGGTAAGATAAAGTACCACGAATGCGAAAGTATTTCTCTAAGTCAAGTTATATTTGATAACTCTTATTTGAGTAAATTAGGAACTCAAATAAAAGGGGGAACGATTTATTTGTGAATGCGTGCAACATAGTGCATACGTCCATGCCTCCCGATGGTCGGCACGGCGCATGCACAGGCCGTTCACAGACAATCGCGCAACTGTAGAAAGGTATCAGTAAGAATTTGAAATAAGGATTCTCCCCGCCTAAAACTTGAAAATGCCCGAGTAGAAATTTTCAGAAACTGGGTATAAACTGGTTAGTCCATTGGAAAAAAAGTCTGTTAAGGCGGGGTAAATAGAAATTTCTACAGTTTATTAGTTGGTTTACGAGAATCGGGATAGCCCGAATTGAAAAATTAGATCAAGAGTTACCGCGGCCCCGTCCGATGGAAATGAAAACGGTATCAGGAAAAGAGCCCGCGTCCAGGGGGCTTATGAAAATCAAAACGGTAAATGAAAATCAACGAGCAAATATGGGTTTTATGCCCGAATTTGAGAATTGCTCAAGAGTCCGCAGGTGCATTGAATAGATTTAGCAGGAGAATAATTGGATGATTTTCATTGGGTTAAGTTGATTTTTACGGGTGATAAAACAAATGAGGTTAGCTGTTTGGCCCGGAAATTGGTTATCAAAATCTGAGAATTGGGTAAACTTGAAAAAAGCCCCCTTATCTCGTCTTCGAAAATAGAGAGATGGCCGCTCGTTTTGTAAAAATCGAATAAAACGCGAATGCTGTGAACATTGGCTACACACAAGCCGGGTAAAATCCTCCATTGAAAAATTAGAAAAAAGAGTCCACTGCGGCGGGCAAAGCCAGGCTACGCCAATTTCGCCTTTGCCCACCGCAGCTATTTTGGTGAAATCGGATGAAAAGATTAATTTCAAGAATCCCGGCCTGCGTGTAGCCCGGGCCGTTGGCTGCTATTTAAAAACAAAGAGAAACACTTTTTAAAGGGGATAAGTTTTGAGTCATCTTTCAAGAGAAAACAGAGGAATTGGTCATTTTAAAAATTTAAAGAATGACTTGAAGCAAGAATCAAAAAGACTTTATGATTCTTTACCACTTTTCGTTAGAATAATGTTCTTAGATCATCCAAGTACTTGGCTCGAGGAGATAAACAAGTTTGATTTCTTTACTCTAATTTCGGTTGCTCCAGAGTATGACTTATTGATTGATTTATCTCCAAATCAAAAGATGGTTCAAGTTTTATACCCGTATGGTAAAGAAAAGATGCATATAAGATTAAGCGATTTCTTGTCATTAAATATTATTGAAATAAATGGTATATTCTATACTATCAAAGACTTCTGCTTGAGTTTAGCGTATAACGGAGGACTACATATGATACCGCTTGAGCAAAAACATGAAATTATATATGAAGAATTCTTTATAAAACATGAAGATCATGCTTGGAGGCTTGTAAAACAAGTTGCAAATTGTTTTGTAGACCTGTTTAGTTTTTATGAAGAAGTTTTAGGGTCCTTAAGAGATGGATACTCTTTTCATGAAGGTTATCAGCCGAAAGTAATTGAAAATGGTAAAACTTTAGAGGGTATGCAGTTTTCAAATAGCTGTATGCAGTTTGCGATTAAAAGGTCAAGAAGAAGAGGTATTAGAATATGTATGGAGATTCGACTTAAGAATAAAAACTCAAACGAGTTATTGCTTGAGTTTGGACATAGGAAAAGATCAGGTAAAATCTTTTCAATTAAAACTAGTGGAAAGTTCCTGCTATTCCAGGTATCCAAATCTAATAAAAAAATGAAAGCTATAAAATGGAAAATCGAGGAAGATATTTATCAAAAATTCTATTTATTAGAATTTGCAATTTATCCATCTGGAACTTTTCTATTTGCTGCAAATAATTATTTGAAATGCATAGATAAAATTGGGTCAACTTTTGATATTTTGATTGGCAGATTATGCTTAGGTTGTGATCTTGAATTGAAAGAGTTTGGATCATTTATGGTCAAAAAAATTATTATTCAGTCAATTGACAGACAACACAGGACTTTAGATTTAAATGTGGTTGGTTTGGATGAGATCAAAACAAAATCACTACAAATTCCTCCTCAAATTATAAAGAGAGAGTTTATTTGAAACAGCAGCCAACACAGTGCAGCCGACAATACTCCGCTGCGCTGCGTACTGCGGCTGCACAACCCGTTGGGTGCAAGCCCTACCGGGGGGAGCCATCCCGCCCGCCCGGCACTGCGCACATCCTCGCCCTTGGGGGCTCTTATGTGCGGCAATTGCTCGGGCTCACAGCCAACCCGCCCTGCACCCAACACAGGGCTACACACAATGGAGGTAAAATCCTAGAAATGAAAAAGGTGAATCAAAATCCGCACAGCCATCAAAAAGCCAAGCTTCGCCAATTTCGTCTTTTTGCTGTCTGTGCTGTATCTTTGAAATAAAAAGGAGAGGGTTTGTTAAAAAATCCCCCACTGCGTGTAGCCTAGCCGTTCACAGACAATCGCGCAACTAATGAAAGGTATCAGTAAGAATTTGAAATAAGGATTCTCCCCGCCTGGAAATGGAAAATGCCCGAGTAGAAATTTTCAGAAACTGGGCTTAAATTGGTTAGTCCATTGGAGAAAAGTCTTTTAAGGCGGGGCAAATGAAGTTTCTACAGTTTTATAGTTGGTTTAGGAGAATTGGGATAGCCCGAATTGAAAAATTAGATCAAGAGTTACCGCGGCCCCGTTGAATGGAAATAAAAACGGTATCAGGAAAGGAGTCCGCGTCCAGGGGGCTTATGAAAATCAGACGGTAAATGAAAATCAATGAGCAAATAAGGTTTCATGCCCGAATAAGATTGAATCTTAAGGGTTCGCAGGTGCATTGAATAGATTCAGCAGGAGAATAATTGAATGATTTTCATTGGGTTAAGTTGATTTTACGAGCAATAAAATAAATGAGGGTATCAGTATTGCCCGAAAATTGGTTGTCCAAATCGGATAATTTGAAAAACTTCGGAAAAGCCCCCTTTTCTCATCTTCGAAAATAGAGAAATGGCCGCTCGTTTTGTGAAAATCGGATAAAACGCGAATGCTGTGAACAGTGGCTACCCGACAAGCCCGGTAAAATCCTGAAAATGAAAAAAGAGAAAAGAAAGTCCGCTGCAGTCAGCAAAAGCCCGGGCTTCGCCAAGTTAGCCTTTTGCTGCCTGCGCTATTTTGGTGAAATGGGATGAAAAGATTAATTTCAAGAATCCGGGCCTGCGGGTAGCCGGGGCCGTTGGGTGTCACCAGAAAAACAAAGAGTAATCAATAGATGAAATAGGGAACAAATTGAACCCTAATGAATTACAAACAGGATTAAGATTTCTTAACAACAATTCTAAAAAAATGACTGCAAGATTATTTGATGTACTTTGGATAATTACCTCAATAATTGGACTAGTATTGGTCCTAAATGGTGTGGTTCATGGTCTAATTTATTTATTCGATCAAGAACCAATCTTTCAAGGATTGAGAACATTGAATTGGATTTCCTTGATTTCAGGAGTTGGAGTTTTCTATCTTGGATTTAAGAAATTAGATGACAATTAAGGCGAATAGAGGAAGAACTGATCTCTTTTCAAGATTATGCTGTATCTCAACCTCTGAAAATACTGGATTTTGGTATTTTTCGTGATCAACTGAAATAGGATTTTGGCTTTTGACTCAATTATGAAAATTGAATTTGATATTAAGCTAGGATAAGAAAAGGGTCAATTAGAATTCGATCAAAGTTAAGAATTGAAAAAATTGGTCTGTAAATCGTCGATTGAATTAAGTTGAATGAAAATCAAATAATGGCGACACCCAACAATGGCTACATGCCATGCCGGTAAAAATCTTCGAGAGGAAAATGGAGATGGGAAAAGCCGCACAGGCAGCAAAAGCCAAGCTACGCCAGTTTCGCCTTTTGCTGTCTGCGCTAGCATTTGTGAAATGAAACGAAAATGGTAAATTTAGAATCCGGCACGTCACGTAGCCGGGCCGTTGGGCGCACTCCATTCTGGGAATAAAAAACTGATAAACAAACGATTAGAGATTAAGCCTGCCTTTGAAAATCGGGAATAATTGGTTTTTGGAACCCGAGTTTTGTTTGTTACGGTCAATTGAATGTATAGCCCAATTAGGCAGGCAAAAAAGGAAAATAGAGTTGTTTTATCGGGTAATCCGTTGTCCCGAATAATTGAGATCCTTAACAATTACCGCTCCCTGTCATCGAAAGAAGAAATTGAGTTTTTGGGAGAGAGTTTACGTTTAGGGCCTCAATACGAAAATTCAAGAATTTGGGTAAACCGTTGAATTGAGTAGGGTAGGAGATCAAGAAATTTGAACCTTTCACCGAATAAGAATCTGATCAAATTGAATCGGGTTGTCGAGAATCAAGTTGAAATTTTAGAGATTGAAAATCAGTAGATTGAATTGGTCAACTTTAATTGAGATCGACTTGAAAAACTGGAATTTAGCCGAATCAAATTGAAGACTGGAGATTAGAAATTTTGATCAATTTGGGAGATTAGTCTTCAAGATCAGGAATTTGAAACCGGTAAATTGAGATCAGTTTTCAAGATCAATTTGAGATCATCAGAATTAGGGAATCGATTCAATGAGATTGAAAAATCAGTAGAAAAGGCCCTTTTAAAGTATCCAGAACCGTTAAAACGGTCGCTTTTTTAGGTTTACAACGAATAAAATGGAAGCGCCCAACAATGGCTACATGTCATGCCGGTAAAAATCTTCGAAAGAAAAATGGAGATGGAAAACCCGCACAGGCAGCAAAAGCCAGGCTGCGCCAAGATCGCCTTTTGCTGCCTGCGCTAGCATTTGTGAAATGAAACGAAAATGGTAAATTTAGAGTCCGGCACGTCACGTAGCCTGGCCGTTCACAGACAATCGCGCAACTAATGAAAGGTATCAGTAAGAATTTGAAATAAGGATTCTCCCCGCCTGGAAATGGAAAATGCCCGAGTAGAAATTTTCAGAAACTGGGCTTAAATTGGTTAGTCCATTGGAGAAAAGTCTTTTAAGGCGGGGCAAATGAAGTTTCTACAGTTTTATAGTTGGTTTAGGAGAATTGGGATAGCCCGAATTGAAAAATTAGATCAAGAGTTACCGCGGCCCCGTTGAATGGAAATAAAAACGGTATCAGGAAAAGAGTCCGCGTCCAGGGGGCTTATGAAAATCAACCGGTAAATGAAAATCAATGAGCAAATAAGGTTTCATGCCCGAATAAGATTGAATCTTAAGGGTTCGCAGGTGCATTGAATAGATTCAGCAGGAGAATAATTGAATGATTTTCATTGGGTTAAGTTGGTTTTTACGGGCGATAAAACAAATGAGGGTATCAGTATTGCCCGAAAATTGGTTGTCCAAATCGGATAATTTGAAAAACTTCGGAAAAGCCCCCTTTTCTCATCTTCGAAAATAGAGAAATGGCCGCTCGTTTTGTGAAAATCGGATAAAACGCGAATGCTGTGAACAGTGGCTACCCGACAAGCCCGGTAAAATCCTGAAAATGAAAAAAGAGAAAAGAAAGTCCGCTGCAGTCAGCAAAAGCCCGGGCTTCGCCAAGTTAGCCTTTTGCTGCCTGCGCTATTTTGGTGAAATGGGATGAAAAGATTAATTTCAAGAATCCGGGCCTGCGGGTAGCCGGGGCCGTTGGGTGCAAGCCCTACCGGGGGGAGCCATCCCGCCCGCCCGGCACTGCGCACATCCTCGCCTTAGGGCTCTTATGTGCGGCAATTGCTCGGGCTCACAGCCAACCCGCCCTGCACCCAACACAGGGCTACACACAATGGGGGTAAAGTCTTAGAAATGAAAAGTGTGGGTAAGAAATCCGCACAGCCATCAAAAAGCCAAGCTTCGCCAATTTCGTCTTTTTGCTGTCTGCGCTGTATATTTGAATCAAGAACAGAAAGGGTTGGTTAAAAAATCCCCCACTGCGTGTAGCCTGGCCGTTGGGTGCAAGCCCTACCGGGGGGATCCATCCCGCCCGCCCGGCACTGCGCACATCCTCGCCTTAGGGCTCTTATGTGCGGCAATTGCTCGGGCTCACAGCCAACCCGCCCTGCACCCAACACAGGGCTACACACAATGGGGGTAAAGTCTTAGAAATGAAAAGTGTGGGTAAGAAATCCGCACAGTCAGCAAAAAGCCAAGCTTCGCCAATTTCGTCTTTTTGCTGTCTGCGCTGTATATTTGAATCAAGACCAGAAAGGGTTGATGGAAAAATCCCCCACTGCGTGTAGCCTGGCCGTTGGGCGCACTCCATTCTGGGAATAAAAAACTGATAAACAAACGATTAGAGATTAAGCCTGCCTTTGAAAATCGGGAATAATTGGTTTTTGGAACCCGAGTTTTGTTTGTTACGGTCAATTGAATGTATAGCCCAATTAGGCAGGCAAAAAAGGAAAATAGAGTTGTTTTATCGGGTAATCCGTTGTCCCGAATAATTGAGATCCTTAACAATTACCGCTCCCTGTCATCGAAAGAAGAAATTGAGTTTTTGGGAGAGAGTTTACGTTTAGGGCCTCAATACGAAAATTCAAGAATTTGGGTAAACCGTTGAATTGAGTAGGGTAGGAGATCAAGAAATTTGAACCTTTCACCGAATAAGAATCTGATCAAATTGAATCGGGTTGTCGAGAATCAAGTTGAAATTTTAGAGATTGAAAATCAGTAGATTGAATTGGTCAACTTTAATTGAGATCGACTTGAAAAACTGGAATTTAGCCGAATCAAATTGAAGACTGGAGATTAGAAATTTTGATCAATTTGGGAGATTAGTCTTCAAGATCAGGAATTTGAAACCGGTAAATTGAGATCAGTTTTCAAGATCAATTTGAGATCATCAGAATTAGGGAATCGATTCAATGAGATTGAAAAATCAGTAGAAAAGGCCCTTTTAAAGTATCCAGAACCGTTAAAACGGTCGCTTTTTTAGGTTTACAACGAATAAAATGGAAGCGCCCAACAATGGCTACATGCCATGCCGGTAAAAATCTTCGAAAGAAAAATGGAGATGGAAAACCCGCGCAGGCAGCAAAAGCCAGGCTGCGCCAGTTTTGTCTTTTGCTGCCTGCGCTAGTATTTGTGAAATGAAAGGAAAATGGTAAATTTAGAGTCCGGCACGTCACGTAGCCGGGCCGTTGGGTGCAAGCCCTACCGGGGGGAGCCATCCCGCCCGCCCGGCACTGCGCACATCCTCGCCCTTGGGGGCTCTTATGTGCGGCAATTGCTCGGGCTCACAGCCAACCCGCCCTGCACCCAACACAGGGCTACACACAATGGAGGTAAAATCCTAGAAATGAAAAAGGTGAATCAAAATCCGCACAGCCATCAAAAAGCCAAGCTTCGCCAATTTCGTCTTTTTGCTGTCTGTGCTGTATCTTTGAAATAAAAAGGAGAGGGTTTGTTAAAAAATCCCCCACTGCGTGTAGCCTAGCCGTTGGCTACAATTAGAATGAAAGAAATAACCATCATATCAATTTTGACACTTATTATTCCAAATGTAATTTTTGGATGTACTTGCTATATGGCTAAAAGTTTTGACATTCAAAATTACGATGAATCAATTAACATAGCTGAAATCAAAGTGATTGATAAAATTGATGATAATTATGAAGAAAAATTAGCTCAATATCAAAAAGATACTATAGGTTGGAACAAAAAACATCCCCCTATTCCAATGTTACCACCAAACAATTTTACAGAATTCAACACGGAAATAATTGAGGTTTTTAAAGGCAAACTGACAAAAAGGATAATTAAATTAAGAGCAACCGATAAAAATTCAAGCTGTTATTGGGAACCTGAAATAGGTAAAAAGTACATTTTCTATTTTGGAGAGAAAACAGATAATGAAGAAACAGAAGTAATTGAAATTGGAGGTTGTCAAAGAAGAATTCGAGTAGATTCAAAAAACTATTCTTCTGAAATAAAAGCCTTACGAATTTTTAAAGAAAAGAAACAAGGGGAATTTAAAATAGACCAAAGTAATTTGGCAAATTCATCGGACAAGACTTATTACTCGATAAAGGGAAAATTTAAAAATGGGCGAAGGCATGGAAAATGGATTCTTGCAGAACCAATCAGTTATTCAAAAAGTAAAAAAGAACCACGAAAAAAGGTGCTAATTTTGAAATATATAAATGGCAAATTGAAGACAATAAAGTATTTCAGACCAAATAATAATCACGTTAAAAATCACTTTACAAGACGTTGGATATATTATTATGAAGAAAGAAAACTGTAGCCAACAAAGGCTATATGTCCATGTTGGGCAAAAGCCCGCCACGGCACATAGCCAGAGCGTTATGGGGTACCGCATCAGAATTGGCATTCTATGGAATTGAAAATATGAATTCTCCCGCCTTAAAAATGAAAACTCAGAATCGAGAATTGTCCATAAATCAAGACTTGATTCCCAATCGGGTAATTGAAATTTTGAAAGGCGGGTAAAGGTCCTGTCGAGTATTGTATTTTTTACGGTGAATCGGACAGAAAACGAAAAATTTAGATTCTTAAGATTAACCGGGCCCATCTTGAAAAATGAGATTGGTTTTTTCAGAAGGAGTTTGAGTTTAGGCGGCTTTTGAAATAGAAATCAGGAATTTGAATCTCGTCCAAAAACAGAATTTAGAAATCTGGAATCTGGAAATTTTGAACTGAAAAACGTTGGTTTGATCAATTTGAAAACCTAAGATCAGAGATCAAAAACTCAAGATTTGAAAACCTGAATCTGATTTTGATAAATCTGAGAAATCGAATTGAGTAAAATCAGGAATCAAAAATCAGGTTGAATCTTCTGGGAATTGAGACCTGAATCCTGAATCAGGTTGATTATCGTGAGATTTTTGGTTGATTAGAGATAAGAACTGATCAAATTGAAGAATCAGAATCCTGAAATTGAATCAACTGAAAATCAAGGAGTTAAAATCAGTTGAAAAAATTGAATAGCCGCCTTTTGGTTTATCCAGAATTTGAAATGGGCCCTTTTTTTGAATCGGTGAAAAGAATAAAGCGGCAACCCATAACAATGGCTACACACAAGCTGGGTAAAAATCTACGATTGAAAAATCAGAATGAAAAGCCCGCTGCAGGCAGCAAAAGCCAGGCTGCGCCAGTTTCGTCTTTTGCTGCCTGCGCTAGTATTGGTGAAATCGGACGAAAAGAGTAAATTTAGAATCCCAGCCTGCGCGTAGCCGGGCCGTTATAGCCAAGCAATAAACGAAAATGAAAATTCACAGAATAGCTGAAAAAGTAAAAGGCTTTACAATTGTAAATAATGAAGTCTATTGGAGTAGTGAATGCCAACTTCTAAAGCTTGAAAATGGAGAACACAAATGCATCCTAAAAAGTAAAGAAAAACTTCAAGAAATAAGGTATGAAACTCCGTATCTCTATGTACCAGATTTTTATGGCAATTCATATATAGTTCAAACTGAACAGAAATACTATCCTAATATCTTTGTTCAGAAAGTAATCAGTGAGGATAAACTAATTGTTAGTTATGATAAAAAAACTAAATTATATAATCCTATCACAAATGATTTCAAAGATTTATTAGATCACCGAATATTTCAATTCTACCGTAAGCGTCCGAGCAACTACGTGTTTTGCTCCATCGGTTTCCACTGGGGGCTGGGTATTAGGGTGTTGAGTTCGGAGAGCTTGGTATCAGGGATACGATCGAGGGTGTCTTTAAGCCATTGGTAAGGATTGATCTGATGTTCCTTACAGCTGGCCATGAAGCTGTAGATCATGGCGGCCCGCTGAGCGGCTTCGTGGGACCCGGCAAAGAGATAGTTCTTTCTGCCCAAGGCCAGAGGCCGGATTTTGTTTTCGATATGGTTATTATCGATGAGTAGGCGGCCGTCCTGGAATAGGGTTACTAAAGTGGGCCATTGGTTTTGGGCATAGGTGAAGGCCTGCCCCATTGCACTTTTGGGGGTGACATAGACGCATTGCTCATCCAGCCAGTCTTTAAACTCCTGGAACAAAGGCAGTAGATGCTCTTCCCGATAGGCCTTACGTTTTTCGGGGGTATATTCTGCGGTTTTGCGTTCGTGGCCATAGATCTGCTGGATCAGTCCCAGAGCATGCTGGGCTCGTTTTTTATCATTGCCCTGTGCTTCGAAGAACTTACGCCGCACATGTGCCCAGCAGCCCAGGCGTTCTACATCGGCACGTGCAGCGATCTGGTTGTAGGAGCCCAGTCCGTCGGTCTGTAAAAAGCCGCCCTGGAAGCCGCTCAATACAGTATTGGCGGCCTTCTGGCCACGATTATCTTCATAGACAAACAGCACCTGCCCGGTCTGTGGGCTACGTATTGCCCACATCCAGCCCAGCATCTGTTTGCTGCCCTTTTTACGGGTATCTACTTTGATACGATTACCGTTCTTGTCTTTGAGGATTTTGGTCAAGACCTTTATTTTTGATTCGTCGGCTTGCAGATAGGCCTGTTCCAATATCTGCTGGCGATGGACTTCGTATAGCGGCTTGAGTAGGGTGCAAACGGCTACAAACCAGCTATTGATGGTTGATTTGTGGACCGCCCAGTCATGATTGCGCTTAAAACGCTGGATCTGCCGGTAAAAAGGCAAATGATCAATATATTTATTGATAATAATGTGAGCTAGCAGACTAGCCGAGGCAATACTCTTTTCAATGGGGCGGCTAGGCAGCGGTGCACAAACAAACTCGGTGTTTTCATCCACCCGCGTATTGGGCTTGGCGTATTTGGGGCGGATCAACCGGATGACCTTCAGCTCCGCCGGTGTATATTCCACATACTCGGTGATGTGCTCGCCAACACGCACCATGCCCGTAGTATCTTCTTCCGGTTCCAGGGCCTTTTCTTCTACCGGGAAATGCTCCGGCAGCGGTGTGCGCCCGGGATGCTTCTTTTTTGCCACCGGCTTATTGCGCTCGTAGCTGATCTTTTCCCGCAAGGGGGCCATCTCCGCCCCCTCCGCTTCGGCCTCTTGGCCGGCAGCGAACATATTGAGCTGTCCGGCCGGTGGAGCATCCGCTACAAAGCGTTCGCTCTTACGCCCAAACAGCATACGCTCCAACTTCTCCAAACGGAATTTGAGTTGCGCATTTTCGGCCAAAACGGCCTCGTGTTCTGCTATGGAAACGGTTGCTTTCATTGGTGAAAAGATACGAAAAAGGTAGCAAAATCAGGCACCGTGGCGGTATCTTTTGCGCCTTTTTATGGACTTTAATTCGATGCCTTCCAGCACTAGCACCAGCTCCGGCCAGCTTAGCTCGGCCGTCCCCTCACGGGCCGCCAGGGGCAACTCAAAAGTCCCCCGCTCCAGCTGTTTGTAATACAGGGCAAAGCCTGTTATATCCCACATCAGCAGCTTAATACGGTCGCGGCGGCGGTTCACGAAAATGAATACATCACCGCTCATTAATTCCTGGTCCATATGCGCCCGCACCAGGCCGCTCAGCCCCGAAAAGCCCTTGCGCATATCTGTGGCCCCGCCGTAGAGGAAATACCGCTGTCGAGAAGAAAAACTAAGCATGGCATAGATGTTGGATGATTTGCGCCAGGGTCGCTGGCGAACCGCTGCGCAGGCGCAGCTCTTGATCGGCCAGGCACACTACTACTTCATGTGCCGCCCGGGGTTCGTGTGCGGCCCGGGGACGGATGCGCAAGAAGCCGGCCCCTTCATCTGGAACGTGTTCCGACAGACGGCGCTGCCAATAATAAAAAGTAGCTGCATTGATACCTTCTCGTTCACAAAATGCCTTCTTGCTTAACCCGGAAGCAGACTGCTCGGCCAGCAGAGCCTGCCACTTTTGTACGCGTTTGACTGGATTCATATCTTTAGGTTTTGCCCAAAGGTAGATTCATGAAAACCGGCAGTCAAGACGCCTTTGCTCGGACGCTTACATTCTACCGACATCAAGACTTTCTTATCTCCGAACACGAAAAACATATTATTGCATACTCTGTCAATTCAGGAAATACAATCTGGAGTCAATCAATCAAAGATATACTTGGCACATATACCGACATTACAGGAAATGAAAAAGAATACAGAGTAACAAAGTTCATCGGTATAATCATTAATGATCTTGTTATACAATTAACAAACTCAATGTTAATATCAATCAATGTTGAAACTGGACTTTTATCTCATTTGATCAATTTGAAAGAAACCGCCCCAATTCCTTCTTCAATATTCTACGATGATTATTGTCATCCTTCAATATTGGGCAATAAACTTATATGGTTAAATAATCAAAGATTAATGGAAGTTGATGTAAAAAACGAAACTGTGAATGTTTTAAAAGACTATTATAACGAACCAAAAAACCAGCAGTATAGATTTATGAAAAATACTGCCAATAAAGACAAAATTTTGTTTGTTGCTGATAAGGGATGGGAATATATAACGCCATCAAGAATTGGAATAATGAATTCAAAAGATGGTAAAATAATTTGGGAACGGCAACTACAAAAAACTGGCGGTCTTCCAGAAGAACCTCAATTATATAACAACACTATGTATATTCGAACGGCTAATAAAACCTTATATTCAATTGATTTAGAAGACTAAATAAAGAAAAAATGCCAGGCTATAACAATGGCTACATGCCATGCCGGTAAAAATCTTCGAGAGGAAAATGGAGATGGAAAATCCGCGCAGGCAGCAAAAGCCAGGCTTCGCCAATTTGGTCTTTTGCTGCCTGCGCTAGCATTTGTGAATTGAGACGGAAATGGTAAATTTAGAGTCCGGCACGTCACGTAGCCGGGCCGTTGGGCGCACTCCATTTTGGGAATAAGAATCTGATAAACAAACGATTAGAGGTTAAGCCTGCCTTTGAAAATTGGGAATAATTGTTTTTTGTAACCCGAGTTTTGTTTGCTACGGTCAATTGATTGTATAGCCCAATTAGGCAGGCAAAAAATGGAAAATCAGTATTTCTATCGGGTAATCCGTTGTCCCGAATAATTGAGATCCTTAACAATATCCGCTCCCTGTCATCGAAAGAAGAAATTGAGTTTTTTGGAGAGAGTTTGCGTTTAGGGCCTCAATATGGAAAATCAAGAATTGGGTAAACCGTTGAATTGAATAGGGTAGGAGGACAAGAAATTTGAACCTTTCACCGGATAAGAATCTGATCAAATTGAATCGGGCTATCGTGAATCAAGTTGAAATTTTGGAGATTGAAAATCAGTAGATTGAATTGGCCAACTTGAATTTGAGATCGACCTGAAAAACGGAAATTTAGCTGAATCAAATTGAAGACAGGAGATTAAGAATTTGGATCAATTTGGAAGATTAGTCTTCGAGATCGGGAATCAAAACCGGTTAATTGGAATCAGTTTTCAAGATCAATTTGAGATCATCAGAATTAGGGAATCGGTTCAATGAGATTGAAAAATCAGTAAAAATGGCCCTTTTGAAGTATCCAGAATCGGTAAACCGGTCGCTTTAATAGGTTTACGAAGAATAAAATGGAAGCGCCCAACAATGGCTACACTCAAGCTGGGTAAAAATCTACGATTGAAAAATCAGAATGAAAAGCCCGCTGCAGTCAGCAAAAGCCAGGCTGCGCCATCATCGTCTTTTGCTGCCTGCGCTAGTATTGGTGAAATCAAACGAAAAGAGTAAATTTAGAATCCCAGCCTGCGCGTAGCCGGGCCGTTGGGCGCACTCCATTTTGGGAATAAGAATCTGATAAACAAACGATTAGAGGTTAAGCCTGCCTTTGAAAATTGGGAATAATTGTTTTTTGTAACCCGAGTTTTGTTTGCTATGGTCAATTGATTGTATAGCCCAATTAGGCAGGCAAAAAATGGAAAATCAGTATTTCTATCGGGTAATCCGTTGTCCCGAATAATTGAGATCCTTAACAATATCCGCTCCCTGTCATCGAAAGAAGAAATTGAGTTTTTTGGAGAGAGTTTGCGTTTAGGGCCTCAATATGGAAAATCAAGAATTGGGGTAAACCGTTGAATTGAGTAGGGTAGGAGATCAAGAAATTTGAACCTTTCACCGAATAAGAATCTGATCAAATTGAATCGGGTTGTCGAGAATCAAGTTGAAATTTTAGAGATTGAAAATCAGCAGATTGAATTGGTCAACTTGAATCAGGATTATCTTGAAAAACTGGAATTTAGCCGAATCAATCGAAGACTGGAGATTAGAAATTTTGATCAATTTGGGAGATTAGTCTTCAAGATCAGGAATTTGAAACCGGTAAATTGAGATCAGTTTTCAAGATCAATTTGAGATGATCAGAATTGAAAATCGGTTCAAAAAGATTGAAAAATCGGAAAAAACGGCCCTTTTGAAGTATACAAAATCGTTAAAACGGTCGCTTTCATAGGTTTACGAAGAATAAAATGGAAGCGCCCAACAATGGCTACATGCCATGCCGGTAAAAATCTTCGAGAAGAAAATTGAGATGGAAAACCCGCGCAGGCAGCAAAAGCCAGGCTGCGCCAGTTTCGTCTTTTGCTGCCTGCGCTAGCATTTGTGAATTGAGACGAAAATGGTAAATTTAGAGTCCGGCACGTCACGTAGCCGGGCCGTTCACAGACAATCGCGCAACTGATGAAAGGTATCAGTAAGAATTTGAAATAAGGATTCTCCCCGCCTGGAAATAGAAAATGCCCGAGTAATAATTTTCAGAAACTGGGCTTAAATTGGTTAGTCCATTGGAGAAAAAGTCTGATAAGGCGGGGTAAAAGGAAAGTTCTACAGTTTGTTAGTTGGTTTACGAGAATCGGGATAGCCCGAATTGAAAAATTAGATCAAGAGTTACCGCGGCCCCGTCCGATGGAAATGAAAACGGTATCAGGAAAAGAGCCCGCGTCCAGGGGGCTTATGAAAATCAAAACGGCAAATGAAAATCAACGAGCAAATATGGGTTTTATGCCCGAATTTGAGATTTGCTCAAGAGTCCGCAGGTGCATTGAATAGATTTAGCAGGAGAATAATTGGATGATTTTCATTGGGTTAAGTTGATTTTTACGGGCGATAAAACAAATGAGGTTAGCTGTTACGCCCGAAAATTGGTTTGTCCTCAACGAATAAATTGGATGAATTTGGGAAAAGCCCCTTTCTCGTCCCTGAAACAGAGAAATGGCCGCTTATTATGGGAATATCGAATAAAACGCGAATGCTGTGAACACAGTGCAGCCGGCAATACTCCGCTGCGCTACGTACTGCGGCTGCACGTTCCCGTTGGGTGCAAGCCCTACCGGGGGGAGCCATCCCGCCCGCCCGGCACTGCGCACATCCTCGCCCTTGGGGGCTCTTATGTGCGGCAATTGCTCGGGCTCACAGCCAACCCGCCCTGCACCCAACACAGGGCTACACACAATGGGGGTAAAGTCTTAGAAATGAAAAGTGTGGGTAAGAAATCCGCACAGTCAGCAAAAAGCCAAGCTTCGCCAATTTCGTCTTTTTGCTGTCTGCGCTGTATATTTGAATCAAGACCAGAAAGGGTTGATGGAAAAATCCCCCACTGCGTGTAGCCTGGCCGTTGTGTGCAATTAAAAGTTGACTATTTAGTAAACAAATCTTATCTTTGGCAATAGAAACTATTCAAATGCCAACAATCCACATAATTGATTCCATTAAGATAATGATCTATTATGATGATCATATCCCACCCCATTTTCATGCTAATTATTCTGAATATGAAGAAGTCTTTTTGATTGAAACTTTAGAAACTTATGCTGGGAGACTACCAAATAAGCAACGAAAGAAAGTGCTAAAATGGGCAGGAGACCATAAAGACTTTTTATGGGGTAAGTGGAATCAGTTTAATCCAAATTCTTAATGATTATGAAAGGCTTAAGAAGTGTTCCAAAAATTTTGAAGATCAATAATATTAGTGGTTACAAAGCCTCTTTGTTATTTAATAATGGAGAGTCTAGAATTATAGATTTCGAGAAATTATTCAGAGAAGTTTTTAAACTTAAGGAGGGTAAGACGGGATTTGAACTATTGAATGATGTGGAAAAGTTTAAACAGATCAAGATAATCAATAACTCTATTGGTTGGGAAAATATCGGAACCTATGGGAAAGATATCAATGGGAATGATGTTTTTTACCCATATGATTTAGACCCGATTGTTTTATACAAAAATAGTGTCTCGGACGATGAGAGAAATATCGTTGTCGGAATGATGATAAAACATGCACGTAAAGAAATTGGATTAACCCAAGAAGAACTAGCCAAGAAAAGCGGGACTAGCAAACATTACATATCAAGAATAGAGAATAATAAGTCAGACATTGAATTAATGACCTTGAAAAAAATCGTAGAAGCTGGATTGGGCAGGACACTTAATATTCAGATCAATTAGGAAGTATGAATATCAATAATTTTGAAAAGCTGATTGAACCCAAAATCATTGCTAGAGGATTCGATTATTACGAACAAGAGCATATCCGATCTTTTGAACAAATGGAAGAGGGTGAATTTTCAGCATTAATAATTGGGACTGATACTTACTCGATCTTCATAAAATTGGATACAGATAAAGAGATATTGGATCATTCTTGTACCTGTCCTTATGATTGGGGAGAATATTGTAAACATAAAGTAGCTGTTTTGGGTGTGACGGATTTTTGATGTACAGAAAGATACGTATCTTAAAGCAAAAAGAAGGTATGAGCGCACGAATAGTAAAGCAAGATGGGGGTAAGGTCACGATAGAGGTTGATATGGAGCTTAACGGCAGCATGCTGAGCCAGGAAGAAGCGATACAGCTAGCCCTAAACGAAGCAGGCAAACTCGCCACGCGCGCTGCCGCCGAGCGTTTCGATACGGATGGTACTGCCATCACCCACAAAGGGCAGCGCCTTTCGAGCAAGGGGCGAAAAAAAAGTTAATGTCCACACCTTACGGCAAAGTCTGCGTCAAGCGCCACGTCTACCAGCCTGTTTGTGGCGGCGTGAGCTACGTACCAGCTGACAGCACGGCAGGCATAGTAGGCAAATCGACGCCACGGCTGGCCAAGCTGCTGGCTAGCGACTATTGTGAGGGCTCAGCCAGGAAAGTGTCAGCCCGGTTTAAGGAGCACCATGAAGTCGAAGTGAGCAAAGACCTTGTGCGTGATGTGAGCCTGCGCATCAGCCGCCACGCTAAAGAAGTAGAAAGCCGCTGGTCTTACGCCATGCCGGAAGAGGTAAGCCTTTGCGGGGTCAGCTCAGTGAGCATAAGCCGGGACGGTGCGATGGTGCACCTTCTTGACGGCCTGCCTGGCAAGCCTAAGCGCAAACCGGGCTACCGGGAAGCGATGTGCGGCGTAATCAGCCTTTACGGGCATGAGGGCAAGTTGCTGCACTCTATTTACTTGGGGGTTGGCGCGCAAGAGAAAAAAGGGGCTTTCACCCATCTGTTGGAAGAAGAGGCTGAGCGGCTTAAGGCACAGTTCGAAGAGGCTGGGCTACGGCCGGTTTACGTGGGGGTTGCAGATGGGGCGCCCGACAACTGGACACAGCTGGAGCGGTTAACCGACTACCAGGTAACGGACTACTACCACGTCACTGAACGGCTTTACAAACTGGCTGCAGTAATGCCCCTGCCCTCCAAAAAACGTGCGCAGTGGGTAAGCCAGCAAAAGAGTACGCTGCTGAACGAGCCGGGCGGCGCAGCCCTCGTTGTGGAGCGCGCGCGTCAGGCGGCTGCGGGTGTCAAGACGCAGAAGCGGCGCGAAATCGCCCGCCAGCAAGTTGTATACCTGGAAAACCAGCAGCACCGGATGAATTATTTTCAAATGCAGGAAAAAGGGCTGCCTATCGGTTCCGGCACCGTAGAGGCAGGGTGCAAGACGCTGATCAAAGCCCGTTTGGGAGGTAGTGGCATGAGGTGGCTTAATGTGCATGCCGATGATATGCTTATCGTCCGTGCGCTCAAGCTGTCTGCGGGCAGATACGAGCAATATTGGAAAAAGAGAATGCGGTATGCAGCTTAATAATTACATCAAAAATCCGTCACACCCGCTGTTTTATACAGGATAAAAGATGGTAAAGGTCATTTACAAGAACCTGAACCCGATAATAATTTCTCGATTTTAAAGGATGAGATCGAAAACTGTGATAACAAAAAATTTAAAGATCTGATTTTGTATATGGCTAAAAGAGATCGAAAGTTTAGAAGTGAATTGTTCTGGGAATTTGGACATGAAGATGATTATCTAATGGAAGATGAGTATTTTTAATGGAGAAATGCACACAACACAGTGCAGCCGACAATACTCCGCTGCGCTGCGTACTGCGGCTGCACAACCCGTTCACAGACAATCGCGCAACAGAAAAAGGTATCTGTAAGAATTTGAAATGAAAACTTGTCCCCGCCTAAAAAAAGTAAATGCCTGATTATCAATATTCAAAAATTGGGTTTAAACTGGTTAGTCCATTGGAGAAAAGTCTTTTAAGGCGGGGCAAATGGAATATCTACAGTTTTTTAGTTGGTTTACGGGAATTGAGATAGCCCGAATTGAAAATTAGATCAAGAGTTACCGCGGCCCCGTTGAATGGAAATAAGAACGGTATCAGGAAAGGAGTGCCCGTCCAAGGGGCTTATGAAAATCAACCGGTAAATGAAAATCAATGAGCAAATAAGGTTTCATGCCCGGATAAGATTGATTTTTGAGGGTCCGCAGGTGCATTGAATAGATTTAGCAGGAGAATAATTGAATGATTTTCATTGGTTAAGTTGGTTCTTGCGGGTGATAAACTAAATGAGGGTATCAGTTTCGCCTGAAAATCGATTATCAAAATCGGATAATTTGAAAAACTTCGGAAAAGCCCCCTTTTCTCATCTTCGAAAATAGAGAAATGGCCGCTCGTTTTGTAAAAATCGGATAAAACGCGAATGCTGTGAACAGTGGCTACACACAAGCCGGGTAAAATCCTCCATTGAAAAATTAGAAAAAAGAGTCCGCTGCGGCAGTCAAAGCCAGGCTACGCCAATTTCGCCTTTGCCCGCCGCAGCTATTTTGGTGAAATGGGATGAAAAGATTATTTTCAGGAATCCCGGCCTGCGTGTAGCCCGGGCCGTTGGGTGCAAGCCCTACCGGGGGGATCCATCCCGCCCGCCCGGCACTGCGCACATCCTCGCCTAAGGGCTCTTATGTGCGGCAATTGCTCGGGCTCACAGCCGACGCGCCCTGCACCCAACGCAGTGCAGCCGACAATACTCCGCTGCGCTACGTACTGCGGCTGCACGTTCCCGTTCACAGACAATCGCGCAACTGATGAAATGTATCAGTAAGAATTTGAAATAAGGATTCTCCCCGCCTGGAAATGGAAAATGCCCGAGTAATAATTTTCAGAAACTGGGTATAAACTGGTTAATCCATTGGAGAAAAAGTCTGTTAAGGCGGGGTAAATGAGACGTTCTACAGTTTGTTAGTTGGTTTACGAGAATCGGGATAGCCCGAATAGAAAAATTAGATCAAGAGTTACCGCGGCCCCGTCCGATGGAAAGGAAAACGGTATCAGGAAAAGAGTCCGCGTCCAGGGGGCTTATGAAAATCAAAACGGCAGATGAAAATCAACGAGCAAATAACTGTTTCATGCCCGAGTAAGATTGAATCTTGAGGGTTCGCAGGTGCATTGAATAGATTTAGCAGGAGAATAAATGGATGATTTTCATTGGGTTAAGGTGGTTTTTACGGGCGATAAAACAAATGAGATTAGCTGTTTCGCCCGAAAATCGGTTATCAAAATCGGATAATTGGATAAACTTGGAAAAAGCCCCCTTTCTCGTCTTCGAAAATAGAGAGATGGCCGCTTGTTATGGCAAAATCGGATAAAACGCGAATGCTGTGAACATTGGCTACACACAAGCCGGGTAAAATCCTCCATTGAAAAATTAGAAAAAAGAGTCCACTGCGGCGGGCAAAGCCAGGCTACGCCAATTTCGCCTTTGCCCACCGCAGCTATTTTGGTGAAATGGAATGAAAAGATTATTTTCAGGAATCCCGGCCTGCGTGTAGCCCGGGCCGTTATGGGGTACCGCATTAGAATTGGCATTCTATGGAATTGAAAATATGAATTGTCCCGCCTCGAAAATAAAAACTCAGAATCGGGTAATTGTCCAGAAATCGAGAACTCGAGTTCCAAATCGAGTAATTGAAATTTTGAAAGGCGGGTAAAGGTCCTATCGAGTATTGCATTTTTTACGGTGAATCGGACAGAAAACGAAAAATTTGGATTCTTAAGATTAACCGGGCCCATCTTGAAAAATGATATTGGTTTTTTCAGAGGGAGTGTGAGTTTAGGCGGCTTTTGAATAAAAATCAGGAATTTGAATCTCGTCCAAAAACAGAATTTGGAAATCTGGAAATTTTGAACAGGTAATCGTTGATTGAATCAATTTGAAAACCTAAGACCAGAGATCAAAACTCAAGATTTGGAGAACCTGAAACTGATTTTGATGAATTTGGGAGATTGAATCCAGTAAATTGAAGAGATCAAAAATCAGGTTGAATCTTCTGGAGATTGAGATCTGAATCCTGAAATAGGTTGATTATCGTCCGATTTTTGGTTGATTAGAAATAAGGACCGATCAAATTGAAGAATCAAAACCCTGAATTTAATCAATTGAAAATCAAGAAATTGAAATCAGTAGAAAAGGTTTGAACAGCCGCCTTTTGGTTTATCCAGAATTTGAAATGGGCCCTTTTATGAAAATCAGTGAAAAGAATAAAGCGGCAACCCATAACAATGGCTACACACAAGCTGGGTAAAAATCTACGATTGAAAAATCAGAAAGAAAAGCCCGCTGCAGTCAGCAAAAGCCAGGCTGCGCCAGTTTCGCCTTTTGCTGTCTGCGCTGGTATTGGTGAAATCAAACGAAAAGATTAAATTTAGAATCCCAGCCTGCGCGTAGCCGGGCCGTTGGGCGCACTCCATTTTGGGAATAAAAAACTGATAAACAAACGATTAGAGATTAAGCCTGCCTTTGAAAATCGGGAATAATTGGTTTTTGGAACCCGAGTTTTGTTTGTTACGGTCAATTGATTGTATGACCCAATTAGGCAGGCAAAAAAATGGAAAATCAGTATTTCTATCGGGTAATTCGTTGTCCCGAATAATTGAGATCCTTAACAATTACCGCTCCCTGTCATCGAAAGAAGAAATCGAGTTTTTTGGAGAGAGTTTGCGTTTAGGGCCTCAATACGGAAAATCAAGAATTTGAGTAAACCGTCGGATTGAATAGGGGATAAGATCAACAAATTTGAACCTTTCACCGGATAAGAATCTGATCAAATTGAATCGGGTTGTCGAGAATCAAGTTGAAATTTTGGAGATTGAAAATCAGTAGATTGAATTGGTCAACTTGAATTTGAGATCAATCAAGAAAACTGAAAGTTAGCCGAATCAATCGAAGACTGGAGATTAGAAATTTTGATCAATTTGGGAGATTAGTCTTCAAGATCAGGAATTTGAAACCGGTAAATTGAGATCAGTTTTCAAGATCAATTTGAGATCATCAGAATCAAGGAATTGGTTCAAAAAGATTGAAAAATCGGTAAAAACGGCCCTTTGAAGTATCCAGAACCGGTAAAACGGTCGCTTTTTTTAGGTTTACGAAGAATAAAATGGAAGCGCCCAACAATGGCTACATGCCATGCCGGTAAAAATCTTCGAGAGGAAAATAGAGATGGAAAACCCGCACAGGCAGCAAAAGCCAGGCTGCGCCAGTTTCGCCTTTTGCCGCCTGCGCTAGCATTTGTGAAATGGGACGAAAATGGTAAATCTAGAGTCCGGCACGTCACGTAGCCGGGCCGTTCACAGACAATCGCGCAACTGTAGAAAGGTATCAGTAAGAATTTGAAATAAGGATTCTCCCCGCCTAAAACTTGAAAATGCCCGAGTAGAAATTTTCAGAAACTGGGTATAAACTGGTTAGTCCATTGGAAAAAAAGTCTGTTAAGGCGGGGTAAATAGAAATTTCTACAGTTTATTAGTTGGTTTACGAGAATCGGGATAGCCCGAATTGAAAAATTAGATCAAGAGTTACCGCGGCCCCGTCCGATGGAAATGAAAACGGTATCAGGAAAAGAGCCCGCGTCCAGGGGGCTTATGAAAATCAAAACGGTAAATGAAAATCAACGAGCAAATATGGGTTTTATGCCCGAATTTGAGAATTGCTCAAGAGTCCGCAGGTGCATTGAATAGATTTAGCAGGAGAATAATTGGATGATTTTCATTGGGTTAAGTTGATTTTTACGGGTGATAAAACAAATGAGGTTAGCTGTTTGGCCCGGAAATTGGTTATCAAAATCTGAGAATTGGGTAAACTTGAAAAAAGCCCCCTTATCTCGTCTTCGAAAATAGAGAGATGGCCGCTCGTTTTGTAAAAATCGAATAAAACGCGAATGCTGTGAACATTGGCTACACACAAGCCGGGTAAAATCCTCCATTGAAAAATTAGAAAAAAGAGTCCACTGCGGCGGGCAAAGCCAGGCTACGCCAATTTCGCCTTTGCCCACCGCAGCTATTTTGGTGAAATCGGATGAAAAGATTAATTTCAAGAATCCCGGCCTGCGTGTAGCCCGGGCCGTTAGGCACAACTGCCAATAGAAATTACTAATTTAAGAAATGAGCAAAATTCAATTATTACTAGTTTTAAGTTTTCTTTTACTACCAATAAAAGTTAACTGTCAATGGTACCCTAAATTGCGTAGTAATTTGGAAAAAGTGAATAAAATAGAGAAGATTTCATATGACGAATTAGAAACGCAGAGGAACGAGAAAGAAATCACATGGTATAAAAACGGGAGAATAGAAACAAAAAAGATATACGATGGAGAAGAAATCATTCGAGAGTTTTCTTATTCTTATACTGAAAAGAAGAGGAATCAAGAAATACAAAAAACAGTTATTCCTGCTAATATAACTATGCATACTATAGAGACATTTGATAAAAAAGAGAGGTTAAGAAAGTCGAAATCCTATTCAAGTTATAGAGAAAGTAACTACTATCTGCAATATAATTTTGAATATGATGAATTAGGAAGAACTATTTCTTTAAAGGAAACATCAATAAATGGCAAGAATAAGTCCCATGGTAATTATAAAGTAACTTATCCAGATGAAGTGACAATAAAAAGTGAGACTTTTAAAGAGGGACAAAAGAAGCTTGAATGGATAATTTGTTATGATCCGGAAACAAATACAGCAATTGAAGAGACTGTTTCATTTGAGGAAACTGAAGAAATTGGATCTAGAAAAAACAAGGTGGTTGGACCTAAAGAAATAGGTTGGTTGATAAGGGATACCATAAATCAATCTGGCAATATGCAAATAGTTAATAAGAGAATAATAAGATTCAAATATTACTATGATGATAAGGGCAATTGGACAGAAATGTATGAAGTTAAAAAAGATGGAACAGAGCAGTTAAGAGAAAAAAGGAAGATTGACTACGAGCTTAAATAAAACAGCTGTGCCTAACACAGTGCAGCCGGCAATACTCCGCTGCGCTACGTACTGCGGCTGCACGTTCCCGTTCACAGACAATCGCGCAACAGAAAAAGGTATCTGTAAGAATTTGAAATAAGGATTCTCCCCGCCTGAAACTTGAAAATGCCCGAGTAGAAATTTTCAGAAACTGGGTTTAAATGGGTTAGTCCATTGGAGAAAAAGTCTTTTAAGGCGGGGTAAATGAGAAGTTCTACAGTTTATTAGTTGGTTTACGAGAATCGGGATAGCCCGAATAGAAAAATTAGATCAAGAGTTACCGCGGCCCCGTCCGATGGAAAAGAAAACGGTATCAGGAAAGGAGTCCGCGTCCAGGGGGCTTATGAAAATCAAAACGGCAGATGAAAATCAACGAGCAAATAACTGTTTCATGCCCGAGTAAGATTGAATCTTGAGGGTTCGCAGGTGCATTGAATAGATTTAGCAGGAGAATAAATGGATGATTTTCATTGGGTTAAGGTGGTTTTTACGGGCGATAAAACAAATGAGATTAGCTGTTTCGCCCGAAAATCGGTTATCAAAATCGGATAATTGGATAAACTTGGAAAAAGCCCCCTTTCTCGTCTTCGAAAATAGAGAGATGGCCGCTTGTTATGGCAAAATCGGATAAAACGCGAATGCTGTGAACATTGGCTACCCGACAAGCCCGGTAAAATCCTGAAAATGAAAAAAGAGAATAAGAGTCCGCGCAGTCAGCAAAAGCCAGGCGGCGCCAATTTCGCCTTTTGCTGACTGCGCTATTTTTGTGAAATGGAATGAAAAGATTAATTTCAAGAATCCGGGCCTGCGGGTAGCCCGGGCCGTTGGGCGCACTCCATTTTGGGAATAAAAAACTGATAAACAAACGATTAGAGATAAAGCCTGCCTTTGAAAATAGAGAAGAATTAGTTTTAGAACCCGAGTTTTGTTTGTTACGGTCAATTGATTGCATAGCCCAATTAGGCAGGCAAAAAAATGGAAAATAGAGTTGTTTTATCGGGTAATCCGTTGTCCCGAATAATTGAGATCCTTAACAATTACCGCTCCCTGTCATCGAAAGAAGAAATCGAGTTTTTTGGAGAGAGCTTGCGTTTAGGGCCTCAATACGGAAAATCAAGAATTTGGGTAAACCGTTGAATTGAGTAGGGTAGGAGATCAAGAAATTTGAACCTTTCACCGAATAAGAATCTGATCAAATTGAATCGGGTTGTCGTGAATCAAGTTGAATTTTTAGAGATTGAAAATCAGCAGATTGAATTGGTCAACTTGAATCAGGATTATCTTGCAAAACTGGAATTTAGCCGAATCAATCGAAGACTGGAGATTAGAAATTTTGATCAATTTGGGAGATTAGTCTTCGAGATCGGGAATCAAAACCGGTTAATTGGAATCAGTTTTCAAGATCAATTTGAGATCATCAGAATTAGGGAATCGGTTCAAAATGATTGAGAAATCAGTAGAAAAGGCCCTTTTGAAGTATCCAGAATCGGTAAAACGGTCGCTTTTTTAGGTTTACAACGAATAAAATGGAAGCGCCCAACAATGGCTACATGCCATGCCGGTAAAAATCTTCGAGAGGAAAATGGAGATGGAAGACCCGCGCAGGCATCAAAAGCCAGGCTGCGCCATCATCGCCTTTTGTTGCCTGCGCTAGCATTTGTGAAATGAAACGAAAATGGTAAATTTAGAATCCGGCACGGCACGTAGCCGGGCCGTTCACAGACAATCGCGCAACAGAAAACAGTATCTGTAAGAATTTGAAATGAAAACTTGTCCCCGCCTAAAAAAGGTAAATGCCTGATTATCAGTATTCAGAAACTGGGGATGAATTGGTTAGTCCATTGGAGAATTGATCTGTTAAGGCGGGGCAAAAGAGATTTCTACAGTTTTATAGTTGGTTTAGGAGAATCATGATAGCCCGAATTGAAGATTAGATCAAGCGTTACCGCGGCCCCGTTGAATGGAAATAAAAACGGTATCAAGAAAGGAGTCCGCGTCCAGGGGGCTTATGAAAATCAGACGGTAAATGAAAATCAATGAGCAAATAAGGTTTCATGCCCGAATAAGATGGAATCTTAAGGGTTCGCAGGTGCATTGAATAGATTTAGCAGCAGAATAATTGAGTGATTTTCATTGGGTTAAATTGGTTTTTACGGGCGATAAAATAAATGAGGGTACCAGTTTTGCCTGAAAATTGGTGGTCCGAAATCGGAGAATTGGGTAAACTTGAAAAAAGCCCCCTTATCTCGTCTTCGAAAATTGAGAAATGGCCGCTTGTTATGGTAAAATCGAATAAAACGCGAATGCTGTGAACAATGGCTACATGCCATGCCGGTAAAAATCTTCGAGAGGAAAATAAAGATGGAATAACCCGCGCAGGCAGCAAAAGCCAGGCTGCGCCATCATCGCCTTTTGCTGCCTGCGCTAGCATTTGTGAAATGGAACGAAAATGGTAAATTTAGAGTCCGGCACGGCACGTAGCCGGGCCGTTGGGTGCAAGCCCTACCGGGGGGAGCCATCCCGCCCGCCCGGCACTGCGCACATCCTCGCCTAAGGGCTCTTATGTGCGGCAATTGCTCGGGCTCACAGCCAACCCGCCCTGCACCCAACACAGGGCTACACACAATGGGGGTAAAATCCTAGAAATGAAAAAGGTGAATCAAAATCCGCACAGCCATCAAAAAGCCAAGCTTCGCCAATTTCGTCTTTTTGCTGTCTGCGCTGTATATTTGAATCAAGACCAGAAAGAGTTGATGGAAAAATCCCCCACTGCGTGTAGCCTGGCCGTTCTGCACCATTAAGCAATAAGGAACTTTTCAGGTAATAAAAAGTCACCCATATAACACGTATGTTAACAATATAAATTCAATATGGAATAGTTATGAATCTTATGGACTTCAAGAATGATACTATTACAGAGAATTTAGCACTGCTAATCAATAAAATTTATAGCAAAAAAATTTCAAGAAATTATGTTGATGATCCTCAAAAGATAAATGCTAAATTTGGTCTAGATCAAGGGGTGAATCATGAAATCATTCAAGCCTGTTATTGGGCACTACAAGATACTGAATTAGCTATTTCAGAATTTTTTGAATTTGGACTTCAAGGTCCAACAAGGATTAATGGAAATTTTGGCGAAAAATACCTGAGATTGTTTGGACTTCTAAATGCGGTAAATATTCAAAAAGGTTGTGCAATTCAACTTTATGAAATTTTCAAGATTCCAAATAAGAAAATGGTCAAGTCTAAATTTAGTGAATTAGAGATTATCAAATTGAGGAATAAAATAGGCTCACATAATCTTGATTATAAGTTAGACGGTATCAAAGATTACTTCAGGATTTCACGACCAACAATAGAATCTGGCTCCAATGAAATTCATGTACTATGTAAAGACAAATTAACTAAGTATGATATTCGAGTATTACTTAAAGAATTCAAGCATGAACTCAATTCTGAATTATTACATGTCTGTGGAAGTACAGTAAACAAGCTTTTTGCCGAAGATTCTAAAGATCGAAAGGAATTAATTAATGATGTTGAACTCATTAATGAAAGAATGAAGGGAAATATTGTTTGGAATTTTTTAGATGGCGATGAAGGAGTAATAAAATTTGTCTGAAAAAACGGTGCAGAACAATGGCTACATGCCATGCCGGTAAAAATCTTCGATTGGAAAATGGAGATTGAAAACCCCGCGCAGGCAGCAAAAGCCAGGCTGCGCCATTTTCGCCTTTTGCTGCCTGCGCTAGCATTTGTAAAATGGGACGAAAATGGTAAATTTAGAATCCGGCACAGCACGTAGCCGGGCCGTTGCAGGCAATAAAAGTAAAAATTATGAAAATCAAATATTTGGTGTTTGTCTTAATTCAACTTATAGCAATAAATACCATTCAGTCTCAACCAGGAAACACTGAAGAACAAATAATTATTAGTGGACAAGTAATAAATTTTGATGATTTTGTAGACCCTTTAGCAGTCCAGTTAATTTATTGGCCCTTTTGCTGTGTCGACAGTCGAAAAGAAGTAGAATATTTGAACGATGAGGGAGGTTTTAAGTTTGAGGTCAAAAATAATATCATCCAAGATTACATGATTCTTTATGGGGACGAACTGACAAAGTTTCTAGCAAAGCCAGGAGATTCCGTTTTCCTTGAGATAGATAAGGTAACTGAAGAAGGGTTGAGCCAGAAGTATAAGGTGACATCCACGAATAAACTTGCGCAGTATTCAATTGAAACCAATAATATTCTAAGAAAATATATTTGGAATGAAGAATACCAAGAGATGCTTCAATCAACGGAGGATATTGCTTCTTTATTTGATTTAGCTGACCATAGAGAAAGCTTACTGAAAGAAAAGATTGATTCTCTATTCCAAAAAGCGCCGTATGATAGCGAAATTTTAGAAGAGTGGTTAAGCCAAATGGCAGAATACAGCTATAAAGAGGATGTAACAAAAGAAATATTAAAGAGGTCACTGTACTTGGAACAAGAGAAAAGAGATTCTATTTATCCACTGATCCGGTATGACCCAAAGTATATAGACGAGCATGGAAAGCGGGTTTATCATACTGAATACAGGAGTTTTGTGTACCATTTTAGCATGCTTATCCGAAACCTATCATATATAAATGAAATGAGAGGATTAGCAAAAGAGAAAAGGTATGATGAACTATACGAGTTAAGGCTTAGCAAGATAAATGAACTGTTTAACAGGCATGAAGCAGAAATGTTAATCAGCCAATTACATGATTGGCGATTGGATTCACCCTTAGATTCTGAATATCAGAAATCATTAATAGAAGGATATTTGATAACGGGCAAGAATGAGAACTTTAAAAGGGAAATAGGCGAAAAGTATTCATTGGTGACAGGTGATGTAGAAGAAGACGATTTTTTAGAAAAAAGGATGGAAGGTATCCCAGAAGATGCCGAAAATGTGATACCTGATATAATTAAATTAAAAAGTGGGAAAATAATAGTTATAGATTTTTGGGCAACTTGGTGTGGGCCATGTATAGACGAATTTAGGAAATACAAAGATTTTATCTCAGAATTTGAAGAAGACGAGGTCGCATTTGTATTTTTAGCTTATAAGTCACCGGAAAACCTATGGAGAAAGATGATATCAGAGCTAGCTTTTGAAGCTGACCATTATTTGCTCAATGAAAATCAAGCTTTAGCAACAAAAAAAGTTTTTGGTGTAACAGCAATACCACATCATGTTGTAATTGGTAAAAATGGGAAGGTAATAAAAAATAAAGCTCCAGGGCCAGGGGAAGCATTGAAACAAATAATTGAATCAATTGAATAATGAAACTGCCTGCAACAATGGCTAGCCGACAATACTCCGCTGCACTACGTACTGCGGCTAGCCGGGCCGTTGGGCGCACTCCATTTTGGGAATAAAAAACTGATAAACAAACGATTAGAAATTAAGCCTGCCTTTGAAAATCGGGAATAATTGGTTTTTGGAACCCGAGTTTTGTTGATTACGGTCAATTGATTGCATAGCCCAATTAGGCAGGCAAAAAAATGGAAAATCAGTTTTCTTTATCGGGTAATCCGTTGTCCCGAATAATTGAGATCCTTAACAATATCCGCTCCCTGTCATCGAAAAAGGAAATCGAGTTTTTTGGAGAGATTTTGCGTTTAGGGCCTCAATACGGGAAATCAAGAATTTGGGTAAACCATCGAATTGAATAGGGGATAAGGTCAAGGATTTGAACCTTTCACCGAATAAGAGTCTGATCAAATTGAATCGGGTTGTCGAGAATCAAGTTGAAATTTTAGAGATTGAAAATCAGTAGATTGAATTGGCCAACTTGAATTTGAGATCGACCTGAAAAACTGAAATTTAGCTGAATCAAATTGAAGACAGGAGATTAAGAATTTGGATCAATTTGGAAGATTAGTCTTCGAGATCGGGAATTAAAACCGGTTAATTGGAATCAGTTTTCAAGATCAATTTGAGATCATCAGAATTAGGGAATTGGTTCAAAAAGATTGAAAAATCGGTAAAAACGGCCCTTTGAAGTATCCAGAACCGGTAAAACGGTCGCTTTTTTAGGTTTACAATGAATAAAATGGAAGCGCCCAACAATGGCTACATGCCATGCCGGTAAAAATCTTCGAAAGGAAAATAGAGATTGAAAAACCCGCGCAGGCAGCAAAAGCCACGCTTCGCCACATTCGCCTTTTGCTGCCTGCGCTAGCATTTGTGAATTGAAACGAAAATGATAAATTTAGAGTCCGGCACGTCACGTAGCCGGGCCGTTGGGTGTCACCAGAAAAACAAAGAGTAATCAATAGATGAAATAGGGAACAAATTGAACCCTAATGAATTACAAACAGGATTAAGATTTCTTAACAACAATTCTAAAAAAATGACTGCAAGATTATTTGATGTACTTTGGATAATTACCTCAATAATTGGACTAGTATTGGTCCTAAATGGTGTGGTTCATGGTCTAATTTATTTATTCGATCAAGAACCAATCTTTCAAGGATTGAGAACATTGAATTGGATTTCCTTGATTTCAGGAGTTGGAGTTTTCTATCTTGGATTTAAGAAATTAGATGACAATTAAGGCGAATAGAGGAAGAACTGATCTCTTTTCAAGATTATGCTGTATCTCAACCTCTGAAAATACTGGATTTTGGTATTTTTCGTGATCAACTGAAATAGGATTTTGGCTTTTGACTCAATTATGAAAATTGAATTTGATATTAAGCTAGGATAAGAAAAGGGTCAATTAGAATTCGATCAAAGTTAAGAATTGAAAAAATTGGTCTGTAAATCGTCGATTGAATTAAGTTGAATGAAAATCAAATAATGGCGACACCCAACAATGGCTACATGCCATGCCGGTAAAAATCTTCGAGAGGAAAATGGAGATGGGAAAAGCCGCACAGGCAGCAAAAGCCAAGCTACGCCAGTTTCGCCTTTTGCTGTCTGCGCTAGCATTTGTGAAATGAAACGAAAATGGTAAATTTAGAATCCGGCACGTCACGTAGCCGGGCCGTTGGGCGCACTCCATTCTGGGAATAAAAAACTGATAAACAAACGATTAGAGATTAAGCCTGCCTTTGAAAATCGGGAATAATTGGTTTTTGGAACCCGAGTTTTGTTTGTTACGGTCAATTGAATGTATAGCCCAATTAGGCAGGCAAAAAAGGAAAATAGAGTTGTTTTATCGGGTAATCCGTTGTCCCGAATAATTGAGATCCTTAACAATTACCGCTCCCTGTCATCGAAAGAAGAAATTGAGTTTTTGGGAGAGAGTTTACGTTTAGGGCCTCAATACGAAAATTCAAGAATTTGGGTAAACCGTTGAATTGAGTAGGGTAGGAGATCAAGAAATTTGAACCTTTCACCGAATAAGAATCTGATCAAATTGAATCGGGTTGTCGAGAATCAAGTTGAAATTTTAGAGATTGAAAATCAGTAGATTGAATTGGTCAACTTTAATTGAGATCGACTTGAAAAACTGGAATTTAGCCGAATCAAATTGAAGACTGGAGATTAGAAATTTTGATCAATTTGGGAGATTAGTCTTCAAGATCAGGAATTTGAAACCGGTAAATTGAGATCAGTTTTCAAGATCAATTTGAGATCATCAGAATTAGGGAATCGATTCAATGAGATTGAAAAATCAGTAGAAAAGGCCCTTTTAAAGTATCCAGAACCGTTAAAACGGTCGCTTTTTTAGGTTTACAACGAATAAAATGGAAGCGCCCAACAATGGCTACATGTCATGCCGGTAAAAATCTTCGAAAGAAAAATGGAGATGGAAAACCCGCACAGGCAGCAAAAGCCAGGCTGCGCCAAGATCGCCTTTTGCTGCCTGCGCTAGCATTTGTGAAATGAAACGAAAATGGTAAATTTAGAGTCCGGCACGTCACGTAGCCTGGCCGTTGGGTGTCACCAGAAAAACAAAGAGTAATCAATAGATGAAATAGGGAACAAATTGAACCCTAATGAATTACAAACAGGATTAAGATTTCTTAACAACAATTCTAAAAAAATGACTGCAAGATTATTTGATGTACTTTGGATAATTACCTCAATAATTGGACTAGTATTGGTCCTAAATGGTGTGGTTCATGGTCTAATTTATTTATTCGATCAAGAACCAATCTTTCAAGGATTGAGAACATTGAATTGGATTTCCTTGATTTCAGGAGTTGGAGTTTTCTATCTTGGATTTAAGAAATTAGATGACAATTAAGGCGAATAGAGGAAGAACTGATCTCTTTTCAAGATTATGCTGTATCTCAACCTCTGAAAATACTGGATTTTGGTATTTTTCGTGATCAACTGAAATAGGATTTTGGCTTTTGACTCAATTATGAAAATTGAATTTGATATTAAGCTAGGATAAGAAAAGGGTCAATTAGAATTCGATCAAAGTTAAGAATTGAAAAAATTGGTCTGTAAATCGTCGATTGAATTAAGTTGAATGAAAATCAAATAATGGCGACACCCAACAATGGCTACATGCCATGCCGGTAAAAATCTTCGAGAGGAAAATGGAGATGGGAAAAGCCGCACAGGCAGCAAAAGCCAAGCTACGCCAGTTTCGCCTTTTGCTGTCTGCGCTAGCATTTGTGAAATGAAACGAAAATGGTAAATTTAGAATCCGGCACGTCACGTAGCCGGGCCGTTGGGCGCACTCCATTCTGGGAATAAAAACTGATAAACAAACGATTAGGTAGAAAGCCTGCCTTTTAAAATCGGGAGTAATTGGTTTTTGTAACCCGAGTTTTGTTTGTTACGGTCAATTGAATGTATAGCCCAATTAGGCAGGCAAAAAAGGAAAATAGAGTTGTTTTATCGGGTAATCCGTTGTCCCGAATAATTGAGATCCTTAACAATATCCGCTCCCTGTCATCGAAAAAGGAAATCGAGTTTTTTGGAGAGATTTTGCGTTTAGGGCCTCAATACGGGAAATCAAGAATTTGGGTAAACCATCGAATTGAATAGGGGATAAGGTCAAGGATTTGAACCTTTCACCGAATAAGAGTCTGATCAAATTGAATCGGGTTGTCGAGAATCAAGTTGAAATTTTAGAGATTGAAAATCAGTAGATTGAATTGGCCAACTTGAATTTGAGATCGACCTGAAAAACTGGAATTTAGCCGAATCAAATTGAAGACTGGAGATTAGAAATTTTGATCAATTTGGGAGATTAGTCTTCAAGATCAGGAATTTGAAACCGGTAAATTGAGATCAGTTTTCAAGATCAATTTGAGATCATCAGAATTAGGGAATCGATTCAATGAGATTGAAAAATCAGTAGAAAAGGCCCTTTTAAAGTATCCAGAACCGTTAAAACGGTCGCTTTTTTAGGTTTACAACGAATAAAATGGAAGCGCCCAACAATGGCTACATGCCATGCCGGTAAAAATCTTCGAAAGAAAAATGGAGATGGAAAACCCGCGCAGGCAGCAAAAGCCAGGCTGCGCCAGTTTTGTCTTTTGCTGCCTGCGCTAGTATTTGTGAAATGAAAGGAAAATGGTAAATTTAGAGTCCGGCACGTCACGTAGCCTGGCCGTTGGGCGCAAGGCAGTCAAAATAAACGATACAGGAAACGACTCCTAAATTTAATATTTCAAAGTATTAGAAACATAACTTTTAAGACTGTTAAATATAGGCACTTTCGAATATAGGAGATGATTAATCGTTTCTACGATATCATTACTCAAATCATAAATCAACTAGCACGTATGAAAAGTTTAACTATTCTCTTCGTTTTCTCAATAAGCTCTACTTTGGTATTCTCTCAACAAAAGAGATTAATGGTACATGATTTACTCAATAATGAGATTTCCTTTATAGATACACTGGATAACTTACCTAACTTAACAGCTGATAGTACATCACATTATATTGGAAGCGCTGATTATCCTACAGTTATTCTGCCAACTTCTACGCCATTTGAAAACGTTATCCCCGAAACGAACTTTACAAATAGGGTGAAAGTTGCTGACCAATACGATATTAATTCCTACCCATTTAGAACCTCAGTCAAGATTTTTGCCAATCAGAATGATTCCTTGACCAGTATTTGTTCCGGTGCATTTATTGGTAAAAATCAAATTTTAACATCTGCACATTGCCTATTTAGTTTATCCTCAAATAATCCAGATTCTCTCTTATATGACTCTATTCTTGTTTGCCCCGCATATGACAATGGTGAACCTTCAAGTGTTTTCTCATGTAGATATGCTTCTAAAGTTTTCCATTTTGAAAAATGGGATCTCGATCCTGATTTAGCAGTTATTCAGATTGATGATAACATAGGCCTAACTACAGGTTGGTTAGGAATAGGGTTCTTTGAACAATTAAATGACTACATAAACAAAGTTTACTACAAGTTTGCCTATCCTAATATTTTCCCAAATTTTTCTGATGAATTTAATGGTGATACATTGTATTATCAGTATGGCACTTTTGATCTTGTTGGAAATGTGAACTCTAACTTGGTTGGAGTAAATCAAGTTGTAGGTTTTCCTGGTGAAAGCGGAAGTCCTATGATAAGCATTGATAATGACGTCTCTTACACCAACTTTGGTGTATTAACTTGGAGTGCTGGGAATAGACATACCGTATTTTCGAAAGAAGAATTTTATTCATTCAAAAGAATTATTGAATCTACTGTTTCTAGCCTGGATAATATTTCAACTCCATCTTTTAAAGTATATCCCAATCCGTTGAGAAATACTCTAAATATCAGTTTTGAAAATACGGACTCTGATGATTTTGAGTATAGAGTTATCGACGGGCAGGGAAAAATAATTAAAGTTGGAAAATTACCATTCAACCACAATCAAATTGATTTAGAGGAATTAATACAAGGAGTCTACTTTATACAAGTTGTTTCTTCTAATCAAATTTTTTCTCAAAAAATAATAAAGATTTAGACCCTGCGCCCAACAATGGCTACATGCCATGCCGGTAAAAATCTTCGAGAGGAAAATGGAAATTGAAAAACCCGCGCAGGCAGCAAAAGCAGGCTGCGCCAGTTTGGTCTTTTGCTGCCTGCGCTAGCATTTGTGAATTAAGACGAAAATGGTAAATTTAGAATCCGGCACGGCACGTAGCCGGGCCGTTGGGCGCACTCCATTTTGGGAATAAAAAACTGATAAACAAATGATTAGGTAGAAAGCCTGCCTTTTAAAATCGGGAGTAATTGGTTTTTGCAACCCGAGTTTTGTTTGTTACGGTCAATTGAATGTATAGCCCAATTAGGCAGGCAAAAAAGGAAAATAGAGTTGTTTTATCGGGTAATCCGTTGTCCCGAATAATTGAGATCCTTAACAATATCCGCTCCCTGTCATCGAAAAAGGAAATCGAGTTTTTTGGAGAGATTTTGCGTTTAGGGCCTCAATACGGGAAATCAAGAATTTGGGTAAACCATCGAATTGAATAGGGGATAAGGTCAAGGATTTGAACCTTTCACCGAATAAGAGTCTGATCAAATTGAATCGGGTTGTCGAGAATCAAGTTGAAATTTTAGAGATTGAAAATCAGTAGATTGAATTGGCCAACTTGAATTTGAGATCGACCTGAAAAACTGAAATTTAGATGAATCAAATTGAAGACTGGAGATTAGAAATTTGGATCAATTAGAGAGATTGACTTTCAAGATCAAGAATTTGAAACCGGTAAATTGAGATCAGTTTTCAAGATCAATTTGAGATCATCAGAATTAGAGAATCGGTTCAAAATGATTGAGAAATCGGTAAAAACGGCCCTTTTGAAGTATCCAGAATTGGTAAACCGGTCGCTTTTTTAGGTTTACGACGAATAAAATGGAAGCGCCCAACAATGGCTACATGCCATGCCGGTAAAAATCTTCGAGAAGAAAATTGAGATGGAAAACCCGCGCAGGCAGCAAAAGCCAGGCTGCGCCAGTTTCGTCTTTTGCTGCCTGCGCTAGTATTTGTGAAATGAAAGGAAAATGGTAAATTTAGAGTCCGGCACGTCACGTAGCCGGGCCGTTGGGTGCAAGCCCTACCGGGGGGAGCCATCCCGCCCGCCCGGCACTGCGCACATCCTCGCCCTTGGGGGCTCTTATGTGCGGCAATTGCTCGGGCTCACAGCCAACCCGCCCTGCACCCAACACAGGGCTACACACAATGGAGGTAAAATCCTAGAAATGAAAAAGGTGAATCAAAATCCGCACAGCCATCAAAAAGCCAAGCTTCGCCAATTTCGTCTTTTTGCTGTCTGTGCTGTATCTTTGAAATAAAAAGGAGAGGGTTTGTTAAAAAATCCCCCACTGCGTGTAGCCTAGCCGTTCACAGACAATCGCGCAACAGAAAACAGTATCTGTAAGAATTTGAAATGAAAACTTGTCCCCGCCTAAAAAAGGTAAATGCCTGATTATCAGTATTCAGAAACTGGGGATGAATTGGTTAGTCCATTGGAGAATTGATCTGTTAAGGCGGGGCAAAAGAGATTTCTACAGTTTTATAGTTGGTTTAGGAGAATCATGATAGCCCGAATTGAAGATTAGATCAAGCGTTACCGCGGCCCCGTTGAATGGAAATAAAAACGGTATCAAGAAAGGAGTCCGCGTCCAGGGGGCTTATGAAAATCAGACGGTAAATGAAAATCAATGAGCAAATAAGGTTTCATGCCCGAATAAGATGGAATCTTAAGGGTTCGCAGGTGCATTGAATAGATTTAGCAGCAGAATAATTGAGTGATTTTCATTGGGTTAAATTGGTTTTTACGGGCGATAAAATAAATGAGGGTACCAGTTTTGCCTGAAAATTGGTGGTCCGAAATCGGAGAATTGGGTAAACTTGAAAAAAGCCCCCTTATCTCGTCTTCGAAAATTGAGAAATGGCCGCTTGTTATGGTAAAATCGAATAAAACGCGAATGCTGTGAACAATGGCTACATGCCATGCCGGTAAAAATCTTCGAGAGGAAAATAAAGATGGAATAACCCGCGCAGGCAGCAAAAGCCAGGCTGCGCCATCATCGCCTTTTGCTGCCTGCGCTAGCATTTGTGAAATGGAACGAAAATGGTAAATTTAGAGTCCGGCACGGCACGTAGCCGGGCCGTTCACAGACAATCGCGCAACTGATGAAAGGTATCAGTAAGAATTTGAAATAAGGATTCTCCCCGCCTGGAAATGGAAAATGCCCGAGTAATAATTTTCAGAAACTGGGTATAAACTGGTTAGTCCATTGGAGAAAAAGTCTGTTAAGGCGGGGTAAATGAGAAGTTCTACAGTTTTTTAGTTGGTTTACGAGAATTGGGATAGCCCGAATTGAAAAATTAGATCAAGAGTTACCGCGGCCCCGTCCGATGGAAAGGAAAACGGTATCAGGAAAGGAGTCCGCGTCCAGGGGGCTTATGAAAATCAAAACGGCAGATGAAAATCAACTAGCAAATAACTGTTTCATGCCCGAATAGGATTGGTTTTTTAGGGTTCGCAGGTGCATTGAATAGATTTAGCAGGAGAATAATTGGATGATTTTCATTGGGTTAAGTTGGTTTTACGGGCGATAAAATAAATGAGGGTATCAGTTTTGCCTGAAAATCGGTTATCAAAATCGGAGAATTGGGTAAACTTGGAAAAAGCCCCCTTATCTCGTCTCCGAAAATAGAGAAATGGCCGCTTGTTATGGCAATATCGAATAAAACGCGAATGCTGTGAACATTGGCTACACACAAGCCGGGTAAAATCCTCCATTGAAAAATTAGAAAAAGAGTCCGCTGCGGCGTTCAAAGCCAGGCTACGCCAATTTCGCCTTTGCCCGCCGCAGCTATTTTGGTGAAATGGGATGAAAAGATTATTTTCAGGAATCCCGGCCTGCGTGTAGCCCGGGCCGTTGGGCGCAAGGCAGTCAAAATAAACGATACAGGAAACGACTCCTAAATTTAATATTTCAAAGTATTAGAAACATAACTTTTAAGACTGTTAAATATAGGCACTTTCGAATATAGGAGATGATTAATCGTTTCTACGATATCATTACTCAAATCATAAATCAACTAGCACGTATGAAAAGTTTAACTATTCTCTTCGTTTTCTCAATAAGCTCTACTTTGGTATTCTCTCAACAAAAGAGATTAATGGTACATGATTTACTCAATAATGAGATTTCCTTTATAGATACACTGGATAACTTACCTAACTTAACAGCTGATAGTACATCACATTATATTGGAAGCGCTGATTATCCTACAGTTATTCTGCCAACTTCTACGCCATTTGAAAACGTTATCCCCGAAACGAACTTTACAAATAGGGTGAAAGTTGCTGACCAATACGATATTAATTCCTACCCATTTAGAACCTCAGTCAAGATTTTTGCCAATCAGAATGATTCCTTGACCAGTATTTGTTCCGGTGCATTTATTGGTAAAAATCAAATTTTAACATCTGCACATTGCCTATTTAGTTTATCCTCAAATAATCCAGATTCTCTCTTATATGACTCTATTCTTGTTTGCCCCGCATATGACAATGGTGAACCTTCAAGTGTTTTCTCATGTAGATATGCTTCTAAAGTTTTCCATTTTGAAAAATGGGATCTCGATCCTGATTTAGCAGTTATTCAGATTGATGATAACATAGGCCTAACTACAGGTTGGTTAGGAATAGGGTTCTTTGAACAATTAAATGACTACATAAACAAAGTTTACTACAAGTTTGCCTATCCTAATATTTTCCCAAATTTTTCTGATGAATTTAATGGTGATACATTGTATTATCAGTATGGCACTTTTGATCTTGTTGGAAATGTGAACTCTAACTTGGTTGGAGTAAATCAAGTTGTAGGTTTTCCTGGTGAAAGCGGAAGTCCTATGATAAGCATTGATAATGACGTCTCTTACACCAACTTTGGTGTATTAACTTGGAGTGCTGGGAATAGACATACCGTATTTTCGAAAGAAGAATTTTATTCATTCAAAAGAATTATTGAATCTACTGTTTCTAGCCTGGATAATATTTCAACTCCATCTTTTAAAGTATATCCCAATCCGTTGAGAAATACTCTAAATATCAGTTTTGAAAATACGGACTCTGATGATTTTGAGTATAGAGTTATCGACGGGCAGGGAAAAATAATTAAAGTTGGAAAATTACCATTCAACCACAATCAAATTGATTTAGAGGAATTAATACAAGGAGTCTACTTTATACAAGTTGTTTCTTCTAATCAAATTTTTTCTCAAAAAATAATAAAGATTTAGACCCTGCGCCCAACAATGGCTACATGTCATGCTGGTAAAAATCTTCGAGAGGAAAATGGAAATTGAAGAACCCGCGCAGGCAGCAAAAGCAGGCTGCGCCAGTTTGGTCTTTTGCTGCCTGCGCTAGCATTTGTGAATTAAGACGAAAATGGTAAATTTAGAATCCGGCACGTCACGTAGCCGGGCCGTTGGGCGAAATAAATTAATAGTAGATGTATAAATATATCCGAATATCTAATACAACAAGTAGGCCTTCTGACTTTTTGGCATTGGGGAGGGTTAATGTTTTATGTGGTAAAAACAATAGTGGGAAATCAACAATTTGGACTTACCCCAATTGTCTAGACAGCTTTAGCTGTATTTATGATTTACAAATTAAACAAAAAACACATTCATAATCATCATAATATTTTCTTTTTTTGCTTCTTTTTTTCTTTTGATTTCCACAGCAAAAATGTGGATAAGTTCATTGACATAAGGCTGGCCTAGATTGCAGGTACAACTGGCTCGGGTACTTGTCCCCAATCTTGGAATGCCGCCTGTGGAAATTCCAATTATAGAAGTACTGGGCCAAGCCGTTATGCAGCTCTATGCCGTCCTCGTAAGCTTTAAGGTAGATGTCTTCGTACTTGGCCATCTTCCACAAGTTTTCGATGAACGCATTGTCCGTTGCCCGCCCCTTGCCGTCCATGCTTAGCCTCACTTCTTTGCCCAGCACAGCGCTGGTGAACGCATCGCTGGTGTATTGGCTGCCCTGGTCTGTATTGATGATTTGAGGGGCGCCCCATTCAGCTACAGCCTCCTCAAAGCAGCCTGCACACCATTCAGCGTCCATTGTATTGGACAAAGACCAGTTGACCACAAATCGGCTGTACAGGTCTATGATGGCTGTAAGGTACAAAAAGCCTCTTGGCATCGGGATGTAAGTGATATCGGTAGCCCAGACTTGATTAGGCTGCTCAATTGCTAAGCCCCTCAATAAGTAAGGATAAACTTTATGGTCTTTGCCCCGCTTCGAGGTGTGAGGGCCCGGGAAAACAGCCCTGAGCCCCATCACATCGTAGTACAGCCGATAGACCCGGTTGCGGCTGACTTTGTAGCCTTTATCCTGGGTCAGGTAAACGTACATCCTTGGGCCGCCTTTGTAGGGGTGGTCGATGTAATGCTTGTCCATCAGGCGCATCAGCTCCAGGTTCAGCTCCGAAGCTGCCCTCGGTTTATAATATAGCGAGGACCGGTTAATACTCAACAGCCTGCACTGCCTGCTCAAGCTCAACTTGGGGTGGCTGCTGTCCAGAAGCAGCCGTTTTTCTGCTAGTGGCATCAGGGCAGCCTTTTTTTTAGAAAATCGATTTCAATGGCCTGTTCCCCGATTTTGCGCATCAGCCGGTCTTTTTCAAGTTCGGCCTCCGATTTGCCGGAAAGTGCCTTGCCTTTGCGGAAAACCGAAGAGGCGCCTGACAAAAACTCCTTTTTCCAATTGGTAATCTGCTGTGGGTAGATCTTATACTTATTGGCAATCTCAGCCAAAGTATTCACCTCCTTGAGGGCTTCCAAGACTACTTTTGTCTTGAAATCAGCGTTGAAATTTCTTCTGCTCATGATAGCTAATTTAAGGGTTTTTATAAATCAAGCTACCTGTCTAGTTTTTTGGGGGAACTCCAATTCTTCAAGCTATACGGAATGATAATTTTTCAGTTGGAGTTGACACTTCTAACCTGAATCAAGGTGAAGTATACGATAAATTATTATGGTCATTCGGTGAATATTTGGGCTTGTCAGAAAGTGGGGATCCTATTTTAGTTTTAAATTTTGGGGACTCTAAGTTAGAAGCTGTAATAAATGATATTTTTGATAAAGGTTATATGCAGAGATTTATAGAAGACAATAACTTGATATGGTCTTCGGATATTATGAAGTTAACCAGCTTCATTAATAAAGAGGGAATTAAAGAAAATTGGAAGTACACAGAAAATATGGAGGAAGATGAATGGCATTTATTTCCTCACGAAAGTCGAATACGACAATCCGCTGAAATGATAATTGAATCACTTACAAAAAAAAGTAAGAAAGAAAAACTATTCATAAAGCCTAAAAGAGAGATTAAGGTAAAAACGGTCACAAATGAATTGAGTCAGAAAAGCTTGTTAAAGTACTTATTTTATCTAAATCAATCTGAAAAAGAAGAAGAGTTAAAACAGTTTTCATTGATTGAAGAAAAGTTTAAAGAAATATCGGAAGGAGCAATATTTAAGGTTAAGGCTGATAAAGATTTGAATTTAACCCTTTTTTTCGGCTATTCTGATTCGGGGTTAATTCAAGCAGATAAATGTGGTTTGGGTTTAAGAGATGTACTTTACATTGTTTGTATTATTATATTATCTGAAGAGAAGAGCTTAGTGCTTATTGAAGAACCTGAAAACCATTTACACCCTGGGTTGCAAAGAAAGCTTTTTGACTTCCTCTGCAGTTTTGAAAATATGCAATTCTTCATTGCAACTCATTCAAACATCTTTTTAGATATTAAATACATCGATAAAGTATTTAAAATTTCATACGAAAAAGGAGTAAAAATAGAAGAAGCTAATAACCAAGCTGTTTTACTAGAGACGCTAGGGTATGAAGTAACAGATAATCTCATAAGTGATTTAATCATTTTAGTAGAAGGTCCATCGGATAAATTTGTGATTGGGGAATTTTTAAAGAAAAGAGGATTGCTATCAAAGTATAACATAAAAATATGGGCACTTGGAGGTGCAATAATGAATTCTCAAGATTTATCTGTGATTTCCCAGATTAGTAGGGTTATTTCGTTATTAGATAACGATCCTAGTGAAGATAGATCAGTCTTTTTAAATAAATGTGCAGAGCAAAATATTGAAGTATTTACTCTTTCAAGATATTCTATCGAAAATTACTATACGATAAAAGCACTCAAAAAAGTTTTTGGTAGTAAGGTTACTGTAGAAGATGATCATGAAATCATACATGAAATACCTCTTAAGAAGCAAAACATTGGTAATCTAAGTCTAAAAAGGAAAGACTATCCATTGAAAATTGCTAAGGCTATGAATTGGGAAGATATTAGAAATAATGATTTAGGTGAATTTGTATTGCGAGTAGAAACAATTGTAAACGAATCTTAATTCGCCCAACAATGGCTACATGCCATGCCGGTAAAAATCTTCGAGAGGAAAATGGAGATTGAAAAGCCGCTACGCTAGCATTTGTGAAATGAGACGAAAATGGTAAATTTAGAGTCCGGCACGTCACGTAGCCGGGCCGTTACAGCGAATTAATAAAAAATAAAATAAACCATGAAGTCAGAAAAAAAAGATGTTCAAGACGGAGAAAAAGTTGAAAAAGCGGTAGCCAAAAAACCTATTGCCAAAAAAACTAAAGAAGAACCTGTTGCGCCAGAAATTAAGAAAGAAGAAGAAAAAGCTATTGATGTAAAGGACGTAATTAATGCTCTTTTTAGAGCGTACGGTGAAAACGGTACGGATGAGGCTAAAAGAAATTGTCCTAAAATAATTAGTCAATATCTGAAAGCTAAACTTTCCAAAAATCCTATTTACGATAAATATAATGTTCTAATCCTTTTTGATGAAAACTCACTTGTAAAAGGAGATTCTGATAAGATTTATAACGCTGTTACGAAATTTACAGAAAGTAAACCGATTCTTTTGATTCTTTACTCAAGAGGTGGTTCTGCGGCATCAGCTTACCTCATTGGTAAATTATGTAGAGAATACGCTAAAAATGAATTTCATGTAGCTGTACCAAGATTTGCAAAATCTGCAGCTACGATGATTTGTTGTGCAGCCAATAATATTCACATGGGAAGTTTATCTGAACTTGGTCCAATTGACCCTCAAATAAATGGACTGCCAGCATTAGGATTAAAAAATTCTGTTGAACATATCGCCGAATTGGTTAAACTTCATCAAGAATCGTCATCGATGTTTGCTGAATATTTGAATAAATCTTTACCCTTAATACAAATCGGCTATTATGAAAGAGTAGCTGAATCTGCCCAGCAATATGCTGAAAAACTTCTCTTGACTCATAAAGAAAATTTAAAAAGGTCAGAAAAGGATATTGCTCAAGAATTAGTATATAAATATAAAGACCACGGATTCGTAATTGATAGAGCAGAGGCAGCACAGATTTTTGGTGATGAAATAATCAAATCTAATACCGATGAATACGAGTTTTCAAATATGGTTTATACCGAACTAACCATGATTTCAAGCATTTCAAATTGGTTCAAAAGAAGTCCTTATTATATTGGTTCTTTAGATACAGATATTTCATTTTTGGATATGAATAAAAAGGAATAAAAAAAGAAAACTCGCTGTAACAAAGCATAAAATGGTCATCCGCCCTATGCGGGCGCACGCCATTTATGCAGACCGTTGGGCGCACTCCATTTGGGAATAAGGATTTGATAAACAAACGATTAGAGATTAAGCCTGCCTTTGAAAATAGGGAAGAATTGGTTTTAGTACCCGAGTTTTGTTTGTTACGGTAATTGATTGCATAGCCCAATTAGGCAGGCAGAAAAATGTAAAATCAGTATTTCTATCGGGTAATCCGTTGTCCCGAATAATTGAGATCCTTAACAATTACCGCTCCCTATCGTCGAAAGAAGAAATTGAGTTTTTTGGAGAGAGGTTGCGTTTAGGGCCTCGATACGGAAAATCAAGAATTGGGTAAACCGTCGAATTGAATAGGGGATAAGATCAAGAAATTTGAACCTTTCACCGAATAAGAACCTGATCAAATTGAATCGGGTTGTCGAGAATCAAGTTGAAATTTTAGAGATTGAAAATCTGTAGATTGAATTGGTCAACTTGAATTTGAGATCGACCTGAAAAACTGAAATTTAGCTGAATCAAATTGAAGACTGAAGATTAGAAATTTGGATCAATTTGGGAGATTGACTTTCAAGATCAAGAATTTGAAATCGGTAAATTGGGATCAGTTTTCAAGATCAATTTGAGATCATCAGAATTAGGGAACCGGTTCAAGAAGATTGAAAAAATCAGTAAAAATGGCCCTTGTGAAGTATCCAGAATCGGTAAAACGGTCGCTTTTTTGGGTTTACGACGAATAAAATGGAAGCGCCCAACAATGGCTACATGCCATGCCGGTAAAAATCTTCGAGAGGAAAATGAAGATGAAAAAAACCGCACAGGCAGCAAAAGCCAGGCTTCGCCAAGATCGCCTTTTGCTGCCTGCGCTAGCATTTGTGAAATGAAACGAAAATGGTAAATTTAGAGTCCGGCACGGCACGTAGCCGGGCCGTTGCACGCAATCGAAAAATGAAATATGAGTAAAACCTAAGACATGTAATTTAAAATGGAATCAAAAATACGAGATAACCTTGCTGAAAGATTAAATATTATTGATCAAAGTCTAGTTCTTATTGAAAAAGAATTTTTTATTGATCCAAAGCTGGAGGTGAAAACGAAAGGGTTTATTGATATTCTAGCTAAGGATAACAAGAATCGAGTTGTAGTTATCGAAATAAAAAGATCAAATCAAGCAGCTCGACAAGCAATTCATGAACTACTTAAATACAAAGTGTTTGTTCAACAAAAGTTTGGTCTAAAAGACAGCGAAGTTAGGCTGATACTTGCATCTTCAGAATGGAACGAGCTTATATACCCTTTTTCTGAATTCGCATCTCGATTTCAAATAGAGGGTTATCAATTGATTGTAAATAATGAATGGAGCGTTAAATCGGCACAAAGAATTTCGATACTTAATATACCTCGGAGGCATGGAGAGTTTAGTCCCAATCATTCGGTAGATCTTTTTATTACTAGAGAAAAACGTAATGATTTTACTGAAATGATTTCATGTAAGCTAATAAAATTAGGTATAGATGACTTCGTTATACTTGATGGTTCAGCCCCCTAAGAATCGGACAAAATTCTATTAGTGAATAATAATCATTCGTGATGGTATTATCTTTGCTCTGCGAGAACACCAACGGTGACGATTGTACCGAAGGTAGTAATGCGTAGGCCTACCATTACGTTTTTAATAATGAGGCCCCATCGAGGGAACCTCATTATTGCGAGGAACACCTGCTGGTTCTGATTACCCGAAGGAACAGTCATAGCGGTGTATCTCTTTCCAAGATAAAACATCCTGAAGACTTAGCCTCAATTTGAACCGAGCTTTCTTTTTATCGAAGGTTTCCATTTCGATTTGGTTATCCTCCCAGAGTGCCCAAAACATACTCGGACTGAGCATCGCTATAGAGCTATGCTGGCGGTGGTTATTGTAAGTCTGGTAGAACTTATTCAACCGGTTTTCCAAGTCTTTGAGCGTATGGAAACAGGCTCCTTTCAAAGAGCTGCCTAAGGTCTTGTGAAAGCTCTCTACGTGGCCATTTTCCTCGGGCGTGTAAGGATGCGTAAAAACCTGATTAAGGTGATTGTCCCGAAAGTATTGTTGGACCATTTTACTGCAAAATTGCTTGCCATTATCATTGCGTATTTCGACGCTGATTTGAGCTTTGAGCAAGTCCGCTGGCTGCAAGTATTTCACGATGACCTGATCCCAGGCATCCTTGATCTGTTCTTGCTTCATGACGTAGCCTACAGCCCAATGTAAGGCAAAGCGGGTAAAAGTATCCAATATCGTCAGGACGTAGGCGTAGCAGGACTTTCCAGCTACCCAGACGTACTTGATATCCATTTCAATGATCCTTAATGGGCCTTGCGGGCATACTCTGCGGTACTGGACAAAATTACGCCCTTTACGTTTTCTGGCCTTACACAAAAGGCCATTTTCCTGTTCCAGCCGGTACACTTTTTTATGGTTGATATACCAACCTCGGACTTGTAAAGTAGCACTCACCAAACGATACCAATTTGGCAAATCTTTATCAGCCAAAATAGAGATAATACCGGTGACTACTTCCTCGTTACTACGACGCGTTAAGAGTTGAGTTACTGGGTCTTTGAACAGTGTCCAATGGGTGGCTTGCTTGCCTACTTTTCGGCCCGTTGGCTGATAGTATAAATCATGGCGGGTAAGCCCCGTTATCGTTAACACTTCCTCCCGCATCAAACCCAGCGACATGTATTGTTTTGCTAACATTACTTTCTCAACTCTGGGTACTTTTTTTTCAATAGCTCATCCTTTAACCGGCTTCTCAGCTGCTCTTCTGCAAGCATGAGCTTGTAATGGACCAGTTCGTTTTCCAGCTCTCGTATCCGGCTCCGGTTGGCCTTAGCTACGCTATGGTCTAAGCCATCAGCACCATCAGCTTGATACTGCTTTTTCCAGTAATAGTACGTTGCAGGGTACACATCATACTTCGCCAAAGTTACTTTGACCCCATAAGCTTTAGCTTCATCCAGAATCTCCAGCTTCTCCTTTTTGCTGAATTTCCGGCCTCTGTTTTCTTGCTTTTCCATATCTAAATCTCTAAAAAAGTTTTTAGACTTTTGTCAGAGTATTTAGGGGGCTGTTACACTTGATATTGAAAATGAAAAAAATAGTAGAATAATCTATAAATATGGCTGTTATGTAGCTATTCTAAGATACCCAATAGAAAGGTATACTAGAATTATTGACTTAGATGGAAGGTTTAGAGAAGATATTAAGGAACTGCTTGACGATGAAACTACACGAGAGGAGTTGCTTTATTCATTGGAAGATCGTATTTATACATTGTTGGATAAGTATATTTATAGCGATGAAATAGAGGAATCCGATCCGGTTAAATTAACAAGTATGTTAGGAGAACAGGGATGGAGTATTAGTAATGTTCATGCATTCGGAATTTATAATTCAGATCCGAGAGGTGTGGATATTGGCAGAATAATTTATAAATTAAAAGGAAGAGACCATTCAGCAGGTGGAGTGTTCGAAACTGTAGTTTGTCCTGAAGAAACCGATTTAATCAAAGAGGTAAAGGATACTATGTCGAACCATAAATTATGGCCTGATCAATTTAAAAACACAGTATTGTGTTTATTTGAGGCAATAATTAAAAATATCGATTTCAATCAAATGAATATTCATATATATCATCCAAGTAATCTTCTGACTTCTATAGGACATTGCTATAATTACAATGATACAGGATATCTGCCCCTAGCTAATTTCTTTTCTACCGATTCTGAAAACAAACTTATAATCCATAACATCTCATATGGATGGAACAATATTGAAAATCTGCCGAATGATTCAAATGAGCTATTTGATGTTGATCCCATGATGGCTATACTTGGAATTCTAGATGAAATTTTATTGAGAAATAGTAATATGAGCCTTATTATGAGAGAGGCGGTTTTAGCAAGAGACAAGGTGATTAAAGAGGCAGATTTGACAATTGATTTTGGTAAGATAAAGTACCACGAATGCGAAAGTATTTCTCTAAGTCAAGTTATATTTGATAACTCTTATTTGAGTAAATTAGGGGGTGTGACGGATTTTTGATGTACAGAAAGATACGTATCTTAAAGCAAAAAGAAGGTATGAGCGCACGAATAGTAAAGCAAGATGGGGGTAAGGTCACGATAGAGGTTGATATGGAGCTTAACGGCAGCATGCTGAGCCAGGAAGAAGCGATACAGCTAGCCCTAAACGAAGCAGGCAAACTCGCCACGCGCGCTGCCGCCGAGCGTTTCGATACGGATGGTACTGCCATCACCCACAAAGGGCAGCGCCTTTCGAGCAAGGGGCGAAAAAAAAGTTAATGTCCACACCTTACGGCAAAGTCTGCGTCAAGCGCCACGTCTACCAGCCTGTTTGTGGCGGCGTGAGCTACGTACCAGCTGACAGCACGGCAGGCATAGTAGGCAAATCGACGCCACGGCTGGCCAAGCTGCTGGCTAGCGACTATTGTGAGGGCTCAGCCAGGAAAGTGTCAGCCCGGTTTAAGGAGCACCATGAAGTCGAAGTGAGCAAAGACCTTGTGCGTGATGTGAGCCTGCGCATCAGCCGCCACGCTAAAGAAGTAGAAAGCCGCTGGTCTTACGCCATGCCGGAAGAGGTAAGCCTTTGCGGGGTCAGCTCAGTGAGCATAAGCCGGGACGGTGCGATGGTGCACCTTCTTGACGGCCTGCCTGGCAAGCCTAAGCGCAAACCGGGCTACCGGGAAGCGATGTGCGGCGTAATCAGCCTTTACGGGCATGAGGGCAAGTTGCTGCACTCTATTTACTTGGGGGTTGGCGCGCAAGAGAAAAAAGGGGCTTTCACCCATCTGTTGGAAGAAGAGGCTGAGCGGCTTAAGGCACAGTTCGAAGAGGCTGGGCTACGGCCGGTTTACGTGGGGGTTGCAGATGGGGCGCCCGACAACTGGACACAGCTGGAGCGGTTAACCGACTACCAGGTAACGGACTACTACCACGTCACTGAACGGCTTTACAAACTGGCTGCAGTAATGCCCCTGCCCTCCAAAAAACGTGCGCAGTGGGTAAGCCAGCAAAAGAGTACGCTGCTGAACGAGCCGGGCGGCGCAGCCCTCGTTGTGGAGCGCGCGCGTCAGGCGGCTGCGGGTGTCAAGACGCAGAAGCGGCGCGAAATCGCCCGCCAGCAAGTTGTATACCTGGAAAACCAGCAGCACCGGATGAATTATTTTCAAATGCAGGAAAAAGGGCTGCCTATCGGTTCCGGCACCGTAGAGGCAGGGTGCAAGACGCTGATCAAAGCCCGTTTGGGAGGTAGTGGCATGAGGTGGCTTAATGTGCATGCCGATGATATGCTTATCGTCCGTGCGCTCAAGCTGTCTGCGGGCAGATACGAGCAATATTGGAAAAAGAGAATGCGGTATGCAGCTTAATAATTACATCAAAAATCCGTCACACCCAAATTAGGAACTCAAATAAAAGGGGGAACGATTTATTTGTGAATGCGTGCAACATAGTGCATACGTCCATGCCTCCCGATGGTCGGCACGGCGCATGCACAGGCCGTTGGGTGCAAGCCCTACCGGGGGGAGCCCTCCCGCCCGCCCTGCACTGCGCACATCCTCGCCTTAGGGCTCTTATGTGCGGCAATTGCTCGGGCTCACAGCCAACCCGCCCTGCACCCAACACAGGGCTACACACAATGGGGGTAAAGTCTTAGAAATGAAAAGTGTGGGTAAGAAATCCGCACAGCCATCAAAAAGCCAAGCTTCGCCAATTTCGTCTTTTTGCTGTCTGCGCTGTATATTTGAAATAGGAACAGAAAGGGTTGATGGAAAAATCCCCCACTGCGTGTAGCCTGGCCGTTAGCGGTAATGCGCGCTCAATATAAGAATTTGAATATCAGTTGAATAGAGAGATTTTGATTTAAATCTTGAAAAAATGTTTCCTTTTAAATAAACTTTCAAGTAAATTTGGAGTTCAATGTAACAAGAAATGAACCCAAAATTTGAAGTCGACTTTTTAGAGGATGCAGTTGAATTCCTAGAAAGTTTAGACGAGAAATCAAGGAGGAAAATAATCTTCAATATCGATAAGTCAAGATATGTGAATGACCCAAAACTGTTTAAGAAGCTTACAAAAGAGATTTGGGAATTCCGGACAAAATATCAGAAGAATCAATATAGGTTATTTGCCTTTTGGGACAAGAGAGACAATAAGAATACACTTGTGATCTCAACTCATGGAATGATAAAGAAAACAAGTAAAGTCCCTAAAGGAGAGATCGAAAAAGCTGAGAAATTGATGCAAGATTATTTTGACTCAACATCAGACGATTAAAAACAGTAGGAGCGATGAAAAAATATAGCCTTGAAGAAATTAAAGACAAATATATTGGTAAACCAGAGAGTTTGTCCAGAAAGACATACGAACTTGAATTGAAATTAGAGCTGATAGGAGAAGCAATCAAAAAGATTAGAAAAGAAAGAGATTTGACCCAATCAGAATTGGGAGACATGATAGGAGTAAAAAAGGCTCAAATATCAAAACTGGAGAATAGCACAAAAAATGTATCGATAGGAACATTGATGAGAGTATTTGATGCATTAAAAACAGATGTCAAACTTCAGATTGAGCTGGAAGACCATGAATTAGAAGTAATTTAAACTGAAGATGAAAAGCGCGCGCAACTACCGCTAACAATGGCTACATGCCATGCCGGTAAAAATCTTCGAGAGGAAAATGGAGATTGAAAAGCCGCTGCGCTAGCATTTGTGAAACGAGACGAAAATGGTGAATTTAGAGTCCGGCACGTCACGTAGCCTGGCCGTTCTGCTCAATTAGGAAAGAGAAATATGAATCGAATTGAAGCTATAAAAGAGAAGCTAGAAGAGTTAAAGAATCTTGATAAAAGATTTTCAATTTTCGGATCAAGCAGACATAAATATGAATTGAATAAAACTCTGAGTGATGAAGAAATAAATAAAATCGAAAAAGATTATCAAATCTCAATTTCAAATAACTACAAAGAGTTTCTTAAATACGTAGGAAATGGTGGGGCAGGTTGTGGATATGGATTAGAAAGGTTAGAACTAAAGAACATAAATCCACCATATATCGGAACACAAAAGCTATTGAGGAACTGTGATGATCCCAGAAAGATTGATTGCGATATGGTAGAGTTAGATGAGATATCTGGATATATAAAATTGTTTGATTATGGCTGTGGAATGGAATATTGTCTAATTGTAAATGGAGAAGAAGAAGGAGGTTTGATGTTTTTTGATTGCGACGGAAGATTTGAAAAGATTGAGGATAAGAGCTTCATTGACATATATGAAAATTGGTTAGACGAAAGTTTAAATACTCTAAGACGAGTAAAGAAAAGCCTTACTGAGAATAGTGTTGAAGAAGTGATTAAAGAGGAATGGGCAAATAAAAACTTTTCAATAAGAGGAATGATTTATAGCATAATGGATGTTGATCCACCCAAAGTAAGCGTCCGAGCAACTACGTGTTTTGCTCCATCGGTTTCCACTGGGGGCTGGGTATTAGGGTGTTGAGTTCGGAGAGCTTGGTATCAGGGATACGATCGAGGGTGTCTTTAAGCCATTGGTAAGGATTGATCTGATGTTCCTTACAGCTGGCCATGAAGCTGTAGATCATGGCGGCCCGCTGAGCGGCTTCGTGGGACCCGGCAAAGAGATAGTTCTTTCTGCCCAAGGCCAGAGGCCGGATTTTGTTTTCGATATGGTTATTATCGATGAGTAGGCGGCCGTCCTGGAATAGGGTTACTAAAGTGGGCCATTGGTTTTGGGCATAGGTGAAGGCCTGCCCCATTGCACTTTTGGGGGTGACATAGACGCATTGCTCATCCAGCCAGTCTTTAAACTCCTGGAACAAAGGCAGTAGATGCTCTTCCCGATAGGCCTTACGTTTTTCGGGGGTATATTCTGCGGTTTTGCGTTCGTGGCCATAGATCTGCTGGATCAGTCCCAGAGCATGCTGGGCTCGTTTTTTATCATTGCCCTGTGCTTCGAAGAACTTACGCCGCACATGTGCCCAGCAGCCCAGGCGTTCTACATCGGCACGTGCAGCGATCTGGTTGTAGGAGCCCAGTCCGTCGGTCTGTAAAAAGCCGCCCTGGAAGCCGCTCAATACAGTATTGGCGGCCTTCTGGCCACGATTATCTTCATAGACAAACAGCACCTGCCCGGTCTGTGGGCTACGTATTGCCCACATCCAGCCCAGCATCTGTTTGCTGCCCTTTTTACGGGTATCTACTTTGATACGATTACCGTTCTTGTCTTTGAGGATTTTGGTCAAGACCTTTATTTTTGATTCGTCGGCTTGCAGATAGGCCTGTTCCAATATCTGCTGGCGATGGACTTCGTATAGCGGCTTGAGTAGGGTGCAAACGGCTACAAACCAGCTATTGATGGTTGATTTGTGGACCGCCCAGTCATGATTGCGCTTAAAACGCTGGATCTGCCGGTAAAAAGGCAAATGATCAATATATTTATTGATAATAATGTGAGCTAGCAGACTAGCCGAGGCAATACTCTTTTCAATGGGGCGGCTAGGCAGCGGTGCACAAACAAACTCGGTGTTTTCATCCACCCGCGTATTGGGCTTGGCGTATTTGGGGCGGATCAACCGGATGACCTTCAGCTCCGCCGGTGTATATTCCACATACTCGGTGATGTGCTCGCCAACACGCACCATGCCCGTAGTATCTTCTTCCGGTTCCAGGGCCTTTTCTTCTACCGGGAAATGCTCCGGCAGCGGTGTGCGCCCGGGATGCTTCTTTTTTGCCACCGGCTTATTGCGCTCGTAGCTGATCTTTTCCCGCAAGGGGGCCATCTCCGCCCCCTCCGCTTCGGCCTCTTGGCCGGCAGCGAACATATTGAGCTGTCCGGCCGGTGGAGCATCCGCTACAAAGCGTTCGCTCTTACGCCCAAACAGCATACGCTCCAACTTCTCCAAACGGAATTTGAGTTGCGCATTTTCGGCCAAAACGGCCTCGTGTTCTGCTATGGAAACGGTTGCTTTCATTGGTGAAAAGATACGAAAAAGGTAGCAAAATCAGGCACCGTGGCGGTATCTTTTGCGCCTTTTTATGGACTTTAATTCGATGCCTTCCAGCACTAGCACCAGCTCCGGCCAGCTTAGCTCGGCCGTCCCCTCACGGGCCGCCAGGGGCAACTCAAAAGTCCCCCGCTCCAGCTGTTTGTAATACAGGGCAAAGCCTGTTATATCCCACATCAGCAGCTTAATACGGTCGCGGCGGCGGTTCACGAAAATGAATACATCACCGCTCATTAATTCCTGGTCCATATGCGCCCGCACCAGGCCGCTCAGCCCCGAAAAGCCCTTGCGCATATCTGTGGCCCCGCCGTAGAGGAAATACCGCTGTCGAGAAGAAAAACTAAGCATGGCATAGATGTTGGATGATTTGCGCCAGGGTCGCTGGCGAACCGCTGCGCAGGCGCAGCTCTTGATCGGCCAGGCACACTACTACTTCATGTGCCGCCCGGGGTTCGTGTGCGGCCCGGGGACGGATGCGCAAGAAGCCGGCCCCTTCATCTGGAACGTGTTCCGACAGACGGCGCTGCCAATAATAAAAAGTAGCTGCATTGATACCTTCTCGTTCACAAAATGCCTTCTTGCTTAACCCGGAAGCAGACTGCTCGGCCAGCAGAGCCTGCCACTTTTGTACGCGTTTGACTGGATTCATATCTTTAGGTTTTGCCCAAAGGTAGATTCATGAAAACCGGCAGTCAAGACGCCTTTGCTCGGACGCTTACCACCCAAATACAAACACCACACTAAAGAATACAATGATAAAATGGAGGACTATAGATTAGATTGGTTGAATTCGAAACCTGCTGATAATAAGTTTTTCAGAAACCTGTTTGGTAAATAAAAAAAATAACTGAGCAGAACAATGGCTAGCCGACAATACTCCGCTGCGCTCCGTGCTGCGGCTAGCCTGGCCGTTCTGCTCAATAAATGAAAAAAGAAAATCAATATATCAAAAAAGCAATTGAAGAAATTCTCGATCCAAAATTTGAGACTACTAAACAGTATTTGGAAGTCTGCGAAGTAAAAATAGAAGATGGATTACCAAAGATTGCTAGAGTAAGTGAAGATTACTATGAAGATAAAGTCGCTGTTTACGTTGAGGTCAAAAATGAAAGATATTTTATTGAAATTCATTTAACGAAAGAGCCTGAAATAGCAGTAGACTTTGTTTGGACAGAATCAGGAAATCGAGTTTATCTAACAGCTACATCGAAAAGGTTGACTTTTAAGGAACTTTCAAGTTTTATAAGGAAATTCGAACCATTAATAGGTTGGTCTAAAGGAGATTTAAGAAAGTATGGAAAGTCAAGATATGATTTCAGCCGAATAAGCTTCGAGCCAATAAGAAATGAAGCCTATGGGTTAGACGAAAAATTAGAATTATTGCTCAATGAATTAGAAAAAGACATTGAAGGGGTTCAAAAGCTCAGTAAAAATTCAGAAGCAATAATATCAGTTTGCCGACATCAATACATAAGTGGAAATGCAGGAATTGGATTTGAAATTGAGACAATAAACAGGTTGAATAAGCTGAATTTGGGAATCGAGATTGACACGTATATTATTGGAAACGAGGTCAAATGAAAAAATGAAAATTAAGGATACTGAGCAGAACAATGGCTACATGCCATGCCGGTAAAAGTCTTCGAGAAGAAAATGGAGATGGAAAACCCGCGCAGGCAGCAAAAACCAAGCTGCGCCATTATCGTCTTTTGCTGCCTGCGCTAGCATTTGTGAAATGAGACGAAAATAGTAAATTTAGAGTCCGGCACGTCACGTAGCCGGGCCGTTGGCAGCAACCAGAAAAAAAGAAAATATGCTCAGCGAAGAAACTGAAAATAAATTGACGATTAAGGATAAATTAATCCAATTCTTTTTTACCGTAGCAGATAGAGAAACGGGTGGGAGAAGAATCAGGAATTCGGAATTTGCACAAAATATCGTGGCAAATCACTTTCTGAAAAAATTTGAAGAACAAAAGAAAAGAGCATTTAAATTCAGATTAGATACCTTAATTGAATACCCTAAGAAATTCGCTGAAAAATATCGAAATGAAAATAAGCCTTTTGTAATCAACATAAACAAAAATCCAGTAATTGATTTGCAAGTAATTCATCCTTGCTTGATAGAAATCCCAAAAAGAGACGACACAGAAAAATTTGGATTTACAATCCATTTACCATTTGACACAACGGATAAAGATGCAATGGAAGAATTAGAACTATTTAAGAAAAGAGAATACTTCAAAGATTTCAAACACAATTCAAATGAAGGAATTGAAGATTATATCTTGGATTGTAGCGAAGACTATAAATTATTGGACAAAATGATACAAAGAATTCTTGTGGATTTGAAAGAATATAAAAAAGAAGACGAAATATTGATTGAACATTTCTTTGTATGATAAAAAACAAGTAGAAAAGAGAAGGCTGCTGCCAACAATGGCTACATGCCATGCCGGTAAAAATCTTCGAGAGGAAAATGGAGATTGAAAAACTCGCGCAGGCAGCAAAAGCCAAGCTACGCCAGTTTCGTCTTTTGCTGCCTGCGCTAGCATTTGTGAAATGAAACGAAAATGGTAAATTTAAAGTCCGGCACGTCACGTAGCCGGGCCGTTATGGGGTACCGCATTAGAATTGGCATTCTATGGAATTGAAAATATGGATTCTCCCGCCTCAAAAATGAAAACTTAGAATTGGGAATTGTCCATAAGTCAAGAACTTGAGTTCCAAATCGTGTAACTGAAATTTTGAAAGGCGGGTAAAGGTCCTGTCGAGTATTGTATTCTTTACGGTGAATCGGACAGAAAACGAAAAATTTGGATTCTTAAGATTAACCGGGCCCATCTTGAAAAATGGGATTGGTTTTTTCAGGTGAGATTTACGTTTAGGCGGCTTTTGAAATAGAAATCAGGAATTTGAACCTCGTCCAAAAACTGAATTTGGAAATCTGGAATCTGAAAATTTTGAACAGGTAAACGTTGATTGAATCAATTTGACAACCAAGATCAAAAACTCAAGATTTGGAGAACCTGAAACTGATTTTGATGAATCTGGGAAATCGAATTAAGTGAAATCAGGAATCAAAAATCAGGTTGAATCTTCTGGAAATTGAGACCTGAATCCTGAATTAGGTTGATTGTCGTGAGATTTTTGGTTGATATGAGATAAGAACTGATCAAATTGAAGAATCAGAATCCTGAAATTGAATCAACTGAAAACCAAGAGATTAAAATCAGTTGAAAAAATTGAATAGCCGCCTTTTGGATAGTCCAGAATTTGAAATGGGCCCTTTTTTTGAACCGGTGAAAAGAATAAAGCGGCAACCCATAACAATGGCTACACACAAGCTGGGTAAAAATCTACGATTGAAAAATCAGAAAGGGAAGCCCGCTGCAGCCAGCAAAAGCCAGGCTTCGCCATTTTCGCCTTTTACTGCCTGCGCTAGTATTGGTGAAATCAAACGAAAAGAGTAATTTTAGAATCCCAGCCTGCGCGTAGCCGGGCCGTTGGGCGCACTCCATTTTGGGAATAAAAAACTGATAAACAAACGATTAGGTAGAAAGCCTGCCTTTGAAAATCTGGAATAATTGGTTTTTGGAACCCGAGTTTTGTTGTTTACGGTCAATTGATTGCATAGCCCAATTAGGCAGGCAAAAAAATGGAAAATAGAGTTGTTTTATCGGGTAATCCGTTGTCCCAAATAATTGAGATCCTTAACAATATCCGCTCCCTGTCATCGAAAGAAGAAATCGAGTTTTTTGGAGAGAGTTTGCGTTTAGGGCCTCAATACGGGAAATAAGAATTTGGGTAAACCGTCGGATTGAATAGGGGATAAGATCAAGAAATTTGAACCTTTCACCGGATAAGAGTCTGATCAAATTGAATCGGGTTGTCGAGAATCAAGTTGAAATTTTGGATATTGAAAATCAGCAGATTGAATTGGTCAACTTGAATCAGGATTATCTTGCAAAACTGGAATTTAGCCGAATCAATCGAAGACTGGAGATTAGAAATTTTGATCAATTTGGGAGATTAGTCTTCGAGATCGGGAATCAAAACCGGTTAATTGGAATCAGTTTTCAAGATCAATTTGAGATCATCAGAATTAGGGAATCGGTTCAAAATGATTGAGAAATCAGTAGAAAAGGCCCTTTTGAAGTATCCAGAATCGGTAAAACGGTCGCTTTCATAGGTTTACGAAGAATAAAATGGAAGCGCCCAACAATGGCTACACACAAGCTGGGTAAAAATCTACGATTGAAAAATCAGAATGAGAAGCCCGCTGCAGTCAGCAAAAGCCAGGCTTTGCCAGTTTCGCCTTTTGCTGCCTGCGCTAGTATTGGTGAAATCGGACGAAAAGAGTAAATTTAGAATCCCAGCCTGCGCGTAGCCGGGCCGTTCTCAGCAATCAAGAGAAAAAAAAACGCTAAATAAAAAATGGAAGCAATCAAATATGCTGATAAAACAGACCATTGGGAAAACTGGTGGCATGGATATTATTATGGAGCGTTCTATATCTTTCCGCCAGAAGAAATCATGTCCACTGTTGATGAACTAAGGAAAAAGTATGATCCTAAGTCAGCAAGTTTTTGTAGAGCCCATATTAGTCTGAGTGAACCATTAACTAAAGCTATTACTGATGATGATATCGAATCTTTAAGCAAGGAATTGAGTTCGGTAGAGTCATTTGAAATAAATTATGGTCCATTAAGAACTCATCCCCCATACCCTGGAGTAACTTTTACGATAACACCAGAAGATAAATTTTCTTTGCTTAGAAAAATTATCCACAGCAACAAGTTGTTTGCAGGGGTTGAGCTAAAAAGGTCTACGATAGTACCACATATGACAATAGCCGAGTTCATAACAAAACAACAAACAACTCAGATTTATGATGAATTGAAGGATCAAGTGGAATCAGGGAAATTCATGTGCCAGGAGATTGTGCTGGCTGTACCTGATAATAATATGTATTTTAACCGTGTTCTCACTATTCCATTAAAAAAGAAGTAACCCATCTGAAATGAAAGCCTTACTAATAGTTGACCTACAAAGGTGGTTTTTAGAAGTAGGAAGTGAAGAAAAACTGGAGCTTGTATCTGGGTTAGTAGCAAAGACAAACGAGTTGATTAGGTATTTTGAGAAACACAGCCTTCCAATCATTAAAATTCAAACGGTACATAAAGCAGACAAGAGTACATGGAATTTATGGGCGTTAGAAAATAACATAGGCAGGTTGATCGAAGGAACAAAAGAAGCAGAATATTCACCCAACGTATATATTGCCAAAAATGAAATAGTAATCACCAAAACAAGGTTAAGTGCATTTTTAAGAACGAATCTTGAAGAAAAGTTGATAGAGATGAATTGCGATGAAGTAGTAATTTGTGGCTATTCCACGGATAACTGTGTTGGACAGACAGCTATTGACGCATATGAACACGATTTTAAAGTTATTCTTGCGGGAGAGGCTATTTTAGGCACACAAATCAAATATGGACAATTAATGCTGGATTCCCTCAAAAGAAGATTTGGAATAGTACCAACAAATAATAAAGAAATAATTGAAAATGTAGACAACTGCTGAGAACAATGCATATCCGTCCATACTCCGCAAAGCTCCGTACGGCGGCTATGCGAGCCGTTATGCCCAATTATATTAAAATGAATTTATAATATGATAGTTGCTGAATACTTAGTGTTCGTAGATAATTCCAATATAAATTGTTCTACAATCGATTCATTTAATCATTTTTTGCAATCAAATCCAGAGATTGTCATAAGTGATGATAATATTAATTATGAAGGCTCTTCATTTAAATACCATATTCAAAAAGGAGAGATCATTGAAAGTGATAGAGTTTTTTTTCATGTGAAGTTGTCTCTTGACAAAGTATCCGGAATTGGGAAATTTGGACTTTTCCTCAAGGAATTTAAACGTATGGTACATGTACTATCACAAAACCCTCAGATTTTATTTGATGGAATTAGTCTGCATTATTCTCAAAAGGCTTATCCGGTAATTTATGAGATAGAGAATTTAATGAGAAAACTGATTACAAAATTCATGCTGATAAATGTAGGAGTTGGCTGGATGAAAGACAGAGTTCCTGATGACGTGAAAAAATCTGTAAATACATCAAACAAGGAAGTTACTTACCTGCATAACGTAGATTTTATCCAGCTTGTAACAGCCCCCTAAATACTCTGACAAAAGTCTAAAAACTTTTTTAGAGATTTAGATATGGAAAAGCAAGAAAACAGAGGCCGGAAATTCAGCAAAAAGGAGAAGCTGGAGATTCTGGATGAAGCTAAAGCTTATGGGGTCAAAGTAACTTTGGCGAAGTATGATGTGTACCCTGCAACGTACTATTACTGGAAAAAGCAGTATCAAGCTGATGGTGCTGATGGCTTAGACCATAGCGTAGCTAAGGCCAACCGGAGCCGGATACGAGAGCTGGAAAACGAACTGGTCCATTACAAGCTCATGCTTGCAGAAGAGCAGCTGAGAAGCCGGTTAAAGGATGAGCTATTGAAAAAAAAGTACCCAGAGTTGAGAAAGTAATGTTAGCAAAACAATACATGTCGCTGGGTTTGATGCGGGAGGAAGTGTTAACGATAACGGGGCTTACCCGCCATGATTTATACTATCAGCCAACGGGCCGAAAAGTAGGCAAGCAAGCCACCCATTGGACACTGTTCAAAGACCCAGTAACTCAACTCTTAACGCGTCGTAGTAACGAGGAAGTAGTCACCGGTATTATCTCTATTTTGGCTGATAAAGATTTGCCAAATTGGTATCGTTTGGTGAGTGCTACTTTACAAGTCCGAGGTTGGTATATCAACCATAAAAAAGTGTACCGGCTGGAACAGGAAAATGGCCTTTTGTGTAAGGCCAGAAAACGTAAAGGGCGTAATTTTGTCCAGTACCGCAGAGTATGCCCGCAAGGCCCATTAAGGATCATTGAAATGGATATCAAGTACGTCTGGGTAGCTGGAAAGTCCTGCTACGCCTACGTCCTGACGATATTGGATACTTTTACCCGCTTTGCCTTACATTGGGCTGTAGGCTACGTCATGAAGCAAGAACAGATCAAGGATGCCTGGGATCAGGTCATCGTGAAATACTTGCAGCCAGCGGACTTGCTCAAAGCTCAAATCAGCGTCGAAATACGCAATGATAATGGCAAGCAATTTTGCAGTAAAATGGTCCAACAATACTTTCGGGACAATCACCTTAATCAGGTTTTTACGCATCCTTACACGCCCGAGGAAAATGGCCACGTAGAGAGCTTTCACAAGACCTTAGGCAGCTCTTTGAAAGGAGCCTGTTTCCATACGCTCAAAGACTTGGAAAACCGGTTGAATAAGTTCTACCAGACTTACAATAACCACCGCCAGCATAGCTCTATAGCGATGCTCAGTCCGAGTATGTTTTGGGCACTCTGGGAGGATAACCAAATCGAAATGGAAACCTTCGATAAAAAGAAAGCTCGGTTCAAATTGAGGCTAAGTCTTCAGGATGTTTTATCTTGGAAAGAGATACACCGCTATGACTGTTCCTTCGGGTAATCAGAACCAGCAGGTGTTCCTCGCAATAATGAGGTTCCCTCGATGGGGCCTCATTATTAAAAACGTAATGGTAGGCCTACGCATTACTACCTTCGGTACAATCGTCACCGTTGGTGTTCTCGCAGAGCAAAGATAATACCATCACGAATGATTATTATTCACTAATAGAATTTTGTCCGATTCTTAGGGGACTGAACCACAGCTTCAAAATTTCCTTTTTAGTGAAAAATTTACTGTACATAAAGATAATCTTATAAGAAAAATGAAACAGGCTGATAATATAAATGATCTCGATTTAGAAGAGATAAAACAGTTAATTCCAATGTCCAATTGGGATAAATATTTTGAAGAAAAAGTCAATACAAGCAGAGAGAAGCTAAGTAAACTATGGACTGAGCTATACAACCTTAGATGTAAAATTGCTCACAATAAAACTTTTCACAAAGGGGACCTTGATTCAGTGATTAAGATATCAAATGAAATCAAACCAATATTGAGTCAAGCTATAGAGAGTTTAGGAGAAATTGATGTGTCTAATCAATCAAAGATCGACCTTGAGTATAATATTGCAGGATCGTTTAATAAAAGTTACACAAAGTTTATTACTCATTTTAGAGTTTTAAATCAAATAGTAATTGACGCCTCTAAGAAAATATATGAAGCTGAGCAAAAGACATATTCGAAAGTCACAGAAAGCGGTAAAAAACGAATTATCCAAAGAAGGAAAAGGGCAGGAAATTTTCTTGATGATGTGAAGACATTATTGAGAGCTGAAATTCTAGATCAAAATGACTATTTTCAGATTCTTGAGATCAATAATATAAGAAATTCTATTGGACATTTTAGAGACGATCTAAAATCGGATGATATCCTAGGATTTGTTTTTGAGATGGATAGGATAGGAGAAAAAATAGTAACTAGGGCATAACACAGGCTACATGCCATGCCGGTAAAAATCTTCGAGAGGAAAATGGAGATTGAAAAACCCGCGCAGGCAGCAAAAGCCAGGCTTCGCCATCATCCCCTTTTGCTGCCTGCGCTAGCATTTGTGAAATGAAACGAAAATGGTAAATTTAGAGTCCGGCACGTCACGTAGCCGGGCCGTTATGGGGTACCGCATCAGAATTGGTATTCTATGGAATTGAAAATATGAATTCTCCCGCCTCAAAAATGAAAACTCAGAATCGAGAATTGTCCATAAATCGAGAACTTGAGTTCCAAATTGGGTAATTGGAATTTTGAAAGGCGGGTAAAGGTCCTATCGAGTATTGCATTTTTTACGGTGAATCGGACAGAAAACGAATAATTTGGATTCTTAAGATTAACCGGGCCCATCTTGAAAGATGAGATTGGTTTTTTCAGAGGGAGTGTGAGTTTAGGCTGCTTTTGAAATAGAAATCAGGAATTTGAATCTCGTCCAAAATCAGAATTTGGGAATCAGGAATCTGGAGATTTTGAAACGGAGAACGTTGACTGAATCAATTTGACAATCTAAGATCAGAGATCAAAAACTCAAGATTTGGAGAACCTGAAACTGATTTTGATGAATTTGGGAGATTGAATCTAGTAAATTGAAGAGATCAAAAATCAGGTTGAATTTTCTGGAAATTGAGATCAGAACTCTGAATTAGGTTAATTGTCGTGAGATTTTTGGTTGATTAGAGATGAGAACTGATCAAATTGACGAATCAAAACCCTGAATTGAATCAACTGAAAATCAGCAAATTGAAATCAGTTGAAAAGAATTGAACAGCCGCCTTTTGGTTTATCCAGAATTTGAAATGGGCCCTTTTTTTGAAACGGTGAAAAGAATAAAGCGGCAACCCATAACAATGGCTACACACAAGCTGGGTAAAAATCTACGATTGAAAAATCAGAAAGAAAAGCTCGCTGCAGTCAGCAAAAGCCAGGCTGCGCCAGTTTCGCCTTTTGCTGTCTGCGCTAGTATTGGTGAAATCAAACGAAAAGATTAAATTTAGAATCCCAGCCTGCGCGTAGCCGGGCCGTTATGGGGTACCGCATCAGAATTGGCATTCTATTGAATTGAAAATATGAATTGTCCCGCCTCGAAAATGAAAACTCAGAATCGAGAATTGTCCAGAAATCGAGAATTTGAGTTCCCAACTGGGTAATTGAAATTTTGAAAAGGCGGGTAAAGGTCCTGTCGAGTATTGTATCTTTTACGGTTAATCGAACTGAAAACGAAAAATTTGGATTCTTAAGATTAACCTGGCCCATCTTGAAAAATGGGATTGGTTTTTTCAGAAGAAGTTTGGGTTTAGGCGGCTTTTGAAATAGAAATCAGGAATTTGAGTGTCGTCCAAAAACAGAATTTGTAAATCTGGAATCTGGAAATTTTGAACAAGGAATCGTTGATTGAATCAATTTGACAACCAAAATCAAGAACTCAAGATTTGAAAATCTGAATCTGATTTTGATGAATTTGGGAGATTGAATCCAGTAAATCAAGAATCAAAAATCAGGTTGAATCTTCTGGAAATTGAGACCTGAATCCTGAATTAGGTTGATTGTCGTGAGATTTTTGGTTGATATGAGATAAGAACTGATCAAATTGAAGAATCAGAATCCTGAAATTGAATCAACTGAAAACCAAGAGGTTAAAATCAGTTGAAAAGAATTGAACAGCCGCCTTTTGGTTTATCCAGAATTTAAAATGGGCCCTTTTTTTGAAACGGTGAAAAGAATAAAGCGGCAACCCATAACAATGGCTACACTCAAGCTGGGTAAAAATCTACGATTGAAAAAAGAGAATGAGAAGCCCGCTGCAGTCAGCAAAAGCCAGGCTTTGCCAGTTTCGCCTTTTGCTGCCTGCGCTGGTATTGGTGAAATCAAACGAAAAGAGTAAATTTAGAATCCCAGCCTGCGCGTAGCCGGGCCGTTGCAGGCAAGCAAAATAAAAACCGATAAATAAGGAGTAAGCAGGTCTCGATTAAAGAATTTAAAATCGAATGACAAGATCAAATGGAAGAGATTGTTGTTTGGATATAGTGGATATTTGTCAATTGCTATGGAGTTGAAAAGACTTGAAGTTGTAAGCAATTGTAAGTCAGTTTCTTAAGACTTGCCGAGTTCAGGGTTGACAAAAGGAGAGTTTATACGTATTTTTACAAAAAACTAAAGCAATGGGTGCCGCAAAAAGATTGACAAATCTGCAAATAGAACTTCTTGAAGTTTTTAAATACGAATTGAGTGAAGAGCAAATAAAAGAAATAAGGAGTCTTCTAGTAAATTATTTTGCTGATAAGGTGACAAATGATATTGATAAGCTTTTTGAACAAAATAATTGGGGCGAAGAGAAAATAGAAGAATGGTCAAAAGAACATATGAGGACAAAATATAACTGATAATGAAAGTCGTAATTGATACGAACGTAATATTAATGTCCTTACCAAAAATCTCGAAGTATCGACCAATATTTGATGGGCTATTAGAATCAAAGTTTGACTTGGCAATAAGTAATGAAATTCTACAAGAATACATCGAAGTGATTGGTGAGAAAACCACAGGAGATATAGCTCAGAATTTTGCTGAATTAATGATTAAATTAGAAAATGTGGAGCAAAAAGAGGTGTATTTTCGGTGGAACTTAATAGAAAAAGATCCAGACGATAATAAATTCATAGATTGTGCAATATCGGCGAGAGTAAAATATGTAGTTTCGAATGATAATCATTTCAAAATATTAAAAGGGATAGATTTTCCACCAGTAGAGGTGATTGATGCAGATACGTTCTTAAAAGAATTGAATAATTTATAGAAATGCCTGCCTGCAACAATGGCTACATGCCATGCCGGTAAAAATCTTCGAGAGGAAAATGGAGATTGAAAAACCCGCGCAGGCAGCAAAAGCCAAGCTTCGCCATCATCGCCTTTTGCTGCCTGCGCTAGCATTTGAGAAATGAAAGGAAAATGGTAAATTTAGAGTCCGGCACGTCACGTAGCCGGGCCGTTCACAGACAATCGCGCAACTGATGAAAGGTATCAGTAAGAATTTGAAATAAGGATTCTCCCCGCCTGGAAATGGAAAATGCCCGAGTAATAATTTTCAGAAACTGGGTATAAACTGGTTAATCCATTGGAGAAAAAGTCTGTTAAGGCGGGGTAAATGAGACGTTCTACAGTTTTTTAGTTGGTTTACGAGAATTGGGATAGCCCGAATTGAAAAATTAGATCAAGAGTTACCGCGGCCCCGTCCGATGGAAAGGAAAACGGTATCAGGAAAAGAGTACACGTCCAGGGGGCTTATGAAAAACAAAACGGCAAATGAAAATCAACGAGCAAATAACTGTTTCATGCCCGAGTAAGATTGAATCTTGAGGGTTCGCAGGTGCATTGAATAGATTTAGCAGGAGAATAAATGGATGATTTTCATTGGGTTAAGGTGGTTTTTACGGGCGATAAAACAAATGAGGGTATCAGTTTTGCCTGAAAATCGGTTATCAAAATCGGAGAATTGGGTAAACTTGGAAAAAGCCCCCTTATCTCGTCTCCGAAAATAGAAAGATGGCCGCTTGTTATGTTAAAATCGAATAAAACGCGAATGCTGTGAACATTGGCTACACACAAGCCGGGTAAAATCCTCCATTGAAAAATTAGAAAAAAGAGTCCGCTGCGGCGGGCAAAGCCAAGCTACGCCAATTTCGCCTTTGCCCACCGCAGCTATTTTGGTGAAATGGGATGAAAAGATTATTTTCAGGAATCCCGGCCTGCGTGTAGCCCGGGCCGTTGGGCGCACTCCATTCTGGGAATAAAAAACTGATAAACAAACGATTAGAGATTAAGCCTGCCTTTGAAAATCGGGAATAATTGGTTTTTGGAACCCGAGTTTTGTTTGTTACGGTCAATTGAATGTATAGCCCAATTAGGCAGGCAAAAAAGGAAAATAGAGTTGTTTTATCGGGTAATCCGTTGTCCCGAATAATTGAGATCCTTAACAATTACCGCTCCCTGTCATCGAAAGAAGAAATTGAGTTTTTGGGAGAGAGTTTACGTTTAGGGCCTCAATACGGAAAATCAAGAATTTGGGTAAACCGTTGAATTGAGTAGGGTAGGAGATCAAGAATTTTGAACCTTTCACCGAATAAGAATCTGATCAAATTGAATCGGGTTGTCGAGAATCAAGTTGAAATTTTAGAGATTGAAAATCAGTAGATTGAATTGGTCAACTTGAATTGAGATCGACTTGAAAAACTGGAATTTAGCCGAATCAAATTGAAGACTGGAGATTAGAAATTTTGATCAATTTGGGAGATTGACTTTCAAGATCAAGAATTTGAAACCGGTAAATTGAGATCAGTTTTCAAGATCAATTTGAGATCATCAGAATTAGGGAATCGATTCAATGAGATTGAAAAATCAGTAGAAAAGGCCCTTTTAAAGTATCCAGAACCGGTAAAACGGTCGCTTTTTCAGGTTTACAATGAATAAAATGGAAGCGCCCAACAATGGCTACATGCCATGCCGGTAAAAATCTTCGAGAAGAAAATTGAGATGGAAAACCCGCGCAGGCAGCAAAAGCCAGGCTGCGCCAGTTTCGTCTTTTGCTGCCTGCGCTAGCATTTGTGAATTGAGACGAAAATGGTAAATTTAGAATCCGGCACGGCACGTAGCCGGGCCGTTGGTGGCAATTTAAGCATGACAAAGAATACAATACGAAAAGCAATATCACTATGGAAAAAAATGGTATAAGTAAAGGGATTATAAAACTGTTAATAACCCTTGTGTTTTTTGGCTTAAATATTTCTTGTTCTCCAAAGATTGATGTAAACCAGACAGGTTCGTTTGATTTCAAAACAAGAATCTTTTATAGTGAAGAGATAAATTGGAGTTTAAAGATTCCCGAAGGGTGGATAATCACGTCATTGGATACTATTACAAGACAAGTAGAAAGAGGTCGTGAAATGCTAGATATTGACCGAAGAAAATACAATGTAGAAGAAGATATTACAATACAAAATCTAGTAAGCTTTGCAAGAAATAAGCAAAATAGTTTTACTGCTTTCATGGAATTATTTGAATACGAAGAGACAAAGTTCAAAGAATATAATCGACTCAAAAAAGAAGTGCTATTCAACCAACTAAGTGAACAAGGAATATTAGTAGATTTGGAGTTCCCCCAAAAAACTAGACAGGTAGCTTGATTTATAAAAACCCTTAAATTAGCTATCATGAGCAGAAGAAATTTCAACGCTGATTTCAAGACAAAAGTAGTCCTGGAAGCCCTCAAGGAGGTGAATACTTTGGCTGAGATTGCCAATAAGTATAAGATCTACCCACAGCAGATTACCAATTGGAAAAAGGAGTTTTTGTCAGGCGCCTCTTCGGTTTTCCGCAAAGGCAAGGCACTTTCCGGCAAATCGGAGGCCGAACTTGAAAAAGACCGGCTGATGCGCAAAATCGGGGAACAGGCCATTGAAATCGATTTTCTAAAAAAAAGGCTGCCCTGATGCCACTAGCAGAAAAACGGCTGCTTCTGGACAGCAGCCACCCCAAGTTGAGCTTGAGCAGGCAGTGCAGGCTGTTGAGTATTAACCGGTCCTCGCTATATTATAAACCGAGGGCAGCGTCGGAGCTGAACCTGGAGCTGATGCGCCTGATGGACAAGCATTACATCGACCACCCCTACAAAGGCGGCCCAAGGATGTACGTTTACCTGACCCAGGATAAAGGCTACAAAGTCAGCCGCAACCGGGTCTATCGGCTGTACTACGATGTGATGGGGCTCAGGGCTGTTTTCCCGGGCCCTCACACCTCGAAGCGGGGCAAAGACCATAAAGTTTATCCTTACTTATTGAGGGGCTTAGCAATTGAGCAGCCTAATCAAGTCTGGGCTACCGATATCACTTACATCCCGATGCCAAGAGGCTTTTTGTACCTTACAGCCATCATAGACCTGTACAGCCGATTTGTGGTCAACTGGTCTTTGTCCAATACAATGGACGCTGAATGGTGTGCAGGCTGCTTTGAGGAGGCTGTAGCTGAATGGGGCGCCCCTCAAATCATCAATACAGACCAGGGCAGCCAATACACCAGCGATGCGTTCACCAGCGCTGTGCTGGGCAAAGAAGTGAGGCTAAGCATGGACGGCAAGGGGCGGGCAACGGACAATGCGTTCATCGAAAACTTGTGGAAGATGGCCAAGTACGAAGACATCTACCTTAAAGCTTACGAGGACGGCATAGAGCTGCATAACGGCTTGGCCCAGTACTTCTATAATTGGAATTTCCACAGGCGGCATTCCAAGATTGGGGACAAGTACCCGAGCCAGTTGTACCTGCAATCTAGGCCAGCCTTATGTCAATGAACTTATCCACATTTTTGCTGTGGAAATCAAAAGAAAAAAAGAAGCAAAAAAAGAAAATATTATGATGATTATGAATGTGTTTTTTGTTTAATTTGTAAATCATAAATACAGCTAAAGCTGTCTAGACAATTGGGGTAAGTCCAATTCAATATGGAGTGAGGAGATTATAGATGATATTGGATTTAGTGTTTTCCAAATAGATGTGAAAAACAAAGAGAGAACTACCATTTTTAGCCAAATGTATTACAATGCATTAATAGATGGTAATGAGCTAATAATAATAATTGGGTTTAATAATCAGGATGATAAGGAGGAATTATTATCTTGCCTGAGGTCAAGTGAATTTTCAGATTAAAAGAGTTCTGTAGCATTAACTCATAGCAAGCGAAAAATAAAAAAGTAATAGTGACATGTTTTTTCGACCTCTAAGAACCACTAGTTTTAATTGTTGAAAAGGCTAATTGAGGAAAATACTCTTAAGTAGTAAAATGAAAACAACTGCCACCAACACAGGCTAGCCGACAATACTCCGCTGCGCTGCGTACTGCGGCTAGCCGGGCCGTTATAGCCAATTACAAGAGAAAGATGAAAAGACAATTTGCAAATTTGAACATAAGGTATGACTTCCCAATTTGGGATTATAGAGTGCCTACAATTATGTCCAAATTGGAGGGGTGGATAGAAGGTACTCAATTTTGGTTTAGCACATCAGAAAAAGAAAAGCATGTTAGTTCGTCTTGCGAACCAGCGGGTTTGTCATTATCTGGTCTAATGGAAGATGAAGAGTGGATAATATGGCTAAATAGATTTAAAGAAGTAGCTACAGGTATTTTGGGCTATAAAATTGGAGAAATAGAAACAGGAGAAGTTGGACATGAATTTAATTGGATCAATGACGATCTATCGGTGTTTGAAGAATACTCCAAACTCTACCATGAAAAAAATCCGCAGAAAGTTTGGGATATTTACTATCAATACAACAAATCATTATCAGAACTCGACGAAATCGAATTGGAGAAGTGGCTTTTTCGTTTAGACTGGCACACAACTCATGATAATATAGCATCTGGTTTTCAAACAAGAAGTCATCCCGCAACAGCCAAATTTTTATATGAACAAATTATCAGTAATAAGATACCTGAATTTGACTACAAACCAGTTTCAAGAAAATGTGTTTGGGCATTGGCAGATATTGGTACAAAGGAAGCTAAGAACTATCTTCAGAATCTTTCTAATACAGAAGATATCATAATCAAGGACTTTGCTGTAAAAAGATTAGTCAATTGGGAAAAAGAATCAGGAAGAAAAGGACGAATGATCAATTGTGTGCCATTCCCGCATAGAGAGAGAATCAAGATAGGGAAGTATTCTGAGATTAAACACTTACTACCCAATTATGGAAACTGCATTTCAGCATATCAATTCGAAGATTCTATAATTGTTTATCAAGCGTACAAACCATCCATTGCAGAATATGCAGTAATTAATCAAGAATTTGGAGGAAATGATTTTAGTTTTGGACGGATGACATGGATAAAACCAAATTACCTTTGGATGATGTATAGGAGCGGATGGGCAACAAAAGAAAATCAAGAAAGAATATTGGCCATTAGAGTAAGTAAAACAGGTTGGGAAGAACCGTTGAAAGAAGCAGTATTCTCTTCTTATAAAGAGGAATATTTTGACTCAGAATCAGAATGGCGATCAAAGTTAGAACAAAGCGAAGCAAGATTGCAATGGGATCCCAATCATGATCCACATGGCAATAAAATTCAAAGAAAAGCAATACAGATCGGTATTAAAGGTAAATTACTAAGAAGATATAATAGTGAAATGATTCAAAGCATTTCTGATATAACAAAATTTGTTGAGAAACAGAGAGTTTATGTTGAACATGATCAATTACAGCATTTAGAAATTCCGATTGAAACAATTTACAAACCCAAAAGAAACGATTTAAACATAGGATTAACTGGCTATAACAAGTGATATGAGATCAGACTTGCTATCGCTGCGTCCGCTCCATATCACAGGACCGTTGGGTGCAAGCCCTACCGGGGGGAGCCCTCCCGCCCGCCCGGCACTGCGCACATCCTCGCCCTTGGGGGCTCTTATGTGCGGCAATTGCTCGGGCTCACAGCCAACCCGCCCTGCACCCAACACAGGGCTACACACAATGGGGGTAAAGTCTTAGAAATGAAAAGTGTGGGTAAGAAATCCGCACAGTCAGCAAAAAGCCAAGCTTCGCCAATTTCGTCTTTTTGCTGTCTGCGCTGTATATTTGAATCAAGACCAGAAAGGGTTGATGGAAAAATCCCCCACTGCGTGTAGCCTGGCCGTTGGGCGCACTCCATTTTGGGAATAAAAATCTGTAAACCAATTGATTAAGTTGAAAGCCTGCCTTTGAAAATCGGGAATAATTGGTTTTGGAACCCGAGTTTTGTTGTTTACGGTCAATTGATTGCATAGCCCAATTAGGCAGGCAAAAAAATGGAAAATAGAGTTGTTTTATCGGGTAATCAGTTGTCCCGAATAATTGAGATCCTTAATAATTACCGCTCCCTGTCATCGAAAGAAGAAATTGAGTTTTTTGGAGTGGGTTTACGTTTAGGGCCTCAATACGGAAAATAAGAATTGGGTAAACCGTCGAATTGAATAGGGTAGGAGGACAAGAAATTTGAACCTTTCACCGGATAAGAATCTGATCAAACTGAATCGGGTTATCGTGAATCAAGTTGAAATTTTAGAGATTGAAAATCAGTAGATTGAATTGGCCAACTTGAATTGAGATCGACTTGAAAAACTGGAATTTAGCCGAATCAAATTGAAGACTGGAGATTAGAAATTTTGATCAATTTGGGAGATTGACTTTCAAGATCAAGAATTTGAAACCGGTAAATTGAGATCAGCTTTCAAGATCAATTTGAGATCATCAGAATTAGAGAACCGGTTTAAAAAGATTGAAAAATCGGTAAAAACGGCCCTTTTGGAGTATCCAGAACCGGTAAATCGGTCGCTTTTTTAGGTTTACAACGAATAAAATGGAAGCGCCCAACAATGGCTACACTCAAGCTGGGTAAAAATCTACGATTGAAAAAAGAGAATGAGAAGCCCGCTGCAGTCAGCAAAAGCCAGGCTGCGCCAGTTTCGCCTTTTGCTGCCTGCGCTAGTATTGGTGAAATCAAACGAAAAGAGTAAATTTAGAATCCCAGCCTGCGCGTAGCCGGGCCGTTAGCGGCAACTTAAAACAAAACTTGGAAATAGAGATGATAAAAAATTTGATTAATCTAATACTTACAGTTTTTATATCAATTATCGTGATTTCTTGCAATGGTCAAGTGAAGTCTAAATCGGAACAAAATCAAAATACTGAAATAGGAACGATTGTTTCAGGACTTGATAATCAGATTTGGGTAATTTTTCAAGATTCAAAAGGGAATTATTGGTTTGGAAGTAATGGCAATGGTGTTTATAAATATGATGGAACAAAAATAATTCAATTTACTACAAAGGACGGTTTAGCGTACGACCAAATCAGAGGTATACAAGAAGACAAAGAGGGGAATTTATACATTGAAACCCAGAACGGAATAAGTAAATATAATGGTACAGAATTCACGACTTTACAGCCGATTAAGTCATCAAAGAACGAATGGAAACTTGAACCGAATGACCTTTGGTTTGGATATAATGCAAATGACCTTTACCGCTTAGATGGCGATTCTCTGTATGAATTAGAATTACCAAGAAAAGACTTAAAAAAAGCCTTTGGAATCGAAACAGAAGGAGTTCCTTTTGAAGGAAATAATAATAGCCCCTATGCCGTTTTTGGTGTCAACAAAGATAAAAACGGAAACATTTGGTTTGGAACGGCAACAGCAGGAGCTTTCCGATATGATGGTGATTCGTTTTTATGGTTTGGGGAAAAAGAACTCTCAACTCTTCCTGATGGCAGAGTTCCAGGAGTACGCTCAATGATTCAGGATAAGAATGGCTATTACTGGCTAAGTAATATTTATAGCAAATACAAAATCAATTCTGACTTACCAAAAGGTTATGAAAAGATAGAAGCTGCGGAATTGCCTGAGAAAATCATAAATGATAAAATCCTCTATTTTATGAGTGGTATAGCAGACACGCAAGGGAAATTATGGATGACGACTTATGATGATGGTATTTGGTGCTACAATGGTGAATCGCTATCTAATATAGAAATACATAACGGAACTGAGAATGTTTTGTTAATTTCAATTTACTTAGATGATAGAGGTGGAATTTGGCTTGGCACGAACAATGACGGAGTTTATAAACATAATAGTGGAAAGTTTGAAAAATTTGAACCTTAAAATAAAAGCAGCCGCTAACAATGGCTACATGCCATGCCGGTAAAAATTTTCGATTGAAAAATAGAGATGGAAAAACCCGCGCTGGCAGCAAAAGCCAGGCTTCGCCATCATCGCCTTTTGCTGCCTGCGCTAGCATTTGTGAAATGAGACGAAAATGGTAAATTTAGAGTCCGGCACGTCACGTAGCCGGGCCGTTGGGCGCACTCCATTTTGGGAATAAAAAACTGATAAACAAACGATTAGAGATTAAGCCTGCCTTTTAAAATCGGGAATAATTGGTTTTTGGAACCCGAGTTTTGTTTGTTACGGTCAATTGAATGTATAGCCCAATTAGGCAGGCAAAAAAGGAAAATAGAGTTGTTTTATCGGGTAATCCGTTGTCCCGAATAATTGAGATCCTTAACAATTACCGCTCCCTGTCATCGAAAGAAGAAATCGAGTTTTTTGGAGAGAGCTTGCGTTTAGGGCCTCAATACGGAAAATCAAGAATTTGGGTAAACCGTTGAATTGAGTAGGGTAGGAGATCAAGAAATCTGAACCTTTCACCGAATAAGAATCTGATCAAATTGAATCGGGGTGCCGTGAATCAAGTTGAATTTTTAGAGATTGAAAATCAGCAGATTGAATTGGTCCACTTGAATCAGGATTATCTTGAAAAACTGAAATTTAGCTGAATCAAATTGAAGACAGGAGATTAAGAATTTGGATCAATTTGGAAGATTAGTCTTCGAGATCGGGAATCAAAACCGGTTAATTGGAATCAGTTTTCAAGATCAATTTGAGATCATCAGAATTAGGGAATCGGTTCAATGAGATTGAGAAATCGGTAAAAACGGCCCTTTTGAAGTATCCAGAATTGGTAAACCGGTCGCTTTTTTAGGTTTACGACGAATAAAATGGAAGCGCCCAACAATGGCTACATGCCATGCCGGTAAAAATCTTCGAGAGGAGAATGGAGATGGAAAACCCGCACAGGCAGCAAAAGCCAGGCTGCGCCAAGATCGCCTTTTGCTGACTGCGCTAGCATTTGTGAAATGGGACGAAAATGGTAAATTTAGAGTCCGGCACAGCACGTAGCCGGGCCGTTATGGGGTACCGCATCAGAATTGGCATTCTATGGAATTGAAAATATGAATTCTCCCGCCTCAAAAAATGAAAACTCAGAATCAGGATTTCGCCAGAAATCGAGAACTGATTTTCAAACCGGGTAATTGAAATTTTGAAAGGCGGGTAAAGGTACTGTCGAGTATTGTGTTCTTTACGGTTAATCGGACAGAAAACGAAAAATTTGGATTCTTAAGATTACCGGGCCCATCTTGAAAAATGGGATTGGTTTTTTCAGAGGGAGTTTGAGTTTAGGTGGCTTTTGAATAAAAATCAGGAATTTGAATCTCGTCCAAAAACAGAATTTGGAAATCAGGAATCTGGAGATTTTGAACAGGTAATTGAATCAATTTGAATACCGAAGATTGGAGATCAAGAACTCAAGAATTTAAGAACCTGAATCAGATTTTGATGAATTTGGGAAACCGAATTGAGTAAATTGAGGAATCAAAAATCAGGTTGAATCTTCTGGAAATTGAGACCAGAATCCTGAAATTGGTTGATTATCGTCAAATTTTTGGTTGATTTGAGATTGGAGACGACCAAATTGAATAATCAGGATTTTGAAATTGAATCAACTGAAAACCAAGAGATTGAAATCAGTTGAAGAGAATTGAATAGCCGCCTTTTGGTTTGTCCAGAATTTGAAATGGTCCCTTTGGTATAAACGGTGAAAAAGAATAAAGCGGCAACCCATAACAATGGCTACACTCAAGCTGGGTAAAAATCTACGATTGAAAAATCAGAATGAAAAGTCCGCTACGGCAGCAAAAGCCAGGCTGCGCCAGTTTCCTCTTTTGCTGCCTGCGCTAGTATTGGTGAAATCGGACGAAAAGATTAATTTAGAATCCCAGCCTGCGCGTAGCCGGGCCGTTATGGGCAATTTTCAAGAGAATAAGAAGTTTTGGTGTCAAATGCCAAAAAAAATTAAAGCATTAAATTTTATTTTATGTTTTTTGGTTCTGAGAAAGAATATGAAATTTTAAAAAATGAAACTGCAGAAATTAGAAGTTGTATCACAAGGTATATTGGTTACATAATTAGTGTAGCTGGATTATCTGGGTTTCTTGCAAAATTTTATTTCGAAAGGAGTAAAGGTCAAGCAATTGACTTAGATATTCCTATTATTTTATTTCTATCACTGCTAGTAATAGGCTGTTCAGTTTGATGCAAAATCAGCCCTACGTATTTTGCCAAGCAAAAGTATGCCCACACTTCCGTAGCTTTAGAGTTCGACCAAAAAAACACATTAATGTGGGCACGACTCAAAGCTACGATAAAACATTCAAGGTCTCAAGCAAAAGAGCAGACCATCGGGCGCCGTCGCCTGAAAGGCCAAATCAAAGACCGGGATGCAAAAATAGCCCGTCAGGACGCTGAGATTGCCCGCCTGCGCAAGATTGCAGAGCCGGAAAAAGTCTTTAACCATTCCTACCCGGCCCAGATGATGGTGCTGGCCGTTTATATAGTGGTGCACGCTGGTGGCTCTTTACGCTGTGCGGCGAAGAGCGCAGCGTTTTTTGCCCAAATGATGGGCTGGCCCTTATACGGTAAGCCCAGCCCTACTACAATCCGCAACTGGGTTTTGCGCTGCGGCTATTACGCCTTGGAGTATACCCGCGATTTGCAAGGCGATTATGTAGTCATCATTGACGAGAGTATCCAAATCGGCAAAGAAAAGCTCTTGCTCATGCTGGGCGTCAAAGTCGATGCCGGCCAGTGTTACAGCGCCCCGCTGTGCGGCCTGGACGCTGAAGTGCTCGGCATGGAGGTGCAGAACTCTTGGACGGGCCCCTTCATCGCCCGCTTTATCCAGGACAACCTCAGCCGGTATCCTGGCCTGAAGCTAAAGTACGCCGTAAGCGACCAAGGCACGTCTTTGCTGGCGGCTATGCGCAGCCTGAGCCTGCCCCGGGCCAGTGACTGCAGCCATGTGATGATGAACGCCGTCAAGGATATCTTTGGGCAAGATGAAGCCCTCAGCGAGCTAAGCGCCTCAATCGGGCAACTGCGCAGGCGGCTTATGCTCTCAGATTGGGGCGGGTTGCTGCCGCCTACCTTACGGGACAAAGACCGCTTCCTGAGAATTTTCACTATCGTCGAGTGGGCAAACCGCATGGATGGCTACTGGGCCAAGCTGCCGGCCGTGGCGCGTCGGCACATCGCATTTTACCGTAAGGCCTGGCCTTTACTGCGGCGCTTGCGGCAGGTCAGGGAGTTGATTGCCATCGCGTCGGCTATCTTGAAAACGGCAGGGTTAAGCGAGCACAGCTTTCAACGCTGGCAGCAAAGTGCCGCCCAGTATTTGAGTGCCCAAAAGGTAGCCACCAAACAAGCCAAGGCATTCGTTGCCAAAATAGATGCGTACTTTGCCGCCCATGCCGGATTATATAAAGGGTGCAGCCAGATCATTTGTTGCTCCGATATTATCGAGAGCACCTTCAGCCGCTACAAAAACAAAGGGGGGATGAAGGCCATTAGTGCCGATGTGCTCAGTGTCGCTTTGTACAACCGGGAAATCACCAGCGGGTTTGTCCGCAGTGCGCTGACCAGCGTCAGTTGCCTGGATGTGGAAGAGTGGCAGCAGGATAACGTCTGCCACAACCGCTACGGGCTGCGAAAATCAATGGACCGAGAGCTAAAATCCCTAGGGTGAGAACCTTATCAGACTGAACAGCCTACTGCTAGTAATTACTCTTTTGTATAATGTAATCTGGTATAAATTTCGATCACACAATCGTTATGTCGGCTACATTCAATTATTGACTCAGGAAATTAATCATTATAAGTTGAGTGGAATTGAAAACCAGGACAAACTCGATGCAGGAAAAAAAAGCTATTTGGACACACCTCCAGACGAATTAATAGAAGATGAATTCAAAAAGAAAAGAATATTCGCATGGGAGTTTGTAATGTCGAGGTATAATGGAGCTAGGTTTGAAAACCAACAGGAAAACATAATTTCTGCCACAAACAAAGCTAAATTTCGATTTCATATTCCAGATGGATATAAATATAGCCAAATAGATAATTATTCTACTCTTGATAAAGATTTTTTTGAGAAGATAATTTACCCGATATATGGTGTTAGAAAAACTGGATTCAAACAGATTGCTATAAACGCATTAAAATTCCCTTTTGATGTATTTTATCAGATAGTCAAATTGTATAGTCCAAGAAAAAGAAATTTAGTATCAATAAGTCCAAATAAAAATATTGACTCTAGATACGTAAAGGGAGGATGGAATTATCCTATTGTAATAACTCAAACATCTTTTGTCCCTGTTTTACTAATATTCTTATATTTAATTTACTTTATCTTTTTTAAAGATAGATCAGATACCAATATATTTGAATCTGATTCCGGGTGGAAAGTAATAACTATTTTTATTGGAAGTTCTTTTATTTTCGGTATTTGGATTAGCAAATTTTTAAAAGGTATTTATGAAATATCTCATGGAAATGAGTCAATTGAGTTTTTTTGTTGGACGTTTTTTATCTACAGGGTTCAATTGTTAAACTCCTATGACATCATGCCTAGTTATTTTTCAAGAGCGTTTATTCGGTATTTTAAGTCACAGTTAATCCTGAGTAAATTAAAGGAAGAAAGGATTGATGAATTTGCGAAAGCATTAGCTAAAAAGAGCGGAGTGAGTTTAAGTGATTATAAAGGAAAACTTCAACTTTGCAAAAAGCTTGATAACAGCCATACAAAGTTTCATAGAGAGTTAAATAAAAAGATAAAAGAATCTTTACAAAAGCCCATAACATAGGCTACATGCCATGCCGGTAAAAATCTTCGAGAGGAAAATGGAGGTTGAAAAACCCGCGCAGGCAGCAAAAGCAAGGCTGCGCCAATTTGGTCTTTTGCTGCCTGCGCTAGTATTTGTGAAACCAAACGAAAAGAGTAAATTTAGAATCCGGCACGTCACGTAGCCGGGCCGTTGGCTGCAACAAATAAAAATAGAGTTAAGAACCGTGAATAGTGCAATTGAAGTCAAGCCCTATTAAAGGTTGAAAGAAGTGAAAAAGTTACTAATTTTTAGTCTGTTGGTTCTGTCATTGTCATGTGAAAAAACCTGTGATGTCAAATGCCAAATTAATAAAGAAGACTGGAAGGAAATTGATTTAGGAGTGTTTAAAATTAATACTCCTACAGATTTCAAATATTTACCGGTTAAAGGGATTGATTCATATGTAGGTCAAATAAGCAATTCTGAAATGACTTTTATATTTGATTATGGAAGGTATTCGGAAACGGGACCTCGCACTTATATAGATCGATGGATTGAAAAACCAATACGTCATTCTGAAATAATTTACGATTTTGCAGAAGAATTCAATGTGGACGTTTATCAAAGTGATATCTTTTGGATGGACTTGATTTCACTGAAATCAGTGACTACGACTTATGAGAGAAACGAACTATTATATGAAGTGACTGGAGAATTTGAAGGGCAGTTAAAAACAATCACTTATGACTTAGAAGGAATCGATAATAGCTTTGAAAGTAGAGCTTTGGACTACAAGATATTTTATGAATATGATATTTTGGATTCAGTAATGACCAAGTTTTATTATCCAAAAGGTCGAATTGGTCATATTGGATATTATTGTGTTTTATTAGATCAAGAAAGCTTCCTAAAAAAGCTATCAGTAAAGACGAAGAAAATTGATCTTTCAAACGAAACATGCTGTATAGCGAAAGGAGTACTGAGAACGATTAAAATTAATTGAATTTGCTGCAGCCAACAATGGCTACATGCCATGCCGGTAAAAATCTCCGAGAGGAAAATGGAGATTGAAAACCCGCGCAGGCAGCAAAAGCCAGGCTTCGCCAGTTTCGCCTTTTGCTGCCTGCGCTAGCATTTGTGAAATGGGACGAAAATGGTAATTTTAGAGTCCGGCACGGCACGTAGCCGGGCCGTTGGGCGCACTCCATTCTGGGAATAAAAAACTGATAAACAAACGATTAGAGATTAAGCCTGCCTTTGAAAATCGGGAATAATTGGTTTTTGGAACCCGAGTTTTGTTTGTTACGGTCAATTGAATGTATAGCCCAATTAGGCAGGCAAAAAAATGGAAAATAGAGTTGTTTTATCGGGTAATCCGTTGTCCCGAATAATTGAGATCCTTAACAATTACCGCTCCCTGTCATCGAAAGAAGAAATTGAGTTTTTTGGAGAGAGTTTGCGTTTGGGGCCTCAAAGCGGAAAATAAGAATTGAGTAAACCGTCGAATTGAATAGGGGATAAGGTCAAGAAATTTGAACCTTACACCGAATAAGAATCTGGTCAAATTGAATCGGGTTGTCATGAATCAAGTTGAATTGATAGAGATTGAAAATCAGTAGATTAAATTGTCCAACTCGAATCAAGATTATCTTGAAGAATAAGATTTTAGCCGAATCAAATTGAAGACTGGAGATTAGAAATTTTGATCAATTTGGGAGATTGACTTTCAAGATCAAGAATTTGAAACCGGTAAATTGAGATCAGCTTTCAAAATCAATTTGAGATCATCAGAATTAGAGAACCGGTTTAAAAAGATTGAAAAATCGGTAAAAACGGCCCTTTTGAAGTATACAAAATCGTTAAATCGGTCGCTTTTTTAGGTTTACAACGAATAAAATGGAAGCGCCCAACAATGGCTACACTCAAGCTGGGTAAAAATCTACGATTGAAAAATCAGAATGAAAAGCCCGCTGCAGTCAGCAAAAGCCAAGCTTCGCCAATTTCGTCTTTTTGCTGTCTGCGCTGTATATTTGAATCAAGACCAGAAAGGGTTGATGGAAAAATCCCCCACTGCGTGTAGCCTGGCCGTTGGGCGCACTCCATTTTGGGAATAAAAAACTGATAAACAAACGATTAGAAATTAAGCCTGCCTTTGAAAATCGGGAATAATTGGTTTTTGGAACCCGAGTTTTGTTGATTACGGTCAATTGATTGCATAGCCCAATTAGGCAGGCAAAAAAATGGAAAATCAGTTTTCTTTATCGGGTAATCCGTTGTCCCGAATAATTGAGATCCTTAACAATATCCGCTCCCTGTCATCGAAAAAGGAAATCGAGTTTTTTGGAGAGATTTTGCGTTTAGGGCCTCAATACGGGAAATCAAGAATTTGGGTAAACCATCGAATTGAATAGGGGATAAGGTCAAGGATTTGAACCTTTCACCGAATAAGAGTCTGATCAAATTGAATCGGGTTGTCGAGAATCAAGTTGAAATTTTAGAGATTGAAAATCAGTAGATTGAATTGGCCAACTTGAATTTGAGATCGACCTGAAAAACTGAAATTTAGCTGAATCAAATTGAAGACAGGAGATTAAGAATTTGGATCAATTTGGAAGATTAGTCTTCGAGATCGGGAATTAAAACCGGTTAATTGGAATCAGTTTTCAAGATCAATTTGAGATCATCAGAATTAGGGAATTGGTTCAAAAAGATTAAAAAATCGGTAAAAACGGCCCTTTGAAGTATCCAGAACCGGTAAAACGGTCGCTTTTTTAGGTTTACAATGAATAAAATGGAAGCGCCCAACAATGGCTACATGCCATGCCGGTAAAAATCTTCGAAAGGAAAATAGAGATTGAAAAACCCGCGCAGGCAGCAAAAGCCACGCTTCGCCACATTCGCCTTTTGCTGCCTGCGCTAGCATTTGTGAATTGAAACGAAAATGATAAATTTAGAGTCCGGCACGTCACGTAGCCGGGCCGTTGGGCGCACTCCATTTTGGGAATAAAAAACTGATAAACAAACGATTAGAGATTAAGCCTGCCTTTTAAAATCGGGAATAATTGGTTTTTGGAACCCGAGTTTTGTTGGTTACGGTCAATTGATTGTATGACCCAATTAGGCAGGCAAAAAAATGGAAAATCAGTATTTCTATCGGGTAATTCGTTGTCCCGAATAATTGAGATCCTTAACAATTACCGCTCCCTGTCATCGAAAGAAGAAATCGAGTTTTTTGGAGAGAGTTTGCGTTTAGGGCCTCAATACGGAAAATCAAGAATTTGAGTAAACCGTCGGATTGAATAGGGGATAAGATCAACAAATTTGAACCTTTCACCGGATAAGAATCTGATCAAATTGAATCGGGTTGTCGAGAATCAAGTTGAAATTTTGGAGACTGAAAACCAGTAGATTGAATCAGGATTATCTTGAAGAATAAGATTTTAGTCGAATCAAATTGAAGACTGGAGATTAGAAATTTGGATCAATTTGGGAGATTGGCTTTCAAGATCAAGAATTTGAAATCGGTAAATTGAGATCAGTTTTCAAGATCAATTTGAGACCATCAAAATTAGGGAATCGGTTCAATGAGATTGAAAAATCAGTAGAAAAGGCCCTTTTGAAGTATACAGAATCGGTAAAACGGTCGCTTTTATAGGTTTACGAAGAATAAAATGGAAGCGCCCAACAATGGCTACACTCAAGCTGGGTAAAAATCTACGATTGAAAAATCAGAATGAAAAGCCCGCTGCAGTCAGCAAAAGCCAGGCTGCGCCAGTTTCGTCTTTTGCTGCCTGCGCTAGTATTGGTGAAATCAAACGAAAAGAGTAAATTTAGAATCCCAGCCTGCGCGTAGCCGGGCCGTTGGGCGCACTCCATTCTGGGAATAAAAAACTGATAAACAAACGATTAGAGATTAAGCCTGCCTTTGAAAATCGGGAATAATTGGTTTTTGGAACCCGAGTTTTGTTTGTTACGGTCAATTGAATGTATAGCCCAATTAGGCAGGCAAAAAAGGAAAATAGAGTTGTTTTATCGGGTAATCCGTTGTCCCGAATAATTGAGATCCTTAACAATTACCGCTCCCTGTCATCGAAAGAAGAAATTGAGTTTTTGGGAGAGAGTTTACGTTTAGGGCCTCAATACGGAAAATCAAGAATTTGGGTAAACCGTTGAATTGAGTAGGGTAGGAGATCAAGAAATTTGAACCTTTCACCGAATAAGAATCTGATCCAATTGAATCGGGTTGTCGAGAATCAAGTTGAAATTTTAGAGATTGAAAATCAGTAGATTGAATTGGTCAACTTGAATTGAGATCGACTTGAAAAACTGGAATTTAGCCGAATCAAATTGAAGACTGGAGATTAGAAATTTTGATCAATTTGGGAGATTAGTCTTCAAGATCAGGAATTTGAAACCGGTAAATTGAGATCAGTTTTCAAGATCAATTTGAGATGATCAGAATTGAAAATCGGTTCAAAAAGATTGAAAAATCGGAAAAAACGGCCCTTTTGAAGTATCCAGAATCGGTAAACCGGTCGCTTTTTTTAGGTTTACGAAGAAAAAAATGGAAGCGCCCAACAATGGCTACATGCCATGCCGGTAAAAATCTTCGAAAGGAAAATAGAGATTGAAAAACCCGCGCAGGCAGCAAAAGCCACGCTTCGCCACATTCGCCTTTTGCTGCCTGCGCTAGCATTTGTGAATTGAAACGAAAATGATAAATTTAGAGTCCGGCACGTCACGTAGCCGGGCCGTTATGGGGTACCGCATCAGAATTGGTATTCTATGGAATTGAAAATATGGATTCTCCCGCCTCAAAAATTAAAACTCAGAATCAGGATTTCGACAGAAATCGAGAATTTGAGTTCCTAATCGGGTAACTGAAATTTCGGAAAGGCGGGTAAAGGTCCTGTCGAGTATTGTATTTTTTACGGTGAATCGGATAGAAAACGAAAGATTTGAATTCTTAAGATTAACCGGGCCCATCTTGAAAGATGAGATTGGTTTTTTCAGAGGGAGTATGAGTTTAGGCGGCTTTTGAAATAGAAATCAGGAATTTGAACCTCGTCCAAAAACAGAATTTGGAAATCTGGAAACTGGAAATTTTGAACTAGAAAACGTTGATTGAATCAATTTGACAACCAAGATCAAGAACTCAAGATTTGAAAACCTGAATCTGTTTTTGATGGATTTGGGAGATTGAATCCAGTAAATTGAAGAGATCAAAAATTAGGTTGAATCTTCTGGAAATTGAGATCAGAACTCTGAATTAGGTTGATTGTCGTGAGATTTTTGGTTGATTTGAAATAAGAGCCGATCAAATTGAAGAATCAAAATCCTGAAATTGAATCAACTGAAAACCAAGAGGTTAAAATCAGTTGAAAAGAATTGAACAGCCGCCTTTTGGTTTATCCAGAATTTAAAATGGGCCCTTTTTTTGAAACGGTTAAAAGAATAAAGCGGCAACCCATAACAATGGCTACACTCAAGCTGGGTAAAAATCTACGATTGAAAAAAGAGAATGAAAAGCCCGCTGCAGTCAGCAAAAGCCAGGCTTTGCCAGTTTCGCCTTTTGCTGACTGCGCTAGTATTGGTGAAATCAAACGAAAAGAGTAAATTTAGAATCCCAGCCTGCGCGTAGCCGGGCCGTTATGGGGTACCGCATCAGAATTGGCATTCTATGGAATTGAAAATATGAATTCTCCCGCCTCAAAAAATGAAAACTCAGAATCAGGATTTCGCCAGAAATCGAGAACTGATTTTCAAACCGGGTAATTGAAATTTTGAAAGGCGGGTAAAGGTCCTGTCGAGTATTGTGTTCTTTACGGTTAATCGGACAGAAAACGAAAAATTTGGATTCTTAAGATTACCGGGCCCATCTTGAAAAATGGGATTGGTTTTTTCAGAGGGAGTTTGAGTTTAGGCGGCTTTTGAAATAGAAATCAGGAATTTGAATCTCGTCCAAAAACAAAATTTGGGAATCTGGAATCTGGAATCTGGAAATTTTGAACAGGGAAACGTTGATTGAATCAATTTGAAAACCAAGATCAAAAACTCAAGATTTGGAGAACCTGAAACTGATTTTGATGAATTTGGGAAATCGAATTGAGTAAAATCAGGAATCAAAAATCAGGTTGAATCTTCTGGAAATAGAGATCTGAATCCGGAAATAGGTTGATTGTTTTCAGATTTTTGGTTGATTAGAGATAAGAACCGATCAAATTGAAGAATCAGAATTCTGAAATTGAATCAACTGAAAATCAAGAAGTTAAAATCAGTTGAAAAAATTGAACAGCCGCCTTTTGGATAGTCCAGAATTTGAAATGGGCCCTTTTGTACAAATCGGTGAAAAGAATAAAGCGGCAACCCATAACAATGGCTACACACAAGCTGGGTAAAAATCTACGATTGAAAAATCAGAAAGAAAAGCCCGCTGCAGTCAGCAAAAGCCAGGCTGTGCCAGTTTCGCCTTTTGCTGCCTGCGCTAGTATTGGTGAAATCGAACGAAAAGATTAATTTTAGAATCCCAGCCTGCGCGTAGCCGGGCCGTTATGGGGTACCGCATCAGAATTGGCATTCTATGGAATTGAAAATATGAATTCTCCCGCCTCAAAAATGAAAACTCAGAATTGGGAATTGTCCATAAATCGAGAATTTGAGTTCCAAATTGGGCAATTGAAATTTTGAAAGGCGGGTAAAGGTCCTGTCGAGTATTGTATTTTTTACGGTGAATCGGACAGAAAACGAAAAATTTGGATTCTTAAGATTAACCGGGCCCATCTTGAAAAATGGGATTGGTTTTTTCAGATGAGATTTACGTTTAGGCGGCTTTTGAATAAAAATCAGGAATTTGAATCTCGTCCAAAAATAGAATTTGGGAATCTGGAATCTGGAAGTTTTGAACTGAAAAACGTTGATTGAATCAATTTGAAAACCAAAGATCAGAAACCAAAAACTCACGATTTGAAAACCTGAAACTGATTTTGATGAACCTGAGAAATCGAATCAAGTAAAATCAGGAATCAAAAATCAGGTTGAATCTTCTGGAAATTGAGGCCTGAATCCGGAAACAGGTTGATTACCGTTAGATTTTTGGTTGATTAGAGATAAGAACTGTAACTATTCAGCACGCCTGTGTGCTGAGGATTTAAAATAAAGTTATTATTTTTTGGGATGCTTCCAGAACCACTACAACAAGCCATCAAGAGATTGCCCGAAGAAGCCCGAGTGCTCGTCGAGGCTATAGTAGTGTTCTATGACCATCACTATAAATCGAAGATCGAGGAATTAGAAGCCAGGATCAAAGAACTGGAAGATCAGATATCCAAGAACAGCAGGAATAGCAGCAAGCCTCCTTCTTCGGATGAGTTTGACAAGCCTGCCCCCAAAAGCCAGCGCAAAACGACTGGCCGCAAGGCTGGCGGGCAAAAGGGCCACGAGGGGGCTAATCTAAAGATGGTGGATTCCCCAGGCGAAAAAGAGCTTCATAAAGTGGAGGTTTGTGCCTGTTGCCAAAAAAGCCTTTGCAGGCAAAAAGCCGATTCCATAGAATGCCGCCAGGTATATGACTTACCCCCGTTGGAGTTGGTCATAACCGAACACCAGGCTGAAGTTAAACGCTGTTCCTGCGGGCATGTCAACCGAGCCGATTTTCCGGCGGGTGTTAACCATTATGTGCAATACGGCCCCAACATAAAGAGCCTTTTGGTGTATATGCAAGATTACCAACTGCTGCCTTACGAACGGACCAAAGAGTTTGTCCAGGATATTTTCGGCCATCAGCTCAGTACTGGCACCTTATATAATATCCGTCATACGGCCTTTGGCCAACTGGACACTTTTGAAGAGCGGCTCAAGGCACTGTTGACAACAGCAGTTGTGGCCGGCTTTGATGAAACCGGTATCCGGATAATGGCCCAGCGGTTGTGGCTGCATAGCTGTTCGACTAGCCAGCATGCGTATTATAAGCCTCATGCCAAGCGGGGACAGGCTGCCATGGATGATATTGGCATTTTGCCCAAATTCGAAGGCATTGCCATTCATGACTTTTGGAAGAGCTATTACCGCTACGGCCGTGAACACGGCCTGTGCAATGCACACCTGCTAAGAGAACTAACCTTTGTCAAAGAACGCCATAAGCAAGCTTGGGCGGATGAACTTGCAGGCCTGCTCCTCAAAATGAAAGCTACTAAAGAAAGGGCTATTGCCAAAGGCAAGGAGTTCTTGTCCCCGGCAACTTTAAGCCGGTATCGAAGCCTCTATGAAAGCCTGGTACAAAAAGGGCTTAAAGCCAACCCCTACAAACCTCCTCCGAAAAAGAAAAGAGGCCGGGATAAAAAAACGAAGCCTCGAAACCTAATAGAACGCTTTAGAGACTACGCTGACGATATTTTGAGGTTCTTCTACGATTTTAAAGTGCCATTTGACAATAACTTCTCTGAACGGGACATCCGAATGATGAAAGTCAAACAAAAGATCTCGGGTTGTTTCAGAAGTTTTGACGGCGCCAGGTTCTTCGCAAGAATCCGCAGTTTTATCGTCACGGCTCGTAAACAAAATATCAATGTTTTCAAGGCATTGAAGAATTTGTTTATGGATAATTCTATCGTTTTTCAATTAACCAGCACGCAGGCGTGCTGAATAGTTACTAAGAACTAATCAAATTGAAGAATCAGAATCCTGAAATTGAATCAACTGAAAACCAAGAGATTAAAATCAGTTGAAAAAATTGGATAGCCGCCTTTTGGCTAGTCCAAAATTTGAAATGGGCCCTTTTTTTGAAACGGTGAAAAGAATAAAGCGGCAACCCATAACAATGGCTACACTCAAGCTGGGTAAAAATCTACGATTGAAAAATCAGAAAGGGAAGCCCGCTGCAGCCAGCAAAAGCCAGGCTTTGCCAGTTTCGCCTTTTGCTGCCTGCGCTAGTATTGGTGAAATCGGACGAAAAGAGTAAATTTAGAATCCCAGCCTGCGCGTAGCCGGGCCGTTCACAGACAATCGCGCAACTGATGAAAGGTATCAGTAAGAATTTGAAATAAGGATTCTCCCCGCCTGGAAATGGAAAATGCCCGAGTAATAATTTTCAGAAACTGGGTATAAACTGGTTAGTCCATTGGAGAAAAAGTCTGTTAAGGCGGGGTAAAAGGAAAGTTCTACAGTTTGTTAGTTGGTTTACGAGAATCGGGATAGCCCGAATAGAAAAATTAGATCAAGAGTTACCGCGGCCCCGTCCGATGGAAAGGAAAACGGTATCAGGAAAAGAGTCCGCGTCCAGGGGGCTTATGAAAATCAAAACGGCAGATGAAAATCAACTAGCAAATAACTGTTTCATGCCCGAATAGGATTGTTTTTTTAGGGTTCGCAGGTGCATTGAATAGATTTAGCAGGAGAATAAATGGATGATTTTCATTGGGTTAAGGTGGTTTTTACGGGCGATAAAACAAATGAGGTTAGCTGTTTCGCCCGAAAATCGGTTATCAAAATCGGATAATTGGATAAACTTGAAAAAAGCCCCCTTTCTCGTCTTCGAAAATAGAGAGATGGCCGCTTGTTGTGGTAAAATCGGATAAAACGCGAATGCTGTGAACAGTGGCTACCCGGCAAGCCCGGTAAAATCTTGAAAACGAAAAAAGAGAAAAGAAAATCCGCTGCAGTCAGCAAAAGTCCGGGCTTCGCCAAGTTAGCCTTTTGCTGCCTGCGCTATTTTGGTGAAATCGAATGAAAAGATTAATTTCAAGAATCCGGGCCTGCGGGTAGCCGGGCCGTTATGGGGTACCGCATCAGAATTGGCATTCTATGGAATTGAAAATATGAATTGTTCCGCCTCGAAAATGAAAACTCAGAATCAGGGTTTCGCCAGAAATCGAGAACCGATTTTCAAACCGGGTAATTGAAATTTTGAAAGGCGGGTAAAGATCCTGTCGAGTATTGTATTCTTTACGGTTAATCGGACAGAAAACGAAAAATTTGGATTCTTAAGATTAACCGGGCCCATCTTGAAAAATGGGATTGGTTTTTTCAGAAGGAGTTTGAGTTTAGGCGGCTTTTGAATAAAAACCAAGAATCAGAATTTCGTCCAAAAACAGAATTTGGGAATCAGGAATCTGGAGATTTTGAACTGGAAAACGTTGATTGAATCAATTTGAAAACCTAAGATCAGAGATCAAGAACTCAAGATTTGAAAACCTGAATCTGATTTTGATGAATTTGGGAGATTGAATCCAGTAAATTGAAGAGATCAAAAATCAGGTTGAATCTTCTGGAAATTGAGATTAGAATCCTGAAATAGGTTGATTATCGTCCGATTTTTGGTTGATTTGAGATAAGAACCGATCAAATTGAAGAACCAAAATCCTGAAATCGAATCAACTGAAAACCAAGAGATTAAAATCAGTTGAAAAAAATTGAATAGCCGTCTTTTGGATAGTCCAGAATTTGAAATGGGCCCTTTTTTGAAACGGTTAAAAGAATAAAGCGGCAACCCATAACAATGGCTACACTCAAGCTGGGTAAAAATCTACGATTGAAAAAAGAGAATGAAAAGCCCGCTGCAGTCAGCAAAAGCCAGGCTGCGCCAGTTTCGCCTTTTGCTACCTGCGCTAGTATTGGTGAAATCGAACGAAAAGATTAATTTTAGAATCCCAGCCTGCGCGTAGCCGGGCCGTTCACAGACAATCGCGCAACTGATGAAAGGTATCAGTAAGAATTTGAAATAAGGATTCTCCCCGCCTGGAAATGGAAAATGCCCGAGTAATAATTTTCAGAAACTGGGTATAAACTGGTTAATCCATTGGAGAAAAAGTCTGTTAAGGCGGGGTAAATGAGACGTTCTACAGTTTTTTAGTTGGTTTACAAGAATTGGGATAGCCCGAATTGAAAAATTAGATCAAGAGTTACCGCGGCCCCGTCCGATGGAAAGGAAAACGGTATCAGGAAAAGAGTACACGTCCAGGGGGCTTATGAAAATCAAAACGGTAAATGAAAATCAACGAGCAAATATGGGTTTCATGCCCGAGTAAGATTGAATCTTGAGGGTTCGCAGGTGCATTGAATAGATTTAGCAGGAGAATAATTGAATGATTTTCATTGGGTTAAGTTGGTTTTTACGGGCGATAAAACAAATGAGGGTATCAGTTTTGCCTGAAAATCGGTTATCAAAATCGGAGAATTGGGTAAACTTGGAAAAAGCCCCCTTATCTCGTCTCCGAAAATAGAAAGATGGCCGCTTGTTATGGTAAAATCGAATAAAACGCGAATGCTGTGAACATTGGCTACACTCAAGCTGGGTAAAAATCTACGATTGAAAAAAGAGAATGAAAAGCCCGCTGCAGTCAGCAAAAGCCAGGCTGCGCCAGTTTCGCCTTTTGCTACCTGCGCTAGTATTGGTGAAATCGAACGAAAAGATTAATTTTAGAATCCCAGCCTGCGCGTAGCCGGGCCGTTCACAGACAATCGCGCAACTGATGAAAGGTATCAGTAAGAATTTGAAATAAGGATTCTCCCCGCCTGGAAATGGAAAATGCCCGAGTAGAAATTTTCAGAAACTGGGTATAAACTGGTTAGTCCATTGGAGAAAAAGTCTGTTAAGGCGGGGTAAATGAGAAGTTCTACAGTTTTTTAGTTGGTTTACGAGAATCGGGATAGCCCGAATAGAAAAATCAGATCAAGAGTTATCGCGGCCCCGTCCGATGGAAATGAAAACGGTATCAGGAAAAGAGCCCGCGTCCAGGGGGCTTATGAAAATCAAAATGGTAAATGAAAATCAACGAGCAAATATGGGTTTCATGCCCGAATAAGATTGGTTTTTGAGGGTTCGCAGGTGCATTGAATAGATTTAGCAGGAGAATAATTGAATGATTTTCATTGGGTTAAGTTGGTTTTTACGGGCGATAAAACAAATGAGGTTAGCTGTTACGCCCGAAAATTGGTTTGTCCTCAACGAATAAATTGGATAAATTTGGGAAAAGCCCCCTTTCTCGTCTTCGAAGATAGAGAGATGGCCGCTTATTTTGGCAATATCGAATAAAACGCGAATGCTGTGAACACAGTGCAGCCGGCAATACTCCGCTGCGCTACGTACTGCGGCTGCACGTTCCCGTTGGCTGCAACATGGTTTTATTGTAAATAACTGATAATCAATTGATAAAAGCGGTGGCTAGTTTTTGGGAACTGATAAAGTCTCAAGATTGTTCTAATAAGTTGTAAATTGGATCGAAGGAGGAATGCTAGTAGGAAGAAGAAAAAGTTAATATGATGAATCATACAGTAAATACAAATAAACTTAGGAAAGACATTATCAATGTTTTGACAAGGATTGATGATGTCAAAAAACTAAAGTTAATCTTTCAACAGGCGGAAGAGATAGAAGAGATGAACATTGTTGAGGATGAACAAAGCCTAAATGTTGAAGACGGAATCGTTGAAGTAAGAGAAGGCGTAACCTTAGATCAACTTTTAAAAGAACAAAACTACAAACCGATCAATTACCAGGAATTCAAAAGCCTAACCGATGAAATTGAGTGGGAACATTCTTTAGAAGAATTACTGGAAAACCTTGATTAACAATCTGATTAGTGTGGAAAGCCAATGGATATAATACTGGATACAAATTTACTGTTGATATATAGCCGAGGAACAGAAGTGTCAGAACAAATTGAAAAGGAGTACGAGATATTCAAGAATCAGAATAGGCTTATGATATCAGTAGTGACTCTAGGAGAATTAAATGCATTAACCAAAAAATTAGGAATAGGAGATAGCCGAAAAAAGAGATTAGAAAAGACTCTTGAAAGAATTGCAAAGATCAATGTGAATATAAAAGAGGTTATTGACCGTTACGGAGATATAGATGCCTATAGCCAAGGAAAATTATCCAATAAGAAGGTAGACTTTAGTTCAAGAAATATGGGGAAGAATGATATATGGATAGCCGCCACCGCTAGTGTATACAAATTGAAATTATATACAACAGATAAAGACTTTGATCATTTAGCAGGTGAATTTATCGATTTGGAATTCATTGATATTAGAAAATATAGGCGATAAAAACTGCAGCCAACAATGGCTACATGCCATGCCGGTTAAAATCTTCGGGAGGAAAATGGAGATGAAAAAGCCGCTGCGCTAGCATTTGTGAAATGAAACGGAAATGGTAAATTTAGAATCCGGCACGGCACGTAGCCGGACCGTTATGGGGTACCGCATCAGAATTGGCATTCTATGGAATTGAAAATATGAATTGTCCCGCCTCAAGAATGAAAACTCAGAATTGGGAATTGTCCGGAAATCAAGAACTTGAGTTCCAAACCGGGTAATTGAAATTTTGAAAGGCGGGTAAATGCCCTGTCGAGTATTGTATTCTTTACGGTGAATCGGACAGAAAACGAAAAATTTGGATTCTTAAGATTAACCGGGCCCATCTTGAAAAATGGGATTGGTTTTTTCAGAGGGAGTTTGAGTTTAGGCGGCTTTTGAAATAGAAATCAGGAATTTGAATCTCGTCCAAAAACAGAATTTAGAAATCTGGAATCTGGAAATTTTGAACAGGGAAACGTTGATTGAATCAATTTGACAACCAAGATCAAGAACTCAAGATTTGGAGAACCTGAATCTGTTTTTGATGGATTTGAGAGATTGAATCCAGTAAATTGAAGAGATCAAAAATCAGGTTGAATCTTCTGGAGATTGAGATCAGAATCCGGAAACAGGTTGATTGTTGTCAGATTTTTGGTTGATTTAAGATTAGAATCGATCAAATTGAAGAATCAGAATCCTGAAATTGAATCAACTGAAAATCAAGGAATTCAAATCAGTTAAAAAAAATGAATAGCCGCCTTTTGGATAGTCCAGAATTTGAAATGGGCCCTTTTGTGAAAATCGGTGAAAAGAATAAAGCGGCAACCCATAACAATGGCTACACACAAGCTGGGTAAAAATCTACGATTGAAAAATCAGAAAGAAAAGCCCGCTGCAGTCAGCAAAAGCCAGGCTGCGCCAGTTTCGCCTTTTGCTGCCTGTGCTAGTATTTGTGAATTTGAACGAAAAGAGTAATTTTAGAATCCCAGCCTGCGCGTAGCCGGGCCGTTGGGCGCACTCCATTTTGGGAATAAAAAACTGATAAACAAACGATTAGGTAGAAAGCCTGCCTTTGAAAATCGGGAATAATTGGTTTTTGGAACCCGAGTTTTGTTTGTTACGGTCAATTGAATGTATAGCCCAATTAGGCAGGCAAAAAAGGAAAATAGAGTTGTTTTATCGGGTAATCCGTTGTCCCGAATAATTGAGATCCTTAACAATTACCGCTCCCTGTCATCGAAAGAAGAAATTGAGTTTTTTGGAGGGAGTTTACGTTTAGGGCCTCAGTACGGAAAATCAAGAATTTGGGTAAACCGTCGAATTGAATAGGAGATAAGATCAAGAAATTTGAACCTTTCACCGAATAAGAATCTGATCAAATTGAATCGGGTTGTCGAGAATCAAGTTGAAATTTTAGAGATTGAAAATCAGTATATTGAATTGGTTAACTTGAATTTGAGATCGACCTGAAAAACTGAAATTTAGCTGAATCAAATTGAAGACAGGAGATTAAGAATTTGGATCAATTTGGAAGATTAGTCTTCGAGATCGGGAATTAAAACCGGTTAATTGGAATCAGTTTTCAAGATCAATTTGAGATCATCAGAATTAGGGAATTGGTTCAAAAAGATTGAAAAATCGGTAAAAACGGCCCTTTGAAGTATCCAGAACCGGTAAAACGGTCGCTTTTTTAGGTTTACAACGAATAAAATGGAAGCGCCCAACAATGGCTACACTCAAGCTGGGTAAAAATCTACGATTGAAAAATTAGGAAAGAAAAGCCCGCTGCAGGCAGCAAAAGCCAGGCTTTGCCAGTTTCGCCTTTTGCTGCCTGCGCTGGTATTGGTGAAATCAAACGAAAAGAGTAAATTTAGAATCCCAGCCTGCGCGTAGCCGGGCCGTTATGGGGTACCGCATCAGAATTGGCATTCTATGGAATTGAAAATATGAATTCTCCCGCCTCAAAAAATGAAAACTCAGAATCAGGATTTCGCCAGAAATCGAGAACTGATTTTCAAACCGGGTAATTGAAATTTTGAAAGGCGGGTAAAGGTCCTGTCGAGTATTGTGTTCTTTACGGTTAATCGGACAGAAAACGAAAAATTTGGATTCTTAAGATTACCGGGCCCATCTTGAAAAATGGGATTGGTTTTTTCAGAGGGAGTTTGAGTTTAGGCGGCTTTTGAAATAGAAATCAGGAATTTGAATCTCGTCCAAAAACAAAATTTGGGAATCTGGAATCTGGAATCTGGAAATTTTGAACAGGGAAACGTTGATTGAATCAATTTGAAAACCAAGATCAAAAACTCAAGATTTGGAGAACCTGAAACTGATTTTGATGAATTTGGGAAATCGAATTGAGTAAAATCAGGAATCAAAAATCAGGTTGAATCTTCTGGAAATAGAGATCTGAATCCGGAAATAGGTTGATTGTTTTCAGATTTTTGGTTGATTAGAGATAAGAACCGATCAAATTGAAGAATCAGAATTCTGAAATTGAATCAACTGAAAATCAAGAAGTTAAAATCAGTTGAAAAAATTGAACAGCCGCCTTTTGGATAGTCCAGAATTTGAAATGGGCCCTTTTGTACAAATCGGTGAAAAGAATAAAGCGGCAACCCATAACAATGGCTACACACAAGCTGGGTAAAAATCTACGATTGAAAAATCAGAAAGAAAAGCCCGCTGCAGTCAGCAAAAGCCAGGCTGTGCCAGTTTCGCCTTTTGCTGCCTGCGCTAGTATTGGTGAAATCGAACGAAAAGATTAATTTTAGAATCCCAGCCTGCGCGTAGCCGGGCCGTTGGGCGCACTCCATTTTGGGAATAAGAATCTGATAAACAAACGATTAGAGGTTAAGCCTGCCTTTGAAAATCGGGAATAATTGTTTTTTGTAACCCGAGTTTTGTTTGCTACGGTCAATTGATTGTATAGCCCAATTAGGCAGGCAAAAAATGGAAAATCAGTATTTCTATCGGGTAATCCGTTGTCCCGAATAATTGAGATCCTTAACAATATCCGCTCCCTGTCATCGAAAGAAGAAATTGAGTTTTTTGGAGAGAGTTTGCGTTTAGGGCCTCAATATGGAAAATCAAGAATTTGGGTAAACCGTTGAATTGAGTAGGGTAGGAGATCAAGAAATTTGAACCTTTCACCGAATAAGAATCTGATCAAATTGAATCGGGTTGTCGAGAATCAAGTTGAAATTTTAGAGATTGAAAATCAGTAGATTGAATTGGTCAACTTGAATTGAGATCGACTTGAAAAACTGGAATTTAGCCGAATCAAATTGAAGACTGGAGATTAGAAATTTTGATCAATTTGGGAGATTAGTCTTCGAGATCAGGAATTTGAAACCGGTAAATTGAGATCAGCTTTCAAGATCAATTTGAGATCATCAGAATTGAAAATCGGTTCAAAAAGATTGAAAAATCGGTAAAAACGGCCCTTTTGAAGTATACAAAATCGTTAAAACGGTCGCTTTAATAGGTTTACGAAGAATAAAATGGAAGCGCCCAACAATGGCTACATGCCATGCCGGTAAAAATCTTCGAGAAGAAAATTGAGATGGAAAACCCGCGCAGGCAGCAAAAGCCAGGCTGCGCCAGTTTCGTCTTTTGCTGCCTGCGCTAGCATTTGTGAATTGAGACGAAAATGGTAAATTTAGAATCCGGCACGTCACGTAGCCGGGCCGTTATCATCAAGTTAGAATTAAAAAAATGGAGTTAATTCATAAAATAGAAAATAGTAATATAGGAATTCACATTGATAGCTCCAGAATTATATATAAGCATGAAATAAATGTCATAGAGTTTGATCTTAAAAAATTAACAAAAAAAGTAATATTTGAATCTGATTTCAAGACTCATACAATTGAAAAACGAAACGATTCTATTTTTCTAATTAGTGGTAAAGGATACGAACACTACCAAAATGAATTGATCCAATCATATGAGTACACGATTGGGGATTATTCTATAAAGGAAGATCAATATCTATTTGTAAGTATAGATTATGACTTTGACAAGTACCTAGGAAAATCTGGTTGTGTTGATGTATTCTCAAATAAAATAATTTGGGAAGGCGACTATGGAGATCAATTAAGGTCAGATAAAGGGAACACCTTTTCTGTCTCTCAAACCAAGTTAATCAAAAGAAATATTCTAACTGGAAATAAAGAATGGGAATACATCTTTCCTAAGACAACATATTGGCCAAGCATATATATTGGGAGAAATTATGTTCTTTTAGCAATATCTGAAAGGGATTTACTTATTTGTCTAGACACTCAGAATGGTGAAATTAAATGGGAACAAACAACCATTCCAAAAGGAATTGTTATAGATGAAAACGAAGATACATTTCATCAATTTATGATTAATTACAATTGCTTTAACCTTAATGATGGTTCTCTTGTAAGACAAAAAAATGATAGGGAATATTTTCGAGATATTAGAATAGAAAATCAAAAAGACAATTATATTCAATTAGGGAATGCTCTATTGATTAACGATTCCACTACTAAAACTACAGGGAAATTCAATATTGACAATTTGAAGTTTGAATGGACGGAAAAAGGACTCAATATTCCCCAAGGATATAGAATGAGGAAAAATGATGAATACGTATTTTTAGTCGATTCAAACAAGAAATTAAGTATTTATAAATGGAAAACCAGATGATAACAATGTACATGACGCTCATGTCGGCTAAATGCCGCCACGCCGCATGTACTCACCGTTGGGTGCAAGCCCTACCGGGGGGAGCCATCCCGCCCGCCCGGCACTGCGCACATCCTCGCCCTTGGGGGCTCTTATGTGCGGCAATTGCTCGGGCTCACAGCCAACCCGCCCTGCACCCAACACAGGGCTACACACAATGGGGGTAAAATCCTAGAAATGAAAAAGGTGAATCAAAATCCGCACAGCCATCAAAAAGCCATGCTTCGCCAATTTCGTCTTTTTGCTGTCTGCGCTGTATATTTGAATCAAGACCAGAAAGGGTTGATGGAAAAATCCCCCACTGCGTGTAGCCTGGCCGTTCACAGACAATCGCGCAACAGAAAACAGTATCTGTAAGAATTTGAAAGAATGATTCTCCCCGCCTAAAAATGGTAAATGCGTGATTATCAGTATTCAGAAAATGGGGTTGAATTGGTTAGTCCATTGAAGAATTGATCTGTTAAGGCGGGGCAGGTGTGATTTCTACAGTTTTATAGTTGGTTTACGAGAATTGTGATAGCCTGAATTGAAGATTAGATTAAGCGTTACCGCGGCCCCGTTGAATGGAAAAGAATACGGTATCAGAAAAGGAGTGCGCGTCCAGGGGGCTTATGAAAATCAGACGGTAAATGAAAATCAATGAGCAAATAAGGTTTCATGCCCGAATAAGATGGAATCTTAAGGGTTCGCAGGTGCATTGAATAGATTTAGCAGCAGAATAATTGATTGATTTTCATTGGGTTAAGTTGGTTTTTACGGGCGATAAAATAAATGAGGGTATCAGTTTTGCCTGAAAATTGGTGGTCCGAAATCGGAGAATTGGGTAAACTTGAAAAAAGCCCCCTTATCTCGTCTTCGAAAATAGAGAAATGGCCGCTTGTTATGGTAAAATCGAATAAAACGCGAATGCTGTGAACATTGGCTACACACAAGCCGGGTAAAATCCTCCATTGAAGAATTAGAAAAAAGAGTCCGCTGCGGCAGTCAAAGCCAGGCTACGCCAATTTCGCCTTTGCCCGCCGCAGCTATTTTGGTGAAATGGGATGAAAAGATTATTTTCAGGAATCCCGGCCTGCGTGTAGCCCGGGCCGTTATGGGGTACCGCATCAGAATTGGTATTCTATGGAATTGAAAATATGAATTCTCCCGCCTCAAAAATGAAAACTCAGAATCGAGAATTGTCCATAAATCGAGAACTTGAGTTCCTAATCGGGAAACTGAAATTTCGGAAAGGCGGGTAAAGGTCCTGTCGAGTATTGTATTTTTTACGGTGAATCGGATAGAAAACGAAAGATTTGAATTCTTAAGATTAACCGGGCCCATCTTGAAAGATGAGATTGGTTTTTTCAGAGGGAGTATGAGTTTAGGCGGCTTTTGAAATAGAAATCAGGAATTTGAACCTCGTCCAAAAACAGAATTTGGAAATCTGGAAACTGGAAATTTTGAACTAGAAAACGTTGATTGAATCAATTTGACAACCTAAGATCAGAAACCAAAACTCAAGATTTGAAAACCTGAATCTGTTTTTGATGGATTTGGGAGATTGAATCCAGTAAATTGAAGAGATCAAAAATCAGGTTGAATCTTCTGGAGATTGAGATCTGAATCCTGAAATAGGTTGATTATCGTCCGATTTTTGGTTGATTAGAAGGGTGTGACGGATTTTTGATGTAATTATTAAGCTGCATACCGCATTCTCTTTTTCCAATATTGCTCGTATCTGCCCGCAGACAGCTTGAGCGCACGGACGATAAGCATATCATCGGCATGCACATTAAGCCACCTCATGCCACTACCTCCCAAACGGGCTTTGATCAGCGTCTTGCACCCTGCCTCTACGGTGCCGGAACCGATAGGCAGCCCTTTTTCCTGCATTTGAAAATAATTCATCCGGTGCTGCTGGTTTTCCAGGTATACAACTTGCTGGCGGGCGATTTCGCGCCGCTTCTGCGTCTTGACACCCGCAGCCGCCTGACGCGCGCGCTCCACAACGAGGGCTGCGCCGCCCGGCTCGTTCAGCAGCGTACTCTTTTGCTGGCTTACCCACTGCGCACGTTTTTTGGAGGGCAGGGGCATTACTGCAGCCAGTTTGTAAAGCCGTTCAGTGACGTGGTAGTAGTCCGTTACCTGGTAGTCGGTTAACCGCTCCAGCTGTGTCCAGTTGTCGGGCGCCCCATCTGCAACCCCCACGTAAACCGGCCGTAGCCCAGCCTCTTCGAACTGTGCCTTAAGCCGCTCAGCCTCTTCTTCCAACAGATGGGTGAAAGCCCCTTTTTTCTCTTGCGCGCCAACCCCCAAGTAAATAGAGTGCAGCAACTTGCCCTCATGCCCGTAAAGGCTGATTACGCCGCACATCGCTTCCCGGTAGCCCGGTTTGCGCTTAGGCTTGCCAGGCAGGCCGTCAAGAAGGTGCACCATCGCACCGTCCCGGCTTATGCTCACTGAGCTGACCCCGCAAAGGCTTACCTCTTCCGGCATGGCGTAAGACCAGCGGCTTTCTACTTCTTTAGCGTGGCGGCTGATGCGCAGGCTCACATCACGCACAAGGTCTTTGCTCACTTCGACTTCATGGTGCTCCTTAAACCGGGCTGACACTTTCCTGGCTGAGCCCTCACAATAGTCGCTAGCCAGCAGCTTGGCCAGCCGTGGCGTCGATTTGCCTACTATGCCTGCCGTGCTGTCAGCTGGTACGTAGCTCACGCCGCCACAAACAGGCTGGTAGACGTGGCGCTTGACGCAGACTTTGCCGTAAGGTGTGGACATTAACTTTTTTTTCGCCCCTTGCTCGAAAGGCGCTGCCCTTTGTGGGTGATGGCAGTACCATCCGTATCGAAACGCTCGGCGGCAGCGCGCGTGGCGAGTTTGCCTGCTTCGTTTAGGGCTAGCTGTATCGCTTCTTCCTGGCTCAGCATGCTGCCGTTAAGCTCCATATCAACCTCTATCGTGACCTTACCCCCATCTTGCTTTACTATTCGTGCGCTCATACCTTCTTTTTGCTTTAAGATACGTATCTTTCTGTACATCAAAAATCCGTCACACCCGATTAGAAATAAGGACCGATCAAATTGAAGAATCAAAACCCTGAATTTAATCAATTGAAAATCAAGAAATTGAAATCAGTAGAAAAGGTTTGAACAGCCGCCTTTTGGTTTATCCAGAATTTGAAATGGGCCCTTTTATGAAAATCAGTGAAAAGAATAAAGCGGCAACCCATAACAATGGCTACACACAAGCTGGGTAAAAATCTACGATTGAAAAATCAGAAAGAAAAGCCCGCTGCAGTCAGCAAAAGCCAGGCTGCGCCAGTTTCGCCTTTTGCTGTCTGCGCTAGTATTGGTGAAATCAAACGAAAAGATTAAATTTAGAATCCCAGCCTGCGCGTAGCCTGGCCGTTAGGCACAAGCAAAAAGAAAAAAAATGAAGTACTTCCAAATAATCTTGATAATTCGTAACTATTCAGCACGCCGTGTGTATAACAAATTGCACAAGTTAGCTATCTTTAAAGTATGAAGAAGCCAACCCCCACCCCGAGCGAGCTAGAACAAGTTGCCGACGAGATACTAAGTGGCATGCGTGCCGAGCTACTCGACTTTCTGCAATCTCAAGCCAACGCGACCTCATCGTCAGCTTATGAGAATAGCGTTTTAGATTTAGCCCGCCAATTTGCCCAAAAGGTAGCTACCCAACAAGATGGGCCACTGCCAAAGAGCCGCAACGCTAAAAAAAAGTCTTGACAAGTTTTGGGCAGCTTACGCTGTCTAAAAACCACGTGCTATGCCAAGGCACAAAACGCTTTGCCCTCAGTGAGCGCCTGCGGGAGCTGTGCTGCCTGCTAGGACAGGGCAGTGTTTACGAGCAGGCTAGCGAGACACTGGAAGAACTGCTTAGGCTAGACTTATCTGGTATGCAAATACAGCGTGTCTGTATGCACTATGGCAGTTTAGTAGGCCCATTGGTCAGCGCGGATGCGGAAGGGGCCATACCCAGTTTAGAAATTACTGATGAGCAAGCGCCTACTTATGTGATGATGGATGGCATGATGCTCCCTACACGAGAGGAAAAGAGCTGGAAAGAAATTAAGCTCGGCCGCATATTTCAACACCAAGATGTGGTACAACTGTCGGCCAAGCGCAGACAAATACGCCAATCCGTCTATGTGTCCCATTTTGGCAGTGTCGACCAGTTTTTCCCTAAACTGGAGCGCCATCTAGTACCCTATCAAAAAAAGGTCATTTTGGGAGATGGAGCCCCATGGATATGGCGTTGGGCCGAGGACAACTTCCCTGGGGCTCGTCAAATATTAGACTTCTATCACGCCAAAGAAAAACTGGTGCTCTTTGCAAAACATCAGTTTAGAGTAGATGAAAAACGCAAAGCCTGGGTGGCTGGCCAGTGTGAAGTACTCTCAGCCAATAGAGTGCACGAGGTAGTGGATAACGTAAGCTGCCTCAGAGCGAGAAATCACGAAGCCCGGGAAGCTAAGGCGAAACTGCTATCTTATTACGAAGAGCATGAAGACCGTATGCAGTACAAAACCTACAGGGATGAAGGGCTGCTCATCGGCTCTGGACCAGTAGAGGCCGCTCATCGTAGTGTCTTGCAGCAGCGGCTCAAATTATCCGGCCAACGCTGGACGGTTGATGGGGCGCAAGCCATCGCGGATTTGCGGTGCTATCGTAAAAGTGGAGCGTGGAGTACGATCCAGCAACTTGTCGCAGCGGCATAGCTGTGCAATTTGTTATACACACCAGCACGCCTGTGTGCTGAGGATTTAAAATAAAGTTACTGACCTTTCGCACGCGAAAGGTTATGATAATTGAAAAAATTAGCAGTACTCAGGGTGCTTGGCACAGCAAGCCCACTCAGTGCATGGCACTGAAAAAGCACTCGCATGAACAAGTTAATCAAGGCCTTACCCCAAAAGAGGGGTGGCTAGCCCATCCGGCGGTCCAATTTTAGGGACATAGGCTTTGAGCCTTTGCACCTCTTGAAAAGCCGCCCTGAGGGCATTGACATAAATTTTGGTTTTTAGGGCAAAGTGGTTGGTCTGCTCTTTTGCAGCCAGCAGTTCGAGTTTAGTCCAGGCAATCATGGCAGCAAAAACATGGTTGCACTGGGATGTCTCGTGCTTGGTGGGGGACTTTTCCAGCCCCACGTTTTGTTTGAGCGATTTGTGGAATACCTCCACTCCCCAGCGTGTCCCGTAGGTTGTGCAGATAGCTGGGCCGCTTAGCTCCAGATCGTTGGTGACCAGGTACAAGTCTCCAGTTGAGCCGTCTTGGTTTATAAAGACCTGCTTGACCAACTGGACTTGGAAATCCAGCCCTTTGAGGTAAACAGTAATGGCCTGGCCTGCTTGCAGTTCTAGCCCGTCGACTCGGTGGAACTTGCCTTCCAGCTTGTCTTCCATGCTAAGGGCGACCTTGCGGTTGCTCTTCAAGGCACTGATGAAATGCTTGCCCAGCTCATAATGCACGAACTCGAAGTTCTCCTTGGCAGCAAACCAAGTGTCCCATACCACATAGCGGAAGGGCACGCGGTTGTATTTGACAAGTGCAAAAAGCTGGTCGCGCAGCATCTCGTTCTTGCTGCGGGGGCTGCGCTTCTTTACCTGCCCGCTTTTGGCATCCACGTATTCTTGCGACTTGCGCACGATCTCAAAAGCAACAGGCAGCTCTATACCCTGTGGGCTCTGGTAAAGGAAATTCAGGATGTTGATCCCTTTGGTGTGCCCCGCTTTCGGCTTCTTGGAGTGGTCCCAGTGCCAAGTGACCACTTCATTCTCCGTAGAGTGCGGCTTCTCCTCGATCGTGTCATCTATCTTGATGACCGCGTCCGGGTGCTCCACTTTACGTACCAAAGGCTTTATGCAACGCCAATAGTCTTTTGCCGTGAAGGCTTCCTGCCCTAAAAAACGGCTGATCTTGTCATGGCTCAGTGCCTGATCGGTCAGCTCGGACAAGCCGGTGGCTGTCGCCATGCGAAACGATGCCAGCAGGTAGTCCGAATACAAGTCAAGTAACTTTGGGTCTTTCATCTTGCGCTCCTTTGAGCTGCAAGATAACTGCCCTAACATTATTAATCAATTTTCCAAATCTTTCGCGTGCGAAAGGTCAGTAAAGTTATTATTTTTTGGGATGCTTCCAGAACCACTACAACAAGCCATCAAGAGATTGCCCGAAGAAGCCCGAGTGCTCGTCGAGGCTATAGTAGTGTTCTATGACCATCACTATAAATCGAAGATCGAGGAATTAGAAGCCAGGATCAAAGAACTGGAAGATCAGATATCCAAGAACAGCAGGAATAGCAGCAAGCCTCCTTCTTCGGATGAGTTTGACAAGCCTGCCCCCAAAAGCCAGCGCAAAACGACTGGCCGCAAGGCTGGCGGGCAGAAGGGCCACGAGGGGGCTAATCTAAAGATGGTGGATTCCCCAGGCGAAAAAGAGCTTCATAAAGTGGAGGTTTGTGCCTGTTGCCAAAAAAGCCTTTGCAGGCAAAAAGCCGATTCCATAGAATGCCGCCAGGTATATGACTTACCCCCGTTGGAGTTGGTCATAACCGAACACCAGGCTGAAGTTAAACGCTGTTCCTGCGGGCATGTCAACCGAGCCGATTTTCCGGCGGGTGTTAACCATTATGTGCAATACGGCCCCAACATAAAGAGCCTTTTGGTGTATATGCAAGATTACCAACTGCTGCCTTACGAACGGACCAAAGAGTTTGTCCAGGATATTTTCGGCCATCAGCTCAGTACTGGCACCTTATATAATATCCGTCATACGGCCTTTGGCCAACTGGACACTTTTGAAGAGCGGCTCAAGGCACTGTTGACAACAGCAGTTGTGGCCGGCTTTGATGAAACCGGTATCCGGATAATGGCCCAGCGGTTGTGGCTGCACAGCTGTTCGACTAGCCAGCATGCGTATTATAAGCCTCATGCCAAGCGGGGACAGGCTGCCATGGATGATATTGGCATTTTGCCCAAATTCGAAGGCATTGCCATTCATGACTTTTGGAAGAGCTATTACCGCTACGGCCGTGAACACGGCCTGTGCAATGCACACCTGCTAAGAGAACTAACCTTTGTCAAAGAACGCCATAAGCAAGCTTGGGCGGATGAACTTGCAGGCCTGCTCCTCAAAATGAAAGCTACTAAAGAAAGGGCTATTGCCAAAGGCAAGGAGTTCTTGTCCCCGGCAACTTTAAGCCGGTATCGAAGCCTCTATGAAAGCCTGGTACAAAAAGGGCTTAAAGCCAACCCCTACAAACCTCCTCCGAAAAAGAAAAGAGGCCGGGATAAAAAAACGAAGCCTCGAAACCTAATAGAACGCTTTAGAGACTACGCTGACGATATTTTGAGGTTCTTCTACGATTTTAAAGTGCCATTTGACAATAACTTCTCTGAACGGGACATCCGAATGATGAAAGTCAAACAAAAGATCTCGGGTTGTTTCAGAAGTTTTGACGGCGCCAGGTTCTTCGCAAGAATCCGCAGTTTTATCGTCACGGCTCGTAAACAAAATATCAATGTTTTCAAGGCATTGAAGAATTTGTTTATGGATAATTCTATCGTTTTTCAATTAACCAGCACGCAGGCGTGCTGAATAGTTACGATAATTCTAATAATTGGATGCTCAAATAAGGGAACAACTGAAAACAATATTGAAAATACCAATTCAGATAAGATTGAAAATTCTGACAGTCAAAATAAATATGATTTTCAATCCGATTCACTTGGTTTTGATTCGCCAGAAGAAATAGCAGAAAGAGTAATTGAATTTTTTCGTCAAAGAGATACGACAAAATATTTAGAATTAGCAATTCCGTTAGAGGCTCAAAAATATCTATTTACAAAGAATTTTGAATACCGACCTGATATTAAAGACCAAGAAAAACATATGGAATGGTTAGAATCAAGATTTGAAAGAAGAATGGATAATTTTATAGTAAGAGCAGGGTACATATCAGAAATAATGGAGGAAGATAAAGGATTCAAAATAGAAAAGGCATTTATAGACACAATAACAATTGAAGATGTGAGAATTAAGAACTACGGAGGATTTAACCGATTTATCGTTGGAGATTGGGCAGATGTTACTGTGAAGATGAATTTCAATAACGGAGATTATTTCTTTGAAATCCCACAAATAATTAAGATAAAAGAAAAGTGGTTTTTATACTACCCTGAATACTACTTAAGAACGAAAAGAGATTTAGAATTTGTCGAAGAGAGGATAAGACAAATGAATCAAAAAGCTGATGAATTTTGGTTATAAATTTAGAATAAAGCCTGTGCCTAACACAGTGCAGCCGACAATACTCCGCTGCGCTACGTACTGCGGCTGCACAACCCGTTATGGGGTACCGCATCAGAATTGGTATTCTATGGAATTGAAAATATGGATTCTCCCGCCTCAAAAATTAAAACTCAGAATCAGGATTTCGACAGAAATCGAGAATTTGAGTTCCTAATCGGGTAACTGAAATTTCGGAAAGGCGGGTAAAGGTCCTGTCGAGTATTGTATTTTTTACGGTGAATCGGATAGAAAACGAAAGATTTGAATTCTTAAGATTAACCGGGCCCATCTTGAAAGATGAGATTGATTTTTTCAGAGGGAGTATGAGTTTAGGCGGCTTTTGAAATAGAAATCAGGAATTTGAACCTCGTCCAAAAACAGAATTTAGAAATCTGGAATCTGGAAATTTTGAACAGGTAATCGTTGATTGAATCAATTTGAAAACCTAAGATCAGAAATCAAGAACTCGAGATTTGGAGAACCTGAAACTGATTTTGATGAATTTGGGAGATTGAATCCAGTAAATTGAAGAGATCAAAAATCAGGTTGAATCTTCTGGAGATTGAGATCTGAATCCTGAAATAGGTTGATTATCGTCCGATTTTTGGTTGATTTGAGATAAGACCCGATCAAATTGAAGAATCAAAACCCTGAATTTAATCAATTGAAAATCAAGAAATTGAAATCAGTAGAAAAGGTTTGAACAGCCGCCTTTTGGTTTATCCAGAATTTGAAATGGGCCCTTTTATGAAAATCAGTGAAAAGAATAAAGCGGCAACCCATAACAATGGCTACACACAAGCTGGGTAAAAATCTACGATTGAAAAATCAGAAAGAAAAGCTCGCTGCAGTCAGCAAAAGCCAGGCTGCGCCAGTTTCGCCTTTTGCTACCTGCGCTAGTATTGGTGAAATCAAACGAAAAGATTAATTTTAGAATCCCAGCCTGCGCGTAGCCGGGCCGTTATGGGGTACCGCATCAGAATTGGCATTCTATTGAATTGAAAATATGAATTGTCCCGCCTCAAAAATGAAAACTCAGAATCGAGAATTGTCCGGAAATCAAGAACTTGAGTTCCAAATCGGGTAACTGGAATTTCGGAAAGGCGGGTAAATGTCCTGTCGAGTATTGTATTCTTTACGGTGAATCAAACTGAAAACGAAAAATTTGGATGCTTAAGATTAACCGGGCCCATCTTGAAAAATGAGATTGGTTTTTTCAGAAGGAGTTTGAGTTTAGGCGGCTTTTGAAATAGAAATCAGGAATTTGAATCTCGTCCAAAAACAGGATTTAGAAATCTGGAATCTGGAAATTTTGAACAGGGAAACGTTGATTGAATCAATTTGACAACCAAGATCAAGAACTCAAGATTTGAAAACCTGAATCTGATTTTGATAAATCTGAGAAATCGAATTGAGTAAAATCAGGAATCAAAAATCAGGTTGAATCTTCCGGAGATTGAGATCTGAATCCTGAATTAGGTTGATTGTCGTGAGATTTTTGGTTGATTAGAGATAAGAACCGATCAAATTGAAGAATCAGAATTCTGAAATTTAATAAACTGAAAATCAAGGAGTTAAAATCAGGTAAAAAAATTGAATAGCCGCCTTTTGGTTTATCCAGAATTTGAAATGGGCCCTTTTTTTGAATCGGTGAAAAGAATAAAGCGGCAACCCATAACAATGGCTACACACAAGCTGGGTGGTAAAAATCTACGATTGAAAAATCAGAATGAAAAGCCCGCTGCAGGCAGCAAAAGCCAGGCTGCGCCAGTTTCGTCTTTTGCTGCCTGCGCTAGTATTGGTGAAATCGGACGAAAAGAGTAAATTTAGAATCCCAGCCTGCGCGTAGCCGGGCCGTTCACAGACAATCGCGCAACTGATGAAAGGTATCAGTAAGAATTTGAAATAAGGATTCTCCCCGCCTAAAACTTGAAAATGCCCGAGTAGAAATTTTCAGAGACTGGGTATAAACTGGTTAGTCCATTGGAGAAAAAGTCTGTTAAGGCGGGGTAAATAGAAATTTCTACAGTTTATTAGTTGGTTTACGAGAATCGGGATAGCCCGAATAGAAAAATTAGATCAAGATTACCGCGGCCCCGTCCGATGGAAAGGAAAACGGTATCAGGAAAGGAGTCCGCGTCCAGGGGGCTTATGAAAATCAAAACGGCAGATGAAAATCAACTAGCAAATAACTGTTTCATGCCCGAATAGGATTGGTTTTTTAGGGTTCGCAGGTGCATTGAATAGATTTAGCAGGAGAATAAATGGATGATTTTCATTGGGTTAAGGTGGTTTTTACGGGCGATAAAACAAATGAGGTTAGCTGTTTCGCCCGAAAATCGGTTATCAAAATCGGATAATTGGATAAACTTGAAAAAAGCCCCCTTTCTCGTCTTCGAAAATAGAGAGATGGCCGCTTGTTGTGGTAAAATCGGATAAAACGCGAATGCTGTGAACAGTGGCTACCCGGCAAGCCCGGTAAAATCTTGAAAACGAAAAAAGAGAAAAGAAAATCCGCTGCAGTCAGCAAAAGTCCGGGCTTCGCCAAGTTAGCCTTTTGCTGCCTGCGCTATTTTGGTGAAATCGAATGAGAAGATTAATTTCAAGAATCCGGGCCTGCGGGTAGCCGGGCCGTTCCGCGCAATTTTTAAACGTAAAATTGTATGATATATAAATGAATTATTCTATTACAGATGAGTTAGAAGCTTCTAAATGGGCTACTTTTTATATAGATAATTGTCTGAATTTTTCAAATGATAAGAGAAATAAAGTTCTAGCCAAATTGAATGACTTTATATCATCTATGGAAAATACAAATCCTTATTACAATGCCTTACCTATAACTGGAAATCACAAGTATAAAAACTATAAAAAAGGTGAAATCAACCGGTTTGTTAAAAACGTGTTTGGCGAAAAGATATATGCACAATTCGATAAAGAACTCTCAATAACAGAAGCAAAAGAAACTTTCCCTAAAAGCTATGATGATAATGTTGTCGTCAGTATCCTCAGAGAATGGGTGAATTTATCAGAAAGTATGAAACAAGAATCTCGTATACAAGCCAATTATAAGTTGGACTACCTGAAATTTATGCGTGATTGTATCAGTCATTATGGTTTATACCCTGTTACTAGATTTCGACCAGATCAATATTTTAAAAAATACTGTCTTCGAGTCAAGGGAAAGAATTTCGTAGAATACCGTTTCTTATGTGAGGAAAAAGAAGTTTTAGGTGAATTCGTGAATAATTATCTAGCAGGTGAAACTATAATAACCAACGGACGAGTAATCAATATTAGCGATATTGAACAAATAAATATTTATAGCACTAAGTTAAATAAGTCTGAACTACAGTTACTATCAAATAAATATGGAATTCGATGGAGTCCTCTAAATCCACTACATAATATTGATCCGCTATTATCGAAAATGGAGGATGTGACAAATGATTTTATTAATTCAAAAAGAAAGAGAAGTCTAGCAAGTAATATAAGTGAAATAGCTAGTATTGAAACAGAAGAAAAAATAATATTGAATTATTCAGATGTAGTTTCATTAATCTCACTTATCCAGGAAAGAAAAACTCTTCAACTTTCAGAAGATCAGTTTAACGACTATTTGACTGATTTATTGAGAGCAAAAGGATATAATGTCTCAGATCAAACACGGAGTGGGAAATCATCAACTGAGAAACAAGCTGGTGAATTAGATATTGTAATTCGTGATCAGAATGGTAATGTTTCGATAATAATAGAAACTTTTATTTTAAAATCATGTGGGAAAAGATGTCCCATTGCAAGAGATCATATTAACAAGTTGATTAATTTTTATAACGCAAATGGGATAAGAAATTTATTCGCAATCGTAATTTGTAAAGGAAAAGATTTCAGTATGATTTGTAAGAACTATTACGAGCTACTATGTGACCCAGAATTTGACTTTGAGAATAATCCAAGAGAAATTGGGCTAACGAATACAAAAATCATCAACAGTAAGAGAAAGGAAAACGGACTAAACATTGAATTAATAAGTGTATTGAGTAACTTTAATTGAAAATGCGCGGAACACAGTGCAGCCGACAATACTTCGCTGCGCTACGTACTGCGGCTGCACAACCCGTTATGGGGTACCGCATCAGAATTGGTATTCTATGGAATTGAAAATATGAATTCTCCCGCCTCAAAAATGAAAACTCAGAATCGAGAATTGTCCATAAATCGAGAACTTGAGTTCCAAATTGGGTAATTGGAATTTTGAAAGGCGGGTAAAGGTCCTATCGAGTATTGCATTTTTTACGGTTAATCGGACAGAAAACGAAAAATTTGGATTCTTAAGATTAACCGGGCCCATCTTGAAAAATGGGATTGGTTTTTTCAGAAGGAGTTTGGGTTTTGGCGGCTTTTGAAATAGAAATCAGGAATTTGAACCTTGTCCAAAAACAGAATTCGAGAATCAGGAATCTGGAAATTTTGAACAGGGAAACGTTGATTGAATCAATTGCACAACCAAGATCAAGAACTTTGAATTTGGAGAACCTGAAACTGATTTTGATGAATCTGGGAAATCGAATTGAGTAAATCAGAGATCAAAAATCTGGTTGAATCTTCTGGAAATTGAGATCAGAATCCCTGAATCAGGTTGATTCTCGTAAGATTTTTGGTTGATTAGAAATAAGGACCGATCAAATTGAAGAATCAGAATCCTGAAATTGAATCAACTGAAAACCAAGAGGTTAAAATCAGTTGAAAAGAATTGAACAGCCGCCTTTTGGTTTATCCAGAATTTAAAATGGGCCCTTTTTTTGAAACGGTGAAAAGAATAAAGCGGCAACCCATAACAATGGCTACACTCAAGCTGGGTAAAAATCTACGATTGAAAAAAGAGAATGAGAAGCCCGCTGCAGTCAGCAAAAGCCAGGCTTTGCCAGTTTCGCCTTTTGCTGCCTGCGCTGGTATTGGTGAAATCAAACGAAAAGAGTAAATTTAGAATCCCAGCCTGCGCGTAGCCGGGCCGTTGGGCGCACTCCATTTTGGGAATAAAAATCTGATAAACAAACGATTAGAGATTAAGCCTGCCTTTGAAAATCGGAAATAATTGGTTTTAGAACCCGAGTTTTGTTGGTTACGGTCAATTGATTGTATGACCCAATTAGGCAGGCAAAAAAATGGAAAATCAGTATTTCTATCGGGTAATTCGTTGTCCCGAATAATTGAGATCCTTAACAATTACCGCTCCCTGTCATCGAAAGAAGAAATCGAGTTTTTTGGAGAGAGCTTGCGTTTAGGGCCTCAATACGGAAAATCAAGAATTTGGGTAAACCGTTGAATTGAGTAGGGTAGGAGATCAAGAAATTTGAACCTTTCACCGAATAAGAATCTGATCAAATTGAATCGGGTTGTCGTGAATCAAGTTGAATTTTTAGAGATTGAAAATCAGCAGATTGAATTGGTCAACTTGAATCAGGATTATCTTGAAAAACTGGAATTTAGCCGAATCAATCGAAGACTGGAGATTAGAAATTTTGATCAATTTGGGAGATTAGTCTTCAAGATCAGGAATTTGAAACCGGTAAATTGAGATCAGTTTTCAAGATCAATTTGAGATCATCAGAATTGAAAATCGGTTCAAAAAGATTGAAAAATCGGAAAAAACGGCCCTTTTGAAGTATCCAGAATCGGTAAACCGGTCGCTTTTTTTAGGTTTACGAAGAAAAAAATGGAAGCGCCCAACAATGGCTACATGCCATGCCGGTAAAAATCTTCGAGAAGAAAATTGAGATGGAAAACCCGCGCAGGCAGCAAAAGCCAGGCTGCGCCAGTTTCGTCTTTTGCTGCCTGCGCTAGCATTTGTGAATTGAGACGAAAATGGTAAATTTAGAATCCGGCACGTCACGTAGCCGGGCCGTTGGGTGCACTCCATTTTGGGGATAAAAAGCTGATAAACAAATGATTAGGTAGAAAGCCTGCCTTTGGAAATCGGGAATAATTGGTTTTTGAAACCCGAGCTTTGTGTGTTACGGTCAATTGAACGTATAGACCAATTAGGCAGGCAAAAAAAGGAAAATAGAGTTGTTTTATCGGGTAATCCGTTGTCCCGAATAATTGAAATCCTTAACAATATACGCTCCCTATCGTCGAAAAAAGAAATCGAGTTTTCTGGAGAGAGTTTACGTTTAGGGCCTCAATACGGAAAATCAAGAATTTGGGTAAACCGTCGAATTGAATAGGGTAGGAGGACAAGAAATTTTGAACCTTACACCGAATAAGAATCTGATTAAATTGAATCGGGTTTTCGAGAATCAAGTTGAAATTTTAGAGATTGAAAATCAGTAGATTGAATCGGTCAACTTGAATGTGAGATCAACCTGAAAACTGAAATTTAGCCGAATCAAATTGAAGACTGGAGATTAGAAATTTTGATCAATTTGAGAGATTAACTTTCAAGATCAGGAATCAAAACCGTAAATTGAGATCAGATTTCAAGATCAATTTGAGATCATCAGAATCAGGGAATTGGTTCAAAAAGATTGAAAAACAGTTAAAAACGGCCCTTTTGAAGTATCCAGAATTGTTAAACCGGTCGCTTTTATAGGTTTACGAAGAATAAAAATGGAAGCACCCAACACAGTGCAGCCGACAATACTCCGCTGCGCTGCGTACTGCGGCTGCACGTTCCCGTTGCCTGCAAGCTAGATAAGAAACTAAAATTTGTGAATGGGTGTTAAGGAAAGTTGAACAGGTTGATGACCGTAAAAAGTAAAGAACAGGATGAATATCGAAAAAGTAGATAAAGAGGTTCTTAAGTCAGTAATCACAGAGGTTTTGATAGAGAACCCAAATTATTTTAAGGAGATTCTGACAGAGATTTTGTCCGAGAATAGCATCATTGATTCAAATGTCAGGAATGAGAGGTCGAATAGATTGAAAGAGATGATTCAGGAAGATTTCGACAAATATGGAGAGGTTTTTAAATCTCTTGCTTAAGAGATGGAGTACCTGGAAAGAGAGGATATTATCCTGATAAACCGCATGACGATTGATCAACATGGAGGAAATTTTGTGCCACCTAACAACCTGCTAAATGAAAATGGATTAGAATATGTGATAGATGCAGTAAAAGGAGAGATGTTTGGCCAAGAAATCTATTCAAAAATATTTGAAAAGGCAGCAGTTTACATGTTTTCGATAATATCCAATCATGTATTTCAAGACGGGAATAAACGGACAGGATTAGGAAGTGGGCTGTTATTCATGAAGTTAAATGGGTACAAACTAAAAGAAGACCTTTCAAAAATAGAAATAGGAGATAAACAAGTTCCAAAATCAGGATCGGGAACAAATGAAATCCTGTTCAACTTTACAATGGAAATGGCATCAGGTGAAATAAGTTTGGATGAATCGAGGAAATGGTTTGAAGAGAATATTGAATCATTCAGAAATTAAGAATACCCGGAAAAACCACCTGCAGGCAACAATGGCTACATGCCATGCCGGTAAAAATCTTCGAGAGGAAAATGCAGGTTGAAAAACCCGCGCAGGCAGCAAAAGCCAGGCTGCGCCAGTTTCGCCTTTTGCTGCCTGCGCTAGCATTTGTGAATTGAAACGAAAATGGTAAATTTAGAGTCCGGCACGTCACGTAGCCGGGCCGTTATGGGGTACCGCATTAGAATTGGCATTCTATGGAATTGAAAATATGAATTGTCCCGCCTCGAAAATGAAAACTCAGAATCGGGTAATTGTCCAGAAATCGAGAACTCGAGTTCCAAATCGAGTAATTGAAATTTTGAAAGGCGGGTAAAGGTCCTGTCGAGTATTGCATTTTTTACGGTGAATCGGACAGAAAACGAAAAATTTGGATTCTTAAGATTAACCGGGCCCATCTTGAAAAATGAGATTGGTTTTTTCAGAAGGAGTTTGAGTTTAGGCGGCTTTTGAATAAAAACCAAGAATCAGAATTTCGTCCAAAAACAGAATTTGGGAATCAGGAATCTGGAGATTTTGAAACGGAGAACGTTGATTGAATCAATTTGACAATCTAAGATCAGAGATCAAAAACTCAAGATTTGGAGAACCTGAAACTAATTTTGATGAATTTGGGAGATTGAATCCAGTAAATTGAAGAGATCAAAAATCAGGTTGAATCTTCTGGAAATTGAGGCCTGAATCCTGAACCAGATTGATTATCGTCCGATTTTTGGTTGATTTTAGATTCAAGAAGATCAAATTAAAGAATCAAGATTTTGAAATTGAATCGACTGAAAATCAGCAAATTGAAATCAGTTGAAAAGAATTGAACAGCCGCCTTTTGGTTTATCCAGAATTTGAAATGGGCCCTTTTTTTGAAACGGTGAAAAGAATAAAGCGGCAACCCATAACAATGGCTACATGCCATGCCGGTAAAAATCTTCGAGAGGAAAATGGAGATTGAAAAACCCGCGCAGGCAGCAAAAGCCAGGCTGCGCCAATTTCGCCTTTTGCTGCCTGCGCTAGCATTTGTGAATTAAGACGAAAATGGTAAATTTAGAATCCGGCACGTCACGTAGCCGGGCCGTTGGGCGCACTCCATTCTGGGAATAAAAAACTGATAAACAAACGATTAGAGATTAAGCCTGCCTTTGAAAATCGGGAATAATTGGTTTTTGGAACCCGAGTTTTGTTTGTTACGGTCAATTGAATGTATAGCCCAATTAGGCAGGCAAAAAATGGAAAATCAGTATTTCTATCGGGTAATCCGTTGTCCCGAATAATTGAGATCCTTAACAATATCCGCTCCCTGTCATCGAAAGAAGAAATTGAGTTTTTTGGAGAGAGTTTGCGTTTAGGGCCTCAATATGGAAAATCAAGAATTGGGTAAACCGTTGAATTGAATAGGGTAGGAGGTCAAGAATTTTGAACCTTTCACCGAATAAGAATCTGATCAAATTGAATCGGGTTGTCGAGAATCAAGTTGAAATTTTAGAGATTGAAAATCAGTAGATTGAATTGGTCAACTTGAATTGAGATCGACTTGAAAAACTGGAATTTAGCCGAATCAAATTGAAGACTGGAGATTAGAAATTTTGATCAATTTGGGAGATTGACTTTCAAGATCAGGAATTTGAAACCGGTAAATTGAGATCAGTTTTCAAGATCAATTTGAGATCATCAGAATTAGGGAATCGATTCAATGAGATTGAAAAATCAGTAGAAAAGGCCCTTTTAAAGTATCCAGAACCGGTAAAACGGTCGCTTTTTCAGGTTTACAATGAATAAAATGGAAGCGCCCAACAATGGCTACACTCAAGCTGGGTAAAAATCTACGATTGAAAAAAGAGAATGAAAAGCCCGCTGCAGGCAGCAAAAGCCAGGCTTCGCCAGTTTCGTCTTTTGCTGCCTGCGCTAGTATTGGTGAAATCGAACGAAAAGAGTAAATTTAGAATCCCAGCCTGCGCGTAGCCGGGCCGTTCACAGACAATCGCGCAACTGATGAAAGGTATCAGTAAGAATTTGAAATAAGGATTCTCCCCGCCTGGAAATGGAAAATGCCCGAGTAGAAATTTTCAGAAACTGGGTATAAACTGGTTAGTCCATTGGAGAAAAAGTCTGTTAAGGCGGGGTAAATGAGAAGTTCTACAGTTTTTTAGTTGGTTTACGAGAATCGGGATAGCCCGAATAGAAAAATCAGATCAAGAGTTATCGCGGCCCCGTCCGATGGAAATGAAAACGGTATCAGGAAAAGAGCCCGCGTCCAGGGGGCTTATGAAAATCAAAATGGTAAATGAAAATCAACGAGCAAATATGGGTTTCATGCCCGAATAAGATTGGTTTTTGAGGGTTCGCAGGTGCATTGAATAGATTTAGCAGGAGAATAATTGAATGATTTTCATTGGGTTAAGTTGGTTTTTACGGGCGATAAAACAAATGAGGTTAGCTGTTACGCCCGAAAATTGGTTTGTCCTCAACGAATAAATTGGATAAATTTGGGAAAAGCCCCCTTTCTCGTCTTCGAAGATAGAGAGATGGCCGCTTATTTTGGCAATATCGAATAAAACGCGAATGCTGTGAACACAGTGCAGCCGGCAATACTCCGCTGCGCTACGTACTGCGGCTGCACGTTCCCGTTGGGCGCACTCCATTCTGGGAATAAAAAACTGATAAACAAATGATTAGAGATTAAGCCTGCCTTTGAAAATCGGGAATAATTGGTTTTTGGAACCCGAGTTTTGTTTGTTACGGTCAATTGAATGTATAGCCCAATTAGGCAGGCAAAAAAATGGAAAATAGAGTTGTTTTATCGGGTAATCCGTTGTCCCGAATAATTGAGATCCTTAACAATATCCGCTCCCTGTCATCGAAAAAGGAAATCGAGTTTTTTGGAGAGATTTTGCGTTTAGGGCCTCAATACGGGAAATCAAGAATTTGGGTAAACCATCGAATTGAATAGGGGATAAGGTCAAGGATTTGAACCTTTCACCGAATAAGAGTCTGATCAAATTGAATCGGGTTGTCGAGAATCAAGTTGAAATTTTAGAGATTGAAAATCAGTAGATTGAATTGGTCAACTTGAATTGAGATCGACTTGAAAAACTGGAATTTAGCCGAATCAAATTGAAGACTGGAGATTAGAAATTTTGATCAATTTGGGAGATTAGTCTTCAAGATCAGGAATTTGAAACCGGTAAATTGAGATCAGTTTTCAAGATCAATTTGAGATCATCAGAATTAGGGAATCGGTTCAAAATGATTGAGAAATCAGTAGAAAAGGCCCTTTTGAAGTATCCAGAATCGGTAAAACGGTCGCTTTTTTAGGTTTACAACGAATAAAATGGAAGCGCCCAACAATGGCTACACACAAGCTGGGTAAAAATCTACGATTGAAAAATCAGAATGAAAAGCCCGCTGCAGTCAGCAAAAGCCAGGCTTTGCCAGTTTCGCCTTTTGCTGCCTGCGCTAGTATTGGTGAAATCGGACGAAAAGAGTAAATTTAGAATCCCAGCCTGCGCGTAGCCGGGCCGTTGGGTGCAAGCCCTACCGGGGGGAGCCATCCCGCCCGCCCGGCACTGCGCACATCCTCGCCTAAGGGCTCTTATGTGCGGCAATTGCTCGGGCTCACAGCCAACCCGCCCTGCACCCAACACAGGGCTACACACAATGGGGGTAAAATCCTAGAAATGAAAAAGGTGAATCAAAATCCGCACAGCCATCAAAAAGCCAAGCTTCGCCAATTTCGTCTTTTTGCTGTCTGCGCTGTATATTTGAATCAAGAACAGAAAGGGTTGATGGAAAAATCCCCCACTGCGTGTAGCCTGGCCGTTGGGCGCACTCCATTTTGGGAATAAAAAACTGATAAACAAACGATTAGAGATTAAGCCTGCCTTTTAAAATCGGGAATAATTGGTTTTTGGAACCCGAGTTTTGTTTGTTACGGTCAATTGAATGTATAGCCCAATTAGGCAGGCAAAAAAGGAAAATAGAGTTGTTTTATCGGGTAATCCGTTGTCCCGAATAATTGAGATCCTTAACAATTACCGCTCCCTGTCATCGAAAGAAGAAATCGAGTTTTTTGGAGAGAGCTTGCGTTTAGGGCCTCAATACGGAAAATCAAGAATTTGGGTAAACCGTTGAATTGAGTAGGGTAGGAGATCAAGAAATCTGAACCTTTCACCGAATAAGAATCTGATCAAATTGAATCGGGGTGCCGTGAATCAAGTTGAAATTTTAGAGATTGAAAATCAGTAGATTAAATTGGTCAACTTGAATTGAGATCGACTTGAAAAACTGGAATTTAGCCGAATCAAATTGAAGACTGGAGATTAGAAATTTTGATCAATTTGGGAGATTGACTTTCAAGATCAAGAATTTGAAACCGGTAAATTGAGATCAGCTTTCAAGATCAATTTGAGATCATCAGAATTAGAGAACCGGTTTAAAAAGATTGAAAAATCGGTAAAAACGGCCCTTTTGGAGTATCCAGAACCGGTAAATCGGTCGCTTTTTTAGGTTTACAACGAATAAAATGGAAGCGCCCAACAATGGCTACACTCAAGCTGGGTAAAAATCTACGATTGAAAAATCAGAATGAAAAGCCCGCTGCAGTCAGCAAAAGCCAGGCTTTGCCAATTTCGCCTTTTGCTGCCTGCGCTGGTATTGGTGAAATCGGACGAAAAGAGTAAATTTAGAATCCCAGCCTGCGCGTAGCCGGGCCGTTAGCATCAATTGAAAATGAAAAAAATTACCATTATATTAATCATATTTTTCACAACTTCTTGTATAGATGTAAATAAGCTTGTTGAAGAAATTGCACAAGATAAAATGATGGAATCAGAACATATTGGTTTTATTGGAGAAAAAAGTGAACAATATCAAAAATTTCTGAAGCTTAAATCAAAAGCGAGTGACGAAAAACTAAAAGGATTGACAACCCATGAAAATCCGTTAATAAGAACTTATGCATATAAATCACTAATTGAACGAGAATTAATTAAACCATCAAAAGCATTTAATGATGCCCTACAAGACAATGAAAGCTTTTCAAAGATGAGTGGTGACCAAATATTGGTCTCAGATATTTGTACAGAAATATATTTTGAAGCAGTAAATTTCTATCCAGATTCTGAGACAGACATAAAAAAATGGATAGTTTAATATTGTATAAGTTAGATGAAAATCATTTTTTGCAATACATTGCTCTGAAAGACAAAAAGCATGATGAAAAATACAATGATAGAATCAAAGATTTGGCAATAGAGTTTCATAATTCATCTGCAATCTTTTACATAGCTGAAAACAATATTGAAATCGACAAATCGAAATTCAAGGAATCAATAAAATTGACTATTAAAAAAGGTGGAATTGGGACTGGACCGATAAAAGAGTTAAATAAAATCCTCGTTAATTTTGACGATGAAGATAGGAAAGAAAACTGATGCTAACAATGGCTACATGCCATGCCGGTAAAAAACTTTCGAGAAGAAAATAGAGATGAAAAACCCGCACAGTCAGCAAAAGCCAAGCTGCGCCAATTTGCTCTTTTGCTGCCAGCGCTAGCATTTGTGAAATGGAAACTGAAATGGTAATTTTAGAATCCGGCACGGCACGTAGCCGGGCCGTTCACAGACAATCGCGCAACTGATGAAAGGTATCAGTAAGAATTTGAAATAAGGATTCTCCCCGCCTGGAAATGGAAAATGCCCGAGTAGAAATTTTCAGAAACTGGGTATAAACTGGTTAGTCCATTGGAGAAAAAGTCTGTTAAGGCGGGGTAAATGAGAAGTTCTACAGTTTTTTAGTTGGTTTACGAGAATCGGGATAGCCCGAATAGAAAAATCAGATCAAGAGTTATCGCGGCCCCGTCCGATGGAAATGAAAACGGTATCAGGAAAAGAGCCCGCGTCCAGGGGGCTTATGAAAATCAAAATGGTAAATGAAAATCAACGAGCAAATATGGGTTTCATGCCCGAATAAGATTGGTTTTTGAGGGTTCGCAGGTGCATTGAATAGATTTAGCAGGAGAATAATTGAATGATTTTCATTGGGTTAAGTTGGTTTTTACGGGCGATAAAACAAATGAGGTTAGCTGTTACGCCCGAAAATTGGTTTGTCCTCAACGAATAAATTGGATAAATTTGGGAAAAGCCCCCTTTCTCGTCTTCGAAGATAGAGAGATGGCCGCTTATTTTGGCAATATCGAATAAAACGCGAATGCTGTGAACACAGTGCAGCCGGCAATACTCCGCTGCGCTACGTACTGCGGCTGCACGTTCCCGTTATGGGGTACCGCATCAGAATTGGTATTCTATGGAATTGAAAGTATGAATTGTCCCGCCTCAAAAATGGAACTCAGAATCGGGTAATTGTCCGGAAATCGAGAACTGATTTTCAAATCGGGCAATTGAAATTTAAAAAGGCGGGTAAATGCCCTGTCGAGTATTGTATTCTTTACGGTGAATCGGGCAGAAAACGAAAAATTTGGATGCTTAAGATTAACCGGGCCCATCTTGAAAAATGATATTGGTTTTTTCAGAAGGAGTTTGAGTTTAGGCGGCTTTTGAATAAAAACCAAGAATCAGAATTTCGTCCAAAAACAGAATTTGGGAATCAGGAATCTGGAGATTTTGAAACGGAGAACGTTGATTGAATCAATTTGACAATCTAAGATCAGAGATCAAAAACTCAAGATTTGGAGAACCTGAAACTAATTTTGATGAATTTGGGAGATTGAATCCAGTAAATTGAAGAGATCAAAAATCAGGTTGAATCTTCTGGAAATTGAGGCCTGAATCCTGAACCAGATTGATTATCGTCCGATTTTTGGTTGATTTTAGATTCAAGAAGATCAAATTAAAGAATCAAGATTTTGAAATTGAATCGACTGAAAATCAGCAAATTGAAATCAGTTGAAAAGAATTGAACAGCCGCCTTTTGGTTTATCCAGAATTTGAAATGGGCCCTTTTTTTGAAACGGTGAAAAGAATAAAGCGGCAACCCATAACAATGGCTACATGCCATGCCGGTAAAAATCTTCGAGAGGAAAATGGAGATTGAAAAACCCGCGCAGGCAGCAAAAGCCAGGCTGCGCCAATTTCGCCTTTTGCTGCCTGCGCTAGCATTTGTGAATTAAGACGAAAATGGTAAATTTAGAATCCGGCACGTCACGTAGCCGGGCCGTTGGGCGCACTCCATTCTGGGAATAAAAAACTGATAAACAAACGATTAGAGATTAAGCCTGCCTTTGAAAATCGGGAATAATTGGTTTTTGGAACCCGAGTTTTGTTTGTTACGGTCAATTGAATGTATAGCCCAATTAGGCAGGCAAAAAAGGAAAATAGAGTTGTTTTATCGGGTAATCCGTTGTCCCGAATAATTGAGATCCTTAACAATTACCGCTCCCTGTCATCGAAAGAAGAAATTGAGTTTTTGGGAGAGAGTTTACGTTTAGGGCCTCAATACGGAAAATCAAGAATTTGGGTAAACCGTTGAATTGAGTAGGGTAGGAGATCAAGAATTTTGAACCTTTCACCGAATAAGAATCTGATCAAATTGAATCGGGTTGTCGAGAATCAAGTTGAAATTTTAGAGATTGAAAATCAGTAGATTGAATTGGTCAACTTGAATTGAGATCGACTTGAAAAACTGGAATTTAGCCGAATCAAATTGAAGACTGGAGATTAGAAATTTTGATCAATTTGGGAGATTAGTCTTCAAGATCAGGAATTTGAAACCGGTAAATTGAGATCAGTTTTCAAGATCAATTTGAGATCATCAGAATTAGGGAATCGATTCAATGAGATTGAAAAATCAGTAGAAAAGGCCCTTTTAAAGTATCCAGAACCGTTAAAACGGTCGCTTTTTTAGGTTTACAACGAATAAAATGGAAGCGCCCAACAATGGCTACATGCCATGCCGGTAAAAATCTTCGAAAGAAAAATGGAGATGGAAAACCCGCGCAGGCAGCAAAAGCCAGGCTGCGCCAGTTTTGTCTTTTGCTGCCTGCGCTAGTATTTGTGAAATGAAAGGAAAATGGTAAATTTAGAGTCCGGCACGTCACGTAGCCTGGCCGTTGGGCGCAAGGCAGTCAAAATAAACGATACAGGAAACGACTCCTAAATTTAATATTTCAAAGTATTAGAAACATAACTTTTAAGACTGTTAAATATAGGCACTTTCGAATATAGGAGATGATTAATCGTTTCTACGATATCATTACTCAAATCATAAATCAACTAGCACGTATGAAAAGTTTAACTATTCTCTTCGTTTTCTCAATAAGCTCTACTTTGGTATTCTCTCAACAAAAGAGATTAATGGTACATGATTTACTCAATAATGAGATTTCCTTTATAGATACACTGGATAACTTACCTAACTTAACAGCTGATAGTACATCACATTATATTGGAAGCGCTGATTATCCTACAGTTATTCTGCCAACTTCTACGCCATTTGAAAACGTTATCCCCGAAACGAACTTTACAAATAGGGTGAAAGTTGCTGACCAATACGATATTAATTCCTACCCATTTAGAACCTCAGTCAAGATTTTTGCCAATCAGAATGATTCCTTGACCAGTATTTGTTCCGGTGCATTTATTGGTAAAAATCAAATTTTAACATCTGCACATTGCCTATTTAGTTTATCCTCAAATAATCCAGATTCTCTCTTATATGACTCTATTCTTGTTTGCCCCGCATATGACAATGGTGAACCTTCAAGTGTTTTCTCATGTAGATATGCTTCTAAAGTTTTCCATTTTGAAAAATGGGATCTCGATCCTGATTTAGCAGTTATTCAGATTGATGATAACATAGGCCTAACTACAGGTTGGTTAGGAATAGGGTTCTTTGAACAATTAAATGACTACATAAACAAAGTTTACTACAAGTTTGCCTATCCTAATATTTTCCCAAATTTTTCTGATGAATTTAATGGTGATACATTGTATTATCAGTATGGCACTTTTGATCTTGTTGGAAATGTGAACTCTAACTTGGTTGGAGTAAATCAAGTTGTAGGTTTTCCTGGTGAAAGCGGAAGTCCTATGATAAGCATTGATAATGACGTCTCTTACACCAACTTTGGTGTATTAACTTGGAGTGCTGGGAATAGACATACCGTATTTTCGAAAGAAGAATTTTATTCATTCAAAAGAATTATTGAATCTACTGTTTCTAGCCTGGATAATATTTCAACTCCATCTTTTAAAGTATATCCCAATCCGTTGAGAAATACTCTAAATATCAGTTTTGAAAATACGGACTCTGATGATTTTGAGTATAGAGTTATCGACGGGCAGGGAAAAATAATTAAAGTTGGAAAATTACCATTCAACCACAATCAAATTGATTTAGAGGAATTAATACAAGGAGTCTACTTTATACAAGTTGTTTCTTCTAATCAAATTTTTTCTCAAAAAATAATAAAGATTTAGACCCTGCGCCCAACAATGGCTACATGCCATGCCGGTAAAAATCTTCGAGAGGAAAATGGAAATTGAAAAACCCGCGCAGGCAGCAAAAGCAGGCTGCGCCAGTTTGGTCTTTTGCTGCCTGCGCTAGCATTTGTGAATTAAGACGAAAATGGTAAATTTAGAATCCGGCACGGCACGTAGCCGGGCCGTTGGGCGCACTCCATTTTGGGAATAAAAAACTGATAAACAAATGATTAGGTAGAAAGCCTGCCTTTTAAAATCGGGAGTAATTGGTTTTTGCAACCCGAGTTTTGTTTGTTACGGTCAATTGAATGTATAGCCCAATTAGGCAGGCAAAAAAGGAAAATAGAGTTGTTTTATCGGGTAATCCGTTGTCCCGAATAATTGAGATCCTTAACAATATCCGCTCCCTGTCATCGAAAAAGGAAATCGAGTTTTTTGGAGAGATTTTGCGTTTAGGGCCTCAATACGGGAAATCAAGAATTTGGGTAAACCATCGAATTGAATAGGGGATAAGGTCAAGGATTTGAACCTTTCACCGAATAAGAGTCTGATCAAATTGAATCGGGTTGTCGAGAATCAAGTTGAAATTTTAGAGATTGAAAATCAGTAGATTGAATTGGCCAACTTGAATTTGAGATCGACCTGAAAAACTGAAATTTAGATGAATCAAATTGAAGACTGGAGATTAGAAATTTGGATCAATTAGAGAGATTGACTTTCAAGATCAAGAATTTGAAACCGGTAAATTGAGATCAGTTTTCAAGATCAATTTGAGATCATCAGAATTAGAGAATCGGTTCAAAATGATTGAGAAATCGGTAAAAACGGCCCTTTTGAAGTATCCAGAATTGGTAAACCGGTCGCTTTTTTAGGTTTACGACGAATAAAATGGAAGCGCCCAACAATGGCTACATGCCATGCCGGTAAAAATCTTCGAGAAGAAAATTGAGATGGAAAACCCGCGCAGGCAGCAAAAGCCAGGCTGCGCCAGTTTCGTCTTTTGCTGCCTGCGCTAGTATTTGTGAATTGAGACGAAAATGGTAAATTTAGAGTCCGGCACGTCACGTAGCCGGGCCGTTCACAGACAATCGCGCAACTAATGAAAGGTATCAGTAAGAATTTGAAATAAGGATTCTCCCCGCCTGGAAATGGAAAATGCCCGAGTAGAAATTTTCAGAAACTGGGCTTAAATTGGTTAGTCCATTGGAGAAAAGTCTTTTAAGGCGGGGCAAATGAAGTTTCTACAGTTTTATAGTTGGTTTAGGAGAATTGGGATAGCCCGAATTGAAAAATTAGATCAAGAGTTACCGCGGCCCGGTTGAATGGAAATAAAAACGGTATCAGGAAAGGAGTCCGCGTCCAGGGGGCTTATGAAAATCAACCGGTAAATGAAAATCAATGAGCAAATAAGGTTTCATGCCCGAATAAGATTGAATCTTAAGGGTTCGCAGGTGCATTGAATAGATTCAGCAGGAGAATAATTGAATGATTTTCATTGGGTTAAGTTGATTTTACGAGCAATAAAATAAATGAGGGTATCAGTATGTAACCATTCAGCCGGTATATCAATCGCCCCAGACCAAATTCGATACGAATGGCTCAGTTTGGCCAGTGAAGAGCTTCTTCATGGCCTCAAAAGCGGAGTATCCCTGTTTAGTGGCTGTGGATAAGAAAGCCCTGATACGCAGGAAGCGGTTGCCAGTCTCTATGCTGTGAAAGAAACCGGATATTTTCATTTTCACTTTTAGCATCCTTATGTCCCGCTCCGCCCTGTTGTTGTCAAAAGGGACCCGGAAGTCGTACAGGAAACGGAGCACCTCGCTGGCATATTCTTTTAAGGCCATAAGGAGGTTGTGGGTTTTGGTTTGCTTAGGCGGCCCTTTTGTGCCATCCCCATTTATAGCAGGGTGCAGTTTTAGCCCCTGTTGTACCCAGGTCATGTATCGTTGGCGGTACTGTGCGCAGTGGCTGGAAGAAAACGCATCTTTGCCTTGCGCTTTTGCCCGTTTTACTGCTTTATTGATGTTTTTGAGCAGTTCCTGCAGTTGCCGGGCCCAGTAATCATTATGCTCGTCAATGACGGCTTGTAAGTTGCGCAGTAAATGGGCATTGCACAGGCTATGCTGGCAGTCATAGCCGAAGTAGTTAGCGTAGCGGTCATGCACTGCAATGCCTTTAAAACCTGGCAAGATGCCCATTTCGTCCATCGTAGCATAGCCCCGCTTTCCAAGAAAGAAGTAAGTATGGGCGCTGCCGCTGGACACATGGGCATAAGCCTGCCCTTGCGCGCGCACGCCTGTTTCGTCAAAGCCGGCTACCTCCTCTTGTTGAAAGCGCCTTATTATTTGCTCGCTGAAGCTGTCCAGTTGGCAGCAAGCCTCTGAAAGCATATTGTCCAGCGTCCCTTCGCTTATTGGCTGCCCTAAAAAATCGGACAGCAGTTCTGCCGTGCGTCCGTAAGGCAGCAATTGGTAGGACATGCAGTAGCTGGCAAATGTCCGCAGGTTGGGGCCGTACACCGCATTATTTGTAGCTTCGGCGGGGAAGAGCCCCTGCGTGCGCACCCCACAGCAGGAACAGCTGGCGCGGTGTGCACGGTGCTCTGTGACTTGTATCTCAATTGGTGGGATATCGAAGACCTGACGGCGGTCAAACCCCAAGCTTGGCTGCCCCGATAAATCTGCGCCGCAACCAGAGCAAGCCTTTGGGTAATGGTCCTCAATCTTCGCCTCGGCGCTGGGCACCATCTTCAAAGTAGTGCCCTTATGCCCTGGCTGTCCACCGGGTTTCCTGCCTTTCTTGCTTTTTTGGGTTGTTGTGCGGTAAGCGTCCGAGCAACTACGTGTTTTGCTCCATCGGTTTCCACTGGGGGCTGGGTATTAGGGTGTTGAGTTCGGAGAGCTTGGTATCAGGGATACGATCGAGGGTGTCTTTAAGCCATTGGTAAGGATTGATCTGATGTTCCTTACAGCTGGCCATGAAGCTGTAGATCATGGCGGCCCGCTGAGCGGCTTCGTGGGACCCGGCAAAGAGATAGTTCTTTCTGCCCAAGGCCAGAGGCCGGATTTTGTTTTCGATATGGTTATTATCGATGAGTAGGCGGCCGTCCTGGAATAGGGTTACTAAAGTGGGCCATTGGTTTTGGGCATAGGTGAAGGCCTGCCCCATTGCACTTTTGGGGGTGACATAGACGCATTGCTCATCCAGCCAGTCTTTAAACTCCTGGAACAAAGGCAGTAGATGCTCTTCCCGATAGGCCTTACGTTTTTCGGGGGTATATTCTGCGGTTTTGCGTTCGTGGCCATAGATCTGCTGGATCAGTCCCAGAGCATGCTGGGCTCGTTTTTTATCATTGCCCTGTGCTTCGAAGAACTTACGCCGCACATGTGCCCAGCAGCCCAGGCGTTCTACATCGGCACGTGCAGCGATCTGGTTGTAGGAGCCCAGTCCGTCGGTCTGTAAAAAGCCGCCCTGGAAGCCGCTCAATACAGTATTGGCGGCCTTCTGGCCACGATTATCTTCATAGACAAACAGCACCTGCCCGGTCTGTGGGCTACGTATTGCCCACATCCAGCCCAGCATCTGTTTGCTGCCCTTTTTACGGGTATCTACTTTGATACGATTACCGTTCTTGTCTTTGAGGATTTTGGTCAAGACCTTTATTTTTGATTCGTCGGCTTGCAGATAGGCCTGTTCCAATATCTGCTGGCGATGGACTTCGTATAGCGGCTTGAGTAGGGTGCAAACGGCTACAAACCAGCTATTGATGGTTGATTTGTGGACCGCCCAGTCATGATTGCGCTTAAAACGCTGGATCTGCCGGTAAAAAGGCAAATGATCAATATATTTATTGATAATAATGTGAGCTAGCAGACTAGCCGAGGCAATACTCTTTTCAATGGGGCGGCTAGGCAGCGGTGCACAAACAAACTCGGTGTTTTCATCCACCCGCGTATTGGGCTTGGCGTATTTGGGGCGGATCAACCGGATGACCTTCAGCTCCGCCGGTGTATATTCCACATACTCGGTGATGTGCTCGCCAACACGCACCATGCCCGTAGTATCTTCTTCCGGTTCCAGGGCCTTTTCTTCTACCGGGAAATGCTCCGGCAGCGGTGTGCGCCCGGGATGCTTCTTTTTTGCCACCGGCTTATTGCGCTCGTAGCTGATCTTTTCCCGCAAGGGGGCCATCTCCGCCCCCTCCGCTTCGGCCTCTTGGCCGGCAGCGAACATATTGAGCTGTCCGGCCGGTGGAGCATCCGCTACAAAGCGTTCGCTCTTACGCCCAAACAGCATACGCTCCAACTTCTCCAAACGGAATTTGAGTTGCGCATTTTCGGCCAAAACGGCCTCGTGTTCTGCTATGGAAACGGTTGCTTTCATTGGTGAAAAGATACGAAAAAGGTAGCAAAATCAGGCACCGTGGCGGTATCTTTTGCGCCTTTTTATGGACTTTAATTCGATGCCTTCCAGCACTAGCACCAGCTCCGGCCAGCTTAGCTCGGCCGTCCCCTCACGGGCCGCCAGGGGCAACTCAAAAGTCCCCCGCTCCAGCTGTTTGTAATACAGGGCAAAGCCTGTTATATCCCACATCAGCAGCTTAATACGGTCGCGGCGGCGGTTCACGAAAATGAATACATCACCGCTCATTAATTCCTGGTCCATATGCGCCCGCACCAGGCCGCTCAGCCCCGAAAAGCCCTTGCGCATATCTGTGGCCCCGCCGTAGAGGAAATACCGCTGTCGAGAAGAAAAACTAAGCATGGCATAGATGTTGGATGATTTGCGCCAGGGTCGCTGGCGAACCGCTGCGCAGGCGCAGCTCTTGATCGGCCAGGCACACTACTACTTCATGTGCCGCCCGGGGTTCGTGTGCGGCCCGGGGACGGATGCGCAAGAAGCCGGCCCCTTCATCTGGAACGTGTTCCGACAGACGGCGCTGCCAATAATAAAAAGTAGCTGCATTGATACCTTCTCGTTCACAAAATGCCTTCTTGCTTAACCCGGAAGCAGACTGCTCGGCCAGCAGAGCCTGCCACTTTTGTACGCGTTTGACTGGATTCATATCTTTAGGTTTTGCCCAAAGGTAGATTCATGAAAACCGGCAGTCAAGACGCCTTTGCTCGGACGCTTACGTTGTGCGTGACTTCTTAGGGCCATCACTGCTCGGCGGTCGAGAACTGTTCCGGCTGTTTTGGTTGAGCTGGGCTTCCAGTTCTTTGATGCGCTGCTCTAATGCCCGGATCGTTTCGTCGCGCTGGGATATGGCTTCTTGCTGCATAGAAACAATAACCCTGACCACCTGGCTAATGTCAGGCGGCAGCTTGGATAGCAGGTTATTTAGGGCAGACGGTTCCATGGGCTTAAATATCGTATTTTTTTGACTTTTTTAAAGCGGCTGAATGTTTACCTAGATTTAGCAGATGGGTTTTCATTGATTTTCGGAATAGACTTAAGAGAAGCTAAAGATTCGTTGGTGCAATTTGGTATAGTATCTTGGGAACAGGATTTAAAGAAAAACCCAGAAGAGGAAGAAATCAATTCGAAAAATATGGCACCAATGATTTGCGAGTGCTTTGAAGGGTTAAGATATTATTTGGGAGATAAGGAGAGAGTAAGTCTTCCAAAGCCAAAAGACTATTTCTCAATCTATCTGAGTGGGTTTATTCAAGATCCTGGTTATTTACTTTCGATAATTATTAAAGAGGAAAAGGAGTTTACTATCGTTGGAAGGCTAATGACGACTGGAAAGAATGGAGAGCATGTTTTTAAATTGAACGAGAATGATACTCCTAATAGGATAAAAAAAATGCCGATTACAACGGCAACATTAAATTTGAATATATCCGAAGATAAAAAGGTGAAAGGTAGATTGGATCTAGAATTAGGATCGTATATCGAATTATATGAGAATGGTGATATGAAAGAGTTTAAACAAACGAATATTAAAATTGACTTTCTGTGTAAAATTCAAGAATGATGAATACAGCCTGCAACAATGGCTAGCCGACAATACTCCGCTGCGCTGCGTACTGCGGCTAGCCTGGCCGTTGTAGCCAACCGATAAATTAAGAAAATCACAATTCTGACTTTTGTTTGATTTAAGGGAAGATTCAGCTGTGTTTAACTCTATCGAAGGCTGTGTCAAATCAGAAATATAGCCATTTAAAAGATGAAAAGAAGTTCCGATTAAACTATTTGGAACAAAAGTCTCATTGGACATTGTAGTTTGTTGAGCCCAAATAAAATTTTTTCTGGCAATAGGGATGATTGGAGAGTATCCAGACAGAAGAAGAAAAATTAGCGAACTTGTAGATTTCAAAATAAAGTTGGATATTGAGTAAAACAATATTCAGTTAAAGCAAAGTTATGAGCAAGACATATTATATAAATGTGAAGTCTTCGAATTTAAAGGATTTCCATCAGATCATTAAATCCTTGAAGAATCTTGGAATTATTGATTCATTTGGTTCAGTGGGTGAATTGGCAAGAGAGGGAACCCCAATTTCTATTGAAGATTTGATCTCAGTATTGGAATATTCAAGACAAGAAGTAAAAGAAGGGAATACATTAACTTCTGAAGAGGTAAAAAAACAAGTTGAAAGTTGGACGAAAAAACAGTAGTCAATTGGACATTTTCAGCTTTGGAAATGTTAGCGGAGATTCATGATTATATTTTAGAGCAAAGTGGAGAATTATCGGCAGATAAATACATGAATGAATTAGTAGAATATACCGAAAAACTTGAAAATCATCCTGAATCTTGTGCACCATGTAGGAATAGCAGATTAAGAGAATTGAGGTTCAGGTGCTGTAATTTTAAAAATCACATTATAATTTATGATTTTATTGGTGGAGTAGTTAATATTCATGCGATAATCCATTCCAAGAGAAATCCTGATAATATAGATATTTAATTGAAAACGGCTGGCTACAACAATGGCTACATGCCATGCCGGTAAAAATCTTCGAGAAGAAAATTGAGATGGAAAACCCGCGCAGGCAGCAAAAGCCAGGCTGCGCCAAGATCGCCTTTTGCTGCCTGCGCTAGCATTTGTGAAATGGAACGAAAATGGTAAATTTAGCCCGGATTATTCACGGCATGGAGTTGAAATTAAATTTTAACTCCATGCCGCGCTGATTTTATCAAAACTACTCCTTGGCTCCCGGTCGGAATAGAATTAATTTTTCTTCGCCAAGAATTTTTTCTCATTTTGCCGGAAAAAAGCCGAAAATGATGAGCCAAGGGCATAGCCTTCCCTCCAGGGCTTGCCCCTGTAGAAAAAACCCCCTCCTTGTTGACACCTGGCTGGCGAGCCACTAACACTGCATCATTACTTCTCGGAACAGGTTCTGTTGGGAAAAGGCTCGCGAAAAACGAATGTGTATCCTGCGAACCGTTTCATGAACCTGGGCAGCTACTTTTAGCAGATATAGCCGGATAGACTGTACCGACCAGGCCCAGGCTTTGGCATGAGCCGTTTTCCGGATCAGTCCCCGTAAATTGCGCAACAACTCATAAGCCAGGCACGACAGCATTAGCCGGAAGAAGTTGGCACTGAAACGATGGCAACTGAGCCGGTCTGAAAAACACATGTTCTTCACTTCCTTGATCCGGTTTTCAGAGGCCTCTCCGCGTTGCACATAAAAATCTTTGTATAGCTCTTCGGCATCGTCGTCGGCAAAGTTGCTAACGATAAAACGCAGATTCATGCCTTTGCCCGTCGATTCAATTTTGGCATATACTTGCTGAGGGTTATCCCAGGAATCAGCCTGGTAACTGAAGGGCCCTACAAACTTTTGATGCCGGGCCCCCTTTTGCCCATAGTGCTTATTGACCCGGTCATAAGATTTCCGGACCGCCGCTTTCAGGCGGGGGTTAGATGTAAGGCCAATGCAAAAATCAAGGTCTTGCTCCTCCACTACCTCATAAAAACCAGGGCAGGAAAACCCGCCATCAGCCCGGACGATAATTTGAATATCCCCAAAGCGCTGGCGGATTTTCCTGGCGATTACCCGCAAAAACCTGTCATTCCATTTATTGGAGTGTACGTTGCCGGGGCGCAATACCGGCAGGATGATTTGCCCCGTTTCCCCATCTATATAAAACAGCTCATTGAGCATCCACTGCCAGTAGTAGCCGTGAAACAAACTGCCCTGCTGATCTCCATGGGTAGGGTCGTCGGTACAATCCACATCAATGATCACATACTCTTTATCAGTGGGCAAACTAGCCACATACCGGTCAACCCACCACTCAGCCAGCCGGTACACGGCGCCCATGTTCAGGCTGTTTTCCAGGCGGCTCAGCGTTGGTTGAGAACACAAGCCGTTATCCATTAGAGCTTTCAGCAAGGGGTCTTCCCTGAGGTAATCTACATCATTACAATCTTCGTAACCGCAAGCCAGCAGCATTACCCGTTGCATTATCAGCTCTTCAACACTGTAAGTGATCAGCTCAGGGTCGCGCCGGTCGGGGACCTGCTCACTGAACGCTTTGATCAATTTTGATCTTCTCGCCAGTTTGTACAGAAGGCTAAAGCCTCCATCTGAGCTGGTTTCCTGGCCCGAAAAATCGAAGGTGTATTGTTTTTTATTCTGATAAAAAGCCGTATTTTTATTACTCATTTTTGGGTATGGAGTTTTTATATTTTTTAAAGCCTAAGCAACTCTAATATAAGAACTTATACCCTTTTTTTATGCCTTGCCGTGAATAATCCGGGCTAAGCAACTCTAATATAAGAACTTATACCCTTTTTTTATGCCTTGCCGTGAATAATCCGGGTTAGAATCCGGCACAGCACGTAGCCGGGCCGTTGCAGGCAATTTGGTACAATCGAATAAAAATATATGTTTAAATAACTGGTAATCAATTTTTAGTTGGTTAATTAAGAATTGTTGATATAGAGACCTAACTAGAATTCAACTAAATTGATCTGAAAACCTTATCTTGTTAGAACCGATTTATGGGAACTCTGAATAACAGAGAAATGTACTGATAAAAAAGATAGAAGATGGAATACATTTTTGAGAGAATAACTGTAGATGACGAACTGTGCAATGGTAAACCTACGATAAGAGGATTGAGGGTTACGGCTCAGACGATTTTGGAGTTTCTATTTAATGGGAGTACAGAAGAAGAAATACTAGAGCAATATCCGGTTCTGGTCAAAGAAGATATAGAAGCATGCAAGAAGTTTGCCTTAGAAATGATGAATAAAAATTACCGGATAAAAGATATAGCAGCCTGATAAAAAGATATGCCGAAATATTTGATAGATGTAAATTTGCCCTACTATTTTGGGTTATGGAATAGCGAAGAATATGTACATCAAATTGACATTGATGCTGCTGGTTCAGCCCCCTAAGAATCGGACAAAATTCTATTAGTGAATAATAATCATTCGTGATGGTATTATCTTTGCTCTGCGAGAACACCAACGGTGACGATTGTACCGAAGGTAGTAATGCGTAGGCCTACCATTACGTTTTTAATAATGAGGCCCCATCGAGGGAACCTCATTATTGCGAGGAACACCTGCTGGTTCTGATTACCCGAAGGAACAGTCATAGCGGTGTATCTCTTTCCAAGATAAAACATCCTGAAGACTTAGCCTCAATTTGAACCGAGCTTTCTTTTTATCGAAGGTTTCCATTTCGATTTGGTTATCCTCCCAGAGTGCCCAAAACATACTCGGACTGAGCATCGCTATAGAGCTATGCTGGCGATGATTATTGTAAGTCTGGTAGAACTTATTCAACCGGTTTTCCAAGTCTTTGAGCGTGTGGAAATAGGCTCCTTTCAAAGAGCTGCCTAAGGTCTTGTGAAAGCTCTCTACGTGGCCATTTTCCTCGGGCGTATAAGGATGAGTAAAAACCTGATCAAGGTGGTTGTCCCGAAAGTATTGTTGGACCATTTTACTGCAAAATTGCTTGCCATTATCATTGCGTATTTCGACGCTGATTTGAGCTTTGAGCAAGTCCGCTGGCTGCAAGTATTTCACGATGACCTGATCCCAGGCATCCTTGATCTGTTCTTGCTTCATGACGTAGCCTACAGCCCAATGTAAGGCAAAGCGGGTAAAAGTATCCAATATCGTCAGGACGTAGGCGTAGCAGGACTTTCCAGCTACCCAGACGTACTTGATATCCATTTCAATGATCCTTAATGGGCCTTGCGGGCATACTCTGCGGTACTGGACAAAATTACGCCCTTTACGTTTTCTGGCCTTACACAAAAGGCCATTTTCCTGTTCCAGCCGGTACACTTTTTTATGGTTGATATACCAACCTCGAACTTGTAAAGTAGCACTCACCAAACGATACCAATTTGGCAAATCTTTATCAGCCAAAATAGAGATAATACCGGTGACTACTTCCTCGTTACTACGACGCGTTAAGAGTTGAGTTACTGGGTCTTTGAACAGTGTCCAATGGGTGGCTTGCTTGCCTACTTTTCGGCCCGTTGGCTGATAGTATAAATCATGGCGGGTAAGCCCCGTTATCGTTAACACTTCATCCCGCATCAAACCCAGCGACATGTATTGTTTTGCTAACATTATTTTCTCAACTCTGGGTACTTTTTTTTCAATAGCTCATCCTTTAACCGGCTTCTCAACTGCTCTTCTGCAAGCATGAGCTTGTAATGGACCAGTTCGTTTTCCAGCTCTCGTATCCGGCTCCGGTTGGCCTTAGCTACGCTATGGTCTAAGCCATCAGCACCATCAGCTTGATACTGCTTTTTCCAGTAATAGTACGTTGCAGGGTACACATCATACTTCGCCAAAGTTACTTTGACCCCATAAGCTTTAGCTTCATCCAGAATCTCCAGCTTCTCCTTTTTGCTGAATTTCCGGCCTCTGTTTTCTTGCTTTTCCATATCTAAATCTCTAAAAAAGTTTTTAGACTTTTGTCAGAGTATTTAGGGGGCTGTTACAGCTGCAATGAAGGATAAGGAAATATGGGATTATGCGAAAGAGCATGAATTAACGATAATTACAAAAGATAGCGATTTTTCAAACCGGATAATGTTTAAAGAGCCTCCGCCAAAAGTAATCCATATCCGATTTGGCAATATGAGTATGAAAGAATTCCATAAAACGGTAAAAGAAGTATGGGGTGGAGTCCTTGAAATGAACAAGGATTACAAATTGGTAAATGTGTACAAAGATAAGATAGAAGGAATTAAGTAAATAAACTGCCTGCAACAATGGCTACATGCCATGCCGGTAAAAATCTTCGAGAGGAAAATGGAGAATGAAAAACCCGCACAGGCAGCAAAAGCCAGGCTGCGCCAATTTGGTCTTTTGCTCTGCCTGCGCTAGCATTTGTGAAATGAAACGAAAATGGTAAATTTAGAGTCCGGCACGTCACGTAGCCGGGCCGTTCGGCGTCATCAAATAAATAAAAATAAGACTTGAGTTACTAAAATCTGATGAATGAAAAACTTACTTGATCGAATAAGAAAGATAGAAGCCTTAATATCTGGAGCGAGCACTAATGGAGAGAAAAATGCAGCTAAAACCGCAAAAGAAAGGATTTTAAAGAAGTATCCAGAATTAGAGATTCACAGGAATCCGGTTGAATATAGGCTTTCGACAAATAGTGAATGGGACAAAAAGCTGTTATTAGCGATTTGCAGAAAGTATGGAGTTAAACCATATAGGTATCATCGACAAAAATATACAACTGTAATGGTAAATATAAACGAAGAGTTCTTGACGAAAGTGCTATGGAAGGAATATCAAGAATACTCAGAGTTATTGAATGGCTTAGTTGAAGAAATAACGAATGATTTGATAAGTAAAATCCATACGCATGAAGATGAAACTATTATTAATGGAAACTTAGAAAATTAAAATAGGATTGATGAACAAATTGGAATTGGCAAAATTAGTGGACTTAAAAGTAAATGAGTTGTTGGAAGAGAAGGGGTATGTAAGTGTAGTCGATTTATTGATGAGATTAGACTATTTATCAAAGGCTGATTATGAACAGTGGAGATATGGGAGGATTGAATATTTAGAAAAAGTGTGTAAGGTAAACCTGTCGAAACTGAGTTTCATTAATAAGCATTTAAGACAAATAAGTAACGACTTAAATCTTCAAAAATCATGGACGTACTATAAGGAATATGGTAAAGGTAACAAGAAGAAATTAAGATTTAGTAAGTCGAATGATGAGAGAATAGAGAAATATTATTCAACCCACCATGTTTTAAGATAAAATGATAAGACGAACGCCGAACAATGGCTAGCCGACAATACTCCGTTTTACTCCGTACTGCGGCTAGCCGAACCGTTGGGTGCAAGCCCTACCGGGGGGAGCCATCCCGCCCGCCCGGCACTGCGCACATCCTCGCCTAAGGGCTCTTATGTGCGGCAATTGCTCGGTAAGCGTCCGAGCAAAGGCGTCTTGACTGCCGGTTTTCATGAATCTACCTTTGGGCAAAACCTAAAGATATGAATCCAGTCAAACGCGTACAAAAGTGGCAGGCTCTGCTGGCCGAGCAGTCTGCTTCCGGGTTAAGCAAGAAGGCATTTTGTGAACGAGAAGGTATCAATGCAGCTACTTTTTATTATTGGCAGCGCCGTCTGTCGGAACACGTTCCAGATGAAGGGGCCGGCTTCTTGCGCATCCGTCCCCGGGCCGCACACGAACCCCGGGCGGCACATGAAGTAGTAGTGTGCCTGGCCGATCAAGAGCTGCGCCTGCGCAGCGGTTCGCCAGCGACCCTGGCGCAAATCATCCAACATCTATGCCATGCTTAGTTTTTCTTCTCGACAGCGGTATTTCCTCTACGGCGGGGCCACAGATATGCGCAAGGGCTTTTCGGGGCTGAGCGGCCTGGTGCGGGCGCATATGGACCAGGAATTAATGAGCGGTGATGTATTCATTTTCGTGAACCGCCGCCGCGACCGTATTAAGCTGCTGATGTGGGATATAACAGGCTTTGCCCTGTATTACAAACGTAAGCGTCCGAGCAAAGGCGTCTTGACTGCCGGTTTTCATGAATCTACCTTTGGGCAAAACCTAAAGATATGAATCCAGTCAAACGCGTACAAAAGTGGCAGGCTCTGCTGGCCGAGCAGTCTGCTTCCGGGTTAAGCAAGAAGGCATTTTGTGAACGAGAAGGTATCAATGCAGCTACTTTTTATTATTGGCAGCGCCGTCTGTCGGAACACGTTCCAGATGAAGGGGCCGGCTTCTTGCGCATCCGTCCCCGGGCCGCACACGAACCCCGGGCGGCACATGAAGTAGTAGTGTGCCTGGCCGATCAAGAGCTGCGCCTGCGCAGCGGTTCGCCAGCGACCCTGGCGCAAATCATCCAACATCTATGCCATGCTTAGTTTTTCTTCTCGACAGCGGTATTTCCTCTACGGCGGGGCCACAGATATGCGCAAGGGCTTTTCGGGGCTGAGCGGCCTGGTGCGGGCGCATATGGACCAGGAATTAATGAGCGGTGATGTATTCATTTTCGTGAACCGCCGCCGCGACCGTATTAAGCTGCTGATGTGGGATATAACAGGCTTTGCCCTGTATTACAAACAGCTGGAGCGGGGGACTTTTGAGTTGCCCCTGGCGGCCCGTGAGGGGACGGCCGAGCTAAGCTGGCCGGAGCTGGTGCTAGTGCTGGAAGGCATCGAATTAAAGTCCATAAAAAGGCGCAAAAGATACCGCCACGGTGCCTGATTTTGCTACCTTTTTCGTATCTTTTCACCAATGAAAGCAACCGTTTCCATAGCAGAACACGAGGCCGTTTTGGCCGAAAATGCGCAACTCAAATTCCGTTTGGAGAAGTTGGAGCGTATGCTGTTTGGGCGTAAGAGCGAACGCTTTGTAGCGGATGCTCCACCGGCCGGACAGCTCAATATGTTCGCTGCCGGCCAAGAGGCCGAAGCGGAGGGGGCGGAGATGGCCCCCTTGCGGGAAAAGATCAGCTACGAGCGCAATAAGCCGGTGGCAAAAAAGAAGCATCCCGGGCGCACACCGCTGCCGGAGCATTTCCCGGTAGAAGAAAAGGCCCTGGAACCGGAAGAAGATACTACGGGCATGGTGCGTGTTGGCGAGCACATCACCGAGTATGTGGAATATACACCGGCGGAGCTGAAGGTCATCCGGTTGATCCGCCCCAAATACGCCAAGCCCAATACGCGGGTGGATGAAAACACCGAGTTTGTTTGTGCACCGCTGCCTAGCCGCCCCATTGAAAAGAGTATTGCCTCGGCTAGTCTGCTAGCTCACATTATTATCAATAAATATATTGATCATTTGCCTTTTTACCGGCAGATCCAGCGTTTTAAGCGCAATCATGACTGGGCGGTCCACAAATCAACCATCAATAGCTGGTTTGTAGCCGTTTGCACCCTACTCAAGCCGCTATACGAAGTCCATCGCCAGCAGATATTGGAACAGGCCTATCTGCAAGCCGACGAATCAAAAATAAAGGTCTTGACCAAAATCCTCAAAGACAAGAACGGTAATCGTATCAAAGTAGATACCCGTAAAAAGGGCAGCAAACAGATGCTGGGCTGGATGTGGGCAATACGTAGCCCACAGACCGGGCAGGTGCTGTTTGTCTATGAAGATAATCGTGGCCAGAAGGCCGCCAATACTGTATTGAGCGGCTTCCAGGGCGGCTTTTTACAGACCGACGGACTGGGCTCCTACAACCAGATCGCTGCACGTGCCGATGTAGAACGCCTGGGCTGCTGGGCACATGTGCGGCGTAAGTTCTTCGAAGCACAGGGCAATGATAAAAAACGAGCCCAGCATGCTCTGGGACTGATCCAGCAGATCTATGGCCACGAACGCAAAACCGCAGAATATACCCCCGAAAAACGTAAGGCCTATCGGGAAGAGCATCTACTGCCTTTGTTCCAGGAGTTTAAAGACTGGCTGGATGAGCAATGCGTCTATGTCACCCCCAAAAGTGCAATGGGGCAGGCCTTCACCTATGCCCAAAACCAATGGCCCACTTTAGTAACCCTATTCCAGGACGGCCGCCTACTCATCGATAATAACCATATCGAAAACAAAATCCGGCCTCTGGCCTTGGGCAGAAAGAACTATCTCTTTGCCGGGTCCCACGAAGCCGCTCAGCGGGCCGCCATGATCTACAGCTTCATGGCCAGCTGTAAGGAACATCAGATCAATCCTTACCAATGGCTTAAAGACACCCTCGATCGTATCCCTGATACCAAGCTCTCCGAACTCAACACCCTAATACCCAGCCCCCAGTGGAAACCGATGGAGCAAAACACGTAGTTGCTCGGACGCTTACCGTCATACGGCCTTTGGCCAACTGGACACTTTTGAAGAGCGGCTCAAGGCACTGTTGACAACAGCAGTTGTGGCCGGCTTTGATGAAACCGGTATCCGGATAATGGCCCAGCGGTTGTGGCTGCATAGCTGTTCGACTAGCCAGCATGCGTATTATAAGCCTCATGCCAAGCGGGGACAGGCTGCCATGGATGATATTGGCATTTTGCCCAAATTCGAAGGCATTGCCATTCATGACTTTTGGAAGAGCTATTACCGCTACGGCCGTGAACACGGCCTGTGCAATGCACACCTGCTAAGAGAACTAACCTTTGTCAAAGAACGCCATAAGCAAGCTTGGGCGGATGAACTTGCAGGCCTGCTCCTCAAAATGAAAGCTACTAAAGAAAGGGCTATTGCCAAAGGCAAGGAGTTCTTGTCCCCGGCAACTTTAAGCCGGTATCGAAGCCTCTATGAAAGCCTGGTACAAAAAGGGCTTAAAGCCAACCCCTACAAACCTCCTCCGAAAAAGAAAAGAGGCCGGGATAAAAAAACGAAGCCTCGAAACCTAATAGAACGCTTTAGAGACTACGCTGACGATATTTTGAGGTTCTTCTACGATTTTAAAGTGCCATTTGACAATAACTTCTCTGAACGGGACATCCGAATGATGAAAGTCAAACAAAAGATCTCGGGTTGTTTCAGAAGTTTTGACGGCGCCAGGTTCTTCGCAAGAATCCGCAGTTTTATCGTCACGGCTCGTAAACAAAATATCAATGTTTTCAAGGCATTGAAGAATTTGTTTATGGATAATTCTATCGTTTTTCAATTAACCAGCACGCAGGCGTGCTGAATAGTTACAAAGTATCTAAGTAATGACCCTATATGAAAACTTTGCAGATGGAACTGTCCCTCAATCATGATTTCTTGATAGTTCTTGTCAGTGCAACTCCCGGATGCTGACCTTTAGCGACAGAGCGCATAGCAGCGACTCCCTTTTTGGCAGCCGCTGCTATGCTATTGAAAGCGGACAAGGTTGTTTATGAATTCAGTGCTGCAAATGATCATTAGCTTGTGGATGTACTCTACTCGCAATGAGTAGTCATTACAGTTTGGTTGGATAAATACGTCTACGAATCTTACCATCTCCAGCAGAGGTAGCAAACCATTTATTTACATTAAAATACCATTCCTCTCCCGTACGTGTATTCAAGATCGTAACAGATTCACAAAACCACCCCGGCTTTTTTCCAGTATTGTCGTGATATAAAACAATAGACTCGATATTTCCGACATCTGGTAATTCATAGCTGTAGACGTCAACATCCCCCTGCTCATGGTTATTGTATTGGTTGTCCAAATGTAAGGCTGTACTATTACGGCTTGCCCCATTTATTTTGAGGAAAACTCGGGCTCCTGTGCCGGCATTTGCCATTTTCGGGGTGACAACCGTTATTTCATAGGTACTCGTGCTTTGAGCATTCAAGGTACCAAATAATAGAATACTCAGGAATAAAGTGATCGTGATTCTCATGCTTCAAGTTTTATTATAAAGAATTAAATATTGCCGTAATTTCAACAATAGAAAATTTTGGTTGCTATTTGAATATCCAACTAACAGATCACCCTATAACGACCAAGGAGTGTCCCTTCAGCTTGTTGCTATTTGTGACCTATTCCAATAAACCAGATGTCAGTGCGACCAACTTATAGCGACCGCCCCTTTTGGTGGCTGCTAATACAAGTGAATATGTACGCTTCATTAAGCAGCTTTCAAATTCCCTTATCCACCTTTTAATATATTGATGTTTCCTATATTCCTCTTAACTCCAACGAATACGCCAAACATATTCATTGATGTGTTAGAATTATCAAACGCTGTGTCAATAACAATATTTCTTCCGTAAAGAATGTTGCTATTAAATGTAAACCTATATTGCAACGAACATATGAAAAAAGTTTTTGGACTAGAAAAAATATTTGTTTTGCCCAATGGAAAACTTGTTCCTAACGCAAAACCTCCATGAAAAATATCGAATCCAATACTAGGTATCACATCAATCTTATTTCCTCCATTTATAGAACCTTCTGCATTTATAGGGTGCATTATACCAATATGAGGTTCTATAAAGAACAACATATTGCTATACCGTACTATATTTAGCTTTATGCTGCCGATAAATTCCAAATAATCAATGAAATAACGAATATCCGTATCTCCTGAAGATGTCCTGAATTCAAAGGGTATGTCATCATTTAAAAGCGTGATATTGTTAATATTACTATAATTAAGCTGTCCCCCAGCAGAATTGTAATAGTTAAACTTAACACCCCAAGATAGGCCACTTGAAATATAGTTTTCAAAATCAGCGCCTATTGATAGCCCTACATTCGACTTGTTTTCCGAAATAAAAAAGCCTTTATTCTTGAGTGAAGACAAGAATGTCCCACCGCTAATGCCCAAAAATATGTCTCCCCCCCCTTGTGCATTTGCTTGAAAAAGACACAAGAAGAAAACTGTGAATAATGAAATTATTTTAACTTTCATGATTTTCTTGTTTAGCCAATGTCAATAAACTGGCTTGGCACTTACATATTCAAATTTCCTTCCATCCGGTCCTACATAATCAGTCGTAAAATGAACAGAGCCGTTAGAAGGAATCACCTTAGTGTAATATGGACTACCCCAATTATTAGTCTCTTCCCAATAACCGCGTAAATTTATTAGAACCTTGAACTTCACTTCCAACTTTTGACCACTATAGTTCTCTATAGACCAATGGTATTTTCCTTCTTCACCCAGAAGACCGTGAACTGTTACCCATTTAAAACCTATATGTTTTGCATATGGGTCATTAGAGGTTTCAGTGTTTGGCGAAGTAGCTTCATTTGTTGGTGAGGATAAATTTGAGGGAGATCTATTAGGCCTGTTCGAGTTCTGAGAATAAGAGGTGTTTGAGTTTTCTCTTCCAATTGTAGAGATGCATTTTCTATTACCTTTATATAATACTTCTACAGAGCCAGGTGTTTTGAATTTTTCAGGGAAGCCATTTAGACTCGAACTCCCGCTCAAAACCCTATACTCTCCCTGATAATTCTCTAATTCATATAGCACTAAATCAATATTACTTGAAATAGCACAATATGTAATTGGATGTTGTTTTCTCCATCTAGGTACTGAGCAATCAAATTCATGTAAGAGGCGACGTGCCGTTCCTCCAACTTCCCAGGGGTATGGATTGTAATAAGCCTTTGCAGAATAGTGATTATTTAAAAAAAAATCTTCACGTATGATTTCCGCTTCTGCATTGAGAGTTGCTATTTCACTGATGTGATCAGATGAAGACAAGAAAAGAGACAATATCAATATTATCGAGAATATCATGACTCTGGATTTTAGATTAGTTATTTGACAAAAACTCAATCTCCTCCTCTGTCAGCGCACGATTGTAAATGCGTACATCATCAAGGGACCCCTTGAAGTAACTACGTCCTCCGGCAGTAGTAGCTTCAGGGTTTCTGGTTCCAAAGCGGAGCGGAGAGGCATTTTGGGTTGAACAGCCGCCTGAAGTATCGTTAGCGTCATCATCTTTAGTGGCTACGAGAACTCCATTAAGATAGTAGTACATAAGCGTTGACTTTTTTTGAAAGACGATATGATACCACTGATCAACCTTCTGCTCATCGGTTCCAATTGAATTTCCTTGTTCACATTCATTACTTCTAAATCTCCCACCCACGAAGCGCAAATCTTGCTCTCCCTCTGAAAAATTTATTCTTACGCTAAATGGATAGCCATATTGACTGCAACTACCATCTTTACACCACTTGGCTACAATATCGTTTGAAAAACTACCATTATCAGGCTGCTCATCTGGATTCACAAAAGCGGAAATAGTGAAGTCCTGAGTATTCCCAAAGTTAAAGGCTGACCTGGAAGGAAACTCCACATAAGTCGAGCCTGAAAAATAGACGGCTCTGCTGATTTCCCCATTCCGGTCTTCGGTAAAAGTTACGCCTCCTTCCAGAGCGCCTGCCTGACCAGAAACCATGTCTTCAGCATTCCCATCAAAAGGAGTGTGAAGGACAAGCCCTTCCTGCAACTGCATAGAGAGATCAGGTGTCGCTTCGCCTTCTTCATCCTTACAAGCGCTAATAGTCAATAGTGTGACCATCATCAGTATCACACCCATAATCAGAGTCGAATGCTTCATGTTTTTCATTTTTTATTGGTTGGAAAGTGGTGATCGCCAGACTAATTTTACATTGCCAGCTGTAGTAACTTCGATCGACAGTGACGTAAAAAGCTACCCTGGAAAATCAGTCCGCAAACATACTTGCCAATCTTTGTGACTATAATTGTGTTTCTGAACTCAAGATAGCTGGTGAGTTACCTATAAGGAAAATGAAAACTTATGAAAGCATATGAAATACATTCAAAAATATGGTTTAGAGCGCAATAGGTATATTTATTTTCTGTTGTGTATTTTGAATGCTGATGCGATTAAACCCAAACCACTATGACCACCCACCTGATCAACCTGGTACTAGCCTTGCTTTTCCTAGCCCTTATGGCTCAGCTGAGCATTCAGACGCCGGAAGCCCTGGGCGGCATCCCCATCACCGGTCAGAGCCTGGCTGTACTTTTGGTTGGGCTGTTACTGCCCTTCCCGTGGGGCGGGGGAGCGGTACTGCTCTACCTGCTGCTCGGTGGGCTGGGGCTGCCAGTCTTTGCCGAAGGGGGCAGCGGATGGTCTTCTTTTTCGGGGGGTAGCGGGGGGTTTCTTATTGGCTTTTTTATAGCAGCACTAGGCATGGGATTGCTGCGCCGCCGGGGATGGGGGCAGCATTTGGGCTACAGCCTCCTTGCTAATGGGCTGGGCACGGTCGTCATCGTGGGAAGTGGGCTGCTGTGGCTGGCGCACCTGTACGGATGGGACAAAGCGATGGAGTACGGCTTTTATCCATTCTGGCCGGGCGCTATCGTGAAGATACTGCTGGGCGGCTTTATCGCCTGGAGTATGCTGCGGAAGCGAAAGACTGCATAAGTCCCCCTGTGCAGCTGCTTTTGCTTTACCTGTCTTTTTGAAAATCTGAAGAGCGCTTTGCTGATCTGAGGGTAAGAATAAAAAATAGGGCATTCCGGTGGAAATACCCCATTGAGCCAGTGTTGATTAGGCTGTATTTTGATTAGCAATTTGACCTTTGCGTTAGATTTTAGACAAGGCCTACCTTCCTGATGTAATGTCTTCTGCCTTGACGTTGCTATCGTCCTCACGCGTCAAACGAATCCCGCAGGTTTCTCCGCTGGCATCCGTAAGATGAAATACGCGGTTGACAACCTCGTAGCCCTCCGCAGTGAGCGTCAACGTGAATTGGACAGGGTTATCTGCTGTAATTGGGTCTACACGGCGGATATCTAATGCCAGCGTCGCCAGACGAGGGTCTTCTTCATTGGTCTTCAAAATCAGTTGCTTCTCGCCAGACATCATGTATACCTCACTGGCGTGCGGCCCAGTGACCTCCGCTTTCAGGTCTGTTGGCAGACGGTCCTCTTCCGGTGCCGCTATGATTTGAACATTGATGGGCTCAATCAGTAATTCCTCTTCCAGATTGGTAGTTGTACCACGAAGCATGTGCTCCTCCTCCGTACAGGATACCGTGCCCATAAGGACCGCTACTGTAAGGATCCATACACGGGTATTCAAAATCTTTTTCATCGTTAATGTTGAGTTTTAGTGAAGTATATTGGTGCTAAATGAACGACAGTTCTAAAATTACACAACAAGATGCATTTTGTTCCCAAAAAAGGCCATTATACCCGGAAAAGACAAATCTGTTACTTTTGAATGCGATTGGTGGCAAAGATATGTTGGTAGAGTACCCGTTGCAAAAACGTCATTGCGGCAGATTCCCCGGAGCCAGCAAGTCGTATGCTGGTAGCCGGTAGGAGGCCGAAGAGGCGGGCTGTATGCCTTTTACGGGATTTTCATGAATACCGGTCAGGGATACAGTGGAAAATGAGTTGTGGTCATCTGCACACAAAGTGCAGCACTGTATATCGGATCGATCAGTAAAGGGCATACTCGTGCGGAGCAATAGTACTGCAATGAACCTCTTGCGCTGTGGCTTGTCAATATCAAAAGAGTAAAGCCATGAATAAAAGACTTTTAAGTGCTTCGGTATGCTATCTGTTGGCTATCAATCTTATTGGTCAATCTAATGCTGTATTGGGAAAAATAAAGGATGCTAAAACAGGTGTAGGCATCCCTTTTGCCAACCTGCTTCTCCTTACGGAAAAGACCGGTACTGCTGCTGATGCAGACGGGCAGTTTGAGCTTTCTGTCCGGGAGTGGCCCGCCCAAATCCGTGTTTCTGCAATCGGTTACCTCACAGATACGGTAGTAGTGGAACAGGCAGATGCGCTTCAGATTACCCTTCAACCCGTACCCGCTAATTTGCCCCTGGTAGAGGTCCTTGCTCAGAAAAAACTCCGGCAGCTCAGTCCGGAAGACCGCCTGCCTTTTGCCTTTGCCATTTGGGATGATTACCTCTTTACCCTTAGCCGGAAACGCACCGGGAGCAACGCCTGGATTGAAGTCCGCTCACCGGATGGCATATTGCTTTTTGAGCAGCAATTAGACCTTCGCCGGGTCACCGATATCGAGGTCAACTGCCGCAACCGCCTCTACCTGCTGGCCAATTACCGCTACATCAACCTGGGCTATACCCGTGCGCAAATCGTACCCCTGGAAACCATGAAGTATACCGATTATATCGGGGCTTACCGCGATTGCCGGTGCAGTACCGAGGAGGCGATGTACTATGAGAATGTGGCTTATCAGGGCCTGCTCAAGCGGTACCTGAGGGCCAGCCTGACTAACGGCGCGCTTGATAACTTCCGGCAGGTCCTTTACGCGGAGCAGCTGGACAATTATATGGCAGACCTCGGCCTGATTATGGAGGGCCAGTCGATTTCCAACACAGGTGATGTATCCAGAGCGGAAAACGATTACATCCGTACCCGCCAAACAGACGCAGACTTCCTGCAGCGGGTTTTTTACAAGAACCCTCAGGACAATTTTCTCTTTCTGGCCGGTGGGGAGTTAATCCTGTTTAACCACGATGAACAGCGGATTGAATATTTCGATGCTGAAGGCCGGCCAAAACAGGTGATACCAGCCCATTATGTACAGCACAAAGATTGGAACGGCCGGGTCATTCAGGATTTAAAAACGGAAGCATTCTATGCGCTGCTGCGCGATGAGACCGGCTATCTGCTCGCCCAAATTGACCTGAATACAGGGCAAATAGGGGAGCCTGTGCTCCTTAATATCTTGTTTTACGATGACATTGCCATCTACAATAATACAGCGTTTGTACTGGGTACGCCTACCGCCCACGCTGCTTCTGACGTTAAGCGCCTCTACACCAAGGCGCTCTGGTAGCAGGTTAATAAAACCGCACCCCAAATTCCAGCCCCAATTGCATATACCCGAGCTCGAAGGCATTGGGCCCGGTTAGCGACTCTGATTCACCAGTGAGTTGCTGGAATTGAATGCGGGGACCTGCGAAGAAGGTCGTTCCACCCAGGTTCATTTCCACGCCTGCGCTGCCCAGAATACTCAGCTGTATCCGGTCGAAGTCAACGTTGGAAATGGGCTCAGTGCGGCGGTCTACCCCAGCGTTATCAGGCAGCTCATGCCGTATTTTTCCAACTGATTGTATATGAAAGCGGGGAGCGATACCACCGGACAGGTAAAAACGGGTCTGCTCCCCGGGTGAAAGGTAGGTTAGCCTGAATGGCACTTCTACATAGCGATGCACGGTATTCTGGGTTACTGTACCAATATTTGGTGCTGGGATATCCGGATTGAAGCCACCCTGCCCATCATGTTGATTGCCCCAACGAAGGTCTTCACCATCAAACTGGAACCGGCGCCCGATCTCGGTATAGGCCAGCCCGGACTGCAACCGGAAATTTTGCCCCAGCTGATACCCGACCTGCATACCGGCATGTTTGGAAAATCGGGGGCCGTAGTCTTCAATGACCGGGTCCTGCTCCCACGACAGATGCGGGAATAGCTCCACACCGAAGGAGAAACGGCTTTGGGCAGTTCCGGAAAAGCTTAAAAACAGGATACAAACAACAGGAAGGAAGGTTATAGGTCTCATATCTAGGGTGTTTGATTCACTTTCAGAACCCGGCGTGCAAGTCTAACGCTGCATTCAAATAAATATTTTTTTGCTGTTCCACCTGTTAAAGTGTGGTGTTCTTCCAATTCATTGAGCATATATGCGTCATAGATTAAACAAATCATAAAATCTATGCCCGCTCCGGTTACTTCGCGCAAATTTTTGCTCCTCATCCTTTTTTCAGCCACTGTAGTGCTTCATGCCCAAGCTCAGGATACCCTTCAAACGGATAGCCTGCTACTCCATGAGCGCTATAGTTCCGTCTACAGAAAGACTGTAGAGGTTATTCCCTTGCCCTATGGTATGGAAACCAATGAAGCAATTAGCCCGCTACCAGTTGCCCATCTACGGGCTGAGGATTTTAATCAGGGCAACATACAGAATCCCATGCATTTGCTGCAGGGCAGGATCGCAGGCCTCACCATTGCCAGGGCTGGCAATGACCCCAACGAACCATTCGATGTACGCCTGCGGGGCATTTCAGCCCTGAACGGTCCACGCTCCCCCCTCATCGTCGTGGATGGTTTCCCGGCTGCGGACCTGCTCACTATTGACCCTCAGGATATTGCATCGGTTACCGTGCTACGGGGCAGCGCTGCTACGGCTATCTATGGTCTTAGAGGTCTACCAGGTGTAATTCAGATTGAAACCAGGAAAGGGGAAGCGGGCAATTCAGTAATCCGCTATCAAGGTTCGGTCAGTGCGGAGCGTCTGTCCCGGCAGGCAGAAATGGCAGATATATCGACCTTCTTGGAGCTTGGAGGAGAAAACCTGGGCCATCGCACTGATTGGGTGGATGAAATCACACGTACCGGCCTGGCCCACATACACAGCTTGTCCTTATCGGGTGGAAATGGCGGCACCACCTACCGGGCATCGGGGCACTACCGCAATGCATCGGGCATACTGCGAGGCTCTGGATTTCAGCGCTTTAACGGGCGGGCCAGTATACAGCAAACGGCTTTGGATGACCGGTTGAAAGTCTCTGCTACGGTAAGCGCGGCCAGTCAGGACAGCGATTTGGGCTTCCCGGAAGCGTTCCGGTATGCGCACATTTTTAACCCTACGGCACCGGTATTTGATCCGGCAGCGGTAGATTATGGTGGGTATTTCGAAACAGGGAAAGTGGAGGTCTTCAATCCGCTCTCCATAATTGAACAAGCTGTTCGTGAAGCTGAGCAGACGATATGGGCCACCAACCTACATGCTGAGTTTGAGTTGGTAAGGGGACTAAGCCTGTCTGGCCGCTATGCCGTGCAGCAATCGACTTGGACATTAGGAGAGGCTTATCAGAAAACAGCCTGGTACCGTGGATTTTTCGAGAATGGATTTGCGGCAAAGTCGACACGGTCCCAACGCAGTGCCCTTACAGAAGCATTGCTGAGGTATGAACGTCGGGTGTGGCAAGGTAGCGGTCTGCAAATAATTGCCGGGTACTCCCGGCAATATCTGCGGGGTGATGGTATTTTAATTGAGGGAGGAGATTTCGCAGAAGATGAAGTCGATTACAATAACCTGTCCGAATCGATAGATTTCTTTCAGGGGCTGGGTGAGGTCCGGTCCTTCGCTGGTGAGACTGCCCTGGAAGCGGGGTTCGCTATGGTGCACCTTACAGTTAAAAAGCCACTGGCTATATATGGAGCTTTGCGCTATGAGCGGTTACCATTGTTCGACCGGGAAAACGATTGGAATGCCTTTCCTTCCGTAGGGGCGTCTTACAACTTCGAAGGCCTGTTTTGGAAATCAAAGAATATAGATGCCCTGAGCTTGCGTGCAAGCTATGGCCTGACAGGAGGAACGCCCTCTGGCACACCTTTAATAACGGTGCCGAATGGGGGGTATAGTGTCGCTCCAAGTCCCTTACGCCCGGAGCGGGGCGAGACTTTCGACCTGGGTATGCATTTTAGTTTATACAGGCGCAGACTGGTGGGCAGTATCAATGCTTATCGTTCAGTCACGAGCAACTTTCTGGATTTTGTATATGCCAACGCTCCGGTGCTTTCAGGGCGTGGCAACTTTTGGGAGCGCGATGCCCGGTTTGTCACTCAGGGTACCGAGGTGGCACTCGAGTGGGAGGCTAAACAAAGTGGGGCAATTAGATGGCAGATGGCGGTCGTGGCAGCTACTGGTCGTACCAAGTTGGAAAACGGGCTCGACCGGGCTACCAAGGCTGGTTATTTGGGCCCGCCATTGACGTTTGGTCTTTCTTATCAAGAGCCCATACGCTTCCAAAGTGGAGCCTTGATGGGACAAATATGGGGGCCAGTCTACGCAGGCGTGGATGATGATGGTGAATATATATTTGAAGATCAAAATGGGGACGGTTCCTTTAGGAATGAAGAGGAAGACTTTGCCGTATTGGGCAATGCCCAGCCCTCGTTTACATTGGGTTTAGGCAATACTTTTCAGTGGGGCCGCTTTGATCTCCAGGTATTCTTCAGGGGTGTTTTCGGGCACGACTTGCTCAATGCTACCCGGGCATCTTACGGTAGCGGTGCAGTGACGAACTTGTATAATGTCGCGGTTGGAGAACCTTTTAATCGGTTCCTCAAAGAGCGGCCAACTATCAATAGCCAGCATGTGGAGTCGGCTTCTTTTCTGAGTCTTGACAACCTAACGCTTAGTTACCGGCCCGGCTTGAGACGTGCTGACGGTCGGCTTGACGATCAGGCCTTACGGGTTTTTCTAAATACTCAGAATCTATTTACCCTAACCCGGTATACCGGTGTTGACCCCGAAGTGCGCTACGGACCACTCCGCAGTACCGGCTTTGGGGGTCATTATAGCGATGCGAATATACTGTCCTGGGGCATCGACCGGCGCAATACCTACCTGCCCGCCCGTACCTTTACGTTTGGGGTGGAATTGACGCTCTAAAAAGGCGTGTCTCACCGGGCTATGATAAACCGTTTTGCCGCGCTTTCCCCTTCCGTAGTCTGTAAGGACAGGATATACATGCCCGTCGGATACGGACTGAGGTTTACCTGGAGCGGGTTGTTGCCTTGTACAGGCAGTACAAATTGTTCTATGATCTGCCCCGTTGGATGAATAATCCGGCAAGTGGCTGTCCCGGACCCCCCCCAGTCAATGAATAGCCGGTCCTGAGCCGGATTGGGGAAAACCTTAAGTTGTATTGCTTCAGGTGCGGGGGGCGTACTTACTACAAAATCAGCGCAAGTGCCATCATTCCCTGAATTGGCATCGGTCTTGTCGTCGGGGTGTGAGGTCCAGAAGCAAACGGGCTCCAGGTCTCCCGCGTCGCCCTCGGTGTGGATCCAGAAATTGCTCAGCGTCACCTGTAAAGTATTGCCGGGGAGAAGGTCCTGCCCTTCGACATCATAGGCAAAGCGTGCGGGACGATTACCGGACCGAATTTTGAACCGGCTGACAGCTTCGTCACCGAAATTTTGTACCTGGACTACAACCGAGTCGAAGTAAGTCCGGCTAAACCCTGGAAAAGCCGGATCGCCCTGCGTGTAAAGTACCGCTCCTAATTGATACCCAATAACGCCTAAGTCCCGGTCGAGCCCAAAGTCTTCGCCTTCAAAGGTGTAGGAAGTGGAGAAAAAAGCCTCTGTGCCTCCTGTGGGCATATCAGAGCCAAATGTTTCCAGCCCGGCAAGCCCCAGGTATTCGGCGCCCACATCCACGCGCCAAAATTCACTATCCTCATTCAAAGGGAAGCTGCCCTGCAATTGAAGGCTGTCATTGAAAATATAGGCTTGCTGGCTTTGCGTAAGCACCGCTACCTTGCCATAGCCGGTGGAGAAATCCAAAATAGGATCGGTTGTGAAATCAGCGGCCTGCAGGATTTCAAAATCAGGAGTAAGGGCAAAAAGTGAATCGTGCCGGTAGCCGATGATGCCGTTGTATGGATTGGGCTCGATGCGGCTGAAATGCCACTGCGGAAAGTGAGCGGTCGGAACTCCCTGTGCGGAAATCGTGTACAAGCCAGTAGGCCCGGTATAAATCAAGCGCCCACCTGAAGTGATCGTTTGATCCTGCACCTGGAATTCAAAGAAGGATTCCCATGATGGCTGACAGGACTGATAGGATATTCTACCGCCATGAGCGTTGTTGAAATTAAAGTGAGCCTCCGGGCCAAGCAGGGCTATTTCACCGGTTGGGAAAGCATCTCCAGTAGGACCGGTTAGATCATGAGAAAAGCTGTTGAAACAAAATAACTCCGCACTATTCCAAGTGGTACCAAAATAGTCGAAATATCTCCATACACTAATCCAGCCCTGATCGTCTACCCACCCAGTGATATGAGGGATGACGAAAGTAGAGTCCGGAAGTTCGATAACATCTGAAATATCGAGCGTGGCACCGTTATCGTGGGTTTCCTGTATAGCGAGAAAGAATATCTCTGGATCTTCCTCGTCGCTAACCACCAGCTTATGCTCTTTAATCACATCCGGTTGCGGTGTTGGGCTGACCTTGTGGGTGAAATTAAGCAAGTGCTCCCCCCGCTGAGACACTACAAAAGTCTTAATGCTATCCGGGAATGACTCGTCGAGCGCCCATTCGACCTGAGCGGTAGTGGTAATCGTAGCAGACAAAATAGCAGCGCAAAAGAGAGACCATTTCATAGCCGTTGGGGTTTTTCCTTCAATATAGTGCAATGACACTGTAAACGCCAACAAAAAATAAAGCAGCGTCGGGCAACCAACAAATCAATCAGGGATGAAGCCCGATAGCTGGAGGTTGTTCCTTACCTTTACCAGTATTAGTCGCATTGTTTTAACCATCCATTGATATGAATTCATTCCGCTTTTTTACCTGCCTTTTATCGCTGCTTAGCCTTTCCTTTGCCAGCTCTGCCCAACCCGTCCCCCTAACCTTTCGGGTAGATATGAGCCAGGAAACCCTGTCGCCCAACGGTGTGCACGTTGCCGGCAACTTTCAGGCTGTAGCCGGGTACGGCGGGGATTGGATGCCCGGTGCTTCCCCTTTGGCGGACCCGGACGGAGACCAGGTGTATGAACTGACCGTAGAGGTGCCCCCCGGCACTTACCTGTACAAATTTGTCAATGGCAGCAGCTGGAATGAAAAACCGGAGCTGCCTTCCGCAGATTGCGCGATTGGCGATGGTGGCGGCAACTTCAACCGGCAGGTGACAGTAGGAGAGGCAGGGCTAAGCCTTCCGGCATTAACTTTCGACTCCTGTAATGCCACGCTGCGCCTCGCCGTCAATATGAAAATGGAAACGGTCGCTCCCGAGGGCGTCTTCGTGATGGGCGACTTCCAGGAAGCAGCCGGGCTGCCGGAGAACTGGGACCCTACTGCTATCCCCTTACAGGATGAGGACGGGGACGGTGTATTCGAAACCCGCCTGAGCGTACCTCCCGGCGATTATCAGTATGTGTTCCTCAATGGCAGCACCGTGGAGGCACCGCCTTTGGACTGTACGGTGGAAGGGCCGGATGGGCAGCGGGTACGTACGGTACAGGCGGAGGCAGGTGGCGCCGGGCCTTTGGTGTATTGCTTCAACAGCTGCACCCTCTGCGACCCGGCTTTCTCCCTAGACTTCGAGACACACTGGTGGAACGATGCCGTCTTCTACGAAATCTTCGTCCGCAGTTTTTACGATAGCGACGGAGATGGAATAGGGGACTTTCAGGGCATCATCGAAAAACTCGATTACCTGAATGATGGCGACCCGGATACCGATACCGACCTGGGCATTACCGGAATATGGCTGATGCCGATGATGGAATCGCCTTCCTACCATGGCTATGACGTCACGGATTACTACGCTACTGAGCCGGACTACGGCACTATGGAGGACTTCGAAGCCCTGCTGGATGCCGCCCACGACCGGGGCATCAAAATTATCATCGACTTTGTCATGAACCATACCTCCAATCAGCACCCCTGGTTTCAGCAATCGGCCAACAGCCTGGGCGGCTACCGGGACTGGTACGTGTGGTCGGACTCCAATCCGGGCTTCATTGGCCCGTGGGGGCAGACCGTTTGGCACCCGCGCAACGGCGATTACTATTATGGGCTGTTTTGGGGCGGCATGCCGGACCTCAACTACAGCCACCCTCCGGTGAAAGAGGAAATTTTTGATATCGCCGAGTTCTGGCTCAACAAAGGCGTGGATGGCTTCCGCCTTGATGCCATCAAGTACCTCGATGAGGATGGGACGATTTTGGAGAATACGCCTGAGACCTTCGAGCTGCTGGAGGATTTTCGAACGTTGTACAAAAACGTAAATGCTGATGCCGTAACGGTAGGAGAGGTGTGGTCCAATACCGCTTCCATTCTGCCTTACGTCACGGAGGAACGACTGGATCTGTGCTTCGATTTCGACCTGGCTTACGGGATTATTGCGGGGGTCAACGGGGGTACGGCTTCGCCCATCCGACAGCAACTGGCGGTTATTCAGGAGGGGTACCCCAAGCTTCAGTATGCGACCTTTCTGACCAACCACGATATCGACCGCATCTACAGTCAGTTTGAGGCACTGGACTACAAAATGAAGCAGGCGGCATTTATTTATTTGACGCTGCCTGGGGTTCCCTTTATCTATTACGGGGAAGAAGTAGGCATGCTGGGCACCGGCGCCCATGAGAACATCCGCCGCCCCATGCAGTGGACAGGAGGCGCTCATGCGGGGTTCACCAATGGAAATCCCTGGATTGGAGTAGGAGGGGGCTACACGGTCAATAACGTAGCGAATATGGAGAGTAACCCTTCTTCCCTGCTCAGTACCTACCGGGAACTTGTGCACCTGCGCAACGAAGAGGAAGCCCTTCGTCGTGGCTACTTGCTGGATGTACAGTCCAGCTCGGAAGAAATTCTGAGCTATGCCCGCATTCTGGAAGAGGAGGCCCTGGTGATGGTCGCGAATATGGGCTTCAACAGCTTTTTCAATACCACCTTTAATCTTCCGGTGTCTTCCCTGCCCGCCGGGGAATACCGTATTACAGAAATCCGGTCGGACACAGATATGGGTACGCTCACTGTAAACGCCACCGGGGGCATTGAAAACTGGGTGATTAGCAATGCGGTGCTTGATGCCTTGGAAACCTGGGTATTCCGCTTGTCGCTGGAAACGCCATCGGGTACAGCATCGATGCCCACTTCAGTTATGGATGCTAAGGTCTTTCCTAATCCGGCAGCTGAAAGCGCTACGGTCAGGTTAGACGGCGACATCGGGGCCGGTCCGGTACACCTATCCCTGTTGCGGTCTAATGGGCAGGTTTTAGAAACGGCAACGTTCTCCGAAGCTACGCACCGCCTGGACTTCAGTGACTACCCCTCAGGCTTGTACTTCGTCAGGCTGCAGCGGGAAGGGCGTACACAGGTATTGAAACTGATGATCAGCGGCCCCTGATGTATGCCTGTGAGGCAGATTTGAGGGTGGCCAATGCAACAAAGCCAACCGTATAGAGTATATTCGCCCAAAATTTTTTCCAAATCTGCCTATGGACAGCCCGCTTTACATTATTCGTGACCGGGGCCGCTACGGATTCATCGACCGTATCGGGGATGTGGTTATTGAGCCGCAGTATCTGGAGGTTGAGGATTTCTACAATGGCTTCGCCCGTGTCCGGTTTAATGATAAGCTGGTGCACATGGACGAGATGGGGCGCTTGCTGCTCAAGCACTGGTTCCGGTTCATTGGCTTTTTTGAAGAAGGGCTGGCCCGGGTACAGCTTGTTCGCCGCTGGGGCTACATCAACCGGCGCGGCGATTTGGAAATCCCCCTGAAGTTTGATGCTGCCGGTGATTTTTCAGAAGGGCTGGCACCGGTCGCCAGGGGTATTTATTTTGGATTTATAGGCCCGGATGGAGAGTGGGCTATTCAGCCGGAGTTTGATGCGGCCGGCCCTTTCAGTGAAGGGCTTGCTGCCGTGCAAATTGGAGAAAAGTGGGGCTACATTGACAAGTCCGGCACCCTTGCGATCACCCCTCAGTACGATAGAGCAGAGGCCTTCCGTGACGGAGTTGCTGCAGTGTGGGAAGGGGAGCAGTGGGGCCTGATAGACACGGCAGGGCAGCTACTTTTGGAACCGCAGTTCGATGCACCGCAAGGTGGCCTGGCCGGTGAGTTTTTCAATGGAATGGCCACTATTGTACAAGACGAAAAGTACGGTTTTATTAATACAGAAGGGGCTCTACTGGTTGCGCCCCGCTACACATTTGCCGGTGACTTTGGAAATGACCGGGCTCCGGTGGAACTGCACGGTCGGTATGGTTATATTGACACAGCGGGACATCTGGTGATCAAGGCCGGCTTTCAGGATGCCGGGGTTTTCTCTAACGGGCTGGCCCAGGTAAAGAACAAAGGCCATTGGGGTTACATCGGTACAGATGGCGTCTGGCGGATCCCGCCCCGTTATCAGGCTGCACTGCCTTTTCGGGCGGGACTGGCACAGGTGGTCTATCAAAACCGCTGGCAATACCTCAATGAGCAGGGGGAAGTCATCTGGACAGAGCGTTAAATTCTGGCGATCACTGTTTTATTTCCTTTTACCTTATCACCGATATTGACCTTCACTTCTGCATCAAGCGGCAGGAAGAGGTCTACTCTTGACCCAAACTTGATGAAGCCCATTTCACCGCCCTGCGTAATGCGGTCGCCAATGCTAAGGTAATTACGAATCCGCTTAGCCATCGCTCCGGCGATTTGCCGAAGCAGGACTTCCGTTTGCCCATTCTTAATTACCACGGTGGTCCGCTCGTTTTCAGTGGAAGACTTAGGGTGCCAGGCGACGAGATACTTGCCCGGGTGATGTTTCAGATACCGAACTTCTCCACCTAAGGGATTGCGATTGACATGCACATTGAGCGGAGACATGAAAATGGAAACCTGCAGGCGTTTGGCGTTGAAGTACTCGGTCTCTTCAGCCTCCTCAATGACCACGACCTGCCCGTCTGCGGGAGCGTAGACCAGCGTATCATCTGCCTTGGGGATCGTTCTTTTCGGATTGCGAAAAAACTGTAGAACCAAGGCAAAAAAGATAATGGATGCGGCTGTTGCCAGCCATAAAAAACCAGGCCAGGCCAGGTAAGTGACGATATTAAGGACAGCTAAGGCGAGGCCTAAAATAATGAGCATGCGATGCCCTTCGCGGTGTATGATTGCCATGAGGTATGTTCGTTAATTTTGCTCCAAATTTAGGTGGAAGATCTGATATCCTAAGCACATAGGACAGAATAATGTTCTATCGGATCCATAAGAGATAGGCTGTCGCAAAGGGTAACAGGAATATGAATGCATCAAAACGGTCCAGGAGCCCTCCGTGCCCCGGTAGCAACCCTCCGGAGTCTTTTATCTGCACACTCCGCTTGAGCATAGACTCCACCAAATCACCCAGCGAACCGAAAATCACGACTATGGCCGCCAGTACCAGCCAGTCGCGCAGGTCCAGCTCCTGGAAAGTATAGTAAAGGATCATCCCGAAAACAAGCGTAAAGATCATTCCTCCAGCCGAGCCCTCCCAGGTCTTTTTGGGGGAAATGCGCGGGAAGAGGGGCGTTTTCCCGAACTTAGAGCCTACGAAGTAAGCGCCGGAATCATTCACCCAGTTCATAACTAAAAGTGCAAAAACGAGATTCGGATAATACAGACCGCTGTCAAAAGCTACAAAAAGCAGCAGCGCGAAGGGGACGCCGATGTAAACCATACCCAGCATCACAAAGGCTACGTTTTCAAAGGGGCGCTCCGATTTTGTATACAGCTCATAGATGAAGACCGAAAAGGTGAACGGAAAAAACAAAAGGGAGGAAATAGCGATAAAGGCTTCCCGGTTTGGTACCAGTTGGAGTTGCACGATGGTGCTCATAAAAAAGGGCACGAGCCCAAGCCCCAGTGCCAGCATGCGCCGTATCATATCCCGGCGGTGCTGCTTGGTGAGCACGAGCCCGAAGAATTCCCACAGCGCGCCTCCGGTAATAACGGCAAACAGGGCCACGAAGCTCACTGGGCCTGCGTAAATGCAGCCTGTTACGACGAGGACGAAAATAATACCGGTAATGGCGCGTTGGATCAGACCATTCATGTTTTGGTATATCAGTTAGGGCTGCAGGGGCGTTTCTTCAGCCTCCGTTGGTTTTACTTTTGTTAAATAATGCTGGTAAAGATAGTAACTCAATCCCGCAATTAGTAATACGGACAAACCGGTCGCCCACCAGTTGACATCTTCAATGGTCGATTCCGCCAACGCATTTTTCTGTATATACTGCCCGGCGATCTGCATACCATTGATGAAGAAGTGCGCCAGAATAGGTACCCAGAGGCTTCTGGACCACAGGTACAAATAGCCCAGCCCAGCCCCCAGAAATAAGCGTGGGAAAAAACCGGCAAATTGAAGGTGAAAAGCGCTGAAAATAAAGGCTGCCATCCAGACGGCCAATACGGGGTTCTGCCCCATGCGCTCCAGTTGCTGCTGTATGATACCTCTGAACAATAACTCTTCTCCAATTGCCGGGAGAACGGCCACGACGAAAAGCGTGAGCAGGAATTCGCCCGCAGAGTTCATGACCAAAATCCCTTTGATCATTTCGGCAGCATCGCCCTCCATATTGTTGGCCCAGTCCGGCAAGGGCAACTGCATATTAAGCCAGTACAGAAACTGAGAGAAAATAAAGATGCCAAAAATAAAGGCCACCGCTGCGGAAAGTATATTGACGGAAGCTCCCCGGTCCAGCCTTAGATAATGTAAGGCTCGTTGGCGGTAAACCAGATAAGCCGTCAGCGCAGAGGAAACCGTGAATACGAAAAGCTGGGAAAAAAGATTGACTACCCGTACGAGGTTGCGCTCTTCCACCGGGCTTTGTTCATTAAAGCCAGTAATCACGGTGTTCAGCTCCAGTCCCTGCAGTTGTGCGGCCAGGTATCCGAGCCCGCTGCCAATTCCGGCTCCCACCATCATAAAAAGGATTAGGAGCAGGAATACGCCCAGTGGCGGTAAATTTTCTGTATCCATAAGTTGGTCTCTATTCCGGTCGAAGTTAGGAAAATTGTGGCAACCTTAGGGCTTCCGGTAACTGGCTTTGTATTGCGCAGCCGTTGCCCCGGTGTTCAGGCAACCAAGCAGACCGAAAAACGTTCTACAAATTTACTCCTAATCCAAAAATCAAAGATGGCATGCCAACTCGTCTAAGTGTAAATATCAATAAAGTTGCGCTAATCCGAAACGCCCGGTTGGGCAACCTCCCGGATCTGGTGCAGGTCGCAAAAGACTGCGAGCGGTTCGGAGCAGAAGGCATCACTGTGCACCCCCGCCCCGATGAGCGGCACATCCGCTACAGCGATATCCCACAACTAAAAGCAGTAAATACGACTGAATTCAATATAGAAGGCAATCCTACGGAAAAATTTATGGAGTTGGTGCAGCAACACCAGCCCACACAGGCTACACTCGTGCCGGACAGCCCCGATGTGCTGACCTCCGATCAGGGGTGGGACACCGTCAAGCACAAAGCCTTTCTGATAGATATCACGCAGCAGTTGCATGCAGCAGGCGTCCGGGTATCCATCTTTGTCGACCCGGTTGCCAAATACGTGGAAGGAGCGAAGGCGGTAGGTGCAGACCGTATCGAATTCTATACGGGAGATTATGCCAAACAGTTTGAAGCAGACCGTCAGAAAGCCGTTGCCCCTCACGTTCAGGCTGCAAAGGTGGCCCGGGAAGCCGGGTTGGGGATTAATGCCGGGCATGACCTCAATCTCGACAATCTTCGGTTTTACCAGGAAAATATCGAAGGCCTGCTTGAAGTTTCAATTGGGCACGCCCTGATCTCTGATGCTCTTTACTTCGGGCTTTCGAATACTATTCAATTGTATTTGCGGCAGTTGGGATAGGGGGGGATTGTTTTTGGCGTTCGGTCGGTCGGCTTACCAAAAAGGGTGAAAACAGAAATTTTGGCATCCTTCAAGGCAGCGCATTGGGAAATCATGGCGTTAAATTGACATAAGGTTAACAAAAACTTAACCTTTAAACTCTTTATGTTTGTGAAAAGCGCTACTTTAGCGTTTGACTCTACGTTTTAAAACAAAAAGTAATTAGTATGAAAAAACTCTCACTAGTGCTGGGACTGGTGGTCTTTGCCATTGGTTCCATGCTCGCACAGAGAACTGTCACTGGTACTATCAGTGACCAAAACGGCGACCCGCTCCTGGGTGCCAGTATCTTAGTCAAAGGAACAACAACGGGTACAATCACCGACATCGATGGGGCTTACTCCATCAATGTCAAGGGTGAAGATGCCATTTTTGTAGTCAGCTACACCGGCTTCGAAACGATGGAAGTAGAGGTGGGCAATCAGACTGCATTGGACATCACTATGACAGAAGGTGTGAATCTTCAGGAGGTTGTGGTGGCTGCCCTTGGTATTGAGCGCCAGGAAAAGGCACTTGGTTACTCCGTACAGGAGGTTTCAGGTGCAGAACTGGCGGAGACCAAGGAAGTCAACGTTGTGAACTCCCTCAACGGTAAAGTTGCGGGTATTCAGATCCAGGGCGCACCTTCTTCGTTGGGCGGTTCTTCCCGTATTACCATTCGGGGTTCCAACTCTTTCCTTGGTGATAACCAGCCGCTGTTCGTTGTAGATGGTATCCCACTGGATAACTCCAACTTCGCTTCCAATGCGCAGATGCGCGGTTTTGGTGGTGGTACGGCCTATGACTACGGTAACACCATTCAGGACATTGACCCTGAAAGCATCGAAAGCATGACGGTACTAAAAGGTGCGGCTGCCTCTGCACTCTACGGTCAGCGTGGTGCAAACGGTGTTATCCTGATCACAACCAAGGACGGTTCCGGCCGCAAAGGCAAGGGAATTGGTGTTGAAGTGAACTCAAGCATGACGCTTGATCAGGTGAACAACCTCATCCCTCACCAGCAGGAATACGGCGGCGGTGCCTTGAACACAGGTACCCCACACGGTTTCAATACTGTAATTCAGGATGGTCAGGAATACCTCTATCCTTCTTACTCAAAGGACGGCTCATGGGGACCAAAGTATGACCCTAACCGTCTGGTTCGCCACTGGGACAGCTGGGACCCAGGCAGCCCACTGTACAAAGAAGTACGCCCATGGGTTGCTCCTAACTCCGGCTACGAAGACTTCTTCGAAACAGGTCAGACGCTACAGAACAGCATCGCGCTTAGTGGCGCTAACGACCAAGGTAACTTCCGCCTGGGCTTCACCAACCTGAGCCAGGCTGGCACTATGCCTAACGGTGAACTCGAGCGTAACACACTTACCTTCAACTCCGGGTACAAAATCCACGATCGCGTACGTGTGGAACTGGCAGGTAACTACGTTCGTACGGATGCACAAAACCGTAACGTAACGGGCTACAACAACGGTAACCCAATGCAGGCCTTCACCCAGTGGTGGCAAACACAGCTGGACATGGACCGTCTGCGCAACGATGTTCGTACGGATGGTTTCCAGCAGACCTGGAATGCACGTGGCCCTCAAAAGGACGCTGACAACAATCTGTTGTTCTACGATGAGCAGCCCAACTTCTTTGATAACCCATTCTGGGTACGTGAGAACTTCCTGCAGGAGGATACTCGTAACCGCTTCTTCGGTAATGGTCAGGTAGTTGTTGACCTTGCAGAAGGCCTTTCACTTTCCGGCCGCGCTGGTACAGATTTCTATCAGTTCAGCACCCGTGAAGGTATTCCAATCCAGTCCGTGGAGACTTCTTACTACGGAGAGGAAGAGCGCCGCTTCCAGGAAACTAACATGGAAGCAAAGTTGAGCTATAACAAAGACTTCGACCGCATTTCATTGAATGTTGTTGCTGGTGGTAACCGCATGCATCAGTTCATCCGCCGTACTTCTGCTGAGACTAACGGTGGTCTGGCACTGGACGGTTTCTACAATATTAGCAACTCCCTGGCTTCTCCAATCGTATCAACGAACGAGCAGGAGTGGGGTATCAATAGTGTATTTGGTCTGGCTTCTATCGGCTTTGACAACTGGCTGTACATGGATGTTACCGCTCGTAATGACTGGTCTTCCACGCTTCCGGAAGGGTCAAATTCTTACTTTTACCCATCCGTTTCATTGAGTGCAGTAATTTCTGACTTACCAGTATTCGGTGGTGCCATCGGTCCGATCTCATTCGCGAAAGTACGGGCAAGCTACGCTCAGGTAGGTCTGGATGCTGACCCTTACCGCCTGACAGACGTATTCTCTCCACAGGTGCCTAACTATATGGGCAACCCTCGCTATGCGGTACCAAACGGACAGAATAATCCAAATCTTGGCCCAGAGCTTACTTCTGAGTATGAATTTGGTCTTGATCTGCGCATGTTCAATGGCCGATTCGGCATTGATATCGCTTACTATGACCGGACTACAGAAGACCAGATATTCTCTGTTCCTGCCTCAGCAGCTACCGGCTATACTTCCAAAATTCTTAATGCCGGTGAGATGCGCAACTATGGCGTAGAATTCCAGGTAAACGTAGTGCCAATCGAAACTGAGGACTTCCAGTGGAATATTACGCTGAATGCACTGCGCCAGAACAACGAGGTGGTTAGCCTTGCTGACGGTGTGGAAAGTATTGCACGTGGAGGCACATGGGCTGCTGACCTTCGTATTGCTGAAGGACTGCCATACATGGCTATCTTCGGACAAGACTACGTGTTTAATGAAAATGGTGAGCGCCTGGTGGATGAAGACGGGTTCTACCAGTTTACCAGTGAGCGTGTATTCCTCGGTTCTGCGGTCGCAGACTGGACCGGTGGCTTGCAGACAGGCTTCCGCTACAAGGGGCTCTTTGGTAGCGTTTTGTTTGACTTCCAGAAAGGAGGGGCTATCCACTCTACTTCTCTGCAGTGGTCTAAGTACTCCGGCATGCACCCTGAGACCGTTTCTTTCAACGGAATCGATGATATTCGTGCCGAAGGATTGATCCTGCCAGGTGTGAAGGAAGATGGTACGCCAAACGATATTGCGGTTGACCCACAGGTGTACTACCAGACTTACTGGAACCGTGCCGCGCCAAACGTATTTGAAGCCAGCTTTATCAAGCTGCGTGACGTTCGCCTTGGCTACAAGATTCCTAACCGTCTGTTTGGCAAAGCGCCATTCCGTGACGTAACAGTGTCTATCTTTGGCCGTAACCTGGCTATCCTTACTGCTGACCTGCCATACCTCGATCCACAGATCATCACAGGTGCTGGTAACGATCAGGGACTGGAAAACGCACAGATTCCTTCTACCCGTTCTATGGGTGTTAACCTGAGCTTCAAGCTTTAATTTTAACAATACCGAAACGTTTGGCGGGCACTGTTTTCGCCCGCCAGGCGTTTTGTTCGGTGTTCTTAACTAAAACAAAATTTACAATGAAATATATCTTTCAATATAAGTATGCCCTACTGCTAAGCGTACTGCTGGTTGGGTCTACTGCCTGTGAGGATATCACAGAGCTAAACGTTGACCCGAATAACCCAATCGATGTACCCGCTGTAAACCTGGTGACAGAAGCGGAGTATCAGGTCAATCGTGTACTTTGGAGCCGTGGTTATAACGCAGAGTGGACCATGCTTTGTGTGCAGCACTGGGCTCAGAATGAGTACGCTGAAGAGTCTCGTTATACCGTAGATGGCAATGACTTTGATGTGGAATGGGTCGACTTCTATACAGACGTTCTGAAAGAACTTGAAGTGGCAAAAGGAATGATCCAGATGGACGAAACGCTTACAGAAGCGGTGCGGGGCAACCAGATTGCTATCATTGAAATCCTGATGGTTCATACTTTCCACAATATGGTGGATGCTTTCGGTGACATGCCTTATACACAGGCGTTGAAGAGTATCGAGTTCCCACTCCCTGCCTATGATACACAGCAGAGCATTTATACGGACCTGCTTGCACGTATGCAGGCGGCTGTTAATGCACTTGATCCTTCTTCTGGTTCATTTGATTCCGGCGAATTGATCTATAACGGTGATGTTGACATGTGGCGCAAGCTCGGTAACTCTCTGATGATGCGTATGGCTATGCGTATTGTTGATGTGGACGAGAACACTGCCAAGACGTACATCGCTTCTGCAGCTGAAGGTGGTATGCTTGAAGGCAATGAGGACAATGCACTGTTTGCATTCTCTTCTGATCCAAATATTGCAAACCCGCTCTTCATTGATGCTGTAATCAATACCCGTGATGACTTTGCCGTCACTGATGTACTGGTTGACAATCTCAAGGCTATGGGAGACCCTCGTCTTGATGTGTATGCAGCTCCTACCAACAGTGGTGAAATCGTAGGTATGCCTTATGGCCTGACTGACGGTGATGCATTCGCACTGAAGTCCACAACTTCCCGTCCAAGCGGAAGGGTACGTGAGGCTACAGCTCCGGCTGTGATCATTGACTTTGCTGAGGTGAACTTCCTGGCAGCTGAGGCTTTCCAGCGTGGAATTCTCGCTGGCGATGCTGCTGCTGCTTATGCTGCAGGTATCGAAGCGTCTATGAACTACTGGGGTATCACTGATGAGGCTGCGATTGCAGACTACGTTGCTGCTAACCCTTACAACGCAGACAACTGGAAAGAGTCTTTGGGCTGGCAAAAGTGGATTGCATTCTACATGAATGGCCCTCAGGCATGGGCAGAATGGCGCCGTCTGGACTACCCGCAGCTGGAAGTGCCAGCTGCTGCTACCAACGATGTAATCCCTGTTCGCCTGCCTTATCCAATTAGTGAGCAGACGCGTAACAACTCTTCTTTGCAGGCCGTTACTTCTAACCCTAACGACCTGAGCTCAAAGTTGTGGTGGGACGTGAACTAAGTTAAGCTCGACAGAGTTAATACTCCGAGTTAATCGTGTAGGGGCTGTTGTTACTGATGTGGCAACAGCCCTTACTTATTCCAGGAATTGTCATCTCCGATTATGAAATATTTATCCCTGTGGGTGGTTCTTGTCACCTTGATCTGTGTAGGCTGTTCAGCGGATGTGCCCGTGCCGGAAACTACGATTCCTGCGAGCCCGGGGCCAAAGACCAAAGTAATAGAGGATTGGCTTGCAGGAAAGCACATAGTCGTTGCAGGAAGTAAAGCCCGCAACGTGGTGGTGGCTTTTGAGCGCGAACTCAACGGCGTGTTGCTAGACTTTCAGGGGGTAGACCGTGGCTTTCCTGTTATTATGACTGATGCTTCCGGTACCAGCTGGGATGTTTGGGGGCGAGCAGTCAATGGTCCTTTGGCGGGCAGTCAGCTTCGCCCACTTAATTCCGGAATGGGGTATTGGTTTGTCTTTAGCGCATCTTACCCTGGTCTCGAACTGCATGGGGCAGAAGGTACCGATGCCCCTTTGACCTGGGATACCCTGCCGGGATGGAGCGTTCCGGAAGCAGGGGTGGCTCAGGGAGCCGACTTCGATGAGATAGAAGCCCTCGACGATCCTCAGTTCATACAATACCATCCTTTCGAAATCTCACCGGATGCCGGGTTTTACCTGACCGATGAAGACCTGGTCGTTGTGGTCCGGATCAACGGAGAAACAAAAGTCTACCCACACGCTATCCTAAACTGGCACGAAATCATAAACGATGAAGTCGGCGGAATCCCGGTTTCGGTTACTTACAGCCCGCTAACCGGGACCGCAAAAGTGTGGGAAAGAGACAGTATCCTTTATGGAGTGTCTGGGCTGATCTACAACAATAATATGCTGGCTTTCGACCGATTCACAGAGAGTTTTTGGTGGCAGCTGGAAGGCAGGTGCATATTTGGAGGATTACAGGGGGAATCACTGGCGCTGCGGCATTATCTGGAAACGACCTGGGGTACCTGGACAAGAGTGGATCCCTCTCCGGTAGTTGTATCTGACCTGCAAGGTAGCGGCTATGCTTACCGGGATTTCCCCTATGGAGACTATCCCTCCAATGGGCACATCACCTATCCCCTTCTTTTTGAGGATAACCGGCTTCCGCCTAAGGAGCGGGTCTTTGCTATTATTGCGGATGGTATATGTAAGGTTTACCCATTGAGTGACTTTTGAGCTATGCGTTGTCTGCAAATTTTTCTGGTTTCTGTTTGCCGTTGAGTCTTTACGGGCAAGGCTGTTGTTCCTGTGGCCCCTTTGTCTGACAGCCTGGGGCTTGAGCCGATTCAGGGCAGGTATTGGCAGGTTGAATCGATATTCGACTACAATACATAGCAGGCCCTCATTCCATGCACGGAATCCGTTGCTGATAACCCCCGCAACCGGTGGACTTACGCCGGGTTGCTCAGAATGAGTTACACCTTTAATGCGCGCCTGTTTTTCACGGTTCCAGCTCCCCGGGTACAACCGGAAGAAAGGATCAGGCGGGGCGGCGGAGGCCAAAGTATTAATTATACGCAATACGAAGTGGTCACCTACTGGCGCTGACGGCCAGCACGGGGAACGATAAATGTCGGGTCTTTGATCCAGACATTCATCGTCTGGGGTCGTTGATCCAGACATTCATCGTCTGGGCGGTTGATCCAGACATTCATCGTCTGGAATCTTGGATTTGCGACATCGGTCCGTGACGAAGCATAGCTTGTCAGGACAGGTCCGTGACGAAGCATAGCTTGTCAGGACAGGTCCGTGACGAAGCATAGCTTGTCAGGACAGGTCCGTGACGAAGCATAGCTTGTCAGGACAAGCGCAAGCCACTTCCCAGCGTAAATGCTGACCCTCCCGCCTTTAAGGTGGTCAAAGCCCAAAGACGACGAGACACGCGCAAGCATTGAGTAGATTTGCTGTGGCAAACCACTTAATCGTCAGTATACGCACAGGGTCTTGGAGATGCGGTGATTCTCGGGAGCTGAAAAGAATTAAAACTCAATCGTATAACTATAACTACCCCCACCCGAAGGCGCAGCAGGCTTGGTCGGCTCCGCTTTCGCTGAAGACGTATACTCGTACTGCACAGCAGTAGGCTGCGCTTCCGGCTTAGGCAAACGGAAATGCACCTTAATAGTATTGTGAAAAACCACCTTCGTTTTCTTCCCGGGCAATTTCGGTACTTCGAACTTTAACAGCTTCGTCACCCGTACCGCTTCCTCATCACAACCCTGACCAATGCCAGAGACGACCTGCGCTTCGGTAACCTGCCCCTCGTGGTTGATGCTGTATTTCAGCACAACGGTGCCTTCCACCTTTGCTTTCAGCGCTTCCTTCGGGTATTGGAGGTTTTGCGCAATGAACTGCCGCAGTGCCTTAGGGCCGCCCGGATATACCGGCTTTTTGATGAAATGTTTGTCTTTCTTTTCGCGTTGCATAGCTAGGCTTTAAGATCAGGGGTGAACCCCGCTGAAGTGATCAATGATAAGAAAATTTGACAAATAATCTTTTTCTACCTAACTTGATTCCACAGTTAAGCCCACTAAATGAAACTAGAGTCCTTCTTTCAATACCTGGAATTCGAGAAGCGTTTCTCTATCCATACCATTACCGCTTATCGCAAAGATCTGCAGCAATTCATGGAATACCTGAGTAAGGCTTTAGGTATTGACCAAATGCAGGAGGTCCGCCACAGCCATATACGGTCTTTCATGGTGGAGCTGATTACGGAAGGGCGGGAAGCCCGGACGGTTAACCGTAAGCTTTCCACTATCAAGGCCTACTACCGTTTTTTGCTCCGCAGAGGGCATTTAGCAGAAGACCCCACCCTCAAGGTATCGGCCCCCAAATTGCCGAAGCGCCTGCCAGGGGCGGTGCGGAAAGAAGCACTTCAGATCTTGTTCAGTGAGGTCACATTCCCGGAAGGATATGAAGGTAAAAGAGACCGGTTGGTCCTGGAGCTGTTGTATGCCACCGGGATGCGCCGCTCGGAGTTGATCGCGCTACGCCCGGAGGACTTTAACTGGGCGCAGCAGGAGATTCTCATTCGCGGTAAAGGGGGGAAGGAAAGACTGGTGCCGATTGGGAAAAGCCTGGTGCTGGAAGTGCAGGACTTCCTCAGGTGGCGTGAAGAGCTGCCCGGAGCTAACAAACAAAAGCTCCTGTTGCTTACCGCAAAAGGCAAACCTATGTACCCCAAGCTGGTCTATAATATTGTACGTAAGTACCTCTCGGCTGTGAGCCCCGACGAGCGGCTTGGGCCACACGCCCTTCGCCACTCCTTTGCGACTCACTTGTCTGAGAATGGCGCCGAGCTTAATGCGATAAAAGCTTTGCTGGGGCATTCCAGCCTGGCTTCCACGCAAGTATACACGCATAACTCTGTAGAGCGGCTAAGAGCCGTTTACCAACAAGCCCATCCTAACGCAAAAGGGGAAGATTAGCATCTGCCCCCTGATGTACGACCATATTTAACCTCATTATCATCAAAAAGGAAAGATTATGAAAGTTCAAACAGAAGCAGTATCGTTCAAAGCCGACCAGAAACTCATCGATTTTATCGAACAGAAGCTACAGAAGATGGAAAAATATTTTGACAGGATTATCGAAGCTAAGGTGACGCTGAAACTGGAAAACTCCGGTCAGGTCAAAGACAAGATCGCAGAGCTCAGCATAAGTGTCCCCGGAGATACTTTATTTGTGCGGGAATCCGCCAAAACTTTTGAGTCCTCAGTAGACGGTGCTGCCTCGACGATGCGCCGGCAACTGATCCGGTACAAAGACCGCCTCCGTCGCAAATCGGCTTAAGCCGCAAGATCAGGCTTTCTGTTGTAAGCCTGATGTATAAAGGATGGGGTTATTTGCGCCGCTTGGGTTAAGGCTCAAGCGGCGCAAGTTATTTAACGGGGAACTTTTTCCGATTCTATAGACTAATGGTATTGCAGGTTGTCCGGGAATTGCTAACTTTGCCGGGCAACTGAAAAAAAGTACCAAAAAAAGTGAACGAGCTTTTTGAATATTGACAAAAGTTGTATCTTTGCAATCGCTTTGAGAAAATGATCCAAAAGCGATGTTTGACAGGCTAAAAAAAAAGTGTTTTACCGCTTGCGGATTTGATTCTTTCAATTATCTTTGCGGGGCGATTTCAGGAAGGGTGTTACCAACCACTTTTCCGGTGTAAAAGTTGCTGTACAATGAGTCATAAGCCAGCATAGCTCAGTTGGCCAGAGCAGCTGATTTGTAATCAGCGGGTCGGGGGTTCGAATCCCTCTGCTGGCTCAAAAGCAGCAAAATCGCTTTAAAACACAAACTGCTTTCCGGAGGCTTTTTCAGAAGTTTTTGGGAAGCAAACGGGGGTGCGCCGGAGTTGGAGAGCCGGGCCAGACTGTAAATCTGGTGACTTTGTCTGAATAGGTTCGAATCCTATCACCCCCACCATTTCAGTTCCAACTGAAATTTTCGCCAATGCTACGAAGGTAGCTAAGGCGTTTTGCTGTTTCTGGTCCCTGCAAAGGGATCGCAGCATTTGAAAAGTTAGAAAAGCGGGTGTAGCTCAGTTGGTAGAGCATCAGCCTTCCAAGCTGAGGGTCGCGGGTTCGAGTCTCGTCGCCCGCTCTAATTTTCCCAGACTGCTGGGAAAACATGAAGAATAGGGGAGTGCCCTTCATCAGAATAAGGTAACCTGATCTTCTTCTTCTGAAATATTGATAAGTGTCTTGCTTAGGCAGGCACAAAAAATAAGCCGGTCACGGCAAGGAGCGTCTGCCTGATACCGAAGTTACTCTGGCAAGAGTAGCAGGATGGAAGTGCAAGCTTCATGAATGTAAAAGTTAAGCCAATGTAGCTCAGGGGTAGAGCACTTCCATGGTAAGGAAGGGGTCAGGGGTTCAATTCCCCTCATTGGCTCACTTTAGTGAACGGTACTTTATTCTGATTCATTACTAAAATTTCGCATCAAAAATTTGATTACCGATGGCTAAGGAAACTTTTGAAAGAACGAAACCCCACTTGAACGTGGGTACTATCGGTCACGTTGACCACGGTAAGACGACGCTTACTGCGGCAATCACAAACGTATTGGCCGACGCGGGTTTCGCTGAGAAGAAAGACTATGACTCTATCGATGCTGCTCCAGAAGAAAAGGAGCGTGGTATCACCATTAATACGGCACACGTAGAGTACCAAACAGAAAACCGTCACTACGCTCACGTTGACTGCCCAGGTCACGCTGACTACGTAAAGAATATGGTTACTGGTGCTGCTCAGATGGACGGTGCGATCCTTGTTGTGGCTGCTACCGACGGTCCAATGCCACAAACTCGTGAGCACATCCTGCTCGCTCGCCAGGTAGGTGTACCTAGCATCGTTGTCTTCATGAACAAAGTTGACCTCGTTGATGACGAGGAAATGCTTGAGCTCGTTGAGATGGAAGTTCGTGAGCTGCTTGATCAGTACGAATTCGACGGCGACAACGCTTCTATCATCCAGGGCTCTGCACTGAAGGCACTCGAAGGAGATGCTGACGCACGTCAGAAAATCCTTGACCTGATGGCTGCTGTTGACTCAGATATTCCTGAGCCGGAGCGTGCAATCGATAAGGACTTCCTGATGCCTATCGAGGACGTATTCTCTATCACAGGTCGTGGTACTGTTGCTACAGGCCGTATCGAGCGTGGTGTTATCAACACTGGTGATCCCGTTGAGATCATCGGTATGATGGCTGATGACGCGAAGCCACTGACTTCCACTATCACAGGTGTGGAAATGTTCCGTAAGATCCTGACTCGTGGTGAAGCTGGTGACAACGCTGGTCTGCTGCTGCGTGGTATCGACAAGAACGACATCAAGCGTGGTATGGTAATCTGTAAGCCAGGTTCTGTTAAGCCTCACAAACACTTCAAGTGCGAGGTTTACGTACTGAGCAAGGAAGAAGGTGGCCGTCACACGCCATTCTTCAACGGCTACCGCCCACAGTTCTACTTCCGTACCACTGACGTAACTGGTGATGTGAATCTGCCAGACGGTGTTGAGATGGTAATGCCTGGTGACAACGTTTCACTCGAAGTGAAGCTGCTGAACACCATCGCAATGGAGAAAGGTCTGCGTTTTGCGATTCGCGAAGGCGGTCGTACCGTAGGTGCCGGTCAGGTAACTGAGATTATCGACTAAGCAACTTTCGAACGAAACTTGTACAGGTTTATCGCCTGTAAGCAAGTCTTGAAATAAGTGAGGAAGACTGGGTTGTGTTCAACTCGGTCTTCTTCCACACACGGGCATAGCTCAACTGGTAGAGCGACGGTCTCCAAAACCGTAGGCTGGGGGTTCAAGTCCTCCTGCCCGTGCAAATGCTAAGCCGGAGGACGCAGGAATACAATCCCGGTGATGCAGCTGTTGGGAGCGATAGCGACCTTACAGATGCACGACCGGGAAGTCCTCCTGCCCGTGCAAGTGCTAAGCCGGAGGACGCAGAAATACGATCCCGGTGATGCAGCTGTTGGGAGCGATAGCGACCTTACAGATGCACGACCGGGAAGTCCTCCTGCCCGTGCAAGTGCTAAGCCGGAGGACGCAGGAATTACCTGCTAATGGCTGGCAAAATTTACAGGGTAAATTCATTATGAATCCCATAGATACAGCGGATAGTTGTGCTATGGGACGTCCCTGTAAATTGGAAAAAATAATTTTAGGCTTCAACTTAACAAGCGAGGTAAGATGGAAAGGTTGAAATTGTACATTCTAGAGAGCTATAATGAGCTTGTTACTAAGGTAACCTGGCCATCATGGTCAAACCTGCAGAGCAGCACAGTCGTCGTTTTGGTGGCTTCAATTCTGCTCGCACTGGTTATTTTCCTCATGGATGTAGTGTCCAAGGGCGTACTGGACCAGATCTATAGCTCTAATTTTTCAGGATAATCCGTAATGATGTCTGAGGACAACGAAAAGCATATCGAAGAAGAAGAAATCACTAATGAACCATTAGAGTCTACGGGCCCTGATAAAAAGTGGTACTCTCTTCGTGTTATTAGTGGTAAAGAGCGTAAGATCAAGGAACGTATTGAGCTTGAAATCGACCGCTCAAAATGGGCAGACTTCATTACGCAGGTACTGGTACCAACTGAAAAGGTATATAAAATCCGTGCCGGGAAAAAAGTGATTTCCGAGCGGAATATCCTTCCTGGCTATATCCTGATTGAAGCTATCCCTGCCAGGTTGTCTGGTGAGATCATTCAAACCATCGCCAATATTCCAAATGTCATTCACTTTTTGGGTAAGAATAACCCTATCCCCATGCGCCCTTCCGAGGCCAACCGTATGCTGGGCAAAGTGGATGAGTCGCAGGAGGCAGGCGAAGCCATGATCGAGCCATTTATCGTTGGCGAGACAGTAAAGATCATTGATGGTCCGTTCAGCGAATTTGTTGGAGACATTCAGGAAGTGAATGATGAGAAGAAGAAGCTAAAGGTTATTGTTAAAATCTTTGGCAGAGGTACGGAAGTTGAGCTCAACTTCATGCAGGTAGAGAAGACCTCATAACTGGATTGTAATTTTAGCTACACGCTTTTGTCCCTGTTTTCCGACTGATGCAACCGGAATGCAGGAGCTTCCCCTAAGCAACGTAGCCCCAAATATTTTTAAAGCGAGATACAATGGCTAAGGAAATAGATACTTTTATCAAGCTGCAGGTTCGTGGTGGTGCTGCTAATCCCGCTCCTCCGGTAGGTCCGGCTCTTGGTGCTAAGGGGGTCAACATCATGGAGTTCTGTAAGCGTTTCAACGCGGAGACACAGGACAAGCAGGGGCAGGTATTGCCGGTTGTGATCACGGTGTTTAAGGACAAGTCTTTCTCCTTCGTAATCAAAACACCACCGGCGGCGGTACAGCTTCTCAACGCAGCTAAGCTTAAGAAAGGTTCTTCTGAGCCTAACCGTGACAAAGTCGGTACGGTAACCTGGGACGATTGCAAAGCAATTGCTGAAAACAAAATGACAGACCTCAACTGCTTCACAGTGGAATCCGCGATGAAGATGGTTGCAGGTACTGCCCGCAGTATGGGTATCGTTGTTAAAGGCACACCACCCTGGATGACTGAGGAAGAAGCAGCGGCAGCTGCTGCTGAGAACTAGCAAAACATTTTTAAGCAGGGAGTTCAGGCATGACACCTGGACGCTATTCACCTCAAAATATTTCACAATGGCAAAAGTTGGAAAAAAACGAGCTGCTGCTGAAGCAAAAGTCGATCGTAGCAAGAGCTACACGCTCGATGAAGCCGCGGCACTCGTAAAAGAAGTCAATACGACAAAGTTTGACGCTTCCGTTGATTTGCATGTTCGTTTGGGCGTAGACCCACGAAAGGCAGATCAGGCTATCCGTGGCACTGTAGTGCTGCCTCATGGTACCGGTAAGACCAAGCGCGTACTGGTTTTCTGTACTCCTGACAAGGAAGAAGAAGCAAAAGCCGCTGGTGCAGACTATGCCGGACTCGATGAGCTGGTTCAGAAAGTACAGGGTGGCTGGACTGACTTTGATGTTGTCGTGGCGATGCCACAGACAATGGCTCAGGTCGGTCGGCTCGGCCGTATTCTTGGTCCCCGTGGTTTGATGCCAAACCCTAAGACAGGGACGGTTACTCCGGATGTTGCTGCGGCAGTATCAGACGTAAAAGGCGGCAAGATTTCTTTCCGCGTAGATAAATATGGTATCATTCACGCTTCCATTGGCCGCGTGTCCTTTGAGCCACAAAAGCTGGCTGAAAATGCGAAGGAACTGCTCGGCACACTGAGCCGTATGCGCCCGGCATCTGCTAAGGGTACTTACATGCGCAATGTAACGATGGCAAGCACGATGAGCCCCGGTATTCGGGTAGACGCCAAAAACATTGGTTAAGTAAACTTTTCAAAACCGAAGAGCAATGACTAGAGCAGAAAAGACAGCTACCATTGAGGCGTTGAAGGAGAAACTATCCGGGGTAGAATACTTTTACCTCGCAGATTCTTCTACGCTTACGGTAGAACAAATCAATAAGTTCCGCGGCATGTGCTTCGAGAAGGGCGTGGAGATGAAGGTGGTGAAAAACACCCTCATCAAGAAAGCCCTCGAAGCTGCTTCCGGGGAAAAGAATTACGAAGAACTTCATCAGGCACTTAAGGGGCATACAGCGATCCTGTTTACAGAGACCGCAAATGCGCCTGCAAAACTGATTAAGGAATTCCGCAAAGACGGTGAGAAGCCTGCGCTCAAAGCAGCTTATATCGAATCTGATGTTTATATCGGTGACGATCAGCTCGAAGCACTGGCGAACCTCAAATCGAAGGAAGACCTGTTGGCAGAGGTTATTTCATTGCTGCAGTCTCCTGCGAAGAACGTTATCGGCTCCCTCAAGTCTGGAGGTCAGACCATTGCTGGTCTGCTCAAGGCACTGGAAGAGCGCGCGGCGTAATTCAACCTGGCAGCCCCCTGTGGGGCCGCCCAATCCATACGGCTTCCAAGCTGTACGCACAATATATTTTTAAACGTACACTACTTCAAAAATTATCTTACAATGGCAGATCTGAAAGAATTTGCAGAACAGCTGGTCAACCTCACTGTTAAGGAGGTCAACGAACTGGCTAACATCCTGAAAGAGGAATACGGCATTGAGCCTGCTGCTGCAGCTGTTGCAGTTGCTGCAGGTGGTGGCGCAGCCGAAGGCGGTGCAGCTGCTGAAGAAAAGACTGAGTTCGACGTTATCCTGAAGTCTGCTGGTGCAGGCAAACTGAAAGTCGTTAAGGAAGTGAAAGGCTTGCTTGGCGTCGGTCTGAAGGAAGCGAAAGAACTGGTTGACGGCGCTCCTGGTACCATCAAAGAAGGTGTGCCTAAGGAAGAGGCTGAAAAAATCAAGGAAGCACTGGAAGGCGCCGGTGCTGAAGTTGAGCTGAAGTAATCAGCACATACAAAGGAAGGGGAGTAAGCAGGTTCCCTTTTGGAAACAGCTTATTCCTCTCCCCTCAAGGCTTAGCGAGTTGGTCTCCAACTGGCTAAGCCTATCGTCGTATAGATAAGTTCACGAAAATTGAACTTTTTCCATAATTTTGGGTATTATTACAGCGGCTGCTTTTGAGAGAAAGCTCTTGACTGCCAAGAACACAAACAATATTGCCAATGACGTCAAACGGTAAGGTATTGACCGCCGAAGAGAAGAGAGTGAACTTCGGCAAAATAAAGCTTCCCTCACCATACCCCGATCTTCTTGAAATCCAGTTAAAGTCTTTTCAGGAGTTCTTCCAGTTGGAAACAACCCCTGAAAATCGTATGAACGAAGGACTTTATAAGGTTTTTCAGGAGAATTTCCCTATCACGGATGCCAGAAACATTTTCGTTCTGGAATTTCTCGATTACTTCGTTGACCCTCCCCGCTACACCATCGATGAGTGTATGCAGCGAGGGCTTACCTATAGTGTGCCGCTGAAAGCTAAGCTGCGCCTGTCTTGTAATGACGAAGAGCACGTGGATTTCCAAACCATCGTGCAGGATGTATTCCTCGGGAACATCCCTTACATGACACCTAAGGGTACCTTCGTGATCAATGGTGCTGAACGGATCATAGTGTCACAGCTTCACCGTTCGCCAGGGGTATTCTTTGGGCAAAGCTTCCACCCCAACGGAACCAAGATCTATTCTGCCCGTGTGATCCCCTTCAAGGGCGCATGGATGGAATTCGCCACCGACATCAATACGGTGATGTATGCTTACATCGACCGTAAGAAGAAGTTCCCGGTAACGACGCTGATGCGGGCGATCGGGTATGATACGGATAAAGCCATTCTCGATATCTTCGACCTTGCAGACGAAGTACCTGCTACCCGCGACGGGCTCGAAAAAGCTATCGGGCGTAAGCTGGCTGCCCGGGTACTGCGAAGCTGGTCTGAGGATTTCGTAGATGAGGATACCGGTGAAGTGGTTACCATTGAGCGGAATGAAATTATCCTGGAGCGGGATATTGTACTCGACGAGGACAATATTGAGCTTATCCTCAATGCAGAAACCGAAACGGTTATCCTGCAAAAGGATGAAATTGACCAGGATTACTCCATTATATACAATACACTGCAAAAAGACCCTTCCAGTTCTGAAATGGAAGCGGTGCAGTATATCTACCGACAGCTGCGCGGTACAGATCCACCCGATGAAGAAACTGCCCGCGGTATCATCGATAAGCTGTTCTTCTCCGATAAGCGTTACAACCTCGGGGAAGTGGGGCGCTACAAGATCAACCGCAAGCTGAAACTGGATATTGATAAGGAAACGCTGGTACTTACTCGCGAAGACATCATCTCTATCGTGAAGTATCTGGTTAGCCTGATCAACCAGAAAGCAGAAATTGATGACATCGATCACCTGAGCAACCGCCGCGTGCGTACGGTGGGCGAGCAGCTTTATGCGCAGTTCGGTGTAGGTCTGGCCCGTATGGCCCGTACCATCCGTGAGCGTATGAATGTTCGGGATAACGAGGTCTTTACGCCAATTGACCTGATCAATGCACGGACTTTATCTTCTGTGATTAACTCGTTCTTCGGAACCAGTCAGTTGTCTCAGTTCCTGGATCAAACCAACCCGCTGTCTGAAATTACGCACAAGCGGCGTATTTCTGCCCTCGGGCCAGGCGGTCTTTCCAGAGAGCGTGCCGGCTTTGAGGTACGTGACGTTCACTATTCTCACTACGGCCGTCTATGTACTATTGAGACACCGGAAGGGCCAAACATTGGTCTGATTTCCACCCTTTGCGTTCACGCGAAGGTGAATAAGATGGGCTTCCTCGAAACCCCTTACCGGAAAGTGACTTCCGGGTCCGTAGAGGTAAAACTGGAACCCGAATACCTGTCAGCTGAGGGCGAAGACTTTAAGCGGATCGCTCAGGCGAACGCTCCAATCACGGAAAAAGGAGCCTTTGAGTCTGATCGTATTAAGTGCCGTGAACACGGTGACTTCCCCGTACTTGCGCCCGATGAAATAGAGTACATGGACGTTGCGCCTAACCAGATTGTTGGGGTGTCGGCTTCTATGATCCCTTTCCTGGAGAACGATGACGCCAACCGTGCCCTCATGGGGTCAAACATGCAGCGTCAGGCCGTTCCACTGCTGCGCCCGCACTCACCAGTTGTGGGTACAGGACTGGAAGGTAAAGTGGCTCGTGACTCCCGTATGCTGATCAACGCTGAAGGAGATGGCGTGGTGGAATACGTTGATGCGAATGAAATCATCATCCGCTACGACCGGACCGACGAGGAGCAATTAGTTTCCTTCGAAGACAACCGGAAGATTTACAAGCTGATCAAGTTCCGCCGGACGAACCAGGGGACAAGTATTAACCTGAAGCCGATTGTAAAGCGCGGACAGCGCGTTACGAAGGGACAAATCCTTTGTGACGGCTACGCTACCGAGAAAGGCGAACTGGCATTGGGGCAGAATCTGAAAGTGGCATTCATGCCATGGAAAGGCTACAACTTCGAGGATGCTATTGTACTCTCTGAGCGTGTAGTCCGCGAGGATATCTTCACTTCCATCCACATCGAACACTTCGAAATGGATGTCCGGGACACCAAGCTCGGTGAGGAAGAGCTGACTAACGATATTCCAAACGTCAGTGAAGAAGCCACCAAAGACCTCGACGAAAACGGTATCATCCGGGTTGGTGCATGGGTGCGTGAAAGCGATATCCTGATCGGTAAGATTACTCCTAAGGGAGAGTCTGACCCAACTCCGGAAGAAAAGCTTCTCCGTGCGATCTTCGGTGATAAGGCCGGTGATGTGAAGGATGCCTCTATGAAAGCACCTCCTTCCACTAAAGGTGTAATTATCGATAAGCAACTCTTTGCCCGTGCCAAAAAGGATAAAGTCCAGAAAGCACAGGAGAAAGAATTGCTCACGAAGCTGGAAGACCAGCACAAGATTGCGCTCAACGAGCTCAAGACCATCCTGATTGACAAGCTGCTGATCCTGATCAAAGGCAAGGTTTCTCAGGGCGTGAAGAGCATCTACAACGAGCCTATTATTCCTAAAGGGACCAAGTTCACACAGTCTCAGTTGCGCGAAGTTGACTACACAAGTGTTGACTACACGAACTGGACAGACAATGACGACACGAACGGTCTGATAGCTAAGCTGCTGCACAACTACAGCATCAAAGTGAACGAGGAAGTTGGCCGTTATAAGCGCGAGAAGTTCAACATCAGCATTGGTGATGAGCTGCCCGCAGGCGTACTTAAGCTGGCAAAAGTCTACATGGCTAAAAAGCGTAAGCTTCGTGTAGGAGATAAACTGGCAGGTCGCCACGGTAACAAAGGCATCGTTTCCCGGATTGTGCGTATTGAAGATATGCCGTTCCTGGAAGATGGTACAGCGGTTGATATCGTGCTGAACCCACTGGGTGTACCTTCCCGTATGAACCTCGGACAGATTTTCGAGACCGTACTGGGCTGGGCAGGTGAGAAGCTGGGAATGAAGTTTGGTACGCCAATCTTCGATGGTGCCAGCAAGGAGGAGATCGATGAGTACATTCAGCAGGCCGGATTGCCAAGCCTTGGTCAGACGTATCTTTACGATGGCGAGACCGGCGACCGTTTCCATCAGCAAGCCACAGTAGGTGTGATCTACATGCTGAAGCTGTCGCACATGGTGGATGACAAGATGCACGCACGTTCCATCGGGCCATACTCCCTCATCACGCAGCAGCCACTAGGTGGTAAAGCACAGTTTGGTGGTCAGCGTTTTGGTGAGATGGAGGTATGGGCACTCGAGGCATTCGGTGCAGCCAACATCCTGCAGGAGTTGCTCACCATCAAGTCGGACGACATCAACGGGCGTGCAAAGGCTTACGAGTCTATTGTGAAAGGCGACCCACTGCCGGACCCAAGCATTCCGGAGTCGTTCAATGTACTGGTGCACGAGCTTCGCGGCCTGGCACTGGATGTGAAGTTCGACTAGGTCATGCTGTTGCTGCAGCCTAACAAATAAGATTGTTTCACTGGGGCAGCCCTGTTGCTGCCCCATACCAACAATACCATATGTCCTTTAAGAAACAGAATAATATTCAGACCCAAAACTTCGACAGTATCACCATTAGCCTGTCTTCTCCGGATGAAATTCTGGAGCGTTCATACGGTGAGGTGCTGAAGCCGGAAACGATCAACTACCGCTCCTATAAACCGGAGCGTGATGGTCTGTTCTGCGAACGCATCTTCGGACCGGTAAAAGACTATGAGTGCTATTGCGGTAAATACAAGCGTATCCGGTACAAGGGTATTGTTTGTGACCGTTGTGGAGTGGAGGTGACGGAAAAGAAAGTCCGCCGTGAGCGCATGGGCCATATCAAGCTGGTGGTCCCTGTGGTACACATCTGGTTCTTCAAATCACTGCCCAACAAGATTGGGTATATGCTTGGGCTTTCTTCCAAGAAGCTGGAAAGTATCATCTACTACGAGCGTTATGTAGTGATTCAGCCAGGTGTGAAAGAAGAAGAAGGCGTAGCTAAAATGGACCTCCTGACGGAAGAAGAGTACCTGGAAATTCTGGATACCCTGCCGCAGGACAACCAAATGCTGGACGATGAGGACCCCAATAAGTTCATCGCTAAGATGGGAGCGGATGCTGTCCGTGACCTGTTGATGCGACTTGAGCTGGATCAGTTGTCCTTCGCCCTGCGCCATCAGGCTGCCAATGAAACTTCGCAGCAGCGTAAGTCCGAGGCTCTGAAGCGCCTTCGGGTAGTGGAAGCCTTCCGCGATGGACTGACCCGTATTGAAAATCGTCCGGAATGGACCATCATTCAGTACTTGCCGGTTGTACCACCTGAACTGCGCCCTCTGGTGCCGTTGGATGGTGGCCGCTTCGCGAGTTCTGACCTGAATGACCTCTACCGCCGGGTGATTATTCGAAATAATCGTCTCAAGCGCTTGCTCGAAATCAAAGCGCCTGAAGTAATTCTGCGTAACGAGAAGCGGATGCTACAGGAAGCTGTGGATTCTCTCTTCGATAACTCCCGTAAATCCAACGCTGTGAAAGCTGAGGGCGGGCGGGCATTGAAGTCGCTGAGTGATATTCTTAAAGGTAAGCAGGGGCGTTTCCGTCAAAACCTGCTCGGTAAGCGTGTGGACTATTCCGGCCGTTCGGTGATCGTTGTAGGCCCAACGCTTAAGCTTCACGAGTGCGGTATCCCTAAGGCGATGGCAGCTGAGCTGTTCAAGCCATTTGTGATCCGTAAGTTGATCGAGCGCGGTATTGTGAAGACGGTAAAATCTGCTAAGAAACTTGTAGACCGTAAGGACCCTATCATCTGGGAAATCCTCGAAAATATACTGAAAGGGCATCCGGTTATGCTTAACCGGGCACCAACGCTGCACCGTCTTTCCATTCAGTCCTTCCAGCCGAAGCTGATTGAGGGTAAGGCGATTCAGCTGCACCCGCTGGTATGTGGTGCCTTCAACGCCGACTTTGACGGTGACCAAATGGCGGTACACGTGCCTCTGAGCCACGCCGCAATTCTGGAAGCGCAAGTGCTCATGTTGTCTTCTCACAACATGCTTAACCCACAGAACGGGTCGCCGGTTACGCTGCCTTCTCAGGATATGGTACTGGGGCTTTACTACATTACTAAAGAGCGCCGCTCCACCGAAGAGACCAAAGTAAAAGGTGAGGGTCGTCGTTTCTACTCTCCTGAAGAGGTGATGATTGCCTACAACGAAGGGCAGCTCGACCTGCATGCTTCAATCAAGGTCCGAGTGAAGGTAGAGAATGAAGAAGGCGAGTTGGCCAATAAGCTCATTGATACAACTACCGGACGGGTTATGTTTAACCAAAACGTGCCCAAAAGCGTGCCTTTTGTCAATGTACTGCTGACGAAGAAGAACCTGAAGCGGGTCATTGGTGACGTCATTGAGCGGACTGACTTTGCGGTCACGGCAGCCTTCCTTGATGCGATCAAGGAAATGGGCTTCCTCTGGGCTTTCAAAGGCGGTCTGTCCTTCAACCTGGGTGACCTGATCGAGCCTTCTGTTAAGATCAACACACTGGAAGAAGCGCAAGCTGAGGTAGATGAGGTCTGGGATAACTATAACATGGGCCTTATCACCAACAACGAGCGCTATAACCAAATTATCGATAAGTGGACCTATGCGGATAACCGCATCACGGATGTTCTGATGAAGGAGCTGGCTTCTCACAAGCAGGGCTTCAACTCTGTATTCATGATGCTGGACTCCGGTGCACGGGGTTCCAAGCAGCAGATTAAGCAGCTGTGCGGTCTTCGTGGACTGATGGCGAAGCCGCGGAAATCGGGTGATACCGGTGGAGCGGTTATCGAAAACCCAATTCTGTCCAACTTCGTAGACGGTCTGTCCGTACTGGAGTACTTTATCTCTACCCACGGTGCCCGTAAGGGTCTGGCGGATACCGCCCTGAAGACGGCTGATGCAGGTTACCTGACACGTCGTCTTGTGGATGTTGCCCAGGACGTGGTTATCCATGAGGATGATTGCAACACCTTGCGTGGCATAGAAACCACCGCACTTCTGGATAACGACAAAGTAGTCGAGGATTTGAAATCCCGTATTGCTGGCCGCTTCATCCTGCATGATGTCCTGCACCCCGAGACGGAAGAGGTTATGCTCAAGGCCGGAGAGTATGTTACTGAGGCTATGGCTGCCAGAATAGAAGAGGCGGAAGTAGAGTCGGTAACGATCCGTTCGGTACTCACATGCGACACCAAGCGAGGTGTTTGTGCAAAGTGCTATGGTAAAAACCTGGCAACGGGCCGGACCGCTGAGTCGGGAGATGCCGTGGGTATCATTGCTGCACAGTCGATCGGTGAGCCGGGTACACAGCTGACGCTGCGGACCTTCCACGTAGGTGGTATCGCATCGGTTTCCAAGTCAGAATCTGAGATCGTTTCCAAGTTTGAAGGTAAGATCGAATTCGATAGTATCCGAACAACAGAAATGGTGGAAGAACCTGGTGAAGAGAAGGACATCGTTCTGTCTCGTACCGGTGAAATCCGGATCGTGGACGCCAAGTCCGGTAAGCAATTCGCGAGCCACTATGTTCCTTACGGTGCTAACCTGCACGTGAAGGAAGGTCAGAAGATCAAGAAAGGAGATATGATTGCGGATTGGGATCCGTTCAACGCCGTAATTATCTCTGAATTCTCAGGTGTAGCCAAGTTCGAGTCTATTGAAGAAGGTTCAACTTATCGTGTTGAGCGGGACGATCAAACGGGCTACGCAGAGAAGGTGATCGTAGAAAGCAAGAACAAGCGCAAAATCCCAACTGTCAAAATCGTAAGTGCAGACGGTGAGGAATTGCGGAGTTATAACCTGCCGGTGGGCTCTTACCTTTCTATTGATGAGGGTGATACGATCCGCGCCGGTCAGAAGATTGCCAAGATTCCACGTAAGCTGGGTAAGATCGCCGATATCACCGGTGGTCTGCCACGGGTAACAGAGCTTTTCGAGGCTCGTAACCCATCCAACCCTGCAGTGGTTTCTGAAATCGACGGTGTAGTCTCCTTCGGTAAGATCAAGCGGGGTAACCGCGAGGTAATGGTCGAAGCGAAAGATGGTCAGAAGCGTAAGTACCTGATCGGTCTTTCCAAGCACATCCTGGTACAGGAAGGTGACTTCGTTCGCGCAGGCACTCCACTGTCTGATGGAGCAACTGCGCCACGCGATATTCTGAATATCAAAGGGCCATTTGCCGTACAGTCTTACCTGGTCAACGGGGTACAGGAAGTATACCGGGCACAGGGTATCACCATCAACAACAAGCACATTGAGGTGATCGTGCGTCAGATGATGCGCCGCGTGCAAATCGAGGATCCGGGTGATACCAGCTTCCTCGAAGGCGAAGCGGTTGAGAAGTACCAATTCCTGGAGCAGAACGACTGGATTTTCGATAAGAAAGTCGTTACCGAGTCTGGCGACTCTAACAAGCTGCGCCCCGGACAACTCGTGACTTTGCGTCAGCTGCGGGAAGAAAATTCTCAGCTGCGCCGCAATGACCTCGAGCTGGTGCAATACCGCGATGCAGTGCCTGCGACATCAAGCTCGCTCCTGCAGGGTATCACTAAGTCTTCACTGGGTACGGAAAGCTGGATTTCTGCCGCTTCCTTCCAGGAAACGACTAAGGTACTGAGCACAGCAGCAATCGGTGCCAAAATGGACTTCCTCAACGGTCTGAAAGAGAACGTCATCGTAGGTAAGCGTATCCCGGCTGGTACGGGCATGCGTGAGTACGAAGATCTCTTTGTAACCACCATGGAAGCGCACGAGGCACACGAAGCACGCCGCAAGCAATTAGAAGAAGTAGCTGAAGAGTAAAATCGGAAGCTTAGGATAAAAAGTAAGCCCCCTTCTGGTCATGCCGGGAGGGGGCTTTTTTGTAGCTGAATGACCAAAAATCGTGGTTATTTGAATTTAATCAAGCGCGTTGATTTCATCCAATAACTGTTGGGCTTCCTCCTGTATTTCAGGGGAGGTGCTTTCAGTGGTAACCTGCTTTAAGGCCTCCAAACCTTTGGGGTTTTCAGTAGCTAAATAGGACAGTGCAAGATACCATTCCATTTCCGCTTGCTGTGAATAGTTCAGTTGGGTCAGGTTTTCCAGGATGGGGATGGACTTTTCATACTCACCTTTTTCGAAGTAAATAAAGGCGAGGTATTGTTGCGCGTTGAGATATCGCCGCTCCTGGGCTTCCGGTACTTTAAGCAAGGCAGATTCAGCTTCATCGAGTTTCCCTTCTCCCATCAGGCGATAACCTTTGGCTAGGGGGGACTCATTTGGCTGAGCTCCTTTTCTAATTATATATGTTCCACCTGTTGCATGGGTATTCGTAGCTACTGCCAGTGCAAGCTGTTGTATTGCTTCGGATGGCTGAGGTTCTTTTGCACTAGCGACTGGTGGAGGGGTTTTAGATTCTTTTTTGGCTGGGGCTGGCGCTTTTTTAGTTTCCTGAGCAGGCGGCTCGGAAGTGGCGGCTTCGGTTGGAGCATCTACAGAAGGTTCCCTATCCTCTGATTGGACACTTGAAGGTGGGTCTTCGTTCACCGCATCGGTGCTAGCAGTTTCTTGGGGTGATGGCCAAGACCAAAAAACTAAACCGGCACATATAATTAAGACGGATCCCCACATTACCCACTGACCCGGGAATGAACCAGCTTTGGGCTTAGGGGCTGTATCAGATATCGCGGCAGGGGAAGATGCTTCTTCATTCCACGCTTTCATCATTTCGTCCAGCTTCTCATCTACCATGACTTCTGCCAGCTCCTGTTCCAGGCGCACCAATTCCAGTTGGTCAGCTACGTCCTTATCGGAGTCAATGAGCTGCCGGACTTCAGCCTGTTCTGCTGCATCCAAACTGCCTTTTAGATAGGCATCAAGCTTTTCATGTAGGGTTGCTTTATCCATAGCTCAGGCTTTTTAGAAGTGCATTTAAGGTAGGTTGGCTGGCCAGTTTTTCTTTGAGCTTGGTCATGCAGCGGTATCTGATCTTTCGTACCGCTTCCTCCGCCTCAATTTCCAGCTTTTGTTTAATCTCTTCACTGTTGTAACCTTCGTAGCCCATCATGATGACTTTTTTGCACCGATCGCCAAGGAGCGCCAGTACTTTTTGCAGCTGGCTTTTTCGTTCCCGGCTCATCATCCGGGTTTCCGGCGTATGCTCATATTCGTCATCCAATGTCTCTTCCTTATCTGTAAGGGTAGTCCGCTGGTAGAAGCTTTTTTTCAAGCCGTCGAGCCAGCAGCGGATACAAATGCCTACAAAAAAGGTACGCAAACTACTCCTGCCTTCGAATTTACCATTCAAAAGATGCCGGTAAAACGCTTTGAACCCTTCCTGGAAGGCATCCTGTGCATCATTTGCACTCCCTCCCTTTTGCTGGATTTTGCGTATGACCGATGCCCTCAGCTGCTGGTCTGTAAAGAAGGCTTTCAGGGCATTGGCCCTTTCCTGTTCGCTGCCCCTGATCATTTTCAGGAGCTGCTCATCGGAGTATTGAGGTTTCGTTGTGGGCATACTTCAGGATTATGGGGCGAGTATTGTTGTAAATGTATTTAAAATAAAGGGAATCAATCAAATGCGGGCATGAGAAAAGAAAGAATAGGGATGGCCTTAGCGTTTTCATCCTTATACACTATTTAGTTGCCATTGCTGAGACGGCAGGGGTTTTCAGGTGTTGTATGCTTAAATTTAAATCTTATAAACGAGAGATATTGGTTTTTACGAAAGGCGGAGTATTGAATAGCTTGGAAAATATACTACTGGAAAAACAGGGCGTATCAGGGGGACATTTAGACCGTTGTTTCCACTAACCAGGCAGTTTAATAACCTTTTAAATCCTTTACACCGTCATGGAAAATCAAGCTTTCACTTCAGTTTCATTATTGCTGTACATTATATTATTGCTGCTTCTACCCGCAGCTCTCCAATCCCAGCATCAGAACCTTCCCGGCGAATATTACGAGGGGAGGGTTTATGTGAAAATTCAGGAGAGCGCGGGCCTTCAATGGGCCCAAATGGACAGCCTGCAAGACCTGTCAGCCTACGGGCCATTTGCCGAGCTGTTCAGGGCATTTGGTGTATACCGCATTCACAAGCCATTCGGCAGGCTTTCAAGCTCTTTTTTTGACCATACTTACCAATTGTATTTTTCAGAAACCGGTCAGGAACAGGCGTTCATACAATTGCTGATGCGGGAGCCTGCAGTAGAATTTGCAGAGCAGGTGCCGGTCATGCGCTCCTTTTATACGCCCAATGATGCCTATGCAAACAACTCCAATCAGTGGTTCCTCGCTCAGATTGATGCTTACGATGCCTGGGACCTGCACCAGGAAGGAGAAGCGGTAGTTGTTGCAATAACGGATGATGCGGTGAAATGGGACCATGAGGACTTAGAAGGCAACCTCTGGATAAATGAGGCAGAATACGATGGGATCGAAGGCATAGATGATGATGGGAATGGATATATAGATGACTATATCGGCTGGGATGCGGCCAACTGGGACAATGACCCCCAGCCTCCGGCTTATGCATCTTCAGCTGTTTTTTCTCATGGCACTCACTGCGCGGGGATTGCCGGTGGGGTAACTGACAATTGGGTTGGAGGCGCCTCTATTTCTTTCAATAATGCCCGGATCATGTCGTGTAAAGGGAAAACAGATGGTACAACTGGAACCGAGATTGACGAAGTGTGGGGCGCATTTGCATACGCGGTGGCAGCCGGAGCAGAAATCATCAGTTGCTCGTGGGGCGGGGGTTTTTCAGTGGTAAACTCTAACCTTGTAAGCCTGGCCATTGATAATGGCGCGATAGTGGTCGCAGCTGCGGGTAATGATAATACTTCAATCCCATCTTATCCTGCAGCCTACACCGGAGTGTTAGCTGTTGCCAATACACGTTCCGGAGATGTGCGCAACACCAGCTCCAATTATGGATATTGGGTGGATATAGCAGCCCCAGGTACGAATATCTTAAGCCCAATCGCTTTCAATCAGGGCAGCTATGACAGCTATAATGGCACTTCTATGTCCTGCCCGATGGTGGCAGGGCTGTTGGCGCATATGAAGTCTTACAAGCCCAATGCGGCAAATGAGGAAATAGTCGACTGTTTGCTGAGCAGTGCTGATAATATCGATGTTGTCAACCCTGGTTTTGTGGGTGCGCTGGGCAGCGGCCGCATTAACGCACGGGCTGCCTTGGAATGCCTGGATGCGGGCGGCGGCGGTGGTGGGTGCAATGGGATTGCCCTGGGGTTGACTATTACCCTGGATGATTACGGGGATGAAACCACTTGGGGTGTTTATCAATCAGGCAGTGGCAGTCTTCTTGCCTTCGGTGGGCCCTATGAAGAAGGGTTAGAAGGGGTGGTGGTGGAGGAAGCGCTCTGCCTGCAGGAAGGCTGTTATAACTTGGTCTTTTCCGACTCTTACGGTGATGGTATGTGCTGTGACTTTGGTGATGGGAGTTATACCCTGGCTTTACCTACGGGGGAAGTGTTAGTATCTGGTGGGGATTTTGAGGAGCAGGAAGTCACCTCTTTTTGCGTAGGCGATAGCGGTGGTGGCTGTACGCCTCCCAATGATTTGCAGACCTTAGAGACGGGATACTCTCATGTATATTTGGTTTGGTCCCCGGTTGGCGGAGGAGCGGATGCTTACCGGACCCGCTTCAAAACAGAGGGGCAGACAGGCTGGATAACAGGCAACTGGTTTACGTCGCCCTCCACCATTTGGGGGAATATGCAGCCCTGCCGCAACTACGAATTTCAGGTGCAGTCGCGCTGCGATGGTGTCGAAGGCGAATTCTCGAATTCAGTCCTTTTCTCTACACGTGGGTGTGAAGATGCGTACTGTTACTCCTACGGTACCACATGGGATGACTGGATTGCAAGGGTGCAGCTCAAGGAAATTGACCATGAAACAGGCAAATCTTATGGGTTTGGCGATTACATGGACCTGTCTGCAAATCTGGAGCAGGGCGCTCAGTATCCGCTTACGCTGACGCCCGGGACAGATGACAATCAACAACCGGTGTACTGGCGGGTTTGGATAGATTTTAATCAGGATGGAGATTTTCAGGATGCTGATGAATTAGTCTTTCAGCAGTCTGCAATGAATACAACACCGGTTTTCGGAGCGATCAACATTCCCGGGAATACACTTACAGGCCCAACGCGCATGCGGGTCAGTATGGACCCCAATGGTTTTGCCGAATCCTGCAGTACAGGTAGTGCCCGGGAGGTGGAAGATTATACTGTGATTGTCAATGAGGGAAGCCCGAATTCGAGCTCATGGGAGGAGACCATGGCTTCTTCAGTAGAGGTGTTTCCTAATCCGGTACGAGAAAGGGTCTATGTGAAATTACCAAAAAGGATGGACGATCCTGCGAGTTTTGTATTGCTGAACGCACAAGGGCAAGTGGTGAAGCGATGGTCCCAAATGGAGGTAAACGAAAGTCAGCAGGTTAGTTTGGACATTAGTGAGTTACCATCGGGACTGTTTTGGCTGGAAGTAAGCTGGGCGTCGTCCCGGGCTGTGAAAAAAATAGTAATACATTAAATTCAATCAACAGAGGCTGCCTTAATGGTAGCCTTTGTTGTATATTTAAGGTACGCCCGCTATTGTTGCCGATAAGTAGAAGGGTGCCACTTACTATACTGACGATTAAGTGGTTTGCCACAGCAAACCTACTCAATGTCAGCATCTACGCTGAGAAGTGGCTTGCACCTGTCCTGACAAGCTACGCTTCGTCACGGGCCGATGTCGCAAACCACTTCGTATTGCGTATAACCTCAGTCAGACATGAAAGCTACGTTATTTTTGCTCACCGCATTAGGGTTTTCTCTTTTTGTTTCAGCTCAGGAGCCCGGCACTTCGATAAAGGACTCTGCTGATGCAGAAATCGTGCTCCACCAAATTGATACCCTGATCAAACAACGGGATTACACCGCTGCGCTGGAATTGGTCAAAGCAGTTAAGCCAGATTTTATTGATGCTTTTGGAGACCGAACCCCGCTCCTGGCAGACCTCGTCAATTTTGAGGGCGAGGTGTATTATTACACCAGAGACATGGATCGGGCTATTCAGGCATTCAATCAGCTGCTGTCTATCCGGCAAGAGCACTTTGGTCCGGAGGCTTTAGAGACTTTACTAGCCTACCGGAGCCTGGCCATTTGCTACAACCGTGCGCAGGATTACAAAAAAGCGATAGAAGTTGGAGAAGCCCTGTTGAAGATTTATTCAGGTCAGGATAAGGCGCCTACCCATGATAAGGCGGATGCATTGGTCATAATCGGGAACGCTTATACTGCCCTGGCAGATTATGATATTGCGGTTACCTATCAGGAGAGGGCACTTCAGGAACGGCTTTACGCAGCGCCGAAGGACCTTCGAAAGGTGGCACGCGCCCATAATGCGGTGGGGTATGCGTACTACCAAATGGGAGATAATGATAAAGCTATTGAGCATTATTCAGCAGCGCTTGACCTAACCACTGATCTTTTTGGAGCGGAAGACCTGAACTTGTTCTTGCCCCTGAGCAATCTCGCATCGGCCCATCAGACAAAAGGCGACTACAGGGCTGCTGTTGAACTACAGCTGAAAGCCATAGATATTCTACTTGCACATCCCCAGGGCAATGAGTACAGCCTCGCGCTGAGTTATAATAACCTTGGAACATGCTATGCTGAAATGAACGACTATGCCAGGGCGCTCCAATTTCATGAAAAAGCTCTGGCGATCAAGAAACAGGCTTTTCCTGAGAGTTATGCCGATTTGGCTTTGTCTTACAACAACATCGGAAGCTGCCATCAATCAATGTTTGACCCGGAGCGCGCTGCTCCGATTTACAAGCAGGCTGTTGCATTACAGGAAAAGGTAACGCAGGGGGGAGAAAAAGCACTGGGGATCTACCTTAACAATGAGGGGACTGTTCTGGTAGAACTGGAGGAAATAGAAGCGGCCATTGCTGCGCATGAGCGTGCCTTGGAGGTTCAGGGAAAGGTGCTGACAGAGCAGCATCAGGACTTAGCATTATCTCACGTCAATTACGGCGCCGCGCTTCAGAGGCAAGGGCGACATTCAGAGGCTTACAGCCACTTTGGACAGGCATTGGAAATTTGGGAGAAAGCATATGGCCCGAGGCACTACCGGGTGGCTTCCGCCCATAAACATTTAGGAGATCATTATGCTGTGGGAGGGGATATGGAACAAGCAAAATGGCACTATCAAAAGAGCCTAGATGCAAATGGATGGTCAATGGAAGGCTTCTCCAGCGTCATGTCATTAGAGTTTTTGCTCAATACTCTGGAGGCGTACTCGAAAATGTATGCATCGGGCCGCCCAAGCCCCGATTACGAACAGGCCGTCATCTGGTCCGATCGAGCGGTGGATGCGCTCCGCTACCAACAGCAAGGGCTGAGCAATTCGGCTTCCCGTTTGCCCTGGCTTCAACGCTATCAGCGGTTATTTGAATTAGGGATAAATAACCGGCTCAGAAAGGGAAGGGAAGCCGCAAATACAGACCCCGTTTTGTTTCAGTACACTGAAGAAAGCAAGGCTGCTATTCTCTACAGTCAGTTACAGGAGTCCAACGCCCTCCACTACGCCGGTATCCCCGACAGCCTACTCGAGAAAGAATACGACCTGCGTGTAGACCTCACCTACTACGATAAAAAGCGGCAGGAAAAACTCCAGGAAGGCCTGGAGGAAACCGACACCACAGTACTTGCTATCAGCTCCCAACTCTTTGACCTCAATCAAGCCTATGACAGCCTCCAGGCACGATTGGAAAGCGATTATCCAGAATATTACCAGCTCAAGTACGACCTCAGCACCGTAAGCGTGGAAAAAGTACAAATGGAGTTATTGGAGGAAGGCCAAGCCCTACTCGAATACTTCGTAGGCGACAGTTCCATCTTCATCTTCAGGATAGAAAAAGACAACTATGAAGTAAAAGAAGTTAAGCGGGACTTCCCGCTTGAGGAATGGGTACAACAATTGCGCGGCAATATCAGTCAGCCGCTGCCTTTTGCCTACGAAGCTTACCTGGAAGTGGCGCCGAAACTCTATGAGAAGCTCATCGCGCCGGTAGCCGAAGGCTTGCCCGAACAGCTTGTCATTGTACCGGATGGCATTTTGGGGTATATCCCGTTTGAGGCTTTGCTGATGGAAAAGCCCGATGCGAATAATTTATATGCCGCCGAGCGATTGCCCTACCTGCTCCGGGAGCATCAGGTCAGCTATTGTTATTCGGCTACGCTGCTGAAGGAAATGAAAGAGAAAAAACACCGGAAAGCACCCACGCGCGAACTATTGGCGGTAGCTCCCTTTGCAACGGTGGATACGGTGCTATCCAGCCACCTCGACCAAAGCGACTGGCTGGCGGGCACACGGAGCGATACGCTTTGGGGCTTACCGTACACACAGGCAGAGCTGGACAGCATTCAAAGGGTTTTCAAAACAGACGCCTTCTACGGAGCAGAAGCCACCGAAGCATCGTTTGTAGAAAGAGCAGGAGACTACCGCATCCTCCATTTATCGACCCACGGAAAAGCGGACCCTCGGGTAGGCGACTACTCCTACCTGGCCTTCTACCCAAAACCGGACAGTTTAGAAAATGAGCTGCTTTACGTCCGTGACCTGTACAATCTTCAGCTGAATGCCGACCTGGTCGTGCTCTCTGCCTGCGAGACCGGTACCGGTGAGCTGCAGCGCGGCGAAGGCATCATCAGCCTGGCGCGGGCCTTTGCCTATGCCGGTGCCAAAAGCATTGCCACTACGCTTTGGCAAGTCAATGACCAAAGCACGCAGGAGTTGATGGTCCGCTTTTATCGGTACCTTAAATCGGGGATGACCAAGGATGCCGCCTTACGGCAGGCAAAGCTGGATTACCTGGATGGTCATAACGATACCGGTGCCTATCCTTTTTACTGGGCGGCATTTATTGGGGTGGGGGATATGGGGTCGCTCTAATTGCTTGGGTTATGCCTAGAAGCGGAGCCGTTTTTTAGTATTCAACGAGGTCATAAATATATTTTTCCAAGGCTGGGGATTTGGAGGGTTGAATGGTTATGTCAAAACGCTCTCCATCAAGAATGAATATATCTTTTTCGCCTCCACGCCCTTTCTTGTTGATTTCAATACGATCAATGGCAATGGGTTGTCCGTTTATAGTAATTGATGCCAGTTCAATTTGAATTTGAGCAGGAGCCAGAAATTTTCCACTTGATGCACGTGTGATTACGCCTTTAACATGGCTTCCAGAAGGGATTACGATTATGTTTCCGGCTGTGACCTGGTTTTTTAGAGTAAATTGAATTGGACTGCGAACAAATTCTTCACCGTTTAGGGTATTAATACCTGATCTGGCCACAACCGTTAGCATTATTTGAGTATTGAGGAATTGATCAGCAGCAGCTCTTGACAGCTTGATTTTTGCAGGCGTGGCAGGTTGCTTAGCAGGGGTAGGGGAAGCGGAAGATGCATGTGGAGCGATAATTGGATCCGGTTTTGGTGGTACTTTACTTGTATCCTTTTGATCAGGAGCAGGAAGCGGCTTTTTTTGTTCTGGATCTTGAGTTTTCGTCTTTACTTTTGGTGTATTTGCATTTCCCGAATTGCTAGCAGTGGAGTTGGTTTGATAAGTACCCGTAGCATCTAGGTCTTCTTCATAATTATCCCAATAGGCATCGTCTTCCTCAAACAGGAAAGTATCTTCCGGAACATCATAGATAAGAACAGAACTGTCAGGTGATTGGCTGCTTATCTGTTCTGTGGAATCATTTAGGTGAGCTATTGATGTTTCAGGGCTCGGCTTGCCACCTCCGGCAATTGCCCAAACAGCGAGTATTACCAATAAAGTGGCGATAGAGATAAGCACATAGACCCCATATTGATCAAGAAAGGTTTGCTCTGTAGATGACAAAACGGCTCCAGCACGTGGAGTCTTAGATGCTGCCTGGGGTGAGATCGCTTGATCGAGCGTTTCCAGAATTGCTTTTGCGCTCGGCCTTTTCCAGGTCTCCAGCTCCAGGCAACTCAAAATCAGTTGCTTTTGATGTGGCAATAGAAAGTCAGGCAAAGGCAGAACCAAGTCCGAAACAGCAGTAGTTCCATCGCTCATACCGATCAATTGAGCCAATCCCCCTTCACCATGAAAGGGTAGCTGCCCACTGCACGTCTGAAAGAGCAAGGTTCCTAAAGCCCATATATCAGTAGGGTTTGAAGCAGGTTTTTGCGTCCGGTCTTTGTAGTTAAATAGTTCAGGAGCCCTGTATGCTAAAGCTGTTATTCCGGATTTGACGACTTCCGCTTCTCTTTGTGCGGTGTTGACTGTTTGGGTTAATTTTTGCTGAAATCGCTGACTGATACCAAAATCGGTGAGCAGAAAGTGGCCTTCCTCATCAATCAAGATGTTGTCAGGCTTAATATCGTTATGTGAAATAGAGTTCGTCCGGGTATGAATATAGTTTAAGGCACTAGCTATTTCCCTGAACAATTGTAGCACTTGTTCAGGAGAGAGCGTTCCGGTTTTATCAGCCAGGGTGCCCTGGCTGCAATAGGGCATTACGAGGAAAGGGGCACCCTTGTATACATCGAAGTAGGTCGGTCGGAGTATATTGGGGTGGTTTAGATTGTGCGCTTTTTGGTATTCTTGCCGGCACAGTTCCACGCCTTCTTCATCCTGTTTAATGAAGATTTTGATGGCGGCGATAGCCCTTGCTTTTTCATCGTTTACTTTCCACACCTCAGAAAATCCACCTCTTCCAAGCAAGCGCTCAAGGCGGAAGCGTTCATAAAATAATTGGCCCTGGCTCCAGCTCATTGGTTGTGTTTTTGACGATAAATAATACTTTCTTTCAGTTCCGGATGGCTAGCCTTGAAGGCCTCTGCTTCCTTATGGTCCTTAAATTTTAAAATGATCACCTCGAAAAGGTCACCCGTAGGATTTACTTCAATTTGATAGGATTGATACAAATCCTGAAGATGTATACTGTAATCCAATGCATTTTGCTTTTCTGCAAAAACATTCACCCGTATGACATAGAAATCTTCGGAATGCCATGTTGGGGAGGAAGGGGCAGGAAAAGTATCCGGCCTGGTATCAGAGTGGGATGGAGAGGTTTGGTCAGGAGAAGATAGCACATTTGCTGCTTCGGGGTCTTCGGTAGGTTTTTTAATGGAAGAGTCAGTTTTAAAAATCAAGACAGCTGAGAAAAGGACGATCAGGCAAAAAGCGGCTAGGGAGATTTTCAGCGCTGTAGTGGAGGTGCCTGGTTGGGGAGTAACCATTTTGGGCTGCTTTTGAGCCTGCACTTTAGCCAGCGATGGCAATGATTGCTCTAATGGTTCCAGGGCAGCAACAATAACGGAAACATTATCATGCCCTCCGGCAATCAAAGCGGCTTTTACCAAATTATGGGCACTCTGTTGAGGTTCGTTGCTCAGTGTAAGTATTTCTTCAATTTCACTATCACTTATCATCCCGTTCAACCCATCAGAACAAAGTAAAAGAATATCCTCTTCATGGACCTTAATCTGAATCACATCGGGTGACAGCGCCCGATGACTACCTAAACTCTGCAAAATGACATTGCGCTGTGGGTGAAAGGCAGCCTGTGCTTTCGAAAGAGCTCCTTTGTCAATCAGGTCTTGTACCAGAGAGTGGTCTTTGGTTAATTGTCGTAGTGGTTCTCCATTCCTTTTGAGGTAGCCTCGGCTATCTCCGACCCAACCTGCCGTAGCAAAACCCTGATGTAGGGCCACTGCAACGATAGTCGTTCCCATTCCCGCTTCACCAGGGGAGCTGCCTCCACGGGACAAGATTTCCTGATGAGCTTGCTCAATGGCATTAGTAAGTAAGTCAGGAAGATTTTGAGGATGGCATGCAGCTGGTTCAAGCTTGGAGAAAAAAGACTGAAGGCTTGAAATTGCAATCGCAGAAGCCACCTCTCCGGCATTCATTCCACCCATTCCATCAGCAATGGCCAGCAAAACCAGCTTTTCGTCGGAATCGTAGTATTTCCGGGTATCGTATTCCCATACGCTATTTAGTGCATCAGGGGCGATAAGCATGTCATCTTCCTGATGTTCCCGTACTTTTCCTACGTCGATTTTGCTGCCAATTCTAGTTTTCATGTGAGAAAGGGTTATACGGGCTCGCGGTGATAAATGCGGTTGACAAGATTCTCCATGACGTAGTCTTCAATGTTTGCGTGTAGCTTTTCCACGCGCTCCTGAAGGAGATGATAGAAAAACATAAGGACTATGCTAAGAATCAGGGCAACAAGTGTGGTGTCAAATGCAACATTGAGCAGTGACGTCACTGCTTTTATACCATCTTGTGTCGTTACTTGGTTGGCAGCACCCAGTGAACTGGCTATACCTATTACAGTGCCTATAAAGCCAATGGAGGGTATAGCCCAGGCCACATAGCGAATCAGCGCCTGTTCGCTATCGCTATTTCTGCTCAACAGGTTGGTATGCGCGCTCACCACATCCAGTGTTTCGGCTACAGACTTATTTGCCCGGAATTGAGTGCAGGCACGTTTGATGGTTTCCACTAGTAAATAGGGGGTGCCCCGGCCAAGTTCAACCATCTTTAATTTGATTTGAGCAACATCCTCTGCAGACAATACGTATTGCTCCTGTTCTGGCAATAACCCTAATGAAAAGGCATGTTCTTCAAGGTTAGCTTGTCGGTTCATCCGCAAAATTTCCAAAATCCCGTACAAGAAGAGAAAATAGGTCAGGATTTGAATAAAGCCACTGGGTAGATTGGCTCCCATAAGTTCTAGGAGTCGGTAAGCGCCGGATTCTTCAGATACAGCACTTCCTATCCCGTAAATAATCAACCCAAAGACAATAGCTACCACAAGGCTGATCAGCAAATTGATAAGTTTTCCGCTTTTCATGTTATATTTATATTTATTGAATGATAGGCTCCTTCACAGGGTCCCAGGTAATTTTGTTGTCTTGAATGGTCAGGTAGCCCAGTAGGGCATCTCCGGTTGCTTTGCGATGGTAGGGCGGAGGGGTGCTTTGAACCTTGATGTCGCCAAAACGGATCATTTGTGGCACTCCTTCTTTAGGATTGGCAGCGATAAAGCCTTGGATTATCGTTTCTCCCCCGCTTCTGGGCTTGTCCAGCTGCGCATAGATTTCGTATTCTCCCTGAGTAAGTTCTTGATCCTGAACAATCGCTTCATAAGGTGTTTTTTTGAACTTAAACCTTGCCCATTTCCCGAAAGGAGTTACCCGGCGCTTACTTTGGTAAAAGCACCAGAAGTTGCTGTCTTTGGGCTTCATGTACAGGTGGACCCAATGATCTTTGGATTCCCATTCAATCATTACGGTCAAAGGTGGGTTGAAGCCCATCTGAAAGTCTCCAATGCCGGGGGTGGTATCGATGGGTTCACTGTAGTCTTCTTCCTCTTTATCTGGCTGATTTTCAGCAAGAGGAGCTTTCTCAGGAACTTCCTTTTCTTCGCTTTTGGGTTGTCGTTTTTGAAGGTCGCTGACTTTTTTACGCAACGCTTCGTTTTGATTCTCCAATTTGGAAAGTTGTTGTTCTAATTGTTTTTTTTCCTGAATTTTCTGGCTCAGCTGCCCTTGAAGTTCATTTACATCTTTTCGGAGATTGCCGATTGTCATTTGCAGCCGCTGGGTCTGTTCGATAATGGCCGTATAATCAGAATCTGGGACAGAAGACTTCACCATGATCAGCAGACTGTCCAGGCTTTTGATTTCAAACTCTGCCGCAGCAAGGGCTTCCAGTTCTTCCATTTGTTCGATATCGACTTTAGGGATGATAATGAACAGCATGACTACCGCTCCAAGTGCTCCCGCTAAAAGGTCGATAAAAGACATGTTAAACACATTTAAATCTCTTCGCTTCATCTTTTGCTATTGCTTGACTGGTGAATAAATGGCCTCGAGGGTCGTCTGCCCTAAGCTGATAATATCGCCGGTTTGAAGTCGTTTACCTGTTTTTCCTACTTTGACCCCATTGAGGAAAGTTCCGTTTTTGGATAGCCGCCACTTTGCAGTGCTCGCATCCCACTGCCCATCCCGTATAAACCATTGTTTTTGCTCATGATGATATTCAAGGGTAGCATGCCGCCTTGAAATGGTTTGGGTCAGTGTTTCCTTGATCGAAAGGTCATTCACCACATCGCTTTCAGCCCTGCCTAGCCGGTGAATGCGGGACCGCTGATTGGGCGGCAAGGGGTAGCACCTTCTGAATTCTTCTCCGTTTCGGACAATTAGTGCATTGGGGTAGTCTTTTTTAGGTGCACTTTTAGGCAATTGGCCAAGAAAAGCAAGCATCTCGTCCGTGTGCTGAAACCGCTGCCTGGCATCAGGTTGCAAAGCTCTGGTGATCAGGCTTACCCATTGACTGGGGAGATCAGGGCAATAGGTGCTTAGGTCACTCATGTCTCCTTTTGCCGCTCGCGCGCGATAGGCAGCGATATCTTCCGTCGTGTTCCAGCTGCCAAATGGGTAGCTGCCACCGGAGAATAACTCAAAACAGATAACGCCATAGTTGAAGATGTCGATGGTAGGCAACAAAGTCTGGGAGCGGTGCCTGGGTGATGCCTGCTCAGGTGCCATATAGGCATAACTTCCAAAAATTTGCTCAGGCCGTTGTGTTTCACTATTGACTACCGTAAGCTGAATATTGAGGTGCCCGGCAATGCCAAAGTCGGTAAGCTTAGCCTTGCCTGCATCATCAAAAAGTACATTTTCCGGTTTTAAGTCGCGGTGTATTTTTCCAAAGTGGTGAAGTGTATTCAACCCCTTCAGTATATCTAATGCCACCGTTTCCGCTCTTAGGAAGGGCATTTTTTTCAGGATGAGTTGCCGAAGATCACCTTTCGGGCAGTACTCCATCGTAAAAAAAGGCGTGCCCTCCCATTCACCCATCTCCAGGGTCTGCACCAGGTTTAGGGAACTGATTTGGCCAGTATGGTATTCCAGCTCAAACCGTTTGGCCAGGCTTTCTTCAGCGTGTGGCGGGACAGCCCAGCTTTTGAGTAGTTTGAGGGCTACTTCCTGTTGCGGGGCTTCTTGCTTTCTGGCCAGATAGACGACACCAAAAGTTCCTTCGCCCAGCATACGCTCCAGGTAGAAGTCCTTTACATAAGTGCCCGGCTTAGGCGCTCGTTGATCTGAGGGCAATTGGCCACGGGTCATTTCGTATCCGGTTTAAATTCGAAAACCCGATTGCCCATGAGGATTTTATCTCCCGGATTCAGGGGGACTCCACTATGTGGTACAAGCAGAAAGGTAGTGTGCTGTGCACTACGGTCCATAAGCCACCATTGCCCCTCTCTTAATTCAATTATTGCCTGCACCTGACTGGTAATGGTTTGATTGCCCTCCTCCAGCACTTCCCGGTTGAGGGTCACCCTATGGGCTTTAAATACTTTCGGTTTTAGAGGGGATTCCTGATTGGAGGTTACAGGCTGCAGGCAAAACCCCGGAGATGGTTGCTGTTGCCAGGGGTTTACGGTTTTATTATCTGGCATATCTTGATGGCGTGGATTCGGTGAAAATGGCAGGGTATTGCTACCAGCCATATCCTGCGCAATTTCGCTGCCGCAGGCCACGCAAAGTTTAGCCTGTGTAATATTAGGGTAGGCACAATTGGGGCAGGTAAGGGTGTGGTTGGAATGAGCAGCTGCCTGTTCTTTTTCGCTCGTACGTGACGGGGCAGCTCCAGAGTGCAACGAGGGTTTGCCAAGTATAGAACCTTGGAGTGGGGCGTTGCATTGCTTGCACCGTAGCGCATTGCTGTCGTTACCAGTCCCACAATTCCCACAGGTGTTCTTAGCCATGCCAGGCTCGTAATCTTCATGATTAGAATCTGCCATCATCGACCCCTGTAATGGAGCATTGCACTGTGTACACCTCAGCTGTCCGGCACCATTATCAGCGCCGCAGTTGTTACATTTCATAACCAGGGGATTAAGTTTTAGAAACCTCCTCCCAGAGGGAAGGCATAGCTGACGGAAAGCTGGAGGTTGTTGGTGCGGGTGTCGAAGGCTTCGTAGTCCAGTCGCCTTTGATTGAGACCTCTGTATTGAAAAACCTGATAAGATTCATTCCAAAAGTTACTTGCACCACGGATATATCTCAAGCCTAGGTAGGCTCTTCCCAAACCTGTCTCAATATATATACCGGCACCTAAAGCAATTCCCAGATTGATCGTGCCAAATGGACTTGAAACATTATTTTGGAAAAGTAATTCTCCATCAAAGTCTCCGCTGGTTAGTGTAAAGCCATTCTGCAGGAGCCACTCTGCATCATTATTAGAAATAAAATCTCTATTACTGTGATCCTCAATCCAGCGCTCATAGTTTCGGGTGACTTCCGGGCGTTGGTCAACTATGTTGGACAACCAATCGTCATCGGTTTCACTTCCCTGGCTATTAGTTATTATGCCGTCAAGTTCACCATTTAATCCTACGGATATTACAGGACCTGCTTCAATAAAATATCCAAACGAACTGCCGATGAATTCGTATTTCAGGAGCAAGGGAATGTCTAAACTGTTGATTTTATAGGATTGATCCCAGTATAGTTCATAGGAGTTTGATTCTATAACATCAAAGCCAAGAGGACCATCGTATTGGGACCCTACTGCAGCTACAGGAAGAGTGCCTATAATATCTCCATTATCATCGTATACAGGTAAATTACTAAGGAATCCCAAGAAGAAGTTATACACCCTGGGGTTTTCCAAATAGTAAGTGGATTGGGAATATAGAACTTCAGTCTGCACTGACAGTCCGGAAAATAGTGGGATATCGGCAGTAATGCCAGCGATGAACCCATGCCTTATTTTGATGGAGTAAAAGTCGGCGATATCATCTCCTCTCAATGAAAAACGATTCAAGCTTCCCCCAATCTTTGGTCCAATATAAATTTGAGCCTCAGCGAGCGTAAGGCTAAATAGAACGAAGCAGGCAGTCGTAAAAATTAATTTTCGCATGGCGGTTTAGTTTGTGAGTTTACAGAATTTATCGTTAAGGTTAGAAGCACCCACAAGGCAAGTGTAAAGGTCGGTGACAGAACATACGGGCACAAAGCCAACTTTCGCGATTGATAAGGCTGGAAATAGAAGGTTAGCGGCATTTGGTATCTTCCTTTAGCTTTCTCAGTACAGGACGTGCAGAGCTTTCAGTAATCTCCTGACAGTAAAGGTTGTTGATGATCGCCCGAACTTCGAGCACCATTTGCACGAAGACCGGTTGACCAGGCTCTACGGTAACGGTAATGGGCTCTGCTTTTTCTTTGGCATTTTTACCACTAAACTGCACGGTAATGGTATGCTCGCCAGCAGGCACTTCATGTACAGAGAAATTTTTGTTATTCAGCCGGCAAACAAGTTCGCCATCTATAAAGGCATTAAACGCGGATACCGTACCTGAAATACCAGTTTTCCTCATGAAGTAGATCGTCCCGGTTTCCTGAGCATGGAGGGTGGAGCAAAAACATATTGTAAGGAAAATGTAAGTTAGTTTTTTCATCTCAAGAGTTTTAAAAGAGCTTGACTTTCAGTGAATTAGAAAGCCAGGCTCGGTTTATGCAAAAATCATTGGCAATTTACTCCCAGAGGAAAGCTCAGCCAAAGACATTTTTTCTTGTTTATAAGGATTGAAATAAGCTGTAATAGAGTAGTATAAAGGTGTGTGCATAACAAATTGCACTTTTTGAATAGCTTGCCAGCATTTGCCGTTTGCCTCTCCTGGATAAGCTGGAGCAGAGCGGGAAGCTCTACCCCAGCAGCCATAGGGCTTAAATGCAGAGGGTTGCCTTTGTGTTTTGTGCAATTTGTTATACACACTATAAAGGTTGGAATAGCCTGTATCTCGAGAATTTCCCTATCTTCATCATATCCAAAGCTACTGCCCACAACAATGCACTCCACAAAGCTTGCCCGCACAATAGGGGCCTTCGCAACTGATGAACTGAAGGCTGTCCGAAAGGCAATCCTTCAAAAAGCAAGACACCGGGATTCACCTGTGGTAAAGCTTTGGGATGCGCTTGTGCCTCACCACCCTGAATTTGATGATGAGCAACTGGACCTGAAGTACTTGTTCCGAAAGGCCTACAGGGGAGAAGAGTACGAGCCGCAAAAGCTCCGTAACCTGATGACCACCTTGCAGCAGTATATCGAACAGTACCTGATTGATGCAGAGCTACAGGCACAACCGCAGGCCCAACAATTCCTGCTTGTACAGGCCCTGCATAGAAGAAGGCGTACGGGGGCGTTTGAAAGAGCCCTGAATGACGGGCTGAAAAAACTGGAGAGTGCTCCGGATGGGCTGTTGAAACTGCAGGCGCGCCTGGCTTTATTGCACGAACGGTATTTTTTTGATAACATCCAAAAGAACGAACAGCGAACGGAGGACTTACATCAGTTAGCCCAGGCTTTAAATGAAATGCTCGCCCACCAATTGCTGATTTACGGTATTGACCGTTCCGTAAGAAGGATGACACTACCCGATGACACTACCTTTCTTGGACTGAAAGAGGCCCTTTCCTTTGCATCTTCTGATGAGGCGCCTGAACTCCTGACGTTTTTTCAGCAACTATGGAGGCTATATACCGGGGGCGTCAATGATGCACTTTTTCTGAAATTGAAGACTACTTTTTTTATCGGTTATGGTTCATGGGGAGAATTTGAGGTCAGCCTGGCCCTTAAAACTCTCATCAGTTACCTGGCACCTCTGGTTGCGGGTAATAAGGAACCCTATATCTCTCAGCTTTTTGAGCTTTTCCAGTTTGGCTATGCTCAAGAGCTTATCGTTGTAGATAATCAGTTGACAGCAACCCGCTTTTTGAATTCGGTGGTCACCGGGCTGATGGTTCGAAAATTTGACTGGGTAGAGCAGTTTATTGATTCGCATGCTGTTTATCTGCTCAAGGATAAAGCAGAAACTTTGACTTTAGCCCAGGTCTATCTGCTATACTATAAAGGATGGCACACCAATGCGCCAGATTTATTTGATAAGGCTTTAGAAATTATGAGGAGCACTCCCCACGATGGGTGGTTTTTCAAGCTTCGGCTCAGGATGCTCGAAGTACGGATATTTTGCGATACGTATGGCGCCCGGGGGCACTCTGTTTCTTTTGTTTTGGATAGGATTTCCAGCTTCAGGAGGTTTATTGACCGCTCGGGCAATGGCGAAACTGCTGTGGGGCAACGCTATAAAAAATGTCTGGGGTATTGTCGGCAGGTCATCAAAATGAAATCGCTGCCATATGTGGACCCGCTTAGGAAAAAGGGCTTAACAGATGAGATAATGGCAGAGCAGCACTTGATGCTGAAAGACTGGCTGCTCTACCATTTAGACAAGCTGTGATTAGCCATCAATAATATCTTCATTACCGATCAGGCCATCGTCCTCCGGCGGCGGTGGCGGGGTATTTTCACCACCCTTCACTTTTTTACAGGCTTTTTTAGTAAGCATGGCAGAGCCAGGCAGCAAGGCTGCCAATTCAGCAATCGTTTTCATGGCACTAAAGATTTTCGTGTTAGAAAATGGCGGTATGCCTGCTTTGGGCAGGGCAATACCGTTCAGTGCCTGCGTGCCGCTCGCGATCAGCCTGGCAGGTGAAAAAGCTTATTCAGAAATATCCACTGAGTTGTTACACTTGCTTAGTGGCGGATCGTCTTAGAATGTCCCAAGAGAATCCGGCTTTTTTTAATTTTTGCTATACTCGGAACGGAGAGGTTTGGGCGTAAGGCACAAACCCGCCGCACGAGTATGCCGGTACGCACAGGTATGCCGACACGAAGTCATAGTTGGTCCCAAACTACTTCGTCGTCGGTATAATTCGGTGCTGAAGTGTTTTGCAGATTTGTTGTGTTTTTGGCAAGTGAACTCCCTCAAAAAATCCCTAAATTCCCCGCAAAAAAGATGATCAATCTAATCAGTGATACAGTCACCAAGCCTACCCCCGGGATGCTGGAAGCCATGATGCAGGCAGAAGTGGGTGACGATGTTTTTGGGGAGGACCCTACCGTGAATGCGCTGGAAGAAAAAGTGGCACAGATGTTTGGCAAGGAAGCCGCCTTGTACTGCCCTTCCGGGACGATGACCAATCAGATTGCCATCAAGGTACATACCCAACCACTGGATGAGGTGATCTGTGACGAGTACTCCCACATCTATCAATACGAGACTGCGGGTTACGCCTATAATTCCGGCGTAGGCATCAACCTGATCAAAGGGACGAATGGGAAAATTACAGCCGAACAGGTAGCCGCTGCCATTAAGCCCCGGTATGACTGGCTGCCCATCAGCCGCTTAGTCGTCCTGGAGAATACCTGTAATAAAGGAGGGGGCAGTTACTACACGCTGGAAGAAATCCGGCCGATCCAGGAACTGTGCCGGGAAAAAGGCCTGGCTTTACACCTGGATGGCGCAAGGTTATTCAATGCCTTGGTGGAAACAGGGGAAAGCACTCAGGAGGTAGGCGCGCATTTCGACAGTGTTTCCCTGTGCTTGTCCAAGGGGCTCGGTGCACCTGTGGGGTCGGTGCTCATCGGCCGAAAAGATTTCATACAACAGGCCCGGCGCTTGCGCAAGGTAATGGGCGGCGGCATGCGGCAGGCCGGCTATTTAGCGGCAGCTTGCATATATGCGCTGGACCATCAGGTGGAACGGCTGCGGGATGACAATGAAAGGGCCCGTCGGATAGGGGAGGTGCTGCAGGGGCTGAATTACGTGGAGAGCGTTCGGCCTGTACAGTCCAATATTCTGATTTTTGACCTGGTGGAAGGCTTGACTGCTGACAAGTTTTTGGAGGAGTTGAAGGCCAGGGGGATCAATGCCTCAGCATTCGGGCCACAGACCGTACGGTTTGTGACGCATCTGGACTTTACAGAACAAATGATGGATCAGGTACTGGCAGTTCTGAAACAAATATAAAAAGTAAACGGATGGATGCAAGCGGCACCAGTAGAGTTAGGAGACGTCTCTTGGGCCCGGTTAGGACTCCTGCTGGCGCCGGTCAATCTCATCCCGTATTTCCGCAGCACGCTCATAGTTTTCTTCGCTGAGGACTTCATCCAGCATTTTCCGGAGATCGTCGACAGAGTAGGAAGAGAGGCTGGCTTTTTTCTCTGTGACCTCGGCTTCTGCAGGCTCGCCCATGTCTTCGTCGCCCTCATCTTCCAGGACTACACCGGCGGCATCAAGGATGAACTCATAAGTGTAAATCGGGCAATCGAAGCGCACAGCCATAGCCAAGGCATCGGAAGTGCGGGAGTCGACTTCGATGATTTCACCGTCTTTGATGCAAATCAGGCGGGCGTAGAAAATCCCGTCCAGAAGGTTGTTGATGACCACTTCTTTGAGCTCGATATTGAAAGTCTCCAGCGTGTTTTTGAAAAGGTCGTGGGTCAGAGGCCGGTTAGGAGTCATACGCTCCATCGCCACGGCAATGGCCTGAGCCTCAAAGCTGCCGATAACAATGGGCAGGCGGCGTGAGCCTCCCTGTTCACCAAGGACCACCGCATAATTGTGGGATTGGGTTACGCTGTGAGATAAAGCAACGATATCGAGTTCTATCTTTCTCATCTGGATTGCGTCATGACGTTTAAGGACCTAATACCTTCAGAACAATTCCTGCAAAAGGTAGTTTAGGCAACTCTAAGATACATTTTGCGAGGCGCAAAGGTAATAAAATTGGCAGGCTTTCCCGGAAAAATGGTGAATTCTATCGACGTTTAGCTTCATTCCAAAGCGCATCCATCTCTTCGAGGCTCATTTCTGTCAGTGCCCGGTCTGCATGTGCCTCTATGTATTCGAAGCGCTGCTTGAATTTCTGGTTGACGCGCTCCAGGGCGGTCTCGGGGTCTATACCTTCAAACCGGGCGTAGTTGATCAGAGAAAACAACACATCGCCAAACTCTTCTTCTTTCTTCTCCTGTGACAGCCCCTGCTCGCTTGCTTCTCTGAATTCTTCCATTTCTTCCACTACTTTATCCCAGACCTGCGCCTTGTTTTCCCATTCAAAGCCCACTTGTTTGGTCTTCTCCTGCATGCGGTAGGCTTTGACCATAGCAGGCAGGGAACGGGGCACACCAGCCAGGACAGACTTTTTGCCTTCCTGCAGCTTGAGTTGCTCCCAGTTTTTCTTGACGGTCTCTTCGTCATCGGCCAGCACGTCTCCGTAAATATGAGGGTGGCGCTTGATGAGCTTTTCGCAAACGGCATTTAGGGCATCGGCGATGTCGAAAGCTCCTTGCTCATCAGCTATTTTAGCATAAAATACCATATGCAGGAGCAAATCGCCAATTTCTTCCTTGATTTCCGGAAGGTCTTCATTCAGGATGGCATCCGCCAGCTCGTAGGTTTCCTCAATTGTTAAATTGCGCAGGCTCTGAAAGGTCTGCTTGCGGTCCCAGGGGCACTGTTCCCGCAGCTCGTCCATTATATTCAGCAATCGGGCAAAAGCATCGAGTTTATGTTGCATGGTGTGGTTTTTTTGTAATTTTGCACCCGCAAAGGTAGGGCTTCCTGCGGAGTTATGAACTGTGCCGGCCCACTACTTGTTTAGCACCAAAAGAAGGATTACAACTATGGAGTATTTATATGTCCTCGGAATTATTTTTGTGGTATTTGGTATCAGCTTCGCACTGATCAACGTGCGGCAGATTGTCACAGGCAATGAATTCCGCGGAACCTGCGCAACCAACAATCCTATGCTGAAGAGCGAAGTGGGAGAGTGTACCGTTTGTGGTAAAAAGCCTGATGAAGAATGTAAAATGCCGGAACCTGGCAAAGGTGGACTGAACGCTGCCTAGCAATGGCTTTTCCCGGGGTCAGGCCTGGCGCTTGCCCCACATGGAATACCCAAAAGAATAAGTGACCAGCAGGCTGCCAGCTATTAGTGCTGGAACCGATAGCCATTCCGGGGCTACAAACGGTCCCATCAGCACACTGATAAAGGTCGCGCCAATCCACCGGGCATTTGGATTATCAGCCTCTTTATGATTTTCCCACCCCAGCAGGTAAAGCAACCACACATAACCATAGCGCATACCGCCCACCAGGAGTATCCACCCGCCAACGATATCTTCCTGATAGTGAATCCCTGCCAGTAAAGCACTCATCAGGGCGTCCGTTTCCACGTCCAGTAAACCACCAACAGCCGTAGATTGCTGATAACGGCGCGCCAGGTACCCGTCAATGCCATCTGATATAATTACGGTCAGGAAAAGGAGGAAAACGATATAGTCTGACCATTGGGAGTAGCTATAAGCTGCGTATAAAAGGAGCGCCCACCGCGCAAGGGTAACCCAATTGGCATACCCTCCTATGGGGCGCAACTGACGTAGTGTAGGGGCGTGAGCAGCCAAGAGCCAGACAAAAGTGATCAGGGACACCCCTAACATGGGCCACCAAAGCCCTGCCTGCCCCAATGCAGTCAGGGCAGTCAGCATGAGGGCTGCGTGTAGCCGTACCCAGGTTTTATCCTTCATAAACCGGAGCGGTGAAAAAGTCAGAATGCGTTACCGACAACCGAAGCTGTTGCGCCTGAAGCTGTACTTTTTTGCGTTGCAGCCATTCATTCAGCCCTTTGCCGGAATGGCCCATACTGGTCATTTCCAGAAGGCTTTTCTCTAAAAACTGTAGCATGTGGCCATGCATAAAGGTATCTGCCGGTTCGATTTGCCACCGGCTTGGTGCACGTAGTGTCAGGCCGGTCGGAAGCTGGGCATACCCATTTTCTAAAAAGTCACTGCACCTGGGGCCGAGCGCTTTGCCGAAGTCTTGTTCCCGTTGCATATGTGCCTCGTAAAGCTCAATCCAACGTTTATCTTCCGCATCACCGGGGAGGTATGCCATGCTTTCGTAATTCAGGGTAGTCAGTAAAGCCAGCCGGTTTTGATGGAAGGTCTGTATCAAATCACTCAGCATTTGTTCACTAAGCAAGTCAAATACTGCTGAGGCCGTAATCAGGTGATACCGGTCCGGTTGCAATAGTTGAGATAATTCCAGGAAAGAGCCCTGTAGGAGCTGCACTTGAATGTGCTGATCATTACGCCGAAAGTCCAGGCTTTGCCCATCTTCCCGGACTGTATAGCCTTTGGCGGCAGCCCATATTTTGAGGCGTTCGCGCGCTCGTTGCAGCAGGTTCGGGTTGAGTTCAACAAGGGCCCACTGCTGCGACTGCGGGAACTTTTCCGAAAGGTAAATAAAGTTAGCGCCTGTACCGGCACCGATGTCAATGATGGAAACCATGGGGTGTTGAGCGAAGTACTGCAGGCAGGCAGCTTCCACTTTAGGATTGCGGGCGGCGACATCAAACCGGTAACGCTCTTCAAGCCAGTCCGTTGCAAATTGAGTATCTGTTGGCAAAATCTTTTATTTGCCTAACTGTTGAGAGGGGAGAGGTGTTCAGCAAAACACAGTTAATAATTTCCTACGGAGAGCATCACGAGCGTACAGCCAACTTCCACATCCACCCCTTTGTCTTTCGCCAATTGGATGAGATCCAGGTTCTCCGTGCCAGGATTGAAAATCAACCGCTTGGGGTTGAGGCTGAAGATGTAATCGTAGTACTGTGCCTGCCGCGGAGGGCTCAGGTAAAGCGTGATGGTATGTACATCCTCCACATCCGGAGTGCCTTTGATGATTTCGATGCCATCAATCTCACCATCTTTTACACCAATAGGCACTGCCTCGTGTCCTTTGGAAGTCAGCTGCTGAACGGCTGCATAGGAATAACGTATTGGTTTGGGAGAAGCGCCAAGGACCACAGTTTTTTTCATCACTTATGAGATTCGTTTGCATAAAAACACCTGGAGTAAGATAGAGTTTTTTACAGTATTCCACCATCTTTGAATATCTTACGTACAAACAGATCAGCATGACTAAATGACATCCGAAAACTTTATCCCGGGGAGCCAACAATACGGTGATTACGCTATCCCCAACCGCTGTTACAACCTCTCGATAAGTTCCTGGCTTAGCCCTGTCAGCTCAGCGATTGTGGGCGTATCAAAGCCTTTAGCTTTCATGCTGCGGGCAATGGAAAGGGCTTTCTTTTCTTCTCCCTCCGAATAGGCATCTTCAATCAAGGTACGCTCGCTGCTGATGCTGTCCCAGTACTGGTCATAAGTTGCCAGTTCTTCCCTGGTGAATGCACTTTCCTGCAAGTACTCCATAGCCTCCCGTACTTCCGGGATTTCCAGGAGGTCAGCGGGGAGTTGCTCCGTGCCATCTTCTATTTCGGTAAGGTACCGGAGCCAAAGGATCTGGAGTTTCTTTTCCGTGAGGTTTTGTGCCTTGAACTTAGGCAATTCCACAAAGACAAACTGTAGCCCGTCAATGCGTTTTTCCGGATATTCGGTATGGACAATAGCGTAGTGATGGTAATACTGGCCGGTATTGGGCTCAAAGTCTTCATTGACCAGGCTGAGTGCGTAGACTGGCTTCAGCCCTTTGTACTCATGCCCCCGGTCTAACTGTTTCACGTAAGCTTTAGAGGCATTGAAGAGGATTCTGTTTTTGAAGCTGTCTGTCCAAAGCATCTGCATTTCCACAATGAACTGCCGCCCCCGGTTGTCGGTGCAGCGGACATCCACAATAGAGTTTTTGAGTAGAGGGATATTAGGCACGAGCTCAGCCGGGATGTATTCGATATGCTCAATCTGTTGCCCCTCCGCCAATGGCAGCAATGCATTAAGAAAGCTGCGCAGCAGGTGCGGGTGCTCTCCAAAGACCTTTTTAAAGGTCAGGTCATTCTTTGGGTCCAGATACCTCATACTCAAAAATACAAAAAAAAGGGAGGTTGGGTTCCAAAATAAAAAAGGGCCCGGCTTTCGCCAGAACCCTTATGTATTCATTTATAGCTGGTTGGTTTTTACACCAAAATCCGGATAGGATCTTCCAGAATATCCTTGACGGTGTTGAGGAAAGCAGCGCCAGTCGCTCCGTCCACTACGCGGTGGTCGCAGGACAGCGTTACTTTCATCATGTTGCCCACAGCCAGTTCTCCGTCCTTCACAATGGGCTTCTGAATGATGCCGCCAACTGCAAGGATACAGCTGTCTGGTGGGTTGATGATGGCCGTGAATTCTTCAATGCCGAACATGCCCAGATTAGAGATGGTAAAGGTATTGCCTTGCATCTCTTCAGTAGACAGTTTACGGTTTTTAGCTTTGCCGGCAAGGGTCTTGACTTCGGTATTGATTTGCGACAGTGATTTCATGTCTGCAAAGCGGATAACCGGAACAAGCAGCCCTTCATCTACAGCTACAGCTACTCCGATATTTACGTCTTTATTCTTGCGGATTTTATCGCCCAGCCAGGAAGAGTTGATCGCAGGATGCTGACGCAGTGCTACAGCACAAGCCTTCAGCACCAGGTCATTAAAGGAAATCTTAGTCGGTGCCACTTCATTAAGGCGTTTGCGCACCTTTATGGCATTATCCATATTGATTTCCACGGTCAGGTAGAAATGCGGAGCAGAGAATTTACTTTCACCAAGGCGGCGCGCAATGGTCTTACGCATTTGGCTGATGGGCTGATCTTCGTAGTTGTCACCGCTGGCAGAAATAGAAAACTCAGGAACTTTAGCTGCCGGAGCTTCCTGCTGTGGGGCAGGCTGTGCTGCGGGAGCCTCGGGGGCTGACGGTGCAGGTTGTGGGGCAGGAGCAGACTGTTGTTGCTCGATTGCCTCCTCAATATCTTTTTTGACAATACGGCCGCCATCTCCGGAGCCATTCACCTGAGCGAGGTCGATGTTTGCTTCCTTAGCCATACTGCGGGCAAGAGGAGAAGCCTTAATGCGTTTATCGCTATCTGATCCGCTGTTATCTGAAGATGCAGACGCTGCGGGGCTGCCGGAAGTCTCTTCTTCCTTTGGTGCCGTAGCTTCTTCGTCCCCGGAATCGTCGCTACTGTCATCAGCGCCACCGTTGTCTGAAGAGGCGCCTTCGATAGCAGCTTTCCAGTCTTCGCCTTCTTCTCCGATCACGGCAATGACGTCGTTGATGGGTACAGGGCCCTCTTTTACAGCGATGTGGAGGAGTACCCCATCAAAGTAGCTGTCGAGTTCCATGGTCGCTTTATCGGTTTCCACTTCCGCCAGCGTTTCGCCAGCTTCCACTTCTTCACCTTCTTCCTTGAGCCAGCTCACAATATTGCCCTCTTCCATTGTGTCGCTCATTCGGGGCATTCTGATGACTTCTGCCATACGATTGTGTATTTTGGTAGTTGATCTTTTGTTAATACCTGGTGTAATCTATACACTAAGTGCAAAGAAAATGATTATTGCTCAATAATTAAAACCCACCTGCTTAGTTAGGGTTCACGGAGGGTTGGTTCAATACTGTTTGGACAGCAGCCAGCATTTCGGGCAAAGGGCGGTAACCGGTAGCAATCAGGTGAAACTGATCGCCTGTTTTCATAAAGCAGGTTGGGAAACCCCGAACGCCAATTTTTGCGGTGATCTGAAATTCCTCTTCCGCTTTTTGCCGGTAAGCCAGGTCTTTCATCATTTTGGTGAATGAAGAACCGTCCATCCCGATTTGCTCCGCATAGGGTGCATAAGCTTTTGCCTCCGCCGGCGGTATCCCATCGAAGTAAACTGCTCGCTGCAAAAGGTGAGCAAATTCCACCTGCCTGTCAGGTGCCTGTTCCTTTGCGATTGCCATGGCTACAGCTGCCGGCACTGATGTAAAGACTGCTTTGCCTTCTGCGAGGGTGCCTTCCAAAAAGTCAGGGCCAAAGGTAATGCCAGTGCGCTCTTCTACTGTCCGGTAAGCCTCACTAATGTAACCAGCCACTTCTCCAATGCGCCCTACGCGGTCGCCGGTAACCATACCACCGGAGATGACCTCGAAATCCATTTCGGATTCAAACTGTTGGTACAACTGATGGATGACCGGGCTGAAGCCATAGCACCAGCCGCAGAGGGCATCGTAGAAGTAGAAAAAAGCAGGCTTATCCTGCCCGAATTCGTCAAATGACCGGGTCATGTTTACTAAGTTTGTTACTCAAGACAAGGTATGAAGGTGGGAATTGTTTGCCCGGCATCGCGTTTTCCCCCGGTAATTGCTAATTTTGAAACCATGAATTTTTCGTCCAAACATATCGAATCAGCGGTCAATGCCTTTGCTACCCTGCCTGGTATTGGCAAGAAGACGGCCCTGCGCCTTGTCCTCCACCTTACACAGCAGCCCGAGGAGGTTGCAGCGCAATTTGCAGAAGCGATCGTTAGTATGCGGAAGAATATCCGGCAGTGCGAGCGCTGCTACAACCTTTCTGATGACCGGCTCTGCAACATCTGCGCAGATAAACGCCGGGAAGAAGGCACTATCTGTGTGGTGGAAAGCATACGCGACGTGATGGCCATTGAGGATACCGGTCAGTACCGGGGGCTGTACCATGTTTTGGGCGGCGTCATTTCCCCAATTGAAGGGGTGGGCCCGGAGGACCTGACCATTGACCCGTTGCTGGAGCGTATTGAAAAAGATGAGGTAAAGGAGTTGATTATGGCCATCAGCCCCACCATTGAAGGCGATACGACTACCTTTTATATCTCCAAAAAGCTGGAAGGCAAGGAAGTACAGGTGAGCACCATTGCCCGGGGTGTTTCCTTCGGCGGCGAGCTGGAATATGCGGATGAACTGACCCTGGGGCGGTCGATTGTGGCGCGGCAGCCTTATCATAAATAGTAATTTATGCGTATTCAAAGACTTGAACTAAAAAACTACCGCGGGTTTTCGGATTTGTCGATTGATTTTCCCGAAAGCGGTGCTACTGTTTTTATTGGATGGAACGGGGCGGGTAAAACGAGTGTGTTGGAGGCGTTGAATAATTTGAATCGGTTGGTGTGTAACTATCAGTTTTCAGATACAGCCACACAAGGTCATGGTTTATCAAAGATGGATGTAAGTCTTGGAGCGACTGTTTGTCATGTTCAGATAGAAGTGTCGTTGGCTAGTGGAAAACCTGGGCAATTGAAGCTTAAATATGACATTTCATCGGGCAAAAGTCAAGGCAATATATCTTCAGAAATTGATAATTGGGGCGTGGAAGAGTCTGGAAAGGCTTACCTGATTAATGAGAAGTCAATTCCTGTTTTTGCTTTTTATACGGCGTTGAGGTCTCTGCGGTATGATAGTCCGTTGCCCGAAGAAGAACCAAAGCGATACCTAATCCCCCAACTGAAAGCCTACGAAGGTGCGTGGGGCGGCACATTACAGTTTGATCATTTTATAAAGTGGTTCGTAGAAGAAGAAAATAAGGAAAACCGGGAAAAAATCAGGTTGAAGGATTTTGACTATCGTAATCCTGGATTGGATGCTGTAAGAAGTGCCTGGGAAACCTTCTTCGCTGCACTTGGGGAGAGACAATATACAAACCTTAGGGTAGAAGAGCGTGAAATTAACCAATTTACCTCAGTGCCAAGTTCTCTGGTGATTACCAAAGACGGACAAGACCTCAACCTTTCACAACTCTCTGATGGAGAGCAATTGAGCCTGGGCATGGTAGCCGATGTCGCTCACCGTCTAGTTATTGCCAACCCTGGGCTTACTAAGCCATTGGAAGGAGAAGGTGTTGTTCTGATCGACGAGATAGAGCTTCACCTGCACCCTGCATGGCAGCGGAGGATGGTACCTGCTTTAGAGAAAACTTTCCCTGGCATACAATTTATTCTGACGACTCATTCGCCACAGGTCGTTAGTGAAATAGCCAGGAGTCAGGTGTTCCTATTGGAAAATTTCAAGGTCATCAAGGAGGTCCCTCATACGCTGGGGCGTGATTCCAATACCCTTCTTCAGGATGTCTTCAATGTACCGGAGCGTCCGGAAGCCGCAAAACTGGAGTTTGAAAAGCTATATCGTATACTGGACAACCCTCAGAAAAGAGAAGAGGCTAAGGGCCTGTTGCAGGAAATGAGTCAAAAATATGGAGCCGATGATCCGGAGATTCAAAGAGCAACGCTTCATTACGAATTCATGAACGAAGCATGAAGTACATCCTCAAAGCGGCGGGAAACGAACCTCAATCCTTAAAAGAGGTACGCTCCACCCCGGGCTCGACTTATGATGATTGCAATAAGGCAGATATCAGGCGTGCCCTTCTAAAGGAGCAGGGACATATTTGTGCCTATTGCATGAGCCGAATTAGTAACGATTTGGATATGGAAGGTCGTCCAAAAATGAATATTGAGCACTACGTTGCTCAAAGCGGGGAAGACGGAGAGAAGCTACGGTTAAATTATTTTAACATGCTCGGTGTTTGCAGAGGGGGAGAAGGAGGGCCTGCACATCTGATGCATTGTGATAAAAGCCGTAAAAATGCTATTCTGACCATTGATCCGAGGAAGCCGCAGTGTGAAGATATGGTGAAATTTACCGCTAACGGAACCGTCTTTTCAGAAGATGAACGAGTGGAAACAGATTTGAATCAGACATTGAGCTTGAATATAAGAAGCCTGAAGAGCGGAAGGGCTGCTGCAATACAAGCCGCAAAAAGTACACTTAAGAATTACTCAAAGGGAGCCATTCAGCAACAGCTAAAGAAATTGGAACAAACGGGCTCAGAAGGAAAATACGAAGTTTACTGTCAGGCTGCGATTTATATCCTCCGAAAGAAGCTACATCAGTTATGAAGCTCTCCGTCATCATCGTTAACTACAACGTCAAGTACTTCCTCGAGCAGGCCCTTCTCTCCGTTGGCCGGGCCTCACGCGGGCTGGAAGTGGAAACGTGGGTGGTCGACAACAACTCCGTGGACGACTCTGTGCGCATGGTGCAGGAGAAATTCCCTGAGGTGCACCTCATTCAAAACCAGGATAACCCGGGCTTCTCCATTGCCAACAATCAGGCCATTCGGCAAAGTAAAGGGGAATATGTACTGCTGCTTAACCCGGACACCGTAGTGGAAGAAGACACTTTCGAGAAGTGCATCAAGTTTATGGATGCCCACCCGGAGGCCGGAGGGCTGGGCGTCCGCATGATTGACGGCAGCGGTGCTTTTCTGCCGGAGTCAAAGCGGGGCTTCCCGTCTCCATGGGTGGCTTTTTGCAAGACGGTTGGGCTGTCCAGGCTTTTCCCCAAATCCCGCCTTTTCAATCGCTACCACCTGGGCTATCTGGATGAAATGGAGACAAATGAAGTGGAGGTCCTGGCTGGTGCATTCATGTTTATGCGGCGCTCCGTGCTGGATGAAGTGGGGCTGCTGGACGAGGCGTTTTTTATGTACGGCGAGGATATTGACTTGTCTTACCGCATCATTCAGGGAGGGTACAAGAATTATTACCTGCCCGAGACCTCGATTATTCATTACAAAGGCGAGAGCACCAAAAAGGGCAGCCTGAATTATGTCCGTGCCTTTTATAATGCCATGATCATTTTTGCCCGTAAACACTTCACAGGCAATAAGGCTGCGTTGTTTGTGCTGATGTTGCAGATCGCAATCTACCTGCGGGCCGGGCTGACAGTAGTGTCAAATTTCCTGAGCCGGGCTTACCTGCCACTACTTGACGGACTGGTGATTTACACCGGATTATTTTTTCTGAAAGATTTCTGGGGGGCATATCATTTTCAGGACCCGGATTACTACAGCTCTTCTATATTATATGTCAATTTCCCGCTTTATGTAGGTATCTGGCTGCTTTCCATCTTTTTCAACGGAGGGTACGATGAGCGCTACCGCCTCCGCCGGCTGGTCAGAGGCGTAATGTTGGGTACACTGGTGCTGCTTGCTGTTTACGGACTGCTGGAGCAAGAGTACCGTAACTCCCGGGCACTCCTGTTGCTGGGCGCACTTTGGGCGCTCACGGCTACCCTTGGTGTTCGTATGTTGATGCACTTTGCAGCTTTTCGTCACCTGAGGATTGGAGAAGAAGGGGAGATGCCTATTGTGATTGTAGGGACAATTGAGGAAAGCGAACGGGTACAGCAGTTACTGCATAAGGCGGAAGTCCACCGCCCGGTGGTGGGCACCGTAGCGCCTGCTGATGCGCCGCATGACCAAACCATCTACCTCAGCCGCCTTGAACAACTGGAGGAGGTGGTGCACATCTACAACATACGGGAAGTGATTTTCTGTTCCCGGGACGTGCCTACACAGGCGGTCATGCAGTGGATGTCCCGCCTGGGCCCCGCTGTCAATTATAAGATTGTGCCCCGGGAAAGTATGAGCATCATCGGCAGCAGCTCCAAAAATACTGCCGGCGAACTCTACACGATTGATATCCGCTATAATATTGTGCAGTCCATGAGCCAGCGCAATAAACGGCTTTTCGACATCAGCTTCGCGTTGTTCCTGCTGTTGACGCTTCCATTGCAAGCGATTCTTGTGCGCCGGCCCCTGGGCTTGTTGCGGAACAGCCTGTGGGTACTCATCGGACGGTACAGCTGGGTAGGCTATGCGGCTACGGATAAAGAAGATGTCAGTTTGCCTGCTATCCGGAAGGGCATCCTATCCCCACTCGACGGTTTGCGTATTCATGAGGTGGATCAGCCGACCCGGCAGCGGCTTAATTTTTTCTATGCTAAAGACTACAATACGGGTAAAGACACGGAGATATGCTGGAATGCATGGCGCAATTTAGGGCGCAGTACCGCGCCATGACCTTATTTTGTTCCGTAATTCACATATAAATATCTAGATGTTTTTGTATTTGATCGGAAAACCTTACCTTGGTTGTAGGAATAAGCGAATAGGACATGAGAAAGAAGCTACAGAAGTTTACAGAGTTTGCAGACAGCCTTTTGCCACATGAAACGGCCTACCTGCTCGAAACACAGCAGTTTGAGGACGAGATCAAGCTGGGCATACTGGAACGCCTGAACTACAACTGCACCAATATCCGGCAATTCACGCCCTATGACAAGTCCATTGACAAGCGCAAGTACTCTAATTTGAAAAACTGGGTCAATGAGCGCCTGGAGGCTATAGATGTGGACATGCGCTTTGACTGGATGAGCCAAATGGAGCGGCAAATCATGACTGACGCCATTGAGCCCGTAGAGGAAAAGCAGCTTATCAAAGCGATCCGGGACTACGAGCAGCTGGATTTTTACTTCACGAAGTTCTACGAGCTGGTACAGCTGTACCGGCAGTATCTCCTGATCCGGATGCGCTATGCGCACCATAGGGTGGCAGATGATTTTCTGCGCAAGTACCGGGAGCGCTATGACACCTGCAAAGAAGTCTTTGAGCGGATGCATGAAGCGACCACGGATATCGTGGGGCAGTATTCTGAAAATTCTGCACAGTCGATGCAGTGGGAGGGCTGGCTTACGGAAGTCTTCTATGATGAGCACCTTGACGGGCTGAACCGCTACCTGGCTCTCGTGCGCCTTACTTTCATTTACTTCAACTACCGGCAGTTTGACAAGCTGAAGGAGAAGTATGACTATATCGACAGCTTATTTCGCAAGGGGCAGTATTATTCCCGGCGCCTTCTGCTCAATTACTATGGCAACCGGGTGCTGCTGCATACGAAGTTTCAGGACTATGATAAGGCAGAATACTACGGTTATCTGTCAGTGCGGGATAAGAACAGTGATTACATTCATTATGTCAATAACCTGAGCGCGGTACTGCTACGGCAGAAGAAGTACCCGGAGGCACTGCAGCTCATGCGCACTGCCTACCCGGAGATGAAGCATACACCAAGCTTCCACAACCGGATCGGCTTTGTAGCTTTCTATCTGAAATGCCTCAACCATAACCAACAATACCGCAATGCAGAGAACTACGCAGAGTCTTTTCTGCAAGCTTACAAAAAGGAAGTTTTCGAGCATCGCTGGCATATTTTCTTCTCTTCTTATCTGGAGGCTATGCTTCGGCAGGAACGCTACCCCAAGGTGCTGAAGGTCGTACGCAAATACCATCTGCTCGATAAAGAACGGCAGTATCAGCGCAATGCGAACTACCTGCCCACTATACTTTGGTATAATGCAGTAGCCCAATACAAGGAAATGCTAATGGAGAAGGACGAGCTCGCCGAGCTGATACAGACTTCCATCAACAGTCTTGACCGGATAGAAGACAAGCAATATCAGCTCAGCGATTTGCTGGAGCAAATACGACCATTTGTGCCCGGTATTGTAAACCGGATACAGGGAAAAATGCCAATCAGCCTAGGGTAGGGTGGGCTGTTGGTGATGCGATGTTGTTCTCTCTACAGTAGTGTGCCGTACTTTCTTTAAGGTGAGTGTCCGTTCGTAATGCTTGATGAGCCGGTCTTGGTATTCGGCCATCTTGTTGAGTACGCGCAGTTCTTCGTTGAGATGTTGTTCCCGGACTTCTGCTTGCCTGGAGTATTCCAGCTTTTTGCGGTTCCGGTTAATGTCGAGAATTTTTTGAATGGTATGGTTGAGTGAAATGCGTGCTTTCAGTAGTCGGCGTTGGATCGACCTCTTTGTCATACCTGTAAATAATTTGGTTAGTAGATGCGGCAGGCTTCTTTAAGGCTGCCGTTGGGTGTCTTGATAGGTTGTCAGCTATTTTAGTGCTGGTTAGGCGGAGGGCTCTGCGTAAAGCAAAGCTAGCTGGTTACCAAAAAAAGACCGCTGGGTTAATAGGCGTCATGGCGAACAAATTTTGGATTGTGAATCAATTTCAAAACAATATTTGAAATCGCTAGTTCCAAATATACAAAATAGAAACAACATATCCTAACTTTCGGTTCTTGAGCTCAGCGTCCTAAAGTTCGGGCCAGAGTAAAAAAAGTAGCGCCCCCTTGACTCCGGGCGGAGGCAATGGGGGCGCAAAAGTGAATTGACACAAGATTCTTAAAACCCGTTAACGCCGTTAACGGTAGTGTATTTAAAACTTACTTTTTGTTCCGGGTGCACGATTTTGAAGGCAGACTGGCACATCAGCGTAGCTTCGTGGAAGCCGCACAGGATGAGCTTTAGTTTTCCCGGATAGGTATTGATGTCGCCAATGGCAAATACGCCGGGGATGTTAGTGCTGTAATCAAAGGTATCGACTTTGATACCATCCTTTGGGTCAATATCGAGGCCCCAGTCCTGCAAAGGGCCCATTTTGGGGGTAAGCCCAAAGAGAGGCACAAAGAAATCAGTCTCTTTGGTGTAATCGCCTTCCGTTTTGTGGTGAATGACCACTTCTTTCAGCTTACCGTTGCCCTCCAGCCCAATGACCTGTGCTTCTGTGACCAGGTTGATTTTGCCCTCTGCGGCTAGCATTTCAACTTTCTCTACGCTGTCGGGCGCGCCCCGGAACCCTTTTCGGCGGTGCACCAGCGTCAGTTCTTTAACCATATCAGAAAGGTGGATTGCCCAGTCGAGCGCACTATCTCCACCACCGGAGATCACTACCCGCTTATCGCGGAAGTGCTCGGGTTCTTTCACCATGTATTCCACGCCTTTGTGCTCGAACGCCTCAATGTTTTCGATTGGTGGCTTTCGGGGCTCAAAGCTGCCAAGGCCCGCGGCAATGGCTACTACGGGCGCATTGATTTGTGTGCCCTCACTTGTGGTGATGGTGAAGCTGCCATCTTCCTGTTTGTCCAGTTTTTCTGCCCGCTCTCCCAGCGTAAAGCCTGGCTTAAACGGTTCGATCTGTTCCATAAGGTTGTCTACCAGCTCCTTGGCACCTACGGTAGGGTAGCCGGGAATGTCATAGATGGGTTTTTTGGGGTAGATTTCGGCCAGCTGCCCACCGGGTTGTGGAAGGGCGTCTACAATATGGCAGCGCAGCTTCAGCAGTCCGGCTTCAAACACAGTAAACAGGCCTACAGGTCCTGCTCCAATAATGATGATATCTGTCTTGACCATGATTTTCTGTTATGCTTTTTAGGGTCTGGGTAACTTTAAAAGAACACAAGGGGGGCTGTAGCAAAGAGACCTGCCAACCCTTTTTGTTGTCAAGGTACAGGCCTGCGTCTGCTAATGGCACATCGGCGCATTCTGCATGTCTTCCCAAAACCGAAACTCAATCGGGACATCAAAATTCAGTCCACGCATGATGAAGAGGATGGCAAAGCCGACCAGAAACGCCGGGAGTAATTTGCGCAAGCGTACCCGCCATTCCAGTTTGATAAACTGCCCGGCAAGCGCGGTTGCCATCATTAATGGTATGGTGCCCAGCCCAAAGGCTGCCATGTATAGCGCACTGTTCCAAATAGCTCCCGTACTTACTGCGCCTACGACGGCCACATACACCAGGCCGCAGGGCAGCAGGCCATTCAGGCTGCCGATGAGGAATAAGCGTTCTCTGCCACCGCCGCGCAATAGCCTGCCCAGCTGGGTTTTGACCCAGCCATTGAGGTGTTGCATCAAGGGAATTTGCAGGATCCGGCTTTCCACATCAATGGAAAACAGCGCAACAAAAAGCAGGAATACGCCCAGCCCAATGGAAATATAGGACTGCGCTCCCGCCAGAAAGAAGCCTTTACCCACCAGACCAATAACTGAGCCCAGGAGTGTATAGGTCAGGACCCGGCCAATATTGTATAGAAGGACATTGCCAGCCGTTGCCCAACGCCGTTTGCCCTGATAGGGCAGGGATAGGGCAATCGGGCCACACATGCCAACACAGTGCAGGCTGCCGAGCAGGCCTATAGTAAATGCCGTCCAGATCGCCATATTACAACCGGATATCTTGTTCCTTATAGTAAGCCTTGCCATCGCCGGTCCAGTCGACTTTGATCTTCCAAAGGCCCCGGCGCAGTTCCTCTGTAGGAATGCGCTGTATGCCATCACCCATCGGCTCTACCGGCAGGCGGAAGTCACTGGACTGATCGGAGGGGCAGAAGAAGTAAATCTCCCCACCCAAAGCAGAGACCTGTCGCGGAAAGTGCAGCTCAAGGGTTGCCTTATCGGCTAATGGCTGAATTTTTAAGTCCTCTTCAAGTTGCTGGGCATTGACCAGTTTGTTATAATGCTCCTGATAACGGAGATCATCAGCGTAATACTGATCGGAAACCAGGCTATGGTCATACTGTGTAGACCGGTAGACCTGATAGACCAGGGAGAGGACGAACACGCTGAAAAAGATGGCGATGCCAGTTCCCCAATTGAATTTCATGATTTTCAAATGTTTTGCCCGTTCAGCATTCTGACCGGGTTCTTGTGTCAAAAAATATTTTATGGTTTTGGAAAAAGGGGGAGCCAGTAGGCCCCTCCCTCTGCATTAACCAAAACTCAAATTTTATTTAACCGGGCCCAGGAAGTTGGTCTTGACCTTATCCACGAGCTCTCCGTTGGAGTACACTTCGAGGATGACTTTGGTCTTCCTGGATTCCAGTGCTGCTTTGTCCAAATCAATGAACAGGGCACCTTCGGCCACTTTGCCGGCAGCGGCTACCGGTGGCTTGCCGACGAGCCTTATCCGGCCGGGGATGTCACCGATGAGCTTGAACTCCACAGGCACTTCCTCTGCGGTCTTGTTGATGACCTGATAATTGTAGAGGTTACTGATATACGTCTCGTCCACTTTCTGGTAAAGTGTGCCAGGGGTACGCAGCAGCAGGGTCTCTACATCTGTGCGGGACATCAGCAGTACGATGTTGACGACCACAAGCAGGGCCAGTACAGCTGTATAAGCAATGACCCGTGTGGTGAAGAGCTTCTTCCTGCCGGATTCAATACCGTTGTAGCTGTCATAGCGGATGAGCCCGCGGGGCCGGTCTATTTTGTCCATGACTTCGTCACAGGCATCAATACAGGCGGTACAGTTCACGCATTCGAGCTGCGTTCCATCGCGGATGTCGATGCCGGTGGGGCATACCTTCACGCAAAGCCCGCAGTCAATACAGTCGCCGAGGGCCTTCTTCATAGTTTCTGCCGGGTTGGCACCGGGCTGCGTAGAATAGTCTTTCCCGATTGGTGCGGTCGCCACTTCTGCGGTAGCAATATCCGTTTGCATTTGCGCAATGGGGTTGTATGCGCCAGCATTACCGGAGGCAGGAGCCGGGTTGTTCTTTTTCCCCCTTTTCAGCTTGCCTCTGGGCTCACCACGTACAAAGTCGTAGGCTACTACGATAGAGTTCTGATCCAACATAACGCCCTGAAGGCGGCCGTAGGGGCAAATTGTTACGCATACCTGTTCGCGCAGGTAGGAGAAAACAAAGTAAAAAGCACCGGAGAACAGGATCATTGCAATAAAGCCTGAGAGGTTCTGTGACACCGGTTCGGTAGCAATCTGAATCACTTCATCGACGCCAATAATGTAAGCCAGGAAGGTATTGGCCACAAGCACAGAAATGGCAAAAAATATGGCCTGCTTACTAACTTTTTTAATGATTTTCTGAGTCGTCCAGGGTGCGTTGTCGAGTCTTTTCTGAGCATTGGCATCGCCTTCTATGGCGTATTCGATCTTCCGGAAAACCATTTCCATGAAGATGGTCTGTGGGCAAACCCATCCGCAGAAGAGCCTTCCCCAGACAACGGTGAAGAGCACAATGAAGACAATAAGCGTCAACATGGCCAGTACAAACAGGTGGAAGTCCTGCGGCATAAACTGAATGCCGAAAAGGATGAACTTCCGCTCCAGAATATTGAAAAGCAATAAAGGGTCTCCATTCACTTTAATAAATGGCATCCCAAACAGGAAAGCGAGCAATACCCAGCTTAGGTAAGTGCGCGCATTGGTGAAGCGGCCCTTAGGCTTTTTTGGATAAATCCAGACGCGCTTGCCCGAATCATCCACCGTCGCGATTTTGTCGCGATAGTCTTCAGTGTCTATGATCGGATCGGTTGCATTCATAACGTAGTATGATTAAAGTGTGTTAAGCGCTGGGTGGTGTTTATTGGGTTACGTGAGGGTGACTCCGGCTTTGGAGGAATTGTAGTTGGGAAAGGAGCCCCGCCTTAGCAGAGCTCCTTTTAATAATCTATTTGTTCATGCCCAGGGCATCTTCTTGCTCAGCAGCAGTGCTGGTGGAATCTGCAGCGGGTTGTTCCACCGCATCCGCCTGAGGCTCGTACAGGTCGCCCTGTGGCTCCTTGGCATTGGGTGGGTTGGTACCAACAAGAGTCAGTATGTAGCTGGATACCTTGTGCATATCCGCTGCGCTCAGCTGGGACTTCCAGGAAATCATGCCTTTTTCAGGGACACCGTACTTGACGGTCTTGAAGATGTCCTTGATGTCGCCACCGTGGATCCAGTAATTGTCAGTCATATTCGGCCCGACACCGCCTTCGCCCAGCATACCGTGGCAGGCTGCACAGTTGGCATTGAAAATATTCTGGCCTGTCTCAAGCCCTGCCGCATCGGTCAGCATTGTTACATTGGTTTCATCAACCAGATTAGCCTGAGTGGCACGGAAAGCCTGAACCGCCTTCTCGGCACGCTCCATTTCCATCTCATACTCTTCAGCTGAGCCGGCGCCGGCATCAGTGAAGTGGTAGTAAGTCATATAGACCACCGCAAAGGCGATAGTAATGTAGAACATAGCGACCCACCAGGGTGGCAGGCTGTTGTCCAGCTCCTTGATACCATCGTAATCGTGGTCGAGCATAACGTCCTGCTCTTTCTCCACGGGCACGGCATCGGTCCACCGCTTGTACATGCGGTCCCAGAAAGGCTCTTTGGCTTTCTGCACTTCTTTTTCGTAAGCTTCCAGCCCCATCTCCTGGAATATGCGGATCTGATTGACCTTCACCATCACATTGAGGAGGTGGAAAAGCGCAACGATCGCTGCCACAATCACTGTGCCGGCCAGAGCCGCCAGAGACCAGAACAGGAAGTTGTCGTAGAAGTAAGGGTTCGCGCCTCCATCTGCGGCTTCCTGTGCCTGTGCTGCGACAGTAAGCAGGAGCAGCGGCAACATCAGGGGCAGCGCCTTAAGTGTTTTATTTTTCATGTCGATCATTTTCAGCGTTAAAAGATGGGGTGGAGTCATCAAGTGGCATATTCGCCATCTTATCAATAAATGCAGGTTGGCTGCGGAAAGCCATTACCGCACTGACTAAGAATACTGCCATGAAGGTCAACAGGGACGCGATCGCCATCCAGTTGATGTTGCCCGCACCTTCGAGAATGTATTTAAACATGGTGATTTTTATTTGAAGGGGGCAGGCCTGCCGTTGAGCAGGCCCGCCACCAGTTCTTTAATTTTAGTTGCCGGCTTGTGGCGCAGGCTTGATGTCTGTACCAAGGCGCTGCAGGTAAGCGATCAGGGCAATGATCTCTTTTTGCTCCAGATTGTCGCCTTCAATGCCGTCCTTACGCAGGCGGGCAGCCACCTCGGCAGCTTGCTTCTCAGCATCTGCAATGGCTTCTTCTTCATACCCTTCTTCGTAAGGTGTGCCAAGTGTGCGCAGCACGGCAATTTTTGCAGGCAGCAGGCTGTTGTCCAGGTCGTCCTCGATCAGCCATGGATAAACCGGCATGATGGAGCCTGGTGACATACTTGTTGGATCAAGCATATGGTTGTAGTGCCAGCTGTCTGGGTATTTGTTGCCCAGGCGGTGCAAATCCGGACCGGTACGCTTGGAGCCCCAGAGGAATGGACGGTCGTAAATGAACTCGCCAGACTTGGAGTATTCGCCGTAGCGTTCGGTCTCTGAGCGGAATGGGCGCACCATTTGAGTGTGGCAGCTGATACAGCCTTCACGGATGTAAAGGTCACGGCCTTGCAGTTCCAGCGCAGTATAAGGCTTCACGGATTCAATCTTAGGTACCTGATCGCCAATCATGACCATCGGGAAAATTTCCACCATACCGCCGATCAGAATCGCAATCGTAGAGCCGATCAGCAATTGTACCGGGCGGCGCTCGATCCAGCGGTGCCAGTGTTCGCCCTTGTGGGCACCGGCAGTAGCAACCCGTGCAGGCGCCTCAGCCGCTTCGTAAGCCTGGAAAGTACCCGACTTGATCGTCTTCACCAGGTTGTAAAGCATCACAAAGTAACCGCCTACATATAATGCACCACCTACGGCGCGCAGGGCGTACATAGGGATAATCTGCGTAACAGTTTCCAGGAAGTTGCCGTACTGCAGGAAGCCATCAGGAGTAAACTGCTTCCACATCAGAGACTGTGTCCAACCTGCCCAGTACAATGGGATAGAGTAGAACATGATACCCAGCGTGCCGATCCAGAAGTGCGCATTGGCCAGTTTCTGAGAATACAGCTGCGTTTGGAATATTCTTGGGATCAGCCAGTAGAGTACACCGAAGGTCAGGAAGCCGTTCCAGCCCAGTGTGCCAATGTGTACGTGGCCTACGGTCCAGTCGGTAAAGTGGCTGATTGCATTCACAGATTTGATGGAAAGCATCGGGCCTTCAAAAGTCGCCATACCGTAAGCGGTAACAGCAACCACCATGAACTTCAGGATGGGGTCCTGACGAACGCGGTCCCATGCCCCCCGCAGGGTCAGCAGGCCGTTGAGCATACCACCCCAGGATGGCGCGATCAGCATAATGGAGAATACCGTACCCAGCGACTGTGCCCAGTCAGGCAAAGACGTGTACAGCAAGTGGTGAGGGCCTGCCCAGATGTAGATGAAGATCAGTGCCCAGAAGTGGATGATCGACAGCTGATAAGAGTAAACCGGGCGGTTCGCTGCCTTAGGCAGGAAGTAGTACATGAGGCCCAGGTAAGGCGTGGTCAGGAAGAAAGCCACCGCATTGTGGCCATACCACCACTGAATCAGGGCGTCCTGTACACCAGCGAATACCGGGTAGCTTTTCCACATGCTCACCGGGATTTCCAGGTTGTTGCCGATGTGAAGTACCGTTACGGTTACCCAGGTAGCGATGTAAAACCAGATGGCTACGTACAGGTGGTTTTCCCGGCGTTTTAGAATGGTCCCGAACATGTTCACACCAAAGGCGACCCATACTGCTGCAATAGCAAGGTCAATCGGCCACTCCAGCTCGGCGTACTCGTGAGAGCTCGTCAGGCCGAGAGGTAGGGTAATCGCCGCAGCGAGGATAATCGCCTGCCAGCCCCAGAAGTGAAACTCGTTCAGGAATTTGCTGTACATATTCGTTTTCAGCAGTCGCTGCAACGAATAGTACACACCCATGAAAATACCATTACCAACGAAAGCGAAGATCGCCGCGTTGGTATGCAAGGGGCGGATACGCCCAAAGGTGGTCTCTGCAGTAGCGAAGTTCAGTGCCGGGAAGACGAGCTGCAGGGCTGCCAAAAGCCCTACCAGGATGCCTACCGCACCAAACACCATCGTCGCGTAAGCAAACTTACGCACAATGGCATTATCGTACTGGAATTGTTCTACTTGCGCCATTTTAGGTTACGATTTTGTTGTTGTAGTATTTTTGTTGTTGTCCGGTTGGTCGTCGTCAAAGAGTATCCGCATGGCGGGGCTGACGTCGTCATCAAACTGGCCATCCCTGACTGCCCAAAAGAAGGCCGAAAGGAAGCCTAAAGCCACAATAAGGCTTAGTATGATCAGGAGGATAATGATTTTCATATCTTGTGTCTAATTCAATTTGAGTGCAAGATAGAGGCAGTGGCAGGGGGCTAAGATGATCTTAGTCAAAGCTTAGGGGTGATTTTTGTCATCCCTCGGTCAGGCAAGTGTCAAAAGAAGGTTTTTTGTATAAGTAAACATATTGTTAGGTTGAACGAAATTACTGTGGTCGATACGGTTTTTTTTCGCATAGCTGTTTTCTATAGCTTAATGGCCGGGGTGTTGCTCATGGGTTGTAAGACGGAAAAAGAGCCCCGCCGCTTTCTGTTTCTGGGGCACCCCTATGAGTGGGGTACAGAAGATCAGGTGGACCCCCGCCTGGAGGCTTTCGACTACGAGCCTTATGAGGCTGTTTGGCTGGGTGGTGACGTTTGCGCCCGTACGGCCAAGGACCCCGCGACGATGGACTACCTTGACTCCGTATTCAACCTGGAGCGCACCCACTGGGCACTGGGCAATCACGACTGGGACTATGGCGAACGGGAAAACGTACTAAGCCGCTTGCCTTCCCCACCGTATTATACGGTATGGGAGGATGGCTTCTGCCTGACGGTACTCAACACCAATTTGTTCTGGCCTTACCCTTCCACCCCGCCACAGGAAAACTGTGCGGATAAAATGGCGCAGTGGCAAATGGTACAAAACGTGGCGGATACAATCAGCGAATCCACGCACTGGGTGATTCTGCACCACCACGCGCTGTTCAGTGATCTGATGGTGGAGCCACAGGGTGGCGATACGCTACGGGCCTTCAATGTGAACCCTACGCCGTTTTTTACGACTTGCGACAGCCTTTCGGAGCTCACCGCCACCTGGTACCCTGAACTGGTCCGGGTGAAGCAGCGCGGTGTGGAGGTCATGTGCATTGGCGGGGATTTTGGTATGCGTGCCAAGCAATTCGAGTTTCAAACCCCGGAAGGCATCTGGCTGCTGGGCTCGGGCATCAACAACAGCGTTTCCCGGGAGTATGCCCCGGCCTATGTGACGGACTTTGGCCCGGACCACATCTTGGAGTTGTGGTATCAGGAAGGGCGGTTGGAGTGGGCCTTTATGCCGTTGGGTGGAGATTGAGGCTATGTTCGGAGCACATCGGCAACAGCAGATCTGTCCCAAGCATAGCCTCGAAGCTTGAACGTCAAGGCTCCAGGAAAAAAGTAGTGGCTACCGTACAGAGCGTATCCCCCGCTTTCAGTACATTTTGTTCTATACCCGCAGTCGTCAGGTCTTCACTGTCGAAAGTCCGGCAAAATTCACCACCTGCGGTGAAGTAGGAGGGAGTCCCATTCAAGCCTTCCTCCTCCACAAAGTGGAAAGTCACCTCACAAATTTCAATCCGGTCAGCACCGCTGTTATAGTCAAAAACCATGACAAATCCATCCCGGGTAAAAGTGATTTCCTGGCCGGCAACTTCATACTCCAAGCTATCGGCAAGCATGGTGGCTCCGGTTGTCGGGTCATCCATAAAAGTGAGTTGTGCCTCTGTCTCGTTTTGCAACACAATTTCCTGAATGAAAAAATTGTCTCCTACAAAAAGCAGCCAGTCTGTTGCCCGCATGGTATCTACGTAGTTTACAAAATAGTCAGATGGAGTGATAGGGGTGTAGCCCTGTTCGGTGACCAAAACATACTCCCGGTCAGCCGATTCATAACCAGAGAGGCTGTAAGTCTTGGGGAATTCCGGGAGTTGGGGCGGATCGTCTTCTGTGCAGCTGGATAGTAGCGCTATTCCGAGAAGGAGAAGAACATAAATTGGGACTGGAACGAATTTCATGCTGAATGATTTTTATGAAAATAAGGAGTTAAATAGCTTGATTTTTATGGATTAAAGCTTTTTTAGGCGGGTTGCTTTGAAATGCTCTGTAAAGCGTTTTTTCCCGCCATTTTCACCGGGCAGGTAAGGTTGATTCTGAGGATAAAAAAGGACACCGTCTTTCTTGTAATCTTCTAAAGAGCCAGAAGTATAGGTCTGCTTTGTGCAGTATGATTTGAAGAACTTGCTTTCTTGCTCTGGGTGATATATTTCGATGTTGACAGTATCCTTTCGCCTGCGTTTGGAGACGAAGTATTCCTCAGTGGGAAATAGAGGACCCGCTAGTTCGGTATCGAATTTTGTATGGAATGCAGGTTTTTTCCGGTTGAGATCATAAATTAATAACCCTTCCGGCCAATAAAGATCTGGCCCTAATGCGCCACCATAGTGTACAGCCATCCAATGATCGTTTCCGGTAATCACTGGTGCGCCGCTACTGGAGCCTTTACTCGTTCTAAATGTAGCAATGACTTCGCCATTTTTGTTGAATACCCTGTGTTCAGCAAGTATCAAAAAGGCGTCGTAGCTTCGGCAATCAGCTGTAAAACATTCCATCAGGTAAAGTGTGTGAGAAGTAGCAACGGTGTTGCGGTTTTTGCGTTTAGGGTCGCCTGGGTGTTCAGCAGAAATCTCTTCCCCTGAAAAACCTAATAGTATTCCCTTGTCAATACGAGACAAAACGGTGGTGTCTTCGACGAAATTTTTTACGAACGCAATGCCTGATTTGTCAAGTCTCTGTACAGGATTGGTAACTAAGCCGGTTTTGCTGTGTTCTGGCTTCTCCTTTGTATTGAGAACTTCCAGAAAAGGGCTCATCTCAACTAAATTAACCTCTTTATCTACAACACCGGTGCGTTCGTCAACAAACTCAAGCTTCGTCACCCCCATTCTATTAGGTTCCTGAATATAGGGGCCGGTGCGAAAAAAGTCACGGGGCGAAGTGCTATTGCCAAGATCTGTACGGCTGAAAGATTCCCGCGTAAAGGGAAGCCGCTTTAAAAGGCTGTCAGCAGGATTTGTGCTCAGGGGCAGGTATTGGGCCTTGTCTACTTTAGTTTTGTATACACTATGGTTGTTGAAGTCAATCAGAAAAATAACTTTATGAGTTTCACTGTCGGGTGAGTGGGTGCCGATGGACACCAATTTACTAGCGGGGATGTCCAAATGGTTTAATTTGTCCATGCCAATGCGACTGAACATAACCTGCGCTTCTTTATTTGACTTCTGGTATACGGGTTTATCTTCTTTGAGATCATAAATCTCTATGCCTCCGTTATTATAATCTTGTGGATTACTGCTATCTGGCCCACCGTATACATAGGCAAGAAATCGACCATCGTCAGAAACCCATGTGGCTACAATATCATGGTTAGTCGTGTAGGTGGAGATTTGATTGCCCAGATTGTCATAGATGGCTAGTGTTTCTTCCCATCCAAGAGGACCTCCCGCTCTTGACATTTCGATGAGCTGGTGTTCGACGACGGTATAGCCATTCGGCAGTGCATTCACATTATTGACTGTCAGGTAGCATTTTTCATTATGGTTTAACCTTTCATAAAATGCTTGTTGCCCATCCGGATAGATAGCTGCCCAGTCATCCCAATTGAAATCCTCCTCCGCTGGATACCCAAATCCTAAAATAGGATAGCGGTCGTTATTGTAAGGAGAAGAATCAATCAAATTGACCCTTTTTATAAGTGTTTTGGAGGCCGGATTGTAAAATTCCAGCCGGAAGCAGTTGTAAGGGCGTTTCAGCTCGCCTTGAAAAGGTAAATATCGATAATGCAGGACCCCGGGATAGTTTTCGATCACCATGTACCCCTGCTCCGCATTTTCAGTAGAGTAGTGAGTTGGCTCAGGATCGTATCTTTTTAATATTACTGATCCATATTCATGATAGGGGCGGCTTTGTTTTAATTGCGCTGACCATGGCAAGTATCTGAAGGGGATACTATCGAGATCTTTTTGAGGTTTGTTATCACTCGTTATTGAGTCAGAAGTAACTATTGAAGGCTCTTTATTGTCTTTAAAAAGTTTATTATCCGGCTTCAGGTCACTGTTACCTCCGGTGAAAATTTGTGAAGGCTTTTCAAAGGTGTTTTGAAAGGATAGCCCCAGGCCTATGCCAAACAGGAGGAGGGCTGCTATTAAAAAATGTTTTGATCTCATGGGGTTGGCTTTTATTTGTGGGGTCTAAGATTGGCAGAATGAAAGTCTCTCTCAAAGTCAGCTCTCTTTTTCTCGGCATTGTCTGCATTGCTATGTCTTCGTGCAGGATAAAAAACCCCGGATTCATCATAATTTTCAAAAATTACTGCCCCAGGGGCCCCTGCTGTTTCATCAAATAGCCTTGTATACTTTTTCCCTTCATTAAGTTTGTAGATGGAGTACATATTATTGAAAGAGCTACCATAGTCGTTAACGCTGACGATGTAATCATGAATGGGGAAATAACCAACCCACCAGCCTTTGTTGGGTGTAATAGTATCCTGATAGACTGCTTGCTTTGTTTCAAGATTGAAAAAAATTAATCCTGTAGGTAATGAATAATCCGCATATTCTTCACCGTACCGCACAGCCATCCACTTTCCATCTTGAGTAACTATTGGAGGGGCACCACCTAAGTCACTTCGCAACTCGGCAGTGATATTGCCTTCTCGATCAAGGACTTTATATTCTGCAATCTCCGCAAAAATCACATTATGTTTATCCATCAGGTACAGTTGAAAACCAACGGCTATGTAATCTGTAATAGTGCTTATATCGTATAGTAAAGGCTCCCACCTTATGAGCTGAACCCTATCCACAGGAATTTCGCTTTCCCAACCTGCATTTTGCAGATACGCGCTCAATGCTATCCTTGAGGAATCACTGATCTGATAAAACTCAGGCGGCCTCAGTTTTTCACTCGGAACAGTGCCATTCATAATTACGCCAAAAGGGTCCAAAGACTTTATAGATACAGTCGAGACTACTTTTTCTGTGGATTCCTCTAAAAAAAGAAGGGTTCTGTATTGCCATCCTCCTCTGCTGGCATCATAATTGACGGTTGGGTTAACCACTCGAATGTGCTTGAAAGGAGCCTCCTGAACTAGGTTCAATTGACTTTCATAGTTCGTGTTGCAGCCATCACCTCTTTTATCAAAGTGCTTCCCAACTGTATTTGATTCGATTAAAGAGCTGGCTAGAAGCATAAAGCATAAGACTATCGTAATTCTAGGAAATGCTGCTTTCAAAAACACTTGTCTCATAATCTAATGCTTTATGGTCAACACTAAAACAACTGCCACAGGGCTCCTGAAAGGTCTCCCGAGCGGCTTTATCCAAATAGATTCACAACTGCCTGCCGGACCGCTTCCGCAATGAAGCAAAGAATGCCAGTGAAGGCATTGCTGATCTGGCATTGTACAGTTAATGATAACGATTGCAATACGTCATGAATTTCTTTTCCTTTAGAAAATCCGTCACGCTAATGCAGAGAGAGCCATGATTAGCATGTGTATGCACCCGACAAGCAACTCCGTTTTCGTTCTCGCAATAAACCTGACTATTGGAAGCTTTCCTGAGTGAGGAAGGCTATAGCGCTTTTGACTGAAAAAATTTGTGCAGGAAATTATCTTTAAATAGAGTTTATTAACGCAAATTTTGTATGTCTCTGAATGGTCTTTTTCACCAGCTCTGCATCTCGTCCTCACCTTCGTAGCTTAGGCTACGAGGTTCCGGGCGTTCTTTGATCTGGCAAAAAATACTCATCCATACCCTATACAAAACCTACCTTAATAAACTCTAATAAAATTACAGACAATGCTTGATTTTTCCAAGTCTAATGTCCTGCGCTTTCAATAAAATTACCGGGGATATGCACCTCCCGGTTGTGAAATAATTAGGAAAAGTAATACTTTTATCCGTGGTATTATTGCTAAACATTACTCGGGTATACGAGTGAACTAAAATAGAATATGAAACTTTCTATCTTCTTCCGAACAGCGTACTTATTAGGCGTCGTTGGCATGGTGCTCCTTTCTTCCTGTGGGCAGGAAACGGCCTCCACGTATCCGGTGAATGACCAGTCCTTTGTCATGGAAGGGCCGCTTTTTCAAGGGCCTAATACCGCACAGGCCTCTTTTACGCCTGCCATGAATGCGGAGGGGGAGCTAACGAGTGCAACGCTTGCTTCCGCCGTATTGAAAGCGCCGGAGGGGCAAAACTTTGATGCCTTTTCGGATGTCGTGTTGCAATTGGTAACCAGTTCCAGCGACATGATTCAGGTGGGAGTGTTGAACCCCGTGCCCAAGGGCCAGTCAAGCCTTACCCTGCAGGTCTCCAATGAAGCGGACTTATCAGAATTGCTGTCCTCCGGGGAATGTGTGTGGGTCATTGATGCCAATATTCCCGTTGACATGATGGACACCACAATAACCTTTTCAGGAGATTTTATGTTTGATGTAACCCATACCAAATAAAGGAGTTTCCCGTTGGTATGATGACGCATTTTTTCACCCAATTACCACTTTTAACCAATTAAAATCATGATGAAATCGATATTTCTTACCTTCTCTCTCGCTATACTTACTGTGGGGGTTGCTTTCGGGCAAGACAAAAAAGCAGACCAAAAGGAAGCGGACCGACTCATTGGCGTTTGGGCGCCCAGTAATGGCCGCGCACTGGTGAAAGTTCAGAACATTGCAGGCAAATACTACGGCCGCATCGTTAAGCTCAAAGAGCCCAATGATCCGGAAACAGGAAAGCCCAAACTGGATAAGAATAATCCGGACGAGTCTTTGCGGGATACGCCACTCCTGGGTTATCGGATGCTCAAAGACTTCGTTTACGCTGGCGACGATGAATGGACCGAAGGAACGATTTACGACCCGCTAAGCGGTAGCCTCTACAGCTGTACCATTAAAATGAAAAAAGATGGTAGCTTGGATATCCGGGGGTACATTGGCGTCAAGGCGCTGGGCCGTACAGATGTATGGACCCGGGTCAAATAACCCGTCACAATATGCAGGGAGCCCTCCGTTTCCTGCATATTTTTTGCACTTGATTGAAATTCCAACGCTATAAAAAGCACTACCGCAATGTCTTATCGTATCTTGTTGTTGCTATTCGCGTGGATGTCATGCGGATGGCTCTTTGCTCAGACGCCTGACAGCACGGCGCAGGAAAATGACCTGGATTTCGGTGAATTTGATGATTTTGACTTCGGAGATGTAGAAGTGAAAACCTATTGCTCCTCCAAAATTATCGGGATTAGCCCTCAGCAGCTGATTTCCCTGGGTTATGACTTTCAAGGGTCCTATGATGCCAGTTTTTCTGCAATTGGTAGCTTTGAAGATGGAGCAGATGTGCCTCAGGAGACCTATCAGATCAATTCCACGCAGGGCGTGCGGCTGGTCGCCAATATTCCGGTCTATTCGCGCAATAGCCTGGTGGTCCAACTAGGAGCCAACATATGGGATATGCGGTACCAATTTGATGAGCCTGATGACCAAATCAGCAATGAAGTGGCCCGCTCCATCAATCAGAACGGCCTGCGCACTGCCGGGCTAAATACCACCGTTTTCAAGCCACTTGACGAAACCCGCTTCCTCCTTTTTCAGGGAAGTGCTGATCTGAGCGGAGACTACACCTTCGATAATATGCAGTCCCTGGACTACCTGCGTTACTCCGCCGCGGCTCTGTTCGGATGGCGGAAAAGCGACTATTTCCAGTGGGCGGTAGGCTTGTCCCGTACCTATCGGGTGGGAGAGATGAACTATATCCCGGTAGTCCTGCTCAATTGGACCGCAAAAGACAGCCCCTGGGGGGTAGAATGCCTGCTGCCAGCCCGGGCACACGTGCGCTACAGCTTAAGCCCGCGCAATATGCTGTTTGCTGGCTTTGAGTTAGAAGGCCAGAGCTACAGCATCAACGGGGTTTCTGAAACGCTGAACAATCAAAGCCTGGAAATCCGCCGGGGCGAAATGCGCTGGCGGGCGATGTGGCAACGGCAGCTTACTGGCTTTGTATGGCTGCAAGCCCAGGCAGGATACCGCATTAACTGGAGCTATAACGCAGATACTTTACCGGGAGGAGATGAATTTTTCCGGGGCTTTTTCGGTAATCAGGAGTATGCTATGCTCAACTCCCTCACCAATCCCTTTTATGCCAATATCAGTATCAACCTGGTAAGCCCGTAGTTTTAGGATGGAGCGGGCAGCGAGCCCCGTAGCATAGCGGCTCCTGCTGTCAAGCAAGGGCAGGCCCCCAAAAAACGGCAAGCTGGTTTGCACTTGTAAGGGTTGGGCTGCCCTCTGTTTGGTTTGGTGGGCCATAACGTAGCCGAAAATACTCGCTCCAGCATCAGGAAAGATAGCGGAAGCGCCCCCGCTATGTCAAAAAACAGCCAGCCGCTACAATACTCGCAACAATCCGTAGGCTTTGATCCTTTACTCCTCAACTAACCTACAATTATGAAGCACAAAATTGCAATCGGCATCGGTGGCTCAAGCGGGAGTATTTACGCCAAAGTACTGCTGGACCGCCTGGTTCAGGTGCAGGATCAGCTGGAAGCAGTAGGCATTGTGATGAGCGATAACGCCAAGTTCAACTGGGAATACGAGCTGGGGGACAAAAGCTACGAAAGCTACCCCTTCACCTTTTACGATAAGCGGGATTTTATGGCGCCTTTTGCGTCCGGTTCTGCCCGCTACGGTACGGTGATCATTTGCCCCTGCTCTATGGGCCTGCTGGGGCGCATCGCCACTGGGGTGTCGACCGACCTCACCACACGTGCTGCCGATGTTGCGCTGAAAGAACGCCGCCGCCTCATCCTGGTACCCCGGGATACGCCCTACAGCCTCATACACCTTAATAATATGAAAGCAGTGACGGAAGCCGGCGGCATTATCTGCCCGGCGAGCCCATCCTTCTACAGCCGTCCCCAAAATTTTGAGGAAATGGCTGCGACTGTTACAGATCGCGTACTAGACCTTGCCGGGCTTGATTTGCAGAGTTATCGCTGGGGCGAAACGGAATAAGATGTCCGTTAATAGCAAAGTGGCAGAGTAGGAATAGCGGCTCTAGGCAGGAAAAAGGATTTTACTTAACTTGCTGAGAAATCACCCCTGACTCATGAGAAGATTACTTTTTGGGGCCACCTTGCTTCTGGCACTGCTCTCTGCTGTTAACGGTTTTGCGCAAGACGACTGTGGCTGTCAGGAAGAAGAAGTCATTACGGTATGTTACCTGTCCAAACAAGACTACTGTGGTGCCTTTGGTGCCAACTGTGAATACACCTTTGATGGGGATTTCTTTGAAGGTGGGCTGGTGGCCAAGCTGCAAAACCCGGCTTTATTCGGTGAGAATGGCATTTCCTGTGACCTGGAGCTGAAACGTGCCACCCCGGCAGACCTTAGCAGTGTACAGGCGATCAACGATTGCGGCTGTGATATGATCTTCGTGGGGCAGTTTCTCACCCTGGATGTTTTTGGGCAGCCTGATCTTACAGAGTCCGCTGTACCCACACAGACGCTCAATAATATCAGGGACTGGTCTCTGGCCTGTGAAAGCAACCTGGTGATCGTCACTCAGGCCGAAGCCCGCCCATGGGGCTATATCACGGCCAATCAGAACATCAACCCCAATACCCCCGAGGAGGAAACCTCCGTCTCTTCCATCTTCGACGGGCCCTTTGGGAGCCTTAGTTTTTTCAATCAGGGGGGCTCTTATCAGGGCGTTTTTACCGGTTTGCCGACGACGGGTTTCGAAATCCTCGCCAATGATGTGACCGGCGCACCTACGGTCGCTCTGGACGAAGCCACGAACGACATCATCCTGGGTGACGTGGGCATTCTGTGCTCCAATGGGGCGGGAGAGATATCCCTGGGCAACAGCATTGTCAACAACAACGACATTCTGGCGGCCAATATCTTTGCATTGGGCTGTCGGATTGCCGAAGGAATTTCCACTTTAGATCAGGCGTTTACGGTTTGTGAAGGGGAACCGGTCGCGCTTCCGGATGGTGGGGTTGCGAACGCGCCGGGCGAATACCTGGATACCCTGACCGCTGCGAATGGCTGTGACTCCATCGTGCTTACGCAAATCACCTGGCTTCCTCAGGATACCATTAACCTGGGCAGGACTACTTGTTTCGAGTCTGGCTACAGTATTGAGGTGGATGGGGAAGTCTTTGATGTGGACCGCCCGTCTGGCAGCGTACTGCTGCAAAATGCTTCAGGCTGTGACTCCCTGGTCAATGTGAACATCAACTTCGTCGAGTTCCTCAGTACAAACATTCAACAGGAAGTCTGCGAGGACAGCGGCTACAGCATAACGGTCAACGGAACCACCTACAACGAAGCCAATCCCGATGGGCAGGAGGCCATGATCACTGCTGATGGCTGTGATTCTATTGTCACTATTGATCTCAATTTTGTCCCATTCCTTACCGACACCCTGTCCCTGGAAGCCTGTCAGAATAGTGGCTTCAATATTACGGTCGGGAATACCAATTACAATGAGCTCAATCCATCGGGAGAAGAGGTACTGCAAAGCGTTGACGGTTGTGATTCCATCGTCACGGTCAACCTATCTTTTAGGCCTGTTAGTACTACTTACATCGAATCGCCCGTATGTGAGGGTGAGACGTTTATGGTGGGCGGTATGTCATTTCCGGCAGGGACCTCCACACAGGTCGTGCTTACCAATCAGTACGGCTGCGATTCCATTATATTTGTGGAGCTGCCCGAGCTGCCCGCACCGGTAGTAGGTATTGATACGGTGGTGACTATTCAGCAAGGCAGCAGCTATGCCTTCGAAGTAGCAGGCGATCCGTCCTACAGCTACACCTGGAGCCCCGCTGAAGCCTTAAGCTGCAGCAATTGTATGTCTGCTGTGCTGGAAGTGGGGAGTTACCCCGCAGTTGTAGAGCTGAATGTGACAGACTCACTTGGGTGCGCCTCCATTTACACGATACAGCCGGAATACATTTGCACGCCTTATTTGCCCAATGCCTTCTCTCCCAATGCCGATGGGCGCAACGATACCTTCTTCCCGTTTGTGGTTTGCCCCAACGCCACATACACCCTGCAAATATTCGACCGCTGGGGCAATCTGGTTTTTGAGTCTTCCGATAGCAACCTGGAGTGGGACGGGCAGATCAACGGCAAGGCCGCACCGATTGGCGTGTACGTCTACGTGGTACAACTGGAAACCGCCTTCACCCGGGAGACTTTTTCCGGAGAGCTGAACCTGGTGCGCTGAGGGAACGATATGGAGCGAATAAGAGTTTAACTCAAAAATCACTTAAATTAGGATAGAATATGAAAGCATTAAACCCTGAAGGTGCCCCGCTGACAAACCTCCAACTAGAATTAGTAAAACTTTTTGCCCAGGAAGTCCCGGAAGAAGGTTTAAGAAATATCAAACAACTAATCGCCAATTATTTCGCAGAAAAAGCGATGGATATGGCAGATCAAGTGTGGGAAGCAAAAGGCTGGACAGATGAAGATGCTGAAAGAATGATTAATACTAAAATGCGGGCGCCTCATCGATCTGAATAAGGAAAGATGCGCGTAGTTGTCGATACGAATATCATACTTGTAGCCGTTTCAAGGCGATCACCCTATAATTGGGTTTTCCAAAAACTTAAAACTAGGGAGTTCAAACTCTGTGTGTCTACTGAAATTTTGGCCGAATATGCAGAAGTCATAGAACGGCATATGGGAGCGGAAGTTTCCCAAGTGGTCTTACAGGCAATAACGGAGCTTCCTAATGTTGAAAAAGTAGAGGTTTTTTACAGATGGCAGTTAGTTAGAGATCCTGATGATAATAAATTCACAGATTGTGCAATAGCTAAGTGCCTCGTTACCAATGATTCGGACTTCAGAGCGCTCAAGGAAATTGACTTTCCAAAGGTCACAATATTATCTTTAGAAGAATTTAAGGAGCATTTGGAAAATCACTGAACACCCAATCTCACTCCTCCAAAATTTCCTTCACCCGGCCCACCTCGCCCGTTTCTAGTTTAACCTTAATACCATGCGGGTGCTGTGGTGATTTAGTAAGAATACGCGCCACATAGCCTTCTGTCAGTTCGCCGGTTCGTTGATCCTGCTTTTGCACGATGCGCACCAGCTGCCCGGGCTTGATATTTGATCGCTTTCTGCCGTCCATTCTTTTTTCGTCAAAGATAGCCTAACTCCTTTCTCTGACAATTTATGCGGGAAATGCTTTCGTGAAAAGGAATACGACCAGATGGAGTAGCTTTTCGCGAAAGCATTTCCGTCAAGGCGCGGAAATTGTCAGAGAACCACCTAACTTTGTATCATGATAGAAATTGGCACCTTCCAAAATCTCAAAGCCGTGCGTGCCACGCCCCACGGTATGGTCCTTCACAATGAAGAAGGCGATGATGTCCTGCTGCCCAATAAGTATGTGCCGGAAGGCCTGCAGGAGGGTGGGGAAGTGGAGGTTTTCGTGTATACGGATTCTGAAGACTGGCCCATCGCTACCACGCAGCGCCCCTTTGTACAGCGTGATCAGTATGCCAATCTGCTTGTTAAGGAAATCTCTGCCCTCGGGGCCTGGATGGACATGGGGCTGGACAAAGACCTGCTTGTGCCCTTTTCCGAGCAGGACCTTAGGATGGAGGCGGGCAAGTACTATCCGGTCTACGTGTATGTAGACGAAGAGACCGACCGCCTCGTCGGCTCCAATCGCTTCCGCCGCTTCCTGTCCCAGGACAACCTTACGGTGGAAGAAGGTCAGGAGGTAGACCTCTTTATCCTCGGCTTTTCCGATTTGGGCGCCAAAGCCGCTGTCAATGGCTCGCACGAGGGGCTGATTTTCAAGAGCGATATCTTCCGCACTTTGCAGCTGGGAGAACGCCTGAAAGGCTTCGTCAAAACCGTCCGCCCGGATGGTAAACTGGACCTGACCCTGCAGCCTGAAGGTTATGCGAAGGTGGAGCCTAATGCGGAAAAAATCCTGGCTAAGCTCCGCAGCACCGCCAATGGCTTTCTGGCTTTACATGACAAGAGCGACCCTGAGCTGATCCGTGAGCAGTTGCAAATGAGTAAAAAAACCTTTAAAAAAGCAATCGGAGGCCTTTACAAGCAGCAGTTGATTGAGCTGGTGGATGGGGGGATTCGGTTGAAGTAGGGGGGAGTCTTTTAGTGGGCAGTCTGTAGTCTTGCAGTGGGGGAGTCTTTTAGTGGGCAGTCTGTAGTGGGCAGTCTTGCAGTGGGGCAGTCAATAGTGGGCAGTGGGGTAGTCTTTTAGTGGGCAGTCTTTTAGTCGGCAGTCAATAGTCGGCAGTGTGGCAGTTAGGTGAGTCTTTTGGTGTTCGCTTCGCGAGTGGGGCGAGGGTTGTGAGCATTTTCTGTTAGGGAGGGGCTGGTTGGGCGCTGTCTTTTCTTTGCCAAAATAGTCGTTGCGCTTTTTTCGGTTATTTTTTTCCTGGTACGGTTGTTTTCTTTCCAAATTACCTTTTTGGTGTTGTAAAGTGGGAATTTGAGTTCAGATGTCCCACGCTTTCCCACATTGATTCAATATAGTTTTTCGGTCTTTGTCATCAAAAAGCATGGAGAAGTGCCATTTTTTTGATGATGCCGGTCTGTAAGCACATTGTTTTTTTGGATGTGAGGAACTTTTTAGGCAGAAAAGGTGGTAAAAAGTGGTAAAAAGTGTCAGAAAGTAATACATTTGAAGAAATGACTAGGTGAAGAAGTGAATTTCGAACAGCTATTAGGCGAATACGAGTGCAAGATAGACGCCAAAGGGCGCATGCGGATGCCGAGCGGGCTGATTGCTCAACTCGGCGAAGGCGAAGCACTTTCTTTCGTCATCAACCGGGGCTTTGAACAATGCCTCATGCTGTACCCGGAACCGGTCTGGGAGCGGATCACCAACGAGATCAATCAGTTGAATCTCTACAATAAAAAGAACCGCAACTTCGTCCGTTACTTCTACCGCGGCGCACAGAAAGTCTCTATGGACAGTGCGGACCGCATCCTGGTCTCCAAGCGCCTGCTGGAATACGCGGGCATTGACAAAGAAGTGGTCCTGTCGGCTTACAACGACAGAATTGAAATATGGGCAGCCGAACAGTACGAGGCGCTGCTGGATGAAGAACCGGAGGATTTCTCCGATCTCGCAGAAGACGTACTGGGCAGAGCTAACGGCAAATCACCTGAGCTATGAGTTACCACCTCCCTGTGATGGCGCAACCTTGCATCGACGGGCTGGTGACCAACCCTGATGGCGTCTATGTTGATGCTACCTTCGGTGGAGGCGGCCACTCCCGGCTTATCCTGGATCACCTCGGTGAACAGGGCAAGCTGATAGGCTTCGATCAGGATGAAGATGCGTTGGCGAATGTGCCGGAAGATGAGCGGTTCATTTTCGTGCAGCACAACTTCCGCTTTCTGAAGCGCTTCCTGAAGTTGCACCGCATTCGTGAGGTGGACGGCATCATGGCGGACCTGGGGGTTTCTTCCCATCAGCTGGATGTGCCGGAGCGTGGCTTTTCCTTCCGTTTTGACGCACCGCTGGATATGCGGATGAATCAACAGCAGGAAGAGACCGCTGCGACTTTATTGCAGCGCCTGACGGCCGAGGAGCTTCAGGATATTCTGAGCCGTTTCGGGGAAGTGCGCAACGCCAAAACGCTGGCAGAGCAACTGGTGGCGGAACAACGGGTCAAACCAATTCAAACGATTGGTGAATTCCTGGCGGTCGTCGATCCACTTGTGCGCGGCAACCGGGCGCGGTATCTGGCACAGGTATTTCAGGCACTGCGCATTGCTGTGAATGATGAAATGGGCGCACTGGAGGATTTCCTGAATCAGTGCCTCGAAGTGCTGAAACCCGGCGGCCGCTTAGTGGTGCTTTCTTACCACTCTCTGGAAGACCGCATGGTCAAGCATTTCCTGAAGACCGGGAATGTGGAGGGTGTACAGGAAAAGGACTTTTATGGCAATATTGACCGGCCATTCAAAGTGCTGACCAAAAAAGCCGAGCTGCCCACAGAAGAAGAAATTGAGCGCAATTCCCGCGCCCGCAGCGCTAAGCTGAGGGTAGGGGAGCGCAAAGGATAAATGAAAACCAAATGGCAAAGAGACAAAGCCCAATCGCAGGTCTGTTCGACATGGGGGTCTGGAGCAAAAAGCTGCTGCAGGACCAACTGTTCTACATCCTGTTCCTGGGGTTTCTGACCTTTGTCTACATCGCCAATTCCCACCTTGCGGAGCGGAATGTACGGGAGATTCAAACCCTGCAGAAGGACCTCAAGGAAATGCGCTGGTACTACATGTCTCTGCAATCAGAGAACATGTACAATGCCAAGCGTTCGGAAGTGGCTAAACGGGTGAAAGACAATGGTCTGCGCCCGCATGCATCAAAGCTGAACCGAATACAGGTACGACAGGAATCTTATCAGTTAGGAGATGGATATTAAGAATGAAGTCCTTTACCGGGTCTACTTTCTCCTGTTCGGCATCGTCGTTCCGGTAGCGTTGATATTGATCTATCGTACCGTTGATTTGGCCGTCTTAAATGGCGACAAATGGCGCAAAGCCGGGGAGGATAATTATATGGATTACCGGACGATTGAAGCCGACCGGGGCAATATCTTTGCTGAAGATGGCAGCCTCCTGGCAACGTCTATTCCGTACTTCAATATCCGCTTTGACCCGCTGGCTGCTACGGACGAGGCCTTTGAAGAAAATCTGGATACCCTGGCACACTGCCTGGCTTACTACGTCCTGGAAGATGTGACGGTGGGGGGGGCGAGGGAATATCTGTTGGAGTTGCGTGGTGGTACTGACCGCTACGTATTATTAAAAAAGCAAGTCTCCTACGCGGAGAAAAAGTTCATTGAATCGTTTCCATTATTTCGACTAGGCCGCAATGGTGGAGGCTTCATTGCCGTGAAACGCAGTGAGCGCAAACGGCCCTTTGGCATCCTGGCACAGCGTACCGTTGGGTATGTCCGTGACGGAGCCAAGCCAGTAGGGCTTGAGGGTTACTATGACGAAGTACTGGGCGGGGAGCCCGGTCAGCAGTTGATGGTCTGCGTAGACCGCCGGAAAGACCTTTGGATGCCGGTAGATGACCTCAGTGCGATAGAGCCCCAGAGTGGCAATGACATCGTTACTACAATCGACCTGGATATTCAGGACATTGCCGAGCGGGCGCTGAACCGTGCAGTGAATGCCCACGATGCGGAATGGGGGACAGCTATAGTGCTCGAAGTTGAAACGGGCGCTGTCCGGGCTATCGCTAACCTTGGCCGAACCGATCAGGGCTGGTGGGAGACCTACAACTTCGCTGTTGGAACGGCAGGAGAGCCGGGGTCTACATTTAAAGCGGCATCCGTCCTGGCACTGCTTGAAGATGAGTACCTGACCCTCGATGACTCCATTCGCATCTATAATGGTAAGGCGGAGTTCTACGAAGAGACGATGGAGGACGCCTCACCCTACAGCTACCGTATGGATACCATCAAGCTGCGGGAGGCATTCGAAATCTCCTCTAACGTGGGAATTGCTAAAACCATTGAGCAGTTCTACGGAGAAAAGAATGACGGTAATGACGATGAGGGCGCTGCCCGCTTCGTCCGGCGCCTCAAGCAGTTCAACTTACATCAGCCTGTTGGACTGGAAATAGAAGGGGAAGCCAATCCTTATATCAAGGAAGCCTATAGCGAAGAAGACTACTGGAGCGGCACAACGTTGCCCTGGATGTCGATCGGCTATGAGCTGGAACTGACCCCTCTGCAACTGCTGACCTTTTATAACGCTGTGGCAAATGGGGGCAAAATGATGAAGCCCTATTTGGTCTCAGCCATACAGCGGATGGGCAAAATGGAAGAGCAGTTTTACCCAACGGTAATTAACCGCCGCATCGCTTCTCCAAAAGCCATTAACCAACTGCAGGAGTTGCTGCGGGCGGTGGTGGAAAGCGAACGGGGTACGGCTCATGACTTGTATACCGATGAGTACAGCTTTGCCGGGAAGACCGGTACAGCTCAGGTCAACTATAAGAAAGGGCCCAGAGGGACAAGTATCGGGGGGCATCAGGCTTCTTTTGTCGGGTATTTCCCGGCGGAAGCTCCAAAGTATTCCTGCATCGTGGTCATCAATAAGCCGCGCCGCGGCGGGTTCTACGGAGGTGATGTAGCCGGGCCGGTCTTCCGGGAAATCGCAGACAATATCTACCGGGTGAAACCGGCGCTGCACCCGGTACTCAATGCTCAGGCACCGCCAGCTTACCTGGAAAATACGCTGCCAGGTATGAGTATTGGAGCACAGGACGACTACCGGTCGCTATTGGCTTACCTGGATATGGAGGTGCACGGGGAGCCCGAAACCCAAATGGCAGTACTGAGCCCCCGTTCAGATAGTTTGATGATGGAAACCCGGACGATGGCAGAAGAAACAGTGCCCAATGTAGTCGGTCTGGGATTGCGGGATGCCCTGCATGTGCTGGAAAACCGCGGACTCAAAGTCTCAGTGGAAGGCGTAGGTAAAGTGGCCCGGCAGTCTATCATCCCCGGCACAAGAATCCGCGGGCAGCAGATAAAGCTTTACTTGCGGTAAGCAGGATAAAACAAAACGAAACCAACACCGGAGTACGAAAAGCTCCGAATAAAAACTAGGATGTAGCATGTCTGCAACACTCGAAACCCTCCTGGAACCTGTAAAGGTCCTGGCTGCCAACGGGCCGCTGGGGCAAGAGGTTGAAAGCTTGCAGTTTGATTCCCGGAAAGTAAAGCGTGGTGATGTGTTCATTGCCATCCGGGGCACACAAGTCGATGGGCACGATTATATCGCCTCGGCCGTGGAAAAGGGAGCTGCCGCAATTGTAGCGGAAGTGCTGCCCGAAACCCTGCCGGATCATCTGGCAAGTGTGCAGGTAGCCGATAGCGCAAAGGCGCTCGGTGAGATGGCCAGCCTTTTTTACGGTGAGCCATCGAAACAATTGAAATTGGTAGGGGTGACCGGCACCAACGGCAAAACCACCACCGTAACCTTGCTTCATGAGTTATTCCTGAAGCTGGGCTACAAGGCGGGGCTGCTGTCTACGGTGCGCAATAAGATTGGTGAAACCCCGCTGCCGGCAACGCATACCACGCCCGATGCCCTGTCCGTACAGGCATTGCTGCGGGAAATGGTGGATGCCGGTTGCGACTATGCCTTCATGGAAGTCAGTTCCCACGCAGCGCATCAGCGGCGTATTGCGGGGCTTGACTTTGACGGGGCAGTGTTCACTAATATTACGCACGATCACCTCGATTACCATAAAACCTTTAAGGCCTATATCGAGGCCAAAAAAATGTTCTTTGACATGTTGCCTGACACCGCCTTTGCCCTGGTCAACGTTGATGACCGCCGGGGAGAGGTGATGTTACAAAATACTTTAGCCAAACGCTATACCTATAGCCTTCGGTCTATGGCCAACTTCCGGGCAAAGCTCCTGGATAATTCGGTCACTGGCCTGCAGTTGCTGATGGATGAGCAGGAAGTATTCAGCCGCCTGATTGGCGATTTCAATGCCTACAACCTGCTCGCTGTTTACAGTGTAGCCGTGCTGCTGGGGCAGGACCGGATGGAAACCCTTACAGCGCTGAGTGAACTTGGCGCGGTGGACGGGCGCTTTGAAACCATCGTTACGCCCGGCAAAAGCTACATCGGCATCGTCGATTACGCTCATACGCCGGACGCGCTGGAGAAAGTGCTGCAGACCATTGATCAGCTCCGGCAGCGGGACAGCCGGGTAATTACGGTGGTAGGCTGTGGTGGCGACCGGGATAAAACCAAACGCCCGGTCATGGCCAAGACCGCCTGCGCTCTGAGTGATCAGGTTATTCTGACCTCAGACAACCCCCGCAGTGAAGACCCGGAAGCGATACTGGAAGATATGTGGAAGGGCGTACCTAAGGACGCAACCCGTAAAGTGCTGACGATTGTCAACCGGCGGGAGGCTATCCGGACGGCTGCTGCGCTGGCACAGGGCACAGATATTGTTTTGATCGCTGGTAAAGGGCATGAGAAGTATCAGGAAATCAAGGGAGAACGGCTGCCCTTTGACGATAAAGCAGAATTAGAGGGAGCGCTGAAGGATAAATCCTAGCGGAGCTCTGGAGCTGCGCCCTAAATGCTTATTTTAGCGGCGTTTCTTCAACCACCCAATAACTGATTAACACTATGCTCATTCAACTCGTCGACTGGCTCGGCAATTCCATGGGGGACTTTTCAGGTGCAGGCTTGTTCCGGTACATCACGTTCCGGGCGGGTGCGGCTGCAGTCTTATCTCTGATTATCTCTATGGTTTTTGGGGGCCGCATCATCAACTACCTGCGTTACTTGCAGGTAGGGGAAACGGTGCGCGACCTGGGGCTGAGCGGCCAACTGAGTAAGCAAGGCACGCCGACTATGGGGGGCATTATCATCATTATGGCGATTTTGATCCCTTGTCTGCTGCTGGCCGACCTGAGTAATGTATACGTGGTGCTCATGATTGTTAGCACCGTCTGGATGGCTACGATCGGGTTTATTGACGACTACATAAAGGTATTCCGCAAAAACAAAGAGGGCCTGCGCGGTACGTTCAAAGTGCTGGGGCAGATTGGATTAGGGCTGTTGATTGCCCTGACGATGATCCACAGTGAGGACATCGTAGTCCGCCTGGAGGTGGAAGAAGCAGCGGAGCTGGGGTATACCGAAATGGTGGGCGATACGATCCACGTCCCCGCTGATCTGGCTTTTATCGGGCCAGCTGAGAAGGGCGATTACAAAGCCAATCTGACTAATGTTCCCTTCCTGAAAGGTAACCGCCTGGATTATGCCTGGCTGATGCCGATTCAGGAACCTTCTGCTTCGCGCTGGGTGTGGTTGTTGTTTGTGCCACTGGTCATTTTTGTGGTCACAGCAGTGTCCAATGCCGCCAACCTCACAGACGGGCTGGATGGCTTAGCTACGGGGGTTTCGGGTATTATTGGTGCATCACTTGGTATTTTTGCCTACGTTTCGGGCAATGCCATTGCCGCCAACTACCTGAATATCCTGCACCTGCCGGGCACCGGAGAACTGGTGATTTTTGCGGCTTGCTTTGTGGGGGCGACCCTGGGCTTTTTGTGGTACAATTCCTTCCCTGCTCAGATTTTCATGGGCGATACCGGGAGTTTGACCCTGGGCGGCATCATCGCTGCTATGGCCATTATCCTCCGTAAAGAGCTGCTGATCCCCCTGCTGTGCGGTATTTTCCTGGTGGAAAACCTATCGGTAGTGCTGCAAGTCAGCTATTTCAAATACACCAAGCGCAAATACGGCGAAGGCCGGCGCATATTCCTGATGTCCCCCCTACATCACCACTATCAGAAAAAAGGCATGCCGGAAGTGAAAATCGTCACCCGTTTCTGGATCATCGGTATCCTACTGGCGGTATTGACGATCATCACGCTGAAAATCCGGTAGTCACCAACACATTACACAAATAAACAAATATGCACCAGAATCACCTTAGCTGTGGTTCTGGTTTCGGTATATGACCGGAAAACGCTGAAACATGAAAAACATCGTCATACTCGGAGCCGGCGAAAGTGGCGTAGGCGCTGCCCTGCTGGCTCAACAAAACAGGCATCATGTCTTTGTCTCCGACCGCGGGGGCATTGCAGAAAAATACAAGCGTGAGCTGGAAAGCCACGGCATTGCATACGAAGAAGGGCAACACACCCGGGACCGTATCCTGCAGGCCGATGAGGTGATCAAAAGCCCGGGCATTCCCGATCACGTACCCTTGATAAAAGAACTGGTAGGCAAAGGCATACCGGTTATTGCTGAAATTGAATACGCAGCCCGCTACCACCAATCAAAAGTGATGGGGATTACGGGCAGCAACGGAAAAACCACCACCACCCGCCTGGCTTTCCACCTCCTGCAAACCGCAGGGTTTGATGTGGAAATGGGCGGTAATGTCGGCAAAAGCTTTGCCCGCTGCCTCACGGAGGCCCACCGGGCGTATTACGTGCTGGAGCTGAGCAGCTTTCAACTGGATGGCATCGTGGACTTCCGGCCGGATATTGGGATGATCCTTAATATCTCGCCTGACCACCTCGACCGCTACGATTACAAAATGGAAAATTACATCCGGTCTAAATTCCGGATTTCCATGAATCAGCGGCCGGAAGATGTCTTCCTGTATCAGGCAGAGAATGAGCATATCGCTGCTTTTCTGCCGGAGCACGACATTCGGGCAGAAGCGCTGCCGATGCTGCGGGCGGCTCTCACGGAAAACGGCTTTATGGCAGGCGGTCATCATTTTGACCTTCGGCCGGCCAAACTTCGGGGAGAGCACAACGCATTCAACGCACTGTTTGCCACTACGGCAGCACTACGTTGGGGCGCGGCGCCGGAGGCTATACAGCGAGGGCTGGAAACCTTCACTCCGGTACCGCACCGCATGGAGGTGGTGGGCACCTGTCAGGGTGTGGAGTACATCAATGACAGCAAAGCCACCAACGTGGATGCGGTGTACTACGCACTCGATGCCATGCCAAAGGGCGTGGTTTGGATTGCCGGCGGGCAAGACAAAGGCAACGATTACGAGCCTCTGCTGCCGCTCGTCCGGGAGAAAGTCCGGGCAATGGTGGCGCTGGGCATTGACAATACGAAACTGAAAGCCACTTTCGGGGGCCTGGTAGACACCTTTGTGGAAGCCCGGTCGGCAGAAGAGGCGGTCGAACAGGCCGCAGGGCTGGCAAAAAACGGAGAAAAAGTCCTCCTTTCGCCAGCGTGCGCCAGCTTCGATTTATTTAAAAATTACGAACAACGGGGCGAGCTGTTTAAGGCAGCCGTCCGGCAATTAAAATAAACAGACAAGCATGTCGCTAGCAACGAGAATATATGCAGAACTTCAGGGAGATCGCGCCATTTGGGCGGTGATTGCCCTGTTGGCGCTTTTCTCGGTCATGGCGGTGTACAGCTCAACGGGTACACTGGCTTACCGGGAGATGGGCGGCAACACGGAGTCCTTTCTCGTCAAGCATTTGCTGATCGTAGTGGGCGGTCTGTTCCTGACGTATTTGGCGCACCTGATGCACTACATGAAGTATTCCCGTTCAGCGCCCGTGCTTTTGCTGATTTCGGTCCCACTGCTGATTTACACTATCGCTTTTGGAGCCGATATCAATGATGCCCGCCGTTGGATTGAAGTGCCCTTTGTCGGGGTGACTTTCCAAACGTCGGACTTTGCCAAGCTGGCGCTGATTATCTACCTGGCCCGTATGATCGGGTCAAAGCAGGATTACATCAAAGACTTTCAGTCGGCTTTTGTGCCGATCATTGTGCCGGTACTCATCATCTGCGGGCTGATTGCGCCGGCGGATTTATCGACAGCCATTCTGCTGTTTTTCACGAGCATCATGATGATGTTTGTAGGCAGGGTTGCGCTGCAGTATATCGCGTTGCTGTTGCTGCTGGGCATTGTGGTGTTTGCGATGCTGGTGCTGCTTGGGGAATTTTTCCCTGATGTGGTCCGTTCCGATACCTGGGTCAACCGGGTCCGGGAATATATGGACAACCCGGATGGCGGTTATCAGGTACAGCAGGCTAAGATTGCTATGGCGAATGGCGAATGGCTTGGCCTTGGGCCGGGGAACAGTATTCAAAGGAATTACCTGCCATCCCCGTATTCTGACTTCATCTACGCTATCATCGTGGAGGAGTATGGCATCTTTGGTGGCTTTGCCATCATCGGTCTGTATGTAGCCCTGTTTTTCCGGTCCACCCGTTTGGTGACTAAGAGCCCCAAAGCGTTTGGTGCTATGCTTGTGATCGGGCTGAGCATCAGTCTCGTGCTGCAGGCCTTTATCAATATCGCGGTTTCGGTCCACCTTGTACCTGTTACAGGGGTGACGTTGCCGATGGTGAGTATGGGCGGTACTTCGATCCTGTTTACTTGTATCTCTTTTGGGATGATCCTGAGTGTGAGCAAGTACATTGAGACGGTTGATGGGGGAGGGTAGTGGTTTAGAGGTTAGGAGTGAGTGGTGATTGAGAAAGAGCATTGAAAAAGCCGAGTCGAGTACGAAGGCTGAACATAGAGGAATAAATTATTGAAAGTGGCCATAGAAAAAGAAAAGCCGGGGGATAATTCCCCACACTCCGCCCCCAGGATCATCATATCCGGAGGGGGGACCGGTGGCCACATTTTCCCCGCTATTGCCATCGCTGATGCGGTGAAGGCCATAGCACCGGAAGCAGACATCCGGTTTGTCGGGGCGAAAGGAAAAATGGAGATGGAGAAAGTCCCCAAAGCGGGCTACCCCATCGAAGGGCTGTGGATCAGCGGATTCCAGCGAAAATTGACATTACGGAACCTGAGTTTCCCCTTTAAGCTCATCAGCAGTTTGTGGCGGTCGCGGCGGATCATCCGGCGTTTTCGGCCACAGGTGGCTGTGGGCGTGGGAGGGTACGCAAGCGGGCCTTTGTTGCAGGTCGCGAACAGCCGGGGCATTCCCACCCTGCTGCAGGAGCAAAATTCCTTCCCGGGCATTACCAACCGGTTACTGGGTGGGAAAGCCGACAGGATCTGCGTGGCTTACGAAGGTATGGAGCGGTTTTTTCCGGCAGAAAAGCTGTTGCTCACCGGCAATCCGGTCAGGGCACAGTTGCAGGATCTCCGGGCGACCAGGGAGGAAGGCGCAAAGCACTTCGGATTTGATCCGGCAAAACCCATCCTGTTCGTTTTTGGCGGAAGCCTGGGGGCACGGTCGATCAACGAAGCGATGGCAGCGAATGCCGAAGCGCTGAAAGCCCGGCCCGATGTACAGGTGCTCTGGCAGGTAGGCAAGCTTTACGAAGCCACCTTCACCACTTGCGAAACGGCACAGTTGCCCAACGTGAAAGCACAGGCTTTCATCGACGGCATGGACCTGGCCTACACGATGGCGGACGTCATCGTTGCCCGCTCCGGTGCCCTGACGATCTCAGAACTGCAATTTGCCGGGAAACCGGCGATTTTCATACCCTCCCCAAACGTGGCGGAGGACCACCAAAGCAAAAATGCACAGGCTTTAGTTCGTAAAGATGCTGCCCTGATGATTCCGGATGCCGCAGCCAACGACCGAATTCTGAAGGATGCCATTGCTTTGATTGATGATGAGGAAAGGCGCCAAACGCTGAGCGCCAACATCAAAAAACTGGCACAACCGGATGCAGCGGAGCAAATTGCCCGCGAAGTGCTCCGGCTGGCCCAATCGGCAAAGCCATAACCGATGGACTTGAAAAGCATAAAAACCGTGTACTTCATCGGAGTGGGAGGGATTGGCATGAGCGCCATCGCCCGCTACTTCAACGGCAGAGGTGCCAAAGTACTCGGCTACGATAAAACCTCAACCGAGCTGACCAGAACGCTGGCAGCAGAAGGCATTGACATACATTACGAAGAGGACGTCTCCTGGATACCGAAGGACGTTGACCTGGTGGTTTACACTCCGGCAGTGCCTGACACGCATGCGGAGTTGCAGTACTTCCGGCAGCAGGGCACGCCCATCAAAAAGCGGGCCGAAGTGCTGGGTATCATCAGCCGGGGTATGAAAGCGATTGCCATCGCGGGTACGCATGGCAAGACCACGACGACTACGCTGACGACCTACCTCCTGCGGGAGTGTGGGATCAGTTGCACGGCTTTTCTCGGCGGCATCGCCCTTGATTTCGAGACCAACTTTGTGGAAGGGCAGTCGGAATGGGTGGTCGTGGAAGCCGATGAATACGACCGGTCTTTCCTGCACCTGAGCCCCAATATTGCGGTTGTCCTTTCTATGGATGCGGACCACCTTGATATCTACGGCGACCGGGCGTCTTTGCATGAAACCGGGTTCCGGGCTTTCGCCAAAAAACTGGAGCCGGGCGGCAAGCTGTATTTGCAGCACCGCTGGGCAGCAGAGATGGGGAATGTACCCGGGCTGGAGCTTTTTGGAGTGGAAGGTGGCAGCTACCGCGCAGATCATATCCGTGTGGAAGACGGCTACTTTACCTTCGATTACCACAGCCCGGCGCACCGGCTTGAAGGGCTGCAACTGAGCCTGCCTGGCCGGCACAACGTCGAAAATGCAACGGCAGCCATCACGGTGGCTTTGCAGCTGGGCGGCAAAGGCGAAGACATCCGGCGGGCCCTGCGCAGTTTCCGGGGCATCCGGCGGCGGTTTGAATTTTTGCACCGCAGCGAAGGTCAGGCCTACATCGATGATTATGCCCATCATCCGGAAGAACTGCGGGCCGCAATCGGAGCAGCAAAAGAGTTGTTCCCGGACCGCGAAGTGACCGGCATTTTTCAACCGCATCTGTTCTCGCGTACGCGGGACTTCGTGGATGGATTCGCCCGGGCGCTGGAACAGCTGGATGAAATCTGGCTGATGGATATTTACCCGGCCCGTGAAGCACCGATTCCCGGTGTGGACAGTGCCTGGTTGTTTGACAAAATAAACCACCCCCGCAAGCATTTGGTGCAGGCGGAGGAGGTACTTCAGCTGGTTCAGGAGCGGCAGCCCAAAGTGTTGCTTACCCTTGGTGCCGGTGATATTGATTTACTCAGAAACCCATTGAAGGACTACTTCGGGGGAAAAGCATAAGGAAATGGCGATACCGCTACTACAAAATATGGACCCTAAAACACAGCGTATGCTTCGGCGCATCGGCTGGGTAGTCCTGTTTTTGGGCGTGCTGGTGATCTATATTTCGGCGGTGGAACAGAAAGGCGGCAGTGCGGTAAAGGATATTATTGTGAATATAGAACCGTTACCGGATGGGAACAGCCTTTTGGCAGATGCTGATGTAAGAGGCGCTATAGAACGGGCTTTTGACCAACCACTGGAAGGGCAGTCGCTGTCAGACATCGATATTGAGCGCCTGGAGCAGGTGCTGGAGGCAGAGCCTTTTATTCTGGATGCAGAGGCTTATGTGACGGCAGGTAACCATATCGTCATTGACATCAACCCCAGGGAGCCGATTCTGCGGGTCATTGACAATAACGGGTATAATTACTACCTGGACCGGGACGGGATACAAATGCCCCTCTCGGAGCACTTTACCGCAAAAGTGCTGGTGGCGACGGGTAGTTTGCCGACCTACAATGAGACCTTCCTGGAGCGCAAACGCAACCGGCTGAAGGACGCCTTTTTACTGGCGCAGCTCATTTTGAGTGATCCGTTCCTGGCGCCTTTGTCAGAACAGATTTACTTCGACAGCCGGGGGAAGATCACCCTGGTACCGAAGATTGGCAGTGACCGTATTGAATTTGGAAGCTTTGAAGACGCCCGCAGTAAGCTGCGTCGAATCAAAATATTTTATAAGGAAGTGCTGCCCTATACCGGGTGGCGGACCTATGATGAGATTAGTGTTGCCTATGATGACCAGGTGGTCGGGCGTAAGTAATTTTGAAAACGAAAACTACAGTTAAATGATACCCATGAGTGAGACCAATGTAAACAAATCGGAAATCATTGTTGCGCTCGATATCGGGACAACAAAAATCTGTGCCATCGCGGGCCGTCGGGATGAGCATGGCAAAATTGAGGTACTGGGCTTTGGCAAAGTCGCCTCCGAGGGCGTACTGCGCGGCGTAGTGTCGAATATTGAAAAGACTGTTAAGGCCATTGCTGAAGCGGTGAACATGGCGCAGCGTACTGCCGGGCAGACCTTCAAGGTGGTGCACGTGGGTATCGCCGGGCAGCACATCAAGAGCTTGCAGCACCGCGGCATCCTTACCCGGGATTCTGATCATACCGAAATCAGCCGCCGGGATATCGACCGGCTGATCAGCGATATGTTCAAGCTGGTACTGCCGCCGGGCGACAAGATTTTGCATGTTATTCCACAGGAATATACGGTGGATAATGAGCAGGGGATTACGGATCCAATTGGTATGTCCGGCATTCGTCTGGAAGCCAACTTCCACATTATTACCGGTCAGATTTCTGCTTCCAACAACATTCACCGCTGTGTAGAGCGCACCGGGCTGAAAGTGGCGAATATGACCCTTGAGCCTATCGCTTCTGCTTCTGCGGTGCTGAGTGAGGAAGAGAAGGAAGCCGGCGTGGCACTCGTTGACATCGGTGGTGGCACCACGGATATTACCATCTTCCAGGAAGGCATCATCCGGCACACTGCGGTAATTCCCTTTGGCGGCAATGTGATCACCAAAGACATCAAGGAAGGCTGCACCGTGATGAAGCCACAGGCAGAGAAACTGAAAGTGAAGTTTGGCTCCGCACTGGCGGAGGAAGTATACGACAACCGGATCATCTCCATTCCCGGCCTGCGCGGTCAGGACCACAAGGAGATTTCCGAAAAGAACCTCGCGCGTATCATTCAGGCACGGGTGGAAGAAATCCTGGACTATGTGATTTGGGAAATCCGCCGTTCCGGCTTTGAGCGCAAGCTTATTGGCGGCATCGTGCTGACGGGTGGAGGAGCGCTGCTCAACCACATTGATAAGCTTTCCGAGTACCACACGGGCATGAGTACCCGCATTGGTACGCCGGTGGAGCACCTGGCGCACGGGTACCACGAGCACCTGAGCAGCCCGATTTACTCGACCGGTGTGGGCTTGCTGATTAAAGGACTGGATGACCTGGAAGCAGGGCTCATCCCGGCGCAAGCCGAAGAACCCGCCGAAGAAGAAGAAGTTACGGTAGAGAAAGAACCGGCAGGCAGCAACTGGTACGATCAGCTTTTCAAACGCACGAAAGAGTGGTTTGAGGCCGAGCCGGATAATGAATTCTAAATCTGGCCCCATTAGGCAGCAAGCAAACCTTGTTCCGGAGCGGGAGGGACGCCCGGTACCGGAACGGGGTGCAACAAACAACAAACGAACGCTGATACTTCAATTAACCATGTTGGGTCCACGCAAAGCGCAGCAGGAAAGCCCAGCAAAATAAAAAACAAGCAGTTATGGTATTTGATTTGCCAAAAGATGAAAGCCCGATTATAAAAGTACTGGGCGTGGGCGGCGGCGGCAGCAACGCCGTGACGCACATGTTCCGGCAGGGCATCGTAGGGGTTGACTTTGCGATTTGCAATACCGATTCACAAGCCATGGAACTCAGCCCGGTGACTACCCGCATTCAGCTGGGGCCCAACCTGACCGAGGGCCGGGGTGCCGGTTCAAAGCCAAATATCGGCAAAATGGCCTGTGAAGAATCCATTGAAGCCGTTAAAGCTTATCTGGAGAATAACTGCCGCATGCTCTTTATCACAGCGGGTATGGGCGGTGGTACAGGTACGGGTGCAGCTCCGATCATTGCCAAAACAGCCAAGGAAATGGATATCCTTACCGTGGGTATCGTTACGCTGCCTTTCACTTTTGAGGGGCGCCGCCGTACCTCTCAGGGTTCTGAAGGCCTGGAGGAGCTGAAAAAGAACGTCGATACCCTGATTGTCATCTCCAATGATAAGCTGCGGCAGATTCATGGCAACCTGTCCATCTCTGATGCTTTTGCGGAAGCGGACGACATCCTGACTACAGCAGCCAAGGGCATCGCGGAGATCATCACAGTGCCGGGCTACGTAAATGTGGACTTTGAGGACGTCAACACCGTTATGCGCGAAAGCGGTGTAGCCATTATGGGTACTGCCTCCGCTGAAGGGGAAGACCGGGCCAAACGGGCTGTGGATGACGCACTGCATTCTCCGCTGCTTGAGGATAACGACATCCGCGGGGCACAGCATATCCTGCTCAATATCACTTCCGGTACGAAGGAAGTCACCATGGACGAGATCTTCGAGATCACCGAATTCGTGCAGGAGGAAGCTGGTTACGGTACAGACCTGATCTGGGGTAACTGCTATGATGAAGAGCTGGGTGAGAAGATCAGTGTGACGGTTATCGCTACTGGTTTTGAGCACAATAAGCAGAAAAAGGCGAATAAAGTTGCGGATGACAAGGTGATCGTTGCGCTGGATGAGGATCAGCCTAAACCTCCTGTTGAGGACCAGCCAAAAAAAAAGGGCCTGGCAGATATTGGGTATGAGCCTTCCGGCAATGGCCGGCACACCGTAGAGTTTGATGATGTGCGCGAAACTATTGCGAAATACCAAAGCCGTGGCCGGTACTCCTATGACGAGCCCTATGTGAACACAGAGGGCGGTGAGGCTTCAGATGAAGACCGGGATCAGTTTCTGGAAAGAGAGCGTAAGCGCCGCGAACGTCTGCGCAATAACCGCGTAAAGCTGAGCAACCCACAGGCCATCATCGAACTGGAGAACGAGCCAGCTTACCTGCGCCGGGGCGTGAATCTGGATAATGTGCCGGATTCCAGGGAAGAGTCACATTCCACCTGGAGCATCAACGATGATGATGAGCTGGAGGTCCGTGGCGGCAATTCCTTCCTTCACGATAATGTAGATTAGGCGGAAGCCTGATTTTTTAAGATACTTTTGCTTTCGTAGGCGGCTTGACTCAAATGGGGTTAAGCCGCTTTTTTGTTGAAGTTTTTTAGGGAAATACATGAACAAAAACACCAGATTCAGAGTTACACCATTGAATTTCGAATCAAAACCAATGGATAACCGAAAAATAAAATTAGCGCTTACCGTGGGGATCCTGAACCAGACTGGTCAGGGTAATACGCTGCAGCTGGTTAGACGGCTTATGAATAAGTTTCGCGCTGAAGCGGGAGACTTTCTGGGGCTGCGTCAATTAGAAGATCAGGTGCTCAATCGTTCGCATACGCTACAGTCCTTCGCATTGGATTTTGAGCACTACACGCTCAATCTGGATATCGTAAACAACCGTACAGATAATACAGAATCAATCAACAGGTTAGAGTTCTCTACTCCAACACCCATGATTGCTGCTTAAAGACATGATATAGTAGTTTTTTACGGCGCAAGCCCGATTGCATAGGGTGGCTTGCGCTATTTTTTTGCCTGGATGCTAAAAAGCCCCACCGAAACAACGCCGGCGGGGCTTCTCTTTAAATGCGTCTGTATCTTTTAGCCTCCGAGGAGGATGTCGCAGTATTCCTGTGGGATGACAACATCTTCCACAATGATAGAAGACCGGTTGTCTGGGTTGTCAAGGTCTACCTCAAGCTTGTAGTCTTCCACTTCCAGGGTCTGAGACTCCACGACAATATCCATAAAATCATAGGTGCGGCCGGCGTAAACGAGCCTGAAGTCATATACCTCGCCCCGGAAAAGGCGGCTGGTAGTGAAGGCACCGCCAATGACCTGAGCGAGCGGTTCCCAGCGCTGCCCGGTTTGCCGGAAATAAATCACAGCATCTGGCTTAATGATTATGTCAGGCCCTGCTCCTTCGCACAGACCGGAGAACCGGACGTCCAGCATCAACGGGCTCGGGGGTTCAAAGGTCTTCATATCCAGGACTGTGGTAGAGTTACAGATGGTCGTAAATGGAGGCGAAGTGTAGATGACCTGATTGCCTTCAGATACTTCCATATACAAAGTCCGGTTCTTCGGGATATTATACATGTTGATGGTTTGCCCGTTCAACGCTTTGAAGTAGCGGCGGTAGCTGAAACGACGTCCGGTGATAGCGTCATAAAGTTGCCCTCTGAGCCAGGGCGCATCCCGGTAGTTGTTGTAGTCAGATTCGACCACCAGCCGAACCGGCTCATACCAGCGGCAGGAGTTGTAGAAGTAGTCAAAGTTCCACCACGAAAGGTGGGTGATCAGCATCGTAGCGCTAAGGTTGCCATCCGCGTCTTTTTCTACAACGGCCTCGCCTTCGTGCTTCCACTGTCCGGTATTATCATCGAGTGACCAGATGGGGATAATGTCCCCTTCTTTTACCTGCTGCCCTGTAGCCGGGTCGATGGTCTCCGGATTAATCCCGACTTCCACTTCTACCGGCTCAGAAAAGTCGGTCACCTCATCATTGCCAACAAACATATCGAGTGCAACAAAACCAGCGGTTACAAATTCTACCGGCTCCATTTCATTGCCATTTTCGTCTACTACGTTGGTAGCCGTGAAGCCACCAGGGAAAGAGGCCAGAGATTCATCGCTGCGGTTGTCGAAATGTACCAGTTGCACCTCAATGTTACCGATAAGCTCTTCCCCCTGTGCATTCATCACTTTAGTACCTTGCTTGAGCCTGACACTAGCCATTTCCTCTTTGCCGGCGACCATTGGGGTCGAGAATGCGGTGTCCTGCATAACACCGTCAGCGTCCGCAGAAGTTGTTCCCAACTGAAGGCTTACCCCTTTAGGCGGGGCATTGAGGCTCACCATGTTGACTGGGATATACTGATATGTAGTGTCATAGAGCACAATATTCTGAACCGTCTTTACATAACCCGGCGCTTCTGCAATGACCGTAAGTTCCAATGGGTCATCCTCAGTGATCATGACTTCCTTGTCTAATCCGATTTCAAGGAAGCCTGCCACGGGTTTCAAGTCCCGCTTACCGTCTGTAGAGTAAATCAGGTCCTTATCCGGGCCCTCAATGGTAATGGTGAGGTTATCGGGAGCGTCACCGCCTGTGTCCAGGTTGGCATCACCAAAGTAGAAGGCAACGGGCACCCGGAAGATATCAGTATTAATGTTGAGGTTGACGCCATCAACGTACCCTTCTATCAAATCCTCCCGAGCTTCCTCTGTACAAGTAGTTACCAAAAAGGCAAGCATTAGAACGGCGCTTAGTCGTAGGGTATTTAATAATAGCTTTTTCATAAGTATTTGGATTGGATGATTCAGGGTTTACTGCTCGGCTTCGAGCGGGAAATGTTGTGTAATCGTTTTGGCTGCTCCACCGGGGTCCGCTTTAAGTACCTTTTTGAAAGGCTTATAGCCAGGGACGGTGATGTTGAGCTCATAGGTGTCTCCCGGATCAAGACCGAGGGTGAACTGCCCGGTAGGGTAGGGGCCGGTGCGCTCCAGGGTTTTGTCGCCATTGGGGCGCACTTTGTACAGATCTATGTAGGCCTGGCGCAGCTCTAAATTTGTTACTGCGTCAACGGCAGCACCTTTCACTATGAGGTAAGGTGAGGCCGTTGGTATGGCCTGCTTTGGCGGTGCCGGGTTGGCATCTGTAAGTTGTTCTTTGGTCTCGCTTTCAAGACGCTCTTTTGCAACGGGCTCCGGTGCATCCACCATTTCGGAAGTCCCCTCCGCGCCAGGGCGCAAGCCAAACAAGTCTTTTGGCAAATTAAATTTATAAGCCAACCGGAAGCCTACCGAGGGGTGTACCCGTACATTTTTAAAGTTTTCGGAAAGGACCGGGCCATTTTGGGCATTGTCGCTTAACAGGCCTGTTGAATTAAACCGGATATCCGGGCGCCCTCTCACCATAGCTCCGGCCTCCAACGCAAAGCTCAGGTGCCTCACGCCAAGCGAACGGCCGAATCCGAGCCCAAAGTAAGGGTAAACGGCAGAGCCGGTGGTGTAATTTACATTGATGGTGCCAATGCGATCAGGCGTCAGTTCGTAGTCATTGACTGCTACGCCTTCTGCAAATTCACCATTGACATTGATGTAATTATTGAGATTGACCATCACGCCGCCCATGAGGCGGAAAGAGCGTTTTTCCCCAATGGGCAACTCTGCAATCAGCCCAAGGGTGCTGAGGTCAAGATCGGAGCTCAGAATCAGGCTCTGTCCGGAGAACCCGAGCGAAGAGGCATTAAAGCTAAGCCCTTCTACATCCATGCGCATGCGGTTGTAGGATATGCGGAAGTTGACGGGCTTTATGACCCTCAATGTGGCATCAACACCAAAAAAGGCATGGGTGCCCGAGCTTAAACCAATAGACATAGCGGGCTGAAAGGTGGAAGCAGGCGGTTCAGCTGCTTCGGCTTGCCCATAGGCGGCACCTATGGGCACTGAAGAAAAATAAATCGCAAAAACGAACGTGAGTATTCCGCTTGCGGCGTGTAGTTTAATCCTCATAGTAGTAAGGGTTTAGAAATCCGGAATTTGGGTATTTTATTATCAAAAGCCTACCAGAAAACGGTAAGTGTTATCCCTTTTCTATTGCCCTTAGGGCTTCTCGAAAAATAAGTTTTACAATTGGGTTTTGCCTTGATGAGGGACAAAACCAACCATCGGGCGGGTTTTGGGACTTATCAAGGCAAAAGCTACCAATGCCATTGTAAAACTTATTTTTGCCCCGCTACTTAGTGTGTAGTTTGCAGTTGTGTTTGTTTTTGGGCAATGTGAATGTATACGGTAGGAATTTAAGGAGGTTGCAAATCGAGGTGATTTTTTGACCGGCATAAATTAGTATTTTCCAAATATTTTAAGGTTGGCAGCTAAAGAGAAACATGGCTTAACGGTAAAATTTGCCAGGGTTTGGCTATTTGGTGTCCTGGGAGTAGTCAAATAAAAAAGCCCCCCTGCGGACGATCCGCAAAGGGGGCAGATTATCTCAATGCGCAACCAGAAGGCCAATGCTTCTGATTCGATTGATTTTCATTTATTGCTTGGTAAAGCGCAGCGTCTCCAGGATGCCGCCCTGGCCCTGTACTTCCAGGAAGTACAGGCCGGCAGGCAGCGTTGCCACATCAAGCTGAGTTTGTACAGCGCCTGTACCTACCTGCTGCTGACGGAGCGCCTGCCCAAACTGATTGCGGACAACCACGATGGTGTTGTCCTCTAGTGCACGCTCGAAGCGCAGGTTCAGTGCATCACGGGTTGGGTTCGGGAACAGGATGGTATTGCGTACCTCCTGAGCTGGTACTTCAAAGGTAACTGCGTTGCCGGTTTGTGCTTCTGCTCCGCGCTTCAGGCTGATGCCGTTGATGGCATCCTGCACTTCCTCTGAGAGGGTGGGGTTGGAATTGCCAAGCACCGTTACATTACTGAATACCGCACTTGCAGGCGTATTGTTGACAGAGAAGACCACCATACCGACTTCCACGCAGGCATCCATCGGCACATAAGCGGCATTCACGAATGCGAAGCTGCCGCCACTAGTGCTGCTGTAGCCAATGATGTAGTCGCCCTGACGTACCAAACGCAGCCACCGTGGGAATGGGCGGTAGAAAGAGGTAAAGCTGCGGTTGGCATCCGTGTCGTACCGGGTAGACCAGTAGATATTGCCGGTGATGTTGGTAAGCATGTTAACCATTTTGGCACCCGCTGCAGTGCTCTCACGGATAGCAATACCAGGGAATCCGCCCTGACGGCTCTCTACCTTTACTGTGATGGATCCATTGCCGCAAAGTTCCTGAGAAATGAAACCGGTGTTATCTGAGTCATCTTCCAGCGGGAAGTTGCGGCCTCCGCTGGTAATCGCAAATTCACCATTATTGGCGTTGCACACCTCATAGCTAAACTCATTCTCGCCTTCGCCTACATCGCTGGCACCCCATGGTGCAGGCAGTTCACCTGATTCGTCTACCACAGTGATATTAGCAGTACAGCTCTGCGGGCCTTCCGGGGTGTTGACCATGACGGTCACCATAACGGTTTGGCCAAGGTCATCACAGCTCAGCGTAGCTGGGCTGATCATGCCGAGTGTGATTTCGGGGCAATCAGATGGATTGTCCTGATTGTCGATGTTGACCACGTCCGCTTCCGAAAGGCTGTAAGAACCAAAGTCGAGCAGTACATCGTTATTAACACACTCGAAGGTAGGGTCTTCACAGCAGTCCACATCCGCATTAGCGCCGCCTTTGGTGTTTTGGCAGGTCTCGGTCCATACGCCGTCAATGAGTTGCAGGGAGCCTTCTTCTGGTGTGCCGCTGCCTTCAGTAACGCCTACGTTGGTGCTGGCAAAGCCATCGACGGTCATATCGCCCTCGTAGCTTAACAGCTGGAAAATTGAACCATTGCACTCTAGTGCGATGCCATCAGGTCCGCCGTTTTGCAGGGAGCTGAACTCGAAATAGTAGTAGGTTATACCGCTGGCGGTGCTGCCTACACTGAAGTTGTCAAGGGTTTCGCTATCGTAGGAGGTGTTGTTGCTGCCATTGTAGAGCACGACTTCAATACCGGACAGGTCACCCTCAAATTCTTCGGAAACGGCTACTTCCACAAACTCATTGACGTCGCCGCCAGCGTTATCGTAGTGGAATTCACTGATGAAGATGTCATCGGTAGTTGGGCAGGAGACGCATTCCGGGACACGGAAGTAGAAAATAGCTGACTTGCAGGTCGAATTTCCACTATCAACGATTTGGATTTTAGCTACTTCACCAGGGGTATTGCCGGTAATGTTCGCTTGGCCTATTGCAGAAATAGTACCGTTTTGAACACTTGATATGATAGTCCCGTAGTTTATATTGGTTTCAGGGTTTAGCATTAAATAATCTTCCCCTGCTCCGGAAGTTACCGTGGCACCACCAGTGAAATTGGAGTCCCCTTCATTTGGGGCTCCCAGGCAGCTAAGCCCGGAGAAGGACACATTGGTGAAGCCGCAGGTGCTCGCCGGGGCTGCTGGAGTTGATGTGCATTCGGTCACGTCGAGGTCAGCTACGTCTTGTGGCTGGTTAGAGTTATGATTAGTACAGCCGCTGGCAGTGGAACCATCCGAATAGACTTCCCAGTTAGCTTCATCCCAGCTGCCGTTATTTGGACCGGGGGTTGTCCGAATGGCTACGCCATCTTCAAATTCGTGGCAGGTATTCGAACCATCTTCACCAATAACTCCGAAAAAGTCAATAACCGTTTCAGAGCCATTAATGATCGCTATTTGATCGTCCCCATTGCTATCAGCAGGCCCGTCGGAGCCTCCGTCTATAACCGGAGCAAAACCGTAAGCCGTCATAAATTCATCTGCATCTTTTGCAATGTAAGCACAGCTACCCGCTGCAAGCGTTCCGATCGAGCTAAGGCTGATGTCTTTACTAGTGGAAGGGGTGCTACTTCCATTTGTCCAGCGGCGCAGCGCCCATCCGGTCAGGTCAACACCGCTAGTGCCGCCATTTTTTATTTTAACAAAACGGGCATTTGCATTATCATTAGGGTCAGCGATCATCTCAAGGTAGATTTCCGGCGTGCTAGGAGGCGGAGGAGGAACGACACCCGTACCAGCAGTAGGCGTATTGTCATTGCCCAGGTTAAAGTCACTGATGACCCAGTCGCTGGCCATATCTGTGTCTACGCCATCCGTTACCCGGCGTACGCCTGCCGGGAAGAAATTGCCATCCGGTCCGATTACCGGGGCATCGAAGTAAAAGAATTCAGGGGCTTCTTCATCGGTAACTGCCACCACATCCCGCCAGAATTCTCCACCGGTAATAGCCGATCCGGAAATACTGCTTGTTACCACAAGGCCATAGGTGGTGCTGCTGTTTTCGAGGGAATTGGTGATGATCTTGTTAGGGGTTACGCCATACTCCGTGTTGACAAGTGCGTTACCAATGAGGTAAAACCCATTGGAGCCAATAATATCATCGGCTCCGAAATCAAACCGGAAGTCAATCGCTCCATTATCCGATTGATCATCAGATTCTACCCCGATGACACTTAGACCAAGTAGTGGTGTACCGGGTTCACCGTAAATTTCTACATACTCCACATCAGCGCCTGCGGTGCTGATTAGTAATTCATTCAGCACTTGTGCCTGTAGTGTTGTTCCGAACATACATAGCGCAAAGAGCATTAAGTAAATTTGTCTCATGCTGTAGTAATAGTTTTATAGATTCAGTAATTTTTACCAATAAATCAAGAGGTCTCCGGGTGGAAGACAAGGGGGAGCTTATGATATACGCAATACGAAGTGTTTTGCGACATCGGCCCGTGACGAAGCGTAGCTTGTCAGGACAGGTGCAAGCCATTTCCCAGCGTAAATGCTGACATTGAGCAGGTTTGCTGTGGCAAACCACTTAATCGTCAGTATAAGTAGTAGCCTAAAACAGTCGTAAATAGAATTACGGTGCGGGGGGAGCGTGCATATTTTTTCTAAAGATGCCACAAAATAATCAATTCTCAGCGATTTGCCCAATTCACGCATGTTAACTATTTGTATATTTTGCTGTTTGCCAGGTCAAATGCCACTCCGGGCGTACAGAATGAGGATTTTTTTTAGCTTAGCCCTACCTAATAGCACTACATGAGTAATCATATCAAAAGACCGGACTCCAAGATTGGGAACCAACTCGAGTTGCTGTCCTTCCATATCCCTAAGTCGGCCGGAACCTCCTTCCGGAACATGCTGCGCGATGTGTATGGTGCCGAAGCCGTACTGCGTTTTGATACGCCCCTGCGCGGTAGGGGTAAATTCCGGTAGAACAGCAGCCGTTCACCGGTCGCACCCTGCCCAACCGGGTGCGGGTGCTGCACGGGCATTTTTCCTGGCCAATGGTTAGCAATATTCTGGAGCTGTCACCGGATATCCCCAAAATTACCTGGCTCCGCGATCCGGTGGACCGCGTGGTGTCCAATTATTTCTATTTGTCAGAGCGCCTGCGGGACATTATTGACGAAGAAGGGAGAGGGGTTGATATCCTGGCAAAAATGGAGCGCAGCCTCAGAGAATATGCGCAAACCGAGATCAACCAAAACCGGATGTCCAAATTCCTGGAGGGGCTGCACCTGAAGGACTTTCGCTTTGTGGGTATTCTCGAGCATATGGATGAGGATTTACAACATATGGCGGACGCGATGGGCTGGACGATTCAGGAGGCTTATCAGCACAATGCCACTGGCAAACGCAAGCGGGAAATCACCCCTGAGGAACGGGCCATCATTGAAGCCTGCAATGCCAAAGATCTGGAACTTTATCGTGAGGCTCTTGAGTTTCGAAAGCAGGGATACTGGAAATCATGATCGAGTTAATATCCATACATATTCCCAAAACGGGTGGTACCTCTTTTTACCGGGCATTGCAAACGGTTTACGGGGTGGAGCGGGTATCGGTCTCTTTCAGAAGGCGGGATTACTTTGAAGCGGTGGAGCAGGGAGGACTGCCCCGGGCGCTGCCTCCGCAGCTGAACGTACTGCATGGCCACCTGCACTACGAAGAAGTCCGAGAGTTGCACCTGCAGCATAATGCAAAAGTCATTACCTGGCTACGTGACCCGGTAGACCGCGTAGTTTCCAATTACTCTTTTTTCAAACATCGCCTGTTGCACCCGGAGCACAACCCTGAGGTGGCAGCGGCTAATGCCCACCGGATTTCAGAAACCTTGCTGGAGTACGCCACGCTGGAGGAAAACCGAAACCGCATGTCTAAATTTATGCAGGGGCTGCATCCAAAAGACTACTTTTTCATAGGACTACTGGAATCCTTCGAGGCGGACTACGAGCGGTTAGGGAAACGCCTTGCCTGGGCTGAAATCCCTCCATTGCCCCGCCTCAACGATAACCGCCGTTTCCGGAAAGCGCTACCTGAAGTTGACGAAGAGGCGCTCCGTCAGTTGCAGGCCCTCAATGCGGAGGATATGGCGCTGTACGATTGGGTGAAAACACACCGCTCAGCTTTTTAAGTCTTGGTAAAGATTGATGTAGGACTGTACAGCATCCTGTAAGTAAAAAGGGCGGAAGGGCCGTTTTTCCCAGTCTCCCTCATGCGCACGCTGCAGTGCCCGGGCGAGTGCCGATGTGCTCATCTCCTGCATAGGCACCCAATGCCCGCTTACCACTTCGCGCAACGCGCCCTGGTCGGAGGAAATGATGGGGACACCCATAGCAGAGGCTTCTGCTGCGACAAAGCAAAACCCTTCGCTATAGGAGGGGATCACAACACAGGACGAATGTGCGATTTCCCGATAGAGGGTCGCCCGCGGCAGATCGTGGAGCAACCGTGTCTGCTGACGGATCCCGAGTTGGTCCAATTGTGCCTGTACCCAATTGTACATTGGTTGAGGATAGGTGGGTATAATGAGCTTGAACCTGGCTTCAGGATGTTGCCTGAGCAAGGTTTGTGCTGCCGGGAGCAGGAGCTCCAGCCCCTTTGACATGCCCAGGCGGCCAAAGTAGGTGAAGGTGAATTCCTTTGGCGGCTGATGAGGATAAGCCTCAAAAGCTGTATAGTCCAGCCCGTTGTAAATCCGTAGCGCTTTTTCGTCAGCAATGCCGCTTGCACGCAACGCCTGCCGGGTGTAGTCGGATACCCCGATGAAGCGACGAAAAGGCAGTTTCAGCAGGAGTTGCTCCCAGGAGTAAAAAAGAGTACGCTGCAGCACATTAGCAAAAGGCAGCTGCCACCAGAGCTGTCCCCAGACTTCGTGGAAGGTAATCAATACCGGTTTTTTGCTAAGGGCGGCACCGATCCAGGCTGGTAAAGCGGCATTGTAGGAAGTAGTGTGTACCACATCGTATTTTTTCGCCATACGCCGGATCACCGGCAGGCTTGCCACGCTGAACCAGTAACGGTTGCGGCAGTTGACCCGCACCACTGATACGCCCTGAATGTCCTCCTGTTCGGGCAAATCGGGGCGGAACCGGGTGGTAATGACTGCTACTTCGTGCCCGCTCTTTGCCAGTGCTGTAGTCAGCTCGTAAAACAGCTTCTCCGCTCCACCGATATAAGGATGGAAATGCTCAAGTACGAAAAGGATTTTCACGATTGGAGGTCTTCTTTTTCTGCTTGCTGAAGAGTGATTTTGCGAGCCAGCTCAGTGGTGGCCATCTGGTTTTTTTTCAGCATGAAGAAGAGTTTGTACTGGAAGAAAAAAATGAGTCCCAGGCAGAAAAAAATGATAGCGTTGATGTTGCTCTTTATCCCAAAAAAGTTGGCAATGGCCTTGGAGATTGCGTCGGGGAAGAGGGCAAAAATACCGACGGACATCCAAAAGGCGGCACCCAGAGCAGCCTCTTGCCAACTGGCTTTTGATTTCAGAAAACGCCGGAACAGGTTGAAAACAAACCCCAGGGAGGCTAGTGGAACGATAATCTGATAGACTTCAAGCTTCACGTCACTTCATTTTTGAAGGGTAAAATAGCAATTTCCAAAGCAAATCCACAGCGGTGGTAATGCCCATGACCAGGTCTTGCCCTTTGTTCAGCGAGTAGTCCGTGTAAGTGACCTGTATAGGAGCCTCGGCAATGGTCAGCCCCTTTTCTTCTGCCTGCACGATCATTTCGCTACAGTAGCCAAAGCCATCAAGCCGGAGCCGGAGATTGCGTATGGCTCGTGCACTGAGTAACCTGAAGCCCGTCTGAGTATCCGAATAGCTGCGCTGACAAAAGGTGTTCGTCAGGACATTGGAGATGCGGTTGTACAGGACACGGGTGGGCGGAATGCCAGGGGACGGGTCGAGGAAGCGGCTGCCCAGCACGATATCAGCTTCTGTTTGGGCCTGTACTTCCACCAGCCTGTGGATGTCTTCAGGGTGGTGCTGCCCATCGGCATCAATTTGTACCACACATTTCCAGCCCTGACGCCTCGCGTAAGATAAGCCGGTTTGTGCTGCTGCCCCTGCGCCACGGTTGATGGGGTGGGAGAGGACACGTGCCCCTGCCAGCCGGGCCTGAGAAGCAGTATCGTCTTTGCTGCCATCATCTATAACCAGTACATTGGGGAAGCCACTGCCAATCACCTTAGCTACGACCTGCTCAATCACAGGGCCTTCGTTATAGGCAGGAATAACAATCCATATTTGTTCTGGTCGCATCATTTTGGGGTTTCTGCTACAGCTTAGACCTCGGATTTGAAATAGATGTGCAATATAGTCATACGTGCCTGGAGTCGGGTTGTTTCGCAGCAAGTTTTTGGAGGGCTTCATGGCAGGCTTTGGCATGTGCTGCCCAGTTGAATTGCGCTGCCCACTCCACAGATTGTTCTTTGAGGGCTGACCTTGCTGAGTCGTCCAGCTGGTCTACCGCCTGCATCTGCCGGGCTATGGATGCAGGCTCCTGATAATCGATATAGTACGCGACCGAACCGCCTACTTCAGGCAGGCTGGATACAGAGGAGCAAATCACCGGGCAACCGCACCGCATAGCCTCAAGTACAGGCAGTCCGAAACCTTCGTATTCGGAAGGATATATCAAAGCCTGGGCGTGGCTGTACAATTGCGGGAGGGCTTCATCGGGCACAAAGCCGGTCAGAAGAATATCTGCCCGGTACGGGTGCTGGCCCAGCGCTTCGAAGAACGGCTCTGATTTCCATCCCCGCTGCCCGGCTACAATGAGCTGACCGCTGCCGCCATTTTGCCGGTACTGCTGATAGGCCATTAGGAGATTGACGAGGTTTTTTCGAGGCTCAATAGTGCCGACCGTAAGCCAGTAAGGGGTGGTAATGCCCTGCTGATCCAGCCAGGCCCGGGTCCTCAGGGGGGTAAGTGCCGGATTGGCTCCGAGATGAGCTGCAATCACTTTGTTTTTTAGGAACGGGAAGTGTTCCAGGACATCTTTGCGCGTATGCCGGGAATTGGTGATGACCAGGCTTGCCCTTTTTAGTATGCCTTTGAGGAAGAGGCGTTGCAGCATCTGACTGTGCCAAATGTGGTACTGCGGGAAGAGCAAAGGTGTCAGGTCATGGATGACCGTCACCCGATGGACACGCCGCGGCAGATTGAAAGGGCCAAAGTGAGCAGGCTCCACTACGATATCCACCTGATGCCGCCGGAGTAAGTACGGTACAATAAAAAACATGCGGAAGGCGGCGAATACCAGCCCAAAGCGGTTGTTGGGCACTACGAGGGACTGCGTGCCCGGTATAGCGGGTGTGGCTTTCTCACGCACCAGCAGGTACTCATTATCAGAGTCGAGCCGGGCTAATGCTGTGATAAGCTCGCGGGTATAGACATGTACACCGCCACGTTGATTGTCCAGAGGGTCCGCAAGTATGGCTATTTTCATGATTTTGACCTGTGCTGAATGCAAAGGTACAATCTTTGGGCTAACCTTTGAGCGATGGAGATGGCCCTGACATGCAGGACAAGCAATTGGAAAAAAGTATATTCGCCACCATGAGTACTGATAAGAAGCGAATACCTGAGACGGGCCAGGATCCGGAAAAGCTGCTCGCAGCAATGGAAAGTTTTAAGTCGGGGGATGCCCGCTGGAAGGAAGGCCGTACCTGGAGTATGGTCTATCAGGTGGACGAAGCCCACAATAAGTTTTTAAAGCAAGCCTCCAACCTGTTTTTTTCAGAAAGCTACATCAACCCCTTCGCCTTTGAGAGCCTGCAGCGTATGGAAAAAGAAGTAGTCGCTATGACAGCTGATATGCTGCACGGGGACGAGCAGGTTGCTGGGACGATGACTTCCGGCGGGACAGAAAGCATTTTTCTGGCGCTGTACACCTATCGGGAGTGGGGGCGAAAGGCCAAAAGAGGCTGCACTGAGGTGATTGCGCCAGCTACCATCCACCCGGCTTTCGAGAAAGCAGCTCACATCCTTGGGCTTAAAATAAAGAAAGTGGAAGTAGGAGAAGATGGAAAAGCAGATGTGGAAGCCATGCGGCGGAAAATCGGTCCCGGAACACTAATGCTTGCAGCTTCTGCACCCTCTTATCCGCATGGGTTGCTCGACCCGATTCCATCTATTTCTCAGATTGCACAGGAGCATCAGTTGCCCTTCCATGTGGATGCCTGTATTGGGGGGTTCATGTTGCCATGGGTGGAGCAGTTGCGCCCGGAACTTGTCCATCCCTGGGACTTCCGGCTGCCTGGCGTCACCTCCATATCCGCAGACACGCATAAATTTGCCTACGGAGCAAAGGGCAGCTCAGTCCTGTTGTACCGAAGTATGACCTACCTCAGGCATCAGTTTTTCATAACCACCGACTGGGCAGGAGGCATTTACGCCTCAGCTACGCTTCTTGGGTCACGTTCCGGCGGCCCTATCGCTGCCGCCTGGGCTGCGATGAACAGCCTCGGGCGGCAGCGCTACCTGGAGCTTGCCGGGCAGGTAATGGCGGGGGTGGATCAGCTCAAAGCAGCGATTGAAGGCATGGCCGAACTGGAATGCATCGGTGCACCCTGTATGAATATCCTCGCTTTTGCTACCCGGAATAACCGGCCCGATATATTTGTGGTGGCGGATGCGCTGGCAGAGAAGGGCTGGTATGTGGACCGGCAGCAGCGTCCCAATTGCATTCATGTGACCGTCATGCCTCAAAATTTGCCAGTGTTGCAGGCTTACATCGATGATCTCCGCTCTGCTGTTGCTTTTGCAAAAGCCAACCCCAACGCAAAGGCAGAGGGGAATGCGGCACTCTACGGGCTTATGGCAAGAATCCCCTTCCGGGGAATGGTGGCACAGAATGTGCGAAAAATGTTTGAAACGCTATATGGGAACCCGGTTGAGGAGGACGCTTCTACCGAGCCCGAGCCTGCAAAGTGGATGGGCTGGGCCAACCGCTTGCTTAGCTTCAACCCGTTTCGGCGGTAACAACAAAAGAAGCAGAAAAAACAGAATTGATGATTTATGCCACTGCTTTTTTTACCGTAAAAACCTATTTTTGTTTCAAAAGCACCAACCCACCATCAGACGAAAAAACCAAAGTTTAAAACAAGATATATATGTTTAAAAGTATCGATGCCCTTTCACCTCAGGACCAGAAAGTATTGTACGATGCAGTCCCTCAGGTTGTTCTGCTTGTTGCCGGTGCCGATGGTATTATCGACGATTCCGAGTTGGCAGCCAGTGAAAAAGTAGCTCATGTCCGGTCTTTTGACTTTCATCCGGAGTGGATGGAGTTTTACGAAAAGCTGGATCAGGACCTTCATGAACGGCTGCTGGCTATGATCCAGGATTTACCACGGGAGACAGAGCCCCGGCAGGAAGAGCTGGTCAGCCGGCTTTCCAATGTTAATGCAGTACTCAAAAAGATTGATAAGCGGCAGGCCCGGCATTTTTATGAGGGGCTGTTGAGCCTTGCGGGCCACGTAGCCAAGGCCTCCGGTGGCTTTATCGGTTGGCTGAGTGTAGGGCCAAAAGAAGCGAAGGTGACGGATTTGCCTATGATCGATCCAGTCTGATTTAAGTTGGCATTTATAGGGATAGTAGGGAACATGGCTTTTGTTTTCTGGTAGAGTAGGAGTAGCTATGGTGCTACCTTGGGCATTGTCCATGGTTTCACCTTGCCAAAATCTATGTTTTTATGAAAGCATTCCTACTATCCCTGACCTTAATGTTTGGCCATCTGGCTGTAGTTCCCGCTCCTGCAGCTGTAGCTGTGCAATCGGCTGCAACTTTATATTTCAGATCTTACCTATGCCCTGATTGTGATTCCTGACCAAGTAGAAAATAAGACTATCAGATAGCCGTGTGTATCCGTGCTTGTCTGTTTGTAGCCAAATTGTAAAGAACTGCCGGGAGCTTTGGTATACTGGCCGTTTGCAGGGGCATGAAATCAACAAACCTTCTTTTCCGCGCATTTATAGATGGAAAGCGGTGGTGATAAAGCCGCATTACTGCGTCTAACGGCAGCACCACGGCACAAAGCGCAAACAAGGCAGCGGAGATTTCCTGCCCAAAAGCAACTACATGTTCATCTGGATCGGTTTTATTACCCTCGTATTTTTTCTTCTGGCCCTCGACCTGGGCGTCTTCAACCGTAACCCTCATGCTATTACCACGCGTGAGGCACTGGGGTGGACAACGTTGTGGGTAAGCCTGTCTCTGCTGTTCAGTGTATTTATATATTATGCCTATGGCAATGGATGGATCGCGAATCCGGAATCCCTCACTGCAAGAGATGCTGTGCTTAAGTACCTGACCGGCTACCTGGTCGAGCAGTCGCTAAGCATGGACAATATCTTCGTGATTGCCATGATTTTCTCCTATTTCAGTATCCCGCAAAAGTACCAGCACCGGGTTTTGTTTTGGGGCATTCTTGGTGCCTTGGTGTTCCGTGGCATTATGATTTTTCTGGGCGTCGTCCTGATTCAGAAATTCGCCTGGCTGACTTATGTATTCGGCGTTTTTTTGCTCTATTCTGCTTACAAGATGTGGTCTTCGCATGAGGCTGCTCACCCCAATAAAAATCCGGTCATCAAGTATGTAAGCCGTCTCATACCAGTGACAAAGGAGTTTGACGGGGAGCATTTCTTTGTGAAACGCAAACATATCACCGCGGCAACCCCATTGTTCGTTGCGCTTATGGTGGTGGAAACCACGGACGTAATGTTCGCCTTCGACAGTATCCCTGCCATTTTTGCCATTACAACAGACCCCTTCCTGGTCTTTACCTCTAATATTTTTGCCATTTTGGGACTGCGTTCCCTGTACTTCGTGCTGGCGTCTGTGCTGGACCGTTTCAAGTACCTGCAGCACGCACTTGTGTTCATCCTCGCCTATGTAGGCGTGAAGATGTTATTGGTACATCAGGTCCATATCCCGGAATGGGTATCCCTGATGGTTATTTTTGTATCTCTCGGCGCCGGTGTGTTGTTTTCCATCTACAAAGCGCCCAAAGCTGAAGAAGCCCCGGCAGAAGAAGCTGCACATGATATTGCCGAGTCTGCTTCCAGGCAGTTGGATGCACGTTCAGAGGAAGAGGAGCAGTAGGGGCATTGCTATCGGGGGATAAGCAGGTCTTTGACTACGCCCCAAATGGCAAATTCCATATCCGGTTCCAGTGCAATGATTTCCTCATCGGTTTGGATACTGATCTGTTCTTCCTGCATATGCAGGCGGCATAGGATAAAGCTGCCTTCGAAGTAGGCGGCTATGATGTCCCGGTGGCGGGGTGTGGCCTGCCGGTCAACAATAGCAATATGTCCGGGCAGAAAGCCTTCACTGCCCAGCGTTTCCTGGCTGACCCGCAGAAAGAAGGTATGTGCCGGGTGCCGGATGAGGGCCAGGCTCAAATCCAGCCGGATGAAGTTGTATTCCTCGCCCGGGAGCGGAAAACTTTTGCCATCACTAGCCTCCACTTTCAGGTAGGGCGTCATCTCGTCCATGTCCACTACAGGGACGGTCTGAAAATCTTCGTAGGACCGTATTTTTACCATCGTACATTTTGTTTAGTTGCCACAATTTTAAAAACAAAAAGTTTTTAATGCAAGTATTTGTGTGGTTTTTTATTCAGAATTGTTTTCCACTTCTCCCTTGCTTCCGAAATACCTCAGAGTTTAGCTATCTTCGGGCGAAAATCAGAGGGCCGGCTGAACATCCGGAATTGGGCATCCTTTGAAACAGAAGTAAGCGTATGGCGCAGGAATGCAAAGCAAAAAGCCCGTGTGGCTGGAGGCTGGCGCTGTTCGAACTATCCTCTGCGGCTTTGATCGTTCCCGGCAGCTTACTGTTTTTTGATTACCAAAACCTTATTCCTTTTAACATGGCAGATCCTACAATTACACAAAAAGCCGCAGACAACATCCGTGTGCTTTCCGCCGCAATGGTGGAAAAAGCGAGCTCCGGCCACCCCGGCGGTGCAATGGGCGGTGCAGACTTCATGCACATCCTGTTTACGGAGTACATGAACTATGACCCCCAAGACACGGCCTGGCCCTTCCGCGACCGGTTCTTTCTTGACCCCGGCCATATGTCGGCTATGCTGTACAGCCAACTCCATCTGCTGGGGCATTACAGCACAGAAGACCTCGAAAACTTCCGGCAGTGGGGCAGCCCAACGCCGGGCCACCCGGAGATTGATGTAGCCCGTGGTGTGGAGAATACCTCGGGCCCGCTGGGGCAGGGGCATACTTTTGGCATCGGTGCCGCAATCGCTGAGCGCTTTCTGGCCCACCGCTTTGGGGAATGGACAGCTCACAAAACGTACATTTACATCTCTGACGGTGGCATTCAGGAAGAAATTGCACAGGGTGCCGGGCGCACTGCGGGCTACCTGGGTTTGGGGAACGTAGTAATGTTCTACGATGCTAATGACATTCAGCTGTCAAGTGAAGTCAGCGAAGTCATGGACGAGGATACGGGTAAGAAATACGAAGCCTGGGGCTGGCATGTGCAGACCATTGAAGGCAACGACCCCGATGCCATCCGTAAGGCATTGGATGCTGCTGTAGCGGAAACAGACCGTCCTTCCCTCATTATCGGCAAAACCATCATGGGCAAGGGAGCGGTTACCGAAGAAGGCGAGTCCTTCGAGCGTCAGGTGTCCACCCACGGCAAGCCACTGAGTGGTGCCGGAGCCTCTTTTGAGAAGACCGTAAAGGCGCTGGGCGGCGACCCGGATAACCCATTCGCGGTTTTCCCGGAAGTGGCAGCATTCTACGAAGAAGTGAAAACCGAAAAGCACGCTTATGCCGAACAAAAGCGGACCGAACAGGAAGCCTGGGCTTCCAACAACCCGGAGCTGGCAGCCAAGCTGGAGCAGTACCTCAACCGCGATCTACCTGAAATAGATTGGGCAGGGATTAAGCAAAAGCCCGATCAGGCCACCCGGAATGCCTCCGGAGCCGTACTCAGCCACCTGGCCGACCACCTTGACAACATGATCGTCGCCTCTGCTGACCTTTCCAATAGTGACAAAACAGATGCCTTCCTCAAGAAGACCACTTCTTTTGTTAAAGGCGACTTTAGCGGTGCGTTCCTGCAGGCCGGTGTTTCCGAGCTGACTATGGCGGCACTGTGCACGGGTATGGCCCTGCATGGCGGCGTTATCCCGGTTTGCGCGACCTTCTTCGTCTTCTCCGACTTCATGAAGCCGACCATCCGCCTCGCTGCGCTGATGGAGCAGCCGGTAATTTTCATCTGGACGCACGATGCCTTCCGGGTAGGCGAGGACGGCCCGACGCACCAACCCATCGAACAAGAGGCTCAAATCCGTCTGCTGGAGCATCTGCAGAACCACTCCGGCCGCAACAGCTTTACCGCCCTGCGCCCCGCTGATGTGGACGAAACGACTGTCGCCTGGCAGTTAGCCCTGGAAAACACACACGGTCCGAGCGGGCTCATCCTTTCCCGTCAGGACATCAAAAGCCTACCCGCCAATGGCAGCCGCTACGAAGCCGCTAAGGCAGCTGAAAAAGGTGCATACATCGTCCAAAAGGAAGAGGGCGGCAACCCTGACCTCATCCTGGTCGGCAACGGCTCCGAAGTCGCTACCCTGATCGAGGGCGCTAAGTTGCTACGGGAGAAGAAAAAGCTCAAGGTACGGGTCGTCTCCGCTCCATCCGAAGGCCTCTTCCGTAATCAGCCCATCAGCTATCAGCTGGATGTGTTACCTTACGACGTACCTACTTACGGTCTTACCGCCGGCCTGCCGGTCACCCTCCGCGGCCTGGTCGGCCCACTGGGCGAAGTCGCTGGCCTGGACCACTTCGGGGAGTCCGCCCCCTACACTGTACTCGATGAAAAGTTCGGCTTCACTGCTGAGCGCGTCTACGAAGGTGCGGTAAGCTACCTGGAGGATTTTGAGTAAGCCTGTTGTTGCTGGTGTAGAGCTTAAGCCAGGGCATTTCCAGGCGCTCTGCCCCAGCTTCATCCTGTAACCTATCGGATCCCGGTAAAAACTGGGACCCGACAGGGGTCTTGGGCTGCTGGTGTAGAGCTGGATCCAAGCCCCCGTCAAGAGCTCTGCCCCAGCTTCACTTGGGAAAGCACTGATGCACTTCTACATTTCTACGGAATTTGGGCTATTTTGTATGCCAAATACAAACGGTATGGAGCTTTACCCCAATCAGTCCTTTCACATCTACAACCAAGGGAATAACGGGCAGCAGGTCTTCTTTTCAGACCGTAATTACAAGTTCTTCCTTTGGAAAATGCGTGCTTATTTGCTGCCTTTTGCTGATTTACTTTGTTATTGCCTCATGCCCAATCACTTTCATTGGTTGTTTTATGTTAAGGCGCCAGAAATCTCTAAGGATGCACTGTGGTCCCATGTAGATCATATCGAGTGGGTGAGGCGTAAGCAGCAATATGGTGATGCGGCGCAAGTTGTGAACCGGCAGCGCATAGGCAGTAAAGAAGAGGAACAGGTAATAAGTATCAACCAGTCCATAGGAATCCTTTTGCAGTCGTATGCCCAGGCAATCAACAAAGAGCAGGGTCATACAGGGGGGGGGTCGCCCCAAGTGCAAAGCGAAAGATGGTTGGATAGACGAATTTGTGACGATTAAAGGGCTTACGAATGCCCCCTTTGCTCCCGGAAACGGTTATTTTTTCAACTGCTTCTGTTATATCCACGATAATCCGACTAAAGCTGGACTGGTCAGCAAAAATACAGATTGGGACTATTCTTCCGCAAAGGATTATGCAGGTCTTCGAAAGGGCACGCTGTGTAATCTGGAGATGGGGCAGGAGCTGATTCGATATTTGTGATTCTCTAAACTTACCGTAGAGCTTTGCCTGCTGGTGTAGAGCTTGAGCCAAGCCCATTCCGGGAGCTCTGCCCCAGCTTCCTCCTGGTGTAACCTATCGGAGAGCGGGAAGCTCCCCGACAGGACAGGAGGCTTGGGTTGCTGGTGTAGAGCTTAACCCAAGCCCCCTCCAAGCGCTCTGCCCCAGCTTAACCTGGGGAAACCTGCCGGATCCCGGTAAAGTACAGGGAGGGAAGCTCCCCGACAGGAGCAGGGCCTTGGGCTGCTGGTGTAGAGCTTGAGCTAAGCCATTGCCAAGCGCTCTGCCCCAGCTTGACCGGGGAAAACCTGATGGATCTCGGTACTGTTTCCCTTGAAGAACCTATCGGATCCCGGTAAAGTACCGGGAGGGAAGCTCCCCGACAGGAGCAAGGCTCTTGCTGGTGCAGAGCTTAATCCAGGCCCCCTCTAAGCGCTCTGCCCCAGCTTTCTCCTGGTGTAACCTATCGGATCCCGGTAAAGTACCGGGAGGGAAGCTCTCCGACAGGAGTCTTGCGTTGCTGGTGTAGAGCTTAATCCGAGCTATTGCCAAGCGCTCTGCCCCAGCTTTATCCTGGTGTAACCTATCGGATCCCGGTAAAGTACCGGGAGGGAAGCTCTCCGACAGGAGTCTTGCGTTGCTGGTGTAGAGCTTAAGCCAAGCCATTGCCAAGCGCTCTGCCTCAGCTTATGTAGGGGCCAACAAAAGGATCGAAAGAAATTACCCGTAATATAGAATCCTAAAAATATGGGAAGAACAGACCCATTAAAAAGTGCGACCCTGCCTGCTTGCGCATGGCATACAGGTCCGCTGGAGTCGATGCTACAATTTGAGCTTAAGATTACTGATGTACGACCCCAGTAGGGGGCGGCAGTCAGTAAAAAATGGTCTTCCCCCTTTAACTGACGCCGTAGGTGTCACACTTAATGCTTAGGCAGATTCAGAAACAAAAAAGGGGCGAAAATCAGGATGCCCCAAACAACCGCCCCATCTCCAATCTACCTTCAATCCAATCCAGCTCCAATGTATACCGACGACGAAGTAGTTTGGGACCAACCATAACTTCGTGTCGGCATACCTGTGCGTACCGGCATACTCGTGCGTCGGGTTTGTGCATTACGCCCAAACCTCTCCGTTCCGAGTATATCCCCCGCCCGGTAAATCCGGATACTGCGGTAGCCTTCCGCAGCGGGCTCGGTGTACTGCTCCAATTGCTGCTCCGGCAGGTTGATGATCCAAGCTTCCGGGATGGTTGCGACTCCAAAGCAGGCAAATGAATTTAAACACAGGCCCCTGAAGTATAAGGGCTATGCTTCATTCTTTATGGAAATGCTGGGCCCGCCAGGAGAGCACCTCTGCAATCCATATCCCCTCAGCATCCACCGCAATCCAGTGGGGAAGGCTCAGTTCGCCCCGGGCGAAACCTCTGGGTGGTGCAAACTCGCCTACCTTTCGGCCATTAAGATCAAAAAGGAAAACCTTGGTGGCCACTCCATCCAGGGAGTACAGATAACCGTCGTGGATTTTGATGGAATAGGGGTAGCCCGTATTGTCCCACTGATCCAGGTAATGGCCATCAAGATCAAAAATCTGTATGCGCTTGTTCTCCCGGTCGCCTACATAGACTTTGCCATCGTGCACGGTAACGCAGTGCGGCAGGTCAAATTCTCCGGGTTTAATACCTTTCGTACCCCAGGTTCTGATGTGCTCGCCGGCTTTATTGAACTTCACCACCCGGTTGTTGCCATAGCCATCGGTGACATAAATACTACCGTCTGGGCCAAAGTCAACATCTGTAGGTTGATCAAAGATGACGTAGTTCCACTTTTTCATATACTCGCCTTGCTGCCCCTTTCTGCCCAGTACTTTCAGGACTTCGCCTGCAGGAGAAAACTGAATAACGATATGGCTGCCCACATCAGTCGTCCAGATGTTGCCATCGGCATCAATCTTTAGCCCATGGGGTACCTCGAAGGTATTCTGGCCTGCTCCGATCTCTTTAATAAAGGTGCCGTTTCCATCAAACTCCAGCAGTTTGTGGTCGCCTCGGTTAAGAACGAAGATGTGGCCTTCGGCATTCTTCTCCACTGCTGCCACTTCGCCCAGCAGCCAGCCATCGGGTAGTTGCAGGCGCAGCCCGGAGGCGGTGTACTGGGCAGCAGGTTGGGCGGTAAGAGCGAGGGCCAGGCTTATGGAAAGAGCCAGTAAAAAAATCATCCGGATCATAACAAGTCCTTTTTTTGGTTAAAAATAGACCTCCGCTACAACCAACTTTCATGTGCTTTCCTGTATATTACTACCGTACAGGCTTTTGTCTTAACGGTGAACCTCCGCCTGGGCATACCGTTCCAACAACAAAAAAACGCCACATGCGTATCTTACTCACCGGCGCGACCGGCTATATCGGAAGACGGCTCCTGCCCGTGCTCCTGGAAGACGGGCACGAGGTCATTTGCTGTGCCCGTAACGCCACTACCTTTGACGTGCCGGAAGGGTGGGAAGAGCAGGTGGACGTTTTTCAGGTCGATTTCCTGAAACCCGTGGATATGCAGGAAGCGCCCGGGGAATTCGATGTAGCCTTCTATCTCATCCACTCCCTGTCTGCTGCCATTGACGACTTTAAATCCCTGGAGGAGAAGGCCGCTACGCATTTTAATGCCTTTGTCGAGCAAACGACCTGTCAGCAGATCATTTACCTTACGGGTATTGTCAACAGCGAGGAACTGTCGAGCCACCTGGAGTCCAGGCTGCGGGTAGAACAAATCCTGGATAGTGGCAAGGTGCCCCTCACCGCACTGCGCGCCGGTATCATCATCGGCTCCGGCAGCGCTTCCTTTGAAATCATCCGCGACCTGGTGGAAAAACTGCCGGTCATGATTGCCCCGCGCTGGGTGAGTACCCGCTGTCAGCCGATTGCGATACGCGATGTGATCAAATTCCTGACGGGCGTAATGCTCAAAGAGCAGTACTATGGCAAAAACTTCGATATTGGTGCCGAGGATATCCTGACCTACAAGGAAATGCTGCTCGGCTACGCCCGTGCCCGGGGGTTGAAGCGGTCGCTCTATGTGGTGCCGGTCATGACGCCCCGTTTGTCTTCCTACTGGCTGTACTTTGTGACCTCCACCACCTACGAACTGGCCGTCAACCTGGTCAACAGCATGAAAATAGACGTCATCTGCCGGCCCAACAATCTGGCGGAGGAGCTGGGTATCGACCCTATCCCTTACGAACAAGCGGTAGCCCTGGCTTTCGATAAGATACAGCAGAATATGGTGGTCAGCAGTTGGAAAGACTCTCTGGTTTCCAGCTCAGACAAAGCGTCGCTCAACCGCTACATTGAAGTGCCCGAGTACGGCTGTTTTGTAGATGAGCAGAAGGTCGCCATTACCCACAATACCCCTGACCAGGTTTGGCAAAATGTAGTCAGCATCGGGGGAAAGCGCGGCTGGTACTATGCTAACTGGCTGTGGAAACTGCGGGGCTACCTGGACAAGCTCGTCGGCGGCATCGGTCTGCGCCGGGGCCGTACCCATCCCAACCGCATCCACGATGGCGATGCCCTTGACTTCTGGCGGGTACTCATTGCCGATGAAGACAAACAACGGCTCCTCCTTTACGCCGAGATGAAGCTGCCCGGTGAAGCCTGGCTGGAATTTCGCATTCAGCACAAAGACGGGCAAGCCTATCTGCGGCAGAAAGCCACCTTCCGGCCGTTCGGACTGTTTGGACGGCTCTACTGGGGATCCGTGCTGCCTTTCCATTACTTTGTTTTCGGGAATATGGCCAAGCGTATCGAGCGTTTTCAGGCTAAGACTATGTTTGGAGCTTGATCCTATTGCAAACCAAGGACTTATGAATCCCGGTCAAACCGGGACGTCATCTTTTTTAGCTTATTTGGCCCGCCAAACGCGCCAAAAAAGATTTAGCCAGAGCCACAATTCCTTGATTTTCATGACGAACCCGCTCCAAACATAGTCTAAAGAACAGCCGCAGGTCAAAGTTTCCTAAAAAACTTCCCCTTCAAAAAATCCAATCGGCGCTCAGGCTCGTATGCCTGTCGAAGATCACCCGAATGAATCATTTTTTAATTGAAAAGTAAGCTATGAAAAATTGTATTGCATTAGTAACCAGTATTATGATGGTCGCGCTCTTAGGTTCTCCCTTGCAGGCGCAGTACGATGGTAAAGCAAAGATGAAGAAGGAAAAAACCAAGATGATGGCCGAAAAGGACATCGTTGATGTAGCAGCTTCTTCCAAAATGCATACCACCCTTGTCGCAGCCGTAAAAGCTGCCGGTCTGGTAGAAACCCTGCAACAGCCGGGGCCATTCACTGTATTCGCGCCGACCAATGCGGCTTTTGAGAAGTTGCCGGAAGGCACCGTAGCCACCCTCCTGCTCGAAGAGAACAAGGAGAAGCTGCAGGCCTTGCTGACCTACCACGTAGTGCCTGGCAAAATCACTGCCGATCAGGTCGTGAAAGCCATTAAAGCCAACGAGGGCACCGCTACCCTAACCACCGTCAATGGGGCAGAACTCAAAGCAATTGCTGAAGGCAATGCCGTCTACCTGATTGATGAGAATGGCAACCGCGCCCAGGTCTTTAAGACCGACCTTGAGGCGTCCAACGGCACCATTCATGTCATTGATACCGTGGTGATGCCATAACAAGGCAAGGTGTATCACAGTAAATAACAGGCTTAAAAAGCCTATTTGACAGACTTGGCAAGTGCCTGTATCAGGGTTTTGCCAAGTCTTTTTTGTCTGGCCTGCCTTGTTGTTCAATTACAATCAAGGCGATGCTGCAGCTCTCCTGAACCCCCCGCCTGCCCATCTGTTACAACAAAAGAACCAACCCACTACTCATGCGATATTTACTGACTTTAACATTATTGCTCGGGCTTATAGCCTGCGCCAACAACACCAATGTATCTGAAGAGCTGCCAGAAACAACCAATGCGAAATCCAGCCGCTGGTCAGACCCGACGCTCATCCTGCCCGATAATTTCGAAGCTATCGTGGTAGCCGATGCGGTAGGCAGAGCCCGGCATATTGCGGTACGCGACAATGGAGATATTTACATACAATTGCAACAACTAAAAGACGGAAAAGGCATTGCTGCCCTGCGCGATAATGATGGCGATGGCCGGGCCGATACCCTGGCTTACTTCGGTGAACATACCGGCACGGGGATGGAAATTTACAAAGGCTACCTTTACTGCTCCTCCACAACGGAGGTCTTCCGCTATCCACTGCCGGAAGATGGTGCCCTTGTCCCGGACGAAAACAGCCGCGAGCTCGTGGTGAGCGGCTTCCCGCAACAAGGCTCACACGAAGCCAAATCCCTCACCTTCGACAACGATGGGCACCTGTATGTCAATGTAGGCGCCCCGTCCAATGCCTGCATGAAAGAAGCCCGCACCAAAGGGTCAACTGGTATGGACCCCTGCCCGCAGTTGGAATGGCAAGGCGGTATCTGGCAGTTTGATGCCATGCAGGCCGGGCAAACGCAGCAGGGGAATGGCGAGCGCTTTGCCACCGGGCTGCGCAACTGCGTTGGCATTCAGTTCAATCATGAGGGCAATCAACTGTACGCTATGCAGCACGGGCGCGATCAGCTAAGCTACCTCTTCCCGGGCATGTACAGCTACGAGCAAAACGCCGAACTCCCTTCTGAGGAATTCCTGAAGGTCGATAATGGCGACGACTTTGGCTGGCCCTATTGCTACTACGACCACAAGCAGGGCAAAAAGGTGCTGGCGCCGGAGTACGGGGGCGATGGTGAAAAGCAGGGGCGCTGTGAAGGCATCGAAGAGCCGGTGGTGGCCTTCCCCGGGCATATGGCGCCGAATGACCTGGTCTTTTACCACAGTGAGCAATACCCTGAAAAGTACAAAGAGGGCGTTTTCATTGCCTTCCACGGCTCCTGGAACCGGGCACCGCTACCCCAAAAAGGCTACTTCGTGGCTTTTGTGCCCATGCGCAACGGGGAAGCGACCGGCGACTGGGAAATCTTCGTGGACAATATCGCCGCTGAAACGACCATTGAGAAGCCCAAAGATGCCAAGCACCGCCCCACGGGACTGGCAGTCGGGCCCGATGGCAGCCTCTACATTACCGACTCCGTAGAGGGTAAGGTCTGGAAAGTCCGCTACCTCGGATAAACGGAAGATCGAATGGTGCCCTTTTTGACGAGGGGCACCATTTGAATTTTAAGGTGAGTGCTGCCGGTGTGCATAAAAAATTACACTTTTTGAATAGCCTGGCAGTATTTGTCGTTTGCCTATTTTGGTGCATCGCCTAAAAATCCTGGATAAGCTGGAGCAGAGCGGGAAGCTCTACCCCAGCAGCCATAGCGCTTAAATGCAGGGGGGTGCCCTTCGGATTCCTCCCGCATTTTCTTACCTTTGCTAACGAACATTCATTCGTATTTTGAAGTCTGTTTACCAAAAGCATTAACCAAATCATGACAGATAAAACCCAATTAGGCTCCGTAAGTATGGAAGTCAACGATAAAGGCATTGCCCGACTGACTTTCGAGCACCCTGCAAGCAACTCTTTGCCCGGCCGTTTGCTGGCTCAACTGGCGGACACGATCACCGCTGCCGGAGCAGACCCCTCTGTAAAAGTAATCATCCTGCAAAGTGGAGGCGACCGTGCCTTCTGTGGCGGGGCAAGTTTCGATGAGCTGATCGCTATTAAGGATTTGGGCACCGGCAAGCGCTTCTTTATGGGGTTTGCCAATGTCATCAACGCCATGCGCAAGTGCCCCAAGTTTATCATCGGGCGCATACAGGGCAAAGCCGTTGGTGGTGGCGTGGGGCTCTGTGCAGCGACCGACTACTGCATCGCCAGCCAATGGGCATCGGTTAAGCTAAGCGAACTGGCGATAGGCATCGGCCCGTTTGTGGTGGGCCCGGCCGTGGAGCGTAAAGTGGGCAAATCTGCCATGACACAATTAGCCATCAATGCATCGGAATGGCGCACGGCACAGTGGGCGAAGGACAAAGGCTTATTCGCAGATGTCTTTGAAACCGTGGAGCAACTCGACGCCTATGTGAGCCATCTGGCAGAACGACTGTCGGATTACAGCCCCGAAGCTATGCGGCAGCTCAAAGCGGTCTTCTGGGAAGAAGCCCAGGACTGGGATACGCTGCTCGAAGCCCGCGCCGAACGAAGCGGGGAGCTGGTCCTTTCTGATTTCACCGTGAATGCGATCAACGCCTTCAAACAAAAAGCCTAAGCATGGACCCCCGGCAAATTCTAAAAGACCAATTTCTGCAGATCGTCGATACGCAGTTGAAAAACAATGACCCGGCGCATACCCGGGTGACTTTCGACCGCCTCAGGGCTGCCGGCTACAACGATGAAACGGCCCGCTTGATGATCGCGCAGTGTGTGGCTGCCGAAGTCCGGGAAGTCATGTCGAGCGGAGCGGAATTCAATACCGCCCGCTATATAAAAAACCTGGACCGGTTACCTGAACCACCTGAATCCGTCGCCTAATGGCGAAAAAATCATCCTGACCGAACCATGAATAAAACCGCTATGAAAATCGCAAAACAATCTCTGCTCGAAGGCTTTCGCCTGATGGCAACCGCCAAAGCCATGACGGAGATTTATGAGGAAAACTTCAAATTCGTTTCCAAGTACGTGCACGCCACCTCCCGGGGGCACGAAGCTATTCAGCTGGCCACCGGTATGCAGTTGCTGCCGCAGGACTATGTGGCGCCCTACTACCGGGACGACGCCCTGCTTCTGGGCATTGGCCTGCAGCCCTACGACCTAATGCTACAGCTGATGGCGAAGCGGGACGACCCGTTTTCCGGTGGGCGGACGTATTATTCCCATCCCAGCCTGAAGGACGAGGATAAGCCGAAAATCCCGCATCAGTCCTCAGCGACCGGGATGCAGGCTATTCCGACCACCGGCGTGGCCATGGGCATTCAGTACAAAGAGCAGCAAGGGCTGGCAGAGGATTTTGGTGGGAAAAACCCCGTCGTGGTTTGTTCCCTTGGCGATGCTTCTGTAACGGAAGGAGAAGTAGCTGAAGCCCTGCAAATGGCCGCACTTAAGCAGTTTCCCATTATTTATCTGGTACAGGACAACGGCTGGGACATCTCTGCCAACGCGGCGGAGACCCGGGCGCAAAATGCCGCCGAGTACGCTGCCGGCTTCAAGGGGATTGAAGTGGAAAGCATTGATGGCAGCGATTTTGCAGCTTGTTACGACACCCTGCGCAAGGTGATCCGTAAAGTGCGTAAGGAGCGCCGCCCGTTTTTGATACACGCTACGGTGCCCCTGCTCAACCACCACACCTCCGGCGTCCGCAAGGAATGGTACCGGGATGACCTGGAGGAAGCGGCTGAGCGCGACCCGTATCCGGTACTGCGCGATAAATTGCTCAATGAAGATATTGCTACCGAAGCAGCGGTGGAAAAGATAGAAGCGGAGGCACGGGCGTTGGTTGCTGAGCACTTCGAGCGTGCCCGGGCAGCCGAAGACCCCAAACCGGAAGACTTATACACCCATGATTTCGCGCCCACGCCCATTACCGAAGAGCGGGGCGAGCGGGAACCTGCCGGCGGTACCCCCACCGTTATGGTAGACAGTGCCCTCTTTGCGGTGGAGGAGCTGATGCGCCAACACAAGGAATGCCTGCTGTATGGTCAGGATGTGGGCGGCCGGCTCGGCGGCGTATTTCGCGAGGCTGCCACCCTGGCGCAGAAATTTGGCGACGACCGGGTGTTCAATACGCCCATTCAGGAGGCTTTCATCATCGGCAGTACCGTGGGGATGTCCGCGACGGGGCTCAAGCCTATTGTGGAGGTGCAGTTTGCCGACTACATCTGGCCGGGACTCAATCAGCTGTTCACGGAAGTCAGCCGGTCGTACTACCTCTCCAATGGGAAATGGCCGGTCAGCAGTATCATCCGGGTGCCGATTGGGGCATACGGCAGCGGTGGCCCATACCACTCTTCCAGTGTGGAATCGGTGGTGACGAACATCCGTGGCGTAAAAATCGCCTATCCGAGCACCGGAGCCGACCTCAAAGGGCTGCTGAAGTCCGCCTACTACGATCCGAACCCGGTCGTCATTTTTGAGCACAAAGGGCTGTACTGGTCAAAAATGAAAGGTACCGAAGCTGCCAAGACCATCATGCCCGATGAAGACTATGTCATTCCTTTCGGGAAAGCGCGGGTGGCTTTACAGGCCAATCCGGAGCAGATAGCGGCAGGCAATTCCCTGGCGGTGATCACCTACGGCATGGGCGTGCACTGGGCGCTGAACGCGGCCAAAGCCTATCCCGGACAAGTGGAGGTCATCGACCTGCGCACCCTAAGCCCGGTGGATGAGGAGGCGATGTACGATGCTGCCCGCCGCCACAACAAAGTATTGGTGGTTACGGAAGAGCCGGTCCATAACACCTTCGCGCAAAGCCTGGCTGCCCGTATTCAGGAGCATTGCTTTGAGCACCTTGATGCACCGGTACGCACGATCGGTTCTGAGAATATGCCGGCTATCCCGCTGAATGAGGTGCTGGAACGGGCTATGGTGCTTTCCATGGAACAGGTGCAGGAGGCGATAGGGGAGGTGCTGGCGTATTAACTCTCCCCCTGCCCACCACGGGCCCGCTCAATCATAATCGCCTCAAGGATATTCTCGGTATTCAGTACGCCGAGGAGGTCGCCTTCGGGGTTGTAGACCGGGCAGATACTCAGGTTGCGCTGGTTCATCAGGTCGTAGGCTTCATTGAGCTCCATGTCCGGCGAGAGCCTGACCCAATTGGTATTGACGATGCGTTTGATGCGTTCTGCCGGGCCCATTTCCTGTAGCCCGCGCAGGATGTCGTCCCGGGAGATGGTGCCGATGAGATCGCCCTGTTCAGTGACAATGAAGTCCTTTTCCTGTCCGTCCAGCAGGGTGTCGATGGCTTCGCTGATGGGCGACCAGGCATCCATTTCGGTGAATTGGTGCATGAGTACGTCTGAGACCTTGAGGTCGGTGAGGAGGTGGCGGGTGGTTTCGTAACGCGATTCTCCGCTGGCGCCCAGAAAGATGAACAGCCCGATAAAGATCAGCCAGAAGTCGTACATAAAGCCCAGGAAGACGAACCCAATGGCCAGAAATTGCCCGATCTGAGCGGCTATGGCGGTGGCTTTGGCCCGGTCGTACTTCATCGCCAGCAGTGCGCGCAGTACCCGCCCGCCATCCATGGGGAAGGCCGGGATGAGGTTGAAGAGCACCAGGATGATGTTGACGGCCAGCAGGTTGGGGATGAAGGCATTGCCCAGGCTGATCTGACTGGGGTCTTCCAGCTGCTCGGTAGGGAAGGTGATGCCTGCCACTTGCATCACGATAAAGAGCAGCAGGGCGATTACAACATTTACGGCGGGCCCGGCAATGGCTACGAGCAATTCCTCCCGGGGTTTTTCCGGCATTTTTTCCAAGCTCGCCACCCCACCAATTGGCAACAGGGTAATGCGGCGGGTGGGGACGCCGAAGCGGCGGGCGGTCAGGGCGTGCCCGTACTCGTGCAGCACCACACAGGCGAAGAGGGTGAGGATAAAGGCCACGCCCAGCAGGGCTTCCTGCATGTTTTGCCCGGAGCCCAGGCTCGACAGGAAAATCCACCCCAGTAGAATCAGGAACGTCCAGTGGATGTAGACATTGATGCCGAAGAGGCGGGCAATCTTAAGGGACCAGCTCATGTTAGGTTTTATTAATTAAACCGTCTGATGCCTCGATTTTGTTCGGCAAAAAAGAAAAGGCTGCTTCCTGTTACCGGAAACAGCCCTGCTTAATATGCTTTAATATACCTTACTGGCAGCCCATGCTTGCCAGCTGCTCTTCCAGGTTTTTGACCTTGGCCTGACCGTCAGCCAGTTTCATGCGCTCACGTTCCACTACCGGTGCGGGGGCATTATTGACGAAGCGCTCGTTGCTTAGCTTTTTCTCCACACTGGCTACGAAACCCTTCTGGTATTCCAGGTCTTCTTTGAGCTTTTTGCACTCGGCTTCCGTGTCAATTTCCTGATTCAGCTCCAGGAAAAACTGGGTCTTGCCGGACAGGAAGGACACGCTGTTGGGGACCTCGTCGCTGCTGAAGTCCAGCCCGGACAGGTTTGCCATCTTGATGATCATCTCGCGCAGACCGGTAAGTTCGAACAACGCGCGGCTGTTGGCTTCGTCCTGAACGAGAAGGGCGAGCTCATCTTTCATCTTCACGCCTTTGCTGTTGCGGGTTTCCCGTACACTGGCTACGATGTTCTTGGCCTGCTCAATGCGGTCGATCAGCGCCTGATCGTAAGCATCAGCCGTTGGGTACTTGCTCATCACACAGTCATCACCATCTGCCCGCTCCCGCAGGTTGTGCCAGATTTCTTCGGTGATGAAGGGCATGAACGGGTGCAGCAGGGTCATCAGCCGCTCGTAAATGCTGAGGGAAGCCTCAAGAGTCTCGGCATCAATCGGCGCGCCATAGTCGGGCTTGATCATCTCCAAATACCAGCTGCAAAAGTCGTCCCAGATGAGCTTGTACAGCATCATGAGGGCGTCTGAAAGGCGGTACTGCTCATACTGCTGTCCCAGCTTTTCGATGGTCTCGTTCAGCCGCTGCTCCATCCACTGTACGGCCAGGCGGTTGATGGCATCGCCTTCGCCGGCTTCGACCTCCCAGCCTTTCATGAGGCGGAGGGCATTCCACATTTTATTGCAGAAGTTGCGGCCCTGCTCGCAGAGCTTGCTTTCGTTCAGGACCTCCCTGGTTTCCGGATCGAAGGGCGCATCAAATACAATATCATTGCCGGCTGCTGCACTGGAAAGCATCGCAAAGCGTACGCCATCCGCACCGTAGTTCTCGATGAGCTGAAGGGCATCCGGTGAGTTGCCGAGCGACTTGCTCATCTTGCGGCGGTCTTTATCGCGGACCATACCGGTGAAGTACACATCGTTGAAAGGTTGAACACCTTTTTCCTTTTTGGCGGCTTCGCCGAGCAGCCCCGGGGCGTACTCATACCCCATCATAATCATCCGGGCCACCCAGAAGAAAATGATGTCCCAGCCCGTCACCAGCACATTAGTCGGGTAGTAGTAATTCAGCTCCTCGTTGGTCTCGAAGCCATCAAAGACGGAAATCGGCCAAAGCTGGGAGGAGAACCAGGTGTCCAGCACGTCTTCGTCCTGATGCAGGTCGTCCAGTTGCAGGTCTGGTTTGCCCAGTTCTGTCCGGGCTTTGTCCAGGGCTTCGGCAGCTGTTTCGGCCACGAAGATTTTGTCCTCATAGTACCAGGCCGGGATGCGCTGCCCCCACCACAGCTGACGGGAGATGCACCAGTCGCGGATGTTGTCTTCCTTCAGCCAGCTGTTGAACATATTGTAGAAGTGCTCCGGGAAGAAGCTTACTTCGTCCGTTTCCACTGCTTTCAGCGCCGTTTGGGCAAAGTCCTTCATTTCGAGGAACCACTGCAGTGTCAGGCGGGGCTCTACGATGGCGTCGGTCCGCTCGGAACGGCCGACTTTGTTGCGGTAGTCTTCGTCCTTCACCAGGTGCCCGCCGGCTTTGAGGTCTTTTACGATTAGCTTGCGGGCTTTGAACCTGTCTTCGCCTATGTAAAGCTGCGCCGCTTCGCTCATGGTGCCATCGGCATTCAGTACGTCGATGACTTCCAGCCCGTGGCGCTCGCCGATTTCGTTATCGTTCATGTCGTGGGCAGGGGTGATTTTAAGGGCACCCGTACCAAACTCCATGTCCACATAGCGGTCTTCAATAATCGGGATGGCGCGGCCGATCAGTGGTACAATAGCTTTTTTGCCCTTGAGGTGGGTGAAGCGCTCATCGTCCGGGTTGACGGCAATTGCGGTATCGCCCAGGATAGTCTCGGGGCGTACGGTCGCAATCGTGATGTACTCGTCTTCCGTACCCTCGATCTTATAGCGGAGGTAGTATAGTTTGGAGTTTTCGTCTTTGTAGATGACCTCCTCGTTGGACAGTACGGTCTGCGCTTCCGGGTCCCAGTTGGTCATGCGCAGCCCGCGGTAGACTTTGCCTTTGTTGTAGAGGTCTACGAATACCTTGAGTACGGCTTCGGAAAGCTTGTCCTCCATCGTGAAGCGGGTACGCTCCCAGTCGCAGGAAGCACCCAGCTTTTTGAGCTGATCGAGGATGATACCGCCGTATTTGTCTTTCCATTCAAAGGCGTACTTCATGAACTCGTCGCGGCTGAGGTCTGACTTTTTGATGCCCCGCTCACGCAGCATTTTTACCACTTTGGCCTCCGTGGCAATAGAGGCGTGGTCCATGCCGGGCACCCAGCAGGCGTTTTTGCCCTCCAGCCGGGCCTTGCGGATGAGGATGTCCTGAATGGTATTGTTGAGCATGTGCCCCATGTGGAGTACGCCGGTTACGTTGGGTGGGGGGATCACGATACTGTAAGGCTCGCGCTCGTCGGGCTCAGAGTGGAAGTAGTTTTTGGATAGCCAGTGGTCGTACCATTTGGCTTCGGTATCCTGTGGGTTATAACGCGTGGAAAGCTCCATATTTTACTATCTGGGAATGATCAGTTTGAAATGCTGCAAATATATATTTTTATTCGGTTCCTGCAGGTGCAGTACATACAATCCCGAAGATAAATCGGGGAGTTGCAGTTCGTGCCTGCCGGGGCTCAGCCCGGCCCAGGACCGGAGCGGCTGGCCCAGGGCGGAAACAAGCGTGGCGGACAGTACCTGATTGCCGGTATTGACCACCCAAACCCGTCCATCGGAGGGCAGGGTAGGGAAGACCCGGGCCTGAACAGGCTGTTCGATCGCGGTAGTGCTGACCATGACCGGGCAGTCAAAGCTGAAGGTGCACTGTACATCGTCTACTGAGGAATAAGCAAGGGTGTCAGCCAGGCGGAAGCACTGCAGCTCCGAATATTCGCTTGGGTTGAGCAGCCCCCGGTAGAGGGGCCCGGCGAGGCTGCCCACACCGCTAATCCAGGTTTCCTGCAGCCCGTTGGTGGGCACAAAGTTGATCACGGTGCGGGCATTTGCTCCTGAGCCAACGGTAACAACGCTGCCTACTTTCAGCATGGTGCTGCCGGAAAACTCAACAAACTCCAGCATAATCTCATCCCCGGCTTGCAGGCTAAAATCGTACAGGAGGTACTCCTGCGTCTCTTCGGGGCGGACAAAGAAGCTGCGCACGCCGGTCGACCGGACTGCAGCGAGGTAGGAGGTGTCACCACTATCCGGGCTGATACTGAGCATAGGCGTGTAGTGGCGCCCGCCGATCAGCGTGTCCCCACAGGCGACTTGCCGAAAGGTGTCAAGCCCGGCAATATTGCTACGAAAGCCCTGCCAGGCAGCGTCCTGTACCGGAAAAGACTGCCCTGTTGCCGGGCGGGCCGACAGCAGGGCAAGCCATAGAATGAAAGCAATGCGTTGTGGCATAAATGCGGTTTTATTTTACCGCAGGCACCTCATCAAAAATCGGAGCTTCCACTTGTGTGCGGAGCAGGTCTTCCATGTTTTCCCGCTTGCGGATCAGGTAGGCCTGCCCTTCGTGGACGAGCACCTCTGCGGGCCGGTAGCGGGAGTTGTAGTTGGAAGCCATTGAGAAACAATAAGCACCTGCATTATGCATACAAATGAAATCGCCTTCCTGAAGTTCCGTCATTTGCCGGTTTATACCAAAAGTATCCGTTTCACAGATGTATCCAACTACGGTGTAGAAGCGGGCCTTGCCTTTGGGGCGGGAGATATTGGTGATTTTGTGGTAGGCGTTGTAGAACATGGGCCGGATAAAGTGGTTCAGCCCGGAGTCCACGCCTGCAAAGACGGTAGAGGTGGTTTGCTTAATGACATTCACCTGCGCAAAGAAGTAGCCGGCCTCGCTTACCATGAATTTGCCGGGCTCAAACATCAGCTTGAGGTCCTTGCCGTATTCTTCGCAAAATTTATTGAAACGCTCCGATATGCGGCTACCCAACTCCTCAATATCTGTTTCCACGTCCCCTGGCTTATAGGCTACCTTGAAACCACTGCCAAAGTCGATGTAGTCGAGGTCAGGAAATTCCCTGGCGATATTCAGCAGGATTTCTGCCCCGCTCAGGAAGACTTCCGGGTCGAGGATATCCGAACCGGTATGCATGTGGACGCCTTCCACCTTGAGCCCGGTCGCCTCCACAATGCGGTGTACAAGCGGCATTTGGTGGAAGGAGATGCCAAACTTGGAGTCGATATGCCCCACTGAGGTCTTGGCATTGGCCCCGGCCATGATGTGGGGATTAATGCGGATGCAAACGGGGGTATCCGGAAAGGCCTGCCCAAATTGCTCCAGAATGGATGTATTATCGATATTGATCTTTACGCCGTAGGACACAGCTTCTTCAATCTCTTCCAGGCTGACGCAGTTGGGCGTGAAGATGATGTCCTGCGGGTCAAAGCCTGCCCGTATGCCTATGGAAACTTCCTGTACGGACACGGTGTCCAACCCGGAGCCCATTTTCCGGAAGAGTTTCAGGATATTGATATTCGACAACGCTTTGCAGGCGTAGTTGAGCTGCAGGCGTTTGACTTTCATGGCATTTTCCATGCGTTTGTACTGCCGCTGAATAATGGCACTGTCATACACATAAAGCGGGCAGCCATACTCCTCGATGAGCTGCAGCGGATCCACGCCTCCGCTAAGGACGTAACGGTCGTTGTCTAAAACCATGGTTTTGAGTTCATTTTAGCCTGCAAAGATAAAGAATGGATCAGGAAAATGAGGGCTTATTGGCAGGCTAATGCCCCATAAAGCGTTGATTGATGGCCACGAGGCGCTCCAAAATATCCAGCACAGCCTTAAGGTTGCCGGCTTTTTCCTGTTCCGGAGTGAGAAGGAGGTACTCGCGGAAGCCCTGTGCCACCTTGCCGGCATCGTCGGTTTTGGCGGAGAAACGGCTGAGCAATTCCAGAAGGTTGTCCTGCCGCTGATTGTTCTCAGGATTGAGTATGGGGTGGTCAGAAAGTTCTGATTCGAGCAAAAGCGCAGGGTCTGCCTCAAAAAAATAGGCGATCCTGAGGAAGTTGGCCGCATTAGGTTCTACGGTTCCCGTTTCATAAGAAGCAATATTGCTTCGCTTCAACCCTACTTCCTGTGCCAGCTTTTGCTGACTGAGCCCGCGGGCTCTTCTTAGCGATTTGAGATTTCGCGAAAACGGAGTCTTTGCCAATGCTACGTCAAATAAATAGGTAAAGCCCTCATCCACGCAAGCCATGAGGGGATCAAAACACTCGCAATTTAGGAAATCTTTTGATTCGGCGCTCAGAAAATGGGTGTTGGGCAAGAAAAAACCGGGCTTACCTTACTCAGGCGCCCGGGTTGGTCAGGTGATTGGCTAATAAGGGTATGGTTTATTTGGTCCGCATCCCGGCAAATTCGGGATGGCGGTTCATCCAGCCTGACATAAAGGAACAGGTGGTTTTAATTTTATAGCCCATTTTTTCAGCAAAGCGTACCGCTTCCATCGCCATTTTCTCATCGATGTTTACGCTGCTTAGCACTTCGGGTACGTAAGTTTTCTTAATCTCCAGGACATTCGGATTAGGATCAGTGTGGATGTGGTACTGCATGTACACATCTTCATCCCCCTTCATATCGAAGCGGAACTGTTCACGTGCGGTATCCTGATGAATGTCTAACGCTTGTTTCGTAATTTCCATAATTGACTTGAATGTGTTTTGGTTCCTGAGCCTGTTAGCTCTAATTACTCGATGTAGACGGTTTTGGGGTTGGTGAATTCCCTCAGACCGTAGTGGGATAGTTCTCTGCCGTACCCGCTGTTTTTAATGCCACCGAAGGGTAATCGCGGGTCTGACTTGACCATCTCATTTACAAAACAGGCCCCTGCCTGCAGATGTTCGCGCGCTATCTGCTCGCCTCTCTCTCTATTTTGAGTGAATACCGCGCTGCCGAGCCCGTAGCTAGTGTCGTTAGCGATGAGTATCGCCTCTTCTTCGTCCCAGGCCTGAATGACGGAAGCCACCGGCCCGAAGAGTTCTTCATGATAAGCCGGGGTACCCTTTTTTACGTCTGTGAGGATGGTGGGCGGGTAGAAGAAGCCTTTGCCTTTGGGCTTTTTGCCGCCGATGAGCCGTTTGGCACCGCCTTTGACGCTTTTTTTGACCTGCGCGTGAAGTTGGTCGCGGAGGTCCTGCCTTGCCAGAGGCCCTAGTGCGGTTTCGGCTTCCAGAGGGTCGCCCATAACGGCTTCTTCCATCTGTGCTTTGAAGGCCTCCAGAAACTGATTGTATACCTGCCGCATCACAATGAAGCGCTTGGCGCCAATACAGCTTTGGCCGTTGTTGAGCAGCCGCCCTTTGGTGCAGACCTGTGCCGCTTTGATGACATCTGCATCATCGAGAATGAGGTAGGGGTCGCTGCCCCCCAGTTCCAGTACGGTCTTTTTGAGGGCTTTGCCTGCCATGCCAGCCACCGCCCGGCCAGCACCAACGCTCCCGGTGAGGGTCACCCCTCTGACAACGCGGTTTTTGATGATCTTCTTAACGCGCTTTTCGTCAATAATCAGACTGGAAAAAACACCCTTGGGGAAGCCGGCTTTCTCCATGATGTCGGCAATAGCAAGGGCACAGCCGGGCACATTGGGGGCGTGCTTGAGCAGGATGGTATTGCCGGCCATAAGATTGGGCGCAGCAAAGCGGAAAACCTGCCAGAAGGGGAAGTTCCAGGGCATCACCGCCAGGATCACGCCCAGCGGGCGGTAGGAGATATAGCTTTTGGAGGCTTCTGTAGCGATGTATTCGTCCCTCAGAAAGCGCTCGGCATTTTGGGCGTAGTAGAGGCAGGCCCAGGCGCATTTCTCTACCTCTGCCTTAGCATCCTTGAGCAGTTTGCCCATCTCGCGGGTGATGAGCATCGCCAGGGCATCTTGTTCTTCCCCCAAAATACGGGCAGCCTCCCGGAGCAGGCGGGCCCTTTCCTCCAGGTCGGTGCGGCTCCATTCCTGAAAGGCGGCCTGTGCACCAAAGATGGTCTTATTCAGCTTCTTGTTGCTAATGAGCTTATAGGATTTGACATTTTTGCCCGTGGTCGGGTCGATTGCAGTTTGCATATTATTATGGAGTCGATTTTTACTTAAAGAGATATTCCAAGGGTTTGGCTGATATCGAGCAGCTGCACTTCCAGTTCGTCCAATTCAGTATACCACTGCCCGAGGACGCTATCCTGCTTCAGATGCTGCGTACGCTCGCTGAGTTGTTGGTACTGCTTTTCCAGATCCTGTGCCTGGGCGCGCAACCTGTTGGCCTCTTGTTGGGGGACGCTGTAAGCTTTGCGCCGCATTTTTTCCGTGCGCCGGTTGATTTCCTGCATCGCTTCGCCCAGCCGGAGCAGCATGACTTCCCGGATACTGTCCCGCACTTCATAGACATCATCACTGTCCGGAGGGACGGTATTGTCAATTGGGCGGCACTGTAGCAGCATCAGGGCAAGCAATAGGACAAATGCGTTTACTTTCGTCATTTTGTTCAGGTCTGGAGCAGTTGGGTTATACTTATCCAAGATAGACATTTCCGCAGACTTGGTTCCCAGCCCTTATTGCGGTAAATTTGGGCTTCATCTTTATATCGTTCAACAACTTAGGGTTTTGAAATTATGACGAAGCTCTTTTTTAGCTCAGCAGGCGGAAAACACAGCCATCCGTACAGACGGCAAGGCTTTTCAACGCAGCGAGGTGGGAAAAGAGCAAGTCAGAAATTACAAATTTTGGGTTGTAGGACTATAAAATCCCTATATTTCGACTCAAACCAAGCAACCCGTCTTTGAAACATGCACTACCGGCTGATGTTCTCCTTTGTTTTATTGTGTGCCGTTTTTCCCAGTCTTTTCGGGCAGGAGCAGAAGGTAGTCGGTTATTTGCAGTACGGGCGGGGTTATATGCTGGATGAAATACAGTTTGAAAAGCTGACCCACCTGTGTATTGCTTTTGCCAATCCGGATGATAAGGGCCGGTTACAAACAGGAGGCGTTGACATCAGCCCTATCGTAAGCAAAGCCAGAGCGGCTAACGTTAAAGTTCTCATTTCGGTAGCCGGTGGGGCGCTTGACCCTGAATGGGCGGCGGCCTGGAAGACTTACATGCAACCCTGGAACCGGCAGTACTTTGTGGAGGAGATCATGCGATACGTCCGCCGGTATGAGTTGGACGGGGTGGACGTGGACCTGGAGTGGAAGTATGTAGACCACCACTATAGCCCCTTTGTACTGGCACTTGGGCGGGCTTTGCATGCGGAAGGTAAAATGATCACAGCGGCACTGCCGGGTAAAAAGCGGTACAAGCACATTTCGGATGCAGCGCTACGTATTTTCGACTTTATCAATATCATGGCCTATGACCTGACCGGTCCCTGGGCACCCAATCTTTCGGGGCCGCACTCGCCTTTTACGTTCGCAGAGTCCTGCCTGCAGTATTGGAAAAAACAAGGAGTACCTCCCGGTAAACTGGTACTGGGCCTGCCCTTCTACGGTTGGGACTTTACCAACCGGGACCGCATCCGGTCTGTAAATTATGGTGTAATTGTAGACCGCAACCCGGCATTTGCTCATCTCGATCAAGTCGGCCAGTTGTATTTCAATGGGCTGATCACCATTACGGCCAAGACGGAACTGGCTTTGCAGCACGCTGGTGGAGTCATGCTCTGGGAGCTCGGCCGGGACGCCTTCAACGAGTACTCTTTGCTGGAAGCCGTCAGCCGCGTAATGCGGGGAGACACCTCTGCTTTGCCTGAGCCTCCGCCTGCCCTAGCCAAAGCGGAGATGAAAAAAGAAAAAATCACTGACTTGCGCGCCGAGCAGCAGCGTAAGGCTACCGCCCGGTTTATTGGGCCTATGTTGCCGGCAGATACGGTGGATGCCGATTTCGGAGAGGCGCCGCTCGCTGGGGAAAGAATGGACCCGTATCGTCTGGATCTGGAGGTATTGCCCAACCCTTTTACGGATACCATCACCATCGTGAATCATGAGATGGGCCCCATCCATCTGGTCCTGACCAATGACAGAGGGCAAGTACTGTTTGAGTCTGATGTACAGCCAAATTCTACCCTGACCTGGGAAACTTCCAGCTTCCCGCACGGTTATTATACTTTCTCCGCTATGGTAGGGGGGCGGCAGCTGTCCCGCCGGCTGATCAAGCGGATTCCTGCGGATAAGCCACTGAATGGCGTACAATCTAAAGGAGGGGTACTGCAAAACTGGCCCGAGCACTAAAGTAGAAGTATCCAAATTGAACCATAACTAACTGACCTGAAAGATGATGAAGTGTAAGATGAGCATATTACTGGTCTTGATGCTGCCCTTGCTGGTGTGCGGGCAAGCGCCCGAGCGCTGGACGGCAACTGAGATCTACCAGGGTATTGAGAAGTTGAATTTCCTGGGCTCTGCCTTGTATGTAGCCGCTCACCCGGACGATGAGAATCAGCGCCTGATTGCTTATCTGGCTAATGAATACAATGCCGAAATGGCTTATTTGTCCCTTACAAGGGGCGATGGCGGGCAAAACCTGATCGGCCCGGAAATCCGGGAACTGCTTGGTGTCATTCGTACACAGGAACTCCTGGGGGCTCGCCGTATTGATGGTGGTAAGCAGATGTTCACCCGGGCAAACGACTTTGGGTATTCGAAGCACCCCGATGAAACACTGGAAATCTGGCAGCGGGAGGAAGTCCTGGGCGATGTGGTCTGGGCTATCCGGAAGTGGCAGCCGGATGTGATTATCAATCGTTTCGACCACGAATCAGCCGGGCGTACCCACGGCCACCATACTTCTTCAGCGATTTTATCCTACGAAGCCTTTGATCTGGCGGGCGATCCTGAAGCATACCCGGAACAACTGGACTACCTGGACCCCTGGCAGCCCCGTCGCCTGTTTTTTAATACCTCATGGTGGTTCTATGGCAGTCAGGAAGCTTTCGCGAAAGCAGACAAAACTAACCTGATGAGCGTGGATATCGGCGTGTATTATCCGATGCGCGGCAAGTCTAATAATGAGATTGCAGCTGAGGCACGGAGCATGCACAAATGTCAGGGCTTTGGGGCGACTCTGCAGCGGGGCACCCAGCAGGAATACCTGAAACTGCTAAAGGGCGACATGCCTGAGCAAAAGGAGGACCTGTTTCAGGGCATTAATACGACCTGGAGCCGCGTAAAAGGAGGTGAGGCCGTAGGTGCAATTCTTGATCAAGCCATGGAGAATTTTACTTTCGGGCAACCTTATAAAGTGGTCTCTTACCTTTTAGATGCCCGAAAAGCCATGGATGGGGTAGAAGAGGGGTACTGGAAGCGGGTCAAGTCTAAAGAGCTGGACGAGCTCATCCTGGCCTGTATGGGAATGTACGTAGAAGCCACTGCCGAGGATTACTCCGCTACCCCGGGCGAAACCATTGAGCTGACGATGGAGGCCATCAACCGTTCGCCGGTTAATACGCGGCTCAAATCAGTGACTTACGAGCCAGTGATGGCTGATACGACGCTGGCACTGGAACTGGAGAACAATCAACAGTATGAGTTTTACAAAAAGCTGGCATTGCCTGGCAACATGAACTATACCAATCCATACTGGCTCAATGAGGAAGGCTCCCTGGGCATGTACAAAGTGGAAGATCAGCAGCTGCGCGGGCTGCCGGAAACGCCCCGGGCTTTGCAAGTGGCTTTCCATCTTGAAATTGAAGGCGTGCCCATGACCGTCATCCGGGATGTGGTGTACAAGGAAACGAAGCCTTCACAGGGCGAAACCTACCGCCCTTTTGAAGTGACGCCTCCGGTGTTCGCCAATATTGCGGAGAAGGTATATGTTTTTGCCGGTGACGAGCCACAGGAAGTGGCGGTCCGGGTGCGGGCAGGCAAGGATAAAGTGAAAGGGCAGTTGTCGCTTTCCTTACCGGAAGGCTGGCGGGCCGAGCCTGCAAAAGCGGCATTTGAAATTGCTGCCAAGTCTGGTGAGCAGGTCGTTACCTTCATGCTTTATCCCCCCGCTGAGCAAAGCGAAGGGCGTATTCAGGCGGTAGCTACCCTGGAGAATGGGAAGGCTTATACTAAAGGATTGAATATCATTGCCTACGATCATATTCCCACACAGACTGTCATGTTGGAGAATAGTGCCAAAGTGGTGAAAGTAGATATTGCCACAGCTGGTAAGCAGATTGGCTATCTTATGGGGGCTGGTGATGAAATCCCGAACAGCCTGGAGCAGATCGGGTATGAGGTGGCTCTGTTGTCGGATGAAGATATTACCCTGGAGCAATTGCAGCAGTACGATGCCGTGATATTGGGCATCCGCGTGTACAATACCAACGAGCGAATGGCTTTTCATCAGCCTGTGCTGCTGGACTATGTCAAACAGGGCGGCACCCTCATTAATCAGTACAATACCACCTGGAACCTCAAGGTGGATATGGAAGATATAGCGCCTTACCACCTGAAAATCAGCCGGGACCGGGTGACCGTAGAGGAAGCTGAGGTGCGTATGCTTGCGCCCGATCATCCGGTACTCAACTGGCCGAATAAAATCACGACATCTGATTTTGAGGGCTGGGTGCAGGAAAGAGGGCTCTACTTCCCCAATGAGTGGGGCGATGAGTTCACGGCGGTCTTGTCCAGCAATGACCCCGGCGAAGACCCAAAGAATGGCGGACTGTTGGTGGCGCCCTATGGTGAAGGGTACTATATTTATTCTGGCTACAGCTGGTTCCGCGAGTTACCTGCAGGGGTGCCCGGTGCCTACCGCTTATTTGCCAACCTGATTTCAATTGGGAAGGAGAACCGATAGGGCAGGGATCAGGAAATAAAAACGTTCAAAATACAGAAGGCCCGGTACATGTTTGTTTACCGGGCCTTCTGATTTAAGCTTGTATCTGGAAAGGGCATTAGTGAGCCGCAGGATGCTGCCTTGTGATTTGCTGAAAGATTTCCTCAGTGCTGATGTTGCCAATCAGGTCAGTCTCTTCCTCCATTTCGGCTGTCTGTTCGGTCTCTTTGACTCGTAGTTTCGGATTGACAAAGGCGTAGTCCATTTCATCGTATTCGTATATTGACCAGCGGCCCCATTTGTATTCCAGGGCGGTCAGGCTTTCCACCCAGTCGCCAGAGTTGAGGTAAGTGACCTGATGGCCGTGTGCTTCCTGAGAGCGCATTTGTGCCCGGTGGATGTGCCCGCAGACTACGTAATCATATTTTTGTTCTCCGGCCAGCTGTATGGCCGTGTCCTCAAAATCTGAAACAAATTTAATGGCCTCCTTGACCGATGATTTTACCCGCTTGGCAAAGGACATGCGCGGTTTGCCCATGGCCATGCGCGCCTTATTGATAAAGCGGTTGAGCATAATGAGCCAGTCATAGCCTTTGCCACCGATTTTGGAAATCAGGGGCGAGTACTTAATGAAAAGGTCGAAGATGTCTCCGTGAAAAATCCAGTAGGTTTTACCATTGAGCTGGAGCAGGAGCTTGTCGCGCAGGTGGATATTGCCGGAGGAGAAGTCAGAATAGCGGCGCAGCGCATCATCGTGGTTGCCGGTGATGTAGTAGACCTTGGTGCCTTTGGCTGCCATTTTCAGGATGCGCTGAATGACCTGAATATGCTCTTTGGGGAAGTACCGTTTGCGGAACTGCCACATATCAATGAAGTCTCCATTGAGGATGAGCGTGCCGGTCTTAATACTTTTAAGATAGTTGAGCAATTCTTTGGCGTGGCAGCCATAAGTGCCCAGGTGCACATCTGAAATAATGACAATATCTAATTCCCGCTTCATATCTGCCTTTGAATCTGCATGCCAGCATATGGAAAATCCCAGGAACTGACAGTTACCATGAATTGGGTGCAAATTCCGGCTTATATGTAAAGTAGGTGTAAAGCGGGAATTATATATGTTTTAATCTTTTGCCTGGCTGAGGGGACAAAGAGAGCAGCAGGGGTCGGGGAGCCGGGCTTTTGGACCGTTGTCAGCTCCCCGTCACCTTTTCTAAGGGTAGTCTTTACTCGGTAGCAGCGGGGGCAGGACCTTCCACTTTCTTTAGAACGCGGGTATACTTGGAACGCCGGGTGGTATCAGCGGCCAGGACAAGCTCTTCGTTCGTGAGTTTGGTAATTGTGTTGGGAATTTCCTGTGAGCCCAGGTTCATGAATAAGGTTTTGGCATCCGGGCTCATTTCCCAGGAGCCGTTGAGGGTGGCGCCATTTGGCGTTGTAACGAGCATTGAGCCATCTTCCTCAAAAATGAAGGCATCATTTTGGTACATCATCACGAAGCGCTCCAGGGCCACCTGCTCCTGAGGAGAGGGCTTGGTCTTCTGGAATTCTTCACTCATGCGGGCCGGGTTGTATTGCCATTTGCCCAGTAACATCTTTTTTTCCTCATCATTGTTGCTGCAAGCCGCAAGCAAGGCGATCAACGCCACAAAAGCAATCTTTTTCATGGGATAAGTGATTGTTAGTTAAACATTTGAGTGGGGTATGGGCCTGCCTTTTTTGCTGCAAAAGGAGGCACGTACGCCGCAAAAGTAGGACCTGAAACGGAAACATCCATCATTCCCACCCAAATATTTACCTTAGTAGTGGGGCAAAAATAAAATACACAACTTTCAAAAAGCTTTTGCCCCAACGTTGCACAAAACTCGCCCTCTGGTTGGTTTTGTGCAACGTTGGAACAAAACCAGTTGTGTATTTTCTTTTTCGAGAAGCCCTGAATTTAGGAAACGACTTTCCTGATATTCTTGCGGTAAGCCCGTGGGCTGAGGTTGGTAATGTGTTTAAACTGCCGGTTGAAGTGTGATAAGTTGTTGAACCCGCTTTCAAAGCTAACTGCTGCAATCGTCATGCTGTCATCCCCAAGCAACCGGCAGGCATGAGCAATTCGGAATTCATTCACAAACTGGCTAAAGGTTTTGCGGGTGAGCTTCTTGAAGTACCGGCAAAATGCAGGTACTGTCATATTGGCCAGGCGTGCAGCTTCATCAAGGTTTACTTCATCTTTAAAGTTGTGTTGTACATAATGGTAGATGGCCTCTATACGGTCCTGATCCTGCGTGTTGACCTCCAGTGCAAAACCACTGGCGTTCAGCATTTCGTAGTCTTTGGCTTCCGCCATTTCCTGTAGAATGTGCAGCAGAGTAAGCAGGCGGTCAAAACTATCCTGCTTCAGCATAGCCTTCAGTTGTTCACCCACCCGGTCTTTCACCGGGCCGCTGAAGGAAAGCCCCTGCCGGGACCGCTGGAAGAGCTGCTTAATGGCCTGCATTTCCGGCTTTTTCAGGAATTCGGACCCCAGAAAGTCTTCCTTCATCTGCACCACGATCTCAGTGTGTGCCTCAAAGACTTCCTCTGTAAACCCAAAATGGGGGAGGTTGGGGCCCAGAAAAATCAGGTCGCCGGATTCAAAGTAAGAAATATGGTCTCCGATATGGCGTTTGCCCTTGCCCTTTGAGATGTACACGATCTCATACTCCGGGTGGAAGTGCCAGTTAGGATGGTTACAGTCGTCAGATTCATCAAAACTCCTTAAAGTAAAGGAGCTTCCAAAAACCGGTTCTATTTTCTCAAGTGCAGCTTTCATGCTCATGGTTTATCAGCTTGGGGCTTCCGCAGTATAATTTGGCTGTGTGGTAAGGGCTATGGGCGGGAACAGCCACATAGCTGAGGGAAAAAATGGTTGGTTATACAGAGAACGCTGTCTGTCCTCTGTTTCATATTGCTAATACAGTAAGAAATTAAGAAAAGTTCAGCCCTTCACAAAAAGTTAATATGGTATTGATATTGGTAAAAATGGCGGAAGAATGGTTGTTGTAACGCCAGTACCTTTGCACCAATAAATTTGAAAGAAGACTATAGTTTCATACACTGTTTTTGAAAGTGGTGACGACCCCATGGTTAGGGGGGCGTCACCATTATTTTTTGCATGACTTACCAATTTGTCCATTTTCAGAATTAATTTTGTCTATGATCAAAACCCTCAAGACGTTTGCGTTTCACCTGCCCAGCCTTTCGGTAGGGCTGACTTTTTTCACGTTGAGCATGCTTTTTGGCAGCTGGCTGGCCCGGTTGCCTGAGGTGCAGGCCCGTTTGATGTTGTCTGAGGGGCAGCTTGGGCTGGCGCTTTTGGGCCTTCCGGTGGGGGCCTTACTTATGATGCCACTGGCTGGGTGGCTTTCCGCCCGGTTGAGTAGCGGGCAGGCGATGACGCTTTCCACTTTGCTTTTCTGCGGCGTTTTTCCACTACCGGCTTTTGCACAGGGGCCCTACAGCTTGTTCGCCGGCCTACTGCTTATCGGCTTTGTGAACAGCTTCATGAATATTTCCATGAATGCAGCGGCGGCGGCAGTGGAACGCCACTATCACATCGCCATTATGTCGGTTTGCCACGGTATGTTCAGCCTTGGAGCGATGGTGGGGGCGGGGAGTTCCGGCCTTATTGCCTCTCTTGGCGTTTCTCTCCAGGTACACCTGATCACGGTTGCGCTGTTGATGGTCGGCTTGCACTTGTTGCTGCGTCCGGTCATCCATTCCCTGCCTAGTGCACCGGCAGAAAATAATGGCCTTAGCATACCGCCCCGGGCGTTACTGGGGCTTGCCTTCATTGGCTTTTGCATTATGATTGGAGAAGGAGCTATTGCCGACTGGAGTGCGATTTTTCTCCGTAAGGAACTACAGGCGGGCCCGTTTATAGCAGGGTTGGCCTATGCCGGGTTTTCGATGGCGATGGCCATTGGCCGCTTTATGGGCGATGGTATTCGGTTGCAGCTGGGGCTGGGCAAGGCCGTTACTATGGGCAGTCTGTTAGGTGCTGCCGGGCTTTTGCTGGCAATTTTGGCGCCATTGCCGGTGTTGTCTGTACTCGGTTTTACAATTGTGGGGCTCGGTTTTTCCACTGTAGTGCCTCTGCTGTTTAGCGCAGCAGCAAATACACCCGGCGTGAGTGCGGGCAACGGTATCGCTGCCGTGGCAAGCTCAGGGGTCATCGGCTTTTTGGTCGCTCCGCCCCTGATCGGGTTGATCAGTGACCACTTTGGGCTGGCCCTGGGGTTAGGTTTTGTAGTGATACTGGCTGTTTTAGCTTCTGTAACGGCACGTAGCATCAAAGCTTAAGCCAGGCTTCTCTACAACGCACTCAGCAGTGAGGTCTCAGACAGAACATCCCATTGCAGGTGCGCGGCATCGGCCAGGTGAGGGTACTGCCGGTTTAGGAACTGCGTGTACAAAGCTTCGCCATCCTGTGCATTCCCCTTTTCATGGTGGCCAATGCCGAAAAACCGCCGATTGTCTGCAAGGTCGCAGAGGTGGACCTTATTTAGAGAGGTCTGGAAGTAGTTGTTCAGGGCACTTTCAAGGGATCCGCGGATGGAGCTGGGAATGATGCTGGGAAGTGGCTTGATGATGGCATTCACGAGTACGCCAACTGCTTTTTGGGGGTAGTATTCGTCATTGAGGAAATGGTCAACTTCCCGGAACCAGCCTTTGAGCAGTTCTGTGATTTCCTCCCGGTTGAGATTGATGTATTCCTCACTGGTGAGCAGCACATCGGCGATGAGGTTGGGGTAGTCGGAAGAGTCGGTCAGGACTTTAATGTCTCCGCAGCCTTCGGCAATGCAGGCTTCCACGAAAGGGCTCCATAGCACCAGTGCATCAAGGGTGTCGTCCTTTATGAAGCGTTTGGTAAGGAGGTCCAGGTCGGTGTGTTTTTGAGGGATGGCTTCCACTTCTTCGGGCCTGATCCCATGCTCCTGCAGCACATACTTCAGGAAGGTATGGGAAGGCGAGTCCTGGGGGTAGAGTATGCGTTTGCCCCGAAGGTCAGCCACCGTTTTGATACGGCTCCTGGACAGAATGGCGTCGGCACCATTGGACCAGGAAGCCTGGTAGAAAACCTTGGGCGACCATTCCTTGATTTTATCGGCTACGTAGGGGAGGCGGTCAATAGTGCACCACATCATATCAATCTGCCCGGCTTTGAAGTCCTCGCAGAGCTGATCGAGGTGGTCATTAAGCTCAAAGTGGACCTCTCGCCTGTATTTCTGGAAAAGTGGCGTATTTTCATTACGGGCGAAGCCACCATTGTACATGATGCTGGGTATGAAACCGATCCAGGTAGGCAGGGCAATCTGTACTGACTTGGCATTAATGCGCGCAATGTATTCCTCCAGAGACTGTGCGATGCTTTCGTAGACTTTGCCCCGGCTTTCCCTGGCCTCTGGCAGCTTGTCAAACACTCTGAGGTTCTCAATGTCGAAATGCTGATCGTAGATGTCGTCCCAGCCATAGAGGTGATTAAGCAGAATAGGCATAATGAAGCGCTCCTCCTTGCGGTAGGCGTCGCTGTCGCTAAACCTGGCGTAGGTGGTCAGCAAGTCCCGTACTTCCTCATCTACGATATCGTCGTTGACAAATTCCGGGCTAAAAAGCAGCAGCGTAATATCTGCCCGCTTCAATTCATCCTTGAGCTGCCGATCTACTGAGCCACCTATATCAATGTCGGTTGCGGTCCAGATGTGCACGTTAGGGTAGCGGGCATTGATGCTGGTGAATTGCTTTTCCAGCTCCTCCCAGGCTTCCTGATCGGCCCTGGCGTAAAGGACGGCAATGTGAATGTTGGTGCTGCGGTCCTGCGTCTCTGGTATCGGTTGTATGGGCATAATTCTTAGTGTGTTGCGCTTCATGCATAGTCCTAAAACGGGGAAAAGCGGCGCTCGTTACGCTTTTGCGGGTTAAATTAAGACTTTTTTAATTTATCCGCGCTTTGCCTTGAACTGTTACCGCCAAAGGATATTTTTTCGCGGCTTTTTCTCCTGTCAGGTTGAGGGGGTTACTCTTTATCTTGTTCTGCCCGTTCACTCAGGATTTCGACCAGCTTGAACAAGGTCTTTTGAAACTGTAGGATCTCCGGTTCCGTGAGCCTGCTGTCGTTGAAGGATTCGATGATAGTTTTGGGTATTTCCTTTGCTTTGTTCTTTAGCTGTGCTCCGGGTTCGGTGAGTTGGACCAGTACACTGCGCTCGTCTTTAGGGGACCGCCTTCGGGTGATGAGCCCTTTCTGCTCCAGGCGTTTGAGCAAAGGTGTAAGGGTATTGGATTCCAGATAAAGGTGGTTGCCAATTTGGTTAACGGTTTGCGCCCCATGCTGCCAAAGCACCAGCATGGCCAGGTACTGCGGGTAGGTCAGGCCAAGGGTATTCAGCAAAGGGGCATAAATTTTAGTCGTCATCCTGGAAGCAGCGTAGAGCGGGAAACAAAGCTGGTTTTCCAGATAGAGGGCCGCCGCAGTATCGCTCATGCTTACAACAGTTTTTTGATCGTTGACTCCATCTTTTCGGGCTGTGTGACCGGTGCGAAACGCTTCACCGGCTTTCCGTTCTTATCAATGACAAATTTGGTGAAATTCCATTTGATTTTTTTCCCGAACAAACCCTTGAGTTCATCTTTCAGGTACTTGAAGATAGGGTGCGCCCCATCTCCATTAACCTCAATTTTGGCGAACATAGGGAAGCTAACCCCGTAATTGATCTCGCAGAACTCCTGAATAGCTTCGGCGTTTCCGGGTTCCTGATTGGCAAATTGGTTGCAGGGGAAGCCCAATACGACGAGCCCTTCGTCCCGGTACTTTTGATAGAGCTTTTCCAACCCTTCGTACTGAGGCGTAAGCCCGCATTTGCTGGCGGTGTTGACCACCACAACGGTCTTGCCTTTGTATTCCTCCATTTTGACTTTTTTGCCATTGAGTTGTTCGGCTTCAAAGCTGTAAAAATCCATAGTTATCGATTTTAGCGGTTTGATTAGAGAGTTTATTAGTGTAGGTTTTGTGTAGACCATGGATTAGGATTTTTTGCCAGATCAAAGAACGCCCGGAACCTCGACTTCAGAAAGGGAGCCCTTTAATTCCCTTTCTTCGTGTAGCTACGAAGGTGAGGACGTGATGCAGAGCTGGTGAAAAAGGCAATTCTCAGGGGCACACAAAATTTACCTTAATAAACTCTTGTATGATTGAATAGATGTTTGAGCGCTCCGGTTGACCAAAGTGCCCACAAAATGAGTACAGGCTGAAAGAAAAGGCGGATAAGCCGCTTGCGGTCGGTGTCCAGCCCAAACGCATCAATACCGTTGGTATACTGGGAAACGTTGCCGGGGAAGATCAGCACATAAAAGATCGCCAGCGCAATGCCCACCTTGACCTTATGTCGGGTCCAGAAAACCATAGCCAGCCCGAGCGCAATTTCCGTCACACCAGAGGCGATGACCACAAAGTCCATAAAAGCAGGGTCACTCGGTAGCCACCTTGGCACCTGAGCCTGGAATTCCTCCCGTTGGAAGGTAAGATGCCCGATGCCGGCCAGCCCCATGAGCAAGCCGAGGATGACACGGAATACGTTTTGAAGTGTTGTTGTTTTCATTTGTATCGATTAAGATTAAATCGTGTGCGATGTAAATGACAAACGTTTTTTTAGTTTACCAGCTGACCTTTCGCACGCGAAAGATTTGGAAAATTGATTAATAATGTTGGGGCAGTTATCTTGCAGCTCAAAGGAGCGCAAGATGAAAGACCCAAAGTTACTTGACTTGTATTCGGACTACCTGCTGGCATCGTTTCGCATGGCGACAGCCACCGGCTTGTCCGAGCTGACCGATCAGGCACTGAGCCATGACAAGATCAGCCGTTTTTTAGGGCAGGAAGCCTTCACGGCAAAGGACTATTGGCGTTGCATAAAGCCTTTGGTACGTAAAGTGGAGCACCCGGACGCGGTCATCAAGATAGATGACACGATCGAGGAGAAGCCGCACTCTACGGAGAATGAAGTGGTCACTTGGCACTGGGACCACTCCAAGAAGCCGAAAGCGGGGCACACCAAAGGGATCAACATCCTGAATTTCCTTTACCAGAGCCCACAGGGCATAGAGCTGCCTGTTGCTTTTGAGATCGTGCGCAAGTCGCAAGAATACGTGGATGCCAAAAGCGGGCAGGTAAAGAAGCGCAGCCCCCGCAGCAAGAACGAGATGCTGCGCGACCAGCTTTTTGCACTTGTCAAATACAACCGCGTGCCCTTCCGCTATGTGGTATGGGACACTTGGTTTGCTGCCAAGGAGAACTTCGAGTTCGTGCATTATGAGCTGGGCAAGCATTTCATCAGTGCCTTGAAGAGCAACCGCAAGGTCGCCCTTAGCATGGAAGACAAGCTGGAAGGCAAGTTCCACCGAGTCGACGGGCTAGAACTGCAAGCAGGCCAGGCCATTACTGTTTACCTCAAAGGGCTGGATTTCCAAGTCCAGTTGGTCAAGCAGGTCTTTATAAACCAAGACGGCTCAACTGGAGACTTGTACCTGGTCACCAACGATCTGGTGCTAAGCGGCCCAGCTATCTGCACAACCTACGGGACACGCTGGGGAGTGGAGGTATTCCACAAATCGCTCAAACAAAACGTGGGGCTGGAAAAGTCCCCCACCAAGCACGAGACATCCCAGTGCAACCATGTTTTTGCTGCCATGATTGCCTGGACTAAACTCGAACTGCTGGCTGCAAAAGAGCAGACCAACCACTTTGCCCTAAAAACCAAAATTTATGTCAATGCCCTCAGGGCGGCTTTTCAAGAGGTGCAAAGGCTCAAAGCCTATGTCCCTAAAATTGGACCGCCGGATGGGCTAGCCACCCCTCTTTTGGGGTAAGGCCTTGATTAACTTGTTCATGCGAGTGCTTTTTCAGTGCCATGCACTGAGTGGGCTTGCTGTGCCAAGCACCCTGAGTACTGCTAATTTTTTCAATTATCATAACCTTTCGCGTGCGAAAGGTCAGTTACCAGTTCATGGTCACGGCTACTTTTTACTATCCGTCTTTCCTTGTTGAATCCCTGCTGGATCTAACCACCAAGCCGAATAGGAAAATGGCGCTTATCAGCGTTCTTTTCAAAAGGATGGATTTGAGGGATTGGCTTTGCTCTTCCCCGGAGAGGGGAGTCCTAATGTGATTTTCTAGAGGAGAGCTGTATAAACGAATAAGACCCTTGATCCAATTCAGAACCAAGGGTCATTTTTGCCGCTTTTGCCGTTATTATTTGCCACTTTTATATCTGAAGGGCAACGATTTAGCAAAAAACTTTGTGGAGAATACCGGAGTCGAACCGGTGACCTCTTGCATGCCATGCAAGCGCTCTAGCCAGCTGAGCTAATTCCCCGCTTTTTAGCGAATGCAAATATAAGGGCTTTTTGGAAAAGGTGCAATAAGGTTGTTAATTTTTGCGCTCAAAAATTACCACATAGTCGCCAATATTGGCCACCTGAGTGTAGTGCGCTGCCCGGTAGGCTGCAAAGCGTTCGGTTTCAACGGGATAGCGGAAGACCATGAAGCGGGGGGCAGCGGCCTCAATTTTCGCCACTTCTTTCTCCACATCAATCTCCATGGCTTCGATGTGCTTGTCCAGCCAAAAGAGGGAAGGGTGGACATAAGGGATGAGTGGAAGGCGCCGGGTCATGAAATAGATCGCCTGATCTTCCTGTGTGTAGATAAGATCGCCGGGCTCAAGATGCTGATTGAGGTATTGAGCAGCGTAACGGACATTATCCGGTCGGTCGAGGTAGTCTTTCTTTTGAAGCAGCAGGTGCGTTACGAAGAGTAAGCCCAATAAGGCATAGCCAATCCGTGGGTGGCGCATCCAGCGCAGCCACCGGGGCACCTCCTGCCGGGGCAGCCCGAAGAATTCCCCGGCCAGATAACTAAAGGGCAGCATAAACTGAATGTAATAATGCCCAAAGGCATTGCCGGGAATCAGCACGGAGGCCAGTGCAAAGGCAGACCAGATCAGGCCAAACTGCCGTACAGACAGCTTGACGGTTTTGTGCCAGAGCCCTATGATAAACAAGACCGTAACGGGCAAAAACCGCAGGAAAAATTCAAAGAAGAAAACGATGTAATGCGAAAAGGCACGGGAAGAAGGGTAGCGCCCGGCTACCGTGATTGAGTTAAACCAAAAGCGGTCGAATTCTCCAATCTGATAATAGTAGCCGACTACCATGGCAAAAGGGATGGCCGCACCCATCGCCATAGTCAGCGCCTGGCTCAGGGCTTTGACCACATTGCCCTCCCGGCGCAAAGACTGGAACATGAGAAAGGCCCCAAAGGCCAGCCCATCAAAGAGCACTACGTATTTGATGACAAAGCCAATGCCCAGCAGCAGGCCGGCTACCAGAAAAGCAGTATAACTGCGGTATTGGAAAAAAAGCAAAAGTGCGCCGGCAGTGAATAAATTAAAGTAAGTCTCTGTATTTGGGGAAACACCAAAGCGTGTAAATAATGAATTCAGGATAAGATAAATAATACCCGCTGACAGCGCAGCAGCCCAGCTACTCCCCTGTATACGTTTGGCGCGGTAGAGCAGAAATGCAGTAAGGCCCAGTACCAGGGCCGCAACGAGCCGGTAACCCCAAATGGCATGGCCAAGCAGAGACTTTAGTGCGGCCAGTACCAGAAAAATACCTATAGGTTTGGTATCAATATAGTCTACCTGATAAGTGTAGCCTTGTGATACGGCATCTGCGATGACGAGGTAGGTAGACTCATCGTGATCAATGACCGATGGGAAAAAGGAGATCAGGCGGATGGATACTGCTACCAACAGCAAGATGCTGAGCGCCTTAATTGATTCAGGAAGTCGCAATGTCAGGTGTCATTCGTTTTGTGGCTAACAATAGAACAACAAATATAGGACAATTAATCTTCTTCCCAGTCCCGCATTTTGCGCAGTAGCAAGTCAATCCTTGCAACGATATCCTTTTGCTCCCGGCGCTTGAGCCGGGCAGCTTTTCTGGCGAGCTCTTCGTTGCCAGACCGCTCCCGGGCCATTTCACTCAGCACGTCCTGATAGTCTCTGGACTCCCAGTAGCCGCTTTCGTCTTCTACCTCCAGGTCATGAAAGTATTTTTCTTGCAAATAACGTAGTAAACTAACTATTGCAGCGTGGGTCTCCGGCCCTGCAGATTGGGTGTGCACTGTAATCCAATTTGGCGTGACAGCATAATTATCAACTGCGCTTACTGCAACTTGTATTGGAGAAGTCAAAACCCCCGAAGCACTAAAACAAAAATAAAGAGGGGCGCAGTCCTGATGAACCTTTAGAATAATGCCCTTCAGGCCTGAGTCGCCCACTAAGGCAGGCAGGCCGGCACTATTGCGCTCCAGGCGTGCGTCCGGTCTGCGGTCCCAGTGTCCGTCAAGTACCTGAGTGGGCCAGCGCATAGACTTTCCTATATCTTCGAGCTCGCAGAGCAGTGCTGCGGATTGTCGTTTGTCCGTCAGGGTGCCCCGGTAGTGGATGCTTAGCCCCATACGTTAAATCGGTTGCAGCTTAGGCACGCGCCGGGCAACTTGCTTAGCGATGACCGTGCCGTGGTCTCTTGTATTCTCAATAAAGAGTGAATTGGTTTTCATACCAGCGCAGACCACGCCCGCCAGAAAAACATTGGGCAGGCTGGTTTCTAATGTTTCCGGGTTATGATTGGGCACCCGTGCTTCATCCTCTGGTATTTCGAGCCCAAGACTGGATAGCAGGTCGTAATTCGGGCGGTAACCGGTCATGGCGAGCACCCAATCGTTATCCAGCTCCACTTCTCCTTCCGGGGTTTGCAGGGTTACAGTATCCGCCTGAATGGATTGTACGGTGCTGTTCCAGTAGGTAGGAATACTGCCCTCCTTTATCCGGTTTTCAATATCGGGCTTAATCCAGTACTTCACACCTTTGTATATAGCATTACCCCGAATTGCCATCGTTACTTTTGCCCCTTTGCGCCATAGCTCCAGTGCTACCTGGCATGCTGAGTTCGCAGCTCCAACTACGAGCACCTGTTGTCCGACATAGGGGTGGGCATCATCGTAGTAGTGCTTAACTTTTGGGAGGCCCTCTCCGGGCACGTCCATCATGTTTGGGGTGTCATAGAATCCAGTGGCTACGACTACAGCACGGGCCTTATAGGTACGCTTTGGGGTCGAAATCAAGTAGCTGCCGGTACCATCGGGCTTCATTGCTGACACTGGCTCGTAGGTATGCACATTGAGGGACCAGGCTTGCTGCAGGCGCCGGTAATATTCCAGTGCTTCCCGGCGAGTGGGCTTCTCGGTATGAGAAATAAAAGGGACATCTCCAATTTCCAGACGTTTGGAAGTGGAGAAGAAGGTCATGTTATCCGGGAAATTATAAATAGAATTGGCGAGTACACCTTTTTCAAGGACCAGGTGGCTAAGCCCTTCCTTATGTGCCGCGATTGCACAATTGAGCCCGGTCGGCCCACCGCCAATGATAATCAAATCGTAACTTTCCATGATTGTCTTTCGTTTTTCGACAATCATTCAACGCAGTAAAGGGGGGCAAGGTTGATGGATCAGGGTATGACCTGCTGTAAGACCCTTTTGAAAAGCCCTTCCGGCTTGACCGGCTTTACTACATAATCATTAATGCCAATCGACTGGCACCGCTCCTGTTCCTGCTTGGACTCATTGGCGGTCAGGGCAATAATGGGAGTTTTGGACTGGCTTCTGATTTTGATAGTGGCCTGTATGCCATTCAGCACAGGCATTTCGAGGTCCATCAGTATGATATCATAGTCGTTCCGGGAGGCCATTTTTACGCCTTCCAGCCCATTTGCAGCCACATCTACAGTGACCTTGTCCGACCAATTCGTTAGCATTCGCTTGGTGGCCAGGCGGTGCAGGTCATGGTCTTCCACCAAGAGGATACGGAGCGGAGCCGTTGGCGTTTCGGGCAACGACCTGGGCTGTTGTTCGGGTGTTCCAATAGGCAGCTCAATTTTGATCTCGAACTTTTGGCTGGTCTTCCGGACAGGCTTTAGCTGCCCTCCCATGATGGCGGTAAGCTGTTTGGCAATGACGAGGGGGAGCATTCGGCTGGCTTCTACGCCATGGTCCTTAATAATATCTTCATCCTCAATCATTTCTTTGGCTTCCTCGAAGTTGAAATCGTCAGATTGAAACATACAGCGGACCAATAACTCAAGGTTGGTATTTCGGCTGCCCCTGACGCCCAGCGAAAGACGGGTTTGGGCATCGGGCACCGTGAAGTTGACGGCAAGCTCCAGGGCGTTATAAATAAGTTGGGTAAGCCGCTGAGGGTCACTGATAATGGTATCCGGCAATTTCTGTGATACGTCCAGGGCTAGATCACTGCCCGATTTCTCTGCCCTGATTTTAGAGATATCCAGGACAGTTTTCAGCATATTGGTAACTTGAATCTCTGAATAGTTCAGGTTTACCTGCTCGGTACGGAGCGTACTGAGGTTTATCCAGTTGTTCAGTGCAAAGCTCAGGTCTTCCAAAGAGGATTTGATGCCCCTGATATATTCTTTTTGCTGGTCCTGAAGCGTTGTTTCCTCCAGGAGATAAATGAAATTAATCACGGAGGCGATGGGCGTCCTGAGGTTATAGGAAAAATCAGAAAATAGCACTTTAGGGTTTTCATGCGCCGGGCTATCTGACTTGTGGTCAGGGGTTTGCTGGGAATTCTCCTTGTCCGGTTTTGGCGGTTCCTCAGGGTCAGGCCCGGGCCCGCTGTCCGGAGCAGGTTGAGGAGGGGAGGGCTCAGGAGCTTGATTGGAAACATCCTGAATGCTGCCCAGGAGCATCATTTGGCTATCCTTTTCAACATAGCTGACCTGCGCATTCACCTGTACATGGCGGACTTTCTTGTTGTCAATGACAATACGATGATTGATAGTGTGTGGCTTGCCGTCACTCATAGCTTCTTCGAAGAATTGCTCTACCTCTGCCCGGTCATTGACATGAACGTACTTGAGGTACTCAGAAAGTGATGGCAGGAAGCTGCCTGGCTGGAACCCGAAGAAGCGAAAGATCTCATCGTCCCAGTGCATGGAAGTGTCCACCATATTCATTTCCCAACGCCCAAACCTGGCTATTTTAAGCGCCCTTCGGGTGCGCTCTTCGTTTTTGCTGAGGTCATCGGCCTTTTTCTGGAGCTTTGATTGTGTGGCAAAGCGCTGAAGGGAGTAGTTAATGGTTTTGACCAGCAGGCGATGGTCAAAGGTGCCCTTGACCAGAAAATCCTGAGCGCCTGCTCTTACGGACTGAATGCCCATGATCTCATTCTTATAACCGGTCATGACAATAACCGGCGTATTGGGGGCTTTTTCTCTAAACTGCTGCAAGGTTTTGAACCCTGTAACGTCCAGCAGGTTGAGATCGAGCAGTACGATGTCCGGTGAGCATTCCCATAGCTTTTCCAACCCTTCTGACAGAGAGTCCGATGTGAACAAAGTGTGCTTGTAATTGGCCTCTTTAAGGAGTGCTTCCAGCAGCGTAATGTCTGACTCGGAATCTTCAATGACCAAAATTCTCGTATTGTTATTGCTCATAACCATTAACCGCTTCTTTCATTCCTCCCATTCGTCAGTTCCTGAATAGGGTTCGGGGTTAAAAATAGCTTTGGTTGTCTGGCGGGATAGAATATGTGAAGCTCCCCGCAGCGTCAGGGGAACTGAACCAGGTGCAGCTACCGAAGTGGCTGCCATAGTTCTGACTGTCCACACCCAGAAATCAAATACCGATTAGATGCATTCATGCGAATGCTGCGTAGTGTTTCACGGCAAGTTTACAACGAGGGCTGTTTGCGCCAGGCTGCAAAATAATCAGATGTTTCCGATTGTGTAACCGGGGGTTTTTATAATCGGCGGGATAAAGCACGATCAGGTTTCGTTTAGGATACCTTGGTCGGCAAAATTGTAGTAGATAACCAGAAGTCTTCTATCTTATGAATGATTTCAAAAAATTTATCAAAGTCAATAGGCTTATTGATAAAGCAGTTGGCGTGCAGGTCATAGCTTTTCAGAATATCTACGCCAGCATTGGAAGTCGTAAGCACCACTACAGGGGTACGCTTAAGTGTTTCATCAGATTTGATGACGCCCAGGACTTCCCGCCCGTCCCATTTAGGCAGGTTTAGATCCAGTAGGATAAGATCAGGCAGCGGAGCACTTTCGTAAGGAGGCTCTTTACGAAGGTACTTGATGGCTTCAATGCCATCAGTTACGACATCAAGCTTTATGTCGTTTTTGCTTTCCCGAAATGCTTCTTGGGTGAGCCTTACGTCCCCAGGGTTATCCTCGATTAAGAGGATATTGTGTGCTTTTGTTTTGTTGACCATATTACCAATTTCAATAATTGGGTCTCAGCTTTGATCCGATTCTCTGATCCACTGCGTCCGGTTTTCAAATTTGCTTTAGTACAGAGCATTTTGAAGATCGGGGCACTGCGTAAGCCTTTGTCAATTAATTGTACTGTTTACTATCGAGCCTGCTTTCTGTTATAGCTCTGTAAAGTTAGAATTATTTTGATAAAATAATGAATACGAAGGCGCTTAATTAGGGTTTTTCCTGTCACCTTTTCTACGAAGTGGGGCTACAGACAAATCAGCAGGCTGTAAAAAATGGTGTATTATGGGCGGGCATAAATTTTGAACATAGTCTTCCTTCCGCATTTGTGGAACCATATTGCTTGTCTATCTTTGTTGAAACATCATATCTTTTATGCTTGACATCAAGGCGCTTCGTAATTCCTTCGAAGCCTACCGCCAACAGCACGCTTTTTCACAGGCTCCTCAGGGGCTCTACGAGCCAGTTGAATATATTATGTCTTCTTCCGGTAAGCGGCTGCGGCCGGTCCTGGTATTAATGGGGGGCGCTTTATTTAAGGGGGATATGGCTTACAGCCTGCCTGTGGCTATGGCTGTGGAAATCTTCCACAACTTTTCTCTGGTGCATGATGACATCATGGATGAGGCCCCGTTGCGGAGGGGGCGTCCCGCCGTGCATACTAAATATGGTTTGAATACGGGCATTCTTAGTGGTGATGTCATGCTGATCTATGCTTATCAGTTCCTGTCGAAGGGGGGCAAAACTGCTAAAGAGGTGGCCGATTTGCTGGACGTCTTCAATACAGTCGCAATAGAAGTTTGCGAGGGACAGCAGTTTGATGTAGACTTTGAATCCCGAAATGATGTCACAATTTCGGAATATATCAATATGATTGAGCTCAAAACGGCAGCTCTTGTTGGAGGAAGCCTGCAAATGGGAGGCATTACTGCCGGTGCGCCTCCAGAGGCTCAGCATCAGCTCCGTGACTTCGGGCGAAATATCGGCATTGCCTTTCAGCTTCAGGATGATATCCTGGATACTTTTGGAGACCCTGAAAAGGTTGGTAAGCGGGTTGGAGGCGATATACTGCAGAATAAAAAGACCTTCCTTATCCTTAAAGCGCTGGAGCTTGCCGAAGGGGAAACCTATAAGACCCTTCACCATTTAATGACGACAAACCCGGAAGACGAAGACAGTAAAGTCCGTACGGTCACACAAATATTAAGGGAGCTCAGTATTCCTGCATGGGCAGAGCAGCAAAAACAGCAATATCAGGACAGGGCATTTAGCGCATTAGATGCTTTGGAGGCGCCAAAGCAGGGTAAACAGCAACTACAGGCTCTTGCTGAACAATTGCTGGTGCGAGAGTCCTAACCTCCCTGCAAAACGGGCAAAAGAAAAGGAGCAACCACCGTAAAGTGGCTACCCCTCACACTATGAAACACTATAAATTAGCAAGTCAGAGTGCACTGGCTTATACTGCCAGATCATGTCAAAAGACATCATTTAGCGCAAGGCAGTGCCATCTTGCTTTTGTACATTCAAAAACAATCAGGACTTAGGGCCTTAAATAGAAGGCACCTATGCGATCAACCTGAATGAATAAGGTGATTACCACAAACCGGAAGGAAGGCCGGGAGGGTAACAGCCTTTGTTTGTTTGTTGTGTAGCTTTCTGGACTTGCGAGACTGCTTATGAAAACAGTTTCATATCAAATGTATTAACTAATATTAACAATTACAAGAAAATTTTGCCATTCCACCACTCCTGCTCAATTGTAGCTGCTTTTTTCCTGTAAAAATTAATGGCGGGCTTATTCCAGTCCAATACCTGCCATTTCACCAACCGGCAGTCTTTACTCTTTGCCGTTTCCAGAAAGGCATCAAACAGAGCCTCTCCGATTCCTTTGCGGCGGTAGGCAGCCTGAACAACGAAGTCCTCCAGGTACAGCATCTTGCCTTTCCAGGTAGAGTAGGTCATATAGTATAAAGCCATGCCTACAATTGTTTCCTTCTGCTCTGCAACCAGTACTTCAAAGACACCTTCCCCGAAATCGCGCTGATAGTCTTCCAGCGAGGCAGTGAATTCATGGGCAGCCTTTTCATATTCGGCTAACTCCAGTACGAGGTTATGAATGGCAGGCAGGTCCTTTGCGGTGCCCGGACGGATATTGATCTGCATAAGTTGGTTATCTGATAATCTCAAATTGCTGCAAAGCCGAAATGGGTTGTTCTTCAACTTCTACGGATTCGACGCGGGCTTCCGAAGGGCCCTCCCTGCACCAGTCTATCCAGTGTTGAAGGCTCGAATCGGGTCCCTGTCCCACAGCGGAAACGCTGCCATCCGGCTCGTTTTTCACCCAGCCTTTTATATGAAGCTGTTGTGCCTTCTCCAGTGTGGAGGCTCTGAAGAATACCCCTTGTACCTTGCCGGTAATCCGCAGTTTTACTTGCCGCATAATATTTTGTTTTGCAGGCAATATACAAAAAAGGGGCTGCGCAAGGCAGCCCCGTTAGAATTGAGGTTATCGCCATTTTGAGCATGGCGAAGGTACAGTTACTGTTTGATCACTTGCTGGCTGAAGGTCGACTCGGCATCTGTGACTTGCAGAAGATAGCTGCCTGCCGGCAGTTGCTTCAGGTTCATTTGGTATTGTTGCCATCCGGCTGAAGTTGCTGTTTGCGCCCCACGGAGCAATAGGCTGCCGTCCAGACTGAAGAGCCGGTATTCAACCGGGCCTGCAGCTGTAGTGTAGTGCCCAATGCTCAAAAGGTCCCGCACCGGATTAGGAGCCACTTGTGGCTTATTATCCGCAAATGCTGCCGCTTCCAGCCCACTGATAACCAGTACATCATCCTGCCGGTATCTGGCTGCCTGCCCGCTTTCAAACAGCGGTTGGTAGAAGGCTGTTGATTGTTGTCCGCCTCTCCATAACTGAATGAAGTAGGGTTGACCGTTTTTCAGCGCTTCCTGCAGGTGTGGCGTGGCTTCATCATCTCCCCAGATGGTTATGGCAAAATGTTCACCTTCGTACCGGTTGCGCCCAAAAACGTTCCCTGCTGCATCCGTAACGGCAACTTCGTCTCCTGGTAGTAACCAGCGGGCAGCAACTGAGGCTGGAAGGATAAGCGTTGCACTGTTGCCGGTAGGCTGCAACCCTGCCGCTGCACGCATTTCCAGCGCGGCTTCTGGTGTGCCCCCGGGTGCTGCATAAAGCGCATTCAAATCGGGGACGATCAGAGAGTTAGGGCTGTAGATCAGGGTGTCTTCAGCAGTAAGCCGGAGATGATAGCCTCTTCCCGGTACCATACTTCCGATATCGTCAATATTTAACGCAGGAATGTAAGTATCCCCGGTTCCATTCTTTGCAATCAGCAGATTAGAGCCGATGCCTGCAAGTTCACCGGCAATAGGCGAGGGGCTGTTTCTGAGATAGGCTACAATCTGCCAGCCTGCACTAAGAGGGATTTCCGTCTGAGGATCCATCTGCTCTCCGGTGATGGAAAGCACTCTGGTGTTCGCCATTTTGACCTGGTAGCCTTGCAGCATATCCCAGTTGCCGATATCATTAATGTTAAATGTGGGGATATAAGAGTTGCCAACCCCATCCTTTACAATAATAACATCCGTAGCCACCGGGCTGAAAATCTGGTCAATGGCGAGGTCTACCGGCATCACATAGCTGGATATGGTATTCCAGCCCACATCCAGGGTGATATCCAGCGAAATATCCAGCGTTACCGTCAGGCTTTCCAGTGCACTGATGCCATCGCTGGCATAGCTGTCCGTATGGGTAATGAGAATATCCGTTGGGGCATAGGTTGCGGTCGCTTCGTAGGCAGTAGACTCAGCGGTGCGCCAAACCATGACTGTAAACGTCTCTCCTGGTGCAAACCCGTCTTTCTCCGGCGTCTGGCTGTCGTCTCCGTAAACGGTGATCACGGTATTGTTTTGTGGATTCCACTGGCCGTAGCCTGCACAGCGCATGGTGTCTGTATCGGTATAGAAGAAGCCGATCCAGTCATCCGTGCTCAGTGGCTGTCCGTCAATGCTGCTAAACAAGTCGTCGGGTACGATTACACTGTGGTTGTTGCCTGTCACCGTAACCGTCCAGGGTGCTCCGGAGGTGGGGATGAAAATACTGTCGAGTTTGCTCAGTCCGTCCAGTGCAAAGCGGTTGGTGTGGGAAATGATATTATCGATAGGAGCAAAAGCTCCCTGTGCATCGACTGTGTCCTGAGTGATGGACTGCAGTACGCGGATCTGGAAAAATTCTCCTTCGTCAAAACCATCTTTTGCAGGCGTTTGGGCATCATCGCCGTAAACGGTTACAGCAGTATTGTTGTTGGGGTCCCATTGCCCGGCACCGGCGCAACGCACTGTCCCGTTGTCGTCATAGAAAAAACCGATCCAGTCAGTGGGGCTGAGAATGCCACCACCTAAGTCGCTGTAGAGCGTATCTGGAAGGACAACGGTATGGGTAATACCCGTGGGGTTCACGGGCCATGGCGCAACGGTAGATTCCGGGTTTTGGTTGATGGTCGCTGTAGTTGAAACACCACCTCCTGAAAACCCAATACTGGCAATACGCAAGGAGCCGCTGTTGTTCTCCTCATAGCATACAGTAATGGTCCCGTTTCCTGTGCCACTGATAGGATTCACGGAAGTGACCCAGGCGGTCTGAGCAGTAGCTGTCCAGGAAGTATTGCTGGCTACTGAAAAAGAGACACAGTTTGCCGGGTGTTCTACCGTTATGCTGGCCGGGGTGACGCTCAGGGTTGCAGCAGTCCCCGCAGCCTGAGTGATGGTTGCCATCTGGGGGGGCAAACCAGGCGTATTGAGGATCACCATCACAGAACGCGGGTTGCCGGAGGTGTTTGCTGTATAGGTGACCACGAGGGTCTGGTTCCCACTCCCTGAAGCAGCAGAAAGGGTTGCCCAGGACTGACTGGTATTAGCGGTCCAGCTTACGTTTGAACTTACTGACACCGTAGTTTGCCCGGCAGGAGCCCCTACTTGCTGGTTGGCAGGGCTCACTGTTAGTACCGGGCCGGTGGCTGCTGCGTTTTGCAGGATGGTAGCTGTTTGTGCGGGCTGCCCCGGACTGTTGAGGGTCAAGGTTGCCGTTCGCTGGGTTGATGACGTATTCTCATCGTAGGAAATGGTAATGGTGGCATTCCCCGATCCGGAGCTCTGAGAAAGCGTTGCCCAGCTCTGACTGGAGGTTAGCGTCCAGCTTACATTGGAGGTTACCTGAACAGTGGTTTGGCCTGCCGGAGCGGTAACTACCTGAGAAGCAGGGGTCATAGCGATATTGGCAGGGGCACCAGTTTGAGTCACGGCTACAATCTGGTCTGCCACGCCGTCGCCAGTAACAAGAACATTCACCGAACGGTTATTGGTGCTCAAATTAGGCGTGGCGGTTAGGGTCACAATCCCGTTGCCCAGACCGCTCAGCGGACTAGCAGACAGCCATGGAGCATTTTCCATTATTTGCCAGTTGGTATTAGACTCAATACTGAAGCCGGCAGTGCCTCCGGTATGCGGTATGCTAAGGCTACCTGGTGTGATAGTCAGAAAATCCGGATTATTTATGGTCAGCTGGTAATCCTCTACTTCGCGGATCCCTCCGGTAGCACAAGGGGCGCTGTAGCCACCGGTGCTCACTGCAATCCGCATACGGGTACTGCCTGAAGACAGGCCGCCTGGGATGGAGAGCTGGCCGCTGAGAGACCCCTGACTGCCACTCGTGCCCTGATAAAGCTGTTCGCCCGCATCATTAAAGTCATCATCCTGGTTTAAATCAACCCACACCCTCCAGTAAACCAGCGTACTTGAAGAAAGCCCCTGAGCCTGCAGGAACAAGGGGTAGCTATTTCCTGGCTGTACACTGGTATTGAGGTGGGTATAATGGCCGTATCCATGGTCATTGCCGGAAATATTATTGATAGCGCCTATGTTGACCCGGTCTATCCAGATGTTTCGGCTGTTACCATAGGAGTAGCAATAATCGTCATCACATCCAATGGTGGAGAATGCTGAAGTAGCAGAAAAGTCACTAAAGTTGCTGCCGCAGTCCGATCTGATCTCCACCTGGTAGTCTGAACAAGGGATGAGGTTGTAGAGGTAATCTGTCGTATCGGTTAGCCATGAAGTTGTGGACCAGGTGAAACTGCCCACAGTCCGGTACCTGATCTGATAAGCGCTGGCGCCGGGAGAAGGCGGCCAGGCAATTTGAGCAGAAGCGTAGCCAATATTGCTGACGGATGGAGCCGAGGGAGTACTGCAAAAACCAGGCTGTATGTTCAGGCTGTAGTCTTCTACATCTGTGAACCCACCGGTGGAGCAGGGCCCGGGGAAGTTGTTGCGGTCCATACTAATGCGCAGTCGGGTGTTTCCGATATTGCTTCCGGCGGGAATCGTGATCGCCCCGGAGACCAATGAACTACTGTTCGTGGCCGCAGAAAGCAAAAGCTCCCCCGGGTCTTCAAAGTCGCTGTCCTGGTTAAGGTCTGCCCATACCCGCCAGTAAACGGGAGCCACGAATTCGTCATCGGAATTCATGATGAGCGTATAGGACTGTCCTTGTACCACATTAGCAGTTAAATTGGTGAAGTTGGAGTATCCATTGCCGTTGCCTGAGTTATTGGATAAGTTACTTAAGGCTACACTGGTGATCCAGGCACTCCAACTGTTGCCGTAGGAATAGCAATAGGCATCTGAACACCCCGTAGTGCTAATAGTATAAGGATTGCTCCAGATACTGGGGATGCCATTGCAAACAGACTGCACCTGCCACTCCAGCGTATTACAAGGAGACAGGTTCTCCATAGTATGTTCGCTTTGGACCAGGCCCTGCTCGACCGTCCATGGGGCAGTTGGAACGGTGCGGTACCTTACATTATAGCCTTGTGCGCCGGGTACCGCTTCCCAATCCTGAGTGATATGAGAGTAATCAGCTGAAACCGTTTCTACATTAGAGGGTGGGCTGCAGGGAGTCGTATAGGAAAAGGAAAAACCAAAATTGTCGGCAGACCAGCGGTCGTCCCATTCAAAGTAATAGCGGGTACCAGCCGTTACATTCAGGATGACCTCACTGGCAAGATTCGGCCCGCTTTGGCTGATAGCGCAGTCGTCATCACTGTTGTCAATTGGGGTGAGGTTGCCGCAGGAGCCGGTGTAAACCCAAAGCCGGGTATTCACATCATTCAGGCAGCTGCTGATGGATATACTTCCATTGGCAGGCGCATCATAATAAAACCAGTCTGCATGCTGAGCACCTCCCGAACAGTTCACACAACCGTTCCCCTCATCGGGCCCGTCAGGGAAGTAGTTTCCATTAGTGGTAATAGGCTGAGCATCCGTACAGGTAGAACCTACACTGGGCGCAGTACCGCAGGAAAGGTAGCCTCTGGCGTTGGTGTTGTAAAAGCTGGCCCGTGCATACTGGCCGGCGGAGAAGGTGTTTCGACAGCTGTGAGGAGCATAAGACATGATATTGGACACGTCCGGATCATAAGGGTCGCCGTTTGCATCGGTAAAGCTGCCGGTATAAACACAGTTAGACACCACATATCCGGTACAGCCTATGCCCAGCAAGCCGGGGTCCGCAGGGGTGTCGCAGATGTCGTCGCCAGCGGTACTGCAGTTAGAGCCGTTAACAAGCTCATCGGTCAGCCCGCCGCAATTGGTCTTTCCGTGGGTATGGTAAAGCCCGAAGTAGTGGCCTACTTCGTGTGCAAAGGTGTTACCGCCGGAAAGGAAACAACTGTTGGCAACGGTAATCAGGTCCCGCCCGCCGCCGGGAAGATAGGCGTACCCGCAAAGGCCGCCCCCTGAACTTGTCGTGAGGCTGCCACCCGGAATGATAATATTGAGGACATCCTCTACGCCATAAGTATTCCAGAAACTGGTCTCTTCTGAAATGCTAAAGTTGAAGTAGGTGTCGCTGTTAATGAAATTGATGGGGGCGCACTGGAAGAATTCCATGTTCGCATTAATGAAAAAGTCATTGACTTCATTCATGCCGGTATTGAACTCCGCTTCCGTGATCCCGCCGGTGCCGTTACTTCGGCGAATGATGTGGACCTGTACAGGGACCATATCCACCATACTGTAACTGCTGCCGGGGGAAAAGGCGGCAGCATAGTTCTCATAGTCCTGTTGCAGACTGTCCATCAATTGGATGGATGCCGGACTGGCAATAGCTCCGCAAGGAGAGACTGTGGGGGTGTTTTGTGCCAGAAGTGGGGGGAGCGCCAAAAAAAACAATCCTAGAAACTGTACCAAACACTTCATAAATATTCGGGTTTTAAAAACTTTAAGAACCCAAACAGATACTAAAACCCCGCGCCCTCTACAGTATACTATGACAGATTAAGTAGCAAAAGGCAGAGCGGCAGGCACAGGCCTGACACTCTGTTTTTGGGCATATCTGTTTGATGTTGTCAATTAATTAATGCCAACCTATTCCACAAGGCTGGTGTATAGCGTGTTCTATTTTGCTGTCTTAGTGTTGTGGGGAAGTGTTGTGCGTTATGCGATCTTGGTAAGATAGATATAATGCTCTCAGTAGGGGGGAGTAAATATAAGGTAATTTCTAATATTTCTACACTTAATACGTCAGGGATTTTATTGGGTTTCAAAATCCCTGTTAAATTTCTTCTGATTTTTTGAAACTGTTGCTCCTCATTCACATTTGTGTTTAAATATGAAAACAAAGATCTGTAATACCTGTAATCGGGAGGAAACCACGTTGTACAGGGTGCAGCTTCAAAAGAAGGGCCCCTGGGTTTTTGTCTGTAAAAGCTGTTGTGAGCAACATCAAAAACGACCGGGGTACCGATACGGCGGGACCTGGAAGGGCTACCGGCATTAGTTTGCCGAAAGTTCGTTATTTTGAGCCCTTCAAATAATGAATTAGTATGAACCGACTCCTTTCCTTTTTCCTGCTCCTGGCTTTAGGCACGGGCTGTAGCCAAAGCCTTTCCGTTGATCAGTTTGCCGATACGCTGATTATCAATGGCAATATTTACACCGTGGACACTTTGTTGCCCGGCGCTGAGGCGGTTGCTCTCAGGGGAGGCCGTATCATAGATGTGGGGAGCACCGCTGATCTAATGGCACTCCGGGGGGACAGTACCGAAGTTATTGATCTGCAGGGGCGCTTTATGATGCCCGGGTTTATTGAGGGGCACGGGCATTTTTCTGGCCTTGGGTACAGCCTGATCAACCTCAATTTTCTCCACACCAGCAGTTGGGAGGAGATCGTGCAGATGGTAGCCGAAGCGGCAGCACAGGCCGAGCCAGGAGAATGGATTGTGGGCCGTGGCTGGCATCAGGAAAAGTGGACGGAGACGCCAAGCCCATCAGTATTGGGTTATCCTTATCACGATGCACTGAGCGCTGTGTCAGCTGATAATCCGGTTATGCTGCGGCATGCAAGCGGGCATTCCCTGTTTGCCAATGCGAAGGCCATGGAACTTGCCGGCGTAACTGCCGAAACACCCGACCCTTCAGGAGGGGAGGTGGTGCGGGACTCCCGCGGCAAAGCGATTGGCGTGTTTGAAGAACGGGCCATGAGCCTCATCAATGCGGCGTACGATGACTACCGGGCCGGTCTTTCTGAGGAGGCAAAGACAGAGGAGTGGTACAGGGCCATTGAGTTGGCGGAAGAAGAGTGCCTGAAAAAAGGGGTTACTTCATTCCAGGATGCGGGGTCCAAATATTTTGAACTTGAGCGCTACGAGCAAATGGCAGAGGACGGCGAGCTCGATCTCCGCCTATGGGCGATGGTCCGCCACAGCTACGATGAGATGAAAGACAACCTCGATGGCTATCCGAAAATTGACATCGGCAACCACTACTTTACCTGCCGGGCTATCAAGTCTGAAGTAGACGGTGCCCTTGGTGCCTTCGGTGCATGGCTGTTGCGGGCTTACAATGATAAGAAAGGCTTCACCGGGCAAAACACCACACCCATCCCGGAGGTGAAAAATATCGCTCAACTGGCTATGGACAACGATATGCAAATGTGCGTGCATGCGATCGGCGACCGTGCTAACCGGGTAGTCCTCAATATTTACGAGGAACAGTTCAGTGCAAATCCGGAAAAGGAAAATCTCCGCTGGCGCATCGAGCATGCCCAGCATCTCGATACAGCAGACATTCCACGCTTTCGCGAAATGGGCATCATCGCCTCCATGCAGGGTATTCACTGTACCTCCGATGCACCATTTGTGGAAAAGCGACTGGGCAGAGAGCGCTCCCGGCTTGGTGCCTACCCCTGGCGCAGCCTGCTGGATGAAGGCGTCATTATCGCCAATGGCACAGACGCCCCGGTGGAGGATGTGGACCCGCTGCTGAGCTTCTATGCTTCCGTTACCCGAAAACGGGCAGATAATGGTTTCGAATTCTTCCCGGAGCAACGGATGACGCGGGAGGAAGCCATCCACTCCTACACCCTGGGCAATGCTTATGCCGGCTTTGAGGAGGACTTCAAAGGCTCTGTTACCAAAGGTAAAGCGGCTGACTTTGTGGTGCTTTCACATGACCTCGTCAATTGTACGGACGAAGCAATCCTCGAGTCCAAAGTGTTGATGACTATGGTGGACGGGGAGGTCAGGTATCAGGCTAAGGATTTCTAAATCCGGCTTTTTACTGTTGGCGGATGAGGTCGGATATAGATTTGATATTCATAGACTCCGCTTGCGCCTCCCGCATCATCAGGGCATAGGTGTTGTTAAATCCAAGCGGAGCAAGCCACTTTAGTCCATATTGGGCCTCAAATTCCCGGCTGACATACCGGTAGACAGCATCGGGCTGTGTAATGATGTGCTCAAGGGTGTCCTGAGGTGGGTTGAGTAGTACCTGCAGCCCGGTCCCGGTGTACTCCGGGTAAAGGTCGATCTCGCCATTGCGCAAGGCATCGAAGCAAATCTTGGTGCCTCCCAGCCCCGGGCGGGTGTCCACATCATAATCGGTGTACCCGTTGATGAGTTGACTGAAGAGCTCCACCAGAATATACTGCTCGGTAAAGATCTTGGAACCGATGATGAGCGTTTCCCCGCCTTGCTTTTGGTCTGCCCGCCAAAGTCCCTCCGCTTTCAGGAAGTCCCGGGCTACCTGTTCAGGCGATATTTTGTCGAAGTCCACCCGGTAATTCAGCACCGTCATCACGGAATCATCAATCCGCCCTTCGAGCAAACCAAGTGCTTCCGTTAGGTTTTTATTTTCCTCAGCCAGCTTTTTCTGCATAATTGGAGCGCAATAATAGGGAGGAAAAGCATGGCGGTCATCTTCTAACTGCCGGAGGCGGAAAGCCTCCACCCGCCCGTCGGTAGCATAGCCGCTGATAACATCCACTTCACTCTCGTAAACTGCTTTATACATTAAAGCATTGTTTAGGATGGTAGTTGTGAAATCCACGCCGTAAGTGTCCACCACCTTCTGATAGCCATCGGGGCGGCCCATGAATTCGGGTGGGAAACCGGCGCTCCAGCCCGGTGCATAAGCCTGCGGCCAGAAGTAGGCGGAAGAGAGCAACGGGATGATTAGCAGCAAGGGCTTGCCTGCTTTGGAAAGCTTGCGCGCGTTGGTGTTTTGCAGCAATGCGAGCAGTTGGTCAAAGATAATGGCGAGCAGGGCAGCGGGCAGTGCTCCGGCGAGGATCATCGTGGCGTTGTTGAGCGCGATGCCTCCAAAGATAAACTCCCCAAGCCCGCCGGCACCGATATAAGCAGCGAGGGTGGCTACCCCTACATTGATCACCGTTGCTGTTCGGAGCCCGGCAAAAATGACCGGAAGGGCAAGGGGCAGCTCCACCTGCCGCAGCAATTGCCCCTTTGAGAGCCCGATGCCCAGCGCCGCTTCCTTAACGGCAGCATCCACTTCGCTAATGCCTGTGTAAGTATTCCGCAAGATGGGCAGCAGGGCATAGAGGAACAAAGCAAAGATGGCGGGCTTGAGCCCAATGCCCAGAATCGGGATCAGAAAACCGAGCAACGCAATGCTTGGAATGGTCTGTAGTATCCCTGTAAAGGCCAGCACTCCTCCGGATAGCCTGGGGCGCCGCGTGATAAATATGCCGGCGGGGATCGCAATAACAGCGGCCAGCAAAAGTGAGATAAAGGTAAGCCCGATGTGCTCAAGGACCTGCTCCATCACTTTTTCCTGATTATCGCTGAAGAAGGTAATTAGTTCGCCCATGACTGAAGGTTGTTTTTAAAGGCTTCGATAAGTAAGGAAAGCGTGAAATAGCGTTGCTGCCCCTGGTAGGTGGTCGAGCCAAGCGGATGTTCGCCCCGTACTTTGGCAAGTCGGTAGATGGCTCTCAGGAGCGGCAGGGTGGGGGATAGGGGCAGTGCATTCCCTGGCAATGGCGGCGCTTCGGGCAGTTCGCTGAAGATATCCCGTAGTTTCGCCGACCGCAACTCGAGCTGTGCGGCTTTTTCCGCCACAAAGTCGGCCACAAACTCATTGGCGGGAGACTGCAACAGGGTTTCCGGTGGGGCGAGTTGCTGCACTTCGCCCCGGTTGAGCAGGCACACGAGGCTGCCCATTTCAAAGGCTTCTTCAATATCGTGGGTTACCATAATGGTGGTCTTGGAGCGCAGCTCCTCCAGCTCCATAAAGTCACGCCGGATTTGCTGCCGGGTCAGCGGGTCGAGGGCACCAAAGGGCTCGTCCATCAGCACGATAGGGGGATTGGCAGCCAGGGCTCTTGCAATACCAACCCGCTGCTGCTGCCCGCCGCTGAGCTCGTTCGGGTATTTTTGGGCAAAAGCGCCGGTATCCAGCCCCAGTTGTTCCAGCAAGGCACCGGTCCGGGCTTTGATTTTGCCGGCCTCCCAGCCCAGCAACCTGGGCACTACGGCTATGTTCTCTGCCACGGTGTAGTGCGGGAACAGTCCCATATCCTGAATGACATAACCCATTTGACGCCGCAACTGCACTACCGGCTGCTGGCTGATGTCCTGCCCGTTTACCCAAACTTTGCCGGCACTTGGTGTGATGAGGCGGTTGAGCATTTTAAGGGTGGTGGTTTTGCCGCAGCCACTTGGGCCGATGAGGGCAAGGGTTTGGCCCTCTTGCAACTCAAAGGAAACCTCCCGGACGGCAGTAAAGTCACCAAAGCGGCGGGTCAGGCCCTGGGTTTTGATCATGGTTTTGTTTTTTTTGAAGCAGGTTCAACCTTACTTATTGGTATTCAGGTGTCTAATCATGGCCTGTGGGCATCAATAGAAGCACTGCTGCTAAAATACAGGAACGGATGCAGAATGTTCAGGATTACGGGAACCGACTGGCGTTTCGTCTGCAATCAGGAGGTGTTGGCAGAATGGTGCTGGGTAAATGACCTGATTTGGCTAACTTGAGCAAGGTTATCAACGAGCGCATGATTTTGTCCATTAACAGTTTCAGGGTTTATTTTCGCTTTCGGGTACGGCAACTCAGGCGCATTCTGTATTCCGCGGGCTGGCCTGGCGTGATTGCCCTGCCGCTGCTGCTGGTCTTTGCGTTGCAGGGGATTGAAGCAATGGATGGGGCACCCGGGTGGAGTATCCCGTTCATTGCGTTGCTCTTGTCCATAAGCTGGCACTACAGGCGTAAAGACCAATTTTTCCTGGAGCGAGCCGGGTTTCCGGTGGGCTGGGTCCTGGGGCTCGAATATGCTATGGTGAGTACTGTGGTGGTATTGCCTTTTCTGATTTACATAGGGAGTTGGCTGATGTGGCTGGCCGCGGTTTTGTGTAGTCTTGCTTGTGGCTTCCTGCCCGTTCGGGCTTTCCGGGCGGCATTCAATCCAAAGTTGAACGTAAGCTGGTTGCCCGTTGCACTTTTTGAGTGGCGGAGCGCGCTGAGGCGTTACGGTGTCCTGTTTGCTCTGCTTTGGTTGCTAAGCCTGACAGCACCCTACGGTATGGCGGTATTGCCGATCGTGTTGTTGCTTTGGGCCAGCTTTATCCCATCGGTATTTGAATATCAGGAACCCCGGGAGGTAACGATAGCAGTCATCGTGAATGGAGGAGGCCTATGGCGGCACGGGCTTCGGCATTTTGCGCTGCAGTTGGTGGTTTTTGGGCCGGGCCTGGCTTTGCACCTGGCTTTTCATCCGCAATACTGGTACCTGGCATTAATTGGTTTAGGCTTTATTGTGCTGATACTTGCTTTCTCCATTGCTTATAAATACGCCACCTGGCACCCAGGCCGCCAACGGGTCATGCAAAGCCTGCCAGTCACCCTGGCTTATTTTAGCCTGTTCTTTCCTCTGCTGTTGCCGGTAGTGGGTTTTTACTTGCTGCGGTTTGTGAAAAGAGCGCGGCATCATTTCAAAATGGCATACGATGCTTAACATCAGTAACCTCACTGCCGGATACGGCCATACGCTTATCCTGAACAATATAAGCCTGGAAACCGCGGCCGGCGAAGTACACGGTATATTGGGGGTCAACGGAGCCGGGAAAACCACCTTTTTTAAAGCATTATGCCGTTTAGGCCCTTCTTTTACCGGGGAAGTCAGCTGGGAGGGAGCGCCTTTATCGCCTGCCGGGATTGGCTACCTGCCCGCTGAGCCTTACTTCTATCCCTATCAGACCGGGCAGGAATACCTTGAATTGTGCAGCCATCGCAGCCCGGGCTTCTCAATCGATAAGTGGAACGGGCTTTTTCAGCTGCCACTACGGGACTTAACGGAGACCTACTCCACCGGGATGCGCAAAAAGCTGGCTTTACTGGGGATTTTAGCGGGGGGCTGCCAGGTATTGCTGCTGGATGAGCCTTTCAGCGGGCTGGACCTCGAGAGTACGGAAATTCTGTATGAAATCTTGGAAGAGTTGAGGCGCAACGGCCTTTGCCTGCTGCTCAGCTCCCACATTATGGCTACAGTAAGGCAGGTGTGCGACCGGGCAAGCTATCTCAGCGAAGGGCAAATCCAGAAAACATTTGGCAAAGACGACTTCCCCGCCCTGGAGCAGTTTGTCAAAACCAAGATACACGACCGTACCAAAGCAGCATGGGCAGAAATACGCAAGCCTTCGTAAAACTTTTCCGGTGTTCAACTTTTATGATTAGACATTAGTAGTGGGGCAAGAATAAAAATACACAACTTTCAAAAAGCTTTTGCCCCAACATTACACAAAACCCGCCCTATGGTTGGTTTTGTGCAACGTTAGAACAAAACCAGTTGTGTATTTTATTTTTCTGGAAGCCCTTATGAATAAATCATCATGAAAGAGCAGCAGTTTATTCAGCAATTGTTCCACGCCCATCGCGATTCCCGCAAAATCCCTTCGCCCAGCGAGGTGTGCAGTTGGCTGGATGGGTTGCTTAGCGTTATGTTTCCAGAACTTTCCAACCGGCGCTACCGCAGCGAAAGGGAGGTCGGCCAGCATTATCAGCAACTGAAGCTGGAGCTCTTCACCTTGCTTGAGAAGATTGAGGACTTGTTGCCTGCCGGGGCAGAGGACCTGGAAGCTGCTTTTCTGGACGAGCTTCCCCGAAATTATGAGCTCCTCCAAATGGATGCGGATGCGATCATGGCGGGGGACCCGGCTGCGGTCAGCCGTACGGAGGTGATCCGGACTTACCCGGGCTTCCGTGCCATTGCGGTATTCCGGTTAGCGAATACTTTTCACCGGCTGGGGGTTCCTTTAATACCACGGATTCTTACCGAGCATGTGCATGGGGTAACAGGGATTGATATACATCCCGGTGCTACCGTTGGCGAGCGGTTCTGCATTGACCACGGCACAGGTATCGTTATCGGAGAGACGGTGGAAATTGGCAACAACGTGAAAATTTATCAGGGCGTAACACTGGGCGCATTGAGTGTCCGCAAAGAATATGCGAAAACCAAGCGCCACCCCACAATAGAGGATAACGTTGTGATTTACTCCGGCGCTACGATTTTAGGAGGGGAGACCATCATTGGCCACGACAGTGTGATTGGTGGTAATGTATGGATTACCCGTAGCGTAGCTCCCGGGTCAAGGGTCTACTACAAAAGCGTCGCTCAGCCGGAGGCAGAGCGCACGCCGGGCGGGATGTAGATTATTGTCATTTAGACCAAGTCTTCATCACGCCACTTTCTTTGAGGTTTTTTATCCAATTCCCGAAGCTCCAGGTGGTCTTCTTCATGGTAGCCACCTTCGAGCCGGCGCATTTCCTTTTCCATTTCCCGCTGTTCCCATTCTGCGGTTTCCCCCCGCATGCCTGGAAAGCCGAATACCTGATAGTAGTGGCTCATTAGCCCCACACCCCATCCCAGGAGTGGATAGATAAACCAAAAGTGGCTTGGTGAAGTGAAGATGTTCAACAAAAACAGGAAAATATTAACAATGAGAAAAGAGCCTAAGTGCTCGTAGAACTTCTTTTTTTCCTTAACCCTTTTGCGGGCCTGTTCGTAACTGCTGTTTTCCATTACGCTGTTTTAGCATTTCGATATTCAAGATAACGATATGAACGCCACCGGTCAAGGTTATTCGACAGAATTAAGGTTTGCAACGTTCTTTGTGCGAAATAAGCCGGTCGAAAAGTACGGCATTTAAGAGCCTGAATCTCCTCTGGCCAGGCTGCCGGTCCAGGCGCCAAGGGCAGCGAATATAGCGCCAAAGAGCCCGGTAATGAGTACCAGCAATGGCCCGCCAAGGCCACCAAAAAGCTCACCAATTCTTGCACTTAAAATACCATCGTTCTGGGCATTAAGGACCGCAGCATAGCCTCCCCACAGCAGTAGCCCGCCCAGAAAACCGCCAAACAGGGCAGGACGGGGGCTCAGGCGGAAAATGAGGGCAATAAGAGCCGCCAGCACCGGCAGGCTCCACCAGGCCAGCAGCGCCTGGCCTACAGCACCACCCACCAGGATGGCTATGGTTGCAGATAATGTCTTTTGCATAGTTATTCAGCAGTTTTGAAGGTGAGTCGGTAAAGGGGCTTAACAGCGGGGTCATCAGGGCCGTCCAGCAGGTGCAGGCGGTTGTACTGCCCTTCCACCCAGGGCGTCACCATAGGATCATAAAAGGCACTGCCTGGATTGCCGGAAGGGCCGCCGGGGAATACGCCCCACGCATTGGGCTGCTCCCCCAACTCTACTACCATACGCCAGGAAGGGCCGTGGTCGGGTTTAATGGCATTAGGCGCATCTCCATAGCCTCCTACGTCCAGGTCTAATCTGGAAAAAGCAGGGATCATGGCCATGTGCCCGATGTCAGTTGACTTATGCTCTGCCCAGGAGACCGGTGGCTGTTCCAGTGCTTTTTTCAGTGCCATTAGGACGACCTCCTCGGCGGTTTCCACCTCCGGAGTAGACTGATGGTCAAAAATGGCATGGCCGGGTTGGGTGGCCAGCAGCTCAATGAACCGCCAGTCTTCAGGCTTAAGGACTTCCAGAGAGTCCTCCCAAACGATGAATTCGTCAAAAGTCTGTGCGTAAGCGGCTTCAAACCAGTCCTCAAACAGGCTGGGTGCTTCCCCATCCTTCGTAAAATTATAGTCCCAGTTTCTCAACGTTTTGACCCGTTCGTGCGCTCGTAATTCGGAAGCCGTGCTGTCGAGTAATTGCAGCAGTACCGGCAGTGCATCCTCCGGTTTCAGGCTGCGGCTGTCCAGTTGGAGGGCTTTCATATCCTCCACGGTAATATTTTCCATCTCCGCCAGGCGACGGTTGATGTAGCGGCCCCGGTAATCGTCAAAGCCACCGTTGTAGTAGTATGGATAATCAGGTGCGGTTGACCGTTGGTTGGCGGAGGAGACAAAGCCCCGCTCGGGGTTGACTACCCGTGGCAGGTGCTCGTGGGGGATAAAGCCTTTCCAGCCTGAAGCCGAGCGGCTGCCGTCCTGTACGAAACGCCCCTGTTGGTCTTCTTTCAGGGGCAGTTTTCCATTTACGGTAATCGCAATATCATTGGCTTTGCTGGCGAAGACAAAGTTTTGGGCTGGGCTTTCCCACCCACGCAGGGCCGTTTGATAGTCTGACAGCCCCTGCCCGCCCATCAGGCGCGTGAAAACACCGAGGGCGTAAAAAGGCTTTTCTGCCGGCTCATCGTGGGCCAGCCAGCGCATCGCCATATCATGATTGGGATGTTCCGGGTCATCGTAGGTGACCGGCCCCCAGACGGTGTAGCGGACGGTATCCCGCAGGGGTTCATCGCGCCCTTTGACCTGAATGACTTCCACGACTTCCCGCACAGGCTTTTCCTCCCCATCAATCCGGTAGGCTGTTTTCTCGGGGTTCGCCCAGTCGATCCGGTACCAGTCGAGCACATCGTGCCCTACATTGGTGACACCCCAAGCCATATTCTTATTAAATCCGATTATGATGCCAGGTACACCCGGGAAGGATACTCCATAGGCATTGTATTCCGGCGTTTGCATTTGTACTTCATACCACACAGCGGGCAGGCGGAGCTGCAGATGGGGGTCATTGCATAGGATGGGGGCTCCGTTGGCTGTTTTTTCGGCGCTCACCGCCCAGTTGTTGCTGCCAATAAATGGCGAGGGGAGCTCGAAGGGCGTTCGGGTTGCACCGCTGCTCAGCATGCTGTCGCCGGTTGCGGAAGATGCCAGGGGTAACGGATTGAAACCCCACTGAACAACATCCGGAATAATGGGGGATTGCTTCGGGTTATGCTCAGGGTAAAGCACCTGGAAAAGGCTGTCGCCAAGCAGTAATCGCGCATTGGTAGCAGGAATGTCCTCGTGCCGGCTGCAAAGGGCTTCTGACATGGATTTGTAAAAAGCGGCGATGTGCAGTGGCGTCCATGGCTCCGGCGCATAACCCAGCAACTTGAATTCGATGGGATAGTCTGCCGGGCTAAGACTATTGATATACGCATTGGCTCCCTCGCAGTAAGCGTTGATGATGGCAGCTTCCTCCGGAGAGGACATCCACTTTTTCAGCGCATTCTCAGCCCCCCACAGCAGCCCTTTGCGCCGCTGTAAACGATCGCGCTCCAGGGTACGCTCGCCCATCACTTCAGACAGGCGCCCGATGGTAGCCCGTACCGAAATATCCATCTGCCAGAGCCGGTCGCGGGCATGGATGTAGCCCTGTATGAAAGCAGCATCATCGTTGCTTTGCGCGAAGATGTGGGGCACACCCCGCTCATCGAACAGGGCCTCACTTTGAGCGGAAAGCTGTGGGAATACGAGGTTTTCGTCCGGAAATTTATCGGCTCGCTCAGCATTTTGCCAAAACCCGGTAAAAGGGCTCAGGAATTGGCCTGTTGCGGGCAGGGGAGACCCCAGGGGCTGGTGCAGGCTGGCCAGTATCGTCAGGCCGGTGGTCAGCAGCAGGGCAAAGAAAAACCTTATCTGTCGCATGTTGTTAGTTAGGGCAATTTAAAAAAGAAAGATATGAAAACTTCCTGGGCTGTCATTGGTCTTTTTTTCATTTGTCTGGCCTGTAGCCCCGATTCCACTGAGCGTCAAAAGGGTACAGGAGACCGCCGGTTTCGCACCACACCGCCCTCCCTGCTGTATTTCAAAAATATGAGGAGCACACAGTATACCGTAGATGAACAGCCCAGGAGCCGCATTGAGCTGTACCGGCTCAGTAAATTTGAACCCGTCACAAAACGTCCAGCCATCTATCCGGTTATCGCTAACAACTGGCTGGAGGATGAAGCATACCTTTTCCTGCAAACCAACGCCTGGGAGGCGGGCTTTCTGTCGCCTTTGACGATATCGCAGGATACCAGCTGGTCTTTAGAAGTCCTGCAACTGCAACCGCCCACGCCAGTACAACAATATGAACTGGGACTGCGCCTCTACGAAAGCCTTAAGCGGGGCGAGGTTTGGTACGCAGCTGCTGCAGACTCTACCTTCGCCCCGCTTTTTGAGGATGGGGATGAACGGTCGTATTTTTTGACTACAGTACGGGATTATCTTAAGCTGACCGATAACGATTAGCTTTCACGGGTAAACACAAAGTGCTGATCTTTGGACAATCGCGCATTAAAACTATAGCCGTCCATATCGAACGCTTTGAGGCCCTCAGGTGCGGTGATGCGGTTTTTGACGGCGTAGCGCGCCATCATACCACGCGCCTTCTTGGCGTAAAAGGCGATGATTTTATATTTCCCGTCCCGGTGTTCCTTGAAGTCAACCTGATAAAGCTTTCCCGCGAGGTCTTTGGGCTTCACAGCAGAGAAATACTCTTTGGAAGCGAGGTTGATGACGCTTTTGTCCTGCCCGTTGGCGTTCAGGTCAGCGTTGAGCAGTTCGGTAATGCGGTCGCCCCAGTATTCATAAAGGTTTTTGCCGCGTTCGTTTTGGAGCTTAGTGCCCATTTCAAGCCGGTAGGGCTGCATCAGGTCCAGTGGGCGTAGCACTCCGTAAAGCCCGGAGAGGATACGGATTTGTGTCTGAGCGAATTTGAGGTCTTCTTCGGAGAAATCCTCTGCGCCCAGCCCAACGTATACATCGCCCTTGAAAGCCAAAACAGACTGCTTGGCATTATTCAGGTCAAAGGGTGTCTCAAAGTCCTGATAGCGCTCCCGGTTAACAGTAGCCAGGTCTTCGCTGATTTTCATGAGGTCCATGAGCTCGGATTCTGATTTATCCTTTAGGAGATCAATCAGAGGTTTGCTGTCACTGAGAAGCCGGGGCTGATCGTGCAGTTCTGTTGAAGACTCACTGTAATCAAGGGTCTTAGCTGGTGAAAGTAGTAAAAGCATGTCTGGTTTTTTATGTCACAAAGTTGCCGATTATTGTCTTGTCCTTATGTCTTAACTGCTCAATGAGTTAAATGAAAAAAAGTGTGACACTATAAATGCTTCTCAATACGATGCAAATTCGTCACGAAAAAATACGATTTATTCCTGTTTCTTTTGTATATTGCATATCGTAAAGCGTATGTAGGATGTCACAAAACCAAATATATTAATTTGGCTATTATTAGAATTCATCCTATGTTTGTGACACACACTTAAGAAGTAGTTTTTGTGTTTATTTGTTTGGGTTAGAGGCCCTTACTTCATTGCAAGTAAGGGTTTTTTTTGTCCCCCTGTTCAAGGGTTGCATCAGAAATAACCCGATCAGGGCAAAAAGGTTTGAGTTAACATGCAGGCGCAAGTTCCACCTGCCATCCCAAAAGAAAAGCCCCGGACTGATTTTCAGTCCGGGGCTTTTTAGTAGACAGTAACGAAAAGAACGATTACTGATTGTTGAACATATTGCCTTCATTGGCAGGTAAGCCAGCAGGTTCTTCCGGCTTCTTCACCACTTCGCCCTTAATGGTCAGCATCTGCTTCTCTTCACCGGCGTTGGTAGTCAGGGTTACGCGCTTGGTGAACTTACCGAGGCGGTTAGTATCGTAGCGGACCTTGATCTCATTCGTTTCGCCTGGTGCGATAGGCTCTTTTGGATATGTAGGCACTGTACAGCCACAGCTGCCTTTGGCATGCGTGATGATCAGAGGCTCTGTGCCCGTGTTGGTAAACTTAAATACACGGTAAGGGTCAGATCCCTGCTCAATCGTGCCGTAGTCTACAGTTTCAGTTTCAAAAGACATCTGAGGGCCTTCTGTAGCTTCTTCGGCAGCAACCGGAGTCGCTGCAGCATCACTCTGACTAAATCCTACAGTAGCTACCAGGGCCAGCAGCGCTAATACGGAAAATACTTTCTTCATCACGTTATTCTTTTTTTTTTTGATAGATCACAAATAAATTGGATGCGACCCAAAAATACAGTTAATGCTGTCAATATAAAAGCTGAGCCGCTTACATTATGGTTAATGAGTTGTTAATCCACCTTTTAACAAACAGGGACGGGGCCGCTTAAGTTGCGAACAATTACCGGCTTTCTTTGTCTTTTTGGGTAGTGGTTGTGCCAAATTTTTTGTATATTAGCATAGCTCAAACCAAGCCCTTTGAAATTAAATTTTGCAAAAGCGCAAAATAAACCAAATTATAACCAGTATAACTGATAAAAGTATGCTAGACCATTCTTTCACCCGTGAATCTGCTAACTCAGAAGACGGGCCATCCAGAGCATCAATTATCAAAGATTTTGAAATTTGCTGTATCAGCCGGGAAGCCAGCTTGTTAGCCCGCAAGGAGGTGCTGACCGGAAAAGCCAAGTTCGGCATTACCGGCGATGGCAAAGAGGTGCCTCAGGTGGCCATGGCCAAAGCGTTCCGCAAAGGCGACTGGCGCAGCGGTTATTACCGTGATCAGACCTTTATGTTCGCTCTTGGCCTGGCAACGGTGGAAGACTTCTTCGCCCAGCTCTATGCCGATCCTGAAAACGACCCTTTCTCTGGTGGCCGTCAGATGAACGGCCATTTCGGTACCCCTACCATTGATGATGAAGGCGAATGGCTCGACTTGCTTAATCACTTTAACGTTAGTGCAGATATCTCCAGCACGGCAGGGCAGATGGCCCGTGCCCTGGGGCTCGCCCTGGCTTCCAAACATTATCGGGTAAATGCAGAGATGCTAAGCGGGGGAGACTTCTCTCAGGATGGTAAGGAAATCAGCTTTGTGACTATCGGTGACGCTTCAACTTCTGAGGGCGTTTTCTGGGAAACGGTCAACGCTGCTGCCGTTCAACAGGTGCCGCTTGCGATATCCGTTTGGGATGATGGCTACGGTATTTCTGTTCCTATAGAGTACCAGACTGCTAAAGGGAGTATTTCCAAAGCACTTCAGGGGTTCCAAACTGAAGGCGAAGATACCGGTATGGACATCTACGTGGTCAAAGCCGGCAACTATCCGGAGTTGGTGGAAACCTACATGAAAGGTATCGCCAAAATGAGAGAGACCCACCGCCCGGCCCTGTTCCACATTACAGAAGTTACTCAGCCGCAGGGGCACTCCACTTCCGGTTCTCACGAACGCTACAAATCAAAAGAGCGCCTGCAGTGGGAAAAAGACCACGACCCCATCCTGCTAATGGAGCGATGGATGGTCAAAGAAGGCATCTTCACCGAAGAGGAAGCGAAGAAAATCCGTAAGGATGCCAAAGCTTATGCTAAGGAGAGTCGTGATAAAGCATGGAAAGCGGTAAATGCACCGACCAAAAAACGTATCAAAGACCTGAAATCGGTCTTCGGGCAAATCCCTGAGGATAATGGCCCCTGCGACGAGCTGAAGCAGGAGCTTGAACGGCTCATGCACCCTGTAGACGGAGAGGTCACGCAAGTTGCCCGACGGATGCTCTACCAGATTATGGGTGCCGGGCTGGAGGCGGAAGCTGGGCTTCGCAACTGGATTGAACAATCCTATCAGCTCGCCCATAAGCATTACCATGCCCACCTGTACAGTGACTCGCCTCAGGCTGCCCTGAATGTACCGGTGGTGCATAAAGCTTTCTCAGAAGACTCTGAAGTCAAAAACGGCTATGAAGTCCTTAATGCTTTCTTTGACAAAAAACTGGCGCAGTACCCGGAGCTTTGTGCTTTCGGTGAAGATGTCGGCGATATTGGCGATGTGAATCAGGGCTTCGCAGGCATGCAGCAGAAATATGGCAAAGGCCGGGTCTTCGATACCGGTATCCGGGAGTGGACCATCATGGGGCAGGCGGTTGGCATGGCGATGCGTGGCCTCCGCCCCATCGCAGAGATTCAGTACCTCGATTACCTGATTTACGGGCTGCAGCCACTAACGGATGACCTGGCAACGCTACGCTGGCGCAGCAATGGCCAGCAAAAAGCACCGGCTATCATCCGTACACGCGGGCACCGGCTGGAGGGGATCTGGCATGCTGGTTCGCCTATGGGTATGATTTTGAACGCCCTGCGTGGGATTTATGTCATTGTGCCCCGTGATATGGTACAGGCGGCCGGCTTCTACAACACCATCCTGCAATCTGATGACCCGGCTCTGGTCGTAGAGTGCCTCAACGGTTACCGTCTAAAAGAGCGCGTGCCGGACAATCTCGGTGAGTACACCATTCCGTTGGGTGTGCCGGAAGTGTTGCGTAAGGGCAAAGATGTGACGCTGGTGACTTACGGCTCCTGCGTTCGCGTAGCGCAGGCAGGGGTGCAGTTGTTGGAAGAACAGGGCATCTCTGTGGAATTAATAGATGCGCAGACCCTACTTCCCTTCGACCTCGAGCATATCATCCTGGAATCCCTGAAAAAGACCAACCGCATTATTTTTATGGATGAGGATGTGCCCGGTGGCGCTACGGCATTTATGATGCGGGAGGTGCTGGAAGTGCAGGGCGGCTATCGCTACCTTGATTCCGATCCGGTGACGCTTACCGCGCGTGCCCACCGCCCTCCTTATGGCTCTAATGGCGATTACTATACCAAGCCCAGTCCGGAGGATGTCTTTGAGCAGGTTTATAAAATGATGCACGAGGTGAACCCGGGGCATTTCCCGGGGAAACTGTAATTGGCCTCAATTCGAAACGTACAATGCCCGGGCTCCGGTTAAATTCCGGAGCCCGGGCATTATTTTTGAATCCTCAACACTTTGCTCAATACCCCTTTGCATCATCATCGGGGTTACGGAAATCGCCTACTGCATGGAGCGTACCATCCTTGTCTCTAAGGATAGCCTTGATCACTGCCATGCGCTCAATTTCCCGGAAGGTATGCCCCATGGCTTTGAGCTGTGCCATAGTGCTGTCGGGCAGGGCACCACGCTCCACCAGGATTTCATCAGGCAGCCATTGGTGGTGGAAACGGCCGGCATTGACCGACTCCTCTAAAGACATTCCAAAGTCAGTAACATTCGTGATGACTTGAAATACAGCTGTAATGATGGTGGAGCCGCCCGGCGCGCCCAGGACCATATACAATTGCCTGTCCCGCTCCACAATAGTGGGGGTCATGGAGCTGAGCATCCGCTTTTTGGGGGCAATGGCATTGGCTTCTGCGCCCACTAGCCCAAATTGATTGGGCACGCCGGGTTTGGCACTGAAGTCATCCATCTCATTGTTGAGAAAGAAGCCGCCGCCTCGTACCCACACCTTGGAGCCAAAGTTGGAATTGAGCGTAGTGGTGATGGATACCGCCCGGCCTTCTGCATCTACCACTGAGGTATGGGTGGTTTCAAAACTCTCTTTAAGCAGCTGGAAGTCTCCTGCAATGATATTGTCGCTTGGCGTAGCCTGTGCAGGGTCGAAGTTAGCCATCTGCCGGTCGAGATAAGCCCGGCTCATAAGGGAGTCCACAGGCACATCGTAGAAGTCGGTATCGCCCAGGTGGGCTGCCCGGTCGGCAAAGGCGCGGCGCTCTGCTTCTACCATCAGGTGGACGGCTTCAGCGCTATGGAAGGGCTTTTCGTGTAAATTGAAGGGTTCCACCATGTTTAGCATTTGCGAAAGCGCCACCCCACCGCTCGAAGCAGGAGGCATGCTAATGACGGTATAGCCCCGGTAATTGGCGCGGGTTGGTGTGCGCCAGGCAGGTTCATAGCGCTCCAGGTCCTCCAGGGAGAAGATACCGTTGCGGGACCGGGATTCCTGTACCATGGCTTCTGCTACCGGGCCTTCATAGAACCCCCGGGCGCCCAGTTGTTGAATTCTGCGCAGGGTGCGGGCCAGCACTGGTTGCCGGAGGAGGTACCAGGCTTCAAAGGTGTCGCGGATGAAGGGGTTGGGCCCTTCGTTATAGGTGCGGAAGGCTTCCTGGAAACTATTGAGGCGTTCCGCTTCGGCAGGGGAGATGGGGTAGCCTTCCTCTGCCAGACGGATGGCGGGTTCCAGCAGCGCCTCCCAGTCTTGCAGCGTGCTATACTTTTTAAAGGCCGCTTCCATACCCGCTACCGTACCCGGAATGCCCGCAGCCAGCGCATCATTGCGGCTAAGCCCTTCGATCACCTGCCCGGTGCTGTCAAGATACATATCCCGCTGAGCAGCCAAAGGGGCGCGCTCCCGGTAATCGAGCGCAGCGGTGTTGCCATCAGGCTGCCGGAGTACCATAAAGCCACCTCCGCCTAAGTTCCCTGCCCGCGGATAGGCAACAGCCATGGCAAATTGCACGGCAATGGCTGCATCGACTGCGTTTCCACCTTTTTTGAGAATGTCTATGCCGACTTGCGTGGTCAAGGGGTGGGGAGATACCACCGCGGCTTCATTTGCCAGGGCGATTTTTTGTGCAGCGTAGGGTGGCGCCTTGGTTTCAGAGCCATTACAGCTCCAAAGCAGCACAAAAGCAAACAGGAGGAAAAGGTGGTTTTTCATTTTTGGCACGGTTGTTGGTATTAGTTAGATGTCATTGAAAAACGAAACTACATCAAAATACTAAAACACCGGAATATGGGTGCAGAATGCTGCGCCTGCGGTGGGAGAGCCAACTTCGAAAGGGATTATACAGGTGTAGCCCGTATCCGTCATCTTTAGAATGGTAAGGAGAGCAGTGTGGGGCAAGATCACCTGCTACACGGGCTGCACTTTTCCCTTTGGAGCGTCAAGAATGTTTGTTTGTTAGTAGCCAAAGGGCTACTGGTTTACTGGCTTTTGGGTGCTGCCGCACAGTGTGCGAGCAGCACTTTTTGTATTGAGGGGGTAACAAGAAAGGCAGCCCGCGGGTGCGGACTGCCTGTATAGTGATTATTTCGCTTTAAATAGGTAAGCGATGCGCTCAATATTTACTCTGCCGGGTCCTCCTGCAGGGTAAAGGTACGGGTAACCGGATTGAGCGGCGTATCTACTTTATTGCCTTCGGCATCAACGAGGGTCAGTGTGATGGTGTTCTCACCCATTGGAAGACCTTCTACATAGTATGGCTGCCAGGTGTCGATCATATGGTCTTCGCCGTTGATAGTGGCTTTCACCATGTGGTCGGTACCGAAGCCTGGTACATTGACCGGGTAAAAGTCGAGCATGACCTTTTCGGTTTGGGCTTTGCCAGTGTACGTACCTTTAGGGCGGCTGTAGAACAGAATAGGTTCTGTAATATTATCGACCGCCATGAAACCATTGTTCTCAATCGTTACTTTCTTAGCAACATGTGCCTGATCTGTCTTGATACTCTCGTGGTAGGAGCGGGAAAGAAAAGCAAGCATGTAGTGGTCGCCGTCCTCAATTTCGTAGTCAAAGGAAGCCTCGTATTTGGCAGCATAGGGCTGATCATCGATAATCAGGTGGATGTGCTGGCCTTTAGCGCTGTTGGCGCACATTTTAGCGTCTGCGTCGGGTGTTTGTACACCGAGTTCGTACGTTTCTCCACTTATGGTGAAGTTGAATTTCCCGGCATCATAGGTAACACCCTCAATAGCCGCATCAGGATAGGCTTTTGACTCGCTGAAAGGCGTGAGGGAATACCTGGTAGCAGGTTCTGAATCCACCGCAGTGGTGTCGGCTGTCGTTTCTTCTGTTTCGTTGGTGCTGCCGCCGCTCTGGCAGCCGGTGAAAAACAAGGCAAGCACAAATAACAGGCTTAGCGTTCTCATCATTAATCTGATTTTGGATTGATGTGTTAATAATACGAAGGTAGCTGTTCCAAATTAAACAACTGCTCCATACCTTTAACAGTGTGTATAACAAATTGCACAAAACACAAAGGCAACCCTCTGCATTTAAGCCCTATGGCTGCTGGGGTAGAGCTTCCCGCTCTGCTCCAGCTTATCCAGGAAAAAGTGCAATTTGTTATGCACACCCTTTAACAAGTGTGAAAGGGCGGGCAAGGTTTAGCATCCTTTCTATATTCAGACAGAAAAGCGACCATCACTATGGCTAACAATATTGTAGAGTTGAAAGTAGAGGGCATGACGTGCAACAACTGCGCGGCAAGCCTGAATAAATTCCTGGAGCGTAAAGGGCTGGAAGAGGTATATGTGAATTTCCAGACTAAGGAGGTACGCTACCGGGAGACAGCATCGGGCATCGACCGGGAGAAAGTCCGGCAGGGCATCCACAAACTGGGCTTTTCGGTGGTGGATGAGGACAGCGATGCCAAAGGGCCATGGTGGACGCTGGAGCGCAAATTGCTGGTTAGTGCCATCTTCACTTTCCCTCTACTGATGTACCACTTCTTTATGATGGCGGGTGTGGAGTTGGTCATCATGGAAAATTACTGGTTTCAAATGGCCCTGTGCCTGCCACCTTTCGTGATCGGGTTCCTGCACTTCGGGCGCTCGGCCCTTAGCTCGCTTAAAGGAGGGGTGCCCAATATGGATGTGCTGATTTTTGTAGGCAGCACAGCCGCCTTCGTTTACAGCCTTGTGGGGACACTGCTCTGGGAAGCCAATTACATTTTTTATGAGACGAGCGCTACGATTGTTACCCTGGTGCTGGTGGGCAACTGGCTTGAAAAGCGAGCGGTGGAGCAGACTACGACTGCGATTGGGGAGCTGACGAAGCTACAGGTAGAGACCGCACGTAAGATCATGCCCTCCGGTGCGGTGGTCACGCTGAAGCGGGAAGAAGTCAAAGTAGGCGATACCTTGCTGGTGAACGAAGGCGATAAAGTGCCTCTGGATGGCCAAATCCTGGAAGGGGAAGCGGCTGTGGACGAGTCTATGCTGACTGGCGAAAGCTTGCCGGTGAACAAGTCGGCTGGTGATCAGGTCATCGGGGCCTCGGTGATCGTTGGCGGTTCTGTAAAAATGGAGGTGACGGCAGCAGGCCGGGACACGGTATTGAGCCAAATGATAGAACTGGTGAAAACCGCTCAACAGGACAAGCCGGATATACAGCGGCTGGCGGATAAAATCAGTGCTATTTTCGTGCCGGTGGTATTGAGCATTGCTCTTCTGACGCTTCTGCTTGGGCACTTCGTCTTTGGGCTGGCTTTCGGGCAGGCGCTGATGAATGCCATCGCTGTACTGGTGATTTCCTGCCCCTGCGCAATGGGACTGGCTACGCCTACAGCTGTAATGGTGGGCGTGGGCCGTTTGGCGAGGAATGGCATCCTGGTGAAAGGCGGGCAAACCCTGGAGGTTTTTTCCCGCGTCAAAAAAGTAGTCTTTGATAAAACAGGTACACTGACCACCGGGGATTTTCGTATCAGGCATATTGAGTACCATCAGCCGGATGAGGCTCGGGCAAACGCCCTGATTTACAAACTGGAACAGCATTCTTCTCACCCCATTGCACAGTCCCTGCTCCGGGAGATGGCGAGCCGGGTGAATGGCGTAGCGGTGGAGTTGCAGGAGGTAGAAGAGCTGAAAGGGCGTGGCCTGCAGGCACGGGACCAACACGGGCATACCATTCGCCTCGGCTCTGACCGGATGCTGCCACCGCAGGTCGCCGGCGAGCCGGGAGCTCTCTATCTGATCGAAAACGATACCCTGCTGGCGACTATTACTTTGGCGGATGATATTAAGGCGGATGCAGCGGAAACAGTGGCTTACCTGAAATCACAGGGCAAATCTGCGGTGCTTCTGAGTGGCGATCAGGAGGCGAAAGTCGCTGAAGTGGCAGGCTATCTTGGCATTGAGGAGTACTACGGTGCCCAGCTGCCGGAGCAAAAACTGGAACGCATTGCGGCCCTTTCTGCTCAGGGGCCTACTGCTATGGTTGGAGATGGCATCAATGATGCGCCGGCTTTGGCTAAGGCAACCGTTGGCGTCTCGCTAAGCAATGCTTCCCAGGTAGCGATCCAATCCGCACAGATCATCCTGCTGAACGGCAAGCTGGAGTACCTTCGCAAAGCCTTTGGTATTTCAGAGCATACGGTGCTGACCATCAAGCAGAATCTGTTTTGGGCTTTTGCCTACAATATTGTGGCCATCCCAATCGCCGCTATGGGCTTTCTCAACCCGATGTGGGGCGCACTGTTTATGGCATTTTCGGATGTGGTGGTAATTGGCAACTCCATCCGTTTGCGGTATAAGCGGATTAAATCTTAACAGCGAAAACTTACCCGGGCTACGGTTGTTCTGCCAGCAGAAACCAAGCTGCATGAATCGTATTTTCTTTTTTGTCCTGATAATGGGATGGCTCACGGTAAGCTGCGAGCAGGAATTCGTGCCTGCTTCTGTTGACCTGCCTCAGGAAATCGTAGTGGAGGGCTACATTGAAGCGGGTGCGGAATCACGCCCACCATTTGTGATTCTTTCGCGGTCCACTAATTTCTTTTCTGAATTTAGCGCCGAAGACTTCAATGATAATTTCGTAAGCGGGGCAGATGTACGCATTACTGATGGCCAGGATACCGTACAACTGGAAGAAATCTGCCTGAATGAGCTATCTCCTCTGGAAAAGCAACTGGCTGCCGATGCCTTTGGGCTTGCGGTGGACAGCCTCGGCTTCAACTTCTGTGTGTACATTGATATGAGTTTCTCCATGATTGGTGAGGAAGGAAAAACCTATACTTTGCTGGTGGACGCAGAGGGGCGGCAACTACGTGCCGTGACAAGCATTCCGGAACGGGTACCAATCGACTCCCTGCGGTTCCGGCCCCCTCCGGGCGAGCCTGTTGATACCCTGGCGCAGCTATTGGGTTACCTGAAAGACCCCGCAAGCACGCCCAATTTTTACCGTTATCAGGTGGGCACCAATGGCGGCCCGATCATCAGTCCGGGGGCTTCTGTTACAGACGACCGGCTGTTTGATGGTGAAGTGGTGGAATTCCCGCTCTTCCGCCCCATTCCCAGAGGAAGTGTGGATATTGACCTGGAGACCTTTGGTTTTTACACGGTAGGCGATACCATCACTGTAAAGTGGATGACCATAGATGAAGCCCACTTTGATTTTTGGAATACCGTGGAGTTCAATACGGCCAATCAGGGGCCCTTTTCGAGCTATACCCTGATTGAGTCGAATGTAGAGGGTGGGCTCGGTATCTGGGGCGGGATCTCAGCATCTTACTATACCTTGCCCGTGTCGCGTTAGAAAAGGAAAAGTTCTTACTTTTGCAGTGAATATGGAAATTAGCAGACATCAGAAGACCGCATTGGTATTTGGAGGCTCCGGCCTGGTCGGCGGCTTTGTGCTCCGGCAGTTGATTGCGCACCCTGCCTACAAACGGGTGGTCAGCTTTGGCCGGCGCAAGCTCGACATTGAGGGCGAAGGGTTTGTGCAGCATGTCATTGATTTTGACAAAGCCGCTGATTACCAGTACCTCATGGAGGGACAGGATGTCTTTTCCTGCCTGGGGACAACTATGGCTAAAGCTGGTAGTAAAGAAGCATTCTACAAAGTCGACTTCACCTACGCTTACGAAACTGCGAAGGCAGCTGCAGCGGCAGGTGCCAATCAGTTGATGCTGGTTTCTTCCGTTGGGGCAGACCGCGATTCCCTGTTTTTCTATTCCCGCGTGAAAGGAGAGCTGGAAGCCGCCATCCGTGAGCTGCCCCTGTGGGGTATACATATCTTCGAGCCCTCCTTACTGCTGGGGCCAAGGCAAGAGCAACGGCTGGCAGAGCAATTGGCGGTGCGCCTGACCCGGGGCGTTGCTCCCTATATCCGGGGTAAAGTGATGGGCAAATACCGGCCAGTGGAAGCTGAGGATGTCGCAAAAGCGATGATTGCTGTTGCTCAGGGCTTGCAACCTGGTCAGATTATTTACGATTCTGAAGCCATTCACGAAATAGCCAATGCGGGCACAAGACTGTTGAGATAGGACCCATTGTGCTATTCTTGTTTTGACCACTAATTTCGGGGGCCATAGTGGGGCGCGGGCCGATTGCCTTCCAGTGCGCCCATATCGGGAGCTTCTCCCATGAAATCATCATTCACATTAGGGATACGCACCCCTGCGTCAATGGCTTTGCTACCAGGGCTGAGGTGAAAATCCATACCTTCCGGATACCAAATAGGGAAGGCTTCTGCATCGGGGTCCGGGTTAGCAGCCTGCCATGCTTTGAAATTCGGGACCGGTACCTTTACAAAATCTGAAAAGTCTACAGTAATGCTGTGTTGCTCCTGCCCGGTGGCGGCAGCGAGGTCTTCCAGCGTTTGGAAGGTCGATGCCTCATGGCTGAGTACGTAGTCCCGGAGCACACCAGGTTTTGGGGCATGCCAGGAAAAAGGGGCCTCCTGTCCGTCGTGGAAACGGTAGCCATTGTAATCGCTCGTAGTGTAGCTCGTGTAGGTCTTCATGCCCAGCGTAGGCTGTGGCGCGTCATCAGGCTGCAGGAACAGGTTGTTGCGGAATTGAGCATTGTTCATGCCTTTCCAGCTGCGCCCGGAGTAGGTCGTAATAACATTATGGTAGGCGATAATAGCGCCGGGGCGGGTCTCCCAATACTTGAGAGCAGGCTTTTCCGGAATGTTGTAACCGATATTTCGGATCCAGTATACGGGGCCGCCCAAGACAGGCTGATTGGTGAAGCCCGATTGAGCGGAGTTGAAGCCCCGGTTGCGAAGAAACCTGAGGTTGTAGGTGCCTCCATCGGCTTCGAAGAAGTTGTCGTTGGTCAGAAAAATATCGTTGTTGTACACGTCGATGGCTACGCTACGCTCATCCTCCTGGAGTTCTGCAGCCCCGTGGGTGCAAATGTCAATGCCATCGAAGAAGTAGGCCACATAGTTGTGGCAGATGACATGCCCCTGCCCGTAGACTTTGACGCCGTAGTAAGAATAAGCTCTTTGTTGCAGCTTGCCGTCAGGCCCTCTTTCCTTGCGCAGCAGGCGGGTGGTATCGACCCGGCCAGTGATGTGGTTATCTGCCAGGTAAAAATTGCGGCAGCCCCGGTACTGAGCCATGATGCCGATGCCTACATTTTCTATCCGGCAGTTTTTCACCACGAGCCCTTCACAGCCAAGTACATTCTTCTCTCCGGCTAGTATGCCAATGTCGGCATTTCTGATGGTCAGGCCCTCAAGGTGGTGGTAGTCGGCTGCCATAAGATCAAACAGACGGTATGCGCCGTCACCATCGAATATGGCCGCTCCATCTCCGGCAGCTTTAATAACAATGGGCCGCTCCGGGGTGCCATCGTGGGTCAGGCTGTAGGTACCGTGGAAGGTAAGCGCATGCTCATTACGGTAGTTGTAGCGATCAGCCTTGTAAGTACCAGCATGCACCAGGATCATATCTCCGGGCTGTACCGGGTCAACGGTCTGATTGTGGTCAGCATAACGCCGAAAGCCATAGTAAGCATGCATCAGGCCTTCGTAGGCGGGCGTTTCCTTTTCGCCTTTCCAGTCCGGAGGGTAGACATGCCGGATGCGGCCATTAGCTTTGGCCTGAGGCTCAGCCCGGGTTTTGATGCGTAGGATATGTACGGCCTGCCCAAGCTCCACGCCATCAGGGTCGCTGAGCGTGAGGCGGCATTCGTACTCCGTATCAGGCTCCAAATCAATGATGCTGCCAGCAAAAAGGCGTGGCGTCCTGTAGGTCAGCTCAGCAATGCCAGCCATCTCGTCTCCAATCCGGATAAGAGGCATGCCTGTTTTCCAGCCCGGGTCTCCGGCTTTGCGGTAGGCAACTTCCACAGAAGCGTTGCGGTTGTCATCTCCACCTATGTACCACTCAAAGCCCAGACAGATCAGGGTAGGGGGCTCTACATACAGACGGCCGGAAGTTACCGCGTTTTGTGCCGGCACACAGTAGGGGAGAAAAATGCAGCAGTAAAGGGGCAGAACAATCCGTTTGAGAACATTGATTTGGGACATAGTCAGGTCTTTTTTACCAAAATAGCCGGTAGGGGATACAGGATACTACAGTACTGATCAAAAAACAACATCAAAGGCGCGAACCAGGCAGGTGGCAGGCAGGTCAGTAGAATATCGGGTTGAAATTTAGTAATTTCGGCCCGCTCCGGGCGTACTAAACCAATGCCTGGAAATTGGTCAGCAAAAAAATACCGAAAGAATTATGGCAGACGAAGTTAAGAAGTGGTCAGAAATAAAAATTAATGTAGGGCTGGATGCGGAAAACATGCCCATCGATATACAATGGGCATCGGTAGACGGACCTGACGGGCCGGAGCTGCAGTCCGCAAAAGCTTTTCTGTTGTCTATTTTTGACCGGGAGACGAAGGATACACTCCGGATTGACCTGTGGACAAAGCAGATGCAGGTGATCGAAATGGACCGGTTTATGTTCCAAACGCTGAGAGCACTGGCGGATACCTACTATAAAGCTACACAGAATGCCGAGTTAGCTGCTGATATGCAGCGCTTTGTGCAATACTTCGGTGAGAAGACGGAGATTATTCCAAAAGGAGAGAAAAAATAATTGCAACGCCGGGGGCAGAGTTTTGGAATTTCCAAAGGAACCCCTTACCTTTGCCGTCCGGCGAGCGCACACGACCAGCTCCCGCTGAACTCCCCCAGGGCGGAAACGCAGCAAGGGTAGGCAGGTTGAGCGGTGCGATGTGTTGCTCGCCTTATTTTTTTCCTTCCGGATATCTCACCAAACTATTGCGGTTACTACAGGTTCTATCTTTGAACGTCTATTCTGAAAATACTGTAAAAACCAACCTGAAATATGAAGTTTTTCGTTGATACAGCCAGCCTTGATCAAATTAAGGAGGCTAATGAATTAGGTATCCTGGACGGTGTAACCACCAATCCTTCCCTTATGGCAAAAGAGGGAATTACCGGTCAGGACAATATCTACGCCCATTACCAGAAAATCTGTGAAATTGTGGACGGTGATGTGAGTGCTGAGGTCATCTCCACCGATTTCGAGGGCATCATCAAAGAGGGAGAAGCGCTCTCCAAACTGGCCCCTAATATCGTGGTGAAAGTCCCAATGATTAAGGATGGGGTAAAAGCCCTAAGCTACTTCCGCGACAATGGTATTCGTACCAACTGTACGCTGGTCTTTTCTGCTGGCCAGGCGATCCTGGCTGCTAAGGCTGGTGCGACTTACCTTTCCCCTTTTATCGGCCGTATTGATGACATCAGCTGGGACGGCATCGCTCTCATTGAGCAAATCGCTGAAATTTATGCCATTCAGGGCTACGAAACAGAAATCCTGGCAGCTTCCATCCGTAATGCCAAGCATATTGTGGACGCCGCCCGTGCCGGAGCGGATGTCTTTACCTGCCCGCTCGATGCCGCTATGGGCTTACTGAAGCACCCACTAACGGACATTGGCCTGGAGAAGTTCCTGGCCGATCATAAGAAAGGCAACGGCTAAGCTTACTGTACAGGAACACTGAGGGTAAATGTACTACCCATGCCCGGGGCGCTCTTTACACGGAGCGCCCCGTTCATTTGTTGGGCCAGCTTTTGCGATAAGGGCAACCCAATGCCCGGGTTCTGACTCTGCCCGCGGTCCTGCAAACGGTAAAACAGATCGAATATCCGCTCCTGAAATTCCGGTTCGATACCACTACCGTAGTCCTTAACCCATATTTCATGAACCTCGGGCGTTTTGCGATATCCAACGAGAACAGTCACATTGTCTCCAGGGGTAAAATGAATGGCATTGGGGATCAAATGGGCGAGGACTGCACGGATAAGTTCTCCCGGTCCATTTATAACCGGGAGAGGTGTTTCAAGTTTCAGGCTGGTTTTTTTATCCGGAAAGCGGGTTGCCGCTTCGCTGAAGATATCTTCTGTGGCTTCGGCGAGATTGATGGATTCTGTATTCAAGGTCTTGTTATGGACGTCTGCAAAAGCCTGTATCCCCTCGATTAGTTTTTCCATCTGTTGCACCCCCTTCTCCAGAAAGAGGTGGTACTCTTTCGCTTGGTTTTGCTCATCCCTCAACTGTCGGGGTTCTGCATAAGCCAGCTCCTGTCGGATGCTCTGCAGAGGAGCCTTCAGTTGAGTGGCGGCAATGCGAAAAAAGGATTCGAGTCGAAGCTGCACATCCTTCAGCTTTTGGTTGACCTTACGGAGCTCGGCAGTATCCCGGGCAATACTTTGCTTTAATTTGCGCTCGTACCGCTTGCCGGTGAGGTTGGTAAGCGTAAAAAACAGAGCAGCAACTACAGCAACCAGCATGAATACCGCAGTAAGTATGATGAGCAGTGTTTGGCGTTCACTGATGGCTAATTCCTGCTTTTGTGTTTCCAGAGCGAGTGCATCCCGTTGGTCCTTTTCGAGTTTTAGCTGATATTCTGATTCCTGTGATGCTACTGCTTTTTGTTCTTCTTCTGCAAGTTGCAGGGTTTGATAAAAAAGAATGGAATCCTGAGCTTCAAAGGCTGGTTTCAACTTGCGGTTTTCCCGGTAGATTGTTTTCAGGCAGGACCAGAGTAATAGCCGCTGATCATTACTATGCCGAAAGCTGGCCACCCCGGGGTAATAGGCTTGGTAATACTGTAAAGCACGCCTGTACTGCTGCGTCTCAATCATCAACTTGAGCTGTGTAAGTATGACGGTTAGCTGCACGGGTTTAAAGTCATCCTGCAGGCATAGCTCGAGGGATTGCTCTAACTGATTGTCAGCCTGCTCATAATGACCATAATGCATATTGATTTCAGCCAGACCCTTTAAAGCCAGTGCAATGCTGTTGTTGCTGCCCTGCCGGGTTGCCATTTCCAGGCCTTTTTGCAGTCGGCTTTCTGCCTTCGCCCACTGACTTGCATCAATCATGCTTCTTCCGGTTTGTATGAGTATCCGGGTATGCAGTAGCGGCTGATTGAGTTCGTCAAGCAGGGAAACAACGCGCTGCTCGTACGCGAGCCCCAGACTATCGTTGCCCATCTCGAAGTGCAATGCAGCGATGTAGTACAGGGAATACAGCAGGTCCTCTCCTCCATAGTGGGTATAGTCAAGGCTTTGCTGCAGTCTTTGCAGGGCTTCGGCCATCCGCCCGTTGTCTATTAAAATTAGCGCTTGCTCCACAATGACTGAATGAATCTTTGTGGAGTCTTTGATTTGCCTGGCAAGCTGCAAGCTTTTGCCGAGGTGGAAAAGCTGTTCTTCCCGGTTCCCCTTTACGCTGTAGAGGACAGCAGCCGCGTAATGCGCCTGCGCTTCTTCCGCAGCCATGCCGGTAGCCTGTGCTATTTTTTGTGCGCGTACTGCATGGTACAGTGCTGAGTCCACATTTTCGTAGAATAGTACGCCTGCTAATTGGTTGTGATAAATCGCCCGGGCACTGTCTGTAGGCGCCGTTTCGATCAAAAGCTGCAGGCTGTCTTTTGCCGGCTGTGTATAGGACAGTTGTGGCAGTATACAGACAAAGAGTATCAGAATATAGAATTTACGGCTCATAAGTCAATGTTTTACCCCGAGTAGCTCCGGTAGCCGTACTACAAGTTGGTGCATTTGTTTGCTTGCTGCTTTCAGATTACGGGCTGCTGATTCCCGGGTTTGTTGTTGCTGCTGCCGGTAGTAGCGTTCCAGCAGACCTGCAAAACTTGTAATATTCCGCAGGGGCTCCACGAGGTCATGACTCGTACTTCGGTAGAAAGCCTGAAGGTCTTTGTTGTAATCCTGAAGTTGCTGATTTTTTTCCCTCAGTTCCTTTTTATGTTCTGCCACTGCCTGCTCCAGTTCTTTTTGATATCTTTTTTGGCGGGTACGCAGAGCCATGAGCCCCCCCCCAGCTGCCAGTAAGAGTATCAGGGCAGTAATGAGAACCGAAAAATTTTGCTGCTGCCGGTTGATGGCCATTTCCTGCCGGATGCGCTGTTTCTCAAGCTCCCGGCGCTGTGCTCTCGCTTCATCAATGGGGTATCGGGCTGCAAGTGCGGCAAGTGCTGCCGATTTTTGGTGAGTTAGAGCGATATTCTGATAGAGAATAAGGCTGTCTTTGAGCCGGATAGCCGTTTCATAGTTACCCAACCGGGCCTGAGCAGTACTCAGCAATGCATAGAGTATACTCCATTTAGCCGGGCTTACCGTTTGTTCAACGAAAAACTGCCGATGGGCATAATATTGCTGCAGGAGAGCCAGGTAGTCGCCCTGCTCAGATAGTTGCTGCAAATGGACAAGTATACTGTCGGCTGGTGTTTGCCGCTTATCGTGTTGAGCCACAGGAGTGTAGGTGCCATATGCTGAGCTGTTACGGGCTGCTCCATTGTTTGCCGGCGAAAAACTTTGGCAGAATAAGGCTAAGGGTATTCCTATAGCTAAAAATACAGTTGTGCATATTGGTCTGATCATACTGGCGGTGCATTGATTTTTGTTGGTATTGGGCGTTGTATGCTGGACGGTTTTGCAGCATGCAGTTATTACCGGGCTCCCTGTTGGCATTAGTAATGTCCAACTGCAGGCTGATCCGGCTCGGTCGTCAGTGATTGATGCCCGACTGTGTTTTCTCTTTCGGCCATCGAATGGTAAACACGCTCCCTTTATTTTCTTCACTCTGCAGGGTTATCGTGCCCCCGATATAGTCTGTCAGGCGCCGTACGATAGCCAGCCCTAATCCGGTGCCCTGATAAGTGCCGCGGTCGTGCATACGGAAAAACATGTTGAAAACCTTCTCCTGGAATTCAGTTGGGATACCTATGCCGTTATCCTCTACACTAATCCAGTAATGTTGGTCTTTTTCGCCTTGCCGGATAGTGATGAGCGGGATAGCTGCCGTATTGTATTTTACACCGTTTTCTACGAGGTTTTTAATGAGGATATCGATCACCGGTGCAGGCCCCCGGCAGGTTCCGGAACTGAAGAGCTCCACCGTAGCATTCTTTTCATTTAGCAGGATGCTCAACTGCTCCCGTATGCCTGCCCATCTTTCCTCTAATTGGATATCCTGATATTCAGGGTCGTATCCCTGTCTGATACGGCTGTAAAAGAGCACATCTTCAACTAAAGTATGTAATTGCCGGGCACCCCGGGTTATGAAGGCCAGGAATTCACGGGACTGTTCGTCCTGATAGCCAATCGACTGCATGCGGCGGTCGAGCAAAGTCGAAAAGCTGTTGATGTTGCGCAGCGGCTCTTTCATATCGTGGGAGGTGATAAAAGCGAAGCGTTCCAGTTCTTCGTTACTTTTTTCCAATTCCTGGTTGGCGAGGCGTAGTTTCGTATTCGACTTTTTAAGCTGGGCTGTACGTGCTTCCACTTCTTTTTCGAGCTGCTCGTTGTGCTGCTTTTTTTGGCTGTAAAAGTAATAAAGTGCAAAGAGCAGGCTCGCGGCAAAAAGCAAGCTTGCTATCGCTGCGGTCAGCCAGCTGTTTTTTTGAGCCAGTTCCAGGCGGCTGGCTTCATATTCCAACTTGAGCAATTTGTTCTCCACCACTTCGCTTTCCAGTTTGAATTTGTACTGCAACTCTGCTATAGTTCGCTGCCGGTCCAGGTTCAGCAAGCTATCCTGAAGATGCAAAATGTTGTCTTTTAACCAAGCCGCTGCTTCAAACTGCTGCTCGTGCAGGTAGGCATCTGCAACAGCATTGAAAAAAGCGACTTTAGTTTCCAATTCCATCTGAGGGATGAGCGGTTTATGGGTCTGGTATAGTTGGAGTATACTTGCATAGTCCTCCTCTTCGCGCAGGAAATTAACGTAATCGAAAAGGATGGAGTGGTAAATACGGTGGTATCGTTTAGACCAGGATTCCTGCAGGGTTTTCTGGTAGAACTGATAAGCTTGTTCGCTTCTACCCTGTAGTTTATTGAGAAATGCTAGGTATCTGCTAAGTAGAAGTTGGTGATACTGATTATTGCTATGTAATGCATAGTTGTAGCCTTTTTGCAGGGAAGCGATGGCTTTCAGGGGCTTGTCGTGCATCAAATGCCAATCGGCTTCGGATATGGCCGCCACAATTTTGGCAACAGTATCCTGGCTGTTTTGCCCAAGAGCAATTGTTTTTTCAAAGTGGTCAGCTGCGTCCTCCGTGTAGCCCAGTTTTTCCTGAAGGATGGCCAGGTTAGACAGGACAAATACCTTTGCGAGGGTATCGCTGCTTTTTAAGTAAGCCCGGCTTTCATTTAGGTAAATAAAGGAGGAATCCAGATTGCCGTTAACGGAGTGGTAGCTGGACAGGTCATTGCAGGCTGCTGTTATCAGAAAAGAATCCTGGATAGCCTTGCCTATTTTTAGTACTTCATGATTCAGTGCCGATGATTTTACAGGGTACTGCCTGATGTAGGCGATCACTGCCTGCAAGTTGATTGCCCGGCCCTCAGCCGACGGATAGTTGATTTGGCGGGCGAGCGTCAGAGCAGCATTAGCGTAGTAGGCAGCCGAATCAAGATTCCGGACATGATAAGCCCAGCTGATTTCGTTTAGTAAGTAAGCTTTCGTGGAATCATCAGAGGCATTCTGCAGCTGCTTCTGCAATTGCGGTAATGGCTGCGTCCGGCCATATGTATGGCTGTGCTGCGCCTGTAGCTGAGGATGCAGTATAAGTATACTGATAAGCAGGCAGGAGAGCCTTTTGGTAATTTCAATGTGCATATATTAAAGTACGTTTGCTATTCAAGCTGTTGCAATACAAATTTAATCAATTTTCCGACAGACTTTTTCGGGTCCGGGCTAAACTGCCCGGCCGGCCGGTTCGCCAGGATAACGTTGGTGGACAGTGCCTGGTGGCCCAGCATGCGGCAAAGCCCGTAAATAGCAGCGGTTTCCATCTCAAAATTGGTGATTGGCGTCTGGCCAAAGTAAAAGTGACCGAGCTGCTCCATCCGTTCGGTACTGAAGCGGGGCTGCAGCCGGAGTTGCCGCCCCTGAGGCCCGTAGAAGCCAGCCGCCGTAAGCGTGATGCCGGGATGCATGCCCTGCCCAACCGTCTCCAATAGTGTCTTGCTGCCTGCGCAAACGTAAAAGGGCAGGTCCATCTTCTCTTTGAGGAAAGCCCGCAGTTCATCTTCGAGCTCTGCCTCCGGTAGATTTTGCTGGTACTGGTAAAAGGAAAGCATATTGTCGAGCCCGATGCCATAGGCTGAAGCTACAAAACTATCCACCGGAAGGTCTGCCCGCAGGGAGCCGGAAGTGCCGATCCGGATAATATTCAGCGCCGTATGCTCGGCTTTTGGAGCACGGGTCTCGAAATCAATATTCACCAGTGCGTCAAGCTCATTAATGACGATATCAATATTGTCGGGGCCAATGCCGGTGGAAAGGACAGAAAGTTCCCTCTGCCCGATCCGGCCGGTATGGCAAACGAACTCCCGTTTTTCTTTCTTTACCCGTACTTCGTCAAAGTATTGGGAGACCCGGGCTACCCGGCCGGGGTTGCCCACCGTAATGATGGTAGAGGCAATATCCTCCGGGCGGAGGTTGAGGTGGTAAATGCTGCCGTCGGCATTTAAGATGAGTTCGGCATTGGAAATGCGTTGCATCGTTTATCTTTGCTGAAAAAAAGATGAAGAAAATTTATCACTTGTCCACTTGCAAAACCTGTCAGCGCATCATCGGGGAACTCAATGGCGGAGAGGGCTTTGTCTTGCAAGATATCAAAACCGAACCAATAACCGAAGTACAACTACTGGAGATGTATGACATGGCAGGCTCGTATGAGGCTTTATTCACCCGGCGTTCGCGCAAATACCGGGCTATGGGGCTGCACGAGCAGGAACTGGGGGAAGCCGACTATAAGCGCCTGATCCTTGAGGAATATACCTTCCTCAAACGGCCGGTAGTTGTGGTAGAGGACGAGATCTTTATCGGCAACAGCAAAAGCGTGGTGGCTGCCGCTGCGGAAAAAGCTGGTATCAATTAGCAAACTCAATGGAGAAAATAGTGCCGCCGCCCGGGCGGTCGCTAATTTCGATGGTTGCACCGAGACTGCCGGCAAGCCGCTGAACGATAGCCAGGCCAAGACCTGTGCCCTCGTACTGAGACCGGCCGTGCAACCGGTAGAACATTTCAAAAACCTTGGGCTTGAATTCATCCGGTATGCCAATACCATTATCGATGACCAATAGGCGGGGCTTCTCAGTTTTCAGTGCCTGCTGCACAATGATCATGGGCGATTCGTGCTCGTTGTACTTGAGCCCGTTCTCGACCAGGTTTTTGAGTATGATGTAGAAGTGGTGGGGCGTACCTTCTATGAAAGTCAGGTTTTCGCTGTAGAGTTTAGCGTTTTTAGCTTCGAGTTGGGGCTGAAGGGCTTCCTGTACCTGTACCATGATCTCGTTGAGATTAACCCTTGATAAGGCAGTTTGATTCTGACCTCCGCGCACCTGTGCATAGGCCAGCACATCCTGAATCAGGGTATGCATCTGCCGGGCGCTGCGTTTAATATGGCTGAAAAAATCCCTGGCGTCATCATGGCCCGCCCAGAGTGCCTTCTTTCGCTCCAGCAGCGTAGTAAAGCTGATGATATTGCGAAGGGGCTCTTTCAAATCATGGGAAGCAATGTAGGTGAACCTTTCCAGTTCCTGGTTGGACTGCTCCAGTTCGTGGTTAGCCTTTTGCAGTTCCTGGGTTTGCAGTTCTACCTGTAGCTCCAGCTGTTGGCTAAACCGGCGGCGATGCCACAATAAAAACAGGGTGGTGAAGAGCAGGAGCACCAGTGTAAATACGGTTAGCAATGCCAGGCGCTGCTGATTGACGACTTTTTGCTCGGCTTGTTCCTTTTCCAGCGCAAGGATTTCGTTGGCACGGTTTTTCTGAGCTACTTCGTAGTTGACTTCTAAGCGGGTTAGCTCCTGTTGTTTGAGGGTATTGGACAGGCTGTCTTTGTAAAACAGGACAGAATCCTGCTCTGACAGTGCCTGCCGGTACTGACCGGTTTCCCGGTAATATCTGGCCTTAAGTTCGTGCAGCAGCAATTGGTCACCCAGTGCCAATGCGCTCCCGGTTGGAATACGCCCGAGAGCTTCCCTGGCTTTGGGGTACAGTTTATTGTCAAGGTACAACTCACCAAGCTCCATAATCGCATAGTAGGCACCAAGTGGATAGTTGTTTTCATCACAGAGGCTAATGACCTTTTGCAATACGTTTTCACTGTGTTCCGTACGCTTGGCATCGCGATGTATGATGGCAATATTGATGAGCGTATGTACTTCGGTAGTCAGGTCTTTATATTCCCGGCATATATTGAGAGCCTTGTTGAAGAGCAGCAGCGCGGAATCCAGTTGTGTGGTATCCTCCATCTTGATCATACCTTCTGTGAAGTAGGCTTCAAGAAGGATCAGGGGGTCATCAGACACTTGTGCTTCTGCGATAGCCTGGGCCATATATTTTTCACAAGCCGATTCATCTCCGCTGTTGTAATAGAGCAGAGCGATGTTGTTGAGGGTGTACACCCGCCCCAGCGTGTCATTCGTAGTGTAGTCCAGGGATTTATGAAACCGGCTGAGTGCCTGTTGGGCATCTCCGGCATCCATATCCACCAGGGCGAGGTTGTTGTAAGCGTTGGCGAGATTCGTACTATCATTGATCGCGAGTGCCAGGTTGAGTGCTTGTTCCGTTTTTCGGATGGATTCAGCAAGGTTGCCCTGAGCAGAGGCTGCCGACCCCTGCAGGATGTAAGCCCTTGCAATGACCGAAGTGTCTTTTTGTACAATGCCCTCTGCCTCTGCTAATTCGGCATAGTACCTTGACGAGTCAAACTGATAAACACTATAGGCATAGCTGATATCGTTAAGCAGCATACCCCGGTTTTTGGGGGGAGGCTGCGTATGTAGTAAGCTTTTCAGGCTGTCAACCGGTGCATCGTATTGACCGAAACCGGGCATTGCCATCAACATCAAAGGGAGGACCAGGAAAAGGCGTTGACAATGCCTTGACAATATGTATAGGTGCGCCTTGAGCAAAGGGATGTATTTTGTGCAATTGTTGAGTACGAGCCACTAAAATAAGAAAATTCATCATGTATACTGATAAACAGGAAATCATTTCATTTTTCAAGTCGCTGCAGGATAGTATTTGTCAGCAGTTGGAAGCCGCAGACGGAGGGGGCAAGTTTCAGGAAGATGCCTGGGAACGCCCCGGTGGCGGTGGTGGGCGCACACGTATCCTTCAGGGACAGCGCATCGCTAAGGGAGGCGTCAATTTCTCTGCAGTGCACGGGGAAATGCCGGAGCGGGTTACCCATGCGCTGGGAGTGGAGCCTGGCCGTTTTCTGGCCACCGGCGTAAGTATCGTGCAGCACCCGGTCAGCCCGATGGTGCCCATCATACATATGAATGTCCGTTACTTTGAGATGGAAAACGGGCTGTATTGGTTTGGAGGAGGCATTGATCTGACGCCACATTATATTAATAAAAAGGATGCCCGGTATTTCCACGAACAGCTGAAAGCAGTTTGCGACCGGCACCATCCCGAATTTTACCCCCGGTTTAAAAAGTGGGCGGATGATTATTTCTACCTGAAACACCGTAAAGAAACGCGGGGTGTGGGGGGCATTTTCTTTGACCGGCTGAATGAGGAAAGCGAAGGGCTGTCAAAAGAGGCCATTTTTTCCTTTGTGAAAGAGGTGGGGGAGATTTTTGCTCCTGCCTACAGTGAGTTGATCACACGGAATCAGGACAAGCCCTACGGAGAACGGGAGCTGAGCTGGCAGGCTCTGCGCCGGGGCCGTTACGTTGAATTCAATCTGGTCTGGGACAAAGGCACCAAATTCGGGCTCGATACCGATGGGCGTACCGAATCCATTCTCATGAGCCTGCCACCGGTTGCCCATTGGGTATACAGCCACCAACCGGAGCCGGGAGGCCCGGAGCAACAAACGCTAGGCATGCTTAAAAAGAATATCGACTGGCTGTCAGTTGCAGATTAGCGTGACCATCTCCGTCTGTACGACATTACTTAGGTTGCCTGCCCGGTCCTGAATCTGTACCTGGTAAGAGAAGGTATCTGAAGGCACTCCCGGGATCGGGCCAGAGCAGCCCTGCTCGCCTTCCACAAGGCAGCATAGCTGTGACACCTGGTTGGGAAAACGCAGAATGATTTCACCCGAGATGCCGTTGCCTACGCCTTCTTCCGGAATAACCGGTAATTTTCGGATTTCCGGGAAGTCGGGCGTCCGGCTGTCCGTTATGAAAATATCAATAGCGGAGTCATCATTGCCCAGGTCGCCATCACCATCAGTGAAGCCCAGACGAAGGACCAGGGTGTCAAAAGGGGCATTGGCTCCTCCCTGGGGGAAAGTAAGTTTGTTAAAACCAATATACTCAAGTTCAGGCTCTACGGGGTAGTCTGGTGGTTGGACACAGCTGAATGCAGCGAAACCTAAACCTAGAAGCAATACCAAAGCAGTCGTTTTCATTTGAAAAAATTTTCTGTTGAAGCTCATTTGAGTTTTGAAAGCTGGGCGTATGTCAAAAACTGGGAACTACATCCGAGCCCATTGCCCGTAATATTAAGCTTTTTGCCAAATAATAACCTAACAATACAATCAAGGAGGAGTTGGGTGAAATTTGGCTCAGGGTCAAAATTGATTGGCTTTTTGAACAGTGCCTATTAATCACTACTCGCATAGGATAGTGACGGTTTCAGTCTGTACGACATTACTTAAGTTGCCTGCCCGGTCCCGAATTTGTACCTGGTAAGAGAAAGTCTCTGAAGGTACACCTTCGATCGGCCCGGCGCATGCTTCCTCCCCCTCAAGGCAGCAAATTTGGTCTATCTTGTTGGGAAAGCGCAGAATAATTTCACCGGAGATGCCATTGCCCACGCCTTCTTCCGGGATAACCGGCAGTTTGCGGATTTCCTGGAAGCCGGGCGTCCGGCTGTCCGTTATGAAAATATCAATAGCGGAGTCATCATTGCCCAGGTCGCCATCGCCATCGGTGAAGCCCAAACGGAGAACCAGGGTGTCATTGAGGGCATTAGGTCCGCCCTGTAGTATAGTAAGTTTGTTAAAACCAATATATTCAATCTCTGGTTCTATGGGATAGTCTTTTGGTTTTACACAGCTGAATAGTGCCAGGCCAAGAATCATTACAAGGGATGTCGTTTTCATCGGAAAAATTTCAACTGTTGAATTATAAAAAAGAACATGCAGCGCTGAAAGAGCGCATCGGGCACGTCACTGCCCCTGATTTTGAACCCTTAGCACTGGAGGTGTTCAGGTTTCAGGCGGCGTGTAATCCACTCTACCAACGCTACCTTGAGCTGCTTGGGCAACCGCCGGAAAAAGTTCAACGCCTTTCTGATATCCCCTTCCTGCCGATTTCGCTGTTTAAAAGTTATACCATTCAAACCGGTGATTGGCAACCGGAGGCAATCTTCAGCAGCAGCGGCACTACCGGAGCTATTTCCAGCAAACACCTGCTGCGCAGCAAGGCTTTCTATCAGCAAAGTGCCCGCCGCGGCTTTGAAACTTTCTACGGAAGCCTCAAAGACTACTGTGTACTGGCATTGCTACCCTCTTATCTGGAACGCAGTGGCTCCTCCCTGGTTTTTATGGTGGAAGATTTTATTCGCCAATCCGGGCATCCAAACAGTGGATTCTTTTTGTATAACACCGGTGAGCTGCTACAGATTTTGCAAAAGTGCCAAAAAAGCCAGCAGCCGACCTTACTAATTGGCGTAAGCTTCGCCTTGCTCGACCTGGCAGAAGCCCACCCCACCGATTTATCCGGCATCATCATCATGGAAACCGGGGGCATGAAAGGCCGACGCCGGGAGCTCACCCGGGAGGAACTGCACGCTCAGCTTAGGCAGGCTTTTCAGGTAGAGCAAATTCATTCCGAATATGGAATGACAGAACTCCTGTCTCAGGCCTATTCCACCGGCAACGGGCTTTTTCGGGCCTCCCCAACGATGCAGGTGCGCACCCGTGAAATCACCGACCCCTTTGCGCAGCCTGTCCCCGGCAGGACCGGAGCCCTGAATATCATCGACCTGGCCAATTTGGATACCATTAGCTTCATCGCCACGGATGACCTCGGGCGCGTTCACGACGATGGCAGCTTTGAAGTCCTCGGCCGCCTTGATGCCAGCGATGTGCGGGGCTGCAACCTGATGGTAGCAGATTTGAAATAGAATTCCCTATCTTGCCTCTTCACAAAAAGTCAATTGATGCAACAGCAGTGGATGATCTACGGCGCGAATGGCTATACCGGTGAGCTGATCGCGCGCCATGCCAAGGACCGAGGCTTAACTCCAATTCTGGCAGGCCGGACAGCGTCAAAAGTGCAACCCCTGGCGGAAGAACTTGGGCTGGAATACCGGATTTTCCCGCTGGACGATGCCGAAAATATAGCGAAACAGCTGGAAGGCTGCGGTTTGGTCCTGCACGCTGCCGGCCCGTTTATCCATACCGCACGCCCTATGATGGAAGCCTGCCTGCGCAGCCGCACCCATTACCTGGATATTACCGGAGAAATCCCGGTGTTTGAAACGGGCGCAGCTCTGGGGGAAAAGGCAGCAAGAGCGGAAATCATGATGATGCCAGGCACCGGCTTCGACGTGGTACCTACCGATTGCATGGCGGTTTTCCTCAAAGAACAGCTCCCGGATGCCACCCACCTGCAATTGGCGTTTGCTTCTCAGGGCACCCGCTTTTCCCGGGGTACGGCCCTGACGATGACGGAAAGCCTGGGGCAAAGCAGCGCGGTTCGGCAGAATGGCAAAATCACAAAAGTCCCCCTTGGTCACAAGTCGATGACGGTGGAATTTGCCGATGACTTTAAGCGTTTGGTCATGACCATTCCCTGGGGTGATGTTTCCACGGCTTACTATTCCTCCGGCATTCCGAATATTGAAACTTACACTGCGGTGCACCCCAAAACGTACCGCTATGTGAAGCTGCAGAAGTACTTCGGCTGGTTCCTGCGCCTGCCATTTGTAAAAGCACGTGCCCGTAAGCGGGTGCTAAGCGGCCCCGCCGGACCTTCCGCCGAACAGCGCAAAAACGGCCGCAGCCTCGTTTGGGGCCGGGTAACGAATGCCAAAGGTGAAACCCGGACCGCGCGTTCCGTCATGCCGGAAGGGTACACCCTCACCGCCCTGACCAGTATTATGATCGTTGAGCGGATACTCAAAGGGCAGGCCAAGCCCGGATTCCAAACCCCGGCGAAAGCCTACGGTGCAGATTTGTTTTTAGAGGTGGACGGCGCCGTCCGGGAAATAATCAATTGACCATGCGGAAAATAAAACTATTTATTGCCCTCAGCCTCGACGGCTATATTGCCGGCCCTGGCGATGACCTGAGCTTTCTGTCCCGCTTCGAAGGGGAGGATTTCGGGCATGCCGAATTTTCTGAGTCGGTCGATACCTACCTCGTTGGGCGGCGGACCTATGATGTGGTTATGAAAATTGCGGGGAACTTCCCTGCTGCTGAGCAATACCCGCATTGCTACGTCGTCACCCGGCAGGATATCCCAGCTCAGCCCGGCGTCATTTTTCACAAAGGAGAGGTTGTGGAACTGGCCCGGGAACTTAAAGCCAGGCCTGGCAAGGACATTTACTGCGACGGCGGTGCTCAAATCATCAAAGCTCTGATGAAGGAGCAGTTGGTGGATGAGTTCACCCTTTTCCTGATGCCCATTTTCCTGGGGGAGGGGGTTCCCTTGTTCCCGGGGGGCATTCCGGAGACGATGGTGGAACTCCTCGATTCAAAGTCCTACAGCAATGGAGCGGTCCGGTTGCGGTACCGGCTCAAAGCGGACTGACAGGCGTGGAAACATCAAGTCTAATAAATTGTCATTTGCGGATCGATGGCTTCGGCCCAGGCCAGAATCCCGCCTTCCAAATTATAAAGGTCTTGAAAGCCGGCCTCCTGCAATTGCCTTACGGCCCGTGCCGACCGCTGTCCGCTCCGGCAATGCAGGACTAAAGGCGTTTCCTTTGAAAGCTCGCTGCTACGTGCGGGAAGTTCAGCCATTGGTATGAGGCGCCCGCCCAGATTGGCGATTTCGTACTCGTAGGGCTCCCGAACGTCTATCAATTGGTGAGGCATGCCCTGCTGACGCCATTCCGCCAGTTCCTTTACAGTGACAGACGGCAGTGGATTTGCAGGAGCAGGGTTACAAAACTGATCGTAATCAATTAGGTGCCCGATTGCCACTTCGGGATGCTTCACAATCTTAATCGTTCGGGACAAAAGCGTAGCGGCATCAAAAAGGTGGAGTTTGCCATCCAATGGTTCCCCGACACGTGCCAGCACTTTGATGGCTTCATTGGCCTGCATGCTGCCGATAATGCCGGGCAGTACGCCCAGTACGCCTCCTTCGGCACAATTGGGCACTAGCTCGGGCGGAGGAGGTGTGGGGAAAATATCCCGGTAGTTGGGGCCACGGCTGCCATCTTCCCGTAGCAGGTTGAAGACCGAGACCTGTCCTTCAAACCGGTAGATGCTGCCGTACACCAGCGGCTTGCCTTCCAGTACACAGGCATCGTTGCTCAGATAGCGGGTGGGGAAGTTGTCGGTACCGTCGATGACCAGGTCGGCCTGACGGATCAGCTCGCGGGCGTTCTCCCTGGAAAAAGGGGCAACAATTGCGCTGATCTCAATCTGCGGGTTCAGCCTGCGCAGGTGGTTAGCTGCAGCTTCTGCCTTGGGGTGCCCCAGATCTGATTCTGTGAAAAGAACCTGCCGCTGCAAGTTGCTCATTTCCACCCGGTCAAAATCAACGATGGTCAGGTGCCCAACGCCAGCTGCTGCCAGATACAACAGTACCGGACTGCCCAGCCCGCCTGCTCCGATCACCAGCACCCGGCTTTGCTTTAACCGTACCTGTCCCTTCGGGCCAAACCCCGGAATCGCAAGGTGGCGGGCGTAACGTTTCACTTCAGTTGCATTTAACCCATCCATGACGCAACAGAATTAGCTCGTTTTGAAATAAATACAGAATTAATCGGATAGAAATTTTTATTATTCAATATAAATTGGGATTTTTGACATATATAATCGGTTTTTGGGATAGCCTCTCTCCTCTGAGATTCAAAGGAGGGAGGTTTTTTAGTTTCTGGGCTTCAACAGAATGCTTTGTTTGAAGTCTTTTTCGAGCAGTAGCTGAATATTATTCAAGACCACTTCTCCCATTGTACGGCAATCCTCAAAGCGTTTGTTTTTGTGGTGGTGCGCCAGCCCATCTGCCAATTCCCTGGTTTTCTCCGGCGTCGAAATCTCATCCTTCATCATAACGTCCATCAATGCCTTGAATTGTTTTTGTGACGTCTTGACCCGTCCGGCGATCAGGCTGCGTTCCTCCAGCTGGTACTGCTTGACGGTTTCCGGAGTCATGTGCTGCATGCCCAGGTAGATGATGGGGTCGTTTTCCCGGAAATACTGCGGCAGGTAAAACCCCTTTCTTCCCTCGAAGGACTGCTGGTCAAAGTCAATTGGGCGCATGCGGTACTGAGAGCCTTCAATATCCGGAGTGATGGCAATGACGTAGTTGTAAGCACGCATATCTCCCAGCAGCCGCACAAAACAGCGCTCATTAAACTTGATGAACTCCTTGGCAATACGGATTTGATTGAAAGTCGTTTCCTGCAGGTTGTTCTTCATGAAATCATCTCCGGGGATACCGGCCACGTGCTCTTCAATTAGCGTGGCCCCGTCTATCAGGTAGGTGACGTGGTTGGGCGAAAGCAGCCACTCCAGTTCCAGCCCATACACCCGGGAAGCATCCGCTTTTTTAATGTAGAAATGGTCGTAGTTGTCATTCAGCCGGTTGATGATGCGTACCCGGAAGGGCTTGGTATTCCCAAAGGTACAGAAGTCGATACGGGCTACCGTCAGGTGGTCGAGCACTTCCACGTCCCCATCGGTTTTGAGCAGGGCATAGATCAGCTTCATGGCCTGGTTGACATCCTCGAAGTCGGACTGAGAGTAATAGACCGTTTCCCAGAGGGTATCGTTGCCTTCCTGATCAAGCAGGGGGATGGAGGACTCATAGCGCAGGAGGTCGTCGTACTGCATGGGCAGATCGGCCGTGCGGTTGTTTTTCCTCAGGTAGTTCATGAAGGAGCGCTTGACGCTAATCATGACCTTCTTTCTGGAAGGGATATTACCTTTCATAGTTCAACAGATTTTATGCAAACGGGTGTGGGGCAGTCGATCACTGCCTGCCGGATGAGCTGTCCGGACGCCGGGTCGCGGTCAAAGATGACGATGTTGTCGCTGTTCTGATTGGCAACAAACAGCTGACTCCCATCTTCTGAGATCATAAAATTGCGGGGAAAGTCGCCCTGTGTAGGCACCCAGCCCAAGTGCTCCAACTGTCCGTTTTCGGCCTGAATGCGGTAAATGGCCAGGCTGTTGTGCCCGCGGTTGGAAGCGTAAAGGTGGTGGCCATCCGGGCTGACGTGGATGTCGGCACAGGCACTGAAATCCGAGAAGTCATCAGGCAGTGTTGCCAGCGTTTGGATGGGGGACAAAGCGCCGGTGGTTTTTTCCATTTGGAATACATCTACAGTATTGTTGATCTCATTAATCAGGTAGACCACAGCAAGGGTAGGGTGAAAAGCCAAGTGCCTGGGGCCTGCCCCGGGAGCGGTTTGTACAAACTGCTGATCAGTTGGTTGGAGCAGCCCTTTCGCTGTTAGCCGGAAGCTCATCACCCGGTCGGTCCCTTTATCTGCAATATACACCCAGGGGCCTTTAGGAGCCTGTATGATACAATGCGGGTGAGAAGCCTCCTGCTGCTCGTGCGGGCCCGATCCGGTAAAGGTCTGCTGATCGGTTGCTTCACCCAGGCTGCCATCCTCGTTACGTGGGTAAACGGCGACTGTTCCACCTACATAGTTCGCTGCCATTACGAATTGGCCATCGTTGCTGATGCTGACATAGCAGGGCGCAAAACCGTAGGAAGGCTGCCGGTTGAGGTAAGTGAGCCCGCCTTTCGGCCCAATTTTGTAGCTGTAAATGTAGCCACTGCTGTCGGCTCCTCCGGGCACCAGTTCGCTGGCGGCGTAGAGCATGCGTGCGGCGGTATCGATCGTCAGGTAGGAAGGGTTCTCAATACCGGCAGTGGTGTGAGCACGGGCAAAAAGGCTGTCTCTGCCCGGAGCGAGGGTGTAAATCCCGGCTGCTTTGCCATTCACGTGCCCCAGCTTTTGAGTGTAGGTGCCAATCATCAGCATGTTGGCAGGGGGGGCTTTAGTAGCGGAGGACTGATCAGACGATTCCTTCATGGTGCAAGCGTTGATTCCTAAAATCAGTACGAGTAGAAAGTATACCTTTGTCATGTTTTTCGTTTGCACTCAATCTAAAGCTTTTTTTACAAATGCCGACCGGTCTGATTATCTGTTTGGACAAACCGCACCCTTATTTACCTGATCAGCTTACGAAGGCGGGTTATGAGGTGCGTGCTGCTTATACGGAAACCTTTGAAAGCCTGCGGGAAGATTTGCAAAGGGTCAGGGGGCTCATCCTGCGAAGCCGCTTTACCCTTGACCGCGCTTTTCTGGAGGCTTGCCCCAATCTGCGGTTCATCGCCCGCATGGGCATTGGGCTGGAGCATGTGGATGTGGCTTACGCCGAAAGCCGGGGCATTGCCGTGCTAAACTCACCGGAGGGCAGCCGGGATACCGTTGCAGAACAAACCATGGGTATGATGCTGGGGCTGCTCAACCATATCAATAAAGCGCACCAGGAAATACAGCAGGGCATTTGGGACCGCAAAAGTAATCAGAGCTTTGAGCTGCGGCATCGTACAGTAGGCATTATTGGTTATGGCAATATTGGATCGGCTGTGGCTCAGCGCCTGTCGGGTTTCGGATGCCGGGTGATCGCTTATGATAAGTTCAAGCGCGGATTCGGAAATGATGGGGTGGAAGAAGTCAGCCTGGCTGAGTTACAAAAAGAGGCTGACATCGTTACCGTGCACATTCCCTACGATGCAGATAACCACTACTTTATTGATGAAAAGCTGCTCACGGGTTTCGCCAAGCCACTCTATCTGCTCAACACTGCCCGCGGGCTAATCCTGGATACGGCAGCCCTGGTCAGGCAGTTGCAGTCCGGTAAAGTACTGGGCGCTGCGCTCGATGTACTGGAGTACGAAGAGCAGGCTTTCAATGTTCTGGAGCTGAGCACCCTGCCCGCTCCCTTTCAATATCTGCGGCAGGCTTCAAATGTAATCCTCACCCCTCATACAGCAGGGCTTTCCCATGAGGTGATGGAAGCCCATGCGAAGGTGCTGGTGGCAAAAATTGAAGAGCTGCCAATCTGATTAATCTGCCAGAGCTACACCATCGGGTAGCTGATTGTTTCGGCATTCTGATATATTTTACCTTTTTTTATGTGTATGTATGGACTGGTAAACAAGGTAATAAAGGATGCGATTTTTCAGCGTTACGGGGAAACTGCCTGGCAGGCGATTTGTAAAAGGATAAAACTGGAAGATGACATCTTCGTCAATCTAGAGCCTTACCCAGATGAGCTAACCCACCGTATGGTTGCTGAGGCAGCAAGTTACACCGGGCAATCTATACCTGATATGCTGATGGGATTTGGACGCCGCTGGATAGAATACAACGCAGTACATGGATATGGTGATATGTTGAAACTCGCGGGCAAAGACCTGTATACCTTCCTGTCTAACCTGGACCATATGCATGCCGGCATGAGCCACATTTTCCCGGAGCTTCGGCCTCCTTCTTTCCGATGTGAGCGTATAAGCGAAAATCAACTCAAGCTGCATTATCGAAGCGAACGACAAGGGTTAGAGGCCTTTGTCACCGGTATGCTTCAAGGGCTGGGGCAATATTTTGATACACCTTTGGAAGTAACGCATACAGGCCCCTGTGAGAAAGAATCGATCTGTGAAGAGTTTATTATTGACATTAAAGTGTAAAAAAAATGATTAGTAAAGGTTTATATCATGTCGCCGGAGAACATCTACTTTGACGTTTTGCTGTCATGAGTGAAATGGTCCCGGTGCACCGGCGGTGTGTTGGAGAAGTTTTTTAGGAGTTGTTAATCTGGTCTTGAGGTGAAATGGTCGCAAGCATAAAGTTTTTAAATCGTTTTTTCCCTTTTTTCTTTGCATTGGATGAGCACAACACTCTCGTCAATATTGGCAACAGCCTGGCTAAAGTCCTCAACTGGAATGGTACCCCCCTGCCTATAAGTGATGTACTGCAGTTGCGTTTCCCGTATGAGGTGGATTTGTCTCATGAGGCGTTTTATGATTTAATTGGCGCGGTAATCATATTTGATATTAAAGATAAAAAATCTCAGCTCAAAGGGGAGTTTATCACCTTTAGAGGAGATGACCGAACTCTCATTTTTATGGGAAGTTTACTGCTGAACCCTGATGAAAATATGGATGAGCTACAGCTCAGCCTCGCAGATTTTCCCTCTAATGATAACAGTTCGAACCTTTTGTTTTCGCTAAAGGCGCAACGGGCTGCGTTGGAGGAGGTCACCGGGCTGACCCGCCAACTCAAAGAACAGCAGGCAGAAATGAGAAAAGTGAACCAGGAACTAATGCAGTATACTCATGCTGTTTCTCATGACCTGAAAACACCTCTGCGCAACATTATGAGCTTCATGCAGCTGCTCCTCAGAAGCCTTGACCCTTTGTCCAAATCTCAGGAGGAGTACGTAGATTTTATATTACAGGCTGTTCGCAGAATGGAGCAACTGATTAAAGACCTGTCTACAGATGCCAGTATCAGGGAGCGGCCTGCAATATTTCAGCATGTTGATACGAAGCGCCTGATTGAAGATGTGGAACGGGGGCTTCGCAGCGAAATTACAGCCGTCAACGGCAGGGTTATATTTTCCGAATTGCCTGTTATCAAAGGAGACTACAGCCGCTTGTATCAGCTCTTTAGCAATTTCATCCAAAATAGCCTGAAGTACCGCTCCGGTCAGGATCCTGTGATTCGGGTGGAGGCCCGGCAGGAGGAGGCCTCCTGGGTGTTCAGTGTCGCTGATAATGGTATAGGTATGGATCAGGTATTTCTACCCAAAATCTTTAAACCTTTTATTCGTTTGCACAACCATGCAGATATTGAGGGGTCAGGGCTCGGATTGTCGATTTGCCATAGGATTGTGGAGCAGCACGGCGGCTCCATTCGTGTGGATAGCGAACCAGGAAAAGGAACGGTTTTTTACATTCAATTGCCCCGATAAGCAGAGGGGTTACTCCTGCCCCAGCACCTGTACCCAATAACCACCGTAAACAGCAGCACCCATCTGCCTGAAGTCTGCTGACATCATATTCCTGCAATGGGGAGGGCTTTCCTGCCAGCCGGCCACTACGGCAGCTGCATCCGGATAGTTATAGGCAATGTTTTCACCGATATTCCTCCAGGCAAAACCTGCATCCCGGGCGCGGGTGCTGACATTGCTGTCATCAGACCCCTGATGGCTGAAAAAGCCCTGCTGCGCCATATCTTTAGCATGCCGTTGGGCAGCTTGTTGCAAACGGTTGTCCCAGCTCAGGGGAGGCACCGGTGGCATACGCTTCAGGCCACAGCGGCAGCCCCGGGAACGAAGATCATTGACCGCTTCGAGCATAGTTTGTGGAGAGTTGGAGTTGGCTACGAGCTCAACGGGGGCATCCAAAGTAGAGCAATGCAGGGTCAGAATAGTGGTGAGGAAAAGCAGTATCGGCTTCATTTTATGAAAATTTGATATAGACCTTTTGATCATCCGTGGTGAAAAAACGTATTATTGTGAGCATAGGGGTATCTGCAAGCCTTTTCGTGGATAGTACGCTTGTTCAGGCTCCAAACATAGTCTAATATGCTTAGTACGCTAAACATCCATTAAAAAACACACTATGGCCCTCGATTATTATCTGTACCGTGGCTCAGAGCGCATAAAACTGGAACGTGCGGATCATTTTTTTACGGCAATCCTGCCTGACGCCCCCGCCCGGGCCGTATTGGCCGCTCAGCCGGGGCTTCGTCAGACCAAGCAGGTGTTGGGCAATGTATACAAAATAGAAACAGAGGAAGGCCAACTCGATCAGCTCATGGAGCATTTGCGTACGCACAGTGCCTGCCCCTTGATTTGCCACCACGCCTACTGCCCGGAGGGTGATGCGGCTACCCGTTATTATTTGACGGACCAGTTGATCCTTAAATTCAGGGAAGTACTCAGCACAGAGGAAAAAGAGGCCGTGTTGCAGCAATACGGGCTTCGTTTTTTGAAAAGCTACGATAACAATCAGGAAGCCTGCCTGGTACAGGTGACTCATGCTGCCCGCAAAAACCCGTTGAAGGTGAGTAACGAACTGGCAGAAGATGGCCGCCTGAAATATGCTGAACCAAACCTAATCAATCGCTTTGCCCCACAGTATGAGCCTTCAGACCCCCTTTTTGCAGAGCAGTGGCACTTACAGGCACGGGCAGGCCTTGAACTGGTACGAGAGGCCGGCGTGGACTGCACAGAAGCCTGGAAGATCAGCCGGGGGGATCGTGCGGTTACGGTTGCCGTTATTGATGATGGTTTTGACCTTTCTCATCCTGATTTGTCGGGTGCCGGGAAAGTTGTGGGGGCGCGCGACTACTCAGGGCGGGATAGTTACCCGGGGCCGGAGCGGGCAAGTGGGGACTTCCACGGTACGCCCTGTGCCGGTGTAGCCATAGGGGAAGAAAATGGTGCGGGGATTGTTGGGGCGGCTCCGGGTTGCAGCTTTCTGCCCATCCGCTTTCCGCTGAGTGCCGATGACAATATGCTTTTCGATATTTTTGACTACGCCGGGCGCAATGCCCATATCATATCCTGTAGCTGGGGGCCAGTGCCTGTGTACGCACCTCTGAGTACGCTTTTGAGTAATCAGATGGAACGTCTGCACCGCAATGGAGGACCAGATGGGCGCGGGTGCCTGGTCTTTTTTGCTGCCGGCAACTACAATGCGCCAATCCGGGATATGAATAATACCGGATTTACCTGGCGCCACCCCTCCCAGGGTTTGAAGACCACTACCGGGCCCATTGTGAATGGTTATGCTGCCCATCCTGATGTCGTGGCAGTAGCGGCTTCGACCAGCCTGGCCCGCAAATCGGCTTATTCCAACTGGGGCGAAGGCATAACCGTTACCGCTCCCAGTGACAACTGGAACCCGCTCAATCAGCAGGAACGACTGCCGGGCAGAGGGGTTTGGACAACGGATAACGAGGATACAGGGCTTGGTTTTGCCCCGGGGAGCCGTTATACGGGCAACTTTGGGGGGACCTCCAGTGCCTGCCCCCTGGCAGCAGGCGTGGCCGCGCTTGTCAAATCTGTAAATCCTAAGCTTTCAGCTTCTGAACTACTCGAGCTTCTGAAAAACACAACCGACAAAATAACAGACCAAAATCCGGATCCCATTCTTGGCAATTTGAAAGGGAGCTACGATGCCAGCGGGTATTCCGAATGGTTTGGCTACGGAAAGGTTAATGCTGCGAGGGCCGTACAGCAGGCTGCTCCGATAGCCGACCCAGTTCCCAATGAGCCTGAGGTTCCGGAGGCTGAAGACCAGGCTGTACAAATTGTCGCTGCATTAATCAACCCCAGAGGCCCGGAGTCCGGCGCTGAAAAGCTAATGCTGGTCAACTTGTCTGATCAGCCGGTAGCGTTAGGCGGCTGGAGCATTGAAGACCAGAACGGCAATACCGATCGGTTGGCGGCTTACACACTTCAGGCGGGCAGCGTTGTGCGAGTGGGCTTGGGACGTGTCCGGTTGCTGAATACCGGAGGCCGCATCATTCTGAAGAATGCCGGAGAGCAACTGGTACACCGGGTGGATTATGACCGATCGGATACGGAAAAGGAAGGGTGGTGGGTTAAGTTTTAATGCAAAAGCCCGGCAGAATGATTCCGCCGGGCTTCTGTGGCTGCTAGAGCCGGGATTTAGTAACAACCCAGGTCTTCCTGAGACATTGGGTCTGCATTAGGGAAGCACTGCCCTGTTGGCAGTGTTTCAGGTACGTAACGGTCCAGGTTGGGGTCATAGAGGGCATTCTCAACAAAGGCAATCAGCGCATCAATCTCCTGATCGGTCAGCCCCAACGGTACAAAGTCTTCCGACAGCTGTCCGGCAGGGACTGTAGACTTTTGTGGGACGCCCTTATTTTTGTATTCGATTACTTCCCGGATCGACCGTAAAGTTCCCCCATGCCCGTAGAATGGGGAGTCTTTGAGGTTGTATAACTGAGGCACCTTGAATTTGTACATATCCTCTGCCCGGTTGGTAAAGCCGCCCCGGCCGAGGTGCTCCGGAGCATTTACAGAGGTCAGTAATACCTCCTCCGGGCAATCCATCAAGTCGCCCAGCCCAATACCGTGAAATTCCATGCTGTTGAGCGCCGGGCCGGTATGGCAATTGCCACACTGTGCTTTGCCGAAGAAAACGAGTGCACCTTCTTTTTCTAATGCGTTCATTGCATCGATGTCTCCGCGCAGCCATCGCTGAAAGGGCGCTTCATTGGGCAGCAGGGTTCGTTCGTAAGCGGCAATAGCCAGACCGGCAGCGACCCGGTTGTAGCGTTCAGCTACGGGGCGCTCCGGGAAGGCCGCATCAAATAAGGCCTTATAATTCGACAGGTCGGATACATCTGAGGTGTCCTCCAGTTGGCGATGCACGGAAAGCCCTGCAATAGCCTGAGTTTCCACACCATGAAAACCAAGGTGGTTTAATGCTTTAGGAGTGCCTGCGGTCCAGGCATATTCAGTGTTGGCATTGATGCCCTTGGCACCAAACTGCCCGTTCCAAAGCATGGCTATCTGGTAGGCCGAGTTCAAGGTCGTTGGGCTACGGATGGGCTGAACATCCACGTTGAGGACATTATACGCTTCACTTTTGTCCCGGGATTCCCCGTTAAAGCCAAAGCCTTCTCCGCCTTCACCAATGCCCTGATGCCGTCCGGCCTGAAATCCGGCGGAAGCGAAATGGCAGGAGGCGCAGGAGTAAGTGCCCAGGCCTGCGATGTCCCGGGGGGTGCGGGCAATGCCGGTTTCGTGGTAGAGAAATTTACCCAATTCTACTTTAGCTTCAGTAAGCGGGTTGGACGGATCCTGCGGGATTTGATTGTAATCATCTGCTGAAGGCAGTTGAAAAAAAGCTAAACCTCCGGACTTGGAAACATCTTTCAGCGTTTCGGTGAGCTCCTGATCTATCGATGGAGCTTCATCAATCGGATTGTCTTTCTTGCACGAGCTGAAAGTCAGGAAAACGGTACATGCGACTATCAGTGTGTTGTGCATCTTAGTGCTTAGCATGTTGGTGCATAGATTTTTATCTAGGCCTGTGCTCCTGGGGAGGGTGAGGGGACTGGCACTGAACCCAAAATAACGGAGAAAAAAGTTACTAAAAGATGGGAAGATATCGGGATCAAAAATAATACATTTCCGGAGTGAAAGCAAGTAAAGTTAGCTGCTTTGCAAAGAATAAGCAGCGTGATTTGACACTGCGGTAACAGAACTACTGGTAGACAGCTGCGTCTTCGAGTATGTAGTTCAGATAATACAAATCATCGTCATTCAGCCTTAGTTTACCAAGGAAGGTCATCCGGTCATCCGTGGTAAATTTCCTTTTTTCATCCGGGCGAAGTTTGATATCCATGACCGACTCAGGCCCGGCACCACCGCAGAAAAAACAGCTACTGTAGGGTAAGGCGCTCAGGACCAGAATGGTTTCATCGCCTGTTTCTTCCAGTGGAATGATATAGCCTTCAATTAGAACTTCACGCCCTTCAATGGCCTGCAGCTGAGCACCGAAGGTAGGGTAGGGGACATAGGCTTGCACTTCATCGCTATACTCATCGGTAAAAACGACATCGGACAGCATTTCCCAGGTCAGGCGGAGCACACCATCTTCGTACTCAAAGTGGCTGGTGTCCGCGGCAATACTGCTAACGGCTTTTTGAGGAGGCAGCGAATCGGTGCGGAGGCTATCGGTTTCGACATTTACCGGGTCATCTGCTAAGGTACTGTTATTGCTTTCGGAGGCGCAGCCTGTAAGGAGGGCGGCGGCAATTGCAATGGTCAGGAGCTTGTTTATCATAGCGCAATACTTGAAAATTGAGTCAAAATAAGGAAAGGGAAGCAACCCGTAAGGTTACTTCCCTCTTCATTGCTCCGGCTTGGGAGGCTTTATTTCTTAACGGAGTCAACCACAGCTTTGAATGCATCCGGGTGGTGCATTGCGAGGTCAGCGAGGACTTTGCGGTTAAGCTCGACGTTGTTTTCTGATAGTTGGTGGATCAAGCGGGAATAAGAAATCCCGTTTTGACGCGCTGCAGCATTGATACGTGCAATCCAAAGGCGGCGAAATGCGCGCTTTTTGGCTTTGCGGTCACGGTAGGCATAGACCAGACCTTTTTCTACAGCGTTTTTAGCTACAGTATAGACTTTGCTGCGGGCACCGAAGTAACCCCGCGCCATCTTTAAGATTTTCTTGCGCCGTTTGCGGGAAGCAACGGCATTCACTGAACGTGGCATAGTTTGGATTTTTTAGTACAACGCAGAGGTGCCATCTACCAAATGGGCGACGCTTTCGTCCTGCGTTCTCGTTAAAAAATTAAAAATGAATTACATGCAAAGCAGACGCTTCACGCGGTCTTCGTTGTGCTCGTGTACAACTGTGGAGTCACGCAGGCGGAGTTTCGCTTTTTTGCTTTTGTTGCGCATCATGTGCGAAGTCTTTGCCTGGTACCGCTTGATCTTGCCAGAGCCAGTGCGCTTGAAACGCTTCTTGGCACTGGAGTGAGTCTTCATCTTTGGCATTGCTAATAGCTTTAATATTGAAATAGTCCTTAAAAAGGGAATGCAAAGGTAAGAAAAATAAACCCTACTGCTAAACAAATTTCAATTGTTTATGAAAAAGTTTAGCAGTAAAGTTATGGTATTGCGGGTAAAGACCGGATTGAGTAGCCGGTCTACTTCTTCTTGCTTTTTTTCGGCGAAATCATTACGATCATTCTACGCCCTTCCATTTTAGGCAGTGCCTCGGCAGTGCCATAGTCTTCGAGCTCTTTGAGGAATCGAAGGAGCAGAAGTTCGCCACGTTCCTTAAAGACAATAGTACGGCCCCGGAAGTGTACATAAGCTTTTACTTTAGCACCATCTTCAAGGAATCCTTTGGCATGGCGGACCTTGAAATCAAAGTCATGATCATCGGTATTGGGGCCGAATCGGATTTCCTTGATCACCGTTTTGGCGGCTTTTGCCTTGATTTCTTTCTCCTTTTTCTTTTTCTCGTAAAGAAACTTGTTGAAGTCGATAATCTTGACGACCGGCGGCTTTGCATTCGGAGAAATTTCAACCAGATCAAGCTCCACTTTTCGTGCCCAGTCTTTTGCTGCACGGGTAGGGTAGACGGTGCCTGCCTCCAGTTGCTGGCCCACAGCTTCACCAATCTCTTCAACGTTTTCGCCTACGAGCCGGATTTCAGGTACGCGAATGTGTTCGTTGATTCTAAACTCGGGTTTGTTGTCAGTACGGGTATTAAAACCTCTTCTACCAGATCTCTTTGCCAATAGATTCTTTTTTTGTTAAAAAATAAAAAGTGCATTGTGGTTTTGACACCAGCACTACTAACTTAATTAAAATATTCAAAAAAAAGTTCAGCAAAATCCAGATTTACACCCGGAGTAAGCTTGAAACACAAAAAGCAGCCCAATTGACTACCTGTCAAAAGGGCTGCTTTTATATTTTAATGCTGTTTATGCATCCGTATTCACTTCTTTGCTCAGTGTGATCTTGAGCCCGGTTTCATCATCGTTCATCACCGCTTCGAGGGTCGAGCCCGCGTCCGGGTTAGAATTGAGGATGAACTCCGCAAGCGGGTCCTCGATATACTTTTGAATGGCCCGGTGCAGCGGACGTGCGCCAAATTGAGGGTCGTACCCTTTTTCGGCTACAAACTTCTTTGCATCTTCGGACAAGATCAAAGTATAATCCATATTTTCAAGACGCTTGTGAAGGTCTTTCAATGTGATATCGATAATCTTAAAGATATCGTCCTGATCCAGGCTGTTGAAGATCACTACATCGTCCACACGGTTGAGGAACTCCGGAGAGAAGGTGCGCTTGAGTGCATTTTGAATCACACCCTTCGCGTTATCATCTGCGGCGCTCTGACGTGCCTGAGTGGCAAAGCCAACCCCCTGACCGAAATCCTTCAGCTGACGTACGCCAACGTTGGAGGTCATAATGATCAAGGTGTTTTTGAAGTCAACCTTACGGCCCAGACCGTCAGTCAGCTGACCATCATCAAGCACCTGCAGCAAAATATTGTAGACATCAGGGTGTGCCTTTTCGATCTCATCCAGCAGGATAACAGAGTAAGGCTTGCGGCGGACTTTTTCAGTCAGTTGGCCACCTTCCTCGTATCCAACATAGCCGGGAGGCGCACCGATAAGGCGGCTCACAGAGAATTTCTCCATGTACTCGCTCATATCAAGCCGCACCAGAGCATCTTCAGAATCAAAGATGTAACGGGCGAGCGACTTAGCAAGCTCCGTCTTACCCACACCGGTAGGCCCGAGGAAAATGAAGGACCCAATCGGCTTGGTAGGGTCTTTCAGTCCAACGCGGTTACGCTGAATAGCCCGGGTGATCTTAGTAATAGCCTCGTTCTGCCCAATGATTACGTTCTGAAGGTCATTGTCCATACCTACCAGCTTCTTGCTTTCGCTTTGGGCAACTCTCCGGACCGGAATACCGGTCATCATGGAAACCACTTCGGCAATATCTTCTTCGCTAACGGGATAGCGCTTGGTCTTGACCTCCTCTTCCCACTGAATCTTGGCAAATTCCAGCTGACGTACGAGCTTGGACTCCTTATCCCGGAGGTCCGCAGCTTTTTCGTACTGCTGGTTTTTTACAGCCTGATTCTTCTGATCCTTGAGCTCCTCGATTTTCTTTTCCAGTTCTTCGATATGCTCAGGAACGTGGATATTCTTGAGATGCACCCGTGCGCCTACCTCGTCGAGTACGTCAATCGCCTTATCAGGCAAGAAGCGGTCGCTGATGTAGCGGTCGCTGAGCTTGACACAAGCTTCGATCGCATCCTGAGAGTAATTCACATTATGGAATTCCTCGTATTTCGGACGGATGTTGTCCAAAATATTCACCGCTTCCTCAGCGGAAGGCGGATCGACGATGACTTTCTGAAAACGGCGGTCAAGTGCACCGTCTTTTTCAATATGCTGACGGTACTCGTCCAGAGTGGAAGCACCAATACACTGCAATTCGCCACGCGCCAGAGCAGGCTTGAAAATATTGGAAGCATCCAGGCTGCCGGTTGCCCCGCCCGCACCTACGATGGTATGGATTTCATCAATGAACAGGATAACGTCCCTTGACTTCTCCAACTCATTCATGATGGCTTTCATCCGTTCCTCAAACTGGCCACGGTACTTGGTACCCGCAACGAGTGCTGCAAGGTCCAGCATTACAATCCGCTTATTAAACAGGGTACGGCTGACTTTCTTCTGCATGATGCGAAGGGCGAGGCCTTCCACGATAGCAGTTTTACCAACACCAGGCTCACCAATCAGAATTGGGTTGTTCTTTTTCCGGCGGCTCAGGATTTGAGATACCCGCTCGATTTCGTTTTCACGACCGATAATGGGATCCAGTTTGTCCTCTTCAGCCAGCTTGGTGATATCGCGGCCGAAATTGTCCAGTACCGGCGTGCGGGATTTTGAAGTCCCCTTACGCTGTTGGTAGCGGCCGCTGCCCTGCCCTTCATCATCCTCATAGGGATCATCCTGATCAGATGGGGTCTGAGCAAAAGGCTCGGCTGAACTTGTGAAGTCCTGTTCCTGACGGACATATTCCAGCTCTGCTTTGTAGATGTCGTAATCTACGTCAAACTGATTCAGTATTTTGGAAGCAGGGTTATCTTTATGCTTGAGGATGGAGAGCAGCAAATGTTCCGGGCTGATTTCATCGCTTTTAAGCATTTTGGCTTCCAGGAAAGTCACTTTCAGGACCTTTTCAGCTTGCTTGTTAAGTGGTAGATTGCCCACGTTGAGCGCAGTCTGCCCGCTGGGGATCCGCTGCACGGACTCTTCCACATTTTGCTGAAGCTCAGAAGGGTTGACATCCAGTGAATCCAATACCTTGAGCGCAAGGCTGTCTTGTTCAGCCATTATGCCCAATAGCAGATGCTCGGTTCCAATAAAGTCATGACCCAGGCGTATCGCTGCGTCCCGGCTTCTGGAAATGACCTGCTTTACTTTTGGAGAAAAACGTTTATTGTTCATATTTCTTTCTTCTCTTAGCCTGTTGGGTTACCCAAACAATATTAAAACTAATTATTCAAGAATACAAAAGAAGGGACTCTTTAGTTTCTTCTGTTTCTCAAGCTTAACAACGCACTAACATTTTAGTGAAATGGAATTTGGGCAAATAGGTTTTTGTAATTGGTTGAAATGGGGAGCGGTATATTAAAAGTCCGCCGAAAACACTACTCCTGAAAGATAGAGAAAATAATGCCAATCTTAAAAACCTGCCATTATTTCCTGTATTGACCGATGACCGGCTGGTTTGGCAGGCTTTTCCCTCTTTACTTCTGCGAACAGAACACTAAAAACGGGCTCAGTGTTTAGGGTGTATGGTACCTAATGCCTGCCAGACAGGTAAAATATGCCGGACAAGCTAGGTAGACTGCCGCTTAATTGATATTTTTGCGTTCGCCCACAATCAAAACGACAACCATAACACTATATGGAGTATAAAATAAAGACCGAAGAACGTTATACCGTCTTCACATTGCAGGAAGAAAATTTCAACTCCCTTATCGCTCCGGATGTCAAGTCTGAGCTTGTACTATTGGCTGATAAGGATGTGAAAAACCTGATTATGGACCTTTCTGAGGTCAAGTACGTAGATTCTTCCGGCCTCAGTGCTATTCTTACCGCTGACCGTCTCTGGAAGAAGATCGGATCGTTTGTGCTTGCCGGTGCCGAACAGCCAGCTGTCAAAAAGCTCATGGAGATTTCCCGACTGGATACCATCCTTATTATGGTACCAACTGTATCGGAAGCGATAGATTATATCTTTATGGAGGACATTGAGCGGGAGCTGAATGATGACGACAGCGAATAAATAACTGGCAAAGGTTTTAAACTTAAAGAGGCACAGCTGAACTATTTTGGCTGTGCCTTTTTTGTATCGGTATGCGATTTGATTTAACCATTCTTGGCTGCAGCGGAGCTGTGCCTGCCTACAGGCGATTCCCAACCATGCAACTGCTCAATGTACAGGAACAGTTGTTTATGATTGATTGCGGAGAAGGGGCGCAGATGCGCTTTAGTGACTTCAGCGTCAAATGGGGCAAACTAAGCCATATATTCATCTCCCACCACCATGGGGACCATGTGCTGGGGCTGCCCGGGCTACTGAGTTCCATGGGGCTCAATCATCGTACCTCTCCACTGACTGTTTTTGGCCCGCCAAAGGTTGGTGCGTTCCTGGAGCAGGCATGCTCTTTTTCTGAGCAGTTATCTTTTCCTGTGCACTTCGAATCTGTGGACCCCGATCGCAATGCCCTGGTGTATGAAAGCAGGCATCTTCGGGTTTATAGCCTGCCGCTGCGCCACAGTGTGCCAGCTACCGGTTACCTTTTTCAGGAAAAGGAACGCCCCCGAAGCATGCGGGGCGAGCTGATTGAAAAATACCAGATTCCTTATCAGGCCATTCCCGGTATCAGAAACGGAGATGACTTTGTTTCATCAGTTCATGGCGTAATCCCCAATGGTGCATTGACTATTGCGCCCCCTGCACCCCGTTCTTTTGCATTCTGCTCCGATACTGCTTATCAGCCTTCGCTGACTGACTATATATATGGTGTGGATTTGCTGTACCATGAGGCTACTTTCCTGCAACAACATGAGGCACAAGCTAAAGAAACAGGCCATTCAACTGCGAAAGACGCTGCGCGGACTGCGCTGGAGGCCAATGCAGGCACCCTGTTGCTGGGGCACTATTCTACCCGCTACCCTGTGCTGGACCGTATATTGCAGGAAGCCGTGTCTGTCTTCCCGAATACGATTCTGGGATCAGACGGGCTTATTGTACCATTAACGACCCGGCCCGGGACCGGTTAGTAAATGCAAATAGCCTCTGCTGATTCTGTATTTTGGCAGATCAGGCATTTCTGGCTCAATTCACTGTGCGCTCTCTACCAATTGGCAGTTTGTTAGGAAAGCCGGCCGAGATCTCTGATTAAGATGGTGCGCCGGTTAAAGTAGATCAGGTTCGCTTTGCGAAGGTCATTCATGACTGAAGTAACGGTCTGTCGGGACGTTCCGGTGATATTGGCAATATCCTGCTGAGTCAGGGCATGCTTGATCAGCGTTTCGTAACCTACCCGCTTACCTTGCTTCCGGGCTGACTCCTTCAGGAATTCGATGATGCGCTCGCGGGCATCTTTAAAGATCAGGGATTCCAGCCGCTGTTCCACATTCTGAAGGCGGTTGCCGATAAAATTGAGCACACGCATTGATAGCTTAGGGTCCCGCCGCATCACATGTTGCAGCTGAATCATCTGGATTTTCAGAATTTGCGTATCCTTTTTGATGGCCACTGCAAAGTCTTTTCTTTTAAGTTCGCCTGCAAGGCAAAGCTCCCCAAACATACTCATAGGGTGGAGGACGTGCTTGATGATTTCCCGCCCGTCAGAGGAGTACCGTCCGATTTTCACTACCCCCTTGATCAGGAAGAGTAAACAATCAGACCGTTCGCCAGACTGGTAAATTGTATCATGTTTTTTGAATTTGGTAAATTCGGCACGGGCGGCGAGATACTCGAGCTCGTTTGCCTCTACGCCTTCGAAAAGCGGAAACAATTGTAGGAGCTCGGCGGTGTCTTTAGATTGAGATTTCTGCATCGGATGAAATGTTTTGGTGTTTTTGACACTACAAATATGAATCTAATACACCGGGGAAAAAACTACATAATTGCAACTTTGTTTGGAAGGTAATATCTATTAGGAATGTTTAAAGTATTGAATAGTAGTGTTTTGTGGTTTTGTTTTTGTTGTTATTGTTAGGGCGTGGCCGTTTTTTGTGCTGCTCTGGAAGCTTTTCTTTTAAGTATTGAGGTGACAGAAAAACCGGTCTGGGGTATCATAATAGCTGTTGACGGCAAAAAAAATATTTTTTCAGCCCTGTAGGATAAAAAAATATACAATTAGAAAAAATAAATACGAATATTTTACGGTTAATCATCCGTGGTATTAATGTCACAAATTATATAATGAGGCATTGAGTTGATTTGCGTAAGCCACTATATTTACAGTAGCACAAAAACTAAAGCCCGAATCAGCTAACATTTTAGAAGTCGCATTCATCTTGGCTGCTCCCCCCACTGCTTAATGGCAGGAATGACTTGTTAAAGCTGAAATTAAACACTACACACTCGAAATGTGACAGTGTAATCTGTCATATAAATGCTCGTTCAACACTAAGGAGAGTTTTTTGGTCATTAAACACCCAAACAATGCAAAAACTGTCCTGCTTAATTACACTATGTTCTGTCTTACTGGTTTCTAATTCAAGTCTCGCGCAGTGTTCGCTCGTAACGGCTGCTTTCGAGGATTTGCTTGCACCTGGGACCACGATTGTGGAAGCCCGGGTAAAGAGCACTGCTTCCTTTTGGGGTAGTGCAGGAGAAATGATTTACACACGGTATGAGCTTGAGGTTTACCAGGTATTCAAAGGGAATGCCGGTCGTTCCGTCGATCTGATTGCACTCGGCGGTGTCGTAGGTGATGTAGCTGTGAAAGTTGCCCCTGCCACTGAGCTTCAGGTAGGCGACGCGGGAATTTTCGCCCTCAAGCCCTCCGTCTACAGCTTGCCCCGAGCTTACCGGCAGGCTATGCAATCGGTGGTGCCACAAGGCGCTTTGGTCACTTATGATCCAACTGCTGAAGAGGCCTATCTTATGAATGGGAAGGTTATGTCACGGGCGGCTGTGTACGAAGCAGTTGCGTCGGTAACAGGTACTCCCCCTGTGCGCGTCAGGGCGTTTCCGGCCCCGGTGTTAAACCGAAGTACGATGCCCCAGATCGATTCCATCACGCCCGAGTGGGTAGCAGCTGGTGTCGGTGATATTATAACCATTCATGGTGAAAACTTCGGCGAAGGGACGGGTACAATATTCTTCCGGGATGCAGACCGGGGCGGTCAGGGGTATACTGCTGCGCTTCCATGGCATATTGTATCCTGGACAACAACAGCGATTGAAATCAAGGTTCCCCATAAAGCCGGGTCTGGCACTCCCTTAATCCTTACGAGTTCCGGTGGCATTGGATTTAGCCCGTTTTCTGTCAATATTACCTATGCCTATAATAATGTGATGAGCTCCGGGGCATTCCATGAGCCCAAGCTTATCGACCACAACAGCCGGGATGACGGAGGGTACCTGTTTACCCTCAGCAACAATACGAATCACAATGGCGTATCCCTGGCAGAAGTGGAAGGCGCAATCGAAGCCCTCAACGCCGCTGCCGGTGCCTGGCAGGATTCAATAGGGCTACCAATCTACATAGGTGATGATTGCCCAATGGTCTCTGCAACGGTCAACGGCAGTTCCAACGATGGTCAGAATATCATAAGCTTTGACCATGACGAGTGGGATATCCGGGAGCAGCTGGGAGAACAGGTGCTCGCTGCCACCATTTCCCGCTATGCCCGTTGCGGCGATTCTGAATGGGAGCTTACCGATGTGGATATGGTCATCCGGCGGGGGGCGCACCATAATGAAACAGATGATGTGGTCTGGTCCTTCAGCGGTACTCCTGCTGCCGATGAGCTGGATTTCCAGTCAGTGGTGCTGCATGAACTGGGGCATGCGCTTCAGCTGCAACATGTAGTCAACCCGGATGGTGTTATGCACTACGCTGCTACCTTTGGTGCTGCTAACCATGAACTGGGCTTTGAAGATGACATAGCCGGTGGTTTACATGCGATGATGGAAGGCCGGGCGTACAACCCTCCGGCAATTTCCTGCTTCCCGCTAGAGCATTTCGACCGTCAGCGGCGGTTAGGGAAGTACAATCCCAGCCACTCTTGTGCACCAGCAGGTGATGAACTCACAATAGAGGGGCTGCAATCTGGGCGCCCCCATTACGGCCTGGAAGTATTTCCAAATCCCAAACCCAAAGATACCCCTCTGCAACTATCTATTTATATGGAAGCGTCAGGTGAAGTGTCGCTTCTGCTCTTCAGTAATAACGGTCAACTGATCGCACAGCGCCAAGCGCAGCTTGCCCAAGGCAGGCACACCCTGGAGTGGCCTTTACCTGACGTACCTTCCGGATTTTACCAACTGTTGGTTCAGCACAATCACGACCGCACACCAGTTAAAATCGTGATACCTTAAAAATTAGCTTTAAGCAGGCAATTTTTGCGCTCCCCGCACCCTTGTTGGTGGCGGGGAGTTTTGCTTTTTGGGCAACTCTGCCGAGCGTCCGCCCGATCTGAAGTTTTTCTGTAATTTTAGCCGGAGGCCGATTATCTTACACACATGGAGTCTAGCCGGAAAATCATTCATATCGACATGGATGCCTTTTATGCATCGGTAGAGCAGCGCGACCGCCCCGAGCTGAAGGGTAAGCCTGTGGCGGTGGGAGGCTCCAGCCTTAGGGGCGTGGTCGCTTCTGCCAGCTATGAAGCGCGCAAGTACGGCGTTCGTTCGGCTATGCCCAGTGTTACTGCAAAGCGCTTGTGCCCCGACCTGGTTTTTGTCAAATCGCGCTTTGATGTCTATCGCGCTGTTTCTCAGCAGATCAGGGCTATTTTTGAAGACTATACGGAGCTGGTGGAGCCTTTGTCGCTCGATGAAGCCTATCTCGATGTCACAGAGCCACTGCGGGGCCCAAGGTCTGCTACGCTGATTGCCGGGGAGATCCGCAAGCGTATTGAGGCAGAGACCGGGCTGACGGCATCGGCAGGCATATCGTTTAACAAGTTTCTGGCCAAGGTAGCCAGCGATATTAACAAGCCGAACGGGATGAAGGTCATCCCACCGGAAGAAGCCCTGGCGTTTTTGGAAGAACTGGATATTGAAGCCTTCCATGGCATCGGCAAAGTGACGGCCACGAAAATGCGGCGCATGGGCATCTTCAAGGGGCGGGATTTGAAAGCCCTTTCGGAAATCGAAATGGTGCAGCGGTTCGGGAAAGTAGGGCGGCATTACTACCGCATCGTCCGCGCAGAGGACCACCGCCCGGTCAACCCCAACCGCATCCGCAAATCCATTGGTGCGGAGCGTACCTTTAAGGAAAACCTGACCAAGGTAGCGGATATGGAAGAAAAGCTGGCTTACCTCTGTCAAGTGGTGCATCAGTACATGGAGAAAAGCGACAACTTTGGGCGTACTGTGACGTTAAAAGCCAAAACGCCGGACTTCAAAATCCTGACCCGCAGCCGCACTTTCAACCGCGAAGTGAGAAAAGAGGCTACCTTGCTGCGCACCGTGCGGGAGCTCTTGCTGGAGCACCTGGAGGAAATAGGCCAGGTGCGGTTGCTCGGCGTTGCAGTGTCTAACCTCTCCAAAGAGCAGGAAAGCCTGGGCATTCAGCTGGAGCTGGATTTCCCGGGTGCGAAAGGGAGTGCAAACGAAACAAATGGAACTGATCATCTTTGATGTTGACGGCACCCTGGTCTACTCTGATAAACGGGACAGCCGTGTCTTTGCCAAGACCTACGAATCCGTCTATCAAAAACCTTTTCCCAGCATCGACTGGCGCCAATTCCCACATGTAACCGACAATATCATCTTCGGTACGGTCATCCGGCAGCATTTTCAACGTACTCCATCTGCAGAAGAAACCGCAGATTTCCAAGCCATATATATGGATGCGCTGCGCAGGGAAAGGCAAAAACAGCCTGAGCATTTCCGGGAAGTGCCCGGAGCCAGGCAAGCCATCAGGCAGCTGCAGCAAACCGACCGGCTGATCGGTATAGGTACCGGTGGCTGGAAAACGCCGGCCCACATCAAGCTCTCGCACGTAGGCATTACGGTGGAAGACCGGCTCTTCAGCGGCGGAGACAACAAGCCCAACCGGGAAGCCATCCTGGAGGAAACCATCGCTGCTGCGGAAGACCTGAATGGCGGCGCACTGTCGAGGATCGTCTACCTGGGGGATGCCGAATGGGACGTTACCACCACGCGGAACCTTCAGATTGACTTCGTTGGCGTACGCCATCTTGGCGATTTGGATACCCTCCACGCTATCGGGGCAGAGACCGTTATTCAGGATTACACCTGTTATGCCACTTTTGAGGCCGCGCTGCAGGCTGCCCGCCCACCGAAAAAATAAGTCAGATTGGAAACTATTTTGCCCAAGTTCCTGTTTTTCAATCGTCTGTGTGGCAGGGGGGCGAAAAGGATGAAAAAAATAAAATTTCTCCTTTGTTTTTTCCGCCAAACTGCCCTATATTTGCAACGCCTTACGAAAAAGGCACCGCAACATAGCCAATTTTAGGAACCCGTAGCTCAGTTGGCTAGAGCACTTGACTTTTAATCAAGGGGTCCTGGGTTCGAGCCCCAGCGGGTTCACAACGAAAGCCTTCAGCATAACGCTGAGGGCTTTTTTTATGCCCCAAACCGATGAGTGAAATACTTACCACCCGCTCGGGCGAGAAGCCTGTCCCGGTGCAACCGGGAAGCCCCAGCGGGTTCACAACGAAAGCCTTCAGCATAACGCTGAGGGCTTTTTTTTATGCCCCAAACCGGTGAGTGAAATACTTACCACCCGCTCGGGCGAGAAGCCTGTCCCGGTGCAACCGGGAAGCCCCAGCGGGTTCACAACGAAAGCCTTCAGCATAACGCTGAGGGCTTTTTTTATGCCCCAAACCGATATGGTGTGATTGAGGGATTTTTCAGTGTGTTCGGTGTATTCAGTGGTAGCCGGTTTCCATTCCAATCTGGCGTGATTGAGCGAACCACGGAAAAACCCGCCCGTATAGGCACGGAAAACACGGAATTTATTATGTCTCCATTCCGATATGGTGTGATTAGGGGATTTTTCAGTGTGTTCGGTGTTTTCTGTGGTAGCCTGGTTCAATCCTAATTATGCTGGATAGTGCGCTCGAAGTTTTAGACCACGGAAAACACGGAAAACACGGAAAAACGTTTCAATCCTAATTATGCTGGATAGTGCGCTCGAAGTCACTTTGCATTGTGGATGAAGCATATTGGTGCGGGTTTCAATCCTAATTATGCTGGATAGTGCGCTCGAAGGGTGCAAAGGTGGCGCAGATGTACCGGGATGGCTTCCGTTTCAATCCTAATTATGCTGGATAGTGCGCTCGAAGCGGCAAACCATACTTGCTATAAGGTGAGCTACAAAGGGTTTCAATTCCAATCTGGTGCGATTAAGCGTTATTAAGGTTTTTCAGTTTCTAATTGAGCAACAAGTTTCAATTCCAATCTGGTGCGATTAAGCGTCGACCGCAATCGTTTGTTTGATATCCAAAAACGGTTTCAATTCCAATCTGGTGCGATTAAGCGGAGAATACAGCCCGCGCATGGTTCAGAGAGCTGAAGTTTCAATTCCAATCTGGTGCGATTAAGCGTTTTCCATGCGCTCCAGCGTAGCCGTTACGCTGGGGGTTTCAATTCCAATCTGGTGCGATTAAGCGTTGGAATGCTTGCTCCGCCATAGGTCAATCTGAAAGTTTCAATTCCAATCTGGTGCGATTAAGCGAAGCCGGAGAGCATGCCGTGCACGAGTATCTCTGGTTTCAATTCCAATCTGGTGCGATTAAGCGACGAACTATCCGCAACCAACGCCTGCCAAGGCAAAGTTTCAATTCCAATCTGGTGCGATTAAGCGCGGGCTTGCCTCCTGCTTTTTGCTTCGCTTTTTTGGGTTTCAATTCCAATCTGGTGCGATTAAGCGAGATAGGAAAGTTTATCCCAGCCATAAAGTCATCTGGTTTCAATTCCAATCTGGTGCGATTAAGCGATCCAAAAATTTGATCGGATAGGGATTTTTTAACCCGTTTCAATTCCAATCTGGTGCGATTAAGCGTTGTATCGCTGTTGGTGTGCAGTAAGTCGTTACCAATGTTTCAATTCCAATCTGGTGCGATTAAGCGTGTCAGGAGGCAGGCAGGTAGACGTAGAATGGCACGTTTCAATTCCAATCTGGTGCGATTAAGCGATAGAACTTACCTGCCCCAAACGGCTTCCACATCACGTTTCAATTCCAATCTGGTGCGATTAAGCGGCCCGTTGTTGGTTTCTTAAGCCCGCCTCCTATTCTGTTTCAATTCCAATCTGGTGCGATTAAGCGCGTTTGCGCTGTCTGGTATTGCTTCCACTTGCACAAGTTTCAATTCCAATCTGGTGCGATTAAGCGGTGGCACTGACGTCATCTTCTCAGCCATCGCCTTGGTTTCAATTCCAATCTGGTGCGATTAAGCGTTTGGGTGCGCCACTTCTATGAGATGTTGATGAAGGTTTCAATTCCAATCTGGTGCGATTAAGCGCCCACTGCCGTACCGCAATCGCTGCCATTTTCGTCAGTTTCAATTCCAATCTGGTGCGATTAAGCGCGATTAGCACTTCTTTTTCTAATACTGCTGAAGCATGTTTCAATTCCAATCTGGTGCGATTAAGCGTAGTCATGATTGTGCCCTTTAAAATCAGGGTTGCCCGTTTCAATTCCAATCTGGTGCGATTAAGCGTAGAGTTTTGTTTAGAACCTACGGCCCGAATTGAGGTTTCAATTCCAATCTGGTGCGATTAAGCGGCCTGTACTTGGTGAGCAATTACAAGAGGCGTTTGGGTTTCAATTCCAATCTGGTGCGATTAAGCGGTACTCGGCGGGCTGATCTACATACTTGCCCGTTTCGTTTCAATTCCAATCTGGTGCGATTAAGCGAGTTTCTGAGCGTTCAGCACGCGGAAGTAGGCTACGTTTCAATTCCAATCTGGTGCGATTAAGCGGAGCGATGAAACAAATAACCCTACGCCCTTATCAGGAGGTTTCAATTCCAATCTGGTGCGATTAAGCGCCGATGATACCGTCACTTGCCACCGCTGATGCGAAGTTTCAATTCCAATCTGGTGCGATTAAGCGGGTGACCACCCGGGAAAGCCGGATGTGGTTTAATCGTTTCAATTCCAATCTGGTGCGATTAAGCGATAGGGGGGAAGTCCATTTGGCTTGCAAATGTCAAACGTTTCAATTCCAATCTGGTGCGATTAAGCGTCTCCCCTGGTGAGGTATGCACCTGCCAGCCTCTAAGTTTCAATTCCAATCTGGTGCGATTAAGCGAAGCGTGGGCGCATCGAACTCACCGAACACCAGGAAGGTTTCAATTCCAATCTGGTGCGATTAAGCGCCTCGCACCTTTTTTCCGCTGGCCATTTCATTCTCGGTTTCAATTCCAATCTGGTGCGATTAAGCGGCACCACCGCGTCAAAGGTGGCAACATACTGCCGGGGTTTCAATTCCAATCTGGTGCGATTAAGCGATGATCTAAATGTTTTAGTGGTTATGTATTCCCAAGTTTCAATTCCAATCTGGTGCGATTAAGCGGTTACAGTTGTTGCTGTACCACCGTAAACAGCTGAGTTTCAATTCCAATCTGGTGCGATTAAGCGCTCCCCTGGTGAGGTATGCACCTGCCAGCCTCTAAGTTTCAATTCCAATCTGGTGCGATTAAGCGGGGAGGGGCCGAAGATATATTTTCCCAATTTGACAAGTTTCAATTCCAATCTGGTGCGATTAAGCGTTGATATTGAAACAGAACACTGGGGGATTGTACCGTTTCAATTCCAATCTGGTGCGATTAAGCGCTGAGGGGGACCAATTCGGAGCTATCAATAAGCAAGTTTCAATTCCAATCTGGTGCGATTAAGCGCCGCTCGATAATCTTTGTCAGGTCATCATCATACAGTTTCAATTCCAATCTGGTGCGATTAAGCGCTGCTCCCCCGCTTTCACAGTCGCTATTTTGAAGCCGTTTCAATTCCAATCTGGTGCGATTAAGCGAGCGTCTGTTTGAGCAGCTCCCACGATTTGATTTCAGTTTCAATTCCAATCTGGTGCGATTAAGCGTGATGAAGAAAGAACCAAAAGCAAAGGGTCAAGCTCGTTTCAATTCCAATCTGGTGCGATTAAGCGTGAATTGCTTGAAATGTACCAACAAGCAAAAATAGCGTTTCAATTCCAATCTGGTGCGATTAAGCGTGGACTTGTTCGACGAAAAGCCGGGCCTTCTCACAGGTTTCAATTCCAATCTGGTGCGATTAAGCGAATGAAATGCAATGAGCAGGCGGAAAAAAAACGGGTTTCAATTCCAATCTGGTGCGATTAAGCGTGCTGTATAGCTCCCGTATAAAAGCACATCAATAGGTTTCAATTCCAATCTGGTGCGATTAAGCGCAAGAGTGCGCACGCTATTGGGGCTATTGACAACAGGTTTCAATTCCAATCTGGTGCGATTAAGCGGAAAAATTTTGCCAGTCCCACATGTGATTAAATCTGTTTCAATTCCAATCTGGTGCGATTAAGCGGCATCCCCTCCGTTGGTGTGCCTGTGCTGTTTTGAGTTTCAATTCCAATCTGGTGCGATTAAGCGTTGCGGTTGCGGCTGGTACGCCCAATATAGATGTAGGTTTCAATTCCAATCTGGTGCGATTAAGCGTTAAGTGCTGATAAAAAGCCAATAACAACTCCCTTGTTTCAATTCCAATCTGGTGCGATTAAGCGCCGATGATACCGTCACTTGCCACCGCTGATGCGAAGTTTCAATTCCAATCTGGTGCGATTAAGCGCAAAGCGCAGCATACTACGATTAGTTGCTTTTGCAGGTTTCAATTCCAATCTGGTGCGATTAAGCGAAGTCGGGCCGGAAAGCCGTCAGGGTAGAGACAGGTTTCAATTCCAATCTGGTGCGATTAAGCGACACAAAGCCGGGTGACCTAATCCTGGACACTCATCGTTTCAATTCCAATCTGGTGCGATTAAGCGGTTAGAGCAGATTTAGTTAATACAACCTTTATAAAGTTTCAATTCCAATCTGGTGCGATTAAGCGCCCGTTGTTGCCTGCTGCTGCAAGCACCAATACCCGTTTCAATTCCAATCTGGTGCGATTAAGCGTGGGCTATCTGGTTATGCGCCTGCTGATTGGGAGGGGTTTCAATTCCAATCTGGTGCGATTAAGCGAAGAGAATGCAACCTACTCAGCGAGCTTCACCATCAGTTTCAATTCCAATCTGGTGCGATTAAGCGTCTCACCTCATCTGTATAGAACTTACCCGCTCCGAAGTTTCAATTCCAATCTGGTGCGATTAAGCGGATGCAACCAAGAACCCCGATGTAAGCAATTTCAAGTTTCAATTCCAATCTGGTGCGATTAAGCGATGCAAGCTCCTCGCGCTTTTTCTTCCGCACCAAATGGTTTCAATTCCAATCTGGTGCGATTAAGCGGTTGACTACGAAGAGCTAAAAGGCAAAAGATGCTAGTTTCAATTCCAATCTGGTGCGATTAAGCGGATGGGGATATTCTGTACCTGAGCGCAACAACTGCGTTTCAATTCCAATCTGGTGCGATTAAGCGCAACCAATTCTTGTCTCATGATTATTAATAATTAGGTTTCAATTCCAATCTGGTGCGATTAAGCGCTACAATAGCCAAATCAAAGAAATTATCAGGATAAGAGTTTCAATTCCAATCTGGTGCGATTAAGCGCGGATAGCCCCAATACACAAACCGCATAGTAGAACAGCGTTTCAATTCCAATCTGGTGCGATTAAGCGTCGTACTCTGCCGCCCTTTGTCGCTCCGCCTCTTGTGTTTCAATTCCAATCTGGTGCGATTAAGCGAGCTTTAGGAGTCTTATTTGTGATTAACCCAAAAGAGTTTCAATTCCAATCTGGTGCGATTAAGCGGAGGACCGCCGCCGGGTGACTACCACGGAGGAAGGTTTCAATTCCAATCTGGTGCGATTAAGCGTTGTTGACGTGCTGTTATACAGCCGCCCGCAGACGCGTTTCAATTCCAATCTGGTGCGATTAAGCGTCATCTTCAGCGTCTTTTTGATCTACTGGCAAGCCCGTTTCAATTCCAATCTGGTGCGATTAAGCGTACGGTTGATACGCTTTCCAGTCTGGCGGATACCAGTTTCAATTCCAATCTGGTGCGATTAAGCGTTGCAGAACGAGGAAAGGCGAAAGGAGGAATTGCACGTTTCAATTCCAATCTGGTGCGATTAAGCGCTGGAATGATACCCGTAGCCGCAGCGGGCAACAGGTTTCAATTCCAATCTGGTGCGATTAAGCGGCCGGTAAAACCTATGCGTAAGTAACTAAAGATTAACCAATTGTCAAAGAACGTTGAGCCTTTTTAGCTCCGGTTTTTCGTCGGCCGCCGGTAAGCTGATTTTGCCGCAGGGTCGACGACTGGCTTAACACATTGATGGTCAGTATTTTGAGTATTTCAATGGGTCTGCGTTTTATACCGTTTGTGTTTTCGGCCGGCAGGTCGACGCACGCTCCAAACACCGGCTGACCTCCTTTTGCTTCAGCCCGGTCACCCGTTTGTCGGTCTGGCACTCACTGCAGCTATACTCGGAACGGAGAGGTCTGAGCGTCCACCCGACGCACGAGTATATGCCGACACGAAGTCGTGTTTGGTCCCAAACTACTTCGTCCTCGGTATACTAAAGATAAGGATACTTCCGGAAGATTCTACCCTGATGAAGATGGCGTTCTGAATCCTTCACTTACAGCGCCGACAGACAACGATAAAGTTGAACTATTGGTCATTTATCTGTATTTTAACTAAAAGAATTGGCATGATTACCAGTATCGATCAATTGGACCTGTCCAAAAAATACACTTATGCCGACTATCTCAGCTGGCAACTGGAAGATAGGGTCGAACTCATTCGTGGAAAGGTCGTGCAAATGGTATATACACCAGGTACTTCCCATCAAACGGCTTCCATTAATCTGCAAGGCCTTATCGGCAGCTATCTGAAAGACAAAAATTGTAAGCTGTTTAGTGCCCCGTTTGATGTACGCCTGCCTTTGCCGGAAGCAGATCAACAACAAAATCGATCCGAAACCGTTGTGCAGCCCGACCTCTGCATCATCTGCGACCTCGGTAAAATCGATGATCACGGCTGCAATAGTGCACCCGATTGGATCATCGAAATCCTTTCCCAAAGTACCGCCCATAAAGACCTCAACGAAAAGTTTGAGCTCTACCGCCACGCCGGCGTACAAGAGTACTGGGTCGTGCACCCGGCTGAAGGTACAGTGCTCCCTTACTGGCTGGACGCTGACAGGCAGTATGCCTTGCCGCGCTCCACCCCGTACACCGTGGGCGATAAGGTGCCGGTGGGGCTTTTCCCTGGGTTTGAGGTGGAGTTGGGGGCGGTGTTTGGGTGAGCAGATGCTCACACTGGTATTTCAAAGAGCATTGAACACAGATCAAAATCGGGATTTCTCCATCCTACAAAAACTGGTCGATCTCATTTTTCTCCAGCCCGATCACCTGCTTGTCCAGCCAGCGCTCGTTCCTACTGCTAAAGATAATGATACTGTCGTAAGATTCATCCATAATCTGCCGGGCTTCGAAGATCATTTCCTTGAGCTTGAGCTCGCTGATGGCGCCTTCAAAGACGGAGTTCTGAATCCAGTTGAGGTAGCGGCGGCACAGCTTCAGCATTTTGCCGACCCGCTTTTGATGAACATCGTAGACCAGGATTACATACATTACCACCAGATTTTGAAGGGTTCAAACTGAGGCTCCATTTTGAGCAAGTGCTTTGCTAGTTTGTAGCAGTCCAGGCGGAGTAAGTGCCGGTAGCTGACCTTGCGCTCCAGTTTCCGGTGCTGTATCGTCTGTTGCAGGCGTTCTTCCCAGGCTTGTACCACCTTTTTCCGGCCCGCTGGCGATAGAAAGCAGGCATTGTCTACCCAATCGAAGTGTTCTGGGCGGATTTCCCTGCGGTTGCATAACCGGAAGATTAGCCGGTCTACCAGAATGGGCTTGAAAATTTCGGAAATATCCAAGGCCAGGCTGAAACGGCGGGTGCCTGGTTCGTGCAAATAACTCAGGGTAGGGTTGAGCTGTGAATTGTAGATGGCATCAAGGCATACAGTATAGCAAAGTGAATTGCCAAAACTAATCAGTGCGTTGAGCTCGTCTGCTGGTGGCCGCTTGCGTCTTCCCTTCCATTCAAAAGTATCAATGATGCTATCAAATGACTGGTAGTACGTTTGCCGGGCATTGCCTTCCAACCCCATCAAATGCCCCACATCCTTTGCATTTGGCAACTCTGCTTTCAGTTGCTCGACCTGCCTGATAATGTCGCGGAGCTCCCGGCCGCGGTTTCCGTAATACTTTAAATTTTTGAGGATGTTAAACATACTGGCTTCTACGAAGGCCTTCGCTATGCCCAGGCGCTGCGAAGTCTCACGGTAGGCATCAGCCTGAGCTATAAGAAGCTGGCCAGCGAGTAAATGTTCTTTGGGGGCAAAACTCCCGGTGTAGTGTTGATAATAGTCAAAAAAGTGCACCGGGATGTGATTGCGGCCCAAAAAATTGTACAAGGCACTATTGGTATCCAAACTACCAAAAATATAAAGCGCACTTACGCCTTCTACCGGTAGGTACCTTGGCTTCAGGTCCGATCGTTCCTCGGTTGGCTGAGGTTCAAACTTCAAGGTATTCTCACGCCGGCTCATGCGCCCGGGATTGAACAGGTAATACGCTTTCTTCATAGCCATACGGTTTATACAAAACAAAAGTCCCTGTACGCACAATTTTTACAATAGGCTTTTTTGACCAAAGCCGGGCAGTAATCTTGCTTCACAATTCGTTCGATTTCAGCTTCCCAGCCTTGGATGTCTTGCCGGATTTCATCGGTAAGTCTTACTGTTCTGCTACGCCGTTGTTTTGGATATTCAAGTATACCCTGTACGCCATCAATACCTGCTTTTTCCAATACATACAGATAGTACTGGACTTGTGCCACATGGGCGTGTTCCAGTTTAGAGCTTTTCTTGACTTCCCGCACCAGCTTTTCGCGTGGGTCAAAATGGTCAATTTTCAGGAACCCCAGGTTGAGCTCCCGCCAGCGGGAAGCACGGTGGGCGTAGGACTGCTTTCCAATAAGCTTGCCTTCGCCCACCGCAGCGCTGTTGTCCTCCTGCCGCATACCCCGGTGGTGCAGCCACAGCTTTCGGTGGCAGAGGTGGTAGTAGGTGATGTGGGAGGCGGAGATCATGAGGTTTGCATGATACCCTTCTGCAACTCTTGCAAAATGTGTTGCTCTGCATTATTCATGGCATTACCGTCTACAACCACTTCGCTAACAAAACCTTTTACTGCTGGAGCTAAAAACAACTCAACACCGTCAATAGAATCATCAATTACTGGTGCTGCCTTGTAAGGCTGCGTTGCGTCTTCCACAATATCCGCGCGGATAGCATTGATGATACTGTTTGCGTTGTTGCTAACAGCCAGAGCTAATGTCCCCTGCGGACTAAAGGTCCGGCTCTGATTACTCGTTATACGCCAGTTCACAATTGCTTTTGCTAAAGCTTTAAGAATCTGACTTTGCCGTTCTGTAGGGGCGTATAAGCGCTCTCCAACTTCCCTCCATCCCTCATCTTTCAGCTCGGCTATTTGCTCTTCAGTAATTTCCGGATCATACTGGTTAGTAGAAACAGAGAAAAGCGTAGTTAAGTCAACAGCTATATCAAAAACAAACAATCCATTTGCTCGGGGGCCTAATTTGAGCCAGTTACGCATGGGAAGCGTTTTATCAGCTTCAGTTAAATACGCTTTTATTTCTTCAGGGCTGAGTTCATTGCCTTTTTCATCTGTAACCCTCACCTTATGATAGCCAGGTTGATCGCTACGGTCAAATGTGCCGCTTTCAGAATCTTCCAATCGAGCCAGGGACGGATGTAATGGCCTCATGGCTGAGATAGAAAGAGGGCTTCTTCTTTTTACAGCGGTAGCACCCTTTTGAGCGCGCATCCATCCGCCTATAAGTTGATCGGCATATTTTGGGTCACAAGGGTTCCAAGGCTCTTTTTGGTCAGATTGTTTGACTTCGCCTGCTTTCGCTTTTTTTAGCTGGTAGTTGAACGTAATAGGGGCACGTCGTTCCCCATCCATGGATTCTACCATAGCATCAAGTATAGAGCGTTTCACTTGTTGGCCACTTGAGTAGGGCTGGGGTTTGTTTGTTAATGCATCCCAATAGTGCTTTTGCCCGTCACTAACGCCAAAGACAGTATGTTCAACTTGGCGCAATCCTCGGATATAAATGAATCTAGACATAGTGATTAATTTTTTTAAAGGTTATTGTAAGCATGCTTAAAGCGTACAAGCGTGATGAATAGCGGGACGTTAGTTGCTGGCATCCGCATCAGTTCGTGTACCGTTTTCTCAAAAACGCCTTTCTGCTCAGCAGCAGGAGATTGTTTAAATTCTTCTTCTGTAATAAGGTCAGTCAGTGCGGTTATAAATTGCTTCTTACCGCCTGCTTCTAAGACTTTCGCAACAGCTTGCGAAAGGACTTTTTTACCTCTGGATGAGGGCCCTACCTTAGACAGGACTTCAGCCAGCTCTTGTGCAGTCAAGAGTAACTCTTCGTTCTTAAGCATAGCAATGATCCATGTTTGATATATTCTGAAATTGATGATAGTATTTTCACTGAACTTGATAGACTTTGGACTTTGATCCCTGGTAGTCATATATTTCCGGAGGTCTTTGGGCTCTACTGCCCTCAATCCGATAGCTCCCATACGGCAAGCCTGAAAAAAGCTTAGTTCAGTGTCGTATAGCGCTTCTAAGCTTTTTCTTTCCCTGGTGAAATCCTCTGCGCCGAAGAGTTTCTCGTACAGTGTTGATAACTTTTGTATTTCACCTAGCTTGATCGGTACGAAACCGATGGAAGTATTTGTTTGTCCAAAGGAATAGATATAGGTCATGACATCTGGCTGCTTCGCGATTCGTGCTAAAGCAAAAAGTACGCTGATCCAGGAAGGGGTGACAAAAGCGCTCACTCCATCTTTCATACTCATTGCATCCGGTGGTGGAAAGTGAGCTAATCGGTCTTTTTCTACTTTTCGATTAGCATTATGTATGAGCCACCAGGCATTCCAACTGTCAATCTGATGAGGTTTGAGGGTGTCATATTGATCGAGGAATTTTCTGTAATAAATCCAGCCCTCTACAATCAAGTCGAGTATTGCTGGCGTCTTTACGAGCAAAGAAACTCCTCCTTTGACCCCGATACCTGCCGCCATTCCAAGCCAAGAGAAGTAAGCATCGTCGGTATGAAAACTAATATCTATTTGACTGATTTGACTTGCAGTTGCAGAAGAAAGTTCTCGGCTAAAACCACCCATAAACAGGTGCCCTTCCCGCCCCTCCAATACTTCAACATCTTCATGAAAAGCAGATAGTGCTGCCTGCCTTACTTCTGCTGTAAGCGGCTTTTTCTTTTTCTGTTTGTATGCTTGATCAAATTTGGAGTTGTTGGCCAGCATAAGATAGCGTTCACTATCAAAAAACAACGGAAAGAACTCTTCGTCAAAGTACGTTTTGACAGTGACCTCTCTCCCTGTACGTTCTTTCCAGCGGCTAAAAATCAACTTTCCGATTTCTGCTGTATACATAGACTAAAGGATTTGTGCGTTAGGAGATACTTGCTTTTCTGTGATGAGCCCTCTTCGGTCTTTTTCATCAAACTTATAGCGCTCATCAGGAAGAATTAATGGATAGCTTCCTGACTGCTCGATAGCCAATTTGTTATATCTGTTGAAGTTTCCAGGTACAGGTATCTCGTAAAGTGGCTTTTTATCATGTCGGGCATATCGGTATTCTTCCACTTCACTGGCTAAAACACAGCACTGCCCTTCAATACCCAGGGCTTCAATGATTACCCCTCTGGGTCGGTGCTCCAACTTTTTCATTCTGCAGCGGTCGCCCTCTATAAACTGGTAATCATTGGAAGTGGGAATGGGGGCGCTTTCAGGATAGACTTGATCCAGAAGAGACTGTGTCATTTTCTCTTTAAACACATCTCCGTCCGGTAAAACCTCATAAGAACGTTTAACGACATCTATGTCATAAGGCAGGACCTCCCTGGGTTTATCAGAAGGAGCAAGGATATGAATAGGGCGTAATGTCCGCTCGCTTTTTGGTTTCCTTTTTCTATTGACTCTTCCGAAGCGCTGAATCAAAGCATCAAGAGGTGCTGCTTCTGTAATCATGCGGTCATAAGAGATATCCAAGCTAACTTCTACAACCTGTGTAGCCACCGCAATCGCTGCCTGGGTTCCGAAGCTGGAGTCTTGTAATTCGATTACCTCTTTTTCAAGTTTTGCTCGGTCCTTTCGCCGATATCGGCTATGAATTAGGACTATAGGTATATTGCTGTGCTTTTGTCGTAGTGATTCGTAGATTTCTTGTGCCCTTTTTACTTGGTTTGCAACTATCAATATGCGCTCCCCTTCGGCAAGAGCAAGGTCAATGATTGAATCCATAGCAGCACGATCTATGGGGCTACCTTCATGAGTTTTATGAATGACATGACGGTCGAAATCTTCAAGTATATGCTCATCTAGCTCTACTTGATATACAGAATCTAAACCTCCGAGTATCGTTAATAGCCGATGGGCAAGGGCCTTAGGTAGGGTTGCAGTTCCGATATGCACACTGCATTCCAGCGCAATCAATCGCTGCACTATTTCAAGTACCATCCGTTGTGCTTTATCGCTAAAGGTATGGACCTCGTCTAGAATCACATCTTGTCCACGCACATCCAAAGCTATGCTTTCATGACCTGGCGTGCCAAAAACCAAGGCAGACAATTGGTGTGGCGTCATCACCTTAATAGAAGCTCCAGGATGATGCTGCATGTCAACATCTTCAGATGCTTCTTCTGCAATCTTTTTTCCTGCTGGTTCGGTTTCGAGACTGACTTTTGAAGCGGCATGCACTCTCCTTATATCTTCTTCTGGGAAGTCGTCCTTAAACCGCTTATACATCGCATTAATAGATGCCTGGAAAGGTAAAGTGTAGAAAATACGCCCCTTACACCTTCGAACAAGGAAGTCGGTTTTACCTGCTCCAGTGGGTGCTGTGACCAGTGTATGCTTTTTGGCAACATCTATCTTTACCTGTGAAAGCGGGTACAAATAGGCACGTTCACTCTTCGTCCGCTGCTCATAAGGTTTTGTGTCAGGCACTTTAAATAGGTTAAGAGTCCTCTTTGTCGTTTCATCCTTGAAACCACTTGCAAAATGGTCAGCAGTCATGAGCAAGCCGCGATGCGGCGACCAATCATTTGGCATGCTTTCCACATAATCTATAGCGTATTTTAAAGCATCTGATGCTTCTTCTTCAGAAATTTCAATTTTAGGCAAGCCAAATGTTAAAGCGACCTCAATTGCAGCGGGTGCCCATTCCTCATAGTAGTTCAAGTGTGTTTCGAGTATCATTGATGGATCTCCGGCTTCTTCTTCCAACAGGTCAAGCAAACCTCTGCCGGATTTGTCTCCAACGATAGACTTGTGATGAGCTACGACCATTTCGATTAGCGCCGGCCACTCATTTTTTGGGAAAAGCGGCAAAAATGCCAGAGAAGAGTATTCATGCCGATGCGTGGGTACTTTATCCAGGTCTCGCCACCTTAGTTCTTTTCTAATAGCTTCGCTTCCTGCCAGCTTTTTGAGCCATTCTTCTCTGTGCTGTTTTGGTTTGTCAAGAAGCATCGCTTGAAATACCGGATGCCCCTTGCCCAAGTCATGTAGGATAGCACCTTTTATCGCCAATTCCTGATCAAATGAATAGGCTTTTGCAAAGGCCTCAATGGCTTGAACTACATGCAAAGTATGCTCCTCCAGGAACAACAAACCTCTATCTGCACTTTTTGCCAGAAGATTACGCATAGTCGTGAAATTGAGAAGCATCACCAATTATTTCAAGTCGACCGTACATAGGAGCGGCTTGATGATACCGATTGTACCCAACCAAAAAGGCTTCATCAAGATGTTCGCCGAACTGTAGCTCAAAGCCTACCAATTCCTCAAATTCAGTCTCAGGCATCGATCGTAGATCAGTAGGATATACCAAGTCTTCATTTCTGCAGAGACATAGGTGCTGTTGGGCCGCGATCTCCGCATCAGGTAGTGACTCAAAAGCCAAGTACAGTATAGGGTTCAAGAGCACGCTGCGGAAGAGAATGCCCTGCTGCCGCCTCATTTTGACTTTTGCTTTTTGCCCCTTTATCTTTTTTGTCTCGTAATCCGCCCCTTGAATAACTTCCATTTGCCTTGCTAATCCATTATAGGCGAGCCTGTGACGTTTGATCTTGAATATACCTTGTTCTGAGAGCAATTCCGGGAAAAGCTTTTTCTCCATTCCTTCAACTATACTAGGTGTAAGGAACTGCTGCGAAAATGTCTCTCCATCCCGAACCGCCGTCCAAGGCTTAATAAACCCAAATGGCCCGGTATACTTCACGACGTGATATTCCATGAATCAATTTTTTGAAACTAAATGCCTTTGTAAATCTGTTGCTTACCAAGAGTGCAAGTTGCTATAGTTTCTCAAACCCGCACCTTGCGGAGGATGCCAGTATTGGCACGGTTGCGTAGGAATTTGCACTTATTGTCTTCATCTCAACGCCCCAAACCCAATCCCCGTAGAATGCCCGACCCCCACATCCCAGGCGAAGCGCACCGCTTCCGGGTCGCCCTCCACAATGACCGGGCAGAAGGTGCCAATCAGGTCAATCTTATTGAAGGTGATCTTCTTGGTCTTCGGATTTTGGTATTCCGGGTCAAATGCCACTGCTGCTTCGTAATTCAAGCCGGCGCGTTCAAGCTTTTTTTGAAGGGTAGCAGTCATTAGGGCATTCGCATCTTCATCGCCGGGGAAGACAAACTGTTGCCCATTATCTTCTTCCCGCCGTTTTTTGATGAAGATGGGGCTTTGGGCAAAAAATCGCTGCCGCTCCCCAAAATCAGGTGTAGTGCGCATCCTTACTTCTTCTACACGCATGCCCCACTGTATCGTCTCATCCTTAAACAAACCTGATACAGCGCTTTTGTGCAGGCCTTCAAGTGGAGAGCTGATAAAGAACTCCGCGCCATGCCGAAAGTCATAGCCTTTTTTATCCCGGCGCATCTTGCCGCCGTAAAGCCAGGAAAGGGAATACAATGAAATCTCATCGTGCAGCTCATTCTCCCCTAGCCATTTGTGGAAGGCGCCTACCAATGCCCTTTGGTAATTGAAGGGGACGATTTCTGTGTTCGGTGTCAGTCTCAAATATATCCGCATAAACCATCATTTTTATCAATCATGTTCAGTGGCAAAGCTACAACCACCCCTGGGGCAGCTGTCACCCCACCCTTTAAAAACTTTAAACAGAATACTCTTTTATACGCTCATCTATCTACAATGTTTCTAATTAGCGTATTATTGAAAAGCCCGGTTTAGGTGCGATTAAACTGAAAAGATTAAGAGTCACGCATATGTTTCAATTCCTTTAACCGGGCTATTTCCAGCATATTTAAATGCTAATCTTCAATACGCCTTTGTCACTTGTCATAAAGTACTTAATCGATGTTTCCTGTCTTTTAATGATTGCCTTAATCTCTTTATTGGTACAGTTTCCCAGTTGCAACCAGATGATCTTTGGAGGGTGTCCTTTTTGGTTCAGGAGTGCCACAAAGTCTTTATCTTTTGTCATTATGTGAAAGCCTTCTTGCTTGGCGTACTCCCAGACTTCTATATCTCCTGCCCTTTCCAATGATATTTGAGAAACATGTATTATACCAGGATAGACTTCTTCGAGTTCTTCGCTTAATCTCGGGGTTATGTTATTGTCTAAAAGAATCATTTTTAAATCATTTTGACGGCCAATGCCTCATTTACGTTTTATGTTTTAATAATACCATTTATGACTTCATTTATTAAGAGTCACTCATATGGGCTTAAATATATAGAAAAAATCCTACGACTACAACATTTTTGTTAAAAAGTCAGTCACTTCGCCCTTAAACCAAAGCGTGTTATAGTCCCTACTTACTATAGATAACTTTAGGTATATACAGTAAGTAGGGGGTAGTTGTCGTCTATTTAGGCTGCGGCTTTAACAACGAGTGTATTATTCATTTCTTCAGCTGCATAAGCTAAAGCGGCGAGAATATCTTCTTCTTCTAGATAAGGAAAATCTTCCAAAATTTCTTCATGGCTCATGCCTGCCGCCAAATAACTCAAAATATCCCCTACCGTCATGCGCAATCCCCGGATGCAAGGTTGCCCACTCCGTTTCCCTGCCTCTAATGTAATTCTGTCTTTGTATTCCATGGTTCGTTGTATCTTAGAATATTCAGCAATATACTACAAAAAACATACGATGTAAAGCGAATGGCAATCTACAATTCAATATCCTGCTTCGAGTCTACCGCACAGTGTGAAATTATGGCGAGGCTATTACAAATATTCCCCTGGCTTTACGCTTCGTCCCCCCCTATAGTATTCAGGTAATGCTCCGGAGTGAGCACCGCAATTTCCGAACGGGCATAATCCTTTACATTTCTGGTCAAAATGGCTTCGAGCCCAAGGATAGTTATAGCACAAGAGTACTGAATAGAGTCTTCGAAGTCTTTGAAATCATTCTTTAAAGCCTGTAGGATTTCTTTTTCCGTCGCCCCTACGATTTCAGTCATCTCCGTTAACGCTTCTATGACCTGCAAGGTGTTTTTGTGCCCCAAGAACTTTCTGACGATATAATAAATGTTGTTGATGCTGGCTGCTGATAAATAGAGCTGTATGGCTCCTCGCTCACTGAGTTCAAAAATTTCACTTGCCGGATTTGCAAAGGGCGACCGATCGGTAAAGAAATCAAGCACAACATCGGCGTCGATAAATATCTTATTTGCCATACGCTTTAAGTAGTTCTTCGGTGAGGGTTTGCTTATAATCTATCTCCTGATCTGCTTTGATAATGCCCCTCAATCTTTTTACCCTGGGCGACAGTTTATCGGGCTTTACCGGAGCTCTTCGCTCAGCGGTAATGAATTTAAAGTAATTCTCAACAAGCTCCGATAAACTCTGCCCCTTATCTTTTGCGTACTCTTTTGCAATTTTTATGACTTCTTTTTCAATCGTCAGGGTTAACTTAGTATTCATAATATCTCTGTTTTTACGCACGTGCTCAAACTTGAAAAATCAACACGTGTTAGTTTAGCTTAGGTCAAAAATTGAGCATCCAAATTTCAGTCAGGAAAAGTTGTAGTGGCCCCCTTTCGCCATCTAAAAGCGCATCCGCTCCCGCTCCCGTTCCAAATGCCGCTTCAGCTCTACTGGCGCGACAACCTCAATGACCTGATGGTGAAAGCCTAGTATAAAATTGGTTAGGCCTTTAAATTGATGGTTAACACGAGCCTGGAAGTCATAGCGGTTATCTTGTTCTGCATCTTCCTGAATGAAGGCCTTGGTCAGCGGGTATCGCTCCACTAATTCGTTGTAGGCACCGACCTTTAGGCGTAAATGCACCATTTTCTGATGATCATCTACAATCCGGAAAGGGTCTGTAGCCAGGACCTTGTGCTCAGCTTCATTAGACCACGGCGTGTCAGTCATCCGTATGCGGCGTATCCTGGAGATACGAAAGTGGCGTAACATGCTCTTGTCTACATCATAGGCCTGTACGGTATCTTCTTCGATCCGGGCATAGAAGGGTTCCACTCTTCGATCACTTATGGCATTGCTATTGGAAGAGCGATAGGAAAGCAGGACCACTTGCACTTTTTGCTCGCGGGCTTGTTCCAGCAGTTGGAACTTAGTGAGGTAGGGACGCCGCCAGTGCTCGGGACCTGGGGTGGTGGCTGCCCCTGGGGTGTCTGCTGCCCCAGGGTAATCCTGACGGTTGCCAAAAATACTGGAGAGGCGCTTTTGGAGCTGCATAATTTTTTCGGAGGGGCTGTCCATGTTATTGAGTGCCCTAAGCAATAGCAACTGTTCCGACTCATTAAGTTGCAGCAGGGCTTTGAGGTCTTCAAAGGGTTTATCTGCCGCGAAAGCGTAGCGGTAGTTGGAGTCATAATCGAGATCAAAGCCGGTATTCCGGATCGCTTCAAAATCGTTTTTTATGGTGTCGGCAGAGACCTCATAAAGGTCAGCTAATTCCCGTTTTGTGTATCGGTACGGTTGCTCCTGAACCGCACGGAGTACTTTTAGCAATCTGCTTTTAGTGCTATATTCATGACCTTTTGATGCCATTGTAAGACCATTTTGATGTCAATAGATTTCGTGGCAACTAAAGTAATTAAAATGAAAATAAACCAGGCAGCAGTTGGTTAAGGGCTTAAATTAAGCTGCCGTGAATGCGCTGCAAGCGATCCTGGCGAAATAAGACACATGTTGCTTTTGCCGCAGGAGGTTAGCTAATCAACAAGACCTCAGTCTGTTATGAAGTTCGTTCTGTTCCCAGCGGGTTCACAGTAAAAGCCCCGGCACCTCGTTTCGAACATATCAATCCACCCCTGGGTTCCCATCTTATACCAACTGAACATCAATGAAGCGATCAGCCATCAGCAAGCTGAGAATCCTATACCGTAGATTCCAGCGAAGCAACTCCCCGCAGTTTAACCTCGTGTGGGGCTTTTTTCTGTACACTGTTGCCGGTTTTGTATTGCTGGCCCTGCCCTTTTTTCACAAGACAGATGTGAGCTTTATTGACAGCCTCTTTATTTCGACCTCCGCCGTCTCTACTACCGGGCTGGTGACGATTGGGGTGGAGTCGTCCTTCAATTTAGGAGGGCAGCTTGTGATACTGCTGTTGTTCCAGGTTGGCGGTATTGGCTACATGACGCTTACAACTTATTACCTGCTCTTTACTACCAACCGGATTTCGAGCTGGCACCAACGCCTGATTGGCACTGAGTTTACTATGCCGGAAACGATTCAGATCAAGGATTTTATCAGGAGTGTGATTTTGTACACAATTGTCATGGAGGTGTTGGGCACAATTGCGTTTTATGTGGCTTTTTCGGATACCGGAATGGACGGAGGGCAGGCTTTTTGGTATGCGGTTTTTCACAGCGTTTCTGCGTTTTGTACCGCTGGCTTTGCTTTGTTTGGCGATAGCTTCGAATCCTTCACAGATGCACCGGTCGTCAATGCGATTATTGCGGTTTTAGCTATTGCCGGTTCGCTGGGGTTTATTGTGGCTACTGATATCTGGTACCGGATTTCGGGCAGGTCCTCCAGGTTGTCTTTTACCACTAAGATTGTGGTTTGGGGTTCGTTCCTGCTCTTGCTGATGGGGACGCTGCTCTTTTACTTTTCTGATCCCGATGGTGGAGATGGGATGGACACCCTGCTGTCCGCCTTTTTTCAGTCGATGACTGCGATGACTACGGTGGGCTTCAATACGGTGCCGATCGGTGATTTAGCGCTCCCTACCTTGTTGTTTATGACGTTTTTGATGTACGTCGGGGCTTCGCCTTCCGGCACGGCGGGTGGATTGAAGATCACAACACTCACCGCTATGGTGGCAGTGCTGAAAAGCCGTTTGTTTGGGCAAAAAAGGGTTTCATTTTTTAACCACCTTATTCCCTTTGAACGGCTGTATGTGGCCACCTCTACCTTTATGCTGTATACATCCCTGATTTTCCTGTTTACTTTTTTGATGTCCTATTCTGAGCCTTTCCGCTTCGAGCAGATTTTATTTGAAGTCGCTTCTGCACTGGGCACCGTAGGCTTGAGTACCGGGATTACCGGCGATTTGTCCACTACCGGCAAATGGCTGATTATTGTAATCATGTTTGTGGGAAGGGTAGGGGTGCTGACTTTCGGCTTCGCCCTCCTGGCCCGGGCGAAGAAAGATGATGAAGTGCTTTCCGAAGAAGGAGATCTGGCTGTTTAAGGGGCTATGACGAACTTTAAAAAATAACCTCAGTAGCCCCGTACCCATACCGGTGGTGGTACTCATTGCGAAAAGAGCGGACCTCCGGCATCTGAATAAGCCGGCTCGCAATCGAATCCCGCAGCTTGCCTTTGCCGATACCGTGGATGATGAACACCCGCTCCACCCCCAAACGGATGGCCTTGCGCATATACTGGTCGAAGTGGAACAGCTGTATGCGCAGGATTTCAGCATTGCTCAGCTTTTTGAAGTCGCTGCGGAGCTCTTCGATGTGCAGATCGATTTCCGGGATGAACTCCGCCATTTCCAATACCTCGTGGGGCATACGGGTGCGGATGTCCTGCCACTCTGGTTTTGGGCGGTAATTTTTGCGGGTGTAATCCCGGAGGTCTTCGGCTTCTTCTTTTGGTGGCTGCTGATCAGCATCTGGCTCGAAGACCAGGAACAGGTGGACTTTCCGGTTGAGCAGAGGAGCTGTTTTGGTCCGCTTGAAGAACTGCTTGGGCCGTATGCGCAGAGTTTTCTCCATCTTCGGGCCGGTGCCGGAGGTGGTCAGGCGCCAGCAGGAGATGACCGCAGTCGGGGTGTCGTTCAACTGGTCAAAGTGCAGCTGTCCCACCGGAACGTAGGAGGTGCGGTCGATTTTATGGTTCTCACGCTGTGCTACACGCCCGTCAAGCTGTAGCTCGAAGGTGAAAAGGTAGTCGCTCCGGGTGTCGTTGAGCAGGTAGATATTGTACTGCCGCACCTGTCCGTCTGCTTCCGGCAGCGGGTCAAAGGCCAGTTGAATGCCTTTGCTCTTGATGATCAGGTACTGGCTTTCGATGGGCGGGCGCTCCGGAGGGGTTTCCACCTTGTCCTGTTTGCCCGGCACAAATTTTGCCTTCACCGGTGGCTTGTTGGAAGGTGTCGGGTCCGGCCGGGAGAGGTCCTCCAGGAAGACCGGGATTTCGTCCCCATCATCAAGGCGTACTCTCGCCATGCCCTCCTCATGGAGGAGCTCTGTTACAACCCCGTTTTCACGCAAGTGGACCAGGCGGACCCGCGTGCCAACTGATACAAGCATGGCTTTTTTGATTTTCATTACCTTTGAACGCACACAAAGTACGACGCTCACCGGTCATGGCAAAAAAACAACATTCTAATTTAAGGTGGAAGATCGCGCAATGGGCAGAAATCCGTTGGTGGAGGCGCTATTTGTCAGAAAAAACGCCGGAAGACTACCTGGAGCAGAAAGCCGCTTACTGGCAGCGTGTAATGAAAGAGCTGGGCATAGCCGTGCCGTCAGGGAGTACGGTGCTCGACGCCGGTTGCGGGCCTGCGGGTATTTTTATCGTGTTGGACGGGGCAACCGTTACGGCTGTAGACCCCCTTCTTGAACACTATCAGGCACTGCCGCATTTTCAACCTGCACGGCATGTGAGTGCCACCTTTCGGCAAATGGCGCTGGAGGACCTCTCGGAGGAGGCGATGTACGACTACGTTTTCTGCCTCAACGTCATTAATCACGTTGCAGATATGCAATTAGCCCTGCTACGGTTGCGGCAAGCGCTCAAGCCTGATGGAACCTGCTGGCTTTCCGTAGACGCACACCGCTATCCGATATTGCAACCGGTTTTTGCTGCAATTCCCGGAGATGTGCTGCACCCACATCAACACACCCTGCCTCAGTACGAAACACAGGTGAAAAGAGCAGGCTTCAGCATCTTACGCAGACAACTCCTAAAGCCCGGCGGCTTATTCGATTACTGGGTCTTTGAGCTGAAACGGGCTTAACCTTGAAAATGCGATCAATAAATTCAGCCTGGCAGCACTAGCAATCCGGGCATTTCTTGCACCGCTTCCCTTTCTTGTACTTTTTACAGCACTTTTTCTTCTTCTTCGCCTCAACGATAGGGAGTGGAAATGGCATGCGTACTGCAGTTGGATCAGCATCGGTCCGGTTGGTCGATCTTCTGGTCATGGCTTTTGCTTGTTGATAGAATGAATCGTTAGTTTTATTTAGACAAATTTAAAATAAGCTGGTTCTAAAATGGAATGACGAATGTCACCTTTTTTGTCATGGGAGTGCCATAAAGAATAATCGAAAGTCAGGGTGTTGGTTTTAAAGTTTTTAAGGATTGATATACAATGGTTTAAAGAGTTTATTTCTGGAAGTGTGATTTTAAGTCAAGTAGTGATGAATGTCAATGGCTCTTGGTACGGAAGCCCCGATTCCTAATTTTGGTCATCCGAATTTTAATTGGCAATAGCTTTTCTTATGGGCTTAAAATTTTAGCCATAGGGTTTCTGTTGCTTGATTGTTCTAACCGAAAGAGAAAAGACCATGTTTATGAAACGACTGTTCACCCTTGCAGTCCTGGTATTGCTATGCCTGTCGGCATGGGCGCAAACCGGGCAAATTTTCGGTGTAGTCACCGATGACCTTACCAATGAGCCGCTGATTGGCGCCAATATTTTGATCGAAGGATCCTCTATTGGCACTTCTACAGATGAGGATGGGCGCTATCTCGTCAACGTCAAACCAGGCACTTACACGATTGTGGTATCTTATGTGAGTTATCAGCCTTCCAAAGCGACTGTGCGTGTGGGAGAAGGCGGAAAGGTGGAGCAGGATTTCGCCATGACTGCCGGTGGCATCATCGGTAGCGAGGTGGTGGTATCCGGTTCCAAGCGCCCGGAAAAGCTGGTGGAAAGCCCGGCGACTATAGAGACCATCTTCGCCCGCCAAATCCAGGAATATGCTGGTAACCCTGCGGAATTGATTGCCCGTCAGAAGGGGGTGGATTACTTCCGGGCGGGTATTGCCACTCCGGCCTTCAACATCCGGGGTTTCAACTCCAACTTTAACGCTAAGAACCTCCAGGTGACTGACGGGCGGTACTCCACGCTTATCGCTACCGGCCTGCCCTTTGGCCCGCTGAACACTACCATCAAAGAAGACATTGAGCGGGTGGAGGTGGTGCTCGGCCCCAATGCGACCATGTATGGCCCCAATGCCCACAATGGATTGCTCAATATTGTGACCAAGGACCCCCGTACTTCCGAGGGGACAATGATTACCCTGAATGGAGGGGTTAGTGGAGATGGCGATCCACTTTACTCCGTTCGCTTGCGTCATGCCAACAAGGTCAACGATAAAATAGCCTATAAGATAATGGGCGAGTACTCTGCCGCTACAGAATTTGAATGGGCCGATTCTATTTTCATCGATCGGCTCGATGCTAAAGGCAATCTGCGCGGCACACCCGAGTACGAAGGCCCTGATGGTATCGCAGAAGGGTATGAAGAACTGGAGCTCGACCGGGGCATTGACTTCACGAGACTGGAAGGCGCCCTGTATTATACCCCAACAAACGACCTGGAGTTTATTTTTAACACCGGCTACAGCAATAGCAATTATCTGTCTCCAACCAACGTGGGCCGGAATCAGATCATCGACTGGCAGGTTTACTTTGCGCAAGCCCGGGTGAATTACAAGAATTTCTTCGCCCAGTTTTACTACACCGGCAGTAGCACCGACGACACGTATTCTATTGACGACCGCACCAAGCGTTATTACAATGGCATTGACCTGGCGGGCCTGAGCGATGAAGAAGCCCGGGGCGATTATTCTTACGAAACAGGTGCGTTATTTCAGGATGCCTCCAGCCGTTCCAATGCGGAGATTCAGTACAACGAAACTTTTGGCGGGCTGGAGCTGATTGCCGGAGCGCAGTGGCAACAGGACCGCGCCAACTCCAACGGCACCTACCTCATTGAGAATGAGTTTAATCCGTTTTGGGATGGCGATAATATCGTCGTCAATCAGTACGGTGCCTATGCGCACCTGACCTACAACTTCGGTGGCGGGTTTAAAGCAATTGGCGCCGCCCGCTACGATTACCACGATGTGTACGAGGCCAACTTTGTACCGAAATTCGGCCTGCTGAAAATTGGAGATTATGGCAGCTGGCGCCTGACTTACGGGCAGGGCATTGCCGCCCCTACTATTCTCAATATGTTCGGTGACCTGTTCAGCGGTTTGATCCTGGGCAATGCGGATGGCTTCACCCTGGCTGACGGCACAATGGTGCCTAAGCAAACGGTAGAACGCCTGCAGACGATTGAGCTGGGCTACCGCGGTCAGGTAATCCCTAATAAGCTGTTTATTGATGCGAATGCTTATTACAATATTTCCGAAGACTTCCTGAGCCCGGTCACTGTAGTTGGAGTGACAACGGCCCGTGGCGATCAGCCTATTGAGGATGTGCAGTCCGGTTTTGGTGCCTATGGCGGCTTGGTAGCGACTTACATCAACTTTGGCCTGGTCAATACCTATGGTGCAGACTTTTCAGCCACCTACTACTTCACGCCGGAATTCAGCATGACCGCCAACTACTCCTACTTTGACTGGAGCGTGGATGAGGACAACGCGGAGAATGACTTCAATGGCGATGGCGTGGTGAACTTCCTGGATATTCTGGTGAACGCACCGACGAACAAAGGCGGCATCGGGCTGGATTATTCCGATGAAAAATTCTCTGCCGGGCTTTATGCCCGCTGGGTGGAAGAGTTTGACTACTTCTCCAGTTTCCAGATTGCCTCCAGGTCTTATCCCGACCTTACCTATCGTGGCCGCCCTATCATTGAAGATGCCCGCAGCGCCGATACTTACAACTACGGCCCACTTGGCGGATTTGTGACCTTTGACTTAAACCTTGGTTACCGCTTTAATGACCGTTATCAGCTGAATTTATCAGCGGTTAACCTTTTCAATCAGGAGCTGCGTGAATTCACGGCAGCCGCGCCAACCCGCGGTATTTACACGCTTGAATTCCGGATCAGCCTCTAATCAGGCAATCCGAAAACACCAAGAGGGCATGTTCGTAAAAAAGGCCTTGACTTTACGGGCATGCCCTTTCTTTTTTGCCTCCAATGGAAAAAACGGACGGCAAATACTACATTAGCTTTTTATTCGAAATCAAAACCAATTCAGCGCATGCGCAATGCTTACATCTGCTCTGTGGGAGCCTATGCACCGGAGCAGGTCATACCGAATAGTTATTTCAATGAAACCTTGGGAGAAGACGTCGACACCTGGTTGCGGGAGAACGTTGCCATTTACGAACGTCGCTGGTGTACAGAGGAAGAAAGTACCGCCGATCTCAGTGAAAAAGCCGCCCTTCAGGCGCTTGAGCGTGCCGGGCTGCAACCGGAGGATATTGACCTGATCATTATCTCCACGGATACGCCGGAGTTTATTTCTCCTTCAACCTCCTCTGTGGTGCAGGACCGCCTGGGCGCAAAAAATGCCGGGACCTTCGACATCAATACCGCCTGTGCGGGCTTTGTAACGGCCATGGACATAGGCTCCAAATACATCCGTTCCGACGAGCAGTACAATCATGTGCTCGTGATCGGGGCGTACGCGATGAGCAAATACCTGAATAAAGCCGACAAAAAGACGGTCACGCTCTTTGCTGATGGGGCTGGGGCTGTGGTGCTGAAAGCCGGTGAGGACACTTCAAAGGGCGTGTTGGCCACAGAGCTGATCACCGAAGGGCAGTACAACGAATGGATGGGCATCTACGGTGGTGCGGCCAAGCAGCCGGTGACGCATGAGATGATCGAACAGCACGGGCACCAACTGCAGTTTGTCCGTAAATTCCCCAAGGAGCTCAATCCTGAAATCTGGTCTAAAATGGCCAATGGGCTGAGCCACCGCATTGGGGTCAGCAATGAAGAGATCGATCACTTCTTTATCACTCAGATCAACATCCACAGTATCTGGGAGACGATGGACCGCCTGGGGCAGCCCCGGGAAAAAGCCCATACCGTGATGCATTATTATGGCTACACCGGCTCGGCCTGCATTCCGATGGCGTTTAACAAGGCTTACGAAGAAGGCAAGCTCAAAGCCGGGCAGCTGGCCTACTTCATTGGCTCGGGCGGCGGGCTGGCTTTTGCCAGTGCTGCGGTGCGCTTTGGGGAGGAGCTGGAATAGGGGTTCACGCAAAGGGCGCGGAGAGTGGCACGCAAAGGGCGCGAAGAGGTGAAATCCGGAGCCCTTGTACTGCTCTGCGTTCCCTCTACAGCAGACATTCCTTCCTTCCTTTGCGGTCTTTGCGTGCCCCCTCTGCCTTACTTTGCGTGAAAACCCAGCAAAGAATTATTTTACCGGTATAAAATAGCGTTTAGAATAGTACGAAACCCTAACCACCATGCAACCACAATCCATACCACAACAAGACTGGACCGCCCGGTGGGCACTTTACAGTCCGGGAAAAGTAGCCGTGAAGGAAGCCGAAACAGGGCGTACTTTGACTTACGGGCAGCTCAGCCGGCTCAGCGATGCGCTCTGTGCTCATTTGCAGGATCAATATGGCGTGCAAACCGGCGACCGCATCGTACTTCTGGCTGAAAATAACCTGGAATATATTGCCCTGTTTGCCGCGATGCAGCGCATGGGCCTTGTGCTCGTCCCCATAAATTACCGCCTGGCCTCAGTTGAACTCGATTACCTTTTGAAGGATGCTGCGCCAAAGCTGGTGATTTGCGAGGAAAAGTTCGAAGCAACCCTCAAAGCCGGGGAAGCACTGGAAAAAGTGCCCCACTACCTGCCCTGGGCAACTTTGGAATCCTTTTGTGAAGCTCAGAAAGACGAAGCGCAGCCTCCTTTCCCCCTGCAAGCGGTAGGGGAGGACCACCCGGCCTTCATCCTTTACACTTCCGGCACTACCGGTTTCCCTAAAGGCGCTATTTACAGCCACAAGATGCTCTTTTGGAACAGCATCAATACGGCTATGAGCCTCATCGTCAATACAGAAAGCCGTACGGTTAACGTCATGCCACCCTTCCACACGGGTGGGTGGAATGTACTGACCACGCCCTTCCTGCATCATGGCGCCTACACGGTGCTCATGCGCAAGTTCGACCCGGAGCGGGTGCTGCAGCTTTTGCAGGAGGAACGGGCAACGCTTTTCATGGGCGTCCCCACCATCCTGAAAATGATGGCTGATGCACCGGGCTTTGAAGCCGCGCAATTTCCCGACCTGTACTACCTGATCGTAGGTGGAGAGCCTATGCCGATCCCGCTTATTGAGCAGTGGGATGCAAAAGGTGTACCGGTACGGCAGGGCTACGGCATGACCGAAGTAGGCCCCAATTTATTCTCCCTGCATCAGGCCGATGCCATCCGGAAGAAAGGCTCGATTGGGTGGCCCAACTTTTACGTACAAACCCGGATTGTGGATGCACAAGGGCAGGACGTTTCGCCCGGTACGCCCGGCGAACTCTGGCTAAAAGGGCCAATGGTTACCCCGGGTTACTGGCAAAATGAAGCCGCGACCCAAAAGGCGGTCACAGATGGCTGGTTCCACACCGGCGATATGGTAAGGGCGGACGAAGGGCACTACTTCTTTGTGGTGGACCGCATCAAGAACATGTATATCTCCGGAGGGGAAAATGTGTATCCGGCAGAGGTGGAGCGGGTATTACAGGCTCACCCGTCAGTAGCCGAAGCCGCTGTAATTGGTGTGCCGGATGAAAAATGGGGGGAGGCCGGCCGGGCTTTCGTTGTACTGCATGCCACAGGCAAAGCCGGGGAGGCAGAAATCCTGCGTGCCTATTGCAAAGCGCACCTGGCCAAATTCAAAGTACCACGGGATATCGTCTTTTTGGATGAACTGCCCAAAAACGATACCGGCAAAATCAACCGGGCTGCGCTGAAGGGATAGCAGAGCAGGCAAGCCCGGGCAACGGTGGGGTATAAGCGAGCCTTCTGCCGCCGTGCAGTTGCACAAATGCCCTTCTCAGATGAGAAAAAATCCCTACCTTAACCGCTCTCAAACAGAGCGCATATGAAAAATATCTATGTCGCTGCGACCGGGCAGCATATTGGAAAGACCACGTCCACACTGGGCATTGTAGCTAATTTGCAAAAAATGGGCTACAACACCGGCTATTGCAAACCGGTTGGCCAGCAGCACCTTACGGTTAATGGAAAAACAGCCGATAAAGATGCGGTCCTCTTTTCCCAGGTAATTGGCTTCGAGCTTATGCCGGAGTACCACAGCCCGGTCATTCTCGGGCGGGGCGCTACCAAAGCTTACCTTGCTAATCCGGAAGATTATAATTACCCACAGGCCATTCACGCCGCTGCCAGCAAGCTGGAGCCTGATTTTGATATCATGGTTTATGAAGGGACCGGCCACCCGGGTGTGGGCGGCGTGGTAGACCTCTCCAACGCTGATGTGGCCAAGATGCTCGATGCGGCTGTGGTTATGGTGGTGGAAGGAGGGATTGGGCGTACCATTGACCGCCTGATTATGAGCATGGCGCTGTTCCGGGAGCAAAACCTCCCGCTCATTGGCGTGATTGTCAACAAGGTCATCCCGGAGAAGCACGACGAGGTCACGCAGTTTGTCGGTAAGAAGCTGGAACGTATGGGTATCCCCTTGCTCGGGGTCGTCCCTTTTGATAAGACCTTGTTGTTTCCCATCATGGAAACGGTCAACGAAGTCGTTGGCGGCCGGGTGGTCTTCAACGGGCACCGCCTCAATAACCGGGTGGAGGACATCATGGCAGGCTCATTGGTTGACCTCAATGAATTCAGTGCTTTTCGGAATATTCTTCTGGTGGTGAGCCACAAGCGCCTTAATGAGGCCATCGAAAAGGTCAAGCATATCGCCAAAGTGAAAAACCTGAAGCGCACCCCACTTTCCGGTGTAATCGTGACCGGCGATGGCAAGCAGGCCAACTGGTACAAGCCTGAAGAAATGGAGCACCCCTACTTCATTAAAAATGAGATTCCAGTCATCACGACACAGCTTGATACTTATGGTTCAGTGGTCAAGGTGAGCCGCATCGAGGTAAAGATCAATACCCGTACGCCCTGGAAAATCAAACGGGCCATTACTTTGATCCGCGAGCATGTGAATTTTGACCTGATGATCGAGGAACTGCAGAAATTGAGTTGATCTTGCCTACCTTTGCGGCATGAAGCAAGTAGTAATTCGGAAAAAGAAAGCGGCAGCCCTGCGCCGCCGCCACCCCTGGGTTTTTAGCGGAGCCATCAAAAGCACACCGGAAGGCGTTCAGGATGGCGACCTTGTGCAGGTGGTTGGGGAAGACGGGGAAGTTTTTGGTGCCGGGCACTTCCAGCACGGCAGCATCATGGTACGCATGATCGTTTTTGGGGACACTGCGCCCGATCAGGCTTTCTGGAATCAACGCCTGCAAAATGCGTATGCTTACCGGTCCACGCTGGGGCTTACGCAGCGGGATGACCTCAATGCCTACCGGCTCATTCATGCGGAGGGCGATGGGCTGCCCGGGCTGATTATCGACTATTATGCAGGTACCGCAGTGGTGCAATGCCACTCTATTGGCATGCACCGGGCGATGGAGCAGATTGTTAATGCCCTGCGCCACGCGATGGGAACTCAGCTCAGCGCTATTTACGATAAGAGTGCCGAGACCCTGCCCCGTAACTACAGCGAGAATATAAAGAATGCTTACGTTTGGGGCGAAGGTGCTCCTAATGAGGTCTTAGAGTACGGCCATATTTTTCAGGTCGACTGGGAAACCGGGCAAAAAACCGGTTTCTTTCTGGATCAGCGGGAAAACCGGCAACTACTGGCACAGTATGCACCAGGTAAGAAAGTGCTCAACACCTTTTGCTATACCGGAGGCTTTTCCATCTACGCGTTGCAGGCTGGTGCGCGGCAGGTGGAATCCGTAGATGTTTCTCAAACTGCTATGGCGCTGACCGAACAGAACGTGGAACTGGGGAACTTCGAATCGGGGCTTCACCAAAGCCACACTCAGGATGTCATGGCTTTCCTGAAGGAAGCGCCCGCAGACTACGATATTGTAATTGTAGACCCACCGGCTTTCGCCAAAAACATCAAAAAACGCCACAATGCCGTGCAGGGGTACAAACGCCTGAATGCGCTGGCCCTTCAAAAAGTAAAGCCGGGCGGATTACTCTTCACCTTTTCCTGTTCCCAGGTGGTAGACAGAGCCTTGTTCAGCAATACCATCGTAGCGGCTGCCCACGAAGCCGGCCGTAGTGCCCGGATTATGCATCAGCTTTCGCAGCCGGCCGACCACCCGGTGGGGATTTTCCATCCGGAAGGGGAGTACCTGAAGGGCCTTGTGCTTTATGTAGACTGATTCAGCCCCAGCCGGTGATCGAAACTGTCGATGATGCGGTCGCGCAGGTACTGTGCCACTTTCGCCTGAATGCCGGAGCGAAAGAGTGAAATCTGGGTAGCAGATAGCTTCGGCAGGCCTGTTTTTACCATCACACAATCTTCCGGTACCAGGCTTTGTGGCAATGCCGCGAGTCCCAGCCCTGCCCGTATGGCCAGTAATTTGCTGCTGTAGCTCTCGCTCACATAAGCCAGGTCAATTGAAAACTGCTCCGCGTTCAGTTGGTGCAGTACCTGCCGCCGGTAGACGCAAGGCTCGGGTGAGACAATCACGGGGACATGCTTAGCAAACTGCCAGGCATTGCACTCTTCCTCGCTTCTGCCCACCCAGACGAGCGGGTCGTACCAGGTCTTTACGATACGGTCGGGATAGGCTACATTGAGCTGCTCATGCTTGAGGATAACCAACTCGTACTCGTTGGCTTTGAAGTTTTTGTAGAGGTTTTCCGTCAGGTCGCACTCCACAGAGAGCTGAATGCGCGGGTACTGTTCCCGGAAGCGCGCCAGGATAGGAAGCAGGTAGTGGATGGCCAGGTCCTCCGGAATACCCAGGCGCACCCGCCCTTCAATTTCTTCGCTGTAAAGCTCCTCTCTAAGCTGCTGTTCCACGCGCAGCATCTCCATCCCATGCCGGTAGACTACCTCGCCTGCGTCCGTCATTTGGAGTTTTCGCCCCTGCTTTCTGACCAGTTGCTGTCCCGCCAGTTGCTCTAATTTTTTGATTTGCTGGCTAATTGCAGACTGCGTCCTGCTCAGTTCATTGGCAGCCAGGCTGTATCCCTGTTGATCGATGACGGTAATAAAAGTTCGAATCAGGGGTAGGTCCAGGTATAAAATTTTGTGATCCATGGCAGAACTTTACTTTACGGAAGTAAGGAATTATCCAAAGCAAAGTTATTAGTTTTTCTAATAGCTTAGATCAAGATTTTTAATTTTATTTATAGTTCAACTCCTTATAACTTGCAGCCCGAAATCAATCAAAAGAAAATGATTCTAATCGGACTGTTGGTTTTTGGACTACTTGGATTGCTAAGCTCTCTGCCTAAAGCGGAGCGCCTGAGCACCTTCCTTACCGGGGCAGGGTTTTTGCTTAGTCTGTTTGCACTGTTCGCACCAGCCTTGCTAACAGATGGGTTGGGGCTGGTCTTTTCTCCCACACATACCTTATTATCAGCAGTTGTCTGCTTCATAAGCCTGGCGATTCAGGCTTACGGGTTGCGGCATTTCGGTGGCCATCGTAGTCAGCGGGAAGTTTTCCGTTACCTGATGGCGCTCACCCTGTCGCTGGTCTTTTTCAGTGCAGCCGACCACCTGTTGATTATGGCAGCCGGGCTGCTGGTGAGCAATGGGTTACTTGCCCGCCTAATCGGTTTTCAGCTGGAATGGAAAGCGGCTGCAGCCTCAGCCCGTGATGCCCTACTGCATTTGGGAGGCGGCGCATTGATCTTGCTGGCGGCAGCCGGTTTGGTCTGCTACACACAGGGGCACTGGTCGCTGGAGCGGCTTTCCCTTTCTGTAGAAGCTACGCCCTGGCTTCCGGTCATCGGTGGGCTCGTTTTATTGTCTGCCCTTGCTCAGTCCGCTATCTGGCCTTTCCATCGCTGGCTCATCGCTTCTGCTAATGCCCCTACGCCAGTATCTGCTTTTATGCACGCCGGTTTGGTGAATGGAGGAGCGGTCGTCCTGTATAAATTGTACCCGGTATGGAGCACCCTGGCCTGGAGCGCCACACTTCTGGTGGTACTGGGCGGGCTGACCGCAATCGCCGGCACCCTCTGGATGCTGGTGCAAAGCGATGTGAAACGCACCCTCACTTGTTCCACGATGGGGCAGATGGGTTTTATGATCATGCAGTGTGGCATGGGGCTCTTCCCGGCAGCCATTGCGCACATGATCTGGCACGGATTTTTTAAAGCCTCTTTATTTCTAAGTGCGGGCTCAACGGTAAAAGCCGCCCGCAATAAAAGCCTCAGTTTGTATGGCCCCAAAGCCCTGCCCGTTTTCATCTTCGGACTGGTAATGGGTGGCTTGGGGGCCTTTGTCTTTTGGATGTTTACAGGGGCTACCGGAGGACTGGGCAGCACTTATGTACTCCTGCTGCTGTTCTGCGGCATCACCTGTGCCCATGCCGTTATGACGATTGCGGAGCCTTCTCCCACTGCCGGGCGCTTGGTGCTGGCGGCTGTCCTTGGGCTCTTGGGTTCAACGGTATACGGGCTGTCCGTCTGGGCCGTCGAATCGCAGCTGGCGCAATTTACTGCCCCTGCCCTCAATGGGCTGCACCTTGGCATTGGCCTTTTCTTCGTGCTTGGCTGGCTGCTCATGATCTTCCGGGACTACCTCCCTGATCCGGTGGGCGATGGTTGGATCACCCGGATTTATGTCTGGGCGCTGCGTTCCAGTCAGCCGTTGCGTAAGACATTGAATATACGCCGAAGCACCTACCGGCTGTAACCCTAAACTCCGATAAAAAAAAAGACATGACACTTACCGAGACCTTCACTCAGCAATATATCGATCAGGGCTTGCACACATTGCAACAGCACCTGGATCAACTCAGCGCCCTTATTGCCCCGACCTGGCCCCTCGCGCATGCGGTAGCCTGCAATCCACTTCAGGGGCTGGAGCGCCTGCCTTTTGCGAAAGCGGTACGCCGTGGTCAGGAGCTGTTTGATGCCAATACTTTACCCGCGTTCTGGCAAATCCGCAATGCGGTAAAAGATGGGGAAGTACAGGAAAAGGAGATGGTTCACGCGGTTAGCAGAGCATTAGAAACCCTGCCGGCTACCTTGCCTTTTGGCAAAAGCGCTGTCAACCTGGAAGCCTTGCTTACCGCTATGGTACAGGAGTTGGATGAGCGCACTATGCAGCAATCCTCTGATGCGCTATTGTCGGAAACCCTCACCGAAATGGGGCAGCAGCGCCCCTGGCAGCCCACGCTGGAGCCGGTCAATAAGGAAATGATCACCTGGCTGGGCGCTTTCCTCGACGAAGGGCAGGCAGCCTGGCCGATGCCTTTCCGCGAGCGGGGCTTTTACCGGTCGGTGAAGATGCTGCTGCTGCATCAGGGCGAGCAAACGAACTTCATTAAGCGGTTGCCGGAAGCCACCGGGCCTGCACTGCTGATGTTGCTGCGCCACTTGGGCATTGAAGCAGCGGAGCAGGGAGACTTCCTGCGCGACCACCTGATGGCACTGCCGGGCTGGGCTTCTTACATCCGCTGGCGGAGTGAACAAACAGATTATGCGCCTCAGCAGCGGCATCCTATTGATTTGGAAGATTACCTGGCGGTACGCTTACTGGTTGCAGCTGTACAAGTGCCGGACGGGTCAATGGATGCCCCCGCACCTGCCAAAGAATGGGCGATGCTCCACCACTGGGCAGCAGCACAAATAAATCCCGCTCTGGGTACAACAGCAGCAGAATGGGCGCCTCTGCTCAAAGCGCTGCGGGAAGCCTACTACCTGATGCGCCTGTCCCTATTGGAGTCCTGGGAACAGTCCTTCCGCCGCCGGATGACGGCCGACCTGCAGTCGCAACTTAAAGCCCCGGCGGTTGAGGGCCGCCCGGAGGCGCAGCTGGCTTTCTGTATTGATGTGCGCTCCGAGCCGTTCCGCCGGCAATTGGAAAGCTGCGGTGCCTATGAAACATTTGGTTTTGCAGGCTTCTTTGGCTTGCCAATCGCTTACCAGACAGTACTGGGCAAGCGGGTGAAATCGCTCCCTGTACTGTTGCAGCCTGCGCATGAGCTTAAAGAAGTGGCAGGTACTTGCTGTGCCCACGATCTGGAAAAGCACCAAAGGGGGCTTAAGCTCCTTAAGGAACTCAAGCAGGCTTATAAATCACTGAAATACAATATTGCCACACCCTTTGCGGCGGTGGAAGCCCTGGGCTTGCCTGCCGGGCTGATCACGATTGGGCGTAGCCTGATCCCCGGCCCCTTATCCCGGTTGCGCCGTATGGGGCGCCGCTGGTTCCGCCCGGAAGTGGACCTGCTGCCCGACGTAGCGCAGGTGGACCGGTGGGGTATCCCAATGGAGCAGCAGGTGACCTACGCCGGCAACGCCCTGCGCATGATGGGGCTGACCCGGAACTTTGCGCCTCTCGTTGTCCTTTGCGGGCACGGTAGCCAAACGGAGAACAATCCCTATGCCGCCGCACTCGATTGTGGTGCCTGCGGGGGCAGCCACGGTGGGCCCAATGCAGCCGCTATGGCGAGCATTCTCAATCAGGAAGCAGTACGGGAAGCGCTGGCAGAAGAGGGGATTGCAATACCGGAAGACACCCTCTTTGTAGGGGCTCAGCACAATACGACGACTGATGCCGTCCAACTCATCAATCTGCCGGAACTGGATACAGAAAAGCAGGCGCAGGTTGCCGGTTTACAAGCGGGCCTGGCTAAAGCTCAGCAGCGCAACCTGGAAGTCCGCTCAACCCAGTTTGGCTTAACCAATAGCAAGGGTATGCTGCGCCGCAGTGCCGACTGGTCGGAAGTACGCCCGGAGTGGGGCCTTGCCGGTAATGCGGGCTTCGTCGTGGCACCCCGTCACATGACCGCCAATCTCGACCTGAAGGGGCGTTGCTTCCTGCACTCCTATGACTGGTCGCAGGATCCGGATAGCAAGAGCCTGGAGGTCATCCTCACTGCTCCCCTCGTCGTGGCGCAATGGATCAACAGTCAGTACTTCTTCTCTACAGTGGATAACACGGCCTTCGGCAGCGGCAGCAAAGTCACGCACAACGTCGTCGGTAAAATCGGCGTCATGCAGGGCAATGGCTCTGATTTGATGCACGGCCTGCCCTGGCAGTCGGTGATGAAGAATGACGAAGAGTTGTACCACAAACCACTGCGCCTCACCGCCTTTGTGGTAGCCCCCAAAGCTGCCGTACAGCAACTGGTGGAGAAGCACGAGGTACTACAGAAACTGTTCTACAATGAATGGGTATTCCTGAAGGTACTTGATCCGGAGACGGGCGTAACCTGGGGCTTGGAAGCGGATGGTAGTTGGGTGCGGTAAGCATGCCTGAATTTTCGGCTACCTGTTAAAAACATCTTTTGGGTCTAACTTTTGTGCGAGAAGTCTTATTTTTAGGTAAAACCCTGGAAAATGAAACCTCTTCTGCGAGTCCTCGCTATTCTTTGCTTGTCTGTACCAGCGCATGGAGCCACCCTTATGGCTCCATTCGAAACACCTGAAGTTGCCAAAAGCGTACTGGATTGTGATACCTTAATACTGATGTCCGGTGTCAAAATTGAGGGTGAGATTCTGGAAGAAAACGAGACGACTTATCGTTTTGCATATTGCGAAAAAGAAAGAATTGTCCTTTTGGAAAAATCAGATGTTAGGGAAATTCGATATGCCTCCGGAAAAGTGTTTGACGCCAGAGCAGCATGGTTGTCGAACGGTAAAACAGGGCAGGGAAAAAAAGTGGATACGGCGAAAAGAAAAAAGCTTATTCGAACTGGTCTGATATTGATGGGGATTAGTTTAGTGAGCGTAATCCCGCTAGGTCTCCTTGCAGTTGGGTTGTCCTTCGGGGGTAGCAATATTCTTGCCGGAATTATATTTGCCATACCCTTCGGCGTTTTTCTGTTCGGGGCAGGGAAATTAATTAACGGGCTGCTTATACGCAGAAATAAAGGATAGAAACGCATAGAAAACTCATTCATGGAAGGCGAGAGCGATAATTTTTATTCATAACTTTCAAAAAGTATTGAAACTTATGAATAAACCCTGTATCTTTGGTGTAACCAAAACCACCAAACATGAAAAAGGTATTGTTCACCATTGATAACGTCGTCCAGGGCTTGCTTCTCGGCTCCTCCGTATTTTTCCCCTTCACTTTCGTTGCAGCCTTCTTTTTAGGTTGCTGGCAACTGGGAAGCAGCCTGCTCAAAGCCATTTTTTTGCAAAGCCGGCTGCACCTCAATTACTTTTTGGCGGCTACAGCGTATTGTTTGGTGCTCTTTGCCGGTGCCCAGACAGCCGATGCATTCAACTATGAGCCCACAAATTGGGTAGGTTACCTTTGGTTCGTTTTAGCCTTGCCACCATTGGTTGGCGGGATCTGGTACTTTGTTCAGAGTATGAGGGATCTAGGTCAGGCAATAGCTTCCCGATCGGAATGGGTTTAAGGCGAACGGAATAATCTTCGGGTAGCTGTAAGGCCCAGTGCCGGGCCGAAGAAAAGTATCCAAAGGCTGTTCGATATGCCCCAGTCCTGGCTCAGGTACGTTAAGCCCTGAATACTGAAGACCGTGATGGCAAAACCAATGCTGTTGACAATAGTGAGGGCGGAACCCCGGGATTCGGGCGGAGCATTACGGGCTACAAGCGTTGAGAACTGTGGGGAATCGCCAACTACCGCGAAGCCCCAAAGGAAAAGCAGGGCCATGAAAGCCCATCCCGGCAGCTGAAAGAGCAGGGGAGAGGCCAGGCAAAGGAGCCCGGAGATCAGCAGCATGGCGTAAGCTACCTTGGCGCTGCCAGTGCGCAGTGACCAATACCCACCCAGGATACAGCCAAGTGCGCCCATACCAATGACCCCAAAGGCAAAAAGAGCCGTTGAGGCGGGGGAGAGTTCCGGAAACCTGGCTAGCAAGATAACCGGGACAAACGCCCAAAAGGCATACAGTTCCCACATGTGCCCGAAGTAGCCCAGGGCTGCCGCCCGGAAATCCGGGATGCGAAAGATGGCAAAGATGGCAGCCGGCTTAAAAGCGGTACCAGATCGCCGGTAGGGGCCGTCAGGGATCAGCCACCAAATTAACAGCCCACCCATAACAGCCAGTAAAGAAGTGCCCTGCATGACGCGCTGCCAGGGCACTTCCGCAGCGGTAAAGCGCAGCAAATGCGGAAAAGCGGTACCCAACACCAACGCGCCAACCAGATATCCCAATGCTTTGCCCAGGTCGGCTGCGTACCAGTCAGCGGCTATTTTCATGCCTACCGGATAAATCCCAGCCAGGAATAAGCCCGTAAGAAAACGGAGCGCCAGAATACTGGCATAACCTTCTGTCACCGCCCCAATGCCCAGGTTGAATAAAGCGCCCAGCATCGCAGAGAACAGGAAGACCCGTGAGGGAGAAAAACGGTCTGCCAGCATTAGGATGGCGTAAAGCAGTGTGCCAGCGATAAAGCCAAGTTGCACCGCAGAGGTCAGCCCGCCGAGCGCGCCACCGGGCAGCCCGTATGCCATCTGCAGATCCGGGAGGACTGCGTTGCCTGCAAACCACAGGGAAGTGCCGGTGAACTGGGCGAAGATGATAACGGGCAGGGTGTATTGGGGCGGGGTCAGCTGATTTGTCATTGGGCAAAGCATTACGAGGATTCAGTATGAAGTTTGGTTTCAAAAAACCTTTGGGAGCAATTATTTGAGCTCGTCTGGAAATACAAACGGATCGAAGCCCCACGCGTAGGGCAAAAGCAGGTAAACCATCAGGCTGAGCAGAAGGATAGAGATTAAATTCAGCCATACGCCTGTTTTGACCATATCCGGTATTTTGAGGTACCCCGAGCCAAAAACGATCGCATTGGGCGGAGTGGCAACCGGCAGCATAAACGCGCAGGAAGCCGCCAGGGTCGCGCCCACCATCAGTACGTAGGGGTGCACGCCGATGGCCATGGCCAGAGGGGCCAGTATGGGAAGGAGCATGGCAGTGGTGGCCAGGTTGGAGGTGATTTCGGTCAGGAAGTTGACTGCAGCCACCAGGATAAGCAGCAGTAGAAAAAGCGGTAGCCCTTCAAGCAAAGACAATTGCCCCCCGATCCATCCTGCGAGCCCTGTGGTTTTGAACCCTTCCGCCAGTGCAAGCCCTCCGCCGAATAGCAACAACACGCCCCAGGGCAGCCTGACGGCTTCCTCCCATTCCACCAAGGGGCGCTTGTGAGCCTTGCCTGCCGGTAAAATAAAGAGGGTGGTAGCCGCCATGATCGCAATTATTGTATCGTCCAGAGCCGGCAAGAATTGATTCAGAAGGAAAGAGCGGGTAATCCAGGCTACTGCGGTAAGCACGAAAACCCCCAGGACCAGTTTTTCCTCATACGAGACAGGGCCGAGCTGATTCATCTGCCGTTGTATTTCCTGTTTGCCGCCCGGGAAAGACTTTTGTTCAAAAGAGGCGGCAAAATGGGTGAGGTAGTACCAACAAATGATCAGCATGATGATGGAAATAGGCAGCCCGATAAGTATCCATTGGGAAAAGGTGATCTCTATGCCATAAATCTCCTGTACAATCCCTGCCAGGACCAGGTTGGGCGGTGTGCCAATCAGGGTGGCTACGCCTCCAATGGAAGCGCTGTAGGCAATGGCCAGCATAAGTATCTTGCCAAAGATTCGGTTTTCATCCGCCCGGGTATTGGGGTTATCTTTAAGCTGTGTGACAACAGCAAGCCCGATGGGCAGCATCATGACGGCTGTAGCGGTATTGGAAATCCACATGGATAGAAATGCAGTAGCAACCATAAAGCCCAGGATAATACTTCTGACATTCGTGCCGATATAACGGATAATATGAAGGGCTATGCGCCGGTGCAGGTTCCACCGCTCGATAGCAATCGCCAGGATAAACCCGCCGGCGTACAGGAAGATGTACCGGTGCCCAAAGGAAGCGGTAGTGGCTTTTAGGTCCAGTGCGCCGGTAAGTGGAAAAAGTACGATGGGCAGCAGAGCGGTAGCGGCAATAGGGATCACCTCCAGTATCCACCAGGTGGCAATCCACAGGGTAGAGGCAAGAACCGCATTGGCTTCACGGCTCAACCCTTCCGGATGGACAAAAATCAGGGTGGTGACAAAAAGTAAAGGGCCTAGCAGGAGCCCAAGTTGCTGTTTTTTCATAGGGTTTTATACTTTACCGGAGTGGCAACTGCAGGTAGCCCCGGGCAGATTTCGCTAAGGTAACCCGAAAAGGGGAGTTGCCAGCATTGCTTTCCAGGGTAAATACCGGTGTATAAAACCGCGGCACCGTAATCTTCGCCAAGGAAGATTACGGTGCCATCCATATCAGAGTCTGTCGATTCTGTTATCCCAGATAAGCCGAATACATCCAAACCAGTTTTTCCTGTTCGCGGATGTAGTCGCTCATGAGGGCATTGGTGCCTTCGTCTCCGGATTCACCGGCCAGATCCAGCAGCTCCCGCTCCAGTGGCAGGAGGACTTCGTAGCCTTTGAGGATTTCTTTCACGGCTTCCACACCGTCTGAGATGTTTTTGGCCTGACGGATAGCCGAAATTTGGGTGTAGTCTTCATAGGTATGCAGCGGGGTGAACCCAAGGGTAAGGATGCGCTCAGCAATCTCATCGATTTTGATTAGGGAGTCGTTGTACAGCTCTTCAAATTTCAGGTGGAGCTCGAAGAACTTATTGCCTTTGATGTTCCAGTGAAAGCCACGGGCGTTCATGTAGAAGAGCTGGTAATTGGCCAGCAGGGTGTTGAGTTTGTTGGACAGCACTTGTGATTGTTCCTGATCGAGGCCGATGCGGCTTAAGGTATTGGTCATGTTGACTTTTTTGTGATGAATTAACGGTTGTCAGCGGTGGAGCACGTCATGGCTTAGCCGCTGTTGATGTCTACAAATTGCAATTTTTGAGCATGGAAGTCAGTGCGTTATATCACTGACCGGGGAGTTTTGAACGCCTTTTTGGAGGCACTTCGGGCATTGTGTACATTTATACCTAAATTGTTGGGCCATCAACGAAAACCAAGTACCATGAGCCAACAAGACCTACCTGAAGAACTCAAAAACATGCTGCTCAACGATGAGCTAAAGGAAGTGATTGACCGGCTGCGGGCGCACCTGCCGGAACTCAGGGGGCAGGTCACCGAAGAAGAGCTGCTGCAATACGCCGCCCGTCTGAATGCCGTGGAGCGGGAGTGGAAGCTGGGCATCATCACAGCAGAGCGCTACGGGATCGAGAAAAACCAGCTGCGGCAGATTCTCATTCAAACCGTTACTCAGCTCAGGAAAGCAGGGGATGCCCCGGTACCAGAACCTTCTCAGTCTCCGGATGGGCCGGAGCGGCTGCTCGAAAAAGGCCGCCAACAGCATCAGGATGGGGAATACCAACAGGCGGTAGTTACGCTTCAGCAGGCGATAGCCCACCCGGGAATTCAAAAAGGGGATTTGGCGCAAGCCTATGCTGTACTCGGCAATACTTACAATCAGCTCGGTTACTATCAGGAAGCCATCGATGCGCATCAGCAGGCATTGGAAATCCGTCCGGATACGGCCTCTTACTGGACCAATCTGGGGATCTGTTACCGGCTGACCGGGCAGTATGATAAAGCTGCTTCCTGTTACGAAAAAGCCATAAGCCTGGACCCGGGCTATGCAGAAACCTACACTAGCCTTGGGGCGCTCCATCTGACCCACACTATGCAGTTTGAGCAAGCCGTTCACTATCTCGAAAAGGCTATAGCGCTCGATCCGGGCCAGGCCATTGCTTACGCCAATATGGCGATAGCTAAAGCTTCTCTGGGGTTTTTCGATGAAGCGGATGCGCTACTGCGGCAAGCTGTAATGAAGGGCTACCGCAATGCGAAGAATGCCCGGCAGATGATTGATAATTTGCGGGCGTTGTAGGGCGCCTTGCATTCCAGTCCTGATTTCTGTATTTTGCAACAAAGACAAAACTATGACTTCCCGGACCACAGAAATAACCGATACCCACCGCTTCTCCGCAGAAGCCTACCATCGTATGGGGGAGGCTGGCGTCTTCGGGGAGCAGCGCGTCGAACTGCTCTATGGCAAAATTGTGGATATGAGCCCGATAAAAAGTAATCATGCGGGGACAGTGAAACGTTTGATTAGGCTTTTTAGCCAGCTGTTGCCCTCATCTATCATCCTTGGTGTGCAAGATCCTATACAACTCGATGATTATTCTGAGCCGGAACCAGATTTAAGCTTGCTGAGTTATCGGTCGGACTTTTATGTTAATGCACATCCTGTTGCTGAAGATATTCATTTGCTCATTGAAGTTGCTGACAGCAGCCTGGAAAAAGACCGGGACATTAAGCTGCCCCTTTACGCCAGCCATGGCATTCCAGAGGTTTGGATCGTCAATCTGCAGGATAAGCAGATAGAGCGTTACCGCAGCCCTGGCCCAAAGGGTTATACCGATATCCATATCTTCCTGCCGGGTGATGAAATAGCTACGGATTTTATGAAAGCGGTAGAGGTTTCGGCCGTGTTGGGTGTGTAGGTTTTTTGGCAAGATGGGCAGGCCACACCCGCCTTGCCTCTTTCCCGGGAAAATCGTATACTGACGATTAAGTGGTTTGCCACAGCAAACCTACTCAATGTCAGCATTTACGCTGGGAAGTGGCTTGCTCCGATGTCGCAAACCACTTCGTATTGCGTATAATTTAATCTGCAAGAAAAAAAATAACCAATGGCAGAGGCAACCACCGTACTATCCCCATCCGCCTACCTGGAGTGGGAAGCAGAACAGGAAGAACGCCATGAATACGAAAATGGAAAACTGATTGCTATGGGCGGAAGTAGTAAAGAGCATAATCGATTAGTCAGGAATTTAACGACCATTCTTTGGAATTATCTCGGACCTTTAGACAGGTATGAATTGTATCCATCCGAACTACGCGTAAAATCTGGTATAGATGATAAATATTATTACCCGGATCTCGTGCTCACGGAAGGAGAGGAGCATTATTTGGAAAATGCCCCCGACACCCTGCTCAATCCCCTCCTGTTAATCGAAGTGCTATCCGATTCCACAGCAGCCCGTGACCGCGGGCCCAAATTCGAAGCCTATCGGGCTATCAACAGTCTGCGGGAGTATGTACTGGTCGCACAGGACCAATGCCAGATAGAGGGCTTCTACCGGAACGATGCGGGCGAGTGGATCATCCGGGATCCGGTGGCTGGGCAGGATAATGCCTTTTCCTTCATCACACTGGATTTAGAGCTGAAGCTGGGGGAGGTGTATCAGGGGGTGGGGGTGTAGGTTTAATGTCAAGTCCCCTCTGTGCTCAGAACCTTATCTCTTCTTCGACTTTATTTATTCAGCACATCCGTTTTGATAAAATCATTGCGCAGTACCGGTTGCCAATCGAAGTCTGGCAGTGGAGTGACTTCGAAGAGTTGCTCCGGGGGCGTGCGCAGGATAAAGTCTGTAAACCTATCTTCCAGTCGTTTAAGCTCTAATAAATCACCATCTGATAACTTCCGTTGCTCTGCGAGCGCCGACAGGCGGATGATTTCAGCGGGCTTCACGCCAGGTTTCAGCTGAATGCCCAGCGTTTGGCCATTGTCTGTACGCTGAACGATGAACAGGTAAGGTATGTCCCGGGTGGTATAGAAGGTGTTGAAGGGATAGCGTGCGCCAGTCATATACGTGGCGGCATCCACAAGGCAGGGCGCCGGCTTACTGACTGCCCGCAGGCTGGTGCGGTCAATGACGGAATCAGGAAAGAGTTCGTAGAGGGCTGTTTTTAATCCGACGAAACCAACTGCTAATCCATCGCAGCGGTGCCCATGGAAACGGGTGAGATCTTCGAGGCTTACCAATTGATGATGCCGCAGTTTTCCTTTGGAAAAGTCGGTATCGAGCACGCTCAACGGTGCCCGGTTACCTGTGGCCGGCAGGTACACGGTGTAGCGGCCATGGTGCTTTAGCCCATCGAGGTGTCCGGTGGTACTGCGGTCGGCTGCCAGGAAGTGCGGATGGATAAATTGGCCTTTGTGGGTGAATACACCTTGATGATTACGGGAGAAGAATCCTACAATATCGCCCGTTACCTGCTCCAAAGTAAAGCGCCGTTTGGCACGGTCATGAGCAGCATGGCTGTGTTGCTTTTCTGTCTTGTCCCGCATGATAATGTGGTAATCCACCTGGTTCCATTGACCGGATAAGCGGAAGGGGAACGCTTCCTCTGCCCCATAACCATGGACTTGCCCCAGACTGTCGATCAGCGTTTCCAGCGCTTTGGGCCCGTCAATGTGGCGGTCTGTCTCGTAGGCAGCCCAACGTGGGACGTAGGCGTACACCAGAAATGGCGCCCGTATACCGGGCCTGACCTGAGTTATGATGCCAGAGGAGGGAGTAGATGCGGTAAATGCCTGCCCGTCGAATACGGTGATTTCGCCCTGCAGGTCTTCTACCGGGCCCAGTGCGAAAAGGTGGGGATGCTCTAAAAGTGTATCGAGTTGAACATGGGGCGAAAGATCGGTGCCCATCATCACATTACGGGCGGCCCCGGCGGTAAAGACCTGCTGAGCCTGTACCGAAAAGCTGATTGCAGTTGCAAAAAAGAATACGAGAAACCAACGCATAAATTAAACTAGATTTGTAAAAATAGCTAGATAATAAACCCCTATCCCAACGAAAACCACGCCCGCCACATAGCGCATGCCAAGCTCTACCTTCCGTATGATATTGAAGGTTTTGCCAATGGCCGAAGCACTGTAGGCCAGCAGGTAGGCAAATAGCAGGACCGGCAACCCGGTGCCAATAGCGAATACGATGGGTAAGTATAGCCCGGAAGCCTGACTAATGCTCATAGGTACAAGCATGCCGAAGTATAGCGCACCGCTATAGGGGCAGAATGCCAGCGCAAACAGAATGCCGAGCACCAACGCGCCAAGCGCGCCCTTGTCTTTGAACCGCTCGGTGAACCGCTCGGTAAAATTGGTTTTGCCAAGGAAGTCCAGTTTGATGACCCCAAGCATGACCAAGCCGACAATAATCAGGATAGGCGCAAGGTACAGTTCTCCGTTGGACTGAAAGAAGCGGGCCAGGTGAAACTTGCTTGCGCCCCAAAACAGCGCCAGGCCGATAGCCGTATAGCTGATGCCACGCCCCAGGGTATATAACACACCGCTCCAGAGTACGGCTCGTTTACTTTCTAAGTTTTTGGAGATATAAGCCGTAGCCGTGATGTTGGTAGCTAACGGACAAGGGCTTACTGCAGTCAGCAGCCCCAGCGCGAAGGCTGCCCAAAAAGGGGCTTCACTATGCTGTGCCAGCTCATTGAGCCATTCCATAAATTGGGGATTTGAGTTTGTTTACAGTTTTTGCAGTGCTTTTTCTACCTCTTCGATTAGCCCCGTCTCAAATTTGCCATTGTCACTCGTGGCATTCATGAAAGCGAAATTGGTCAGGTCCGTTTTTTGGCTTGTTGCGTTTTTACGGGTGTGGACAAATAAGGCAGTGCCAGCCGCTTCAAAGTCGGCAGCGATGTCATAGTTTTCTTCCAGGTCAACATTTACGGTTTTGAAGACCAGCTTACCTTCCGCTATAGCTTCGGGGAATTTTTCCTGTAAAGCCGCTTTGGTTTTGTCTTCGATGGTTTGACAGGTCATGCAACGGTGGGTGTTATGAAAGTCGATGACTTCCACAACGGCGGCCTTTTGGGTATTGGCCTCGGAATTGGTCTGTGCGTTGCTGTTGCAGGCTGAGAAACCAAAAAGTAGTGTAATGGCGAATAGATTAGATAAGTACTTCATGTCGGATTTAACTTTTGTTTGTTTATAGAATCAGATTGAATAAGAGTCCGGATAAGATGATAAAGGTGGTCACCACCCCGAAAAAGATCAGGATCAGTTTCATGGTCATTACCTTTTTGAGCAAGGTGGCTTCCGGCAGTGAAAGCCCGATTGTGCCCATCATGAAGGCTATCGCCGTGCCTAAGGGTATCCCTTTGGCTACGAAGACCTGAATAACGGGTACAATACCGGCAGCATTTGCGTACATAGGCACAGCAAGAATGACAGCCAATGGTACCGTCCACCATTGCCCTCCGCCCAGGTATTGCTCAAAGAAGCCTTCCGGGACATAACCATGCATAGCTGCACCGATGCCAATACCAACAATAACGTAAAGGAGGACTCCGCGTACGATGCTCAGGGCCTCCTGTGTGATGCCAGGCAGGCGCTGTCGGAAAGTCTGCCCGTTTTCTTCGAAATCCCCTGTCAGCACCGGCTGCTCTGCCATTTTTTGCACCCAGTCACTGAGGTAGCGTTCTACGCCCAGCCTTCCGAGTACCCATCCACCGACCGCACCCAGCAAAATACCGGAGCCGGCGTAAATCAGCGTCGTTTCGAGCCCGAACATGCCCAGGAATAACGCCAGGGCAACTTCATTGACCAAGGGAGAGGTGATGAGAAAGGCAAAGGTGACGCCAATCGGTATGCCACCCCGTACAAATCCGATGAACAGAGGGACGGACGAACAGGAGCAAAACGGTGTCACCGCTCCAAAAATGGAGGCTAACAGGTACTCTAGTCCGAACAGGCGGTTGCGCTGCAGAAAGCTACGTAGCCGCTCTACCGGAAAGTAGGCATTCACAATGCCCATAATGAAGGTGATGAGGAATAGCAGCAGCAGAATTTTGACGGTGTCGTACACGAAAAAATGCAGGGCTTCTCCCAGATGAGTGTCCGGTGCGAGCCCCAGCAGGCCAAAAATCAGCCGATCTGCCAGCCATTCTATCCAGGTGAACATAGATTAGGCCTTTAAAAGTGCTTCTAATTCAGCAGCCGTGGGTACACGCCCTTTAATTTGCACCACCTCGTCGATTACCACCGCAGGGGTGCTCAGGATATTGTACTGCATAATATCCTGAATGTCTTCCACTTTTTGAATGTCAGCATCAGCGCCCAGATCGGAGACTGCTTTGCGGACGATAGCTTCAGTTTGTTTGCACTTGGGACAGCCGGTACCCAAAATTTTGATGGTTTTCATGTTTTTTATTGTTTATAGTTTATCGTCGATTGACGATAAATGGAGGTAAAAAAAGTTTTATTCTTCAAAGAAATGGGTGAAAAGCAGTTTGGCTTTCCGCCAATTCTCCTTGTTGATGCAGTACTTCACCCGTGGCGGATTGATCTCGCCCTGTATCAGTCCTGCATTTTTAAGCTCCCGCAGATGCTGGGAAATGGTAGACTGTGCCGCGGGAATAACTTCAACCAGGTCACCGGTAAAGCAGCAGGCCTGAGAATCCAGCAATTGCAGGATTTGCAGCCGGGTAGGGTGCCCTAATGCCTTGGCAAACCGGGCCAGCTCCTGGTTGGCATTTTCAGAAATGGGCTGCTCTGCTAGTACTTTCATGCTCTTTAATTCGTTTCATCGTAAAACTACGATAAACGATAGATTTTTGCAAGGACTGAAGCGGAAAAACACTGAATGTATTAATTTTTTACTCGATCACCTTCCTAAACTGATCGATACTCTCCTGTTTACCAGTTACATACAGGATATCCCGTTGCAACAGGATTTCATCCGGCCCGCTATTGGTAATGAGCTTGTCTTTTCGGGATAACCCAAGGATGTTAATACCATATTGGTTCCTTACGTCAAGTTCACTTAACGTTTTACCTACGATCCGCCGGTTGTCTGTCCGTACCTTCAGGCAGGTAATATCAAATTCCGGGTATTTGCCGGGGCGGAAGGTCCGGGGGATACTTTTCTTATTCTGAAAAAGACCGTAGTTATTCGAGCGGGTAATCTCGGCAAAGTGCCCGATATCGTCCTCCGGGATGAGGAAGTAATGGAGGGTACGGGAGAAGATTTCGATTGAAGTCTCAAATTCTTCGGGTATAACATCATCTGCGCCCAGGGCGATGAGCTCGGGGATTTCCTTGACGAAGCGCGTCCTGACGATAAGGTGTACAGACTGGCTGACCATCCGGATATTTTGGACGACCACTTTTGTTCCCTCGGGATCTGAAATCGCGATAACGACAACTCGGGCTTTAGGGATATTCACCGCCTCCATGATATGGTCCTGCCGGGCGTCTCCATAGAGTATGGGTACGCCTTTTTTCTGTTCTGCTTTGACGGTTTCCGCGTTCATTTCCACAGCTACGTAGGGAATATCGCTGAATTCGGCTGCCCTCGCCAGGTTGCTTCCATTTATGCCGTAGCCGATGATAACCAGGTGGTTGTGGAGTTGGTCTGTGGCTACGGAATGATCCTGCTCCTTTGAAGCCACCATCTTTCTGTCCCATGCCTCAATCGGGCGGAACTTCATCACGCCAAAGGCGATGCGCTCAGAGAAAATGATGACGAATGGCGTTAGCAGCATGGAGACGATGGAGACGGCCAGGAAGTACTGATTGGTTTCGGGGTCCAGCAAGTCATATTGAATACCCACTTTTGAAAGGATAAAGGCAAATTCGCCAACCTGGAATAGCGCTAAGCCCGTAAGCAGAAAAGTCCGGGGTGGATACTTCAGCACTGCAATCGCCAAAGCAGCGATGATAGACTTGATGAAAAATACGGCAACTACAATCAGCATTACGATGCCGATATTAGCCCAGAAGAACTGCAGATCGAGCAACATGCCCACGGAGATGAAAAAGAAACTCGTAAACAGCTCCCGGAAAGGCAGGATCACACTTGTAGCTTGATGGCTGTACTCGGACTCCGAGATGACCAGTCCGGCCAGAAACGCCCCCAGCGCCAGTGAGAGCCCGGCTTCAGCGGTCAGGAAAGCCACCGCAAAACAGATGGTGATCGTGGTAATCAGGAATAGTTCCTGACTGTCCGTTTTCGCAATACCGTGCATCAGCCGGGGGACCAGGTAGCGGGCGCTCAAAATCGTAATCAGGATGACCACGGCGGTCTTGAGCAGAAGCATTAAGATACTTCCAGTGACATCGCCCCCCTGACCGGCAATAATTGGAGTGAACAGCATCATTGGCACCACGATGATATCCTGGAAGATGAGGATAGCAAGGGCATTCCGACCCTGTGGAGCCGACATTTCGTTGCGGTCCTGCAGCACTTTTAGAACAATAGCAGTACTGGAAAGCGAGAACAGAAACCCAACAAAAAGCGATTCTTCCCAGCTATTACCTAAAAAGTAGTACCCGGAGCCTGCCACCAGTACCGTGAGTCCAACCTGTAAGGAACCTCCAATGAAAACGGTATTTTTAATGGATACCAGATGCTTGATGGACAATTCCATACCGATGACAAAGAGCAGCAGGATGACCCCAATCTCCGAAATAAGCTCAATCTGCTCGGATTCGCTCACCAGCCCCAACCCATGCGGCCCGATCAGTATTCCGGTCACCAAAAAGCCCAGTATGGAAGGCAGCCGAATGCGCTGCAGTGCATAAACAACAATTGCCGAGAAGCCCATGAAGATGAGCAGGTCTTGCAATAAGGGGAAATGCATGGCCGTTGGGTTTTTCGGGTGAGGATTAGGTTGGTACTCACGCAATTAAGTGAACGAAGTGGGATTTGGTTTAATGACGGCGCTTGCTTCTTTTCAAAAGTTTTGATGCCCGGCGCACTCAGGTAGTGTAATACCGCCGCCGCAGCCAAAACGCCACATTCACCAATCCAATCAAAGCCGGCACTTCCACCAGCGGACCGATCACCCCGGCAAAGGCCTGCCCGGAATTCAGCCCGAAGACCGCGATCGCTACGGCAATCGCCAGCTCAAAGTTGTTGCCTGCTGCAGTAAAGGCGACCGCAGCGTTGCGGGGGTAGTCCGCGCCCAGCCATTTTCCTACAAAAAAACTGATGAGGAAAATCAGGGCGAAGTAAATCAGCAGTGGAATTGCAATGCGTACTACGTCCATGGGTATCTCCACGATCAGTTCGCCCTTGAGGCTGAACATGACTACAATCGTAAACAGCAGGGCGATGAGGGTTATGGGCGAAATCACGGGCACAAACTGATGTTGGTACCATTCTTCCCCTTTGGCTCGTACCAGCAGCACGCGGCTCAGCAGCCCCGCCAGGAAGGGGATGCCCAGGTAGATGGCTACGCTTTTCGCTACAGTGGCGATGGAGATATTCACAATCGCCCCTTCAAAGCCCAATACCGGAGGCAAAACCGTAATGAACAGCCAGGCGTAAAAGCTGTAGAAGAAGACCTGGAAAATGCTGTTCAATGCAACCAGCCCGGCCCCATATTCCCGGCTGCCTTCCGCCAGGTCGTTCCAAACAATCACCATCGCAATGCAGCGCGCCAGCCCGATGAGGATGAGCCCGGTCATATACTCCGGATAGTCGCGTAGGAAGATGATGGCCAGTATGAACATGAGTATAGGTCCCACGATCCAGTTGAGGAACAAGGACAAACCCAGTATCTTCACATTGCGGAAGACCTTTGGCAGCATGCGGTAGTTGACTTTCGCTAAAGGCGGGTACATCATCAAAATGAGGCCGATGGCGATTGGGATATTGGTGCTACCCCGGGAAAAGGAATTGACTAAATCGGCTGTACCAGGCAAAAAGTAGCCCAACCCGACACCCACTGCCATGGCCAGAAAAATCCAAAGCGTCAGGTAGCGGTCAAGGAAGGAAAGGCTTTTGCGGGGCTTGGTGATGCTTTTTGAAGTCATGCGGATTTCATTTTTTGAGCTGCCAATTGCATAGCGTGCAGGATTTCCCGTCCAATCTGCCGGACGCGCTCGTCGTATCGGGCCGTTTCCTCCGGTGTGCCATCGGCAGCCTTAGGGTCATCGTAGGTTAGCGGCAGGCGGAAAGCTGCTCCCGGGATAAAAGGACAGTTCTGGTCGGCATCCGAGCAGGTCATGATGGCTGCAAACCCGGATTGAGGATTGACCGGCGCATCAAAAGTCTTGGAGTAGCAGATCAGTGGGGCCTGCGTTTCCGCGAAAGCAACCTGATAATGCGGATTCTCCCCGCCGGGGCTGTCAATTTTGAAGCCAGTCCGTTGCAGCGCCGCCACCGCCCTTGGATTGAAAGCCGTGGCCTCTGTGCCGCCTGAGTAGGTCTCTACGCCCGGGATACCAAAGTACGCTGCTCCGGCGGCCGCCCAAATCTGAGCGATATGGCTGCGGCGGGAATTATGGGTGCAGATGAAATTTAGTTTCACCGGCGTACCTTTTGACTGCACCAGATAATCCGCAAGTTGTTGTAGCAGCGCTTTCCGTTCGTCCGGTACCTGTTGAGCTTCCTGCAACAGCGATTCGGCGTAAGCCTTCAGTTTTGGTAATAAACCCATGGTCGTCTTCAATTTTGAATTTTAGCAGCAGCCACTGCCCGGTGCACAATCCGATGTATTTATGGCCAACGGTAAAGCCTCCATGCTTATCCCGCACGTTTCCTTTGCCAGGCAGTCGGTCTGCTTTGGCATCAGCACAAATTTCCCCTGTTTGAAGTCCAGCGCATACCGGCCGATGGTGTCGGTTTGGTATTCAACCTCTACCTCCGGGTTTTGAGCCTGTAGCAGGGGAGTGGCCATATCGATAATGCCGATCAGCTTATCCGGGCTTAACCGGTGGTCATAGTCCTCGGCCACCCAAATTTGCAGGCTGGCGTGCGCCTCCGTGCGGGTAGTGCCGCCGCAGTCAACAAAGTGCTTGGTGGTCAGCCCCATCTCTGTGATGTGAAAATGCAGCGGTACGACCTGCCCGTTAGGCTGTTGGAAAATCAGTTGGTCAACGGATTGAAGGTGTGTTTTAAATTCAGAAACGGTCATAGTGAAAAGGAATTGGTGATTTAAAGATAACTTTATTGCAATATTGCAATATTAATTTTTAGGGTTATTTATTCATCTTGGCAAAACGGGTACTTGTTTCAGCAGCACTGCTCACCCGGCTCCATGCCTAGCAGCCCGCCCAGCATCTGACGGATTTCGCGCCAGCGGTGGGCATTGATGCAGTAGTTCATGCTTGAGCCTTCGATGGTGCCCTGTATGATGCCGACTTTTTTCAGCTCCGATAAGTGGCGGGAGATGGTAGGCTGGGAGAGGGGCAGTACGTCCATCAGATCGTTGCCGATACAGGCGTTGATTTCCAGCAAATGCTGCACGATGGCAACACGCGCCGGGTGGCCCAGCACTTTGGCAACGGTGGCCAGCTCGATTTGCGCTTGTGTGTAGCCCTCAGTTTTGGTAAGCCCCATAGTGTTTCAATTTTTTAACATTGCAATATTGCTATGTAAAAATCATTTTTCAAAATATATACCCAACTTTCTTGTGCGGGCAGTGGTGAAATATCGATTTTCCTGCAACAAAAGAGCTGGAATTCCATTTTGCCCTTTAAAATTCACGGAAATGATTGATGCCGTAATTGTTTGATAGTCAGTGCCTTTACAGCCCTGGCTTAAAAAGAATTGAAAAAAAGTTAAGTACGGTTGCAACGTTTCCATCACCACATCACAATAGATAAGCAAAAACAATGATCATGCAACGAATTACAATCTGTTTTTGCTTAGTGGCATTTTTTACGCTGACCAACTGCGAGCGGGAAAATTTCAATGAAACCATTGATATCCCCGAGGAGGTTATGCCCGCTGAGGTAGAGTTCCAACAAGGCCTTGCTCTGAAAGCTCAGGAAGAAGAAATCTTTGTTTCTGAGGGAATGGCAAGGCGCTTCATTGGGGTAGATAGCTTTACCTACTATGCATTAACCTCCGGCACAATTACGTGTAATGGGGGAGGTGCATATAGTATAAGTTCCGATGGTGATAACTTTTTCATGGTAGAGTTTTACATCTTTGAAGATGAGCCATACCTCTGGCAGGTCGGTCTTGTTGCGGAGGTCGATGGGCAACCTACGGTATTACTCAGCCAAGTACCTGCTGGTAGTGGTTGTGAGTACCAAAATGCAGAATTAACGATTACGGAAATTACCGAGACGGAAATCAGTGGGACCTTTACTGGGGACTTTTTTAGAATAGACGGACCTATGGGTAACCATTTGCCCTGTGGTGGGCATATCTATGTCGGAGAGTACACGGCTTCCTTCAGCATGCCCTACGAAGACTGCGAATAAGGAGCGCCCATGAATACCGACAGCCTCATCAAAAAATGCCGGAAGGGCAATGCCCGGGCACAGCAGCAGCTCTACGAGCAATATCTGCCGTACGTGCTGTCTATCGTGCGCAGGTTTGGTGTGAGGCAGGCTGAAGAAAGTGACCTTATTCAGGATGTTTTCATCGCGGTATTTCAGGGGCTGGAACGATTTGACCCCAAGAAAGGGGATTTACACCACTGGATTCGAGGATTAGCGATTCATAAAACTATAGCTTTCCAACGCAAACAACAGCGGCTTCGGGCGGAAGAACTTATGATTTCGGAACGAACAGACCGCACGACGACCATCGACCTATCGCACTTTGATGCGGAGTATCTGCTTGAACTAATTGCCCAATTGCCGGCAGGCGCCCGCACGGTGTTCAACCTTTATGTGGTAGACGGGTACAGCCACGAGGAGATTGGTAAGATGCTGGATATTAGCCCGGTAGGGTCACGGTCGCAATTGTCACGCGCTAAAAAACTATTGAGAGAAGCGTTGGAAGCACAAAAAATAAAGGGTCATTATGGAAACATTTGATCAAAAAGGCGGGCTTAACGACAAGCTGGGCCGGCACAAAGCAACAGAAATCCCTGCGGGACTGAGCTGGGAGCAGATGGGGCCAAACATCAGGGCAGGTCTGGAGCAGAAGAAACGCCGGCGACTGCTTTTCTGGTGGTGGCTGCCGGTTGGTTTATTAGCGATGTTGACTATCGGCTACTTTAGCCTGTTTGGTGGTACAACTGAGTTGGGCTATTTCCCGGTGCCCGGGCAGTCCGTAGGTGGAAATTCAGCTATAGCTGAAACTGCGGCGGAGGTGCCGGAGGAAATGCCGGTAGCCAAAGATATGGGTACTCTCTCCCCAATGAATAACCCGAAAGTTAAAGCTGATACAAATATACCGGTTGCTTTACCGGGAAGCACTGAGATAAAGGCCACAGAGCCATCCAAGTCACAGGCAGCCTCAACAACAAGCGGTCCTTCGAACGAAATCAAAGATAGTGGGGTGGCCTCAACTGAAAAAATACGGAATAACCTGTCCGAACCAGAGCTGTTAAGTCAAATTGAAGTGTTACCCCCGCAAGCGGTAATCAGCCTCGATTCAACTACCCCATATCCGGAAGTGCGGAAAATACAGGCTGCTCGCCACCCCTGGATCGTGGAAGCCGGGATAGGGGTTACCTTCAATCTGAACCCGGATATTTACAGTGCGAAATTGCCCAATACCACCATTGACCCACTAAGCGGGCTTGCCGCAAGCCTTCGGATAGGGTACGCACTTCCGCAACGCCCTTACATCCTTTGGGCCGGCATCGAAATGGAAGAACTGGTACAGCGGGAGCGTTTGCAGGAAGCTTTCCCCATACAGCTGTATCAGCCCAATACCGTGGATACCATTTTCCGGAATACCATCACCGGAGAAGAATTTACTTCCACCACTGATTCCATACCCGGCATCCGGCGGGTCAATATACAGCAGCACAGTACCTTCCGCTCCTGGTCGATACCTGTACTACTCGGCAGGACCTGGTCAGCAGCCGGCTGGCAACTGGAAGGTAAAGCCGGAGTCGACTTCAATTTGTCTTCCTGGCATTCGGGCGGCTACCTGGTCGAGGGCTATGAACTGGTGGACGCCAACACCCAATACCAGACAGGATGGGCGGTACGCCTGGAGGGGCAAGTGCTTTTGCCACCTGCGCGATTCGGGCGGTTGTTTGTCCGGGGCGGCTACCGCCGTTTTATGACTCAGCCGGGTGGGTTGGTACAGGGCAGTCTTTTTCGCCCGGAAGCTATGGGTTTGATGATGGGGTGGCGTGTGGAGTGGTAAAACTTAGTATGCTAAATGGCCTTTAACTTAAGGTTTAAGCAAAGCTTCTGCCTCTTCCTTCAGCACCAAAATACTGTCCAAACTCTCCCGCTGAATATTCAGCATATGGTCCGGGGTGGCTTCCGGCATTTTTTTACCGTGGGTGTGGTCGTGACCATGGTCGTGGTCGTGATCATGGTGAGCGTGTTCATAGCCGGGTACTTCTATCCGCTCCTCTTTCCACTGTTCATAGCGCTGCTTAAGCGTACTTACGGATTTAGCAAATGCCTGCTCCTGATCGGTCAGTTCACGGCCTTGAATATTAATCTGGTTAGCTTGCTGCTCCAGGCTTTCGATCATTGGACGCAGAGCCTCCTCCGCTTTCATCCCTTGTTCATGAAGGCTGGCCGCTTCTTCGAGCTTCGGGTCAGTTGGCTCACCGGATGCGCAGGCAGCTAAAGTCAGGAGTAGAAAGAAAAATATGGTGTTCCTCATGGCTCGTAAGGTTCTGCGTTTTTTAATATATAATTGCAATGGTCGAGATCGTGTATGTTCAAATCAAGTGTGCCTTTAAAGGCCAGTTGCTCATCCATGCGGAAACGTTGCACCGCCTCGGGTTTAAGTTGCAGCTCCACCACTGACTCCGGCCCGGCTGCCCCGCAAAAGTAGCAGGAAGATAATGGATAACGGGACAATATGAAAAACATTTTCTGCTCATTGAACGGGATGAAATAGCCCGAAAGTATGACCTCCTTTCCTTGGTAAGCCTCTACCTCTTTGCTGAATTTGGGCTTCATGTAGTAAGCCCCCAAATCTTCAATGTAGTCAGTCCTGAACTTCACCTTTGACAGCAGTTTCCAGTCGATATTTTCCTGTGCATTCGCCAAAAAGACGGTTAGGCAAATCAGCAGTGTAAAGCAGTAGCGATTTAGCATGCTCTCGTTCTTTTATGCAACATCGTTGCAAATATGGGAATTGATTTCTACTTTTGCAACAACGTTGCATTAATTAAACCTATTGTCCATGCTCAATGAAACCGTGTCAATTACAGGCTGCCTGCAGAGCGAAAACCGTGCTGAATTGCAGTCCATCCATCAACCGGAATACCAGGCTGGCATCTGGCGCAGGGCGCTCCCTGCAGCACTGAGCGAAGCTTCACTTGATCTGCTCAACAGCAGTTGGGAGAGCTTCCGTTTCTCGGGGCCGGTGGAAGAGCTTCCCGCACAGGTAGAACAGGCTGATATCCACCCCTTGCTCAAGGCAGAGGTGCTGAGTCAGGCTACCTGGTTTGCTGAATTGATGGAGAACCAGCCTTTGCGGCTCTTCTTCGGAAAAGTACAGAAAGACATGTGCCGCCGCTTTCACACCGACATCAATACCCTGCGGTTGCTGTGCACTTATCACGGCCCGGGGACGCTATGGGTACGCCCCGATGCGATTGACCACCAGAAAGTGGCAAAGGGGACAAACGAAGAAATGGTCAAAGATCCCGATGGAGTGTTTCAGGCAGGTACCGGCGAGGTTTTACTGATCAAAGGGGCGCTGCATGAGCAAAGCCAATACGGTGCAGCCCTCCACCGCAGCCCGGCAGTGCAGCAATCCGGGGAGTCCCGCTTGCTGCTGCGTATCGACACCGGAGGAGCATTTAACTTTTCTTAAAAACGGATTATGCAAAAATTACCAGTTACAGTTCTCAGCGGCTTCCTGGGCGCAGGCAAAACCACCCTGCTCAATCATGTCCTTCACAATAAGGAAGGACTAAAAGTCGCGGTGATCGTCAATGATATGAGCGAGGTAAACGTGGATGCCCGCCTGGTAGAGGAAGGCAATACCCTCTCCCGCACCGAGGAGAAGCTGGTGGAAATGAGCAACGGCTGCATTTGCTGCACCCTGCGGGAAGACCTGATTGAGGAGGTCGCCAAGCTGGCACAGGAAGGGCGTTTTGATTATTTGCTGATTGAAAGCACGGGGATTTCTGAGCCGCTGCCCGTCGCACAGACCTTCTTCTTCGATAGTGAAGAGCTAAAGGTCAATTTGTCAGAAGTTAGTGAGCTGGATACGTTGGTTACCGTGGTAGATGCTTTCAACTTCCATCGGGACTTTGGCAGTGTAGATACCATATTCTCCCGCGAGCTCAATGATGACCCATCTGATCAGCGCACCATCGTCAATCTTTTGGTAGATCAGCTTGAGTTTGCCAACGTCATTTTGCTCAACAAGACGGATTTGGTAACGGAAGAGCAAGCGCAGGAGCTTGAGGCGCTCATCCGTAAGTTCAACGCGGATGCCAAAATCATCCGCACGCAGCACAGTAAAGTCGCCCCCTCAGAAATCCTGAATACCAGGCTTTTTGACTACGAGCGCACCAGTCAGTCTGCCGGCTGGATCAAAGAGCTGTACGAGGAACATACCCCCGAAACCGAAGAGTACGGGATCTCCTCTTTTGTCTTCCGGGAGCGCCGCCCCTTCCACCCGGAGCGCTTCTGGCAATACCTCAACCGCGACTGGCCCGCCACGGTCGTTCGGAGCAAAGGCTTGTTCTGGATCGCCTCCCGCCCGGATGATGCCATGAACTGGAGCCAGGCCGGGGGCTCACTACGCGCTGAAAAGGCCGGGGTATGGTGGTCGAGCATGCCCTACAGCCAGAGGATCAATCACCCGGTTTTTGTGGAGAACAAGGAATTTATCGAAAGCCGCTGGGATGCAGACTGGGGTGATCGCAAAACAGAGTTGGTACTGATTGGGCAGGACATGGATGAGCAGCAAATCCGCTCGGCGCTTTCCGAATGCCTGTTAACGGATGAGGAGGTAAAAGATTGGGAAATGGGAAAAGCATTTGAGGATAACTGGCCGGTCTGGTAATTGAGGCCGGGCAAGCCCACTGGCACGAAGCCTGTACGCACAGCCTGTCCAATACAGGTGAAACCACAGCGGAATTTTTAGTCATTGCTTTCAAAAACTAGTATCAATATGGCGTTATCGCTTCAAAAAATAAATTCAGATATCATTGGCGTATGGGCAAGCAGCTTATGCGCAGTACATTGCGCGGTAACGCCATTACTTTTTGCCGCCCAGGCCTCTGCCCACTATGGGCATCACGCGGTCGGCGAGTCAGGATTGCCCTGGTATTGGGCTGTTTTGGACTGGCTGTTTTTGTTGTTGGCCTTCGTAGCCATACGCTACACCTCGAAGCAGGTGGTTGCTAACTGGGTAAAGTGGGGGATGTGGGCAGCCTGGTCTGTTATCGCTGCAGTAATCCTTTCGGAAACCCTTGACCTTCATATCCTGAGCCACGCCTTTATGTACGTGGGGGCTTTTACGTTGATTGGGCTGCACTTGTACAACCACCGGCAGTGCCGCCTTTGCCAAGTGGAAAGTACGACAGATGAGTATTAGCACATCTGATTATTGTTGGTTATTGCTGCCTTTGATTGTGGCTTGCTCCCGACCGGAAAGAGATAAGACCAATGTAAGGCGTGGCTTAGATGCCTGGCCGGTTTCCGAATTAAATGAAACGCCAAAAGTTGCCGCCAAAACGCCGAAAGACAGTATAGCCTCCAACTGGGAAGATGGCTATCTGCTGCTAAGCTGGAAAATTTTGGCTCAGGTCACTTTTGACTGGGAATTCAGTGGGGAATTACAAGCGGAAGTGCCTATACCCAATTTCAGCGAAGCAGTGCAGGCGCTGGAAGGGCAGCCGGTACAGATTAAGGGCTACGTTATCCCGATGGGTGACCCCGACGCTCCCTTTACTGTACTGTCAGCCAATCCCTACAAACAATGCTTCTTTTGCGGAGGCGCCGGTCCGGAAACCGTGATGGACGTTTTACTTAAAGACGGAGAAAAGCGCCATTTCGATATGGATGAAACAACGGTTTTCCGGGGACGGCTGAAGCTGAATCGTGATGATTTTGATTACCTAAACTATATCCTGGAAGATGCAGAAGTCGTGGATTGAAAAACGCACCGTACGTGCTCACGATGGCGTTCGGAATGTGGCTGAGCCAGTGGATTTTCAAATAAACGTCACCAACTAAAGGCGAATTCCAGTACTATTAATAATCAACTGCTATGATAGAAGCCTTCAACCTCAGCAAATCCTTCAACGGCCAGCCCGCCCTTCGGCAGCTGAACCTGTCCGTGGCACCCGGTGAAATTTACGCCCTGTTGGGTGCCAACGGCGCCGGGAAAACCACCACGATCAACCTGTTCCTCCACTTTCTGGCGCCGGACGAGGGAGAAGCCCGCATCAACGGAAAGCCCGTATCTGGAGATCCACAGGCAGCACGCGCCGGTATCGCCTATATACCGGAGAATATACAGCTCTACCCACACCTGAGCGGCATAGAAAACCTGGCATATTTTTCAGCGCTGTCCGGGCAGAAGTATAGCACAGCCGCCCTGGAGCAATTCCTGGCGCAGGCCGGGCTGGAGCCGGAAGCTTTCCACAAACACGCCCGCCACTACTCCAAAGGCATGCGGCAGAAAACCGGTATTGCCATTGCGCTGGCCAAAGAAGCCAAAGCGATGCTGCTCGATGAGCCAACCTCCGGGCTGGACCCCAAAGCCAGTAATGAATTTGCCCGGCTGCTGACGCAGCTCAGCGAGCAGGGCATGGCGGTACTGATGGCTACCCACGACCTGTTCCGGGCTAAAGAGACAGCTACCCGGATTGGAATTATGCGGTCGGGTCAGCTACTGCAGGAATTACAGCCTTCTGAAATTGGCCACACCGATTTGGAATCCCTTTACCTCCAACAAATGTCCTAACCCATGGTACGACTGATCCTTAGTAATGAGTTAAAAGGGAGCCTGCGCGACCGCCGGGTACAATTGCTGGCGGGTTTTACTGCCTTGCTCTTGCTGCTTTCTGCCTGGTCAGGCCAGGGGACTTACACGCATCTGGCGGATGCCCGTGAGCAGGCTGCTGCAAAAGCAGGGGCGGAGTGGGACAGCCTGGGCGCCTACAACCCCCACAGTGCTGCTCACTTTGGCACCTACGCCTACCGACCGCTCGGGCTGCTCCGCATGCTGGATGCCGGCGTACAGCCCTTTACTGGCGATGTACTGAAAGTGGAAGGCCACGTGGCCAATGAAGCTCTCTACGCGGAAGCTTCCCGCAGCTCTTCTCTGGTGCGGTTCAGTGCATTTCAGCCCGCCCTGGTCTTGCAGGCTATTGTGCCTCTGCTGCTGATCTTTCTGGCTTTTGGCAGCATCGCCCGGGAGCGGGAAACCGGCACACTAAAAATGCTGGTGCTTCAGGGCGCATCCTTCCGGCAATTGATGGCCGGCAAAGCCCTGGCTTACTGGATCATTAGCCTGGGCTTGTTGCTGGTAACGGTGTTGATCATGGCAATCCTCTACGGCGGGCAGATGGCGTGGGATACCTTTGCGCTGTTCATGCTCGCCTATGCGCTGTATTACCTGCTGGCCGCTCTGCTCTCGGTTTATGTTTCCGCCAGAGCAAGGCGGAGCAGTAGCGCATTGGCGGTATTGCTTGGCGGCTGGCTGCTTTGGGTTTTTATCTTGCCCAAATTGGCGGCACAACTGGGCCAAAGCCTGTACCCCCTGCCCAGCCGGATTGTATTTGAAGAGCAGATGCGGGAAGACCGCAAAAAAGGGCTGGATGGGCACAACCCTTCCGATGAGCGCCGCAAGGCACTGGAGGAAAAGGTGTTGTTAGAATACGAAGTAGATTCCATAGAACAATTGCCCATCAATTTTGACGGCATCGTCATGCAGGCGGATGAGGAGTACGGCAATCAGGTGTGGGATAAGCACTTCGGCGATTATTACCAGACTGTACAACAACAAAACAGGGTCATTCAGTGGGCCTCCGCTCTGGCACCCTTCCTGGCCGTACGCAACCTGAGCATGGCACTAGCCGGCACAAGCCTGTACGATCACCTCCACTTTCAGCAGTCGGTAGAAGATTACCGGCGGGGCTGGGTCAAAGCGCTGAATGATGAACACGCCTACGGAGGCTCAAAAACCGGCGAATGGAGTTGGAAAGCAGAAGCCGCGTTTTTCCAATCCATGGAGGACTATACCTACGAGCGCCCCGGGCTCAGCTGGTCGCTTGCCAACCGCTGGCCGGAGATCGTCGTGCTTTTGGCCTGGCTGTTGGGAGCCGTAGGCTTAGTCGCCTTTTCCCGAAACCTATCTGTATTAGACCAGAACTAAAACCCTCGGACCTATGAATATCAAAGGTATTTTGACCATGGAATGGGTGCAGCTGCGGCGTTCTCCAATGCGCTGGTCGGCTATTATCGTCTACCTCGCACTGGGTGCTTATGCCGTTTTTTCCGGCCAGCAATACGTACAAAAGTGGGCTGTTGCAATAGATAAAGTGGAGTTGGAAGAAAAAGAGATGGCAGAACAAGCGCTGGCTTGGTATGCAGAGGGTGTCAAAGGGCCGGAAGACCGTGCATGGGTGGATATACAACAGCCCCTCTGGGCTTCCTGGTATACCGGCAGTTACTTCTGCAAAACCCCAGCCCCTTTGGCGGTGGTGAGCCTTGGCGTTTCAGACACGCGTTCCAATTACGCCCGCATTTCCCGCTTCAGCAGCCCTTTCGATACCCGCAACAAACCCGAGCTAATCAATCCGGAGCAGCTGATGGCGGGGCATTTCGACCTGGCCTTTGTGCTGGTCTTCCTCAGCCCCTTGCTGTTGCTGCTACTGAGTTTCGACATCCTGGGCTACGAGCGGGACGAAGGCATGTTGCCGCTAATACGCCTGCAAGCGGGTAGCCTGGCTGCCTGGGCAGGTCTTCGTGTGGGTTTTCAATGGAGCCTTGCATTCGCTGCAACGGCGGTTTTGTGGCTAATGGCAGCCTGGGCAGCCGGCAGCTGGGGGCTGTCGCTTTGGCTCGGATTGTTGCTGAGCGGGTTGTACCTGCTGTTCTGGAGCGGGATAATATTGCTTGTCCTGTCCATGCGGCAAGGCCTTTCTTTCAACGCCCTCACCCTCGCCGTTTTATGGATGGTGGTCAGCATTTTACTGCCGGCTGCCGCCAATTTGTGGGGGCAGGCGCAGTACCCGCACGATTACAGCACCGAAATAACCGATGCACAGCGGGCAGACCGCTATGCCCTCTACGAAAAAGAAGCGGAAGAACTGGAGCCTCAGCTTTTTGAGGTCTTTCCGGAAGCCCGCCACAGTGCCTACGTTCAGGATACCGTGCGTGACCCCCTCATTGACCGTCACTACTACGATGCGGCCGGGCTCCTGCTCAACGAAGCAGCGGCGGCGGAGGCGGTTGCCACCGAAGCGGGCCGGGAGCGCCTGGCACGGCAGTCAGCCTGGTACAATCCGGCCTATGCCATGCAGATGGGGCTGGATGCAGTTGCCGGCAATAGCTCGGCTGCTTACCTGGCTTTCAATGCGGATATCAGTGCAGCTGTAAAGGCTAAGGTGGTGCAGTTATTGGCGTTCGCTTTGGCAAAAGAACCGGTGGATGCCGAAAAATTCCAGGTACTCCGTCAGACGGTAGGCCCTAATCCGAATTACGCCGGGCAGGTACCGGGCAGAAGCTGGCTGGTGCTGGTGCTGTACACGGTGCTTATTGGTGGGATTGGTGTTTGGCGGTTGCGGAAAGGATAAGTTTCAAAATACTGATTTTAAAATACACAAGCATGCAATTGAAGCTACTTTTTACCACGATACTGGTTCTATTCATTGGTTTAGCTCGCTTGCAAGCCCAGGGGGTTAAGGGGTACTACCAACATCCTGATATCCATCAAAATACCATCGTCTTTGTTGCCGAAGGAGACGTTTGGAAAGTTTCCAGCAGCGGCGGGCTGGCTCAGCGCCTGACCACCCATGCAGAGGAAGAGCACAATCCCGTAATATCTCCGGATGGGAAAACCATTGCCTATTCTGCTACTTACGAGGGGCCTATGGAAGTATACACCCTGCCTTTGGAGGGTGGGGTGCCTACGCGATGGACCTATTCGGAAGGCTCAAAAGTGGTAGGCTGGACACCAGGCGGGAACATCATTTACAGCTCAGGCGAATTTAGCAAGCTACCCAATGGGCAATCGCAGTTGGTAACACTTGATTTGGATACAAAACAGAAGGCTGTAGTGCCATTGGCCTCCGCTTACCACGGTATACAAAATGAAGCCGGCACTTGGTTCTTTACGCATCTTCCCGGCTATAATGAAAATATCAAACGATACGAAGGCGGTACAGCGCAGCAAATATGGAAATTTGACGGGCAACATGAGGCGGTAAAACTAACCACAGGCCACTTGGGTGAAAGTTTCAACCCTATGTGGCACGAGGGCAGGGTTTATTTCATCACCGACCGGGATGGCATACAGAATATCTGGTCGATGGATGCTGACGGGAAAAACCTGAAACAGCATACCAAGCATGCCGAGTTTGATGTACGGTCTGCTAATCTGGACAATGGGAAGATTGTCTACCAACATGCTGCTGACCTTTGGCTACTGGATATTGCTTCCGGCGAATACGATAAAATTGACATCCGCTTAGCTTCTGATTTGGAACACTTGGGAGAAACCTGGGTGGAAGCCCCCTCTTCTTATATCGCATCAGTGCATCCTAGCCCAAAGGGTGACAAAGTTATAGTTACCGCAAGAGGCCGGCTCTTTACTGTCCCCCTTGAAGTGGGGAGGACCATTCCTCTTACTGAAGAGGAGGCCGTTATCAGATACCGTGATGCCGTCTTTTCCCACGATGGAGCGCATATTATCTCCTTGTCTGACGAAAGTGGGGAGTTGGAGTTTGTTCAGCTTTCAGCCGATGGAACTGGTGAGGTTGAAGAATTAACCATGGACGGTAAACGCCTGCGATACAAGGGCGAGCCCTCTTCGGATGGCAAATGGATCGCTTATGACGATCTCGAAAATAACATGTACGTGCTCAACGTAAGTACCGGAGCCAGCAAATTAATATCCACCAATCAGCAAGGCATCCGGGATTTTTCGTGGTCACCGGATAATCAATGGCTGGCATTTGTGCAAAGGGCTTCCAATCGGATGTACCAAATCAAGGTGTATAACGTGAATGATGGTTCTCTTTTCGACCTGACCACCGATAGGTCTAACAACTATAGCGTAGCGTGGAGCCCGGACGGTAAATTCATTTATTTCCTTTCTGACCGGGGCTTTCAAACCCTGATGGGGTCTCCCCGGGATGCAAGACTGGGTGGCGTTTACTGGGACAAAAGCGAAAGTGTTTATCATGTCCCTTTGAAGAAAAGCTACCGGTCTCCCTTCCGGGAAAAGGACGAGCTGATGGATGAAAACAAGGAGGATGAGGCTGCCACGGACACGTTGGTCGTTTCAATCGACAAAGAAAGTATTCAATCTAGGAACATTAAGGTGCCTGTACCTGAAGGCAACTATAAGAATCTGGAAGTCAATGATAAGGCCCTCTATCTGTTGACGGAAGAAACCGGTTCCAACGCCAAATCTCACCTCAAAGTGGTCAAAATTACGAACGAAGACGCCAAGCTGGCAGATATGGCTTCGGAAATCAGTGGGTTTGAATTGAGCCAGAATGGGGAGAAAATACTCATTGCGAAAGGAGGTTCTTACTATATGGTTGATGCCGGAACGGGGAGCGTAAATTTAAAAGAGGGCAAGATTGATTTTAGCGGGTGTAAATTTTCTATCGACCCGAGGGAAGACTGGAAACAATTGTACAAAGATGCCTGGCGGATGGAGCGGGATTACTTCTATGACAAGAATATGCACGGCGTAGATTGGGAGGCTATGTATGAAAAGTACCTGCCATTAGTCGATCGTGTGACCACCAGGAATGAATTGAATCAAGTATTGGCGCGCTTAGTTGGGGAGTTATCGGTATTACATGCAGGGGCAAGTGGCGGCGATATGCCCAGCGATGATCAATATATTGGCGTGGCCAGTTTGGGCGCGCATACAAGCCGGGACGAGGCCAATGGAGGATACCGAATTGACTACATCTATCAGGGCGACCCGGACTACTATGATTTTGGCGATTGGAGGTCTCCATTGAAAGGCCCCTATCTTGATATTCAGGAGGGCGATATCATTACAAAGGTAAACGGAAGAGAGGCCTTATCGGCGGTTGATTTGGGGGCATTGCTGCGCAACCAGGCCGGAAAGCAAGTCAGGTTGACCATCAAAAGAGGAAATACAAGCCAAGATGTCATCGTCAAGCCCAGAGGTAGCGCTTACTGGTTAAGGACCATGGACTGGGAATACAGCAACCGCCTGAAGGTGGAAAAAGTAAGCGATGACCAAATTGGGTACCTACATATGAATGCAATGACCGACTGGGATATTGGACATTTCTACCGGGAGTTTTTCCCCATCATTGATAAAAAAGGCTTAATCATTGATGCACGCTTCAATGACGGAGGCTATACCGATGCGATTATTCTGGAGAAATTACTCAGGCAGCCCTTCATGTATCTAAAGGACAGAACAGGTGAACCCAAATGGAGGATGGACAACTCCTTCAGAGGGCACATCGTGGTTCTGGCCAATGAAAGAACAGGCTCTAGTGGAGAAGCTTTCTTAATCGGCATCAGGCGACTTGGATTGGGAACGGTAATCGGTAAACGAACTTGGGGTGGCCAAATCTGGCTGAATCAGCGTAATAAACTGACCGACAAGGGGGTGATGACTGCGCCTATGAACGGTGTTTATGGCCCGGAAGGGACGTGGCTGGTAGAGGGGCATGGGTTTGAACCTGATATTGAAGTGGATAATCTGCCGCACGAAACTTTTAACGGGAAAGATGCGCAGCTGGACGCAGCTATCAAGCTGTTGCAAGAGAAGATCGCCGAGGATCCAAGAGCAGTCCCGCCTGTTCCGGACTATCCGGATAAGTCCTTTAAAAACAACCGGAAAAACTAAATTCTAGGAGATGCTATGTTAGCACCTCTATTAATGCAGGCGTATGAAAAATATTATCGCATTACTGATTACTGTTGTCTCAGTAACCACCACATTTGCTCAGGAATTTTACTTTCCAAAACAGACCTATTCAGACAGTATCGCCTTGGCTGCAGGAATACCAGCATTAGCCAGGCAGGTATATGAGGCTCATGAAAGTGGAGCTGTGGCGATATCGCTTGGCAACAGGTTTCATCTTCCCCTGGCAGCCGAACAGTACGGTAGGGCGACCACATTGATTGATTCTCTAAGACTGAGTTTTAACGAGGATTTTAACCGGGGTATTTACTTCCAATTTGAAGCTTTTGCAGAAGCAAAACAGCAAAGCAAAAGTTCAGGGCCCTTTCGCCAGATTTTTGAAGCTATTTTCAGAGCCGGATATCTGGATTTGAATATAGCCTCGCAGGAGGTGGTTTCAGCCAATACGCGTCTTTCCGTTGAACAGTTTAACGAGGCGCTAAAAGGGATCAAGGCACAGTATGGATCTAAGGATACGCTGCAGTTGATAGAGGCTATACAGCTGATTCGTGTTTACAACTTTCAGCAGGTGTATATGCAGGCCCTGGATATCATGCAGCAAGTGGTAGCCGAAGAAGATGAAAAAAGGTTTGTGGTGGACAGCGTGATGATTGAAACGAAAGACGGCAGTCCATTACAGGCCTTTGTTGTTAGAGAAAGAGCATCGGAAGGGCCCCTCCCCACTATTTTTATTTTTAATATTTATGCAGATGCAAATCGCGATGTGGGAAGAGCAAAAATATACGCTGCGGAAGGTTATGCTTGTACGGTGGCCAATACACGGGGAAAGGGAAAAAGCGAGGCACTAACAGAGCCTTTTGAGCATGATGGGCAGGATGCCTATGATGTCATCGACTGGATCAGCAAGCAGGAATGGAGCAATGGAGAAGTAGGCATGGTCGGCGGCAGTTATCTGGGCTTTGCGCAATGGTCGGCAACGAAGCGGCTACACCCTGCATTAAAAACCATAATGCCGCAGGTGGCTGTAGGGCCTGGTATCGATTATCCGATGAATGGCAATGTGTTTATGAGCTACATGCTGCGCTGGATTCGTTATGTGACCAACAATCCCACAACTGATTATCCGGATTTTTCTAACACTAATAAATGGAATACGCTCTTTAAAACATGGTATGAACAAGGCACCTCTTTCCGTTCCCTGGACAGCCTTGAAGGGCAACCAAGTGATATTTTTCAACGCTGGCTGGACCACCCCTCTTATGATGCCTTCTGGCAAAGTATGGTCCCCTGCAAAACGGATTTTTCAGAAATTGATATTCCCGTTTTGACCACTACCGGGTATTTTGATGATGACCAAATGGGCGCTATGTACTATTACAAGCAGCACCATATGCACAACCCCAATGCTACCCATTATCTGGTGATTGGACCTTATACCCACGGTGGTGCGCAGCTTTACCCAAATAAAGAAGTGGGGGGATATCAGGTTGATTCGGTTGCCACCTCCCTTAATTTCAGAAATCTGTCCGTTGAGTGGTTTGACTATGTGCTGAAAAAGGGTGAAAAACCTCAAATACTTAGGGATAAAGTAAATTACCAGGTAATGGGAACCAACCAATGGCAGCACACATCTACCTTAAGCGGGATGGCTACCGATACCCTGACCTTCTATTTTAACCCTACCAGATCTAATGATGCCTATACCCTAAGTCCACAACCTAGTGCAGAGTATGTGGAGCAAGAAGTAGATTTAGCCGACCGTAGCGATGCTACCGAGTTTGAGTTTAAAGTGATCCGGGACTCCATTAATACCGACCTCAATACTTCGATAAGTTTCATCTCTGACCCTCTTGAGGAGCCTACGATATGGAGTGGATCCTTTATAGCTTCTCTCCAGGTCGCCATAAACAAGAAAGACTTTGATATAGTGATCAGAGCGTATGAAATGATGCCCGACGGCCGGTACTTTGCCTTATTTACAGAAAGTGGGTTTAGTGCTTTGCAAAGAGCCAGCTATGCCAATGACCGTACCCAACGGCAATTGCTGACTCCTGATGAAAAAGAAACTGTAAAGATAAATACGTCATACATCACTGCAAAGCAAATGAGCAAAGGAAGCCGCTTAGTAATTACCCTGGGGGTGAATAAAAGCCCTTACTGGCAGATTAATTACGGGACAGGAAAGGATGTGAGCGAGGAAACGATAGCGGATGCAATAGAGCCATTAGAGATAAAATGGTATGGTGATAGCTCAATCCAAATCCCTATTCTGAAAGCCATGGAATAATAAGATTTTAAAAATTAAAAAGACCATCGGAAAGCGATGATAAAGAAAGTACTGATTTGGGTATTAGCTATTTTTTTGGCCTTGGCTGCCATGATTTACCAAAGGAGCACCGGGCCTACTTACGAGTATAAGGGATACCTGGAGCATGCCGGGGAAGCCTACAAATACAAATTGCTGCGTTCTCACGAAACCACCGATGGGGCTAAGATTGAACTGCCCTACTTTGAAGGGGCGAATTACGAAGCTACGCTGAATTATAAGCGCTATCAGACGGAGGATGCCATAACTAAGCTGGATTTCCAGTTGGAGGACGGCCGGTTCGTGGCCCCCTTACCGGTACAGCCTGCTGCCGGTAAAATGGAATACTTCATCACCGGCTCCATTAATGGCAAGCCGTTTACTATTCCTGAAGAGGGAGAAGACCGGATCGTGCTGCGGTATAAAGACCCTGTTTCTGACTTTATTCTGGTACCTCACGTCACCTTGATGATTATTGTGATCATTTTTGGTATCCGGGCCGGACTAAGTGCGGTTCTGGATCCCGGTACCATGCGCCGATGGACGGTAGTCGCGTTCTCCGCTATGACCGTTGGGGGGATGATCCTGGGGCCTTTGGTACAAAAAAGTGCATTTGGCGAATACTGGACGGGCTTCCCATTTGGAGGAGACTTCACGGATAATAAAATGCTCATTATGTGGGTGGTCTGGGCTTTGGCGCTGGCCATTATTGGTTTCAAGCCCAAAAAGAAGGAGAACATCAGCCGGGCAGCAGTATTAGGGGCTGCGCTGGTGATGACGGTAGTGTATCTCATTCCTCATAGCATGGGCGGTTCCACACTGGATTATGATAAGGTGGATCAGGGAATCGACCCTAAAGAAGCGATAAGGACAGGTGCTGAATAGGCTGTTTGCAAGAGAACCGGCCCCTAAATATGGAATGCAGATGATCTTCAACTGGATACATATCGTTATTGTGCACCTTACCGTAATCGGGACACCCTGGCTGGCGTATCGCGTCTTTTTACACAGGAAAAGCCCCACGGATGATAAGTTGTGGAAGGATTCCTACAGCGGGCTGATCATTTTGGCTGCCCTTTCAGCAATAGCCTACTTTACGGGGCCGGAAACGGCAGACTGGGCGAAGCAGGTTTTAGCGCCTTACCCTCAGGATCAGGTAGAGGACCATGCACTTTGGGGGAGGATCGCATTTGTGATTCAGGTGATTGCCGGGCTACTGGGGATTATGGGATGGTCCAGTATCCTGCAAGAGGAAAAGCCCGCCTCGTTCCTTTCTCCGCTGCTGTTGGTTCTGCTGGTTTCCAATACGTTCATTGTGTTTTATACCGCTCATCTGGGAGGGCTGATCAGAAGGTTGGATCTGATGATGGGGTTATAAGGTATTCCGGCTCAAGTTGGCTATTAAGAAGCAGGAAAGGGAGCAGTTTTAAGGGACTACTATCTGAAATCTGACAGTCATAAACTATAGAAACATGAAAAACCAAGAACAACAAGATGCCAAGCCCTGGGGGATCGGTCAGCGCATTGCTTTCCGGTTCATCTTCGTATACTTCGTCCTAAAGATGGCCCTTTGGTCTTTCATTCCCGTTCTTGGCAGATATCTGTATAAATTTTACTACTATCCCTCCTTCTTTGTCCAAAACAACATCTTGAAATGGCATGATCCGCCCCGTTGGGAACATCCACCAACCGGTAGTGGCGATACGCTCGATGACTGGATGCTGAATGTGGCTTACCTCAGCGTAAGTTTGCTGATCACGCTGATCTGGACAGCACTGGACCGGAGACGGCAGAGCTATCGGCAGCTCAATACGGTTCTGAAGATTGGATTACGGTACTATCTGGCCATGATTATGTTCAGCTATGGCATTTCAAAGTTGTTTGTCCTGCAAATGCCCTATCCTTCCCTTGCGCAGTTTTCGACACCCTTGGGGGAGTTCACGCCCATGCGTTTCACCTGGATGTATTTGGGGTATTCTGCGCCCTATCAGTTTTTCGGAGGTTTCATGGAGGTTCTAGGCGGACTGCTCATAGTGTTTCGCCGGACTCTGCTACTGGGGTTATTCGTATTGCTGGGCGTGATGGGGAATGTGTTTCTGCTCAACCTGTTTTACGGGGTTCCGGTCAAGCTGTTCTCTTTTTTCCTGATTTTGATCATTTTGTACCTGCTTTTGGAGTACGGCAAGCGCCTGATTGACTTCCTGTCCAACCGCCCAACCGAGCCTGTTGAAATACCGCCCTATTTTGATAAACCCTGGCAAAAGTATCTTCGGATCGGGCTTAAAGTCGCCTTTTTAGGATACACATTTGCTTATGGGTTTTATCAAGACTATGATTATTACAAAAGCGGCAAAGAGCGTCCATCATTAGCCATTGAAGGCGCTTTCGACGTGGACAGCTTTAAAAGAAACGGAGAAGACACCACCCGCTGGAACCGGATTGTGGTGAGCCCAAGGCGATCCGCAGGGTTCGGTTACGGGCATATTACGAGTGGTACCTCCAACTTCCGAAAGGTCAATTTTTCATTAGACAGCACGATGAATTTGACCATCAAGCCGAGCTTTGATACTACCGCTATTTTTGAAGGCCGGGTTGAGCCGAGAGGAGACCATCAGTTTGTATGGCAGGGGATCTCGGGTGCAGACTCCCTTGAATTGGTGCTGCGGCGCAACGAGCGGAACTTCAGGCTGGATAAGCAGAAATTCATGTGGGTCATGGAGCAGAAGGATTTTTATTAATAATGGCTATTTGATAGTTAAAGTTAGCCAGTGATTTTTGAGCCTGTATCGTCTAACGCAAAATGTATTTCATAACGGCCATTTTTGTGGTGTCAAAATCAGTATCAAATTTGTTCCCGGCGGGCCCCGATCGGTATAACAATCCCCTGACAAACTCTTCCATCCTTGTGCTTGCCAGTGTAAAGCTTTATGCCTATTTTTGTAATTAAGATGTACAGAATAGCCCTTATATCGATATTATGCCTCCTTGCCGTTGTGCCCGCACTTCGGCTGAGCATCATTTACGGCTGTTATGAACTCAACAAAGAGCACATCACAAATACCTATTGCGTCAATATCGACGAGCCTGTACTGATGTGCAGCGGCAAATGCTATGTCAATGACATCATTGCAGAGTCTTCTGCGGATGACGGGGCTCAAGCTCCCCTGCCCGTGGTAGAAGACCTGCGGCCAATTACACCTTTCTTTCCCGAAGGCTTCTGCTGCGCTGCAATAATTGCAGTACGGGACGGGCAGCCCTTGCCTGTTATCTTCACCGAAAATCTTCACCACCGGCTCTACGCAGCCTCAATCTTCAAGCCTCCCCGAGCCTGACCTTACCATCACTCCTGAATTTTTATTGGTTTCGCTGAACCGCTCACGGCAGCAGGCAGATGTCCTGTAATGCCATGGTATTCCTATTGTAAACATTGATGTTATTGTCAAGGCAGGTTTGTGCAGTCTGTGGTGAAGCGGTAAAAACTAAAACACAATGGGTTTTATCAATTACTTGATGGAGCTGCCGCTCCTCACAAAAGCGGGTATTGCGGTGAGCATCATACTCGAATTATTGCTTTTGTACCAGGCCGTTCGAATGTATAGCGTAGCCCGCCGTTATCGGTATGCCATGCTCAATCAGCCTTACCCTGAGCCGGTCCGGGCAGTATGGGCTCAGGACTTGTACAGCCGGCTGGGCAGAGCTGTTTACGCGGTTCTGGGTTTCCCGCTGTTCTTTCTTTTCGGACACCGAAATTTTGACCGTTTTCAGCTTGCGGCATTGTATGCCTTCATTGGCTTGGCAAGCTTGGCTGTCTATTTTTTTATACAACTAAATGTCATAGGGTAAGCCGTATCAACCTTTTGGCAATCAAACTGAATAATATGCGTACAACATTCCAAATGATGTGGGGCATCATGCTCCTGTCGATGCTCGCTGCCTGCGCAAAAGCGCCTCAGCAAGAAGGCAGCAGCCTTTCCGATGACTGGTCAGCGATGATGGCTGTGCACGACGAGGTCATGCCCAAAATGAGCAACATCGCCCGCCTGAAAAAACAGCTGAAAGGAGATACCACCGCCCGCTCAATGGTATTGGAGCTAACCAAAGCTGAAGATGCAATGTGGGAATGGATGCACAACCTCCGGCATGAGTCTGATGTGATGAAAATGCCGGAGCCGAAAGCAAAAGCCTACGTGGCCAAAGAGCTTCAGCGCATCGAGGCTGTAAAAGCGCTGATGTTGAAAAGTATAGCTGAGGCAGAAGCTTATCAACCCTCAACAACAGTACAATGAACCAATTGCGCCTTTTCATACTACTTGTGACCGGGCCCTTTCTGTCTGCCTGTGAAGGCGGGCAGGAGGGCCCTCTTCCTGTCTTAGGCAATAAATACACGGTAGGAGGAGATACCGTTTTTCACGAGATCGCCGATTTCCGTTTTGTCAATCAGGACAGTCAATGGGTGACAAATGCGACTTTTCAGGACAAGGTCTATCTGGCAGACTTCTTCTTTACTTCCTGCCCCACTATTTGCCCCAAGGTAAAAAAGCAGATGCTCCGGCTGTATAATAAGTACGAGCAGGACTCCCGGGTCTTACTGCTTTCACACTCCATAGATGTCAGAAGGGATACCGTGGGGCATCTCAGGCGGTACGCTTCTAATCTGGGGGTGAAAACAGAAAAATGGCACTTTGTCACGGGGTTGCATGATGAAATCTACGAGATGGCGGATGACTACTTTAGCACGGCTAAGGTCGACGCTGAAGCCCCTGGCGGCTTTGACCACAGCGGCCTAATCATTCTCGTGGATGCCAACCGGCACGTCCGGGCTTACTGCGATGGGACCGACGCTGCATCTGTCGGTCAATTTATGGAGGATATTGACAAACTGCTCAGGGAAGAGTATGCCCCTGCCCTTGATCCTATTGTAAACTAAAACACATGATTACCATGCATAAAAGAACATTTCTCAAACAAAGCGGGCTGTTAGCCGGTGCCGCGATTCTTTTCCCTTCAGGTTGGGCAAGCCTTGTTGCCCAGACTAGGCTGTTCTCACCTGATGACCCATTTAAACTCCCTGAACTAGGGTATGCCTACGATGCACTTGAGCCTTACATCGATGCCCGCACAATGGAAATACACCATGCCAGGCACCACGCAGGCTATGTCCGCAAGCTTAACACAGCAGTAAAGGGGACTCCGTACGCAGAACTGCCCCTCCGGCAGTTGATGCGGCGGTTGGCTCCATCCGATACTGCCCTGCGTAATAACGGTGGAGGGCATTACAATCACAGTTTATTTTGGAAAATCCTGGCCCCTTCAGCAGATACTGAACCATCTCCCAATTTAATGGAGGCCATTCAAAAGCACTTTGGCAGCATGGAAGGTCTAAAAGAAACCATGCTGAAGGCTGCAAAAACGCGTTTTGGCTCCGGTTGGGCCTGGCTGGCTGCTGATGCGGAAGGCCGGCTATTTGTTACCTCCACCGCCAATCAGGACAACCCCATGATGAGGCAGGTAGCCGATCAGTCCGGTTATCCCATCCTGGGTATAGACGTATGGGAGCATGCCTACTACCTGAAATACCAGAATAGGCGCGGCGATTACCTGGAGGCCGTTTGGAATGCTGTCAATTGGGAAGCTGTCAGCGAGCAATATGGTATTTCAAGCCACCCTTTTATCGTTTGGGAGACGCTGGATGAATTCCACAATATCATGGCCGCAACTTTTCACCCTCTGGAGGAAGGTGATTTACAGCCCATCAAATCCCGGTCTGGTGAATTGGCAGCAGCGGCAAAGCGCCTGGCCAAAGGCCATATACCTGCAAGATTTGATGAGACAGGTGTCCAAGACAACCTAAAGGCACTGCGCAAGGACAGTGCCGCATTGCATAAGCTGGTTAAAAATGGCGGCAGCGATGAAGCCATCACCAAAGGCCTCAATGCGCTGCACGAGGTATTCCATCGCATTGTGGGCGCTTGCATGGAGGAATAATTCCTAGACCATGTTGGGATTTAGGTCTTTTAGTCGAAAATGATTCATTTTTTGCTTAGACGAGGCACAGGTTCGGGATCATAGCAGCGCCATGAAGCCCGGTTCTGTAACGAAGTATTAGCAAAAAAGGGACATTTGCAGACCAATTACTAAAGTCCCAACATGGTCTTAAAAAGCAAAAAACAACACAACATGAAAATTCAAAATAAATTCGTTTTACTGCTGGCAGCTAGTTTCATGCTCAGTGTCAGCGTGTACGCTCAGTCAACCGAGAAGATCCGCTTTCTGGACGAAGACACTTCTCAGCCCATTACCGGGCTAACTTTTGAGTACGGGCAGCAGTCGGGCACTTCTGATGAAAACGGAGCCATCACTTTTACACTGCGGGAGGGAGAGACCATGTACCTGTCCCACCTCAGCTACGGCCGTTGGGAATTATCGCCTGTTGCTGTGCAGGAGATGGCCAAGGCTGGTGCGTACTACCGGCGCCGCGAATCGCAACAACTCTACCCGGTTACCGTCATTGCGGTGCGCCCCGGGCAGCAGCCTGCTGATGAGGTAGACCTGGGCTATCAGGACTACATGCAGCACGACGCAGCTGCCATCCTGTCGCAAACGGCAGGTATGAGCAGCATACAAAAAGCCGGCAACTACGGCTTCGACCCGGTGCTGCGTGGTTTCAAGTACGACCAGCTCAATGTGGTACTCAACGGTGCTCAGAGCGCTACCGCTGCCTGCCCCAACCGCATGGACCCGCCTACCAGCCAAATGGCGCCCAATATGATGGACCGTATCGAAGTCCTCAAGGGGCCGCACGCCCTGCGCTACGGTACGGGTTTTGGAGCAACCATCAACTTTGTGCCCACCAACCTCCGCTTTACCGAGGAGGCAGATATTTACGGGCGGTTTTCCTCAGGTTATGAGGGGAATGGTGAAGTGCTCCGGGGCGAAAGCCAGCTCGGGTTTTCCGGGAAGCGCTACGACCTTGGGCTGTTTGCCGCATGGTCGCAGGGTAATGACTACACCGCCGGAGATGGATCTACGGTGCAGTCTGACTTCCAGCGAGGTAGTTTCGGCGCTAATCTGGGCCTGAAGCTTGCCGGCAATCAGCAATTGCGGATTTCGGGCCTGTACAATATCGCCCGGGATGCCGACTTCCCGGCCCTGCCCATGGATTTGCGCGAAGACGATACCTGGATGTTCAATGCCCGCCACGATATCCGCTTTGAGGAGGGTGCCCTGCAGTCCTGGAACACCACTGTATTCGGCTCGTTCGTGGATCACCTGATGGACAACCTCCTCAAACCGCTTGATCCCAGAATGCTGAATGCGGAGACTGCGGCTACGACCTATAATTACGGCGGCCGCACTGAGGGGCTGTGGCAGTTGAAAAATGCCAGGCTGTATACCGGTGCTGACCTGCGGGTGGAAGGTGCTTCTGGCATCCGGGTGCGCGAATTCCTGATGGGGCCAAATGCAGGGCGGACTTTCGAAGACGATGCCTGGCAGGATGGCCAAATCGCCAAAGCAGGCCTGTTTGGAGAATACCAGCAGCGGCTGGGCGCCTACCAACTGGTACTCTCTACCCGGCTGGAGCTGAATACCGCTTCGGTTGAAGAGGCCAGCCCGGAATTTACGGAAGTGTATACGGATACAGAGACCACGCAGTTCAACTCCAATTTTAGCCTTGGAGCCAGCCGGCAAATCAGCGGGGAGGCAAAAATGGGCTTATTCCTCGGGCGGGCACAGCGCAGCGGCAGCCTTACCGAGCGCTTCATCAACTACTTCCCCGTAGGAATAGACCCCTTTGAAATGCTGGGCAACCCACAGCTTTCACCGGAGGTCAACTACCAGGCTGACCTGACCTTCGAGTGGCACACGGAGGTTACGGCCCTTAAGGTCGATGTGTTTGCCGGGTATTTGCAGGACTATATTTCCTCCGTTATTGACCCCACGCTTTCCCCTCGGCTGCCCATGAGCCCGGGTGTACGGCAATTCATCAACATCGAAGAGGCCTTTAAAACGGGTTTTGAAGCCAACTGGACACAGCAGCTGATGGCAGGGCTTCAGCACCAGATGTCTATCGCATATACCTATGCGCAGGATATGGAACGGGACGAGCCGCTGCCCGAGATCGCACCGCTGGACTTCCGCTACGCGCTTCAGGGCGCCTATTTCGGGGAGAAACTACAGCCAGAAGTCTCTTTCCGGCATGTGCTGGAGCAAAACCGGGTATCCTCGGAGTTTGGAGAAACGGGAACCCCTGCGTTTTCTTTGATTGACCTCAAGCTGGCTTATCAGTTCACAGAGGCTTTCCGACTGAGCGCCGGTGTTAACAACCTGCTGGACGAAGCCTACTATGAGCACCTCAACCGGTCGGTGCGGGGCACGAATGCGCCTATCCTTGCCCGGGGTCGGAACGGGTATGTTTCTGTAAATATTAGTTTTTAGATTCTTAGCGAAGTGGACGATATTTACGGCTACTTTGCTGAAACGGGTCATAGCCTGCCGCTTCTATATAAGTGGCAGGCTATCGACTTCAATGATTTATGCCTCAAAGTATTTATCGAGCCCGAATAGCCAAACCTCGCCTGGATGGTGCAGCGGGGAATAATGCTTTCTGAGTTCAATCTTTCTTTGAAAGTGATATTGCAATATTGCGTTCATTTCACAACGGCTCTCAACATATCCACCTTTTAAGCTATCACCCTAATCGGTTCTCCCGCTCTTTTCCAACACATACTCCAAGCCTAAACCCATCATCCCCCCAACCGCATAACTGACCAAATCACTCCACAGAAACCCAAAGCCCAGGATTAGGCCTCCCAGCCTGGTTTTTCTGATTTCATTGATCCATTCTGCCTGATACAGCTGGCTGAATTCAATCAAAAAACAGGTCAGTATGCTTATCAACGCGACTTTCTTCGAGCTCATTCTCGGAAATAGAAAGCCGAATATCCAGAAAATCATTAATGCATAAAACACATCCCCTAAATAGGAGTAGATAAGTTCAGGAATAAATGCAGCCCTTGATACCAGCCCAAGTGCGATCGTAGAGATAATGAAGAAAAGGTAAAGTATCCGGTTTCGCTTAATCCTCAGGGAGTAAACCATCGGTTTTAGTTGCAATTACTGACAATCATTAGCCCTTTTTGACTGTAGATAATGAACCTGTTCCTATCCACATCAAAATTGATGCCCTGCACACAGTGGCCAATAGCATTCAGCTTTGAATCCTTTACGATTGTAATATCCTCAATAGTCAAGGTTTGCCCTACGCTGGTTAAATCAATTTTTTGAATTCCTCTGCAGCCACTAAGGGTGGTAGCTACGTACAAAACCCCATTCTTTAATTCCACATCACTGTATAAGGGAGCCATGAAGTCCGCCAACTTCCATTGGCGCTCGCTTTCAAATTCAAAATCCTCTTTGTTTACGTAATCGTACCATGTGGATGAACCGTAATCCCACTCAAGTATATCGGGAAAGCCCACTCCATTTTTTAAAACTGCAACCAATCGATCATCCTCAGTAGTTGTCCATATATGGGAATCATGGTGTCCTGCATTTAGTCCGGAATTAGAACTATCAAAGATATTTATGATTTCACCAGCGCTATTATAATGATATATTGCATCCGTATTGTTACGATTAAATGCTATGATCTCGTTGTTTTTGAGTACTTTAAATATTGATATCCACTCTTCCTTGTCTACTGTAATTTGTACAACGCTGTCCATGGATACCACTTTATAAATGTGGCTCGCCGTCGTCATTGACAGTTCCGGGCTGCTGTTAAACCCGGTGAAGAATAGGCCGTTGTCTACTGTTTGCTCTAAGCTGCTGCAAGAGTATTCTGATATTTTTTGAAAGGAATCTGTATCATCGCTCTCTACTGAGAAAATGCCAGACCAGGTACAGAAGTGTAGGCTGTTCTCCTGTCTGTTCATTTCTGCAACATATTGAGTCTCGGCAAGCAATTCAGTAGTTCCCAGAGGTATTGAATAGGCTTTAATCTGATGATCGAAATTTGTATAGTAAATGATATCTCCGACCACCTCTAAGAACCGCACGGACTCGTCATTTTCGATAAAATCTATAAGCTTGTATTCATTGCAATCAAATCCATTTTCGGTCACAATATGGGCTTCCGGTAATTCATCCAGAATTACGATCAGCTCCTCGTTTTCATCATCAATATTGAGGTCACAGGCCATTAATAGAAGAGAAAGGAGTAAACACAGTGAGATGCACTTCTTTAAATTCATAATAAAAGGGTTTAGATAGAGGTTGTGTTTTGAAAAAATCAGAATGGCTAACTGCCAAACTTATTACTAATCGTATTCATCTGGAAACAACTTGTGATGTCGTACTGTACTATCCCAGCCGCCCCCCCAGCCCACTCTTCTTCAGGTATTCCTGCAAGATATACTCCAACGGCAGCGGCACATCCGCATCCGGAGCAAGCAGGGGGATGGGAATGGCAGGCAGTGTTTCTCCAAGAGCAGTTGCCCAGACGTTGGCAATACTGTTACCGGCGCGCTGCACCGTCATCACATAATCGGACTTATCCACCCGCTCGTCCCGCCAGCGGCGCTTCCCCTGTTTCAGTAAATCAATTTCCACCAGATGAATGCACTTCCCGGCAAGCTGCTCCTGCTTACGGCGGAAATCCTCGTAGCCGTCCCCCGTTTTATTGGCAGGAGAAAGGATTTCAATGGTCGTGACCAAACTTTCATCTTTGTCCCGTATGGCTACATACCGTTGGGGTTGGCCTAAAACCTCTACGGAGAAAGAAGGTGGTTGCACCACTATGGCATCTGTGTAGGGCGCTTCAGGCGATTCGGCCCGGTCAATACTGGCATCCGGGCGGTATTGCTTAGCGGCTCCGGATTCATCCGTCATGGACAGCCCGCGCTCCACAGAAATAGTGTAACGCTCGGGAAGGCGGGGCGCCAGCCAATCACGGGTGTACACACTAAGAGATGCGTGCAGATCAGGGAAGTACCTGGGCTGCTCCAATGTGGGGTGCATGCCGGTATGTTGTTCTTTGCGCTTCGCCATCGCTTAAATATACCGGTTGCCGGACAGATAGTCAAGCAGCAGGTGGTCTTAATGCCTGATCAGATCGCTTTTCCGAAGATCGAAAATGCTTCAAAGACAGGAAAAACGCGTAAAGAACATTGGGGAAATTAGAAACCAGATGATCAGCGGCGATGCCGTCCTGTACGCTTGTGCATTCCCCCCAAAAAACAGCAGCCCCCGCTGCGTAGCGGAGGCTGCTGAAGAAACATCTTTTTAATCACGACTACATTTTGATAATACGGCGAACCATGCCTCGGGTACCATCGGAATGGTAAACCACAAGGGTATATCCACCCGGCGTCATCTGTCGCATATCAATCACTTCCAACGCATTGGCTTCCTCAACCTTAATTTCACGTACAAGCTTGCCATTGGCATCATTGAGGTGAATGGTCAAATCCGAACCAATCATCCAGTCGGCTACGGGAACATACAGCTGATCGGAAACCGGATTAGGGTAGGGGGCTTTCTCCAACAGGGTGGGGCATGGCTCTACCTGGAATGCTGCCCCGGCGACGTCCAGAGCGGCACAAATATCACCACCGCCCTGCACCAATAAGCCGTTCACGTCAACCCCGGTCGTCACGCCAAATTCCACGATCGACAAGTCGAGGGTCAATGGATTGTAGATCAGGGTGTGAATGGTAAACAGCCCTGTTTCTTCAATCGTAAAGGTTGGATCGGTATTGACCGCCTCAATGACAAGGTCTGTTCCTGAAGTCAGCACAAATAGTCGCTCATAGCCATTAGGAATAACCGGCGCTTGGCCTTCAACCGCAGTTAATTCCGCAGTGCCATCCAGGCAATTATCAGAATCGGCAATCAGGGTGCCTGCCTCCGCTGTACAGGGGCATTCTTCGACCTGGAACTGCGCGCCTGCCACGAGCAGGGAAGCGCAAATATCACCTCCGCCCTGAATGAGCAGGTTATTGACATCCACGCCGGTGGTCACGCCGAATTCCACGATGCTTAGGTCGAGGGTCAGTGGGTTGTACACAAGTGTGTGAATGGTATATAGCCCGGTGTCCGTCACCGTGAACTCAGGAGTAGCGTTAACGTCCTGAATAACGAGGCCGTTGCCGGAGGTGAGCACGTAGATCACTTCATAACCGGCCGGTACATTCGGCGTTGTGTCTTCAGTCGCTACGAGCGCTGCGTCCCCGTCTAGGCAATTGTCGCTGTCGGCGGTCAGGGTGCCTGCGTCCGCTGTACAGGGGCATTCTTCGACCTGGAACTGCGCGCCCGCCACGAGCAGGGAAGCGCAAATATCGCCCCCGCCCTGAATGAGCAGGTTGTTGACATCCACGCCGGTAGTCACGCCAAATTCCACAATGCTGAGGTCGAGTGTCGCTGGGTCGTACACAAGGGTATGAATGGTGAACAGCCCGGTCTCTGCCACGGTAAACTGAGGCGTATCGTTAACGTCCTGAATAACGAGGCCGTTGCCGGAAGTGAGGACGTAGAGGACTTCGAACCCGGCCGGTACATTCGGTGCGGTGTCTTCTGATGCAATCAGTTCGGCTTCTCCGTCGAGGCAGTTGTCAGAATCAGCCAAGAGGGAGCCTGCGTCCGCTGTGCAGCACGCTTCGACCTGGAACTGTGCGCCAGCCACGAGCAGGGAAGCGCAAATATCACCGCCACCCTGAATGAGCAGGTTATTGACATCCACGCCAGTGGTCACGCCGAATTCCACGATGCTGAGGTCGAGGGTCAGTGGGTTGTACACAAGTGTGTGGATGGTATACAGCCCGGTATCCGTCACCGTGAACTCAGGAGTAGCATTAACGTCCTGAATAACGAGGCCGTTGCCGGAGGTGAGCACGTAGATCACTTCATAACCGGCCGGTACATTCGGCGCTGTGTCTTCAGCCGCTACGAGCGCTGCGTCCCCGTCTAGGCAATTGTCGCTGTCGGCGGTCAGGGTGCCTGCGTCCGCTGTACAGGGGCATTCTTCGACCTGGAACTGCGCGCCTGCCACGAGCAGGGAAGCGCAAATATCGCCCCCGCCCTGAATGAGCAGGTTGTTGACATCCACGCCGGTAGTCACGCCAAATTCCACAATGCTGAGGTCGAGTGTCGCCGGGTCGTACACAAGGGTATGAATGGTGAACAGCCCGGTCTCTGCCACGGTAAACTGAGGCGTATCGTTAACGTCCTGGATAACGAGGTCGTTGCCGGAAGTGAGGACGTAGAGGACTTCGAACCCGGCCGGTACATTCGGTGCGGTGTCTTCTGAGGCAATCAGCTCAGCTTCTCCGTCGAGGCAGTTGTCAGAATCAGCCAAGAGGGTGCCTGCGTCCGCTGTGCAGCACGCTTCGACCTGGAACTGTGCGCCAGCCACGAGCAGGGAAGCGCAAATATCACCGCCGCCCTGAATGAGCAGGTTATTGACATCCACGCCAGTGGTCACGCCGAATTCCACGATGCTGAGGTCGAGGGTCAGTGGGTTGTACACTAGGGTGTGGATTGTATACAGCCCGGTATCCGTCACCGTGAACTCAGGAGTAGCATTAACGTCCTGAATAACGAGGCCGTTGCCGGAGGTGAGCACGTAGATCACTTCGTAACCGGCCGGTACATTCGGCGCTGTGTCTTCAGCCGCTACGAGCGCTGCGTCTCCATCGAGGCAATTGTCGCTGTCGGCGGTCAGGGTGCCTGCGTCCGCTGTACAGGGGCATTCTTCGACTTGGAACTGCGCGCCTGCCACGAGCAGGGAAGCGCAAATATCGCCTCCGCCCTGAATGAGCAGGTTGTTGACATCCACGCCGGTAGTCACACCAAATTCTACGATGCTGAGGTCGAGTGTCGCCGGGTCGTACACAAGGGTATGAATGGTGAACAGCCCGGTCTCTGCCACGGTAAACTGAGGCGTATCGTTAACGTCCTGAATAACGAGGCCGTTGCCGGAAGTGAGGACGTAGAGGACTTCGAACCCGGCCGGTACATTCGGTGCGGTGTCTTCTGAGGCAATCAGCTCAGCTGCTCCGTCGAGGCAGTTGTCAGAATCAGCTACGAGCGTGCCTGCATTGGCCAGGCAGGCATCGCATCCCCTGAAGTTAAACTGTGTGCCTTCCACATTCAGAGAAGCACAAATGCTGCCATTGCCTTGCAGCAGAAGGCTATTGACCTCAAAACCGGTGGTGACGCCGATCTCCACAATACTCAAATCCAAAGTAGAAGGGTCGTAAACCAGGGGGTGAATGCGGTAGTTTTTATCGGTGCTGACAATGAATTCAGGTGTCTCATTGACACCTTCGATAAGCAGGTCATTCCCTGAGGTCAGGACATAGATGATCTCAAAGCCAGCAGGGATGACCGCATCGCCACTCGGAGCCGACTTAATTTCCGCGAGGTTGTTGTCAAAACAAACGCCGGCAGCATTGAGTGTTCCTGCTTCTGCATCGCAAGGGCAGGCACCAATGTGAAAACCAGCGCCCTGAGTATCTAATGCGCCACAGAGTACGCCTCCACCTTGTTCAAAGAACAGCACCAGTTCGGCCACCCGGAGATCGCCCAAACTGATATTGTTGGGATTGAAAGAAGACGGGCGGTACACCAGCGAATGAATGCTGTATTCTCCTGCTTCATCGATGGTAAACTGGGGTTGGTCATTGAGCGCAATAATGGTTCGATTGGCGCCACTGGCCAGCAGAAAGATTTGTTCAAAATGGTGGGGGATCACCGGTTCTGCAATTACCGTTGCTTCCAGGTCCAGCGTTCCGGCAATACAGCCGACCTCTACGGCTTCGACCTGTGCTGCTTCGGCCGGGCAATCGCTGGCGCTGTTTGCGGATGGGTTAAGCTCCGAACCCAGCAAAGGGGTGGACAGCACACCCCAAAAAGCGAATAGCCAGAGCAGTAAGCTCCGGCTTAGGGTCTTGTTCGGATTGGGAAAAAGTAATGGGTTGTTCATAATGGATTGATTTGGTAAAAAATGGTTACAGCTTAGCAAGCTGAGTAGATACCGAATCAACTTTGCGGTGAGCAACTTGTTGGCGGATCGCCATTTATAATGAGGAAATGACAAGAATTGGGCAAATCCGAATGCCGGGTGCTTGTTGTGTAACAGCTCCCTGAACATGCAGATGTTTGCGGGCAGCTATTCCTTTTGCCGGTTAAAATATTTTATGACTGCTTTTTCGCCACTATTCATTAACCGCTCTTTCTCTTCCGTTTTCAATCTCTTTATTCTTGGGCTAATTCCTACTGATGACACGGATATTGTCCTTTCCCAATCTTCAGCAGAAATTTGGCTCCGGTTCAGGTTCTCTAGAGTTAGCACATAAAATGCTTCAATATACTCTTTCAAAGTACTGATTTCCTGGTCTATCAGCCCGACCCCTTGTTCATCATTCTTTATTTGATCATCTGAATCTATTCTTATCCCTAGCAGCCTGTCGGAGATGTGCTGATGCGGCGAGAGCGAGCAAATATTGTTCTGAACAAGGCACGAAGAAGGAACATAGCCTGAGCTAAGTGACTGATGAGCAACGAAGTGCAGAATAATATTTGCCGTTCGCAGACCATTGAGCGCCTCTCCGACAGGCTGCTAGTGTTCGCGGATTGTAAACCCTGTATTCCTCACCCGTAGAATCCATCGCATATTCATCAAATATGGCTATAGGGAAATTTCCTATGATTCCGCCATCCACCACTATGTCTAACCCTTTCTTATCATACGGGTTTTTAAACAACCGCCCTTCGTCATCTATAAAGTTCGCCTCAAAATATAGGGGTATCGACATTGACACTTAAATGGCGTCTTTTATTTTCATTAGCGGATATGTCGCAGGACTGAATATGATGAGTTCTTGCTTATTCAAACTTGTCCCTGTTACATAAAGCGCTTTAAAACCTCTTTCCTTCAGTTCTCCGAACGTTATATCCGGATTGCCTGTTTTTGACGCTATTATTTCTTCAAGCCATTTTTCAAATCTTTCACTTTTATACCAGCCGTACCTCTTTTTTATTCTGTGTATTCCACCAAATACCCCAACCCCCCCTTTGTTGAATTTTTGAAAGCGGGTTTCTGAAATGATCTCATATATCTCTTCCGAATTGTAACCAATCGATAACATCATAGCTGTTATTGCTCCTGCTGAAGTTTCTCCTATTTTCCTGATATCGTCTACTATCCCATATTCTTCCAGCTGCTTGATCACTCCTGAGTAAGCAATTCCCCTGATTCCCGCTCCCTCAAACACTGAATTTTCATAATCACTTTGTGACCATAAGCTTGTTGCTAAGAGCAGTATTGATATTGATAGAAAGAGCCGTTTCATTGAACTTTGTCCTATATCACAAACATACGAGCGTGTTGGGACTTTAGTAATCGGTCTGTCCCGGTGCACCGGAACACTTCTCTGCCTGTGTCTCGTCGCCTGTGGGCTTAGGCCACCGGAGACCGAAGTGTTCGACACGCAGGCAGGTTTGCTTCTACTTCGTCCCAAAAATCCTTCCCGCAAACTGCGGGAAGGGCTATTTAACTCAGGCTAAACGCCGGTTTTCGTGCCCCTGCCTGCCTGGCAAACCCGTTTGGCAGGCAGGTCGTCTACCCCAAAAAATGTCAGTTTTCGACTAGAAGGCAAAAGTCCCAACACGCGCCTAATTTTGCCCAAGAAACGCCCCAATGTCTTTACTTTTGCCATAAAGGACCATAATGGCGCCGGCCGTCAGTCGTGTTTTCGAGTTCGCAACCCCTTCGGTATGGGGCACGGGGGCTTTGACGCCCAAGTCGTTTTCTTTTTCCTCCATTGTGATTAGCGTGAGCACCACCACGCTGTATTTGTCATTGAGGTCGGCCTCCTGTAAGGTTAGGCCATCAAGGGCTTTTGGGACTTCGGCTTCCACGATGGAAAAATCTCCGGTCAGTTCGTAAGAGTCGATTACGCCGTGCATATTGAGTTTTTTCGCCCAGCGTTCTGCGGTTTCTTCTTCCGGGTGTATAATCTCGTCTACATGCATGGCCTGCAGGACGGTTTGATGAAGCGCAGAAACGGCCCGGCTGATCAGGCGTTTTACTTTGGCTTGTTTCATAATCGCCGTAGCCAGGATATTAGCGCCTTCATTTTCACCGATGCATACCATGACCACGTCCGTCTCTTTCAGGGGTAAGTGGGAGACCGCCTGTTCATCGGTGGCATCGAGGCAAATGGTATGAGAGATTTTCTCTTTCAATAGCTCCACCTTGTCCATTTTGTGGTCTACTCCTATCACTTCATTGCCGGTACGGGTGAGCTTCTCGGCCAGGGAGGCTCCAAAGTAGCCTAAGCCTATAATAATGTATTTCATAGTTAATTTATGCTTAGTTGATGAGGATGTCTTCTGTTGGATATCGGTATTTATAATGTCTGTGCCTGTGCATCAGGGCCGCGAGAATAGTCAGCATGCCCACACGGCCGGCAAACATCAGTACGATGAGCACAATCTTGCTTTGCTCGCTCATCGTGCCGGTTATGCCAAGGCTAAGCCCTACGGTGCTGTAGGCCGAAAAGCACTCAAAAGCGATTGGCAGCAGCCCTTTGTCCGGGTCAAAGGAGGCAATCAGGAATACGGCTGCCCCGATAACGATTAGTGACAAAAGCATGATGGCGAAAGCACGGCGGACCGAGAGGGGGGAAATTTCCCGGCGAAAGATTTCAATACGCTCTTTCCCCTTGGCCAGGCTCATTAAATTCAGGGCCCCGACGGCAACTGTAGTGGTCTTGATACCGCCGCCCGTAGAGCCCGGGGAGGCGCCAATCCACATGAGCAAAAATACAATCATTATCGTATTGAGGTTTAGGGCGGTGGTGTCAATCGTATTGAAGCCTGCCGTGCGTGGGGTGGCTGCGCCAAAGAAAGCCGCTACCCACTTCCCCGCGCCCTGATGTTCGGCCAGGGTGTTGTTGTATTCAAAAGCATAAAAGAGCAGGGTGCCGGCAGCAAGCAGAATGACGGTAGTGGCCAGTACGATCCTGGAGTTGATGTTGAGCATCCAGGGGGTATAGGCGGTTTCTAAACGCAGCAGGTTGCGCTTCATTTTATAGCTCAGGAACTTGAGGAAGTTGGACGTGATAGGGAAGCCCAGCCCACCAAGAATGAACAACGCCGCTACAGTGAGCTGCAGGGGGTAGTTGAAACGGACAAAGGGTTCATAAAGGTTGTTTTCTAAAGTCGAGAAACCGGCATTGCAAAAAGCGGAAATACCGTGAAAGACTGAAAAAAAGAGCTGCTGCCCCAAGTTGTCGAAATGATCGCTGTCTATGGTGAAAAAGATGATGATGATGCCAGCCAGCTCTATCGTGAAGGTGAGGAGGAGTACCCGTTTCAGGCTATTGAACACATCGCTGATTTTTCCGGCATAAGTCAGGGCTTTCAGCAGCAATTGGTCTTCATAACTTGCCCGGCCTTTAAAAAAATAGCTGAAATAACTGGTGACGGTCATGATGCCAATCCCTCCGATCTGAATCAGCGCAGCAATGACAAATTGCCCGAAAGGCGCAAAGAAAGAGCCGGTATCCACTACGATCAGGCCTGTAACACAAACCGCACTCGTGGAGGTAAAGAGGGCATCGAGTAACGAGAGCTGCCCGCATCTATGCTGAGGCCTACAACAAATCCAGCCGGTCAGTAGAACTGTACAGCTTCGTAAAAAGTATGGAAACTTTCGTGAATACATTCGATACCTCCACCACCGTGATCCTCTCCACCGATAGTGATCTTTATAAATATTTGAAAAGCATGGAGTAAGCGTTTGTTGGGATTTTAGTCCCGCTCCCCGGAACGGGGCTAAAGTCCCAACAAGCTATAAAGTACTGGTTTACAACGCAAAGGTTATGGCAGGCAGACTTGAGTAGCAAAAAAGTGAAAAATCTGATCTAATTTGCCCCAACAAATACGCCTCCAGACAGGTCATTCCATTGGAAAAAACGGAACGGAGCGCATGCCCGAACAAAGTTTATTCTGAAAGCCAAAGAAATGGTGGCAGGAACAAGCTCTAGACAGGTGCATTTGCCTGGAGAAGGATAAACAAAGCCATTCTGCCTATGGAACAATTCACGCAGTATTTCCATCTGCCCATCACCGACCCGGTAATGGTATTTGCCATAGTGCTGTTTGTTATCTTTTTGGCACCCAGGCTGTTGCAGCGGTTTAAGGTGCCGGGGATTATCGGGATGATCCTATCCGGTGCGCTACTGGGGCCCAATGGCTTCCACGTATTGGAAAAAAGTTATGCGATAGAGCTCTTTGGTACGGTAGGCCTGCTGTATATCATGTTTCAGGCAGGCTTAGAGGTAGACCTGAACGAATTCAAGAAAACCCGGAAGAAAGGGATGGTTTTCGGCCTGCTTTCTTTTGCGATCCCACAAGTGTTTGGCGCTATAGGCGTTTGGTACCTGCTCGACTTGAGCTGGCCCTCTGCGCTGTTGCTGGCCAGCATGTTTGCTTCTCACACCCTGGTCGCTTACTCTATTGTCAGCCGGCTCGACCTGGTCAGGAATGAAGTGGTGACGGTCACGCTGGGCGGCACGCTGGTGGTCAACATTCTGGCGCTTCTGGTACTGGCCGTCATTGCCAGCTCGGTGGAGGGCGACCTGGGGGCAGGGTTTTGGCTTGGGCTACTGGTATCGCTGTCCATTTTTGTTTATGTGGTCGTGGAGATTGGCCCGCGGGTGGTGCGTTGGTTTTTCCGCAATGTGGAAAGCGAGGGCGCTTCCCAGTATATTTTTGTGCTCTCTTTTGTTTTTGCTGCTTCTTTCGGCGCGAAGCTTGCCGGCGTAGAGCCAATTATCGGTGCATTCCTCGCCGGGCTGGCTATCAACCGCCTTGTGCCCGGCACCTCTCCGCTCATGAACCGGATCGACTTTGTGGGCAGCGCACTGTTTATTCCCTTTTTCCTGATCCATGTGGGGATGCTCTCCGATTTCAGCATCTTCCTCAAAGGCAAAACTGCCCTGATTGCCGTCGGGGTTATTGCAGCGCTCTCCATATCTCTGAAGTGGTTGCCGGCCTACCTTACAGCCCGGATTTACGGTTACCGCAAAGAAGAGCAGGGCGTTATGTTCGGTCTAAGTGTAGCTCAGGCCGCTTCAACGCTGGCGGCAGCATTAGTAGGCTATGAGCTCGGGTTCATCAATGATGATGTGCTCAATGGAATCATCATCATGATCCTGGTTACCTGCATGGTCAGCTCGTTTGTAGTGGAATCGGCCGGCCGCAAACTGGCCGTGCTGCAGGCCGATGAAGTCCCGGAAGAGGAATTGGCCGAGGAGCGCCTGCTCGTTCCGGTTGCCAACCCGGCTAACATCATGCCCCTGGTTGACCTTGCCGTTATGATTACCCCGCCCGGCTCCCGGCAGCCGGTCTACCCCTTATCCGTGATCAACGACGATGCCTCTGCCAGCAGCCGTATCCTGGAAACCAAAAAACAACTGGAAAAAGCCGTCAGGTATGCTGCCGCTACCGATACCCTGCTAGAGCCTATTACCCGCATAGATGTCAGCCCGGGCAGCGGCATCGTCCGTACCATCAAGGAGATGATGATCACGCGGGTCATCGTAGGCTGGCATGGCGATTACCATCCTAAAGACCATCTGTTTGGCACGGTGCTGGATTACATCCTGCTCAATTGTTTCAGGGAGGTACTGGTTACCCGCCTGCTTATTCCGCTGAATACACTGGAGAAAATCTTCGTGATTGTCCCTGAAAATGCTGAGCTGGAGCTGCATTTCCCGCATTGGCTGAAGACGCTGAAGACCCTTGCCAATCAAACCACCGGGACCTTGCACTTCGCAGGTCCAGCAGATACAATTGCCCGCATCACCGAGCTTGCCCAACACGATAAACCCGTAGTAGAGGTCCACACGCAGGTATTTAGCGATTGGGAGGATATCCTCATTTTAGGCAGGGAGGTAGGCCCTGATGACCTCTTCGTCATTGTGCAGGCCCGGGAACGTACTATCTCCTATCAATCGTGGATGAAACGCCTGCCGAGGTATCTGTCCAGGCATTTTAGCGAAGTCAGCTTCCTCCTGATTTATCCGGATCAGGAGCATTAGGTTCTGATGGGGATAACCGTTTTGTCAAAGATTTCTATGTCCACCTGCCCCCTGTAACCTCACCCGCCCCCAAAACCCAGGAAACCCATGCACCAGTTGCAGGCTTTCTGCCCGGAACAAAAGGGGCGGTACGGCATGATAACCGATGCTCATTTTGTAAATTTGTGCCTGAATACGCAACCCATCCGCTATGCCAATGAACAAGACCCGCTTTACTTACCCCCACCCACTCATCCCTTATGCAGTGGAGCACGACGTCATGGGAGACTCCAGCATCACCGACGAAGAGGCAGAAATAATGAATGCACTCTACCCAGAGGTCGTAGCGGGTAACCCGAAGGCAATCAAGCCGCTGAAAGAGCTTGTAAGGAGATGCCCGCATTTACCACGGGCCCAAAACCACCTCTACACGCTATATATGATGTGTGGCAAGCGCCTTAGAGCCAGGCGCCTGCTCCGTGAACTCCGCAAAAACCACCCCAACTACCTGTTTGGAATTACCAATGAATCGAACCGTCTGGTACAAGAAAAAAAAGATACGGCTGCCGCACGGCATTTGATGGGGGAGCGCTTGCTGCTTCAGGATTTGTACCCTGAACGCAAAGTCTTCCATGTTAGCGAAGTGATGAATTATTACCAGTCTGCTGTCCTGTTGCTGCTCGAAGAAGGAGATATTGAAGGCGCGGAAGATCGGCATGGCATCCTTTTGGAAATAGACCCTGAGCATTCCATTACGGAAAGCGTTACCGAGTACATCTTGGGTAAAAAGATGATGGTAAACATGCAAAAGATGAAGGAGGCGCAGCGCAACAAGCGCAAAGCGAAAACCCGCGTTACTGCCCCTTATCCGCAGGTAAATGAAGCCCCGGTATTTCACCACCCCGAAATGGAGGCTTTCTACCGCTATGATCTGGAAGCATTACCCAAGGCAAACATAAGCGCCATAGCTGCACTGCCGAAAACTACACTGGTGCAGGATCTGAAACGGGTTTTGGAAGACGGCCTGCGGCGATACAAGTATTTTGAGCGGCAAAGCAGAAAATGGGAGGTATGGCAAGAGGATCAAGTCAGTTTCATGCCCCACGCCTTTCATTTCCTGGGGATATATGGCGACGAAGACTGCCTTCCGGTCGTGCTTGATGTTTTGCGCCAGGAGGAAGATTTCCTGGATTTTTGGTTTGGAGAAGAAGCAGAGTCCTTCATTTTCCCTTGCCTTTTCCGCATCGCCTCTGGCCAGCTGCCCCAATTGCAGCAATTTATGCAGGAAAGATATGTTTCCCCCCACTCTAAAATAATGGTGAACGCTACCGTTGCTCAAATAGCCTGGCATAATATGGAGCGTTTGGCGGAAGTGAGCGCTTGGTTCGGAAGCATCTTCGAGCACTACAAGCTTAACATAGACGACAAAGCCCTCATTGATTCTGACCTAATAGCCTGGATGACAGCATCGGCCGGCGAACTCAGCCTGAAAGAACTGTTGCCAGTCATAGAACCGCTCTATCAGGAAGGGGCCGTATCGAAAGATGTGGTTGGCAAATGGGCGGAAATTATCGAGTTATTCGATACACCTCGCGATGAGGCCGACCTCAATCCATTGCCAAAAAATATCTCCGAGGCTTATGATGGCTCGTATTATGAGCGTAAAAAATTCCGGCAGCCCAGCCAGAAAGACAGAATGGAGCTGGAAAAAATGGCTCAGGATCCGTATGCTCGAAAAATGATGGAAATCCTAATGCAGTCCGGTGGCATGGTTCCTGAAAAAGAGCCGGCAGATAAACCTTTGTCTCCCCCGGTGCAATCCCCCTCAAAAAGCAAAACTAAGATAGGGCGCAATGAGCCATGCCCCTGCCAAAGTGGGCGAAAGTATAAGCATTGCTGTGGGAAAAAGTAAAGGGGTTAAAACGCCTGCTCTCCAAATTCACGCTCCGGCAACTTTGATTTGCCAAGCGACCGGTTACAATACAGCCACCCTTACAATTTCCCAGTGTTTGCCAGTGCTTACTTTAAGCCAGTATATACCGGGGCGCTCTATAAATAGCTGCCTGCCGCTGATGACTCCGCTTTGTACGAGCCGCCCATCGACTGCGTACAGCTCGTAGGGTGCAGAAGGCGGAGCCCCTTCAATATTAATAAGACCGGAGGATGGGTTGGGAAAGATGTTGATCGCGCCCTGCGTGACTTCTGAGGTGGAAGTGATGACAAAAGTACTATCACAAGAGTAGCCAACAAAGTTATATTGCAAGCTGTCATTTTCAAAGCAGCGAAGCTGAGTGACTTCCCGGACCGGGTCGCACAATCCATAGCCCAGGGGCAGACGTAGCCCACCCGATTGCTGCCCTATACCAGCGTATACGTTGGTAAGCAGGTCTCCTTCAATCGTGCCATTATTTTCTATGCGTAAATGTTGTACCGGCAGCGTATCCCCCATTACGGTTTCCTGCGTGACGCTATCCACTTCTATCATCGCAATTCCCCCTCCGCTGCTGCACTGACTGGTCCATTGCGTACCATACTGACTATTGACTGAAAAGTCATAATTCAATTGGTACATTTCCAGATCAGCGTCCCAGAGGTAGACTAAGCTGCCCTCCTGCCGCAGGTACTGAAGATTGCCCGTTGAGCCTTCTTCTACTGCAAAAGCAGTCTGCCCGCCTACTGTTGCGGTATCCACAATTTCATAAGTTTCGAAGCTGACGCTCTTCGCCGGGCCTCCAGAAGCAGTCTCTACTTCGTAGGTCCAGCGGGTGCCGATATCAAATATCGGTAAAGCTGTATTGGCACCGTCCAATACGATAACATCCTGGCACTCCTCTCCAGCTAAGCAACCATTCGCATCTACAGCAAGCAGCCAAAGCCTGGATGACAGCTCCAAGTCCTGTATGGCACTAAGTTGGAAAGGGGAATACCTGGCGTGTCCGCAGGCAATGATTTGACCGGTAGGGGTCTCTATAACTTTGTTTAGCTTCCCCTGCCGGTAAAGACCAAATTCATCAACTGGTAGTGCATCTACATTGGGGTGTCGGTATATCTTGGTCCATTTTAATTCCCCACCGGGGCTGATACGGGCAATGAAGCCGTTGTGGCTATCGTCCGGATGCCAGCCACCGCCGGTTGCCTCGCCACAAAAAATAATATCACCATTAGCAGCCTCGATAAAGTCCAGTGCTTTGTACTTCCAATTGTTAGAAAACGGTTCTGACGGCAAGGGGGTACGCCATTCCACTTCCTCCATATTGGGGCTTAATTTGTTAATCCAGCCGTCTTTTGGCGCCCAAACATCCTCTGGGTGATACTTAGTGAGATAATAAACTGCACCCTCTGCCGAACTTAACAATCGACCAGGCGCTAGCCCATTATTATCTACATATTCATACACTCCTATAGTTTCACCAGATGAATTTATTTTATAAAGCTCATAACCTTCAACCGTAGCTGTGCCTGCTCCATATGTATGATAGTTTGAAAAAATCAAATGTCCATCAATGGTTGGCTGAAGATCATTGCAGCTATTTTGCGAAATATCAGAGTAGCTAAATTCTTTCTGCCAGACAACTTCCTTGTTGGTAATATCGATTCTAAGGATGATCCCACGAGAGGTAGCCTCACCGATTTTCCATATTCCTCCGTGGACAAAAAGACTGCCATCATAAGAGAGTAAACCTTCTGGTCGTATGATATAGTCTTCAGCCATATCGATCAAGAAAGTATCGACAGGACTAATCCCGGATTGAATTGAGAATATGGCTAATTTATTATTTTCACCATATACCTTTCCTACAATGAAGGTTGCGCTATCTGAAACTGCAAGGTTGCCACTGGGGAACCTTGCACGGTTTATATTAAATCCCGGGGCTGATATTAAATCCAGAGGCAATACTTCGTCAAGTGCACCTCCAATTTCGAAGAAAAGAACATTACCAGGCACTCTTATAGTTTGGCTATCAATAATTTGAGCATATTCGCCAGTGACGACAATTCCGTCTTCTGACAAAGCTAAATCTATCGCATTATTCCAAAAACCACTATCGAAGTTTATCGATTGATTAAAAGTAGCCTGAGCCTTTCCAAAAACCGTATAAAGCAAAATCAGAATAAGAGATATTAAAAAGCCAATAGTCCGTGGCAAATCAGGCTGCAATTTTGCCTATAGCCCTGAAGCGCTCGCGGATGGAATTAATTTTTGAAAGCTGTGCGCCGATGCCGAACGTGGCAATAAATCGGTCCAGCAATAAATCGTTGGCATACTGGGTTTTAACGTCTGCCATAGAAAACGCTTTGCGTTCCTGCGGCGGGGCGCTGAGGTAGTATGCTGCTTTAGCAAGCGATACGGCTGTGAGGGCCGTGTTGAGATGGAAGTGCAGCTTTTGCGGACTGCGTGCCTGGCAGTGGGCCAGCCCTGCATGTTGCTTGCCATCCCTGTACAGGAACTCAATCTGAAAGCGGCACTGATAAGCGTGCAGTACCTCTGCGCCATCCATGCCCGTATCGGTGCAGGCATAAATCTTCGCGGATTTTACTTGCCCCTGATCGTCCAAGTGATGTACGATGACAACTTTAGCGTTGCGCTTCCAAGACTGTACATTTACAGTGGCCTGGTAAGCAACCCACGAACCGTCTTCTGCTTGTGCGCATGGCGTGAAATGGTCTTCGCGAAGGGCATAAGGATTGATCCGGCCGTCATATGTTTTAGGGCGCCCCCTTCTTCTTTTCAGCCTTGGCCCATTATAAAGGTAGCGCAGCCTTGCATCCTTGCGCAGGCGGGTGATCAGTTGGAAACCTTCGCCAAGCAGCGTATCCACGAAAGGCTCCCTGGCGAAATAGGCATCCGCAGTGACATACTTGGAAAGCCTCAACAGGGCTTCTTTGCGCTCACAAAGGATACGGGCATAGAAAGCAAGCTGCGATTCCCCCTCTTTCAGGCCTACTGTCTGGACGGCTTCGAGATGGAGGGCTGCTTTGTCCGCCAGGTCCACAGCAGCTATACCCGAAAACTCCAGGCCGCGCAGCTCGCGGCCGGCGCAGCCAGAGTAGAAGTAGCCTATACCCGCTGTATGCTTGCCGCTCTTTGGTACAAAGCAAGGGTCAAAAGCAATAGCCAAGTGCTGCCCAAGCTGCTGCGAAGCCAGCTCAGCATTGAACTCCAGCCAACCGAAGGGGCGGGCGAAGTTCTGACGGTAGGTATCTTCCCCGTATTCGCCCCAGCGCGAAAGGTTGGTGAAGTTGTACCGGCCTCGCACAGCTAGCCATAATGGAAACAAGTGCAGCATAAATCGGTATTGCCAACGGTTATTTGTAGAAATTTTTCGTAATATTTGTTCCGTGAGTGCTTTGACGCTCATAGGGGCAAAGTTGGTTTGAGTGTGTAGGAACTCCCAAATTACAACTTTCCCCTTTTTTATGCCTATGCGTCATTTTCCCCACGGACTATTGAAAAAGCGCATGATGGAAAAAATTAAGCACGTGCAATAATGTAGTCTATTACACGTGCTCTGTTAAACAATTTACTTAGTAAGCATTACTTTGCGGCGGTGCAGTATTTCTTTATTCTTGCTTATCGTGACGATATACAAGCCTTCCGCCCAGTCCATAAATTGAAAAAAGGCGCAAGTAGGTCAAATCATATGTTGACCTGTTTAAGGATTACTTATAAACATACCCCCCCCCCGCAGAGTTCCAAATATTTCTGAATATTTTACCAAACACCGGATTGTTCATTCCCCCATTTTCTCATAGGCAGAGTCTATTACTCTCCCGCCATCAACTCCCGCACACGCATCTGCAACAGCGCCTCCGCAATTCCATCCCGAAAAACATTAAACTCACTTTCCGTAAATGTAAATTGTAAGTTAGCCTTGCCCGTATCCAGGATGATGCAGAACTGTCCGTCGTGAAACAAGCTGGAGTTGGGCGCAAACTCAATATGCAGCAGCCATTCCGCCCAGCGCTTAAACTCGGATTGGCTGAAGCCCGCCAGCAAGTTGTTGAAGTGGACGCCCACCCGTTTACAGCCGGTACATTGCCCGACGCTCATGCTGCCGTTCATTAGCAGCACCTCGGTTTTGCATTTCATACTGTTTCCTGTTTGTTTTACCTCCACCCGAAATCCACCATCATCCGCACAAACACATTCCGGCCCGGGCTCACCGGCGCGCTGCCGGTGCCACCGCTGTGCGCCCCGCCGCTCGCTGCGCCCTGTATGTTGGCCCGCCGTACATCGAGTAGGTTGCGGGCACCCAGCGTCAGGTCGATGCGCTCTTTCCAGAAGGATTTGGTGAGGGTAAAGTCTGCCATCGTAAAGCCATCTTGTATGCGCTGCCCGGCAATGGTGTTGCCCTCCGCATCCGTGGTGGGGAAGAAATTGACTTGCCGGTCATTGACGCGCACGAAAAGAGAAGCACTGAAGCCCGCCTTCAGCCAGCGGTAGGTGGCGCTGCCGCTGTACTCCATAGCGTAGGTGAACGCATCCAGCTCCGGCAAGTCCTCGCTCGCCGGATTGTAGTAGCCGATAGTGGAGGCATTGGCAGACAGTTCCAGCCGGGGCGTGCTGTAGCTGAGCGAGAAGTTGACGCCCTGCGTTTTGTACACCGCCTGATTGAAGTAAGCAAAGCGTAGTGTAGAGGTGTCAATCGCCGGGGCGATGCCTTCGTCGGTCTCAATGTACTCAAACAGCTCAATCTTATCGCGGATGTCGTTGTAGAAGCCTTTGATTTTGCCCTTGAGGCGCCAGTCGTCCCCGCGCTGCTCGTAGAACAGGCCTAGCTGCAGATTGTCCGAGCGCTCCGCCCGTAGGTTCGGGTTGCCGAGGATGAAGTGGTTGATATCGATAAATTCGAAAAACAACTCCTTCAAGTCCGGGCTGCGGAAGCCTTGGCTGTAGGAGCCGCGTAGGGCCCACTGCTCATTCAGCCGGTACTTCAGGTGGAAGGAAGGCACGAGCGGGGCTTCGTAGCGGGTATTGTAAGCGTAGCGCAGCCCGGCTTCTGCGGTCAGCGCTTCCCATGGCTGATAGCGCAGGCTGCCGAATGCCGCGTAGTCGCCAATTTGCGAAAAGCCTTCCCGGCTGCTCAGGCTGTCTTGTATGCGTAGGCCCGTCGCGTCATCGTACCGCAGGTCCACGCCTACCTGAAAATTCAGTGGGCTTTCGGCGTACTGACTGGCGAAGGTGGCGCGTAGCATGGCGCCGGAGAAGCGGGCGGTGTCCTGCATGCCGGGTACTTCAAGCTGCTCGTTTTCCTCAAAATTAGTGCGCAGGGTGCGCTTGTAGCGGCGGAATTGGTTGTAGCCGGTGGTGGCTTGCAGGTAGTAGTTTTTCCCGACTTGCCCTTCGTAGGCCAGGCTGTGGTTGATGCGCCGGGTCAGGTAAAAGTCGTCAAAAGCGTAGGGCTTGAACTGCGGGCGGCGGATGTTGCCCAAGTTCTGCACTTCCTCATCGAAGAAGCTGCCGGTGTAAAACAGCTTGCGCTTGTCGTCCAGCCGGTAGCCGAGGTAGGCATCCGCAAACCACTGCTCCCTGGGGTTCCAAAGCACGGAGCGGAGGCTGTCGTTTTCACTAAAGCCGCCGAACACATCGTAGCCGCCGTTGAGGCGCAGGGTAAGATCATCGGTCAGGCGGGCACCGAAGGCAGCAGCGTAGCGGTTCTCGCCCCGGGCTTCCACCTGACTCGTGAGGTTCAGGTCGTAGCGGTTGAGCTGCGATTTTTTGGTGATCAGGTTGATGACGCCGCCCAGGGCATCCGTACCGTAGCTGACCGACATCGGGCCCTCTACGATCTCCACCCGCTCGATGTTGTTGAGGTTGAGCTGACTCAGGTCGATATTGCCATCCTGCCGGCCGATCACGGGAACGCCGTCCACCATAATTTTGACGTTCTGCCCGTCGATACCCAGCAGGCTCATACTGCTGCCCAGTACCATATCCTGCCGGATGCGGATGTTGGCTTCCTGCTGCAGCAGCTGTTCCAGATTGGTAGCGCCCCGCTGCTCAATCACTTCCTCCCGTATGGTGATCACATCGTGCACGGCGTTGCGGCTGTCGGTGGGCGCGTACTGCGCCGTCACGATTACATCATGCAACTGCAGCGCCCAAAGCGATGAATCGGGTGGCAGCGAAGCTTGGCTATGCAGCGGGGTGCAAGTACCAATCGTAATGAAGAAACAACAAACAAAAAATATCGTCCTCATGTGCTCTTGTAGGTTACTTCGCGATTGCTTGACCATCGAACATTATCCATTTGCTCTTCTTTTCTTCAGGTAAGTGTGACACCTACGGCGTCAATTAAAAGATGAAAGCTGTTTTTACGGATAGTCGACCCCATTGGGGTCGTACAATAGTAACTCAAACTTAAATAGTGGCTTCGACTCCAGCGGACCTGCCTGCCATGCGCAAGCAGGCAGGGTCGAACTTCTCATCTATAATCTCCCGCCAGCTTTCCAGCTCCGGAATACCGGGCTTGCGCTTGCCAAAGAAGTACACGATGAGCTCACCCTGTGCATCGTACACTTCCAGGCCGGTAACGATGCCATCCTTGGTCGGCTTTTTCACCACCCAGCTCTCCGCGATGCCCTCCAGGTTGAGGTGCAGGTTGAAGTCCGGGTCCATCACATTGAACCACTGCTCCATCGGGATCAGCTTTTTCACCGGCCCGGTATGGATTTGAATGCAGCCGGGGCTGTTGACGAAGACCATAATCGGCACTTCATTTTCTGCCGCCGCTTCCAGCACTTTAACCACTGCTTCGTTGGGCACCTTTTGGGTAAAGCCTTCCGGCGCCAGGCGCAGGGCCTGTGTCCGTTGCAGCTCGTACTTTTTCAGCAGGGGGAAGAAATCATGCGTGTCCTGCAGCTTGCGCCATTCTTCCTGAAAAGCGGCCACGTCGATTTCCGAGTCCGGGATCACCGTAGGCGCTGCTTGCGGGCTATGGTCTACGGTTGCAGGCGTACCTTGGTCTCCCGCCCGGTACTTGGTGACTAATGCATCGTAGGCGGCTTTGTCCGACTTATTGGTCAGGTATATTTTATGGACTGCCGCTCCGCGTTGATTGAAAAACTGCAAGCTGTGCAGCACTTTGCCCCGGCTAGGCACTTCCACCGCATAGCCGTATTCCCATTCCCACATGAACAGCCGCAGGTCGATATCGGGATTGACTGCCACGCCCATCTTGCCGTCGTGCATAAAGGAGACGTTGTGGTATACGCCTTTACGTTCATGCACAACGTATTCATTGCGCGTAAGTGCCATCACATGGCCGAGGCTTTCCACCTCCTGCAGCAGGCTCTGCCAGCCCCCGCTGAGGCGCGTGGCGGTGCTGCCCAATTGCAGCTCGAGTAATTCCATTTCGCTTACGCCCAGCGCCTCTGCTGCATTGCGGATGCGCAATTTGGGCTGTTCTGACTTCAGCGCTTCATATCGCGCCTGTAGTTCCGGATTAATGCTTGTTGTTGTCTTCATGGTATAGCTGTTTCTTCATTTTGAAAAAGATCCACCGCCGTAGGGCAGGTGAGAATATGTGGCAAGGCTTCTCCCGGCGTCCGCACCACCCGGGCTTTAAGCCCAAACCCCTGTGCAATCCCCTCGGGGGTGAGCACCGTTTCGGGTGGGCCGCTTTTCAGCAAATGCCCGCCGCGCAGCAGCACTACCCGGTCGGCGTACTGCATCGCCAGGTTGAGGTCGTGGAGGATCGTGAGTATGCCAAGGCCTGCCTCATCCGCCAGCTTTCGCAAAAGGCTGAGCAATTGCTGCTTTTGCGCAATATCCTGACTGGCGGTGGGCTCATCGAGCAGTAAAAAACGCTCACCGGACTCGCTCTCCCGGTGCACTTGCGCCAGTACCCGCGCCAGCTGCGCCCGCTGTTGTTCTCCACCGGAAAGCGTGCGGATGTCCCGGTCATCATACCCGCTCAGTCCCACCTGTTTGAGGCAAAGCCGGGCAATCTCCCGGGTGCGCCCGCCCGGTTCCTGCCCCTGATACGGATAGCGCCCCATTTCCACCAGGTCGATCACGGGCATGGAGAAGGGCAGTTGGACTGATTGGCTGAGCACAGCCCGGACTTTTGCCAACCCGGCAGCCGGCCAGTCTGCCAAAATTTTGCTGTTGATGCTTACCGCACCTTCATCCGGCGTAACCTCTCCCGCCACGGCTTTCAGCAGGGTCGATTTGCCGGCCCCGTTGGCACCGATGAGCGCTACGAGTTCTCCGGCACGTACCTGTACCCCTGCTTTCCGCAGAATCCAGCGGCCTGACTTCCGTACTCCGATGTGGTTTGCTTCGATCATAAGCTGCGTTTGGTTTTGAGCAATAGCCAGATAAAAAACGGCGCACCGAGCAGAGCCGTCAGGATACCAATTGGCAATTCAGCGGGTGCAATCAGCGTGCGGGCTGCGGTATCCGCCCAGACCATCAACAACCCGCCGAGCAGGGCGGAGCCCAAGAGCAAACTGCGGTGGCGCGGCCCCTGTATCAGTCTTACCAGGTGAGGGACGACCAGCGCCACAAAGGCAATCACCCCACTCACCGCCACGCAGGCCCCTACAATCAGGGCGGCGCAGCCGATGACGATCCATTTGGTGCGCTGCGTATTCACGCCGGTGTAGGCCGCTTCCCGCTCGCCTAGTAACAGCAGGTCGAGTTGGCTCGACTGCCGCCAGAGGATAAAGGCAGGCAGGAGTACCAGCGGCACCAGCAGCGCGACCATCTGCCAGTTGGCCCCGCCCAGGCTGCCCAGTGTCCAGAAGGTGATATCGCGCAGCTCATCCTCGTCAGAGAAGTAGGTCATCAGCCCGGTAAGGGCACCGCCCAGGGCTGTGATGGCCACGCCCGCCAGCAGCATCGTCACTACGGAGGTGTAGCCCTTGCTGCTCGCCAGCCAGTAGACCAGGAAGGTGGTCAGCAGGCTGCCGGTGAACGCCATCACGGTGACTGTAGCGTAACCCAGCCAGCTGCCAATCGCGCCCAAAACGGAGGCAGAAAAGAGAATGCCTGCTACCGCAAACACCATCGCCCCGCTCGTCACGCCAATCAGCGCCGGGTCGGCCAGTGGATTGCGGAAGAGCCCCTGCACCGCTGCCCCGGCAATGGCGAGCCCGCCGCCTACGAATACACTCAGCAGGATGCGCGGCAGGCGGATGTCCCAGACCAGATAGCTCAGGGTCTGTGGCAAGCCGGCTTCCAGACCAAACAACCGTTCGCCCACCACCAGCCCGACCTGCTGTACCGGCAGGCTGTACGCCCCGATTAGCAGGGCGCAGAGCGCAGAAATGGCCAGCAACAGCGTCAGCACAGAAGGCGACAGCAAACGGGACAGCGAGCGGTATTTGGGTAGGCTTTGTATCATGATTTCTTAATTCAGCGTGTAGGCATCCGGCAACGCTTGCAGCCGCCCGGATAAATCCGCCGCTGCACGGGCAGCCCGTGGGGTAAAGCCCAGCAGGTATAAGCCATCCATGCCAATGATATGACCCCTCTGCCCCGCCGGTGTTTGCGCAAGCCCGGGGATTTGCAGCAGGCCTTCCACGCCGCCCAGGCTCTGCAAGCCGCTGTCGAACAGCAGCAATACCTCGGGCTGTGCCTCCATCAGGCCTTCTGCGGATAGGGCGCGGAAGCCTTCAAAGGACTGCACGGCATTCTGCCCACCCGCCAGTTCAATCATAGCGGAGGCGGCGGTGTTTTTCCCAGCCACCATCAGGCTGCCCTTACCGCGGGCGTAGATGAAAAGCACTTTGGGGATGCCCTCCATCGCCTTCCGGGCTTGCTGCAGCTTGGCTTTGTCGGTTTCGTAGGTTTTCCGCAGGCTTTCGAGTTCCTCGTTGAGCCCCAGCTTTTCGCTGATCTGTTCAGCTTGCGCCAGGGGTTTATCCAGCGTAAATGAACCGTCGAGCCAAAGGACTTCTACGCCTGCCGCTTCCAGTTGCTGCAGGGCGGCAGAGGCTTCATCCGTCCGTTCCGCCAGTACCAGGTCGGGCTGCAGGCTAAGCAGCGCTTCCACGTTGAGCTGACGCACATGCCCCAGTTTGGGCAGTTCGGTTACCTTGTCCGCCGGGTAAGTACTCGTCACGTCAACGCCTACGATTTTATCGCCCTGCTCCAGCTCGTACAGCAGTTCTGTCACGCTGCCGGAAAGAGAGACGAGGCGCTCATAGGAAGCCTCCTGTGTGGCTTCTTCGGTCGCGGACGGGGCGTTTTGACAAGCATTCAGGCTTAGCCCCAGGGTAAGTATACCCAGAAAATGGATTAGAAACCGGTTCATGGGGCTACGATTAAGGGTTGGGAGATCGGTGCCGTGCCGGGCGTTTGCACCTGCAGCCAGTAGGTGCCGGCGGGCAGGTGGCTTACCGGAATGCTTACCGTTTGAAAACCGGCAGGCTCTTCACTTACCGCCGACCAAACGGACTGTCCGGTGGCATTGAACACATTTAGCTGTACCGGGGCCGCTTGTTTTAGCGTCAGTGCAATGGTAGCACTCTCCCGGGCAGGATTAGGAAATACACTTATGTCTTCAAACAGGGTATGATTAACAGTATTGACGACGCCCATATTGGTTTCCTGGAAGACGATATTGCCGGTGCTCGACCCTTCAAAGTCGATGAAGACCAGTTTCCAGACTTCGCCGTTGGCCGCTTTGACAAAGTAAACGCGGTCGACAGGCAGTGCCCAGGAAAAGGTGCCCAGGTCAAAGTTCTTCCAGTCATGGCCGATGATGTCGAGGTCGGTGCTCAGGGAATCTTCGTACCCTTCAAAGGTAACGGTAGCAGGGTCGATGCCATCGACCTGAGCGACCTCCACGCCAGGACCGGAAAGGGTACCGGTGAGCAGATAGTTGAGGGTACTCCCTTCATTATCATCCAATGGGGTGGAGTAGCGGGTGAAAAGCAAGTCCCAGTCACCTGCCTTAGGGATAAAGTCCACCACAGCATTACTGCTGAATGACCAGTATACTAAATCGTTATCCGGAAAGTCTGCTTTGTTAAGGGTATGAGACTGTTCATCGCTGCCGTTCAGATTCGCATAGCGGAAGTGGTAGGTAGTACCATCCAGGCTGCTGATTTCCAGTTTTTTGAAAGTCTCATTGCGCAGTTTGAGCACAAAAAGGGCTTGCCCCTCGACAGACTGCGTGGCCGGATCGTATTGCCCCCAGCCATAGTCCAGCGGATTGCCGGGGTCGCGCATTTGGTTGAAAGCACCTCCGCTGGTCCAGTTGGTTTCATCATTGAGGAGCCGTTCGCCCAGCTGCGTGAGGTCGATATTGTCGGCGAATTCAGCACCGGGGATCAGGAATAATTCCAGCTCTGTGCCTTCCAGCCCCGCCGCTTCATTGAGAAAGATGCCTGCATCCTGCAGGCCCTGTGCGGTAAAGGCAATGTCCCAGGCATTGTGCTCCAGGCTGATGCTCTCTTGATTCCCAAATTTAAAATAAGTGGATAAGGTATAATTCGGCCCACAGGTGACTTCCCGAAACTGCTGTGCATTCAGGCTTGATGCAACGGCGATCAGGCCGAAGAGGAGTAAAGGTATTCGCATGGCTTTTATTTAGACTAGATTTAAATAAATTGACTTCTGCAAAGTAAGCGCATGCCCGGGAAGGGTTCAATACCGTTTGTTAGGCAAAATGCGGCATTGAAAATTTTAGGTAGAGGTTACCTAAAACAGGGTAATGAGCTAAGCAGCTTACCTAATTCCGGGTAACAGGTAACCTGTCTACCAGCATGTGCAACCTCATTGCCAACGCAAATGGGCAGGGCTTCCCACCTTTGCGAAGCGACAAAACAAAAAGACTGATGAAGAAAGTAATCCTCCTCGTTTGGGTATCTATGCTCTCCCTGTTGAGTCTTGCGCAGCCTCCGGAGAAGAACCTGCCCCCTGAGCATTTGCAAATTCGCTACGAGCCGCAGTGGTGGCCTGACCGTATCTTACTCACGCCTGCTACCGACCCTGCCACCTCAGTAACGGTCACCTGGCGTACCCGGGCGGAGGTGCGGACTGCTTTCGCTGAAATCGCGCTGGCAGATCCTTCTCCGGAGTTTGACGAGTATGAAAAGGATTATCAGGCAGCAACTGAGCTCTTGGTTTCCGAGTTTGCCCGGGCGGCCTATCATAAGGTCACCTTTACGGACCTCCAACCGGCCACTCTGTATGCTTACCGGGTAGGTGCCGGCGATTACTGGAGCGAGTGGGTGCAGTTTCGCACAGCCTCGGCGGGGCCGGAGCCTTTCACCTTTTTATATCTGGGCGATGCTCAAAACGATTTGCATGAGCATTGGTCAAGAGCGATACGTGCCGCCTACCGGGAAGCACCACAGGCGGATTGGGTACTGCACGCCGGAGACCTTATCAATCACAGCCAAAACGACTACGAGTGGGGCGAATGGTTTCAGGCGGGCGGCTTTATTCACCGCTCTATGCCGGTGGTGGTGCCTCCGGGCAACCACGAATACATCAAAAATGCCGAAAAGCGCAAGGTAGGCATCTCCCCGTTTTGGGGCGCACAGTTCAACTTCCCGGACAACGGGCCGGAAGGGCTGGAAGACCGGTGCTTCTATGTGGACTATCAGGGCGCAAGGATCATCTCCATGGATTCGAATGCCGATTTTGAAAGACAAGCGGACTGGCTCGCTGACGTGCTCGAAGATAACTCCAACCAGTGGACGATCGTCACCTTTCACCATCCGGTTATTTCTCCTTCCGGTGACCGGCAGTGTGAGGAGGTACAGCAGCTTTGGAAGCCCCTGCTTGATCAGTATCAGGTAGACCTCGTACTGCAGGGACACGATCATTCCTACGCCCGCGGACAAGGGCTGATCACTGGTACGAATCCCTATGAGAATGATTCAAAGGTGGTTTATGTCGTCTCTGTAAGTGGCCCAAAGATGTATTCCATTACCGAGCAGCCGTGGATGGACCGGGCGGCTGAGAATACGCAGCTTTTTCAGGTAATAGAGGTCATGGAGAAGGAAATCCGGTACCGGGCCTATACGGTAGATGGGATGCTGTACGATGGTTTTGTGATACATAAACGCCCTGGCAAAACCAATAAAGTTAAAGCCCTGAAGATCAGCTCGAAAAAAGGCCGGCGTTTCGAAAACACCCTCACTAAGCCGGAAAGGTGATAAAAAAAGTTGAATTTTTTTATCGCCCCCTGAACCAATCAAAGTATGAGTTGTCTATGGAGTAGTTTTGCTATTATAAACAAAAGCTAAACTAGTTAAACGCAATGAAGTACACGTTTTTCACTTTCGCTATGCTGCTCTGCAGCCTGTTTGTTGTTAACGCACAAGATAACGCTCCCAAGACACTCTTTGGTAATGGTGGCGGTAGCGCTGAGATCGGGTTTTACGTAGCGCCGGGCTATCAGCTCACGCAGGCTGCCGGTCAAACGGTGCACAGTTTTCAGGGCAGTGCCGGAGTGATTTTCAACAAGCGTTTTGCGCTGGGCGCGGCTTTCTATACGACCCTCAATGAGTTTACCCCTGAGATGGAAATGGACGACCGCCTTTACCTCGACCTGCGCTACGGTGGTGTGCGCGCAGAGTACATTCTCAATCCTGATAACCTTGTACACTTTAGCTTTCCGCTGACGATTGGCGGTGGAGAAGCCTCTATGGACTACAAGAGAGACTTGGATTTCAGCGAGGATCCCTTTGGCGAGGACTACTTCTTTTTTATAGAGCCGGGCGTACAGGCTGAAGTTAACCTGATCAAAAATGCCCGCCTGTTTGCAGGTGCGTCTTACCGCTTTACTTCAGGTTTGGATTACGAGTACAGTAACCCGGCCAACGAGCTGGTCAACATTCAAAGCAGCGACATTAATGGGTTGGCCCTAAACCTGGGCATCCGTTTTGGTCTGTTCTAAGATAGAGTATTTAGTGAATGATAATGCCGCCGGGTGCCCGATTATTTGGGTACCCGGTTTTTGTTTGCATGGCATGCAAACATTTCCGAAGGGCTGAAAGAAGCCCTGGCGCCTAATCGGCGGGAAGCCAATGCGAAGGCAACTGCGTTACTGGCAACGGTAGGGTGGGAAGGAAGCCTTAGCAAGTATGGGGCACGTAGCGGGAGCGAACCGGGAGTGGCGCGGCAGGTGGGTAACCTTGCAAAAAGTGGGAAAGCCCAAAAGCCGGATAACCTGCCACGTTAAAACGGACGGGGTCCCATACAGGAAAGTTTGCTTAACCATGGAAGCCTGTTGGGGTGTCCGGGATTTTTTTTTTTGGACAAGCAGCTAACAAGTCGCAAGACGAGGCAGCAGCCATACGCCAGCAGGTGGCAGATGAGCCCGTAGTAGTTTTAAACTCCGAGCCTTTGAAGCTCTGGTAACAGGGTGGAGGATAAAACTTGGAGGACAAGTTGCGATGGCTGACCGCAAAGCTAGTCAACTTGACTTATCAGCGCCAAAAGTGCTGGTAAGCTGCGAAGGGGCGAAGTTAAATCAAAGCGTCTCCCTCCAAGGGGTCGTTAAGGTACAAGTGAAGACAATCGTCGGTGGGACCCCGATGAGGAATTATGGGAAGGCGGTGACGAGCCCAGCCTGACCAATAATCCGCACGAGCGTTGAGTACGGTGGAGCCAGACAGGGTAGATTGCCATAGAGCTAGAAACGCCCTGCCTCCCGCCAGAACAAACAGCCTGCCTTAATTGCACCTCCTGGAGCTCAGAGAAGCTGCAACGTACAAAGGTTTTTTTTTATGCGAAAATGGTACAGCCTATACGACAAAGTGTACAGCTGGAAGAACCTCATGGAAGCCTACCAGAAGGTAAAGGCGAACCGGGGTGCTGCCGGAGTAGACGGAGTGCGTATCACCGACTTCGATGAGAAGAGGGTGTCAGAGCTGCGCCGTTTGGAAAAAGAACTCAGGACGAAGGCGTACCGCCCGCAGGCAGTAAAACGGGTGTATATCCCGAAGCCTGACGGCAGCGAGCGCCCATTAGGCATACCGACGGTACGCGACCGGGTGGTGCAGCAAGCACTGCTCAACATCCTACAGCCCATTTTCGAGCCGGGCTTCCACCCATCGAGCTACGGCTACCGCCCCGGGCGCAGCTGCGCCCATGCAGTGGCGAAGGCAGAGCGTTTCAGTAACAAGTGGGGGCTGGCTCATGTCGTTGACATGGACTTGTCGAAGTGCTTCGACACGCTGGACCACGGCTTGATACTGGCAGGGGTGGGGGCTAAAGTAAGCGACGGCAGTGTTTTGTCACTGGTCCGCCAAATACTTGAAACGGGAGTTATGGACGAAGGTGCGTATTACCCTGCGGAAGCTGGCAGCCCGCAAGGCGGAGTAATCTCCCCGCTGCTGATGAATATCTATTTGGACAATTTTGACCAGTACATGAAAAGTCAAGGCATCCGGATAGTAAGGTACGCAGACGATATACTGATCTTCGGCTACACGCGCAGTGAAGCTGGGAGGTATCGGTCTATAGCCGCCCAATATCTGGAAGAGGAGCTAAAACTTACGGTCAACGTAAAGAAGACGCACCTCACAACGATATGGGAAGGCATAGCGTACCTGGGTTTTATCATCAGCCGGCGGGGTGCGCGCATACACCCAAAGAGCGTGAAGAGGTTTAAGGACAAAGTCCGCAAGCTGACCCCACGCAACTCCGGGCGTAACTTAGAGCACCAGATAGGGGAGCTGTCGATGCTATTGCGGGGTTTTGCCAACTACTTCCGCATTGGGCAAGTCAAGCGCCTGTTCCGTAATTTAATGAGCTGGATACGCCGCCGCCTGCGGATGAAGCAAATGCGCGAGTGGAAAAGCTGGAAAGGCTTGCATAAACAGTTACGACGGATGGGTTACAAAGGGAGTTTTGAGAAAATCTCTATGGCCCGCTGGCGCAACGCGAGCTGCAAACTGGTCCACATGGCGCTGCCTAATGAGTGGTTTAATAACCTGCACTTGTACGACATGGAGCGGGTGAAAACCAACACGTTGCATCAATACTATGAATAAGATTTAACAGGAGCCGTGTACGAGGCCCGTACGCACGGTTCTGTGAGAGGGATAAAGTAGAAGGATGCATCCTTCTACTTTACCCTACTCAATTAATAGTAATACTACTTTATCTCTTTACTTTCTTACTAATCTGTCGTAGCATCCAGGGTTTTTCCCGGAAGTTTTTGGTAGTTTCCACCTCAGCAGCGAGCTCAAATATCTTGCTTAGGTTGCCGGGTATAAGGCCAAGCAACCGGCGGGTAAACTGAAGCAGCAGCAGATAGTGCTCCCTGTGATAGCCCACATCTTTATGCCGTTGCAGGTACACCCGCATACTTTCCAGCAGGCTGTCTACGGCATCCCACTCTTCCTGTTCGCAAAGTACCTTAAGTTGCAGGGTTTTGGTGCCCAGGTAAAGGAAAGGCTGCCGGGCCTCGATTTTTGCGCAGAGCTGCAGTACACGGTCGGTATCCCCAAGTTCGTAAGCCAGTTTTGCAGAAGTATACCAGGGCAAAGACTCCCGGAAAGCCGGTTTTAGTTTGTCGGAATGGTTACCGATAAACGCCTCCACCCATTCATAATACTCAAGTTTAAGGGCCAGGGACACCATATTGCTGAAGGTGGATTCGGGAAGGTAACCATCTTCTAGCAGGTAACCTTCCTTCAGGCTTTCCTTATAGAGCTGCAAGGCTTCCTGTGCAAAGGCGGTATCCCCAAAATTAAGGGCCCGGATGCAGTAGTTAATCGCCAGTAAATACAAATCCCGGATTTCCTGTCTGGGAAACCCTTTTTTATACACCCTGATGTATTGCCGCAGCAACTGGAAACTACGCTGTGCGCCCGTTACCACCACGGCCTGGTAGCAGGCATGGTAGAGTAGTACTGCCGGATGCTCCAAGAGGCTGGGCCGTTTTTTAATTTCCGCTTCAATAGCAGGGATCATGCCGATTTTGTAAGTCTCCTGGTTGATGACCGAGCGGGCATGTGCCAGGCAAGCTTGCCTCAGCTTCTCCGCAAAGTAATAGGCATCGAGCAAATCAGTGGCCTGTTGCAAGTTGGTCGGCTTGCTACGGTCGTGGCTGTCGACAAAGTCATATTGCTCCCGCTCCAGATGGTAGGTGAAGTGCAGACTGTCGGCAGCGTGGTTGTCCTGAGGTTTTTTGAGGCTGCGCGCCTTTTTCAAACTGCGCTTAAACAGAGTCCGTTGCTGCCGTTGGTGCAGCGCTTGCAGCAGGTGGGTGTACTGCGCCTGCTCATTTTGCTGAAAAGCCTGCCAGGCCAGGAACTGTTCGGCCAGTTTGTGAAAACGGCTAAGCAGCAGATAGTAATCTTGCTTCCGAAAGGGCTGCCCGGGGCATGCTGCTTTGAAAATGGCCTGGGCGTCCGGTGGTTCGGCCTTGTTTTGCCGCCAGTAATCCAGCAGCAGGGGCATCTCCTGCCTGCGGTTGAAGGCAGGGCTTTCCAGAAAAACATGGAATAACTGAATCTCTGAAGAACGGAAACTTTGCAAAAGCTGGAAGGCAACCGGGCGTTTCAATTTGTAGTTTTTATGGTTTAAAAAATTGAAAATCAATTGTAAAGATAATTTAAAGCTTGTATAAATAGTATAAATTGTTCTTGCAGCACCCTCTCAATACCTGCATTTTAGCAGCATGAAAAAGAATATCATGATGGTACGCTACACAAAAAGAGCCTTACTTAGCCTCTTGGCAGGGATGATCTGCTGGAATTTACACGCCCAACTGGAGCGGGAGAACGTGCAGGTAATAATGGACCGCTTCGATCTCCTGGTGGTGAAAACCGGGGATATGGACGGTGACGGGGATGAGGATGTGGTAGCGACCTGTAATGGCTGGGACGGGCACATTGCCGTTTTTGAGAATCTGGACGGACAAGGCCACCTGTCCTGGCCGCGTTTGTATGGTGATTCGGTTTGGGCCGTCAACCGCAACTTTCAGGGGGAGTTTGAGCTGGTAGATATGGATCAGGATGGCGACCTGGACGTCGTGGATGCCTATCGCGCGCGGGAAACGGTACCGTATTGGGCCAACGATGGCTCGGGGCATCTGCAGCCGGGCAGCAATGAGTCTTACGAGTACGGCCCGGTAAAGCCTTACGAGCGTTTTAAAGTCGGTGATGTCAACGCAGATGGCTGGCCGGATGTGGTCGTTGGGCTGGATGCGAATGTGATATGGATAAACCTCAGTGCTGGCAGTGGTCAGCCTTTCTCACCCGGACTGGCTTACAGCGATGTGGTACATCACCCTTCTTTAGTGGACATGGAGCTGGCAGATATCGATCAGGATGGTGACCTGGATATTTTAATGTTGGAAAATTATCACACCTCAGAAAGTACGGAACTGACCCTGCATGTTTTGGAATGGACAGGAGAGGGGTATAGCGCCCTGTATCGGAGCTTTTTGGAGTCTGAACCTGACAAACATGCCTGGTTTGAATGTGATATGTCAGTCGTGGACGTCACAGGTAATGGCTTCCCCGATGCGGTCTATTCCCACACTGGTCACGGCGCCTACGACCGGGCGTATACGGCTTACCTTCAATTAGCACCCTGGGGGGAGGCCCAGATTTTTTGGCAAAGCGGAGAAACTTCTGGTATGATTGCCCACACGATGGCGGATGCAGACCAAGATGGGGACACGGACCTTATTGCCTATCAGCAAAACCTGGGCTATGTCTGGATGGAGCGCATGCCGAACGGTCAGCTTGGCTTCACCAATAATCTGATTGATGATACTCCAACCGGCGTTAAACTGGTTTCAGCTGATCTCAATGGAGACGGCATAGCCGATTTGCTTACCTACGGCGACGATAATGACCTGTTGTCCGGTTCTGTTCCAATCTTTTGGAGAACGGGCCCTTTAAACAGCCAGACTTCACCCGCCTCGCTCAACCGTACTACGTCGTTCCTGCGGGACATCCTGCCCTGGGATTGGGATTCAGATGGGCAAACCGATCTAATGTTTTGCGATGATACAGGCATCGCCTGGTTGCGTAACGAAGGTGCAGGTCAAAATTTTGAAACGCCGGTTTCACTGTGGGATGCTCCGGCCGGGCTTGGTTTTTTTGAGTTTACAGCCTTTGATACAGATGGTTTGCCAGATGGTATAGGAACGGTCTCCTCCGGTGCTGTGAATTGGTTGCCGGTGATTTGGAACAGCAGCACGGGGGATACGCTGTCTTTTCCACAGTTTGAACTTCGACAGGGGCATCATTTTGATGTCGCTGATATCGATGGGGATGGTGATCAGGATGTAGCGCTGCTCACGCGCGAGAGTGGAGTGGTGGTGCTATGGAATGGATGGAGCAACGGAGGCAGCCTGTCCCCTCAGGTGGTCATTCCGGGCCAATTCGGGGCCGCTTATGTGTATTCCGGCATTCTGATGGATGATCTTGATCAGGATGAGGATGCAGACCTTGTACTCCGTCTAAATGATGGGACATTTTTTGCCCTCCAACAGGGGGCGAGTGGTCAGTTTAGCGATTTGCAGGAAATCGGGGGCATGTTTGGCGTAGACCATTTGTTTGCCGGGGACTATGACATGGATGGGCGGCAGGATTTGCGTGGGCGGTACGTTATTCAAGGCATTCAGGGGGTGCTGGGAATGGTGTCTTATGATACGGTTCAGCAGGCATTTACGCCCGCATTGGAGCGTGGTTATGCTGGAAACACTTACATAATCACTGAGGAAAGGCTCAACACAGACAGCTTGCCGGATTATGTGACCGGGGAAGGTTTCTCCTTTAATGTAGGGGCAACGGGTTTTATCTCCACCCCTTTCCTGCCATCGCCCTTTGATCATTACCTGCCCCCGGCTTTATATCAGAATGCCTGCCGGGCAGACCTAAATGGCGATGGCACCCCTGAATTGATCACCGGTAGTCAGGAGATTATGGCCTATCAGCCCAACTTCTCCACTCAGCAACTGGTACAGGGGCAAATGGTCTGGGATACAGCCCTCACCTGTACTTTCAGTACGGATTGGCCAGGGCTCCCCGATGGGCAACTGCTGTTGGAAGGACAGGACGGCCCCCAACAGGTGCTCACACCCACCGCCACGGGCTACTACGCCGGCTATCTGCCCGATGACACTACTGCTTACACGCTTGCTCCGGTACTGCCCAATGACTACTGGCAGGCTTGTCCGGCCGATACTATGCTGCAAGGCACCGGGCCGCACGAGGTAAATTTCGCCGTGTCACCAACCGTTTCCTGCCCCCTCATGGAACTGAATATGGCGCTAAGTCCGGTCCGGCAGTGCTTCAACTCCAATATAGTGCTGCATTATAATAACGCTGGCACGATATCTGCGGACTCCGTGGTGATTCAGCTTTTTTTTGATAGCCGGATGACACCGGTATCTGCCTCTGTGCCCTGGAGTATGCAAACCGATACGTCCCTGACTTTTGAGCTGGGCACTATTGAGGTGGAGGCAGAAGGTGAGGTAGTGGTTCAAATGGAGCCGAACTGCGAACAAATGATTCTGGGCGAGGTGCTCTGCTATCAGGCACGTATCAGCCCGGATACCTTATGCGCGCCTGGCTTGACCGATTGGGAAGGGGGCAATCTCCGGGCGACTTACCGCTGTGAGCAGGACAGCCTGAAGTGGAAAATCGAAAATACCGGCTTTGGCCCGGTGAGCATCCCTGTGCCTTACGAGCTCAACATCGTTAATGATGATATTGTGCTTTTGCAGAGTGGAGGGCTTGAAGTATTGCCGGGGGAATCCATCTTGCTTGCTGCGCCTGCCGATTCCACCGCCTATCTGTTGGAAGCTGCGCAGCCGGAAGGGCACCCCTCACCCGAACCAATCCGACTTTTAGCACAAGGCTGCCTGGCGCCTCTGGATACCGGTCTGGTAACGGCCTTTCCCAACGACAACGGGAGTGTCTTTGAAGCAGAGCAATGCCGACCGGTCATAGGAGCTTATGACCCCAATGTAAAAGAAGCCTATCCCCGAGGGTTTGGCCCCGACCACCTCATCCCCGCAGAACAAGAACTGCAGTACACCATTCACTTTCAGAATGTAGGTACCGATATGGCCCGGAACGTGACCATTCGGGATACCCTATCGCCTGAGCTTGATCTGAGCACATTCCGGGCGGAGGGTGGTTCGCATGAGCATCAGTGGCATTTATTGCCGGATCGGATATTGGTGGTCGAATATCCGGAGATTTTGCTGCCCGACAGCACCAGCAATGAGCCGGAGAGCCATGGATTTTTTGCCTTTTCCATTCAGCCTCTTGCCGGCATTCTTCCTGCTGCCCTCATTGAAAACCGGGCGGGCATTTATTTCGATTTCAACCCTCCCGTCATTACCAACACGGTAACCCATCAGATTGAAAAGCCGGTATTGGCTTCCGTGGTGTATGCCAGCCTTTGCCCGGGAGCGGTTTACCTGGGGCAGGCGCTATATGCAGATACCATTCTGGAAGAGCGCTTTGTGGCGCCCTTACGGGATAGCGTCGTTTGGCATCATGTCGATGTATTGACCCTACAGGATACCACCGTGGTGGAAGTCGGGCTGGCAGAGGCCGGCTGGTGGGAAGGAGTGCTTATACAAGGCGATACGGCCATAACGGAGGCCTATCTCAGCCATGCCGGTTGCGATAGCCTGGTCCGCTACGAAATCAGTATCCTCACGCAGCTGTCGGAGACCGTAGAGAGCGGTGGGTGGTCTCTGGCGCCCAATCCCGCCCGGAGTTTTTGCACCTTATCCGGCCCGGCAGTCCCGGCGGTAGTCCGTATCCTTACGGCTCAGGGACAGTGCCTGCAAACGCTGTCTGTAGTGCGTTCTGACCGGGAGCGCCAATTGCCCCTGCAGGGGCTGCCACAGGGTTTTTACTGGGTGGAGGTGCGGCATAAAGAAGAAGTTGTCCGGTTGCCTTTGGTGGTGCTTAGGGAGTAGTAGGGCGCATAGTTCACGAATCTTCCTATTTTTGTCAATACAACGAGCTATCTTGTAAGTTGGGGTTGTAAGAAAAGGACCATTGATGGATTGGAAAAATAAAGTCGTTCTCATTACCGGGTCGAGTATTGGTATTGGGCGGGAGCTGGCTGCACAACTACTTGCAGAAGGAGCCCGTGTGGTGCTCAATGCGCGTGATGCTGGTCGTCTTTCGCAAACGCTAGAGGCTTTTCAGAAGCAGGGATATGAGGAGCTTGCAGGTATTCCCGGTGATGTTTCCAAGCCCGAAGATTGTGCCCGTTTGGTGGCCGAAACGCTTAACCACTTTGGGCAGCTTGATGTAGTGGTTAACAATGCCGGTATTTCAGCAGAAGGAGATGTAAGTGAGCTTTCGTCTGACGTTTTTCGCAAAGTGACAGAAGTGAATTACCTGGGCAGTGTGTATGTGACACAGCAGTCTTTACCTCACCTTCGTGAAAGCCGGGGTACGGTTTTCTTTGTGTCGAGCATTGCTGCTTTCCGGGGTATTCCGGGGCATGCGGTGTACAGTGCTTCCAAAGTTGCGCTCAAAACATTATCCGAAGCCCTCAGGGTGGAAGAGGAGCAGCATGGTGTTCATGTAGGCATTGCCTTCGTTGGGTTCACCGAAAACGATCCTCAAAAAGCCATTTATGATAAAGATGGAGTGCTTATACCGCAACCATCCCGCGATTTTGTCAAGCAGGAACCCGTTGGGGTAGTTGCTGCCCGTATCATCCGGATGATTGAAAGGCGCGAGGCCAGGCGTATTTTTACCCTGCTGGGAAAGCTGAATGGTTTTGCCAATCGTTTTATACCTGCTGTAGCGGGGCAGATTCTGCGCCGTTCTTATCATCAGCGCAAGAAGACAGGCTGAAAATCAGGATCTGCTCGTAATGCAGGAGCGTTAAATTAAGGAGAGTTACTCCTGAAAACCGTACTTTTGCACCATGGTTGCAAAAAAAGAGAGCAAGGCATTTCTGTCAGGCTCATTTCGTATTAAAGTTGTGGCCGTCCTTGTCGCCTGTGTAGCCCTCGGCCACGGGCTGGCAGGGCAGGATATCCCTCTTTTTCAGATGGAAAGAGCTGTAGAAGCAGAGGTGGATTTGAAAGACACCCTGTATAGCTTCCCTGATGCGGTGGAAGCACTGGCTTTACTGCAACCCTATTTGAACAGCGGGCAGGAAGTTACGGCTGACGGCTCATGGTCTGCTATCCGGCTGTTGAATGCCACCGATCATACCCTACGTGCGGCTTTGAGTTTTTGTATGTATGCAGATGCCGTTCGCCTTTTTGTGGTACAGGATAGCACCCTTATTGATGAGCAGTTCAACAGCCGTTTTGTAACGGATAGGAGGGATCGCCTGCCTTCCCCATACCATTATTTATGGATTAGCATCGATCCCGGGGAAACTCAAACGCTTTTCTTTCAAGCCTACTTTTATGAAGAGACGCCAGAGGCTCACTACCGTCATCTGTCTGTTTATCCGGTATTGCCAACGGTGAATAAAATGATTGACCGGCTCTCCTGGCAGGCATTCTATTCTGGTTTGCTGGTATTGCTTGCGATTCTGGGGGGGCTAATGGCGTGGATTTTCCGGGAGCGTGTCTTTTTGTTTTATTCTGGTCTGATGCTGAGTGCAGCGCTCTATTTTGCTGACCGGTATGGGCTCCTTGGTCTGTTGGCGCAATTTCCAAAACTGACGGACCCTTTACCCATGATCTTATTTGCGCTATCTGGTATTGTGGTGTTCGCCGGGCTGTTTGCGACTGATTTCCTCCAGATGCGACAACAAATGCCGCGGTATTATAAAGTGTACGCCTGGTTTTCCGGATGGACAGCGGTATCGCCTTATCTGCTTATTTTAGTACTCAATGACTTGCAGATTGCCCGGGTGATCACCGATATGTGTCTCGGGCTCTGGGCGCTGCTGAGCATCTTTCCAGTCGCCCGCCTGGCCAGGAAAGGTCAAAGCACAGCCCGCACTCTGATGTGGCCTTTCGTTATTCTGTTTGTCGGCGGAATGTTGTTCCTGTTGGACAATTCAAATATACTTTCCGGGGTGTTTGGGCTGCGGTACAGTTTTCAGGTTGGACTGTTGTTCTTTTCCGGATTCCTGTTTTTCATTTTATTTGAACGGGTCACTACGCTACGCAAAAAGAAAGAACAGTTTGAAGAGCTCAGCGCCCTGAAGACCAGGTTTTTTACCAATCTTTCCCATGAGTTCCGCACGCCACTGACTCTCATGATGGGGCCTTTGCAGCAATTGCTGGAAGGGAATCCGGAGCCAAGGGAACGACAGTTGATGGAGATTGCTTTACGCAATGCCAATAACCAGCTTCATCTGGTAAATGAGCTCCTGGAGTTATCCAGGCTGGAAGCAGGAAAAATGGAGCTGAGAGCCAGCCAACAGGATGTCGTCCCTCTGGTGTACAGCCTGGTCTTCGCCTTTGAATCCCTGGCAGAGGACCGGCAAATCCATCTTTCCTTCAAGAGTGAACAGCCTTCGGTTCATTTGTACTACGAAGCGGGCAAACTGGAAAAGGTGGTCAATAATTTACTTTCCAATGCCTTGAAATTTACGCCTTCCGGAGGCAGCGTTAGTGTAGCCTTATCTCAGCTTGGACAGGAATTATGCCTCAGTGTGTCGGATACAGGGCCCGGCATACCATGGTTGCAGCAGGATAAAGTCTTCGACCGGTTTTTCCAGGTGTCGGCGTCCCCTGAAGTGGGCACCGGTGTGGGGCTGGCACTTAGCCGCGAACTTGTCCGTTTGCATCAGGGCCGCATCGAACTGGAAAGCCGGGAAGGGGAGGGGTCTACTTTCCGGGTTTTCCTGCCGTTGGGAAGCGGGCACTTGCGGGCAGAGGAGCGGGTGGAGGCACCTGTGGAGTCAGGCATTGCATTTAAGGCTTCTATACAGACAACAGAAAAGCCGACCAACCTGCGCGCCTCCACCTCCACCCAACCAGAGGCTACTGTACTGCTGATCGAGGACAATGATGAAGTCCGGGCATTTATCCGGCAGCGTTTGGATACGGCGTTTAAGATTATTGAAGCCGGGGACGGGCAATTGGGCATTGACAAAGCCCGGGAATATATGCCCGACCTTATCGTGAGCGATGTGATGATGCCCCGTAAAAATGGTTATGAAGTGTGCGCTGCCTTAAAGGGGGATGTGCGCACGAGCCATATCCCTGTTATCCTGCTGACCGCTAAAGCCGAGCAGGAGGAAAAACTACAGGGGCTGCGCACCGGTGCGGACGATTACCTGGCTAAGCCCTTCGATGCCGAAGAGCTGCGGGTACGGATTCATAACCTTATTCAGCTACGGCAACAGCTTCGGCAGCGCTTTGCCGCAGCTGTGGAACTTAAACCGGAAGAAGTCGCTGTCAATTCCATCGATCAGGAGTTTCTGGAAAAAGCGCTAGCCATTGTGGAGAGCCACCTTGATGATGAGCAGTTCAGTGTGGATGTCCTCTCCCGGGAAATTGGTCTGAGCCGGCCTCAGCTCAACCGAAAGCTTCGGGCGCTGGTCAATCAGTCCACCAATCAATTCATTCAGTCCATCCGATTGCAACGCGCGGCCGACCTGCTGCGGCAGCAGAGCGGGACCGTGGCCGAAATTGCCTTTCAAACCGGCTTCAGCAGCACTGCTTATTTCATCAAATGCTTTAAGGATAAATACGGGGAAACGCCTGGCAGTTTTTCGAAGAACCAGCCGAAAAGCTAGCATTCAAAAGGGTTTTGATCGGTTTTTGATAGGATATGATCGGTTTTTGATACCTCTCCTCCCGCACTTTACCTCACCTTTGTCTCATCAGTTTTTTGATTTTGGTAGCTACCTTGTTTTACCCCAGTCGTTTGTCTGGGACTGCACAAAAAGACCTATTTGTTTACTTAAGGTGGGAGTAGGACAGATTGCAAAACAACCGTCTTCTCACTAAAAAAATATTACCGATGAGACTAATTATTACAACATTTGCGCTACTGTTTTTGGGTGCTCTGGCACACGCACAGATCACCATCGAGCGCCAGGACTTCACCCTGGAGGCGGGTATGCAGACGAAGGCCTGGTATTTGGATCATACCGGCGCATCTGTACCAGAAATAGGCGAAGGCGTAGTCTGGGATTTCAGTGGTCTGTCGCTTGATGGGAGTTTTACAGCAGATTATGAAGAGCCTTCGAGCCCGCTATTTCCGCAGGCCAATATCACTGAGCCTTCATTCGCCACATTATTGGGCGGGCTGGGCGTACAGACCGGGCTCAACTACAATTCGATTGATGATAGTGGTTATGGTAGTTGGGGAAGTATTGGAGAGCAGGTTACCGTTCCTCTGAGCACTGTTACGGGAATGGACACGGACAATCTTACAATCCTTGAATTGGTTATTCAGTATAATCAACGAAGGGATGTCCTGAAATTTCCGCTTAATTTTGGGGATTCATGGACCCACTCAGAAACTTACAATGTAGACTTTTTGGTGACCGTTGCGGGCTTCGGACTGCAAAACGTACCTGCCGGGCAGACCATACAGGACAGCGTTAGTTATGAGGTTGCCGGTTATGGCACCGTTATCCTGCCTAATCCGGAAGGATCAGATCAGGAGCCGGTTAGTATCGAGGGGTTGTTGATTAAGCGGGACCGGATTACAGTCAATAATTATACATTAGGCGGTCAGCCTGCTCCTCAACTGATGCTTGATGCATTCGGTCTCACACAGGGGGAAAGTCAAATCACCACCCGTTATTTCATTTACGCCAAGGGCTTACCCCGTACGGCTGCCAATATCGGGGTGGACGCCAATGGCGAAATCACTTCCTTCACCATCTCAGATGACATTACTCAGTTGATCAGTTCTACCTCAGAGCCAACGGCGGAACCACTGCAGGCGAAAGCATTTCCCAATCCCATAGTTGCTGGGGAGGCGCTATCTGTGGAGTTACCCACCACCATCCAAAATGGCGCGCTGGAGCTTGTGGACGCTCTCGGACGTCAGGTCGCCATCTGGCCCGTAAGCGGGCTGCAGGGGCAAATTGTATCCTGTAACCTTCCTGCACACCTGCAGGCCGGGCTGTACGTATACCGCATAATGGAAAACAATCAAGAAGTAAGGGGAATCGGGAAGCTGAACGTCATACGATAAGTAAGCTTCCGAAAATGTCAAGGCTGCCTCATCCCGTTTGGGGTGGGGCAGTGCTTTTTTTAGCTTAGGCTTTTCCTGTTTCAATACTACTGATTGCCAGGCGGAACCGGTACCTTATTACTTCATTTCTTTTATTTTTATACGGCAGCAGAAATTTTTAAGAGGACACTCAATCGTGGTTTTGAGAGATTTTATCCAGCCGTCCGTCATGTTGCTATATTCTTGCAGGCTGCTGGCAGAATATAGGTATTGTTTGGAGGCTTGAGGCTCCCGGGTAAAGCCAGACTGGAAATAGGGGCGCATAGTGAGGGTGGCGTGGATTAGAAAACACATAGGCACATAGGGCACATAGTGGATGCTAACTTTGTACTTATGTCTTCTAAAGGAAGATTCAGAAGGATGTAGGGTGCATAGGTAAGATAGAGTTAAATGAAAAATGCGAATTCATTAACCATAAATCTGAGACTATGAAAAAGCAACTGACCAAAGATTATCTCGATAAATTGACTTATGAGGTGATCGGAGCAGCTATTGAAGTGCATCGGGAAATTGGGCCGGGCTTACTGGAAAGTGTTTATGAGGCTTGTATGGTGCATGAGCTGCAGCTAAGAGGTATTAAAGTGACTCAGCAACAGCAGGTTCCTGTAAACTATAAGGGTAAAATTGTGAAGGCGGATTTGAGGTGCGATCTGCTGGTGGAAGATTGCCTGGTGGTTGAGCTTAAGGCGGTGTTGGAGATGCTGCCCATATTCGAGGCTCAGGTGATGACCTACAGCAGGCTGCTTAAAGTGCCTAAGTCGTTACTCATTAACTTCACTTGTGAGAACATAGTCCGTCAGGGGCAGAAGACTTTTGTGAATGAATACTTTAGGTTGTTACCGGAGGAGTGAAAGTAAGGAGGTGAAAGCATATAGGAGTGAGTTTTGGCAACACAAAGGCACATAGGTCCACATAGTGTGCGTCATTGTGAACCTACGTATTTATGTGTTAAGCACGGCGCCGCAGACGCCAACAGCACAGGGATGGTTGAAAAATGGTTTTTGGCAACACCCAGGTACCCAGTTCCAAGAGGACAGTAATAGCAAAGCCTATGTGTCCTATGTCCCTATGTGTTAAGCACGGCGCCACAGACGCCAACGGCACAGCGATGATTGAAGAAAGTGTTTTGGCAACACAAAGGCACAAAGGACCACATAGTGTACGTCATTGTGAACCTACGTATTTATGTGTTAAGCACGGCGCCACAGACGCCAACGGCACAGCGATGATTGAAGAAAGTGTTTTGGCAACACAAAGGCACATAGGACCACATAGTGTGCGTCATTGTGAAGCTACGTATCCTATGTCCCTATGTGTTGAGCACGGCGCCACAGGCGCAAACGGCACAGCGATGATTGAAGAAAGTGTTTTGGCAACACAAAAGCAATGTTACGTAGGTTGCTCTTTGCTTCAAGCTTGTTGGCGACTTTGATCCCTGATAGCTATCGGGGGCGAACTGACAGGCGGGCTATTGCATTACTCCACAATCGGCACCGTCCCATACCTCTTCCCCTTTTTCGTATTCTTGATCAGCCAGTTCAGCCGCTTCTGCGCCTCCTCCCGCCGCCGTTCCCCGCACTCTTTGATCCAGCCGATTTTCAGGCGCTGATAGAGTAGGGGAAAGGACTGGAAGTTGGCCCAGACCTCCTCGTCTTCGCGCAGTTGGGCTTCCACCCAATCTGGGATGTCCCAGGGATCATCCGGGTGGCCGATTTGGTCTTCGATGGGGGCAATGCCGGCAGGTGTCATCAAGCCTTCCAGTTGCAGTTTCCATACCCGCTGCCGGTTGAGCTCTGAGAGAAACGTTTTCTTTTTACGGCGGGGGGTGATGCGCTGCACGTTGCTCTCCTCATCCAGCTTTTTCACCACTCCGTCTATCCAGCCGAAGCAGAGGCATTCTTCCACCAGCTCATCGTAGGTGATGCAGGGCTTTCCGGTGGCTTTTTTGAATCGTCGCAACCAGATTTCGGTTTTGGAGGTGTGGTGAGCTTCCAGCCACTGCCGCCACTCCGGGCGGTCTTTAGGGTAGAAGATATCGGTGATTTCTACGGGCATGATTAGCGTTGTTGAACTTCAATTTACAAAAGCTCGGAAAGAAATCTTAAAAAAATCCTAAGGGTTTCAATCCGGTACGGCACCACCTTCCGTAAGTACTACTGAAATCACGATAAAAAGACAGCTGCAGACCCACCTGGGTTGACCGGGGTGCCGGTATAATGGCAACTTCCGGCTAGCCACTGTATTGCTTGTCCGGTTCGTGATGCTTTAATTTTCTCACCTAAATCAGACAGTATGAATGTATTTAGACTTGCGGTTTGCGCTTTGCTGTGCCTGCTGCTCGGTAGCGACCTGCTGGCATCGAGCCATCGTGAAGCTCCGCTGATTGCAAACGATCCGCTGGCAGATAATACGGACGTTTACGCTTTCAGAAGCCCCGACAACCCTAACACGATTACCATCATTGCCAACTACATCCCGGCAGAACTGCCCCACGGTGGCCCCAATTACTATACTTTTGGGGAGAACATCCGGTATGAAATCCATATCGATAATGATGCAGGCATGCCCGGTGATGAGATCATCTACCGGTTTACTTTCCAAAAGGTCAACGAAGACCCGACAACGTTCTTCAATATCCGGCTGGGGCAGCAAAACCTCAAGACCACTTATACCATGGAGCGGAGTATGGACGGGGGCGCCACCTTTCAGGCCATCGTGACTGGAGGCGTAGTGCCGCCAAATGATATTGGACCGCGCTCTATTGAAAGCGGTGTTGGTCTGGGGGCTACCTATGCCAGCCTGATGAGCGAGGCGATCACTCAAACACCGGACGGAGAACAGGTGTTCTGCGGTCCGGTAGACGATCCTTTCTTCGTCGACCTTGGCGGTATTTTTGATCTGGGCAATGCCCCTCGCCAGAACGGCCCGTCCAGAGATGGGCTGGGCGAATTTAATGTGCATACCATTGCCATTCAGGTGCCAATCGAAATGCTCCTGAAGGATGGTGCACCGGATACCCCTGCCAATATTCTGGACCCGAATTACGTGATTGGTGTATGGGCATCTGCGAGCCGCCCCGCCGTACGTACGTTAGGTATGATGGGCGAAGCGCCCGAGGACAGCGGTGACTGGATTCAGGTATCCCGCCTGGGCATGCCCCTCACTAATGAGGTGGTCATTCCTATTGGTATGAAGGATTACTGGAATTCCCTGACGCCTTACGAAGAGATTACCGATACTATTTTGGACCCGTTTTTCTACAATCCCGAACTGGCATTGTACATGGATGATGACCAGTTTGGCCCAGCCGTCCCAGCTTTTGCACCCCTGCGTATACAGCGCAACTCCCTCCAGCGATTTGACTTTGGAAACGGGCAGGATGGGCTCTTTTCCATTAAAGGTACGGCAGCAGTAGCCGGTACTGCACTGGATGATCAGGTCTTTGGTGAGCTGCTGCTCCCAGGCCCGGGCCTGCCCCGGTCGGTCGACCTTTGGCCCATTTTCCATACGGGAGTGCCCAACGTGGTGCCTTACCAACTGGCAACAGGCAAGGAAGGCAACCCATTGGCGGAGGGCAAGCCCTTTATCAACAACTTCCTGCCCAATGGTGGCGATATGCTCCGTCTGAATATGGCGGTTCCGGTGACAGACCGGGCGAGTGCCGACTTTAGCCCTATGGGAATCGTAGCGGCTGCGGTGGCCGGTTTGACCGACCCAACCTATAATGGCACTGCTGACCTGGAGTTCATCCCCAATATGGATGGCTTCCCTAACGGGCGCCGCCTGGAGGACGATGTGACCCGCATTGAGCTGCAGGCTGTTGCTGGCGTTGCGTTAGCTGCCATTGGCCTTTGGTACGACGACTACACGGCCGGTGACCCGAATCCCGTGACAGACGACTTGCTCGGCGTGCTTACCTACTCGACCGGGGTGGAGGAAAACGATAAGCCATTTACCAATTCCTTCCCTTATCTGGCAGCGCCCTGGCGCGGTACGGAAACGGACCAGTAAAAGCCCATTCACTCATTCAAAAAAACTTTTATGTTACACCATAGATTCAAATTGATATTCACGGCAGTGCTTTTGCTCCTGTTTTGCGGAAGCGAAGCATTGCAGGCTTCCAGCCACCGGGAAGCTCCTCTCATCTCCAATGACCCACTAGCGGATAATGTGGATGTGTACGCTTTCCGAAGCCCCGACAATCCGCGCAATATTGTGCTGATTGCGACCTATGTACCTATGCAATTGCCGCACGGCGGGCCGAATTACTATCAATTCGGTGAAAACATCCGGTACGAAATCCACATCGACAATGATGCCAGCCGTCCAGGTGATGAAATTGTCTATCGCTTCACCTTTGAGAAAAAGAATGAAGACCCGAGTACTTTTTTCAACATCCGGCTTGGGCAGGAAAACCTCATGACCCGCTATACCGTAGAGAAAAGTATTAACGGAGGCGGCTTCATTCCTATACTTGTGAATGGCAAGGTGCCGCCTAATAATGTTGGTGAGCGGTCCATCTCTTCTCCGGTAGGCTTAAATGCCGACTACGCCGAGCTCTTCGAAGACGCAGTGCGTTCTGCCCACACCGGGGAGAAAATTTTCGCCGGACCAGTGGATGACCCTTTCTTTGTAGACCTTGGCGGTATCTTCGACCTCGGTGACGCGCCCCGGCAGATGGGCGATCCACGCGATGGGCTGGCTTGTTTGAACACCAGTGCGATTGCGCTGGAGATCCCGATCCAGTTCTTGCTTAAGAAAGGTGCGCCCCGCAGCCCGGAGAATATCCTGGACCCCAACTACGTGATTGGCGTGTGGGCTTCGGCCAGCCGCCCGCAGATCCGTACACTCGAACCCGGCAGCGAATCTTACGATGGCGACTGGGTGCAAGTTTCCCGCCTGGGTATGCCGCTGACCAATGAAGCGGTGATTCCAATAGGTATGAAAGATTACTGGAATGCACTGACTCCTTATCAGGAGTTGGAAGATACCCTGCTGGACAACTACTTCTACAATCCGGAACTGGCGCTGTATATGGATGATAGCCTGTTTGGAGGTGCCGTACCTGCCTTTGGCCCACTGCGCATTCAGCGCAATGCCCTGCAGTCTTTTGACTTCGGTAATGGTCAGGACGGTCTGTTCCCATTGAAGGGGACCGCTGCGGTAGAAGGGACTGCACTGGACGACGATATCTTTGGTACTTTGCTGCTGCCCGGTCCTGGTATGCCCCGCTCGGTCGACCTATGGCCGGCCTTTCACACCGGAGTACCCAACTTCCCGCCCTATCAGTTAGCTACGGGCAAAGAGGGGAATCCGCTGGCAGCAGGCAAGCCTTTTGTTAATAATTTCCTACCCAATGGGGGAGATATGCTCCGGTTGAATATGGCGGTGCCGGCTACCCCGCGTGATAATCCGGCATTCAGTTCACTGGGGCTCATTCAGGCTGCCGTTCTTGGGCTGACCGACCCCACCTACAACGGTACCGCTGACCTGGAATTCATCCCCAATATGGATGGCTTCCCCAACGGACGGCGACTGGAGGATGATGTGACGCGCATCGAACTGCAGGCGGTTTCCGGTGTCGTGCTGGCCGCTATTGGCCTTTGGTACGATGACTACACTGCCGGCGACCCCAACCCGGTAACGGATGATCTGCTGGGCGTGCTGACCTACACTACAGGTGTGGAAGCCAACGACAAGCCCTTCCGTCCGGAATTCCCTTATCTCGCCATGCCTTTTGCAGGGGATGGAGAATGTAGTGGTACGATAGCCGGACTGACCAGCCCGGGGCCTCAGGCCTCTGCCCTGAACCTTACAACAAATACGACCGGACAGGTGCAAATGATGGCGGCAGCGCCTAATCCTTTCCAGGGGCAAACTACCCTTCAGTACCGCCTGGAAGCTCCGCAGCAAATCAACATCAGCCTGTATGATGTCAACGGCAGGCAGCTGGCCACTTTAGTTGATCAGCCACAGGAAGCAGGTACCTATACGGTGGACTGGCAGGCCGGACAGTATCCTGAGGGCGTCTACTTCGCCAGAGCTGTTTCCGGTAGTGGTGAAACGCTACAGATTATCAAACTGGTGAAGACGAATTAGTAGCTGGGGGATCTTTGAATTTTTTCGAAGACCACTCTGATTTTGAGATCGTGTGTGGGGTGGACAGCCCCGCACACCTCTTTTCCAAAAAAAATACAATGACATGAAATCTATCAACTCCTTATTCATTTTAGCCCTGCTGGCCCTCCTAATCACCAATTGCCAGCTAGCGCCCCAACCTAAAGAAGATCAAAAAAACGCTACTACTGTAGAAGTGCCTAGCCTCTTAGACCGCAATGAAGCCCTGCGTAATGGCAAGGAATGGGAAACCGTTCAGAATCAATATGTCAGCCTGCGCAATGCCATCCAAAAAGAAAATGAAGCCGAAGCCCGGATTAAAATGGCTCACCTTTTCATCAATGAAGCGCGGGTAACCGGTGAGCATGGGCATTACTATCCGGCGGCTCTGGCGACCCTGGCTGAAATTCCGGCAGACCATCCCGATAAGGATATCCGTTTCCGGAAACTTGCGACTCGGGCAAGCGTGGAGCTGTCGCTGCATGATTTTCGGCAGGCGTTGGAAACAGCAGAAGCAGCTGTAAAGCTTAACCCTTATAATGCTCAGATTTACGGAGCACTCGTAGATGCCAACGTGGAGCTGGGGCGATACGAAGCCGCTGTGGCTATGGCAGACAAAATGGTCAGCATCCGGCCGGACATGCGTTCTTACGCCCGGGTGGCTTACCTGCGGGAAATCCATGGTCAGGTAGAGGGCGCATTTGAAGCCATGCAACTGGCTGTAGAAGCGGGCTACCCCGGTTACGAAGCCACCGCCTGGGCAAGGCTGACGCTGGGCGAAATGTACGAGCGCTACGACAAAACCACTGCCGCCCGGCAGACCTATCAGCAAATACTGGCGGAGCGCCCGAATTATCCTTTTGCCATCGCCGCGCTGGCTAACCTGGAAGCCGAAGCAGGTCATTATGAAAAAGCTGAACAGCTGCTGAAAGAAGCCTGTACCGCAATCCCCGAGTTCGGCTTCTACGAACAGCTGGCGGAAATTTACAAGTCCACTGGCCGTGAAGCAGACTATCAGCAAACGATGGACGAGCTATGGGTGATGCTGCAGGAAGATACGGATAGTGGCCATGATATGAGCCTGGAGTACGCCAACCTGTATTCTGATCTGGCAGAGGACCACCAAAAAGCCCTGACCTATGCGCTGGGCGAATATGAGAAGCGCCCCGCCAATATTGATGTCAACCGGGTGCTGGCTAAAATTTACACCCGTATGGGCAACACCCAAAAAGCTGGCCTACACCTTGAAAAAGCCAAATCTACCCAGGCGCAGTACCCTGAGCTGAAAGCACTCACTCAGCAACTGGCCAGCCGGTAAGGAAAAGAAATAAGGTTGGATGGAATTTGCCCTGAATGGTGTCTCCCACTGTTTGGGGCATTTTTTGGTGGAGTAGGGGAAGATGCCTTATCTTACTGCCTCTGACCAACCGCGACCTGAAATGCCAATCTTCAATTGCCGGACGCTTTGGAATGTTTTGCCCGTTGCTGCCCTATGGATCGGGCTTTCTTTTTTGCTGGTTCCTGTGCAGGCGCAGCCCACAGCCCTTACCCGGGGCGACACCACCAAGCCTCAAATGGCACTGATCTTTACCGGGCATGAATATGCCGATGGTGGCGACCACATACGGCAGGTACTACGCGAGCAGGAGGTGCCCGGCAGTTTCTTCTTTACAGGTATCTTTTACGAGCGGTACGCGCCATTGGTGCAGCTGCTCAAAGCTGATAGGCATTACCTCGGTGCGCATTCTGATCACCATTTGCTATATGCGCCCTGGTCGGAGCAGGACAGCCTGCTCGTGACCCGTGATAGCTTCCTCCGTGATCTGAATGCCAACTACGTCAAAATGGAAAAGCTGGGCATCGCCCGCCTGGAAGCGCCCTGGTTTCTGCCCCCCTACGAGTGGTACAACGACAGCATCGTGCAGTGGACAGCGGATGCCGGCCTGCAACTTATCAATATGACCTATGGCACCCTCTCGCATGCCGATTACACCACGCCGGATATGCCTAACTACCGGAGCAGTGCGCAGATTTTCCAAAGTATTCTGGACTATGAGGCAGCGCAGGCGAATGGATTAAATGGCTTTTTATTGCTCCTCCACATTGGCACTGATCCGGACCGGGCTGACAAATTTTACCTACATTTGGAGGCGCTGATTGGTGAGCTGCGGGAGCGTGGCTACCGGTTGGTAACTTTGCAGGAACTCTTTCAAAACGACTGACCCATGTACCGACTTTTCCTCCTTTTGGCCGGGTGGTGCCTGTGCCTGGTTGCCTCTGCTCAGGATTATCATATCCGGATCAACCAAACGGGGTATCTGCCTTCGGAAACCAAGCAGGCGATTGTGTTTAGCCATAGTATGAAGACGCCCGTACTTCAGCTTATCGCGCAGCAGACCGGAGCGGTAATATCAGAGCTGGCTCCCGAGACCGTTGAAGCGGACGGATGGGGCACTTTCCCTTACTACTGGCAAGCCGATTTCACGAAAGTAGAAAAACCCGGCTGGTACTACCTCGCTACAGCAGACGGCAAGGCGCAGTCCGTACCTTTTCAAATTAGTGCGGAAGCTTACGGAAGCTACGCGGATACCCTGCTGATTTTTATGCGGCAGCAGCGGTGCGGTTACAACCCCCATCTGGATATGGTCTGCCATCAGCGCGACGGGCGGGCGATGTTCGGGCCCATGCCGGATTCCACTTTCGTAGATGTATCCGGCGGTTGGCACGATGCCGGTGATCAGCTGAAGTACCTCATCACCGGGAGCTACGCCACCGCGCACATGCTCAAAGCCTGGGAATTGTACCCGGAGGCTTTCGCCGATAAGGTAAATGCCCATGGGCAGCCCGGCCCGAACAACATCCCGGATGTGTTGGACGAAGCCCGCTGGGGCCTGGACTGGATACACAAGCTACACCCTGCACCCGATCAGCTGTTCCATCAGGTAGCGGACGACCGCGACCACCGGGGCTGGAAGATGCCCGATCAGGACAACTCCGACTACGGCTGGGGCGCCAATAGCTACCGGGTTGCCTATTTCGCCACGGGTGAGCCACAGGGGCTGCGGGAGTACAAAAGTCAGGCTACTGGCGTTGCCAACCTGGCGGGGCGGAGCGCGGCAGCTATGGCGATGGCAGCAAGGCTCTGGCCCAAGGTGTCAGCAGACAGTGCCTATTCCGACAAATGCGCTCAGGCCGCCCGGTCGCTCTACGCCCTGGGGCGGTCAAAAGAAGGCTTTCAGCAGGGTAATTCCTACGGAGCCCCTTACCGCTACAGCGAAGATACCTGGGCCGATGACATGGAGTGGGGGGCTGCTGAACTCTATCGCCTGACTGGCGAGAAAGCCTATTTGGAAGAAGCGAAAGCCTACGCCCGGCAGGCTGGTACCGTATCCTGGATGCCACTGGATACGGCGGCGCATTACCGGTATTACCCTTTCGTCAATATGGGGCACTATGCGCTTTACGACCTGGTGGATGAAGCCTTTCAGGATACGCTGGCAGGCTACTACCGTAGTGGCATAGAGCATACGCTGGAGCGGGCACAATCCAATGCCTATGGGGTAGGGGTGCCTTTCATCTGGTGCTCCAACAACCTGGTGACTGCCCTCATCACCCAAATCATCCTGTACGAAGACATGACAGGCGACTACCGCTACCACGACCTGCTCGTGCAGCAGCGCGACTGGCTGATGGGGCGGAACCCCTGGGGTACTTCCATGTTTACCAGTCTGCCTGCTCATGGAGAGTATCCCTTGGATGTGCACACAAGCGTTTGGGCGCTCACCCGGGAGGAAGTGCCCGGTGGGCTGCTGGACGGGCCGGTCTATGCAACGATTTTCGGATCACTGCGTGGACTGAAGCTCAACGAGCCGGATGAGTTTGCGGCTTTTCAAAACCCTTATGTCGTTTACCACGATGATATCGGGGATTATTCCACTAATGAGCCTACGATGGATGGCACGGCCGGGGCAATTTTGATGATGGCGTATTGGGGGCGGTAACCCTGATCAGTACCAGGTCGCTTCCTGCAGCTGATCAGGGTTGAAAATATCATCGGGCAGCTGCGGCTCTGTATCAATATCCCGGTACATTTCCGTTTGGATCAGCTGATCCGTCAATGTAAAAAACCACATGGCCTGTGCAGCAAAATGCAGGGGCGGAAAGGACGAAAACAAAAGCCTTGTGGCTAATTTTTTCATGATCGGATGATTTTACCCAAAACTAGCCTGGCGCTGTTACTTTAGAGGGTAGATTCCTGCAAATCAAAAAGAGCCGTTTGTTATGCTCAAAGCCTGCCTGATTGGATTGACCCTTTTGCTGGGTGTGATACCTGTACTCGGTGCTCAAGATACCCTGACTCCCACTCCTCCCAACATCATCTACATCCTCGCTGACGACCTCGGCTACGGCGAGCTGGGCGCCTACGGGCAGGAAAAAATCGAAACCCCAAATATTGACGCTTTGGCCCGGGAGGGCATGCGTTTCACCGACCACTACAGCAGTGCGCCGGTTTGTGCGCCCGCCCGTTATATGCTGCTCACGGGACAGCATGCGGGCCATGCCTATATTCGCAATAACGATGAAGGCAAAGCCCGTGGCGATGTATGGAATTACCGGGCGATGCTCCGCGATTCCGTACTGGAAGGGCAACGGGCGATGCCTGCGGACACCCGGACTTTGGCCCACTACCTTAAAGCAGAGGGTTATGCGACCGGGATGGTGGGCAAATGGGGGCTGGGCAACCCCGGTTCAGCCAGCACACCCAACAAAATGGGGTTTGACTTCTTCTTCGGCTACAATTGTCAGCGGCAGGCGCATACTTACTATCCGGTGCATTTGTACAAAAATGAGTCGCGCGTATACCTGCGCAATGACACCGTGGCGCCACATACGCCTTTACCGCAAGGTGCCGATCCTTATGATGCATCGAGTTACGCCCCTTATCAGCTTGCAGATTATGCACCGGATGTCATGTTTGAGGAAATGATGGGGTTTGTGCAGCAGCAGGATCAACCCTTCTTTTTGTACTGGGCAACGCCTATTCCGCACGTGGCCCTGCAGGCCCCGCAGCGTTGGGTGGACTACTACGTCGATAAATTTGGAGAAGAGGAGCCCTACACAGGCAAAGGCTATTTCCCCAGCCGCTATCCGCGGGCGACTTACGCCGCCATGATTTCTTACCTCGACGAAAATGTAGGGAAACTCGTAGCCCATCTGAAAGCCACCGGGCAGTACGACAACACCCTGATCGTCTTTACCTCTGACAACGGGCCGACCTTCGCCGGTGGTGCCGACCCGGTTTTCTTCGATAGTGCTGCGCCCTTTGAGGGTACGAAGGGCAGAGGCAAAGCCTATCTGTACGAGGGCGGCATCCGGGTGCCCATGATTGCCACCTGGCCCGGGTATATTCCGGCTGGCACTTCCACTGTGCATCCCTCTGCCCACTACGATTTTCTGGCTACAGTTGCCGATCTGCTGGGTTTTGAAGTGGAAGGCGGGACCGATGGCATCAGCTTGCTGCCTACCCTGCTGCAACAAGGCACCCAAAAAGCGCACGACGCCCTCATCTGGGCATTCCCCGGTTACGGTGGACAAGCGGCGGTACGCATGGGTGACTGGAAGCTGCTGCGCCGGCACCTGATCGGTGAAGAGCCGGCCACGCTGGAGCTTTACCACCTCGGAAAAGACCCTGCTGAGCAGCAAAATATGGCTAAGGATTACCCTGAGGTCGTACAGCAGTTGGCGGAGCTGTTTGATCGGGCTTACCGCCCGAGTCATTTGGAAAAGCATCGGATTCCGGCCTTGGAGGATGGGCTTTTAAGGGAGTGAAATAATGAAAGAAAAAAGTCAATATTTGTGGCGAGCTGGCTTATTTTTTCTTTTTGGATAGTATTTCCAGACCAGAAATGCGTGAAAAGTCTTTTTCGTTAAGGGTAGCGAGTTTTAAATTATGGGCTTTGGCGGTGGCACCAATGAATAGGTCTGGGAGGTCAATCAATTTACGTTGTCTTTTTAGATCATGAAAAATTTTGATGGCTTCTTTATTCGATTTATGATCAAATGGGATCACAAGAATTTGGTGGAAAAACCGATTCCAAAAGTCTTTTTGTTTATGATTGCTTCCGCTCAGTATTTCAAACTCTGTGATTACAGAAACGGCAAAAGAAGAGTATCGGTTAGACAATTCGAAGAAGAAAGAGTTCTCTTTTTTGCTCTTTCTGAAGTAGTCAATTAATATTGATGAATCCAGGCAAATTACTTCATTCGCCATGCGTTGAAGTGTTTTCTGTTAGAGAGAAAAACCTGGAATTGATCTTCATCCATCACTGGCCCCTTCATCAGGAACTCCTGAAAATCAGTCATTCTATCTTCTATCGGATGATCTTCCGTGATTAGGGTCAGCTCATTTTTTAGCTTCCTGATCTGATTAGCGGGGAGTTGTTTAATAAGTTCTACAAGCTCCTGATAATCAATATTGAGCTTAAGTTCCATGTTCTATGCTTTATGTGTGCAACCTCTTTAAATAAAAGAAAGTTCGTTTATGCAATTTCTGCCAGATGGTAGGGCTCGACCCATCAAGTCTATTCATTTGAATTCCTAATTTACTATTTCTAACTCAATAATGCCAGAAAAGCTTATAATGGAGCGTTGTTGTCATTCTGCAACCCGTTGATCCAAGGGAGATGAAACCTTAACCCCGCCTCCTCCGCATCCAAACCGGCCCGGCCGTAAACCAAAGCACCATACCCAGTGCCATGAGCTGCTTTTGCAACGGCGCCTCCATCTGATTGGCAAATACGAGCAGGGCAGGGATGAGCGTCAGCCCCAGCCCGGCAACGGCAATAATTGGGATTAGAAGGTTTTTCATGATAGTTTAGGTTGGAGTGAAGCAGAGGGTTTGAGCAGGTAGCTGAAGCCGGTGTACAGCAGCACAGCGATAAACCACCCGGGCAGCCCGAGGAAGAAAATCTCCACCCCGAAGTACTGATTAATCAGCAGGCAGGCGGTAAGGGTGATGCCCCAGGTGCCCGCTGCCGCCCAGTTGATGTTTTGTCCGGTAGCCAGGGCCCGTTCGCTTGTGAGCTTCAGGCGGGGGAAGAGGTGGTAATCGATGAAAATAATCGCCCCCATCGGCATCAGGATCAGGCCGTAGAGGGCAACAAAATCGAGCAGCTTCATCACCAAAGCCGGAAAGCAGGCCGCAGTGGTCGTGACCAGCCCCACGATGATCGTCACCTTCCAGGTCTGGGATTTGGGGATAACCGCCTGTACCGCCAGCCCTGCCCGGTAAATCGTTGGATTGGCTGTGGTCCAGCCGGCGATAATCACACAAATGGCTCCGGTGATGCCCACTGCGTAGTAGGCCACCGGCCCGGGCGCAAATTCCAGGCTGTTTTGGCTTTGCTGCAGAAACACAGCGTACAAAATGCCGGAAGCCAGCCATGCGATGTAGTGCCCCACGTACATGCCCGCTGCTGAAGTGAAGCCCGCTTTCCAACTGCGTGCATACCGGAAGATGGACATATCTGCCATACCGATGTGCATAGCCATATTGCAAAACCAGGCAAAGAACAGAATGTGCCAGAACGTAAATTTCGACTGCCCTTCCATGGGTATGCCTGTCCATATTTTTGTCTCCGCTACCGGCCAGAAATCACCGATACTGTTGACGCCCAGCTCAGGTAGCACCGCCAGTGCTGCAGCCAGGAAAACCAGGATCATCCAGGGGGCAGCGATATTGGCAAAACGGCTGACCTGCTCGTAACCCAGGGTAGCGATTAGGGTGGTGACAATGCCAACGGCCACTACGGTAATGACCCAGGACACACTGCCCGGCATCCAGTCGGTGAGCTGTGGCATGGGAATATCGAAGGGGATACCGACGGCAGTAGCAGCCACCGCAATCATAGAGCCAGCCAGGAAGCAGAACATCAGGGCATTGACGAGGTTATAAACGGTAGTCAGGCCTTTACCGCAGATTTTTTCCAACTTGTAGTACAGGGTAATCCGCTCCTTCACAGCAATAGGGGCGCAGAGGAATGCCCAGCTCAGCACCGCCAGTAAATTGCCCAGCAACAGCCCCCAGATCAGGTCGACTGCACTCGCCCCGTGGGCTACAAACAGCGGGCCGATCACAAATTCCGTACCCGCCGTATGCTCTCCGGCGTACATACCGAGGAAACTGCGGGTGGATTTTAGCTTGGAGGCGGGGATGGACTCCCGTTCGTACTCCTGAACGCTCTTTAGTTTAGCCGTAAATCGTTTTAGCATAAGTCTCAGATTAGGATAATGGTCAGGCTGCGGGCGCCCTGCGCACCGATGACCAGCGATTGTTCAATATCAGCAGTTTTGGAAGGGCCGGCGATGAAGACGCCAAAGCCCGTATCGTCAATCTTAATTTGAGCGTAGGCCTCGTGCATATTGCGGACGATGCGGTCTTCCGGCAGCACCAATACCAGGTGTTGGGCTATAAAAGGCAGCACCCGGTGTACACAGTCAGCTTCGGTCACCCAAACGGCTCCGTTTTCGGCTACGCCCAGCTGAGCTGGGATGACAGCGACATCTACACCGTTCAGGTCCGCAGGGGATGCCTGCTGTAAGTCAATATCACTTTGAATGGCTCGTAATGGGGTCGCAATACTGATGTCTTTGGGGTATATGGTCCGCACGGCTGTTGCCAGTCCTACGAAATCTTCGGCCCTTACTACCCGGCTACCCGACTGTGCTGCAACGCTCCCGAAAATCTCCCTTGTTGGTGGAGTTTCAGCTTCAAAAACCGGCACAACAGGTAGGGGGCAGGGGACAGGCTTGGCAGCTTGTATCGCTTTTAGAATATGGGCTTTGCTCATGATGCAGATCGGTTTTTGCGGTACCACTCCTGGAAACTTTCCTTGGGCGCTTCGGGCAGCTCTCTGGCCTTGCCCCAGGTATTTAGTGGGTTGTAAATCAGGGGGCGGGGCAGCCACCGGGTTACCCAGCGGGCAGACTTGCCTGCCATTTTATACCACCCGGGTCGGGAGAGGACTTTGCCTGCCATGACCATGCTCTGCTTTTTAGCTGTTGGCAGGTGGCCCTCTTCGGCGATGATTTGCCGCCATTTGTAAAGCTGTTCGTGTATGTCAATCTTGACCGGGCAGACATCGGAGCAGGAGCCGCAGAGCGTAGAGGCAAACGGCAGCCCGCTGTATTTCTTCAGGTCTATACCGGGCGTGAGAATAGACCCGATCGGCCCGGGCACGGTGGAGTCGTAGCTGTGCCCGCCGCTGCGCCGGTAGATGGGGCAGGTATTCATGCAGGCCCCGCAGCGGATGCACTTCAGGGAATTACGGAAGTCGGGGCGGCCCAACTGCGTGGTACGGCCATTGTCCACAATAACAATATGCATAGCGCCGCCTTCCTTGGCCTTGTGGTGGTGGGAGGTGAAAATCGTCGACGGCTGCCCCGTGGCACTGCGCGCCAGCAAACGTGTGAAGACTCCCAGGTGCTCCGCTTTGGGCAGGATTTTCTCAATGCCCATGCAGTGGATTTGCAGAGGGGCAAGGTGGGTGCCCATATCCGCATTGCCCTCATTGGTGCAGACCACAACCCCGCCGGTTTCGGCTATGGCAAAGTTGACACCTGTGATGGCGGCGTCGGCTTGCAGAAAAGATTGCCGCAGGTGTTGCCGGGCGGCTTCGGTCAGGTATTGAGGGTCGGTCGCGCCTTTTTTGGTTTGTAATTTTTGATGAAAAAGCTCGCCCACCTCCTCCTTTTTCAAGTGGATGGCGGGCATCACAATGTGGCTGGGCGGCTCTTCCTTCAGTTGGATAATGCGCTCGCCCAGGTCGGTATCGATGACCTCCATATCCTGTTCTTCCAGGAACTCATTCAGCCCGCACTCTTCCGTCAGCATAGACTTACTTTTGACGATGCGGCGGGCGTTATGTTCCTGCAAAATGGAGTGCACGATTCGATTGTGCTCCGCAGCATCGGCTGCCCAATGCACCGTCACGCCATTTTCCTTTGCTTTGGCTTCAAACGCCTCCAGGTATTCATCGAGGCGGGACAGGGTGTGGTCCTTGATCTGAGACGCCAGCTCCCGCAACTGTTCCCATTCCGGAATGCCGTGGGCCGCTTTGTCCCGCTTGGAGCGCACAAACCAGAGCGACTCGTCGTGCCAGTCGGTACGGGCTTCGTCTTTGATAAATGCGGCGGCTTTGGTCGCGTGTTCTTTCATGCTTTGGTGTTCAGGATTTCTGCAATATGCTTCACTTGGATGGGGCTGCCCTGCCGCCTCAGGATGCCTTCGAGGTGCATCAGGCAGGACATATCGCCGGCGGTGATTACCTCCACGCCCGCCCGGGCATGATCGGCAATGCGGTCTTTACCCATCTTAGCGGAGATGTCGGGCTCATTGATGGCAAAGGTGCCGCCGAAGCCACAGCACTCGTCTGCCCGTTCCAGTTCGGCGATTTCCACGCCGTCCACCATGCTTAGCAAAGTGTGCAGAGCGGAAGGGGCATTGAGGTTTCTTTCACTGCCCGGCCCCAGCCGTAGCCCCCGTAGCCCATGGCAACTTTGGTGTAGCCCTACTTTTGCCGGGAAACAGGCGTCCAGGTGTTCCACTTTCAATACATCGAGCAGGAATTCCGACAGGTCCAGGGTACGCTTTCGCAAGTGCTGAACCGCGCCGGTTTGCTCAATGATGTCATAATGCTTGCGCACATGGTAGGCGCAGCTGCCCGAGGGCGTAACCACATAATCGTAACCGCTAAAGGTCTTTACATAATGCTCGTAAGTAGGAATGGCATCCCGCTCACAACCGGTATTGGCCATCGGTTGCCCGCAACAGGTCTGACCTTCCGGGAAATGTACGGTACAGCCCAGTTTTTCCAGCAGCTCCAGGGTCGCAATGCCCACCTGAGGGTAGAACTGATCAATGTAGCAGGGGATGAATAAAGCGATCTTCACGTCGTTATCGGCTTTTGTAGCTGTGGCGAAAAATGGTCGAGGATAAATTCCGGATCTACTACCCGGTTGTGTATGGCCATGGCGGCGCCCAGGGCAGAGCCCAAAGGCGACTCGGTTGTTGTTATGGAATACCCCGGCAGCGCTTCTGCGAGATACCTCAGGAAAATAGCATTATCCACAAACCCTCCGTCAATATACAACTTTCGGATATCCGATTGGCCCTGTGCCCGCTTCAGGCTTTGGCATTGGGCCTGTGCCAGCTCCCGCATCAGCTGATGATAGGCGGCCTCGTAGGAGCCGAAGCGAGAGAGGGGCGTTTCCATTGAATGTCGGGTTGCTTCTCCGGGGCGGCGGATGCTTTCCCATTGGAAAACCGGCTCGGTAAGGCTTTGCAGCTGTTGGTGAATCCCCGGGTCGAAGGCCACATTCCGGTGCGTTTCGTAGGGCTTGCCATAATGCTGTGCCAGCTTATGGGCCCAGATTTTGTACTCATTGCCTAAAAACAGGCGCGCTGCCCGTACCGGCATGCCATCCACCCGGAGGAAGTTCAGGCAGTCATTGGCCAGGTCGTCCTCGTCCGGCAATTGGGTGCTGAAAGCATTGAGGGCAATACTCCAGGTGCCAGTCGACAACAGCAGGAAAGGCTCCTCATTAGCTAGGATATAGGGCAGCAGGGCGGCTGAACTGTCGTGTATCCCAACACCGACCATCACCTCCTGTTCGCCGAAGCGTACAGCCGTGGCCGTGGTGGTTGGGCAGAGGGGGGGCATCAGGTGGTCCAGGTCTTCTTTGTACACCCAGCGGTGGTAGTCTTTTTCTTTAAAGTGCCACAGTCCGGTATGGCAGCCAAGGCTCGTGTATTCGGTCAGCGCCTTTCCGGAAAAGAGGTAGGCACAGTACTGCGAAAAGTGCAGGGACCAGCGGATTCTGGCAAACTCCTCCGGCTTTTGATACTTCAGCCAGTACAGCTGCAGCCCGGAGTTGAGCATGCCCATCAGGGGAGAGGCGGTCTGTGCCTGCCAGGCTGCTGAGGGGCCGTACTGCTCCATGAATGGTTGCAGCATCCCTTCCGGCATAGGCTTGAGGTAGTTGTACAGTGGGGTGACTGGCTTTCCGCCTTCATCAATATGGACAAAGCTGGCCCCGTAGGTCGAGAAGTTGAGGCGGCGGATGTTGAAGCGGGGGTCAGCCAGGGCTTCTGCGAAGGTGTCCCTCATCCATTCGGTGAGGCGCTGCAGGTCATCGCAGGCGTCCCCGTCGTCATCTTTGGTTTCTTCAAAACGGGAATAGACGCGGTGGACCTCCCGGAATGCCGAATCAAAAAGGAAGAATTTTTTATTGGTCTTGCCGATGTCGAAAATTGCAGTGACGTCCATAGCAGTGGGTTAAAGTCCGGTAGCTATGGTATGCATGCCGCGCTGCTCAATCAGTTGCTCCCGTATGCCCAGCTCGCGGTAAGCCTGAATAGGGTAGAGGGCACCTCCATCCTGCCAGCGGGCCTCGCGTACCAGCGGGCGCACGTCAGTCCGGAAGGCATCCTGCAGGATTTCCTGGGCTTCCGTTACGTCCTGACGCGCCTGCGCATCTGCCAGCGCCTCCTGATCCACCAATAGTGCTTGTGCGTAGGCGATCCGGATCGCCTCCAGGCTTTGCAGGAGGTCTTCCAGTGGGTCTTTTAGGTTGTGGCTGGCATCGATCATCCAGGCCAGGGGCGGATTATTGACAGTATTGTTGGCCATGCCATAGACCAATTCGTTGAAAATCAGGAACAGCTGATAAGGCTTGATGCTGCCCACTGTCAGGTCATCGTCCCCGTACTTGCTGTCGTTGAAGTGGAAGCCGCCCAGCTTGCCCTTCATCATCAGGGTGGCGACGATCTGCTCGATATTGGTATTGGGCAGGTGGTGACCGAGGTCGACCAGGGTATAGGCGTTTGGGCCGCAGCCTTCGGCCAGCATCAGGGAGGTGCCCCAGTCGGCGATCACTGTACTGTAAAAGTTGGGCTCGTAAGGCTTGTATTCGATAAACATGCGCCAGTCCTCCGGCATGTCCCGGTAGATGGCCTGCAGGCTGTCCTGCGTGCGTTGCAGGGCGCCCCTCAGGCTGTGCTGCCCGGGGAAGGAAGCGCCATCAGCCAGCCATACGGTGATGCTTTTGGAGCCCAGGGTTTGCCCTATGCGAATGACTTCCAGGTTGTGCTCAATGGCCTGCGCCCGTACTTCCGCGCTGTGGTGGCAAAGGGAGCCAAATTTATAACTCTGCGCCTGCCCGGGCTGATCCTGAAAGGTATTGGAGTTCACGGCATCAAAGGTTAACTCGTGAATAGCCGCCAGCTCGCGGATGGCGGCAGGATCTTCCGGTATATCCCAGGGGATGTGCAGGGAGATGGACCCGGCCGAGCGGCTAAGGGCGTGCAAAAGCCCCACGTCTGCTATTTTTTGCTCAAGGTTTGCCGGTTCGCCCCCGAAGGAAAATCGGCCAAAGCGGGTGCCGCCTGCCCCCAGGGCCCAGCTGGGGATGGCAATTTGCAAATCACTCAATTGCTGTAGCAAGGCTTTGGTATTCAGGCCCTTGCTTTCCATTTGTTGCCTGAGGATATCCCATGATCGATCATGTGTGTCCAGATAAGGGGCATTCTGTGCTGCCAGTTGTGTCGCTTCCAATTTCATCTTCCCTGCTTTGTCCGTTTGAAAAAGTGGGGAATGCACCTTGAAAACAGGTGCACTCCCACAGCCCTAGCCAAATAAAACCAAATTGTAACTCAAAATTCCTTTTTCCTCTTCCTTTATCGTGTGAAAGCACCTGGCATCCCTCCATCCACATTTAAGGTATTTCCGGTACTTTTATCCAGAATACCCACAAAAGCAAACACGCCGTTGGCAATATCTTCCGGACGGATAATCTGCTTCAGCAGGTTGCGGTTGGCGTAGTGGGCAGGTAAGTCTTCCACCTTAATACCGTAGGCTTTGGCGCGGCCCTCTGCCCAGTCGCCTTCCCATATTTTACTGCCGACGATGACGCCATCGGGGTTGACCGTATTGACGCGGATGCCATCGGCGGCGAGTTCTGCCGCGGCGAGGCGGCTCATGTGCTGTTGTGCAGCTTTGGCAGTGCCGTAGGCGATGTTTTTGGGCCCGGAGACCAATCCGTTCTTGCTGGCGATGTTGATGATATCACCGCCAAAGCCTTGGGTTTTCATGACCTTCGCCCCGGCTTTGGTCAGGAGGAACTGTCCTTTGGCCAGTACATTTTGCAACAGGTCCCAGTCTGCAAGTTCTGTTTCTTCTATAGATTTGGAAATTGCCAGCCCGGCACTATGTACCACGATGTCTACCCCGCCAAAGGCCAGGCAGGCCTTGTTAAAGGCTTCCGTTACGGAATTGGCATCGGCTACATCACAGGTTGCGATAGCGGAAATATCCCGCCCGAAGGCCTGATTGGCTTCTTCCAAACGGTCTTTTTTCAGGTCAGTCAGCACTACATTGGCACCCTCAGCAGCCAGCTTCTCTGCAATGGCCCGGCCAATGCCACCTCCGCCTCCGGTGATGAGGGCTACCCGGCGGGAAAGGGGTTGTTCCGGCGGTTGCCGCTTTAGCTTATCCTCTTCAAGCAGCCAGTATTCGATATTGAAGGCTTCCTGACGGGGCAGTGCGGTGTAGGAGGAAATCGCCTCCGCTCCCCGCATCACATTGATGGCATTGATGTAGAATTCGCTGGCCACCCGTGCGGTCTGTTTGTTTTTGGCAAAGGTGAACATGCCCACACCCGGGTAAAGGATGACGACCGGGTTGGGGTCGCGCATCGCAGGGCTGTCGGGGTGTTTGCAGCTTTCGTAGTATTCAGCGTAGTCTTTGCGGTACTGCTCAAAGGCCGGTTCCAGTTGCGTTTTGATGGCCTCCGGGTTGGAGAGGTCGGCATCTGATGGCATTTCCAGCACCAGTGGTTTGATCTTGGTGCGCAGGAAGTGATCAGGGCAGGAGGTGCCCAGCGGTGCCAGCTTGTCCAGGTCGTGGCTATTGATGAATTGCAGCACCCGCTCATCATCGGTGAAGTGCCCAATCATGCGCTTATGGCTGGAGCACAGCCCTCGTAGGATGGGCGCCATTTTTGCGGCCTGCTTTTTACGGTCGGCATCAGGCAGGCTTTCCATACGGGCCCCGCCAAATACCTGGCGGTCTTTGCCCTCGCGCTCGCCGATGTAACGGGAGGCCTGTTCAATAACTTCCAGGCTGTTCATATAGCACTCGTAGGAGGTGTCTCCCCAGGTGAATAAGCCGTGGCTACCCAGTACAATACCCCGGATGCCGGGGTTTTCATTCAGGCATTTTTCCAGTTGCAGCCCGAGGTCAAACCCGGGGCGCTGCCAGGGCACCCAGCCCATGGTGTCCCCCCATATTTCTTTGGTGACGGCTTCACTGTCTTCCGCAGCAGCTACTGCGATCAGGGCATCGGGGTGCAGGTGGTCGATGTGCTTGAAAGGCAGTAGCCCGTGCAGAGGGGTATCAATAGACGGGGCCCGGCTATCGAGGTCGTACAGGCAGTGGTAAAACAGCCCGACCATCTCATCTTCATGCTCAATGCCCCGGTAAACGTTCTTTAAGTCACGCAGGCGGCTCGTATACAGGCCGGCAATGCCTGAGCGGGTCAGGGTGCCAATATCACCACCGGAACCTTTTACCCACATCACCTCTACCTCTTCACCGGTCAGCGGGTCTTTTTCGATGGTTTTGCAGCTGGTATTGCCCCCTCCGAAGTTGGTGATCCGCAAGTCTGCACCAAGAATATTAGAGCGGTAGAGGAATAAGCCTACTTCGTCGCCTTCCAGCGCTGCGGCTTTTTGTTCATCCCACAGATAATCAACATGGGAGAATTGATCGGTGGCTGTCATGTTCAGGTTTTTTCTGTTTTCGATAAATGGATGATTTGAAAGTACGGTTGTAACGCCGTTGGGGTGTCCTGTGCTTTCCGGTAAGAATGGCACGGAGCGGCCCTGTTGCCTCCGCCTCCAATTTGCAGGAAAGGGACAATAGGCAAAGTACGGAATAACTAGATGCTACCCGCCAGCAGGTAATCACTTTCGGGTTGCCGGAGCGGTCATCGTCCTGGTAACCATTTCGAATACATTCGTTAAATATGGCTTCTGCCTGGCTTTTGGAAATGGCCGTTTGCGCCAGTAGTCTTCTATCGGGTTTGCCTTGATTTTGCTGGTGGCAGGAGGGTATATCTGGTGGCAGATGTAGTTTTAAAGTCTAAATTTTTATTTTACTCATTCAGAAATTTCTTAGGTTTTAAAAATTACTAAAATACTGTGATCATTTTGGCCGGTAGCCCGGCGGGGCTTGGGGACTGTTTCCGGAAAGGCAGAGGGGTGTGCACAACAAATTGCACTTTTTGATTAGCCTGGCAGCATTTGCTGTTAGCCTACTTTGGTGCATTGCCCAAAAATCTTGGATAAGCTGGAGCAGAGCGGGAAGCTCTACCCCAGCAACCTTTGTCATACACACTGGCAGGGGAGGGGTTTGTCCCAATGTTTAGTATTTTCGTAGTTTTAGGCGGTAGCCTCAAAAGCGGGTGCCAAAATTCAAAGATCATCGAACCGAACAAAACATAAACCATGAACCAGCGGATTTTAATCAAGGGCTCAACTATCGTAAACGAAGGAAAAACAGTTATTGCGGATGTACTCTTATCAGAGGGGCGCATTGCTAAAATAGGAAAGATAGAAGCAGAGCCGGACGATAAAGTCATCGACGGCACCGGCAAGCACCTCTTCCCGGGCATTATCGACGGGCAGGTGCATTTCCGGGACCCGGGCGCAACCCACAAAGCTGATCTGCACACCGAAAGCAAGGCGGCGGTGGCCGGCGGCGTCACTTCCTTCATCGACATGCCCAACACCATCCCCAATACCCTGACGATGGAGCGCCTGAATGAGAAGTACGAGATCGCTTCCAAAAAGTCCCTGGCCAATTACTCCTTTTTCCTCGGTGTCAATGGTGACAACCTGGATGAAGTGATCAAAACCGATACCACCAAGCTGATGGGCGTTTCCGACGACGGGCTGTACTTCACCAAAAAGGGCAACCTGCTGGCGGACAACCCGGAGACGATGGAGAAGCTTTTCGCCAATTGCAAATCCATCATCGCTATCCACTCAGAGAAGGAGCAGATCGTGGAGCAAAACGAGGAAAAGTACCGGGAAATGTACGGCGATGACGTACCGGTGAAGTTCCACCCCATCATCCGCAGCACACAAGCCTGCTACGAAGCCACCGAGCGCGCCATCGGCCTGGCGGAGAAGCACGGTGCCCGCCTGCACATCCTGCACCTGACCACCGAGGCAGAAACCCACCTGTTCCGCAACGACATCCCGCTGGAAGAGAAGAAAATCACCACGGAAGTCTCCGTGCACCACCTCTGGTTTTCCGATGAGGACTACGAGCGCCTGGGCGTCCTCATCAAGTGGAACCCGGCCATCAAGACCAAAAAAGATAAGGAAGGCCTGCTGCAGGCCCTGCTCGATGACCGAATCGACCTCATAACCACCGACCACGCACCCCATACCCTGGAAGAAAAGCAGAAGCCCTACTTCCAGTCTATGTCAGGTGCGCCCATGGTACAACACACCCTCAACTGCATGCTGGAGTTCCACTATCAGGGCAAGATTTCGCTGGAGAAAATCGCCGAGAAGATGTGCCACAGCCCGGCCCGCCTCTACCGGATGTACAAGCGCGGCTACATCCGCGAAGGCTACTACGCCGACCTGACGCTAGTGGACCTGAACCAATCCTGGACGGTCGCTAAAGACAACATCCTGTACAAGTGCGGCTGGTCGCCTCTGGAAGGCACCACTTTCCACAATAAGGTCCTCAAGACTTTCGTCAATGGCAATCTGGTGTACGACGAGGGCACCTTTGCGGAGGATACTTTTGGGATGGCTATTGAGGTGGGGGAGTAAGGGCGGAGGGCATGATTCCTTTCCTTTCGGTGACACGAGGCGGCTAAATTGGGCTGTGTGAAAGCTTTTTTTCAAGTTTGCGCAGCAGCTGATAACGGATTGCATTCAAGAGTTTGACCTCCGTTTGAAACTATGGTGGTCAGAGCACCCTGGGCTATTGATACTCCCGGCAAAAAAAATGCGAATGGAACCACTGAATTTAGATATTGAACTGCTCCGGCAATTTCAATCCCTGCTAATCGTCCTGGGAATTGGGCTGTTACTAGGGCTTGAACGTGAGCAGGCTTATCAGCTAAAGGAAGGAAAGCACCTGTTTGCCGGTATCCGTACTTTTCCCATTGTCGCAGTATTAGGGTACCTTGGTGTTTTCATGGGAGCAGCCCTTTCTGTTTGGGCTTTTTTCGGGGTTCTGATGGGGGTATTCACAATTGTCGCCATTTCTTTCCTGCGGGCACAGTCTACTGTAAGCGGCACCACCACCGAGTTCTCCCTGATATTGGTATTTGTACTGGGAGGGATGGTACAATTAGGGCATGCCTATCTAAGTGTTGGTATCGCGATTGCGGTAACAGCCCTGCTTACGCTTAAAATCCGGCTCCACAATCTCGCCGGAGCACTTTCAAAGGAAGAGTTCCTGTCTATCCTTCAGTTTTTACTGGTTACCGCTCTGGTGTTGCCTCTGCTCCCGGATCAGAATATTGGACCTTATGGTTTTTTCAATGCCTACAAGACGGGACTGATCCTCTCTATCTTTCTCACTTTAAATTTTGCCGGCTATTTCCTGAGCCGGTTCTTTGCGGAACGTTCCACCTTCCTGACAGGCGTCCTGGGTGGACTAGCATCAAGCACGGCAACCGCCTGGTACTTCTCCCGCCGGGTGGGGGAAGGTAAAGGCAGCGGGAGCCGGGAAGCCGGGGCGGTTGTATTGGCATCCTCGATTATGTTTCCGCGCCTGCTGGTATGGCCCGCTTTGTTGAATTGGACGTTGTTCCTTGCACTGGCTCCCCCGATTTTGGCGCTGGGCCTGATTGGAGTGCTCATCAGTGCATACCTGTTCCGTACAGCACAGCAAGAAACGCTCTCCGCCCCCCCTGAACGGGGAAACCCCCTCAATTTTCGGGAAGCCGCGGTCTTTGCGCTGATCTATACTGCTATTCAGCTGGGCGTGGGTTATGCTTCTACTCACCTTGGCGATACCGGAGTGTACTGGGCTGCTGCTGTCTCCGGTTTTGCGGATGTGGATGCGATCACCGTATCTATGTCGGAGTACGGAAATGGACAGCAGCGCCTGGATGTGGCAGCTGTAGCCACGGTGCTGGCAGCGTTTTCCAATACACTGGTCAAGTATGGCTTTTGCTTAGCTTTTGGGAATAGCACGATGCGGAAAAAGTCAACATTAGGTTTTGGTGTGATGCTTGTGGCTGCTCTTGGGTATGCCTTTTGGATGTTGTGAAGAAAGTCGGAGGGGTGTTTATTTCCCAATCAGATAATATTACTGTCCGGATTCAGTTATCTTTGCGGCATCAATACATTCCATGATCATCAGAGAACTTAGAAATAGCAGGTTGCTCAGAGGGCTAATCGTCTTTTTGGCAGCTGTCTTCCTGAATGGGATGATAGACCCGCCTGACCTCTATTCTGATGCTGTGGCGGAAGACCTCTCTTATAATGAAATGGAGAGCGTACTGGAAGTTTTCGTGGAGCGTGTCCTGCAATACGAAGATTTTTTCAAAGAGTACGATGATGATGACGCTGGTAAAACGCTGTTGAAAAAGTATAGCAGCCTTGATGTATTGCTGTTTTCCGATAGCCTGGCCATGGCGTTTCCTGACCAATGCACCTCTAACCAATGGGCTTTGCTCAGGATGCAGCCGCCCAAGGACATCTGGCAAACGCCCCCGACCCCTCCTCCGGACTTTCCTGCCTGAACGCCGCTGTAATATGCAGCGAAGTATACTCATTCTCATTACCTCAGTTCTGCTTTGCAGCAACTGAAGGCTTTTCAATTATACTCGGAACGGAGAGGTTTGGGCGTAAGGCACAAACCCGACGCACGAGTATATGCCGACACGAAGTCATGGTTGGTCCCAAACTACTTCGTCGTCGGTATATTGCTCCATTTGGTATAGCATAAGCTGGACAGCCTGTGCTATGCCCCAACTATACAATTATGAAATATTTGATAACTCAGGCGCTACTTAGGGCTTCTCGAAAAACAAAATGCACAACTGATTTTGTTCCAAGGTCGTGCAAAATCAGCCAAAGGACGGGTTTTGCACGATGTTGGGGCAAAAGCTTTCCGAAAGTTGTGCATTTTGTTTTTGCCCCACTACTTAGTGCATGCTGCCTGCCCGTACTACTTTTTGCACAAACCCCTGCTGAGCAGGACAGCCTTTACGTTCTCGAAGTGGAAAGCGGCGGCTTGCGCCCCAAAGTCCTGCACGCTGAGCCCCTCTACATCGATCTGATCAGAGACCTGGGCGCGCGCAAGGGCGAAAAGGAATGGAACGTAGGCTTAGGCCTGACCGATAATCAGGTTTTTGACACCTACGAAGCATTGGTGGAGTACGAATGGGCCCCGGTTGACCGGCTTGGGCTGGAAGTAGAATTGCCCTTCACCTTTCATTTTCCGATAGAGGAGGGCATGTCTGCGCCCGGCAGCCGCCTGAATAGCCTGAAAATGGCTGCCCAGTACACCTTTTTGGTCAGTGAGGAGAAAAGTACCTCTATGGCCCTGGGCTACATCCATGAATTCGAATTGCCGGAATTTTCGATGTACGGAAGCACGTCTATGCTCAAAGGGCACATTTTTAACCCCTTTTTGGTGATGGCTAAGCGGTGGGGGACGCACTACCACACCCTGCTGTATACCGGCCCGGTCCTGGAGGCGATTCATGGCATGGATATGCATCAATCCTGGCAAGCCAACTTCAACTTCCATTACATGATTACCGGCACCCGGAATTTCATTGGTGTGGAGTTCAATCAGGAATTTAAGCGGGGCGATTTCGATATGGTCATCCGCCCGCAGATGCGGGTTGGGCTGGCCGACAACTTGCTGGTCGGTATTGTGGCCGGCATCCCCGTAGAACGGGAAAACCAGCGGCTGAGTACGTTTATCCGGCTGATTTATGAGCCGGGGCACCGGCATTAAGGGAGGATGTGGAGGGTAGGTGTGGGTTGCTCAGCAGTAACTGTGGCCTGCGCCTGCTCTTTTATACTGCTTACCCCGCCTCCGCATTCCGGTTGATCGCATCGATAATACGGATGATTTTCGCCCGCTCCGCATCATCATCAAAAATGCCGAAGATGCCCATGTCGTGCAGGTCGGTAAAGGGTGGTTGCATCAGCATCCGTTTTTGGATCGTGCCGTTGACCGCCAGGTAGTCGATCAGGCGGTTGAGGAAGGTCATTTGATCCGCGCGGAGTTGGCTTTGGTGGAGCAAATCTGCGAAGGCTTCCTTGGCAGCCCTGGTGTCGAGCCCCACGAGGCTGCGGATGAATGCGCCAAGGGGTTGATCGCCCAGTTCCTTTTCGAGGGCTTCCCGGGCCACCGGGTCGTCTTCAAAGAGCAGGCGCTCCAGCTCCTGTAGCTCAGCGGCTGTGATCGGTTGATTGGTGCGGAGTTTTTGGATGGCAATGTGTTCCCTGTTTTCTCTGACATAGCGTTCCACGCGCTGCCGGTAGTTGTCCATGGATTCGATACCCCGCAGCACTTCTGCCGCCTCTGTTCCGTCGATCTGATCCTTAAAGTTCGTTTCGTAGACCTTCCGTTCCCGCCGGGGGATGATGTGCAGCAGCCCGCGCAGGGCTTTGCGTATGCTTTCCAGCTCCGGCAGCGTGGCTTCCTGTAAAAAGGCAGCATCCTGCGCCCGCTGAATGTGGGGCATGGCCTTTTGTATGGCAGGGATATTGTGCATGCCGGCCAGTTGACCGGCCAGGCGCTGTATTTTGCGCAGGTAGGGTTCCTGTGCCTCATCGCCACTGATGCGCAGGGCATAAAGCTCATGCATCAGCAGGTCAAAGCGTTTGGCGGCTTCATCCGGGTCGTCCAGTTCAATGAGCGGACCAAGGGAGTTAGTAATCTGCTCAATCTCGCTGTCGCCCAGATCATTCCATTGGGCGCGGTCACGCAGTGGGTCGATTTCGCCCAGCTTCATCTGTATGCGGAAGTGGTCCCGTTGCGCATAGAGGGCACTGACGGCACTATGGCAAAAGTCAAGTTGTTCCTGCCGGAAAGTGTCGGCAGGGTCCTGCTGTTTGATCAGCTGTGCCAGTTGCAAGCGGGCCTGGAAAATACGGTGTGAGAGGCGCAGCGGCACTTTGGTTTGCAGCCCGTCCGGATTGTGCTCAAAGAACTCCAGGTTGCCACAAAAGTCGAAAATGTAGAAAAACGCCTTGTCCTCACCGGGCGCAAACAAATCAGGACACAGGCGGGTACCTCGGCCCACCATCTGCCAGTACTTGGCGCGGGAGTAGACCGGCTTGAAAAAGACCAGATTGAGCAGCTCGGGGATGTCGATGCCGGTATCGAGCATATCCACCGAAACGGCAATTTGCGGGTACTTGTTGATGTCCGAGAGGTCTTCGATAAGCTGCTGCGCAAAGCGGTCGTAATTGTCGATCACCCGGCAAAATTTGCTGCCGTACTGTGGGTACAGTTTGTCAAACCGCTGCTCGATGAGCTTGGCGTGTTTGTGGTTCTTGGCGAAAATGATACTCTTGCCCATCTTGTCCCCACCGGCTACCCGTTGCCCCTTCTGCATGAGGTGGTCAATGACTTTATCAATGGTATCATGGTTGTACAGCCAGCTGTTGATGGCGGAAGCGTCGATGTGCTCCGGGACTTCCCCGGCCTCATCCCGAAAAGTGGACTCGTATTCAGCCTGCTCTTCTTCGGAAAGGTCATTGTAGTGGATGCCCCGGCGGACAAATCCAAGGTTGACCTTTTCGCCCCGGGGCGGCACCAGATAGCCATCGCGGACGGCTTCCTCGATATCGTAGGAGAAGGTGGGGTTGCGCACTTCGCAGTCAAACAGCTCGTAGGTGTCTTTATCTGCCTGATCTTTGGGAGTAGCGGTCAGGCCCAGCAGCAGCGCGTCGAAGTACTCAAAGATGGCATTGTATTTCTGGTAAACCGAGCGGTGGGCCTCGTCCACGATAATGAGGTCGAAGTGGCCGGGCGTAAACAAACGGGCGTCTCCGCTGCGGGCACCATCTATACGGTTCATCATCGTAGGGTAGGTGGAGAAAACAAGACGGGTGTCCGTTTCTTCCTTTTCCTGCGTAAGGTCGATGGCGCTGAGGTGAGGCGTATGTTGTTTAAAAGCTTTCTTCGCCTGTTTGACCAGCGCACTGCGGTCGGCCAGGAAGAGTACCCGTTTGACCCAGTTGGCTTTGGATAGCAGCTCTACGATTGCCGCCGCCGTCCTGGTTTTGCCCGCTCCGGTTGCCATCACGATCAGTGCAGCGCGTTTGCCGCCCCGCAGTTGGCCATCGGCTTCCTTCGCAAAGGTTTCCATAACGCGCTGAATGCCTTCCATCTGATAATGGCGCCCGGCAATTTCGGTATTGGGCCTGAGTGTACGTATATCCTGTCGGCTTTGCCGCCGGTCTATAAGCAGTTGCAGTTCCTCCCGGGTCAGAAAACCGGAAATTGGGCGGGCACTGTAGAAGGTGTCATCCCAGATCCAGTTTTCGTAGCCATTGGTGAAAAAGATAATCGGCCGTTGCCCGTGCATACGCTCCAGGCAGTTGGCATAGAGTTCTGCCTGATGCTGCCCCTGATAGGCCTCTTTGCTCGTGCGCTTGGCTTCAATGACCGCCAGTGGCTTACCATTTTGGCCCCAGAGGACATAGTCGGCATTGCCCCGCCCTGTTTTGTTGACCGCCACGGGCAGGCCCTCTACCGGGTACTCCCGCACATTCGGTGCATCAATATCCCAGCCGGCTTCCCGGAGCAACACATCGATGAAGATTTCACGGGTTTCCTTTTCGCTCATTGGCGGTGGCGGCAGCACGTTGCCTGCGGCTTTATTCTGGGATTTGATGGCCTGCAGGGCTTCCAGCTGCGCTTTCAGGCGGGCGGCTTCCTCTTCGGCCTGCAGCCGGCGGCGGCGTTCCTTTTGCAGCTCCTCCACCCGTTCCTCCACCTGCAGTTGCATGCGCTCCAACTGTGCCCTGCTTTTCTCTGCCGTGCCTTTGGCGGGTATAAAGTGGTCTTCGAAGGTCGGTACCTCAGGCCGCTCTTCGCTGTACAGGCGGGCGCACCAGCCCAGGAAGCGGTGCAGGTACTTGAGCATGGCCAGCGCTTTGTACTGAGAGGTTTTGCCGGTATGCACGGCATTATTACCCTCCTTGCGGATGATGTGCAGCTCTTTGTACATGCTCGGTGGCAAAATCTCCCGGAAGGTCCGCTCGTACATACGGGAGGAGAGGGCCGTATCATAAGGCGCTTCCAACTCCTCGTCATTTTCGTACAGCCAGTTGACCATCAGCTCCAGCGTCAGGCGGCTGTAGAAGACAGAGGTAACGGGCGCGGTGATGCCGTGGGCTTCGGCCTGCTGTGCGTTTTGGAATACTTCGGGCCAGCCCTCACGGAGGAATTGGAAGTTGGAGTCCATAGATGTCCTGCTGTTTAGAGACGGGAATATAAATAAAAGTAATGGGTTGCAGAATAAAAGCCGGGAAAATGAAAGCTACGAGCGCAACTACATTAAAGGGAAGTTTGGCGCTATACCCTTTCTGGGTGATTTTAATCTAGGGTTTTGAGATAAGAGTCTGTATCTTTATGTGTCCAAATTTGGCTTATGAGAGTATCCAAGGTAGAAATAAGTAGTTTTAAAAAATTTGTCAATCAGCAATCTTTTGATTTCTGGGATCATAATCAATACGATGGTTCGGACGTAACGCTGATTGTAGGTAATAATGGATCAGGTAAGTCTTCATTGCTTCAGGCAATAGTGCTTGTGACCGCAACAGCGACCAGGGAGCATTTTTCTGCCGAATCTCTTGATTGGCCAGGCTTTGATCATAGCCATATCCAGTCAGGGAGATTTCCTCTAAATATCAAGTGTACTTACCAATTTACCGAAGAGGAAGTGGCGGCCACGAAATCTTATGCTCAGGAGCTCATAGAAAAGGGAGTGCAACTAGGGGTGCCCGCAGAAAATTTGGAAATCACCTTAGCTTATGATCACAATCGGCAAAAGGTTAATACTGATTTGGGGTCAAATGCATACTATCAGTTTAGCGGTTATCAGTTTGCAAAAAGACTAACCAAGTATGCGGAGCAGAAAAACGAACTCTTTAATCGGGTCGGGGATATATATTGGTATACAGAACAGCGAACTTCGTACAGTATCTCAAATACGTTTGATGTTGAAAAGCCTCAGCTGGATTGGATGAGGTCTTTTTTAGCGAGTGCATACTCTTTCCATATAGCTATTAAAGAAGGTAAACGCGATTTAAAGGGGGGGCAATTTGATTTTTACGATGCGCTGCACAAATTGTATAAAACTGTTTTCCCGAAACGATCCTTTGTAGGGGCTGCACCAAACTTTGACGCATTTGAGAAGGCTAGTGCGCCTGACTTTTTTTTGTACGATGGTATTAATCAGTACGAGATATCAGAAATGTCCGCTGGTGAGCGAGCTATATTTCCCATTTTGCTTGATTTTGCACGCTGGAATATCAATAACTCTATCATAATTATTGATGAGGTAGAACTTCATCTGCATCCACCACTTCAGCAAGCTTTTGTTAGGTCATTAAGTAAATTGGGAAAAAATAATCAGTTTATCTTGACCACTCATTCTGAAAGTGTGACCTCCATGTTTGAAGAAGAGCAAATAATCCGTCTGCCATGAGTGATATTATCAAAGTGTACTGCGAGGGAAAAGCAGGAAGCCACGATTTTGATATCTTGGAAAAAGTAGTAGATGGGTTAGGGGTTTTAATAGTGCCGATAGGAGGTAAACGTGGAGCGAAAAGTGCTATTCAGGTATATGAAGCTGGTGTTGCTAAATCAAAGTTTAAGATTTTCTTTCGCGATAGAGACTTCGATGCACCTGTACCAGACACAGAATCGCTCCAAAATGATGGTAGTTATGTTTATTACAGTTACAGGACAACGATAGAAAACTATTTACTGGCCTATGATTGTATAAAAGCCTACTCCGAGGGAAAGTCTTGGAACAGTGACGACCTAAAAGATCAGTACCTGCATGCTGCCAAGGATATTAAGTTTTTTCAAGCAGCCCGGCATACCTTGGGCCAAATGCGCGTACCCACTGACTTCGGCACAAATATCGTTCCAGGTAAAAGTGGAACCTTGCCGGAAGATTTATCAGAAGACTTCTGCCGCGAAATGGGGTTTGAACAAATTCAGGAGAGCATAGGCAAAATAAAAGCCTGGACAAAAGAGGAGTTTGACAGGATATTTGATGAATTTTTAGCGCTTTTTGACGATCACTTTTTTGCTGAGGAGCAGTTTTTGGTTTACTTCCAAGGCAAAGACTTTATGAAGAGTCTGTGCAAATATTTACCAGGCTTCTCCCCAAAGGATTATTACAAATATGCCAAATCGGTATTTGATTACACTAAATACCAAGATTTAGTAGAGTTAAGACAGCTTCTGGAAGCGGAGAATCGCCAGCAGTTTGATTCCGTAGAGTAGGCTTATAGTTTCTCTCCCGCTAGCTTCATCAAAAAATCTATACCTTCTTCATCTATCGCCTGCAAGAGCGCTCCGTTCTTCTTGGATTGCCAACCTTTGTCGTAAACCGTAAATACCAGAAACGCATCTGAAAAATCTTTTTTTAGCGGCGCAGGCAGGTTCTCATCAAGCAAAATGGTTGTCATGGCTATTGACGCTTAGCTGGAAAAAGTTCTCAAAAAAAGTAAGCAATTCTACCATCTGTTCCTTACGGACAGAGGGGAAGTCATACAAAAACGCCTCCAGCGTATCGCCTGCCTTCAGGTAGTCAAACAGGTTTGAAAACTACGGCATTAGGAATGGCCTATCAAGAGAAGTACCCTTATTTGTCTTTCTCTCCTGTTTCAATAATGGGGTTGCTGTCAGGTTGCTTCAGCAGGAATCTTGGGACTTTGCTTAACCCTAAACCGCCAAGAATGCCGGTTAAAAATGTAAGCCAGGGGATAAAGAACTGATCCTTGAAAAAGAGAATGAGCAGAGAAATTACGGGTACCGCAATCAGAATGATGATGAGTGCAATCCGAATAGTACGTTGATTGATAGTTGTTGATTCTATCTTTTTCAACTCTATATCCCGGGCTACGTCAAGGCGTTTATCGTGGAATTTGAATGCGTTGTCCTCATTTTTTTCCAGTAAGCTGAGCAAACTGTTCATCTGCTGCTCCGATAAGTTGCTTAGGTCTAATCCGGAATTGCCTGTACCTCCTTTTCTTAGGGCCATGACCTCTAACTCCTGCAAAATTGTTTGCATTTTCCGTTCAGGAGCCTGGGGAAGTTGCCCCTCATTTTCCTCAGAGGGGTGTTTAGGTTCATCGCTCATTTATGAAGAAGTTTAGCGGTTTAACGTAAATCGCTTTGAGCTTTTCAGATAGAATAGTTGGGTTTCATCAGCAGCTGCGGCGGTAGGCAGCTGATCTCTGTCCAAAGCATATCCGAGTGCCTTATTGAGGTATTCACCCATATAAGATAGGCGGTCTTCTAAAAAATAGGCTAATTTTTGCTCGGTGTACTTCTTCTTTAAAGCTGCCTTCAGGCTGGCTATTTCCTGTTGTGATTCCGGGTGTTGCTCCAGGTATTCATCCATGACTTCAGAAAAACGGCTGAAAGCTTCGTGAAGCACTTCTGTTTTTTCGTTGCTGAAAACCAAAGGGTTATCGACCTTGGTTTGTTTTTCTGGTTTCTTCATGTCCTGTTGCTCCTATTGTTATGGTATCACCTGCAATATAACAATTGTCAGGATTTATGAAACCCCTGAACTTATATTTTTGTTCCGCCGCTCTCGCTTTCCCCTTAAGTACGATGACTTTAGAACTTTACCCTTCCCCACTTTAACTTTGGAATTTTGGCTGCTTTACCCTTTAACCTTGCCCACCTTACCCCTCAAAAGTCCCCTGCAACACCCCACCAAACATCGCCTCCGCCGCCTCCAACTGCCGCTCCGCCAACCGCCGCTGGCCCTCTATGTTGGCCACCATGGCCGCAAAACGGGTTTGGAGGGGGAGGGGCGGGAGTGGGATTTGGAGTTTTTTTAGTTCTTTTAGATTTAGGGTTTTTTGAGCAACTCCTTTGACAACTCTGTGCATTTGGTTTTGAACAAAATCTGACTGTAGAGCACTAACTAAAAACTCGTATTTGACTATACTGTGATCCGGTTTCACATAACCTACATGTCGCTGAAACATGAACTTTTCATTGGATGCTACAGCGGCGACGTTTCCGTAAGAGCCAACTGTAGTCACTAAAATATCGCCAATCTCTATTGGCGTTCTTTTGTACAAATCTTCATGTTCTTCTATTGATATGTACTTAGAGGTTTGGAAGGAAATTGAGTTGTTTTTAACGTTAGATACAAATAGAAAAGGAATCCCTTCACTGAGGAACGTTGGAGATTGATGAGTGCCATCCGTAATTTTCTTGCTAATTTCCTCCAACTCCACCACCTCCCAACCCCGCTCATTCCGCACCGGGTCCCCAAACACCTCCAAAAACACCGAGCGCCCCAGCTCCGCATACACATCCACCAGCGCGCGGCTCTTTTGGCGCACCGCATCGGCTTTGTCCAGGCGGGCGGCCAGGCGGCGCTGCTCGGAGAGGGGCGGGAGTGGGATTTGGGTTTCTTTGATGATTTTCCCGGAAATATTAGGTTGGGCTCCGCCAACTCCTGCTTCGATAAGTTGGGGTTTAAAATAGGACAAGAAGTAGAAAAGGTAATTTTCGTCTAGTTTTTCAGAGGGAAGAATGGCAGCGCATGCTTGATTTGTAGATGCAGATATTCTCAAAATCGAACAAGCTCCGATGGTGGCTCCATAGAGGGCTACTAAGACTGTATTTTTTGGGAATAGTTTTGCCGAAGAGCTTTTCAAGCCTAACTCAGTAATGAATTCTGAGGATTCAAATATCTCTCTTCTTTTTAAATCCCCTGTTTTTACCCAAGGGATATCACCATTTGAGTAGTATTCGGGCTTTTTTCTACTGGGCGTACCTCCGGATGTGATTTTTGTAAGATTACCCAATTCCACCCTTTCCCATTTCATATTGCTGTTGTTTTGGTCCACAGATGTTCACAAATTTTTGGCACTAATGGGCGCAAATGCGGGCTAATCCAGCATTTGTTCCAGGTCCTGCATCAGCTGTGCGCGCTCGGCCTCCATTTGGCGGATGCGGGCCAGCAGCTCCTGCGGCGGGTCGTAGTCCACGGCTTCGTACTCGATCTCCTTGTAGCGGTTGATGCTGAGATCGTAGGCGTTATCGCGTATCTCCTGCACGGGCACGTAGAAGGATTGGGCGGTGCGGGGGCGTTCGGCCTCGCCTTCGGGGGTGCGCCAGCGGTGGAGGATGTCGGGGATGTTGTTCTCTTCGTGCTTTTGCACCCGGTACTCCAATACCTGCCCGTGGGGGTCGGTGAGGGTGGAGAGGTGCTCGTCCTTGGCCAGCTCGTCGGGCTGCTCCGGCATGCGTCGGCCCAGTTCGCTGCGCTTGTCGTCCAGGCTGTAGCCATCGGCCTGCATATCGTAAAACCAGACCTGATCCGTACCGCCGGAATTGGTCTTGGTGAACAGCAGTATGGCGGTGCTCACCCCGGCGTAGGGCTTGAACACCCCGGAGGGCATGCTCACCACGCCCTGCAGTTGGTGCTCCTCCACGATTGCTTCCCGTATGGCTTTATGGGCGCGGCTCGAGCCGAAGAGCACCCCATCGGGCACAATCACGGCGGCCCGCCCGCCCGGGCGCATCATCCGCAGCATTAGGGCCAGGAAGAGCAGCTCGGTCTTTTTGGTCTTGGCCACCTTGAGCAGGCTGGGCTCCACAAAGTCGTAGTCGAGGCTGCCCTTGAAGGGCGGATTGGCGAGCATCAGGCTGTAGCGGTCGGTAATGCCGGCGTTCTGTTCGCTCAGGGCGTCCACGTGCAGCAGATTGGGGCGCTCAATGCCGTGCAGCATCAGGTTCATCGCGCCGATGCGCATCATGCTGCTGTCGAATTCCAGCCCGTTGAACATCGCGCTGTTGTAGTGGGCGCGGAATTCCTTTTTGTAGAATTCGTCTTGGTGCTCCCGCCTCAGGTACTCATCGGCAGCCACGAGGAAGCCGCAGGTACCGGCCGAGGGGTCGCAGATGGTATCGGTGGGCGTGGGCAGGGTCATGTCCACCATCAGCTGTATGATGTGGCGGGGCGTGCGGAACTGCCCGTTTTGCCCGGCCGAGGCGATTTTGGACAGCAGGTACTCGTACAGGTCGCCCTTGGTATCGCGGTCGTCCATATCGAGCTTATCGATGAGCTGCACCGCCCGGTCGAGCAGGCGGGGCGTGGAGATCATAAACGTCGCCCCCTTCATGTGGTTGGCGAAAGCCGTATCCTCCGGGGCCAGCTGCTTCATATAGTCGAAGACATTGGTCTGCTCCCCATTGAGGGTGATGCCACGGGTGAAGCGGTCGATCATGGCCTCCGGGTCCAGGTTTTTGAAGCTGCTCCAGCGCAGGGGCGTGGCGGCTTCCGGGTAGATGGGGTCGGTGATCGGCATGTCGAGTTCGCTCGCCTGTTTTTCCTTGAGCAGCTGCTGTTGGTCGAGCCGCCGCAGGAAGAGCAGGTAGGTGATCTGCTCGATGACGGTGAGCGGGTTGGTGATGCCTCCGGTCCAGAAGGTTTCCCAGAGTTTGTCGACTTCGTTGCGGAGTTGTCCGGTGAGCATGCGCGGTGTTTTGGTTTGGGTGGGAAGATAGGGAATTTTGGGAAATGGGGGGTAGAGGGAGGTTGAGGCTGAGGTTTAGGGGCAGGGTTGAGGTTCAGGTCAAGATTGAGGATGAGGATGAGGATGAGGATGAGGCTGCCCGGGTTACTTTCCTGGGAGTGACAGCAAGCTGTCGGCGCTGGGTATGCTAGTGCAATGGAATAATCTTTGGTGACTGACGGTAAGCACCGGCGCGGCTCAGATTTTTTACGTGGTAATCCAATTGTCTCCTGGCTTCCGATTGATCATGGACAGGCGAACCGATCTGAACCGTCCATATTGATGCTTCCGCACCAGTACAAGGTAGCCATAGTGGCCGGCATTCAGCCAGTCGGAGGCTTTCAAAGTCAGTAGCGCGTTGGCTGGCTTCAGCAGCAGATTGAAACTGACCTTCAATGATCAGGTATCCTTGTGTGGGCAGGTTGCAGGTTGTATCGGCTGTTATTGCGGGTGGCGTAGGAGCGGGCTCCCCTGAATTACCTTCGGGTGTAGGTGCGTTTTGTGGGGGTTCGGTAGGTACAATTTCGGGGTTGGCTACCTTGGGTTGATGACTTCGGCTTTCTTTTTGGGCACCGAGTACAAATACGAAAACCAGGAAAACCAGGGTGACGGATAGCATTATTTTGGAATAGTATTTTCTCTGGGCAGGTGTTTTACGGAACCACCATATTGGCCGGTGCTTTTTGGATTGGATATGCTGGGCAATGCTACTTTCTTCCAGGTATTTTTTTAGGATTTGTTTTCCGGGGCTGTTGTTGTACCGGGGTTCGACCTCCTTTTCGATCCGCCAGCCTTTATCAGGGCGCATCACGATTAAGCCTGCACCTTCCTGTCTGCAGGCAAGGATAACCTGCTTTAGTTTATCCCTCGAGTGAATCCGGCTATCATAGGCAAAGGCAAGCCAGCGCTCATTGGCAGGATAATTGGCTAGCTGCTGCAGGGCTCTGATTCGTTGAGTGAAGAAGAGTTTCTTTTGCTTTAGTATTTGGTAGAAAATGTAACCAAGAGTGACCGTTGTTAGCACGTGTGCTATATACCAAAGTGGTTCCAGAAGCAAAGGTCTCCACAACTTGAAGAGCAATATGGAGGCGAGTAATCCGATCAGGGAAGAAACTATATAAGCAGTGGTACGGGCCCGGCCATAGTCAATGGACTTATTGAGGTCCCCTTTGCCAAGGTCGCGTTTGACTTCCAGAGAGGCCGTAACTATTTTGGAGGGTCGCTGATGGAAAACGATCAGACCATCGGCCCGGAAGGCTTTATTTTGAGTAAAGGCTTCTGATCCGGCATAAACTATTCCATTACTGCTTCGGCTTTCGTAATACTGTTTTAGGTAATTGATGACCTGTTCCTGCACGAAAGCCTCTGAGAAACTCAATTGTGGGGTCATAGGTTTGGATCGTGTTTGAACCGTTAAGATAATAAAGTAGCTGCCAGCCAACCGCCGGCAGCCATAGAAAATTGCGTGTTACATACGCAAAGATTACTGTTGGAATTCGGGGTAGTTTTCCAGAAGGGTATGGAGCCGTTCCGCCTCTTCTGCTCCGAACTCCAGGGTGGAATATAGGGCTTCCCCATCTGGGCCGTCAATTTGGAGGACTTCCACCGTAAGTATCGCATCCTTGGGCGCATTTACCGTACCCCAGTCGGAGAACTGATTGGGCGCCAGGTTCCAGGTCGTACTTTCTCCCGGCTCCAGCCCACCGGCTATTTGGTAGTTGAAGTCATCTGTAAGCCAGGGCACAGATCGGTTAGGGCTCGCCAGTGTACCTTTAAAGTATGCCCGGGATATGGCAGATGAAGTGCCATTTTTTACGGTAAGCTCGATGATGGGTTCCGGGGAGCCGAAGTAGTCTTTGCGTTTGTAAAATTTAGATTGTGTTACTTCAAAACCCTGTAATTGTTCCTTTTGCGTTTCGGCATCCTGCTTTTTTTGGTAGAGTTCTTCGATCTCCAATCGGGCCTGTTCTTTCTTTTTGCGTTCCTGTTCCGCTTTAATGGCTTCACCTTTGGCAATGACTTCGCTGGCAGTGAGCCCATCCAAAGCCTCGGTGTAGTCCTCGAGTATTTTTTCCGCGCCTTTTTCTCCTTGCAGGAGGTCAGCAAAACTGAAGCCATCCATAGCCATGAGTTGCAGGGCTTCTTCAAAGGCCGCTTTGTCTTCATCAGAAAGCCCTTCCTTCATTTTTTTGACAGAAGCCTGAAAGTTTTCCTCGCTGGAGCCATCAATAGAAGGGGTAAAGGAGACGATCATCAGCAGCGCAAACAGCGCAAAAACAGAGTGAATGATACGCATGTCTTTTTGTTTTTCCACAAACCTACCCCGGCCCTGCGTACTGTAGGTACGCGGGATGCAATGGTCTGCGAAAAAAGTGTTAAGTTATCGGCCCAAATAAGAATATATGGCAACCAATCGGCACGCAATGATCCGCTACCGGACAATCGACCGGTGCCTGAGCCGCCGCAATAAGCGCTACTGGACCTGGCAAGAGCTGGCACAAGCCTGTGGGGAGGAACTGCGGGAGTACGAAGGCGAAGACCGCGCCGCTCCATCGAGAGATACCATCAAAAAGGATATTCGAAATATGCGGAGTGGTATACTCGGATACCGGGCCCCCATCCAATGGGACCCGAGGGAGGCAGGCTATGCGTACAGCGACCCGGGTTTTTCCATCACTCAAATGCCACTGGGCACGGCAGACGTGGAAGCACTGCGGGAGGCTATGAGTTTGCTGCGGCAGTTCCGTGGCTTCCCACAGGTGCAGGGCGTGGAGCAGGTGGTTGCCAAAGTCTCGGAGGCCCTGCGGGTCCGGCCGGCCTCGGAGCGCACCGTGCTGCAGTTGGAGGACAATATGGTGGGGCTTGGACTGGAATGGCTTGATCTGCTGTACCGCGCCTGCCGCGATCAGCGCTGCCTGTTGCTCGACTATCACCCGTTTAAGGTGCCGGAAGGGTATAAGTTTCGCCGTATCGTCAGCCCGCACCTGGTCAAGGAGTATAACAACCGCTGGTTTTTGTTTGCTCACGACCATGAGGCGCAATGCATCCGGACCTATGCCTTTGACCGTATCCGGCAGGCAGAGGTTTACCTGCTCGCTGATTTTATCGAAAATCCGGGTTTTCAGCCACAGCAATTCTTCGAGGCGGTCATTGGAGTGTCCGTTCCTACCGGCCGGCAACCGGAGCCTGTACTGCTCAAGGCGACTCCGGAGCGGGCTCGTTACATTGAGACCAAGCCGCTCCACCCGTCACAGCATGTGCATGAACAGGCTGCTGATGGAAGCGTGATCTTTGCTTACTACCTCGTGCATAATGTAGAGCTGGAAAATCAGCTTTTGTCCTTTGGGGAAACGGTGGAGGTGCTTTCCCCACTGTCCCTGCGTAAGGCGATTACCCTTAGGGCACAGGCACTCTGCCGCCTTTATGCTGTAATTTGGGCAGACAAAACAAGATAATGAAACAAAAAAGATAAAATTCCGTACTAACTTCATGTTGCAGGTCCGCGAAGTACTACAATGGGGTTTGTGGCTTATCTGTCTTTTCCTTTTACCTTGAGCGCTGCTATTGAATTAGCATCTATCCCGCTGGTTTCAAAAGCGCAGTTGGGACTGATACGAAATTTCCATAAAGTTAGACATTTATGCACATCCAAATCGCCAAATCAGGAGGAGCTGGTATTCGTTATTTCGATAACCATACAGTTCTGGAAATTCCACTTGAGATTTCCACGCTCAGAGAGGATCCTTCCTATTATCTGAAGCGGATGGTGATCCATTTCGGTAAGAAAGCGGAGTCAGTCGATATCCCCGCTCAGCTAATGGATGAAGACCGCTCGAGTAGCTGCACGGGACAAGTACTGGATCCGGGCATTCGGCGTACGTATCGCCTGCAGTGCGATCTTCCCCTTCAATATGCAGATCATGTGGGGATTCGGGCACTCAAGTCATTTTCCTTTGTAATCAAACCTGAAGAGGGCCAGGATTTAGAATATGCCTTTAGTTATCAATTTCCTGCCATTGATTACCTGGGTAAGGCTCATAATGGGCAGCGAAAATTACGGTTTAAGAAACAAACCCTGAAAAAGACAGAGTCCAATGGGTGGGCGATTGGTTTCATATCAGCTATCGCAGTGATGACATTGATGGGTCGGCACTGGCTTAACGCTTCACAGGGTATGAATGGAAGCGGAGCCTTTTTTTCCTGGATGCAATATGCTGCAGAAGGCATAGTAGCAGCGGGTATGGGGTTTTTAGGCGTAAGCCTGGCGAAGGTCTGGAAGTTAGCTTCTTTGTCCAATTGGTTTAATACCAAGGATATATGGTTTGCCCCTACCCTGTATATTGCCCCCAAGACCTGGCATTTTATCCGAAATGGAAGGGTCGCAGCAGGGGCTATGACACTGTGTGGTCTGGTCATGGCAGGCGTATATCAGTATTATCCCGTCACTTTGGAGTTGCCCAAATCTTTACAGCAAGAAGAGATTGGGGTGACTTTGATACATAACGATGGTAGGCAATGGGAAGCCACAGACCGCTCAAAGTGCTTCTTCCGGGACCTACCTGATTACGCTCTGGGAGACACCAACGGCAAAGGACAGTATGTACCGGTCAGGAGATTTGTTCTGGGCAGCAAAGGTCCCATGAGTGAAAATAATGTTTCCGGTACGGGCTTTTCCGAACTCACCCGGCAGCTCAATGGATTGCTGAGTAATAATGTAGGCTATGCCATGTATGATTACCATTCGATTGAGAAGACGAAGCAACGAATTGACGGCAGTGATGACTTAAAGCAGCTGTTGCCCAAACTAATTTGGAAAAGGGGGAAATTGATAGAAGATCCTAATAGCATCAACCTGATGCATATCTGCGATACCCCAAAGCAGAGTCTGGTTCAGCTTTATAAAGAACAAATCTGGACGGAGACCATGGACTCCTGGAAGGCTATTTTAGAAGGTAAGCCTGGTGCAGGCCGCTGTGGTTTGGATCAGGAAATAGATGCTGTCAACCAGTTCCTTCGGTCAGCATTAGAGGAGCCTGCTTTGTTTAATGAGGGGGATACGACCATGGTAAATCGGGCAGCCGCCCTTTACGATGACTTTTTTAGGAGTGATAAGCTTGACTTAGAGAGCGAAGCCCGCAATTCAGGGCCGGATAGCAGAAAGCGTTATTACCAGCTGGAGATCAGAAACTACCTTTTCATGGCGTCTGTTGTGAATAAGAAGGGAAAGACCGACCTCGTGAGGTCTGCCTTATTCTCAGACGTAACAGAAGAAGATTTCCCGGAACTGGTTTTTGGTGCTATGGTTGAGGTTTGCAAAGAAGGGCTCAATTACAAATATCTTGATGAACTGTTAGAATTATACGCTTATTGTCTTAAGAAAGAGCTGTTAACTACTGATGCCCGTAAGGAAGGGCTTCGGAGGTTGGGGGCGCTTAGCTATTATGATTACCATGAAGTAAGGTCGAAGAGATCCCGTGATATTTTCTATGAAGTATTGAAAGCAATCAGAAACGATAAGATCTTTCAGAGTTATATCGGCACCCCCGAAAGAGATTTTCTCTTAGGAATATTGGAAGCATCCCTGAAAGAGGGTGCGAATAGCATGGACAGGTTTTGCGCAGCCGTACGTTTTATCGCAGACAGGAGCGAGAAAAACGGAAGGGTTAATGAGCCTTCCTTTAATTTTAATGAAGGGGCGAGAGCCGCATTTACAAGGGTTCTCCATGCGCACCAGCTTCCATATGAGCAATTTAGTTGCATTGGTGGTACTATTGAGGACCCGGTTTCATTTGGTCCCAGAGTGGGGGAATACGAAAAATCGCACATAGATACTCTACCGAAAGAAACCAGTCAGCAGGTGCATTCTTACACTGAACACGATCAGTAACAGTACCTATGATTCTTAGAACTATTAATGCTCTGGAGGGGGCATTAACAAAGGAGAAAAAACCGGCGATCAGTGTTACCCGATACATGCAGCAAGGATTTGGCAGAGGAATTTAACTGAGTGCTGGGTAGAATCAGCTGTTCTGCGACTTTTGCAATATTGCTGAGTGAGAACAGCAGTCAGGTGTAACATCTGATCGACCGGATTGACCAAACTAGGGCAAATAGGTGTAAATATACTCGGAACGGAGAGGTTTGGGCGTAAGGCACAAACCCGACGCACGAGTATATGCCGACACGAAGTCATGTTTGGTCCCAAACTACTTCGTCGTCGGTATAGCTTAGCAGCGAAAAATGAATGGAAAACTGAAATCGCTTGATAAACAAACGTTATTGAACTTATGGAAATGTAGTGCTTTTATATTTGGTTAGGGGGCAGCTTTAAATACAAAAACAGTGCCATTGCTGTAATGATAGTAGTTTTGATCAGGAAGTCAGCGTCGAGCCATTTCGAAGAGGAAGATACCTCCGTTTCGGAGTCTTCCTCAGCAAAGGGACAACCAGCTACTCCGCTGCGCGAGCTATTGGTATAGAGCATTTTTTTATCAGCCACTTTTCCCTCCTGACCTGGCATGGGAATATCTGAGTTGCCCAACGGGACAAAAACGGAGTCTCCCGCATATTTGACGTAGGTGAACTGACTTTGGGAGATTGCCCATTTGTTAGCAGAGGTTTTTCCGATAAACCCAAATATACAAAAAACCAGGGTTAGACCGCTGATAAGGTAGACAGACAATTTAGAAGTAGATTTAAATCGCACTAATTTCATTGTCTTTGAATTGTTAATTGATTAGGAGTAGGAAGCTTTAGCATTTGATATAACAAAAATAATAATCTTCCCATGTTGGATTTGGAATTTGTGATCAACGCTGTCTCTGGAGTGACTAACAGGTGTTTTTTTGTGAGTAGCTGGTTTTAACTAATGAGGCACTAGTGTTTCCATATTCATTCGTACGCTCAAAATATAAGGCGCTTCCCCTTCCGCCCAGTGCCCGTAGGTAGTCGCCACGATGGTACCATCCGGCAGGCATTCCAGCGCAGGATAGGCACAGTCACTGCCTTTGGTATTGTCCTTCAGCCGGATACGGTACTGCCCCTCCCTGCCTTCCACGAGATCTTCGTAGGTGCCTATCCAGGCGACCCAGTCGCCGGTGGTGGGGCTGGCAGGACCGGCCTGAGCTTTCAGCTGAGCCGTACCGCAATCCTGACATTCGGCTTTCAGCGCCTGATAGCGCCAGTAGGCTGGTGCCATATCGCGGAAGGAAATCAGCAGCCGCCCGTCGGGGGTATAGATGGCCTGATGCCGGTCGCCGTTGAGGCTGTTGGGCAGGGCGCGGGGGCGGGTCCAGGTTTGGCCTTCGTCATTGGAGAACATAATCTGGCTGTTCATCCGGCGGCTGTTTTCCCGCAGCAGCATAGCAATTTGCCCGCCATCCGGCGAGCGGATAAGTCCGGGCTCGCAGAGATGGAGGAAACGGGATTGCAGCATGGCTTCCGGCTCCGTCCAGGTCAGCCCGCCATCGTAGGAAAAGGTTTTGTAGAGGGTGAATTCGGCCTGATTGTTGGCCCTTTCAGCCGAAGGTTCTTCGGATCTGCCGCGGTGGCTGAAGTAGCGCCCATCGTCGTGGAAGACGGCCATGTAGTGCCCCTTGCCGGAACGCAGTGGGACCAGGTCGCCCATGACTACAATACCGCCCCAGTTGCCCAGCGGTTGCAGTTCGGTCCAGGTGCTGCCCTGATCTTCGGAGTAAGCCATTCGGGCGGGGTAGAGACCGGAAAAGAGCAGCAGCCGTTGGGTGCCATCCGGGCCTTCGGCGGGGTAAAGGGTGGGCACTTCCAGCGAACTTTCCCAGCTTGCGGGCACGGGCAGGCGCTCGCTCCAGGTTTGGCCACCGTCATCGCTGCGCTTGAGTACGATAGGCCCGCGGCCATGCCCTTTGGGATAGGTGCAGTAGAGGGTTTGCCCGTCTTCCAGGAGTACCGTGGTTGGATGCCCAAGGTATACACCGGGCTCCCGGTCTACGGTTACCTGCCGGCTACTCATTGTATCCAGGTCGATAAAAGGAAGGCTGTGGTAGTCCAAAGAGAAGCCGCTGAGGTCGATGCCCTTGTTGATGATTTGTGCATTGGATAGCAACGGTAAGCAAACCGCACTAAGGAAAAGAAACCGGAACATATGCTTTTTCCCGGAAAGATACAAAACGGTTTTTATTGCCTGGCGAAAACCATCGTTTCCGGGTTGCCTGCCTGCTAAGAAAAAATATTGTCAATTGGATATCTATTTGTGACGGGTTTATAACACTATGTTTGAATTTGCATTGTTTGTATGTCACGAAAAAAGAATTGCCGGGGATTTGTTAACTGCAGAAACATTCATATTGACTTTTTTCGGGGTTTTTCGATGTCTCAACACTTACAACACTCTGCTAAGTTTAGTTCCTTAGGTCAAAAAATCCGGTGATCAGGCATACCTGATGGAGAGCTATGATGGGAAGTATGGATTGTTATTGGGGTTATCGGTACATAGCTTAGCAAAGTAATGGGAGAATTGCACCATTTTCAGGTGCCTGACCAACCGGATCATGTAGCTTAAATTGAATCGCTCGCTACGTCGCAAAAAATGAGAAACTCATTTTTGAAAAACAAATCGAAACCTATGGAAATAGTTAATGCTGCTTTTACTGCGGACTTAAAAATAGAACACTCCTTCATATATGTTATAATTTTATGTTTAGTGCCCAATCCTTTTTGTTATGATTGCTCCGGCAATTTATAACTGACCTTTCGCACGCGAAAGGTTATGATAATTGAAAAAATTAGCAGTACTCAGGGTGCTTGGCACAGCAAGCCCACTCAGTGCATGGCACTGAAAAAGCACTCGCATGAACAAGTTAATCAAGGCCTTACCCCAAAAGAGGGGTGGCTAGCCCATCCGGCGGTCCAATTTTAGGGACATAGGCTTTGAGCCTTTGCACCTCTTGAAAAGCCGCCCTGAGGGCATTGACATAAATTTTGGTTTTTAGGGCAAAGTGGTTGGTCTGCTCTTTTGCAGCCAGCAGTTCGAGTTTAGTCCAGGCAATCATGGCAGCAAAAACATGGTTGCACTGGGATGTCTCGTGCTTGGTGGGGGACTTTTCCAGCCCCACGTTTTGTTTGAGCGATTTGTGGAATACCTCCACTCCCCAGCGTGTCCCGTAGGTTGTGCAGATAGCTGGGCCGCTTAGCTCCAGATCGTTGGTGACCAGGTACAAGTCTCCAGTTGAGCCGTCTTGGTTTATAAAGACCTGCTTGACCAACTGGACTTGGAAATCCAGCCCTTTGAGGTAAACAGTAATGGCCTGGCCTGCTTGCAGTTCTAGCCCGTCGACTCGGTGGAACTTGCCTTCCAGCTTGTCTTCCATGCTAAGGGCGACCTTGCGGTTGCTCTTCAAGGCACTGATGAAATGCTTGCCCAGCTCATAATGCACGAACTCGAAGTTCTCCTTGGCAGCAAACCAAGTGTCCCATACCACATAGCGGAAGGGCACGCGGTTGTATTTGACAAGTGCAAAAAGCTGGTCGCGCAGCATCTCGTTCTTGCTGCGGGGGCTGCGCTTCTTTACCTGCCCGCTTTTGGCATCCACGTATTCTTGCGACTTGCGCACGATCTCAAAAGCAACAGGCAGCTCTATGCCCTGTGGGCTCTGGTAAAGGAAATTCAGGATGTTGATCCCTTTGGTGTGCCCCGCTTTCGGCTTCTTGGAGTGGTCCCAGTGCCAAGTGACCACTTCATTCTCCGTAGAGTGCGGCTTCTCCTCGATCGTGTCATCTATCTTGATGACCGCGTCCGGGTGCTCCACTTTACGTACCAAAGGCTTTATGCAACGCCAATAGTCCTTTGCCGTGAAGGCTTCCTGCCCTAAAAAACGGCTGATCTTGTCATGGCTCAGTGCCTGATCGGTCAGCTCGGACAAGCCGGTGGCTGTCGCCATGCGAAACGATGCCAGCAGGTAGTCCGAATACAAGTCAAGTAACTTTGGGTCTTTCATCTTGCGCTCCTTTGAGCTGCAAGATAACTGCCCCAACATTATTAATCAATTTTCCAAATCTTTCGCGTGCGAAAGGTCAGTTTATAATTAACCTGAGGGCAAGCAGCAGCATTGTGATGTATGCACTGTTATTGGTGACGAATATTCGGATTTTTGTGATAAAAGAAGAATGTAGAATTGGCACTTTGGAAGCAAATGAGTATCTTTCTAGTAGTAAAATCCCGAGGTAAAAATCAACTCTTTTTTAGACCAGCGGTTCTACAAATCATCAGTTGTGGTATTTCGTTTGCTTTGTAAATAGTCAGTGGAAATGAGAAACAGTACGGTCTGTGTTTACTGAAGAGTAGCCAGAACAGAAAACGCGCTGGTTTCTTTCTCAAAGTAGTGAATTCCCTTCCTGTTTCTTAGTTTCACAGCTCTGGCAGGACTGTCTACGAGCTTAAATCAAGGACGCCCGCAGAAACTAAACAATATGCACCAGTTACTAACTACAGTACTTCTGCTACTGATGGTCTTCCCAATCAGTAGCCAAAACACTTCAAACACATTCAGGGATAGCCTATATAACGTGATTGAACGAGCGGGTAGCCCGGAAGCTAAAATCGACCTGTACAAAACAGCGATAGACCAGAAGCTGCAAACCGATCAGGCGCTGGCGCGTGAGTACATCGAAGCACTCCGGCAACTGGCCACTGCCGTTAAAGATACCGCTACTATCGGTTATGTCTGTGAGAAAGAGGCCAGTTTGTCCTATCTGAGCGGCGATCATCAGCAGGCAAGCCAAGGCTTTGAGGAGGCCTGCCGATATTATGAAAGGGCAGGCTTGTATGACCTTTCCATCATGGCGTGCACTAAAAGTGGTGTGATGCTCAGCCTGATGGGCAAACAGGTCGAAGCCAAGGCTGTTTATCAGGAACAATTGGGAGCAGCCCGGGCAAAAAACCTAAAGCCTCAGCAGGCTTACATTAACAATCAGCTGGGTACCCTTTATCATTATCAGGGGACTTCGGATTCTGCGATTGTCTACTATGACATTAGTGCGAAAATGTATAGCGAGCTGAAAGACACGACAAACCTGCTGCGCCCGCTATTCAACAAAGCCGTGCTGTTGAAAAGAAGCAATCCTGAAGAGAGCCTGGCTACCTACAAGCGCGTATATAGCATTCGGGAAAGGCAGGGAGCTATACCGGAAATGATTACAACGCTTCAGGCGATTGCAGATCTACAGGAGAACAATAGCGAATTGGTTAGTGCTTTTCAAAGTTACGAGCAAGCTTACCGCTTGTGTAAAGCCTACGGCTATAAGACCGCTTTGCCGAATATTCTCACAGGCCTGGCGAGTCTCAAAATGGATCAGTACGCTCATAATGAAGCCTTATCCTACGCTGAAGAAGCAGTCGGTACTGCGAAAGAGTCCGGGCAGGTGGAAGGACTGCTCAATGCTTTGTCGATTCAAGCCTCTGCCTGGTATTACTTCGGGGATAAAGAGCAGGCGCTGAAGGTGCTCGAGGAAGTGCTAAGCACTGCGGCAAGTAATGGTTTTCTGGGATTCACGGTACAGGCTTTGATCAAGCGCGCCCTTATTCTTACGGAAATGGGGCGGGCCGTAGAGGCTGGTCTGGCCCTACAGGAGGCAGCGTCTCAAATAGACAGTGGAATAGGAAAGGAGCACTTGCTTTTTTTCAAAGATACCAAAGCCCGTTGGGCACTTCGCACCGAGCAATATGAAGAAGCGTCAACGCTGGCCCGCGAATCTTATCAGGCTTTTTTGAATGTCAAGCGCTACGGGGATGCGTTGGGTGCCTTGAACGTGCTGCTGGAAGCCTACGAAGGCAATAAGCAATACACTCAGGCAGTAGCCCTGTTCGGGGACTACCGCTGGCTGTCCGATACGGTTAATCAAATCCGAAGTATTACGGACTTGAAGGTGCAAAACCAGGAGTTCGAATTTGAGCTGGAGAAACAGGAACTTGAAGCAGAGCAAATAAAACGGGAAGCGGTGCTCAAAGCAGAGTCAAGCCGTAACCTTGCGATCGCCCTGGCCACCGCATTGCTCGGGATAACAGGCGTGGTTTTTGCCTTCTACACCCGGCGGCAGCGGCAAATTATTGAGCAGCAGCGGGACGATTTGCAAGTGCTCAACCAAACGAAAGATCAGCTTTTTTCTATCCTTGGCCACGACCTGCGAGTACCGGCAATGGGCTTCCGGGGTATTGCCAGGAAGGTGAACTACCTGTTGGGAGAGCAGAACTACGAGGGGCTGCAGAAATTTGGGCGCAAAATAGAGGAGGACGCGAGTCAGCTCCTGCATCTCGTGGAAAATTTGCTGCACTGGTCGCTCAACCAGCAAAAGGGCCGGAAATACCGCCCGGTGGATATTTACCTCAGGCAGGCTGTACAGGATACCCTGGCTTTCTTCATCATTCGGGCGAGTGCCAAAGGTATTACCCTTGAGGATAGCCAACTGCAGGATTTGCGCTGTCATTGCGACCGGGACATGTTGGGCGTCATCCTCCGCAACCTGCTGGACAACGCTATCAAGTTTACGCCCGAAGGCGGGCGGGTCAGGGTATGGACGGAGCAGGCTGACCCTATGCATGCCTTGCTCTGTGTGGCAGACACCGGGCCTGGATTGCCCGCAGCCATCATAGCGCAAATAGAAGCAGGGGAGGGCTTGAAAACCTCCACACCGGGTACTGCACAGGAAAAAGGCTTTGGGCTGGGGCTGCAGCTTGTTTTTTCCCTGGCCGAGGTCAATAAAACTCCGGTGGGCTGGCGCAAAGGCGAGGGGGGCGGAGCGCAGTTTACGGTTCAGATTCCGTTGGCAGAGGCTAAAGGGAGCAGTTCATTTGCACAGCGTCAATACTTATAATTTATGGGAGGCAAACCGGTTGAAATCCTCATTGTTGAAGATAATTACTCTTTCGCCCTGGAGCTGGAGATGTTACTTAAGGAGTTGGGATACCACAATATCTCCCATCTGGAAAATGGGGAGAAGGCTCTACAGCGGATATTGACGTTGCCCCCTGATCTGATTATACTGGATATGCACCTAAAGGGAAAACTGTTAGGGATAGATGTTGCAGAGGCAGTTGCGCACCTTTCTATCCCCATACTATTTATTTCCGTTGCCGGTGAGGCTTTATACAACAGAACACAGCAGTTGCCTAACAGCATTGGCTATCTGGTAAAGCCTGTACATCCCATAACGCTAAGGTCTGCCATTGAACTTGCACTTTCCGGACTGGAGAAGGACAGCCTAAAGGTGGCAAAGAGGGAAATTACTTCACCTTTTATTCTCCTCAAACAGGAGCAGACCTACTACAAAGTGGGACTGACAGATATCGTCTACGCTCAGTCTGATGGTAATTATGTCTGGGTTTATACGCTATCCGAGCGTTTCTTTATCCGCTCCACATTTAAGGAGTTTCTCGCTACGCTGCCGCCCCGGGATTTCCTGCAGGTGCACCGGCAGTATGTGATTGGGCTCCGGCACTTCCGGTCTGCTAATTTCGTAGACGCTATTGTTCATGTTGGGGCCTTTGATGTGCCGTTGGGGAAACAGTATCGGGAAAGCCTTAATGCTTTTCTGGGGATTTAGGTCTCTTGGGCGGCTGTCGGGCGAAAGCGCTCAGAAAATCCTTTTTGTAAGTGTAAAGCAAAGCAGCCAATCTTTATCAGAAAGGAACAGTAAAAAGTCAGATCTGCCTCTTACACGTTGTACACTGGCTCACGGCATAGCTTACTCTTTTACCAGCACTAATTCCTCCGGCGTACCGGCCCGGTTCATATTCATCCGGAGCGTATCTGCGCCTGAAACGGCAACTTCTACCATTTTCTCAGCCTGACCCTCAGCATGCGTGTACAGCTTATTGCCTTCCACGCGGTAGGTCCCCGCTTCTTCCTGTGTGCCAAAAGCGCCAGTATAAGTACCGGTGGGCTCAAATGTAAACGTAACCTGATTGGCGTTGCGGCCGGATGTCTCCCCGTTTACGATCCAGCTGACACCCTGCCACGTACCGGTGATTTGGGCATCGCTGCCACTATCTGTGCAGGCAAAGAGGAAAAATAGCGGCAAAAGCAAGGGCAGGTATTTCATAAAGGATGGATGTAGGGTTGAGTGAATGATTTAAGATGCAGTAAGTTAACAAAAAACCGCGAGATCCAACCGTCTCCTCAACAGCTCCGAAGCTGGCAGCTGGCTTCAGCTTAAAGCCTCGGCAGGCTGGCGTAAACCCTGGCAGCCTGAGCATGCAGGGCATTCGGTACCCTACCTCCCTACCATTCGGTATTTTTTGGTTAATCTTACTATCTGGACGTAGTCTAAATAAAACTTTTGCCATTTTCGCGTTGTCAGTAAGGAAAGCATGATTGCGATAGCAGGCGAATACTTGCTGCCAATAAAACTTATGAAAGGCTATGGACAAAGAAAAAGGAATAGGGTACAGTGCACTGATCAATGACTTCATTGAGGCGCAATACGAGGAGGAACGGCTCGCAGCGCTACCGGACCGCCCGGAAGACCTGATGCCTGAATTCACCACCGTTCATACCGAAGTGGTGGAACGGGATGGGTTGTTTATCGTGAATCTGGTCTACGTTAGCATTGAAGACCCTACTGTGCTGCTTCGGGTGCCGGTACGGGTGTGCCGCAACCGCAAGATTGCCGAGATCATCGCCTCTTACAAATGCCGTTTGTGCGCCTGTGATCAGTGTATCCCTCTGAAAGTATCGATGGAAGATTTCGGGTTTGCACAGAATTAAGTGGCTTGAGGTACTAGTGACCAAAAAGAGAGAGAAAGTACCTAGTATTAGGTATAAAAAACACCCCGATTAGGTATTTTTGACCTTCAAGTGATAATAATCACTTCCTGTGCTGATCTCGCCCTTTAATTTGGTGTTACTTTTGTGTTTTATTATTTGGATTAAATAAAAAGAAAGGGCGTGGTAGCAACAGTAGGGCAGCAAAACGAACTCAACCAAGCCAAGCCTGGCTTAAAGGGCGAAGTCTCTCATTTTTCCAATGAGCGCATCGGCAGTAAGTTAATGGCGATGGGGGTTTTGCCGGGCAGCCGGATCGAATACATCCGTAAAGCGCCCTTTGGCGGTGGTTGCTACGTTAAAGTTGATAATGTTTTGCTGGGGCTACGTAAGGCAGAGGCAGCGAGTATTGTGTTGAAGTAATCAGGTATCCCTTTCCAATGACAAAGACGTTCACTATCGCCCTGTTGGGAAACCCCAACTGCGGCAAATCATCACTCTTTAATCAGCTTACCGGACTGCGGCAGAAAGTGGGCAACTTTCCAGGCGTTACCGTCGATAAGAAAGTCGGAAAGCTTGTGCTCGGGAACAGGCAGGAGGTCAGTATCATTGACTTCCCGGGCACCTATAGCTTTTACCCCACATCCATCGACGAGCGTATTGTCGTACAGTCTCTTTCCAATCCTAATGACGAGAATTACCCGGATGCCGTGGTATACGTGGCGGATGTGACGAAGCTGGAGAAACATTTGTTGCTGCTCACTCAACTACGGGATCTTGGGCTGCCGCTTGTACTGGCACTGAATATGTCTGATGTAGCTGAGCAACAGGGGCTGGAAGTATCCACTGAACTGCTGCGCAAAGGCCTGGGCGTCCCTGTGGTGATGCTCAGTGGGCGGACCGGTGCAGGAGTGGACGATTTAAAGCGCCTGCTTGAAGAAATGATTGCGAAGCCAGGCTCGTATAAGGCTTCCTCCCCCTTCTTCAGCATGAGCGGACAGGAAAAAGCATTGGCCGATGCTGCCAGAGCCATAGTGCCGGGCGCTAATACCTATCAGGGGCTTCTGATCGCTCATCATTATGAGTGGCTGCCCTTTTTGTCGGAAGCCCAACGGGCTTTGCTGAAGGATACAAGCGAAGAACATGGGTTTGTATCCCTTAGCTCACAGGTTGGGGAAACGATGCAGCGCTTCGACCGCTTTACGCCGGTGGTCAAGTCGGCACTTAAGTCCGGCGATAGCGAGGAAAAGGGTATCACTGAGCGCCTGGATGCCGTACTGACGCATCGTTTTTTCGGCCCGCTCATCTTTTTCGGGCTAATGCTGCTGGTGTTTCAGGCTATCTTCGCATGGGCAGGCACACCTATGGAGTGGATTGAGACCTTTTTTACCTTTGTGGGCGATCAGGTGCGGGAAATTCTGCCTGCGGGCTGGTTTACTGATTTGTTGACGGACGGCATCATTGCCGGGCTGGGAGGGGTCCTGGTTTTTATCCCACAGATCACTATACTGTTTTTGCTCATTGCCATACTGGAAGAAGTGGGCTACATGGCCCGGGCTGCTTTCATGTTTGATCAGGTCATGCAATCCTTTGGGCTGAACGGCCGGAGTATCGTTGCCTTGGTATCGGGTGGGGCCTGCGCCATTCCTGCCATCATGAGTACCCGCACGATTGGCAACTGGAAGGAACGGCTGATTACGATTCTGGTGACGCCGTTTATCAGTTGCTCGGCCCGGATTCCGGTCTACACGGTGCTGGTCGGGTTTGTAGTACCCCCCAGGACGGTGCTCGGCATTTTCAATATGCAGGGGCTGGCATTTATGGGCTTGTACCTGCTCGGCATCGTAAGCGCCCTGGGGGCGGCCTATATATTCAAGCTCATCCTGAAGACCCGCGAACAGAGCTTTCTTATGCTCGAACTGCCTGAATACCGGGTGCCTGTGGTCCGTAATGTGGGACTGACGGTTTGGGAAAAGGTGCAGTCCTTTGTGGTGGAAGCCGGGAAAATTATTCTGGGCGTTTCTATCATCCTCTGGTTCCTGGCCAGCTATGGGCCTCCGGGTGAAATGGCTGCTGCCGAAACGGAAGCCCTGTCTGCTGCCGAACAGCTTCAGCTCGATGAAACCGAAACAGACAACCTGGTGGCTTCCCGCAAAATCGAAGCTTCCTTTGCCGGGCATATTGGCAAAGCCGTGGAACCCGTCATCCGGCCATTGGGCTATGACTGGAAAATCGGCATTGCACTCATCACTTCATTTGCAGCCCGTGAAGTCTTTGTGGGCACTATGGCCACTATCTACAGTATCGGGTCGGCCGATGATGAATTTACGGTCCGGGAACGGATGGCGCAGGAACGGAACCCGCTGACGGGCGAGCCGGTCTATAACCTCGCCACGGCACTGTCTCTGCTGCTGTTTTACGTTTTCGCCATGCAGTGTATGAGTACGGTGGCGGTCGTAAAGCGGGAGACCAAAAGCTGGAAATGGCCGGCGATTCAGTTTGCCTTTATGACCGGGCTGGCCTACCTGAGCGCTTTGCTGGCCTATCAGTTGTTAAGCTAGAGCGAAATTGCCGGGTATCCATAGCAGTGGAAGTTGCTCCGTTGGGCGCTTATCCTTAACTTGCCACCCTAAATCCACTTCCTATGAAATACCTGTTTACTCTTGCTTTCCTGTGCAGCGCTTTTTTTGTACTGGCGCAGGACACCACTGCCCAATCCGTGGAAATTTACTCCACCAATGGCGGTGAATTCATTTTCTCTTTTGCTGATGTAGATGTGAACGATGCAGATGCCTCAGGCATCCTTCGCTTTTCTGCCTTTTTTCATGTTGGCCAAAAGTGGCACTTTGATTTCGGGAATAACTTCGGTTTGTTTACCGGCTACGGTATTCGAAATATCGGCTTTATCACTGAAAATGATGGCATCAGCATCGCAGAATTTGCCAACGCAATAGAACCCGGCGACGACGTGAAAGTCAAGCGGCGGGCTTATTCGCTGGGCGTACCCGTAGCGTTTAAAATTGGAAACTTCGACCGGAACACTTTCGTGTACGGAGGGGCTGAGGTTGATTTTCTGTTCAACTACAAAGAGAAACTGTTTATTGATGACGATAAGGAGGAAAAATTCAATGAGTGGTTCAGTGACCGTACCAACCTGCTCATGCCTTCTGTTTTTGGCGGCATGCAGTTCCCGGGTGGGGTCAATTTGCAGTTCAAGTATTACCTGACCAACTTTCTGAATCAGGATTATACGGAGCGCGTAGATGGTGTAAATGTAATGCCTTACCAGGATGTCGATAGCCGCCTGTTTTATCTGTCTGTTTCCTTCAATATTGGGCGCGACAGCAACTTGTTTTCGAAAGAGGAACCGGTTCAGCGGCGGACTTCGTTTTAACGCCTGTTTCGTGATCGAAAAGAAATTTGGAGCCTGGCACCTGGGCTTCGATCAAAAAAAAGAAAAGCCCGGCAAGCATTTAGCCTGCCGGGCTTAATTCGTTTCAGGGTAACCTGAATTTACGGCCGGTTAGCTTTTACAAACCGAATCACTTGCCGCTGCCCGTTTTCCAGTCGGGCTTCCATGAGATAAGTGCCGGGCCTGAGCTGGCTGATATCCCATCGGGCTGTGGTTTTGGAGGATTTCTGCTCCTGGGTCTGCATGGCCTGGCCCAGCGCATTGTAGAGCTGATAAGTAACCGGGAGGTCTTCCCGGGTTTCCAGTTCGATGAACAGCTCTTCGCTGGCAGGATTAGGATAGGCCTGCATGCTCAGCTGCCCCTCAGGGTTTTCCATACTAATGCCTTGTGGTGTATGGCCCCCATTCAGGAATATAGGATTGGTGACCGTTGAGACGTGGCTGACCACGGCTTCTGCTGTTCCGTTGGGATCAGTCGTGTAAACGGCAACGCCCACGCCAATACAGTTATTCATCGGCAGATATACCTGATGGATCAGCTGCCAGTTGGTACCATACTGGCTGAAGTAGCCCCTGATCCAGTTGCCCTGACGTACCAGCCGCAGCCAGTATGGGAAAGGCTTGTACAAGAGAATACTGTTGGCATTGCCACCGGTTTGATAGCGGGTATGCCACCGCAGGAGGCTAGTGAGATTGGAGAAAACACCTGCCATTTTCGACCCCGGATTGCCGGATTCCCGCATCATGAGCCCCACGTAGCCATTGTCCACATCTTCTACCTTGAACTGCATGCCACTGTTTCCGCAGAGTGGTTGGTACATGTAGCCCATGTTGTCAAAATTGTTGTCCGGAGTAGTCCGTCCGGTGCTCGTCAGGGTATAGTCCCCGTCTTCAGGGGCAGGTTTGGAGCAGGGATCGAAAGCATAGGTATTGCTTGAGTTGCCGATACTGCCGGTAGACCACTGTGGGGGGAGGGCATTACTCACGTCCACATACACGGAAGCCGTGCAGTCATCGGTGTTGCCAGATTGGTCACTGATGGTAACCGGAAATTCAAAGGTCATAAACTTATCATCACAATCGAATACTGTGGCCGGGAAGTCGATTTCCGTAATGAAACAATTATCAAAACTGTTTATCGCATCAAAGACATCTGACTCCTGCAGGGTGTAAAATCCGTCCCACTGTATCTCAACGGTTGAATTCAGACATACCGCGACTGGTGGGATATCGTCAATAACAGTAACTGTAGCTTCGCATTGGTCCGTGTTGTCGCTATCATCTGTAACGGTCAGGGTCACAGTATTATCATCCAGGTCATCACAGTCAAAGTCAACCTTATCTAATGAAACGCTCTTTATGCCACAATTGTCAGATGATCCGTCATTGACCTGCGCTGTAGTAATAGAGCCCTCTCCGTCACTATTTAGGTAGACCTCCACATCCTGGCACAATGCAACCGGATCTTCAGTATCATTTACCGTGATGGTGAAAGAGCAGTCACTTTTCAGGTTGGAGTTATCGGTAGCGGTAGCCGTGACGGTTGTGGTGCCCACCGGGAAAAAGGTGCCGCTGCTTTGGCTGTAGGTGACAGAGGCGATGCCGCAGAAATCGGAGGCAGTGGCAGCCGCGTAGTTGACGATAGCACCGCAGTCTCCCGTATCATTGCTAAGTACAAGATTGGAAGGGCAGGAGATCGATGGAGGAGTAATATCATCCTCACAGGTAACGGTAAGCAAAAAGTAACCCTCATCCCCGCCAAAGCCATCAACGTAGATCCAGTAATCTGTTCCGGCGGCGGTGCAAAAGGTAGCTTCAGAAGTAGATCCTGAGCCTCCATCATCGTCACCTGCTTCGCAAACTAAGGCTCCACAGTTGCCGCTGTAAATATTAATCTGGGTATCGAAAGCAGACCCTGCTGTACTAACCGTAACAATTTGGCCATTCCCGCTGAAACGATACCATACCCCTTCATTGGGTGTCCCGCCTCCTGTACATGCCATAGGAGCATCATTTTCAGTGGCATTAATCGTATTGCCAGAGTAGTTGCGCCCACACTCCACCGGGATGGCGTTGGCGCAAAGGTCATTGTCCGGGACCACGCAGTCAGACAGGCAGCCACGGGAGTCAATATGGGATTGGATATTATTGGTATTGTCTGCTGTAAACTCAGTGGCCGCACAAACAATGAATGCAGACATGATGGTGACGTTTTCAGTAGCAAGGCTATGCAAGCCATTCCAAAGGTGCCCGATTTCATGTGCACTCAGCGAGGAAAGACAACTCAGAGCCGGATTAAAATCCTCACATACGTTGTACCTGTCCCCGGTGCAGACCACACCAAGCCCGTCTGCCCGGCCAATTAGTCCGAATTCCGGTTCGGCTTCAGACCCCCTGAAAACATTCCGCGCTACCCACAACTGGCCGATATCATGCGTTGCGAAGTTCCCGGCTGTATTCCCCCATGTTGCAAAATCAGGCAGCAGGATATCCATAAAGGCACTCCCAGACCAGGGGTCAGCACCGGAAGAAGCAGGAATGACCATATCTACAATAACATAGTCGATATTAAAAGGTGTGTAAAGCCCTTCCATGATATTCGTAATATCGAGGATATGGTTTTGGACAGCATTGACAGAACCAAACTTGGTGACCATATCAAACGCGCCCGCCAAAGCCAGCTCCACTTCCTTCACACAGGGGTCCATCATTCTGGTGGGGGAATCGGTAGGCGTTTCCTTTTTCGGAGCATGCTCACGGGCCTCTGACATCCCACAGTGCAGCTCAGGGTCCTTAAGCACATCACTGGCTTGGTAAACTACATAATGGGCTGGGTTAGCACCCTTCAAAAAAACAGACAAAGGTTCAATATAGTATTCGGCATCCCGGGACTTTAATACCCCCCGGATGTAGCTTTCGTGGATGCTCATCCTGACCATGCCAGCATCCTGTGATGTGAACCGCCCTTTGAATATGGCATTTTGGGGAGGTGCCTGGTACGTTATCCCCCGCTCTGTCAGTACCTTGTATTTAAATCCAGGCTTGAACAAAGGTGCAGGATGGAGCTGTACGTTCCAGTTGTACGCATTTCCAAGTTTTAATGCTACATGCAGGCCGCCTTTCGTTTCCCGGTTTACGACCATTGGAGAAATGTCCAAGCGGAAAACCTCATAGTTTGAAAAGGTACGGTCAAGTGCATCAGTTTCCAGTGAAACCGGAGTCCCCTCAATCTGAAGGGGGCTCCCTTTGTCCTGCGCATAAAGATTTGGCAAGATTAGCAACAGCAAAAAAGTGAATTGAATTCTCATGTTTTCGGGTTTGTAGGTGAATAGAAATATACCCCTGCCCGGTGTGGACAGGATACAATATCAGGATGCTGTAGGGGGGATAAGCAAACAAACAGACATCAACGGGTCGGTACAGACCGGTTAAAACTTAAGAATGATGAACCTGGAAACGGTTTGAAGAAAGGGTAAGTCTGGGTAGAGAAGAAGGACAGTCCTTATAACTAAATATAAAAGTACATTTATTTTGAGATCTTTTCAAACTTCTTTCGGGATAGGTGCGTGAATGTGTTGCAGATCAGTACATAGTTTCGGTTAGGGCTTCGGGATAAAAATCCGTCCCTGTCCGGTTATTGCTCCGCCTTCGTTTAGCCCAAGCTGATGTCCCAACGGGGCGCTAAACTCAACCGTTACCTGATAGCCGGTATCTCCGAAACCAGACTGTATATCGGAAACAACCTGGAGGATTTTTAAATACCCACTCGCGCTTTCCGTCGCAGTCGTCACCAGCCCCCGGTCAGCCCGGTCGACGGCAGTGGGGTGGTTTTTAAAATACCCTATCTCCACCATACCCGGCGCTTGACCTAGGGATAGCGTTTGCCCGGGCTGCAGCAGATCTTCCAGCTCAAGGGTGAGAGAAGAGGAGGCATCCGGTGCGGGTAGGTAAAAACAGAATCCCACCCCCCGGTAACTGGCCGAACCGTAAAACTGATCGGCGTTGTTGAAGACCGCTTCGTCTTGAAAATTGGTGTCGATAAGGGTGCTGTCATTGAAGAAAACAGAATAGACTTCTGTGGTTGCGCCGCTTTCGATAACCTGGAATTCATTGCGGCCCTCGGGGGTATCCGGGTCGAGGTCGGCATATAGCTCGATGTGTTCAGTGGTGGCTACGGCACCGGAAAGGGTAAGTGTGGCGTCAATAAAGTAAGCGGAGGTCGCAAAGCCGGGCTCACCGGGCGCGAAGTCCTGTAGCGCTGTATCATCACTGCTACAGGCAAAAAGGAAGCACAAACTGCCCCACAACCCATATTTTAGATCACTTACCAATGCCATTTGAGTGCAAATTGTAAACTGGTATTATTGTAAATTTCGTTGTTTTGGTAGTAGGGCTCCGGGGTCAGGTCGCGCAGCCCCTGCTGCCATCTGAGATCTACTGACCAGTGACTGGCAATACGGTAATCAAGCCCGGCAATTAGACCAAGGTCCCACCGCTCAAACCGCGCCGCATTCACCGGAGCCGCTCCTGCTGCTCCTGCTAAGGTGAAATCAGCAGTGTTTTCCAGGCTGTTCCTGTTACTTTCATCATTCCAGCTGCCTACCGGTTGGTCTGTACTGCGCAGGTAGGCCACTTGCATTCCTCCCATCACCCTTAACCGCTTCCCAATTTGATACTGCAACGTTACCGGTACTTCCAGGAAATGCACCCGGGTAATTGACCGGTGGTAAGGGGAAATGCTGGCAAAGGCAGGCAGATAGATGGTATCTCCACGTGGCGGTGAAATGCCCAGCCCGCTGCCGTTGTTTTCCGAACGCCGCTTGTACTGCAGGCCGGCTTCCAATACCCATTTCCGGTTAAGCCTGAATTGAGCAAATCCACCAAGCAGCGCATTGGTTTGCAGGGACTGATAATCGGCTCCCGCTTTTAGCCCAAAGCTCCATCTGTGCAGCTTGGCTGGATTAATTTCCGGCATATCCGCCACTGCCTGCTGCCCCATTAGTGTATCCGGAGGCAATGTAGGGACAGGTGCTATTGCTGCAAAAACCCGTTCATCATCGCTTGTGGAAATGGTGTCGGGGGCTTCCGGATTAGGGATGATGTCGTTGACTGGGATTTGGGTGATCGTATCTAACGGATTGTTGGAAAGGTCCGTAAGAGGTGCCGGCATACGGCGCACAGGGGCAGGGGCAGTTCTGCTTTCGGTTTGCGCAGTACGGGAAGGGGGCATAGGAGGTGCTGATACCAGTGCCGGGCTATTCACCGTTTCCTCCTGAATCGATGCTGCCGTTGCTACCGTATGCTTCGCATTGGAAGCATGGGACAGGCTCGGCAGAGGAACTGGCATGGCAGACAATAGCACCTGGCTATTGGTACGGAACGCCAGCCGCTGCTCCTGTTGAGCGCTAAGCCAGACTCCGCTGCCGACCAGCATTAAAGCGCCGGCAAACCAGATCCAACCTGCAAACCTGCGTCGGGTTTTTTCGGGCACAGCGGGCTGAGGGACAGGGCGCTCACCATCGAGGATGGCAGACATTTCCTTCCAGCCAGTGGAAGGCACTTCGTGCTCAAAGTCCTCCAACTGCTTCCGTAAGTGCTGAAATCCGTCTTTACGCTCCTTCATGCTCGCTCAATTTAATCATTTCACGAAGTTTTTTCTTTCCATCGGACAGGTGCCATTTTGAGGTGCCCTCGCTGATGCCCAGCATATCGGCAATTTCCCGGTGATTATACCCGTCCAGGGTGTAGAGGGAAAAGACCGCTCGTGTGGCGGCGGGTAGTTGCTGTACCAGTTTCAGTAATTCTTCCAGCGCCAGGTTTTGCATGGCTTCGTTATCGACCGGTATATCTCCTGAGGTTTCAAAATCCATACGCTTGCGGTAGCTGGCTTGCCGCCTTAACCAGTCAATGCAGGTGTACATGATGACTTTGGCAATCCAGGCTTTAAATGACCCCCGGCCTTCAAATTGCCCTACCTTTTGGAAAACCTTGAAAAACCCGGCATTAAGCATGTCCATAGCTTCCTCTTTTCCGTTGGCGTAGCGCATACAAACCCCCATCATATACCCCCCGTATCGGTCGTACACGTACTTTTGCGCCAGACGGTCCCCTTTGATGCACCCCTGCCGGAGCACCTCATCAGAACTGTCGGGCTTGCAAACAATGGTGGTGGACATGCTGGGCAACGATTTTGGTCCTAAGGCGAAGTCCATTACTGCGATTTACCTTACAGTCGCAGCCTGCATGGGAAAGGGTTGGGTGGAGGGCTATTTTTTTTCGGGCTTTTCCTTTTTGGAGAGGAAATACTTGAAAAAATCAATGATAGCGTCGATCAGTTTGCGGAATGCAGATTTGTCACTCATGGTCACAGGTTTTGGGGTGAATAAGATGATTCGGAAGCTTTAGGTTTCAAGGCTGGTTGGAGCGTGCAGCTCTTCCGGCCGGCTGCCCAGCAAGAAGGCAAGGGCAGTACGGTTGAAGGTTTCATACTGCTCAATGTTGCATACATGCCCGCACTTTTCAACGATAACGAGTTGCGCCCGCTGATGGGTTTGTGCAAAACGCTTGGCAGCATTGAAGAAAACATGGTCCTGATCACCCATCACAACCAGGCTAAGGTTGCGGAGCTCCCGGTTGAAAAACTGCCGCAAGAGGCGAAAGAAATCCTTGTAGAGCCCTACCCATTTCAGGTATTCCTTTGGGCTCAGTTTCTGAGATTGCATGCGGAACATCCGGCGGGACCGGCGGTGGTTGCGCCGGGGCAGTACGACCCAGGAGAACAGATTATAAATAGCACGATACGGCAGGAAGTGGTTGAGGAACTTTGCGGAATGTACAAACAACTTGATGGTGAAAGTGGCCCGGAAAACCCCGCCTGCCATGATCATCTTGTTTACCAGCTCAGGGCGTAGTTCATCCAGCTTTTGCAGGACAACACTGCCCAGGGAGACCGAAAGGAAATGCGCCCGCTTGATTTGAAGGTGGTCAATGACCTTTAACACATCAGAGGTCACAATATCAAAATTGTACTCTTCGTAGGCCGGCTCTATATTCTTGGACTTTCCATGATCGCGTAAATCAAGCAATAACAAATTGAAAAAAGGCTTGAAGGCATCTACCTGATATTTCCAGGTTACAATGCTGCCGCCGGCACCATGTATAAACACCACCCATTCTGCTTTGGGGTCCAGTAAGTGGGTTTCGTAATGTAGGAGCAGTCTGCCCTGTTGTTTAGATTGCATATTGACCTTTACGGGAATAAAACGCTAAAATTACTACAATATAACAACAACAGCCTAATACTTGGTTCGTTTACGGGCTAAACTGCTGATTTTAGACTAATTACAGGCAAAAAGAAGATCTTTTACAGCAGTTCCCCGCAACTGTTTTGCGGGCCGGAGCCAGACTTTCCCCTCCAATTGCATGTCGTTTTCCCACTAGTGCTCCCTATGCCTTTTGCAAATCTACCGAACAGACAGCAGTTTCCGTTCCGTTCCGCCTGCTCCGGTCATTTCTACTACATAGGTGCCGCTGGCGATGCCTTCCAAATTAAAAGTCACTGACATTTCAGCGTTCTCCTGCCGGGCAACAGACCTGCCATCCACAGACCAGAGTTGGAAAATCTTGTGCCCTTCCAGCGTAGTGCGCAGCTGGACTTTTGTTCTGGCCGGATTAGGAAAAACCTGTAGCCTGTCCATCGGTACCTGCTGTCCGGTCGTTGCTCCGGGAGCACTAAACGAATGGCAGGCCGGGTCGGCGTTTAAGGTTATCGTTTCCGATACCCGGCAGCCATTAGGGAGTTTTATCCGGAGGGCATACTCGCCCGCCACACTGGGAGAAGTGTAGGGAAAGGTCAGGCAATTGCCTGTCTGTATAAACCCTATGGGGCTGATCCAGAGGTAATGATTATCGTCAGGCAGGCAAAAACTAAAAGCTTCGCCCGGACAAAAAGCCAGGGGTTCGTCCGGGATGACATCTCCTGGTACTTCATCTACAAAAATAGTCACTGCATCCACTCCGGTGCAGCCCTGAGTATTGGTTACCGTTACCTCATAAGTAGTCGTTTGCGAAGGGGTGGCTACCGGGTTTGGGCAGTCCGTACAGTCCAGCCCGGCAGCTGGCAACCAGCTAATGACTGCGTCTGCTTCAGCCTCGATAGCTAAGGCTATTCCGGCAGCACTGCAAAGCAGCGTATCTGGTCCGGCATCCGGTTGCGGGCAGCTATTGGTCACGCATGTCTTTTCCACTACCTTGAGCGGGCAGTCGCCTTGCCCCTCTATCGTCAGTTCCAGCGTGGCAGTTTCACCGGGAGAGAGATTGTCGACTGTAAAAGTTGAATTTCCCGTCATTTGACCGATCTGCCCGGTAAGCAGGGTGGGAAGGTATGTCGTGTCAGCTGCCTGAGCCGCCCAGGAGAATGCGATACTGTTTTCGGTAGTGCTGCAATAAATCTCAGGCAGGGTGTTTACTACTTCAACCTCCGCCGCCGGGATGGGGCAATTGTTGAAGAAAGATTCCAGAAGATAAGTGCCCGTTTGGAGCACTGTCGGGTTTTGCAGGCCAGAAGCATAGTTGTCTGGGCCCGACCAGTTGTAGGTCATTCCGGTAACACTCCCACCCACATTAGCCTGCAGTTGATAAGGATCGTCGGCAAAGCAGGCAGGCAGGAAAGTGGCAGCCACGTCCGGTAGATCGGTAGCTGGTACTTCCACGCTCAGCGCTTGTTCATTGCCCCCTGTTTCAATAACAAACTGGTAGGTGCCCGGGCAAAGGTCACTAATCAGGGTGTTGACGATGGGCCCGGCACCACTGAATACGGGCTGCCCATCGGGGCCGAGGAGGGTAATGTTGCTATTGTTGCCTCCAGATAAGCTCAGGCGGCCATTGCAGAGGGCAGGGCAGGCAGGCTGTACAACGGTTATGCCAGGCTGAGCACTGACCGGCGGCACAGCGGTAGCAAAAAAGGCACTTGTGGTGGTCGGAGCGCAGCTTTCCATCATCCATGAACCGGACGTGCCATCGCCGAGCATCATGATGCTCAGGTTAAGATTGGCTTCTTCGGCACTATTGAAAGTCGACCGGACGCGGACCGTCCAGCAAAATTCAAGATCTATAGGTGCAGGTGCAAGGTTGCCACAGGGGCCGTCGCCGAAATTATTGCCGGGCAGCCCGTCGTAGGCGGTTGCGCCGGGGCACAGCAGCCCCCTTTTGCTATCAAAGGCAAAGCCTGGCCCAAAGGTATCGTTGGTATTGCAGCTTTCCCAGTTTTCGTACCAGTTCCAGTTGCCGTCCGGTGCCGTACAGGCGGTGGGGGCGGTGGTCTCCAGCGTAGTCAGGTCCCAGCCTGGCCCAAAGTCAATGTCCAGCCCATGCAGCCATTCCAGGCTAAAACCCGGTGCCCAGAGCGTAGGCGTATAGCAAAACGTGACTTCCTGTCCGGTTTCATAAGTGCCGTTTACCGGGGCTGGGGTTGCTGAGAGTTGGCCACGGCGCTCTCCGCATATACTGCAGTCGTTTTGAGATTTGATTTTCAGGCTGAAGCTGCCCTCCGCTCCAAAGTCTCCGGTACTGACCAGCAGGTAGTACTGGGATCCGGGTTCGGTTCGGGCGCTCAGCGTAGTGCCCAGTGCTCCGGGGGCTCCGCTTTGCAGCGCGACGGGGAATTTTGCATTGCAGGCATTTCCTTCAAAAAGGACGAGCACCGGCTGTTCCAGCCCGCCGCTAATAGAAATAACGGTTTGATTGGCTGCAGCGGTAAAGGTGTACCAGACATCTGCACTGTTGCTGTTAAAGGTAAGCCCCTGCACCGGTTGGCTGAGGCGCAGGGCAGGTTGCGTAGGCGTAGCTGCCAGTGTTGTGCCCGATAGCCCCGTCTCGAAAGACGCATCATTAGGGCAGTTGATAACCTGTCCCAGGTCAATGGGGATGGCAGTTGCGCATAAATCGTTTTCCGGCTGTCCGAAAGCATTGGTGATGACCGAAGCGAAAAGGCAAAGAAGCGTAAAGAATCTTCTCATTGTCCAGACAAATATTAGTGAGCTAATTGGAAAGGTATTGGCTTAATGCCCTGCACCGGGCTATTGTGGTAAATTCACAATGGGCTCAATACCAGCTAAGGGGGGCTTGAATAGGGGGGCTGCATTTGTGTTCTGGATGTTTGGGTAGATTACTTGTAATTACTCCTTAGTGTTTGTCCGGTTGTGTTCATTTGCAATTAAGACCCGGGATAGCTGCTTTGTGCTGCCCGCTGTTTGTGGTTTTTTCCTGATTACGGGGGCATGCGTACACTGTTGAGCTAATAAAGCTTTGGTTATTAGTGCTTTGGGTGTGGCAAAATTATAGTGGCGATATTTGCTCTGAAAGACCTTTTGAATAGCTGTGTTGGCAGGAATCAGGCAGGGAAGAGGTCTCAATAATCAGAAAAGGGCAACCAAACCTATCAGTTGCCCTTTCCATTCGGTATATCAAAATAGCCTTACCGGCTGATGATCAGTCGTACCTGCTCCGTCTTTTCCGGCGTGAACACCTTCAGGAAATAGGCTCCGGCAGGGAGTTGCTCTACCGGAAAGGCCCACTGTTGCCCCTCAAACTGATGGGAGGCTACCATTTGTCCGGTAGCGCTCCAGAGTTGCAGCGTTTTAAGTCCTTGCAGTGGGGTAAGCACATTGACCTCGTGCGTAGCCGGGTTAGGAAAGGCTTTCATCATGCTGAGCCCGGAAACGTCATTGCCCGGACGAGGAGCGGGGGCGCAGTCGTCGACAAAGACCACAGCCTGGGCGGTTGCTGTACAGCCAAAGGTGTCCGTAGCCGTCAGGACAAAGGTTGCCGTCTGAGGCACGCTGCCCGTTACCGTTGAGCAGGTCGAACAGTCGAGGTAAGCTGCAGGCGACCAGCTCAGGCTGTTGGCATCCGGTGCAATCGCGGTAATGCTGAAGGTATCATTCGGGCAAACCGTTTGCAATTCGGGGATGATCTTTACCTCCGGTTCCGGTGCAGCTACTAATGTAAATGCCTTAATGAACCGGCAACCATTGCTCCGCATGAAAGCGTAGTAATTCCCGGCATCAGCCACTGTAATGTTGCTAAAGCTCAAACACTGATCGGTCGCGATAAAGGCATTCGGCCCAATCCAGTAGTGGATGTCTCCGTCCGGCATGCACAACTCGAAAGCCTCGCCGGGACAGAAGGTAATTGGCCCGTCCGGTATATAGCTGTTGGGAAGCTGCTGCACGTAAATGGTATACTCAATGGTATCCGTGCAGCCTCCAGCATCGGAAGCAATCAGCTGATAGGTCGTCGTTGAGCCCGGCGCTGCGGCAGGGGCCGGGCAATCGGTACAACTCAGGCCAGTAGCTGGGGACCAGCTGTAGGTACTCCATTCAGGGGTATCTGCAAAATCCAGGATGACCGAAGCTCCGTTGCAAATGAAAGTGTCTGCCGGCACATTGATCTCCGGGCATACAGGGGTGGTCAGGCTGCATCCGGCAGCGACCTCGTATTCGCCACAGGGACCATCCGTGTGTACGGTAAGGAGAATCTCAACCGTATCTCCGGTGCTTAATCCCGGAATGTTAAAGCTATTGCCTTCTACAACGCCATCCTGACCGGAGGTGACAATTACGCTGTAACCAATATCCTGATCCATTGCGGGCCAGGAGAAGACCAGCGTGTCCGCCACGGAAGTACAGCTGATTTGTCCCGGGGACAATTGACCGGCGACCTCAATGAGAGAGGTGTCACTTACGGTACAGCCCTGGTCCGTGTAGGTGTAAATCAGCTCGTGCAAACCCGCACCAGCTACTTCCGGGTCAAAAATCAGCCCGGTACTGTCCAGACCGGGGCCAGACCATTGGCCTTCGCCCTGATTAGTCCCACCGGCAACGTCTGCCAGCAAAGCAATCGTCCCATCGCTGATGCAAACGGATTCTGGAACGAGCGTAAAGAGGTCCAGTACACTACAATCAGGAGTCGTACAACTCGCTGCGACTGTGGTTGAGCAACCGGCGTTCTGGCTGACCTCCAGATTGATGCTTACGGTTTGTCCGGGAGTCAGACCAATGATAGCATATTGATGGTCACTTTGGAAAAATCCTTCCGGTCCGTCCACTACGGTGACTGTATAGGAATAATTGGTGTCCAGTGCCCAGGAAAAACGCACCGCGCCCAGGCGGGATTCGCAACTGATGACTGGGGCAACCGGCTCAGAAACAGGCGTGATGGTAAGGCTATCCACGTTGCTGCAACCGGTTATCGTATCCGTAGCGGTGAGATAGTAAGTGGTTGTGCCAATAGGAACAGCAAGAAGACTGTCCCCCAGGGTGCCATCTCCCCATTGCAATTGTCCTGCCCCTGTGCCCGTCAGCCAGACGCTGTCCAGCCCACAAAGTGTGTCCGGGCCGGCTATTGCAACATCAGGCAAGGGGCTTACATAAACCTGAAAGGCAGGAACAGACTGGCAGCCAAAATCGAAAGGTGGCAGATAGGCTGCGTCTGCCGGTGGGCTGACGAGGGTATCCCACAGCAAAGTGTCGCCCTGATACAGCTCAAGCAGGACCTCATCGCCCGCGCAAATCAGTACCTCTGCGGGATTATAGGTGAGCTGAGGATCGGGATTGACGGTGACTGTTACGGAATCGGTATGGGTACAGCCAAAAGCATCGGTTTGGGTAACGGTATAAGTCTGAGTGGTATCAGGTGTCACGGTAATGCTGTTGGTCGTATCTCCAGTGCTCCAAAGAAAGCTTTCGCCACCGCTTGCACCAAGCATAGCACTTTCGCCTGCGCAAAGTTCCTGGTCCTGGAACACGAAAAAACCATTGCCGGAAGCAACCGCCACATTGGCTGACAATACAGTGCTGCAGCCATTGTCATCCGTCACTGTCACTGTATAGGTAGTGTTGCCGGAGGGGCTTACGGAAATCTGCTGAGTGGTGTCTCCGGTACTCCAGCTCCAGCTAGTGCCCTGATCAACGGACAAGGAGGCGGCTTCTCCAGGACAAAGTGTGCCGCCGGGCAATACGGACAGGGTAGGGGATAAGGCAATCCGGAAAACTACATAGTCCATCCCGGTACAGCCATTCGGGCTAACTCCTTCCACCTGATAAATGGCCCCATCAGTTGGTGTAACCGTCACAGAATCAGCCGTGGACAAAACGGCGTCACTGCCTGCTTCTGTCCAGGTCAGGCTTTCAGCGGTGCCAGTGGAAGTCAGGGTGATGCTTTCTCCCGGGCAGATGGTCAGGGTATCCGGGCCAAGCTGCACAATTTCTATATCGCTGATTACCGGTATCGTGAAGTGGTAGGGCGCTGCCGGGCAGCCATTAACGGTAACCTCCAGGGTGTAACCACCGGGGAACAGGGCAAACGGGTCAGGCGTGGTCCGCACGTAGCCATTCGGGCCGGTCCACAGGTAAGTGATATCGCCATTTGCTGGCTCTACTGTGGCGTTTAGTGGAATGGGCTCCCCTTCGAAACAGGGCAAAGTGAAGCTGGCAGTAGCCGCAGGTACAATACCAATACTGATTTCTACCAATTGCCTACGGGTTTCATTACTGGTGTTGTCCACAATCAGTATTTCGTATAAGCCCGGGCACAATCCGGAAATGGTATCCGGTCCGGGAATGCTGGTGGCCAGGTATAAAAGATTGCCGCTGGTGTCAGACAGGACATAATCCCAGGGGCCTGCCCCTGCGCCGGTAAGCGCCAGGCTGCCGTCGCAGTTTTCACCACAGCTGGCATCACTAATGTTGATCTCAGGTGCAAAATCGTCCGGGCAGTACAGGCTGGCACTGAAGGTCTCGGTCACGGGGTTATAACAGGCCGTTTGCCCCCACGCCCCGGAAAGGCCATCGCCCAGTAACCTTGCGCCCATATTCAGGGTGGCAGGATAGCCAAATTCTGCCGTCGGGCAATCTGCAGTAGTTATGGTCCAGCAAAACTGCAGGGTGTTGTCATTTCCCACACCGCCAATATCCGCGCAGCCGAGCCCGTCCATGCCGCGGTTGTTGCCCGGATTGCCGTCCTGAATGCCATTTTTGATCTCGTCAAAGGCAAAGCCAGGGCCAAAAGCATCGCCGGTCGCCTCGCTGAGCCAGCCGTTGTACCAGCCCCAGGCGCCGTTGTCAGAGCAGGAAACGGGGGGCTGCGGCAGGAAAGTGGCCATGTCCCAGCCTTCGTCGAAGTCAAGCTCCAGCGCGTGCAGCAACTCGCTGTTGGGCGTGCTGGACCAGCGGTCAACGGTAAAGCACATCTGCACTTCCTGTCCGCCCGGATAGCTGCCGTTGACCGGAGCAGGGGAGGCCGTAAAGTAGCCATCCCGGACCAGGCTGCAGGGGCTGCAATCGGTAGTGGAGGTAACCGTGAGTTGAGCAGAGCCCGCCCCACCTGCAATCAGGAGGTAGTACACTTCATTTGGGCTCACGCTGGCCTGCAGGGTCGCCTCAGTTGCACCCGAAGCGCACCCAATGGGTATCAGCTGCTCGCAGGAAGTTCCCCGGAGCAACACCATATGGGGCTGGTCAATGCCGGAAAGCGTCAGGGTCAGGGTATTGCCTTTGGGCAGGAACGTGACCCAGATGTCGCCATTGGCAGTAGCCACATCCGGATTGGCACAGTTGCTGGCATTCAGATAAGCCGAGGGCAGGGCTTCTTCCAGGCTGAAGGTGAAGGTGTCTGTTTCAATGGAAGATTCAGGACAGGTGGAAGGCAGGCTAAGTTCGATAGGCAGGGCCTGTTCACAATTGTCGAGGGGGTGCTGCGCCCAAATCGGGCTGCACAACAAGCTGCCAAGGAGCAGCATCAGGGACCTAATCATTGTCGTCGTTTTTAGGATTATGTATTCGTGAAATCTGTTGTTGCGATCCCGCAAAAGCAAATTACCGAATGCGGAACCGTACAGAACCCAAGGCACTTAGCCCCGGGTTTTGAAGTCCGTTTTTTTTAAGTTTTTGGTATGCTAAAGATAGTAAGAAATGGTTAAAAGTGGGTAGTGCTAAAAGGGAAGGTATTGGAAAATCATTAGCATTTTCAGCTGAAAGCAGGCAATGTCTGTACCCGGGCGGTGTGGCTATTGTTAAAAAAGTAACCTTCCAGGGTTCTGGCGAACATCATATCAGGCTTCCCGTTCCATAAATCCAAACCCAAAAGTAACCTATGTTAACAACCACTAATCCCGCCACTGGCGAAGCTATCCAATCGTATGAGCAATTTTCCGATCAACAGGTTGATGAGACCATCCGGGCCTGTCATGCTGCTTTTCTGAAATGGAAAACCCTTTCTTACGCCGAACGCGGCGAGCACCTTCAGAATCTGGCTCAGACCCTGCGCGACCATAAGGACGAACTGATGGAAACCATGACCCGGGAAATGGGCAAGCTCCACCGGCAGGGGCGTCAGGAAATTGAACTTTGCGCCGGCATTTGCGAATACACTGCCCAGTCTGCTCCTGAACTGCTGCAGGATGAAGAGCGGGAACTGCCCAACGGCGGCAACGGTCTGGTAACCTATAGCCCTATCGGAGTTGTCTACGGCATTCAGCCCTGGAATTTCCCGGCTTATCAGGTAATCCGCTACGCAGTAGCCAGCCTTATGGCTGGAAACGGCGTATTGCTCAAGCATGCTGAGAATGTAACAGGCTCCGCGCTGTTGCTCGAGAAACTATTCCAAAAAGCAGGCTTGCCAGCCGATATTTTTAAGGTATTGCTTATTGACCACGATCAGTCGGACAAGGTGATTGAACACGAACTGGTACGTGGCGTCACCCTGACCGGTAGCCCCGGTGCCGGCAGAGTTGTAGCTAAAAAAGCCGGAGAAGCCCTTAAGAAAACCGTAATGGAACTGGGCTCCAATGATGCTTATATCGTGCTTTCAGATGCAGACCTCGATACCGCCGTGAAAGCCTGTGTGATGGGGCGGGTATACAACAACGGCGAAACCTGCGTGGCTGCCAAACGCTTCATCGTGGTGGACAGCATGTATGAGGACTTCCGGGATGCTTTCGTCGCCCAAATGCAAAGCCTCACCTACGGGGACCCCACCAATGATGATTACCAGCTCGGTCCCATGGCTCGGAAAGACCTTCGGGATGAACTGCACGAACAACTTCAGAAAAGCGTTCAAAAAGGCGCCAAAATCCTTTGTGGTGGTGAAATGCCAGATGGTCCCGGTTATTTCTATCCGGCAACTGTCCTGGATAATGTAAAGCCCGGCCAGCCCGCTTATGAAGAAGAATTATTTGGGCCGGTGGCCTCACTCATCCGCGCTAAAGATGATGAGGATGCCCTCCGCATCGCCAACGACAGCCGCTTTGGGCTCGGCGGAGGTATATTTTCCAAAAATCCGGACCGGGCACGGCAGTTGGCCCGCGACCATTTTGATACCGGTATGGTTTTCATCAATTCCTTCGGCCTGGCACAGCCCAACATGCCTTTCGGTGGCGTGAAAGATTCAGGCTACGGGCGTGAGCACGGTGGCTTTGGAGTCCGGGAATTTGTCAATGCCAAAGCAATTATGGAACTAGCCTAGCGCCAATTATTTCAATAAAAGAAAAATATACAACCTATGAACTTACAAGATCAAGTCGTCATCATCACCGGTGCCAGTAGCGGCATAGGCGAAGCTACCGCTAAAAAACTCGCCGGCGATGGTGCTAAAGTCGTTTTGGCTGCCCGCCGTAAGGACCGTCTGGAAGCACTCAAAAGCGATATCGAAAAAGCAGGCGGCACAGCATTGGCTGTCGAGGCAGACGTGACAAAGCGCGGGGATATCAAAAACCTCGTCCAAAAAACGAATGATACCTTCGGTCCCTGCGATGTACTGGTGAACAACGCTGGTATCATGCCGCTCAGCTACATGAAAAACATGCATTTGGAAGAATGGCTAAAGATGGTGGATGTCAATGTAAACGGCGTCCTCCACTGCCTTGCAGAAACGCTGCCTGATATGGTGGAGCGCAAAAAAGGACATATTGTGAATATTTCCAGTGTTGCAGGCCGTGAGGTCATGCCGGGCGGTGCGGTATATTCAGGCACTAAGTTTGCGGTACGAGCCATTAGCGATGGCCTGCGGCAGGAACTGGCACCCAGCCATAACATCAGGGTAACCTGCATAGAGCCCGGTGCCGTGGACACGGAGCTGACCAACACCATCACCGATAAGGAACTGGTCGAAGACTTTAAGGATGCTATGGGCGACCTGGATTTTCTGAACAGTGATGCGATTGCTCAGGCGATACATTACGCTGTCTCCCAACCAGATGACGTGCATGTTAATGAGCTGCAGATGCGGCCCACGAGCCAGGGATAAAGCCTTGAGTCAAAATAAACATACAGCACCTATTGTTTGATGAATTTCATCAGATACGCCCGGTCTGGCGTAATCAGACTTAGTTGATAAAAGCCTGCCGGGAATTGTGCTACAGACAACGGAATGAGCTGGCCAGTTGTGGAACCTTTAAGGAGCAACTGGCCGCTTTTATTTATCACTTCATGGTCACTCTGGCCAACAAAGACTGGCTGCTACAAATCCCCACCTCCCGCTAAATCCTTCCCACAGTGCGGGCAGGCCGTCTCCTCCTTTTTCGAGAGCTCCTCCGAAAAGCCGGAGGCGAGGATGCCGGTGGGCAGTGCAAACAGCCCGATACCGATGACCGCAATTATGCCGCCCAGCAACTTGCCCAGGGCAGTGACTGGGTACACATCTCCGTAGCCTACGGTCGTGAGGGTCGCAATGCCCCACCACATGGTCTCGGGTATGCTGGAGAAAGCTTCGGGTTGGGCTTCGTGCTCAGCATAGTACATAAGGGTGGAGGCGAGCAACAAAAGTAGCGTGGTGAAAGTCAGGGAAATGCCGAGTTCTTCCCGCTTGTCGCGGAAGACGATGCTGATGTGGTGCAGGGCTTTGGTGTAGCGGGAGATTTTGAATAACCGCAACAGCCGGAATAACCGCAGTGTGCGTGCAATACGGAAATCAAAGCCGAGCAGGGGCAGGTAAAAGGGGAGCACGGCTAAAAGGTCTATAAGCGCCAGGGGCGTCAGGGCGTAGCGGAGATTGCCGGTGAAGGGCTGTCGGTATTCAGGAGCGGCATTGGCAGACCAGACCCTCAGCACATATTCCACCGAGAAAATGATCACCGAAACGAGCTCGAAGTAATAGAAAAAGGTGGCATGTTGCTGGTAGATGGGCTCTACGGTTTCCAGGATTAGCGCCAGTGCATTCAAGCTGATGAGGGCGATGAGCAGCATGTCTACCCACCAGCTCAGGTCTCCTTTTTCCCGGGAGACGTTTAGGATTTCATAAGTTTGCTGTTTCAGGCTCATGTCCATTGTTTTTGATATCAGTACGGGTCTACGTCCACGCTCACCCGCACATTGCTCAGCCCTTTGGCTTGGTTGAGGTATTCAGTAGCTTCCCGGATGCTGGCCTTGGCATAAGCCAGCTTTTTGGGGTCTTTTGGTACCTTGATCATAAAATCCAGCAGGTAGTAGCTTCGTATCCTCGACACATAAGGTACCGCCGGGCCCATAGCCCAGTCGCCCAGCCGCTTTTTCAGTACTTTTTCGAATAGCTTGGCTCCATCGTTGACGGTAGCGGGCTTGGTGTGCTTAAGCGTGATGCGGATCAGGCGCACATAGGGCGGGTACTGAAACTGATTGCGCTCCATCATTTCCCGGGTGAAAAAGCCGGGATAATCTCCGGCCAGGACTTCCCGTAGCACCGGGCTTGTGGTATTGAAGGCTTGTATGATGACCTGTCCGCGCTTGTGCTTGCGCCCGGCCCGGCCAGCCACCTGCAACATGAGCTGAAAGGCCCGCTCCCCCGCCCGAAAATCCGGGAACTGCAACAGCTGATCGGCACTAAGCACGCCCACCACTGCCACCTTCTCAAAGTCGAGCCCCTTGGTCACCATCTGTGTGCCCACCAGGATATCGGTACGGCCCTCCTCGAAATCATTAATAAGCCGGGCGTGAGCATGTTTGCCGCGCACCGTGTCGAGGTCCATGCGGGCTATGCGTGCATCCGGCAGGTAAATCTTAAGCTCATCCTCAATTTTCTCGGTACCAAACCCCTTGATGACCAGCTTTTTGTCGCCGCAGGCCGGGCAGGCCGAGGGCAGGTTGGTCTGATAGCCGCAGTAATGGCAGCGCAGGTTGTTGTGGTATTTGTGGTAGGTCAGGCTGACATCGCACTGAATACACTCCGCATGCCAGCCGCAGGTCGTGCAGCGGTAGGTTGGGGAATAGCCGCGCCGGTTTTGGAACAAAATAGCTTGTTGCCCCTGCTCCAGCGTGTTTTTCAGGGCATCGATAAGCACGGAGGTGAAGTGGGATTGCAATTTGCGCTCCTTTAGTTCCTGCTTGGCATCGACAATTTTCATTTCAGGCAGTTGCAGCCCTCCAAAGCGCTCCGGCATTTCCACCAGCCGGTACTTGTCTTTTTTGGTATTGGCAAAGGACTCCAGCGATGGCGTGGCGGTGCCCAGAATGACCTTTGCGCCGTGCAGATGTGCCAAAAAGACGGCCGCATCCCGGGCATTATACCGCGGGTTGGGGTCGTATTGCTTAAAGGAGGGGTCATGCTCTTCGTCGACCACAATGAGCCCCAGTTTGGAAAAAGGCAGAAAGAGGGCGGAACGTGCCCCCAGAAGTACGGGTTTGCCATTGAGCACGCTGTTCCAAAGCTCCACCCGCTCGTTGTTGTTGAGGCGGCTGTGGTAAACAGTAATATCATCGCCAAAAACCCGCTCCAGGCGGGAAACAATCTGCGTAGTCAGGGCAATTTCCGGCAAGAGGTACAACACCTGCTCGCCCCGGTCAATGGTTTCCTGAATCAGCTCAATATAGACCCGGGTCTTGCCACTACCGGTCACCCCATGCAGCAATACCGGTTTGTTGTCTTCAAATCCGGCGCGTATTTCAGCCATTGCCCGGGTCTGTTGGTCAGAAAGGGTGCTGGCTTCGATGGTCGTTTCTTCATATCCGCCAATTCGGCTGACCTCATGCTCATACAGTTCAAAAATGCCTTTTTTCTCAATGGCTCGCAGCACGGTGCTATCCACACCCGCTTTGTCATAGACATCTTGTTTGCGCACATGGTCCAGCCCTCTTGAAATCTGAACGTAGGCCATCAGGGCTTCCACCTGACGGGTAGAGCGGCTCAGTTTGGCGAAGGCCTCCTCCAGCAGCTTGGGCTGAGAGGCATAGGGCTCCTGCAGGCGGACACAGCCTATGGTCTTGGGCTTGTATTTTTGTTTGAGGTCTTCCTTGAGGTAAAGAATACGCTTGTCAAGCATCCGGCGGATGAGGGGGTAGACCGTTTTGCGCTGAAGGATGCCGCGCACATCATCAATCGTGATCTCCTTTTGAATTGTCAGTGCTTCGGCAATAAGGTATTCCTGGTCGCTTAGACCGCTGAAGTCCTGCCCAAAGAGCGGGCTGAGGCTGAGGATCGTCTCGCTGCTGAGCTTGAGGTTGGCCGGCAGAGCTGCATTCATCACTTCCCCCAGGGAGCAGAGGTAATAATCCGCAATCCAGCGCCAGAGCCTCACCTGTGTTTCGTTGACGATCGGAGATTCATCAATAACGGACAGCAGCAGCTTGGGCTGATAGGCGGCCGGTGGCTGATTGGTAACTTCCAGGATGAGTGCGCTGTACCGTTTGGCTTTTCCGAACTCCACCTCCACCCGTTTGCCGAATTCGGCTTCCGGTACCAGGGGCTCCGGTACTTCGTAGGTAAACGGTTTAGGTACCGCCAGCGGAAGGATGACCGTGACGTAGGTTTGCGTGGCCGGTGCCGGGTGTAGTTGTTCTTCCAAAGGGATTGCGTTTGAGGGCAAGGTAGCCAATTTAGGTTACTCTCCGTGGATCAACTGTGTCATTGCCCATTGCTGTGGCCCTGTTTTTTCAAATTGGGCGCGGTAGCCGGTAGGGCGTGCCGCAAATTTACCATATACAAACCCCACTTTCCCCCCGGATAGTTCAATACGGTACCAGGGGTGGGTTTCCCCGCCGATTATTTCGGTTTGATCAGTGGTTTCGAGGTATTGGACCAGTTCGTAGGAAACGGTTTTGACAATATCGCTGTTGAGCCTCGGCTCACTGCGTATGCGTACACCACTCCCTGTGATAGCGGCATACTCGTTTTTGGAAAGTTCCTCCGGCCAGGTGGCAGCGTAGTAGGGGGCTGTGAATACCCGGCCGTTGTTGCTGAAGGCTCCTCCGGCTTTTAGCAGTTCCTCCAGTATGGGCCAGATAGGGAGACTGTCGGCGGCGGTAGGAGTAAGCCCGTAGTGGCTCACCAGGCCTGCTACGCCCGGTTCTTTTGCTCCTGAAACCTTGATGTCTTTGTCCACGGCATCCAGCAGCGCAAAAACATCGCGTTCCTGCACGGCTTGCAGCAGTTGTTCGCGGAAAACGAAGAATGCAGTGTCCATAGAGGCTTCGTCTACCGGATAAAGTTTTTGGCGTTCCTGTACCTGTCTTGCAGGCAGGGTGTCGGTGCGCATCAAACGGTATTGCCGGTACAGTTGGCGCAGGGAGTCGGGTGGGATTCGGCTGGTGGTTTCGGCGGAATCAGGCTGTGGGGAATCGCCCCCGCAGCCGGAGCCCAGGATGAATAAAAAAATAAGGATGGTCATGCAGCCTCTCATGATGTTTGGTTTCCGTTTGTTGGATATTTGCTAACTCCTAAAGTTAAAAGATCATTTGCGGATTCAGCGCATAGGGCAAACAATGATTTAGGATTAATGGGCCTCAGGCGTTCTTATTTTTTAGTTATTTCTTGCAAATAAGCGCATGGAGTTCGATATTACAGGTCTGTACGGAGGCACCTCTGACAAAACCCTGGATATGCGCAGCCCGTTAACTATACTTTTATTTTTTTTCCTCTCCCTTTCGGGGAGCTCATTGTTGGCACAGCAGTATAAGGTGTTTAGTTACAATGAGCTGGATGGCATGCAAAATACCCTGATCAAAGCCACTGCTGTAGACCCGTTTGGGCTGATTTGGCTGGCTACAGACGGCGGGCTCATCCGGTACGACGGTAATCAGTTCAATTCCTTTCGTGATAAGATCCCCACGCCCTTTATCAAAGATATTCAGCTAGTGGGAGAACGGCTCCTGGTTTCCACAGACGAGGGCTTGTATTGGGTTGAGCCTTCCCTGCAGTCAGCTGTTATTAGAAAAGCCTTTCCCGATCAGCGCATCCGGCTGACCAAAAAATTATTCAAGGATGAGCAGGGCCGTATCTGGGGCAGCAACAACAATAACGTCTTCTGTATAGAAGGCAAGGCGATAAAAATCCACCCCTTCAGCGCGGAGCATCACAGTGAGGATTTCACGCTCTCCTTCAGTTTTGCTGAAGATGGCCGGGGACATTTATTCACCGTGTCCAAGAATGGTGCCCTTTTCCGGTATGATAAGGAGAATGACGCATTCTCCGGGCCGCTACATCAGCTTCCGGTCGGGGCTAATGCTGCATTGCAAGTGGGCCGTGGAAAAATCTGGGTGGCCACTTATGGTGGTGTTTATCAGGTATTGCTAAGTGAAACAGGTACGCTGGAGCGTGTTGAACAGCTTAACGGCATAGGGCCGATTGCCATGAGACGGCTCAGGGATGGCCATGTAGTGGTAGCGGTGCGCAATGATGGTATTTTCCGATTGGACGAAAATGGGCAGGCTTATGCGCTCAAACAAGATTGGGAAGTCTCCTCATTCTCCTCTTTAAGTGAAGGCATGAACGGAGATCTGTGGGTAGGTACCGATAATGGATTACTGCTGCTCAAGCCCAAGTCGTTTGAATCAGCTTTTCCTCGTCAGCTGGGCAACCGCTATATTCAGAATATAACCCACTTTGAGGGGAAGACCTATCTTTCAGATGGAGGACAGGTTTTTGTTACCGCTACAAACAGGGCGGAGGACAGCAGCCTTCTGCCTTTTTTTCGCCCTCCCTTTGAGGTATATACCATGGTGGCCACGCCTTTCGGGTTATGGCTGGGCGGAGCCGGAGGCAGGGTGTTAATGCTTAGTTGGGATAAGCGCTCACAAAAGACTTATGACCTATCGGGTTACGGCAGGGAGGTTTTTAATATGGCTGTTGATCCGAAGGGTCGGATATGGATCTGTCAGGCACAGTCTTTGGGGCTGCTCAGCCTTGAGCCTGATGGTAGCGTGAAAGTATACCAGGAACAGGAGAATGGCTGGCCCGACAATCCTGAGGCTCTCCTTTTTAACCCTCAGGACAGTCAGTTGTACCTTGGAGGAACAAGCGCAGATCAGCCGCTTTTCCGGTTTGACGAAGCTCAGGGGCGTTTCCTGCCGGTAGAAGGACAGCTTGACGTCGATAAGGAGCAAGACTTCCGGGTTATTGACCTGGCGTACAGCACAGATCAGGGGGTGGTACTGGGGGCGTCTCTTGGCCTGTTTCAATACAAAGAAGGAGAATACTCAGCTATCGCTTCTGAAGAAACCAATGGTATTTCTGTCTCAGCAGTCTCCATTGGTGCTGACAATGAGATCTGGTTTGCTACTGCAAATGGGCTGAACCTGCTGCAGGATAATGTGCTGCTCACCTACACGACTATGCATGGCTTGCCTTCCAAAGCTATTAACTGGAGGAATATCAAGGCTGATGGCTCAGGAAGTATATGGGTGGGCACGCCCAACGGGCTAGCTGTTTCTGCTCGGCCTATGCCCGATAATAATACCGATCAGCCATTGCTGCTGCAGGTGGAGTCCTCCAAAGGGGTAGTATACGAAAAGGCCAGCAACCGCTTTGAAGCAGATATGGATGACTACCTTTCGGTACGCTACCTCAGCGTAGGTTATCCGTCCACGCTCACCGAATACCGCATCCAAATAGCAGGAGGGCAGGAAGCCCCCCGGACGATCTATACCCGGAATAATGAATTGTCTTTTTCTGACCTTAGCAAAGGGGTGTCTGAGATCACCGTTCAGGGCCGTCAGTCTTCGGCTCACCGCTGGAGTGAACCCTTAAAATTTGACCTGCAAATTTCTACGGTTTGGTATAAGTCCTGGTACGGTATTCTGGGGTTACTCGCAGCTCTGGGGGCAGTAGCCTTTTTTGTCAATATGGTACGGCAGACCCACTACGAACGGCAAAGCAAACGCCTGAGCCAGTACAACCAGGAACTGGAAAAGAAAGTGGAAGCGGGCCGGCAGGATTACCAGATGCTGGTCAACTATATTGGGGATAGCGTGCTGAAAGTCAACACCGAAGGCGAAGTGCTTTATACCTCGCCCAGCTGGCTGGACAACTACGGGTATACCTCTGAGGAGACCGATGGGCACCGCTTGTCCTTGTTCCTGCACCCGGAGGACATAGAGAAAACCATCCTCGCCCTGGAGGCACTCAAAGACGATGATAGCCAAAGCTCTTTTGAGTTGGAGCACCGTTTTAAGCACCGTAACGGAAAATGGCTTTGGGTGGAGACCAAAGGTGAGCTGGAGCCCCGCTCCGGAGAAATTGTACTGATCAGCAGGGAAATTACGGAGCGCAAGATTTCAGAGCAACGCCTGCAGAGCCTAACGCAGATGCAGAAAATCCTGATGGATATCTCTTCCAAGTATATCAATCTGCCGCTTGGAGAGGTCGCTTCCGCTATCAATATTTCCTTACAGCAGATGGGCGAGTTTGTAGATGCGGACCGGGTCTACATTTTTGATTATCACTTTGAGCGGGAGATTTGCACCAATACTTACGAATGGTGCCGGGTGGGCATTGAGCCGGAGATCGATAACCTGCAGGATGTTCCGCTTGAATTGCTGCCCGATTGGGTGGATACGCACACCAAAGGACTCCCAATGTATATTCCGGATGTATTCGATTTGCCAAAGGATTCGGGTATCAGGCAGGTATTGGAGCCACAGGGGATCAAAAGCCTCTTGGCCGTACCGCTTATGAATGGGGAAATGTGCATTGGTTTCGTAGGTTTCGATTCGGTCCGGCACTGGCATCAGTACACCCAGCGGGAGATCACCCTTTTGAAGCTTTTCGGCCAGATGCTGGTCAATATTCAGATGCGTACCCAAAAGCAAAGGGACCTGGAGCAGCTGCTTGAGAAAACAACGGATCAGAACGAGCGCCTTCGGGAATTTTCCTTCATGACTTCCCACAACATCCGGGCTTCCGTCGCCAACCTGCTCGCGCTAAACGAAATGATCAAAGCAGAGCCTGATAACCGGGAATACCTCGAAATGCTCGATTTGACGACTAAAAAGCTGGATACGACCATCTCGAACATCAATCACCTGCTGAATTTCGAAAAGGAAATCAACCAAAAAGATAAGGAAGACTGCAACCTGGCGGAAACTATTGGGCGTGTGATTGACCTGAACAACCAAATTATCAAAAAGCATAACGTAAAGGTGTCTGTCAATGTACCTGGAAAAATAACGGTGAGCGCGATACCCGCTCATTTAGACAGCATCTTTCACAACCTCCTTACAAATGCGATCAAATATGGTACGACAAAGACCTCCAAAAACATTATAATCGAAGCTCACTTGCATAACGATACCGTTACGGTTTCTGTAAAAGATTTTGGTTTGGGTATTGATCTGGACCGTTTCCGCGATAAACTCTTTCAGCTGGGCTCCAGGCTGCATGTTGCGAGTGCCGAGGGGCAGGGTTTAGGGTTGTACATGACTAAAAATCAGATTGAAGGCCTGGGCGGGCAGATAGAGCTGGACAGTGAAGTTGGCAAAGGCACCACTTTCAGGGTTACGTTGCCCATAAATGCGGCTGATCTTGCTACTTCCAATCCTGCGCCTACACCCTCAACGACACCCAACGAGCGAGCAGATTAGTTTGCATTAGCGGCTGCTTTGTAAGCGGCAATAGTACTTTTCCATCAGTTTTATTTAGACCATGTTGGGATTTTGGTCTCTTAGTCGAAAATGATTCATTTTTTGCTTAGACGAGGCGCAGGTTCGGGATCATAGCAGCGCTATGAAGCCCGGTTCTGTAACGAAGTATTAGCAAAAAAGGGACATTTGCAGGCCGATTACTAAAGTCCTAACATGGTCTTAGGGAGCAGAACGGGCGATCCGAAGCAGGAAAAATCCCGTGATGACGCCCACGCTAAGTCCTCCGGCAATGCCACCCAGCGCACCCGCCAGCAGGATAAGCGGCCAGCCTGTGTTAGCATTCGGCCAGCTTGCGCCCAGGAAGATGAACACCATGCCGACTGCCCAGCCGAGGGCATTGGCGGGGATCCAAAGCATAGCCTCTTTGCGCAGCCCCTTCAGCGGCAGCCACTGAAAGTAACCGAATAAAGCACCGAGCAATAGCCCCATCAAAGCTGCCATGCTGTAGTAAACGAGGGGAGACGGTTCCATGCCGGGATCGGTAGCGCCATTTCCTGTAAGGAAAAGGGAGGGCAGCATACCCAGCATCCACGCGGTGACAGCTGCGGCAATTGTATACGCCAGCCACTGCTTCCAGGCAATTTCCGGGAAAATTTTGCCGATAAGGCGATACTGGAAGTAAGCGAGGATGCTGCCTTCCAGGGCACCCGCCATCAGCATGAAGAACAGGTTGAGCATACGGTCGGAATTACTTGCCGGTTCCCCCAATAATAAACGGTGGGCAATAGCGATAGCAGCGGCTGCGGTAATGCCCAGAAATTCTCCCGTGCCACAGGCGAGTACCCATTTTTTCCAGGTGCCAGGGGGCAGGTCAGGGCGGCCATTGGAGATATACTGCGTCATCTTGTGTATCGGTTAGTCTGCCGCAATATTAGTGGATCATCGCTATCGGCGCACTGATTTTTGTTACCGGGCAACGGGCAGGGGAGGAGGGGCTTTTCGGTTGAGCGGAATCGTGACCCCCAGCCCGATGGTTGGTGTATTGAAGCCATTAAAGTCCAGGGTAGGCTTGATTTCCATTCCGATGTCGTCGTCTATATCAAAGGTTTTGAGGTGAGCGTCCACGAAAGCTTCCAGGGCCTGCAGGGTGTAGACGAGGAACATGCCCACATAAGCCATCTGTGTGTTTTTGTCAAACTCGTCGCGCAGGGACCGCAAGGCCCGTTCATTGTCTATGGAAGTACCCGAAAATTCATGCTCCATGGTATCCCGTTTCAGCTCCAAAGCATCCCGCAGCCGCCGGTAGTTAGACTGATTGTAGTCGATGGTGAGCCCCATGCCCACCACAGCACCGTAGACCAGGGGCAGTTTCCACCAGCGCTTGTTGTAAATCTGACCGCCCCCGGGAATAGCCAGGGAGAGGATGGCGGCTTTGCGGGGAGAAGGGTAGTCCTGGGTGAACCAGTTTTTCCGTTTGGGCCGTTGCACCGTATCCGTAGCGGTTGCATCTGCGGCAACGATAGCGGTGTCTGGGTACTCCAGGCTGGAAGGCGGGACCTGCCCGGTGAGGGTTGTTGCCCAAAAGAAGAGAGCCGGTGCAAGAAACAGGCGGAAGATGTCAAGCTTGCCCTTCAGTAAGTCATACTTTTCTGATATTTTTATCGGAGCCATATCTTAAGCTGCGCTTTTTCCAGGTTTGAAACTACAAAAGTAACGCAAAAAACGCTCTGGCATTGAAAAAAGGGCGGGTATTGGGAAAGGGTTAACGTTTGAGGGAAGGCTTTTGAGGGCCTTTTGGGTGAGGTGCGTGTGGCGGTTATTGTTCCACATACTCTTCGTAGATATATTTCAAGTCCTCATGAATGCCCCAGCCCAGCCCCAAAGTTTTGCTCTAAATCTTTTCTTGAAAGGGTCTTCGGGCGGTGTCGGGTAACGGGGCTCCCGGGGCTGTTGCGCAAAGGCCGCCATCTGCTTTTTCATAAGGTAGGCTTCGATAGCCTCTTCGCTTGACAGGTCAACCCCCATACCATAAAGCCCATTTTCCTCATCTACATGAAATATCTCACCGCCCCAATTTTCGGCGATTTCTCCGGTATCCAGTATTGTTTCCGGTTTTACGCGTACAAAGTCTCCTCGTTCGAACATTAGATCGATTGATTTTTCCAGCTTCCGCAGCCCCCTATATTCGCACCTCCAACTCCTCTAGTAACGCATTCAGCTCCTCCACAGAGCCAAAGGGCACCACAATCTGCCCCTTACCGGCGGCTGCGTCCTTCAGCTTGAGGTCAATGCGTTTGGAGCCCAGCTTGGCGCGGAGCTCATTGAGGATGCGCTGATAGTTGTCGGGCAGGGCCTTTTTCTTTTTGGTCTGCTTGCTATATTCGCGGACCATGCGCTCGGTGTCCCGGACACTAAGGCGGCTTTCCAGAACCTTATCGAGGACTTTCTTTTGCAGCAGCTTGTCTGCAATGCCGGCCAGTGCGCGGCCGTGGCCCATGCTGATGCCGCCCGACTTCAGGGCTTGCATGACTTCGAGGTGGACGTCGAGGAGGCGGAGGTAGTTGGTGATGGTAGCCCGCTTTTTACCAACACGCTCGGCCAGCATCTCGTGGGAGAGGTTGAATTCCTCAATCAGGCGGTGGTAGGAGAAGGCAACCTCCATGGGGTTGAGGTTTTCACGCTGAATATTTTCCACCAGTGCCATCTCGGTCATTTCCTGGTCGCTGGCGATGCGGATGTAGGTGGGAATCTCCTCCAGTTTGGCGAGTTGGGCGGCGCGCCAGCGGCGTTCTCCGGAGATGATCTGGTATTCGTGGTCGTTGAAGCGGCGCACGGTGATGGGCTGAATGAGCCCGTAGGTCTTTAGGGAATCGGCCAGTTCCTGCAGGGCTTCCGGCTCGAACTCCTTACGCGGCTGGTCTGGGTTGGGGGCGATTTGCACCACGGGGATCATCGCTACGGTGTTGGCGAGCTCTTTGCTGACGCCTGCCGGGTCATTTTGGATATCTTCTTCGGTGATGTTGAAGTACGACAGCCGCCCGCCGCTGCCTGTGCCTTTACCGGCAACGGTACGCAGGGAGCTTCGCAAATCATCTGCACTGGGCTTTTTCTTCTTGCTGATGCGTTTGGCCATAGGTTATTTGGTTTTGGGAACGTGACTAATCTGCCTGCAGAGTGGGCACACCTTCCATTTGATCGTTATTGTTGGTCAGAAACTCCCGGGCCAAATTGAGGAAGTTGATGCTGCCCCGGCTGCCAGCGTTGAGCATGACTACCGGCATATGCAGGTTGGGCGCTTCGCCAATTTTGGAGTTGCGGTGGATAATGGTGTCAAAGACTTCATCTTTAAACATCTTTTGCACTTCTTCCACCACAATATTGGCCAGGCGCAGACGGGTGTCGTACATGGATAGCAGAATGCCTTCAATTTGCAGATTGGGGTTGATTTTCTTTTGCACCAGGTCAATGGTCTCCCGGAGCTTAGACAGGCCTTCCAGCGCAAAAAACTCGCACTGTACGGGTATGAGAATGGAGTCAGCAGCCGTCAGGGCATTCACGGTGATGAGGCCCAGGGACGGCAGGCAGTCGATGAAGATGTAGTCGTAGTCGTCCCGTACCTGATTCACCACGTCTTGCATCAGGAACTCTCGTTTCATCTGGCTGACCAGTTCGATTTCGGCCCCGACCAGGTCAATGGTGGAAGGGATGATATGCAGGTTGGGGGTATCAGTTTCGTAGATGGCCTCCTCCGTTTCCAGTCCGCCCACGAGGCAATCGTAGATTGTCGTTTCAATATCTTCCGGCATCACACCCACGCCGGAGGTGGCGTTGCCCTGCGGGTCTGCATCAATGAGCAGGACCTTTTTTTCCAGGATGGCCAGGCTGGCGGCCAGGTTGATGGCGGTGGTGGTTTTGCCTACGCCACCTTTTTGGTTGGCTATAGCTACGACTTTTCCCATAATCTGAATCCGTGTTGATGGCCCGGCAATACTGTCCGGCCCGCTAAAAAAATGAAGGGTGAAGTAGTGTGCTTCGGCTGCTTGGTGGTTGTAACACCTTAGTAACCTCACAGTACCGTTACTGGTATGCTGCGAAAATATTGGTTACCTGGCCGGAAGAACAAAAACGTACTTCACCCTGCTGTGAATGATACAGGTTAAAACCGCATCATAGTTCAAGGCTTTCGCCGATTGCTGGCAAAATTAACGCTTTTCCTTTAGCATCAAAAGCTTTTTGCGCGGCCTTATGGTCTATTTTAATATACCCAAAGGTGTCGTAGTGACAGCCGACTACCCGGTCACAGTCGATGAAATCGCAGGCAATCAGGGCATCTTCATACCCCATGGTGAAGTTATCACCTACAGGCAAAATAGCCACGTCAAGGGCCGGGCAGGTCATAGGAATAAGCTTCATGTCCATGGTCAGGGCGGTGTCGCCGGCAAAGTAAAGGCAGCCTTCCTCATTCCAGATAACGAAGCCGCCGGGGTTGCCGCCGTAGGTGCCATCAGGCAACACACTGGAATGGACAGCATTGACATACTTGACGATACCAAAGTCGAATTTGACCTTGCCACCGTGGTTCATAGGGTGGCCCTCCAGCCCCTTTTCTCCGTACCAGCTGACGATCTCAAAGTTGGAAATGATTTTGGCGCCGGTACGTTTGGCAATAGACTCCACATCCACCACATGGTCCTGATGCCCGTGAGAAACGAGGATGTAGTCGGCTTTTATCTTGTCCACATCCACCTCAGCCGCTAATTCGTTGGGTGAAATAAAGGGGTCGAAGAGGATGTGTTTGCCCATGGTTTCCAGCCCGAAGGCGGAGTGGCCGTAGTACGTTAGTTTCACTATTTTTTGCTTTTGGTGATTACTTGATTTTATATAGGCATTAAGATAGGAAAATTGCCTAGAATTGGAAAGTGTTAAACATTTTTAGGGCTCCAACTGTGTATACTGACGATTAAGTGGTTTGCCACAGCAAACCTACTTAATGTCAGCATTTACGCTGAGAAGTGGCTTGCTTGAATGTTGCAGACCACTTCATATTGCGTAAACTATGTCTGTATTTTAAACGAGCCGCTAAACAAAATTATGATAACCGTTATATCCGGTACCAACCGAAAGGGCAGCGAATGCCTGAATTTTGCGAAATTGTACGCAGACTTGCTGCAAAAGCATACGGAAGAAGAAGTGAAGCTACTGGCGCTGGAGCAAATCCCGCACGACTGGTTCCATGCGGCGATGTATTCCGAACAGTCGCCTTCTGTTGCCGCCCTGCAGGACGAGTACGTACTGCCGGCGGATAAAATGGTGTTCGTAATGCCAGAGTACAACGGTAGCTACCCGGGCTCAGTGAAGCTCTTCATTGATGCCTGCTCGGTGCGGGAATACAGCCGCAACTTCCAGAATAAAAAAGCCGCTTTGGTGGGTATCGCTTCGGGCAGGGCAGGCAACCTGCGCGGGATGGACCATCTGACCGGCGTCCTCAACTACCTGGGTATGACGGTAATGCCCAACAAACTGCCCATTTCCAGCATTTTTAAACTAAAAAACGGCAACGGCGAGATCGCTGATGCGGATACCCTGAAGGTGATGGAGGCGCATGCCCGGGAGTTTGTGGGGTATTAGGGTTGTGGTGTTATGGTTTTGTCTTGGCTCAGGCTCAGGTTGGTCCTGTGCCAGTCCTATGGGAGGATGAGGTTGAGACCAGCCGGGGCCCTCTGCAGGGAGCGACAGTGAACTGTCGCCTCCGGGAATCCATCGGAGCGCCCTCAACCTCAACCTTAGCCTCAGCCTTGCTTAATACGACAGCAAATAAGGCATACGCGCCTGCACACCCTTACTTTCCGCCAGGTCTTTCACCAGCCGGTAATGTTTGTATTGGTCACCCAGCTGATACTTCAGCATCGCCTGTGCACGGACGTTTTCTTCGCCCAGCCACTGTTCCATTAGTTGCTGAAAAGGGTCCTTGACCTTTGGGTAATCGGTGGTGCGGTATTCGTCCAGTTCTGCCAGCGTGGCGGCAGCATCAATGGCGCGGTCCAGCCCGCCGAGGGCGTCCACCAGCCCGATTTTGAGGCCTGCATTGCCGGTCCAGACCCGTCCCTGTGCAATCGCGTGGACGGAATCTCTGGGTAGCCCGCGGCCTTCGCTTACCCGCTGCAGGAAAGTCTCATACATACTATCGGTACGGATTTGCATCAAACGGGCACCCTGTGGGGACATCGGGAAGAATGGTGTGATGCCGAGGGAGAAATCGCCGGTCTTCACCGTATCGAAGTGGATACCGAGTTTCTCGTTCATCAGATCGCTGGCGTCCGGAATCAGGGAAAAGACGCCGATGGAGCCGGTCAGGGTATTGGGCTCAGCGAAAATCGAGTCGGCCGCTGCGGAGATATAGTAACCTCCGGAGGCGGCGTAGTCGCCCATAGATACCACCACCGGTTTGCCGGCTTCCTGCGTCAGGCGGATTTCCTTCCAGATATTCTCGGAAGCCATGGCACTGCCGCCCGGTGAGTTGACCCGGAGCACAACGGCTTTGATGCGGTCGCTTTTGCGGGCCTCTTTGATGTATTTCACGTACTGCTCGTCACCTATTGTGCCCGGTGTCCCATTGCCATCCACAATAGCGCCTTCTGCATAAATAATGGCAATCTTGTCTTTAACAGAGTAATCTTTGTCTGCCTTGCTGGCTTTGGCATAGGCGCTCAGGCTAACCCGCTTGATGTCTTCATCTTCTTCCAGTCCGAGGCGGTCGCGCAGGCGGTTCAGGGCAGCGTCCCGGTGGTCGATTACGTCGACGAGGCCGCTGCTCAGCGCGCTGTTGGGGTCAATACCTTCGTAGTCGTTGGCAATCTGCCGGAGCTCCGGTACACTTAGTCCGCGGGCGTCGCTCAGCCCCATCAGAAAGTGGTTGTACACATCATCCAGGTAAGTGCGGATTTGCTGCCGGTTGGCATCGCTCAGTTCATTAAGGCGGTAGGGCTCGGTAGCGCCTTTGAATTTGCCAGCGTAGTAGACCTGCATATTGACACCGATACGGTCCAGCATATCTTTAAAGAACGGGATCTGCGTGGAGAAGCCACGTAAGTCCACGATGCCCAGTGGATTGAGTAAGACCTCATCAGCAGTAGCCGCCAGGTAGTAGCCGGCCTGCGTGTAGTAGTCGCCGTAGGCAATGATGAATTTGCCTTTTTTCTTGAAATCCACAAGCGCATCGCGGATCACTCCTGAGGAGGCGAGCCCGATAGCGCTTAGCTGCTCCGGCTCCAGAAATATACCTTTGATGTCGTCGTCCTCAGCTGCCCGGTCAATGGCATCTACGATTGCGGTCAGGCCAAGGGTACTCTCCGTTTCGAAAGCGAAGGGGTCGATTTCCAGGTTGTTGGTCTGCTCCGGAATGGGGCGGTCGAGGGTTAGGTGGAGCACCGAGTTGGCCTCTACATCCTTTACTTTTTCGGATGCGCTGATTGCCTGCCCGATCACAAGGGCACCAATGCCCATGAGCAGGAAGAAACCAATGAACAGGCCCAGGCAGGAGGCTAATAAGAATTTCAGAAATTGTCCCATAGAATGGTATGATTATAATCGTTTGTCGTTGTGGCTTTCCGGTGCGTTTGGCTGAATTATGCGAAGCGATCTGGCATTTTGGTCTTTCCCAAAGCTTGCCAAAAGCCCTTCCATACTCAACAGAACAGCCCGGTTTTACAGGGGGTATAACAGTCGTTTTACGGGTGAGTGTTCTTAACAACGTCCGAAAATACCTGGCATTTGGAAAGAATGCCGTACTTTTTAGATTAACAGCCCCAAAATATAGAGTAAAATGTCAAATTCAGAACCCTCCGGCGAATTGATGAGGGCGGAACACTTCATTTTGGCGCAAACACCTTATTTTTGATAAATATTGCCAAAGATCATTGCAGTGCATTTCTGTTTTGATGAGTGGCGGAAATGGGGAAACTCATTCTTAGGAATGCCCACGCTGCCATTTTTGCTTTATTTTACTGAGACTACAATTTATGAATCACCCGGCCTGGCAGGCTTCCAAAAGTGTTACACCGCATACTATGAGCACCATTACCAGAAAACTACTGAGCGCATCGGCTTTCCTTATGTTGAGCCTCACCGCTTTTGCCCAGGATATGAGTGTCGCTACCGGCGGCCCTTTTACGCCCCAAAACCTCATCTCTAATATCTTCCTGGGCGAAGGTGTGGAAGTGCTGGATATACAATTCAACGGCAACCCTCAGTCCGTTGGTTTCTTCAATCAGGCACAGGACGAAATCGGGATCGACCGGGGCATAGTTATGTCTACTGGTTTTGCGGCGTCTAATGCGGGTACTGGCGTAGATCAGGTGGGAGATGACTTCTCCAATTCCAATATGGGCACGAATCTCGCCGACCCTGATCTGCTGGCCATCACCGGTGGGGTAGAGGTGAATGACCTGGTGCGGTACACCATTACCTTTATTCCGATATCGGATACCCTCCGCTTCAACTACATCTTTGGGTCCGAGGAATACCCGGAGTATGCCTGCTCTAACTTCAACGACGTCTTCGGGTTTTTCATCAGTGGGCCAGGCATCAACGGACCATTTACCAATAACGCAGAAAATATTGCCCTCCTGCCCGGTACTGACCTGCCGGTGACGATTAACAACCTCAATTCCGGTACAGTAGGGTCGAATGGTAGCATCGGCAACTGTACGCCTCCGGAGGGCAGCCTGGACTATTCCGAATTCTACAACGACAACGACAACTCCAATAACCAACCGGTATTCGATGGTTTCTCCAATGTCTTTACGGCTGAAGCGGTGGTACAGCCATGCAGCACTTATACCATCAAGCTGGTTATTGCTGATGTGAGCGATGGGGCTTTCGACTCCGGTGTTTTCCTTGAGGCCAAGAGCTTCGGTACGGGCTCCCTGAATGTTGAAGCCGCGACCGTTAGCCTGGACGGATCGGTAGCGGAGGGTTGTGCGGAAGGTTTGCTGACCTTTAGTTTGCCTGGTCCGGTAGAGTCGGATTATCCGATCGACTACCAGATTTTGGGCTCAGCTGAGAATGGCGTGGACTATGCTTTTATCCCTTCCGATCTGTTCATTCCTGCTGGAGACAGTACCATCAGTATTCCAATCATCGCCTTTGAAGATGGTATTGATGAGGGGGAAGAGACCATTCTAATCGACGTGCAGCGGGACCCCTGCAACCGCGATACCATTCCAATCCTCATACGTGAGAACCCATTGATACCGGCTGATTTAGGTCCGGATGTACAGTTGTGCCTTGGCGATAGCCTGGAACTGATGGGCGAGCTGCCAGTGCCTCTGCCGCCACCGCCTTCCTTTACCAGTACCTCCCCCGTTAGTATCCCGGCCAACCCGCCAAATGTGCAGTTGTTTTCCCCGGTGACGGCCATCGGGGTCATCCCGCCCACGCTTGGCCCGGGGGTCATCCAATCGGTTTGTATTGATAGCTTCGACCACCGCTGGATTGATGATATGGACTTTTTCCTCATTGGGCCCAACGATCAGTTTATGGAGCTGGCGACAGATGTGGGCGCAGATGGAGGAAATGCCCTGGGGCAGGACTTTTTCATCGACATGTGCTTTACGCCGGAGGCCACCACCAACATCAACACTCTGCCGGTCAGCGATTTGCCATTCACCGGCAGCTGGGCACCGGAGGGCGTTTGGTCCGACCTCTACGGAGACGATAAGAATTCCAACGGCACCTGGCAGCTACTGATGATTGACGATACGCCAAGTGCCGGTGGTACGCTGCACAGCTGGACCATCACTTTCAATCCGGTCTACGAGATTACCTACGAATGGCAGCCTGCCGCCGGGCTGAGTTGTGCGGACTGCCCCAATCCGGTTGCCACACCGGATACTACCACCACCTACATTCTGAATGCCACCGATTCCTACGGCTGTACCACATCAGATACGATTACGGTTGAAGTCATTGAGGGCCCCGAGGCGCCGGCATTGAACTGTGCGAATGTAACGGGCAGCAGTGTCACGGTAGACTGGGAAGAAGTAGCCGGTGCTACCGGTGGATATGAAGTCAGTGTGGATGGCGGGCCCTGGATGCCGGCCAATGGCCCTTCCGACCATACCGTTAACAACCTGGGCTTCCTGACCGATGTGACCATTGAAGTACGCGGGGTGGGCGATTGCCCTGGTTTCTCCAGCACCATCACCTGTCAGACACTGGATTGCGTGCCTCCAAATGTCACCCTGTTGGACACCACGCCCATCACCTGTAACGGGGGCAGCGACGGAGGCGTTGAAGTGAGTGCTTCCGGCACCGTCGGCCCGTATCAGTTTGCACTGAATGGGGTGGAAAACACGACCGGTATATTCAATGGCTTAGCTGCCGGGACCTATCAGGTAGCAGTAGTGGACGGCGCTAATTGCGGTACCACCCTAAGTATAACGGTCACCGAACCTGCACCGCTGGAAATCATCGGGCAAATCACGCCGGTTAGCTGCAAAGATGCTGCTGATGGCGCTATTGCACTGGAACTTCCAGCACCCAATGGCCCCTACAGTTTCAACTGGGAAGGGCTGGGCACGGACTCCCTGCAAACGGGCTTATCTGCCGGCGATTACCCGGTAGCAATTACAGATGTGACAGGTTGTGTGGCTTTGGATACCCTTACGGTTCCGGAGCCCGACAGTCTTTTGGCCACCGCAATGGTTACGGATATCAGTTGTGCCGGCGATTCCTCGGGTGTGGTCAGCCTTGATCTTACCGGCGGCACCCTGCCGTATCAAATTGCCTATGACGGTGGGTTGGTGGCGGTTTCGGATAGCTCAGTGGTGACTGAGATCCCTGCCGGTAGCTATGCTGCGAATATTCAGGATGCCAATGGCTGTACCCTTTCAGTACCCTTTGAAATTCAGGAACCCGCACCGCTCACCCTGCAATTATCAGGTACAGATGCGTTATGTGCGGACAGCCTCAGCGGTCGCGCAGTTGTGGTCCCCGGTGGGGGCACAGCCGGATACAGCTACCTGTGGCGAAACGATGGGACGCTTATCGGTACGGATTCCATCATCGCAGAGGTGCCGGCCGGCACTTACACCCTGGAGCTGACCGATGCTAACGGCTGCCTTGTTACCGATTCTATAAGTATTGGTGAGCCCGACAGCATCGCTTATGAACTGCTGCCTTTCCCAGCCAGTTGTGCTGGCTTGTCAGACGGTGGCGTAGAAGTAAACGCTTCCGGCGGCACAGGTACGCTGATTTACAGCTGGAGTGATATTGGAGCGGGGCCAGAGGACAGGGACGATCTCAGTAGCGGTACTTATTTTCTGACTATCACGGACGACAATAATTGCACGGTAGCGGATAGCTTCTCGGTAACACAACCGGAAATTCTGCTGAATACCACAGAGACAACCCCTACACAGTGTAACGGTGATGCCTCAGGTACGGCAACGGTGACGCCGGCAGGAGGCACCGGGCCCTATACTTACCTTTGGGCAGATGGGCAACAGGATTCCATTGCCACGGGGCTGCTGTCGGGACCCATTGAGGTGACGGTGACAGATGCCAACGGTTGTACGGCATTGGATACAGTCGTTGTTGCAGAAGCCACTGAACTGGCCTTATCCTTTGCGCCCAATGACCCGCTTTGTCAGGGTACGCCTACAGGTAGCATCACCGTAACTCCGGAAGGAGGAGCAGGGGGCTACACCTTTGCCTGGAGCGATCAGCAAAGCACGGCTACGGCTTCAAACTTGTTGGCGGGAACCTACACCCTCACCCTCACGGATGCCAATGGGTGTACCTTAACAGACTCCGTGACTCTGCAAGACCCTGAGGCGCTAAGTTCTTCCACCAATTCGACAATGGCTACCTGTTTGCCGGAACCCGATGGTTCTGCCACGGTAGTCGTAGGGGGAGGAACCCCTGGCTATGAGTATGAATGGAGCAATGGTCAGACCGTACCGGTGGCTCAGGGGTTAGATGAAGGCATGTATATGGTTACCGTTTCTGATGCCAATGATTGTGCGATCGTCGATACGGCTTATGTGGATGGTATTCCAGAGTTGGGCCTGGATTTTACAACGGCTCAGACTTCCTGCAATGGCGCTGCAGATGGATCAATCACCATTACCCCAAGTGGGGGCGATGGCAACTACACGTACAGCTGGAGCAACGGGCTGCCTGCACAGCCTGGCCAAACGGGTTTGGAAAGCGGGATTTACGGCATGACGCTTACGGACGGCTTGGGGTGTGAAGTGACGGCTTCTATCACTGTCGCCCAACCTTCGGCGATTGTCATTACTGCTGATGTTGACCGGGTAACCTGCTCAGGTGGCGAAGACGGGCAAATTGCCCTGACCGTTACCGGCGGCACCCCACCTTACACCACTACCTGGAGCAACGGCGCAATGGGCCTGAATATTGACAATCTTGGCTTGGGTACCTACACCGCAACCGTTCGGGATGCCAATAACTGTGTCGCTACTTTAGATGTAGCCGTAGCAGAATCCAGCCCAATCAGCCTGTCTAGCGGGATGACGGAGGTGGAGTGTTTCGGCGAGCGTAGCGGTGGTGCCTCCATTAATGTATCCGGTGGACTACCTCCCTATACCTATCTCTGGTCAAACGGAGGGACGGACTCTCTGATCACCGGTGTGGCTGCGGGGGCATATACGGTATCCATCACAGATGCCGCCAACTGCACCCAAACGGAGACCATAGTCATTGAACAGCCCGATACGGCATTAACCGCCACAGTAGAAGGGCTGGATGTGAGTTGTTTTGGCGACAGGGACGGGCGTATTGAAATTGCGGCCGCTGGTGGAACGCCTACTTACCGCTATTCTATTGATGGCGGTGCCTTTTTCTCCGGGAATTCCACTTTCATTGGGCTGGACCCCGGTACTTATGATGTGCAGGTCACTGATGCTAATGGCTGCCGCTTCTTTGCAGAAGATGCTGTTGTAGGTGAGCCGGATGAAATCATCGTAGACCTTGGAGGTACCCAATCTATCAACTACGGGGATACCGTTCGGATCAATCCGGAGATTACCGGTGGGTTGTCGCCCTTTGGCTTTGAGTGGTTCCCTAAGGATTCCTCTGTACTGAGCTGCTTCCGCTGCAGTGCGCCTCTGGCTACCGTCGAGTTTCAGCGGAGCATACAAGTAATTGTCACCGATATTGCCGGGTGTACCGGAGAAGATATTATGACGCTGTACGCCAAAAAGTTCCGCCCCGTTGAGCTGCCAACCGGCTTCACGCCCAATGGCGATGGCAACAACGACGTTCTAAATGTGCTGGCGCGCGAAGACATCGAAGTAGACATTCTGACTTTCCGCATTTTCAACCGCTGGGGCGAGTTGATCTTTGAGCGAAAGGATATACAGCCCAATCAGCCGGCGGAAGGCTGGGACGGCGACTACCGCGGGGCACCGGCACAGCCCGGCGTATACCTGTGGGTGGTGGAAGTGGAATATGCAGATGGGCTTACGGAGGTCTTTAAAGGGCAGACAACTCTTATCCGCTAAAAAAGTGAGTTATGAACCGCATTCTAATCATCCTAATGGCTTTGAGCGCCGCTTTTTGTTCCAAGAACCCTACGTCGGATTCAGAGACGGTGGCTAATGCTGAAAAGCCAGCTTACGCCATCGTCATCCACGGTGGGGCAGGGACAATCCTGCCGGAAAACATCACCGGAGAACAGGAAGCCGCTTACCGGGAAGCCCTGAATACCGCCCTGACGATTGGGGAAGACATCCTCAACGCCGGAGGCAGCAGCCGGGACGCGGTGGAGCAAACCATCATCTATCTGGAAGATTCTCCCCTGTTCAATGCCGGAAAAGGAGCGGTTTTCACCAGCGATGGGCAAAATGAACTCGACGCCTCCATCATGGATGGGGCTACCCGGAACGCAGGTGCCGTGGGTGGATTGCACCACGTTCGCAACCCCATCCGGGCAGCGCGGGCGGTACTGGAGCATTCCAGGCACGTACTCCTGACGGGGGCGGGCGCAGAAACCTTTGCCATTGAGCAGGGGCTGGATACGGTCGCTGCGGATTATTTCTATACCGAAAGCCGGTGGGAAGCCCTTGAGCGCGCCCGGGCAAAGGAGGATCAAAAAAGTGGCGCTTTGCTGCCTGTGGATTACAAATACGGTACGGTGGGCTGTGTGGCACTGGATAAAGATGGCAACATCACGGCGGGCACCTCCACCGGAGGAATGACCAATAAACGCTACGGCCGTTTCGGGGATGTCCCGGTGATCGGCGCTGGCACCTACGCGGATAATGCAACCTGTGGGGTGTCCTGTACCGGGCACGGAGAGTATTTCATCCGGTACGCCGTTGGGCACGATATGACGGCACTAATGTCTTACAAGGGCATGAGTCTGGAAGCGGCAGGACAGCATATCATCCATGAAAAACTCAGGGAGGCGGGCGGTGCCGGGGGGCTTATTGCCATCGACAGAAACGGCAACATTACGATGCCATTTAACACCCCCGGCATGTATCGTGGGTATGCCCGCCCGGGCGAGCGTGAAGTGGGCTTGTTTGGCGAAATGGCAGAATAAATGGTCTTGGCAAACGCTTTGAAATCTGCACTAAAACTGTAACATTTCCCGTGCTTCGTGTGCATCAGCAGGCTGCCCAAGTACTTCCATCTCAAGGGTTGCAGGCTTTCCTGGCTTCTGATTGATGCGGCGGAGCTGAGCGGACCGGAGTACCGCTATTTCATTATCGGGCGTAACCACCCAAATCAGGTTATCGGCGTTCTGGTTGAGGCCTTCCACCACCTCACTGCCCGAGTAGAACTGGTAAATCGTGTTTTTGCTTTTATCTACCAGGTACATTTTTTCCTTTTGGTAAGTATTGCCGTATTGGTCCTTGTACTTTGCTTTAAGGGGCTGAATGGTGACTGGCACAGGGCGGGCGCAGTTCCAAACGCCGAGCTTGTCTGCCTTGAAACGATTCATCACCTTGCTGCGTACCAAATGTTGCAGGTCCCGGGCACTTTCCTCCCCGACAATCGTTTCATCATAGCTGGCAATGGCGGCTTGCTTTTCCTGCTCAGCCGTTTCAATGATAGCTTCCCTTTCTTCGCTTAGCCGGGCTTCGCGTTCTGTCATTGTTTTTTGGTAGGTGGTTAGCTCCTGACTGTACCGGTTAAGGGCATTTTGGTAATCCTCACCCATGAGGACCGGGCTGACGATCAGGGTAACCTGGTTTTTCGGATGAATCAGTGTCAGCTCGTAGTCCCGGTTGTTGATGGGGCGAATGCTAACGGACTCCCATTCCACGGCAAAGGCTCTGGAATCATAGGCCGGGCTGTCTTCCGAAATTTGCCAGATGACATTTTGATACATTTGTTGTAATTGCGCCAGCTCACTTTGTACCTGCCCGTTCCGGGAATCTTCCACCTGTACGGAGCCATCCAGGAAGTTGAGCTCCAAGGTAGGCCGGTCGCCGCTTGCCTGTACAGGGCGCAGGGGCTTCACCAGAGAGGGAATACTGCCTTCGAGTGCAGACAACCGCTTCTCCTTACGGGCTTCGATGGCCTGTAATTCGCTAAGCAGGGTATTTTTTTCCTTTTGATAAGGATCGTTCGTCATCGTCTGCCCGTTAGCCATCAATTGCAGCTGATCGACATCCTGATAGCGCCATTGATTGATCAGGGTGTCCAGGAAATATACGTTGTAGCGGGGCGGGGCGTTGAGCTGATCTGCCCGGATCAGGATTTCAGAAGCGAGTTCGATATCAATTTTCTTACCTACCGCCAGCTGAACCCGTTGCCCATCCTGCTCGGCGTAAAGTTCAATCATGCCGGAAGATTCCAGCTGATAAGCATTGCCGGCAGAATCGTAGCGCATGGGAATGCCCGAAGTGAAAAAGTCCACATAGTCATGCATCTCGCGGTAAAACACGTCCACCTCTCCCCCAATGAGCTGTCCGTAATCATTAGCGAAGGCTGCGGCCGGGACAACCAATTTTGACCCGCTGGGGTACTCATAAACGCCACCTTTGGCGGTATTCACACGGAAATTGGCGAAAGCCGGTGCGGCAAGAGATTCTATGGGCTGATCGATGAACGGCTGCTCCGCCAGGAAAGCTGTATTGCTTATTGGAGGTGCTGTTTCACCAGAGAAAAAGACTGCCCGGACCCCGATCGCGAGCAAAGCTACAGCGGCAGCGGCACTCAGGCTCCGAATGACGAGCTTTCGGACTTTTGCCGTTTGCTGTGCCCGTTGTGCAGCATGGTACTGCCCCAATAGCGCATCGAAGTCGCGGTGCTTATCGATGTCTGATTTGGAAGGCAGATCCGGGTTGAATTTGAAATTGTAATTTTTACTCATAGTTGCTGGTTTTGCAGCCCGGTCAGGGGCGTCCAACAGGCATAATGTCCAGGCACTGCATTTCTGCTCGGTTTTGTAGTCAGGGGATACATCATTCGCCCAGATTTTTCTTTATACGGTTCAGAATCCGGAAAGTCTTCACTTTGGCGTAGTTTTCCGTAATTCCCAATATTTCGCCAACTTCCTTATATGGGCGCTCCTCGAAGAAACGCAATTCAATAATTTGGAGATCCTCCTCCTTCAGCGAGTCCAGTGCCTGAACGAGCAGTGGGGTGAGGTCTTCCGGTATTTCCCTGCCGATTTCTTCGGACAGGTGCGACAGGGGGGCATCCTCGATAGTGACTACCCTTGTTTTGTTTGCTTTGCGAAAATGCTGAGCGATTTCATTGCTGGCAATCCGGTACAGCCATGCCGAGAAAGGTACACCCTGGTATTCGTAGCGGTGGATTTTCTGCATGGCTTTGAGGAACACCTGTGAGCAAAGGTCTGCCGTCAGCATCTCATCCGTAGTCCGGCGAAAAATGTAGATATAAATGGGCTCGTGGTAGCGCTCATAGAGGGGCCTGAACATAGCGGGATCCTTTTGAGCAGCCTGCACTTCAAGCCACTCTTCCTGCATGTCTGCTTCTGAGACCGTCCGCTTGGGCGCACTCATAGGAATGGTTTTTGCAAAAGAACGGCTTAATTGCAAATTCGATAGCATCTATCATACATTTTTTCCGAAAGCCTGGCGCTTACAGTCAGGCTAATGGTCCAATTGGGTTTTAAAGAGCCCCGGGGCATCCAATAAATTAGGAACATCGGAAAAACCTGTCCCTAAATTTTGGTTCGTTGCTTTCATAATGCAGGAGTGGGGATTGGTTACAGGGGGGGTGGGGATTTTATGGCTTTGATGGAGCGTAATAGGCACCACAGCTATTATTTTTTTCGTTCTGCTATTCAATCAAACCCTGTTTAATGAAAAAATTAGGCATAATTTCCGCTCTTTCACTCCTTCTTCTCGCGGTAGGCTGCCGTGAAGAAGCCATAGAAATCAACAGCATCGAGGATTTCGAAGCCTTCCTGGAAGCGGAAATGGACGAGCAGAACATCCCGGCAGCCGCGGTGCTGATTTTTAGGGGAGAAGAGGTCCTATATGAGAAGTATGCTGGTTTTTCGAACCTCGAACAAGAGGTTGCTTTACAACCGGACCATCTGTTCCTGACGGCTTCCATTTCCAAGGTCGTTACTGCAATCGCTCTCCTGAAGCTATATGATGAAGGCGCTTTTGAACTCGACGCCCCGGTCAACGACTACCTCCCTTTCGAAGTCAATGTGCCGGGTTATACTCAATCCATCACATTCCGGATGCTGCTTACGCATACCTCCGGCATAGCCGATAACGACTCTGTTATGGACGAGCAGTATTATTATGGTGAGGACCCGCCAGTATCTTTGTCTTTCTTTATCGAAAATTACCTGTCGCAGGGTGGGCAGTTTTACGATGCCGATGAAAACTTTTATGACTTCGAACCGGGCACCGATTATGAATACAGCAATATTGGTAGCGCCCTGATCGGTGTATTGGTGGAAGAAATCTCGGGGCTCGATTTCAACGACTATTGCAAGGCAGCAATTTTCAGCCCTTTGGAGCTGTCGCACACTTCCTGGCGGCTGGACGAAATCTTAGGGCGGATTGTCACTCCCTACGATGATATCGGTGGGCAGAACGAACCTATCGCTCATTACACCAATGCCGATTACCCCAACGGCGGGCTCCGGACTACCGCAAGAGATCTTCACAAGATCGCTGCTGCACTTGCCAGCGATGGTCAGCTCGCGGGCGTCAGCCTGCTGAAGCCCGCCACTGCCCAAGCTATGATGACCCCTCAGATCGCCGACATAGACGATGAGGTCGGGCTGCACCTCTTTGAATTGTACAAACCTGATGCCCTTTGGGGGCACGACGGAGGCGAACAGGGTGTGGCCACCATCATGGGCTTTAACCGTTCTGCAAAAACCGGCGTCATTATTCTGACCAATCAGGGCGAAGCATACCTGGAGGATTTGTTTGTTGGGGCTTATCAGTTGGGGGTGAAGCTTTGAGTTTTATTTTATAGACCACGGTATAACCTGCCTTTCCAACCATGGCACCACGGAATACCCGCCCGTATGGGCACGGAATACACGGAATGGCCTGCCTGTATGGGGGCGGTATAACCTGCCTTTCCAACCACGGAACCACGGAACCACGGAATACACGGAATACACGGAATACCCGCCCGTATGGGCACGGAATACACGGAAGGCGGCATTATTGTGGCGCATTGGGGGCAAGAAACATCGTCTGTGTATTCTGTGTGTTCAGTGGTCCTCTATCCGCAACACACTCAGGCTGGGGGGCACCACGGCACCACGGAATACCCGGAATGGCCTGCCCGTATGGGTGCGGGATAACCTGCCTTTCCAACCATGGAACCACGGAACCACGGAACCACGGAATACACGGAATACACGGAATACCCGCCCGTATGGGCACGGAATACCCGGAAGGCGGCATTATTGTGGTGCATTGGGAGGCAAGAAACATCGTCTGTGTATTCTGTGTGTTCAGTGGTCCTCTATCCGCAACATATTCAGGCTGGGGGGCACCACGGCACCACGGAATACCCGGAATGGCCTGCCCGTATGGGTGCGGGATAACCTGCCTTTCCAACCATGGAACCACGGAACCACGGAACCACGGAACCACGGAATACACGGAATACACGGAATACCCGCCCGTATGGGCACGGAATACCCGGAAGGCGGCATTATTGTGGCGCATTGGGAGGCAAGAAACATCGTCTGTGTATTCTGTGTGTTCAGTGGTCCTCTTATCCGCAACACACTCAGGCTGGGGGGCACCACGGCACCACGGAATACCCGGAATGGCCTACCCGTATGGGCACGGAATACACGGAAGGCGGCATTATTGTGGCGCATTGGGGGGCAAGAAACATCGTCTGTGTATTCTGTGTGTTCAGTGGTCCTCTTATCCGCAACACACTCAGGCTGGGGGGCACCACGGCACCACGGAATACCCGGAATGGCCTACCCGTATGAGGGCGGGATAACCTGCCTTTCCAACCACGGAATACACGGAATACCCGCCCGTATGGGCACGGAATACACAGAAGGCGGCTTTATTGTGGCGCTTTGGGGGCAAGAAACATCGTCTGTGTATTCTGTGTGTTCAGTGGTCCTCTATCCGCAACAAACTCAGGCAGGGGGGGGGCCACGGAATACCCGCCCGTATGGGCACGGAAAGTAGTTGTGAATGGCTTATCGTAAATTTCACAGGGTCACACGCTGCCTGTTCAGGCTGTTGTTGGGGGATTAAGTGCTGATTTTGATGAAGTAACAAAGACATTCTGACAAGGGCTCTTAGCCAGGCACATCCACACCCCCACCAAACTTCGTATCTTGTCCGTATGAAGACAGCCGTACTCACAATGCTTTGCCTGGGGGCATGCCTGCTGCCTGCGCAAGCTCAGGAGGACACTACGCAGCAATCCGATTCCCGTTTGGTGGCCCTGCCCATTGTCTTCCTCACCCCGGAGACGAGCTGGGGCTTTGGGGCAGCCGGGATTTATACCTTTAGGCTACCGGGAGAGGCGCCGGACAGCCGGCCTTCGCAGCTGCAACTGGGCGGAGCGTATACGCTGGAAAATCAGATCTTATCGTACCTGCCGTTTCAAATCTTCGCCAAAGACGAAACCTATAATATCTACGGGGAACTGGGCTATTACCGGTATACCTATTTCTATTATGGTATTGGGAATGGTTTTGAAGACTACGAGGGCGAGCTATTTGACCTAAGCTTCCCAAGAGTACGTCTCAATGTGGCGCGTAAATTTTGGGGCGACTGGTACGTTGGCTTTCGCTATTGGCTGGATGATATGCAGGTAGGCGGGCTGCAACCCGGAGGCTTGCTGGACGGAGCGTCAACCGTAGGCCAATCGGGTGGATTGCTTTCCGCTGCGGGTGGTTTTGTGCTACTGGACCAGCGGAATAACGTTTTTTACCCCACGGCCGGGCATTATTTTGAACTTGGTGCCATCAACAGCGGTTCCCGCACCGGGAGCCGGTTTGATTTTACCAAATTTGCTTTGGATGCCCGAAAGTACTGGTCCACAGGTGAGGATGCCGTCTTTGCGCTTAATGCCTATCTGGAGTTCAATACCGGAGCGCCTCCTTTTACCCATTTAGCCCTCATGGGTGGCACCCGGCGTATGAGGGGCTACTACGAAGGGCGTTACCGCGACCGGCAAATGGCAATATTGCAGGGCGGTTACCGCTTTCCGCTATTCTGGCGGCTTAAGGGTGCCGTTTTTGGAGGACTGGGTAACGTGTCTGGTGAAGTGTCTGGTTTTCAGCTGCAAAATACCCGATGGACAGCCGGGCTGGGGCTGCGGTTTTTGCTGCTGGAAGCGGAGCAGGTACACGTGCGCCTCGACTATGGCTTTGCAGCAGGCAGCAGCGGCTTTTACCTCACGGTGGGGGAAGCCTTTTAAAAAGAGACTATGACGGTAAGCATCATTATTCCCGCACTCAATGAAGCGGAGGAAATCGGAAAGGTAGTCACTCATCTGTGTGAAAATGCCGACCAACGCCTGGCAGACTTGCTGGTCGTTGATGCCGGCAGCACAGACGGTACCGCAGCTATTGCCGATGCAGCCGGTGCAACTGTACTAGCCGCTCCTGAGAAAGGGCGGTCCCGGCAAATGAACTACGGGGCGGGGCAGAGTAGGGGAGAGGTGCTTTATTTTGTGCATGCGGACACCCTGCCCCCGGCTACTTACCTGGATGATATTGCGGCGGCCAGATCAGAAGGCTACCCTATTGGGTCTTACCAATCGGTTTACGATACGGATCACCGGCTTTTAAAAATCAATGCCTACTTCACGCGCTTTGATTTTATGTGGTGCCGTGGCGGCGATCAGTCGATCTATGTGGACCGCTCTGTTTTTGAAGCCTTTGGCGGTTACCGGGAGGATTATCAAATCATGGAGGAGTACGATTTCATGCAACGGGTACGCGAAAAGTATCCGTTCAAAATTATGCCCAAGGCTACGCTGATCTCTGCGCGCAAGTACGAAGAAAACAACTACATGCGGGTGCAGCTCGCCAATTTAATCGTATTCAATATGTACCGGATGGGCTTTTCTCAGGAGCGATTGGCCAATACCTACTGCAGGCTTTTGAAATATCGTTAACTTTACCCCCTCATTCACCAACGGAGAGCCTACATGTTGTACTCGTTCGTGCGGCCGATTGCCCGTTTGGGGCTAAAAGCCTTTTATCGAAAAATCTATGTCTCTAACGCGGAGCGCATACCCAGGGATAAGCCGGTTTTCCTGGCTTCTAATCATCCGACAGCCTTCATCGAGCCTTGTTTGATGGCCTGTTTTCTGGACCGTCCGCTCTTTTTTCTGGTACGCGGCAACCTGTTTCAGAAGAAAATCTTTGATCAGCTCCTGCGCAGCCTGAATATGCTTCCCATTTACCGCCGTAAAGATGGGGGTTACAGCAAGTTGAAGAACAACTATGAGACGTTCCAGTCCGTATTCAGTGCGTTGCATGACAATCGTACCGTCATGATCCTCATCGAGGGCAGTACCATTCAGGTCAAGCGGCTGCGACCGCTCAAAAAGGGGACCGCCCGCATGGCTTTCGGGGCTATTGAGGCCTATGATCTGGAGGAAGTGTATATCGTGCCCGGTGGCGTGAACTTCACTTACGCTGATCGCCCCCGCTCTGAAGTAATGATTGAAATCGGTGAGCCGGTAAAGGCAAAGGACTATCTTGAGGATTATGTCCACAACGCTAATAAAGCGATTATGGACCTCACCAATGCTATCCGCCCGGCTTTGGAGGACTGCCTGGTCCACGTGGAAAGCCCTGAAAATGACGAGCTGGTGGAAGGCCTGCTGCAAATGCACCGGAGCACTTTTCCAGAACCACGCTTTCCTGTTTTTTCTATAGATCCGGGCCGTTTTGAAATGGAAAAAGGTGTGTCTAAGAAAGTAAATGAATCTGACCCGGATGCCTTGCCAGAACTGCGGGAAGCAGTAGCGGACTATATGGAGCACCTGGGGCAATTCGGTTTGGAAGACCGAACGCTGATGCAGCGCAAACAGCCTCCCCCCGCCTGGCCGCTGTGGCTGGGTTTCCCTGTTTTCTTGCTGGGGTATGCATTCAATAAACCCCTGACCCTGCCGGGCAGGTATATTTCTGAGACACGGGTGAAAACCCATGAATTTATCATGCCGGTACGCTGGGCTGTGAGCCTTGGGGTGTACCTTGTTGTAACTATGGCCGTGGCTATTGTAACCCTGGCTACGCAGTGGCGATGGTTGCCCCTGGCCTATATGGGCTTGTTGCTGACCGGGTATTTTTCTTTGTACTACCTCGAATACCGGGACGAGTACCGTCAGCACCAACGCCTGAAAATCGTTCCGGAAAAGCAGCTGGAAGCCCTGCTGCAACGGCGGGCACAGGTGATGGAGCTGTACAACAACCTCAAGCCCAAATACGAAAGTGCCTGACCTTTTAAGCCTGTAGTATAAAGAGAAGCGGCATGCTCCCGGTGTGGGAACATGCCGCTCGGCATTTAACTAAAAAAGTATGGGAGACTGTTAGGTAAATCGTTACACTTAAAACTTGTGGCTGATGCCCACGCTTACGGAAACGCCTGGGTTCACCCGGTTGAAGACCTGTGGTGTCGCCTCAAAAGACTGGTAGAAGCTTTCCACTTCGTCATTCAGAATATTGTTGATACCAAAGTCGAGGGTCGTATTCTGCTCTGCGCCCAACTTTTTGTTGAAGCTGAAGTTTAGGCTGTGAAAGGGCTGGAAGTAGACGTCCGGGTACAAACCGGTGCCTACAATCTGCAGCGTTTCCCCTTTTACGTTATAAAACAGGCCAGCGTCGATTCCGTTATCGCGGTTGCCGTAGGTCAGGCCTGCGTTGATGACGTAAGGTGCCTGCCCGGCCATTTGGCGGGTATTCTCGATGGTTTGCCCTTCGCGCTCAAATAACTGACGGTTATTAAACTCTGCATCGGTCATGTCAATTTGAGATTCTACCACTGTGACATTACCGCTAAAGGAGAAGTCCGCCAGCGCAGGAGTAATGAAGTTCAGGCTCTTGCGCACTTCAAATTCCAATCCGAAGAGTTGCCCGTCACCCACGTTCCGGGGCTGAAACTCCGCACTGGTCGCCGCCTGAGGAAGCCGTACCAATTCGATGGGCTGGTCGAAGCGCTTGTAAAAACCACTAACTGAGAAAATTTGTCCGCCTTCCATGAAAAGCTCCCATCGAAGGTCGATATTGTCTATGCGAGTCGCCACCAGGTTACCGTCCCAGCCCCCGAGGCTAAACAAGCTACCGTTAAAGATCCGGTTGGTTACAGGGTCGAGAATCTGGGCAAAAGACAGCTCTTTGAAAGAAGGCCGGGCAATAGTCCGGGAATAAGCCGCGCGCAGGTTCTGCTCTTCCTGCAGGCTGTAAATTAAATTGACGGAAGGGAAAAAGTCCAGATCATCCAGTACCTTTTCATTTTCCAGGTTGTTCCCTCCCATGTCTCCACTGGAAAAACGTTGATCCCGGCCGGTATGGCGCTGAACGTAGTTTTCTGCACGTATTCCAACAATAGTTTTAAGGCCTGGGAACAGGTCGGCTTCGTTGGAAACGTATACTCCTGTATTGCTTACCGTCGAATTATACTGGTTCGGGTTAGGTATATTATTACCCGATTGATAGTAGATGTTTCCGGTTGGGAACAGATTCTCATCAACAAGTACATCATTTGGGGCCGGATCAAAAGAAGTGCTGCCGCCGAAGAACTGAACATCATAGAAGAGGATTTCGTAATCCCGCTCTTTGAAGGTATAGGCACCTCCAAACTTCAGCCGGGCATTTTCACCTCGGAAGGTGTACTGCTTGGTGACATCTACTTTGCCTACCAGATTGACTTCATCCAGGTAGCGCCAGATCCGTGAAGGGTTGCCTCCTGCACCGGCTACGAAGTTGGTGTCAACCGGAGATACGGTGAAGGCCGTCTTACGGATATCCGGATCATCCGATGTGGAAATAGTCGCAGCAGTACGCCAGTCCACTTCCCATCCTTTATCGCCCAGCACGTGTGTACCGTTCAGCAGGAAGTTGGTCAGGGAACGCTGATTGTATTCCAGGTTGTCAGACAACGCGATGAAACCGGACTGGCCAATTGCATCTCCGTTGTTGTCGATTACGAACTGGCCCGCACGCTTTTCCCCATTTTGAAGGCGCATAGCGGTCAGGCGGTACTTGGAGCGTTGAGTTTTATACGCCAGGCCTGCAAGTCCGCCGATGAGAATACTTTGTTCTCCGAGTTGTCCGAACTGGTCGTTGGCATATATCATCTCGTAATCTGCCGGGTCGGTTACCCGCTGGTATTCTCCATAAAATACATCATCATAGTAAGTGTAGTCATTGCGATAGGAGAGAGACAAGATGTAGCCGAGTTTGCCTTCTTTTTCGTTGTTCAGTGTTAGCTGATTGGCAAGAGACACACTGGCGCTGTAGTCGAGGAAGCTGGTTTCACGCCTTGCGCCCAGCTCAGGGTTGAAGCTGCGGATAAACTGGCCGACTTCTTCAGAGGAGTTACCGCTGATAGGAGTGGGGATATTGGCGCTGCCTGCCCCGTTAGGCAAAGCCCGGGAGCCATCGTCAAAGCCGAGGAAGTCGGTACCGCCACCATCGTAAGTGAGGAAGTCATTGGTGAGGTTCATCTGGGGGTTATAACCCAGGCTGACAGATGCAGAAATGAGTTTTTCCTCGGGGAAATCCTTGGTTTCTATGTTCAGCAGCCCCCCGGTAAAGTCGGCCGGCATATCAGCCGTGAAGTTTTTGCTCACGACCAGGTTGTCGATCAGGCTGGTAGGGAAGATGTCCATCTGAATGGTGTTCCGGTCAGGGTCCAGCCCCGGTATATCCACACCATTAAGGGTCGTCTTGGAGTAGCGGTCCCCCAGTCCACGAACGTAGACGTACTTGCCACCTTCAATGGAAACACCGGTTACACGCTTGGCCGCTTCCACTGCTGTTGCATCCCCCGTCAGCTGCATACGGGCAGAAGAGATACCGTCCAGCATGGCAGGCGCTTTTTTCTTGATGGTCATCAGAGCCGCCTCCGTTGTGCGGATGGCTTTGCCGGTGACGACGACCTCCTGTAGCTGCTTGGTGTCATCTCCCAGGCGGATTTCACCGAGGGCGTTGACTTCACCGGCCACTACTTCAACATCAGAAACGGTCAGGGTCTGAAAACCGATGTAGGAAATCTGTATGGAATAAGTCCCAGGTGCAATAGAGATGGAAAACTGTCCATCAAGGTCGGTAACGGTACCACGGTCGGAATCCTTAACCAATACGTTTGCTCCGATTACCGTAAAGCCACTTTCGTCTTCAATTACGGTGCCCCGGATGGTGCCATTTTGAGCGGTTGCAAATAGTGCAGTGAGTATGAATAGGATAGTTAAAAGCTGCCTCATGTGCTTAAATTATTTAGGGCAATTTTAATGTGAAAAGATTCACGGCCCGGAAGCCATGAATCTTTTCAGTATCATTTATCGAAAATGATGTAGAGAATTAAGATCAAAATAATAGTCTGCCATTCGGCTTAGAGACCGTCCAGTCCGCCTCTGATAGAAGCCCAGGTCCAACCGAGGCCAGACTTGTCAGCAACCGGAGCACCACCAGCAGAGATACCTGCAGGTACAGTGCCTTCTTCCATTAGTCCTTCAAGGTCTGCTGGGTCAACATCAAAAGTTACGTCAGAAAAAGTCGCTTCTACAGCTTCATCATCAGTAACTGTTTGTCCTGAAGCGAATGGACCAACAAAGTGAATGTTGCTCATGTCAACTGGAGTCGGGCTATCTCCTGCATCTACATCAATAAGGAAACCAGTTGCACCGGCAACGAGCTCTAGCTCATCATCATCGTTGAGTTCGAAGATGCCAGCAACAACAGTACCGTTTTTGATGGTATGGCGGGCAATGTAAGAACCTTCAGGACCGTCTAGCTCGAAGCAGCTACCAACAGGCGTAACTACGAAGAAGTTGTCAAGAGTACCAGCCCAAGACTGATCGGTATCGATTGCGTCGTCACCTGCGTTCCAAACTACAACGTCAGTTACGTCAACTGTACCACCGAACCATTCGATGCCGTCATCCTGATTAGCGACTACCTCAACGTTGTTGATTGTGGTAGCAGAACCTACACCACCGAGGGTAAGGCCGTTGATTTCGTTACCAGCACCGATGTTTGCACCACCGTGGCGGATAGAGATGTGGGAGATAACGCCAGAGTTGTCGCCATCGTCATTGCCACCGTAAAGACCATTGGTGTCGGTTGAAGGGATGCCTTCAATCTGCACTTCATTCAGGTCTTCATCTGTATCTTCATTTGAAGCAGAGATGGTCGCATTGCCAAGCACAATCACACCACCCCAAAGACCGTTGATGTCCGGGTCGAGGTTCGGGCTTGCGAAGTCACCGCCAGCTACCTGCTCAGGCGTGATCTCGTCAGCGATTGAAGTGAAAATGATGGGTGCATCAGCCGTGCCTTCAGCAATCAGTGTGCCGCCGCGGGCTACGAGCAGCGCCGTTGCGTTAGCGCCTGTACCTGCCTCAGCTTTGATGACGGTACCAGGCTGAATCGTCAGGGTTGCACCGGACTCAACCGTGATGCGGCCGCCCAAAACATAAACTTTGTCAGATTCCCAGGTTACATCAGAAGTGATGTTCTCCCGCAGGATGATGGTTGATTCGTCAACTGGCTCAGGAGTTGGTGTTACGGGGTCATCATCTTCTCCACAAGCTGTGAAGAAAAGGGCAGAGACCACAAAAAGCATTGCTAACAGTCGAAAGTTCATAAACAAAAGTTTTTTTGTGTAAGTGTAATCTGCCGCAAATGTCGGGGCCAGTTGATAACCGAAGATTAAAAGGGTGTTAATTAATGATTAACTTGTTTTTGGGTGCGTAGCCAGCAGGATAGGCTGTTTTTAGTCAGGACATTTCAGCAATGCCTAATCAGGGGCGGATAAAATTTAAACTTAACCTTGGCTTAACACCACCTGCAGGAGTAGTCGCTAATTTTGTCGCTCACTATTTTAGAAGCAAACAACACATGGATCCATCCCTGATTTTTATGTGGGCGGGTTTTATCCTCGCAGGGTATTCGGTAGTCGGCAATGATAGTATCCAAACCCTGGGTACCTTTCTTTCTTCCAATGAGGAGCGCTCCTGGTTCGTCCTCTGGCTTTTTGCCGGGAGCATTCTGTCCGCCACCTTAATATACGGCTGGATGAATTATGGTGGCGACGTTTCCTACGGCCGACTGGAAAAGTACCCCTTGCCGCAACCTTTTGCCTGGTACTACCTGCTGCCGCCTTTGGTGCTGATGTCGCTGACCCGAACGGGTATTCCGGTGAGTACCTCTTTCCTTATCCTCACTTTCTTCAATGAGAAGAACCTGGTGGATATGACGGTGAAGTCGCTCCTGGGTTATGTTGTTGCCTTCTCGGTAGCCATCATTATCTACCTGCTGATTACCAAAACGATAGAGCGCCGCTTTATCGAAACCCGGCCTACGGATGCCGACCGCCGCATCTGGGTGCCCCTGCAGTGGCTCTCGACCGGCTTTCTCTGGTCGCAGTGGCTGATTCAGGATTTTGCCAATATATATGTATACCTGCCCCGGTCTACAAGTGCTACCACTCTGGCGGTCTCCCTTACCATACTGCTGGCGTTGCTGGCTTACATTTTCTACAGTAAAGGGGGCGCGATCCAGAAAATCGTAAAAGCGAAGACCAATACGGTAGACATCCGTTCGGCTACCATCATTGATGCGACCTATGGCGTGGTCCTGTATTTCTTCAAGGAGCTAAGCAACATCCCTATGAGCACCACCTGGGTGTTTATCGGTTTGCTGGCCGGCCGGGAAATTGCCATCCGCTATCAGCTGGATAAGAAGGTCTCCCGGGAAGTCTTCCGGATGATCCTTTCTGATCTTGGCAAAGTATTCTTCGGTCTTGTGGTCAGCATTTTGTTGGTGTTCCTCATTAAATTCCTGGCTGCATAAGGGCTTCTTGAAAAATGAAATACACAACCTTTAAAAAGGTTTTGCCCCACTGCTAAGGTATTCCGTAAATGAGATTGTTGCAATCCGGCCGGGAACCGCTATATTTGCTTTTGCATGGAAAAAGGACGCGTCATAGCAGGTCAAAAGCGCTTTGCGCTGACCATTGAGCGGCTCTGTCAGCAACTGATTGAGCAGCATGGTGCCTTTGAGGATACCTGCCTCATTGGGATTCAGCCCCGTGGCGTATTTCTGGGGGACCGCTTGCACCAAAGGCTGGAAGATCTGCTCGGTGGACCTGCAGTGGAGTATGGCAAGCTGGATATCACGTTCTACCGGGATGATTTCCGTACCCGGGCTAAGCCGCTTTCTGCCAGCCCCACTGAGCTGGATTTCCTCGTGGAAGGCAAGAAAGTTATTTTGGTGGATGATGTGCTCTATACCGGGCGGACCGTACAGGCCGCACTGACGGCGCTCAACCACTACGGCCGGCCAAAGAAGGTGGAATTGCTGGCTCTTGTCGACCGCCGCTTCAACCGGCATTTGCCTATTCAGGGAGACTATATTGGCATGACGGTAGATGCTGTGGACAAGGCGTTCGTCCGTGTGGAATGGAAAGAGCAGAGCAACGAAGATCGCGTTTTGATTTTTGCTGATAAGAGCGAGGCAGAAGAATAGGTCAACAGACAAATTGCCAAACGGCACTTAATTATATCGAATGGCTACGGTACAGCAACTGAGCACCAAGCATGTGTTGGGGATCAAATACCTCACAGCAGAGGATATCCGGCTGATTTTCGAAACTGCTGAAAGTTTCAAGGAAGTCATTAACCGGCCGATTAAGAAGGTACCTTCCCTGCGAGATGTTACCGTTGCGAATCTTTTCTTTGAGAACTCCACCCGCACCCGCATTTCTTTCGAACTGGCTGAAAAGCGCCTTTCTGCGGATGTGGTCAACTTCTCCGCCTCTTCCTCTTCTGTGAAGAAAGGGGAGACCCTGCTGGATACGGTGAATAACATCCTGGCCATGAAGGTCGATATGGTCGTGATGCGCCACCCGGCTCCCGGAGCACACCACTTCCTCGCTCAGCACATTGATGCCAATATCATCAACGCCGGAGACGGCACCCACGAGCACCCCACACAGGCGCTGCTCGATGCCTTTTCGATGCAGGAACAGGTGGGCGACCTGGCCGGCAAGCGGGTGGTGATTTTCGGAGATATACTCCACTCCCGCGTTGCGCTGAGCAATATCTACTGCCTGACCAAGCTGGGCGCAAAAGTAAGGGTGTGCGGCCCGCCAACGCTTATCCCCAAGCATATTCAAAGCCTCGGGGTCGAGGTATCGCATGACGTTTGGGATTCCCTGAAGTGGTGCGATATCGCCAATGTGCTCCGTATTCAGCTGGAGCGGCAGGACATCAAATACTTCCCTTCCCTGCGCGAGTACAGTCAATACTTTGGGATCAATAAAACGCTTTTGGACAGCCTCGACAAGCCAATCGTCATCATGCATCCCGGGCCTATCAACCGGGGAGTGGAGATTTCCAGCGATGTGGCTGACTCCGACCACTCCATCATCCTCAAACAGGTAGAAAATGGCGTGGCCGTCCGGATGGCAGTGCTCTATCTGCTGGCGGCTGGGCGGTAGCCTGTTTCTCTCAGCAGGAATAGCTAAACAATTATTATTCCGGCAGAGACGTTGGTACTCTGATCTTTAAACCAACGTATTCCTTTTGATAAACCACGCACTGGCAACTCCCAAAAAATATTTGGCTATACCGTCAGGTAATCACTGGTTTATTTTTTAAGGTGTATCGAAAAAGGTTATCTTACACAGGACAAAACTCTGAATTACTATGAGGTATGCTCTTCTTGCCTTCCTTATCTTATCTCTTTTTGCCCCATCCACTTTGCAGGCACAGTGCGAAAGCCTGATCACGGATGATCGTATCCTTAACGATATCCATGTGCTGAAAACGACCAATCAGACTCTGGTGGTCCGTGGTAACTATACCTATAGCCTGGAGCTGCACAGCGGGCGGCAGGGCATTACGGCCAAAATGTATTCTAAAGCAGGGGTGGAATTCAATCAGGATGATGAAATCATCTTCCTCAACAAGAGTGGGGAGCGACGATTTTACCGGTTCATCGAAATGGGGGAAATGGTCCGTGAGTCAGGTACGCCGGTTTACCAAAATGTACTGCAGATGGACCTCGCGGCCATTGACTGGATGCTGGAGACAGACGTGGAAGTCATGTACACTAAAAATAATGTAAGCAACCAGATTCGGAAATTTACCATCAACGGCAGCCGGCAAACGGAGTTCAAGACGATGCTGGCCTGCTTTAAGGAACGCCTTAAAGTAGACAAAGTCAATGATAATACACTGGATAATGTGATCGTCGTTAACCCTTCTGCATCCCAACCTACTGCTGCGACGACCTCCATCGGAACACCTCCGCCTGCCTCAGCTTCAACTACGGGTAAGCCACAGGCCCCGGCTGCTGATAATCAGGAGATAGCGGACCTGAGAAAAGAGCTGGCCGATACGAAAGCCCGCCTCAAAGCCGAAATTCAGGCCGAGAAAGAAAGAGCAGAAGGCATCAAGTCCCGTTTACAGGAAGAAGTGAACCTGGCCCGTGAGCAGGCTGCCGAGCAAAAGAAAAAGTATGCCGATGAGGTGGTGGCTGCCCGCGAAGCTGCCAATAAGGAGATAGAAGCCTCCCGTACTCAGATTGCCGATGAAGTGAAGGCTGCCCGTGATAAAGCAGGCACAGAACTGGAAAAAATAGCTCTCGATGTACAGGAAGCCCGCCGCAAAGCCAGTGAAGCGATTCAGCAGGCTGAGCTGGAATCGGCCAGGGAGGTGGCTGCCATCCGGGACAAAGCGGCAGCTGAGATCAAGAAGGTGCAGGACAAGCTGGAACTGGCCAAATTGGAGTATGCGGATGAAATATCTGTGGCAAGGGAAAACTCCGCTGCCGAATTAAAGCGCATCCGGGAAGAAACAGCTGCCATGATCACCAAAGCCCGGGAAGAAGCGAAGGAGGAAAGGGGCCGCACTCTTGAGGAAGTAGTGGGCACCAAAGAAACAGCCGCTCAGCAAATCCTGAAAATTCAGGAAGAGAAGGCAGAGGAAATCGCCCAGATCCGGGAAAATGCGGTTTTGGAAAAGGAAAAGCTGGCTTTTGAGTTGGCAGAGTCCCGCCGCCGGGCCGCCGAAGAAAAAGCACTGGTGCAGGAGAATGCAGCTTCTGAACTGGCTGATATTAAGGAAAATGCAGCCCGGGAGAAGGAAGCGACCGCACAGGAAGTGGCCGAAGCGCGGCGCCGGGCATCGGAAGAGCTGAGTTCGATCCAGGAACAGGTTGTCACGGAGAAGCAAAAGGCAGGCCAGGAAGTGGAATCTGCTAAGGCAGCATCTGCAGCAGAGGTAGCGGCTTCCCGGGAGAAAGCTGCCATGACTATTAAGGAGATATCAGAGCAGGAGGCGGCAAAGGTCGCGGAAGCGCAGAAGAAAGCCGCTGCTGAGAAGTCGGCAATTGCCGGGGAGGTGACCGGTGCCCGGGAGCGGGCTGCTGCCGAAAAGGCACGTATACAGGAAGAACTAAAAGAGGCTGTTGCTGCGGCTGAAGCCCGCAAGAAAGAAGTACAGGAAGCCGCTGCTGCCGATGTTAAGGCTGCCAAGGAAAGAGCGGAAGCTGAAATTCAAAAAGCGCGCGAAACAGCCGCTCAGAAGGTAGCAGAGGCTACAGCCAATGCCGATCAGGCTTCAACAACGTATGCAGAGGAGGTGGCTGCTGCACAAAAAGCTGCCGAAACCCGCATCCGGAAAATACAGGAGGAGGCCGCCGCCGCTGTAGCTGCTGCCCGCTCCAGAGAGGAGGAAGTGAAGAATATGTCGGCTGAAGAAATCGTTTCTGCCCGGGAAAAAGCCGAGGCCGAACTGCTCGCCCTTCAGGAACGCACGGCTCAGGAGATTGGCACCGCTAAAGAAAAAGCTGCACTTGCCCAACAGGAGGCTGCTAATCAGATTGCAGAAGCTAAGCGAAAGTCAGCCGAGCAGCTGGCGGCGATCCAAAAAGAAGAAGCTACGGCGGTGCGGGAAGCCCGGGAGCGCAGCGCAGCCGAACGGGAGCGCCTTGCTGCTGAAGTGGCTGCAGCCAAAGAGCGCGCGGCTGCCGAACAGTCCACCGCCAATAAGGAGGCCGCTGAAGCCATCAAGGCTGCCCGCGAACGCGCCAGTGCCGAGCAGGAGCGTCTGACTTTGCAAGTCCTCAAGGCACGGGAAGAGTCCGCAGATGCCATTGCCGAAGCCCGTGAAAAAGCTGCCAGCGAAGTCGCTACCGCGCAGCGGGAAGCCTCTGAAGCCATCGCTCAGGCACGTGCCGAAACTCAAAGCCGGCAGGAAGAGCTTCGGGCTCAGGTAGCTGAATCGGAGCAAGCTGCCCGGCAGCGGATTGCAACAGTACGGGAAGAAGAACAAGCGGCGGTTGCCAAAGCCCGGGAAGAATCTGCTGCTAAACGGGCAGAGTATCTGGCCAATACTGAAGCTGCCCGCGAACAGTCGCTCGCCGAAATCAATCAGGCTAAAAAGGAAGCTTCCGATGCTATCTACACCGCTAAGCAAAATGCAGTGGAGCAGGTGACGGCCGTCAAAACGGCGAATGCAGAGAAAATCCGTGACTTACAGCAGGATTTTGCCGCCACCAAAGCGGAAATCGAAGCCAAAGTTCAGGCAGAACGCGAGCGGGCAATGGCTGCGCAGCAGGAGCGCAAAGCTGCAGAAAAGCAGCTGGAAGACCTCCGGGCAGAAATCAAAGCGGCCGAAGCCCGTCTGAAAGCACTAAAAGCGGAGGGTGAAAATTAAACAATTCGTTAAGGTGCTGTATTTTTAAAGAGAACACCCCGCAAATCGTGATATTTGGGGTGTTTCTTTTTGAACCTGTATAAATCAATCTTTCGATATGCGATCATTGCTATTGGTCTTTTCTCTTGCCCTTGTGGCGGTTTGTTCATTAAATGCCCAGGGGGGCTATGCTATCAAGGCTGAAATTGATGGTTATGAGGAAGAAGAGCTCTACCTCGGTTACTACTATGGCAACAAGCAGTACCTCGTGGATACTGCGCAGATCAAAGGCGGTAAGTTCCTCTTTGAAGATGATGAGCCGCTGGAGCCTGGTGTTTATCTGGTGGTCATGGCGCCCGACAACAACTTCTTTCAAATCCTGATTACCGAAGACGAGCAACAGTTTGCTTTCCGGACAAGCAAAGATGCACCATCTGAGGATATGAAACTGGAGCAGGCACCAGACAATCAGCTTTTCTATTCCTATATGAACTTCCTGGACGAGCAAAAACCGGCTGCGGAAGAAATCGGGAAAGCAATGGAAGCCGCCTCTTCAGATAAGGAAAAGGAACGCCTGGAAGCCAAACGTGCAAAACTGGACGAAAAGGTGAAAAACTATCAGGAGACTCTGATTGCCAAACATCCGAACACCCTGACCGCAGCAATCATCAAAGCCAACCTGCCTCTGGAAATGCCCGAATTTGAAGGTACAGAGGAGGAAGTACAACGCAAGCGGTGGCGCTATTCTCAAAAGCACTATTTCGACAATATTGACCTGGCCGACCCCCGTATGCTGCGTACGCCATTTCTGTTTCAGCGGGTGGACCACTATGTGAATAAGCTACAGGTACAGCATCCGGATACCGTCGCCCGGGCCGTTGAGTATGTGCTGGAGCAAATGCGCCCGGCTGAGGAGAGCTTCAAATACTACCTCATCCACTTCCTCAATGAAGCTGCCAAGTCCAAAATGGTGGGCATGGATGCCGCCTACGTTTACCTGGTCGACAAGTACTATGCAACCGGGCAGGCCTCCTGGACCGATGAAGAACAACTCGAGAAAATCATCGACAACGCCAAAACCCTCAAACCACTGCTGATTGGCAAAATTGCGCCTGATATTCAGCTGCAGACCAAAGAGGGGGAGCCCAGGTCGTTGCATGAAATTGAATCGGAGTATACCATTCTGTACTTCTGGCGTTATGACTGCGGGCACTGTAAGAAGTCGACTCCGCACATGAAAGAATTTTACGAAAAGTATAAAGACAAAGGCGTAAAGCTGGTATCCGTTTGTACGAAGTTTACCGATGAGATCGAAGGTTGCTGGGACTATATTGATGAGAATGAAATCGGGGATTGGATGCATCTGGTAGACCCTTATCACCGTAGCCGGTATATGAAAGTCTATAACATTAAGTCGACCCCGCAGCTCTACGTACTGGACCGTAACAAGGAAATCCTTTCCAAGCGGATTGGGGCAGAGCAGTTGGAGGAAGTGATGGACCGCATCATCGAAATGCGGGAGCAAGAGGACGCTAATCCGAATAAATAATGGAGACTACTTTACTGAAAACATTTGAGGCGGCAGGCGCCGCCTCAAATGTTACCCTTATACTGGCTTTGCTCGCAACATTCGCAGGGCTTGCGGGGACCGTCTTGTTGCTGAGAAAGCCCGCTCCCCGCGGGCAGCACAATCAGCGTATGCTAATCGCGATGCTTTTGTTCTTTATGTTTCTGATCGGTGCAAGTACCGCTTTCTTTACCTGGATGCGGACCAACCGGCTGGAGCCTGTACTGATTTATTCAAATGCCGTGGTAACCTCCTACGGTAAGTTGGCTTTTGAAGATTTGGGCAATGCTAAGATCATGCTGGATCAGCAGAACAGCCCTTTCTCAAACCTTAGCCAGAAAAGCATCCGCATCCTTGCGATCATCGAGAAAGATGGCAAAACCCATGCACTATCTGAAGAGGATTATCCGGTCGAGGACATCCTCAGGGCATTACGCAGCGCAGTAAAAGAATGGAAAGAAGGTACTAAATCGACACCTTCCGCCGGATAACATCGGTAAAAGAGCGCAGCTCTATGGTATAATTGCCTCCACCGTATTGGTTGAAGTCAATCTCGTATATGGTATCTACCGGCAAGTCGAAGACCTGCTCCCGCAGTACCACCTCGCCGTCATCCCGGGTCACGACGATATCGTTCAAGTTTACGCTAAGGGTAGCGAAATCCACATAGTAGAGGTTGTTCTCCTCATCGGAATAGAGCGACCAGCTTTCCGTATCCATATTCAGGAGGCTGCTGCTGACGGTCATATTTTCCGGTTCGGGAAGGGTTGAAGTCTGAAGGTTAGCGGTTTGAGCAACCACTGCAGACAAGCTGCCTGTTAGGAACAGTGCGAGCAGGAAACTTAGCTTTTTAAGCATAGTGTGTTTTTTAATTAGGTACGCCATGGGGATGAAAGGCTGGACAAAAATATAAAAAGCCTGCGGTACAAAGAAGTCTAATTCTTGGACCACACGGTTAAAAAGTGTCGGGTATTAGGGATATTTGAAATTTTCTGGACTGGATCGGGCTTTTCGCCTTCATTTGTAGCGCTGCAGCCCGGTTTTTGTTGCGTGACTTTGGATAAATTTTCCGTTAAGGAAATGTTAAGATTTTGTAAGTGCTCTTATTTAACGGCCTGTTCAAGCACCAGCCGGATATTTGGGTAGACGGGCAAATCGCTTTCGAGAAAATCAGGGACGGACTTCCACTCGGCCTTTTCGATGCTTTCTTCAGCCTGAGGTGTTAACTGTGTTTCCGGGGTAGTCATCCGGTACCAGTAAGTAGGCTTCAGGATACGCCCTTTTTTCAAATGCCGGTAGGTATGATAAGTCATTTGGAGAAACGCTCCCAGTTGTACCTCTGTCAGCCCGGTTTCCTCCTGTACTTCCCTTACCGCTGCCATTTCCGGGGTTTCGCCGGGATCAATTTTCCCCTTCGGTAAATCCCAGGTATCAAGACGGTAGATGAACAGCGCCTGCCCTTCTGTGTTGAACACCAGGCCGCCTGCTGCTTCCAGGATTTTAAACTGGGTACAGAACTCCCGGAACAGGCGTTCTCCGTCCTTACCGTAAATAGTGACTTGCCTGAAATCACTGTTTTTTTCCAGCATGTCCACATAGCCCAGCAGGCTTTTAGGGTTGCCGGTGTAAATGGTGATGAAGTCATCCGGATTGCTGGAAGGCTGAAAGCCTTGTTCGGGAAGAGTGGCGAGGACCATGGGCCTGCCGTTAACATAGATTTTGTACATTTGCCGAAAATTAATTCGCGATATGGATTTAGCAGCTGAAGTAGCCCACAGGCTTTTGCAAATAAATGCAATTAAGTTGAGTCCGCAAAAGCCTTTTACCTGGGCCAGCGGCATGCAGTCACCGATTTACTGCGACAACCGCACAGCGCTCTCCTTTCCTGAGGTACGGCGATTTATCATCAAAGGGTTTGCGCAGGCATCGGCGATTTTTCAGCCATTCAATGTAGTAGCCGGCGTAGCTACCGCAGGTATTCCGCATGGGGCGCTGCTGGCCGAAGAACTGGGGCTGCCTTTTGTTTATGTGCGGTCAAAGGCTAAATCCCATGGCCGACAGAATCAAATTGAAGGTGTTTTGCCGGAAGGTGCGCGGGTCCTGGTTATTGAAGACCTGATCAGCACCGGAGGAAGCGCGCTTAAGGCCGTTGAGGCGTTGCGGGAGGCGAATGCTGATGTTGTTGGCGTAATGGCCATTTTCAGCTATGGCTTTGACAAAGCCCGCACTGCTTTTGAAGCTGCCGGTACCTCCTTTGCCACGCTTTCCACCTATGATGCTCTGCTTAAAGCTGCGGCTGAGGCAGAGTACATTGCACCGGAAGAGATGGACACCCTCGAAGCCTGGCGAAAATCCCCGGAAACCTGGGGGAAATAATAGGCTGTACCGTCATTGACCGAGCTTGCTTTTCGGGCTTTTGCTCTCGTCAATGGTTAAAGGTCCGCTAACAATGCTAATTATTTCTGCCTTAGCTATCATTATTTTGGGGGCAATCTCTATATTAGCTGGCCAAGCGTTATCCAAAAACCGCTCATCAATAAATACTTCACATGTCCGTAATTACACCCAAATCCGAAGCATTCCTGAAAGCTTACCTTAATAATGCTTCGCCTACCGGTTTTGAAGCCCCGGGGCAGCAGCTGTGGCTGGAATATATTAAGCCTTTCATTGACGAATGGCAGTTAGACAACTACGGTACCGTCTATGGCGTTATTAACCCCGGACAGGACTACAAAGTCGTGATCGAAGGGCATGCCGATGAGATTTCCTGGTTCGTTCACCATATTTCGGACGATGGCTTTATCAATGTAATTCGCAACGGTGGGTCTGACCATATGATCGCCCCCTCCAAACGGGTCAATATCCATACCAAAAAAGGTATTGTACGAGGTGTTTTCGGCTGGCCGGCAATTCATACCCGTCATGGTGAAGACGCCAAACTGGCACCGAAAATCAGTAATATTTTCATTGATGTCGGTGCTGAAAACAAGGAGGAGGTACTGGCGATGGGCGTACATGTCGGTTGCGTTATTACCTACGAGGATGAAATGGAAATCCTCAACGACCGGTACTATGTGGGCCGTGCACTGGACAATCGTATGGGCGGATTTTGTATCGCTGAAGTGGCGCGCCTGATTAAGGAAAACAACGTGAAACTGCCGTACAGCCTGTATGTTGTCAATTCCGTACAGGAAGAAGTCGGTCTGCGTGGGGCAGAAATGATTACGCAAACCATTAAGCCGGATGTCGCCATCGTTACGGATGTGACCCACGATACGCATACCCCACTTGTGAGCAGTAAAAAGCTCGGGGATGTGAAGTCAGGGAAAGGGCCTTCTGTTACTTACGCACCGGCGGTTCACAATAAGCTGCTCAACCTCATCATTGAGACGGCTGAAGCCAAAGAAATACCGATACAGCGAGAGGCGGCCTCCCGGCGTACCGGAACAGATACCGATGCATTTGCCTACTCCAACGGCGGCGTGCCCAGTGCTTTGATCTCACTGCCTCTGCGCTACATGCATACCACGGTGGAGATGTCGCATAAGGACGATGTGGACGCGGTGATCCGCCTCATTTACGAGGTACTGCAACGCATCGAAAAGAATCATAACTTCAAGTACTTCTAAAGATTGCGAGCCCTGCTCATTGCCCTGCTGGATCTTCTTCTGTACAGCAACTTCTGGATTGCGCTGGCTGCTGTAGGCATGGCTGCGCAGTCACAACTGCTGCTTCTGGGTACGGGTGAGCCTACGGCATTGCTTGGTTTTATATTTTTTGCCACTCTTTTCCTGTATGCGGTGCACCGGATTATCGGGTTGCGCAAGTCTGAGCCCTTTACGGCATCCGGCCGCTACGCCGTCATCGCCCGGTTCAGGAACCACATTGTATTCTACGCCGGGATGGCGGGGCTTTGTGCCGGGTTGTTCCTGTTGCAAATGCCCCGGGCGTTGATTGCCGGGCTAACGGCTCCCTGTTTTCTGGCCCTGCTTTATGTATTGCCAGTTTGGAAAGGCTACCGGCTGCGTGACCTGCATTATGTAAAGATTTTCCTCATTGCGATTACCTGGAGCTGGATTACTGTTTTTCTGGTTGCCCTGGAGCTCGGTATGGCCTGGAGCACCCCGATGTATGTGATGCTGCTGGAGCGGGCATTTTTTGTATTCGCTATTACTATCCCCTTCGACATCAGGGATCTGGACATTGATGCCTTTAATAAGGTCAAAACCCTACCGGCTGCCCTCGGCGTGCGCAGTAGTCAGCGGCTGGGTGGGTTGAGCCTGGGACTAATGCTTCTGCTGGCAGCTCTCAATTACTATTGGGATGTATATACCCTCAATGATTTAGTCGCCATCGTGGTTTCCGCTTGTCTGTCCGGTTTGTTGATTTTCCTTTCTGACCGTACCCGCCACGACTACTTTTTTACCGGGTTGGTGGATGGTATGATGGTCTTGCAGTTTCTGCTTGTTGCCTTGCTGTAATACTATGATTGGATTTTGCACTTTGGGTTGCATCCGCTCTAAAATTGAATGCCCGCTACTGCCTGGAAAATCCTGCCCGGACCACTCCGATGGAGCAATCCGGGCAGGATAAAAAGTGTGATTTTGATGTAGTTGTAGGTTTGGCAGGTAGATAGTCAGTGCTGTGGCAGCACCAAAAAGGTATAGTGTTTCAAAGATTTTTTGCTTGCCCTTACTGATCGAATCGGGCCAGTTTATTGGGATAGTCGATGGTCATCCGGAAAAACTGCAGGGCGTTACCGCCAATAGCGCCTTCCACCTGGCCACCCGCTAAACGCGAATAGTATTGGGTGTAGTTGGCATCCGGGCGGGAGCAGAACCAAACCGGCCCCGCTTTCTGTCCTGCAATAACGATCTGAGGTACCTCGATCATCCGTACGTTGCCCAGCTCTGCATCGGCCTGTTCCACCATCTTCCAGTCTGGATGCAGTTGGTGCCATTGCTCAAAGAGCGATTCCACGATAAAGGAGGTAGCGACAGGCTCTGCACCGGTTTCTCCCAACGCGCTCGCAGCAGCTTTTGAGGGCAGCATTTTTGCGCCCGAGTCAATCAATACGGGAATCTGCTCTCCATCTACCTCAATGAAGATACGGGGCAGGCTGGAAATCCGGTTGCCACTTGCACTTTCCTTGAAAGTAACCGGTACGATATTAGGTTCGAGGGGCGATAAGGCCGGCGAATGGCAAAGGAGTTCTTCTGACCGGAAGTCGAAGGTCCAGCAGTATTGCCCGAACCAGGACTGCCCCAGTGAGCCGTGCACATCTTTGCCCAGGTTGGTCTGCTCATCCGGCAGGACCAGAGCTGAATTTCGGTTTAATGTTGGAAGGGCGCCCAGTTCGAGGACTTCATTGATGGCGACGAAGGCGTTGCCGCTATCGTCTACTATTCCTGGTAAAGCGTGTTCCTGCATAGCAGACTCTGCGACGAAAGCGCCGCCTGTAGTGTTGGCCAGGAAGCTAAGCGTCCCGCCTGCCGATGGGATCTGGGTGTAAATAAGGTGGTTCCGGAATTCTACATCGAGCGCGAACTCAGCGTCTTGAGTGGCCCCCAGCGTAGTCATCAAGGTTAGTACAAGTGTGATGAAGTTGATTTTGGCAAACATTTGTTCTTTTCTTTAAGCGTTTCATGAAAACTACGAGCCTGAATAGTTGACCTTCACCGGGTTACAGCAAAGGGAGCGGTTCAGCAGGCTCTTATCATCGGGGGGACGATTTTGTGTTACTCTTACTCCTTTGCAAAAGGTATGCCAAAAATTAAATGCCCGAAAAAAATATACGATCAGGAACCTTTTTGCCCCTTTCAGGATTACCCTCTTCCAACAATCTGTAATCAATGTCTGCTTTACTGACTTTCGGAACGCCGCCTGTGGATGCGGCTTATATTACCCGTCCGGGTGCCTACGCGGTATTTTTTAACGAAATACAGGAACTGGGCCTGGTACGCACAGACGATGAGCGCTACTTTCTGGTGGGTGGAGGCATCGAAGCCGGAGAGGAGAAAGAAGAGGCGCTCATGCGTGAAGTGCTGGAAGAAACGGGGCTGTTGGCGACGATCGAAGCGCCTATTGGCATCGCCAAAGAGTTTTATCTGGATGAGATTGAATCCAGGTACTATGAAAAAATCGGGCACTTCTATAAGGTGGTGATCACCGGACAAGACCCGGCTCAAAAGACAGAAGCAGACCACACCTTGCTATGGCTGCCGGTAGCAGAGGCACTCCCATTACTTTATCACGATATGTACCGTTGGGCAGTGAAAGAGGCTCAACGGTAAGCCCAGCGGTTGTAGCGCCGCCGGATCGCCACCCGTGAAAGTCGGAAGGCCCAGCGGGACTTGGAGCGCCAAATGGCCCGGATGCGGTCGATGTAGGCAATGAGGACGACGAAAAAGACCAGGAAGGTTAGCGCACCTATAAACGTTTGCACAGGCGTAAGTGAATGCGCCCACAGGGCTGAAAGCCCAATGCCAAACCAGGTACTGTACAAGAGGATGTAGTGCACCTCGTAAATCGCCAGCGTTTCGCTTCCGATTTTCAGCAGGAGGGGAGGGATATTGCGCCAGGCCTGTGCGAGCCAAATAAATAGTGCAACAACAACAAGGACGTGCCCCAGCCGCATCAAAAGGAAGTTGAAATAAGCATGGTCTTTAAACCCCTGTACTCCGGTCCAACGATAGAGGCTCATCAGCCAGTCGGAGGAATATTGGTCCAGCAGGATACCAAAGGCAACGAGGGAAGCGGGGAGGACATAGCTAAATGCCCAGTCGGGCTTATAGTGCAGCAGTGTGCCCAGGGTGCCGCCCAAAAAAGTGTAGCCTATCCAGGGTACCGGCGTGAAAACAGACCCATGGTCCCTGATGAGGTAGTTTTGGAGGACAACCGGAAAGGAGGCGTATTGTCCGTCCCGCACTTCAAAGTAGAAGAAAAAAGCCAGTCCGCCGGCAGCTGTCAGCAGTAGGGCGTAAGGTAGACGGCTCCAACGGCTTACCGCGTATATTGCCACAAGGCCAATTAGCGCCAGCCCTATGCAATGCAGTACATCCACCCGGAACAGGTTGGGCGAAATATAGCCACTCAGCAGTTGTGGAAAGCAAAGCCGGAGTGCATAGCCAATAACAATAAGCTGCAATCCGCGGCGCAGGCCTTTGTGAACGCGCTTGTTGGCAGACAGCGGGCGCCCGTCCCGGAGCAGCAAAAACGTGAAAATCAAGCCGCTGGCAAAAAAGAACAATGGAGCCGTCATGCCCCTCAGGTACTTCCAGGTGGAAAACAGCAGATTGTCAGGGTCGCGAAAGGCATCCCCCAGTAACGTATCCGTAAAATGCCCCTGCAGCATCATTAGGATGGCATAGGCCCGCAACAGGTCGATAAAGGTCAGGCGGCGGTTGAGGCTTTCGATGGCAGTAGTTGTTAAAAAGTGTTAAAACACCATAACGATACCGCCCCCCCAAAACGTTTCCTGCCACCTGAACTTTTTTTGATCCGGCTTAAAATGATTCTCCGAAATCTAAATCGCGCCCGGCAGTCCCACTTCCACCCATTGGCCCGCTGTCCGGGCTTCAATATCCGCTTTATACATGGCCGCACACCGGGTGGCCGGCAGGTAAAAACGCCCCTGATAGGCCGCGTTCAGCTGTACACGGAAGGTCTTGGTTTTCTTCCAGCCCAGGTCAAAAAAGCTGTGTACCCGGTCATCCCGGATATCCTGGTATTCCGGCGTATCGGCCTCATCGGAGAAACCGGACATGCGGGTGTTCCTGATTTCCCACCCTGAGGGGAAAATCTGTTCCAGGGCCAGCTCTTCGTAGATCCGGTAGTTCTGGTTGGCGGGGTGCGTAAGGGTGACTTCGGCAATGAAATCGGCGCCCTGCGGCAGATTCGCCGGGCTGATCGGCTCGCCTGCCATATTTTTATAAGCAATATCCATTTGCAGCTTACTGTTCAGGGCGGTCTCCTCGCCGGTCAGGGGCTGCCCGCTCCGGATCACCCGGGTGAAGAGTAGGCCCTTGCCGGTATTCTTGACCGTAACCTGTTTACTGTCTTCCGATAGTTGGATAAGCATTACCGGATGGTCCGATCCGGCGGCCGTTGTCTTGCCATCGGCGGTGTACTCGAAGGCGATGGGCTGATTAGCTTCAGTGCCTTTGGCTTTTACAAATTTGCCGATAGCCAGGAGACTGTAAGCGGTTTCCTGGGTGCTGAGCCAGTCCAGGCTGCTGAGCTCGCTGGCGATATCCCGCAGGAGTTCGGCCGCTTCGTCTGTTTGTTCCATCAGCACAAGGGTCTCCAGGATCATGGCCTGGTCTCTCAGCCTGGATCCGAAAGTGGAACCCATTTCCTGATAGGTTCCGATATTGCGGTCCGCACTGCGCACCATCTGCCGGGCCATATCCATTTTGCCGGTAAGCGCGTAGGCAGCAGCGAGCCGCCATTTCGCAGCGGTATTCAGGTTGTCATTGGAGCGCAGGCGGTTCATGGCGGCCAGGTCAGGCGCCTTGGCTAAAGCCAGGGTGTAGAGCCGGTAGGCCTGATCCAGTGCCTGATTACCAGCGTAGTACAGCCCGTACGATGCTGCATCAGCAGACCAGAGCCGTGCGGTCTCCTGCTGATAGCGTATCCATTGGTCAAGCATAGTGGGCGGCACAAAGTACCCCTGCGCTTTGGCTTCGAGCAGAAAGTGCCCGGCGTAGGTGGTGGACCAGGTGCTGGCGGTGCTGCCGCCGGGCCAGTAGGCCATGCCCCCATTGCCCAGCTGGAATAAGCCCAGCCGGTTAATGGTGGCTTTGATGTTTTTGGTGGTTTGCTGGCGTTGGCCCTCCTCCACGTTGAGCAGGTCATTGACATAGAGCTGAGGGAAGCCGCCGGAGAGGGTTTGTTCCAGGCAGCCGTAGGGGTAGCGGATCAGGTAATTGAGCCGTTGCTCCAGATTGATTGGTGGGAGACTACTGACTTCCAGAACTACCTCATTGGTGCCAGGCATGCCCGGGCTTTCAAAATTGTAGGCATGGGTTTGTCCGGGGTCAAGGGCTTTTTCATCCACATCCGTTACCACCGGATTAGGGTTTCGGACCTCGATTTCGATTTCCTGAGTGGCCATGTGGCCGCCGCCTTCTGCTGTGATTGTAAACTTCGCTATACCGATGCGCTCGGCGACCCGTACCGGGAAATTGACCAGCTGATCGCCCGTCCGCTGGAATTGGATGCGCTGGGAAGGCTCCGGCAGTTCAATCAGGCTGCCGGGCGACTTCACCGTGACTTTGACATCCCGTATACCGTCCTTCATGGCAAATACATTGACCGGGAGTTGCAGGGATTCGCCGGGGCCGAGTACCCTGGGGAGGGTGCCTAGGATCATCAGCGGCTGTCGGACGGGGACAGATTTGTCAGCGTGCCCGTAGGCTTGCTGTTCGGCAGCAACGACCATGACCCGCACTGCTCCCACATAGTTGGGCATCTGCAGGGTATGGGATACCGTTTTCCCTTTTTCGAGGTAGAAAGGCCCGAGGTGCATGGCCACAGGTTCGAAACGGTTGGCCTTTTTAGCCGCCTGCACTTTTGCAGCAGCATCCCCGCCAATACTCAACATCCGGTCCAGTTGCCCGCTTTGAGCGCCCAGCACCTCGTCGTAAAGGTCCCAGGTGCGCACGCCGAGCGCTTCCCGCGCGTAGAAATGCTTCCACGGGTCTGGGGTTTCGAAGCGGGTCAGCCCGAGCAGCCCTTCGTCGACGACTGCAAGGGTGTAGGCCATGGGGCGGCCGGATTTTTCGCTGACCTTCACCGTAAAGTCCTGTTTCGGGCGGAGCTCTTCGGCGACTTTTATTTCTGGCTTAAGATGGGTGGCCGGGTCTTCCACATTGACCGGAATGACCCCGTAAAGCCGGATGGGCAAGTCGTTTTCCACTTTACCATGAGGCTGCAGCAACGTCATGTGGGCGTAGGCGGTAGGGGCCATGTCGGGCGTAGCTTCGAAAGAGATGGTATTTTCACCCGGCTTGGCGTCTACCCAGAAAGACCGCAGCACTTCACTGCCGGTTTCCAGGCTGACCAGGATTCTTCCGGCACGGGCTTCGGGCAGGCGCAGCGTCACTTGCTCTCCAACATCATACCGCTCCTTGTCGGCCGTGAAGGGGAGCATAGCGGCAGCTTCCCGGTTGCCTTCCTGATCGCCGTACCACGGGCTGCCAGCGTAGAAAAAGTCACCGGAGCAGTGCCCGGTCTCGGTATCACAAACCCGGACCATATAGCGACCCCAGTCCCTGACTGTTATGGGCCAGGATACTTTGCCGTCGGAGCCGGTGGTGAGGGTGGTTTTTTCTTCGGCACCGTAGTGGGTAGCCGTATTGTAGCGGGAGATATTGCCATTGCTGCGGTCCCACCACCAGCGCCAGTCTACGCGGTAGAGCCCCACATTGATTTTGCGGTTAGCCACCGGTTTGCCTTTGGTGTCCACCACGGTCATGGGAATATCGGTGCGCTCGTTCATATTGATTCGCTTGCTGCCATACTTGTTTTTGGGGATGGATAGTCCGGCGTAGGCGCTGTAGGGGTCATAGGGCAGGCTGAAATTGTCGGTGCTGAACCCGCCACCGCGTTCGAATACCCGGGTTTGGAAGTTGGCGGTTAGCCGGCCGGGGAGTTCCTGTTGGTCTCCCAGATCGAAAGCGGGCGAACCGGTGCCTTCCTCATTGAGCTTGCCTTCCCAAACCATACGCGGCTCCATGCTGAAGGAGCGGGCGGGGTCGTCAAATTCATAATCCGGCCGGCTGGAAAAGGCGGTATTCGTGGATTGCAGCTGCGCTTCTATGCGTGCTTCCAGATTGGAGGCCGGCGCCCCGTGCAGCCAATTGGCCTGAAGGGTAGGGGAGAAGGGCGCATTGGCTACGCTCAGCTGTTCCGTACCAAAATCGAAATTGATCTTGATCCGGTTGGGCTTGACCGTTTCAATGCGGAGGTTTTTTGTAAAAGTTGCTCCTCCGGCTTTCACCGTAGCCCTCCAGATACCGGTAAAGGCATCAGAGGCGGTGGCAAAGTGGAGGGGGTAGACTTTAGGCACCCGGTTAGTGACCGTCCGGGTTTCCCTTAGTTGACCGCGTGGGTCGCGCAGTTCGAAGGTGACGGGATAGTTTGCCGGAAGTTTTCCCAGCGCATCTTCGAGCACGAAATTAAGGTAAACCGAATCGCCCGGGCGCCACACACCCCGGTCGGCGTATAGGAAGCCCTTCAGGCCCTTTTGCGCCACAGCGCCTTCTACGTCAAACTTACTTAGCGATAGGGCATCGCCGTCCTGCAAGCGGAGGTAGCCGCGCTCTGATCCCTGTTTAGCGACCAACACAAAAGGCTCGCGGGGCAGGTCTGCCTGAAAACGCCCGTCCCCGTCGGTAGTGCCGGAGCCGATGAGCTGCTGCTGGAAGTCGTAAAACTCGAGGTTGACACTGCTTAATGGCTTTGCGGTGCGGAGGTCGGTGGCGTAAACCATACAGTTGCGCGCATCAGCTGATTTGGCCAGCAGGCCGATGTTGGAGGCGATGACGTTGCGCTGCACAAACCGGTCGGAATTGTAATAGGCAGGCTTGCAGGGGTCATCCCGGTCTGACCAGCTAAAGCCATCGTAATAGCCAGCAAAGCCGTACCAGTTTTCCATGATGCTTTCTAATTCGCTGTCATTAGGATCAGCATTATCGTCCTTGCTGCTCAGCTCTTCCGTGCAGGTGTAGGCGGTATGCTCCGGGCGGAATCCGATACGGATCTGGTAGATGGCCTGTGGATCGGACTGAACGAGCTCGTCCAGGCTGATGGCATAGCGGGACCAGGTATTGAGGTTGGATTCCGCGTTGAGGGCCTGCAGCGGGACATCCACCTGTTTGACCAGACGGCCTACTTGCCGGAGATTGTAGCCTCCGTCAATGGTGTTGTCCTGTAAAAACTGTAAGATGTTGTTGTGGTAGATCTTGAAGACCTCGACCACCACCGAATGCAAGTTGATGGCTTCAAACGGGAAAGCCAGGCCTTCCGTATTGGGCAAAATCACGCCATTGCCAGCCAGGCGGACCTGCGGCTTGGCGTCCTGAATGTCCACCTCCCAAAGCCCGGCTTTTTTCATGGGCGCTCCCATGCTGTTCTTTAGCCCTTTGCTGACGGTGACCTTGCGGGTGCCGATGATGCCGGAGGACGGATAAACCCTTAGCCGGTTGCCGTCCGCCAGGAAGCGGAGGGTGCCGCTGTAGTTTTCAATAGTCACGAGCCCGTTGAAGTCCTGTGCAGCATCGAGGGGGTCCGAAAAGAACAATTCCAGGAATAGCTCCTGTCCCTGATTGACCTGTACGTTGGTCAGGGTGAAGTCGCCCAGGGCGGGGACAACAAATTCCAGGGTTTGGCTGCCTGACTGATCAAAGCCATCGTAGTCCAGCGCCACGGCAACGGTACTGGGTTGGTCTGTGCGGGTAATCTTTTCAACGTAGAAGTAGTGCTCGGTCCCACGCCCGCCATGTTCCCAGCGGATGGGCAGGGATTCGCCATTCTGAGTAGCAGAGATGGCCTGCTCGACGAGCTCACTGCTGCCGAAGTCAGTTGTATGGGCGGTGCCGGAAAGTTCCTGTTTGGAAAGGTCGCGGATGTCCGGGGTGCGCAGCCCGCCGATATTTGCGGAAAGCTGCAGGTCGTAGGTGCGAAAGTCGAATTCGAAGGCCTGCGCTTCCCTGGGCACATTGGAAAACAACTCGCCAAGCTGTACGGTAGCCACATAAGCCGTTCCGGAAGCCAGGTGTTGTTCCGGTTGGAAAACCAGGGTTTGGGCATCTTCCCAAATCGCTTGGCCTTTTGTAGCGGGCTGAAGCTGCAGGAGCCCGTTGGCCGGCTGCCCGATCTGCTCTTCGGCCGCCACTGCACTGGCAAACCGTACCCGCACCGGGCTTGTTCTGGAAACCACACCGGACGTGTAGCTGTAGAGGTAGGCATTGGCGCTCTCCGGCATGGGGGCAGCGCGTTGCTCTTTAGAACCGCAGGAGGATAATACCGCTACAATAGCAAGCGTATGCATGAAAACGACCAAGGGGAGTAGAAAAGACCTGGACATGGTGGCTGGTTTTTGGGTTTGAAATGAACTCACGTAAGATAGCAGGTTTTGCATTTCGTTCCAAAGAAAAAATATTCAATCCCTTCAACACCTGCCGGTAAATGGCGTTATTACGGGAAAATCTAAACGACCGGATTCCATGAACGAAATGCTGCCTTTATTTCCGCTGCAACTGGTTGCCTTCCCGGGCGAGTCCCTCAATCTCCACATTTTTGAGCCCCGCTACCGTCAGCTGGCCAAAGCGTGCGAAGAAGAGGGGGCCACATTTGGCATTCCTGCCTATATCAACGGCAAAGTCATGGAGGTCGGTACGGAGATGCGGCTGGTCGCGGTCGAAAAGCGGTATCCCAATGGCGAACTGGACATCAGGACCAAAGGCATCCGCCCGTTCCGGATCGAACAGTTTTTCAGGCAGGCACCGGGGAAGCTGTACGCCGGGGCACAGATAGACTGGTTGGAGTATACGAGCATTGAGGGCGATATTACCATAAGCATGCAGTTGATTGAGCTCATCGGCGAGCTGTTTGCCCTGCTGAGCATCGACAAGCCGGTCCCGGAAGACCCGGCAACGCTGCAAACGTTTGATGTAGCCCACCACGTTGGCTTTTCCATTGAGCAGGAGTATCAGTTCCTCTGCATCCCGAATGAGCTGGCCCGGCAGGAATACATGCGCGCCCATCTGGAAAAGATGCTGCCGGTAGTCCGGGAAATGAATAACCTGCAGGAGCGGGCGCGGATGAACGGGCATTTTAAGAACCTTCAGCCGCCCAAATTCTAACTAAATGTCATGTTTGTAGCTGGTGAAAAGTTAAGCCATGCTGATCAAAAACTTTGTGAATCATTTAGTGTATGTTTGGAGCAAACGAGAGCTGATAACCAAAGAGTTGTGGTTATGGCTAAATGGAAAAATGCGCGTTTGGCGGGTCAAATAAGTATTTTTCCATGACGCCACTGTTCACAAGGCTTTGGTTATCAGCCGAAGTGCACCTCCAAACATACACTTAGTTCGCGGAAGAGGAAATGATATCATACCCCTGACGAACTCTAAAAGGCGGTACGATTAAATTCAAGTAGCGATAGTACCTGTACTAATCAAACTGAAGAAGTCTCAAAGAGCCCAACCATGTATTCGATTTGTCCATAATTCCGCTTTTAACATTGTGTCATTTGCTTCTCACAGAATTTACCTTCATATTGTGGGTGAACAAACGCGTAAACTCTGAAAGCCTTTACAACGATTTATCTCTTCCGTTCTCCGTTGGAGAGTGGGCAGCCGGATCATCCAAAACTATGGGTTTACTTACGACAATATGGACCGGCTTACCGATGCAAGGTTTGCAGAGTATGACTATGCTCAGGAATGCCCAGAATATCTAAATTACGGGCGCTATGATGTGAATATTGAGTACGATGACCACCGCGGTAACATTTCTTCCATCGACCGGAACGGGCTGATCAGCGGGGCCACTAATTTTGGGGCGATTGATCAAATCACTTTGGTGAATGAAAAAAACCGGATCAAATTTGCTACGGAGAATAGCCTGCAGAACAAAGGCTTCAAAGGCAGCTCTGGGCAAATGGGATATGATAATAACGGTAACCTAACCAATGACCCCTCTCGCGGCATCACAACCACCTACAACCGCCTGAACCTACCGGAGCAGATCACTGTAAACAACAGCAGCTTCTCTGGAACCCTCACCTTCACCTACGATTACGACGGCAACCTGCTCAAGCGGGTAGTCAGCCAAAGCAGCCCCTCTGCTTTATCCGTAACCACTGAATATGCCGGCGGCATAGAATATGTAAACGGCACGCTGCAATCCATCTACCACGAAGAAGGCCGCTACGTCAAAAATGGCAGCAACTGGTACCATGAATATGTGATTAGAGACCATCTGGGCAATAACCGTGTCTTCTTCAGCGATACCAATGGAAATGGTTTTATTTCTATGTCGGAAGTAAGCCAGGAGGCACACTATTATCCTTTCGGCATGGCAATGCAAGGCAGCTGGCTGAGCACTTCCATGCCCAAAAATAAGTATCGGTACAACGGTATCGAGCAGACGAGCAACCTGGGGCTGGATGTGTATAATGCCTTTTACCGGACGCTGGACCCGAGCCTTGGCAGATGGTGGCAGGTGGATCCGAAAGCAGAGAGCGCATATTCCCATACCCCCTATAATTCGATGTTTAACAACCCAATTGCCATGTCGGATCCGGAAGGGGATTTACCTGGAATTGCTGAAATTGCCGGACTATCCAATGGCCTCCGAAACTTATTTCAGGGGGAGAGCTTTTTTGAGGGTTTTGCACAGGGCTGGACTCAGTCCTGGGAAATAACCGGTGGTCTGTTTCAATACAGCAATGACCTTAGTTTTGGCCAAAACCTATGGAATACGTTTTCCAAACTTACCTGGGAATTGCCACAAACCCTGGTCGGGCTGACTGTAGCGCAGGGTCTGAACATCGGTACAGCAGTAAATGACGTCAATTATTTCAGGGGGGCTACGGTGCTAGACACCGACTTGGATGGCGGGGCTTTTGCCGCCGGATCCTACTTAATCGGCCCTGAGGGGTTTGGACCTAATTTTGAGGATCATTTGTTCGTACATGAGTTTGGCCATTACCTTCAAAGTAAGCGCCTAGGCCCTTTGTACCTGAACTTTGTCGCCTTGCCAAGCGTAGCCGGGTTCTGGGCGGTAGACGAAGTATTCAATCAAAACCTTAACGAAACCCGTTGGTATGAAGCTCAGGCGAGCAGATTGGCTGCTAATTATTTTGACCAGGAGTTTGGAAGTGGGCTGGATACGTATTTCCCTAATAGTCCAAATCATTTTGATCGAAATTCTTTTATAAATAGGGGGCTAAGGAGCCCATATCCCAATCCAAGAGGAAATAATGTATTCGGAAGAGGAAACCCTGGGGGAAACCCTATTAACTCAAGGTTCCACTGGACAGATATCCCAATCAGCCTCATATTTAATGGAGGACTAGGGTTATTTGGTTATCTCTAAAGTATTACTTATGAAAGCACTGAAAAGATTTACGCTGTTTGTATGCATAATAACCTCTTTCTATGGGTGTCCGGATAGAGAGTTGGAAATTGACTCTACGATTGAGTTTACCAATAATTCGGATGAAGTCATCATTTACTATGAAGAGTTTAAAAAACCAAACGACACCGCTCTAAATTCAAATAGTTATTTTCCAACTTCCCAGCAAATTGAAATGGCTTCTATTCCAGCTGACGACGTAGTTTTCATCGAGGGGCCGTACGTTAGTTTATTTGAAAGTTTAGAAAATGAGGTACTCATGATTTTTCTTTTTTCCAAAGACACTATTGATCAAGTGCCATGGGATCGTATCCGAGACGAGTACCTTATACTTCGACGTTATGACCTGACTTTGGAGGACTTGGAGGCAATGAATTGGACGATAGAGTATCCGTAGATAATGGTACGTCAGCGAATGGAGTATGTAAACGGCACACTGCAGTCCATCTACCACGAAGAAGGCCGCTATGTCAAAAATGGCAGCAATTGGCACCATGAGTATGTTATCAGAGACCATCTGGGCAATAACCGGGTCTTCTTTAGCGATACCAATGGAAATGGTTTCATTTCTATGTCGGAGGTCAGCCAAGAGGCACACTATTACCCTTTCGGCATGACGATGCAAGGCAGCTGGCTGAGCACTTCCATTCCTAAAAATAAGTATCGGTACAACGGTATCGAACAGACGGCCAACCTTGGGCTGGATGTGTATAATGCTTTTTACCGGACGCTAGACCCGAGCTTGGGGCGGTGGTGGCAGGTGGATCCATACGCTGAAAGTTTCTACTCTATGTCTCCGTATTGCGGAATGGGCAACTCACCTTTAGTTTATTCTGATTCAGAAGGCGGGTTTATTCATATCGTGGTGGGGGCTGCGATAGGTGGAGTCGGAAACTTAATTTATCAAGGAGTTAGCGGAAATATAGGGTCCTTTGGCGATGGGCTGGCTGCTTTTGGAATCGGTGCTGGGGCAGGAGCTCTTGGCGCGGCCACTGGTGGCGCAGCATTTGCAGCAGCAGGAAGTGCCGGAATTATTAGCGGTACAGGAGGTGTTTTAGGTGGCGTGATTGCGGGATCTTCCGGTGGCGCAATTGGTGGCTTTTTCCAAGGAACCGGAAACGCACTATACTTTGAAAATGAAAACCTTGGAAATGCGCTTAATCAAGGATTTAAAGAAGGGGCAGTTGGTTTAGTTATAGGTGGTGCTATTGGTGGCTTTGCAGGAGGTATAAGAACGGGTATTCAAAACTCCAAACCAGGAAATCTACCTGAAAATATTTGGAACGGCAATCGGGTAGCTCCTGGTCGTAGTCCATGGTCATTGATTAACACTCCGAAAGGTTCTGAATGGGGCCCTAGGACTATAGTATCTGACCAAAATTCGCTCCGCCAATTCCGAGCGGAGCAAACGAGAGAAACTACGAAGCGTGGTGGGCAGTTTGGAAAGAAGGGTGGGCAGAATATCGAGATATGGGATAAGTCTGTGAATGAAGGTTGGGAGTCTCTGACGGGAACCCGCTACGCTCCTAATGCCGGAGGGCAACAGACTTATAGACTTCCAAGCGGCGGAACTATTCAGACATACATTGATAAATCTTATGGTGGTCCAACGATAAGACTAAACGGCGAAAAAGGGATTATAAAATTAAGGTTCTTAAATTTCTAGATATGCTCCCAAATTACGTTTTTGATACCCCTCACCTTTTCTTTGCCTTTTTAGAAGGTCCTCTTTCTAGTGAAGAGATGAAGGTAGTATTAGCCAAGTCTGGGGTACAACATTTTGAGCATGTTTATGGCGTAAACAGCCAGCTAGATTTTTCTGATGAGAGCACTCAGTATACTCAATCAGTAGATGTCTGGTGCAAGCGATCAGAAGAATATTTAAGAGGCAGGCTTGACGCTACTTGTTGTTCTGTTTATTACGAGGTCGGTTGGGAGCTGGTGATTATAGGTTTTAATGAAGAATCGCAGTTCGAAGTTTTTACAACTGACATGAAAAGCGATGACCATTTCAAGAATTTGTATTGGGACATTGACGAATTGGCTCAATACAAAATGGAGCTTACTTCTGATTTAGTTACCGCCAAAAATGTTCGTACCTTTTTTGCTGAGATGATTAAGAACTATTCGTAGTCCATTCTATTTGATGACCCAAACGGGGACACGCCGCTCCACCTGGGCGCTGCAATAGTCGGAGGACTAATCAATTTGGGTTCTCAGGCGTTAAAAGGTAATGTGACTAGCTTAGGCGCAGGCCTCGGCTACTTTGGCGTCGGAGCCGCTGCCGGTGCCTTATATTTGACACCCGGCGGACAGGCTGTTGCAGGCAGCGTGCAAGTGGTCGGGAACAAAGGCATCCAAATCGCCACCGGCAGGTTTGACGTTACGGAGATTAATTCTGTGGGGGATGTGGCTTACCTTGGCCTGGACATCGCCACAGATTACTTCGGCGTGGCGCCTGCTGCGAAGATCGGTAGTAATCTAGCGAGCGGCCTACAGAAGCTGGCTGGCAGCTACGGTTCTTCTATTGCTTCCGGCGGTGGCTCCATCATAAAGACAGGGGTAGGCGGTAGCGTTGATGATATAGCCTTTAGTGTCAGCTTGTCTGATGAGGTAGTAGTCACTGCTAGTAAGCTTGGTGGGAAGGGGGTTGCCGCTAAGGGGGTGAGTTCGACAATTTACAGAGCTGTTTCCAGAGCAGAATTAGACGATATTGCGAAGTTTGGTTTCAGAAATAAGGCAGGGGCATATGAAACAGGGAAGTTATTTGCGCCCACAGCTAAAGAGGCTGCACAATTTGGAAGAAATAACTTTATGTTTGATGGAGTTCCAAATCACATCATGAAGGTCCGTGTGCCCAATAGTTTATTAAATAGTTCTTACAGATTTGGGGCAGATGGCATGAATGCCATCTCAATACCAGCAAATAAGCTGCACCTTTTAAAAGGATCGCCATTAAATTACACGCCTTTATTTCGGTAAGCTATGATAAAGACAAAAGCACATATTAAGTTATTTGAGTCCGGGCGAAAAACACCTTTCGAAAGTGGGTATAGACCGTTATTCAGCTTTACTGAAAAGATGAAGGCCTCAGGCAGTATAACACTAATCGAGAAGGATGAATTTCACCCTGGCGATGAAGGTGAAGTCGAGATTGTATTTATCAGCAAGAAGTATTTAGGGGCTTCTTTTGGCAAGGGGAGCAAGTTTTTATTCAGTGAAGGCGGTCCCCCTTTAGGCGAGGGTGAGATAATACAAGTTGAAAATATTTGAGGTTTTCAGCTCAGTATATCAGCAACAAAATGTAAAGTGGTGATCTACTAAGCGGAAAACACCTGAATCAGCTCATGCTCAGTACTTAAGCGCAACGATGCAAGACGATCGCATCTCTGCGTGGTTAACCAGGGCATCCTCAAAAAGTCTGACAAGCCTTTTACAGCGACACAAACGAAGATGGGGTTGTGTCCACATCAGAGGTGAGCCAAGATGCACACTTTTACCCCTTCGGCATGGCAATGCAAGGCAGCTGGCTGAGCACTTCCATTCCTAAAAATAAGTATCGGTACAACGGTATCGAGCAGACAAGCAACCTGGGGCTGGATGTGTACAATGCCTTTTACCGGACGCTGGACCCGAGTTTGGGGCGGTGGTCTGGGCTGGCTTGATCCGGTGGATCAAAGAGCGTTGGCCAGGTGGATCCTGCCGCTGAAAAGTTCTATGGGCTTTCTCCTTATAACTCTATGGGGAATAAACCTATATCTCACATCGATCCCAGAAGGAGATTTATCTTTGAGACGCTTTTGGGCCCTATTTTGGGATTTGCACGTGGAATAACAAGATTGGTTAACAGTTGCTGAATGCGATCCCCGCTGAGTTAAATCAGCTTATTATTAGTGGGTATAAGCCTGGACTTGCAAGCGTTTTGGCAGCGTGACTTCATGATAGGCATTGATTAATGTTAACTTTTGCTAATGGACTGGGTATATAAAATCCACCTCTTATTTACGCTATATATGCTGGGGCTGATCTGGTTTGTGCAGGTCGTGCATTACCCGCTCATGGGCAAAGTAGGCAATTCCAGTTTTATCGAATACGAACGGGCGCACACCCGCTTCACCTCCTGGGTTACTGCGCCGCCTATGCTGATTGAGCTGGGGAGTGGGCTGTGGCTGCTGTTTCAGCATACCGATAGCTGGCTTTGGTGGGTAAATGCAGCAGGGCTGTTAGGGCTCTGGGGCTCCACCTTTTTCATTCAGGTACCATTGCACAATGCGCTAAGCCAGGCATTTGATCCGAAAAACCACGCCCGCCTGGTCCAAACCAACTGGATACGCACCATTATCTGGAGTTTGAGGGCGCTGTTGCTGTTGAGTTGGGTCTGATACTTTGAAGTGGTCAGATTGTTGCTTACGGCATTGCCAACTTCTGTTTCATTCTTAAATGAAGCTTTTCTCACCCGCGCCCACCCTGTTATCCAAGTACCCTTTCTTACTATTCCATGCCACCTGAACCGTGTTGCCTTGGGTTTTTGAAAAAAAATAACAAAGCGCTCAACTTTTATTTGGAACGATCGTTCTTGTATTTGCTCTTTAATTGGAACGTTCATTCTAAAACTATAAAACAACAACCATCATGAGTAAATTAACTGGAAAAGTAGCCGTAGTCACCGGCGGTAACAGCGGCATTGGATACGCAAGCGCAGAAAGCCTGAAGGCAGCGGGCGCACAGGTCATCATCACCGGCCGCTCAGCGGAGAAAGTGGCAGAAGCGGCCGAGGCTCTGCAGGTGGAGGGCATAGTCGCTGATGTGAGTCAGCTCAGTGCCATTGACCGCCTGGTAGAGCAGGTGGAGGCAGGTTACGGCAAGGTAGACATCCTGTTTGTGAACGCCGGGATTTTCGCCCCCGCACCAATCGGGCAGATCAGCGAAGAGATGTTTGACCATCAGATGGGGATCAATTTCAAAGGCGCGGTCTTTACCATTGAGAAGTTTCTGCCCCTGCTCAACGATGGGGCTTCCGTCATTAATCTGTCTTCTGTAAACGCCTACACCGGCATGCCGAATACGGCCGTGTATGCCGCTTCAAAGGCCGCACTGAACGCCTACACCCGAACAGCAGCCACCGAGCTCGCCCCTCGTCAGATCCGCGTCAATGCTGTCAACCCCGGCCCTGTAGCCACCCCTATTTTCAGCAAGACTGGTATGCCGGATGAACAGCTCAATGGTTTTGCGACGGCCATGCAAAACCGGGTGCCCCTTAAGCGGTTTGGGCAGCCCAGGGATATTGCTAATCTGGTTGTCTTCCTGGCGTCCGATGATGCCTCCTTCATCACCGGCGGAGAGTACAACATCGACGGCGGTATTAATGTAAACCCGCTGCTGGCAGCCAACTAATTTTTTTTGCTCTAAAACGGAACGATAATTCCAAAATGGGGTTATAAGAGGGGAGCGGCTTACCGTTCCCCTTAATTTTTTTAGCTATGCCACGCACAAAAACCTTTGACGAACAACAAGCTTTGGAGAAAGCCATGCACACCTTTTGGCGCAAAGGCTACCATGCCACTTCCATGCAGGACCTGGTAGACGCGATGGGGATCAACCGCGCGAGCCTGTACGACACCTTTGGGGGCAAAAAGGACTTGTTTGATCAGGCCTTTGAGCTCTATCGAAAGACCAATGCTCAGGGCCTGCAGCGTTTTCTGGAGCAGCAAGACAGCGTACGCGACGGTTTTCGGCAGTTATTCGCCATGGCCATAGCAGAAACGCAATCCGAAGCTGGCCAAAAAGGCTGCTTTGTGGTCAATGTGACGACGGAGCTTCTGCCCGAAGACCGGTCTATGGAAGGGGTGATCCGGGCGAATAAGGAAGGCTTCACGGCGGTATTCCATCAGTTTTTGCAGCAAGGCGTAGCCTCCGGCGAGTTGTCAGCAGATCAGGATTTGGAAGCTACAGCCAACCTCTTCTTCACCTTATACAATGGTGTGAAAGTGGTGGGCAAGATCCCCGGGCAGGAAAAAGCGCTCTTGGGGGCGGTGGAAGCGGCGCTGGGGGCGTTGCGGTAGTCATTTGCTTTTTTAAAACTACTCTTAATGACCAACAACCCTATCCAAACCCTCCACCACCTCATCAGTCAGCATCAGGGCTGGGATGAGTCCATTTTACTCGACCGCAATCAGTTCCTCACCATGGAAGGACAGGTCGATGACCGGCTGTACTTCATTGAGTCAGGCAGCATCCGGGTGTACTGGCAGCATGAGGTGGAGGAGTATACGATCCGTTTCGGGTACCCCGGGCATTTTATTGCGGCCCTGGACAGCTTTATTCACGGGCAGCCTTCTGCCTATTATCTACAGGCGCTCCGGCAATGTGAGCTGAAGGCACTCCGCAAGTCGAGCTTCGCCGAACTGAAGGAAAGAGCTCCGGAAGTGGCGGAATTGTACAACTTTTTGCTGGAACAGTTGATACTGCAGCAAATGGAGCGCGAACAGGATTTATTGATCACCTCTCCGGTGGAGCGCTATCAGCGGGTGCTGGAGCGCAGCCCTATGCTTTTTCAGGAAGTCCCCCACAAATACATCGCCGCCTACCTGCGCATGACCCCGGAAACCCTTTCCCGGATTAAGAAATCTTGATTTCAATCAAGGAAAAGAAGGCTTTATCCCTACATCTTTGCAGGTAAAAGGACTTATGCGATCAACTGACTTGATTTCTGACCTCACTGCACGCACCGAAGATATGATACTGCGTGCCCAACAGCTACTGGAGCAATCCGAAGCTAACCTCAACACCAAGCCTTCAGCAGACAGCTGGAGTGCGCTGGAGTGTATCGAACACCTCAACCGATATGGCGATTTCTACCTGCCGGAAATACAGCAGCGCATGGACAAAGCCCCCGAAAACACCACAGGGCGGTTTAAGACGGGCTGGCTCGGCAATTACTTCGCCAAAAGCCTGCTGCCCAAACCGAAGCTTAATAAAATGAAGACTTTTTCCTCTATGGACCCGGCCGGCAGTCAACTGGATAAATCCGTTCTCACTACTTTTCTGAAGCAGCAGCAGGAGATGCTGCGGTTGCTTGAGCAGGCCGAAACGGTGGACCTGACCCGGACAAAGACCAGTATCTCTATTTCTTCATGGATCAGGCTTCGGCTGGGCGATACCTTTCGGGTGGTCATTTACCACAATCAGCGGCATATGGAGCAGGCTGAGCGGGCAGTAGATATCCATCAACACCATAATGCTTTCCAAAATGCCAAATAAATCGGCGGATTTACGAATTCAGCGCTCTGCCATTTAGTAGCAACGGTGGGCAATGTGCATGAGAAATACTTAATAAAAAAGTAAATGCACATTGCCCACATAATTCATTATTTACAGCCAGCTTTAGCATTGTATGGAGGGAATAAACCAAGGCACGTCATCTGTTATATATCAGTTTTTCCATATTTAAGTTCTAAAAATCTGTTGCTTAGCATGTAAATACTGGAATTCCATCCTAGGATATCCCAAAAATATTTAATAAGTTCGTAGAAGTTTTAAGCAAACAAACATGCAGCAAGCTAACCCCGAAACGATGAATACCAAACTAACTTCATAGGTTGGTCTGTCTTATCCAACGGGTTTGCCTTGATCCTCTTCGGGATTAAAGCGTAATAACAGGGAACAAATATGCATTCCCATCCTTGCTGGCTTCCGGCACTTTTCAGTTAGAAGTGCTGATTTATCTGGTAAACCGATTTTTGGTCGCTTCCGACCCTCTGCTGATATTGGTAAACAGTAATGCTTTTCCAAACAGCAGAAACCTGAGCCTTGATACTTTAACTTGATACCTTTTCTGATTTCCACCGCGTTACGCAACGCCTGTGGGGTGCTGTTTGTGTGTCACCCCGCAGAGTCGTTCTTTTTTCCGGTGGATTTTGGTATTCATGTTCTTTAGGCCGAACCTTTAATCCGTTCGGTTGGATCGTAAATTTTTCAACAAACATACCGAAGGAGCTTATACACCTTAGTGTTGCCTGCTTTTCGGAACATACTATTGAATTGGTCCTCAGGATGCCCGTGTACCGGGAACCTGAACGGGCTTATTTCATTTTCAGGCACTTATCGCTTAGGAAAGGGTCTGATCAGAGAAAACGTTAAACATGTTTACACAATTACTACCCAAGGTACCAAGTAAAGGTATGCGCCTGGCATCCTTTCTCGTGTTAGTTAGCCCAATCCTTATTTTTGCGCAGCCCTGCCCGCAGCCCACGTTTTCGGGTGCCCCTGTCGCTGGCGGTCTCGCCGATGGAGCTTACGCGGTCTTTGCTGAGGACCTCGACGGCGATGGCGATATGGATGTGCTTTCAGCCTCCTTCAACGACAATAAAATCGCCTGGTACGAAAACCTTGGCGGCGGCAACTTCGGCCCGCAGCAGGTCATTTCCACCATCATGAACGGCACGCTCTCTGTACATGCCGCTGACCTGGATGGCGATGGCGATGTGGATGTCCTTTCTGCCTCCGGGTATGATGATAAAGTAGCCTGGTACGAAAATCTGGGGGGTGGAAGTTTTGGACCACAGCAAGTCCTGACTACTAACGCTAATGGCGCCATATCTGTCAATGCTTCAGACCTGGACGGGGATGGCGATCTGGACATTCTTTCGGCTTCGGTTTTCGATGACAAAATTGCCTGGTTTGAGAACCTGGGCGGTGGCGCTTTCTCCGGAGAGCAAATCATTGCAACGGATGCAGATGGTGCTTACGATGCCTATGCTGCGGACCTGGATAATGATGGTGATGTGGACGTACTTACCGCCTCTGGTTTCGACGATCAGATTGCCTGGTATGAAAATCTGGGGAGCGGTACCTTTGGCAGTAAGCAGGTCATCACTTCTTCAGCCAATCTGGCCCGATCCGTCTACGCGGCGGATATCAACCTCGACGGGCATATGGATGTGATCTCCGCCTCCTTTCAGGATGATAAAATCGCCTGGTACGAAAACCTGGGCGGCGGTACGTTTTCCGCTCAGAAGATTATCTCCTTTGCTGCTAATGGTGCGCTGTCGGTTTATGCGGTGGATATGGACAACGATGGGGACCCTGACGTCCTGTCTGCCTCTCAGTATGATGATGAAATCGCCTGGTACGAAAATTTGGGAGACGGTACATTCGCTCCGCAAAGCATCATCGAAGGCAATGCCGATGGTGCCATCTCGGTCTATGCAGCCGACCTGGATGGAGACGGCGACCCGGATGTGCTTGGCGCGGCCAACTATGATGATGAAGTATACTGGTTTGAGAATATTTGTATATACCCATTGGATCCGGGCGTGATCGTGAGCGGAGGGGAAACCATCTGCTACGGTGGTACACCTTCCATGATGATCGGCAACGTGACCCTGGCGAGTGGAGGGGATGAAAACATCAGCTACACCTGGCGCTCCTCCGCTGACAACTTCACGAATCCGCTTCCTATTGCAACCGCGCCCATTTTTATCCCGCCGGCTGGGTTAACACAAACCACCACCTACCGGCGCTATGCCAACGATGGGACCTACAGCACCACGCCTACACCATCAGATGGGGAATGGACCGTCACCGTACTCGACGAATTTCATCCGGGACACCTCGCTAATGAAGGGGAGACTATTTGTTTTGAAGGTACGCCCTCGGAAATAGGAAGTACCGCTCCTGCTACCGGTGGGGATGGGCAAATCACCTACACCTGGCGCTCCTCTGCAGACAACTTTTCCAGCCCAATACCCGGGGCCGATGGCCTTACCTATACGCCGGCCGATGGCATGACACAAACCACCACTTTCCGCCGCTACGCTATAGACGAGACCTGCAGTACAGACCCCACTCCCGCCATTGGAGAATGGACCGTCACCGTACTGCCCGCCTTCGACCCCGGTCAAATCGCTGATGAAGGTGAAACGATTTGCCCCGGTGGCACGCCATCCACTATTCCAAATGAATTCCTGGCAACGGGTGGGGATGGACAGCTTTCTTACACCTGGCGTTCTTCCGCTGATAACTTTACAGCGGCTATCCCGGGTGCTGATAATTCAACCTACACACCTGCGGATGAGCTGCCGCAAACCACCACCTTCCGGCGCTACGCCAGCGATAGTACCTGTAATACCAGCCCTGAAGTATCTCTGGGATCGTGGACCGTTACCGTTGCCGATACCTCTGCACCGGTTGCGGTGTGTCAGGATATTACCGTGCAGCTGGATGAGAATGGATTCGTCACAATTTCCACAGATGACCTGGACGCAGGGTCCACTGACGATTGCCCCAACGGATTGGCTAGTCTTTCCCTGTCCGAAACGGATTTCGATTGCGACAACATCGGCACAAACCCTGTGACGCTAACCGTGGAAGATGTTGGCGGCAATACCGATACCTGTATTGCTAAAGTCATTGTGGAGGACAATGTCCTGCCTACCGCTGTTTGTCAGGATATCACCATTCAGTTAGACGCTGGTGGGCTGGGAAGTATTGTACCCGAAGATATCGATAACGGTTCAACCGACGCTTGCGGAATTTTGAGCCTTAGCGCAGACACCACTGTATTCAACTGTGCGGACGTGGGTCAAAATACCGTAACCCTTACCGTTGAAGACCAGTATGGTAACCTCAATACCTGTAGCGCTACAGTAACCGTAGCGGATACCATTGCCCCACAGGCGCTATGTCAGGACGTAACCGTTCAGTTGGATGCTGATGGCTTGGGAAGCATCACTGCCTCAACCATAGATGCTGGCTCCTCAGATGCCTGCCCATCCTTGCCCGTATCGGGCGGGCTAACAAGCCTGGAACTTGATATTACAAATTTTGACTGCGGTTCTATTGGAGCTAATCCGGTAACCCTGACTGCAGAGGACACCAACGGGAATACGGCAACCTGTACCGCAATCGTCACCGTAGCCGACACGGTAGTGCCCGAAGTGCTCTGTCAGGCTGTCACCGTGCAGCTCAATGCCAACGGGCAGGGCGCTCTTAGTGTGGCAGATTTGGACGGCGGCAGCAGTGATGCGTGCGGCCTCGATACCTTATATATTAGTCAAACCGCTTTTGATTGCGCGGATGTTGGCGAGCATACCATCACGCTAACCGCAGTGGACCTGAATGGAAACATGAATAGCTGTACCGCTACCATCACCGTAGAAGACAATATTGCACCTCAGGTACAATGCGCATCCACTATCTTGCAACTCGATGGCTCCGGGCAAGCGACCCTGAGCCAGGCAGACCTCAACGCCAGTTCTCTGGACTTCTGTGGGATCGCCAGTTCTGTTTTGGATCAGACCCTTTTCGATTGTACAGATATAGGTGCCAATACGGTAACCCTTACCGTAACGGACAATAACGGTAACGTCAGTACCTGCACCGCAACAGTTACTATTGAAGATAACATCATGCCGGTGGCCCTCTGTCAGGACGCCACGGTACAGCTTGATGTTTTTGGTGTAGGGATCCTCGACGCTGAGGAGATCGATGCCGGCTCGGGTGATGCCTGTCTGGATACACTAATACTGGATGAAACCACCTTCGGTTGTGGTAATGTCGGTACTAATACGGTCACGCTCACGGTCACCGATCTGGCAGGCAACAGCAGTAATTGCACCGCCACCGTAACCGTGGAAGATAACGTACCTCCGGTAGCCGGCTGCCAGGATGTTTCCATACAACTGGATTCCCTCGGGTTTGCCGTGCTTCCGCCAGCCGATGTGGAGAATGGTTCTACCGATGCGTGCCCATACGGGCCCGTACCGGGCGGGGTAGGCCCCTTCCTGCTTGATCAGGATATGTTTGATTGTGGGGATCTGGGTACCAACCTGGTCACCCTTACTGTGGAAGATGAAAACAACAACAGCGATACCTGCACAGCCATCGTCACCGTAACGGATGTCATCGCTCCAATCGCCAGCTGCCAGGACGTGACGGTACAGTTGAACGCGGATGGCCTGGTCAGCCTGACTGCTACTGAAGTAGATGCCGGTTCAACAGATAATTGCAGCGCAGACCTGTTGACTATTGATGTTACCGATTTTGATTGTGAAGATATTGGGCCTAATCCGGTCATTCTAACCGTAACGGACCCCAGTGGCAATGAAAGTAGTTGCTCTGCGTTGGCCACTGTAGTGGATAACGTTGCTCCACAAGCGCTTTGCCAGGATGTTACCGTACAGCTCGATGCCGATGGTTTGGGCACGCTGACACCCGCTGAAGTCGATGCGGGCTCCGGTGACGTCTGTGGTGAGGTTTCCCTTTCCCTTGACTTCACTGCCTTTGATTGTGATCAGGTGGGCACGCAAACCGTTACCCTTACGGCTGAAGATGAGTATGGCAACAGCAGTACCTGTACGGCACTCGTTACCGTAGAAGATAATATCGCGCCCGATGCGCAGTGCCAGCCGGTCACCGTTCAGCTTGATGAAAACGGTACAGGCGGTATCACTCCTGCCGCCGTGGACGGAGGTTCCTCAGATGCCTGCGTGTTGGATAACCTAAGCCTGAATATTGCGATTTTTGATTGCTCTAATATTGGAGAAAACGCAGTCCTCCTCACTGCAACGGATGTTAATGGCAACAGCAGTTCCTGCACCGCTACCGTAACTGTAGAAGACAATGTCGCTCCGGAAGCTATTTGTCAGAACGCGACTGTACAGTTAGCGGCCAATGGAGTAGGTACGCTAACCGCTGCTCAGGTAGATGGCGGCTCAACCGACGCCTGCGGGCTAGATGGCTTTAGTCTTAGCCAGGCTTCATTTGGTTGTGGGGATATTGGTATTCAGACCGTCACCCTTACCGTTACCGATGTAAATGGCAATAGCAGCTCCTGTGACGCAGAAGTAACCGTTGAAGACAATTTAACACCTACTACCCTGTGTCAGGACGTTACGGTACAGCTGGATGATTCCGGTACCGCCACGCTCACCGCTGCACAGGTTGACAATGGTTCTAATGATGCCTGCGGGCTGGCTGGGTTATCACTCAATACCGACACTTTTGGTTGTAACGATGTAGGTGAAAATTCCGTTATTCTTACAGCAACAGATACCCACGGCAACAGCAGTACCTGTACCGCTATAGTTACCGTAGAAGACAATGTGCCACCTCAGGCGCTGTGTCAGAGTATTACGGTTCAGCTCGACGCCGCTGGCAATGGTAGCCTTGCCGCTGCCCAAATCGATAATGGCTCTAATGATGCCTGCCCATACGGGCCCGTACCGGGTGGCCTTGATAACCTTTCTTTAGATATTACGGCTTTCGGCTGCGATGCAGTTGGTCAAAACAACGTGGTCTTAACGGTCACCGATGTCAACGGCAACAGCAGTACCTGCACGGCTGTAGTCACTGTGGAAGATAACGTAGCCCCTCAGGCCCTTTGCCAGAATGTGACCGTACAGCTCGATGGCTCAGGCACAGGGCAGCTTACCCCTGAAGAAGTAAATGCAGAGTCAGAGGACGCTTGTGGCCTAGGTGATTTTACCCTTAGCGGGAATGTTTTTGACTGCGATGATGTGGGTACACAAATCGTTACCCTGACGGTTACTGACGTCAATGGTAATACCGATAGTTGTACTGCCCAGATTACCATAGAGGATAATATAGTACCTACCGCCCTTTGCCAGGACGTGACCATCCAATTGGATGCCAATGGCGAAGCCAGCCTTTCCCCCACTGATCTGGACGGTGGCTCTGCCGGCGCCTGCGGTATCTCCAGCCTGGTACTTAGTGACGATAGCTTTGACTGCTCGGATATCGGCCCAAACGTGGTCACCCTGATCGTCATAGACGTGAACGGCAACGCCAGCACCTGCACCTCAACGGTTACCGTTGAGGATAATGTACCTCCGGAAGCCCTTTGCCAGGACGTGACTGTTCAATTGGATGCCAATGGCTCCGGCAGCCTCACGGCCGCTCAGGTGGATAATGGCTCTAGTGACGCCTGTGGTCTGGACAACCTGACTATAGATACCGAAACCTTTGATTGTGCCGATATTGGGCCGAATGCCGTTACCCTGACTGCTACCGATATTTACGGTAACCACAGTACCTGCTCCGCCCTGATTACAGTGGAGGATAATGTTGCACCAATAGCCCTCTGCCAGGACGTAACCGTACAATTGGATACTGATGGCTTAGGCAGTCTCACCGCTATTCAGGTAGACGCGGGTTCAAGTGATGCCTGCCCATACGGGCCCGTACCGGGTAGCGTAGAAAACCTGTCCCTCAATCTAACAGATTTTGACTGCTCAGATATAGGCTTGAATGAAGTCACCCTTACGGTAACAGACTCCAGCGGCAACAGCAGTACCTGTACAGCTATTGTGACGGTTGAAGACAATGTACCTCCAACGATGGTGTGTAACGACCTGACGGTACAGCTTGATGCGGATGGCGCTAGTAGCATAACCGTCAATCAGATTGATGGTGGATCAACCGATGCCTGCCCGGGCGGGCCAGTACCGGGTAGCATTTCCAGTCTTGCTCTTGACCAGCATACCTTTAGTTGTAGTGACGTTGGGGTCAACACCATAACATTGATCGGTATAGACAACAACGGAAACAGCAATACCTGTACTGCCTCAGTCATTGTGGAGGACAACATCGCACCGCAGGCCCTCTGCCAGGACATTGCGATCCAACTCAATGCAGATGGTGTCGCCAGTCTTGTACCCGCTCAGATTGATGCGGGCTCTAATGATGCTTGTGGCATTGCTACTCAGGGATTGAACATCACTACATTTTACTGCGAGGATGTCGGTGCCAATACCGTAGCACTTACCGTTGTAGATGCTAATGGCAATGCCAGTTCCTGTACCGCTGTAGTCACTGTGGAAGATAATGTGCCGCCTCAGGCGCTTTGCCAGGATGTGACGGTACAGCTGGATGCCGGTGGCAGCGGCTCGCTTACCCCCGCGCAGGTCGATAATGGATCAGAAGACGCCTGCGGGCTATCGGGGCTTTCCCTGGATGTTACTACATTCGATTGCTCGGACACCGGTCTAAATGAAGTCACCCTCACTGTAACGGATGTGAACGGCAATAGCAGCACCTGCACCGCTATCGTCACGGTAGAAGACACTGAAGCCCCTCTCGCGCTTTGCCAAAATGCTACCATTCAGCTGGATGCTGATGGTGGTGCCATTTTGTCTCCGGCTCAAGTCAATGCCGGCTCCATTGATGCTTGTGGCATTGCTACTCAGGGATTGAATATCACTACATTTGATTGCGATGATGTAGGGCCTAACCTGGTCATCCTCACGCTCACTGATGTGAACGGCAACAGCAGTACCTGCAATGCTACGGTCATGGTAGAAGACAATATCGCGCCGGTTGCTTCCTGCGCTGACATAACCGCACAATTGGATGAAAACGGGGAGGTCATCCTTTCGCCGGCTCAAATTGATAACGGATCCTCAGATGCCTGCCCATACGGGCCCGTACCGGGTGGTGTTGAAAGCTTGTTGCTCGACATTGACGCTTTCGGATGTAATGACCTTGGTCCGAATACCGTCATTCTGACGGTCTCTGATGCTAATGGCAACAGCAGCAGTTGTACCAGCCAGGTGACCGTTGAAGATAATGTAGCGCCCACTGCGCTTTGCCAGAATGCAACTGTTGTGCTGTCTGGTACAGGATTGGGAAGCCTCACTGTGAATGAAATAAATGCTGGTTCTACCGATGCATGCGGCATTGAAGATATGGTACTGAGCAGCACTACATTTAACTGCGAAAATGTAGGCGAGAACCTGGTGGTACTTACCGTTACCGATGTGAACGGCAACAGCAGTTTCTGCAGTGCCACCGTCACCGTGGAAGACAACACCCCACCCGTGCCTCTATGCCAGGATGTGACGATTGCGCTGGATGCAGATGGGCTGGGCAGCGTCACACCGGCACAAGTCAGTAGCGGCTTTATTGATGCCTGTGGGCCCGAAACACTGACGCTTGACCGCGGCGATTTCGATTGCGCTGATATCGGTGAGAATACCGTTACACTCACTCAAACGGATGTTAATGGGAATAGCGGCACCTGCACGGCTACCGTAACGGTGGAGGACCAAACCCCACCACAAGCGCTTTGCCAAAACGTTACCGTTCAGCTGAATGCATCGGGTGAAGGGGTATTGCCTCCTGCCTTGGTTGATGCGGGTTCTAATGATGTGTGTGGGATTGACTGGATTTCCCTCAATCAGACTCAATTTGATTGTGAGGATGTGGGTCAAAATACGGTGACGCTCACCGTTGCGGATATCAATGGTAACCTGAGCACCTGTACGGCAGTAGCTACCGTTGAGGACAACATCGCACCCGTTGCCCAATGTCAAAATGTTGTGGTAGAGCCAGTCTCAGATGTTGCCTACGGGCTGGTACCTGAGGATTTTGATAATGGCTCCACCGATGCCTGCGGCATTGGTAGTTTTTCACTGAATATTGAAACGCTTAGCTGCGAAGATTTTGGCCCTAATCCGGTAACCCTGACGGTCATGGACAACAACGGCAATACAAGCACCTGTACCGCTATGGCCATCGTTCAGGATGCCAACGGGCCCACAGCGATCTGTCCCGGGGACATCACAACAGATACGGATCCCGGTGTTTGCGATGCCATAGTGGCCTACGATCTGCCCGAGGCTGTTTTTGTTTGTGATGAAGCCGTATCTTCCGATACGCTGGAGTTCAACGGGACGATTCAGACTTTCGTTGTGCCGGAAGGAGTGACTTCCCTAAAGATTGAAGCCTACGGTGCACAGGGCGGCGACGCCAATGTAGGATTTGGTGGCCTGGGGGCTTACATGAGCGGTACTTTCGTGGTAACGCCAGGGCAAGTCATTGATGTATTGGTTGGAGAAAAACCAGCCGTATCCAACGGTGGTGGCGGCGGCACCTTTGTGGTAGACCACGATACCGGTATGCCGCTGATTATCGCTGGTGGCGGTGGCGGCGGTGCCGGGTTCTGCTGTGGTACCATCCACGATGGCGCGCCCGGACAAGTTGCTCCATTTGGCTCTGCCGGTATTAATGCTTCCGGTGGGGTAGGAGCCGGTGGTAATTCCGGTAACGGCGGTGAAGCAGGTACCGCTACACAGATGAGCGGAGCCGGCGGTGGCTTCTTTTCGGATGGCGCCAATGGCGATTGTTCCTCTACCGGCGGCCGTTCTTATCAGACCGGCGGCTTCGGCGGGCAGTCTGGAGGAACGATTGATGCCTACGGCGGCTTCGGCGGCGGTGGCGGTGGTTACAACTGCGGTTTAAGCTATGGTCCCGGTGGCGGTGGTGGCGGCTACTCCGGTGGCGGTGCTGCCGGCGGTGGTGATCAGTACGGTGCCGGTGGCGGCGGCGGCTCTTTCAATAGCGGCACTTCACAAAATAACGTCACAGGGCTCAACTACGGGCACGGAAAGGTTATCCTGTCCTGGGATGCCCTCGCAACGGTTTACATCAATCAAATCGATATCACAGGGTTGAGCTCGGGCAGTACGTTCCCGATTGGGACGACTACGCTGGCTTACACCGCCACCGACTACCACGGCAATACCGATGTATGCACTTTTGATATTACTGTAGCAGACAATGAAGTACCGGTGGTCACCTGCCTGCCGGATACGGTTTGGCTGGATGCTTCCGGCAACGGCAGCACTACCCTGGCAGCACTCAATGGGGGCGTTTCTGATAACTGCCCATCCGGTAATGGCCCTGGTGGACTTGCCTCGCTGAGCGCAGATCAAACCACCTTTGGATGTGCAGATGTGGGCACTAATGAAGTGACGCTCACGGCCGAGGATGTCTATGGAAATACCGGCCAATGTGTGGCTTTGGTCACCGTCCTCGACACCATCGCTCCAGTGGTGAATTGCGAAAGCCTAACCCTTTCTTTGGATCAGAATGGCACAGCGGCTATCAGTATCGATGATGTACTGGTTTCAGCAACCGATGCCTGTAGTAATCCAATACCGAACGATCAGTTGTCTCTGAGTACAGCAGCATTCGACTGTACGAATGTAGGGCCTAACCCGGTCTTGCTGACGGCTACCGATCCAAGTGGGAATACCACTACCTGCGAAACCATCGTCACCGTTGTCGATGATATTGCTCCGGTGGCTTTATGCCAGGACATTACCATAGAATTGGATAATGATGGCGCAGCTGAAGTCTTCCCGGAACAAATTGATGCGGGCTCTAATGATGCCTGTTCCGGTAACGGATTGCCGGGTGTCCTACTGAGTATCACTTCTGATACCACCATCTTTGGTTGCGGTGATGTGGGCGAACAGGTCCTCACCCTGACTGTGGAGGACAATAGCGGAAATACCAACACCTGCGCGGCTACGGTAACCATTGAAGACAACATCGGACCTGATATGGTGTGCCAGGATGTGACGGTGCAATTAGATGCCTCCGGTACTGCCATCATCACACAGGAGGAAGTCGACAACGGCTCCAGTGATGCCTGCGGTATTGCTTCCTGGTCCTGGGAATTTGGGACCTTTGATTGCGGTGATCTGGGTGAGAACACCCTGACCATTTCGGCAACGGACTACAACGGCAACAGCAGCACCTGTACCTTCACCGCTACCGTATTGGATATGGTAGCGCCGGAATTGTTCTGCGAGGATATCACGGTGCAGTTGGATGCCAATGGTACTGCTGAACTTACTGCAGCTCAGGTGGCCACCACCCTCAGCGATGCCTGTGGGCTGGCAAGTGTGAATCTGGATGTTACTACATTTGACTGCAGCGCTGTTGGTCCGCAGACTGTAACTGTTACCGCAGAAGACAACGCAGGGAATTCCAGCCAATGCAGTGCCGTAGTGACCGTTGCTGATACTGTAGCACCGGCTGCTGTTTGTCAGGATGTGGTATTGCTGCTGGACGAAGATGGCGTGGCTGAACTTACCACTGCCCAGGTAGACGCAGGTTCCTACGATGCTTGTGGCATTGGTGTCTTAAGCCTTGACGTTACCGCCTTTGGCTGCGGCGATGTGGGTACGCAAGCAGCTACCCTTACGGTTACAGACAACAATAGTAACAGCAGTAGCTGCATTTCGAATATCACCATTATCGATGACGTGGTGCCGGTTGCGCTTTGTCAGGATGTGACGGTGGAGTTAGATGTTCTGGGCAATGCCAGCCTTACGCCAGCTCAGGTAAATAATGGTTCCAGCGATGCTTGCGGTCTGGCAAGTGTAGCCATAGATATCGGCAGTTTCGACTGTGCGGATGTTGGCTCCCAAGAAGTCACGCTGACCGTGGAAGACAACAACGGCAATACCAACACCTGCACGGCAACAGTCACCGTTGAGGACAATACCGCACCAAGCCTGGACTGCCAGGACATTACCGTACAGCTGGATAATGATGGATTGGCAAGCATCACGCCTGCCCAGATTGTGGGCACGCCATCCGAGGGCTGCGACCTGGCAAGCACTACGCTGGATATCAGCGCGTTCGACTGTGCGGATGTTGGGCAGAATACGGTAGTGGTTACCGCAGAAGATGAGAATGGCAATACGAGCACCTGCACGGCAGCGGTCACAGTGGAAGACAACATCCCGCCCGTAGCCTCCTGTCACGACCTTACCCTGCAGTTGGATGCGGGCGGCGCGGTCATTCTCACTCCGGCACAATTAGATGCGGGGTCAAGTGACGCTTGTGGTTTGTCCTTCGCATTTGGGGATGATCTCCCTTCAGTGATTGAATTCGGTTGTGGCGAAGTGGGCGTACAGAGTATTCCGCTTGTCGTTACTGATGCCAATGGCAACAGCAGCAGCTGCGTGTCTAATATTACAATTGAAGACAATGTAGACCCTGTAGCTCTGTGTCAGGATGTAACGGTAGAACTGAATGCACTGGGCAGCGCTATCTTAACGCCCGCTCAGATCGATGATGAATCCAATGATGCCTGTGGAATTGATGCCCTGAGCCTTGACATTACTTCCTTCACTTGTGCTGATGTTGGTACTCAAATAGTCACCCTTACTGTGGAAGATGAGCACGGAAATACGAGCACCTGCACCGCAACAGTCACCGTTGAGGACAATACCGCACCAAGCCTGGACTGCCAGGACATTACCGTACAGCTGGATAACGATGGATTGGTAAGCATCACGCCTGCCCAGATTGTGGGCACGCCATCCGAGGGCTGCGGCCTGGCAAGCACTACGCTGGATATCAGCGCGTTCGACTGCTCGGATATTGGTCAGAATACGGTAGTGGTTACCGCAGAAGATGAGAATGGCAATACAAGCTCTTGCACGGTAATGGTCACGGTGGAAGACAACATCCCGCCCGTAGCCTCCTGTCACGACCTTACCCTGCAGTTGGATGCGGGCGGCGCGGTCATTCTCACTCCGGCACAATTAGATGCGGGGTCAAGTGACGCTTGTGGTTTGTCCTTCGCATTTGGGGATGATCTCCCTTCAGTGATTGAATTCGGTTGTGGCGAAGTGGGCGTACAGAGTATTCCGCTTGTCGTTACTGATGCCAATGGCAACAGCAGCAGCTGCGTGTCTAATATTACAATTGAAGACAATGTAGACCCTGTAGCTCTGTGTCAGGATGTAACGGTAGAACTGAATGCACTGGGCAGCGCTATCTTAACGCCCGCTCAGATCGATGATGAATCCAATGATGCCTGTGGAATTGATGCCCTGAGCCTTGACATTACTTCCTTCACTTGTGCTGATGTTGGTACTCAAATAGTCACCCTTACTGTGGAAGATGAGCACGGAAATACGAGCACCTGCACCGCAACAGTCACCGTTGAGGACAATACCGCACCAAGCCTGGACTGCCAGGACATTACCGTACAGCTGGATAACGATGGATTGGTAAGCATCACGCCTGCCCAGATTGTGGGCACGCCATCCGAGGGCTGCGGCCTGGCAAGCACTACGCTGGATATCAGCGCGTTCGACTGTGCGGATGTTGGTCAGAATACGGTAGTGGTTACCGCAACAGATGATAATAGCAATACAAGCTCTTGCACGGCAATGGTCACGGTGGAAGACAACATCCCGCCCGTAGCCTCCTGTCACGACCTTACCCTGCAGTTGGATGCCGGCGGCGCGGTATTGCTTACCCCTGCACAATTGGATGGCGGTTCCGGCGATGCCTGTGGTGTTACGTTGGATTTTGGAGACGACCTTCCATCTACCATTGAGTTTGGCTGTGGAGAAGTCGGCGTACAGCCCGTGCCGCTATTGGTCACCGATGCCAACGGCAACACAAGCACCTGTGTGTCTAGTATAACCATTGAAGACAACGTAGTACCAGTTGCGCTCTGTCAGGATGTGACCGTGGAACTGGATGCGGAAGGCAATGTAATGCTTTCCGCTGATCAGGTCGATAATGGTTCTAACGATGCCTGCCCATACGGGCCCGTACCGGGTGGTATCGAGAGCCTGAGCCTGGACATCAGTAATCTGGACTGCAGTGATGTAGGTGGACAAAGCGTCACCCTTACCGTAGAAGACGAGAACGGAAATACCAGCACGTGCACTGCCGAGGTTACGGTTGAGGACAACACCGCACCTGTAGCCGTTTGCCAGAACCTGACCGTTGAGTTGGATGCAAGTGGAATGGCCTTCATCTCCGTCAGTCAGATTGACAACGGCTCATTTGATGCTTGTGGCATAGCGGAACGAGGGCTAAATATTGCCAGCTTTGATTGTGGGGATATCGGACCCAACAACGTGCTACTCACCGTAGAGGACTTCAGTGGCAACATGAGTGCCTGTATAGCCGTAGTCACCGTGGTAGACAACACGGCTCCTGAAGCCTTATGCCAGGATGTGACGGTTCAGTTGGATGCTGCGGGAATAGCTAGCTTGTCTGCTACTGAAGTAAATGCTGGCTCCAATGATGCCTGTAGTATTGCAGAAGTCGAAATCGGCCAATCCGAATTTGACTGCACTGATGTGGGAGCCAATCCAGTAGTACTTACGGTTACAGACAACAGCGGCAACAGCAGCACCTGTACCGCCACGGTAACCGTTGAGGACAACGTTGCTCCTCAGGCGCTTTGCCAGGACATCACAGTGGCGCTGGATGCCTCCGGAAATGCTGTAATTACTGCCGGTCAAATTGATAATGGATCGAATGATGCCTGCAGCGTTCTGCAACTCAGCCTCGATCAGACCGTATTTGATTGTAGTGATGTTGGTGAAAATACGGTCACGCTTTCCGTAACGGATATAAATGGCAATCTCAGCACCTGCACCGCTACGGTTTCGGTGGAGGATAATACGATTCCCGCGGCACTCTGCGAAGACCGGACCGTACAACTTGACGCTTCCGGTGCAGGAAGTATTACACCCGGTCAGGTCTTCGAAGGCGAGATTGATCCTTGCGGGCTCGCCAGCCTAAGCCTGGACAAGACCACTTTTGATTGCGGTGATGTAGGTACAAATACAGTCACGCTTACCGCAACGGATGTTAACGGCAATACGAGCACTTGTACGTCTGCAGTAACAGTGGTGGATAATATTGCACCCCAAGCGCTTTGCCAGGATGTGACGGTGCAGTTGGATGCAGCAGGATCTGGCAGCTTGTCCGTTATACTGGTAAATGACGGATCGAATGACGCTTGTGGCCTTTCCTCTACTGACTTAAGCCAGACGAGCTTCGATTGCGGGGATGTGGGTAGTCAGACTGTTACCCTGACCGTGACTGACCTCAACGGTAACAGCAGCACTTGTACGTCTACGGTCACGGTGGAAGATAACATCGCACCGGAAGCGCTGTGTGAAGATGTGACGGTACAGCTTGATGCCTTTGGCAATGGTGCCCTGAGTGCCGAACAGGTCGATGGCGGTTCCGGCGATCCGTGCAACGTTTCCAGCCTAAGCCTGAGCCAGACGAGCTTCGATTGCGGGGATGTGGGCAGTCAGATCGTTACCCTTACCGCAACAGACGTTAATGGCAACAGCAGCACTTGTACTTCTACGGTCACGGTAGTGGACAATGTAGCTCCACAGGCGCTTTGCCAGGACGTTACGGTACAGCTCGATGCCTTTGGCATCGGTGCCCTGAACACAGACCAGATAGATGGCGGTTCCGATGATGGGTGTGGTATTTCCAGCCTAAGCCTGAGCCAGACGAGCTTCGATTGTGGGGATGTGGGCATCCAGAGCGTTACGTTGACTGCGACTGACCTCAATGGCAATAGCAGCACTTGTACTTCTACGGTCATGGTGGAAGATAACATCGCACCGGAAGCGCTGTGTGAAGATGTGACGGTACAGCTTGATGCCTCCGGTAACGGTGCCCTGAGTGCCGCACAGGTAGATAGTGGTTCCGGCGACCCTTGTGGCCTTTCCAGCCTAAGCCTGAGCCAGACGAGCTTTGGTTGTGGGGATGTGGGCAGCCAGACTGTTACCCTGACCGTAACTGACCTCAACGGTAACAGCAGCACTTGTACTTCTACGGTCACGGTGGAAGACAACATCGCACCAGAAGCGCTGTGTGAAGATGTGACGGTACAGCTTGATGCCTTTGGCAATGGTGCCCTGAACACAGACCAGATAGATGGCGGTTCCAACGATGCCTGCCCATACGGGCCCGTACCGGGCGACATTTCCAGCCTAAGCCTGAGCCAGACGAGCTTCGATTGTGAAGATGTGGGCAGCGCGAGTGTTGAGCTGACCGTGACTGACCTCAATGGCAATAGCAGCACCTGCACGGCCAATGTAACGGTCGTTGACAACGTCGCTCCACAGGCGCTGTGTGAAGATGTGACAGTGCAGCTTGATGCTTCCGGCAATGCTAGTCTGACGGCTGCCCAGGTGGACGGTGGTTCGTCGGATGCGTGTGGCATTGCCAGCCATAGCCTCAATGCGACAGGCTTTGATTGTGGTGATATTGGAACACAACCCATTACGCTGACTGTAGTAGACAATAATGGCAACAGCAACAGTTGTACGGCCACTGTAACGGTAGCAGACAACGTAGCCCCTCAGGCCCTGTGCCAGGACCTCACCGTTCAGTTGGATGACTTTGGCGAAGGTTTCCTTACCGCCGGACAGGTCAATGACGGCTCCAACGATGCATGCCAAATCGCTACACTAAGTCTTGATAAAACGGAGTTTAGCTGTGACGATGTAGGGGCTCCGACCGTCACGCTCACCGCCACCGATGTCAATGGCAATAGCAGTTCCTGTACGGCCAATATTACTGTAGAGGACAATATCGCTCCGGTTGCCCAGTGCCAGGACCTGACGATTCAGCTGGGTATGAATGGTTCGGCCAGTATCACCGTTGCAGATATTGAAAATGGCTCCACGGATGCCTGTGGGGTATCAGGGCTGGCTTTGGATATCACTACTTTTGGTATTGCTGATGTAGGTGATAATACTGTTACGCTCACCGTAACTGACGATAATGACAATAGCAGCACTTGTACTGCTACCGTAACTGTAGAGAACAACTTCGCACCCCCAACCGGAGGCATAGAAAGCAACCGTAGCCAAAGTAAGGATTCAAGTGTGCGCTACCAGGCTAAAGTCTTCCCGAACCCGACGCTTGGCGTTTTCACCCTGCGCTTTGAGCAGCCGCTTCAAGCTCCGGCCCACGCGATACTCCGCAATGAACTGGGGCAGGTCATCAGTCAGGTTACGCTAACTGAGGGTACGAAAGACCACAGGTGGGCCAACGTCTACCTCGCTGCCGGTCTGTACTATCTCGAAGTGCAACATGAAGATGGTAACCGGGAAATACTGAAAATTGTCCGGAAACAGCACTAAGGAACACCCGGCATTTCCAAAACATTTTAGTTTTTGAAACCTGATGATGAGGCTGTCTCTATATCAAGAGGCAGCCTCAATAGTTATTATATGCCTTTCTAAGATTTTCACAAAGCTGGCCTGCGGTCTGCTTTTACTGTCAGGTTGCATTGCTGTAGAAACAATTTCCCCGATATGTGTTGCCGATTGGCTAATTTGTGTTCGGATTGAATACTGTGCAAAGCTCACGCTCCAACAGTCCAAAGTGTTTGCTCGTGGCTTACACTTAGGCAGGCCTCTGGGGAACCTTTTATGAGCTACTCAAATCCATCAAAAGCAAATCCGATTCACCTAAACCCACCGAAATGAGATTGCAAATTGTTTCTCTTCTTGCCTTGTTGCCCTTCTATTTATCTGCACAAAAACCGGATTTCAGCCTCAACCTGGGCCATACCGGACCGGTTACCGGCCTGACCTTTTCGCCCAGTGGCGAATACCTGGTTTCCAGTGCAGAGGACAATACCATGAAGGTTTGGGATGTGCAGGGAGGGCATCTTTTGGAAACCTCCCCGGTGAACCCATACCCGCCCTTCGCCCGGCATCTGTTTTTCTTTTCGGAGCAGGAACTGGTTGCTTATCAAAACACCGGCGCGCTGAGCAACTGGTTTACCTGGACCTGGAATCTCCAGGATAACCAGCTTTCGGACGGAAGAGATATGATGGCCCGACCTATGGATGAATCTTTATCCTTGTCTTTCGACGGGATGGAACCTGATGCTGAGCCCTCTGGCCGTAACTATACAGCCGAACTGAAAAAAGCCGTTGAGTCAGACTTCTCAGCCTCGGGCGAGTTCATTTACTTCACAAGTGGTATTGGTCTTCAGCACAATGGCTTACGCCGGGATGGGCAGCGGTATTATAAACGCCGGGGCGATACACTGGTTTTTCGAAATATCTGGGCTCCAATAGATTCTACGGTTAGGATTTACGACGGTCTGAGCTCGGTCTTTTCCCAAAGTAGCGGAGGCCACTTCCTCATGGGCAGTCCGGAGGGCCCGAATGGAAAAGACTTTACTATTTGGCCTGTTGACGGGAAGGGGGCGCCGTTTTCCTTAACGGTACCCGCCGGATACCTTTTGGCAGACATCAATTCAGATGGAACAAAGGCGCTGTTGTTTCACGAAAGTGGGAAGGTTGCCCTGTTTGACCTTCAAGAACAACAGCTGGCAGAACTACCGGTGGGCTTGTCCCGGGTAAAGTTACGCAAGGAGGTACCACGCCCTGAAATTATCATTTATAATCAGGCCTCCTTTTCACCATACGGGCGCCTGCTTGCCCTGGGAGGAGAAGATGGCGTGATTTACCTGTATGATTACGAGCGTGGGGTGTTGATCAGAAAACTTGAAGGCTACACCTCGGGTATCAGGCAGGCAAAGTTTAGCCCGGACGGGGAGGAATTACACTTTGCCTTTGATCAATTGCCTGCCCGTACCTGGGATTTGAAAAACCAGCTGATTAAGGCAGGCTCTTACTTGTCATCAGAACCTGTTGTCTCCTACGAAGCTCCTGAAATAGGTGGGATACCGGATGGGCGATTAGCTGTAGTCATTAGCGAAGACAATCAGCTGGAGCTTTGGGATAGAGAGGCCGGAGAGCGGGTACAGGTGATTGGAGACCCTGAGTCGATTACTGAGACTGGCAACAGAATTGCAGGTGCGGTCATCAGTCCTAACCGTAAACGGTTGTTTTTATCAACATATCTTATTGCTAGAAGAGATGCCGCCACCAACATCCTTTGGGATTTGGAAAACAACCAAAAGGTGGCGGACATCAGGGTGTCTATCAATAAAGGCGTTTCTGCCAGGGTATTTTCCCCGGATGGCAGGTACCTGCTCCTGGGGCATAGGTCAGGAGAAATTTCAGTTTACGATCAGCGTTCAGGAGCGTTTTTGCTTGAGTTATACGGGCACGAAAACAGCATTAGAGGTTTTGCCATCAACCCGGCAAACACCAATCAGTTCCTGTCTTTTGATGAAAATCAGGATGGAAGGGCAATCCTGTGGGACATCAGCAAGAAGGCGCCCATAGCTACTTTGTTCAATCTGGGCACAGAAGACTGGGTGGTAACCATGCCTGGAGGCCTGTTTGATGCCTCACCCGAAGCAATGAAGCTCATTTTTTACAAAGTCGAGGAACAGTCCGAAACAGAAATCATCGAGCTGGAACAGTTAAAGAGCCGCTACTATGAGCCGGGATTACTGCAAAAGCTTCTGGGGCATTCTACGGAACGGCTGCGCCCGGTGGAGCACCTTGCTGCTCTGCCGCTCTTTCCAAAATCAGCGCTGCGTATTGATAAAGACGAGTTGCAGGTAACTCTCACTGAACGGTCCGGCGGAATAGGTGCTGTTGCCATTTCTGTCAATGGGAAGGAAGTAGCCGCTGATGCCAACCCCGACCGTGCCACTCGCCTGGTCTTCGATTTAAAGCCATTTCAAAGCTATCTGCTTCGGCATCCGGACAGTATCAACATCGTGAGCATCCGGACTTTCAATGCAGCAGGGTGGCTAAAGAGCTCCGCCAAAGGGCTGGAATACGAGCCTGCTGCATGGGCACGGGGCAGTGGCCAGGGCCGTACAGACTGGACGGGGACTTTAGACCCAAAAATGTTTGTGGTTTGTATTGGCACATCGGATTATTCCGGTACCAACCTGGACCTGAAATATGCTACTCAGGATGCGAATGCGATGGCCAAAGCACTACAGTATGCCGGTGCCAACCTTTTCGCCAATGGAGATAGCATAGAAGTGTATGCACTCACTACAACACAGGAAACCTTCCCTGAAGTAAATGGCAGAACGGTCAGCTGGCAGTTTGCGGATAAGACCAATATAAAGGCCACTTTGCAAGCCATCCAAAAGAAGGCCAAAGCAGAAGATATCGTATTGATCTATTTGTCCGGGCATGGGGTCACCTATGGCATAGGAGAGGAATCGCAGTTTTACTACCTCACGGCCAGTGTGTCCGATGAAGGGATGATCAGCGATCAGCAGGTACGCGAAGCATACGCAGTATCGAGTGGTGAATTAACAGCTTGGATCAATGCCATACCGGCACTGAAGCAGGTATTGGTGGTAGATGCCTGCAACTCCGGAAAAGTGGTGGAAGAACTGACGGGCAATACCCGGAATTTAAACTCCAGTCAGATCAGGGCTTTCGATCGTATGAAGGACCGGACGGGCATGTTCGTCCTGTCTGGGAGTGCGGCGGATAAAGTCAGTTACGAAGCAAGTGAATACGGGCAGGGCTTGCTGACCTACGCGCTGCTGCAAGGCATGATGGGCATGGATGCCCGCCGCTCTGCTGAAGGGCATTATGTGGATGTGATGCGGCTGTTCCAGTACGCCCGGAATGAAGTACCTAAACTGGCCGCCTCCATCAAAGGTATACAAACTCCGATGCTGGGGTTCCCATCAAGTGGAGCAAGTTTTGACATTGGTATTGTAAAAGACCAGCGCAATATCCCAATTGGGCAAAAGAAGCCGGTCTTCACCCGACCTGTCTTCCTGAACTCCAACACGCTTGATGATGATCTGAAGCTCATGCCGCTTCTGGAACAAGCTCTGGACCGGGAGTCCGAAAAAGGGAGGTCTGCAGATTTTATGTATGTAACGGCCAGTGACTATCTGGCTGCCTGGTCTGTTAAAGGGCAGTATGCTGTGGAGGGAGGCCGTATCACGCTAACTGCAAAGCTGTTTGGAGGAGAAAAGCCGGTGCTTCTGGATATCCCACCTGCAAATGACCCCGAACAGCTGATCAGAATGGTGGTACGTGAGGTCAAAAAGGCTTTGCGCAATCTTTAGAGCATGCGTTGGAAACTGAATTCCCGGAAATGTGTTGCCGATTCGCTAAATTGTGTTCTTCGCAAAGCTGGAATGTGCTCACCTTTGCACTAAAGAAATGCAGTAATAATGTCTGACCAGTTTCTGAAGATCGAATCCATTTCCCAGCTCCATGAGCTACTGGGCTGTGATAAGCCCAAGCACCCGCTCATCACCGTGCTTGACCCGCAGCAATTGCAGGTGCCTGCCCAGATGCATAATGTACGCGTAGTTTCCAGCTTCTACGCCGTCTGGCTGAAAACAACCGATTGCGGAATAGAGTACGGGCGCAACCACTACGATTTCGAGGAAGGCGCACTGGTCTTCACCGCTCCGCAGCAAGTCGTATCGGTAAGCGGGGAAGTCGCAGAGGATGAAGACGGCTGGATGCTGTTTTTTCACCCCGACCTGATCCGGTCCACGGGGCTCGGTGAGAAAATTGACCAGTATACCTTCTTCTCCTATGAGATACACGAAGCCCTGCACCTGTCGGATGCAGAGAAAGCTACGATCACTCAGTGTATTCATAACATCAAAGACGAGTACGAACAGCGCATTGACGATCACAGCCAAAGTGTAATTGTTTCCAATGTTGAGCTGTTGCTCAATTACTGCAGCCGCTACTACGCCCGGCAGTTCAATACCCGGACGACTGCCAACAAGGACATACTGACCCGTTTTGAGCGGGTGTTGAAGGACTATTTCGACTCGGATCAGCTCATTAAAAAGGGCATACCCACAGTGCAGGACCTGGCCGGGGAGGTCCACCTGTCCGCTGACTACCTCAGCGATTTGCTCAAAAAGGAGACGGGCCGGTCTGCCAAAGACCACATCAATGACTTTGTAGTGGAAAAAGCCAAGTACCTCCTGCTCAACAGTCAGGATACCATCAGCGGTATTGCCTATGAGCTGGGCTTTAACTACCCGCACTACTTCAGCCGCCTGTTTAAAGCAAAGACCGGACAAACACCACAGGAATTCCGTTCGTTGAATTAAGCACCATTTCTGCTGCTGCCCATTCTATATCAATTTAAAATTCAGACTACATGACCACGATAGATCAAAGCAAACCCGTAATGGTAACCGGCGCAACCGGATACGTAGCCGGATGGCTGGTGAAGCAACTCCTCGAAGCAGGCCTGACAGTCCACGCTGCCGTCAGGAACCCTTCAAAAACCGAAAAAATTGCCCACCTGGAGCAGATTGCTGCCGCATCAAAAGGCTCCATCAAATACTTTAAAGCGGACTTGCTGGAGGACGGTTCCTACGCCGAGGCTATGGAGGGCTGTGAACTGGTTTACCACACCGCTTCCCCCTTTACCTCCAACTTTGAAGACGCACAAAAAGACCTCGTAGACCCTGCGGTCCTGGGTACAAAAAACGTGCTGGAGCAAGCCAATAAAACCAACTCCGTCAAGCGGGTGGTCCTCACCAGCAGCTGCGCTTCCATCTACACCGATGCCAGCGAGGTGAAAGATACCCCAAAAGGTATGCTAACGGAAGACATCTGGAACACCACCGCTTCCCTGGAGTATCAGCCCTATTCCTACTCCAAGACCATGGCGGAGCGCGCCGCATGGGAGATCAACGAAAAGCAAAGCCGCTGGGACCTCGTGGTCATCAACCCCTGCCTGGTGATGGGCCCGCCCCTCAACCCTAAAGCCACAACTTCCGAAAGCTTCAACCTGCTTAAGCAACTGGGCGATGGTACCCTTAAGACCGGTGTACCTAATGTCGGTATCGGCCTGGTGGATGTACGCGATGTCGCTGATGCTCACTTTCAGGCGGGGTTCCGCCCGGAGGCAGAAGGCCGGCATATCACCTGCGGGCACAATACCAACTTTCTGGCATTAGCCCAGGCTTTACAGCCCAAATACGGCAAAGACTATCCGGTGCCTAAGAATGCCCTGCCTAAGTGGCTGGTGGTCCTTGCCGGTCCGTTGCTGGACAAATCTCTGGACCGCAAGTTCCTGCGCAATAACGTCAACCACGTCTGGCGCGCCGATAACAGCAAGAGCCGCGAGAAGCTGGGCGTCACTTACCGGCCTATGCAGGAAACGATGGAAGACTCTTTTGCTGCACTGATTGAGGCGGGAGTTTTTTAACGATTGGTAAAAGCGCTTAAAGGGGGTACTGATGGCTAAGGGCTTCCCGAAAAATAAGTTTTCCAATTGGGTTTTGCATTGAGAAGGCATAAAACCAACCATCGGGCGGGTTTTGGGACTTATCAAGGCAAAAGCTACCAGATCAATTGGAGAACTTATTTTTGCCCCCCCTACTAAGGAGCCTGTCGGTGTCCCTTTTTTCATTGTAGCAGGTGCAAAGTTTAGTCTGTTTTGGGCAGGTAATTCGGAATACAGTGCCTCAAGCCATAAATCCTTGACACCCCAAGTTTCGTTCTTTTCCGCCTACTCTTCGTTGAAGAACCGGCACTAATGGAAAGATTCCACTTTGTGTTGTACTTTGTGTGTATTGCCCGGCAGTCTGCAATTAGAACGAAAAAAAAATGACTCAAAGAATAGCACATATTGCTTTACTTGTGAAAGATTATGATGACGCGATTGAATTTTATACCCAAAAATTGGATTTCATATTGCTTGAGGACACGAGAATAAGTGAAAAGAAAAGATGGGTAATGGTTGCACCACCAGGAGCAAAAGAATGCTCCCTGTTACTTGCCAAGGCAGCGAATGAACAGCAAACAAAAAGTATAGGTAATCAAACGGGGGGACGAGTTGGATTTTTTCTCTTCACAGATGATTTTTGGAGAGATTATAATAAATTGACGGCCAGAGAAGTAAGCTTTGTAAGGCCACCAGCTGAGTTTGAATATGGAACTGTGGCAGTATTCAAGGACTTATATGGAAATTTGTGGGATTTGATTGAACCCAATGAGAATAACAAAGGATTGATGATAAAATGACAGCAGGCAGGAACGCATATCGATTATGGCTGCTGAACCTCTGTTAGCAAGGGTTATTCTTAAAGCCTTCGCCAATGCTGTATTTTGCATGATCAGAGATTTGGAATTTAACCCATTAGAAGTCGGATTGAGTCCAATCCTCAGTTATAATCCTCCCACCAGTGCACAACCGGTGGCCTTGCCTCATTGCTCACCCTTTCCCCAATCTTCGGTACCACAATATCCAGTTTTTCCTGCGCTGCTGCCTCCACAAACCGCTGCACCGGGGCCCGCCAGTCGTGAGGGGCAAGCTTGAAGCCGCCCCAGTGTACGGGCGTGCTCACTTTCGCGCCGGTCTCAATCGCCCCCTGCACCGCTTCCTCCGGCAGGGCATGTATCTGAGTCCAGAGCTTGTAGTACTGCCCACATTCCATAAAGGCCCAGTCGAACGGGCCGAAGCGCTCCCCAATTTCCCGGAAGTGGGTGTCATAACCACCGTCGCCGCTCCAGTAGACCTTGTAATCCGGTGTTTGCAGCACCAAGCCTCCCCAGAGGCATTTCGTGCGGTCGGTCAGCCCGCGGCCGGAAAAGTGCCGCGATGGGGTGAAGGTGAACTGTACTTTGCCAACCTGCCCCTCGTCCCACCAGTCCATTTCTGTGATTCGTTCCGGGGCAATGCCCCATCGGCGGAGGTGGCGCTTCACGCCAAGGGCAACGTAAAAATGCGCGGCTTTGCCTTTCAGGCGCTGAATGCTGCTATAATCCAGGTGGTCGTAGTGGTCGTGTGTCAGAAAAACCGCATCAAGATCAGGCAGCTGATCGATAACCGAGAGGGTGTTATCGCTAAAGCGCTTAGTGCGAATGGGGCCAACCGGGGAGGCATCCGGCCCCAGCATGGGGTCAATCAGCAGGTTTTGACCACCCAGCCGCATCAGGCATACGGCATGCCCGTACCAGATGAACTGAAAAGGCGCACTGCTATTCTCCCAAGCCTTTTGATCAAAAGGAACCACCGGGATCGGGCGCTGCGGGATTTTGAGCTTGGCATCTTTCAGGTTATCCTGAATGAGCCCCGGCAGATTGGACAGGCTCACATCATCGCCGGTAGGGCTCAGGTTTTCAAAAATCTTGCCGTTCCAATGCGGGGAGCGGGCGTAGTTGTGCCGGTCTTCGGGTGTGATTTTTCCGCCAAACTGCGGGTGGAATGTAAGGTAAGCCCAGAGCGCCACGCCAAGACAAAGCAGGATGGAAAGAAGGATAATAATTGTCAAGAGGTATAAGATTTTGAATCAAAAGGGAATCGTCAAAGAAAGCTAAACAGAATGAGTTATCTTAGACTTTGGTCCGGATTTCAGCTGCATTCCGGGTTTTGTGTTAGTATTTCCGGGAACAGGCATGCATAAATCCGGTTGATTTGGATCAACTTTGACCAACAACTAAACCGCTAAACAAAGATGAAAAAAACATACCGGGCTTATCTGGCATCCTCCTTACTGCTGGGCATTCTGGTTTTTGGCTTCAGTACCCCAAAATCGCACCCTCCTGAACCTAAACTACCTGAAAAGAGCAAAAGCACTGCCGCTGAACTCACCCCCGAGCAAGCTTTCGATCTTATGATGGAGGTTCTGACCCACAAACGCTGTGTCAATTGCCACCCTTCCGATGATTATCCACGGCAGGGAGAAGACAGCCATATTCACAATTTTGGCGTACAGCGCGGACCGGACAATCACGGGGTCGCCGCCCTGCAATGCCAAACCTGCCATCAGCAAGAAAACAACAACCACGCCGGTGTGCCCGGTGCCCCGGAATGGAGCCTTGCCCCCCGTAAAATGGCCTGGCAGGGGCTGACGCGGGTGGAAATTGCCCGGTCTATGCTTAATCCCGACAACAACGGCGGCCGCACCCTTGAAGAAACCGTCCACCACCTCACCGAACACGAACTGGTTCTCTGGGCCTGGGAGCCGGGCGTGGACGCCAACGGTACACCCCGTGAAAAACCGCCGGTGCCCAAGGCGGAATACATCAAAGCTGTGAAAGCCTGGGCAGCGGGCGGCGCTCCGATCCCCGAAGAATAATCTGATCAACTGGAAAACAAAAAAATATGACTATTTCATTCAACATAAACGGGCAGCCCACCTCCCTTGACGTGGACGGCGATACGCCCCTGCTGTGGGTCGTTCGGGACATGCTCGACCTGAAAGGCACTAAATTTGGCTGCGGCAAGGCGGCCTGTGGCGCCTGCACCCTCCATGTGGATGGCAAGGCCATCCGCTCCTGTTCCTACGCCGTGAAGTACGCTGAGGGCAAAAATATCACCACCATCGAAGGGCTTTCCAACGGCGATCAGCTCCATCCGGTACAGCAGGCCTGGATGGAGGAAATCGTACCTCAGTGCGGCTACTGTCAGCCTGGCTTCATGATGGCAACGGCAGCCCTTCTGTCGGAAATCCCCAATCCCACGGATGAGGATATCGACAACAACATCGTCAACGTCTGCCGCTGCGCCACTTACTACCGGATGCGTAAAGCCATCCACCGGGCAGCCGATATCCAATCCCAAAACGCTAAAAACCAGCCCTCATGAGCACTCCAAAACCCAAAAAGAAATTCTCCCGGAGAAAATTCATTGTCCGTTCAACGGTAGGCGTGGGCGTAGCCATTGGCGCGACCTACTTTACCCGCCCGCTGTGGCGGCGCTCCATTGCCGGCTTTGTCAATTCCGCAGAACTCCCCTACAACGGCAGTACTGATGAGCCCCGCCTGTGGTTTGAAGTCACGGCTGATAATGAGGTCATTCTCAACTCGCCCAAAGTAGAGATGGGGCAGGGTACCTTTACCGGGCTGGCGCAGATTGCAGCCGACGAACTGGAGGTAGACATCCAACAAATCAAAGTTATTCATGCGCCAACCGCTTCCGGCAATATCGATGGCACTTCCACGGGCGGCAGTACCTCCATTTCCAGCCTGTGGCAACCCCTGCGCGAACTGGCTGCCACGATGCGGGAGATGCTGAAAATCGAAGCTGCCAAACAGTTGGGCACGGATGCCGCTGCACTTACGGTCAAAGACGGGGTGGTTACCCACAACGGGCAGACCTTAACCTACGGCGAGATCGTGAAGAACGTAACCGAGTGGGAAATACCCGAAACGCCTCCGCTCAAGGATGTTTCGACCTATAAATTTGTGGGCAAGCCGGTGCCCCGGGTCGACTTAAAAGACAAGGTGATCGGTGCGCCTATGTTTGGCATGGACGCGAGCCTGCCTGATATGCTGTATGGCGCTGTGGTGCGCTCGGAGCGCATTGGAGCCACCTTCGTGGGGGCTGATACGAGTGCAGCTGAAAATATGCCGGGCGTCGTCAAGGTGGTCAAAGAACCGGACTTCGTTGGCGTAGTCGCCACCTCCCAAATGGCAGCCGAACAGGCCAAACAAGCCATCAAAGCCGAATGGGCAACCGAGCGCAACTGGCAATCAGAAGACATTGAGGCGATGATCAAAGTAGGGCAGGGCGACCCGGTAACGATTCAGAAGACCGGGCGGGCGAAGCGTATCCTTGACAACGAAGAGGATGTAGTTACGGCAGAATTTACCAGCCCGATCGGTGCACATGCCCAAATGGAGCCCAACGGAGCGGTTGCCCATGTGGAAGATGACAAGGCCACGATCATTATGTCCACACAGGTGGTGAATCTGACCCGGAAGGAAGTTGCTGACCGGCTCGGGTTAGCCCCGGAGGATGTCAACATCATTCCTACGTATCTTGGCGGAGGCTTTGGCCGCCGTTTGCATACGCCCAATGCGGTGCAGGCTGCCGTACTCTCAAAAGCCGTAGGCAAGCCCGTGAAGTGCTTTTTCAACCGTCGGGAGGAGTTTCAAAATGATACCTTCCGGCCGCCCACTCATCACGTATTGCGGGGTGTGTTGGATAAGCAAGGGAAGATCAAAGCCATCGAGCACAATCTATCAAGTGGCGATGTCATGTTTGGCTCTCCCATGTTCCCTGGTATTGCAGAGCCTGTACTGGGGGCGGATGCCGGTGCCTGGCGGGGCGGGATGATTCAGTACGGAGCTATTCCCAATTTCCGGACGGTATCCTGGCGGGTGAAGCTCCCTTTTGCCACAAGCTGGTGGCGGAGCCTGGGCTTACTGGCTAATACCTTTGCCATCGAAAGTTTTATGGACGAGCTGGCACTGAAAGCCGGTAAGGATCCTGTTCAGTTCCGCCTGGAGCACATTCAGGAAGATGAAGCCGGGCACCGCCTGCGCGAAGTCATCAAAGCTGCAGCTGAAAAAGCGGGCTGGAAAGATGAGGTCCTCAACGGTCGGGCGATGGGCTTTGCGGCTTCTACAGATGCGCGGACACCCTGTGCGCAGGTGGCAGAGGTCTCGATTGAAAATGGCGAAATCAAAGTGCACAAAGTAACCTGCGCGATCGACCCCGGCCTAGCGGTCAACCCTGATCAGGTGCGGGCACAGTGCGAGGGCAGTATCATCATGGGGCAGAGTGCGGCCATGTACGAGCGTATGTTCGTGAAAGACGGGCAGCTGCTGCCTACCATCTACGGCCCCTACCGGATGGCACTAATGCGGGATGCACCAAAGGAAATTGACGTGGTCATCCTGGAAAATGCAGATGCCCCCGGTGCGGTCGGTGAGCCCCCGTTGGGCCCGATAGGCGCGGCGATTGCCAATGCAGTCTTCCGGCTTACCGGTGAGCGGCTCCGGTCGTTGCCGTTGGCGATTGCCTAAATATGGCTTTTGATTCCCGGAAAAATGCCATCTTTGTCAGGACAAGAAAACGGTATACATGAGCAATCCCTATCTGGATCCTACAGGTGACGAATTTACGCCGGACGAGCAGAGCGCCGAAGTGCAGCTGCGCCCGCAGGCCCTGGATGACTTCAGCGGTCAGCCTAAAATCGTGGAGAACCTGCAAATCTTCATTCAGGCAGCCCTGGGCAGGGGAGAGGCTTTGGACCATGTACTGCTACATGGCCCTCCCGGATTGGGCAAAACGACCCTTTCCCACATTATCGCCAATGAGCTGCAGGCAGAGCTGAAGATGACTTCCGGCCCTGTACTGGAAAAACCCGGCGATCTGGCAGGCTTGCTCACCAACCTGGAAGAAGGCGATGTACTCTTCATAGACGAAATCCATCGCCTGAATACGGTGGTGGAGGAATACCTCTACTCCGCTATGGAAGACTACCGGATTGACATTATGATCGACAGCGGCCCTAATGCGCGGAGTATACAAATTGACCTTAACCCCTTTACCCTCATTGGGGCAACGACCCGAATGGGCCTGCTGACCGCCCCTATGCGGGCCCGCTTCGGCATCAACTGCCACCTCGACTATTACGACGCCAAGACCCTCAACCGCATCATCAAACGATCGGCCGGTATACTGGATGTGCCAATCACGGAAGATGGCGCTAAGGAAATCGCCCGCCGCAGCCGGGGTACACCGCGTATTGCCAATGCCTTGTTGCGTCGTATCCGGGATTTCGCGCAGATTAAAGGGAATGGTACCATCGACCGCAAGATCGCCGAATATGGCCTATCCGCCCTCAATGTAGACGAAGGCGGCCTGGATGAAATGGATAACAAAATCCTTTCCACCATTATCCATAAATTCAAAGGCGGCCCGGTGGGCATCACCACTATCGGCACTGCAGTAGGAGAGGAGGCCGGTACAATTGAGGAAGTACATGAACCCTTCCTGATTATGGAAGGCTACATTCAGCGTACGCCCCGGGGTAGAGAGGCTACAGAGAAAGCCTACAAGCATTTGGGTGTAGTGCCGCCTGGCCGTGCAGGGACTTTGTTTGATGAGTAGAGGGGGCAATACCTTCCGTGTTTTCCTTGCCCGTATGGGCGGGTATTCAGAGGTTCCCAATTCTGGCTTTCAATATACAGCAATTCTGAGATCCCGGACTGAGAATGGGCTGTCGGTATATCCTCCGGAGGAACGATTACACGAGGCTTGACGTTTCTCCTTGAAATCTAAGGACCATGCCAACAATACCCATACCCAATTTCCAGACAGCCTTCCGGCAAAAAGCATTGCAGGGACGAGACCTAAAGTTGCGCCGCCTGACCGCAGCAGACGCCCCAAAACTGACCACTTACGCCAATAACCCAAAAATTGCTGCTAACCTGATGGACCGCTTTCCAAACCCCTACACCCTGGAAAGTGCGCATTGGTTTATCAACTACGCAGCAGAAAATGAAGGAGAATCGGTTTTCGCTATCGATTGGGGAGAAGGGCTCATAGGCGTCATCAGCCTCATTTTCAAGCCCGATATTTACGCAGCCTCAGTAGAGTTAGGGTACTGGCTGGGCGAGCCTTTCTGGGGGCAGGGGATCATGCCTGAAGCTATAGGTTTGATTGTCAAACACGCCTTTGAAGACTTACAGCACAGCCGGGTGTATGCTAATGTCTTTCACACCAATCCTGCTTCCCGGCGGGTACTGGAGAAAGCTGGTTTCGAACGGGAAGGCATTGCCCGTAAAGCGATTGTGAAGAATGGACGGATACTAGATGTGTGGACGTATGGAAAGGTAAATCCTCGTTTGTAACTGATTTTATTCATGTGCACGCCCCTTCTGACTTCCGCTGCGCGCCTTCTCCTCAAGGACTTGCAGTTCCTCCAACTCTTCCGGCGACAGCCGGTATTGGTCAATATTGTCAAGGTCAGGCTGCCCGGCATCCACCCAGGCAGTATACCATGCGCTGCCAATAGAAAGGATTGTTGCCCGCATCCGGTCTTCCACCATGCCCTTCATCCGCTCCTGATAAGCTTTGGCATATTCCTGGCACTGGGTGCGAATAGTGCGGCCGAGGCGTTCTTCGTAGCAATATTGTTTGTCTTCCGGGAACGTTTTGCTCAGGTCCCGCTCAATCTGAAGGACACTGTCAACAAGGAGATGGCTGGCGAGCACCACATCCCAATAATAGTCTTTGGGATTGGCGATGTACTCGGCTTTGCCTACAAAGTAGTCGTACTCCTGATCGGCAAACAGCTCGGGTATCCGGCTTTCCCAAAAGGCGTGAATACCCACCTGATCGGTAAGCTGCCCGTTGTAATTGGTGGTGGTGTGAAGGGGTACATGTGCATCTCCGATATAATGCCCGAACTCTGCTGAGATACGCAGTATTCGGGGTATATCCCGGTTGCGAAAGGCAGCAGTAAGGCGGCGCTGCATAGCGGGCAAGTGGTAAGGCACAATGCCGTACTCCGAGAAGTGGTCCACCGCGTAGGCTTTTTCGCAATCAATCGCGCCCGGGCTTAGCCCAAAAAGCATGGCCAGGGTATCACAGCTCAGGTTCCATTCTTCTTCATAGTACTGCGGCATGATTTCCTGAATGAAATAGGTCTTGTAGTCCGACTGATAGGGCACCTTGATCGCCCCACCATCTGTATCCAGGCTGATGAGCACCTGACGGCCTATTGTGTCCCGGTAGAGCAGTGTCGTATCCCCATCGGAGTCCACAACGCCTACTTCCGTAAACTTCATTAGGGCTTCCGTCCAGTCCCTCGGTACTTCCGGGAAAGGGTAGGTACCCCAGTGGTCGATGTCAATATAGTGGCGTACAGCTTCGTGGCGGGTGGCGTAGCGGCGCTTGTCGGGGTCTACGGCATGCTCAGTGACGTACTCCAGGTTTTTCTTGTAGAACACAATCATCTCCGGTGGGAGGGTGAAGACGGCCATCCGGTTGAGCCGGCGGTGCCCCCAGAACCCCCAGCGCTCAGAAGGCGCAGCGCCCAGCCCAATGAGCAATAATAGTGTGGCAATGAGGAGGTTCCTGCTCGTTTGCCTGGAGCGAAGTGGCTTTTGATGGTTCATGTTCCGGCTCGGTTATATTGGGAAATGAGGTAAAATTAAGCTTTAACGGGCTTAGAATAACCTCATAACTGTCAGTTTAACAGGTTGGTATCCTGATAAAAGGAAGCGTAGCCCCAAAATATCTTTTCCATCACAAGATGCTGCGCCAACATGAAGTCCTGTTGGTTGCGCAACACAAAGTAGCGGTCGAGGTAGCCACCTGTGGTAACATAGTCCCCTGTTTTGCGGTCCTGTGTCGTGACTTTCTCCTTAATAATAGGGTAGAATACGGCACGGGTGGTATCCTCATTGGTATTGACAAGGGTGATGCTGCAAAAGGGGATGGTCTGCATAATGGAGTCACGGCTGGAGTACTCATTGCGGAAAGCCTCCGCGCCCACACTTTCAAAGTTGACCAGGTAAGCTTCCACACTGCCTTCCTTAAAGGGGCGCTGAATCTCAGGCGTAATATCGTAGAAAGGCTTTACCGTATAGTCGCTGCCCGTTGCTTCCAGAATAAAAGACTGGTTCTTTTGCTTTGGGTATTCGACGGAGAGATATTTGATGTCTTCTACCTTTTCTGAAAACAGCATCTTGTCCCGCCATTCGTCACCGTATCGGTCAAAGCGGACACTAAGGTTGCCTGAGAAGCCTGGCATTTCTGCGACGTAGGGCTGCTCCGCACCATCCATGATGATGTAGGTGCCGCGCTCATCTGCTGTAGAGCCGCCAATGTAGTAAGCCTTGAGCAGATTCCCTGCTTTATCGTACAGCTCCACCTTTTTGCCCTGAGTAGCCAGGACATTGACCATATTTTTCACTGCATTATCGGAAGGTTTGTACTTAATACGAACGTTCCTGATGGCTTCAAGCAAGGGCTCCATCACGTGCGGGTTAGCTGGGCCGGCGCCTTCCAGGTCCCAACCGCCGTTTTCATTGCGCACCAGAGTCGAACGTTCGCCTTTCCGGCCAGCAATAAAGATTTTGTGCAGCTGGCTCATGTCTTCCAGGGCGAAATCCCGGTCGGAGCCTGCCAATGTCATTTTATTGCGTTCATCATCCGTAGAAAGGTACCAGAAAGCCCCGCCGCCGAGCAGCAGGAAAACAACCAGCAAAATTAAAGTTCTTTTCATCTCTGAGTTTTATTAAGCTGCAAACCGGCGCCGCCGTACCAAGTTGTATGCAAATCCGAAAAGTGCCAGAAACAACAGCGGCACTCCAATATTTAAAAACTGCCAAAAACCCTTGCGCTCCTGGGCCTCAACAGTGTCCAGCAGCCTGAGTTTCACTTCTTTGCCCCGGGCCTGAATGACCCCTTGCTCATTGATCAGGTACTCCAGAGTATTGACCAGCAAATCTTTGTTGGCAAAAAGGTATTTATCAAATTCATTAAAGCCCAGCGGGCTGAATTGTTTGCCATCCCGGCCAACTTTATTACGGGCTATATCGCCATCCGCGATCACCACCATTTTGGTCGGTTCGCTTTGGGTGCGGAACTCCAGGCCCAGGTCTCGCATGCCCTGCAGCATACTCTCGGTCACCCGGTTCTCATATAAGGAAGGAAAAGTACCTTCCAGCAGAAGCCCCAGCGTTTGGGGCTCGGCATTGAACTTGTCGGGGTCCAGGTCGTAGCGCAGGAATTCAAAGTTCATCTCCACCGGGATGTACTGCACCCGGGTATTATCGGAAGACTGCAGTAAGGGGATCTTTTCCACTTCGGTCTTGGTGGTCACATCCAGGTCGACAGTACTGGGGTATTTGAAGTTAACCAGCCCCAGGTTGTTGACGATGGGGTGGTCCGCTTTCGGGGCGACGACCGGATGGTAAGGATACCGGAAGTTGTCAAACTGCGGAGCATTGCCCTGCATGCCTACCACCAACGGGATGCTGGAACACTGCAAATCAAGGACCAGATTGGGCTGAATACGGATGCCATAGCGAAACAGCAGGTCATCCAGGTTGAGATCATATTCGTTGGGATAGTACTGTGCCCGGCCCTGCAGGCTGTCCAGGTCTACCCGCACTTTGTCCAGTAGCCACAGGACCTTGCCGCCCTGCATCACGTACTGGTCAATTTTAAATTTGTCCTTTTCGGAAAAGGGGCGGGTAGGCTTGGCTACGATCAGCAAGTCGGCTGCTTCACCGATGTGCACAACGCTGTCAAGATTGACGCGCCCAAACTCATAGTACCCCTCCAGCGTCTTCTGCAGATCGGCGGTTTCGATGCGTTCCAGCTCGCCATGGCCGGTCGTGAACAGCACGTTGGGCTGCACTGTACTGCCCAGCCGTTGTATGGCATTGGCCAGCTTATACTCCAGCAGGCCCACTGAGTTGTTGAGGGTGAGCTCCTGCGGCATGCCCGGCACTTCATTTTCCAGCAGATTGACCGCTATTTCCCGGTTTTTGTAGAAAATGATAGCGTAGGGATAGATCATCTTACGCTCGGTGCCTTCCACGCCCTTTACGGTCAGTTGAGTGGGCGTAATGCCCTGATCACGAAGGTTTTGCCGCCGCTCATTGATTTCCTGGGTCGTGCCCCGGTTGGGGTTTTCAAATTCGTACTCCACATAGCCGGAGACGCCCCGGAAGTCGTCCAGGAGGTCTTGCGTAGCATTGCGTAAACGCTTAAACCCGGCGGGGAATTCCCCTTCCAGCAATACCCGGATGTACACTACATCATCCAGGCCTTCGAGTAGTTCACGGGTAGGCTCGGTGAGGGTAAACCGTTTCTCCTCCGTCATATCCAGGAAGCTGTATAAAGGCTTACCGGCTATCCGGGCATTAGCCAGGATATTGAGGAACAGCAGAATGCCGAAGAACAGCAGGAGCTGAAGGACGAATTGTGTCTTTTGTTGTTGCTTAGCCATTGGAGCGTAAAGGTTACGATCTTGAGTCTATGATACAATCAGAACTGTGCGAGGGTTGCCTCTGAGCACGTGAATCCTGCCTTTTGTTGATTTACCATTTCCGGCGTTCCATGGAAAACAGGGTAAGCCCCAGGAACAAGGCAATGACCGAAAGGAAGTAGACGATATCCCGGCTATCGATTAACCCCCGGCTGATAGACCGGTAGTGGTAGTCAATGCCAAACATCTGCACCACGTCGTCCACTTTTCCTACCAGGCCTGGAAGCCGGCTCAGGAAATCAAAGCCGTAGTACAGGAAGAAGGCCAGGAAGGTGGCCAGCAGAAAGGCGACAATCTGGTTGTTAGACAGGGAAGATGCAAATAGCCCGATAGCCACGTACGCAGCTGCCAGGAAGAACAGCCCGATGTAAGAGCCCAGCACCGCACCGCCGTCAATATTCCCAACCGGAGACCCCAATTGGTAAACGGTGTAATAGTACAGCAGGGTGGGGATGAGGGCAAAAAGCACCAGCACTATACAGGCCAGATATTTGCCCAGGATAATCTGCAGGCTGGTAATAGGCCGGGTCGCCAGCAGCTCTATGGTGCCGCTTTGGTATTCTTCTGCAAAAGACCGCATCGTCACAGCAGGGATCAGGAATAGAAACACCATCGGGCCGATTTCAAAAAGTGGCCCCAGGCTGGCATAATTAACATTCAACAGGCTCGTGTCTGGGAAGACAAACAAAATGAGCCCGGTAATGACCAGAAAAACCCCAACGACAATATAGCCGATCAGGGAACTGAAAAATGCGTTGACTTCCTTTAGGAAAATACTTTGCATGTAGGCTTACTTTTTGGATTTTTTTGCTTCTTCTTCCGGTACGGGGATATAAACCGGATTGCGATCATCATAAATCAATACACATTTGTAGAGCATGTCGGTACTTGCCGTCTCAGGCAGCTCATCAACCGTTCGGTACATCTTGGTATCATCCCCAATCATGCCAATCAGGGTAGGCTGATCGAGCGGGCCGTGCTGCCCGGAAAGCAGGTGCAGGATACGCGCCTCATTGATGATTTCCCGCTTGGAAATATTGCCCCGCCGGAACGGGCGCCCGGTCAGTGGGTTGTAGGCTTTGATTTCTACTAATCGCTCCTCTTCGCGCTCGAATTCGTAATAGCAAATACGGCCCCGCACCCGCAAACCGGCGAAGTGCAGTACTGCCGTATCTTTCATGATTTCATTCGGTAACTTGATATAAGGCAGTCCATCGAGTACGATTCCCCAGAGCTCTTCCGGTAGCTCCATACCGTCTTTAGAGCGGATATATTCGGCCTGTGCCCGGTAAGATTCCGCATTGGCAGCCAGTTTTGCATTAAGGTCACTCCAAAGGTAGTCGGGCTGATTGTTACGCAGGGCTTCCAGGGTAAGGTAGGCCCCATCCTGAAACCGGAAAGCCGCCTTGAGCTGGGCAGAGTCTGCCTGGGCGCCTACCCAGACAGGCAGTGCAAGCAGCAAACCAATAAGGAGTCGTTGTAGTACAGGCATAGGGGTTACTTTGTGAGGCGCTGGAATACCTCGTCCATCTCAAATACTTCTTTGCGCATTTCCAGCAGCTTTACTTTCTGGTCTACCGCGAAATCAAAGACGGATGCCCGCAGGTCCTCCTCCGCATCCGCCAGGATTTGATAACGATAGCCATTAAGTTGGCGGACTTCCTTAACGCCGTTGATCTTTTTGAGCTGCTGCTGCGGGATTTTGCTCTGGAACTCCACCGTAATCACCGACTCTCCGGTAGTGACGGACTGCAGGTGGTCGATGGTGTCATCTGCTACGAGATTTCCCCGGTTGATGATCACCACCCGGTCGCAGATGGCTTTAACCTCCTGCATGATGTGGGTGGAAAAAATCACCGTTTTCTCCTCGCCCAGTTGTTTGATCAGCGCCCGGATATCAGCCAGCTGATTGGGGTCAAGCCCGGCGGTGGGCTCATCCAGAATCAGCACTTGCGGGTCATGCAGCAGGGCCTGCGCCAGGCCTACCCGTTGCCGGTAGCCTTTGGAAAGCGCACCAATAGGCTTGCGCTGCTCCCGCTCCAGCCCGGTCATTTCAATCATCTCGCTGATGCGCTGATTGGGTTTGCTGATCTTGTGGAGCCCGGCAATAAACCGGAGGTATTCCCGCACGTACATGTCGAGATAAAGCGGGTTGTGCTCCGGCAGGTAGCCAATATTTTTGCGGACCTCCATGGGCGCTTCCTGCACATCGTACCCGCAAACGGTTGCCTGACCGCTGCTTTGGGGGATATAGCAGGTCAGCACTTTCATCGTGGTGGTCTTTCCGGCACCGTTGGGGCCCAGAAAACCAAGAACCTGCCCGGGCTTCGCCTCGAAGGAAATATTATTGACCGCCTTTTGTTCCCCGTATATCTTGGTCAGGTTCTGCACCACTACCGACATAGCATTCAAATTTTAGTCCGCAAAACTATAAAAAAATGACCGCAAGCCCGCCCTGAAAGCTCTATTGCAATGGCCTTTGTCGGATGACGACCTGCGAACAGGCTTTCGAACGTTGCAAAGACAACCCAAATTGCGCCAGTGAAGACCGGGCGGCCGCTATGCTGCTAAAATCCAGATGCCCCCGTAACAGCGCCCTTTCCGAAACAGACAGGTTGTTGTGCACCGGTACGCCCAACTCGCGCTGCATCAGCTGCAGGACTTCCGAAAGCGGTGCCCGCAGGACCAGTGCCGTTCGTTCCTGCTGGTCCCAGATGATGCGCCCGGGGTCTTCCGTGGTCAGGTGCTCCTGCAGCAGCAGGCTGTCTTTGAGTTGCAAGTCATACTGCGGAGGCGTAGGCCGCCAGTCGATTTCCAACCGGTATGCTTCTTCCAGTTGCTCCAGGATCATCGCTTTTCCGTCAGAAAGGGAGTACCGGCTTGAAGCAAAGATTATGTCGAGCCGGGGATCCTGATACAGGCCACTCCAGTGCACTTGATTGCTATCCACTTCCAGCAGTTTCGGCAGGACTTCTGAAAGCCGCATTCCCATAACAGACAATCGAACCGGGGATTCGGTTGTATCCTGGCCGGAAACAAAGAAGGGCTGAGCGGCACCGGTCTCCTTTATTGTGAGCCGGAAGGGCCGGGCAGATTCAATATTGAAGGCGAAAGCCTGCGGGAAAAGTTGCAGGCAACCGGGTTCAGGCTCTACGATCATTCGGTTGAAATAGATGGTCTGGGCCGGCTGTAACTGCCAGAGCCGCTTAGCCAGCTCAGACTGCTGCAGGCTGTTGGCGACCCACATCTCCGGTTGTTGGGAGGTGCCCGCAATGATCATCTGAAAACTGTGAATGGGTAGCTCTTCAGCCCCTACAAACAGTCGAACAGGCTCTGCCAACTGTCCTTCAATTTGCCAAAGATGATAATTCGTGCTCATCGGATTGGCGCTTAGTGGCCCCCAGCGTAGCTCTACCTCAGGCCCGCGGTAGTCCATATAATCGGGCAGGGCTTTCCAGTCCAATGGCTCTGTAAGCGTGGTCGTACGCCGGATTTCCTGTGTGGAAAAGAGCTGATCGCGGTCGGCCAGTAAGCGGTTGTAAGTCCGGAAGCCTGGTATGTGAATGATTTTGTAAAGGGCGTTTTGCTGGTACAGCTCATAAATATGTCGGGTTCCGGTTGCGGAAGTATCAATACGGAGGATGGGGCGCTGCCCGGTTTCCTGTATCACCTGAAACCCAAAAGCTTCCTGTGTATGCCGGGGGTGCGGGACCTTTACAGCAGGACTGTACGGCAGCATGGGGTCAATGACCCGGATGTGCAGGGATTGGATCCGGATACTGTCTGCAACATCAATCCGCAGGCTGATAATATCTCCCGGGCGAATGCCATTTTGATAAGCAGACACCACCGATGCATCGAATCCCTGTTGAGGGGAATAAGCAGGATAGGAAAACCAGAAGGGCCCAAACCGCTGATAAGGCTCCCGGTGCAGCTGTACCACTTCAAAGGGCAGCGACCGGGCTTCCCTGAAAACCTTTAGCGGCTGCCCGATCAGCATTTTAAACTCATCCAGCGGAAGTGCTGCCTCGCCCTTGTAAACTTCCGGATTAGCGAATTTGGACAGCGGGATGCTCAAAGCCCCCCACTGAACCCGGTAGTCGCTTGGTGCAACGGGCGCCTCGTGTATGGGCAAAGACCCGGCCTGACCAGCTGCCGCCGCCTCAGGTTCAGGCTGCGAACAGCTAACCATAAGCCCCAGCACCAAAGCTGCCAGTAATCCGGAGTATCCACGCATAACTTGGAAAATATTTGTCCTAAGTTAACGCGTATTTGGGACAATTGCTTAGTCTGCCTTCCTAATGAAACGTTAAGGAGGGTTTGGCGGGGCTTCTCTGCCGAAAGCCGTGAGTCATAATCAAAAGCTGGATGTATGGTCAAGGGCAACGATCGATAACCTGTTGCCGCTTCTCCGCGCCGTAGGTGCGCAATGTGCCTATGTGGAAAGGTTTGGTGCCGAACGTAAGCGATAGCGCATCGTTTCCAGGCTAGCCGCTCTGAGTAGTTCACATCCCGCACCTACGGCGCGGAGCCAGCGCGATGCCTAGGAGTTACCCACATTATACCCCTAATGGGGCACTGGGGCTGGGATGGCTGAGTTGTACACAAAGCAGTATACAGCTCTAGTCCGCTATCAAGGCTCAAGGAAACTTGTAAGCAACCCCTGAAGCTCCGTTAAGAGCTGTATGTGGGTAACCCCAATCTGCTGCCGCTTCCCCGCGCCGTAGGTGCGTAATGTGCCTATGTGGAAAGGTTTGGTGCCGAACGTAAGCGATAGGGCATCGTTTCCAGGCTAGCCGCCCTGAGTAGCTCACATTCCGCACCTATGGCGCGGAGCCAGCGCGATGCCTAGGGGTTACCCACATTATGCCCCTAGCGGGGCATTGGGGCAGCTATACCTGGGTGTACACAAAGCAGTTAAAGCTCTAGTCCGCTATCAAGGCTGAAGGGAAAGTGTAGGCAACCCTTTGGAGCTCCGTTAGGAGCTGTATGTGGGTAACCCTCCAATCTGTTGCCGCTTCCCCGCGCCGTAGGTGCGTAATGTGCCTATGTGGAAAGGTTTGGTGCCAGACGTGAGCGATAGCGCATCGTTTCGAGGCTAGCCGCTCTGAGTAGTTCACATTCCGCACCTACGGCGCGGAGCCAGTTCGATCTCTTGGAGTTACCCACATTATGCCCCTAATGGGGCATTGGGGTAGCTATAGCTGGGCTGTAAACCAAGCAGTATACAGCTCTAGTCCGCTATTTTAGGCTCAAGGAAACTTGTAAGCAACCCCTGAAGCTCCGTTAAGAGCTGTATGTGGGTAACCCCAATCTGCTGCCGCTTCCCCGCGCCGTAGGTGCGTAATGTGCCTATGTGGAAAGGTTTGGTGCCGAACGTAAGCGATAGGGCATCGTTTCCAGGCTAGCCGCCCTGAGTAGTTCACATTCCGCACCTATGGCGCGGAGCCAGCGCGATGCCTAGGGGTTACCCACATTATGCCCCTAGCGGGGCATTGGGGCAGCTATACCTGGGTGTACACAAAGCAGTTAAAGCTCTAGTCCGCTATCAAGGCTGAAGGGAAAGTGTAGGCAACCCTTTGGAGCTCCGTTAGGAGCTGTATGTGGGTAACCCTCCAATCTGTTGCCGCTTCCCCGCGCCGTAGGTGCGTAATGTGCCTATGTGGAAAGGTTTGGTGCCAGACGTGAGCGATAGCGCATCGTTTCGAGGCTAGCCGCTCTGAGTAGTTCACATTCCGCACCTACGGCGCGGAGCCAGTTCGATCTCTTGGAGTTACCCACATTATGCCCCTAATGGGGCATTGGGGTAGCTATAGCTGGGCTGTAAACCAAGCAGTATACAGCTCTAGTCCGCTATTTTAGGCTCAAGGGAAAGTGTAAGCAACCCCTGGAGCTCCGTTAGGAGCTGTATGTGGGTAACCCTCTAATCTGTTGCCGCTTCCCCGCGCCGTAGGTGCGTAATGTGCCTATGTGGAAAGGTTTGGTGCCAGACGTGAGCGATAGCGCATCGTTTCGAGGCTAGCCGCTCTGAGTAGTTCACATTCCGCACCTACGGCGCGGAGCCAGTTCGATCTCTTGGAGTTACCCACATTATGCCCCTAATGGGGCATTGGGGTAGCTATAGCTGGGCTGTAAACCAAGCAGTATACAGCTCTAGTCCGCTATTTAGGCTCAAGGGAAAGTGTAAGCAACCCCTGGAGCTCCGTTAGGAGCTGTATGTGGGTAACCCTCTAATCTGTTGCCGCTTCCCCGCGCCGTAGGTGCGTAATGTGCATCACTCCAAGGGTTTAAAGATAAAACGTTCATCATACTCCACCTCGAAGGCTTTCAGGAAGTCTTCATACTCTTCCAGAAAAGTCTTTTTCCGATGGTGCTCCTCTTGCTTTTGGATATACCGGATTACCCTCGGCACTTGGGATTTGGCATAAGAAAACGCGCCATAACCGGTCTGCCAGGAAAAATAATTTTTACAAAAACCGCTCTTGTTTATCCATTCCGAGGACTCTCCTTTAACATCCCGCATCAGGTCAGATAGAGATTGAGTAGGGCGCATGCCAAAGAACAGGTGTACGTGGTCTGGCATACCTCCAATTTGAAGAACCTTATGGTTGTGGTTTTGTACAATGCCGGTGATGTAACGATATAATTCTTCCTGCCATTCTTTTTGTATGGCAGCTTGACGATAGCGTACGGCAAAGACGGATTGTATATGAATTTGTGTGTAGGTATTTGGCATTGGTTTAGGGGGATTAGCAAAAGTTAAGAAAGAGGTTACCTGACAAATATAAGCTCTACCTCCCAATTTATCTCAACTGAACAGGAGGTAGCAGACCAACCATTTCGTTCTTTTACGACAAAAAGATTCAAGTTACATTCCGCACCTACAGCGCGGAGTCAGTTCGATCTCTTGGAGTTACCCACATTATACCCCTAATGGGGCACTGGGGCCGAGATGGTTGAGTTGTACACAAAGCAGTATACAGCTTTAGTCCGCTATCAAGGCTCAAGGAAACTTGTAAGCAACCCCTGAAGCTCCGTTAGGACCTGTATGTGGGTAACCCCAATCTGCTGCCGCTTCTCCGCGCCGTAGGTGCGCAATGTGCCTATGTCAAAAGGTTCGGTGTCAAACGTAAGCGATAGCGCATCGTTTCCAGGCTAGCCGCTCTGAGTAGTTCACATCCCGCACCTACGGCGCGGAGCCAGTTCGATCTCTTGGAGTTACCCACATTATGCCCCTAATGGGGCACTGGGGCCGGGATGGCTGAGTTGTACACAAAGCAGTATACAGCTTTAGTCCGCTATCAAGGCTCAAGAGAAGAGAAGGTGTAGGCAACCCTTTGGAGCTCCGTTAGGAGCTGTATGTGGGTAACCCTCCAATCTGCTGCCGCTTCCCCGCGCCGTAGGTACGTAATGTGCATCACTCCAAGGAATACAGCAAAGCCCAGTCCGTATAAAAGCGGTGCCACGAAGAGCAGATTAACAGGCGAAGCCACACCCTTTAAGCTTATTTCCCAACATAATTCTGTGGCGTAATCTGCTTCAGCTCCGCCTTGATGGCATCAGCTACCTGCAGCCCGTCCACGAAGGTGTGGATATCTGCTTTGCTAATGGCCGTCTTGCCCCGGGTCAGGGCTTTTAGGGCTTCGTAGGGTTGTGGGTAGCCTTCCCGGCGCAGGATGTTTTGGATGCCTTCAGCAACGACCATCCAGTTTTTCTCCAGGTCGGCCTCCAGTTTGGCGCGGTTCAGGAGGAGCTTGCCAAGGCCTTTTTCGATGGACTTGAACGCAATCAGGGCATGCGCAAAGGGTACTCCAACGTTGCGCAGTACGGTGCTGTCCGTCAGGTCGCGTTGCAGACGGGAAACGGGTAGCTTATCCGCCAGATGGGTGAACAGCGCATTAGCAATGCCCAGATTGCCTTCCGCGTTCTCAAAATCAATGGGGTTGACTTTGTGCGGCATAGCCGAGGAGCCGACCTCGCCTTCCACCACCTTTTGCCCGAAGTAGTCCATGGAAATGTACGTCCAGATATCCCGGCAAAGGTCGAGCAGGATGGTGTTGATCCGCTTTTGAGCCATGAAAATGGCAGCGAGGTTGTCGTAATGCTCAATCTGCGTGGTGGGGAAAGCCCGGTGGATGCCCAGGGCTTCTTCCACAAAAGCGTGCCCAAAGGCGTGCCAGTCGATATCCGGATAAGCGACATAGTGGGCATTGAAATTACCGGTAGCGCCCCCAAACTTGGCTTTGAACGGGATGCGGTCCAGCTGCTCCAGTTGCTCATCAATACGGGCTACAAACACCTGAACTTCCTTACCCAGGGCAGTGGGGGAAGCGGGCTGCCCGTGGGTGCGCGCCAGCATGGGGATGCCCGACCATTCTTCTGCAAGGCCCGACAGTTGGCTACGGACCTCCTTGAGCGCCGGCAGCCATACCTGATACAGGGCGTGCTTGATCATCAGGGGGGTCGCCGTATTGTTGATATCCTGAGAGGTCAGCCCAAAGTGGATGAACTCTTTGTATTTTTCCAGCCCAAGCGCATCAAATTGCTCCTTGAGGAAGTACTCCACCGCCTTGACATCGTGGTTGGTGACCTTTTCGATGGCCTTGATGCGTTCCGCGTCTTCCATGGAGAACCGGTTGGCCATCCGCAGCAAGTCATCGAGCTTGGCTGTTGGGAAGTCCTGCAGCTGGGGCAGCGGGTGGTTGACCAGTGCCGTGAAATACTGAACCTCCACCAGCACCCGGTACTTGATCAGGGCAAATTCGGAGAAAAAATGAGAAAGATCTTGAGTCTTGGCGGCATAGCGCCCGTCGACAGGGGAAATAGCGGTGAGCATAACGTCCTTGATTTTTGCGTGCGCAAAAATAGGAACAAATCATGAGTTTTCCAGTAATTCCAGGATTTCCCCCATGGCATCGCTTGTGAGTTCATAGTACGCATAGCGCCCGTCCCGCCGTGGACGCAGTATTCCCGCCTGCCGCAAAATCTTCAGGTGGTGGGAAGCCGTGGCCTGCTCAATGCTCAGGGCTTCGTGGATATTGGTTACCGTAAGGGGCGCCTGCCGGTGGAGCAGGTTGAGTATGGCGAGCCGTACCGGATGGGCAATTGCCCGCAGCTGTTCTGTCTGCCGCTCAAAAGATTTAAAGTGAGGTGTTGCAACCATGGATCATGAGTTTTCAAAGTGGGTAGGTTGGGGCAGGAGGATAGCTCAAAAATAAAGCCATTTTCCATCCTTCCCGCCTTTTTCCGGGAATAGGCAGGCTTGACTATAGGCGGTACACCCTCCTAAAACCCAACCCGCCCGCTCAGCACCACATTCCGTCCGGCGCCTGCCAGCCCTGAAGAGTAAGGCCGGTACCGCTGATCGGTCAGGTTTTCCACTCCGGCACTGAGGGTAAAGGTCTCGCTGATCCGGTAAAGCGCCCGGAAGTCCAGCGTGTACCAGGCCGGTGCATAAGGATTGCCATTAGCATCAGCGGCGTATAAGTACGGCTTATCCTGCTCTGTGAGCGGCAGGTCTTCGAAATCGAAAGCACTGTGGTACTGCGCGTTCAGTTCCAACCGGAAGGCCTCCTGCTCGTATTGCAACCGGAATACCCCGAACCAGGGTGCCGCATGGCGCAGCGGGGTGGTGCCCCCTTCCTCCAGTTCTTCCTCCCCTTCCTGAACGTTGAAGCGGGCGTGCATGCCTAAGCCGTTAGCCCACTGCGCGTCCACCCCTGCCTGTAGTCCGTAAACCCTTGCTTGTGCGGCATTTTGCACAGCCTGCACCCGGCTTAAGGTGCCATCATAAAAAATACTGTCTTGTCCGGAAAGTGAAAAATCCCGACGAACTAAAGCATTGTCCAGCAACGTGTAATAGCCTGTAAGGTCGAGCTGTATGCCATCCCCAATCACTCTGGAAAAGCCCAGCTCTGCATTGTAGGCATATTCCGCCCCCAGGTTGGGATTGGGCACGACTACAGAGCCGGGTTCGGAGTCAAATACCTTGCCAATATCATCGACATTGGGCGAACGGAACCCGGTGGAGAGGTTGGCACGTATCCCCCACAATGGCGCGGGCCGGCACACCGCACCCAGGCTGCCGGTAAGGGCTCCGTTATTCAGGCTTGCGTTGGTGAAGGGGAAGGGAAAAAACGTGGTATCAAAATCAGCGTCAAGCAGAAAGTGGTTGTAACGTGCCCCAGCCTGCAAACGGAGCTTAGGGTTTACTTCAAGCTGATACGTCAGATAGGCCGCATAGGATTGCCAGTTGGCCTGAGGATACCGGGCCGGGCCGGCATCTTCCGCTCCTGTGTCCAGATGATTGAGCTGCCCTTCTGAGGCCACTTTGTTGTAAAGGGCTTCGAATCCGTATAGCAACCGTTGGTGCCGCCCGGGACGTTTGGTGAAATCCAGATTGGCCGAAAGCGCATCCACCGCTTCGGTGCGGGTGCGCCGGACCGGATCGCCAAAATCCCGGTCAATACGGCTTTCCTCAAAAAACTGATGGGCGAGGCTTAGCCGGGCTTCGTCGTAAAACGTATTTTGCCCGGTATGTGAAGCCTGCAGCTGATTCATTTGCCATATCTGTGGGCCATAGGACCATTCCGCACTTCGGGGCACGCCATTGCGGTCTCGGACCAGGCGGTCGTACCGGGCATAATCAGTCGTGGCAGAATAGTGAAAGGCGTAGGTGAAGTCCCAGGCAGCATTGGGGCGGAACCGCACCTTCTGCATCAGGTTGGTCTGTTCGTACCCCGTAGGCGTTTGCAACAGCGGGTCGGCGTTGGAAACCACCCGGTCAATGCCATCAATGCGTTCCACATAAAAAGGCCGCAGGTAATCTTCGGGCCCATTTTGGCCCATCCGGAGATCACCGTAGCGGTTGTGGGAAAAGCTGCTCACTGCTGCCCATTTTTGCCCGCCGATATTGATGTCGAAGTGCCCGGTCAGCTCCTCATTGGCGGAAGCATAGCGCAGGGCGGCGCTACCCGAAGACTGCCGTTCCTGACTATCGGCAAGGGTAGGGGTGAGGGTGTAAAAGGCCATAACGCCCCCGATGGCATCGCTGCCGTAGAGCACAGAGCCGGGCCCGAAGAGCAATTCCGTTTGCTCGGTGGCGAAGGGGTCGAGGGAAATCACATTCTGCAGGTTGCCGCTTCGGAAAATAGCCGTATTCATCCGCACGCCATCCACAGCAATCAGCAGCCGGTTGGTAGCGAAGCCCCGGATCATCGGGCTGCCGCCTCCCTGCTGGCTTTTTTGAATGAACACTTCGCCCGAGCTGCCCAACAGGTCGGCAGCAGTTTGCGGATTGCGCAGCAGCACTTCCTCCGATTGGATGACGGAAATCCGGTTGGGGACGCGGCTGGCATTTTGAGCCCAGCGGCTGGCGGAAATGACGACCTGATCCAGTGCCAGGGCGGTCATCTCGAGTTGTACTCGGAAGCCTTGTGCCTGAGCATCTGTGTAGGGTATCCGGTGAGTCGTGTAGCCCAGGAGCTGTATGTACAGGGTGTCAGAAGAAGCGAAAAGGCTTAGGTCGGCCTGGCCGTTCTGGTCTGTAACAGCGAAATTACTGCTGGGCTGCCCGATCACCGTAGCGCCCGGCAGTGGAGTGCTCGCTGAATTGGTCAGCGTAAGGGTCTGGGCATGCAGTGCAGGTATAGCCAGTAGACATAAACAAGCCAGCGTAAGAAACGATTTCGTCATAGCATATCAGAACTTTTCCGGGGCTCACTTTTTGTAACGAAGGTAGGGAAAATTGAAGCATGTGGCAATGCATGGAGCGTCGGGAGCACTGCAATTCTCCTTAGTTAGAGAATGGATTTGATGTTAAAAGGCGGGTAGGCCACTCTATTTCGTACAGGTAGCAGAGACGGTTTTTTAAACTTGTAACCCTGTATTACAGCACCTATCGGTTTTTACCGGGAAGGTGATTTTGCCAGCTGTTTTGACGCATCGCACATCGGATATGCAGGCATCTCTTCGCGGAAGCTGAAAAAAGCCCCCAAAACTGCGAACGCAATGCCCGGAACCGTGTTGATTTTTCGTCCAAAAACGAAAAACCATGTTAAAGCAACTGCTGACTTCCCCGATGGAGAAGTTCATAAAGATTGAAAGCCTCAGTGGGGTATTGCTCTTTGCAGCGACGATTATAGCCGTAGTCTGGGCTAATTCTCCATTCGGCGACTCCTATCAGGCGGTTTGGGGGTACGAGCTCGGTGTGAAAATGACCAACTTTGAGCTGGTCAAGCCCGTCATCCTCTGGATCAATGATGGGCTCATGGCGCTCTTCTTTTTCCTGATCGGGCTGGAAATTAAGCGGGAGCTTTCCGTTGGAGAGTTAAACGCGCCCAAAAAGGCCATTTTCCCCTTATTCGCAGCTATTGGAGGTATTGCTTTCCCGGCATTGGTCTTTGTGCTGTCTAATAACGACCCGGAGGCCCTGGCCGGCTGGGCGATTCCCATGGCAACAGATATTGCCTTCTCCCTGGCCATTATGAAATTGCTGGGCGACCGGGTGCCGCTCAACCTCAAGGTCTTTCTCACGGCTTTTGCGATCGTGGATGACCTGGGGGCCGTACTCATCATCGCCCTTTTCTACAGCTCGGGCATCAAGTGGATGCTGATCCTGATTGCTTTTGCTATTCTGGGGGTATTATTCCTGCTGACCATGCGGGGCTTGTACTCCAAATATCTGCTCGTGGTGCTGGGCGTGGTGGTCTGGCTGCTGTTCCTTAAGGCAGGTATCCACCCGACTATTGCCGGCGTGCTGCTGGCCTTTACCGTTCCCATTCACCGAAAGGTGAAGATACCTGAGTTTATGGAGGCGCTGGACGAGTTGCAGGAAAAGATCATTAAAGCCCCGCGTCAGGAAAATGGCCTCCTGTCCAAAGCACAGATAGAGCATATTGACAACCTGGATGAATGGACCACGGAGGTGCAGTCGCCCCTGCAGCGCATGGAGCATAAGCTGCACGACTGGGTGGCTTACGTGATCATGCCCGTATTTGCCCTGTCCAATGCCGGTGTCACAGTGAGCACGGACACGGCCTTGAATATGAACCTCATTCTGGGCATTGCCCTGGCCCTGATTGTGGGTAAAGCTGTTGGTATTTTCCTGATGTCCAATCTGGCGCTCCGGCTGGGTATTTCCAAACTGCCCGATGGCGTGAGCAGGATGCAAATACTTGGCGTGTCCTTCCTTGCCGGAGTAGGCTTTACCATGTCTATTTTTATTGCCAACCTTGCCTTTAAGGATAACCCCGCACTACTGGACTCCGCAAAAGTGGGCATCCTGATCGGTTCACTGATTGCTGGCTTGACGGGTTTTCTGATACTGCGCGCGCTGGGCAGCCCCAAAAGCGATTCCCGGTAGCGGGCATGCAACTCAGAAGCTCAATGCTGCGTTTCTTTGCAAAACCTCATTACCAATGAAGTATTCATTTTTGATCTCAGCTTTGGCTTTAATCCTGATGAGCGCTACCTGCAACCGCAACGGTGCTGTAGCCGATGATTGTGTTGACTCTTCTAAGATCGACAAGGCAGCTGCCTGTATCGAAATCTATCAGCCCGTCTGTGGTTGTGACGGCAAAACCTACTCGAACTCCTGCTATGCCGAAAATTATGGTGGTGTCACCTACTGGGAAGAAGGCGCCTGTGAGGACAGAGAGTAGATAGTGCTGTTTTCGTGCGTATAACAACAAGCTCTTTATCGCCTGGCAGCATTTGCTATTAGCCTATTTTGGTGCATCGCCTAAAAATCCTGGATAAGCTGGAGCAGAGCGGGAAGCTCTACCCCAGCAGCCATAGCACTTAAATGTGGTATGGTTTTCTGTTTTGTGAAGTTTGTTGTACACACGCTGTTTTCCCCTCAGCCTAGTTTTTGGATGTGGGCTTCCAGTTCCTGCCGTTTGGTTTGGCTGACAGGGAGTTCCATGCCATCAATCAGCAGGGTGCTGTCCTGAAAGTTGATGGCCTCAATATGCTCTACGGCAACAATGAACCGGCGGTGGGTGCGCAGGAAGGCTTCAGAAGGCAGTAGTTCCTCCAGGTTTTTCAGCGTGATGCGGAGGGTGAAGGTTTCTGCATTGCGCACCTGCACTTGTACGTAGTTGTCGTCGGACTGTGCGTAGAGGATGTCATTGATGGCGACTTTGTAGTAAATATGCCGCTTTTTGAAGAAGAAAAACTGCTGTGTGATAAAGTGTTCCCGGTTCTCAAGAGCGTCATTCTTTTCACTGTCTTTCAGCATCCGCACTTTGGCGATGGTCAGGTCAATGGCGGAGCGCAGGGTCAGTGGTTGTACCGGCTTCACCAGATAGCCAATGGTGTTGGACTGCCGGGAAGCTTCCTGATAGGGGGCATCCTGCAGGGCAGTGATGTAGAGGACGGGAATGTCGAGGTGGGCGATCTTTTCCCCCAGTTGCAGCCCGCTGAGATTGCCGTTGATGTCGATGTCCATCAGGATGAGGTCGGGCTCCTGACTGTAGATATAGTCGAGTGCGGTGCCGGAGTGGTCGGCGCGAAGGGTGTCGGTGTAGCCCATTTCATCGAGGAGCATCTCCAGCTCAAGGGCGAAAGAGAGGTTATCCTCAACAATCAGGATTTTAAGAGGTGCTAAAGACATAGCAGGTGTTTAGGTTAAGTAGCTTTCAGGGGCAGGCTAAGGGTAAATATAGTGCCTTTTCCAATATTACTGCTCACACCAAGGGTAGATTGGTTGAGTTTTGAAAGCTCATGGGCCAGGTGGAGCCCCAGCCCTGACCCTTTTTCGCCAGCAGTGCCGGGCTGAGTGCGGCCTTTTTTGAGCAGGAAAAGTTCCTTCAGCTGTTCGGGCGGCATGCCTGCTCCGGTGTCCCGCACCTTGAGCCGGAACAAGCCCTCATCGGAGGTGCCTTCGAGGGTAATCCGGCCTCCTTCCGGTGTGAATTTAATGGCGTTATCGAGCAAGTTACGCACAATCGTGCTCAGCGCATTGGCATCACTGAAGATGACCGTATCTTCGGGTATGGCCCATTCCAAATCCAGGTGCTTGTTTTGGAGCGCGGTTTGGAATGGCGCGGCCGTATCTTCCAGCAGCGGCAGCAGCTTCAGTTGGGTAGGCTGATAAGGCATAACGTCCCGTTGCGTGAGGGCCCAGTTGAGGAGGTTTTCGGTAAGCTGACTGAGCCCGGCAGCGTCCTGCTCGATTTCTGCCCCCAGTCTTTCCAGCGTGGTGAAGTCTTTTTTGCGCAGCAGATAGTTGACCTTTTTGGTAATCCCCCGGAAGGCGATGGCCGGCTTGCGCAGGTCATGCCCGATGATGGCAAAGAGGCGGTCTTTGGTCTCGTTGAGCTGTTGCAGCTGCTGGTTTTGCAATTCAATCGTCTGATTTTTGCGGCGGGTGTACCAGAAAAAGCTGGAGGCAAGCACGGCAAGCAGTAGCCCTCCAATGGCAAGTATCAGGTTTTGTGTGGCCTGAGCCTTGAGGATGGCGGCTTCTTTGGCTTGCTCCACCTCCAGTTTTTGTTTTTCCAGCTGAAACTCAAAATCTTTTCGCTGTTCGGCCAGGCGCTCCAGGTCCTTGCTTTGGTCAAGGGTGTCCCGGAGTTCGTGGATAGCTTCCGCATAGTACAGGGCTTCATCTGTCTGACCCAGTGCCTTGTGGGCATTCATAAGCGTCAGGGCATCCTCTTTGGCTTGCTCGTAGATACGGTTTTTCCGGTAAGCTTCATAAGAAGGGGAGAGGTACTGAATGACACCCTGATGGTCTCCCTTCGCCTCGCTGATGACACCCTGTAAGCGGTAATAGGAAACAAGATCCTGCCCTTCGAAGGTAGACGGTTGATAGGCACCTAACTGCCGTACCGTCTCCTCTGCCCGTTCAAGCTTCCCGGCATTGGCATAAACCTGCCCGAGTTGCAGGAGAAAGCTTGGAGCATAGCGCTGTGTACCGAATTCATCCAACCTGGAGATTGCCTCTGTAATATAAACCGCAGCGGAGTCATACTCCTTCAGCCCATGGTACAACTGCCCCAGCCGGTAATAGGCGGCCATGATCAGATCGGCATTTTCGAGCCTGAGGCTCAGGCTCAGCGCCTCCCTGAGATAGGATTTGCAAAGGTCGTAAGCTTCGCGTTCCCCTTCAATGAGGGCCATGCCCAATAATGCCTGCACCTTCATACGGACGTCGCCCAGTTGTTCGCTGAGGTGGTAGGCTTCCAGCAAATTGTCCGCGGCATCACTCAAGCGGCCGAGGTTTTTATTGACCTTAGACAAGCCTTCCAGCGTGATCATCGCATCCTCATAAGCCTTTCGGCTCATTTGGAAATCATAAATGGCGGTATAAGTCTGCAGACTGTTTTCAAATTTGCCGGCATCCATCTGTAAAACCGCCAGATTATACATCGGGCGGGTCATATACAGGGAGTCGCCGCTCTCCCGATAATGGGCAATAGCGGCATTATAGTACTGCTGCGCAGAATCAAAGGCACCCTGATAGTGAAAAAGCGTGCCCAGTTGTGCTATGATAAAAACCTCTGCATCGGCTGCGCCCACCTGACGGGCCTTCCGGAGCGCAGGCCGGTAGAGAGCTTCTGCTTCAGAATAGGCGCCCTGCAGGCTATGCATGATGCCCATCCTGGCCTGGCATTGGAGGGCAGGGGAGAGCAGCCCTGACTTTTCGTACAACTGGCTGGCTTGCTTGTAAAGCGCTCTGGCCGCTTCATACTCCCCGGCCTGATAGCGGAGGTGCCCCTGATGCAGGTACACAAAAGCGGTGATGCTGTCTGATTCCAGTTGGCCGGCCACATCTTCCAGCTCCCTGAGGTAGGCTTTGGCCTGATCTCTATCACTGCTCCAATTGGCCTGCACCAGATTTTGCAGGACTGTGGCCCGCTCCTGAGGGCTGTTAGCCTGTTGCAGCATCTGCGCCAGGCTGTCCGCTGCGTTTGTGCTGCTTTGCCCCTGCAGCGCAAACTGCCAAAGTAGTAGCCCCATGAGGCAGGCCCACCTTCCGATTTTCATTTTTAAGTGCATTTATTGAAGGTGAAAATAGGGCCTTTTGCTGGAAAAAACCAGAAGAGAAAAACGGGTAGGGATCGACGTGCCCTGTCACAACTTTATTCGCCACGGGTTTGCAGGCGTTCACCACAGCATTTCCTGCGTTCGCCACATTTACGGTTTTTTTAAATATCTAAAAACTACTTTTACAATAGAAAATTCATCCCAAAAGCTAAGACTGCCCATTCAACTCAAGCGTAGTAGTGTACCCTCACTAAATCCTTGCTGTTGATACCTGGCAGCATCGTCCCAATAACTACAACGGTACGAACCCTTTGTGTACGGTAACGACCATCGTACACCTGCTAAACCCTTGTTTAATTCACAACCAGTTATACTCATGAAAAACAGTCCTCAACCCTTGCACCAAATCTTTCACTTACGATCACTTTATCAATCAATTGCTAAATCAATGTAGATGTCACTCTACTTTGAATCATCTTCATTTTCACACTATTCATTCATCAACTCTTCTATTCTTTTCCAGGCAGTAATGCGGAAAAACAACCCCGCTGCGCTGTAAAAAATGTTCCATCATGAAGTCCATGAAAAACTCCGTTCGGTTCTTTATTGCTATGGCTCTTGTACTGGCCTCAGCAGTTTTTGCTTTCGCGCAAAGCGATATTAAGATAAGCATACAAGGTACCCTCAAAGACGCCAACAGCTCCGCAGTAGACGATGGTGCCTATGATGTCACCTTCCGCCTGTACAACACCAACTCCGGAGGTACAGCCGTATGGGAAGAGACTGCTAATGTGCAGGTCTCAGGTGGTGTATACAGCCACCGCCTGGGCAGCGTCGAAGCTTTGGATGCTTCAGATTTTTCGGAAACTCTATTTGTAGGCGTGGAGGTCAATGGCGTGGAGCTTTCCCCGCGTACGGAACTGACCTATGCTCCTTACACCCTGAATACACAATTTGCCGCCCGGGCGGGCAACGGTGTGCCTGCCGGTTCCATGATGCCTTTTGCCGGCCCGCTTAACAGGGTGCCTGATGATTATATACCCTGCGACGGCCGGGCGCTGAGCAGTAGCGAATATCCTGAGCTTTTTGCCGCTATTGGCACCGCCTGGGGCAATGGCACAACGGGTATTGGTTCACAAAATGGAAATACGGATTTCAATGTACCGGACTCCCGCGGCGTCTTTTTGCGGGGCTGGGCGAACGGAGAATCTACTGACCCTGATCGCAGTTCCAGAAGTGCATCTGCTGCTGGTGGTGCTACGGGAGATAATGTAGGTACTTATCAAGGGGATGAATTTGAAAGCCATAACCACACAATGGGTTCTGCAGGTGGCCATACACATACCATAAACGACGGAGGAAGCCATAGTCATGGTCTAAACGGAACAGATGGGGTTATGTCCTTCAGTGGTGAAGGCGCTGAGGGAAATGGAGGAGATGGAGCAGGTGCTAGGGTATCCAGTACAGCCTCAGCAGGTACTCACTCTCACACCATGCAGTCAGCCGGTTCACACACGCACACCATAAGTAGCAGTGGCGGCAACGAAACCCGCTCCAAGAACATCGCTGTGCTGTACATTATCAAAAAATAAGGCGGGAGTCCAGGATTCTGCCCTGCAAAGGGTGGCTTGGTTGGCTTTCAATATTGTCTTTCTCAAATCAGCCTTGGTTTGAAGACGGAACATCAAAAGAATAAAACATGAACTATAGATATACACTATTGCTATGTCTGTTCTGCTGCATAGGGATGAGCCATTGGCTTCATGCTCAGGTGGAAACAGATTGCAACCCGCTGGAAGGGCTACCGGTAGCTGAAGGGGAAGTCAACTTCATATACGGTACAACGACCAATGCTTTCAGCAACATCAACAAATCTGACATCATTGTCGGGCAGCCACTAGTCGGTTCCATCACTTCGCAACCCTACACCAGCGAGTACGGGATATGGTCTATCTTGAGGATGCCCCCTCAGGCTCCTGCCGTAATGGCTTCACAGGGGGATTTCCCGGACCGGGTACTTATCAACTGGTCAGAAGACCCACTTGGCCCTACATCTTCTGAAGGCTTTATCGTGCTCCGGGACGATGCCTATCTGACTAGCGTTGATCCCGGTATTTCCCAGTTCATTGACTTCAATGTGCAAGCCGGTGAGTTCTATGAGTACAAAATCATCGGTAAAAACACCTTTGGCGATGGCGTAGCAGGCGTGAGCGTCGGTTTTGTCAATCCTAATGGAGTGGTCTCTGGGAAGATCCAGACTTCCAACGGCAATCCGGTGCCCGGCGCTATGGTAACCCTGACGCCCACCATAGGCCAATCGCTGGCTTTCGGGGGCGAGGGCGAAAACATCTGCATTTCCTACGATGAAGCCCTGCCAACTGATATGTTCACCGTATCTGCCTGGGTGAAAATCGGGGACAGCCACGACTCAGACGGCATCATTGACCTCGGCAGTGATTTGAACAAAAACTTCTGGATTCATACCACCCCGTCCAATATGGCGAAAGGCGTGGTAGCCGGCGTTGGCGATGGCACCGCGCATGAAATGGCATACGAGTTTGAGGACGACCCCAATACGGTTGGCACCGATGAGCGGGACGAATGGCACCACGTAGCAGTGGTTTACGGAGGGGGCTCCATGATCCTGTACGTTGACGGAAAATTCAAGCGCTCCATACAAGCGGCTATTGTCAATGAACCCGCCCTGTTTTCCATCGGCAGCCGGCGGGACCAATCGGGCTTCTTTGAAGGGAATCTCGATGACATCCGCATTTACAACCGCTTGCTTACACAGACGGAGATTGTCTCTACCAAAGACATCACCGCGAACAAGTTTACAGAAGGCCTGGTCGGCTACTGGAAATTTGACGAGGGCCTCGGCTCCAAAGTTTTTGATATCTCCAAAACCGGGATAGACGGAACCCTAAACGGGGCCACTTTTTCGGATGACACGCCGGATATTCTGAATGGAGCGATCACCGATGGCACCGGGTTTTACTTCATGGAAGGCATCAACTACAGCCAGGAACAGAACTTCACGGCCCGGCCCTCGAAGTTGTTTTACAATAACTATGCGCTGGAATTCAATGCAGCCTATGAGTCCTCGGCAGTACTGACCAATTTTGGCCTGTCTGATACGAGCCACATTGAAGTCACGGTACACCCTTTCGACCTGAACAGCACGCAGAGTATTTTGAGCAAAGTGGAAGGCGGCAGTGATGCCTTTAACCTCTTCCTGGAAAATGGCAAGTACAAGCTGACGGTCAACGGAGAGACCCAGGAACTGGGCGATGCCGTTGGTGAATACCAGCACCTGGCCCTGAGCCTGAACAGCACAGCCGGCACAGTGACGTTTTATCTGAACGGGAACGAAGAAGCCAGCCTGAGCTACGGCAATCTGGCCGGAAGCTGGCAAGCAGAAGCCTGGCAGGTGGGTGCCCGGGATATCACTACGCCCACAGATTTTTTTACGGGCCTGGTAGATGAAGTCGCCTTTTACGCCGACTCTCTGCTGACCCTGCAGGAAATACAGCTGCACGCTACCGCCTTTGGCGATGGGGGCACGGATGTAGGCCACGGCAGCCTGACTTCCTACTTCAACTTCAATGAAAGCGAAGGCACGGAGGTATTTGACAGCGGCCCGGCGGCTACCGGAGTAGGGGCGATCAAGGGCGCATCCTATTCCTTCATCACGTTGCGGCAGGAGGAGTTCCCGCATGAGTTCCAGCCTAATAACCGTTTCGTGAATATCAACAACAGTGCGACGGCCGTGAGCGATGTGGACTTTACGGACATTTCCACCGTGCCCATCTCTGGGGTGATCCGCTTCCAGAATACCTTCTGCTTTCAGGACAGCGTGGAGATTTTGGTTAACGGGGCACCCTATTTCCCACCTATTTTCACCAATGAAGAAGGCCGCTTTGTGGCTGATTTTGAGCCGGGTGCCAATGTGGTGCTGACACCAAGGTATGGGGAAGATAGTACAGCCCATAGCTTTTTCCCTGCCTTTTTCGAGGCCCGCAAGCTGAATACGCCCATTGCCAATGTGCTCTTCCAAAACCTGACCAAGCGGGAGGTGGAAGGTCAGGTGTTCGGAGGGCTTTGCCGTAAGTCTGTTATTCCGGAAGACGGCAATGGCGACCCGGCCGCCATCGTAAAGGTCAAGCTGGCCGCATTGAACGGCTGCTACGAAGAAGAACTACAGCTACAGACGGTGGACGGCAAGTTCAAGTTTGATAATGTCCCGCCCATCCCGGTTGCCGTATCGGTGACCGAGCACTCCAATAGTGTAATTTACAATTACTTCCAGGTACAGGGCGGTACGGAAGTCGACCTCCGCAATACGCAAAAGGATACGGTGGACTTCATGTACATCAGCCCGCCCAATGTAGAGTTGGGCGAGATCAATGACGGGCTGCTGGCTAACGATTGCAACCTGCCACTGGTCAATGACTCCCAGGAGTTTTCGACACCCAAGCTATATTCCAATAACATTCGGGTCTTTCAGGATTATGATGGTGGAAAGTGTTATCTGGATACGTTTGCGCTGACGATCAACAATGGCATTCAGGAAAGCGATCAGGAGCAAATCCTAAGCGATACCAGCACTTACGTATACGAGTGGTATGCCAATAACCCGAATATGCTGCCCCCTCACACCAAAAACCTACAGGTGACTACGGAGGTCGATGGGCTGCAGGCTACAGAAACCTATCAGGCAATTGTATTGGGTGAGCGGCAGTTGCCCGGTACCATTTCCACTTCCGGGCCATCAGAAGTCTTTGGTATTGTGTACGACCCTCCGGGGGACGGTTCCTATGCCACCCTGACTCAGGGCACTGAGACCTGTGTGACCTGGGGAGACGTAAATGTCAATACTGAAAATGGAAGTTTAGATGTTGCAATTAAGAAAGGGAAGAAAACAGAGATTTTAAAGGGCGGTGTAGTCGCCGGGGTAATCACCTCCCTCGAAGCCTCAAATACAACTACGATTTCTGGCACTTTTGAGGCTAGCCAATCGAATTCCAACGAGGCGGAGTTTTGTTTCACCACAACTAAAGAGATTAGTACTTCAGATGGGGACGATATCTGGGGTACGTACGCTGATGTGTATTTTGGAGCGGCTATGAACTTCGAAGTTGGTGCCCGGGATATTTTGGATTATGATTTTGATAATTGTGGATTTACGTTCGATCAGATTTTGACGATTTCACCTGTTGGATTTGCCACGGACTTTGTGTTCTCAGAATGGCAAATCCTGACTGAAGTGATTCCATTGTTGGATTCGATCGCTGCCAACGAAAGCGTGCCACAGGTGCAAAGAGATCAGGCAAAGCTTTCGAGAGACAAGTGGGTGACAGAGGTAACCAATAAGCGCTATCGCCAAAGAGAAGCGCAGTATGATAGGAACATCACATTCGACGCGGCGACTACCTATACGGAGACGACCTCAAGTACGATGACGGGTACCAATACGTTTACTACCACGCTTGGTGGCGGTGGAGGTGTTCAGAATGAAACTGGTTTTGATGTGGGAGGCTTTGGTGTGGACTGGACTGTAGAGATCGCTTACAACCATACCAACGAAACCACCGAGGGGGTCTCTACCAGCAACTTCGTGGAAACCTCCTTCACCCTCGCTGATGATGACCTGAATGACTTTTACTCTGTGGGCATTGCATCCGGCCCGCAGCCGAATATCGGGTTTGATGACCTGGAAGCCATGGAGGATGAAGTCGATGCTTTGGAAGACCAGATTTCTACCTTGTATGAATTTGACAATACCATCACTAATACCAATTACCAGGTATCAAGCCTGAACAAGGCTCCATTTGCTACTGCCCCGATGTTCAAGCTAGCAGGCGGGGAATCCATGTGCCCCTGGATACCTGGCACCCGCAACCGGGAGGAAGTATCCATTCAGGTGGCCGAAAACGTAGCCATTAATGTGCCGGACAACACCCCGGCGGTCTTCCAGGTGACCCTGGGCAGCATCGGCCCCAATGGCACGGACGGGCTGGTTTATGAGCTGGGCGTAGACGAAGGCGGCAACCCCGATGGCGCATTGATCAAGCTGGACGGGGAGCCATTGATTAACCCCGTGGAGTTCCAGTTTATCGGCAATCAGTCTTTCAACAAAACGGTCACGGTGGAATACCCCAATACCGGGCAGTTCACCTTTGAAGACCTGGGGCTGTATTTTGCCTCTACCTGCCAAATAGACCACTCCGAGTCTGTAGGCTTTGATGCCGGGGTCGGCGGTTTCCTCATTTACGATGATTACCAGTCCATCGCCCAGTCGAATGGGGAAAAGGAGGTGTACAGCCGCTTTTACCTGCCCCTGGAGCTCGACGTGTATTTTATCGAGCCTTGTTCACCGATCGATATCTCCTTCCCGTTGCAGAACCATGTGGTAACGCCGGGCAACGAAAACCTCTTTGTCACCCTGAGCGAGTACGATAACGAGGACCCGGACCTGGACATTGTCCGCCTGCAGTACCGCCCGATCCCGGGCGATGGCTCCTGGGTCAATATCCTGGAATTGCCGGCAGACAGCTTTGCCAATGACCCGGTCTTTAAGATCGTGCAGTGGGACATGATGGAGCTGAAGGACGGCGCCTACGAGCTAAGAGCAATCGCCGATTGCGGGGGCACGATAGGCGGCGACCTTTCGCCAGGCATCTCTGAAGTCATCAGGGTGGTCAAGGAGACCGAGGCCCCCGAGCTGTTCGGCGCGCCACAGCCCGCCGATGGCATCCTGAGCCGTGGCGATGAGATCTCCATCACCTTCAATGAGCCGATCAATTGCAATAAAGTCTTTGATGCGGATGGCATCGGCACGAATATCAACCTGAACAACATCGCGCTGATCGATACCGAAACCGGCGCGCTCGTACCCTTCAGCAGCCAATGCGTGGGCGACAAGATCATCATCACGCCCGAGATACAGTCCCGCTTTATCAATGGCAAGACCCTCCGTGCGGTAGCTACCGATATCGAGGACCTGGCCGGCAACCCCATGGAAGTGCCCATCGGCGCTCCCGGCAGCCCGACCGTAAACTTTGAATCCTGGGAGTTTCTCGTCGACCTTAACCCACTGCGCTGGACGGCCGGCTCGGACATAGACGAAGTCGTAAACGAAGGCAATGGGCTGGTCGTTACCCGGGATATTGTCAACCAAAGCGGTGCCCCGATGAATTTCAGCATCACTGGCCCGCGCATCGACAACCCGGACGGCTCAGTTTCCTACGGCAGCATCCCTGCCTGGGTGACCATAGCGCCCACAGACGGCACGCTAGACCCCGGCGAGCAGGAAGAGATTACTTTTGTTTTTGCAGATAACCTCCCGCAAAACGAATATGCAACTCAAGTCAATGTGGTCGGCACAGACGGCAACAAGGACATTGATGTCGACCTGCGGGTGGCCTGTGAAGGGCCGGGCTGGGAGATCAACCCGGGCAATTTTGCCTACTCGATGACGATGACCGCCGAGCTGAATATTGAAGGAGAGGTGTCCACAGACAACCTTGACCTCATCGGCGCCTTTGTCGGCAGCGAGCTGCGCGGTGTGGCAGCCGTGGAGTACGTAGCCGAGATCGACAAACACCTGGCCTTCCTGACCATCTACAGCAACAACCTGGTTGGGGAGACGGTGACCTTCCAGATCTGGGATGCCCGGGAGTGCACGCTCTACGGCAGCACAAACGAAAGTTTCGATTTTGTAGCCGACGACCTCATCGGTTCGCCCATCGTGCCGCAGGTCATCCACACGAACAACCTGCTGCTGCGCAAGATCCCGATCTTCCCGGGCTGGAACTGGATCTCCTACAACCTGGAGCTGCCAGACCCGAGCATCAATGCGGCCCTTTCGAGCCTGACGCGCCCGGAAGATGCCACCATCAAGGGGCAGACAAGCTTCAGCCAGTACTTCAACGGCGGCAGTGTCTGGGCCGGATCGCTTACGGCGCTGTCCCACCTGACGATGTACCAGTACAACGGCACCGCTTTCGACAGCCTGGTGATCCTGGGCAACCCGATAGACCCGGCTACGCCCATGAGCTTGTCCGCGGGCTGGAACTGGATCGGCTACCTGCCGCAGGCGGGCATGCCGGTCAATCAGGCCCTGGCATCCCTCAGCCCGCTCAATGGCGATATCATCAAAAGCCAGGCTGGCTTTGCGCAGTATGTGGCCGGCGTAGGCTGGGTGGGCAACCTGGACTTCATGAGCTCGCCGAACGGCTACCTGATCAACCTGGGCGAGGCGGGCACGCTCACCTACCCGGAGAGCTTCAACGGGCCTAATGAGGAAGCCTTCCGCAATCAGGATGGCATCGAAGGCCGCAGCGCTTCGCAGTGGGAAGTGGACCCCCACGATTATGAGCACAGCATGAACCTGATCGCAGTGGTCACGGATGCCGAAACGGGCAACCTGCTGCACGAAGGGGACGAGGTCGGCGCCTTCATCAACGGTGAGGTGCGCGGCAGCGCGCAGCCGATCTACGTAGAGGCGGTGGATGCTTACCTGCTCTTTATGACCGTCTACGGCAACGCCGAGGGCGGCACGGCCACCTTCAAGTACTACGATGGTACAGACGGTGAAATCAAAGCCGTGGAAGAGTCTTTTGTCTTCATTGCGAACGACATCCTGGGCACGGTCAACCTGCCGGAGCCGCTGACGCTGCAGAGCGTGACGGACGCTGCGGCCCTTACCGGCACGGCGCCCCGCTTCGAGCTCTTCCCCAACCCGGCCACAGAGCGGGTGTACCTAAGCTTCGATGCACCTGCTGCTGCTGAGATTATCGTGGTCGTCAGCGATGCAACGGGCCGGGAAGTGGCACGTATCGGGACAGAAGCTGCTGCCGGAGGCAACTTGCTGGAATGGCGGCCTAATAACCTGGCTGCCGGGCTGTACTTCGTTACCCTGCACGGTAATGGCCAGGTACAGTCTGCGAAATTGAATCTACGACCTTAAATAAGCCTGCTGCCTGTCGCGGGGTTACCTTGCGCGGGCAGCAGCCCAAAAGCATAATCCAATGCGATATATATTTATTATCCTATTGATGGCTGTTGCCTTCAGGGCATCCGCAGGCCCGCCCGACTGGGCGGCGCCGGAGCCCGGGGGCTACGGCTACTCGGCAAGCATCAATGCAGCCCTGGTCATCGATGGAGCGCTGACGGCGAATGCCAATGACCTCATCGCTTTCTTCTCCAACGGGGAGCTGCGGGGCGTGAGCACGCCGGTAAGCATAGGAAATCAGGTCTTCCACCTGTCTACGGTTTTCTCCAATACCGCTACCGGGGAGGAGCTGCAGGTGCGGGTCTACCATGCGGCCACCGATGCTGTTTACATCGCGCAGCAGCCCTACGCTTTCGTGCATCAGGGCGTGAGCGGCAGTTTTGATGCGCCCTACGAAATTGAAGTCTTCACGGACGGTGATGCGCCCATCGGGCTTCAGGCATTGCCGGCACAACAGACCTTGCAGGGCGTGCCCTTCGCGCCCCTGGGCCTCCTGCCGTTCCTGGAGCGGCAGGACAACGACGGTATTACCTGGTCGGCGGATTTCAACCCGCACGTCCTGACTTTTTTTAACGGGGCAGAGCTGACGCTGATCCCAACGGACCCCGCCTGGTTTGGTTCCACCACAGTCACAGTGCGCGCCACCGAGCAGACAGCCAACGCTTACTTTGCCACGGCAGCACTCAGTGTCACCATTGAGGAAGGCTACGCCGGGCCGCAGTGGGAGGATATCCCAACACAGAGCGCGGAGCCGCAGGCCGGCTTTGAGCTGCTGAGCCTGCCCGGCTTCGAGGCGGCCTATGGCGGCCCCTGCCTGGACTACAGCCTGACACCTGTACTGGCTACGGCAGGCAGCCAGCCACAGTTGCCCGCCAGCTGGAGCACTCCTCTTTTGCAACAGCCGTTCAGCATGAACCTCTCTGCCCGGGCGCAGTATACCCCCTGGCTGCCGTTGGGCGATGAAGCCGACCGCCTGGCTTTCTTCATCAACGGCCAGCTGAGCGGCACAGCGGCCCCGGAGCTGGTCAACGGGCAGGCGTACTACTTTGCCACCGTGTACCATGCCATGCCGGAAGGGGAAATGGAGGTGCGCTACTACAGCGCAGCCCACGAAGCCCTCTTCACCTTGCCTGTCACGCTCAGATTTGGCGGCAACGGGCAGCTGGGCAGCCCGGACGAGCCGCTGCTGCTTGATTTCTCCCCCTTCTTCTTTGAGCTGGACGAAGCCGGGCAGCTGGGCATCACGCCACAGGACACGGCCTTCCGGGGGGCGCACCCGTACACCTTCCTGGCCGCGGACTGCGATTATCCGGAGGTGCTGCAGGACACGGTGTCCACACAGCTGTGCTATGACATCGACAGCGATCAGGACGGGCTGTGCAATACGCTCGACCCGGCGCCCTTCGACCCCTGCTTCCCGGATTACGAAGCGCCGCCCCTGCACGTGCTGGACAGCAATGGGGACACGCTCACGAGCAAAGGCGTGCTGGAAGTGGGCACGGACCCCGGCGATTGCCACTACTCGGCTATCTGGCGGGCTTTTTCCATAGAAGACTGCTCGGGCGTGACGGTAGAGGCTGCCCTGGAAAACCAGGACGGCCCCTCGGCCGGGCAGCTGGAAACGGTGCTGATTGATGCGGCCACCGGGCAGTATGCCCTCTACCTCACCGTGCCTCAGGGCACCTATGAGCTGGAAGTGGTTGCCACAGACGATTATGGCAACGCGGAGGATTTCACCTACACCTTCATTGTAACGGATGAGGAAGCGCCGCAGCTGGCCTGCCTTGATGTAGAAGTAGCCCTGAGCTACGACGGCACCGGGGAGCTGCTGGCCGACGAGGTGCTGGACTTTGTCAACAGCAGCGACAACTGCGGGCTGGACTACAGCACGCTGATGATCAGCCAAACGGCTTTTGACTGCAGCGGCCTGGGCATACAGAGCGTAGAGCTGACGGGTTCTGATATACATGGCAACAGCAGCAGCTGCACGGCGCAGGTGGAAGTGCTCATCAGCGAGAGCATCCCGCCGCCCTGGGGCACAGCCGATATCGGCATGGTGCCGGGCAGCAGCAGTTATGCTTACGACCCCTGTGCCACGGGCGACCCGTCCAAAGGGCATTTCACCCTCAACAGCCCGGGCTACAACCCCATTTCCGGAAATACGGACCAGCTGGCGGGCGTAGTGCAGGAGCTGTGCGAAGGGTCCGGCATCCGCGCGGAGGTACAGTCGGTGGGCCCGGGTACGTATGCGGGCATATTCATGCGCAACAGCAGCGCGGCCGGGTCGCCCATGGCCGGGCTGTTCACCAACCTGACGCCTTTGCTGCGCTGGGAGAGCCGCCTGCAGCCGAACGGCGGCAAGAGCTTTACGCCCTTTCAGGCGGTAGCAACCCCGGTAACGCTGGGCATGCGGCGGCACAACGGCCTGCTGCAGGCTTTCTACCGCATCCCCGGCGGGAGTGGCTGGCAGTTGATCACACAGATGCAGGACCACCTGGAGGAGTGCGTGGAAGTGGGCTTTGGGGCTTTCACGAGCACGCCTGGCGGAGCGGCTACCGCCGTTATTGGCCCGGTGAGCACCATAGGCGCTTCTAACAGCACCGAATTTGGGGGCAGCCCGGCCATGGAGCTTACTGGTGCTTCTGGCACAGGGCAGCTGGCGCTTTGGCCCAATCCGGCCTCCCGGTCAGTTACTTTATCGCTGGGCGCCCCGCTGGAAGCACCGGCGCAGGCCCGCCTGATGGACGGGCTGGGGCGGGCTGTGAGGGCATGGGCACTCGAAGTGGGCTTAACGGAGCATCCGCTGGTCGTAAGCGGCCTGCCGAATGGCTTATACTGGTTGAAGGTTGACGGGCAGCCGGGCGCACAGCGGTTGCTAATCAGCCGGTAAGGCAGCAGCGGCATTCAAAAGATACCGGAAGGGGGCAGTGATGAGCGCTGCCCCCTTTTGTTTGTCACAATAGCATGTCACAATAGTGTTTACCCCTCGCTATGGATCGTTCACGGCAAATATTATGGCGTTCACCACATATTTCAAATCCCCTTTCTCTTCTTCTTTAGATTTGAGTTATCGAAACGATCCCACCTACCGATTAATGAAGCTAAACCCAGATGGGCCATTTCAAGTAGAAGGTCCATGCAGTTGGCATACTTAACCTTTAGCCTTAAGAATTTTATGGGGAACCTTTACGCTACAGCCTTTAACGGGTTGTTAAGGCTGTAGCTTTTTCACCCAAAAACAAACACTACACATATCCCGGTAATTAGACATTAGGGGAATATGCACGGGCGTTTATCGCCGATGAACAAACACCACATTCAAACACAATAACAACACGAACGGGATTAATTAAGTGCCTTAGGGCCTTCAATGGATATTTAGGCAAAAGGCTGCGGTAGTACCCGCAGCCTTTTCTATTGTGCCGACAGAGCGTATATCGCTAAGGCTTGCTTTTACTGCCCCCGAAACCAGCTTTTACCCCTCAAAGTGGAAGGAAAGCGTAAAGGTGCGGGAAAGTATCTTTTCCAAAACGGTAGACTCCTCGATATTCTCATTGTAGATCAGCGTATTGCCGATGCCATGAGAGATTTTGATCTCCGGGGAGAAAATGAAGAAAGGGAAGAAGAACTGCACGCCTGCGCCGTATTCCAGTGCAAATTCATTGGGGGCGATACGCACGAGGGTCTCCGCCTGCCGGGTTTGCGAATCGCTGGCCACATCAAAGGCATACTTTACACCAGCGATGACAAAAAGCCGCATATCCTTGTAGGGGGCCGATTTGTAGCGCAGGTGGAAGGGCATTTCCACGAGGACAGACTCTACCCGCCGTTCAGAAAAATTAGACCGCCGCCCAAAACGGGTGTAGCTAATCGTTCGCTCAGCAAAAGATAGGGTGGGGAGGAAGCGAAAATCGAAATGATCGCCCATTTTCAGGTTGGTGACAATACCCAGATTGAAGCCCGGTCCTGAGGCGGACTCGACCACGCGGATGGAGTCGCTTTGCAGGAACTGATCAGAGTTGAAGGGCGTGAACCGGGAGGAGTTGTACCCCAGGGTAATCCCAAAGTAATAAGGCTTCTGCTGGAAGTCAAAGAAATTATAGTTGCCGGTAGCCTGAGCTGAAGCCTCCTGTGTGGAGAGCTGAAAGAGCAGGGCTAGCGCTAAGCTTACGCTTTGCCACCGGAATAAATCGCGCAAACGCCAAGAGTTAGTGGTATGCATTGATTTGATTTGAAGCCAATTTTGCTAAGAATATCGGTAAACTGTTCGCGGTCAGGAAATGCCTGTACCGATTCGTAAAGATAACTGTAAGCCCTGGGGTCTTTGGAGGTCAGCCGGCCCACGGTGGGCAGGATGTTCCGGAAATAAAAGTTGTATAGTTGCTTGAACGGGAAAACCCGGGGTTTGGAAAACTCCAGCACCACAAGCTTGCCGCCCGGCTTTAGCACCCGATGCATTTCTTCGAGCCCCTTTTCCAGGTGTTCAAAATTGCGCACACCAAAAGCAACGGTGATGGCATCAAACGTATTGTCTGAAAACGGCAAATTCTCCGAGTCGCCCTGCTGCAGCTCAATGGTGGTGCTTAAGCCACGTTTATCGATTTTAGTCCGGCCAATTTCAAGCATCTCATTGGCAATATCAATGCCGATGATTTTCTCAGGCTGCAATTGCCGTGCGGTCTCCAGTGCCACGTCTGCCGTGCCGGTAGCCACATCGAGCACCATCTTAGGCGCATCCTCCTTCAAGAGCTTAATGGCACGCTTGCGCCAGTACACATCAATACCCAGAGACAACAGGCGGTTCAGGAAATCATAGTAGGGCGCGATGCCATCAAACATCTTCGACACCTGCTCTTTCTTACTGCCCGACTGATCATACGGCTTTACTTCCTCTGCCATAGTAATTTCAAAATTTTTGCAAAGATATATTTTGGGAAGGGAGTGGCCGTCATAGTAAAGCAAAATCCTGTTTTTTTCTTATCTTTGCCTGTCTTTGAAAAAAGGGCAAGAAAATACAAGAATAAACCGCTTACATGTCTTTGAAACAGCGAATTATCCCCGTTAATATCGAGGACCAAATGAAGTCGGCCTACATCGATTACTCTATGTCAGTAATCGTTTCACGGGCTCTTCCGGATGTACGGGACGGCCTCAAGCCGGTGCACCGACGGGTCCTGTACGGTATGTCAGATTTAGGGCTAACCTACAACAAAAGCTATAAAAAGTCAGCGCGTATCGTTGGAGAGGTGCTGGGTAAATACCACCCTCATGGTGACTCTTCCGTTTACGATACGATGGTACGTATGGCACAGAACTGGTCCCTGCGCTACCCACTGGTAGACGGACAGGGCAACTTTGGCTCTATGGACGGCGACAGCCCGGCCGCCATGCGTTACACAGAGGCCCGCCTGGAGCGTATCTCTGATGAGATGCTGGCAGATATCGGTAAGGAAACCGTTGACTTTGCCTTCAACTTTGATGATACGCTAAAGGAGCCAACGGTACTGCCTGCCAGAATCCCCAACCTGCTGGTCAATGGCGCTTCCGGTATTGCCGTAGGTATGGCGACCAATATGCTGCCGCACAACCTCACGGAAGTGGTCAATGGCATTGTGGCGCAAATTGCCAATCCGGATATTACCATCGAAGAATTGATGCAGTACATCAAAGCGCCGGATTTTCCAACGGGTGGCATCATCTATGGTACGAGTGGTGTACGCGAGGCTTTCGAAACCGGCCGTGGCCGGGTCGTGGTCCGGGGACGGGCCGAGATTCAGGTGGCTGATAATGGCCGGGAAACCATTGTGGTAACAGAAATCCCCTATCAGGTTAATAAAGCCAACCTGGTCGCCAAGATCGCCGAGCTGGTGAATGACAAAAAGATCATCGGTATCAGCGATATCCGGGATGAGTCCGACCGGGATGGCCTGCGCATCGTAGTGGATGTGAAGCGGGATGCTATGGCCAGCGTAGTGCTGAGCATGCTTTATAAATATACAGCGCTGCAGACCTCTTACGGTGTGAATAATGTGGCCCTGGTCAACGGCAGGCCTGAGCTGCTCAACCTGAAAGATATCATCTCGGAGTTTATCAAGTTCCGAATCGAAGTCATTGTGCGCCGTACACAGTATGATTTGCGCAAAGCGATTGCCCGTGCGCATATCCTGGTTGGCCTGCTCATTGCGCTGGACTACATAGATATGGTCATTGACCTCATCCGTGGCTCCGCTACGCCGGAAGACGCCCGTAATGGCCTGATGGAGGGCGCGTTTATTGAGGATAGAGACAAGTTCTGGAAGCAGTTTGGCCCGCTAATTGAACAGGCGGACACCGATGAATATCCGAGAGAAGAGGGCAATGCGCTTTCAGAAGCTCAGGCGCGCGCGATTCTGGATATGCGGCTGCAAAAGCTGACTGGCCTGGAGCGGGATAAGGTGAAGGAGGAGTACGATGAACTGCAGGAGCGTATCGCCTATTTGAAATCTATCCTGGAAAGCGAAGAGCTGCAGCGTGAAATTGCCGCAGAGGAATTGCAGGAGATCAAAGAAAAATACGGAGATGAACGCCGTACTGATATCACAGCTGCTGATGGCGAAATCAGCATTGAAGACCTGATTGCCAATGAGGAGGTTGTGGTTACGATTTCCAGTTTAGGCTACATCAAGCGGACACCGGTCTCTGAATACCGTAAGCAAAGCCGGGCGGGCGTGGCTCCCGTGGCAGTAAGACCCGGGATGCGGATTTTGTGGAGCACTTGTTCATTGCAAGTACTCACAATTACCTGCTGCTCTTCACGGAGTCCGGGCGTTGTCATTGGTTAAGAGTCTATGAAATACCGGAAGCGAATAAGACCTCAAGCGGCCGGGTGATTCAGAATATCCTGGCTATTCCAAAAGACGATAGTATCAAAGCCTATATTAATATTCAGGACCTGACGGATGAGGAGTTCATCAACAATAATAATATTGTTTTCTGCACCCGCAATGGCCTGATCAAAAAGACGCTGGTCGAAGCCTACTCCCGTCCACGGGCAGGTGGCATTAACGCTATTACTATCAACGAAGGCGATCAGCTGATAGAGGCGAAACTAACCAACGGTAACCAAGAGGTATTTATCGCCAGCCGTTCCGGGCGGGCGATCCGCTTTGAAGAATCCAAAGTGCGGGCTATGGGCCGTACCGCTGCCGGTGTCCGGGGCATTAGTCTGAATGAAGATGGCAAAGATATCGCGGTAGGCATGGTCATCATTGATCCGGAAGAAGCCGAAACAGCCATTATGGTCCTTTCTGAAAAGGGGATGGGCAAACGTACGTTGTACAGTGACTATCGTTTGACCAACCGCGGTGGTAAGGGGGTCAAGAATATGCAAATCACAGATAAAACAGGTGGGGTGTTCTCCATCAAAGCAGTGAGCGAGGATAGTGACCTGATGATCACCACCCGTGACGGCATTGTGATTCGTATGGCCGTTAGCGATATCAGGGTGATGGGCCGTGCCACACAGGGTGTGCGCCTCATTAAGCTGGATAAGCACGATGAAATGGCCGATATCGCCGTGATTCATAAGTCAGAGGATGAAGATGAGCCAACGACGCCTCCGGCATTCGATGAAGAGGAATAGGAACTGGTTTTAACATTTTGTAAATACCGATTCTTTCCGGAAATTCGTCTAATAGAGTGAAAAATTGGGGATTTTGGGGTCTTTTTTGATCTTAAGCCCCGTTTTTCGGGTTATTTGAATACAAACCAAAAATGAAAATTGCATACAACATGAAAAAACTGATCTTAGCACTGACTGCTGTATTGATGGTATTTGCAGTACAGGCACAGGACGGTAAGAAGGCGGTTCGTAAGGCATCAAGTGCTCTGGGTGCTTTTAATCTGGACCCTACCAACAACAAAGAAAAGCTGCAAGAGGCTATTGACCTTATCGAGGAGGGCGCTTCAGATCCGGAATCCTCAAAGGAGGCCAAAACTTTCCTGACTAAAGGTGAGATCTACAATGAAATCGCGAATCAGTATCTGATTGCAAGCCAGCTAGGAGACACGGTAGCAGCGAAAAAACTTCCACAAGTTGACGATCCTGCTATGATCGCTGCTGAAGCTTTCCTTAAGGCTTATGAGCTGGCCGAGAAAAAATGGGAAACCAAAGACGCTACCAAAGGAATGGCGCAGGCTCAGGGCCACCTTTCCAACAGCGGTGTGATGGCTTTCCAGGATGAGCAGAACTATGAGAAGGCTTACAATGACTTCAAAATGGTGCTTGATCTGCATAAGGTCCTGACTGATGAGAAGGAAGACAGCAATCTGAAGAATGAAGAGGACTACCTCAATCAGCTGTACATCACAGGCCTCTCTGCTATTAATGCCAACGAAATGGACGCGGCCAAGGCGTACTTTGATCAGCTCTACGAAAAGAAATATGACAAGCCGGTTATCTACGAATCGCTGTACAAGATTACAGCAGCGGATGAGTCCAAAATGGATGAAGCCTATGCCTATCTCGAAGAGGGCCGTAAGCTTTTCCCGGATGATGTATCTCTGCTGTTCGCAGAAATCAACCACTTCCTCCGTATTGGTAAACTCGATGTGCTGATTACCAAGCTGCAAACGGCTATCGAAAAAGAGCCGGACAACGTTTCCCTTTACTCCACACTGGGCAATGTGTATGACAACCTGTATCAGAAGGCTTTGAAAGCGAATGACGAAGCAGCCGCAGAAGAGAATTTCAACAGTGCCATGAAGTACTATCAGCAGGCGGTAGGCAAAGAGCCCGATTATGTTGATGCCATCTACAGTATTGGCGCGTTGTACTACAACAAGGCAGCGGTTATGACACAGGACCTCAACAAGTACGCTGATGACTACTCCAAGGAAGGTCTGAAGAAGTACGAAGAGCTCAAAAAGAGTATCTTCGAGGAGTTTGACAACGCTTTGCCATTCTTCCAGAAAGCGGAGTCAATCAACCCTGGTGATCTGAACACACTTATCGCCCTCAAGGAAATCTACGCTCGTAAAGACGACCTGGAGAAGTCCAACGTCTTCAAGGAGCGTATCGACCGCATTCAGGCGGGTGAGACGATTGAGGATGCCTACTTTGATAAGTAAGTTAGCTTTTATAGGGTAACATAAAATGCCCGGGCAACGCTGTTGTTGTCCGGGCATTTTTTATACGTCGTCTTGCTGGTCAATGGCCCGAATGACCCGGCAGGGGTTCCCCGCGGCAAAGCTATCTGCCGGAATGTCACGGGTGACCACGCTCCCGGCTCCAATCACTGCCCGGTCGCCAATCGTCACGCCAGGGCACACGATAACACCGCCCCCCAGCCACACATCATCCCCGATACGGATCGGCTTGGCATACTCTTTTCCACTGCTTCGGGCTTCTGCGTTCAGCGGGTGAGTAGCCGTGTAGAGCTGCACATTGGGGGCGCACATGACCCGGCTGCCAATGTACACCGGTGCCACATCCAGCACTACGCAGTTGAAATTGAAAAAGACCCGCTCGCCGGCATAAATGTTATAGCCGTAGTCACAGTAGAACGGCGGTTCAATCCAGAGGTCAGGCTGACTGTTGGGCAGCAGTTGTTGCAGTATTTCCTGACGCTTGTCTTTTTCGTTATCCCCGGTCTCGTTCAGGGCTTTGAACAAAAGGCGGGCTTTTTGGCGTTCTTCAGTGAGGATCGGGTCAAGGGGCACATACATTTCCCCGGCGATCATTTTCTCTTTTTCTGTACGCATGTTGTAAAAAATGAGGAAGTGAAAGAAATAGGCAGACGCTATTGCCTGATATTTTTTACCTTGCGCAATTTCTGAAAATTTTGATGTAACCAATTAATACAGTTCGATAATCATGAAGCGTCCAGTTCGGGTTTTTAAATTTGGAGGATCCTCACTCAAAGATGCAGCGGCTATTCAAAATGTAGCTAATATCCTTCGTGACTTTAAAGACGAAAGCCTGGTGGTGGTGGTTTCTGCAATGGGCAAAACGACCAATGCCATGGAAACCGTAGTCGAAGCCCATGCCGCTCAGAACGGTAAAGCCTTTGATCTGCTCAACGAAATCAAAGCCCAGCATTACCGGATTATGGACGAGCTTTTCCCTTCTCAAAATGAGGAGGTCTATGCTGCGGTTAATGATGTATTCGTAGAAGTGGAGTGGGTGCTGGAAGAACCGCCGCATGACAACTACGACTACATGTATGATCAGATTGTCTCGATCGGCGAACTGGTCTCCTCCAAAATTGTGAGTGCTTTCCTGAATCAAATGGAATTGCCGACCGCCTGGCTCGATGCAAGAGACGTGATTCTGACCGACGATATCTTCCGGGAAGGCTGGGTACAGTGGGAACAAACACAGGAACGCGCCACAAAACTGGTAACCCCACTGCTGGAAAAGCCGGGCTTTGTGCTGACACAGGGCTTCATAGGCAGTACTACTGAAAACTTCACCACTACTCTCGGACGGGAAGGCTCCGACTATACCGCTGCGATTTTTAGCTTTTGCATGGATGCCCAGGATATGACCATATGGAAGGATGTCCCCGGTGTCCTGACGGCAGATCCCCGAAAGTTTGAGAATGTCACCCTGCTCGACCGCCTCTCCTACAAGGAAGCCATCGAGATGACCTACTACGGTGCTAAGGTCATTCACCCCAAAACCATCAAGCCGCTTCAGAACAAGAGCATTCCGCTGATGGTCAAGTCTTACATCAACCCGGAAGGCGCGGGCACCTACATTTCCGACGAAGTGGAGGACAACTACCCGCCAATGGTCGCCATCGAAGGCGATCAGGTATTGCTGCAGATCAGCACCCGCGATTTTTCCTTCGTTGCAGAGCACCACATCCGGGAACTGTTCAACATTATCGCTGATCTTCGCATTCAGGTGAATATGATGCAAAACTCAGCCATCAGTTTCAGCCTGTGCGTCAATGATGTGGACGATAAAGCCGACCGTTTCGCCCAGCGCATTGAGCAGGACTTCAAAGTGATGATGGACCGCGGGCTCGAACTCATTACCGTCCGGCATCATCAACCCGCAATTATGGAAGAACTGCGCAAAGGCAAAATTGTCCTGCTGGAAGAACGCATTAAGGACACCACCATTCAAATGGTAGTGAAGGATGTGCCGGTCATGCGCCGTAAGGAGGTGCCCACAGCATAAACTTGCCGGAAAGTGGTTTTTATCGGATTGACTCCCAACCCTCCGGGCTGGCTTTTCGTCTGTACACGAAAACAATCATCCGATGAAAATCCTAAAAATTTTGACTGCCGTGCTGATCTTCTCCACCATTTTTGGGGCTTGTGAGCAGTCAGAGGGCGATGGATTAATCCTTTGCCCAACGGGGACCTGTGAGGATCAGGTGCAGGTGAGTGACGACCTTTATGAGAATGGGCCGGACGACGAACACATGATTTCCAACGCCTTCATTTCTGACGATTGCCTGGACGTGACCTTCCGATACGGAGGTGGGTGCGGAGAAGTGGAAGCTCATCTGTTTGCCAGTACAGGTGAAGGTGATAGCCTGCCACCTTCCCGTTTCATCAGGGTAGGTTTTCAGGACGACGATGACTGTGAGGCGTTGCTTGTCTACACCAAGACTTTTGACTTGACGCCTCTTCGCTCCGGGGCGCATTCTACCGTCCTTCTTCAGTTGGAAGGGTACGATGAAGTGCTTGAATATAACTATTAAAGAAAAGCCTTAACTTACTGAATAAAAAAGACTGCAGATGAAAAAACAACTTCCCTCGCTGTCCCTGCTCTTAGTCTTGGCTTTATCCTGCGGGCAGGGGCCTGTGGAAACCGCTTCTGAAACACCGGCAAGCCCCGAAGAAGCCAACCGGCCGGTGGGTGCCGCTTACGACAGTCTGCTCGCTCAGGAGCTGGGTGCGGATGACTACGGTATGAAGGTCTATGTGATGGCTTTTCTGTACCGGGGAGAGGCTACAGGACTGGATTCCCTGCGACGGGCTGAGCTGCAGCGCGCCCATCTCGATAATATTACCCGCATGGCAGAAGCCGGCGACCTGGTCCTGGCCGGCCCGTTTATGGATGGGCAGGATCTTCGGGGCATCTACGTATTTGACGTCAGAACTGTTGCTGAAGCGGAGGCGCTGACCAATACAGATCCGGCAATCAAGGCAGGGACGCTGCGCATGGAGCTCCGGCCCTGGTATGGTTCGGCAGCCTTAATGAAAGTCAATGAGCTGCACGAACAGGTGGCCAAGATTGATATTTAGCAAGGGTCAAAAGATAGGGCCCAAAAAGTCGACTAATCCTTCTTTCCAATGTTTATCCCCTAACGGCTTGACCATCAGGGAGTGTTTTACTGAGCGCCGCGTCAGCCCCATAGACTGCTCACCGGAGATCATCATCCACACGCAGGGGTTGCTTACAAGCTGGAAACCATTGTCCAGGTAAAGCTGGTGCTGACTGGCTAGCAGTACCAAAAAGTCTATCTGATGAGCCTGCCCAAGTGCGGAGAGTTGATTCAAAAGGTAGCTCGCTATGCGCCGGCGTTGAAAAAGTGGATCCACACAAAGATCAATGACCCCAAAAACAGGATATACCTGCCCGGCATTGTGCATGAGGCGGTGCTCAACGGCCATGTGCGCCATCAAATGACCTTCCTGATAGCCGAGATAGCGGAAATCAGGCAGCTGCCTGTAGAATGTCCGGTCCGGATAACCCGGGAAAGCCATCTTCAACAGCTGTTGAATATGCTGATGCTGAAGGTTGGTCAGCGCAAACTCTTCCACCCGTTCCAGTTGTATTCCCTCAGGTAATTTAGTAGTACTCACTCAATAACGATTTCAGTTCCTGCTCATCAAGTTTGCGGCGCAGCTCGCCCTCTACGGCAATAGATATTTGCCCGGTTTCTTCTGAGACGATAAAAGCCGCTACATTCGCCCGCTCCGTGATGCCCACTGCTGCCCGGTGCCGTAAGCCCGCACTGCTCGGCAGGTTAGGGTTTTCGGATACGGGCAGGACACAGCTGGCAGATTGCAGCCGGCCATTGCTCACAATAACAGCTCCATCGTGCAGAGGGCTGTGTTTATTAAAGATACTTTCCAGCAAGGGCTCCGTAATATCTGCATCCATAGCCACTCCGGAGCTGACCAGCCCGTCAAGGTCAAGATTGCCGGCCAGTACGATCAGTGCTCCTGTTTTGCGTTTGCTCATGCGCACTATTGCAGAGCGCAGGGCGCGCAACTGCCGCACTTTTTCCTCCGTACTTTCCAGGTTGCGATCCAGAATCCGCCCCAGAAAGTTAGAGCGTTGCCGAAGTGTGGTATTGCCCAGGAATAACAAAAAGCGCCTCACCTCAGGCTGGAAAATAATGATGATTATGATGACGCCCACGCTCACAAACTGGTCCAGAACAGCCGAAAGCAGGTCCATTTCCAGCTGATTGACCAGCCACCATACCACATACAGGGTTAGTACCCCCACAAAGATATTGAAGGCAATATTGCCGCGCAGCAACTTGTAAATCTGGTACATCAGGTACCCGACAATGATGATGTCGAGCACATCCCAGATTCTGACTGGCAAAAAACCAATATCGAAGAGGTAAATCATGTACGCGGTTTAATCCCGTACGGGCGTTTTCAAGTGGTACAATAGAAACGCCATTATATCTGCTGCTGTTTCATCAAATGCTTGTGCCTGCGGTACCGGGTAAATGATTGCCGGTGCCTGGGCAGTTTGTTGATACTGTAACGCAGCACCCATTTTCCAGGTATGCACAGGCATTACAACATCACTGTTGAGATGTGCAGCGAGCATCGTGGCCGGATACTGGTCTGCCGGTAGTTTATGCACAGGCGAATAGGCGAAAATAGGATCAAACTGTTTGGGGGCATCGGGGGCTCCAAATTCAGGTAGCCACTTCCACCCGGACCCAAACTCCGGATAACGGAGCAGGTCATAGAGCCCGTCAATGCCTGCAACAGCTCCGAAGAGATCAGGGCGTTGCGCCAGGCTTGCACTGGCAATCAGCCCGCCATGGCCTTCGCCGTATACCCCAAGGCGGCTTGCCTTTGTGTATTGATTGGCGATCAGATACTCGGCAGCTGCCTGGAAGTCGTCAAACGTATTTTGCTTATATTCCCGCTGTCCTGCCCGGCGGAGTTTGGTGTTCAGTGCACTGCCCCCTCTGAGGGCGGGAATCGCACAAATGCCGCCCTGCCTCAGCATGAGCTGTGCTATCAGCCGTTCCTGCGTATTGTACATGGGCGCAAAAGGCCCCTCCTGACGCCCGCCGGCGAAAATAAGGGTGGGGTGCTGGCCATTCAGCTTTAGCTCTCTCGTGTGAATCACGTACATGCTGATTGGTGTCCCATCGTAACTTTCCAACCGCACCAGGCGGGTTTCAAAATTACCGGGCTTCAGGATAGTGACGGGGGTATGGAAAGCCGTCATCCGTTCTGCTTCAAGATCGAGGTGGTAAACCTGAGGCGGCTCCAGAATATTACCATAGCTAATGAAAACATTTGGGTCATCGTACTGACTGCTGATATCAAGTATATGGCCGTTTTCAGGCAGTTTCGGGCGTTTGAGCAGCTTACCTTTCGTATCGTATATCGCCATGGCGCTGCCGGCTTCTCCCTGATATACAGCCAGAAGGTTGCCATTTACCCAATGCACGGATGACAGTGGTGAGGAGCTTTCCGGCAAAATAGTCTCCCAGTAGTTAGGGGCAGACAGGTCTGGGTCAACCCGTATCAGGCGGCGGTTCGGGGCATCAAGGTTGGTAATAAGATAAAACCCGGCTGCATCAGCTCCTGCCCATTCCAGTTGATGTTCCAGCCCCTCAGCAATGGTTGTAAAGCCCGCGTCTGTTTCCCCGGCAGGCCGCCCGTATATCGCCTGATGCCCATCGGCATCAGTGGACAGTAGTACCAGGTAGTCCTGCACCGGGCTCAGGTGCACCTCAAACCTGAACCTGGGGTCGCTGCGATCTGCATAAATGAGCTCGTCTTCTGATTGGTCAGTGCCCGGTCGATGGTAGCAGACCTGCTGGAAAAGATAAGGCTCGGTGGGGCTGCCCGGGCGGGCGTAGCGGCTGTAGAAAAAACCGCTGCCGTACCAGGTGATATTGCTGTGGCGAACAAACCGAAGGGTGTCTGAAATGAACTTCTCCTGCTCAAGATCGAACAGGAGAAGGTCTTCCCATTCAGAATGGGCTAAGGACCGCTTCAGGGCCAGTAATGTGCCATCCGGAGAAGGTGTAAAGCTGGTAATGTCAGATGCGGTTGGCCAGCCCAGGCTTTGCGGGTTGATTAGTTGTTTTTCCGGAGCATTTAGGCTGTCTCTACGGAAAAGGCCTTTGCACACGCCTCGCTCTGACTTGAGGTAATAGTAGGCACCTTTGATAAGCCGGGGCGGGCTGATTGAGGTATAGTCGCTCAGCTGTGCGATTTCCTGTCTCAGCAAATCACGCCCCGGTAGCTGACTGAGATAGGCACGGGCTACCTCTGACTGGGCGGCAGTCCATGCTTTCGTTTGCGCAGAATCGGATTGTTCCAGCCACTGGTAAGGCGCGGGCACTTTATAACCAGAAAAATCATTGATCGCGGCTGTATCTCTTGGCGTATCGGGGTAGCTAACCGGGATGTGCGGAAAATCATAAGCCTGATCTGGTGAGCTGGATTGACAACCAAATAGCAGCAATGCTGTGCAACATAAAAGCAATAAGCCCGTATTTTTCATTAGGTTATAATTTTGGTTTGTCCTTTTTGCCTGACCCGAATCTCAATTAATAGCTATCTTGAGCTTTCCAGGCTGCAGGCTGGTGATTGTTTCCCGGGCTTGACTCGTACCCGGTTGAAACATTGGGGCTACATGGGCCATCCATAGCAGACAGCAAAGCCGTAGCCTGCCCGTTTTACTCGTTTCGCTATTGGCAATATAGGGAGGAAAGCCCAATCTTTCAGACCATTTGCAACGGCATAAAAACTTCATAGCATGCAAATTAAAGCATTTTTCGCCATCCTGATGTTTTCCGGGCTGCTAATCAGCAATGCTTATGCTCAGGATGAGGTTTTATATGATGAAAAAGAACGGCCTTATGTGCTGAATAAGGAAGGCAAACGTGCGTACCTCGTGCCTATCCCGGAAGGAGAAGCAGTGGGCCCTGACCATGCTGTACTTGACGTTGAGGTAACTCCTCTGCCCGGAGCCACAATTATCACTTCTGAAGATTTGCGCCGTATTGCAGACCGGAAAGCTCAACTTGCGCAGCAGGCTGCTGCAATCGCCCGTCAGCGTGCAGACGAGGCACGGGACCATACCCTTTCTCTTCAGGAGCAGCTGGATTCAGCTATGACAAGGGAAAATAATACAGAACAAATCCTGCAGCTGGAGGAACGGCTGAAAAATGCCCGGGAAATCGAATCGATTGCCATCAGGGAGGCCCGTATGGCACAGCAGGAAGCCGCTAATGCCAGGCAGATTCGAGATAATCAAACCTATGTGGAAGCTTATCAGCGCGAGCAGGACCGCAAAAGGCTGGAACTGCAGCAATTTGAAGGGGTGGATGTGATCTCTTCGGATTCCTACGAAAATGTACTGCTTGATGATGACTACCGCCCCTTCGGCCATACCAATGAAGTGGTGCAATTCCCCGACTACAACTGCGTCTTTGAGTTTGAGGGCGTCAACTCCGGCGGAAAGTACCAGGTCAGCCAAAAGGAAGAGTTGTTGTTTACCCATACCCCAACCGAGCGCCTCCGGCCAGTGTTGGGAGGAAAGGAGTACCTCACCTGCCGGGCAGCTTTCAATCAGCTGGGCGGCTACCGGTATATCTCTATGGATTTCACCTTCGCCATGGACAATGCCAAACAGTTGTACGGTACGATTCAGAAGAGCTCTTTTCTGGTTATGATGACGCTCAACAATCAGTATGTTAAGCTGCTGGCCGGCAACGGGAGCAGTGGTGTGCTCAACGAAAAGACCGGTGAGCTGACCTATCGGGTTATCTATCCGATAGACCAAAGCCAGATGAATTTGCTGAAACGTTTTGAGCTGGATAAGATCATTCTGGGGTGGAGCAGTGGCTATGAAGAGTATGAAACTTACCATCCGGGTCTGTTTATGCATCAGATTCAGTGCCTGGAGTCCCGCTGATTGGCTATATTTGCATCCCGCAATAATCATGATACCCGCTTATGGACGTTAGAACCCGCGAAGAAGAACTGAGAGCCGTGCAAATGCTTGGGCTGAAGCTGCCTACTGATCCACGTTGGGTCAATATGGCGGAAATGGAACTCGGGGAAATTCTCACCGACCACGCTTACTGCGAGCAGAAGGCGGCGACCTCTTGCATCTCCCTGATTCAGGGCTATCCGGAACATGAGGACCTGGTCCGGGAACTGGCCCCAATCGTTACCGAAGAGTGGGGGCATTTCCGTATGGTCCTCAAAGAGCTGGACAAACGCGGGCTCAAGCTGGGGCGGCAGCGCAAAGACGAATACGTCAATAAACTACTGGCTTTTCACAAAAAGGGCGGAAGCAGAGAAGACCGCCTGCTGGATAAACTCCTCACCTGCGCACTGATTGAAGCCCGCAGCTGTGAACGCTTTCGCCTGCTATCCCTGAACATCCGGGAAGAAGAATTGAAAGAATGGTACCACAAATTCATGGTGGCTGAAGCCGGGCATTACCGCTTGTTTATTGACTTAGCCAAACAATACTGCGATGAAGCCAGGGTCCGTGCCCGCTGGAAGGAATTCCTGGAGCGCGAAGCAGAGATTATGGAAGAGCTGGACCTGCGGGGCGACCGCATGCATTAGTCATTATCTCTGTGCGGCAGATTTTCTTTTCTCAGCAGATATGCTTATTATCGCTTTCCCTACCATAAGACCAAAGCAGGAAATCCGGTAGCATAGCTGCACAAAGACAGTGCGCGTGCCGTTTCCTATCCGAAGACCGCACTGAAATCATTGATGATGGCAAAGGGGCAGGTGCTATCCTGTCCTGTACCCAAAAGGTCTCTGATTTTAGGCAATTCCATCTTAAAACCGCACTAATTTAACTTCATGCCGCAGCAAAACAAGACACCGCAGGACCCCCTCTGGTTTAAGGACGCCATCATTTACGAACTCCACATTAAAGCCTTTCAGGACAGCAACGCCGATGGGATCGGCGACTTTAACGGGCTAATACAGCGGCTGGATTACCTGCAGGACCTTGGTATTACTGCTATCTGGCTCTTGCCCTTTTATCCGTCACCTCAACGGGACGGCGGCTACGATATCTCAGATTATTACTCCATCAATCCCGACTACGGCACGGTCCGGCAATTCAAAACACTGCTGGATGAAGCCCACAAACGCGGGCTGAAGGTGATTACAGAGCTGGTCATCAACCATACCTCCGATCAGCACCCCTGGTTTCAGCGCGCACGCAAGGCACCGGCCGGCAGCCCCGAGCGCGACTATTACGTTTGGAGCGAAACGACTGACCGGTACAAAGATGTCCGGATCATTTTCCAGGATTTTGAAAAGTCTAACTGGACCTGGGACGATCAGGCCCAAGCCTACTATTGGCACCGCTTTTACAGTCATCAGCCCGACCTGAATTTCGACAATCCCGCCGTGCAGGGGGAAATCTTTAAGATGATTGACTTCTGGACGGACATGGGCGTAGATGGCTTCCGCCTCGATGCCATCCCTTACCTGTTTGAACGGGACGGGACCAATTGCGAAAACCTGCCGGAGACCCATGTTTTCCTGAAAAAACTTCGCGCCCACGTTGAAGCCCGCAACCCCAACGTTATGCTTCTGGCAGAAGCCAATATGTGGCCGGAAGACTCTGCCTCTTACTTCGGGGATGGGGACGAATGCCATATGAACTACCACTTCCCCATCATGCCCCGCATGTTTATGGCGATTAAGATGGAGGACCGGTATCCGATCATCGATATCATCGAACAGACACCGGAAATTCCGGAAAACTGTCAGTGGGGCATTTTCCTGCGCAACCACGATGAGCTTACTCTGGAAATGGTGACTGATGAAGAGCGGGACTACATGTACCGGGCTTACAATAAAGATTCTGCTTCCCGCATCAATCTGGGGATCCGTCACCGCCTGGCCCCACTGCTGGACAACAACCGGCAGAAGATTGAGCTGATGAATTCCCTGCTCCTCAGCCTGCCCGGCACGCCGGTCCTTTACTACGGCGATGAGATCGGGATGGGCGATAACGTTCACCTCGGTGACCGGGACGGGGTGCGAACGCCCATGCAGTGGAATGTGGACCGCAATGCCGGATTTTCCAATACCCATCCGCACAAACTTTACCTCCCCCTGATCAACGACCCCGAGTACCAGTATTCCACCATCAACGTGGAGGTACAGCAAAACAATTCCTCTTCCTTGCTGTGGTGGATGCGCCGTATCATCAATGTGAGGCGGCGGTATAAAGCATTTGGGCGGGGGGACATCAAATTCCTTTCGCCGGAAAATGCGAAGGTGCTGGCTTTCACCCGTTCGTTTGAAGACGAGCATTTGCTGGTTATTGCCAACCTGTCGAGGCATGCTCAGGCAGTCGACCTCGAGCTTCCCGAGTTTGAGCGCTATCAGCCAATCGAAACCTTCGGGCAGGCACAGTTCCCGCCCATTACCCGCGGGCAGAATCGCTTCACTATCGGGCCATTTGGCTACTATTGGTTTGAATTGGAACCGGCCTACCAAAATGGCCGCTCCAACGTTAAAATACCGGAGCTGCAGTGGAGCCCCGAGCGATGGACGGATTTTATTCAGGACAAGAAGTACCATCCGGAATTCCGGGAGGTGGTACGCAAATTCCTTAGCCGGACCCAGAAATACAACATCGATGGGCGTAAGCTGGACAGTGTGGAAATCGTCAAGGTAGACCCGCTTCGCTACGAAGGTGGCCGTTCCCTGCTGATGATTCTGCGGACCCACTACACGGAAGGTTTCCCTGAGTTGTACTTCATGCCACTGGCTATGCGCAAAGGCGACTATCAGCGGCAGCCCAACGCTCCGGCAGCCAATCAAATCCTTTGCTGCCTCACCGGCATGGAGCAGGAAGGCTATATTTTTGAAGCTGATGAGAGCACCGGTTTCCGAAACTACCTGCTGCGCTATCTGCTCGAAGGCAAAACAGAACTCCCTGAAGGCTTTAGCTTCCAGCTGAGCAACCGCCTGAATGGCGATACTTCCGATCAGCCGCTGCCGCCCGCCCGGGTCATTGCCACTCAAAGCAATCACCGGGCCCTGGCCTTTGGCGACCAGTACTTCCTGAAGGTGTTCCGCCGGTTGGAAGACACGCCCAACCCGGAACTGGAAATCAACAAATACGGGCATGACTCTGACTTGCCGGTGCCAGGCTACCTGAGCCACCTGGAGTATCAGGACAAAAATAAACACCCTTATGTCCTCGCGGTCCTGGAGCCTTATGTAGCCAATCAGGGTACAGCATGGACGTATTTTTATGATAATGCCAGGCGCTTCCTGGAATACATCAGCGTCGAACAGGAGAACCTGCCACCTTTGAACGAAGGAATTCAGGCACAATTCTTTGGGGATATCCCCCTGACCCGCGCCCACTTGCTGGGGCAAACCGTGGCAGCCTTCCACAAAGGGCTAACAGAAAATGACCTGCCTGACTTTCAGCCGGAGGCCTTCTCGCTCCACTACCAGCGGTCGCTGTTTTCGGCATGGAACTCTCAATTGCGGTCTGGTTTTCAGCTAATGAATAAGTCCAACCGGATGCCCGACCACCAAAAGGCCATGCTGCTGGAGCATAAAAAACGAATCACAGACGAGCTGCGCCAGATTTACGACCACAAACTCGATGCAGTAAAAATCCGGGTACACGGCGACCTGCAGCTGGAAAAAGTCCTGTTTACGGGTAATTCCTTTGTGCTGTTTAATTTTGAAGGGGACCGGACGCGCAGCTTTAGCGAACTTAGGCTCCGGAAGTCTCCTGTCCGTGACCTGGCCAGTCTGTCGAGCTCACTCTACTATGCTGCTCTGGGCGCTCTGATTACCCAGATTAAGCCCGTGCAGCCCAACGAAAGTCAATTGCTGGCGTATGCAGAGGCCTGGTATGATGCGATCCACAGTGCCTTCCTGGAAGGGTATTTGCCAGTGGCCCGGGAGGCCGGGCTCCTGCCATCCTCAGATGAAGACTGGGAGCTGCTCATGCATACTTTCCAGTTGGAGCGGCACCTCTACGAACTGGGCTTCGAGCTGCAACAGAACCGGGGATGGGAAGCTATTCCTTACTGTGGGTTGCTGCGGCAAATTGGTGCAAAAAGATAGGTTAAAGGTGCAGGTTTTAATCAAATGGTGTAACTTTATTGGCGATAGAGTTCCATTATTTTGTTGATAACCTATTGTTATGCCAGACGAATTATTGCTGAGCCTTCTGTTTTTGCTCATCGGGCTGTTTGCTGGTGGGCTGGGGGGCTGGCTTGCTGCCAAATTACGGTTTCAGCGCGATACTTTCTCTCAGGAGGACATTAACGTGCAATACGTACATCGCAGCTTGTACCAACAGCTGGAGCAGCAGTCCGATGCGCAACGGGAAGACCTGTTTGAGCTACAGGAAGCCTACCGCCTGGCATCCGAAAAAGCTGCCCGCCTGGAGCAGGCTAACCTGCAGCTGGAAGATACCCTTCGCCACCAAAAGGAAGAGTCGGTGCAGTTGCAGCAACGCTTCCAGGCTGAATTTGAAAACCTGGCCAACCGCCTGCTGGAGGAAAAGAGCCGGAAGTTTACCGTACAAAACCATCAGCAGTTGGATCAGTTGCTGTCCCCACTCAGGGAACGTATTAAAACCTTTGAGGAGGGGATCGAAAAGCGGTTCGTGGAAGAAACCCGGGACCGCATCAGCCTGAAAAAGGAAATTGAAGGGCTGCGGGCACTCAATCAGCAACTGAGCGAAGATGCCAACAACCTGGCCAGCGCACTCAAGGGAGACAACAAAGCGCAAGGCGACTGGGGAGAAATACAGTTGGAACTTCTGCTGGAAAAAGCAGGGCTACAGAAAAATGTACACTTCCAGGTGCAGCCTACTTTCCGGGATGAAAACGGCAAAGCGAAACGCCCTGACTTTATTATCAATCTGCCAGAAGATAAAACCCTGATTATCGACTCCAAGGTTTCCCTGAAAGCCTATGACCGCTGCTTCAGTACCGAGGACAAACAGGAAAGGGAGCGCCATCTGAAAGCCCATATTGACAGCATACGGCGCCATATCCGTGACCTTAGCAGTAAGAATTATACCAATCTGTACCAGGTCCACACACCGGATTACCTCTTGCTTTACATTCCCATAGAACCAGCTTTCGCCCTGGCTGTGCAGCAGGACCCACAGCTATTTGTGGATGCCCTCGATGCCAACGTGGTGGTCGTATCGAATTCCACCTTACTGGCCACGATGCGCACCGTTAGTTATATCTGGAAGCAGGAGAAACAGAAAAGTAGCGTGTTGGAGATTGCCCGGCAGAGCGGTATGCTCTACGATAAGTTTGTCAACTTTGTGGATGATCTGAAAGGGGTGGGGCAGCGCATTCAACAGGCACAACACGCCTACGATGATGCTATGAACAAACTCGTGGATTCAAAAAAGTACGGTGACACATTAGTAGGCCGGGCAGAACGCATCCGGGAACTGGGGGCCCGGACTTCCCGGCAGCTGCCTGAAGATATCGTGGAAGCTGCCCGGTCATCTGGGCTGGAGCCTCCTAAATCTGACGATGATTGATCTCTGAACCGTGGGGCCAGAAGTAGATGGTTTTTTTGTGGTAGTTGATTGCAAAGCGGTAACGTGCCAAAAACTCCAGTCCCAGAATACCATCAATATTCGAGGATATCCCTTTTTTTAGGGTAGCGAAAACGAAGGTGGTCGCATCAAAAGGCCGGTCTTCGATTTCCATTCCTGACACTGGTGCTTTGTCGAAGTAGTCCGGCATATTGGCAAAGTCCAGCAACTTTTGTTGCGTCACCCGGCCCAAAACTTCTTTGGGAAGTTGTGGCAGGAGGTGCTCCCGCATCAGGTTGTAACGGCCACCAATGTCCAGCCCCAGCCGATAGGTTTTCCCACCAATTTCAGCTTGCAGTACCGGCAGCCCCTGTTCAAGGTCAAAAGGCAGGCTAAACTGTGGTTTGTGTTGTTCGTGCAGCCAGGTGTCCCTGCGGTCATAGAGCAGGACGACCTGATTGCGGAAGTCAAACATAACTTCAGATTGCCGCAACAGCTCTGCCCCGATAATCCCCATGATCTCCTGATTGGCCGTTGACTCAAGATGGCTGATGTTCATCGCCACGGCTTTCATGTCCTGACGTTCCATGCCTGCCCATTCAAATTGGTCCACACTTACCGGAATACCGCTAAACACAGACCGCTGCTGTTGGGCTGGAACCCTTACCAGGCCATTCACTTGTTGGGGGTTGACTACCGATTGGGGGAAGCCGGTATCCAGAATAAAACTGCCCGTTTCTCCATTCATACGGGCCTCTACAATGACCATGTTATTGACCAGGCGAAAAGGTATCTTCTTGAAGTCGTTGCTTTGTGGAAGTACAGTATGGCTGCAGAACGCAGCAAATATTAGTGTGGTAAGTAGTTTCTTCATCTCTTCTCATCTTTTCCACACGTTGCCCTGTCCAAAAACACCACAGGGTAACGTTAAATTAATAGTAAGTTAACATACAGTTAACATTAAACGTTTGTCTGTGGAGATAAGTTTCCTGTTCAGCAATATTTCCCATATTTGCGGCAGAACTTAATGAAATGGGAAAGCGACTTGCAGAATTTTTGCTCGGGTTGTCCGGCTGGCGCCTAAACCCTTCTGTACCTGAGGAGGTCGGGCATTGTATAATCATTGCGGCGCCGCATACGTCCAACTGGGATATCTACTATGCCCGGCTGGGTTTTTACGTCATGGGCGTGCCCCTGAAGTTTACCATCAAACGGGAGTGGATGCGTTTTCCGCTCAACCTGATTATTGGCCCGCTCGGAGGTTTAGCCATCGACCGCCGGCCGCGGGGAGCTTCCGGCGAACGGCCCAGCTACACTCAGTTGATGGCAGAGCTGTTGGAAAAGCACGATAAAATTGCCATCATGGTCACACCGGAGGGGACCCGCGCAAAGCGCGATAAGTGGAAAACAGGCTTTTACTACGCTGCTCTTCAGGCCAAAGCACCCATATGCCTGGGCTATCTCGACTATGTCAAAAAAGAAGCTGGTGTTGGCGGCACGGTTTATCCATCCGGTGACATCGAAGCAGACCTGAAAAAAATCATGGATTTTTACAAAGATATTTCTGGTAAGCACCCGGAGCAGTTTGCGCTGGATCAGCGGTATATCCGATAATTCCCGACACGCTCCAAAAGCCCGGCACTTTATTCGGCCAAATGGTGCAGGACTGGCTGCTGGAAGACCTCGGTGCCTGCGTTGGCGCGAAGCAGGTACCAGCCCGGGGGCAGAGATGGGGGAATGGATAAACTGACCGGTTGATCGGAGCGCAGGCGCATTGTCCTTTGCAAAATTAGCCGGCCATCCACACCGAGTAATTGTATCTCTGCCTCTGGCGCAGCAGTAGTAATTTTCAGTTGCAATTGGCTTCCAAAGGGGTTGGGCCAGGCTTGCAGTGTATTTCCGGTTCTTTTCGGCGCATCTGCACTACTGATCAGCGGTTGCTCCTGAATATCCACACAATAATCTTCCACTTCTCCAAAGTGGATATGAGGCTCACAGGGCTGGGGGCGCATGCTGCCAAAACCGGCCCATTTAAGGCTAATACGCATCCGGGTATTGCCGGTCGCTGCACCGTCAGGGATAAACAGTTCTGTGCCCAGACTGTCATGTCCCGGAAGTAGTATGGTATCTACCAAGAGCTCAGCAGTTGGTGCAAAATGCCCGTCCTGATTCAGGTCGATCCAAATCCGAATGTATTCCGGATAGGCAATATGCTGAAAACCCGGGCGTACACTAACCGGGACGATCTGCCCACGTGAAGCTGAAAAGCCTGCTCCCGGAAATAAGGGGTTACCTTCATTCAGCCCACTGTGGTGGTATTGTGTACCGAAACTCACCGCATCGATCCATTCCGTCCCGGAGGTACCACCGTAGGAAGTACAGTACTCAAAGTCGGTACAACTACCGCAACCTGTGGTCACAAAACGCAAACTGGAAAAGCTGTTACTGTCTTCTGCACAAGTTGTAGTGAGGTAGGCTTCGTAAGCGGTGCAGGGGGAGAGCCCACTCAGCTGCAGGCTATGCCCACTGTGGGTGGTGTTGAAAATCCAGCCTGAGTCATCCTGCACCCGAATTTGGTAGGCCGTATTGTTTTCAGAAACTTCCCAGCTTAAGGCGGCACTGGTATTGCCAACTGATGTGGCAGTGAATTGGGCAGGAGGAAGGCAGCATCCCAGCGTGCGTACCTCAGCTATCGGAGATACTGAAGTCAGGCCGTCTGTACATTGGCGGACCAGCCTGACTTCATATCCGGTGCAGGTGTCCAGGCCGGTCAGCAGGAATGGGGAAGATGCATTAGGGGCTGATTCCCATTCGGCAGAACCAGCAGGGCGCCAATCGAGGGTAACCGAAAGGCTGCTGTCTGCGGTAGTCCATTGGGCGAGGGCTTCCTGTGTTCCATTGGGGGTAAGGTTCAGATTGTAAACCGGAGCACAAGGGGCACAGTTGAGCGCAAGCTCCTGAAGGGCCCGGAAGGTATTAAGCCGTCCTCCGGTAACTGTTTGTCCGGCCATGGATGAAAGGGCATCCGTGGTGTTGAGCAGTATAGACTTGGCTTCCAGTGCTGCAGCGCCGGGATCAGTATGGGCAAGGCTGCTTAAGTCAGGGCAGGTGGCACTGTACAGCAACCCAATGGTGCCTGCTGCGATAGGGCTGGCAAAGGAAGTGCCGGAGCTCCAGCCGTAACTTCCGCCCGGGTGTGTAGTAAAAACGTCTTTTCCAGGTGCCGCCAGGTCTACAGATATCGGGCCATAGGCACCTGTGCATTCATCCATGCGGTCAGAAGCAGTGACGGTAATCAGATAGGGGCTGCTGCAGGCGGTAGGCATATCGCCTACTTCATCAATGTTCCAGCCTGAGTTGGAAGTAGCAGCACAATTTAGGATACCTGCTTCCCCCAGGTCATCGTAAATCTGACACCATACCGGCGCTTCCGAGGGAGAAAGGCCGTTGACGCCCCATGATGTATTAGTGGCTACTACAAATGCGCCAGCTTCCCCTTGTGTTTCGTTGTAGCGTAGTCTTTGTTCCAGTACATACGCATAGGCGGCGATAGCATCTGCTTCAGTTTGGCTGCTGCCGGCTACCACCATGATTTTAATCTGAGGAGCTATGCCTGTGCCTCCGTTGCCATTTTGCCAGGCGGCACCAATCATACCTGCTACCGGTGTGCCGTGGTGCCCCTGATGGATGTGGTCGCTTTCCAAAACAGGGTTCCAGCCATGGTAGTCGTCTACGTAGCCGTTTTGGTCGTCATCGATATGGTTATTAGGTATTTCCTTCCGGTTATGCCATAGCTTAGGGGCAAGGTCAGGGTGGTTGGCCTGAATGCCATCGTCCAGCATAGCGATGACGATGGTGTCCCCAAATGCTGTAGCCGGGCCATAGGAGGGGAGGCTCCAGGCTAGTTCGGCGTCTACATCTGCATCGGGCACGCTGTTTTGGGCGGACAGGTTTTGCCACTGCCACTGCTGCGGGAAGAACGGATCAGCGGGTATAGTGTCCCGGATTTGCAAGCGGTGGTTGAGTTGTACAAGGTTTACGTCAGGAGATTTGGAGAGCTGCTGAATGGCTTCGGCCGGGCCGTAGTGCAGGGTGTCATAAGCCAGCAGGTGTATGAAAGTACGCCGGGAAAGCGTTTTTTTGTAAACGAAGCCTGTGGGGAAAGCGTCTTTGTCCAGGGCCTTTTCGCTGTTCAACTGCACGATGAGTTCACCGGGCACACTCTGTCCGTAAGCGGAAGCAAATAGCACGCAACAGATCAGAAAACAGTAATTTTTTTTGCGCCGGGCGCATCTCATAGGCCAGTCAGATTTTGTGAACACAACAAAACAAAAAGGGTGGCCGTTATGCAGCTGGGCTGATTTCTGTCGATAAACCCCTGTTGATGCTTAGAATGCGACATTTTGAAAAAGTGTTCAACAAAAGCAGTAGGGGGAATATGGCACAAATTGTGATATTTAATTTTTCTTTACCTTTGATTGCAGACTTTCGGCATCCTCAAATCCGAAATTGAAAACACACGACTATGAAACTATTGCTCAATGCCCTCACGGCAGCCTTTTTATTGACAGCTATTTTGCCGGCAGAGGCACAACTGGGGCGGGCGAACAAAGACTACGAATTAGGCGCCTTCAACCTGGCTGTCCGTTCTTACCTGGAATTGCTGGAAAAACGCCCGGCTAATTACGAAGCTATGGTGAAGCTGGCAGACTCCTACCGGTACCTCAACCAAATGGAAGAAGCCCGTAGCTGGTTCGAGAAGGTCATCCGCGAGCATCGGCTGGAAGGCGAACAGATGTTTCAGTATGCGCAGGTGCTAAAGGCGCTGGGGAGCTACGAAAAGGCTGAACAGTGGTTCCTTGCCTATGCCCGTGCCAATAAAGATGACCAGGAACGGGGCAACCATTTTGCCCAGAGTTGCCGTTTTGCCCGCAATCAGATCGGGCAGTCCTCCTCCTATTTGGTAAGCAATGAGTTTATCAATTCCAATGCCTCAGATTTTGCACCAACCTTTTACGGCGATCAGGTGGTTTTTTCTTCCGCGCGCAATAACCGGCAGCAGCCGGGAGCGTCCTGGACCGGGCGTTCTAATAATCAGCTCTACATGGCCCGCCTGGGGGGCAACGGTTTCCTGGAAGCCGAAGTGCCTCTGCAGAGCCGCATGCGGGAAAATTTCGTCAACCTCGGCCCGCTTACCTATGGCCCTGAATTGAGGGAAGTGGTCTATACCAAAAACAACTTTATCGATGGTACCCGCCACATGCCAACCGGAGGGCTGGAATTAAGCATGGCCATGTCGCCCATTAATCAGAATGGTGAATGGACAGAGGAAATTCCTTTTCCCTACAACGGCTCGGGCTTCTCCACTGGCTGGCCTAACATCTCTCCGGATGGAAATACACTTTATTTTGCTTCTGACCGTCCCGATGGCTTTGGTGGGTTCGACATCTACGTCTCCTACCGGATGGGCAACACCTGGAGCGCACCTGAAAATCTCGGCCCGGTCGTGAATTCGCCCGGCGATGAGATTTCTCCTTTCCATGATGGAGACTATCTGTACTTCTCCAGCAACTACCATCAGGGCATGGGAGGGTACGATATCTTCCGTGCTGAACAAGCCAATGGCCGGTATGCCAGGATTTTCCACCTCGGCAATTTAATCAATAGCAGCCGCGACGATTATGGCTTCATCTACGATGGTTTCCGCAACCTGGGCTATATGGTGTCCAACCGCCCTGGTGGGCGCGGGCATGAGGATATCTATAAAGTTTTCAAATCGGCTGACAATATTGTGTTGAAAGTTCGCAACGCCTCCGATGGCACGCCTATCCCTTACGCTACTATCGACTTCATCAATTGTGGGGAAGGGCTCTTCAAGGCAGACAGCCGGGGGCAATACAGCTTTCAGGCGGTCGAAGGGCTGGACTGTGAGATCGTAGTCCGCGCTGATGGTTACTCCGATGCGGTGTTTCGGGTGTCTACATTAGGCTTACGCCAAAACCGGGAGCATGATATTATGCTGGCCAAGCAAGGTGAGCAGTACGGGGGGCAGGTGCTAAACTATCAGTCGCGTATGCCGGTGGCTGGCGTACAGGTTACCGCTACCAATCTGGCCACTAATACCAGTATGGAAGCACAGACTGATGCCAACGGGGAGTATGCCCTGGCACTCAGCCCTAATTCGGCTTACAGCGTGCGGTACTCCCGGCCTGGTTTCCGGGACATCAACCGCAACATCAATACCAATGAAGGGAATGACCGTTCTATTCTGGGGGTTATTTCCATCCTGCCAACCGACTCGGCCCCTGCAGCCCCTATGCAGCCCGGTATCGATACCCGCCCGGGTACTCAGGCAGAAGGCCCTGAGGATGCCTTGCCCACCACAAGTGGCTTTTCGGTACAGGTAGCTGCCTTAAGCAAGCCTGGCCTGGATCAGTTTAGCGAGCTTACTTCAATCGGGCAGGTCTATTCCAAGGTAGAGAATGGCGTATACAAAATCAGAGTGGGCGTGTTCAGCACCCGTGCTCAGGCTGATCAGGCGCTAAAGTCTATCAAGACAGAGGGCTATAAGGAAGCCTTCATCGTTACCGAGCAGGGCACCGGGCAGAGCATCCGTCCCAAAGGCTATGATGCACCGGGTACGGGCTTTACCCCAAGAGGAAATACCCCTCCACAGTCCTATAATCAAAACCCTCCGGCACGTGCCGCTGAAGCCCGGCCTGCTACCGGTGATTACATGATCCAACTGGCCGCCTATCAGGATATCCGCTGGTTTGACCCGGCTACAGTTCGTGGTCTGGGGGAAATCCGGCAGTCCCGAAGAGATGATGGACTGACAGTCATGTATCTCTCAGGGTATACGACTATGGAGCAGGCTATTCGGGCCTGGCAGCAAGTCAAGTCTAACGGTTACAATACCGCCTATGTCGTCCGGGATACGAATGGCAGCCTGGAGAAGGTTTATCCATAGGGTTTCTCAGGTACTCGATACCAGCAAATGCCCCGGGAGACAAAGATCTGCCGGGGCATTTGTAGGTTTAGGGCGGGGCGCTTACTCAAAATGCACCTTTACACCGGCAAAAAAAGTCCTCGGGCGTACTGGTCCGTACACGTACCCGGCATCGCGGTCAGCCCCCCGGTCAAAGTCTTCCTGGAAGCTGTTGAAGATGTTTTGGACGCCCCCGAAAATATCAAGGTGGAAGCGGTCATCGAGCTTCAGTTCGTAAGTGATCTTGGAGTTTAGCTCAAAAAATGAAGGCGTGCTTTCCAATACGGTAAATTCAGTTTCCGGGTTTATGATATGCGGCACGTCCATGGTACCTGTAAAGATACCGGACAGGGACAGCTGCAGGGGCTGTACCGGATTGTAATTGGCCATGAAATAGCCATAAGCTGCAGGGGTACGTAGCAAGTATCCGGAGGAGACTATACTATCCTGATTGGTATCATTGACTTCTTCCGGTGCCCAGATTTCTTCCGGCGTGTCATACTGCGCAGTTTGCAGGGTGCCACCCATTTGAAGCATCCATTTGGGGCCGAAAGCAAGGTTGGCCTCAAAATTGGCTCCGGCTACAGTAGCACCGTCACCATTGCGCTTGGTCACGGTAGCGACGCCGCTTGGGAGTTCCATGGCATTAGCCGTGATGAAAGGATTGTCCAGCCGGGTAAAAAAGCCATCCACTACAAAGTTGGATTCAAAGCTTCCCGCGCGGTAGGTGTAATCCAGCGCTGCACTGTAGCTGTGCGAACGTTCCTCCTGAAGGTCTGGGGATAAACGGGTGAACAGGGCTGCTCCCCCTACGGTTTCAATATGCAGATCCTCGTCAAAAGCCTGCGGCGCCCGGTAGCCCTGAGCGTAGGAAAGCCGTAGTTTCAGGTCCGGATTGATGAAATACATAGCCGTCGCTCTGGGCACAAAAATGCTGAAGTCCTGGTCTGTCCTCAGGTCTTCCACGCCAAGGCGGTACATACCGTCAATTCGGAGGTTGTCATATCGCCCCCCCGCCAGCAGCGACCATTTGTCTGTAGGCTTCCATTCCACCTGAGCGTAAGTACCCCAGGTACTGACCTGTTGGTCTATCTCACGGCTGTAGCCGGGCATGGCGTCCAAAACATCATTGTATTGATACTCGGTTCCGGCGGTAAGCATCCATTCCGAACTGATGTTGTAGGTGTATTGCACGCCAGATGCCAGCGACAGATCCTCCGATTCGCCATAGGCATTGAGCGCCAGAATATCGCTTTCAGTCAGCGTATCCTGAGGGCCCAGCACCCGGCCCCCGCCACCGTAGTAGCTTTGCCGGTTGACGTGGGTGGCGGATCCGTAAAGTGCAAATTTGTGCCGTTTGTCTTTTGAAAACTGCTCATACGATAGCCCGCCCCCCAGAATTCGGTGGTCCAGTTGCTCCGTGATGTCTGTTTGATGAGCTGGCAGGTCGAATTGGTTGCCTCCTCTCCGGAATTCGCTGATATTAAACAGGTTGACTTTGATTTTGCTCAGCTCGGTTGGGTTGTAGAAGGCATCGAACCCAAAGGTGGTGTTTTGTAGCTGCGTAATCTCGGAAAAGCCATCACCATTGGCATCCCAGGGTTCACGGTTGCGGTTGAAGGCGAAAAAACTCATGCCCTTTTTGAGTTGTTCGTCCACTATAGTCCCATTGGCAGATAGCGTATACTCAGGCGTTTCACCATTGATTAGCGCCAGGTTTGTGCCTGCTTCAAAGGTATTGTCTGTGGGGTCTTTAGTAATGATATTGACCGTTCCGGCAATCGCGTTGCCCCCAAATAAGGCGGAACCACCGCCCCGGACCACTTCTACCCGGTCAACCATATTGGAGGGGATCATCTCAAGCCCGTAAACGCCGGCGAGTGCGGAAAATACCGGGCGGCTGTTGATGAGAATTTGGGTGTACGGTCCATCCAGCCCATTCATTCTTAATTGAGTAAAGCCACAGTTCTGGCAGTTGTTTTCCAACCGCAGCCCGGGCGAAAAGCTCAGCCCTTCGGACAGGCTCAGCGATTGCGTTTGTTCAAAAATTCGGTCATCGATGCGGTTGACCATAACCGGCGCGCGGTGAGCCGGCACGCCATTTCGGGTAGCGGAAACAACGATATCCTCCAGCCGCAGCACATCCTTTTCCAGCTCTGCTGACAGGGATTGGTTTTGCCCTTTTTCCAGAAATAGCTCCACCTCTTTAGTACGGTAGCCCAGGAAGGAAAAGCGCAGGCGGGCGGGGCCGGCAGGCAGGTTGGCCAATTGGTAATTGCCGTGTTCGTCAGTAACAGTGCCATTGGAAGTGCCTAATAGTAGTACCTGTACGCCCGCGAGCGGTCCGTCGCCGGTTATAATCGTACCGGACACCCGGCTGTCCTGAGCATGTACCGACAACACTCCAAGGAGCATAAAACTCATACAAAACCCCATCCATCTATTCATTTTGCTCTCTGTTTTTTACGAGGTATTACACCTTAAAAGCGCTATGAGTTCGCAGTTGTGCTCTTTTTTTAGCTAAAGCTAACAAAGATATGTGCTTGGTTTAATAAAAATTTTAGATTAGTCTAAAAAAAATACTGCTTTCTTTTTGAGTGAAGTGAAAAAATAGCTAAACGGATTGACCTGTTGATTCTGGAAAAACAGCTAACTTGAAAAGTTATTTGGCTGTTTTTTTTAGTTTTATGGAAATATTCGTTTCCAGATGAAGCAAGGCTGTGGTAAACAACCTGGATTACTCCGCTCTATTTTGATGATCCTTCTATGGGTCTTTAGCGGGGCAAATACACCAGGTTATAACCAGGATTTTATCATTGATGATGTCAACCTCCGGCCACTCAACGGTCGGATTGCACAAACCATTTTTAAAGATGACCTCGGGTTCATCTGGATTGGCAGCAATGCCGGTTTATTTCGTTATGACGGGTTTGATGTCAAGTCTTTTTTTAATATCACAAATGATTCCACCTCTATTTCTGCCAATCATGTGCATTCGATTTGCCAGGATGATGACGGAATAATGTGGATGGGGACCTTAGCCGGCGGGCTCTGCCGGTTTGATCCCAAAACAGAAGCCTTTCGGTCTTTCCAGGCGGATCCGGATGATGAGACGTCCATATCGAACAATAATATTTTCGGGCTTGACATCGACCAGGACGGGAACATTTGGATGGCGACCAATGGAGGAGGGATATCCATACTTCCTGCCAGCGAAAAAAGTAAGCCTAATCCCAAATTTGAGACCCTGGAAATATTGGCCGGCACCCGTTTGTTCTCCATCATGGTAGACAGCCGCAACTGCTTTTGGACAGGCGTTACAGATGGTAGCATCATAAAAGGGCATATCAACCGGAAAGACCTTAATGCCTCTAAGATTGAGCGGGAATACGACTGTGCGGGCCCGGGCGATTCACCGCAGCGGGGCAATTTTATTTATGATATTGCTGAAGATGAGGCTGGGAATGTCTGGGTAGCAACTACCCGGTATGGCGTAAAGAAGATCAGCCCCGGGAGCCTGGAGATGCAGCACTGCGGGCTTGTGAACCCCGGTTCGCCCCGTGCACCGGAAAATTACATTACTTCCCTGGAAGCCCATCCGTATGGTTTTCTGTTGCTGGGAACGGAGAGGGGGGGCTATCAATTACGAGAAACAGTATCAGGAGCATTTGAGATTGAACTTGTAAAGGGAACAGAAGACTATCAGGTCAGTTCTGCCTATATGGACCGTGAAGAGAACCTCTGGGTGGCCCTTAGTGAGGGGCGCATCAAAAAACTGACCTTGAACAGGAATGTCGATTTTGTGCCCACCAATACCGGAAAGGATGCTTTACAGGGCAAGTGGGTGAAGTCTCTGGTGCAGGCTCCGAATGGCCGGTTATGGCTGGGTACCTGGATCAATGGCGGTTTGTTTGAATGGGATGTCAATCCTTCAGAAAAGCCGGAACAATCTGAAATAATCAGGTTGCTGCAGGAAGGGTTGGACGTGGCTCAGCTTTATCTGGACCCTGATCAGGAGTTATGGATTAGCACTTTTGATGACGGGCTGCTGCGCTGGAAGTATGGAGAGGAAAGGCCAGGATCTGTCCCGGTAGCCACTGAAACGCAGGAGGGTTTAAGCAGTAGTTTTGTGCAGGGCGTAATCAAGGACCCCTATCGAAAAGGGTATTGGATTGGAACGGAAAAGGGGCTGGATTACTACGACCCGCAGGCACAGTATTGGGAGCACTACAAGCAGGACCCATCCAATCCCGGTTCACTTTCAGATAACCGCATACAAAGCAATGCAATGGTCTTTGATGCGGACAACCGGCTTTGGCTGGGGACATGGGGCGGAGGAGTCAATTGCCTGCTGCCCGGCGATACGACGTTCCGGGTATGGAAAACAGAACGGGGAGACCCGCGCACGATTCCCAAAAACGAAGTGACCTCTCTGCTTGTAGATCACTCCGGCGCCCTTTGGGTTGGTACTTTTGAAGGCGGTCTGGCAAAAGCTATAGCCAGAGATTCGGCCGGGCTGCCTGCGGTTTTCCGCCGCTTCAGTATTTCGGATGGCCTGCCAGGCAACCGGATTTTTTCCCTGGTTGAGGACCAGAAGGGGCGCATATGGGGGAGTACTAATTTTGGGCTGTTCAGCATCGATTCCACGTACACTATTCGCAGCTTCGATAAAGAGGATGGTATTGGCGTGGTAGATTTCTTCTTTTGCGGAGGGCAGGCGCTTGAAGATGGGCGCATTGCTTTTGGAGGGACCTTTGGCATGATTGTCTTCCACCCGGATAGTTTGATCAGCAATCACTACAAGGGCAACGTAGTGCTGACTGATTTTAGCATACCCAACAGCGCTGCTGTTATGGACAGCTCGATTACCTACCAAAAAGAGATTACCTTATCTCATCCGGACAATGCCTTTACTATTGGCTTTTCTGAGCTGAATTTCCAGCAGTACAATTACCGCAACTTTATTTACAAACTGTCAGGCGTAGACGAGGACTGGAACCGGATGATCGGGCAAAATCAGGTAACTTATCTGAATCTGCCGTATGGAGAATTTACTTTTGAAGTATTCAGTGGTGACCGCTCAGGAGAAGGGCGGCAGTTGAAAGTGAAGGTCATTCCACCATGGTGGAAAAGCCGTCCATTCCAGTTTTTAGTGGTTTTGGTGGGGCTTATTTTGCCGTTTCTGCTGGTGCTTCTGCGCAACCGGAATGTAAGGCTTCAAAATACGAGGCTGGAAGCAAAGATTAATCAACGGACTGAAGAAATCGAGGAGTTAAACGAGCTGCTTCAAAAACAAAATGATGAATTGGAGAAGCAGGTGGAGGCCCGTACGCAGGCCCTGGAGGAAAACAACCGCAGCCTTATGCAGAAGAATGCCGAAATGGAGCGTTTCAACTACATTGCTTCCCATGACCTGAAAGAACCCTTGCGCAACATATCTAGTTTTGCGGGCTTGCTGAGCCGGTACCTGCCTAATCCAAAAGCTGAGGCCCTGGAGTACCTGCAAATCATTCAAAGCAATGCAAAGCGGATGAACACCCTGATTGAAGACCTTTTGGAATACAGCCGTTTGGCTAATGTTGACCATTTAAAAGAACGGGTTGACTTGCATGCCGTTTTGGAGGAGGTTAGCACTTTAGTCAGAGAAGGAGACCCCGCAGCGGGTAGGATCGTTGCTACAGAAAAGCTGCCCGTCATTACCGGTAATAAAACTCAACTCTTTCTCCTGTTTAAAAATCTGATTTCTAATGGGCTGAAATACAATTCGGCTCCTGATCCGGAAGTACAGTTGAGTTATGAAAAAAGCAGCTGCTGGCACATCCTGAAGTTTGCAGATAATGGTATTGGTATTGAGCCCCAATATCAGCAAAAGGTATTCGAAATGTTCACCCGGCTTCACGACCGGTCGAAGTACGAGGGTTCAGGGCTTGGCCTGGCGATATGCCGGAATATAGTCCATCGGCATAATGGGACCATTGAGTTGGAAAGCCAGATAGGCAATGGGAGTGTTTTTACGGTGAAATTGCCGGTCGTGGGGTAGGAGGGGTGATCCCGGCAGGGTTGGCTGCGCCCTTCCTTTGGGCTCCAAGGTCAAAAACCTGCAGCCTGCTCGCTGCGCTCATGCAGGCTATTGCATTTGTCTGCTCCTGCAAAAGGGTTTTGCACCGCTGCCAAATGCAACAGCCTGCACCCCTCTGGGGCACAGGCTGCTGCTTTCTCTGGTGATCCCGGCAGTGTTGGCTGCGCCCTTCCTTTGGGCTCCAAGGTCAAAAACCTGCAGCCTGCTCGCTGCGCTCATGCAGGCTATTGCATTTGTCTGCTCCTGCAAAAGGGTTTTGCACCGCTGCCAAATGCAACAGCCTGCACCCCTCTGGGGCACAGGCTGCTGCTTTCTCTGGTGATCCCGGCAGGATTCGAACCTGCGACCGTCTGATTAGCTTACCAACTACGGCTTTCGCCGCTCCTGACGATCAATGTCAGGATTTGTGGTCTGGACTATCTCTTCGCCATTTCAGGCGCGCCACGTATAGTCTCTACGGAACCTTGCGAAAGTCCTCTGCCCAATGCACTCCATTGGACTGGTTATTTCGAGGTATTCCTACCCTAAGCGAAACGGATTGGGAAAAATGACTGGGATCTATGCAGTAGCATTGATCCGTTTCTGGGCAATAGATTGCATAGATATCAATCTCGTTTTTATCTACTGCCTTGTTGACTGCACCTCCGGAGTATGCATAAGAACTTCGGAAAGTGATTTCAACAGTATCATTTTCTTTAGCTTTCTGTATTTGATCTGCACTCTTTTAAAGATGCCCTCTTTGTAGGCAACGATATCAAAAGGGGCATGTTCCGTCTCCGGATTAAGGATCAAATAGCCTAGCTAAAATAAATCCAGCTTAGCCTTCAGAATACCCAGGTCTCCTTTGATTTTAGTGTGATGCTTGTACATAACACTAAAAATACTAAGAAAGCCTCAAGTTTCCTCGGGATTGCCATTTTGCCGCAGCAAAGAAGGTTTCCCCGATACAGTGGCGTCCACTCTGCAGGTTTTGTTTCCCCGCAAAGGCTCCTGTTGCCCGCCTCTTATGGCAGGCTGCTTAAAGTCAGATGCTCTATCCCCTGAGCTACGGGACCAAGTGATTGGGCAAAAAGAAAAACAATCTGCCCGTTATGGCCAAATGAGATCCCCCGCTGTCCGCCGAAGCCATTTGAGAGGCGAAGGTGGAGGAGCTACGGGACCATTTTTAGCGGTTGCAAAGCTACAGTTTTTTTCATTAGAGTGCAAGATGAAAGCAAATAGAGGCAACCATCAACTGGCCTTATCTGTTTATAAGGTTGTACGTTAATGCATTAGCTCATAATTGGACATCCCGTGAAAAAAATTGTCAAGAAGAAAAGAATCTACTTCTCCTTCGCATTCCTCCTCCTCCTTATTTATGGATATGACTTTATGGAAATGCGGATCAGTACGCCAACCTACCAGAAAATTTTGGCCGAAAACCCACTCGGTCTGCAGGCGGAGTTTGGTACCCTGTCCACCGAAGGTCGGGATTTGCGCTACCTGGAAATTGGGCGGGACTCTCTGCCCCTAGTCGTCTTTATTCACGGTGCGCCCAGTTCTTCTTCTTTTTGGCGGACTTTTCTAAAAGACACGAGCCTTTTGGCAAAAGCCAAGCTGATGGCAGTTGACCGGCCAGGCTATGGTTATTCCGGTTACGGAAAGCCTGAAATATCAGTAAAGAAACAGGCGGCTCTGATCGCCGAAGTGATCAGAGAAAAGCGGGGGCAGCATCCCTCGGTTATTCTGCATGGTTCGAGTTACGGTGGTACCGTGGCGGCTCGTATTGCTATGGATTTCCCGGACCTCGTTGATGGAATTCTGCTGCAATCGGCATCTCTCATGCCCGGTAAGGAAAAGACTTTCACCTTCACCCATATCACTAAGCACTGGCCATTTCGCTGGCTTTTGCCTGGCTCCATTCACGTGGCAAACATGGAAAAGCTGAGCCATAAGATGCAGCTGGATTCGATGGCCGGGCTATGGGATCGTATTAAAAGCGCAGCTATCATTCTGCACGGCGATGCCGACAACCTCATCTACCCCGAAAATGCTATATTCGCCAACGAGCGGCTGGTCAATGCGTCGTTTTTAGAATTCAAACTGCTGGAGGGGCGCAAGCATGACCTGCTTTGGACCAAACGGCAATTGCTGGAGCAGTCGCTGGAGAAACTTATACAGATCACTTCCGGAAAATATGCCGGAATAGACGGATTATCTTCCGTGCAGGACTAAACAATGATCAGCTAAGCGCATGAGCCAGGTAAAAATCGAAGAAAGTTGGAAAGCAGTCCTGGAGCAGGAGTTCCAACAACCTTATTTCCAAAGTATTGCCACTTTTTTGAAAAAGGAAAAGGCCGCCGGGAAAAAGATTTATCCGCCCGGAAGTCTCATCTTCAATGCCTTTAATACCACGCCTTTCGATAAAGTCAAAGTAGTGATTTTGGGGCAGGACCCCTACCACAACCCGGGGGAAGCTATGGGGCTGTCATTCTCAGTGCCTAAAGGCGTCCGGGTGCCGCCTTCCCTGCGCAATATTTACAAAGAACTGCAGTCCGATCTTGGCATTGCTCCGCCCAGTCACGGCGACCTGACGGCATGGGCAGCGCAGGGCGTCTTCCTGCTGAACGCCATGCTGACTGTAGAGCATAAAACGGCCGGCGCACACCAGAAAATTGGCTGGCAGGATTTTACAGATGCGGTCATCCGTAAATTATCAGAAAAGCGCGAGGGGCTGGTATTTATGCTGTGGGGTGGTTTTGCCCGCAAGAAAAAAACGCTGATTGACGCGGACAAACACCTGGTCCTTGAAGCTGCACACCCTTCTCCGCTTGCAGGAGGTGCTTACTTTGGCAGCGCCCACTTTTCCAAAGCCAATGAATACCTCAAGTCGAAAGGTAAAAACCCTGTCGACTGGCGAATCAGCGAATAAACCCGCTCGCTGGCAGGAGTCAGATTGTCGCGATCCTTTGTATTTTTTTGGCTTGTTAGGCATCCATCGATTCTATCTCGGATATTTTTACAGATGTTTAGGCATGGAGCGTTCGGTATCCGGGCAAGTGTAGACTCCTTCCAAATCCTTTTTAGAGATTTACGGTCTGTATACGAGTTGCATGATGATTATGCGCAATACGAAGTGGTCACCGACGATAAATGTCGGGATCTTGGATTTGCGACATCGCGGGCAAACCACTTAATCGTCAGTATAAACCTTGCAGGAAATGAGTTTACTGCGGAGCGATTTTTAGCTTGCTAAGAATGGTAGAGTGGTCCAGCACTTTGACCTGCCCGGGGGCCAACCCGCTAAGGTTCAGCTGTTGAATCTGGGTACGGACAAGGCGCAGTACCGGAAACCCAACTGCTGCACACATCCGCCGCACCTGACGATTCTTACCCTCAGTCAGTTGGATGGACAGCCAGCTATCCGGCACGGTTTTGCGGAATCGGACGGGCGGGTCGCGTTCCGGGAGGGGAGGAGGAGAGGTGAAAAGCTCTACTCTGGCAGGCCGCGTGCGGTGGGTTTGCTTTTTGATGCGTATGGCAACGCCCTTTCGCAATTGAGACAACGCTTCGCGGTCCGGAATACCTTCGACCTGCACCCAGTAAGTGCGGGGGTGCTCAAATTTTGGGTCAAGCAGCCGGTGGGTCAGTGCCTTGTCATTGGTAATGATGAGCAAGCCTTCGCTGTCCTTATCAAGCCGCCCTACCGGATAAACATCCCCGGGGAAATCATAGAGGTCCCCGAGCACGCGATGATCAGGGTGCTCCCGCGTAAACTGACTGAGCACCCCGTAAGGTTTATTAAGGATATAGTATCGGAGGTCGGACATTATACGTTGAAACGGAAGTGCATGACATCGCCATCGGTTACCACGTACTCTTTGCCTTCCACTGCCATTTTGCCAGCTTCCTTGACCGCCTGCTCTGAGCCCAGGCTTACATAGTCGTTGTACTTGATAACCTCGGCCCGGATGAAGCCTTTTTCAAAATCGGTGTGAATGACGCCTGCTGCCTGTGGGGCTTTCCAGCCATCCTGAATGGTCCAGGCACGGACTTCTTTAACACCGGCAGTAAAGTAAGTGATGAGGTTGAGGAGCTTATAGGTGGCACGAATCACCCGGTTAACACCCGGCTCGTCCAGCCCCATGTCGTTTAGAAACTCAAGGCGCTCTTCTTTGGTTTCCAGTTCAGCAATATCAGCTTCAATAGCCGCACTGACGAGAATGACCTCCGCAGGCTCACCGGCTACAGCCGCTTTAAAACGCTCGGAGTGCTCATTGCCATCATTCACAGCGTCCTCTTCCACGTTGCACACGTAAAGGATAGGTTTAGCCGTAAGCAGGAACATCTCCTTCAGCAGGGCTTGTCCGGCTTCGTCCAGCTCAATAGCCCGGGCAGGTTTTTCATCCTCCAGGTGGGCCAGTATTTTCTGGCTGATTTCCAGGTTCCTCAGGTCTTCCTTATTATTGCTTTTAGCCTGCCGCTTGAAGCGGTCTACCTGTTTTTCGACAGTCTCAATATCCTTGAGCAGCAGCTCAGTATCAATCGTTTCCTTATCGCGCACCGGGTCTACATTGCCATCCACGTGGACCACATTGCCTTCATCAAAGCAGCGCACCACATGCACTATCGCATCCACTTCCCGAATATTGGCCAGGAACTGATTGCCCAGGCCTTCCCCCTGACTCGCGCCTTTGATCAGGCCGGCAATATCAACAATCTCAATCGTGGTAGGCTGTACCTTTTGTGGATTGACCAGCTCCGCCAGTTTGTCAAGGCGGGGGTCAGGAACAGTGATGATGCCCACGTTGGGGTCTTTGGTTGCGAATGGATAATTGGCTGCCAGTGCTTTGGCTGAGGTCAGCGCATTAAACAGGGTAGATTTTCCAACATTGGGAAGCCCCACGATACCCGCCTTTAGTGCCATATGCTGTATTTGATTGAAAGTAAACGTAACTGGCAACCGGCATTACCGCCGCCTGCCCAATATTTAACAAGGCCGCAAAGGTAAGCAATTGGTTAGAATAAACCGTGCAGCTCTCCGTTAACCTGATTGACAATATTGCCCATATCCTCCGGATTGCGCATAAAGTCAATATGATCAGCGTTGATGACGAGGAGCCTTCCCTCTTTGTAGCTGCTGATCCAGTTTTCGTAGCGTTCGTTGAGCCGCTTGAGGTAATCCAGGCTCATATTGCCTTCGTAGTCCCGGCCACGCTCCTGAATATGCTCCACAAGGGTGGGAATACTGGCTTTAAGGTAAATCAGCAGGTCTGGCGGCTGAATCTGTGAAGACATGGTCTTGAACAGATCAAAGTAATTTTGGAAGTCCCGGGTGGACATCAGCCCCATATCGTGCAGGTTGGGCGCAAAGATATAGGCATCTTCGTAAATGGTGCGGTCCTGTACTACGGTGCGGTCACCGGACAGGATTTTCAGGACCTGCTGGTAACGGTTATTCAGGAAAAACACCTGCAGATTGAAGGACCACCGCTGCATGTCTTCGTAAAAATCGCTCAGGTAGGGGTTGTCGTTGGCAGATTCGTAGTGGACATCCCAGCCAAAATGATGGCCCAATTTTTCTGAAAGGGTGGTTTTGCCCGCTCCGATGTTACCCGCTATAGCAATATGTTTTATATTTGGCGGCGACTTCGCGCTGTTTTCGCTCATTTTCTTCAGGATTTCCTGCGAAAATATAAAAGATAGCGGAAATAATCGGGACCAATCCGCTCCTTCGATGGTAAATGGTTGTTTACCGATGATTTAGCGCCAAACATCTAATATTTTATCATGAAAATTGACGAGTCCTTAATATTGAAGCTGGAACAACTGGCTCGTTTGCAATTATCCACTACTGAGCGCACGGCCATTCAGGAGGATTTGAACCGGATCCTGGAGATGGTCGAAAAGCTGGAAGAACTGGATACCGAAGGCATTGAGCCCCTGACCTACATCAATGAGGACGTAAATGTCCTGCGGGAAGATGTGGTACGCGGGCAAACCGGTCGTGCTGATGCGCTCCGGAACGCACCGGATCAGGACAGCGAGTATTTTCGGGTACCCAAAGTGATACCTTCAAAAAAATAAAAATTTATGCAGCCCATCATCGCCGTTAAGGGACTTACCAAAACCTATACCATGGGTACCACCAAGGTCCATGCCCTGCGCGGTGTAGATCTGGATATCCAAGCCAATGAATACCTGGCCTTAATGGGGCCTTCCGGTTCGGGAAAGTCTACCCTGATGAATTTGCTGGGCTGCCTCGATACGCCTACAAGTGGCGAATACTGGCTCAACAGCACGAATGTATCCACTATGGACGATGATGAGCTTGCCGAAGTCCGTAATAAGGAGATTGGCTTCGTTTTCCAGACCTTCAACCTGCTCCCGCGATTGTCAGCTTTGGAGAATGTAGCGCTGCCTCTAGTATACGCCGGGCAATCCAAGTCTGCCCGTCTTGACCGCGCCCGTGAGGTCCTCACTGAAGTAGGGCTGGGCGACCGGGTGGACCATAAGCCCAATGAGCTCTCCGGCGGTCAGCGGCAGCGGGTCGCTATTGCCAGGGCGCTGGTAAACAGGCCTTCCATCATTCTCGCGGATGAGCCTACCGGTAACCTCGACACGAAAACCTCCATTGAGATTATGGGCATCTTCGAGCGCATCCATGAAATGGGCAACACCGTGATTCTCGTCACCCACGAACCTGATATTGCCGAGCACTGCCATCGTATGGTCCGTCTTCGGGACGGTGAAGTGGAAGTCGATCAGCGCAACGAAAATATTGTTAAAGCCAGCGATCCTACCCACCGCTACAACCAAGAATGATATTTTTTTAAAACCTCCGGCTCCTGCTGCTTGTTGACCCATGAAAACGACAACCAATTATGGGTTTCAAAATCTATACAAAGACAGGTGATGCCGGCACCACTGGCCTTTTCGGTGGCAAACGCCTGCCTAAGAGCCACCTCCGAATTGAAGCATACGGTACTGTTGATGAACTGAATGCGCACATTGGTATGGTCCGGGATCAGTTCACAGAGCCTGCTGTACGGGCATTGCTCAAAGACATTCAGGACCGCCTGTTCACCATCGGGGCCAACCTGGCTTCCGATCCGGATAAAGATATGCCCGTGCCCGATATTCAGGCTACCGATATTGAAGCCCTGGAAAAGGCTATGGATGAAATGGACGAAGTGCTTCCTGAACTAAAGAACTTCATTCTGCCGGGTGGGCACCCTGCCGTTTCGAGTGCGCACATCGCCCGCTGTGTCTGTCGCCGGACAGAGCGACTCGTGGTAGCCCTGTCTCAGGAATCCCGGGTAGAGCCTGTTGTTGTGCAGTACCTCAACCGCCTGTCGGACTACCTGTTTATCCTGGCCCGTTTTATTGGCTACTCCAAAGGGATTGATGAGGTGGTGTGGGCACCGCGTAAAAAAGGTTGACCGGAGCGCGCCGCCCTACATTGAGCAAAGGCGTGGTTCATAAGCCCTAAAACCGTATCTTTACCCCTATGAGTGCATGGAAAACGACGATAGAAGGGCTTCCTACATTGGTCAAATACCTCATGGTGGCTGGTGTGGTAGCCATCATCAGCTTCCTGTTCCCGAACAATGTAAAGTTCAAATACGAATTTGACAAGGGGCAGCGCTGGCGCTATGAGGACCTTCGGGCACCCTTTGACTTCGCTATTCTCAAACCGGACCAGGAAATTGAACAAGAGAGAGCCCGTATAAAGGATAGCTTTTCACCTTATTACGAGCAGCTGCCTTCCATCACTGAAATGCAGATTACGGGCTTTGAGGACCGGTTTACGGCGCAATTGGAGGAAATCAACGAAGAGCAGTTTCCGGATGTCACCCGCAATCCGGATAAATACCGTACCTACGGCAAAAACCTGCTGCAGGATTTGTATAAGGCAGGCATCGCAGAGCTGGACAAAGCGCACAAAGACAAACCGGCGGACTTTGTAGTGAATGTGCTTAGGGGCAATACCACTCACCCCCAGACTTTGGAAAACCTGACTACGGTGCCGGAAGCAGAAGCCTCTCTGTCGGAGTCCTTGCCGTACAGTAAACTGGCGGAGTCTGACTTTCTCTACGGCCTGCTGGAGTCGTCTATCGCTCCCAATGTTATCTACAATGACACTCTTAGCCAGCGCTTGCTGGCAGAAGAGCTAAGCCAGGTGGGCCTCTACCGGGGACGAGTATCCAAGGGCGACCTCATCGTAACCGAAAACGGCTATATCACTGAAGAAATCTATCTAAAGCTCCAATCCTTCAAAGCCAAGTACCGGGAGGAAGTAACGGAGGAGCAGTCTTATACTGGTGTTCTGGCAGGATACGCCCTGCTGTCCACTCTTATTATTGGCATCTTCCTGTTGTATGTGCGCTTGTATGCTCAGGCGGTCTTCTCCCGCTTCAATAAGCTGGTCTTCATCATGCTCTGGCTGGTGGCGTTCAGTTATCTGGTGTACGCAGTAGAACAGGTGGCATTGCTCAGTACCTACATGATCCCGTTTTGTATCGTGCCGATTGTCATCAAAAACTTTTATGATGAGCAGCTGGCTTTATTCACCCATCTGGTAGTGATATTACTGGCGAGTTTCCTGTCTTCTCTGGGGTATGAGTTTACTTTCCTTCAGATTCTTGCCGGTATTGTCGTACTGCTCAGCGATGTGGACACGAGGGACTGGACCCGGTTCTTCTATTCCATCCTGTATATTTTTGTAGTGTACCTGCTCGGATATGTCGGGCTCTCACTAATTCAGGAAGGTAATTATCAGGATATTGACTTGTCGGTATTGTCCTGGTTAGCGATCAGCGCGTTCATGACCCTGCTGGCCTATCCGCTCATCCCGTTGCTGGAACGGTTCTTTGGTTTTACTTCATCGATCTCGCTGGTGGAGTTGTCTGATATGAACCGGCCGTTGCTCCGGCAGTTAGCCAATAAAGCACCGGGCACCCTTCAGCATTCCCTTCAGGTCGCTAACTTATCAGAAGAAGCCGCCCGTGCCATCGGTGCAAACCACCTGCTGGTGAAAGTCGCTGCCCTGTACCACGATATAGGAAAGACCCTACAGCCTTCCTTTTTTATTGAAAACCAAAGTAATAAAAGCCCGCACCTGGATATTTCTGATAAGGAAAGTGCTGAAATCATTATCAGCCACGTCACAGAGGGCGTGAAAATGGCTAAAAAAGCCCGCCTCCCCAACGTTTTAATCGACTTCATCACCTCCCATCACGGCACGACCCGGGTAGAATACTTCTACCGCAATTACATTAAAGATCATCCGGACGAGGAAGTGGACGAACAGGATTTTCGCTATCCCGGCCCCAAGCCCGTCACCAAGGAAGAGACCATTCTCATGCTGGCGGACAGTATAGAGGCGGCTTGCAAAAGCCTGAAAAACCCAACAGAGGAGGCACTGCTGGAACTGATCGATAAAATCATAGCCGGTAAAATGGCGATGGGGCAACTGGAAGACTCTGAGCTGACCTTCTCTGAGCTGGAAACCTGCAAAACGGTTTTTCAGCAACTCATGCGCAGTGTACACCATGTGCGCATTGAGTACCCGGAAGAGCAGCAATCTGAGGAATAGCTCCCAATTTTTGCACCCGGATGATCAGGGATGGCTTGTTACCTTTGCCAATGACTTAGGCTTTAGAAACACAATCAATTGACTATATGAAAATTTGGTATTCTCTTTTTTTCTGTTGCATCACAATGGCCGCTTTGCAGGCACAACCCGACCGATGGCAGCAGGCTGCAAAATATACGATGGATATCGACTTTGATGTCAAGAAACATCAGTTCGATGGTAAGCAAATGCTGGTTTACACCAATAATTCCCCGGACACCCTGCACCGGGCCTTTTACCACCTGTACTTCAATGCGTTCCAGCCGAACAGCATGATGGATGTACGCTCCCAAAACCTGAAGGACTCGGACCCACGGGTAGGAGGCCGGATTGGTGAGTTGGAGCCGGATGAGATCGGCTACCATGAAATCAACAGCCTTACCGTGGATGGGAAAAAGGCCACCTTTGAAGTCGTGGGCACCATCCTGGAAGTACAATTGCCTCAGCCCATTCTGCCTAATTCGAAAGCCGTTTTTGAAATGGAGTTCGAGTCGCAGGTGCCGGTACAAATCCGCCGTTCCGGACGCGATAATGCCGAGGGGATTTCCTACTCCATGGCTCAGTGGTACCCCAAGATGGCAGAATACGACTATCAGGGGTGGCATGCCAATCCCTATGTAGGCCGGGAGTTTTACGGCATCTGGGGCGATTTTGACGTGACCATTCATATCGACAGCGAGTACATCATCGGTGCTACGGGCTACCTGCAAAATCCGAAAGAAATCGGTCACGGGTATACCGATAAAGCTGTGAAGGTGAAAAAAGGCAAAAAACTTTCCTGGAATTTTGTCGCTCCGGATGTGCACGACTTTGTCTGGGGTGCCGATCCTGACTACACCCATACCACCTACGAGCGGGAAGATGGTATGGTGATGCACTTCTTCTACCAGGAGAACGAGCGCACCAAAGAGAACTGGGAAGCCCTGCCCGCTATCATGGACGAGGCATTTGCATTCATCAATGAAAATTACGGGCAGTACCCTTACGAACAATACTCCTTCATTCAGGGAGGCGATGGCGGTATGGAATATCCAATGGCGACCCTGATTACCGGCGAGCGCAGCCTGCCCAGTCTGGTAGGCGTATCGGTACACGAGCTCATGCATAGCTGGTACCAAATGCTGCTGGGTACCAACGAAGCCCTGTACGCCTGGATGGACGAAGGCTTCACCAGCTGGGCCAGTAGTAATGTGATGAACCACCTGCGCGAAAAGGGTTTGATTCCCGGCGAAGCTTCCGATAATCCTCACCTGGGCTCCTACATGGGCTACGCTAATTTCTCCCAAAGCGGGCTGGAGGAACCCCTGATCACCCATTCGGACCACTTTAATACTAATTCCGCTTACGGCGTGGCTTCTTATGTCAAAGGCGCTGTTTTCCTGGAGCAACTCAAGTACATCATCGGGGAAGATGCCTTCGATCAGGGCATGCTCCGCTACTTTGATACCTGGAAGTTCAAGCACCCCAACTCCAATGACTTCATCCGTATCATGGAGAAGCAATCCATGATAGAGCTGGACTGGTACCGCGAATATTGGATTAACACCACACATACCATAGACTACGGCATTGAGAACGTGAAGGTCGATGGGCGTACCGCCGTAGCTGTACTGAACCGGGTAGGCATTATGCCTATGCCTGTGGAGGTGGAAGTGGTGCTTACCGATGGCACGAGCAAGCGGATACTCGTGCCGCTGCGTATCATGCGTGGCCACAAACCACTGAATGATATGGAGCTGGCTGAAGACTGGCCATGGACGCACCCTCAGTATGAGCTGGACCTGGGTGTGAAAGCCAAAGACATCGAAAAGGTGGTGATCGATCCCGATTTTGGCATGGCCGATATTGACCGGGAGAACAACACTTACGAAATGATCAGCGACGAATAAAAAACCATCACCGGGCGGTGGCATTAACCGCCCGGTTTTATCCCCTACTTACTATGCATCCTATTCATAAGCAGCTACAGTCCATTGCTTCCTTTACAGCCGGAGACGACACCGAAATCCGGGAAGTCCTGCACCCCAAGAACGATGGAGTTGACTTTGGCTTCAGTCTGGCACACGCCGCTTTGCAGCCCGGAGAAGCTTCCCGGCCACACGTCCTGCACGGGCGTTCAGAGACTTACATCATAGTGCAGGGACAGGGCAAGGCCTTCGTTGCCGGGCAAATCATGGAAGCCCGACCAGGCAGCGTCATTTTCATTCCACCCGGCGCTGAGCAATACATTAAAAACACGGGCGAAGAACCGCTCCACTTCTGGTGCGTGGTCTGCCCACCCTGGACCGCAGAAACAGAAGAGGTCGATTGATGTCCTGTTGCTTACGCCCTTTGCCCTACCTCTTCGCGTCTTTGCGAGCCCTTTCTCTTGTACTCTTTGCGCCCTTTGCGCTCCCCCTCCGCTTCTTTGCGTGCAATCCATACCCCAAAGCCCAAGCCATATTCACCCCGCATTTTGGAAAAAAACGTTATTTTTGCAGACCTTTGACCGCCAGTGAAGCGAGTCTGAATTTTTACTGGCTGTCGGCCCACCACTGTTGCCAGGCCCCACATGTTGAGCTATTTACGAATCAATTCCAGGTCAAGCCGCCGGAAAAAAAGGATGAATGAGAATTCTTCAGCTGTGTAAAAAATTTCCTTTTCCGCTAAAAGATGGTGAATCTATCGCCGTGACCGCCCTGAGCCGGTCAATGAAAGCACTTGGGCACGAAGTGCATCTGTTGGCTATGAATACGAGCAAGCACTATTTTCCAAAAGAGAAATTGCCAAAGGCTTTTAATCATTACGCCAGTATTCACGATGTGAAAGTCGACAACCGGGTGAAGCCTCTGCAGGCATTGTGGCACCTTCGGGGTACAGCGTCCTATCATATTGCCCGTTTTTGTTCTTCTGACTTTGAAAAAAAACTAGTAAAACTGCTCCGGCAAACCGAGTTCGATGTTATACAGCTTGAAACACCCTATTTATCGCCCTACATTCCGGCTATTCGAAAATATTCGGATGCGGTAGTGAGCATGCGGGCGCATAACGTAGAATTTGAAATCTGGGAGCGCATCAGCCAAAATACAGCCCTCTGGCCCAAGCGATGGTACCTCCGCCATCTGACCGGGCGGCTTCGGCAATACGAAATCAGCCAACTGAAAGCCTATGACCACCTGGCCGCTATTACCCGGGGAGACCTGGAGCGTTTCCGGGAACTGGGCTACGAGGGGTCAGCTACGATCACGCCAATCGGGGTGGACAGCCAATCTTATCAGCCAGACTATTCCAGTTTTCAGAAGCCATTGTCCCTTTCTTTCATTGGTTCTCTGGACTGGATGCCTAATCTGGAAGGTTTGCAGTGGTTTTTGGACAAGGTCTGGCCGCTGGTACAGGCACAACAGCCGGGCCTGACGCTCCATATTGCCGGTCGGAATACGCCCAAATGGCTATACCGGATGAACCGCCCGGGAATCGTAGTAGAAGGAGAAGTCCCAAGTGCAAGCGCCTTCATCAATCAGCACAGCCTGATGGTGGTGCCTTTGCTTTCCGGTAGCGGCATGCGTGCCAAAATTCTGGAAGGTATGGCTCTGGGCAAAGCGGTCCTTAGTACGCAAATGGGGATGGAAGGCATTAGCGCGGAGCCAGGTATCCACGCCCTGATCGCTAACAGCCCTGAGGAATTCGCCCGGCAGATAGCAGAAGCTTCCAAGCTTCAGGAGCAAAAAGAACTCGAAACCCTCGGGCGTGAAGCCCGCCGCTTCGTACTGGAGCAGTATGACAGCATGGAGGTGGCCCGCCGTTTGGTACAGGCTTATGCGGAATTAAGCGTTGAAGCGCTCTGATGCATGGGGCAATGGGCGCTACATATCATGGTTGGGCTGAGCGCACTGGCGCTGTTACATACATACCTGATTTACCCTTCGCTGATGCGCTGGCTGGCACGCGGGAAATCACCCAATCAGGATGTCTACCATCCCGAATCTAACTGGCCGCAGGTAGCGGTGATCATGTCGGCCTACAATGAGGAAGCAGTTATCGAAGAGAAAATGGCTCACCTGCTTGACCTTCGTTATCCGGAGGGGCGGCTGTCCATTTTTATTGGTTCGGACTGTTCAGATGACCGCACAAATGATATCATTGCGCCCATCGCTGCGGAGAAAAAGCACATCCACTTTTTCCCGTTTCAGCAAAGGCGGGGCAAGCCCGAAGTTATCAATGAACTGGCAGGGTACGCCCGGCAGCAATTCGCATCAGACGGTATCGACCCCATTTTTGTGGTAACGGATGCAAGCGTTATGCCTGCTCCCGAGGTGCTGTTCAAGCTCGTACAGCACTTCCAAAATCCGGAAATCGGGCTGGTCGATGCACACATATTGCATACGGGTATGCAGCAACAGGGCATTTCCGAAGCGGAGAATACTTACATCTCCGGTGAGGTCCGCCTGAAACACTACGAAGGGCTGGTCTGGGGTCGAATGATGGGCCCCTTTGGCGGCTTTTATGCGATCCGGGCCCGCTATTTCAGCAGAGTGCCTCCAACCTATCTGGTGGATGACTTTTACATCACCATGCGTATGTTTGAGCAGGGCGGGCTAGCCATTAACGAACTGGACGCCATCTGTTACGAAGCTGTTTCTCATGAAATACAAGAGGAATACCGCCGGAAAGCCCGTATCTCAGCCGGCAATTTTCAAAACCTGACGACATTCCCGCATTTGTGGTGGCCACCGGTAAATCCGCTGCAGTTTGCGTTTTTTTCTCATAAAGCCCTTCGGTGGCTTGGCCCGTTTTTCCTACTTTTGATCCTGGCGGGCAGTGCTGTCCTCGCAGCATTGGGCAACTTATTCTGGCAGTGGTTGTTTGCCGTATTGACGGGTGGTATCATCCTGGTGCCCGTCCTGGATCAGCTGCTTCGGAAAGCAGGCTTGCATTGGCTGCCCCTGCGGGGTGCCCATTATTTTTTGGCAATGAACCTGGCTTTGCTTACCGGTTTTTTCAAATTTATTAAAGGAGTACGCTCAAATGTCTGGCAACCAACTAAACGTAACTAAGCAACAGGGTTTTCAACTCAATACCATTGATGAGGCCATCCGTGATATTAAAGCGGGAAAGGTAATCATTGTGGTGGATGACGAAGACCGCGAAAATGAAGGCGATTTTATCTGTGCAGCCGAGTGTGTGACGCCAGAGATCATTAATTTTATGGCCACTCATGGGCGTGGGTTGATCTGTTCGCCTATTGATGAAAAGCGGGCAGATGAGCTGGACCTCAAAATGATGGTCTCTTCCAATACCGCCCTGCATGAAACGGCTTTTACCGTATCGATCGACCTGATTGGGCATGGTTGTACTACAGGTATTTCGGCTTACGACCGGGCTACCGGTATCCGAAAATTAGTGGACCCGGCTACCAAGTCTACTGATTACGCCCGCCCGGGGCATATTTTCCCGCTGCGGGCCAAGACCGGGGGCGTCCTCCGCCGTACCGGGCATACTGAAGCAGCCATCGACCTGGCTCGTCTTGCCGGCTTTGAGCCAGCAGGTGTACTGGTGGAGATCCTTAACGAAGACGGGACGATGGCCCGCCTGCCGGAACTCATGAAAATTGCAGAGCGCTTCGACCTCAAAGTCATCGCCATCAAAGATTTGGTGGCTTACCGGATGCGCAACGAGCGCCTGATCAAGCGGGAGCTATCTGTTTCCATTGATACCCAATACGGGCCCTTCGAAGTCATCGCATTCCGCCAACTCACCACGGATGATATCCACCTGGCTATAAAAAGAGGCGACTGGAAAGTAAATGACCCCGTCCTGGTACGTGTGCATTCCTCTACCGAAACTGGTGAAATTTTGGGCGGTCTTTTCAATAGCTACGGTGTACAGCTGCAAAAAGCCGTTGAGATGATTGCTGAAGAAGATCAGGGTTTGCTGCTCTACATGCGCCACAGCGAGAAATCAGATGCTATTCTTCACCACCTTGCAGATTATCAGAAGCGGCAGTATAATGGCGAAAACCCTGAGCTCAGCAAACGAGCCGAAATGACCCAGCGGGACTTTGGTGTAGGTGCACAAATCCTGCACGATATGAATGTGACCAAGCTGCGGCTCATCACCAATACGCCCCGTAAACGGGTGGGACTGATCGGGTACGGTTTGGAAGTAGTGGAGAATATTACGATGTAGGTATGCGGTACGAACGCAAGTACCGCATAGAGCATGCTCACCCGCAGGTGGTCCAGGTGGTCATCCGGCAGCACCCGGCGGGCTTTCGGCCGCTGTTCCCACCCCGGCAGATTAATAATTTATATTTTGATACGCCTGATTTTGCTGCTTTTCAGGATAATGTCACCGGTACGCCCCAACGCCTGAAGTATCGCCTTCGCTGGTACGGGGACGATTTCTCCTGCATCCGCAATCCGGTGCTGGAGGTAAAAATCAAAGACAATCTGGTAGGGTGGAAAAAGCATTACCCCTTACCGGAAGGCAGGTACAGTGCTTTGGACTGGGAAAAGCTGGTCAGCCTGTGCCGGGAAACCCTGGGAAAGGGACTGGACTTACAACCCGTTTTGTTCAATACTTACCAGCGTTCTTACTGGGGGGCACCCGCGCTGCCTTTCCGGCTCACAATGGATACCGGGCTGCGGTTCGGGCCCTATCAGGCGCACCGGGAGCCTGCCCTGCCTTTTACGGATTCCGCTACTGTAATTGAAGTCAAATACGATCAGCAGGAAGACGAGGGTACGGCATTCATCCTGCAGCACTTGCCTTTCCGGTTGAGTAAGAACTCCAAATTTGTAACCGGCATCAACCTCTGTTACGGTTAAAACTTAGGGCAAAGCACCACCTCGTCCTCGTACTCGCCCAGATAAGCCAGAGAGAGCTCAAAAGCGCCCCGTTGTTTGCGCAGGGAGCCTATACCGTCAATGCGGGCATCATAGCTCAGCCCCAGCAGGAAGTTGCTGAACTCAATACCTACCATGCCCACAACGGCATCGAGCATGAAGTTATCCAGCTCGTCCCGGACCGGGCGTACCCAGCCTCCGGTATGCAGGGCTACGCCTGAAATTTCATCAATCAGGAAGCGGATATTGCTGCCCGCATTAGCCGCCAGGTGAGGGCCCTGTGCATACAGCAGCGCCCGAGGCTGAATCTGAATACCCAGGCCTACCGGGATATTCACATTGACATAAGCGGTGTATTTGCGGTGCAGAAAGTCGGAATTGCCCAGTTCGGGCTGATCCTCGTTATAAAAGAAACTGATCTGCGGCTCCAAAATATGGTGCATCGCGGCACCCGCATAGACAGAAACTCCTTTCTTGGGCGCATAGGTGTAATTAATACCCGCCGAAATATCGCCATAGGCAAAGTTATTGGCAGGAAGGATTTCAGCGCTTGGATTGGTATACCCATCATCGCCACCGAACTGATCTTCAAAATTGAAGCGCTCGTAGCCGAAGTTGCGCTGTGCCAGCCCTGCCTGGAAGCCGGCGCTTAAGAACTGATCGTTGGATTTGCTCAGGCTTTTGTGAAAAGCCCCGGCGACATTGATCTGATTATTGGAAAAGCCGAATTTGGGCACCCGATCATTGTAAAAAACCACACCCACACCAAAGGCATCCTTATACCGCTTGCCAATGCTGTTGAGCCCGAAGCGCAGGTCAACAGCTCCGGCATAAGTCTGATACGGGTTTTGGTCCCGGTAGACGAGCGCCACCCGGTATTTTCCGTTGAAGGTGCCGCTCAGAGCCGGGTTAAGGGTGAGCGGTGCTGCGAAGAATTGAGTAAAGTGCTGGTCTTGCGCGGTAAGGCGCAGGCCACTCAGCAAAGTAAAACAAAAAAGGAGCAGGAATAGCTTCTTCATAGAATCGGTTCATGTGATTGTGCGGCCAAAGTTAAACAGGCCGCCGGACTAAAACGAGTATTTCGCGCTGATAAGTCAGAAATAGGAACGGAATTGGCTGATATTTATTATTTTTGAAAATATCTTGATTTCCGTAAACCCGCATGCATGCCCTCTTACGCTATTTGCCCATTGAGCAACGTGCCTATCCGGAGCAATTCTTCGGACAAGAGCGAGATCGTGTCCCAACTACTGTTTGGTGAGCTGGCTGAGGTGCTGGAAACCAAAGGCCGGCAATGGGCAAAAATACGCTGTATCTGGGACAATTACGTTGGCTGGGTGGCTGCCAATCAGCTCAAAGCCATTACACCCAGTGAATTGTCGGTTTTCCGGGAGCACTTTGCCTACAGCCTGGAGCTTTTTCAACCTCTAATGGCGGATAATGAAGTGATACCTGTGGTTATGGGCGCACGTCTGCCCAACTTCGATGGCATGCGCTTCGCACTTGACAATACGGTCTATACCTTCAGTGGCCAGGCAGTTTTTCCGGAGCACATCAAGCCTTCTGCCGAATTTATCCTCAAAATTGCGCGGCGTTATCTGCATGCGCCCTTCCTCCACGGTGGGCGTTCCCCCATGGGTATAGATGCTGCCGGCTTCATACAAATGGTGTTCAAAATTGCCAATATTGCTTTGCCCCGTGAAGCAGCCCAACAGGTCTACATCGGTACAGCCGTAGATTTTGTGGAGCAGTCTATGCCTGGTGATGTGGCTTTCTTTGAAAACCGTACCGGCCGGATTACCCATTGCGGTATTATTTTGCCGGATGCGGAGGTGATTCACGCTTTTGGTAGCGTACGCATTGATAAGATTGACCACTACGGTATTTATGACCGGTCTGAAAAACGATATACCCATCGCCTGCGCGTCGTCCGCAGAATGCTGAAGACGGAGGCCACTCCCAAGCAGGTGAAACGCCGGGTGAGCGGGCATATCCCTAATCAGGTGGAGCTCTTCTAGGCCGGATGGATTAGCAGGCATTCCTCTCCCGAAAGCGAATGCCTTGCCTAACCTTATTTACACTGCCCGGATAATATCGTACTGTGTCAGAATGTGCAGAGTGCCCGCCTTGTCTTTCGCAATAACGGCCGGAATAGTCCGGTCTACGTATTTGCTCAGCTGAGAAAAAGGCAGATCTTCCTCTACCAGTGGGAACGGAGCGCCCATGATCGCCGCAACGGTTTGCTCAGCGTGGTTCATGGGATTTTCCAATAAGTAGGACAAGACAGCAGTTTCCGTGATCGAGCCGACCATTTCACCTTCCCGCATGACTGGCAACTGAGAAATATCGTGGTCCTTCATCATTTTGAAGGCAGCCTGAACGGTATCCGTTTCGCTAAGGGTAATGAAACGGTCGTCATGCTTCATATTCAGCAAGTCGCGCACACAAAGTTCGCGCTCCAGGAAGCCCCGTTCCCGCATCCATTCATCATTATAGATTTTACCGACGTAGCGGCTTCCGTGATCGTGGATAACCACCACCACCACATCTTCAGGCGTAAGTTCATCCTTAAGCTGCAACAGTCCGGCAACAGCAGAACCTGCAGAATAGCCCAGCAGTAGGCCTTCTTCGCGGGCCAGGCGCCGGGCCATGAGGGCACCGTCCTTATCGGTCACCTTTTCGAAGCGGTCAATTACTTTGAAGTCCACATTCTCGGGGATAATATCTTCGCCTATGCCTTCTGTGATATAAGGGTAGATTTCCTTTTCGTCAAACTCGCCCGTCTCGTGGTACTTCTTAAAAACGGAGCCATAAGTGTCAATGCCCCAGATTTTAACATCCGGGTTTTGCTCCTTGAGGTAGCGCCCGGTGCCGGAAATGGTGCCGCCGGTGCCCACACCCACTATCATGTGAGTGATTTTACCATCGGTCTGTTTCCAGATTTCAGGGCCGGTGCTTTCGTAGTGAGCGGTGCGGTTGGACAGATTGTCATACTGATTGCACCAGTAGCTGTTAGGGATTTCCGTGCTCAGGCGGCGGGCTACGCTGTAGTAAGAACGAGGGTCATCGGCCTCTACATTAGTAGGGCAAACAATGACTTCGCCACCCACTGCGCGGAGGAGGTCTATTTTTTCCTTCGACTGCTTATCGGTGGTGGTGAAAATACATTTGTAGCCTTTGACTGCTGCCGCGAGGGCCAGGCCCATGCCCGTATTGCCGGAAGTACATTCAATGATGGTCCCTCCGGGTTTGATGTCCCCCCGGGCTTCTGCATCTTGTAGCATCTTCATTGCCATCCGGTCTTTGATAGAGTGTCCCGGATTGAAGGTCTCCACTTTCATCAGTACCGTTGCCGGGATGTCTTTAACGACTTTATGGAGCTTGACAAGCGGTGTATTTCCAATGGTATGCAGGATATTTTCGTAGTATTCCATGGGTTTTACTTGGTTTGCCGCAAAGGTATAAAATTCATCGATGGTATTTCACCTTCACGAAGAATCGGGGGTCGATGGCGCCCAGCAACTTTGCCACGAGGGGAGAGACGACCACGATCACATCATCCTTGTAAACCGTGTCGGGTATCCGGCCTACCACTTTAGCGTAAACGGTACGGCGGCTCATCGGGTTGTAGATGGACACCACAGATCCGATTGCTGCCTTTCGGTGCATCGCCATGAGGTCTGTTTCATCCTTCATGTCTTTTGGCCAGAAGGCTACCCCCTGATGCTCCCGCTCCCGTTCGCCCGCCATGTCATATTGAAAAAGCTTACGGTAGGCAGCGTTGCGTTTGCCCAGCTCCCCACCTGCGTAGGCACGGAGGCTGTCCGGAATGCCATTGAGGCTCAGCCACCCCACATGCAGGGTTTGATTGCTTTTCAGGGTATGGTCCAGTAAGCCATTACGCATCATGATATCCTCCATGGGGATATCAAAGTAGGATTTGGATATTTTATAGAGGGTATCGCCCTTGCGTACCACATAGTACACCGGTGCGAACCGGCCGGGTATAATGTCCTTCTCCTGATACTGTTCAATGGCCTGTTTGGGGATAGGGATACGGACCGGCATGCCCACCCGCATCGTCTGAGGGCTAAGCCCCGGGTTATGAAAATAGAGCTCCTCAAGGGAAAGCCCGTAAAATTTTGCCAGCGAAAACAACGTCTGCTTTGGCTCCAGGTAGTGGTTGAAGTATTTTTCATTAAACTGGCCCACCGACAGAAATATGGTATCTTTGGGGGTAAGGTAACTGAGGCTGTCCCCGGTAGCTTTGGCCAGCAGCGGCAGGCTCAGGAAAGCGCACAGCACAGTGGCTTTAATTGTGAATGGGGCAAGGCCAGTCCCTGCCAGTATAGTCGCACCAGTCGTTTTCCTCATAGTTTAGGTTTCCTGTTTGGGGTTCATATTTTGCTGAACCAGAAGAGCAATATAAACAAATATATGAAATCAATAGCGGTGATTCCAGCCCGTTACGCAAGTACGCGTTTTCCGGGCAAACCTCTGGCTTTACTGGGAGGCAAACCTGTGATACAGCATGTCTACGAACGGGCGCAAAAGGCCCGCCAAATTGACGAGGTATGCATCGCCACCGATGACGAGCGTATCCTGGACGCTGCTGCACGGTTTGGAGGGAAAGCAGTACTGACGGATGCCAGCCACCTCAGCGGGACCGACCGTTGTGCGGAAGTGGCCCTGCAATACCCGGAAGGTAGCCTGATTGTCAATATACAGGGAGATGAGCCGTTTATCGACCCGGCGCAGATCGATCTCGTGGTGGCACCGCTGATGGGCAATGATCCTGCAGATATCAGTACCCTTGTCGTCCGGCTCAGAGATGCGGAGGCCCTGCACAACCCCAACGTCGTGAAGGCGGTAAAGTCCGCTACCGGGCAGGCCTTGTATTTCAGCCGTTCGCCCATCCCCTACCTGAGGGGCGTACCCGCTGAACAATGGATGGAGCATGGTGTTTTTTTCAAGCACCTGGGTATTTACGGGTTTCAACGGTCCGTACTGCTTGAGGTAGCCCAACTGCCACCCGGGCATTACGAACAAATGGAGTCCCTGGAACAACTCCGCTGGCTGGAAGCTGGCTATCGCATTCACATTGGCACTACCCGGACCGAAACAGTGGGCATAGACACCCCCGAAGACCTGGAAGCTGCCGAACGCCTTTGGAACGAAAGCAATTAATATGGATAAACAAAAATACTATCGCCGCTGGCTGCTCCGCGCGCCCATCGGATTGGTGCTCATTGGTTTTGGTGCCTGTCTGATTGCCGAAGCGGCTATGGATAAATACGATGGCGCCTCTGCCTGGCATTGGGTAGCCTATGGAACACTGGCCCTGGTGGTCTTCAACAGCGGGCTGAGCATCTTTGGCGATGCTATATTGCAGCGGGTAAGGTACGAGCGAGCCCTGGAAAAAGAGACGGAAGCATGAATTATTGCAGCCACTGCGGGTCTGACAGGCTAAGGTTTACCATTCCAAACGGAGATAACCGCCCACGCTATGTATGCGGCAGCTGCGGCCGTATTCACTACTCCAATCCCAAAATTGTAGCGGGCTGCCTGCCCATTTGGGAAGACAAAGTGCTTCTGGCTAAGCGCTCTATTGAGCCCCGCCTTGGCTACTGGAATGTTCCCAGCGGCTACATGGAAAATGGCGAAACGGTGGAAGAAGGCGCGCTGCGGGAAGTACGCGAAGAAGCCAGGGCGCAAGTGAAAATTACCGGAATGCACACCATATATAGTATACCCCACATCAATCAGGTGTATATGCACTTTCTGGGTGAGTTGGAAGGACCGGATGCCTTTGGAGTGGGAGAGGAGAGCCTGGAGGTACGCTTATTTACCGAAGCGGAAATCCCCTGGGACGAAATCGCATTCACTTCTTCAATATTTAGTTTGCAACGCTACTTCACCGATCGCAAACGGGGGCACCATCAGTTGCACTTAGGCCAGCTGGACTACCCCGGTTCTGCTACAAAAAATCGCGATTGAAACCCAGGGGCAAAAGAGCCTGCCCGCTTTCCACCTCATAAACCGTGCTATCGTCACCCTGCATAAGAATACGGATGGGCTGCTGTTGCCGGTCTTCCATTTCAGATATCGCCTGCCGGCAGGAGCCACATGGGGCAGCGGGTTCCGGCACCGCTTTATTTTCGTTGCGTACACGGATCGCAATGACTTCCAGTTTTTGCTCCGGGTAGTTGAGGGAGGCGTTGCCCAAAGCCACCCGCTCGGCACACAGGCACATCGGATAAGCCGCGTTTTCCTGATTGGCACCCTGTACGATGGTCCCGTTGGATAGTTGTGCAGCGGCACCAACTTTAAAGTTAGAATAAGGAGCATAAGCCAAATCCATGGCCTGGCCTGCCGATTGCAGCAATGTCTGATCTGCTGCTGATAACTCATCAACACTATCGTAGATACGGATATTGGTTTCCAGCTTTCGAAGTCGCATAGCGTTATATACAATTTGGAATTTAGCGGCAGGACCCGCTTTACAGTTTCAGGCAAAGTTTTATCTTGCGCGAATCGGCAAATTACCTCAATAAACAGAAAAAACCAACCATGACTAATATATTGATCATCGGAGCCGGACGCTCTTCCAGTGCCTGTATCAATTATGTGCTTGGACAGGCACTGGAAAAAAACTGGTTTGTGACCGTTGCAGATGCAGACCCGCAGCTGGCTGAGGCGCGGGTAAAAGGGCACCCCAACGGCCGCCCCGCCTGGCTTGATGTTACCAAAGTAAATGACCGCCGCGACCTGATCGGGCGTGCCGATTTGGTGGTCTCTCTCCTGCCTGCCCACCTGCACCTTGAGGTGGCTCACGATTGCATTAAGCTCAAAAAACACCTCATTACAGCTTCCTATGTCTCCCAGGAGCTCTACCGCCTTGGGGATGAAGCCCGCGACCGGGAGCTCATCTTCATGGGGGAAATGGGGCTGGACCCTGGCATCGATCATATGTCGGCCATGCGGCAAATTAATGAGATTAAGGAAAAGGGCGGGAAAATCACGGCTTTCCGGTCTTATACAGGAGGACTGATTGCGCCCGAAAGCGACAATAACCCCTGGCACTATAAATTTACATGGAACCCACGCAACGTAGTCCTCGCCGGGCAGGGTACTGCACAGTACCTGGAAAACGGCAAGTACAAGTACATTCCCTACAACCGCCTATTTAAGGAATACCGGGTGGTTGATATTCCTGGTATGGGCGAGTTCGAAGTTTATGCCAACCGTGATTCCCTGCTCTACCGTGAGGTTTACGGGCTTTCAGATATTCCCAACATCCTTCGGGGCACCATCCGCTACCGGGGGTTCTGTGATGCATGGAATGCCCTGGTGAAGATTGGGCTGACCGATGGTTCTTATCCCATTCTGGAAAGTGAGCAGGTGAGCTACCACGAACTGATGGAAGGCTATCTCAGCCCTCAGAATAAGTCAGGATCCGTGCGCGACCGTATTGCTGATCTGCTGAAGCTGGACCCCGATGATGAGGTTATGCAGAAACTGGACTGGCTGGGGCTTTTCCGCAAGAAGAAAGTAGGGCTGGCTAACGCGACGCCGGCGCTGATTCTGGAAAACCTGCTCATGGAAAAGTGGAAGCTCGAACCCAGGGATAAGGACATGATTATCATGCAGCACGAGTTTGAATACGAGCTGGAGGGTAAAAAGAAAGAACTGATCTCCACTTTGGTAATGAAAGGGACGAATTCCAACGATACCGCCATGGCCAAACTGGTAGGATTGCCCCTGGGCATATTCGTTAAGCTGGTCATGGAAGGCCGTATTGAGTCCAAAGGCGTGAATATCCCCGTTATCCCTGAAGTATACGAGCCCGTATTGGATGAGCTGGAACAGTTCGGGGTGGTATTTAAGGATGAGGTCCGGGACCTCTAAGCCCGGATGTTGAAGGCGCTGTTCCAAATTGATAACGTAAGGGCTATGCAGGGCAATGCTTTGTCCCGGCAGGGCAGCGCCATCCTAATCTCTATTCTACTGGCCAAAACAGCACTGCCCAAGGAAAGCATTGGCTGGTACGAGCAGTTATTGTACCTGGGCTATGTGCTAACCTCTTTTTGGGTAACGGGGCTCATGCAGGCCCTGCTGTCCCGCTTCAGCAAAGTGGAAACAGGACAGCGGGCAGTTTTCCTAACCAATGTAGCCCTGATTTTCGGGAGTATCGGTGCTGCCCTGACGCTTGGCTTCTGGTGGGGGCGGCATTGGCTGGTACCGCTGCTGACTGGTCAGGCGGACCTGCCCTTTCTGTTTCCTTTTCTATTGTTTCTCTGGCTCAACCTGGCAACCTTCCTGCTGGAAAATTTTTACCTGCTCTGGGACCGCCCCGGTGAGCTACTTTGGTTTGCCGGGCTGACCTATGCTGCACAAATCGCCGTGGTGGTTTATCCGGCATGGATGGGGTGGGGGCTGGGCCCGGCCATCTGGGCGCTGGCAGGGCTGGGCGGGTTGCGTTTCCTCTGGTTGTTGATCCGGCTGAGCAAACTGGGGCAATGGGGCTGGCAGAGGGAAGCGGTGAGGAGATGGCTGCGGTCCGCCTGGCCATTGGTCCTTTACGCAGCTGTGGGCACAATGAGTTTGGCATTCGACCCCTGGCTGGTCAATTACCATTTTGATGGCGACCCGGACATCTTCGCCATTTTTCGGTATGGGGCAAGGGAGTTGCCGCTCGCCATGGCGCTGGCTGCTGCCTTTGGGACGGCCATGCTGCCTGCCGTCTCCGCTAATTTGCAGGAAGCGCTGCCGGTGATGCGCCGGAAGTCGTTGCGGCTTTACCATCTGCTTTTTCCGCTTACCCTGGCATTGATGCTAAGCAGCCCATACTGGTTTACCTGGGTATTCAGTGCTGCATTTGAAGACAGTGTTCCGGTATTCAATACCTTTCTGCTGATCCTGATCAGCCGGATGCTTTTCCCACGCACCGTGCTCATTGGGCTGGACGCCAACCGGGCGGTCTTCTACTTTTCGCTGGTGGAGCTGTTCTTGAATGTAGCGCTGGGCTTTTGGCTGGTGGTGCCCTTCGGCCTTTTGGGCGTGGCCTGGGCAACCGTCATAGCCTACACTGCCGATAAACTGCTGCTTTGCCTTTACCTGTACTATCGCTTTGGTATTGCTCCGGCAGCTTATACACCGGTAGGTTGGTGGGGAAGCTATACCTTATTATTGGCCATTGGCTACGTACTAACCTTTTGAGCGCTCTCCTTCATAAATCACCCCTGCCGTAGGCGTTTCCCAAAGTTCTATTTTTGCCAGTTGGGGCAGCTCGGGCTTGAGCTTTCGCCAAATCCAGGGCGCAATATTTTCCACAGTAGGGTTTTCCAGCCCCGGCACATCATTTAAATATTGATGGTCGACCAGCGGTTCTACCTTTTTCCAGGCTTTTTTTACGTCTCCAAAGTCCACCACCCAACCCATTTCCGGGTCTGCTTCCCCTTCCAGAAAGAGCTTTAGCCGGTAAGTGTGGCCGTGCAGGTTGCGGCATTTGTGCTCCTGCGGCACCTTAGGCAGAAAGTGGGCGGCATCGAAAGTGAATTCCTTGAAGATCAGCATACAGGTCGGATTTTAAAAGTTGCGCAAAGATAAGCCGGTCTCCGCCCCCGGCAGATGAGAATCGTCACTGCCATTTCCTGCCGTTTTGTCATTCTGTCAGTCCCCGCCGGGGCATAGCGGGAATACTTGTCAGTAAAAAGCCCATGATTTCAGCGAAAGTGTCAGGCTGCCCGGCTTGGCATGTAGCTTGATGTTACGATGACTGAAAACTAAAAGAACAAAATTCAAAAGCACATAATATGGGTAAAATTATTGGGATCGACTTAGGTACGACCAACTCTTGTGTGGCTGTGATGGAGGGTAACGAGCCCGTTGTCATTCCGAATGACGAAGGCCGGCGCACGACCCCCTCGGTAGTTGCATTCATGGATAATGGTGAGCGCAAAATTGGTGACCCGGCTAAGCGCCAGGCGATTACTAACCCACAGCGTACCATCTCTTCCATCAAGCGTTTCATGGGACAACGGTATAGCGAGGTGGCAGGTGAAGTAGATCGCTCCTCTTATAAGGTTGTCAAAGGAGATAACGATACCATTCGTGTAGATATTGACGGACGGATGTACACCGCGCAGGAGATTTCAGCGATGGTACTTCAGAAGATGAAGAAAGTAGCTGAAGACTTCCTGGGTAGCGAAGTGACAGAAGCAGTCGTGACTGTTCCTGCCTACTTCAATGACTCTCAGCGTCAGGCAACTAAAGAAGCGGGCGAAATCGCCGGCCTTAAGGTTAGCCGAATCATCAATGAGCCTACTGCGGCTGCACTGGCCTATGGCCTGGACAAGCGCGATCAGGATGCCACAATTGCTGTATACGACCTCGGTGGTGGTACCTTCGATATTTCCATCCTGGAACTGGGCGAAGGCGTTTTCGAAGTGAAGTCTACCAATGGTGATACGCACCTTGGTGGTGATGACTTCGACCGCGTGATTATTGATCACCTGGCAGCTTCTTTCAAGGAGCAGGAAAATATCGACCTGCGCAAAGACCCTATGGCCCTGCAGCGCCTGAAGGATGCAGCGGAGAAAGCAAAGATTGAGCTTTCTTCTTCTTCCGAAACGGAAATTAACCTGCCTTATATTACGGCTGTGGACGGTGTGCCCAAGCACCTGGTGCTGAAGCTGACCCGCTCCAAGTTCGAGCAACTGGCAGATGAACTGGTACAACGTACCCTTGAGCCTTGTAAGAAAGCTTTGAATGATGCGGGCCTTAGCAAAAGTGAAATCGACGAGGTTATCCTGGTGGGTGGATCTACGCGTATCCCACGCATTCAGCAGGCGGTCGAGGAATTCTTCGGCAAGAAGCCTAACAAAGGGGTGAACCCGGATGAGGTAGTCGCCATCGGTGCTTCCATTCAGGGTGGTGTACTTAGCGGTGATGTACAGGATGTACTCCTGCTTGACGTAACGCCGCTTTCACTGGGTATTGAAACCATGGGTGGTGTGTACGATGTGGTAATCGAATCCAACTCGACTATCCCAACCAAGAAGTCGAAAATCTATTCCACTGCCGCAGACAATCAGCCAAGTGTGGAAATCCACGTGCTACAGGGCGAGCGCCCAATGGCAAAGGACAACCGTACAGTAGGCCGCTTTATCCTGGACGGTATTCCACCGGCACCACGCGGCGTACCTCAGATTGAAGTGACCTTTGATATGGACGCTAACGGTATTCTAACGGTGGCTTCCAAAGACAAGGGTACCGGCAAAGAACAGTCTATCCGCATCGAAGCTTCCACTGGTCTTTCCCAGGAAGAGATCGCACGTATGAAAGCGGAAGCGGAAGCCAATGCCGACGAGGACAAAAAGGCGAAGGAGCGCATCGAAAAAATGAATGCTGCCGACAACCTGGCTTTCCAAACCGAAAAGCAGCTGAAGGAATACGGTGACAAACTGCCAGCCGATAAGAAAGAGAAAATCGAGAAAGCAGTTGCCGACGTTCGCGAAGCCCACAAAGCTGAAGATTTGGACCGCCTCGACGCAGCAACCGAAGCGCTGAATGCCGCATGGCAGGAAGCCAGCCAGGATATCTACAACGCTACTCAGCAGGCAGGCGGTGCCGAAGGCCCTACTGCTGATCAGGCACAAGGCAATGCCGGTGCTGATGCCGGTGGTGCGGATGATGTCACTGATGTAGAATTTGAAGAAGTAGACGAAGACAAGAAAAGCTAAGCTTTAACAGTTAACGTCTGAATGATAAGCAGGCTCGCTCCGGTTCCGGGGCGAGCCTGTGCTATTTGTAGCCTTATTGCAAAACCACTTTGCGGGTAAGCGAGCGCGGTCCCTGCCGGATCTCCAGGAAGTAAATTCCGCGGACGCCGTTCGCAATATCGATACGGTCGCTGAAAGTCCCTGTAAACTCGCCAAGTGTATTGAAATAAACCGCTTGTCCTGCCGGGTTGTAAATGTACACTGCTGTCTCACCCCGTTGAGGCAGCTCAAACTGTATATCGAAGATACCGGTATTGGGATTTGGGAAGATATTCAGGGCTTCAATGGCCAAATTACGAACTACCGGTTCCTGAATCTCTGCTTCTGGGGCAATAGTAATAGTCTGGCTCATGTTGGAAGGGTTATCCGCCACGGAGATCGGAAGAACTGTCGCCTCCTGCCGCGTAACAGGCTGAAGCTCAATCCGGGCAACAGGCGGCAGGTCAACTTCCTGAGGCTGAATGATTTCAGGTCCGTTAGGCCGGCTGTGGTTGCCATGGGTGGCGGCCTGAGATTTAATGGGGCGGCTGCGGGTAAATATATCCCCGTTGCGGTAAACAGACACTTGTATGGGGTCTCCGACCTTCCGCATGTCGATCATCGGGCTAAGGTCGTGCCAGTCCGCTACCGGGTTGCCATCAATGGCCGTAATGATGTCGCCGCGCTCCAGCCCCATGGCCTGAGCGGTAGAGTTATGCACTACGCTGACCGGCACACCGGCTACGCCCTCTGGAAGTTCATCATGAACCTGGCTGATGCCGAGAAAGGGATCTTCTGAATTTGGTTGGTGCGGCATATCCAAATCTCCACGGCGGCTCAAAAACAAAGTTCGGCTTAGTGCTTCGCCTTTACGGTAGAAATCAATATTGACTTTGTCGCCCGGTACAAAATCTTCGAGCAGGTCACTCAGGCCCTTTTGCTTACTGACGGTTTGTCCGTTAACAGCATAAACATAGTCCAGGGGCTGAAGCCCAGCCACCTGTGCCGGCGTCCCCGGGTAGAGTCGGTCAACGCGGCTGCCATAGGGTAGGGAGTAACCCAGTTTTTTCGCTTTTTCCGGGCTGATTTCGCTGGACTGAAAGCCAATCACGGGATCGTCATCGTTGTGGGCCAGGAGCTGAACCGAAAGGAGGAATGCCAGAAGAATGGTAAGGTTTTTCATGAATCTTGTATTATCGGGTGAAAAAATTACCAGATTTACGATTCGATTGGTCGATTGGATTTTCGGTTGTATCTAATTTTGCTCAATCCGGGCGAGCATTTTGTCGACTTTTTTTGTTCAATGATAAAACCAAACCGTTATGTCTACACTTAAGCAACGCATGCAAGACCGCCTCAAAGAATGGCAATCCGACCTGGAGCAGCTTCAGGTACAGTTCAATCTGGGCAAAAAGGAAGCCGCCGAGGAGTTTGAAAAGCAGAAAATCCGCCTTCAGCACTGGTTGGAAGAGCAGCAGGCTGAAGTGAAAGAAGAGTTCGGGGAAGCCCGGGCAGAGCTAAAGGAAGAATACGACGAGCTATTGGCAAAGCTCAAAAAATCAAAGACAGCTGCAGCTGAAAACCTTGCTGAACAACAGGCTGCCTTCGGCTCCACTTTAGATAACCTTCAGGCAAAAGCCAAGAAAGCTGCAGAGGAAGAAAAAGCCGGATCTGCAGAAGCCGCAAGCTCGCTACAAGACCGCCTGATGCGGTTCCGTGCCCAGATGGATGTGCTGGCCGCCAATGCCAAATCAGAAGCCTCAGAAGAATACGAGGAAGCCCGGGAAGAAGCCCAGAAGCGCATCGCTGAACTCAAAAAGAAAACCACGGAATGGCAAAGCGAAGCCAAAGAAGAATGGAAGGAACTCCAGGAAGATTTTGAGAAAGCATTCGGAAAATGGAAGAGCTACTTTAAATAGGATTCATCTAATCAGGGTACTGGTCGGTAGAGTTTTCTGGCATCATCTGGTAAAGAAGCTTATATTCCCATAAAAAGATATGGACCTTTACCTGCACGAAGCCATTACACTGATTAGCCTGGACGACGAAAAAGGTAACTTTACGCACGCCGGGGGCTATATCAACTACGCCTTCGGCGCTGCTTTTATGCTCGACCTCCTGCTCGAAGAGCGCATTAAAATTGAGGACGGCCGCGTTCATCTGCTTACCAATGCCATTACCGACAGCCGGGCCCTCAATAACCTCATCGAACGCATCGCAAAGCGAAAGAAGCCAGACCGGATTTCCAACTGGATACACACTTGCGTACAGCGCCTGACCAAACTCCGGCAGCTGACCGTAGACAAACTGGTGCAGGAAGGCATACTGGAGAAAACCGAAGGCAAAGTACTCTGGGTTTTTTCCGTAGACCGGTATCCAACCAAAGATGCAGCGCCTGAAAATGAATTGCGGCAGCGACTCCGCGCTCTGATGCTGGACGAAACCACCGAGCCCGATAAAAAGGAACGCATGCTGCTGGTCATTATCCTGAAGTGTGAGCTTTACGCAGAGATGATTAAAGACAAAGCTCAGCGCAAAGCAGCCAAAGCCCGGCTCGAGCAACTCACGGATGGCGAAAAAATGCAGGAAGAAGTTGGCAAGGCCGTTCAGGAAATGCTGACTGCAGTCATGATAACCACCACTGTGGCAACGATGTAAGTGCTCTTAACATTTTAGTAAAAAATATATGCAGTCCGGGCTGCGTTATTTCACCGTACCAAAACCCAATGGCTATGTATTACCAAAGCAAATCCATCCGTAGTGCCCGCGCCATCCGTTCCAAGGCGTTGTTGTTTACCCTCCTCTTTCACATCGCTCTGATTGGGTATTTTACCTATGGCGCCGACCTGCCCCTCACCGAGCTGCTGCCTGAGGCGGTGCTTGATTTTCTGGGCATGAATACGCCCGAAGCTTCGGACGTGCCCATACCTTAGTAAGGATGAGCTTTCAACTCTCCTGGTTCAGCAGCGTTATTATGGCATGAATTTTCTCGCCCACTTTTTTCTCTCCGGTAAAGACGACCACCTTATGGTGGGCAACTTTTTGGGGGACTACCTCAATAATGCGCAGGTGAGTCAACTACCGCCGGCAGTGCAAAAAGGCGTAGCCCTGCACCGTGCCATTGATTCCTACACCGATCAGCACCCCGAAGTGCTAAAAGGCGTACGGCGTATGTACGACCGGCACTCCAAGTATGCGCCCGTCATCATTGATGTGTTTTACGATTATTTTCTTGCCCTGAACTGGTCCACCTACTCAGAGCAGCCGCTGTCTGACTTTATTTTGGATGCCTACGCCTGCCTGAAGCGCCATCACCACCTTATGCCCGAGCCTGTACATACCTACGTGCCCAAAATGATTGCAGACAACTGGCTCGAGACCTACGCCACCCACAATGGCATTGCCTACACCTTCAGGCGGATGAGCCACCGGGTGAGCCGCCCTGAGCTGCTCGCCGGTGCCCTTGACACCATGGTTAGCCACTTTCAGGAATTAAATACAGAGTTCAATGCCTTCTTTCCGGACGCTATCCGGCACGCTAAGGCTTTTGTGAAGCAGGTTGCTCCGCCTCAATAAGGATGAAGCTCTCGAAAAAGCGGTCGGTTGACCGGTTGAGGCTTCGGGTGGCAACGGTCGCTGTTTGTACCGAATAAAAACGCCGGCCTGCCACCAGTGCCCAAGTCTTCAGCACGGCATTCCCGTCCAGGTAATCGATCCTCCAGTATTGCCCGTTTGCATCTCCGAGGTTGCGTTCAGAATGGTAGATCAGGTCTCCGTTGATGGAGAAAGCGCCGGACTCCCGGGTCGTCTCAAAAAACTCCGCGAGTAATTCCGTGCTGTCTGCATGCAAACTGCCTTCCGGATAGTCACAATAACTCACCATATACATCAGGTTCTCGGCCGATTTTTCTCCTGCCGGCGGCTGGTAATAATAGGTATAGTAGGTCAGTGCTCCAACCGGTGTTTCCATTGTATCCACCGCCAGTTGCATGGCACCGGGAGCCAGGACCCGGAATCGCCCTTCAAAGGATTTGACCTCTTCCCAGGTATCCGTTTGGGCCTGGCCCAAAAAGGAAAGCAAAAGAAAGGGGATAATCAGTAAATTCTTCATAGGCAGCTTTTCTATTCCGGATAAGAACCCGGGAAAACACCTTTCGGTTGGCTGGGCCCTGGAAGAAAATAAAAATTGCACTTGCATGTCAACTATAAAGGGTTTAACTTAGTTTTAAAATTAAACTAACTAATTTCCACATGCCGAACACGCACCTCAGTCAACTTTACCGCGGCCCTTTTGGGCTAATGACCGACCTTTATCAGCTTACCATGGCTTACGGGTATTGGAAATCGGGTTTGCATAACCGAAAGGCAAACTTTCATCTCTTTTACCGAAAGCCGCCATTTCAGAGTGGTTTTGCCATAAGCGCGGGCCTGGAACTTGCAGTGGATTTTTTACAACAGTTCCGGTTTTCCGTATCGGACATTCAGTATTTGGGTGGTTTGAAGGGCTCGACTGGCGCTCCTTTTTTCAATGAAGCTTTTCTCAACTACCTGCAGCGTATGGAGCTTGAACTAACGGTGCATGCTATGCCGGAAGGTACAGCGGCTTTCCCTAATCAGCCGATGCTGAGGGTGGAGGGGCCTATCCTGCAGTGTCAGTTGGTGGAAACCGGCCTGCTCACGCTGATCAATTTCTCCACTCTGCTGGCGACCAAAGCTGCCCGGATTGTGGATGCGGCGCAGGGCGACAGCGTACTGGAGTTTGGGATGCGCCGTTCTCAGGGTTTGGATGGTGCGATGACGGCGGCCCGGGCTACTTACATCGGCGGCGTGCACGCGACCAGTAATGTGATGGCAGGGCGCATCTACGGCATTCCTGTTAAGGGTACGCACGCCCACAGCTGGGTGATGGCCTACGAAGATGAGCTGTTGGCCTTCCGGCAATATGCCGAAGCCTTACCCGGCAACTGCATTTTCCTGGTCGACACCTACGATACAGAAGCCGGGGTGCGGAACGCCATACAGGTAGGGCAGTGGCTGCGCGAACAGGGGCATGAAATGAATGGCATTCGACTCGACTCGGGCGACCTGACCGCTCTGAGCCAGAAAGCCCGCCAAATGCTGGACGAAGCCGGTTTCAAAAATGCAGCGATTGTGGCCAGCAATGACCTTGACGAGTACCGAATTGCGCAATTGAAAAAAGAAGGCGCCAAAATTACCGTTTGGGGAGTTGGCACCCGCCTGGCAACCGGGCACGGAGACCCGGCTCTGGGCGGCGTTTACAAACTGGCAGGCATACAAAATGAGCATGGAGAGTGGGAAGACCGGATCAAGCGGTCCGAGGAAGCTGTAAAATCTTCTCATCCCGGCATTTTGCAGGTCTGGCGGTCCGAAAAAGAGGGTCAATATCAGGGGGATGTCCTCTATGATATCCGGCATGGATTCGAGGGGGCGCAGCTATGGGAGGAAAGCCAAAACCGCTACCTGACATTGGAAGCCACAAACGGGCAGGACCTTTTAGTCCCTGTCCTCGACCGTGGGCAATTGGTATACGATTTTCCCCGCCTTTCAGACATACGCACCTACGCAGCAGAGCAATGGCAGCAGTTTTCAGGCAGGGCATCCTACCCCTACGGATTAAGCACTGGTGTGCAGGAAGCAAAATCTGCTATGATCGCCACAGCGGAATAAAGAAGGCGCTGACCAGAAAAGGCCGGTTTTTTCAGATTGAATATTTAGCTTTGCTGCCATGAAAAACTGGACAGCAACAATCGGACTGGTACTCAAGGGCATGGCGATGGGCATGGCAGAAGTCATACCGGGCGTATCCGGCGGTACCATCGCTTTCATCACTGGTATTTACGAGCGTCTGCTTGAGACTATCAAACACATCCTGGGCCCTGAAGTCTGGCGCACTCTAGGCAGGGAAGGTTTGGCTGGTGCCTGGAGCAAAGCCAACGGAACCTTTCTGCTAACTTTACTGGGCGGTATGGTTTTCGGGATTGTAGTAGGCGTATTTGGCATTACCCATCTGCTGGAAAATTATCCGATTCAACTATGGGCTTTCTTTTTTGGGCTCATCATCGCCTCCGCCATCTACATTGGGCGGCAGGTAGGTGTTTGGAAGGCTACTGAAGTGGTCGGCCTGGTAGTCGGAACACTTGTCGCCTACATTATCACCATTGCCAGCCCTTCGGAAGGCAGTACCCATTTGGGGCTGGTATTTGTATCGGGTATGATTGCCATTTCTGCACTCATCCTGCCGGGTATTTCCGGTAGTTTCATCCTCCTGCTGATGGGGATGTATACCATTATTATACCGACCATTAAGGATGCGCTCAAAACGCTGGCACCGGAGAGCCTGGTCGTCCTGGGCGTTTTTGGTGCAGGCTGCCTGTTGGGCCTGGCGACTTTCTCCCGGGTGTTGTCCTGGACGTTCAAACACTACCACAACCTGACCCTGGCCGTCCTGACCGGCTTTATGCTGGGCTCCCTTAACAAAATCTGGCCCTGGCGCAAAGCTGTGCTTGGCCTTACTGAAGAAGGGGAAATGGTAGAACTGCAGCCGGGAATGGTGGTTGACAAAGTGATCAAGGAGGTTAATTTAATGCCGGGGCAGTACGCTGCTGAGGTCGGCCCTTCTTTTCTGGCGGGCGCCCTCATTTGCATGGTTGCCGGTTTGGCGATTGTCTTCGCACTGGACCGGTTAGATAAGCGCGGGCTGTAAAAAAGTTTTTGATGAAGCCATTGAATGAATATGAGCGGCTGTTTGGATTGATCGGATATCCGCTTTCGCACTCTTTTTCCAAACAATACTTCTCGGAGAAGTTTGCCAAAGCCGATATCACTGACGCCTGCTACGAGCTGTTTCCCATCCGTAAAATCGAAGCCCTGCCGGAACTGTTGCAAGAACACCCCAACCTGGTCGGGCTAAATGTGACCATCCCCTACAAGCAGGCCGTTTTGCCGTATCTGGACAAACTGTCAGAAGGGGCGTCCGCCGTTGGCGCTGTGAATACAATCCGTCGTAGCGGAGATCAGCTGGAGGGCTTTAATACCGATGTGGTGGGCTTTGAAACCTCCCTTTGCAGTTGGCTGGAAGCCACCCGGGGAAGCTGGTCCAACCTGAGGGCTTTGGTGTTGGGGACCGGTGGTGCAGCTAAAGCGGTAGCCTTTGTTTTAGGCCGGCTGGAGATTCCGTTCAAAATGGTGTCGCGCACACCTGGAAATCACCGGTTGAGCTACGAGCAGGTCACGCCCGAAATGATAGCCGCTCACGAACTCCTCATCAACACCACGCCGCTGGGTATGTCTCCCCATACTGCAGGCAAGCCCGAATTACCCTATCATGCGCTGGGCAGCAGTCATTATTTATACGATTTGGTCTATAATCCCGCCTCCACCGCATTTATGGAATTGGGGCTGAAGCAGGGGGCAAAAGCTATGAATGGCCTGCAAATGCTGCATGGCCAAGCCGAAGCTGCGTGGGCAATTTGGACCGAACGGGATATTAAAAAATGATAAATATAGCTTACCTTGGGATAGCCCTTAACCGGACCAAATTACATTCATGGAAAAGATAGGTAAACCTGTGAAGGATATAGAAAGAATGAAGAAAGCCGTTGATGAAGTCATCAATAGCAAGGAAGAACCCATTGTTGATTTTTCCAATACCGAGGTAGCCTTTGCAGGCAAAACCGATGAAGAGCTGCGCAAGTCTGCCTGGATTTTTGGCATGATGAACCGGCATTGGCTCGTTGGCATCGGTTCAAAACTGGGGCTGGCGGCTATTAGGATGCACCTGCCCTTTGTGGAAGGGATTGTCAAAAATACCATTTATGAGCAATTTTGCGGGGGCACTACGCTTTTGAACAGTCAGCCTTCCATCAATAAACTTGCTCAACAAGGATGCCTGACTATCCTGGACTACGGGGCAGAGGCCAAGGATTCTGAAGAGGAGTACAATCAGACGATGAACGAAACCATCCGCGCTATTGAATTTGCTGCCAAAGCAGACCATGTACCCGTGGTGAGTACCAAAGTGACCGGCATGGCCCGCTTTGGTTTGTTGAAGCAAATACAGGAAGGCGAAGCCTTTACCAAAGAGACACGGGCTGAATATAAAAATATCCTGAAGCGCATCGATGCGATTTGCCATATCGCTGCTCAAAAGGGTGTCAGTGTATTTTTCGATGCGGAGGAGACCTGGATACAGGACCCCATCGACCACTTCGTCAATATGATGATGCTCCGGTACAATCAGGAAAAAGCTGTCGTGTATAATACCTTTCAGATGTACCGGAAGGACCGCCTGCAATACCTCATCAGTTCTTACAATCAGGCAAAACGCAATGGCTACATTTTGGGAGCGAAGCTGGTGCGGGGGGCTTATATGGAAAAAGAAAGAGCCCGCGCAAAGGAGCATGGCTATGAATCTCCCATCCACCCCACAAAAGCCGCAACCGATGATGCGTACAACACCGGAGTGAAATTCTGTATTGACAATTACGAGCGTATTGCCTCCTGCAATGCTTCTCACAACGCTGAGAGCAATTTACTGCAGGCTGAGTTGATTCACCGTAAGGGCATTTCGCGCGATCATCCCCACCTGATGTTTTGCCAGCTCTACGGCATGAGCGACAACCTCACCTTCAACCTCGCTGCTGCCGGTTTTAAGGTAGGGAAGTACCTGCCATACGGGCCGGTGCGGGAAGTGGTGCCTTATCTGATCCGCAGAGCGGAGGAGAACTCCTCCGTTACTGGCGATATGACCCGGGAACACCGCCTTGTTCATGAAGAAATGAAGCGCCGGGGGTTGTCTTAGTTTCTGTAAAGCAAATGTTTACAGAAGCAGAATAAAATTATATTTTAGTTTTTTAATGATCAGGCAGCAATCTGTCCGGCTCAGGTGTCTTGTATCAAAGCAGGAAAAAGAGAATTATTCGGGCTGTTTTCCCAAATGATGGGATTACTGTTTAACTTTTTTTATATTTGTATTGTATTCGCCCCCCGAATAAGTTGTCTTTTTCTACCAGATGCCTGAGTACAGCTCCCGATTCAGCGTACTATACAGGAACACAACCGCTTTCAGATCGATAAACAAGACACTTGCCTATTAGCCCCGGAAGAGTTATAATCCCATGATGCATAGCATTTTATAATTGCTGGCATCCATTGCTGGCTATTGCCGGAATGAAAAACTATATTGATGCGGTGTTGTAATCTCAAAAGCCGTCTGATCCTAACCCTGACATTGCTGCCCCTTTGGATGATTGCGCAGAACGTCTCCGATTGCAGTGGTGCGATAGTGGTTTGTGGCGACCGAAATATTGACGTTCCGGACTCTCCGGGCGAGCTCAACGATTTTCAAAACTCCGATAACTCTATTGGGTGCCATGAGACTGGCGAGTCTTCCAGCGTATGGCTCTATTTTCGCTTTCGCAATGACATGCCACCGGGCAGCGATCTCCTTTTTACCATTTCTCCTTACGAAGGCGGTGATGTCGACTACGACTTCGCATTATTTGCTGCCGACACCCGCTGTGACAGCCTTGGAGAGCCCGACCGCTGTTCTTATGCCTGGTCGGTGGAGGAAACCCAGACTTTTCAGTGTGGTTTTTGTCCGTTTACAGGATTAGGCAATGGGGAAACCGACCTTTCAGAAGGGATCTTCTTTGACGAAACCGGTGCTATGGCCAATGGATATGTAGCGCCCATGGTTGTAGAGCCCGGGCAGGGCTTTTATCTCTACATCAATGAATTCTACGGGGTAGGTGGGGAGCAGTCTGAGTCAGACGGCTTCAGCATCTCCTTTTCCGGTCAGGCTGCAGATTATTTCGATTGTACCGCCAACCCCAACTGTGAATTGCAGGTGGTGGCCCTCGATCAGGACACGGCGCTTTGTTCCGGCAATGTACCGTTCACCCTCAATAGTGAGGTGACTTACGCTACGGGCTTCGAAACCTACACCTGGATGGGCACGCCAGAGGCCCTGAGTTACCTTGATGACCCCTCAAGCCCTGCACCGCAGGCGGTCTTTCCCGATAATTTTTCCGGCACGGTCGAATACATCCTTGAGGTCAGCTCCGATGGCTGCACCAATTCAGATACAATGACCCTAAGCATTGAACCTTCTCCAACGATTATGGTCGGCTTTGAGGCCTCTTTCTGTGAAGGTACGGATCTGACTCTGGACGCCGGTCCTGACTTTGCTTCTTACGAATGGTCAACCACTGCTACCGATCCGGCTATTGTGGTAGACGAGTCCGGAACCTACACTGTAACCGTCACTGCACCGGGTAACGGTTGTACCATCATCCGGGAAGTGGCCGTTACCGAAATCCCTACCCCTGCGCCCATCATTGACGGTGGTCCCTATCTGTGTGAAGGCACAACCGATACCCTGATTGTTCAGGGCAGTTACGATACTTACAGCTGGGTGGGGCTTTCAGCAGACAGCTTTCTGGTGATAGATCAGCCCGGTAATTACCTGTTGCGAGTGACGGACCCATTCGGTTGTCAGGGCGATACGACGCTAACCATCGAAGAAGTACCGGCTCAACAGCCACAGATTGCCTCCCCTCCTGGTCTGTGCCCGGACGGAAATGCCACCCTGGCACTTTCTGAATCCTGGGCCGCCTATCAATGGTCTGATGGCAGTATAGACAGCTTGCTGGTAGTGGATTCTACAGGCAACTATGCCGTGACCGTCACAGACACCTTTGGCTGTACTTATTCCGCCGATACCGAACTGTTGGCTATTGATGCCCCTCTGCCCGAGGTGGATGGCGATACCGTATTCTGTGATGGAGGCAGCAGCTTACTGCTGACGGTACAAAACTACGAAGGCTACCTCTGGTCTACCGGTGACACCACTAATACCATCACCGTAGAGGAAGGCGGTACCTATCTGGTCACCGTTACGGCGGCCAATGGCTGTACCGGCGTAGATTCCCTGCAGGTCACAGAGTACGATCCGCTTACATTGGATGTTACCATCGTTAATGCCGAAAGCCTTTGCGCGGGAGATACCGTCTTTGCCTTCGTGGGCCAGGTGTATTCGAATTACGTTTGGAGCAGCGGTGCAACTGGCCCGGCTGCAGCCATTGCAGAAGCTGGTTCCTATAGCGTTACCGTCACGGATGACCGGGGCTGTACTGCTATTGATTCCATACAAGTTGAGGCATTTTTACCGCCGGTGCCTGAAATTTTTGGCCCGGTGGGGCTTTGCCCGGATGCTACCGGGGTGTTGAGTGTGGACCCCTACGTTTCAGTAGATTGGGGGGGGACCAATCAGGACTTTACCCTTCCCATAACAGCACCGGGTACCTACAGTGTGACTGTGGTGGACGGAAATGGCTGCACTGGGGCAGATACGCTGGATGTCGTTGCTTTTGCCGAGCCGGAACCGCAAATCGGCGGGGATACCAGCCTTTGTGAGGGCGGTGCCGTTAGTTTGTTTGTGGAAGGGCTGTACTCAAGCCTGTCCTGGAATGGTGGCAGCACAGACAGTACGCTGGTGGTGAATGCTCCGGGGAACTATAGCGTTACCGTAACTTCTCAGGAAGGCTGTACCGGCACTACGGATGCCATAGTGGCGCAATTTCCCAACCCTCAGCTCGCACTGGATGAAGAAGCCGTCTTTTGCGCCAACAGCTCGGTAGAGATCAGTGCCAATGGTACTTACTCAACTTACCACTGGAGTAACGGAGCCACAACCGCCACAACGGTTGTGGACAGTGCAGGTACCTATCAGCTTGAGGTGACTAACGAATTTGGATGTACCGCCACCGACGATATCCTGGTGCAGGAGGAAGCAGTCCCGGTGAGCGGGCTGTCCGGGCCATACACCTTTTGTGAAAATGAAGATACCGAAATACAAGCCAATACCGGTTATGCTGATTACCAGTGGTCGGTGCCCGGTAACGGGCCTTCGGTCACAGTAGATGCCGCCGGGACTTACTACGTGACCATTACCGGAGCGAACAACTGTGTGGCTGTCGATTCTGCCGTGGCAGAAACCCTGTCTTTGCCGGTGCCCGAGATCCTGGGTGGGCCGAGCCTGTGTGTAGGTAGCAGCCTGGAGTTGTCTGCCAGCGCTATTTATGCGACTTACAGCTGGGAGGGTGCGGTCAATGCCCCAACCCTTGATGTATCCACGCCAGGCACCTATGGGCTAACGGTAACAGATGCTAACGGTTGCACAGGCACAACCAATACGGAAATTACAGAGGTGCCATTGCCGGAAGCCAACCTGCCCGACAGTGCAGCATTCTGCACGAATGGCAGCGTGGACCTGGAAGCAGCCCCCGGTTTCACCCAATACAGCTGGTCAACCGGGGATACCTCGGCTGTAATTGAAGCGACTACTCCCGGGCTTTATTACCTGACTGTTACGGATGCGAACAGTTGTCAGGACAGCTTCGCCGTTGCGGTGGCAGAAAACCCGTTACCGGATATCAATTTGCAGGGGCCTGTAACATTCTGTGAGGGCGACAGCATAACCCTGTCTGTTGCCCCCGCTGAGTACCCCTTTGTGACCTGGTCAACGGGAAGTGAGGAAGCAGATGCAATTATTACGGCTCCCGGCCTGTATCAGGTATCTGTCCTGGATTTGAATGGGTGTATCCGCGACTCCATATTTACCGTTGAGGAATTGGCCCTGCCAGCTATTGAAATTACCGGCCGGATTTCGTTTGCGCTACGGACAGCGCTACGTTGCAGGCAACGCCGGGGCTGATGGACTATATCTGGTCCTCTGGTACTGGGGGTTCCGAAATTATAGCAGATAGTACCGCCACTTATCTGGTTACTGCTACAGGGGATAATGGCTGTTCAAATACCGCTACTTTTGACTTTGAGGTTATTGATTTGCCAGAGGTGGCATTGCCTGATTCAGCCTGGTACTGCGAGGATGGCGCTGTGGTTATCGGGGTGTCTGCAGGAGCTGGTTTAGCCTACGAGTGGGCTACCGGAGAGACGGCATCAGAAATTGAAGTGGATGTGCCTGGCACTTACATTTTAACAGCGACCACCCCTGAAGGCTGTACCACCCAATCCGCTATTATTGTTGAAGAAATACCCGAACCGGAGGCAGTCATTACAGGTGACCTCAGTGTATGCCCCGGAGAAGCGAACGCGCTGAGCGTAGCGGATAATGATTATACCTTATTGTGGTCTACCGGGGATACGACCAGTCAGATTATGGTGACGGACCCACAGGCCTATATGGTTACAGTGACCGATGCTTTCGGATGCGTAAGTTCCGCAAATGCTATTGTCATCGCCTCTGTTGCTCCTGATGTGGAGATCACCGGTGCTGCACCGTTTTGCGAGCGCGATTCCATTTTCCTAAATGCGGGCGACCATACCAGCTATCAGTGGTCAGGAGGTGAGACGACATCGAGTATACCCGTCACCCAAAGCGGTAATTTTGCTGTGACGGTTACGAATACAGCAGGCTGCACAGCTGCTGATACCATACAAATCACAGCCTTTCCATTACCTGACCCCGAATTGCCTGTTTACCAGGCTGGCTGTGACGGGGAAAGCTTCCAGATTGAAGCTCAGGCAGGCTTTGAGTCTTACCTGTGGAGCAACGGAGAAGAAGACCTGAGTATTAATGTGCAATCTCCCGGCATTTACACCCTTGCGGTAACGGATGAGAATGGTTGTACTGCAATTGATACTGCTGAAGTTTTCATTCAGCCTACGCCCGATCTGGAATTGACGCCGGCACAAAACATCTGTCTGGGTAGTTCCACCACCATCTCTGTGGAAGGGGAGTGGGCAGCTGTACAATGGTCAAATGGGGCCACCACCAATGAAATTACAGTTAGTGAGCAGGGCGGCTATGGTGTGGTGGTTACGGACAGCCTCGGGTGCACCGCGAATGCAGTAACGGCGGTTTTTGTCTTTGTGGTCGACGCTCCAGAGATAGAGGGGGATACCGGGTTTTGCCCCGCGGGAGCAGCTGTGTTTGCTGCTGAAGAAGGATATGCTTCCTATCAGTGGAGCAATGGGATGACGAGCCGGGAAATTTCGGTGACTGAGGAAGGAGTCTATGCTGTGACTGTACAGGATACTGTAGGGTGCATGAACTCCGCAGAATGGGAAATCAAGCCCTACGCCAATCCTGAAGTAGATATCTCCGGGCAAAGCGTACTGTGCGAGGGCACCTCCAATGAATTAAGCGTCACCACTGACGGTACTTTTCTGGATTGGTCTACAGGGGAAACTACGACGACCATTCAGGTGTCAGCGGAAGGGTTCTACACGGCCCGTGCCCAAAGTGATAATGAATGCATTGCCATAGATACTTTTGAAGTGGACCTGACCACTCTGCCCCTTGCCGATGCAGGAGAAAACGAAGCCATGGACTGTGATACGAGATCCGTCTTTATTGGGCCGGAAGTGGCTCCGCCTGATTTTCTGAGCTTCATGTGGACCGGTCCCGGTATAAATTCCGGCAACCAAAACAATCCTAATCCGGAGGTTTCCGAAATTGGTATGTATGGCTTGGTGGTCACCGATTTGCAAACCGGCTGTGTGTCTGAGCTCAGTGCGGTAGAAGTGACCGACAACAGCTACACACCCGCTGTGGCAGTAAGCGTGGAAGACACGCTCGACTGTAACACCCCTACGGTAACCCTGACGGGTGCAGGTTCTCAAAATGGGCCCACCACCGTTTATCAATGGCTGGATGCCAATGGGGAACCGGTTTCCGGTGCTACCAATCTGGTGTACGAAGCCAGCACTGTCGGGGACTTCAGTTTGATGGTTACGGACACTGCAACCGGTTGTTTTGCCGTGGAAGCAGTCTCTGTACAGGGGGATTATGATATCCCAACAGTGGTCATCAACCCCAATGCGCCCGATTTGGACTGCAATACCACTTCTTCTTTGATACAGGCATCGGTGCATGCCGTTTACGGAGAGCCGATGCTGCAATGGTCGGAAGCGGTCCTTGGAGATATTCCCGGAGCAGATTTGCCTAATTATACCACAGTGGAGCCCGGGCACTTCTTTCTGACTGTTACGGATCCTGTTAACGGATGTTCTGCTACAGACTCTATCCAAATTGTTATTGATACCCTGCCTCCTGTGGCGCTGATTGTGGCCCCTGATGCCATTGATTGTATCAACGAAACGGTTATGCTGGACGGTTCTGGTTCCTCTGCGGGAGATCAGCTGACCTACAGCTGGTCCGGTCCGGAAAGCGGGCTTGCTAGTGGGGTGTTGCAGCAAACCGTGGCTACGCCCGGAAACTATCAGTTGATCGTGCAAAACGCAGTAAACGGTTGTGCTGATACCGCTCAGGTCTGGGTTGCCGAAAACCCCAACACCCTTGCAGGGGCAGAAGTATCAGCTGTCAATCCCATCTGTTACGAAGACGAAAACGGGCAAATACAGGTTCTTTCCGTAACCGGAGGGACCGGCCCTTATCTTTACAGCCTGAACGGGGGGGCGCTGTCGATGGAGCCCCAATACACCGGTTTGGGCAGTGGTGCCTACGAATTGCTCATTCAGGATGTGGAGGGTTGTGAATATGAAACGACCATTCCATTGGAAGAAGGCAGCCTGCCACAGCTTCAATTGGGAGAAGATCAGGAAATCCGGCTCGGCGACGAGGTTTTCCTGAATGCATTAACCAACCTCCGGGATGGAGAATGGACATCCATCCTGTGGGAGCCACAGGATTCGGCTGCCTGCGACCAATGCCTTTCCTGGATAGACCAGCCAGAGAGTACCATCCGTTATTTTGCTACCATAACCGACACCGCTGGCTGTACAGCTACCGACAACCTGCTCGTTCGGGTGATCCGCGATTATCAGGTGTATATCCCAAATGCTTTTACCCCAAACGGAGATGGCAGTAATGATTTCTTCCTGATTTATGCAGGCAGCGATGTGGTTGAGGTGGAAAACTTTGAGATTTACAGCCGCTGGGGGGAAAAAGTTTTCCAAATGCAGGAGTTCCCGCCCAATGACCCGCAATATGGCTGGAATGGCGTCTTCAGGGGGCAGCCTATGAATATTGGCCATTTTACCTACTTTGCCCAAATACGTTTCGTAGATGGGGAGGTCCGCCTGTTTAAGGGAGGGGTTAACCTCGTACGTTAATCCTGGCACTTGCCAAAGGTGCCGGAACGTAGAATGCCGTAAGTAGATGGGCCTGTTCCCACTCAGGTTGGGTTCACTTTCTGCCTGATTCCGGTGCCCAGTCAGCCCCGTAATTGATGACCGCTTTATGCAGCTTGCTCAAAAAATTGTACATTAGCCTGTCATTATTTGGCACCTATTACCTATGCCCAATACGATCAATACCTACCCCGGGATATGCCAAATGAGTTATTGCAAAGCCTTGAGTAACCAACACTCCGGGCATTAACAGAACCCAATCTATGCTGAACAACTACTCGACTACTGCAGTTTGTCTAATTGCTATGCTTTTATCCGGTGCATGCTTCCTGTTGCCTGTCACTCCGGCTGTAGCTCAGTGCACAGACCCGAGCATAAGCCTGCCTGACGAAAATCAACCGGTAGCCAATCCATCGGTATCCTACTGCGTCAACATTCCAATTAACCCTGCTATTACCGGTAACCCGATAGGCTTTTCCATGGAACTGGAACATACCTTTATCGGCGACCTGTCGATACGGGTGAATGCCTGCGGAGAAACTCTCATGCTGGTAACCCGCCCCGGTGGCGGCTCCTGCAATGCCGGTTCGCCCTTTGGGTCTTCAGCCAGTGTGAATGGGTACTTCACCTTTTCAGAAGGGGGCGGCCCTAACCCGGACAATGGGCTAGCGTTTGGGGGAGGGAACTATGGGCTCTCTACGGACCCTTGTAATGTCAATACGGTAAATACCTTTGCTCAACTGGCTGCTGCCTGTGGCAGTGGTCCGTATACAATTGAATTATGTATTACGGACCATGCCAACGTCGATGTGGGTTTTGCCGGTAGCATTGCTCCGATTTTCCCCGGGGTGCCTCCCACTGTCTGTGGTTGTACAGACCCGCTGGCCACCAATTATGACCCCACTGCCAATTTTGACGATGGCACCTGTATTTACCCTCCCGGCTGCGGCGATTTTTTCTATGATTCGGGTGGCCCGGGCGGTCAGTATTCCAATCAGGAAAATACAGTAACGACCATTTGTCCGGATATTCCCGGTGATCTGGTGGAGGTAACCTTTAATGTTTTTGACCTTGAAGGCCCTTTCGACGACCTGACCATCTATGATGGGCCCAACACCAGTTCTCCGATTATTGGAACTTTTAGCAACAACAGCCCAGGCATCGTGACCTCCAGCCACCCCTCCGGATGCCTGACCTTCGTTTTTGACAGTGACTTTAGCGGTACCGGTAACGGATGGGCAGCATTTGTGGATTGTGTGCAGCCTTGTATCCCGCCACCCCCTCCAATAGTAACTCCGGTACAGGTGTGTCAGGGAGAGAGTGCTATGCTTTCGGCAGCAGCTTGCCCCGGAGGTACGATCCGCTGGTATACAAGCCCCACCGGTGGCAGCCCGATTGCTAGCGGGCCAGTCTATAATACCCCCGTGCTCAATAACAATACCACCTATTATGTTGCCTGTGATATTGGGGATTGTGCTTCAGACCGTGCCGCCGTTCCTGTTACTGTGGTTCCTCCGGTTACGCCCTCCCTCATACCCATTGGCCCATTTTGCCAGGGTGCTCCCCCGCTGTTGTTGTCGAATGTACAGGATGGCGTTCTGGGTACCTGGAGCGGGACCGGTGTCAATGCCGGGACTTTTACACCATCCATAAACGGGATTTTTGCGCTGACTTTCACTCCTTCACCGGGGGAATGTGCCCTGCCTGCCGTACTGGTGGTGGAAGTACTCCAGAACCCCGTTCCCGATATAACAGGCCCGGATGCGATCTGTGATGGCAACCCTGAATTCCTGAGTGTGTCCGGCAACTTTGCCAGTTACCTCTGGAATACCAACGATGTCACTCAGACCATTCCAATATTCAGCCCGGGCACCTATTCCGTGACCGTCACGACTCAGCCTGGCAACTGTATTGGCGAATCTTCCTTCACGGTAGGCGAAAGCCCTGCCCCTGCGCCAACGATTAGCGGTGACCTTCAAATCTGCCCTGGCGAAAGTACTACGCTAACAGCCAATGGCGGGTTCAGTAGTTATGAATGGTCCGACGGGACCACCGGCAACATTTTGAGTGTCAATACCCCCGGGGATGTGGAAGTGACGGTAACGGATGCTAATGGCTGCGAAGGAACAGCGCTTGCAACAGTATCAGAAATCAGTCTGCCTGACCCGCAAATATCCGGTCCTGCGCTTTTGTGCCCGGATATTGAAGGCACGCTCGCTATCATTAATGCTGCGGCCTACGACGGCATTACCTGGTCTAACAATAGTAATACCGGGCAAATTACCATTCCAGGCCCTGGGACCTACAGCGTTACCGTGACGAATCAGGGGTGCAGTACCACTTCTGTTTTTACGGTTGCTGAAGACGCAGCACTTCCGCCTTCTATTTCCGGTAGCCTTAGCTTCTGTGATGATGCTTCAACGGCCCTCTCGGTGAGCCCGGCTTACGATAGCTACAGCTGGTCTACCGGCGGCAGTGCCCAAACAGAGGAAGTTATCAGTGGAGGCAATGTGGGCGTTACGGTTACGGATGCCAACGGCTGTGTTGCCGAGACCAGCGCAACCGTGGTCGAAAACCCACTGCCGGATGTGCAAATTACTGGAGATGATTTCATTTGCGAGGAGGCGTTCGGAGTGCTGAATGTCGTTAATGGTTCCGCCTACACCGATATCATTTGGAGTAATACGGAAACAGACCCTACAATAGCTATTAGCAGTGCCGGAACCTACAGCGTTACCGCCACTGATCTGAATGGATGTACGGGTACTGCTACCTTTGAAGTCGAAGAGGTGGCCTTGCCGGATGCTTCCATTTCCGGTGTGACAAGCTATTGTACCGGTACCAGTACGACTCTTACGGCAAGCCCGGCCGGCCTTTCGTATGAGTGGTCCAATGGCGCGACTACTCCAACCGCTGAAATCACCACTCCCGGCACCGTTTTCGTGACGGTCACCAACGCATCGGGCTGCCAGAGCGTGGCCTCGATTGGCGTTACGGAGGTCACAGAACTTTCTCCGGAAATTACCGGCCCCACCGAGTTTTGCGAAGGGGCGTCTGTCTTTCTGGTGGGACAGGGAGGCTTCGCTTCCTATGAGTGGTCTGATAATACACCCACTCAGGAATTGGAAGTAACTGCAGGAGGCACCTACACGCTCACGGTCACTGACGCAAACGGATGTACAGGGACGGCTTCCTATGTCGTTACCGAAAACCCATTGCCAGAGGTTCCCATCACAGGAGAACTGTCTTTCTGCGAAGGCGCATCCACCAGCCTGAGCGGGCCGGCAGGTATGGCCGATTACGAATGGACGGGAAATGAATCCGGGCAAATTTTGGACGTTACGGCTCCAGGCGACTATAGCCTGATGGTCACGGACAATAACGGTTGCCAGAATGCCGCTTCCGTGACGGTAACGGAAAATCCTCTGCCTACGCCTGAAATCATTGGCGAATTGGCTTTCTGTGCAGACACATCAAGCATGCTCGCCCTCTCAGCGGCTTACGAAACCTACGAATGGTCGACGGGCAGTACGGCCCCGTCTGTGACAGTAGCGGACTCCGATGTGGTCTCCGTAACCGTTACCGATGCCAACGGCTGTGAAAACAGTACTTCGCAAACGGTCACTGCGCAGCCTTTACCAGAATTCAATATTACCGGAACCCTTACTTTCTGTGATGGAGAAGCCGTAGTGCTTGGTGTGGATAGCACCTTCGAGTCTTATCAGTGGAGCACCGGAGCCACAATAGATAGTACGACCGTATCTGAGCCCGGAGAAGTCAGCCTTACCGTTACTGATGCTAATGGTTGCAGCAGTACCAATTCGGTTAGTCTTATTGAAAACGCACTGCCCGAGCCCGAAATAACCGGTGAGAGCTTTTTCTGTGCAGGCGATAGTATTGTGCTCCAGGCCACTGCTGGCTTTGAGAGCTACTCTTGGAACGATGGGTCTGCCAATGATTCTTTGATCGTATCCACACAAGGTCCGTCCACCGTTACCGTCACCGATGCCAATGGTTGTCAGGGTGAGGCTTCCTTTTTTGTGGATGAGATCAGCCTGCCTGCTCCCCAAATTAACGGAGTGCCTGCTTTTTGCCCGGGCGAATCCACCACGCTATCGGCTTCCTCTATATTCGCTTCCTATGCCTGGAGCACTGGGGATACGACCGGCACAACCGCAGTGGCTAACCCAGGCAATGTGACCCTGACCGTAACGAATGCTCAGGGGTGTGTGGGGACGACTACGATAGAAACCAGTGAATACGCCACCTCTGTCCCTCAGATTGACGGAGCGCCCAACTTCTGCCCCGGCACTTCGACCACACTGACCGCAGAAGCAGGCTTCGAAAATTACCAGTGGAGCAATAATACCGGCACACCCGAAGTGGAAGTTACAGCACCTGGCACGATTGAAGTCACCGTTACCGATGCCAACGGCTGTGTAACCTCCAATAGCATTGAGGTAGGGGTGTATTCGGTTTTGGCACCGGATATTCAGGGGCCAGCGGGTTTCTGCACCGATACAACGGCTACTTTGTCCGCAGGAGCAGAGTATGTCGCGTATACTTGGTCTACCGGCAGCAGCGCAGAGAGTATAACCATTGATAGCGGAGGCGTTTACCGGGTAACGGTCACCGATGTGAACGGCTGTATTAGCCAGGATAGCTACCAGCTTTTGGAATACAATTTGCCCGCTGTGGCCATCGGAGGTTCTGCTTCTTTTTGCCCGGGCGGTTTTGCTACGCTGAATGCCGGAGCCGATTATGCTGCTTACGAATGGTCGACAGGCAGCGGCGCTTCCTCCATTGAGGTGGATCAGGAAGGCTTGTATACCCTGACCGTTACCGACGACAACGGCTGCACCAATACCGCCAGCCTTCAGGTGTCGCAGCAGGAAGAATTAAGCCCGGTGATCTCGGGGCCATTGCAGTTTTGCCCGGGCACTGAGACTCAGCTTAGTGCCGGAGCCGGCTATACGGTCTACGAATGGCAGGACGGAGCGCAGACTTCGGGAATCACAGTCACAGAGCCTGGTTCTTATTCCGTTTACGTAGAAGATGCCTCAGGCTGCGCCGGTACCGCCAGTGTGGATGTCAGCCTCTTCCCGGAACCGGTGGTCAGTATTGATGCGCCCCAGGGCTTTTGCGTGGATGCGTCCGCCATCCTTACCGCGAACGGAGCAAGCCTGTCTTCCTTTGAGTGGGAAGACGGGAGCTTTGACCCCGAGCGGACCATCACCGAAGCCGGCACCTACACTGTATTTGCCACAGACGTTAATGGCTGTATGGATACGGCTTCCTATGACATCATTACCTTCCCCCTGCCCGATTTTGAGGTGGAAGGGACGCCTTATTTCTGTGCCGGATCAAGCACCGTGCTGCAAGCTTCGGCTCCCTTCACCTCTTATGAATGGAATGGTAGTGCCGGAGATTCCACCCTGACCGTCAGCACTGCCGGCCTGTTTGTGCTGGAAGTGGTTGATACCAATGGCTGTCAGAACCAAGCCAGTTTGCAGGTGGAGGCTATCCCGCTACCCGTTGCTGATCCCGGTATGCCGGATACCCTGACCTGCACGGTCGAGTCCGTGGCCATAGGTGGCAACGGAACCAGTACGGGGCCGGCTTTTGTGTACGAGTGGACGGGGCCCGGTATCAATGCTCAAACCGCAGTTGTACCTTCTCCAACCGTCAGCACTGCTGGCACCTATGAATTAATTGTGACCGATACCATCCACGGGTGCGTGTCTGAGCCCGGTCTGGCTGAGGTGCCCCTTTCCAATGACGTGCCCGTGGTCAGCCTGGCCGTAAATGATACGCTCGATTGTGCCACCACCAGTCTGGTCATTGACGGAAGTGCATCATCTTCCTGGCCGGCGCTGATCTATCAGTGGGAGGACCTGAGCGGCACCGTGCTGGCTACGAATACGGATCAGCTTCCTACAGAAGATCCGGGGTTCTACGTCCTGCTGCTGGAGGATATGGAAACGGGCTGTGCGGAAAGAGACACAATACAGGTCATTCAGGATATCGAAACGCCAACATCGGAAGCTGGCCTCACTCAGCGGCTGGACTGCGCCATCACGAGTGTTTCGCTTAGTGCTGCCGGGTCAACGCAGGGCGAGGAGATTCAGTACGCCTGGCAGAACGAAAACGGGTCTACTGTAGCCACTTCTGACTCCGTAATGGTCAATACACCGGGTACCTACACCCTGGTCGTTCTCAATACCCGCAACAGTTGCCAGAGTGAAGATGAGGTGGTTATTACCCAGGATATTGAAGCACCGGTAGCGGATGCCGGGCAGCCGCAGCAAATTGACTGCCTGAATCCCACCGCTACCCTGAACGGCACTGGCTCCCAAACCGGTCCGGATATCACGCATCAGTGGGCATTTGGGCAGCAAAGCAATATAATCGGCGGAGATCTGAGCCTCTCGGTGGATACTGCTGGCCTGTACTTCCTGATCGTAACGGACGAAGACAACAATTGCCAAAGCGTGTCCACAGTAGAGGTTTCTGAAATCGCTGCTGCTCCCACTGCACTGCTGACAACTGCTAACGGGCCTACCTGCTTCGGGCAAGGCAATGGTAGCATTCTCGTCAGTGGCGTGGAAGGTGGCACAAGCCCATACCTTTACAGCTTCAACGGGGAAGCCTTCGATCAGCAGGCTACATTTACCAATTTGGACGGAGGGGTTTACACCCTTATCGTTCAGGATGCGATTGGGTGTGAGTACGAGACGGAAGTAGTGCTGGAAGAAGGCAATGACCTCGATGTGGAAATCATTGAGCAGGATATCAACGGGCAAATCCAGGTTGGCCTTGGCGAGGAAGTGCGGCTTACGGCGGATGTCAATATCCCGGAGGACGAAATCACCCGTTACCTGTGGCAAGGGGCCGACAGCCTTTCCTGCTATGACTGCCCGGTAACCTTTGTTACTCCTTCAGCTTCCGGCTTGTACCAGGTGCAAATCACCGACCTGAATGGTTGTACGGCCACTGATCAGATACAGCTCATTCTGAATAAGCAGCGGAGGGTATATCTGCCCAACGTCTTTTCGCCCAACGGCGATGGAGCCAATGACGTCTTCTTTGTGCAGACCGGACCGGAAGTGGTTAAGATTGAAGCCTTCGAAGTGTACAGCCGCTGGGGAGAGCCCGTCTTTACCGTTTTCAATGCCCCACCGAACAATCCGGACTACGGATGGGACGGGCATTACCGGGGCGAGCTCATGAACGGAGCGGTCTTCACCTGGTTTGCCAAGGTGGAGTATGTCGATGGCGTGGTGGAGCTGTTCCAGGGCGATGTGGTCCTGATGCGGTAATAGGGTTTTCAGGGCTCCAGTTCAGCGATTTTCTGCTGCAGCCAGGCCTTGTTAAAGACCGCCGCTGCCTCCTGAGTATCTCTATGCAGGCGCTGCCATTCCTTGTGGTAGCGCCTGCGGTTGTAATAGCCGGTGTTTTCAAGTAAGACAGCGGCCCGCCGGGTCAGTTTGAAGAGGTTGTAGTACCCCTGCCGGCGCCCATCTGCCATTAGTTTATTGCGTACAAGGTACTGCCGGAAGGAGTCCACGAGTGCGTATAGAGCACTGTATTCTTCAAGGTCGTAATAAGTCCGCAGCAGCAGAGCCTTAGCGCCAAGGCTGTACCTTAGGTCGCTGTATTCCACCCGGGTGAGTAATGCGAGGACCTTGTCGTACTCCTTTGCTGCATAATGATAGGAGGCCAGGTTAAACCGGTAGGCATTGTCCCGGGCACCTTCAGGCAGCAATTCGCGGTAGTCCTCGATAAAATGGTACACCCAATCCAGAGCGTTGAGGCGCAGAGCGGTAGTGACGATGTTTTTGTAGTGCCATTCCGACAGCTGCCCGTCTTCCAGCAGTAACCCTTTGTCAAGCTGTACCTGATACAGTTGGAAAATTTCCTGCAAAAACTTAGCCTCTCCAGTATTGATTTTTTGAATACAGTAATTCTGAAGGTAATTGTAAATGTTTTTCAGCTCTTCGTCCGGGAGGTCTTCCTGTTGGCAGCTCAGGTGGTGTAGCACGCCGTAGTAGTAGTCCTCTCCGGCTTTGGTAATCATTTGATAAAGCTGGTAGTAAATATTGATGGCTGGTATGGACTGATATCTTTCCGGATCTTCTTCTACTTGTTGCAGCGCCACCGCAACCAAAGCGTCCTGATAGGCGACCTTGAGTATCCGTTCCCGCACCGCCATCTCGCAGGCATCCCTTAGCTTTACGGAGAGAAAATAGTGATTCAGGTAGAATTGCTTGTCCTGCAGGCTGCTGTCCCGGCGGCGTTCGGCGACCGTCGTGAAAAAGTAATCCGATTCTGTGGCGAGCCGAAACCTCAAATAGTACCAGTCTGCATCGCGCTCCCGCTGTTGTGCGGCATTGGCTTCCGATTTGGAAAGGGCTTTCTCAAACCATCGAAGTTGCTGCCGTTGCCGGAGCTGCCCAAGCAAAAACGGGGTGCGGGCATCAGGTTTTTCGAGGAAGCCCTCGATTTCCAGGAATAGTTCCAGCAGCCGTACGGTGTAGGTGAAAATAACTGCTAACTTAGGCTGATCGTGAGGCGTGCCCGGGAAGAGGGCCTGGAAAAGCTTTTCGCGCTCACATCGTTCCTCCGTGAAGTCAGGATAAGCCGAGCTGAGGTACTGTACGAGCAGGCGTACCCCATCGTGCTTATTATGGTAGGGCGATTCCGCAAATTCCCGGAAACGGGTCATTTCCCGCCGGGACAGGCTTCGGAGCAGCTGTATGAGTTTATGTTGATGCATGTACTAAAGATAAAAAATCCAAAAAATACAGGCTGTTTGTTTTGTTAATTTTCAGTTTTTATAGGCATTAAGGGCTATAAACGAATGATTTATTGGAGAAAAAAATCCAAAAAAAGACCAAAAATGTACTTGTTGCCCGGCAGGAGGTTTATCATTTTTGTATTGTGATCGAATCCAATCAACGGACCTCAGCGAAACATATTTAAGATGAACCGAATCCTTCAATCCATGAACGCAAAGTACTTTTACCTACTGCCGCTGCTGTTTAGCGCACTCAGCCTGTATGCACAACAGGCTTGTCTAGATTTCGAAGACTTCCCCGCGGGCCCTGCCTTTGGCCCGGCGTTGAATAACCTCCCCGGCGATACACTCTTTGAACAAGACGGGCTGATCGCCATTGCCCGTGAAATTGAGTACTTCAATGGCAATACCGGCTTCGGCAATGCCGCCATTGAAGGGGCAAACGTGAACTGGCTGGACGGGAATTTCCTGTTCATGGGCAATAACGCCCTGGAGTTGCAATATCCGAACGGCGTGCAGCAAGTTTGCTTCGATTTCTTTGATGGGGGAGGAGAAGAGAATTTTTCTGTCAACGGCAGCGATGTGGCCGTGCTCACAGGCTTCCCGGATATTGCCGGTATTGACTTTCCGGGGGTAGAGGTCACCGTTACCCTCGACAGTAGCAGCAACAATACCTTCCTTTCTGCGGGGACCGTTTGTATTACCGGCGAGGTCTTTAGCCTGCTCGTGGGAGGGCAGGAATTTGGGGTGGACAACGTCTGCGCCACTCCTTTTGATACCACAAATTCCGGTAATTGCCTGGAATTCGAAATGATGGATACCCCGGGCTATGGCGCTCAGGCGGGGACACCGCCCGGCACGGTATTTTATACTGAATCTGATGTGGCAATGCGTCTCGCTCCTGTTCAAACCCTGTTCTGGAGCAGCGTGTACGGCGATTTGCGGGTCCGTCAGGTCGCAGACTTTCCGGATTTCACCCAAGCCTCCGGGCAGTTCCTCGAATTTGCCAGCATTAATTCGATCTACGATTTTACCGCTTACCCTGAACCGGTGGAGCAGGTTACGGTCGATTACCACTACACCCCCGATGGCGATGGTACCATCAATTTTGCGGCTAACGGCGCGGCCCTCCTGATTCAGTTTGTACTGGAGCCCGGGTTTTATCCACTGGCCCCCGGAGTGACGCTGGAAGTCGTGCCGGATAACAATATCAATAGCTCAGGACAATTGATCTTCGAAGGCAATGTCCAAAGCTTGCTCATTGGAGGCGTTTCCGGTCTGCATATTGATAATGTCTGCATTAATCCGCCGCCGCCCTGTGACCTGCAGGAGCTCATTGTGGAAGCCGGCGATTGTAATCCCAACGGTGTTTTTGAAGTCACCATTGATATCGAATACGATGGGCTGCCCACAGACACGCTTCAGCTGTTTACCAATGGCAACTACCAGTTGTATGCTGCAGGTGATTTTCCGGTGACCCTAAGCCCGTTTATCGCCCCGACTGATGATATCGAGTTCAAGGTCTCGGCTTTCGGCCAGCCTGATTGTTTTCTGACGAAAGTATTGCCTGCACAGGATTGTGGCGCGGATTGCACGCTGGAAGGCATTGTGATGGAGGGTGACGTTCAGTGTTTCCCCGGCGAAGATATTTACACGATCATCCTGGTGGTCGAAGGGGCGCAGGAGGGGGATACCCTGACCGTTTCAGCTCAGGAAACCAACTACCTGGAAACCCTGATCTACAATGGGCAACAATTGGTGCTTGATCTGCCCCTGCCTGCCGCACAGTTTGAGGTATTGCAGATTTGCGACTTCAATGCCAACGCTGATTGCTGTAAGGAAATCAGCTACGATGTAGGCTGCGCAGACTGTGTTTTTGACAACCTTAGCATCGGCTTTCTACCCTGCGATGGGGACTCCCTCTTTTACTTCGAGCTCGGCTTTGACGCTCTTGGCAACCTCCCAAGTGAATCCTTTAAAGTAGAAACCTCCAACGGGTTCCTGGAAACCTATGCCTATGCCGACCTGCCCGTGACAGTAGGCCCGGTACTGGGGTACGGTGAGCCCATAACGGTTTGGGTATACGATACCGAAGGCGACTGCGGGGCTTCCCAAACGATCATCACGCCGGACTGTGCAGATGGCTGTGTGCTGGAGGGATTCAATTTACTGGTCCCGGCTGCCGGGTGCAACAACGATGGCACCTACAACATCCCGATGACCATTGATAATGCTCAAAACGGTGATGTACTGCAAGTGACTTCCCTGGCGACCGGCTATTCAGAAACATTGACTTATGGTGAGCCCTCACCATTTACCTTACAGCTATCAGGCTGGCCCTCCCCCGGGTCTGGAACAGATAGCTTGTCGATTTGCTTTGCCAATCAGCCGGACTGCTGCGCCTATGTTGACTTTGAAGTGCCCTGTGATCCGGTAGACTGTGGCTTGGAAGCATCGGTGGAGGTGATTGATTGCCAGCCCAATGGCGTGCTGACTTTTTCCGTGACCACTTCGAATGATAACCCTAACGGTGGGCCATTCGTGATGATCAGGATCGGTAATGCTTTCTCGTATGGCCTGGTGGGAATCAACACCACAGTAGAAGTGGGCCCATTTATTAACCCAGGTACGGATCAACTTACTGTATTGGTAGAACAGTGGGGCAATCAGTCGCCCAATAGTGTATTCTGCGAAGTCGAAGTGCCGGTCGATGTGAGCGATTGTAATCCAGACTGTGATATTCCTGATTTTGAAGTGTTCCCGGAGTGGTGTACCGGTATTTTTGGCAGCTATTCTGCATTTATAGACCTGGACGAAGCCGCCCTGAATGGAGCCCCCATAGATATTTTTGTCAACGGAGACCTTCGCTGGAGCGAATATACCGGAGAAGACCTCAGCCTTGATATCTGGGCCATCAACCCGGGAGACGTGCAGGATGTGATCTCCATTTGTTATTCTGAAAACCCGGAGTGCTGTATTTCCAAAGGAGTGGATGCTATTCCCTGCTACTGCTCAGATATCCTGAATATTGTGGCGGAGGCTACGCCTTGTGACGGGGACAGCTACTATGTGGAGCTTGATTTAGTCGCCTCTGATTTTGGAGATATTTTTATTCTTGAAGTAGACGGGGCGTTTTACGGATCCTATACTTTTTCAGAATTGCCACTGACCATAGGGCCATTTGAAGGCAATGGAGCACCCTTGAACCTGTTTGCTTATCCGGACGGGCAGTGTCAGCCTGCAGAAACGACCATAGAAACCCCATTTTGCAATCCGGGATGCGACATCGAAGCCGTATTTGCCGATGCAACAGATTGCAATGACGACGGGAAATACAACCTTGTCCTCGACCTGGAATACAGCGGTGTGCCTACCAGTTTCGAAGTATCCATACCTGGGCTGGGCTACAGCGAGGTATACGGGCTTAATGACTTCCCGGTGACCATCCCGGGGCTGCCCGGCGACGGGGAGACCTATCAGGTGAACATCGGGGCAACGGATTGCAACGCCTTCACGGAAAAGCTTTTTGATGCGCCGGCCTGCAACGTAGGCTGCATCTTCAACAACGTCATCGCCGAGCCTCATCCCTGCGAAGACGGCACCTTCCTCGTTGACATCGAAGTGCAGGTCAATGATCCCGGTGACCTGGGCTACTTCATATTCGCGGACGGGGAAATTTTTGGTCCATTTGACTACAGCGAGCCTTTTGTGACCCTCGGGCCCTTTGCCGGAGACGGGGTGACGGTCTATGACTTTCTCATCCTCGACTTCGCCAATCCCACCTGCTTTGGTTATGTGGAGGTCGGTCCAAAGTCCTGTGACAACGGTGGTGATTGCCAAATCCTTGAGCTTGCTGCAACGCCCCAGGATTGCAATGGGGATGGCACTTATGATTTACTGGTAGATATTGCGGTCGAAGAACCGCAGAACGATTTACTGTTTTGGTTCTACCTCAATGGCGACTATATCGGGCAAAGCACGCTTGCCGCACTGCCGGGAGAGCTGATTAACCTGGAACTGGTTAATACAGAAGAAATCACTTTCAAAGCCTGTATTTTTGATCAGCCGGATTGTTGCAAGGAAGTCGTTTATACCCAGCCAAACTGTCAGGGCGATGCCTGTCTGATCACAGATGTAGTGGCTGAATTTGCCTTCTGCGATGAGCAAGGTTTCTACATGGAGCTCGACTTTGTGTCAGGCAATCAGCCGGAGAACGGGCTCTACAAGATCTTCGGTAATGGCGAAATCTACGACACCCTCAGCTACGGCGATGAGCGCCCGGTAGTGGTGGGCCCGTTTGATCCGTTTACTGACAATATCTATGAACTGATTGTGGAAGACCTGAGCGGAGGAGACTGCAGTGGTTTTACCGAGTTTGTCGCTTTTGACTGCCCGCCACTCATCAGCGGTTGTCTTCCTCTTGAAGCTTATGCACCTTTTGAATCACCCGCGGGTGCAGGAGAAGATATTATTGGCGCGGAGCCCTGGGCTGAACTGATCTACACTACTTTCGAAGATAATGATGCAGGGGCAGTCCGTATTGAAGAAGCAGGGGCTTACCCGGGGTTTGACGCTGCGGAGGGGAAAGTCGTTTCCTTTAGCGAGGCGATATTAGGCATTGTGCTGGAGCCGGTAGCACCCAACGCTCCTCCCCGAACAGTCTCAATCGATTACTTTGAAGGCGCGGCAGACAGTCTGCTGATTTCGCTAGGTGCCGGCTTTGAAGCGGTTTTCCTACCTTTTGTCGATGATGAAATAGCCTTGGAAAACGGTATTACGCTCCGCTTTGAGGTTGTGGATTTCAATAAAGGACGTATGGTTTTCTCCGGGCCGGTGGAAGAGCTTTACTTCAATACTTTTAATCAATACGCCCGCGTTGCCTTCGATAATATTTGCGTAGACGGTATTGAAAGCAACGCCTGCGCGATTGTACAAGCTTCTGCCGAGACAAACGGTTGCTCCGGTGGCGAAGCTTATGATTTGACGGTGGATTTTGCCGTCCAAAATCCTGGAAACGACTTTTTTGACCTGTATAACTCGAATGGTGAACTCATCAATTTCTACAGCATGGAGGAGCTTCCGTTGCTGTTGGAAGGCTATGGGGTTGGTACTGGTGGTGTAGATTCAGTGAAGGTGTGCATTAACGATCAGCCGGACTGCTGCAAGTGGGTCGCTTTTGAAGTACCGGACTGCCTGGGGCCAGACGGAGCGTGCTTGGACTTCGAGCCGTTTGCAGGTTTCCAGAGCCCGCCCGGTGACGGGACCGGTGAGCTGCAGGAGGTGGGCACACAGGGTGGGGTATTCTTTGGCTATTCCCTGGGTGATTTCTGCCTGTGCTCCATGGAAGTTGTCGATTCAGAAGACCTGAATTTCTTCGATCCGGCAGAGGGGCAAGTCGTCGAGTTCACGGATGCGGAGCTGTACTTCGAATTCCCGGAACCCGCAGGTGAGGTCTCCTTTGACTATTCCACACAGGAAACGGAGGTTTACCTGACGGAGGACGACTTCAATGTGCTGACCTTGCTCGATACCCTTACGGCCAATACCCTCGTTACCCTGCCGAATGGCAATACCATTAAGCGCATACCGTACGCCAATACCAATAACTTTTCGGAGGCTTCCCGGATCGTGATTACTGGCGAAGTGACGGTCATGAGAATCCTGGGCACCGGCTTCCTGGATAACCTTTGCTGGTCCCCTGCTACGGAGGAAGTCTGGCCCGGCGATGCCAATGCCGACAACCTGGCGCACCACATTGACCTGCTGTCGATTGGTCTGGGCTATGGCGTATCCGGCCCGGCGCGGGTAAATCAGGATAATTCCTGGAGCCCTGCGGTAGCCATGAATTGGGACAGCACCTTCGCAGATGGCACCAACTACAAGCATGCAGATTGCAATGGCGACGGGGTTATTAATGAGGCGGACCGTATGGTTCTGATGGATAACTATGGCTTATCGCACGGTGTGCCCGAGCCCATCACCGAGCTTCCGGGGACTGATCTGGACCCACCGGCTTTCATTAACTTCCCGGCAGACCAGCCCAGTGGTGCGACCTTCCAGGCCCCCATCCTCATTGGTTCAGCCAATACGCCTGTGCAGAATGCTTACGGTGTAGCCTTTACCGTGCAGTTTGACCCCGAGGTCATCAACCCCGATGAGATCGAAGTGGTGTACCCCACAAGCTGGTTTGGCGAGCCCGGGGTCAACACCCTCACCGTTGATAAAGTCTACCCGGATGGGCGTATTGAGATTGCCATGACCCGGATTGACCAGAACAACGTCTCCGGGCACGGGCAGGTCGCCTACATCATTGGAATAATCGATGATATTGCCGGGCTTACGGAATCGGAAGTATCTGTAGAGAAAACCTTCTGTATCGACCTGGAAGAGAACCGCCTGCCAATTCAGGGGCAGGAAACCATCTTTAAGGTCGTTTCCAATGAAGAGGCAGACTCCGGAAGTGGCGTATTCACCCTCTTCCCGAACCCGGCAACCGATTGGGTCAACATCGTCAGCCCCCACGGGTTTGAAGCCGATCAGATACAACTGCTCAATATGAACGGGCAGGAGCTGCCGGTGCAGGTGGAAGACAACCGGCGCCTGTCGCTGGCGAATCTGCCATCGGGCGTTTACCTGGTCCGGATCACTACCGGGCGGAGTATTGTCCACAAGCGGGTCGTCAAGGAATAAAGGCAACCGGGGTTAGGCACCGGGTGCAGGCATTGTGCCCGGTGCTTAATTCAACCTTACCCTTCAACCGAGTTTATCAAAAGTGGCCGTTCCTTACAGCAGGGAGCGGCTTTTTTGATGGGCAACAAACTACTGCGGGCTTTTGCTGTTCTCAAAACGGACGCAAATACCAACCAAGAACATGAAGCATTGGACACTCAAAGGAAAGACTGCAATCGTTACCGGAGCCAGCAAGGGCATTGGGAAAGCCACTACAGAAGAGTTCCTCGCCCTGGGCGCTGAGGTGCTGTTCCTGGCCCGCTCAGAAGACCTGATCCGCGAAGCTGAAGAAGACTACCAGCAGAAAGGCTACAAAGCATTCGGTATGGTGGCGGATATAGGCGAAGAAAAAGAGCGTATAGCCATCGTGGAGCGCGCCGCTTCGCTCTGGGGCAAACTGGATATCCTGGTCAACAACGTGGGCACCAACGTCCGGAAACCCACCCTGGAAGCCACTTTTGAGGACCTGCAGCATGTAATGGACATCAACGTGGGCACGGCCTTCGACCTCAGTGTCCGGCTGCACCCGCTTCTGTTGAAGGGAGACGGGCCAAGTATCGTAAACGTAGCCTCTATTGCCGGCAAAACCGGTGTAATGTGGACCACAGGCATCTACGCGATGTCAAAAGCTGCGATGGACCGGATGACCAAGTACCTGGCCGTGGACTGGGGCAAGGATGGTATCCGGGTGAATTCAGTAGACCCCTGGTTTATTGCCACAGCACGGGTGGACCGGGTGTTGAAAATCCCGGAGAAAGTCCAGCGCATTAATGATGCCACGCCATTGGGCAGGGTAGGGGAGCCGGAGGAAGTCGCGCGGACCATCGCCTTTTTGGCTATGCCTGCCTCTTCTTACCTGACGGGTTTGAATGTGCGCATTGATGGTGGTTTTTCGCAAGTTGGGATTCAGGGTTAATCCGCCTTTTCCCAACTCCAGGTGATCTCAGCGGCTTTTTCCAGCATGATTTTGACAGAGCAAAGTTTCTCCATAGACATGCTCACCGCCCGCTCTGCTTTATTATCGGCAATATTTCCGTAAAGCGTATAGTGCACATGGATGGCTGTGAAAGGAGATGGTGTTTTAGTGGTATCCCGCTCACCAGTCACCGTTACCTTAATGTCCCGCAATTCCTGCCGCTGTTTACGCAGTAAATGGATGACATCGATGGCGCTGCAGCTGCCCAGGGATGCCAATAGCATCTGCATAGGCCGAAGCGCCTTGTTGTGCCCGCCGATGGAAGGAGAGCCATCGGTTTCGACGGTTAGGCCGTCTTCATTGGCGGCTTGCAGGTGGAAGTCATCGTCCAGGCGGGTCAGTTCTACTTTCATCTCACAGGTTGTTTTTCAGAATAGAGGTTATGAATACAGGTTTTGTATAGACAATTAATAAAGATTTTTCGTCAGATCAAAGAGCGCCCGGAACCTCGACTTCAGAAAGGGAGCCCTTTTATTCCCTTTCTTCGTGTAGCTACGAAGGTGAGGACGTGATGCAGAGCTGGCGGAAAAGATTATTCAGGGGCATACAAAATTTGTGTTCATAACCTCTAATAAGGCTCCAATATCCGGATTGGTTGGCAAAAGGGGAAGGGATTTTCGTTCTTTGCAGGATAAAATGACGAAACATGGAAGGAATCATCCGGGAAGCCTGTGTGGAAACCCTGGAACAGTGCCGCCGGGCTGAAGCGCTTGGTGCTGATCGCTTAGAACTGTGTGCCCGGTTGGACCTGGGCGGGACCACGCCCGACTGGCAGCTGGTAAAGGAGGTATTGAAGCAGGTGCAAATACCCGTAAAAGTCATGATCCGCCCCCGGGGCGGCAACTTCATCTATACCGAAGTTGAAGTGGCACAAATGAGAGCCAGCATTGCCCGCTTCCTCGATTTGGGCGTACCAGGGTTCGTTATTGGCACCCTTACGCCTCAGCATCAGATAGACCTCCCCCTGCTCAACACCCTGTGCGAAGCTATGGAGGGCCGGCCTGTTACCTTCCACAAAGCCATTGATGAAGTACCGGACATGGAAGCGGCCGTCGGGCAGCTCAAAGCCATTCCTAATTTGAAGTACCTTCTGACCTCAGGCGGTGCCCCCACGGCACAGACAGGTCTGGGTCAGCTCCGCAAGCTGTTGAAGTGTGCTGCGCCAGAAATAACGGTCATCGCGGCCGGCAGCATTACAAATACGAATGTTCAGCAACTCCACCAAGTCTTAGGTGGGAGGGAATATCACGGACGGAAGATCGTAGGTGAGCTGTAATCAAAAAGCCCTGCCGCTCATTCGAACGGCAGGGCCCTCGTTCAGCCTGAAGACAGGCTGGTATAACTCCTTAATTCATCATCAAATTTACTTGTCCCACCAAACCGGTACGGAGAAGTGATCTGGGAAGTTGGTTCCCAGGCTTTGCCGGTTCAAGGCATCCTGCATATTAGGATTAACGCCCAGCTCACCCTGAGGCAGTACAAGACGTACCGGTATAGTACCCCCTGTAACGTTGTTCGGGTAGTCAACCGGAGTCAGTTCAGGATACCCTGTACGACGCCAGTTAGAGAAGGTCTCATACTCATTCAGGAAGGTAGCGGCCCAGTACTGCTCACCGATTTGCTGCATGGCATTAGCTTCATCAAATGGGTTGTCAGCAAGGTACTGATCGATTACAGCATCCTCTACTACGATAGAAGCATCGAAGCGCTCCCAGTTCTTCATAGCAGCGCGGATACCATTTTCGTAATGCTGTTGTGCACTACCAGAGTGCCAGCCACGTACAGCCGCTTCTGCCAGCAGCAGTTCAGACTCAGCAACAGTGAGGAACATCATAGGCGAAGAAACCTTTACGATAGCCTGATTGACTGTACTGAAATCATCTGCAGAAGTTCCGGTTGGGTTGTCCAACAGCGTCTCGGTGTCCAGTCCGTTAGGCATACCATTGTGCTCGGTACCATTTACAGGCAGATTACCAATGATATCCAGACGAGGGTCGTTGTGGTCTTTCATCCAGTTGACGAAAGTTGCGCTCAGGCGTGGGCAACCCTCACCGGCAGAACCGTTAGTCAGGTCAAGGACTTCACCGATACCGTTGCGGTTAATACCTTCCGGTCCGTTGGTGTGCTCAATGAAAGCATCTTCACCAGCTTGCAGGGTACCGCCCTGAATGGCTTTCTCTACCCACTTCTGTGCTTCCGCAGGGTCAACTTCAGACATCCGCATGCCGAGGCGGAGCATCATAGAGTAGCCGAAGCGGCGCCATTTACCCTTATCTCCTGAAAAGAGAAAATCTGCTGAACCAAAACCTGGTTGATTCGGATCATCGCTGATTTGAGCAATGCCTTCTTCCAACTCCTTGAGCATATCCTTGTAGATAAACTCCTGAGAGTCGAATACCGGGAAATCAATACCTTCGATAAAGCCTTTTCCGGCTTCAGAGTAAGGGATATCACCGTACACATCCGTAAGGCGGTGGAAGATAACCGTGCGCCAGATGCGAGCCATGCCCAGCATCGTTTGGTCACCAGCAGCACCAGACTCCAGGGTTGCAATAAGGTCCTGAATATCCTTCACTGCCTGCGTGTACTGACGGTCAAAGAGCGAAGAAGAATAACCGGCATTGTAGAAATACTTATCACCAGACCAGTAGCCACAGGTGGTAGCGAGGTGCTGCATCATGGTGGAAGAGTAAATCAGGACCGCCCGCCAGTTCTCATAGCGCTCCCCGGAAGTACGCAACTGTATCCAGGAAAACTGGAAATTCGGATTAATCTCGATGGCTGCGTTGGGGTTGGTGTTCAACTCCGCAAAACCGTCATCACAGGCCGTAGTGGTCAGCATTAAAGCCACCGCCACAAGGGTTATATTTCTGAAAAGTTGTTTCATTTTAAAAAGTTTTGTCAATGAACAGAGGATTAATGCTTAGAAACGGACGCCCAGGTTGAACTGAACGGAGCGCGTTGCCGGCACACCAAACATTTCAAGACCTTGCGCATTGCCTACGTTGTAAGTAGATTCCGGATCAATATTGTCTGCAGCACTGTACAGAAGTCCTACGTTACGTGCACCGATACCAACGTTCAGACCGCTGATCGGCAGGTTGGCAATAACACTTGATGGCAGGTTGTAGGTAAACTGAATCTGACGAAGCTTGACGTAATCAGCGTCGTAAATAAACTGCTCTGTGATGCTGTAAATCCGACCATAGTAATCCTCCACGTCCTCTGCGGGAATGGAGCCAATACCTGTTTCACGTCCTTCCAGCGTTTCTTTATGCAGACCACGCAGGTAGGCAAAAGCGTTGGTAGCAGAATAGATCTTACCGCCCCAACGGGAGTCAATCAGGAAGTTAAGGCTAAAGTTCTTGTAGCGGAATGTGCTACCAAAACCAACCATGGTTGGTGCCACGCCTGTACCAAAGTGGGTGAATTCACCCTGCTGAGGAAGACCATTGTCGTCAAGAACGATTTCACCTGCCTCGTCGCGAACGTATGCAAAACCAGCTACCTGGCTGTATGGTAAACCTTCAACGTGCTCGATGTAAGCAGACCGCGTCCGGCTTTCATCACCACGGATGCTTTCCTCATCGTTGTCAGGGTCAAGCAGGCTCACCACAACGTTGTCGTTGTAAGCGTAGTTCAGGTTGATATCCCAGGTGAAGTCTTGTGTCTTGATAGGCGTACCCGTCAGCAAGAGCTCGATGCCTCTGTTGCTCATTTCCCCAAGGTTTACAATCTTGGAGCCGAAGCCAGAAGTAGAAGACACTGCGGCGCTGATGATGTCGTTCTCTGTAGTCCGGTCGTAGTAAGTCAGGTCAATGCCCAAACGACCGGTAAACAGGCGCATATCCAAACCGAATTCCAATTCCTTAGTTAGGAGCGGGATCAGGTTAGCGTTAGGAATCGAGCCGTTGGTAATACCACCGAGCGCTTGTCCCAGGTGGCCCTGTCCGAAGATTCCATAGGTCAGGTTCAACTGATAAGGAGAAGCCGCCACACCAGGACCGGATCCTGTTGCATAAGACGCACGAAGCTTCAGGAAGTCAATAGTTCTGGGCATTACAAGCAAGTCAGAAAGTACAGCACTCACACCTGCAGAATAGTAGCCCTGATTGTTATCCCCTCCTGCACCCTCGATTGGTGAAGTCAATGTAGAAAACCAGTCGTTGCGGTAGGTACCGTTTACATAAAATGCCCGCATCAGACCAACCTCAGCAGAGCCAAACAGGGAGTTCACCTGCCATTCGCTGAAACCATAGTTTACAGACTGGTTTTGCAGGTTTCCAATCGCATGGAGGAACGGAATATTGAAGTTGTTTCCAGATCCGCCCAAAGACTCAGAGAAGTTACGCTGCTGGTTGCCACCTGCAAAAACGCTAATCGAGATGTTATCCGTTAAATCCTGATCATAACCAAGCAGAAGCTCCGTGTTCAATTCCTGTACCTCCCGCTGCCCTTCAGAAAGCTGGCCACGTGGGCTGTAAGCAGTTCCGTATGGCGTCAGGTTACGGGTACGGTTGGTGAAACGGTCTAAACCAATACGGCCACGGGCGTACAAGCCACCAACGATGTCGTACTGTAGCTGCACCTTACCCATCAGGCGGTCTTTCTTGCTGTCGTTATCGAATTGATGCGCAGCCCAGTAAGGGTTAGTTACGAATACGTTGTCGTTGAACTGCAGCTCTGTGCCATCTTCTCCGGCACCCAGCTTATTAGGGTCCCCCTGAAGTGTTTCCACATCTATAGTAGCCGGCAGTGACCACGCTGTGTAGTTCGCATTACCTGGAGAGTCAGACAGACGAGGGCGGTTGTCTGCTTGCTCATGTACATACATTGCGGAAACCGAGGCACTGAAACGCTCGCTCAGCTGTGCGTTGGTACGCAGAGTGAAGTTGCGGCGGGTCAGGCCAGAGTTTGGCATGATGTCGCTGTTGTCCAGGTTTGAAGCGGAGAAACGAAAGTTTACCTTGTCAGAACCGCCAGTCAAAGTCAGCGTGTTGATAAATGTCAGACCTGTTTCATAGAATCGGTCGATGTTGTCCCCTGCGTCACCGTAGGGCCGCTCTACTCCGTCAAACTGCATGACGTTCCGGTTAGGATCCAAAGGCTCACCCCAGGCGTAAAGCTGCTCTTCCAGCGCCTGGTCTACAGTTGTTGGTGCAGTACCGTTACGGCCATGACCATATTCCCGCTGGAAGTCATAAGTGTTGATGAGCGATTCTGTCCGTACGCTGGAGTTGAACTCTACGCCAATGCCTTTACGCTTACTACCGCTTTTGGTGGTGATAAGAATAACACCGTTTGCAGAGCGATAACCATAAAGAGCAGCTGCAGATGCTCCCTTCAGAACAGAAATACTCTCAATATCCTCAGGATTGATGGAAGAAATACCATCACCTCCGTCAGAACCACCCCACATACCGGCAGAGCCCAGGTTGGTGTTGTCGATAGGAATACCATCCACAACATACAAAGGCTGGTTCGTGCCGGAAAGTGAGTTGTTACCACGGATGACTACCCGTGAAGAGCCCGCAGCACCTGTGGAAGTAGTGGAGACGTTCACACCTGCTACTTTTCCGGAAAGGGAGTTAACTACGTTCATTTCACGTGCTTCAGCAAACCCGGCAGGGTCTACCTCAGAAACGGAGTAGGTCAGTGCCTTCTTTTCCTTTTGAATACCCAAGGCCGTGACAACCACCTCGTCCAGGTTAACACCCGCAGAGAGTTGTACATCAATCTTGGTTTGACTGCCTACCGCCACTTCCTGTGTCTCGTAGCCGGTGTAGCTGAATACCAAAGTGGCATCTTCTCCAACTTTAATGGAGTAGTTGCCGTCCAAATCGGTTAGCACCCCGTTTGAGGTTCCTTTCTCGATGATGTTCACCCCGATCAGGGATTCACCATCAGAGGTGACCGTACCCGTGACGGTCTGCTGTGCCACCAACGGGAACGCCAGCAGCATGGCAAAGCATAGGGTCGTTAGTAGTTTTTTACTCATTGTTTTGAATTTTGTTGATCACAATCATGAAAATTGGTTACAAGGCTTAGTTGATGATATAGTCGCGTTTTCATGACTTTGGGGATACTAAAATAGCAAACCTACCGGTCATGCCAGACAGGTAATGTTCGATGGGAAGGCAGGAAAACTAAAGGCTAAGTCAATTAACCGCCGTTTTTTGCCTGTTTCAGATTTGCGGTTTACAGGTAGGTCAAAAAGCTGGAATTTCCTTTTGGTAATTTTGCTTCCTGCCCTATTTTATCGCTTTCCGGGGACTAATTTATGCATAATTGTTAGATTCGCACAATAAATTTAAGAAAATTGTGTGCGCACACAATTTTGAACATGCAGTAAAGTAGTTGCCGGTTTGTGCCGGAATTTGCACGTTATTGCCTAGTTGTGCGGGAAATACTGTAAACCGTGCTTTTCAGGGCTCACGATTTAGTAAAAGCTGCTGAATTCCTTTCACTAAAAAATGACTTAATAAAATGAAAAAAAACTTAGCCTGCTGCCTGACGATGTGTTTTCTTTCGATGCTGATGGGGTGTTACAGCCCCGATGCACCGGTATCTGATTTGGTATATGATGTGCTGGTTGTCGGTGAGGGCACAGGGGGGACAGCTGCAGCAATTCAGTCGGCTCGGTCCGGTGCGCAGACGGCCCTGGTCAATCCAATGCCATGGTATGGCGGGATGCTGACTTCTGCAGGCGTGAGCGCTATCGATGGCAACCATGAAATGCCGGCGGGGCTGTGGGGGGAATTCCGCTCTGCACTCTATGACTACTACGGCGGCCCGGAAGCTGTCTTTACGGGCTGGGTGAGCAATACGCAGTTTGAACCACATGTAGGGGCGGCAATACTGGATTCCATAATACAAAGGGAAGCCTTGCTGACGCCTTTCCCATCTGCAAGGTGGGATTCGGTCTGGCGCTCCGGCGACCTGTGGGCCGTCCGTACCGTATCCGAATCCGGAAGCACACAGGTTCTGAAAGGCAAAATCCTGGTAGATGGTACTGACCTTGGGGATGTGGCGGCCGCTGCCGGCGCAGACTTTTGGGTGGGCATGGACAGCCGGTCCGAAACCGGGGAAAGCATGGCGCCGGAACAAGCCAATACTATTGTGCAGGACCTGACCTATGTAGCCATTCTTAAAGATTATGGAGAAGGCAAGGCTCCGCTGCTGGAAGCGCCTGAAGGGTACGACCCGGAGGAGTTCTTCTGCCTTTGCCGCAAGCGTTGTGATGACCCGGAGCGTATTGAGTGCGATAAAATGCTGGACTACGGCAAGCTGCCCAATAACAAGTACATGATCAACTGGCCGATTATCGGCAATGATTATTATGTGAACGTGATGGCAATGACCGAAGAAGAACGGGTGGCGGCTTATGAACAGGCGAAAAATCAAACCCGGCAGTTTGTATATTACCTGCAGAACGAGCTGGGCTATACCAACCTGGGCCTTGCAGATGATGAATTCCCCACTCAGGACCGTATGGCTCTAATGCCCTATCACCGTGAAGGCCGGCGTATCAAAGGGTTGGTGCTCACGACTATCAATCATATCAAAAGCCCTTACGATAACGATCCGCCCCTATACCGGACGGGTATTGCTGTGGGGGATTACCCGGTCGACCACCATCATGAGAAAAATCCGGAAGCTCCGGAGATTGACTTTCCCAAGGTACCTTCCTTCAATATCCCGGCGGGCAGTTTAGTCGTTCAGGGAGTACCCAACCTGCTGATGGCCGACAAAGCCATTTCGGTAACCAATATCGCCAATGGCTCCACCCGCTTGCAGCCGGTGATCCTGCAGGTAGGGCAGGCGGCTGGCCTGATGGCGGCAATGGCTGCTCAACGAGGGCAGCGTGTGTCAGATTTGCCCGTGCGCGAAGTGCAGCAGGGCGTGCTGGAGGCCGGTGGTTACCTGATGCCTTACTACGATGTAAAACCCGGCGATCCCCACTTCGAAGCCATTCAACGGATCGGTGCTGCCGGTTTGCTGGCAGGCACAGGCGAGCCTTACAAGTGGGCCAACCGCACCTGGTTCTACCCGGATTCCATCCTGACAGACACTGCTCTGGCACAGGGCCTAATCCGGCTGGGCATGGAATGGAACGAAAAGACCGACGGGGCTCCCGTTACCTTAGCTCAAGCCAAAAACGCACTGGTCCAACTGGCAGGGGCACTTTCGCTGGAGGTTGCCTGGCGGGGCAAACCTGATGCATTTGAAGCGGCTGTGGCAGAAGTGGATAAGGCTGCCGGGCTCAACCTGCCTGAAGCAGAAGCCCCAATCACCCGACGGCAATGGTCCGTGTTAGCGGATGAGCTGGTACGCCCCTTTCAGCAGCTACCGGTTACGTTTGAAGGGGGACTGAATAAGTAATTTGATTAGCCTCAGCCTGTCAGGCCGGGGCTAATACAGTTCTTCAAAAAAGGCCTCCTGCCTTTTCAGCCCTTCATAAAAGAAGAAGACTTCGCCCTCCAATCCGAGCGAGCGGTTGTGTTCCACCATTTGGCGGAGCAGGGTGTCGGAGGCGATATAGTCCCCGACTTTGAGCAGGATGCCGGGGGCGAGCAGATGATGCTGCTCTGGCGCGACCTGTTCATTAACGATGGCATTGAGTGCTGAGCGGTAGGCTTCAATATCGTAGCGGTAGACCTGCGGGCAGATTTCATCCACCCAGCCATTTTTTACCCATGTCGGCCAGTCCTGCAGGTATTCGAATTTACTCCAGGGATAGATGCTGGGGGAGAAGGACAGGGTCAGCGTGCTGTCCAGGGCCCGAAGTTCCCGGCTCATCCGTCCCATGAAGTCGTTGAGACGGTTGGCGCGCCAGTCCACCCAGGCTGTATCCTTGTAATTCATCGGCGGGCGCTGCCCATCGTGTTCTGTTTGGTAAGCGGCTACCGTGAGGCTATCGTACCCGGCCAGCGAAGGCAGAGCGGGCAGTCGGTCGTCGCCCTGAATGCCATCTACATCGTACTTTTCCACTACCTCTTTTACCAGGCTAAGCACAAAGTCCTGCACTTCCGGATCAAAAGCGTTCATCCATTGAAACCCATTTTTGGAGACGATCTGCCCGGCGGAGTCCCGGGCGGCCCAATGTGGCTTTTGCCGGAGCAGGTAGCCCCCATCCGCTTCTTTATAAGAGCTGGCGAATCCAAACTCAAACCAGGCAACCACACGGATATTTTTAGCATGAGCGAGGTCAATGAGCTCCTGCAGCGGGTCGCGCCCTCCGAGCTTGGGGTCAATGCGTACGCCAAAGGTTTTTTCCATAACCGCACTGGGGTAGAGGGTGTAGCCCCGGTTCCAGGTGACGGTATAAATGGTGTTGAAGCCCAGGCGGGCGCAGTGCTCCACTGCGGCTTCCAGCCCGGTTTTGGAAAAGAGGGCGTCACTGTCTACGTTGGTCAGCCATACGCCGCGGGTGGGGTGGGGAGTGGGCTCCGCTGCCTCCTGAGTTTTGGAGTTGGAACAAGCGGTCAGCGCCAATAAGGTGAGGAGGATTGGCAAGAGGGTCTTTGTCATCCGTTTTTTGACAAAGCTACTAAAGGTTTTTCGAACACCGGGGTACGCTCTGACTGCCATAGTCCTGACGGAGGCGGTACTTTCCCCCGGTGTTCTCGGTTGGTCTTGTTAGGACGCCCGGCGAAGGGACCGACTTCGTTGTTCTCGAACTACGTCGGACAGGGAGAGCGCCGGGTGTCATCAAAACCGCCACTGCCTGGTGACCTCCCAGCAAACGACTCCTACGCAGACCGCAATATTCAGGGAATGCTTGGTGCCATACTGTGGTACTTCCAGGCAGCCATCAACCTGTTCCATCGCGGCATCGCTGACGCCTTCTACTTCATTGCCGAAGACCAACGCAACTTTCTGATCCTCCTGCCAGCGGAAGTCCTGCAACCAGGTCCGCTCATCTGCCTGCTCTACGGCCAGCACAGTATAGCCCTGTCCCTGTAGCTGTTTAATGGCAGCAATGGTGTCTTCATGGTAGCTCCAGCTGACCGATTCGGTAGCTCCGATGGCCGTCTTCAGAATTTCCCGGTGCGGCGGGCGGGCGGTGATGCCGCAAAGGTGGATGTGTTCCAGCGCAAAAGCATCAGCAGTCCGAAAGGCAGCCCCGACATTCAGGCCGGAGCGGATATTGTCCAGCACAAGTACCACAGGGGCTTTGGGCTGTGCTTTGAAGGTGTCGATATCAGGCCGGTTGAGTTCCTGAAGTTTGAGTTTGCGCATGAGGACTGTTTTTTGTTTTGAATTTTTTATCGAAGGAGCTGCACGCTTCCCCTCCAGATGCGGTTGGTCCCATCCTTCAGGGCAAGTACAGCCTGGTAAACGTAAAGCCCGTTATTACAGGGCACTCCTGCCCGTTGGCCATCCCAGGTATCATTGGGCACGCGGGAACGAAAGACCAGGCCGCCCCACCGGTCAAAAACTTCCAGTTGGAGGACCTCCTGCACGCAAGGTCCGAAGAAAATCTCAAAGGTATCATTCCGGCCGTCGCCGTTGGGGGAGAAACCCGTAGGAGCATAGATATCCTCACAGGGCGGTATGATGATCCGCTGTTCAAGCGTATCGGTACAGCCGGTGAGGCTGTCGCGTACTGTAGCCAGGAAATTGGTGGTTTCGAACAGGGTCGCTGTTGGCTCGGGGCAATCACTGCAATCCAAAACATTATCGGGCTGCCAGGACCAAATCAGAGGCCCAACCCCGACGCCACTCCCTTGCAACTGAACGGATTGCCCGGCGATAATGGTATCTTGTGAAGCCTGCACACTGGCCTCAAAATCAACGGTAGATAACAGCAATTGCACCACGCTGTCGCACCCCAGGCTGCTCAGTAGCGTATCGGTGTAAAAACCAGGCTTATCGTACCATCGGTCACCAACAGCAAAGGCCTGCCCGGGGCACAGGAAAGTATCCAGCAACACCTCGTCTCCAATGCCATCAATGATTTCAGTGATCAAAATGCTGTCGTTGCAAAATGGGGCACCTGGCAGAGTATCCCTGTAGATGCCGGGCTCTGGAAATTCCCGCCCGTCAATAATCAGAGGGGTACTGGTACACAGGGTAGCCGTCTGTTCCCGCACCGGATTACAAATGCGCAGGCTGATATCGTCTATAGCGAAATCATTGCCGCAGTCGCCAGGCGCAAAATTAAGGATACTGAGCCGAAGGGCATCCTGGTCTTCCGGCAGGGTGAAAACTATGCCAAACCGGTTCCAGCTCAGGATTGGAGTGGTCGGTAAGTTTCCGGTCGAGAGGCTTTCCAACAGTTCCTCATCATCCGGGTCACGGAGCTCAAAGCGGATACTGGGCTCCGTGCTTTCCCCACCGCATGCTGAGGGCGTAACAACATTGGTTATGTAGGCACTGAATTCATACCGGGTGCCGGGGCAAAGCCCGTCAATAAGGAGGCTGAAAAACTCACCCGGAGTATCAGCCGCATCAAAAAGGAGCATATACCCGAACCCGTCATCCGGGGTATTGTCCAGTCCATCGTGCCAATTTGCCCCATTGAGCTGAGTGCGGTTCGTGACCATGTAGGTGCCGGCCTGGGGGCTCCCGTCGTTGTAGCTGTAACTGGTTATGCCGGATGGCAGCGGTGGCCCGAAGTTGGGGCCCTGCCCAAAACCTTCGGACAGGGCGGCGGCACCGGGCTCGCCTTCGCAAAGCTGAGCGGATGCCAAGGTAGGAAATGCAAGAACAACGAAAAGTAGCCAGAACTTCATGGGGCTTATGGTTTATCGGTAATTATAGACGAGAATCCGACAAAATTGTTGACAGTAGCCTGGTCTTTCTTTACGCTGATCCTCAGGGTTTACCAAATAAAACGAGCTCCACACCGCCCCTTTCCAGCTGTTTTAGGACCGTCCAGCCTGATTGAAGCTGCTCCAGTTCCCCATCCGAAAAATCATTCATCACATTGGAGTAAAGGATGTAGCGCTGTTTGGATAAATCCTTTGGCGCAAAGCCAGATGCCCTGTCGGATAAATCTTTGAAATACTGTGGCCCGGTTTCCGGGAAGGCAGCACCTACGGTCTCCAGCGGGATGCCCTGCTCATCCAGATAGGCGATCATCTGGTCTTTAAGGCGGTAGTAAGGCAGGTGGGCGAGGGTAGTGTCCCAGCTTTGGGCAATGTGGTCAGGGTATACCCAGAAGTGCCCGGTAAGCAACCCGGTGAACAACAACGCAAACAGGCGGTCCTTCCAGATACGGTTCCACGAGCTTTGAGCAATAGCCGTGAAGGCGAGGAGTAATGCTGCAAGCAATAAAGGTAGCAAATACCGGTGTTGCTGCAGCCCGCTGTACAGCAGAAAGGTGGGCGTGAGCAAAACCAAGCTGATACCGGCCAGCCATAGTGCACTTTGGACTTTTGGATGGCGGAAGGTCGTTGGCTTTCGCCAAATCACCAGCCCCAGGGCCACCCAGCTGAACACCATGCCATAATCGGCCAGCCGCCAGCCCAGGACCAGCCCGTTTTTGAGCAGCCCGCCGAGGCCCACCCGAGCGAAACTTGGCGCCCATTCGGAACCAGCATGGTAGCCGATCCAGCCTTTTTCCAGATAATGGTAAAGCAGGAAAGCCAGGGCCAGCAGCCCGGATGGAAGGTAGGGCGGGAGCGTTTTCAGAACACTATACAGGTATGTCATCGGCTTGTTTGCGGCTCGATTGAGCATTGAAAAGCGCAGATACAGCTCAAACAAAAACAAAATCACGACCGTCATCATCCCCCGGGTACTGACAGCAGCGAGCAGGAGCGCACCAAGAGCCAATGCCCAGTCTTTTTGGTAAAGCACACCAAATAAACCCAGCAGAAAGCCAAACGCCAGCACCACATCCGGGCTGACCAGTACCAACTGCCCGGACAGCGGTGGCAAGGCCAAAGCCAGAAGAGGGAATGCCCATCCCCGGTTCCCGCCAAAGTGCCGCCCCACCGGGAACAACAGCCCCACAATGCCTAGTACAAAAGGCAGCATTGCCCAGTGGCTCACCGCCAGCGATTTTCCAAACAGCATCCACGTAGCCGCCAGGTACATCCCGAAAAACGGCGGGTGCCCGCTGTCAATGTCATCGGGCAGCAAGAGCTGAGCAAAGCCGGTATGGTAATAATGGTGAGCATGCTTGGAACCGAGTTGTATCGTATCCCAGAAAAATGGAAAAGGGCTGCTGTACGCAATCCCCAAAACGGCTGCAGCCAGCAGTGCCGGCCGCAGCCACTTTTCGGTCCGGGTGGGCGGTACCAATTACTGCTCCGAGTTGTACTTCCGGTCCAGCGCTGCTTTCACGAAAGCCACAAACAGGGGCTGTGGTACTTCCACTGTGCTCTTGAGCTCCGGGTGGAACTGCACGCCAACGAACCAGGGGTGGTCTTTGATTTCCACAATTTCCACCAGGTCCGCGTCCGGATTAATACCGGAAGCGATCATACCTGCCTTTTCCATGGCCTCCCGGTATTGGTTGTTGAACTCGTAGCGGTGGCGGTGGCGCTCGCTGACTTTCAGGCTGCCGTAGGCTGCACTGGCTTTGCTCCGGCGGCGGATTTCACAGGGGTAGGCGCCCAGGCGCATGGTGCCACCTTTTTTGGTGATCTTTTTCTGGTCGGGCATCAGGTCAATAACGGGGTGGGGCGTACCGGGATCGACTTCGGTGGAAGAAGCACCCTCCAGCTGCATGACGTTGCGGGCAAATTCCACAACGGCGCACTGCATGCCCAGGCAAATGCCAAAGAACGGTACCTGCTGTTCCCGCACATATTTGATGGCATTGATCTTCCCTTCAATACCGCGCTCCCCAAAGCCAGGGGCTACCAGCACACCATCAAAATCCCGCAGCCGCTCGGCTACCTCTTCGGGCGTGCCTTCCAGCTGTTCGGAGTGAATAGGGTGGACTTTTACCTTGCACTCATTTACAGCGCCGGCGTGAACGAAAGATTCGTGTATGGATTTGTAGGCATCCTGCAGCTCGTTGTACTTGCCCACCAGGCCGATGTTGATGGCGTAGGTAGGGTTTTTGAGTTTTCCCAGAAAGTTTTTCCATGCATTGAGCTGTGGCTCCTGCCGGTCCTTTAAGCGCAGACGGGTGATAGCTACTGTATCGAGCTTTTCGCGCAGCATCAGCAGAGGCACATCGTAGATACTCTCCGCATCGATTGCTTCAATAACGGAGCCCACATCCACATTACAGAACAGGGCCAGCTTACGGCGGATTTCCATGCCAATGGGGTGCTCCGTGCGGCACACCAGAATATCCGGTTGAATACCGGTATTCAACAGTTCCTTCACAGAGTGCTGTGTCGGCTTGGTCTTCAGCTCCTTAGCCGCATTCAGGTAGGGGATGAGGGTCAGGTGAATGACCAGGCAGTTGTCGGTGCCGAGCTCCCACCGCAATTGCCGCAGAGCTTCCAGATAGGGCAGGGACTCGATGTCGCCCACCGTACCGCCCAACTCGGTAATCACAATATCGTATTCATTGGTAGCGCCCAGGAGTTGCACCCGCCGCTTGATCTCATCGGTAATATGGGGAATGACCTGCACGGTTTTGCCCAGGTAGTCGCCTGCCCGCTCCTTCTCAATCACCGTCTGATAAATCCGGCCGGTGGTCACGTTATTGGCCTGGGAAGTAGGCGTGTTCAGGAAGCGCTCGTAGTGCCCCAGATCGAGGTCCGTTTCCGCCCCGTCATCGGTCACATAGCACTCCCCGTGCTCATAGGGATTGAGCGTGCCCGGGTCTACATTGATGTAAGGGTCGAATTTTTGAATGGTCACGGAGAAGCCCCGCGCCTGCAGCAGTTTAGCCAGTGAAGCTGCAATAATACCTTTACCGAGGGAAGAGGTGACCCCGCCCGTAACAAAGATGTACTTGGTCATGTGAAATTTCTTTGGTAGATGCTGGTTGCCCAACAGGTTGTTTTGTTACGGGGTACAAAGGTAGGGAAAAGGGCCTTAGAATGGGAAGAATCCGGGCAGTAAGTGAAACGGGGTATGCCGATAATCGGCATGCCCCGTTCCAATAAACAATAAATCAGCCGTTTACCCTTTCTTCGGGTGCACCAAAGTCATTTCGTCCACCAAATGACCGGCACCGGCAAATTTGTCGATGACAAACAGGATGTAGCGTGCATCTACCATAATATTGCGGCAAATGGAGGCATCGTAGTTCAGGTCGCTCATCGTGCCCTCCCAGGCGCGGTCGAAGTTGAGGCCGATGAGATTGCCGTAGGCATCAATAGCCGGGCTGCCGGAGTTGCCGCCTGTAGTGTGGTTGGTACCGATAAAGCAGACCGGCATTTTGCCATCTTCTCCGTAATCACCGTAGTCCTTCTTCTGGTAAAGCTTGCGCAGGCGCTGTGGCACGTCAAATTCGTAGTCGCCGGGCACGTACTTTTCCATGACCCCATCGAGGTAGGTGACGGGCTCGTAGCGCACAGCATCGCGGGGCTGATAACCGTCGACTTTGCCGTAGGTAACGCGCAGGGTGCCGTTGGCGTCCGGGTAGAAGCGGCGCTCAGTGAAAACGTCAATTTGCGCGCGCATGTACTGCTGCTGAAGATTATCAATTTCGGCTTTGATGTCCCGGTATTTGCCCGCCACATTATTATCGTTGTAATCAGAAATAGCACGGGCCAGCGCATAGGCCACATCATTTTTGATGAGCTTAATCAGCGCCTCCGGGCCCTCTTCCATAGCCAGTTCCAATACGCCCGGGCGGGCCAGCTTGCTTTTCAGATAGATCATGGAGGCCAGCTTATCAGCATCCTTGCCGGCTTCCACATAGCGCTCTACGGCAAATGGCGCCTGATGCTCATCGGCGATTTCTGTAAAGTAGTAATCCATGAGCGTGGCGAAAACGCCCTGATCCACCGAAGGCTCATAGTCTTTATAAAAATCCTCTACAAAATCTTCAAGGCGGCCCATTCGGCTTTCCACCATTGGTGCTCCGCTGGATTCATACATTTTGACAACGCTATGCAGGGTGTTGGCCAGTCGGAACAGCTCAATATTGCGCCCGGCGATTTCCCCAACTGCGGTATTGGTCGCGGCGTAAGGCTCAAGGTCGCCGTACAAGCGCTCGAAGCTGCTCAGCAGGCTGCCGTACTTTTCACGCCATTCAGGGTTGCCCATCACGCGTTCCCTGAACTCTGCTTCGTAGGCTTTTTTGCGGCCTACGCCGTCCGTTGCCTTGATACCCTGATTCTCACCGATCCACTTTTTCCAGTAGTTGGCGATGCGGGACTGCTTGGAGGCGTACTTGATACGTACTCCCGGGTCAGCCTGCATAGCGGTATTAACGACATTCAGGGCACGGTCGCGGATGCCGATCCGAATGGGGTTGACCACATCCACCCGCTGCTCAATAGCAGCAGCCGGCAGGTATTCTTCGGTACGCCCGGGGAAGCCAAAAACCAATGTGAAGTCGTCTTCTTCCACGCCATCCAGAGAAATCGGCAGGTGGTGGCGGGGCTTGAAGGGCACGTTCTCCTCACTATACTCGGCCGGCTTGTTATCCGGGCTGGCGTAAATGCGGAAAAGGGAAAAGTCGCCGGTGTGCCGCGGCCAGACCCAGTTGTCAGTATCCGCACCAAACTTACCAATAGAGGAGGGCGGCGCTCCCACCAGGCGGATATCCCGGTAAGTCTCCGTGACGAACATGTAGTATTTGGTGCCCTCAAAGAAGTCGCGCACCATGGCTTCCTGATAGTCTTCCATTTTAGCGGCAGCGGTCACTTCCTTCGTGTTTTTGTCTACCCATGATTGCCGCATTTTGGCGTCCATATCTTCTGTGACGTTGTTCAGGACCAAATCCGTCACATCCTCAATACGGACGATAAAGGTGACAAACAGTCCGGGATTGGGGATTTCCTGTTTCCGGTTCATGGCCCAGAAGCCGTCCTCCAGGTAGTTGTTTTCCAGAGAGGAATGGCTCTGAATCTGTCCGTAGCCGCAGTGGTGGTTGGTCAGTACGAGGCCCTGATCGGATATGACCTCCCCGGTGCAAAAGCCGCCAAAGTGGACAATCGCATCTTTCAGGCTGCCTTTATTGACGCTGTAGATGTCCTCGGCAGTCATTTTCATGCCCATGCTCTGCATTTCCTGCTCGTTGAGCTGGGCCAGCAGCAAGGGTAGCCACATGCCTTCCGTGGCTTTTACATAAGTGCTGAGGCAGATCGCCAGCAGCAGAATCCAAACATTCTTCATGGTTATACTTTGGTTATGTTAGTCAACTAATTTCCCGAAAGTGCGCACTATGCCAAACAAGACCGTAAGCCCAATGACCAGCAACAGCAGGCAAATGCCCCAGCCGCCACCTAAAAAGGTAGACAGCCCGCCTGCAACTAATGCCACCGCCCCTACCGTCAAAGCATAAGGCAGCTGTGTGCGCACGTGGTCAATATGGTTGCAGTCTGATGCCAGGGAGCTGAGAATGGTGGTGTCTGAAATCGGCGAGCAGTGGTCGCCCAGCACCGAAGCGGCCAGCGTCGTAGAGATCACATTGAATAAAAGCTCCATAGCGGCCTCTGTTTCCACCCCCTGTGCCACACAAATCGCCCAGGTGGTGGGGATTGCAATAGGATAGAGAATGGCCATGGTGCTCCAGCTTGAGCCCGTGGAGAAACTGATCACCGCTGCCAAAATGAAAATAATGACCGGCATGACAAACGGGTTGATGCTGTCCTGTAGTGCGGAAGTGAGGAAGGTTGCCGTATGCAGTTCCTCGGTGGTGGCTGCCAGAGACCAGGCCATTGTGAGGATGAGAATGGCCGGCAGCATAGCTTTAAAACCGGTGATCATGGTGGAAATGGCGTCTGCCAGCCCCATGATACGACCGCCTACAGTAAGAAGGATGGCGGCGATCACGCCCGAAAGGGAAGCCCACAGCAGAGCGACATAGGAATCGGAATTTCCGATCAGCTTGCCCACCTTCATCAAAAAGGAATCGCCCACATCCGGCAGGGCGCTGATGCTGCCCCACACTGCCCCCCAGCTTTGGGATGCCGGTGCCAGCCCCGCATCAAGCAGTTCGCCGTAAGTGCTTGCCAGCCCGGTATCGATGAGCCCGTAGAGGGTAATCAGAATGACCAGCGCAACGGGGATAACAGCATTGTACCACTTTAGCGGTGCCCCGTCAATGGGGTCCAGGTTTTCCATATCCTCCTCAGCTGCGGCGCTTCGCTTGGTGAACAGCTCGCCCGTTTCCCGCGCCCGTTTCTCCGCAGCGTACATGCCGCCGAAGTCCCGTTTGGTGTAAACCAGCATGAGGATGAAAGCCAGGGTCATCACCGGGTAAAAGGAGTATTTCAGAGAACTGATGAAGACCCCGTAAGGCGTCAGTCCCAGGTCCGTACCCGTTTTTTCAGTGATCTGCAGCAAACCATCATCAATGTAGCCCAATTCGGCTCCAATCCAGGTGGTAATAAAAGCCACAGCCGCCACCGGTGCCGCCGTACTGTCTACGATGTAGGCCAGTTTTTCCCGGGAGACCCTGAATTTATCCGTTACCGAACGCATGGTGTTGCCTACGATGAGCGTATTCGCATAATCATCAAAAAAGATGGCCACGCCCAGCAGCCAGGTAATGAACTGTGCACTGCGGGGAGAGCGGGCGTAGCGCGAAAAGGCCAGTACCACTCCGGCCATACCCCCGTTTCGGGAAATAATGGCCACCATGCCGCCTATTAGTGAGGAAAAGACAATAATAGCCAGGTGCCCGCTGTCGGCCAGGGCCTGAATGACATAGCGTTCTACGACATCAAAAAGGCTCAGCAGGGTATAGTAAAGGGATTCAATGCGCATACCTCCGGCAATAAAGGCACCCACCCAAACCCCAACGAACAAAGAGACGATGACCTCCTTGAATATCAGGGCCAGCAGGATGGCGATAAGCGGGGGCACCACCGACAGCCACATCGGGATACGGCGCAACCGGGGCGTACCATCATTGCGGGCAGATAAGTGATAAAGCCGGTAGCCTTTGCCAGCATGCTGAATGAGCAGCAGCGCTCCGCGCTGGGACAGCTCAACCGGTAGTTTGGCTTCTCCCCGTATAAGCGGCAGAGTATGTTTGGTGCTGTTGATTTCGAGGGCGAGGGAATCCCCGCTCTGGGCCGAAGCGAAAACCAGGTGGTCCCGACCGGCACGCAGCTGGTAGTCTTTGCCGAGGGAGGGAGCCGTGCTTTGCCCAAAGGCAAATATGGTAAGCGCACTGCAAAAGAGTAGAAAAAGGTACCGGTAAGCGTTTTTCATGCTTGCTTTTTAATAAATTCAGCCGCCGTAAAGCAGGGGCAAAGCCATAACTCCTGCGCTGTATAACTGTTCTTAGGAAATAGAATTCTGAAAGGCACACAATTAACGAAGATTTCAATAAACGACCAATTCCGAATTATGAAAAGATTGGCACTACTGCTCGCGACCGTACTGTTACACGCGCTCTCGTCGGATGCACAACCCTATCCGGCCATTTCCTTCCCGGTAACAGTGGATGGGGAAGCAAAAGACCTGCCCTTCGCCGGCGGGCTCAACAATCCACAGCCCAACGAAGTGGACCTGAATCAGGATGGGCTCACAGACCTGGTGATTTTCGACCGCACCGGCAACGTCCTGCTGCCTTTCCTGAATACCGGAGGGGCCTTTGCTTACGCACCGGGCTATGCCCGCTACTTTCCGGAACTGCTGGGCGACTGGATCATTATGCGGGATTTCAACGATGACGGCATAATGGATATTTTCGGGCAGTCCCAGCGTACGGAATTCGTGCAGGGCGTTCTGGTCTACACCGGCTATTACGAGGACGGGCACATCGCCTTTGAGCGCCTGCCTCTGAAGCACCCCAATAACATCATCCCCTTTGTACTGTCCAACGGGACGACCACGCAGCTTTACGTAAGTAACGTGGATTATCCGGCAATTGATGATCTGGACTGCGATGGAGACCTGGACATCCTGACCTTCAATCCGGCCGGTGGTTACATAGAATTGTACGCCAATCAGTCTATTGAAGAGGGGTACGGGCGCGACAGCCTCATTTTTGAACTGGTGGAAACTGCTGGGGCGGTATTTTTGAAAACAGCATTGAGCAGGAAGTTGGCCTGGCAGAGAACCCCGGAGGCTGCTTCAGCTTACAGGGCGGGCTGACGGAGCGCCACCCGGGAAGTACCCTGCTCACTTACGATGCTGACGCGGATGGCGATAAAGATATGTTACTGGGCGATGTCACCTACTCTACGCTTAATTTACTCCGCAACGGTGGCAGTTGCGAGCAGGCCTGGATTACGGATCAGGAACTCGGCTTCCCTGTGAATGGAGTGACGGCGGATGTGCCGCAATTTCCGGTAGCCTTCCGGGCCGATATCGACTTTGACGGGCTTAAGGACCTGCTGGTTGCCCCCAATTCTGTCAATATTTCGGAAGACCGCAACGTGCTTTGGGCTTACCCGAATGCGGGGACCGCTGATATGCCGGATTTCCAATACCAACAGCGGGATCTTTTCGTGGAAGATATGCTCGACTTTGGTACCGGTGCCAGCCCCACCTTTGTGGATTATAATGCAGACGGGCTTTTGGACCTGGTGGTGGGTACGGTTGGCGCTTTTGAGCCCTTTGGCGAACGGGACACTCGTCTTTATCTCTTTGAAAATACCGGTACTGCCCAATCTCCTGCCTTCGAGCTGGTGGATGAGGACTACCTGGGGCTTTCTGTTTTCAACTCTTACACCAATTTTGCTCCCACTTTCGGCGATTTGGATGGTGATGGTGATGAAGACATACTGGTGGGAGAGGTGCTGGGCCGCCTTTTTTATGCTGAGAATATCGCAGGTGCCGGCAATCCGATGGTTTTCGGCCCCTGGCAGTACGAGTACATGGATATAGATGTGGGCAGCCTCTCCGTGCCCCAAATCATTGACCTGGACCGGGATGGGCTGCCCGATCTGGTTATCGGTGAGCGGACCGGCAATATCAATTTCTTCAAGAATATTGGAACGGCTGGCGAGCCCTTGTTTGATGCTGACCCGGAAGCCGCCCCGAATATCCTTGCGTTGGGCAATATCAACACGGCCATCCCTGGCAGCATTTCAGGCTACTCTGCGCCGCAGATCATTGATCAGCAGGGGACCTATGTTTTGGTGACAGGAACAGAAGCCGGGCAGCTTGAAGTCTACAACAATATCGAGGGCAACCTGTCCGGCACCTTTGACCTGGATTCCGAGCGCATGGGCGATGTCCGCGTTGGTATCCGCACCCGTCCTGCCATAGCTGATATTGACAACGATGGCAAGCTGGAAATGATCGTGGGCAACGAGCGTGGCGGTTTAAACGCCTTCCAAACCAACCTTTGGCTGGACAGTACCTCTCCGGTGGCGGAACCGGGCTGGGCAAGTCGGGTACAGGTATTCCCCAACCCGGCACGGCACGTACTTCATGTGCAGCTGGGGCAGGAGATTCAGGCTTCACTGGAGCTCATCAGTGCGGCCGGGCAGGTGGTTGCAACCGTGCAAAGCCAGGAAGCTACGGCACTATTGTCCCTGCAGGCTATTCCGGCCGGCATCTACTTTTTGCAGATAACAGCTGAAGGGCAGCGCGCTGTTCGGAAAGTAGTAGTCTGGTAACGCGCCCCGGCTACGCTTCAAAATTCAATTGAACCCTGGGCGGCTTATCAATATAGGGGTAGGTTACTTTGGAAAGGTACAAACCTTCCGGATAAGCAGAGCGCAAGGGGCGGGGCGGGTTGTGGTCACGCAGAGGCTGCAGGAAGTCATCCAGTGTAATTTGCTCCCAGCCTACCTCAAGCAGTCGGTGCACCAGAATGCGGATCATGCCTCTCAGAAAGCGGTTGGCAGTAAACTGCAGGCGTATCCGGGTCCGGTCGGGATTAGCAAAAATACGGACATCGCGCAGGTGGCAAATCGTGGTATTGTGCCGGTCGGGCGTCAGACAGTACGCATGGAAGTCCTTAAACTGTAAAAGTTGTGCTGCTGCGGCCTGCATACGGGCTACATCCGGTGGTTTCCGCAGGTACAGGGCGCTAAGCTCGCCCAGGAAGGCCTGCTTGCGGGTATTCAAAAGATAGTCGTACTGCCGGTCGGTGGCATCATAGCGGGCATGAGCTCTGGGATGTACCGGTATGATATCAAAAATGGAAATCGTGGCCGGTAAATTCTTATTGAGGATGAACTTGAAATCGGTTCGCAGTTCCTCCGGTGTATCGAAATGCGCAAAATACTGGCTGGCATGCACCTGCGCGTCAGTGCGTCCACAGCCTACGAGTGAGACTTCATGCTTCAGGATACGTTGGAGAACCCCCTCCATTACCCCCTGCACGGTACGCACTTCACCCGGCTGCTGCTGCCAGCCCCGGAAATTATAACCCTGATATGCAAAGTGCAGAAAGTACCGCATGGAAATGGACGTTTCCCGCAAATGTAGCCAAACTGAAATTGTAAAGAATTGTAACTTTGGTAAAAAATGAGACTATGTTCCGCTCCCTACTCTTCCTGATCTTACTTTTCCCGGCTTTGCTGCAGGCTCAAAACCTGGACGAACAACTCCGCGCTGTAGAGGCTGAACTGGCTGCCCTGGAGGCTCAAAAGAAAGTCCTCAACGAGCGGCGGGAAGGCATTAAGCTGGAGCGCATTCAGCATGACCTTCAAGCTATCGGGCTACCCTCCGAAGATTACATTATGCATTCAGCCATGGCATTGGAGTATGCCGAGGCGCACGAACAGGCCGCCTGGGTAGCGCATATTATCCTGCCGGACGTCACTTCCGGCAACGTAGGCCGAACGAATGATTTCCGGCCTGACCCCAAAGTGGCAACCGGTACAGCGGTGGAGGAAGATTATTTCCTTAAATATCTGCAAGCAGACAGTACCTATGAGTACGATGGGTTTGGGTATGACCGGGGCCACCTGGCACCCTCTGCTGATTTCCGGTGGTCCGAAAAGGCCCTTTCCGAGAGTTATTACTACTCCAATATGTCGCCTCAGGTTGCGGAATTCAACCGGGAGGCCTGGGCAGAGCTCGAAGCCCTGTTGCGGGGCTACCTGTACGAAAACCCGGGCGTGCAGTTGTATGTCGTTACAGGCCCGGTACTGGAGCCGGATTTGCCGGTGATCGAGCGTTCTGTCAACAAGGTATCCATTCCGGAGCGGTACTTCAAAGTAGCGCTTGATTTGAAAAACGGGCGCGGGATTGGCTTCATTATGCCCAATGAAGAGATTAGCTATCCGCTGGAGAGCTTTGCTGTCTCTATAGATCAGGTGGAGGCCGTGACGGGGTTGGATTTTTTCAATAAGCTGCCTGAAGTCCAGGAAAATGCCCTGGAGCAAATCCTTGATAAAAGCGCGTGGATCCCGGAACTGGCTGGTGGAGACGTGGAGCCTTTATTTCCACCCGACTTGCCACCCAATCATTTTAATACGGTACAAAGCCGGCAGTATATGGGCAAGGGAACGGAGATTAATGTATGCGGCACAGTCGTAAGCACCCGTTACAGCCGCAGCGGCAATCTTTGGCTGAATATCGATAAGCGCTTCCCCAACCAGATTTTTTCCGTTTTTATCCGCAAAAAAGACCTGCCCAATTTTTCATTCGATCCACAGATCGTCCTGGCTAACAAAAAAGTCTGTTTCCGTGGAGAGGTGGAAAACTTCAGCGGTACGCCCACCATGAATATTCACCTGGAGGAAGCCATACAGGTTGGCGTACCGGGGCAGTAGTCTATTCGAAGCGGTCAGGGAAGTTCTTCCGAAGTACCCGGAGCAGATCCTCTTGGGTCAGCGGCTTATTTAGAAAACCGGAAAAGTTGGGCAGGTGCTCTGCCCGTTCCCGGTCTTTGCTGAAAACGGAAGTGGTAAGCATGACAATCACCACTGCTTTTTGCGCTTCATCGGGTAGTTGATTGTAGGCTTCAAGGAACTCCCATCCGTTCATACGGGGCATGTTGATGTCGAGAAAGATGAGATCAGGTGGCAGCTTTCCGGCTTCGCCCTGCAGATATTCTATAGCAGCTTTGCCATCAGGTTGGTCTACCACGGTTTCCGCGACTTGTGCCTCAGAGATGATAAGCTTGTGCAGGTAATTATCGGCCTCATTATCATCAACCAGCAGTATCTTATTCAGCTTTTGAGTCATATCCTCCTTTTTTAAGGTTGAAAAAGAATGTAGCACCCTGTCCTTCTGTCGATTCCAGCCAGATTTGCCCATGGTGCATCTCTACGATCTTCTTGCATTGAGCCAGTCCGATGCCTGTTCCCTCGTAGTCGTTCGGCCGGTGGAGGCGCTGAAAAATAGTAAAAATTTTACTTTGATACTTTGGGTCAATACCGATCCCGTTGTCCTTTACCGAAAATTGCCAGTAATTCTGTTTTTCAGTTGCATGAATTTCTATCACAGGCTCCTCACCGGCTTTGTGGAATTTGATGGCATTGCTGATCAGGTTTTGGAAGAGCTGCCGTAATTCCACCTTATAGCCCTGAAGGGTAGGCAGGTGGTTTACCTTGATCTTTGCCTGGTTTTTGCTGATGCTGGAGTTCAGGTCCTGCAGTATCTCCTGCAGCAGCACATTGCAATCAACCGTGCTGACGCGGCGGTCGCTTCCAATCTGACTGTATTCCAGGAGTCCTTTAATAAGGTTGCTCATGCGCAGGGAAGCATCGCCAATGAAGTTGAGAAACTGCTGGCCATCCGCTCCCAGCTGATCATTAAACCGGCGGTTGAGCAGGCCGGAATAGCTCCGTATAGTACGCAGCGGCTCCTGTAAGTCATGGGAAGCCACATAGGCGAACTGCTCCATCTCCTTGTTCTTCACTTTTAGCTCTTGGGCAAACTTGTGAATTTCCTCAAGTTTTCGCTGCTCCGTGATGTTCTGAAAAATACCATGCCAAACCACCTTTCCATCGGGCTTTTGCTCCGGTTGGGAAATAGCCCGGTTCCAGTGCACTTCATCATTGGGATGAATAGTACGGTAATCAACGAAGTATGGAGTCAGGTTTTTCCTGGATTGTTCGATCTTTTCAAGAAGGCCGGGCAGGTCCTCCGGATGAATGACCGAAAACCCTAATTCAGGTTGGGCTTTCAACAAGGCAGGGGTCAGGTTTTCGTGCAAGTCGTGAATGCCTTCGCTCATAAACGGGAAAGTAATTTTCCCTTCTGCATCCATTTCCATCTGGAAGATTGCACCTGGCACGCTCGCGGTCAGCTTAGCAAGTTGTTCCTGACTGGAGCGCAGTTTTTGGTCGTTTTTAGCCCGGGTAAGGGTATTCACCAGGACTTCGCTGAAAAGCTTAAGCAGCTTGAGTTCTTCTTCCGAATAGTCGTGGACTTGTTGTACAGAATCAAAGCCCACACAGCCCAGGCATTCATTTTCCCGCATCATGGGCACTGTCAGCAGGCTTTTGATCTGCTGCCGCTGAAGGTCAGTCTTAGCGGTGCTTTCCTCCATCCTTGAGATATCGGGGATGATAAAGTTTTTACCCTCTACGTGGAGATTTATCAATACTATATATTCCTCTATCGGGATATCCTGCAGGCTGTCTTTTACGGGCTCAATGGAATCGGCACACCACTCATGGGTATTGGAGGCTGTATTTTTCTCGAAATCGTACTGTATCACATAAACCCGGTCCGCATTGACGAATTGCCCAATCTCTTTGAGAGAAGCCTGAATACGGTCGTCCATTTCCTCAATAGGGAAGTTGATGTATTCGGAAGCAATCTTCATCAGCTTTGCCTGCATCAGGCTTTGGTTCTCCAACGCTTGCTGGGCATTTTTTAGGGGCGTGATATCCGTAATAATGGTATTCCAAACGGTACTGCCATCAGGTAATTTTTTGGGAGAGCCTTTGCCATTAACCCACTTGATCGTTCCATCCCTGTGGCGGATTTTCCAGTCAAAGGAAAAGGTCGTCATTTCGCGGGCGGAATGCTCAATAGCTGTTTGCAGCCCCTGGGCGTAACCTGGAAGAATGGCGTTCCAAAGGATGCTGATATCCGCAATAGCTTCCTCAGGGGGGATGCCCCACAGGTCAATGGACCCCTGACTAAGGTACAAGAGTTCCTCCTTGCTATCGGGAGTGATTTTATATTGCATGACGGCCCCGGGGATATTGGTAGTGAGGGAGGACAATTGTTCCTGGCTGTTGCTGAGTTCGATCAGCGCCTGTTTTTGCTGCGATATATCCTGGAACAACCCCTGTACTTCCACCACCCTGCCATCCCTGAGTACCGGTGAGCCAGTTACTTTTACCCATTTTTGGTTGCCTTTTGCGGTGATGAACCGGAAGGTAAGGTCAAAGTTTTTAGCCGCCTGAATGGCTTCATTTAAAGCTGCCGCCAGCGCTTGCTGATTATCCGGGTGATAAAATTTAGTTCCCGAATCTTTGCTGGGGTTAAAGCTCTTTGGGACTTCATGAATTCGATAGACTTCCTCTGTCCAGGTGGTTTGACCGCTTTTGACGTCTAACCTCCACCCTCCCACTTTGGCCATTTTCTGGGTGTCGCTGAGCAGTTGGGTGGTACGTTGTAGCTTCTGCTCTGCCTGTTTGCGCTCAGAAATATCTCTGATCAGAAAAATAAGCCGGTCCCCATCGTTGTCAAGGTTGCACTTGGTCTCTACCCAAATATGCTGCTCCTCTGATAGCTTTAAGCGGTATTCCAGCGTTTGCTTGGATAAATTGCCATCCGCTATTTCAGCAATGAAAGCTTCAAGCTCAGTCCGGTCCTCTTCTATGCAAAAGTCTGCGATGGATTGGTTCAGGGCTGCTTGCTGGTTGAGGTTGAAGTTGGTATTCCAGCTTTTGGAAGCGTACAAGATGCTGCCTTTTAAATCGGTAGTCACCAGAGCATCCCCGATATTGTCGACCAACAATCGGTATTCGGCTTCAAGCTTCTTCTTGGCAGAAATATTATACCCGATACAAAGAATGCTGTCTGGTATTCCTTTGCTATTGGTCTGGGCTGAGAAGTGCCACCGGTTGGTTTGCCATCCGCCCTGCTTCCTGGGCTTGCGGAGGTCAACAAAAAAAGCGGTATTGGGGTGCGCTATGCATTGGGCAACGGTATCTGTGCAAGCCCGGTGATCGTCGGGGTGAATAGAGGGAAGAGAATCTTTACCGATTTCAACGAAAGGGTGCCAGCCAAATTCCCGCCTGAACTTTTCGTTTAAATAGGTAAAGCGGCCTTCGATGTCCGTACTTAAAATATAGAGCCCGGAGTTTTCCAGCACGGCGCTGAGCGGCCGGTTTTCCTTGAATAGCCGGATTTCAGTTTCCTTGAGTTTGGTGATATTGTTGTGCGCCCCCAGCATTCTGGTAGGGTGCCCGTTCTTGTCCCGTATGGCCATGCCCCGGCATCTCACCCAAACGGTGTACCCTTTTTTGTGCCGGTAACGGACTTCCTGATCATAGGGATGGGAGGGATCTGCCAGGTGGGCGGCCAGGTTTTGTTTGGCCAGTTCAAGGTCATCCGGGTGGATGAGGCTTTGCCACGCACTGACCTTGTGAGGCATCTCCCCGGGGCCGTAGCCCAGCGTTGTCCAGAACTTTGGGCTCATCCACTCCTCTTCGGGATTACTGAGGTCCCAGTACCATATTCCATCCAGGGAAGCTTCCTGCAGAAACTCGAATATATTTAGGTCGGACTGAATGAGGTTATATAACTCTTGTTTGAGGTAGTGGTCTTCCATGGCCTTTATAATCAAGAAACTTACTGGTAAAGGGGGCTGCCAGTACTGGAGGTTTTGTGCAAATACTGATTAAATATAGGTAGGTTTCTTCATTAGTTGAGTCGAACAGCAATGATTTTGCTACAAGGCAGGTTACTTTTTTTTCTTTTTCCGCTTTTGCCCTGCCTCCAGGTCTTCTATTTCGGAAAGGATGTCTTCCAAACTCAGCCCGGCATCTTCCGAAAGCAGGCGGGTATTTTCGTATTCTCCCCGCTCCACATCCAGAATCTTTATGGCCTTGCCAATATAGCCTTCAATGGCTTCCAGGAGCTCCGTTTCATTGGGGCTGCAAAAACTAAGCGCCTGCCCGCGGGCCTTCCCCCTGCCCGTCCGCCCCACGCGGTGCACATAGTTTTCCGCCTGCTCCGGCAAATCGTAATTGATAACGTAGGTGACATCAGGAATGTCAATACCCCGGGCACTTACATCAGTGGCAATCAGCACGCGAATCGCTCCTTCCCGGAATTGCTGCAGAACGGCGGAACGGTCTTGCTGATCCTTATCACTGTGAATAGTCAGGGCCTTAATACCTACCCGCTCCATGGCTTTGGAGACCCGCTCGGCGCGGACTTTGGTGCGGACGAAGACCAGAATTTTACTGTCCGGGTTTTCTTTGATGATCCGCTCCAGGAAAAAGCGTTTGTCATCCATTTCTATCGCCGCCACATAGTGGTCCACATTTTTGGAAACCGGGTCCTTCGGCGAAATCTGAATGCGGATCGCCTGCTGATTGATTAGCGCATAGGCCATTTTTTTGATGTGCAGGTTGATCGTGGCCGAGAAGAAGAGGGTCTGCCGTTTAGCGGGCAGTTTGCGGTGCAGGTCGCTAATGTCCTGCAAAAAGCCCAGGTCCAGCATGTGGTCTGCTTCATCAAGCACCAGAATTTGAATGCGTTCGGGCCGCAGGTGCCCCTGACTGATCAGGTCGAAAAACCGTCCGGGAGTGGCCACGAGCACGTCCACGCCTTTTTTAAGGGCCTCAATCTGAGGTTCCTGGTCCACGCCCCCAATGAGCGCCATGGTTTTAACGAGCGTATGGGCGCCCAGGTCCTGAAAAACCTTGGCTACCTGAAGGGCCAGCTCGTGGGTGGGGGTCATGACCAGACAGCGCATCCCATCATCTCTGCGAGCCTGCTGTTTTTGTACATGCAGTTTGTGCAGGATAGGTATGGCAAAGGCAGCGGTCTTCCCTGTCCCGGTCTGAGCAACGGCCAGCACGTCTTCCCCTTTGAGAATCCCGGGGATAGACTTATACTGAATATCGGTGGGCCGTTTAAGCCCGGCTTTTTCAATCCCTTTTTGTAGCTGTGGATGTAGGTTGTAGTCCTTAAACTTCATGTACTGCCTGTTTGACTTCGAAGGTACAATAAAACCTAAGAATTGCCCACTTGGCAGGCACTAATCGCAATCCCGCTACTGCGCCTGTTTTTTTTGAAAATGCTTTCTTCCTGGTCGCCATCAGACTGCAATTGTCCGGATAGAGGCAGCTCCCGGCCGTGTTTTGCCGGTAGGGGGGCGGGTTCATCCCCACCACGGAGCATGTCTTCCGGGGTGCCGCTTTCCTCGTTGCCGCCCGTACAGGTCGCTGGCGCACAGGCAATATTTCATAATCAGACTTTATGCATCAGGTCAGTGTATAGGGAAAGCGCCAGCTTAACCCTTTCGTGGTCCCTAACACATCAAGTCTGTTATTCTGTTACAGTGAGTTGAGCACGAAGTCGGATATCAGTGGAGGACGCCCCGGCCATCAGCTCAAAATCCCCGGGCTCAATGACATGGTTCATGTTGATGTCCCAGATTTTTAGTTGTTCGGGCAGGATGCGCAATTCCACTGTTTTAGAGGCTCCGGCTTCCAGTGCCAGCCGTTCAAATCCAATGAGCTTTTGAATAGGTTGCGTTACGCTGGCATAGGGGTCGTGCAGGTACAGTTGGGCGACTTCTTCTCCTGCCCGGTTGCTCGTATTGGTGACCCTAAACCGGAGGCGGACGGTATCCCCGGGTTGAATGGTGCTGGCTGAAAGCTCCATGTTGTCATACTCAAACTGACTGTAGGACAGCCCGTGCCCGAAAGGGAAAAGCGGTTCGTTAAAGTCACCGATGAATTTGATTTTCTCTTTGCCCTTGGGGTGCCGGTTGTAATTGAGCGGCACCTGCCCTGTGACTTTGGGGAAAGTGATGGGCAGCTTGCCTCCCGGGTTGTAATCTCCAAAAAGCGCTGCAGCAATCGCATGGCCGCCCTCGCAGCCCGGGTACCAGCCCATGAGTACTGCATCCACCTCGTCAATCCAGTCATTCATGGTGATGACGGTGCCGGATTGGATAACCACCGCAGTAGGCTTGTCCAGTTGGGATACCGCCCGGATGAGCGCCTCCTGTGGCTCGCTCAGGTCGAGGTCCGTACGGTCCCAGTTTTCATTTTCGTACATGCCGGCAACGATGATTACGGCATCTGCTTCCCGGGCGGCTTCCACTGCCCTGGGGATATTGATATTTTCATTGATGTCCCAACCCAGCTGAATATAGCTTCCAAAACCCCCATCGAAGTACTCCAGGATGAAAGGATAAGTTTTTCCTGCCTCCAGCGGCACGGTGGTTTCCTTCATGCGGCGGCCGCCCCCTTTCCATTCATCCAGGACAAGCTTGCCATCCAGGTAGAGCCGTGCCCCATCATCCATCGTCACACCAAGGCTTACTGCCCCGCTGACCGGGCTGGTAAATGCGCCGGTCCAGCGTACCGAAAAATTGGAAGAAGGTACCCTCTCCGGGCGCGCAGATTTCCAGTCGTGCTCGATTTTGGGTTCTTCCCGTATGACAACCGGTTGGCCTTTTAAGTTTTCATTGTCAAAATATTCGGCTTTAAGCGGGCCACTGAAGTGGGTCTCGTCTATGGCCGGGTAACCAAAATACTGCATCTCCACGCCCTTCTCGTAAGTTACATCTGCGTCCGGAAGGAGGGCTTTGATGCCATCCAGCACAGTAACTTCTTCCCGCCCGAATCCGCCGTAGTGCCCAATGATGAGCCAGTCCGCCAGTGGGCCGATTACCGCTATTTTTTGGGCTGATTTCGGAAACGGCAGGCAGTTGTTGTCATTCCTGAGGAGCACCAGTGCCCGTTTGGCGGCTTCCTGTGCTACTGCCCGGTGGTCCGGATGGTTGTTGAGGCGCGCTGCCGCTTCGGGGTCAGCATAAGGCTCTTCAAAAAGCCCGGCCTCCAGTTTCTGCAGCAAAATCCGCCGGACGGCATCGTTGAGGCGGGCTTCCGGCACCAAGCCTTCCTGCAGGGCCTCCCGCAGGGGCGCATCAAAAAAGTCACTTGGGGAAGATTTGTCGCAACCTGCATTCATCAGCGCTACCGCCAGGTCTTTTTTGGTTTTGTACATACCGGCTGACTCCATAATGAAAGTGGAAGACTGCCCGTCCGTGGAGACAAAGCCCTCCAGGCCCCATTCTCCCTTCAGGATATCCCTGATCAGCCATGGGTTGGTGGCGCAGGGTATGCCGTCCAGGTTGTTGTAAGCCATCATTACGGAGGAAGCCCCGGCTTCAATGCAGGTTTTGAAAGCCGGGAAGTAGTACTCCCTCAGGTGGCGCTCTGTAAAGTGGACCGGCCCGGTAAATTGCCCGTCCAGCCCCATATTGGCCACAAAGTGCTTGATCATGGTGGAGAGCCCGGCTTTTTCCATTACCCGGACGTAGGCAGCGCCCATCTGTCCGCTCAGGTAGGGGTCTTCTCCGTAGGTCTCGTTGGTCCGGCCCCAGCGTGGGTCACGCGTAAGGTTGACCACCGGCGCGAGCACCCTTCTTACCCCCCGGCTTTTCAGTTCCTTCGCCAGTACCCCGGCAACTTCCGCCTGCAGGGATGGATCAAAGCTCGCTGCTATGCCGATGGGGGAGGGGAAGCTGGTAGATCCGTTGCCCATGTAGGCAAACAACCCTTCTCCGGAACGGGTGGCCGGGATGCCGAGGCGTGTGTTTTCGATTTGTGCCCGCTGGTAGATGTTGTATTCCTCTGAACCAGCATAGGGAGAGGCATCATTAGACATGAAACCGAAGGAGCCTACTCCTGTTTCTCCTGGTTGTACAAGATGCATGCGGTTTTGCAATTGGGCTATCTTTTCGTCCAGGGTCATTCGCCCTACGAGGTCGTCGGCCCGTTCCGCATCGGTATAAGTGGTGTCCAGATAGGGCGGTATGTTCTGAGCATGGAGAAATAACGTAGTTAATGCCAGCCCGAGACCGGTCAGGAAAATCTTTCTTATCATAATCAGTGCTTCGGATAAGGGTGAAAAATTGCGAAATGCGGGCCGTCCATAGAAGAAACAAACCAACTTGATCATCCCGAAAGCTATTGGAATTTCATGCTTCGGCTGTCCTGTAGTGTATGTCATGCCGCCGTCAGCTCTGATCCTGTGATTGTGGAAAACCCCGAAGAAGGCCTATTTTACCTTTCTAAACGAAAAAGCACCTTATGCAAATGATTCAAAAGTTAAGCTGGCTGTTGGTTTTCAGCCTCAGCGTTTTATCCTTTCCATTATTTGGTCAGAATATCGACCTGGACCACTTTGAAGCCCTCGCCCCCCGCAGTATCGGCCCGGCAGGCATGAGCGGGCGGGTCACTACGATTGATGTAGTTAATGCTCAGCCCAACCGCATCTACATCGGCACCGCATCGGGCGGTGTCTGGTACTCCGGCAGCGGCGGCATCAAATGGGAGCCTGTATTCGAGGACGCACCTCTGCAGTCCATCGGCGCCCTGGCTATCAATCAGGCCAATCCCGATGAAATTTGGGTGGGCACCGGGGAAGGCAACCCCCGGAACTCCCACAACAGCGGTGCGGGCATTTTCAAATCCATCGATGGAGGTAAGAACTGGAAGCGGATGGGGCTGGAGCACACCCGCACTATCCACCGTATCATCATCCACCGCGACAACCCGGAGGTGGTGTACGCCGCTGCACTGGGCTCCGCCTGGGGCCCGAACCCGGAGCGGGGTGTTTTCCGGACCGAAGACGGAGGGGAAACCTGGGAAAAAGTCTTGTTTGTCAATGACTCCACGGGCTGCGCTGATCTGGTAGTGGATCCTTCCAACCCCAACAAGCTGATTGCTGCCATGTGGGAATTTGGCCGTAAGCCCTGGTTTTTCAATTCCGGGGGCGAAGGTTCCGGCCTCTACGTATCCTTTGACGGGGGCGACAGCTGGGAAGAACGGACCTCAGAGGATGGCCTGCCAAAAGGAGACCTCGGGCGCATGGGGCTGGCGATTGCCCCTTCCAAGCCCAGTATCGTCTATGCGTTGATTGAAGCGAAGAAGAATGGGTTCTATAAATCCACCGATGGCGGTTTCAAGTGGAAGCTGGTCTCCACCGAAGATATTGGCAACCGCCCCTTCTACTACGCTGATATCTTTGCTGACCCTCAGAATGAGAACCGGATATTCAACCTCTGGTCTTATCTGTCCAAGTCAGAAGACGGCGGCAAGACTTTTGAGCTGTTCGGCCGGGGCACCCACCCGGACCACCACGCCTTCTGGGTTCACCCCGACAACCCTGCGTACATGATCGAAGGCAATGACGGCGGGCTGAATATCAGCCACGACGGCGGTGACACCTGGCGCTTTGTGCAAACCCTGCCCCTGGCGCAGTTTTACCACATTAGCGTGGATATGGACATCCCCTACAACATCGCCGGGGGCATGCAGGACAATGGCTCCTGGGTGGGGCCCAGCTCAGTTTGGGAGTACGGCGGCATTCAGAATACCGATTGGCAGGAGGTTTACTTTGGTGATGGCTTTGATGTGGTCTTCCGGCCCGATAACAACCGTTACGTATACGCTATGTCACAGGGCGGCAATGTGTCCTACATCGACCGGGAGACAGGCAAAAGCCGTTTCGTCAAGCCGGTACATCCGGAAGGGGAGGAGTTGCGCTTCAACTGGAATGCGGCTATCGCACAAAACCCCTTTCGCGATTGCGGCATCTACTTCGGCAGTCAGTATGTGCACAAAAGCATGGACTGCGGCCTGACCTGGGCAATCATCTCTCCCGACCTCACCACCAACGATTCCACCAGGCAGCGGCAGTTTGAAAGCGGCGGGCTGACCATTGATGACACCCGGGCGGAGAACTTTACCACTATTCTGGCTATCGCTCCCAGTCCGGTGGACGAAGAGGTGATCTGGGTGGGCACAGATGACGGCCACCTGCAGCTCACCCGCGACGGCGGCAAGAGCTGGACAGAGCTGAGCAGCCGTCTGCCCGGTGCCCGCCCCGGCAGCTGGATTCCCTACATCGAAGTTTCACAAAGCAATGCCGGTGAAGCCTTTGTCATCGTCAACGATTACCGCCGCAACGACTGGCGACCGATGGCTTATCATACGACCGACTTTGGGGCAACCTTTGAGCGAATTGCAGATGAAGATCAGGTGGAAGGGCACGCGCTGTCTATCGTGCAGGACCCCGACGCGCCCAATCTGCTGTGGCTGGGCACAGATTACGGTTTATACTTCAGCCTGAACGGCGGAGGAGACTGGCAGCAGTGGGATCAGGGCTTTCCGGCCACACCGGTACGTGACCTCAAAATCCATCCCAGGGACAAGGATTTGATTATCGGCACTTTCGGGCGTTCGGCCTGGGTACTGGACGACACCCGCCCGATGCAGGAGGTGGCCAGTACAGAAGGCGGCGTTCTACAGGATACGTTCCGCACCTTCCCGGTCCCCGATGCTTACCTGGCTAATTACAAAAGCTACGAAGGCTCTCATTTTCCGGCAGATGGGGAGTTCAGTGGGAAAAACCGCTCGCCTTACGCCCGGATTACCGTTTGGCAAAAGCCAGCTGAAGAAGAAGCTGAAGAGGAGAAAGAAAAAACAGATAAGCACGAGGCTGAAGCGGACACTCAGGAGCAGGGTCGGAAGCTAGGCAGGAAAGCCCAAATCGTCGTGCTGAATATGGCAGGGGACACCATTCGCCGGTTTTCAGAAAAGCTTAAGCCCGGTATGAACCGCTTTACCTGGGACCTGCGCACCGAAGGTGTGCGGTTCCCCTCCCGGCGGGCTGCCAAGCCCGACAGCGATCCACCACGCGGTCATCAGGTGCTCCCCGGTGAATATAAGTTGGTCATCAGCAGTGGAGACTTTGCCGATTCCACAAAGGTAGGGGTCCATGCTGATCCGAGACTGGACGTTGATTTGGCGGATTTGCGGGCAGAGCACGCGGCTTATGAAGTGTTTTATGAGATGGTGGAAGAAGCCGAAGAAGCTTTTACTCGTCTTCAGGAAGCTCAAAAAACCATCAAAAGGGTAAACGAAGCGCTGGTCCATGCACCAGACAGTACGCTTAAGGCAATAAAAGAGCAAGGCAAGGTACTACAGGACAGCATCACGCAGCTGGAAGAACTGTATATGCAGCCGGAGGACTTCAAAGGCATCCGGCGGTCCACTGGCCTGCTCAACAGCACTTTATACGGCGTATATTCCTACCTGGAAGGCGTGCAGGGAGCCTTATCGCCTATGGGCAGGATGAAGCTTGACCAGGCAAAAGCACAGGTCAGGGAAGTAACCGGTAGGATAGACAGATTTTTTGTCAGCGACTTCGCTGCTTACCGCAAAACGGTGGAAGCCGTGCCCTTCTCGCTCTTCAAAGAGTAGTGTTGAAGGCTTGAGCCAGAAAAGGAGAAGCCCGTCGGTGACCACTTCGTATTGCGTATATCAGACCGGCGGGGCTTCTTTTCGTTCAGGAATACTGCGGGAAGTTACTTTTTGGTGCGCTTTCCGCCTTTGAGCTCCTTTTGAAGCAGCTCCAGTTTTTCCCATTCGCCAGCGTTCGCCAGTTTGGCCTGCTCCATCCAGGTTGCCGGATCGTGCATTTTGTAGCGAGGGCCAGCTGTGTTCAGTACTTCCTGGACTTTTGCCTTTTTTGCAGTGGCGAGGTCCTTGAATGTCTTGATGCCTGCTTCGGCCAGCAGGGTAGCGATTTTAGGGCCAATGCCTTCAATTTTTTTGAGGTCATCGGTTGCTGTCTTCTTTGCTGCAGTTTTCTTAGGCGCCGCTTTTTTGGCAGGTGCTGCCTTCTTGGCTGCCACTTTTACCGGTGCCGCTTTTTTGGCAGGCGCCGCTTTTTCAGCTTTGGCAGGAGCCGCCTTAGGCTGTTCTTCCAGCACTACTACAGAGTTTTCGATGCCAAAGTAAGGAGAAGGGATGTACCCGTCAGCCTGATGGTCATTTTCCCAGTACGCTTCGTCAATCAGGTAGCGGAACTGGTACTGACGGCCGGTTTCCAGCTCGAGTACGGCTTTGTACTCGTCCTTCGCGGCTTTCATTTTTGTAGCAGACTCCGGGCTCCAGTTGTTGAAGTCACCGAGAAGTTTTACTTCCTTAGCGCCGTTTACGGCGTGGGCAGGCAGGCTGAAGGTTACCTTGCAGGCTGGCTTAGTTTTCAGATACTGTTTCTTAAGCATGGTTATAAGTTTTTTGATAGTGTTTGGTTTACACTAAGGTGCAAAGCTATTACAAAAATAGCTTTAATTCAATGCCTGTACAAAGATAATTGCCTGATTATCAATAGCCGCTTGTCTGAGCTGGACAACAAAGGCATGGTCAGTAGAGGTAGGCTCGGAACAAAAAGTGCAGATTCTTAGCTTACTCCGTTTTCTTTTTTTAGGCGACCGCTCCTTTCCGAATTTACTACGGTTTTAAAAAAGTGGATTTAGCCCGGGCATTTCGGCCAAAAAATATTTTCTTATTTGGATTTTTTTTATTTAACTTTACAGTTGTCTTAACGACCCAAACGATAGTACACTACACAAAAACTCACCGGCTTCAAAGCCATTCCCTTTACCTACGACACTTAAAGGCTATTCATTTAGCCTCCTGTAATAGACTATACACCCTTGATTTTGCGGAAAAAGCGCCTAAAACCCAACACTACAGCGCTTACAGCCTGAGATGTAATTCCCCTGTGCCAATTGACGGGCTGTTGTTTTACGCAAATTATAATCCACCTGCTACTAGTTAAAACTGAAGCTGCAGCTGTTGTGCTGTAGCTACAGTGCCCGCGCATGCGTGCCATGCCGGTAAAAGTCAGTCCTGCCTACGGGTAAGGGGCTGCACCAAGAAGTATTCTGCCTGCTTAGCGGCGAGGCCAACAACGATCTGGAGCTGAACAATACTACTTAAACCTAAGAACTCCAGCAGACACTATGAAATAATTTTAGCCGCTAATTCACGGATGCCTGCCTTGCGCAGTGCATCCGTTTTTTATGTGTGCCCAGCATGGGCACAGACTCGGCGGTGCAAGTCCGCTATACGCTTGGCAGCGAGGAGTATTAGCCAAGAGCAAGGGTGTCCACCGTGAGGTGGAATCTGAAGGAAGCTGGCGGCAAAATCCTGACCTGACGGACAGAAATCGCATAGAAGGCCATTTGAGGTGGGTGAGTTTGCATAACAAAACGAAGCCCAACCGCTGCCCGGAATCTCAGGTGGTAAATGCGGCAGGTACATGGGATGAAGGTCTGTGTTCTTACCTGGGGAGATCTGTGACAGCCGGAGGCGGAGGTATGCGCGAATACTGATGCATAAGGCGGCAGAAGTCAGCAGAGGCCATAGGACCTGAACTTTTTTTTCAGGGAAGGGCCGAACATTGGAGAACAGCGTCGGAACTGTAAGGTTAGCACGAAGGCTAAGACGACAGCCAACCCGTTTTTTTTTGAGGCGGGCTCTTGCTGGAATATAGGGCGGAACCCGAAGGTAAGGCAAGAGAGTTGAGCCGAGTGCTGCATCGAGGACAGGCGCAAAGCGACAAGGACGAATGGTTACAGTAGAAAGCATCGTGAATGAACGCAACCTCTTGTCAGCGTGCCAACAGGTAATGCGAAACGGCGGCGCACCCGGCATAGACGGGATGCGCGCGGAGGATTTGTATCCCTACTTGGTGAAGGAATGGCAGTTTTTGCAATCCACAGTGCGTTCAGGGATGTACCGCCCCGAAGCAGTAAGACGGGTAGAAATACCGAAGTCAAGCGGCGGGACGAGGGAATTGGGGATACCGACCGTAATAGACCGGATGCTCCAACAAAGCATAGCGCAGGAGCTGGACAAGTACTACGACGGGGAGTTTTCAGCTACGAGTTATGGGTTCAGGAAAGGGCGCAATGCGCATGATGCGCTGGAACAGGCGGTAACCTATCTGAACGACGGATTGACGTACATCGTGGAAATCGACTTGGAGAAGTTCTTTGACCGGGTAAACCATGACCGTCTGATGAGCCGCCTGAGTAAACGGATAGAAGACAAAGAAGTACTGCGCCTGATTCGCCGCTACCTGACCTGCGGGGTTATGGAAAACGGGGTGAAACGGGCGAGCACGGAAGGTACGCCGCAAGGCGGCCCGCTAAGTCCGGCCCTGTCGAATATCGTACTAGACGAATTGGACAAGGAGCTGGAAAAGCGGGGGCTTCGATTTGTACGCTACGCGGACGACATCAGTATCTTTGTAGGCAGCCATCGGGCTGCCGAGCGAGTGTTGTCAGGGATATGCCAATGGATAGAAGACCGGCTGAAACTGCGGGTAAACAAGGACAAGAGCGGCATCCGCCGTCCGAGCAGTGGACAACTGTTAGGCTTTGGATTTTGGCACGGTAAAGGGGGCGAAATACGCCCCCGCATAAGTGGGAAATCCTACACCCGCCTGAAATATAAAATCAGGAGAGTGACAAGCCGGAGCTGGCCGATGAGTATGGGCGAACGGATAGCCAAGCTGTCACAGATAACCCGAGGTTGGATCAACTACTTTGGCCATGCAGATGCCAAAGGGCAGCTGCGGCGGATAGAGGAGTGGACACAGGCACGGCTACGGATGTGTATCTGGAAACAGTGGAAGCGAGTGCGCACACGGATAAGATCGCTACGCAAACTTGGAGTTAGCCAACAGAAATCCTATGAGTGGGGCAACACCCGCAAAGGATACTGGCGAACAGCCCACAGTCCCATCCTGCAAACAACCCTGACCTGTAAACGTCTGAAACAGAAAGGATACGTTCCCATAACAGAAATGTATACCTTTCGTCGTGAAACTTCAATGAACCGCCGTGATACGAGGCCCGTACGTCCGGTGGTGTGAGAGGACGAAAGTTAACCGCACCACCTTTGCGGTATCCGTAGGTATAAATGGTGGGTTAACTTTCTCCTACTCGATTCCAACCCACTGTAAAAGCTATGCCCCCACACCCACTCTGAAGTAAGGTGCAGGGGCATATTATCCGTTACAGGTAACCCGTATGGCGCTTACATGCTAAGCTTTTTGCGCAGGCTTGCCGGTATACCTTCCTTATGGAGCAGGAACGACAGGGTCTTGTAGCGCACGTAGTTTTTGCTCACGTACAGATAACCTTCATAATCATTGCCCGTGCCCCAGGAGTTCTTCACGAGGTACCACTCCTTGCCGTTTTGATCTTTGGAGATGCCCACAATCTGCATGCCGTGGTCATCCGTGGTGGTATAGTTGTCGTAAGCTTCCTGACGCATTTCCACTGTTATTGCAGCTTCCGGCTTAGGGCCATTGAAGAGTTGTTCCCGCTCTTCGGCAGCCATATCGGCGTAATCCTGCTCGGGCACAAACGCAATACCATTCTTCCAGGAGAAGTACTTCTCGCTTACATCTGCTGCCCAGGAAATGGAGTACCCATTCTTCAGGGCGTGGTCAATAATCGTGATCATGTCTTCCATAGCCACGTTGTACGACTCCCCGTAGGTCCAGTTGTCCGGTACCAGTATGACACACTTTTCGTATAGAGGGTGGTGAGACCAGCTTGTGACCTGCACATAGTCCCCGGCCTCTACGCCCACAACTTCCTCTGCAAAGGACTTCGGGGTGTAGGTCTTGCCCATGTACTCAAACGACTCCGGGTGTTCGCCCAGGTAAACATCCAGGACCTTATTGTAGGCTTCTTTCCAGACCGGAGAAAGTCGTTTGTTCTTATTCGCAATGACGGCATCAAGCATCCCCTTGAGAATGGCTTCCATTTCTCCGTGGCGGTTGTAATCGTAACCGTAGTTCAGGCCGGCGTAGGCAGACTGAGGCACAGCGCCGTACTTGCCGTACATATCGATCACATCCGGCAAGGCACCGCCCTGCCCGAAGTTCAGGTTGCCATGCAGGCGCACATAGCGGTCGGCTTTTTCTTCGTAGGTATTGCGCACGGTGAACATCTCCGCCAGGTCTACCGGTTCTTTGCCCATGCGGATCATTTCGGACTCCAGAAAGGAGTTAGAGCTGTAGCTCCAACAGGTGCCGGATGCGCCCTGATTTTTCACAGAGGTGCGCTCCAGGTCCACCACAGGTGTCCACTGGAAGCCGGCTTTGGCATTTTCACTTTGATTATCTTTTACCTTGTTGATGAGGTCTACCTGAGCGCCCGCAGGCAGAGCCAGCAGAAAGGCGAACAGGATAATCAGGATTGGATTGAGCTTCATGATTTATCTTTTGATGTTTCGGCGAAAAATAAGGAAATCTGCCGAAAAGACCTATGCATTTGCTTACCCCGCCCGCCTGTAAGCATCCGCTGCGGCTTGCTTATGCTACTGCTTCCACCTCTTCTGACAAGGGGACTTTCGATTCCAAATCACATTCTTCATGCATGACAATGGTTGCGGCTACAGCTGCAATGAGCGGGGCGACCACCGGGCCCAGTACCGGCACCCAGAAAAGCAACCGGACTACGATGCCGATTGCGAGGTTGATGCCCAGGTTCTCTTTGGCTTGTTTAAAGCTTTCATTTATGCTCAGGCCGTACTGTTCCTGATAGTTGTCCACTACCGAAAAGCCAAGGAAGAAGGCCTCAATCACAAAAAGAAATCCCGGTTTCAGGAAGTCCAGGAATTCAAAAACCCCGAAGAAAATCTTGACCGGTATGGCCACGAGCAGTGTCATTAGCCAGGCAAATCCACTGACGATCAGCATACGGATCTGCGCATTTAGAAAATCGCCAAATGCGGCCTTGCTGTCCCTGCCTGCAATAAGCCGGAGCGTCTGACGGGAGGCATGGAAAATGATGACTTCCAGTAACACCAGCATCAGGAAGCGGCTACCGCTGTCCGTCAGAAAGCCGATACTGTTGTCGTAAAGATTTTGGGCAAAAGAGGTCACTCCGGAAAAAGACAGCGCTATGGCATTCTCGTTGAAGCCTTCGAAGAATTCCAGGGCATCGCCAATCATATTGAGCCCTACAAGGATAGCCACGAAAGTAAGGATACGGGAAAACCAGCCATAAGTCCAGAATCCTTCCCACACACGCTCTTTGAGAATAAACCGCACGGCAGCCGGAAAACTTACTACCGTATACCGGAATTGCTCTGCCTCTTCTTTATAGTCGATGTCTTTCCACTTCATGGTGCCGGGTTTGAAAGAAGTGTAAATTACAGAACAATCGGTCAACAAAAAAAGGTTTTCGCTGAAAGTGGCACGCTTTTGGACCAACAACCCAACCCTTTTGGGCCGGGCATACGACTAACACCATATACCTGTTACTGATGGCCTGCCTTAAGTACCGCAAGGGGCGTTTCAGGCCATAGGCTGCGAGGCAATTCATCAACAGCAAACTAAACCGAAACCATTATGCATAAGTATCTTGTATTATTTCTGACCACCGCCCTGCTTTTGGGTTGCTCCTTAGACGAAAGCGATGAGCCCGGGCGGTACAGCGACAGTACCCTTGTAAACGGTATTAACGGAGCAGGAGGGCCCTACATTAATTATGATGTGACGGGAGAGCAGTACGCCGAAATCATTGAAAACCCCTTTATCGCCACTGCCGACGAGCCCACTTCCACTTTTTCCATCGATGCAGACGGCGCTTCCTACAGCAATGCCCGCCGTTTTCTGAACGATGGCATTATGCCGCCCCCGGATGCTCTGCGCACCGAGGAGCTCATCAATTACTTCGACTACGACTACCCTCAGCCTGAGGGCCCGCACCCGATTGGGCTAAACGGAGAAGTCAGTCGTTGCCCCTGGGCGCCGGCCCATAAACTAATCCGCATTGGCATAAAGGGGCAGACTATTGAAGAAGAAGATATCCCGCCTTCCAACCTGGTTTTTCTGATTGACGTTTCGGGCTCTATGGGCAGCGTAAGAAAACTGCCACTTTTGCAGGAAGCCTTCAAGCTGCTGGCACAGGAGCTTACTGCGGAAGACCGGGTCGCTATTGTTACCTATGCCGGACAGGCAGGGGTGGCTTTGCCTTCCACGGCAGGGGATCAGACCGAGACAATTATCAACGCCATCGAAGGGCTGACCTCCGGTGGCAGCACTGCGGGCGCTGATGGCATCAATACAGCTTACGAAATTGCCCTGGAAAACTACATTGAAGAAGGCAATAACCGGGTAATACTGGCTACCGATGGCGATTTCAATGTGGGGCCATCGAGTACAGAGGAATTGGTACAACTCATTGAAGAGAAGCGGGAGCAGGGCGTTTTCCTTACCGTCCTGGGCTTCGGTACCGGCAATTTGAACGATCAGCTCATGGAGCAAATCGCCAATAACGGCAATGGCACTTACGAATACATCGACAATCAGCAACAGGCGGAGAAAGTCCTGGTGGAAGAGCTCGGCAAGCTCTACACAGTAGCCAGGGATGTTAAAGTCCAGGTCACCTTCAACACAAATCTGGTGGAAGCCTACCGTTTGATTGGGTACGAAAACCGTTTGCTCGACAACGAAGACTTTGAAGACGATGAGGCAGACGGAGGGGAGATCGGTTCCGGGCAAGCCATTACAGCACTTTACGAAATTAAGCCGGCCGGTGGCGGTGGGAGCAGCTTTGGCGTACCTGCTTTCACCATTGAATTCCGATACAAAGACCTCACTTCGGACGTCAGCCAACTGATGTCCTTAGAGATCCCCGATCAAAATGCGTCCTTTGATCAAGCCTCCGAGCATATGCGGTTTGCGGCCGGGGTAGCCAGTTTTGGGCTGCTGATGCGGGATTCAGAATACAAAGGGCAGACCAGCTATGATCAGATTTATGACTGGTGCTCCGGCGCAATGACCTACGACCCGGGCGGGTACCGGCAGGAATTGCTGGATCTCATTGAAAAAGCGAATGAACTGAGTGACTAATCGTCTATGGGCACTTCAAAGAAAAAAGTAGTGCCCTTGCCTTCTACGCTTTCAAAATCGATGCTGCCACCCAGGAGCTCCAGATAACGGTGCACGATATTCAGGCCCAGCCCGGTACCCTGTATATTGACGGCATTATCGGCCCGGAAGAAGCGGCTGAACAAGTGTTTTTGGTCGCTCTCCGGGATGCCGATGCCCTCGTCCCGCACCCGGACTTTAAGGGTACCCTGTTCAAGCCGGGCTGTCAGCCACACAGTCGTGCCGGGATCGGAGTATTTGATGGCATTCGACAGGAGGTTGAGCATGATATTTTTGAGGATTTTTTTATCGATCATCACTTCCTCGTCCAGGCCCTCAAAGTCCCGGACTACGCTTTGTTCTTTTTTCAAAAGGACATGCACATCATCAACGGACTCTTCGAGCAATTCCGGCAGGCTGACCGGAGAAGGTACGTTGCTGATTTTACCCTCTTCCAGTTTGCTCAGGGAAAGGAAATCGCCCAGTATGCCGGTCAGGTTAGTCACGGCAGACTGAATACGGCGCAGGTGTTTTTCGCGTTTGGGCTGTTGGGCAGTATCCGTGTATAGCTTGATCAGTTCAGAGGAAGAGGCAATGGTCGTAAGGGGCGTACGGAATTCGTGTGAAGCCATAGAGACGAATCGCGATTTGAGTTCGCTCAGTTCTTTTTCCCGTTCGAGGGCTTTGCGCAATTCCTCTTCGTTTTGTTTCAGGGCTTCCTCTGCAGCTCGTCTTTCCTTAATTTGTTCCTCCAGCTTGAGGTTGGACTGAAGGAGTTTGTTGACCACCTCGGTCAGCTTTTCCGTTCGTTCTTCGACTTTTTGCTCCAGCTCCCGGTTAAGGTTGATGATTTCTTCTTTGGCCTTATGTTCTTCGGTAAGGTCGTGGATAACGCCGGTAAACAGCAGTCCGACCTCTGTTTCAATGCGGCTGACCCCAAGCCTGAATGGGAAGAGTTCACCGTTTTTGCGTTTTCCCTGTACCTCCCGGCCCACGCCGATAATTTGCCCTTCGCCGGTAGCCATATAGTTTTGCAGGTAGCCATCGTGGGCACTGCGGTGGGGCTCTGGCATGAGCATATTGATGTTTTGGCCCAGCATTTCTTCAGCGCCGTAACCGAAAAGCAGGCTAGTGGCCTCGTTGGTCATCTGAATCCGGCCCCTGTTATCAATGATGATGATGCCGTCTACAGCATTTCCAATAATGGCTTCCAGGGTATTCCGGCTCTCCTTGAGGGCGCGTGCATTTACATTTTGCTGGGTGATATCCTGCAGGAGGACCAGGATGATGCTCTCGTCCAATGCAGGGATAAGGCTTGTGGTCGCTTTCAGGCAGACCGGGTAGCCATCAGGGGGTTTCAGGTTGACCTGAAAGGACTGCTCTTCGTCCAGGCGGATACCCGAGAGCCGGGTTTTAAGTTTTTGGCTCAGGAGGCTGTCCGGGCGCAGCACCTCTTCTTCTGAGGCCACCTGTATAAGGTCGAGCAGCCGCTGATTGCAGGTGAGCGGCTTTTGCTGGTCCACGTTATAAACCAAGAGCCCTGTAGGGATCCACTCAAACATATGGCGGTAGAGGTCCAGTCCTTTGGTCAGGGAGTCACGAAGATGAAGGACAAGAAAATAAAGGCCTTGTTCTTTTTCCCATCCGCCCCTGAGGGTAAAGGCAACAGAATGAGCGCCATCTTTGTGCTGTATGGTGGTAAGTCCATGTTGTTCCTGCACCGAAAAGACTTCAGGGATATCCAGAGCAGGTATGAAATCGCGGATATTTTTATCCTTCACGGATTGGGCGTCCACCCCGAGAATACGGGCAGCAGAGGCATCTACGCCAAGGATGCTCCCATCCGGGCGTACGGTAGCCAGGCCACTGATTTGCTGGCTCATAAAGCGCTCAAACAGCAGGGGCGAAGGCAGGGAAGGTTGATTATGATTGGGTATATCTGACATTTATGGTTAAGCGTTACCGGTGCGTAAATATAAACGCCTGCGGGTAAAAAGCCAATACCGGAGCATTTTATATCAGAAACTGTTGTCGGTGGCGGTGTCCGGAATCAAGCTTGCCGAAGGGGGCAGGCTGATATAATTCAAATACCTGCCTGACTTATGTCATAAGTACCGTACGGCCTTTTTGTGCACCTTGCTGCCAGATTAAAAACCGAAGGAGCATGAATAAGATATTAGTACTAGGCTTGGGCAACAGTCGGCACCGGCAGCTTTTCCGGCAGCTGGAAGACATTGTCCGGGAGCTGGACCTGACTGCTCCGATAGAACAGGTCATGGATGTAGAGACGATCCTGGCATCAGGCGTCAGTTCCATACCTGCCATTATTGTGAACGGCAAGGTCTTTTTTGACGGTAAAACCAATCCGACGCGAGCAGAACTCCGACGCCTTTTTTTGAGCGTTTTAGCCAGCCCCAGTGAGCAATAGCCACAGGGGCATACTTCCATTTTTCAATTTGGCCACAAAGGAGTTCAATGAAGAAAATATTGCTGGTAGAAGACACGCCTACGATCCGGGAAAACCTCGCCGAGTACCTGGAACTAAGTGGCCATGATGTAGTGGTGGCAACCAACGGGCAGGAGGGCTGGGCTTTCCTGCAGGCGGAACAGCCGGACCTCGTCATCTGCGATGTGAAAATGCCGTTACTCAACGGATTCGAAATTAAAGAACGCGCCAATCAGGACGACGCGCTTAAAGACATTCCCTTTATCTTCCTGTCTGCAGCGGCTCAGAAAACGGATATTGCCAGAGGGCAAAGCCTTGGAGCGATTGCTTATCTGACCAAGCCTTTTGATATGAAGGACCTGCTGAGCTGGGTGAACAAAATTTAACGGCTTAATATAGCATGCAAGTCAGCGGGAGAATAGGCAACGGACTTCAGGGTCTTGTTGTCTTCCTTCCGGTAGACCAGAAAGCGCCCGTCTTCCTCCACGACATAGCTGTCGAAGCCACGCTCGGTTTTATAGTAGGCCATCGTCTGCTCCGCTTCCTCCCGGGTGCTGCAGGCCTTGCTCATATTTGAACGCTGCACCTCCTCAAACAGGGCTTTGAACTTATCCGCCAGCCCAAATTCCAGGATGGCTCCCGAAAGTACGTACTGAATGTCACAAAGCGCATCGGCGATTTCCGTAAGGTCGCGGTCAGCTATAGCCTGTTCCAGCTCCCTGACTTCTTCTGCCAGCAGGCTGACCCGGAGCCTGCAGCGGGTTTCATCCGGAATAGTGGGCTGAGGCTCTATGGGGTGCTTAAAAGTACGGTGAAAGGCAGCAACCTGCCGTAGTGCGTCTGGGTGGTCCATATCGTCTGATTTTGCCCAAAAGTATTATTTTTCGGGCAACTTTCCGGAGCGCCCTGACTAATCTCCGAATATTAGTTTGGCTTTGAAAACAATTAATAGGCTTTCACGCTTCCATATTGGCGCAAGTCGACTAATTTTGCGCTGTTTTTTGTCCAATTATCATTAAACCAGAAGCATTGGCTGCAACCAACCGATACTTTGACCTCATCGATCAGACCTTCTACTTCCCGCAGGAGGGCTTTGATCTGGAAGATGGCAACCTGTTATTCAACGGGGTCCCGCTTCGTTACCTCATTCAGAAATACGGCACGCCGCTCAAGCTGACGTATCTGCCCAAGATTGGCTCACAGATCAAAAAAGCCCGGAATATGTTTACCCGGGCTATGAAGGCAATGGGCTACCGCGGCAAGTATCACTACTGCTACTGTACCAAAAGCAGCCACTTCAGCCATGTGCTCAATGAAGTGCTGCGGCATGGCGTGGAGATAGAAACGTCCTCGGCATTTGATATTGACCTCATCCGCCGCCTGCACAAGAGGGGCAGGCTACAGAAGGAAACCACCATCGTATGCAATGGCTTTAAAACCCGGGGCTACCTGGAGCGCATCGCCGCCCTTATTAATGATGGCTTTGAGAATGTGATCCCGGTTTGCGATAATATGGCAGAGCTGGATTTCTACGAGCAGCATGTGAAAGGGGTTTGCAAGATCGGCCTGCGCGTGGCTACAGAAGAGGAGCCCAACTTTGAGTTTTACACCTCCCGCCTCGGCATCCGGCACGCGGACGTCCTGCGCTTTTTTGAGGAACGCGTTAAGAACAACGATAAGTTCCAGCTCAAAATGCTCCACTTTTTTGTGGACACGGGCATCAAGGACTCCCTTTACTACTGGGGCGAACTGAAGAAAGCCATCAAATTGTACTGCGAGCTGAAGCGCAACAGTCAGGACCTCAAAGCTATCAATATCGGTGGGGGAATGCCCATCCGCAATTCTCTGGGCTTTGAGTTCGATTACAAATACATGGTCAAGGAAATCGTAGGCCTCATTTCACAGGCCTGCGAGGAAGAGGAAATCCCGGAGCCGGATATCTTCACCGAATTTGGGAAGTATACGGTAGGGGAGAGCGGCGCGACCATCTTCTCTGTCCTCGGTCAAAAGCTACAGAACGATTCCGAGATGTGGTACATGATCGACAACTCCCTCATGACTACGCTGCCCGACACCTGGGGCATCAGCGAGCGGTTCATCCTCCTGCCCATCAACAAATGGTACAACGACTACCGACGGGTAAACATCGGAGGGCTGAGCTGCGACAATTCCGACTACTACAACTCTGAGGTGCACGAAAGCCAGGTTTACCTGCCGGCCTTCTCTTCCACCGATGAGGAGCCGCTTTACCTGGGCTTCTTCCACACCGGAGCCTATCAGGATTCGATCAGCGGGTACGGTGGCATTAAGCATTGCCTGATCCCTTCGCCCAAGCATATTTTGGTGTACAAGGACGATCAGGGGAATCTCGTGGACGAGCTCTATCAGGCGGAGCAAAGCCCGGAAGCTATGCTGAAAATCCTGGGCTACTAGCAGCCTGTCGGAGATGTGCTGATGCGGCGAGAGCGAGCAAATATTGTTCTGAACAAGGCGCGAAGAAGGAACATAGCCTGAGCTACGTGACTGATGAGCAACGAAGTGCAGAATAATATTTGCCGTTCGCAGACCATTGAGCGCCTCTCCGACAGGCTGCTAGAGAAATTTACAATGAAACGCCCCGCTTCCAGGGGATAAAGTCGTCCTGTTGCAGCTGCATGGCTTTCGGGTCTGTTTCCCCGTTGGCTACCTCGATGATGAGCTCCAGCAGGGCTTCGCCTTTTGACACCAGGTTGTCTTCACCGGTGATGATGGTGCCCGCATCGATATCGATCAGGTCAGGCATACGCCTGGCTAGTGCCGTATTTGTAGACATTTTGAGGGTGGGCGCTACGGGGTTGCCGGTGGGGGTGCCCAGCCCGGTGGTAAATACAATGATATTCGCTCCGGAGCCAGCCAGGCCGGTGGTGCTTTCCACATCATTACCGGGCGTGCAAAGCAGGTTTAGGCCTGGAGTGACCGCCTGCTCCGTATAGTCGAGCACCGCTGTGACCGGTGAGGAGCCTCCTTTCTTCGCTGCCCCTGCGGACTTGATCGCGTCTGTGATCAACCCATCCCGGATATTGCCCGGTGAGGGGTTCATATCAAAACCGGACCCCACCTCTGCTGCCCGGCGGGCGTAGGTTTGCATAAGGTCGTAAAACTTTTGTGCGGTCTGCTCATCCCGGCAGCGGTTCAGCAGCTCCTGTTCCACACCGTTCAGTTCCGGAAATTCAGACAGAATAGCGGTACCGCCCAGGGCTACCAGGATATCTGAGGCATGCCCAAGCGCCGGATTGGCAGAAATACCGGAGAAGCCGTCTGAGCCGCCGCACTCCAGCCCAAGGGTGAGTTTACTCAACGGTGCGGGCTCCCGCCGGGCTTTGTTAGCCTGAATCAGGCCCACGAAAGTTTGCTTAACGGCTTCGGCTATGAAGTGCCGTTCGGACTGACTTTGCTGTTGCTCAAGGATAAAAAGCGGGCGGTTGTAATGAGGCGCAATGCGTTGCAGGGCTTCCCGGAGGTGCGCGGCCTGTGCATGCTGACAACCCAGGCTCAACACCGTTGCACCGGCTACATTGGGGTGGGCAATGTAGCCAGCCAGCAACTGACAGAGTGCTGTTGCATCCTCCCGTGTACCACCACAGCCTGCCTGATGCGTCAGAAACTTAATGCCATCCACCTGAGGAAACACCCGGTCTTCCTTCAGGGCAGCCCCTTCCCGGATGATCTCCTCCTGCAGCAGAGCGGCTTCACTGGCCCCCGACCGGTAGGCTTCCACGAGGCGGCGGGTGTCTACGGCAAACTGACGCTCCGTTACGTAGCCCAGTTCTGCCGTCATAGCTTCCCGTATGACCTGTATGTTTCGGTTTTCACAAAAAACCAGCGGAATGACCAGCCAGAAATTACGGGTGCCGACCCGCCCGTCTTCCCGGTGGAATCCCCGGAAGGTCCGCCCTTCAAAGCGGGAAATGTCCGGTTTTTCCCATTCGGCCGAACGTTCTGCCATGGTGAATGCTTCGGCAGCGTGTACCAGGTTTTCCGTTGTGATTTTCCCACCCGCAGGAATATCCCGGGTAGCCTTACCCACAAGTACACCGTACATATATACTGCTTCGCCGGCTGATAGTGGCTGCAGGGTGAATTTGTGCTTGGCGGCAATGGGTTCTGCCAGCTTAACTGGCCCTGTGGGGGTATCCAGTTGTTGGGCTTCAGCGAGGTCACGCAGGGCGACGCCCACATTATCTTTCGGATGGATGATCAAAAACGGGTCGTGCATTTTAGTTTTTTTAGTAGCCAAATACTTCGGGCAGCCACAGGGACAGCCCCGGTACATAGGTGACAATGAGCAGGGCCACAATCATGGCAATAAACAGCGGCAGCAGTGGTTTGACGACTTTCTGAATGCTTGTGCCGGCTACACCGACGCCCACAAACAACACCGACCCCACCGGAGGCGTGCACAGCCCAATCGAGAGGTTCAGTACCATGATGATCCCGAAGTGGACCGGGTCCATACCCATTTCCTGCACCACCGGCAGGAAGATGGGCGTGAAGATGAGCACCGCCGGCGTCATGTCCATAAATACGCCCACAAACAGCAGGATCAAATTGATAATCAGGAGGATCACCACCGGGCTGTCGCTCACCGATAGCAGCAGTGCGGTAATCTGCTGGGGGATATTCTCAAATGCCATAATCCAGGACATGCTCATGGATGTACCAATAAGCAGCATCACAATCGCTGTGGTACTGACCGCGTGCAGCAGAATGTCCGGCATGTCAGTTACCTTAAACTCCCGGTACCAGAAGCCCAGGACAAGGCAGTACAGGACTGCCACGGCAGAAGCCTCAGTTGCTGTAAAAACACCCACCACAATTCCCCCGATTACAATAACCAATAGTAGTAAGCTGGGCAGGGCATCCAGAAAAGTCCGGGCAACTTCCCGCAGCTGACTCCGTTCGCCCACGGGGTAGCCTTTCCGTTTGGCCCAGACCCCAGCGACAATCATGAGGAACAGACCGGTGAGGATTCCCGGCAGGTACCCGGCCAGGAAAAGTGCCGCAATCGAAGCCCCTCCGCTGGCCAGGGAATAAACAATCAGGATATTACTGGGCGGAATCGTCATGCCTGTGGTCGCCGAAGTGATATTCACAGCCGCACCAAAGGATTTGTCATAGCCCTCATCTTCCATACGCTTGCCCATAAAACCACCAATGGCAGAGGCCGCAGCTACAGCTGAGCCGGAGATCGCCCCAAAGAGCATAGCAGCAATGATATTCACATGTGCCAGCCCCCCGGGCAGGGAGCCCACCAGAGTCTTGGCAAAATCAATTAGCCTTCGGGCAATCCCGCCCCGGTTCATCAGCTGTCCGGCGAGGATAAAAAACGGGATAGCCAGCAGGGCAAAGCTGTCGAGCCCTGTGGCCATACGCTGAGCCACAGTAGTGAAAGCCGGCATAGCCGGTATGCTCACCAGCATGGTGAACAGGCTGGAAATACCAATACTCCAGGCAATGGGAACCCCAATGCCCAGCAAAATCAGAAAGGATAAGACCAGAATAAGGACTTCCATAGGGTGTATTTAGGCCTGAGCTTCGGTTGGGGCACCGCGCTCAGCGAGTTTGTAATAGATGATGAGCAGCCCGCTCACAGGGACAACGCTGTAGACCACAGAAAGCGGCACCTGCAGGGCAGCTGAATATTGCCCGAGCTTGTAGGTGATGTAGACCAGACGCGCCCCACCAGCCACCAAAACCGTGGCGGCAAAGCCTGCCACCAGCAGGCGGATGGCCCACTGCAGCCGCTGTTTAGCTGCGCCTTCCAGTCGTTCCGGCAGGATATCAATAGCCAGGTGCTGATTTTGCCCGGCTACATAAGCTGCGCCCAGCAACCCGATCCAGATCAGCAGAAAGCGGGCCAGCTCCTCTGTCCAGGGGCTTTGCGAGCCCATAATGTATCGGGTGAAGACCCCCCAAAGCACATCTACGGTCATGACAGCCATGAGCAAGGCCAGGAAATAGCCTACATACTTATTGATGTTGTTTCGCATTACTGTACGGCTTGAATTTGCTGAATCAGTTCGTAAATTTCGGCGTCATCCTTGTAGCGCTCGTAGATGTCTTCCACGCGTGCTGCAAAGGGAGACTTATCGGGGTAGTTGATTTGCACACCCGCGGCTTTGACCGCATCAAGGGCTTCCTGCTCTGAGGCGGCCCAGACTTTCCGCTGGTATTCTACGGAAGCATCCGCTGCTTCCTGCAGCCAGGTTTGTTCCTGTGCGGTCAGGCGCTCCCAGGTATTGGTGCCGATCAGCATCACATCGGGTACGGTGCTGTGCTCATCAATGGAGTAGTACTTGCAAACCTCATAGTGGCGGGAAGTATAAAAGCTGGGCGGGTTATTCTCCGCTCCGTCCACTACGCCCTGCTGCAGTGCAGTGTACAATTCACCAAAGGAAATTGGGGTAGGGGCGCCGCCCAGTGCCTTGACCATTTGCATGGCGGTCTGACTGTTCATCACGCGGACCTTCAGCCCATCGAGGTCATCCGGCGAATTAATAGGACGGTCTTTGGTATAGAAACTCCGGCTGCCGGCGTCGTAAAAACAAACACCCCGGAGCCAGTAGTTCTGGGCTTCCAGCAGAAGGCCTTTGCCGATAGGGCCGTTTAAGACCGCCCAGGCATGTTCGTCGTCCCGGAACAGATAAGGCAGGCCGAGCACCTTCATCCGGGGCGCAAAATTCTCCAAAACCGCAGCCGATACTTTTGTCATGCCCAGGCTGCCAATCTGCAGCAACTCCAGGCACTGCCGCTCGGAGCCCAGTTGGCCACTGGGGTAAATGTCGATGCGCATCTGCCCGTTGGACCGCTCTGCAACCTGCTCAGCAAAATAGACCATGCCCTTGTGTACAGGATGGGAAATATCCAGCCCATGCGCCAGTTTGATGGCGGTCACGGCGTCTTGCTGGCTACAACCACTAATAAAGATCAACGCAACCGGGAGTAGTATTAATTGGAGGAATAGCTTCATGTCTGCTTCGGCTTTACTTCCTGAATGGTGTCGAGGGTGGCCCTGACATCGGCGGTCAGTTGGTCAAAGTCCCCGCGTTTGAGCACCGATTGGGTAATCAGCTTGGAGCCCATGCCCACGCAGGTCACCCCGGCATCAAACCAGGACTTTAGGTTGTCCGGATCGGGCGAGACGCCACCGGTAGGCATAATGCTGGTCCAGGGGCAGGGGCCTTTGATGGCTTTCACAAAGCCCGGCCCGAGGGTGCTGCCCGGGAAAACCTTTACAATCTCAGCCCCCAGTTCTTCCGCCCTTGCAATCTCCGTAAGGCTGCCACAGCCGGGCGACCAGAGGACCTTCCGCCGGTTGCAAACGATGGCAATATCTTCCCGTAGTACCGGGGTGACGACAAAGTTCGCGCCCAGTTGCAGGTACAAACTGGCGGTGCCGGCGTCCGTCACCGAGCCCACGCCCAGCATCATGCCCGGCAATTCCTTAAGGGCATATTTATTGAGCTCCTGAAAAACCTCATGGGCGAAGTCGCCCCGGTTGGTGAATTCCAGTATGCGGGCACCGCCATCGTAGCAGGCTTTGAGCACCTTTTTGCACAACTCGGTGTCCTTATGGTAGAACAGAGGCACCAGGCCGGTCTCTGCCATCGTCACTGCTACTTCAATTCTTGAATATCTGGCCATGAAAGGTTTGTTTTTTTTCGTCACTTACAAAAGAGTTTGGTCGCGCACGGGGCGCAACCAAACAACCAAAGTAGTGTATGAAACATAATTCTTTTCCGCTTAGCGGCTCACCCGCCCGGAGGCATCTCCCTGCATCAGTTTTTCGACCTCCTCTACCGTCACCAGGTTCGCATCTCCATAAATGGTATGCTTAAGGCAGGAGGCCGCTACCGCGAAGTCGAGCGCCCGCTGATCATCATCCGGATACGTCAGCAACCCGTAAATCAGGCCGCCCATAAAGCTGTCGCCACCACCTACGCGGTCCACGATATCCGTAATTTGGTAAGTCGGCGCTTCGAAGAGGGTTTTCCCATCGTACAGCACACCAGACCAGGTATTGTGGGAGGCGCTAATAGAGCCCCGCAGGGTAATAATCGCTTTTTTGCACCGTGGGAAACGCTCCATCAGCTGCTGGCAAACCGAGGTATATGCCTGTGCATCAATGGTATCCCCTTTAGTGACGTCCACGCCTTCGGGCTCGATTCCAAAGTGTTTTTCGGCATCTTCCTCGTTGCCCAGGATGACATCACAGCCTGCCACCAGGTCGGGCATGACCTCAGCGGGCTTTTTGCCGTATTTCCATAAGTTTTTTCTGTAATTCAGGTCTGTAGAGACCATAATGCCCATGCGGTTGGCCGCCTGTACGGCTTCCAGGCAGGCATCGGCCGCGCCCTGAGAGATGGCCGGGGTGATGCCGGTCCAGTGGAACCACTGCGCATCCTGAAAGACTGTTTCCCAGTCAATCATGCCTTTTTCGATAGTAGCCATACCGGAGTGAGCCCGGTCGTAGACCACCTTGCTGCCGCGGGCCACCGCACCAATTTCCAGAAAATAAACGCCCAGCCGTTCACCTCCGCGGGCAATATGCTGCGTGCCTACATTGCGCTTACGCATTTCCATCAGGGCACACTCCCCAATATCATTGTCCGGCAGTCGGGTGACAAACTCAGTCGGGAGCCCGTAATTGGCCAGAGAAACGGCCACATTCGACTCTCCACCACCGTAGATCACTTCAAAGGAACTGGCCTGAGACAAGCGCCGGTAGCCGGGAGGCGTCAGGCGCAGCATGATTTCACCAAAGGTGACGATCTTTTTCATTTGATTTAGCAACTTTAAAATTTAAAGTAATTTTTCGCATTGTGGTAGCAGATATCCGCTACGATTTTGCCCAGCCACTCGACGTCATTGGGCAATTGTCCGTTGTGGACATCCCTGCCAATCAGGTTGCAAAGGATGCGCCGGAAGTATTCGTGGCGTGGGAAGGACAAGAAGCTGCGGCTATCTGTGAGCATGCCGATGAAGCAGCTGAGCAGACCAAGGTTGGACAGTGCATTCATCTGCTTTTCCATACCGTCTTTCTGATCAAGGAACCACCAGCCGGAGCCAAACTGCATCTTTCCGCGCACGCTGCCATCGTTGAAGTTCCCCGACATCGTGGCAAAGATTTCATTATCCGCCGGATTGAGGTTGTAGAGAATAGTCCGGGGCAACTGATCATCGCGGTCCAGGGTATCAAACAGGCGGGACAGCCCCTGCGCCTGCTTCCAGTCGCCCATGCTGTCGAAGCCCGTGTCCGGCCCCAGTTGTTGCATCATCCGGGAACTGTTGTTGCGCAGGGCGCCCAGGTGCAGTTGCCACACCCATCCCTTCTGATGATAGAGCTTGCCCAGTTCGGTCAGCACGGCCGTACGGTATTTGGCGCAAGCCTCCGCAGACACCTCCCTGCCGGCACGTTTGCCGGCAAAAGCCTGCCGGGCTTCTGCCATCGTCCACTCCACTGCATCCACGCACTCCAGCCCATGATCGGCCAGGCGGCAGCCCCGGTCGTGGAAATACTGAATGCGTGATTCGAGCACAGACATCAGCTGATCCAGGGTCTGAATATCTGCACCCGCAACCGCTTCCAGTTGGTTGATATAGTCGTTAAAGGTTGTTTTTTCAATCAGGATGGCTTTATCGGGGCGGAAGGCCGGCAGCATGCGCAAATCACCGTCAGCGTCTGCCATTTGCTCGTGGTGAGCCAGGTCGTCCACGGGGTCATCCGTAGTGCAGACCAGCTCTACGTTTTGCTGCCTGAGCAATCCACGGGCGCTGTGGGAAGCCTGTTGCAACTGTTGAGTGGTGGTATCGTAGATTTCATCTGCCACATCCGGATGGAGCAGGTCGGTCACCCCGAAGTAGCGCTGCAGCTCCAGGTGGGTCCAGTGGTAAAGCGGGTTGCGCATGGTGTAGGGCACGGTTTTTGCCCAGGCCCGGAACTTCTCCCGGTCCGGCGCATCACCGGTGATAAAGCGCTCATCCACGCCGAGGGTCCGCATGGCCCGCCATTTGTAGTGGTCTCCGTCCAGCCAAACCTTGGTGATATTGGCAAACTGTGCATCTTTGGCGATGGCATCCGGTGGCAGGTGGTTATGGTAGTCGATGATGGGTTGTACCTTGGCGTAGTCGTGGTACAGCGCACAGGCGACCTGATTTTCCAGCAGGAAATCTTCGTTTAGAAAAGGCTTGATTCGCTGTTGCGTAATGGTGGATGACATCTGCGCTAATGGTTTAAAGTTTGCAATAATCCATACTCCAGCCCCCGGAGTTCGGCCAGTCCCCTGAGGCGCCCGATGGCAGAATAGCCGGGGTTGACCTTTTTGCTGAGGTCATCCAGCATCTGATGCCCGTGGTCCGGGCGCATCGGAATGGAGCGCTCCCGGCTTTGCTGCAGCCGGACAATTTTTTTCATTACTTCGTACATATTTGTGCTTCCCGCAAGATGGTCATCTTCGTAGAAACTGCCGTCCTGCTCTCTCCGCACATTCCGGAGGTGGAAAAAGTGGATGCGTTGGCCAAACTGCTCAATCATAGCCGGGAGGTCATTATCTGCCCGGGCACCATAGGAACCGGTGCAGAAGCAAAGCCCATTGTTGGGGTGGTCTACGCCCGCCAGAATCGCTGCTGCATCCTCCGCTGTGCTCACAATACGGGGCAGGCCAAGGATGGGAAAGGGTGGGTCATCAGGATGTATGGCCAGAAAAACGCCCGCCTCAGCCGCTGTTGGTGTAATGGCGCTCAGGAAGTCAATCAGGTTTTGCCGGTATTCCTGTGGCTTAATATCCTGATACAGGGCGACCTTACGGCGCAGGGCTGCGAGATCATAGCCTTCATCTGTGCCCGGGAGCCCGGCAATGAGGGTATTGATCAGCTCCTCTTTTTCGGTAGCTTTCATTTGCCCGAAGTAGCCTCTGGCCCGCTGCAGCTGTCTGCTGTTGTAATGTTGTACTGCCTTAGGCCGCTCCAGCAGGAAGAGGTCGAATGCGGCAAGCGCAGTGGCATCGTAGCGCAGGGCACGGGAACCATCTGCCACTTTGTAATGCAAGTCGGTACGGGTCCAGTCGAGGACCGGCATGAAGTTGTAGGTCACCACCGGAATGCCACAGGCCCCCAGGTTGCGCAGGGTTTGCTGGTAGTTTTCGGTATAGCGTTTCCAGTCGCCGGTTTTGCGCTTGACCTCATCGTGCACGGGCACGCTTTCCACGACCGACCAGGTCAGCCCGGCGGCCTCAATCTTTGCCTGATGGGCCCGAATGGCTTCCACCGGCCACACTTCACCAATCGGGATGTGGTGCAGGGCACTCACAATACCGGTTGCTCCGGCCTGCCTGATATCCGAAAGGCTTACCGGGTCCTGATCACCAAACCATCGCCAGGTTTGTTCCAACTGCTTCATGGGTGCATTTTAGGAATGTGATATTTGTTACTTTCTTAGGGGTCCGTCCTATCTTTACCTGTAACCTTACGGATAAAGATAAAGACTCTAAATTTACAGCTTAGCAGCTTTTGCCTTGATAATGCCCAAAACCCGCCCGATGGTTGGTTTTGTTCCTCATCAAAGCAAAATCCAATTGAAAAACTTATTTTTCGAGAAGCCCTTACCAGACGAAGCTTAAACTTTGAAAGGGATTTCCTATTAGTTAGGTAAATAAATGATCAAAAAGCAGTTTAATGTCAGCAGTGCGATTTAGAGTAGGCGGTGTACCGGAACATTTCAATTACCCGTGGTATATGGCGGGCGGGGATCATCCTAAATTTGAGTGGGTGGTACAGCCCGGCGGCACCGGTGCCATGTGCGAAGGGCTGCGGAGTGGTGCATTGGATATTGCCCTTCTGTTGACGGAAGGCGCGGTCGCTGACCTGCACAAGGGCAACCCCAGCCAAATTATAGGGACCTACGTGTCCAGCCCACTCACCTGGGGCATACATGTTGCGGCTGGCAGCCCTTATCAGTCGGTGGAAGACCTGGAGGGCAAAGTCTTTGGCATCAGCCGGTACACTTCCGGTTCTCACCTGATGGCTTACGTCAACGCCCGGCAGCTGGACTGGGATACGAGCGCGCTGCAGTTTGAGGTGGTCGGTAATTTCGAAGGGGCCCGCCAAGCCATGCAGGAGGGCCGCATTGATGCCTTCATGTGGGAAAAATACACCACCAAGCCTACTGTGGACAGCGGAGAATGGCGCCGCCCGGGCGTATGCGTGACGCCCTGGCCCTGCTTTGTACTCGTGGCCCGGGAGGAGATTATTGAACAGTATCAGCCCGAACTGCTGGAGCTTATGCATGATATCCGGCAGCGACTGGATCATACGGACCGGACGGAAAAACTGAGGTTCATCAGTGATCATTTTAAATTGCAGCCCGAAGACGTAGCCGATTGGTATGGTCAGACCACATGGAGCTGCGCCCCGGCGATTGCAGCCTCGGAACTGGATAAAGTACAGGGCGACCTGCAGGCCTTGGGTATTATCGAAGACCCGGTCTCACCCCGTCAGCTTTGCGCCCCATTCGTAACCTTTGAGGAAGAAAACCTGTCCTCTGTGATGTACAACTGGCGGGTGGACAGCGTCTACAAAAAACTGGAGGAGGAAGGCCTGGAGGATGGACCACTTCAGCTAAGCGATCTGCTCGGGCTCGGGCACCTGGACCAATACCACTACCTTGGAGCTGAAGCTTGTTATGAGGTGGCGGAAGCATTGAGTTTGGAAGACAGCGACTATGTCTACGATGTCGGCAGCGGGGTAGGGGGTACCGCCAGGGTACTGGCCGATTGCAGCGGCTGCCGCGTAATGGGTGTGGAATTACAACCGGAGCTATGCCGTTTGTCTACGGAGCTGACCCGGAGGGCAGGGCTTTCAGACAAGGTGGAATTCCGGGCAGGCGATCTGCTGAATTACGATTGGGAAGGAACATTCGACCACTTCATTTCCCTCCTGGTCTTCCTGCATGTGCCGGACCGGGCCAAGGTGCTGGCGCATTGCCACAAAGCCCTGAAACCCGGCGGGCGGTTTTTTATTGAGGACTTTGTAGTCCGTAACCCCCTGAGTAGCGGGGAAGCCCGGCAGCTAAAGGAAACAGTGAGCGCTCAATCTGTCAGTAACACGGAGGTGTACCTTCAGGCATTGGAGCAGGCGGGCTTCACAGATTTAGAAGTCGTAGAAATGGACACCCTTTGGCGGGAATGGACCAAAAAGCGGTTTGATGAATTCAAAGACAATCAGGAAGCCCACCGTTCATTCTACGGGGAGGCTCTTTTTGAGAACCGCCTGTCTTTTTATCAAACGATTGCTGATCTATTCGCCGGGGGCAATCTCGGAGGCGTCCGGATTACCGGGCGTAAGAAACTTTAAATAATGACACTGACCCAATTAGAGTACATCGTCGCCGTAGACAATGAAAAGAGCTTTGCAAAAGCAGCCAAATCCTGCCGGGTGACGCAGCCAACCCTCAGCATGCAGGTGAAGAAACTGGAGGAAGACCTCGGTGTACTGCTTTTCGACCGCTCCAAGAAGCCCATTTTGACTACGGACATCGGGCAGCGCATCGTCAGTCAGGCCCGGACCATCATCCGGGAAACGAGCCGCATACCGGAATTAATCCGGGAGGAACAGGAAATGGTGAAAGGCGAGCTTAGGGTGGGCGTTATCCCGACCCTTGGCCCTTATCTGCTGCCGATGTTCCTGCCCCACTTTATGCAGGCCTATCCAGATGTTCAGCTTCATATTCAGGAGTTGCTGTCGCACGAAATCATGGACCGCCTCAAAGCCGACCAACTTGATGTGGGCTTGCTGGTCACGCCCATCCGCTCCGATGGCTTCACGGAAATTCCGCTGTTTTACGAGACCTTTGTGGTGTACATGTCCACCTCCCATCCGCTGACGGATAAGGACCGGATTGATTTCGAGGACCTCAACATAGAGGACATGTGGTTGCTGCAGGAGGGGCACTGTTTCCGCTCTCAGGTCGTCAACATCTGCAGTGAGCAGCAGGAACAGCATACGCAACGGGGGTTACGCTTTGAGAGTGGCAGCCTGGAGACCCTCCGCCGTATTGTGGAGCGGCAGTATGGCTACACCCTGCTGCCGGAACTGGCCACCCTGGAGCTATCCGAAGAACTGTACAACAAGCACGTCCGCACCTTCCGCAATCCGCAACCGGTACGGGAAGTCAGTATTGTCCTGAGGCGCAGTTTTATGAAGCGCCGGCTGGTTGACCTCCTGCAAAAAGCCATTTTGGAGGCCGTACCGGATATTCTGAAGAATAGCAAGCGTGGAAGGAAGGTAGAGTGGGAGGGGTATTGATTCAGACTGTGTTGGGAATTCGCTTTTGGAGCGAATGTAGTCAAATTTTATTCTGAACAAGTCTTTGATCCCGACATTCATCGTCGGGGGCGCGATGAAGAAGCATAGCCTGAGCTAAGCGACTGACCTGCCCGCCGTACAAGACTATGGCAGGCGGGAGAGCAACGAAGTGCAGGATAAAATTTGGCAAATGCAGCCCAAAGGGTGAAATCCCAACACAGTCTTACAACCCTTTCCCCCGTTCGTACAGCTTCCAGTCCGCCGTTTCCGCCCGGAAAGCCTGAATAAGGTATTCAATACCTGCCTCCAGGTCAATCTCCCCGCAGGTGAAAATATCAACCGCAGCGTACCGGTGCTCCGGCCAGGTGTGGAGCGTCAGGTGGCTCTCCTGAATAATGACGACCCCGGAAATACCGTAGGGCGAGAATTGATGAAAATTGGAAGTCACCACCGTTGCTCCCATAAGTTCTGCAGCGGCTTTCAGAAACTCTTCCAGCTCACCTTCCGCCTTGAGGAGCTCCGCCGGGCATTGGTAGAGCTCGAGCAGTACGTGTCTGCCCAGAGCTTGAGTAACGGGAAGTTGGATAGGCCGGGTCATAAGGCTTGGTGGTTTTTTTCGGATGAAGTCAGGTCGAAATATAATGGCCGATAAATTCAGCATCATCATCAACGATGAGGCCATCCTGCCGCCGGAAACAAAGCGCACAAGCTTCTCCGCCCGCAATGTAAACGCTGGGCTGATAGCGGTCGCCATCACTGTCTACATTAAACGGAGCAAGTTGCTGATAAATGCGTGGCAGGTCGCCATAGTCGCCATCGTTTTCCGCAATGGACTGCGGGCTGCCATCAAACAGGCGCACGTTGTCACCAGTCCGGCCGTAGATGGGCTTTTCCGCATAGCGGTGGTCCGGGAAATCCGCCACGCTCCGGCTCGCCTTTAGCATAGCCGGGTGCAATCCGCCTAATTCCTCCAGCAGCGGCAGCAGGGCTTTGGACTGCAGCAGCATACTGTAAGCCGGATTGAGAATGACGCACAGGTCGCGCTTAATGATTTGCGTAAGCAGGCCCATCAGCTCCGGCTCCTCGTAGGCAATAAACTCCCAGGGCGCCATTTTAAATACAAAATCGTAGCGGAGGTATTCGTCGGGCTCGACTTCCAGGAAGATGCCCTCTTCTTCTGAGAAAATGACTTCCTCCATTGGTGCGCGGTGGACCTCTTCAAATCCCGCTTGCTTTGCCGCCATTTCAATGACATCGAGGTTGAGCCAGTCTTCTTCGTGCCCCAGCCCGATAAGCAGCAGGTTGGCGGGCCGGTTAGGATAGCGCTGCAGGATTTTTTGCAGCCCCTTCACCAGTCCGGTACGCAGGTGGTTCCATTGCCGTGCATTTTTGCGTTCGCGCCTCGGGAGCAACTCCAGCATCATCGGCTGCACGCTGAGGGTTTCGGGCATAAGTGAGAGGGTATCCCCGTTGAATTCCAGCATTTTCAGGGGCACGTCGTCCAGCCCGCCTGCGAAGTCAAAGCGGCCGACCAGGTGATTGCCCCATTCGCGCCTCAGGGAGTAGTCGACGGCTTCCACGGCATTCGCAGGGATACCGGCAGCTTCCCATAGCTCGCGCTCGCCAACTTTCCGGATGGCGAGCAACAGGCGTTCGTACAGCTCACCGGCCGGTTGGCTGAAGGCAGCGATCTCGTTATCAGCTAACCGGAGCAGCTCCGGAGCGAAGTAGTCGTGGTTGTCCCCTTCGATAAACCACTCCAGGCCTCGTTTGCGCAGCTGCTTCGGGCTGAGCCGCCCTGTTTCGGTCAGGCGCCTATCCACCGGACGAACGGGTTGAGCGGGAACCTCCGTAGCCAGACTTCCCTTTGGAAGGGCGGGAAGAAGTGGTGCGGGAAGTCGCATTGCGGAAGCGGGTGCCAGTGGTGCTGCTCACCCGCTGATAAGTGGACTGGTTGACATACGCACTGGGGCGGGGGCGGAAGCTGCTCCGGCTCCGGCCCAGCATATAGCCCATCATGCCGTAGGAGACGATGCTGAACATGGAACTATGCCGCCGGTAATGATGGTGACGGTGATGTGTGGTATCCTGTGCCGCCTGCGCCAAGGTACTGTCGTTCATCATTTGCTGCATTTCACTCAGCGGAATGGTGTCTGTGGTATTGTCGGCGTATTTGGCGATGATGGCGCTGGCGCTTTTGCTTTCCACCATTTGTTCGTCCTCGATCTTGAATTCGCCTTCGCTGACCTCCCGCACGGTGGTCACAATACCGGCGTCCTGATCAACGCGCTGAGCGCCGCCGCATCCGGAAAGGATAAGCGCTAACATCAGGGCACTGGCAAAGGCAGTAGTATGTTTTCTCATATTTTCAGGTATAGGGTTACAAAATAGGGCATTGCTTTTATACAGAGCCTGTATCTTAGCACGCTGTAAATGATTGTATCGTTAAAAGTAGAGAAAAGTCCATGCCCTTCCAAAAAAATCGCGCTGAGAAAACCGTCCTGGGGATTGCCATTTTCATTGCCGGGCTGTGCTCTATCATTTACGAACTGTTGATCAGCACCACTTCTTCCTATTTTTTGGGCGACAGTATCACGCAGTTTTCGCTCACCATCGGGTTTTATATGGCTGCCATGGGATTGGGTTCTTACCTGAGCCAATGGTTTCCGGAAGAGCGCCTGGCCGCCTGGTTTATCGGCGTGGAGGGCCTGCTGGGGCTGGTAGGCGGGGCGAGCGTGCCGCTGCTGTATTTTTTCTTTACCCGGGTTTCACCGGAGGCCTATCAGGGGCTGGTGTTGGGATTAACTGTAGTCATCGGGGTGCTCACCGGCTTTGAAATTCCCCTGCTGGCGCGCATTATGAAAAAGTACTACCCGCTGCGGGAGAACCTGGCTAATGTGATGTCGCTGGATTACTTCGGAGCCTTGCTGGCGACGCTGCTGTTTCCGTTTTTGCTCCTGCCGTTTTTTGGGCTATTCCGGAGCTCGGTGTTTTTTGGGCTGGTCAATATAAGTCTGGGGGTTTTCATCCTGCTCTATTTTGCGGGCCGGTTACCGCGGTCGCTGGTCCGTGGGATGTTTGGTGTCACCTTAGGCATCAGCCTGGTTTTCGGTATCCTGCTTTACCAGGCACAACCCCTGCTGGAAGACTGGGACAGCCGTTCCTACCCGCACCGTATCGTGTACAGCGAGCGCACGCCCTACCAACAGTTGACGGTGACCAAAAACCGGTCGGACGTCCGCCTGTACATCAACCGGGTCATCCAATTTTCTTCCACTGACGAGTACCGTTACCACGAGGTCCTGGGCATCATCCCTCTGGAAGCCGCCCCTTATCAGGAGCAGGTTCTCATTTTAGGTGGGGGAGAAGGGCTGCTGGCGCGGGAGGTGCTCAAGCATCCCGGCGTAAAACAGGTGACCATTGTCGATCTGGACCCGGCCGTCTTCCGCCTCGGGCGGGAGCAACCTTACATCCGAGACCTTAACGAAGGCGTGCTGGACCATCCAAAGGTGCAGACCATAGCCCAGGACGCCAGTCAGTTCCTGGCAGAAACCGAAAACTACTACGATCTTATCCTTGTAGATTTGCCTGACCCCTCCAACGAAGCCGTGGCCCGCCTTTACAGCACCTGGTTTTTCGGTATGGCCCGCAACCGCCTTACGGCAAATGGGGTGTTAGCCACGCAGGCCACAAGCCCCTTTCACACCCGCGATGCCTTCTGGTGTATTGTGGAGACCCTAAAGGCGACCGGCTTCCGGCACGTACTGCCCTATCATACCTACGTCCCCTCCTTTGGCGACTGGGGCTTTGTGCTGGCCGGGGCGCAGCCGCTTGCCATTACGCCCTTCCGCACTAACCTGCCCGTGCGCTATCTGGACGGGGAGGTCGTGGAGGCCATGCTTCATTTCCCCGACGATTCCGCCCGCCCTTCCGGTCTGGAGCCCAACCGCCTGGACCAGCCTGCGTTGCTGGATTACTACCTGGAGGATTGGGAGAAGTGGAGCCGGGAGGTGGTGGTGGAGTGAGGAATTTGCTCTGGTGCGCTTTGGAACTGCAAAACAGCGCAATGTAACCCATACGGGCCTTCGGGAATGCTCTGCCCGCTGAAGTAGATACGAAGGAGGGTAAAAGGGGCGAGCAGTGCTGTAGGTGCAGTCTTGGGTTACCAGCCTTCGCCTAGGGCTTCGGCGGGCGGGGAGGGCAGTGCCGTTAGGGTATACTTTGAGCGTAGGCCTGGCTTGGGCGTATGCCCTAACTTTGGGGTGGGCGGTGTGCGACGCTCTACGAGGTCGGAAACCTGGAAGGGGTTTGGGGTGAGTAATATTCGACGCTCTACGAGGTCGAATGGGCTGTTGAGGTGTACTTTGAGCGTAGGCTGCTCCGGGGAGTATGCCCTAACTTTGGGGTGGGCGGTGTGCGACGCTCTACGAGGTCGGAAACCTGGAAGGGGTTTGGGGTGAGTAATATTCGACGCTCTGCGAGGTCGAATGGGCTGTTGAGGTGTACTTTGAGCGTAGGCTGCTCCGGGGCGTATGCCCTAACTTTGGGGTGGTCGGTGTGCGACGCTCTACGAGGTAGGAAACCTGGAATAGGAGTGGGGTGACTAATATTCGACGCTCTACGAGGTCGAATGGGCTGTTGAGGTGTACTTTGAGCGTAGGCTGCTCCGGGGCGTATGCCCTAACTTTTGGGTGGGCGGTGTGCGACGCTCTACGAGGTCGGAAACCTGGAAGGGGTTTGGGGTGAGTAATATTCGACGCTCTGCGAGGTCGATTGGGCAGTGCTGTTAGGGTATACTTTGAGCGTAGGCCTGGCTTGGTAGTATGCCCTAACTTTGGGGTGGGCGGTGTGCGACACTCTACGAGGTCGGAAACCTGGAAGGGGTTTGGGGTGAGTAATATTCGACGCTCTGCGAGGTCGGTTGGGCTGCTGGGGTATACTTTGAGCGTTGGCTGCTTTGGGGAGTGTGCCCTAACTTGCGGGTGGGCGGTGTGCGACGCTCTACGAGGTCGGAAACCTGGAAGGGGTTTGGGGTGAGTAATATTCGACGCTCTACGAGGTCGAATGGGCTGGGCGGTTAGGGTATACTTTGAGCGTAGGCCTGGCTTGGTAGTATGCCCTAACTTTGGGGTGGGCGGTGTGCGACGCTCTACGAGGTCGGAAACCCGGAAGCGGTTTGGGGTGACTAATATTCGACGCTCTGCGAGGTCGGTTGGGCTGCGGGGGGTATACTTTGAGCGTTGGCTGCTTTGGGGAGTGTGCCCTAACTTGCTGGTGGGCGGTGTGCGACGCTCTACGAGGTCGGAAACCTGGAAGGGGTTTGGGGTGAGTAATATTCGACGCTCTGCGAGGTCGGTTGGGCTGCTGGGGTACACGTTTAGCGTTGGCCTGGCGCTTTTTTAGAATAGCAGGGTAACCTTTTTGACAGGGTTCAAATAGAGTCTAAAGAAACATCAATTATTCAATTACTATTTAAACTTTAGACGATGGACCCATTTATTGGTCAGATTACCACCTTTGGATTCAACTTCGCCCCACGCGGCTGGGCCTTTTGCGAAGGGCAGTTGATGCCAATCAGCCAGAACACGGCACTTTTCTCTCTTTTGGGAACGATCTACGGAGGCGATGGCCGGACTACTTTTGCCCTGCCTGATCTCCGGGGGCGCGTCATCATCGGGCCAGGGCGTGGGCCAGGGCTTTCCGACTACCGCCTTGGGACTCGAGGCGGCGCCGAGACCGTAACCCTAACCACTGCAGAGATGCCCAGCCATAACCATGGCTTTGCACTGGGAGACTCCGGTGTCTCTCCCGCAGGGACCAATGCCCTGATCGGTAAAACAACCGGAGCAGATACCATCTTTAACGGGACTTCTGGCAATGCTCAGCTGGCCGGTAGCGCGATCAGCAATAGCGGAGGCGGACAGGCGCACGAAAACCGTATGCCCTACCTTGCTATGCACAACTGTATTGCTCTGGTAGGCATTTTTCCTTCCCGCAGTTAAACCAGATTAAAAATTTTCCGGGGGCGTGCGGTATCTGCTTTGCGGAACAGCCGTCCCCATCTAATCCCTGATTTTATGCAAATTATCGTCAAAACAGCCCCCGAGGAGCTCCTGCGTGCCCGTAAGTGGTGGAATGACCTGGAAATGCAATGGAAAATGGCCTACAATGAAGCGGTCTTTGGTGCAGGCCCAACCCTTGCCCCTCCTGCCGATGATCCATTGATGATGCTCCTCATCGGTGTGGATACCCTACGCCTGGCTGGCCCCACGGCATTCAATTCCAATGTGAGCACGCCCCTGACCAACCTGTCGGGCCTGTTGCCCCTGTATAACCTCAAGTACCTGTCTATCACCCATATGAAACTCAGGGAAGTCCGCTCGTTGCGCCACTTCACCAAACTGGAGCACCTATTCCTCAATGAGAACCAAATCGAGTCGCTGCATGGCATTGAACCCCTCGTCCACCTGAAGGAGCTCTACGTGCAGCACAATCAGCTCCGCGACCTAAAGCCCATCCACAAGCTTACCAGGCTGGAAACCCTTTACGCCTCGGGCAATCAGCTCACCTCCCTGCAAGGCCTGACCCCGGCTCACGCCGATCACATGCGCCGCTGCTATGTGCTGCCGAATGAGGAGCTGCGCGACCGCGAAATTTTGCGGGTTCAGCAGGAGGCGGGGATCATTTGCCGCAGAGGTTGAAAACCCCCTGAGTTTACACTATTAATTTGTTACCTTTGGCTACTCTTCAGGAACTGCCCTTGTTCTGTAATCTACCTATCCTGAGGCATTTTGTCCTCCCTCTAAAATTCTGTACTGGCTTTTGTACAGCTGTACAAGGCATTGTTTTTAGCTCTTGTTTATTATTTCAACTCATGGAGCACGGGACATCCGTGCCTGCCTAAAATCCAATACTGATTATGAAAAAAAGAAGGTTGATATCTTTTTTTAAAAAAGTAAGCCTGTTTATTGGCCTGCTATTTTGTACCTCTTATGTGCTAAATGCACAAATCACCTTTGCCTCTGCTACCTGTGGCATTGCCAGCACGACCTTACAGCCCGCCGGCGATGATGGCAACAACCGGAATATTTTCGAATTTGACGATGGCAATATTGTCAGAGCGGAGTGGGATAGCGGACAGAACCGTTGGGAGATCAACCTCTACAGCGGCGATGGCATGGGCGGCTTTACGTTTTGCTGCACCTACGTCTACAATACCTCCGCCTCTGTTCCCAATCCGCCTAGTTTAAATCTGGGCACCTGGCAAAGTGACTTCTTTGGCATGGACTGTACGGCTTCAGGCTTCGTGCTTACCGGAGATGTCCAAAGCGATTTGACGACTGGCTGCAACGATACCGAAGACCCCGTCATTACCTGCCCGGCGGACATCACCGTGGATAACGACCCCGGACAGTGTGGCGCGGTGGTCAACATCCCCAACCCCAACGTTTCTGATGATTGCCCGGGCGTCAGCTTTGAATATGCTCCGGCTTCAGGTACTGCTTTTGATGTGGGGACTACTACTGTCACCGCTACCGCTACCGACGCCTCTGATAATACCGTTACCTGTACGCTGAATGTTACGGTGAATGATACCGAAGCGCCCACCCTCGTGTGTCAGGACCTTACTGTATACCTTGATCAAACAGGAAGTGTTAATTTTAACCCCTTGAGTAATGGGGGCATTATTACAAGAACGGATAACTGCGTGTTTGATAGAACGGCAGGTGTTAGTAATGCTCCGTCAGGCTGCGTCAGTACCTTCACACAAAATATTTCTCAGTCCGATGCTTCAGGGAATTTTGACCAGTGTACCGTAGTCTATACGATCCTGGATACGCTCGCTCCCATGGCAGTCTGCCAGGATATAACGGTTAATCTGAATACATCTGGGTTATATAACCTCGACCCAAATGAACTCGACGGCGGCTCCACTGATAACTGTGGTGTCGCGGGTTTCGGGATTAATACCACTGTCTTTGACTGCGATGATGTAGGGGAGACATTTCCTATCGAATTGATCGTTTCGGACAATACCGGAAATTTCGCGCTCTGCACGGCCAATGTCACCGTTCGGGATGGCGATGCCCCGACCGTTACCTGCGTAGCGTCACCAATAGTGCTTACCGATCGAAACAACGACCCCGGGGCGTGTTCTTACACTGCCCAGGGCACAGAGTTCGATGCAACCGCCACCGACAATTGTGGGGTAGCGAGCCTGACGAACAACTTCAATAACGCTGGTACGCTGGCCGGTGCGGCCTTCCCGGTGGGTACCACCCAACTGCGCTGGACGGCACTGGACGCAACCGGCAACCTGGACACCTGCAGTATCAAGATCAGGGTATTGGATAATACGCCGCCCACCGCTCTTTGCCAAAACCTCACCGTTCAGCTCAACGCAACCGGTAACGCCTCTATCCTGGGCTCAGATATCAACGGCGGCTCTACTGCTAATAACTGCTCATCCCAGCCCGTACCAGGCGGTATCGCCAGCCTTAGTGCAACAGCAACGGCTTTTACCTGTAGTGATGTGGGGGAGAATAATATATCCACGCTGACTGTCACTGATGTAAACGGCAACTTCAGTACCTGCGACGCCACTATCACCGTCGAAGACAACGTAGCACCCACTGCTCTTTGCCAAAACCTCACCGTACAGCTCGATGCCAACGGCAATGGCTCTGCCACCGCAGCGGCAGTGAACAATGGATCCGGAGATGCTTGTGGCATCCTCAGCCTCTCCTTAAGCCAAACCAGTTTTGATTGCTCAGAAGTGGGCCCCAATACTGAAACACTGACGGTAACCGATGTGAATGGCAACACCAGCACTTGTACTGCCACCGTGACCGTGGAGGACAACAATCCGCCAACTGCTGTGTGCGCTGACCCAACAGTCAATTTGATTAGCGATACCCTAATCACTTCCGTAGCCGCTTCCTTTTTTGACGGTGGTTCCTTTGCTATCTGTGGACCGGTTGATTTCTCCGCCTCTATGACGGATTTCGACTGTGACGATGTAGGTAATACCTACAATGTAACCCTGACCGTGACTTCACAATCCAGTGGACTATCTGACGTCTGTACCGCCAGCGTCACTGTAGCCGACCCCAACAGCTTCTGCTGCGCACCGCCTATGGCTGTCTGCGAAAACATCACCGTGCAGCTCGATGCCGGAGGCAACGCCAGTATTACTCCAGCAGGCATTGGCAGCAGCAGTACCGCCGAGTGCGGCTTAGCTTCCGAGAGTTTGGACATTATGGGCTTTGACTGTGCCGATGTGGGCGGGAATACCGTAACCTATACCATTACTGATGTCAATAACGAAAGCGGCCAGTGTGCCGCGACAGTCACCGTCGAGGACAACGTAGCGCCCACCGCCCTTTGCCAGAACCTCACCGTGCAACTGGACGCTGACGGCAACGGAAGCATTACCGCTCAAGATATCGACAGCGGCTCCAGCGACGCCTGCGGGATACAGTCCCTCTCGCTTTCGCAAACCGATTTCGGATGCGCACAAGTCGGTGCGAATACCGTGACCCTGACCGTGACCGATGTCAATGGTATTGTCAATACCTGCACCGCTACCGCCACTGTTGAGGACAACGTAGCGCCCACCGCCCTTTGCCAGAACCTCACCGTGCAACTGGACGCTGACGGCAACGGAAGCATTACCGCTCAAGATGTCGACAGCGGCTCCTGCGACGCCTGCGGGATACAGTCCCTCTCGCTTTCGCAAACTGATTTTGACTGCTCAGAAGTCGGCGCAAACAACGTCACCCTGACTGTCACCGACAACAACGGCAACCCATCCACCTGTGCAGCAACGGTTACTGTGGAAGACAACATCACCCCAACTGCGGTCTGCCTCAACACCACCGTAGAGATACAATCGGATGGCATGTACGATTTGCAGCAGAGTGATGTCTACGACCCGGCCAACAGCAACGATAATTGTTCTCTCAGCTCGGTAAGCTTCCTGCCTGCCACCTTCACTTGCGATGACGCAGATCAGGCCTTCAATATAACCGTGACGGTGAAAGACCCGAGCGGCAATACCAATAACTGCACCGCTACCGTAAGCGTGGAGGCAGGCAGCAGCCTGCCCGCTGAATGGACTACCAGTGATATCGGAGACCCGGGCAATGGCAGTGATTACACCTACGACCCCTGCGTTGGTAACAACCCGGGCCAGGGCGATTTTACCATCAGCACCGGAGGCTACAACCTCATCCCGCAAAATTCAGATAATCTGGCTTTCGCCACCGTACCCCTGTGCGGCAACGGCGGCATACAGGCGCGCATTGAAAGTGTGAGCGGCGGCTACGGCGGTCTGATGATACGCGAAAGCAGCGCGCCGGGCGCAAAGATGGTAGCCGTATACTCAAACCTGACCAATCTGCTGCGCCGTGAAACCCGGACGGTGACGAACGGCCCCCGGACCAGCGGCACCCTTTTTGCGGCCTTCCCGAAATGGCTGCGTTTGGTCCGTCAGGGGGATTACATCCGTGCCTTCTACCGCAACAGCAATGGCGGCAACTGGACCCTGTTCCATCAGGCGTATGTACCGATGGGCAACTGTGTGGAAATGGGCCTGGCGGTCTTTACCACCGACCCCAACGGCGATGCTTCTGCGGTCTTTAGCAGCGTGAACTATCAGAGCCAGGGCGTGCAGAATTTGTCTGCGCCCAATGGGTTAGTCTGGGAGGCTGAAACGCCTGAGGAGGTCAAAGCAAGTGTAGTGCCGAACCCGGTGCGGGGCCAGTTCATCCTGCAGTTCAGCAAGCCATTGCCTACCGCAGGGCAGGCTACGCTGCTCAATGAGTTTGGGCAGCGCTTATCCCAGCAGCCTCTGAGCGCAGGGGAGACGGAACTGGGCTGGGATACCGGCGCCTTGCCTGCGGGCTTGTACTTTCTGGAAGTGGTCACCGGAGATGGCTACCGGGAGGTGCTGAAGGTGGTGCGGCAGTAAGTTAGATTTTATTTTTTAGGTTGGAACTGCAGTTTGGGCTTGACCTGAGCTGCAGTTTTTTTTGTGCCTGGGGCAAAGGGGAGGCGGTCGCAAAGCGGCCGTGGCTTTGGGTGACGGAGTCTGGTCCTTCTCCGTCCGACGTAGCTTTAGCGCCAATATCCATCCATACGGACAGGTCCATACGGACAAGTTATGGGGAGTCGGAAATCTTAACCTTAGCCTCAACCTTGGCGGGGCAGTGCCGGGCTTTTCCTGGGGGAGGTTGAGGTTGGTCTTTGGCGGGGTCTCTGCGAGGTTGAGGTTGAGAGCCAGGCGATGGCTTCCTGGACCGACCGTAGACGGTCTCATGCCTGGGAGCGAGGGTTGGTCTTCGGGGCTGGGTCTGCCGGGGCGGTGGCTTGGCGCAAATCTGGCATTTTCTTTTCCTGGATGAACCTGCCTTCGCAAAGGCTACGGCAGGCGGAGGAAACAAAAATTCCCGGTTATACCGGGACTTATCGTTCTTAACGGGAAAATCGCAGACAGCCGACTCGCGCCTACAAACTCGCCTTGGTGCAGGGTGGGAAAATGGGGTGTGGGGAATAGCTTGATACCGGGTTTTCAGGTTGTGGGGCGTATTGGCTCAGACAATGTATCCGCGCCACTGGGTGGCCGTCGTCTGCCTGCGATTTTCCCTAAACGCTGCAATGCCGGGGGCCAGGCGGTGGCTTCGGGGCTTGGTCTGCCGGGGCGTTGGCTTGGGGGCGAGCAGTGCCGGTCGGTTGGTCTTCAGGAGGCGGTCGCAAAGCGACCGTGCCCTTTGGGTGACGCAGGCTGGTCCTTCTCCGTCCGACGTAGCTTTAGCGCCAATATCCATCCATACGGACAAGTTATGGGGAGTCGGAAACCTTAACCTTAGCCCTGGAGGGCAGCCCAACCACTTGCTATTTTTTTGAAACACTATTGTGTATACCCTAAATCGGGTATTTTTACTTTTTTTAAGTGTAGTAAGCAACATTATTTTGGGGTTGTCGTACATTTGAAATGTAAATACAGTTTGATGCGCTTAAAGCAAATTTTATGCTTAAAGTAAGTTGGGCTGCCAATTGATCCCAAAAACATCTGTTTACCATGTCACCCATTGCCCTTTGCCTCCGCAAAAATTGCCAATCTGTCTACCTGAATGACCTTCAGTACAGGTAGACAGAAGCAAAAATTCTTATTTTTCATCTGCCTTTTCCTTAATACTCCTGATTTTTCTGTTTGATAGCATCTTTGCCCCTAAAGCATAGGTCCGGAAGTGAAAACGCACCGTGCGGTCAGGGCAACCGAAAGCAAAAACACCCTCCATTTATTACTGAGTATTAAGACCGTCTCATTTCCAGCATAACAGTCTCTGCCTTACTGTTCGTTAGCGCAGTTGGGCTCTACTCCTATTGAGCATATTCCTCCCTATGCCGTAGATAGCATTTTGGGCGTTGGCCTGTACGATACAGTTCAACCTTTACCCGCTCGGCTGGCCTTAGCCTTGCCGTAGCATACGATATTACTTAAACCATCGAAACCCATTTTTATGAGACCGATTTTTCTATTGCTGTTATTCGGATTCTGTACCATGCCGACTTTTGGACAGGAGCAAAAGCCCACCTTCGACTTATTTGGTGACTCCAAACCTGAACCGGCTGAGAAAGCCTACAAACAAGTAACAGAAGGAACCCTGCTTACCATTGATTTGGAGGAATTAAAGGCCTTGCGGGAGGCGGCTCCCAACTATTTTAACATTGATATCCCGCTTACCAATGGCAACAGCCTTGAGCTGCACCTTGGTAAAATCAATATTTTCGCTGAAGGCTTTAAACTGGAAACAAGTAGTGGCAGCCGTACAAGTGATATTGACCTTGGAGTGCACTACAAAGGTGTCGTGGCCGGCCACTCCGGTTCGCTGGTGACCGTCAGTGTCTATGAGCAAGAACTCGTGGCCGTGTTCAGCGATGGCCGGCATAGCTATGAGCTCGCCAAATTGAACGATAAAGCAGACCGGTACATCCTTTACCGGACGGTTGACCTGGCAGAACGACTCAAAAAGCAATTGTTGCAATTCGAATGCCATACCGAAACAGAAGGCAGAGACCTCCCTGATTATACCGATGATCAGCTGTTTGGAGTAAGTGACAACCGAAACGGTTGTAAAGTAATACAGGTTTACCTGGTTGCTGATTTCTCCTACTACACCGTTTGCGGGTCTGATGTCACAGAGACCTCCAATCGGTTAACTGCTGTTTTTGCTCAAACAATGACCATTTATACGGCTGAGAGCATCAATATGGTGACGTCCGGAATTTTTATCTGGGACACAAATGACAACGCCTTTGATGAAGGTGCGGATTCGGAAACTCAGCGCAATCAGTTTCGGGATTATTACAATTCGACTGGTGCCGGCTGGCCGGGTGACCTGGCACAGCTGATTTCCGGAACTACCGTTTCGGCTACCGGAGGTGGGGGCATTGCCTTTTTTGATGGGCTCTGCACCTCTGATTCCTACGCACTGACCAGAGCGGGCGGCAGCTCTCCAATACTGGATTGGACCATGTATTCCCGTTTTGTAAAAGTGCTGACGCATGAGATCGGGCATAACCTGAATTCCCGCCATACTCATGCCTGCGTTTGGAATGGCGATGGTACGACCATAGACGACTATGGGAATGTAAGCCCTGGTGGTAATCCGTATGAAGATGCGGAAGGAGGGGCCTGCCTGGAGGAGCCCTACAAGCTTAATGTCTTCCCCACTATTATGAGCTACTTCGATAGCCGTAACCACGGTACATTTAATATGACCAACGGTATGGGGACACAGCCCGGCAATGTGATGCGCAATTATGTGATGAATGCCGGTTGCCTGGATGATGGCAGCAACGTCCCACCCGTTGCCCGTTGCCAGGATGTAACGGTACAGCTTGATGTGAATGGCAATGGCTCCACCACGGCAGCAGCAGTCGATGATGGTTCCTATGATGCCTGTGGAGGCCTGCAGCCCCTGGTCCTCAGCCAAACCAGCTTTACCTGTGCCGAAGTCGGTGAGAATACAGAGTTCCTGACGATTACCGATCTTGATGGGAATATCAGCTACTGTTTCCTGACGGTCACCGTTGAAGATAATATTCCACCCTCTGCCCAATGCCAAAATGTAACTGTGCAACTCAACGCAAACGGCAATGGCTCTATTACTGCCGCTGCTGTAAACAACGGTTCCAGCGATGCCTGTGGTATTCAGTCTGTTTCCCTCAGCCAGACCAGTTTTGGTTGTGCCGAGGTGGGCAGTAACCTGGAAACCCTTACCGTGGTCGATGTCAATGGTAATCTAAGCACCTGCAATACGACAGTGACGGTGGAAGACAACATCAAGCCTGTTCCGGTCTGCTTTGACCCCACGGTAGAACTGCAGCCCAATGGCCTGTACACTTTGCTGCAAAGCGACATTTACGATGCCATCAACAGTAGTGACAACTGCAGCATCGCTTCCGTAGATTTTCCGGGCGTCACCTATACCTGTGACGATGCTTATCAGACTTTCCCGGTAGTGGTAACGATTGAGGACCCCAGCGGCAATACCGGCCAATGCACCGCAATGGTCACCGTAGAAATCGGCACCGCCCTGCCCCCGGAATGGACCGCCAACGACATCGGTGATCAGGGTGATGGCAGCTTTTATGAATATGACCCATGTATCAATGACAACCCTGATCTTGGCGACTTCACCATTGGCACTGGAGGCTATAACCTCATTCCTCAGGATTCCGATAACCTGGCTTTTGCCAGCGTACCTCTTTGCGGCGATGGTGGTATTCAGGCCCGCATCCGGGACGTTGTTGGCGGCTACGCCGGGCTGATGATCCGGGAAAGCAGCGACCCGGGTTCCAAGATGTATGCGGTCTATTCCAATCTGACGAATCTGCTGCGGAGGGAAATCCGTTACACTCAAAACGGGCCAAGGAGCAGCAATACTTCTTATGCGTCCTTTCCTGAGTGGTTACGCCTGACCCGTCAGGGTGATCTCCTCCGGGCGTTTTACCGCAACAGCAGCGGTGGCAGTTGGGTGCTCTTTCATCAGGCCTACCTGCCGATGTCGAATTGTGTGGAAATGGGCCTGGCGGTCTTCTCTACCGACCCGTTTGGCAATGCAACCGCCGTTATTGGCGAAGTGCGCTACCTGAGTCAGGGCGGCAGTCTGGCTATGCCCAATACGATGGAGTGGACAGCGGAATCAGCTCCGGTTATCAAAGCCGGCATTCTGCCTAATCCGGTCCGGGATGCGTTTACCCTGCAATTCAGCAGGCCTCTTGTTGCGGAAGGGCAGGCGACGCTGCTTAACGAGTTTGGGCAGCTGATCGCCCGGCAGCCTATAATGGAGGGGGAGACGGAGCTGGACTGGAATGCTGCGTCACTGCCCGCCGGGCTTTATTTTCTGGAGGTCTTCACCGAAGATGGCTACCGGGAGGTGCTGAAGGTGGTGCGGCAGTAGGTTAGATTTTATTTTTTAGGTTGGAACTGCAGTTTGGGCTTGACCTGAGCTGCAGTTTTTTTTGTGCCTGGGGCAAAGGGGAGGCGGTCGCAAAGCGGCCGTGGCTTTGGGTGACGCAGGCTGGTGCTTCTCCGTCCGACGTAGCTTTAGCGCCAATATCCATCCATACGGACAGGTCCATACGGACAAGTTATGGGGAGTCGGAAACCTTAACCTTAGCCTCAACCTTGGCGGGGCAGTGCCGGGCTTTTCCTGGGGGAGGTTGAGGTTGGTCTTTGGCGGGGTCTCTGCGAGGTTGAGGTTGAGAGTCAGGCGATGGCTTCCTGGACCGACCGTAGACGGTCTCATGCCTGGGAGCGAGGGTTGGTCTTCGGGGCGGGGTCTGCCGGGGCGGTGGCTTGGGGGCGGGCGTTGCCGGTCGGTGGGCCTCCGGGTTTTTACATTTCGTACCTACGGCACGAGGCGATGGTTGGTCTTGGGTGTTACCTACATTTTGCCCCTAACGGGGCATTGGCTGTGGTTTGGAACTGCAAAACAGAGAAATGTACCCATACGGGCCTTGCTGCGCTTCGGAAATGTAAAACTGAAAAATGTAAAAGTGGCGAGCGTTGCCGGTCGGTGGTTCCGGGGTCGCTTCGCTGCTAATGAAGGTTTCTTTCCAAGATGGGAAATGGGGTGAAAATGGGTAATTGGGTGTTGGTGCGGGTAGTTCTTCCCCTTTAGGGGATTGAGGGGCAGTGTAGGCGGTTGTTTTCGAGCGTTGCCGGTCGGTTGGTCTTCAGGAGGCGGTCGCAAAGCGGGCGTGGCCCTGGAGGACGGAGGCTGGTTCTTCTCCGTCCGACGTAGCTTTAGCGCCAATATCCATCCATACGGACAGGTCCATACGGACAAGTTATGGGGAGTCGGAAACCTTAACCTTAGCCTCAACCTTGGCGGGGCAGTGCCGGGCTTTTCCTGGGGGAGGTTGAGGTTGGTCTTTGGCGGGGTCTCTGCGAGGTTGAGGTTGAGAGTCAGGCGATGGCTTCCAGGTCCGACCGTAGACGGTCTCCTGCCTGGGAGCGAGGGTTGGTCTTCGGGGCGGGGTCTGCCGGGGCGGTGGCTTGGGGCAAATCTGGCATTTTCTTTTCCTGGATGAACCTGCCTTCGCAAAGGCTACGGCAGGCGGAGGAAACAAAAAGTTCCCGGTTATACCGGGACATCGTTCTTATACTGACGATTAAGTGGTTTGCCACAGCAAACCTACTCAATGCATGCCCGTGTTCCGTTGCCTTTGGGCTTTGACCACCTTAAAGGCAGGAGGGTCAGCATTTACGCTGGGAAGTGGCTTGCGCCTGTCCTGACAAGCTATGCTTCGTCAGTGGCCGATGTCGCAAGCCACTTCGTATTGCGTATAACGGGAAAATCGCAGGCAGACGACTCGCGCCTACAAACTCGCCTTGGTGCAGGGTGGGAAAATGGGGTGTGGGGAATAGCTTGATACCGGGTTTTCAGGTTGTGGGGCGTATTGGCTCAAACAATGTATCCGCGCCACTGGGTGGCCGTCGTCTGCCTGCGATTTTCCCTAAACGCTGCAATGCCGGGGGCCAGGCGGGGTCTTCCTGGCGGGGTCTTGGGGCGAGCGTTGCCGGTCGGTGGGTCGTCAGGAGGCGGTCGCAAAGCGGCCGTGGCACTGGGTGACGCAGGCTGGTGCTCAACCTCAACCTCAACCTTAGCCTTGGTGGGCGAGCGGTGCCGGTCGAGGTGTCTTCCGGGCTGGGTCTGCCGGGGCTGTGGCTTGGCGCAAATCTAGCATTTTCTTTTCCTGGATGAAAAGAAACAAAAATCACGGCTGTGCATCGTTCTTAACGGGAAAATCGCGAAGGAGCGGCTCGTGCCTACAAACTCGCCTTGGTGCAGGGCGGGTTAAGGGTGCGTGGTGAATAGCATGATGCTGGTTTTTCAGGTGATTGGGCGTTTGGGCTCAAACAGTGTATCCACGTCACTGCGTGAACGCCGCTCCTCCGCGATTTTCCCTAAACGCTGCAATGCCGGGGACCAGGCGGCGTCTTCGGAGCTTGGTCTGCCGGGGCGGGGTCTTGGGGCGAGCAGTGCCGGTCGAGGCGTCTTCCTGGGTTGGTCTGCCAGGCGTTGGCTTGGGGGCGAGCAGTGCCGGTCGGTGTGTCTACGGGTTTTTACATTTCGTACCTACGGCACGAGTCGTTGGCTAGTCTTGGAGGTTACCTACATTTTGCCCCTATGGGGCATTGGCGATGGTTGGTCTTCAGGAGGCGGTCGCAAAGCGGGCGTGGCCCTGGAGGACGGAGGCTGGTTCTTCTCCGTCCGACGTAGCTTTAGCGGAGTCGGAAACCTTAACCTTAGCCTCAACCTTAGCCTTGGCGGGCTTGCCTGGTGCTGAACCTCAACCTGAACCTCGTCCCGGACTGCTCCGGGACCAACCTGAACCCCGGCTGGGCCCGGGCTGCCCTGGCAATGATGCACCCCATTATCCCACCTGCCCAAACCGGTTCTCCCAAACCATCCACCGGCCCCGGGTGAAGTCGGGCACCGGCTGCGGCTGACTGCCGGAGGCCACGGACTGCTCCGAAAGGGGAGTGATGGCCAGCCAGGTGGCGGCATCGTACACATCGATAGGTGGTGGGGTGTTATTTCGGGCGCTGAGGACGAAATCATTGACCAGGAACCAGTCCATGCCGCCATGGCCGGCGCCTTCGGCATCATTGGCGTGCTTTTGCCAGAGCGGGTGGTCGTACTTTTTCAGGTAGCTTGCTGCCGGTTCCCACTGATGGCCGGGGCTTATACCTTCGAGGTAGATGGAATCATTGACATCCATCCATAAGCCTTTGGTGCCCTGTACCCGGAAGCCCAGAGAGTAGGGGCGGGGCAGATTGGTATCGTGGCTGATGATGATGCTTTCGCCCTTGGCGGTTTTGACAACGGTGGTGATAATGTCACCGAGCTCAAACCGCACACTGGCATTCGGGTGATCGGGCCCGCCCTTGGGGTGGTTAACGATGTACTCGTGCAGCCCCCGTGACTTGGTGGACGTGGAAGTCAGGTACAACAGCCGGTTGCCACGGTTGATGTTGATGTACTGGGCGACCGGGCCAATGCCATGGGTGGGGTAGAGGTCACCATTGCGGTGGACGGAGTGGCGGGTGCGCCAGCGGGCTTCACTGAAGGCTTTTTCTCCAAATTCCACGCCGCTGTTGTAGGCGGTCTCTCCGTCGTTGAACTTCACTCCGCGCAGGTCATGCTGATAGCCGCACTCCAGGTGTACGAGTTCTCCGAAGAGGTCCTGGCGCACCATATTCAGCACTGCCATCACATCGCGGCGGTAGCAGACGTTTTCCAGAAAAAAGAGGGGCGTACCGGTTGCTTCGTGCGTATTGACCAGTTGCCAGCATTCGTCGATGGAGAAGGCACCGCTGACTTCCATTCCTACGTACTTTCCGGCCTGCATGGCGGCAACGGCCTGTGGGGTATGCCAGCGCCAGGGAGTGGCGATGAGGACGGCATCTACGGTATCATCTTCGAGCAGTTCGAGGTAAGCCTGTTCTCCCTTGTACACCTTTGGAGCTTTGATGTCGTGCTTTTTGAAGAGGTCGAGGGTACGCTTTATCATCCGGTCGTCGATATCGCAGATGGCGGTTACGGTGCTGTCGCTGCGGCGCAGGAGGAGGTCGATATGGGATTGCCCGCGCAGCCCGCTGCCGATGATGCCGACGCGCAGGAGGTCACGCTCTTTTTGGGGAAGGGGCGCAAAGCCGGGTGCGGTGAGGGGTAATCCGGCCAGGCCGGCGCTGGCGAGGGTGGACTTTTGGAGGAAGTCGCGGCGGTTGAGTTTGTCGCTCATGGCAATGTGGGTTGGTTTTTGGCAAGGTAGGGAATTTTTGGTGTTGTGGGGTTTGGGTTGTTAGGTTTTATGGGGTTTGAAGTGCTGGCCTTGGTTTTTTGCGGTGGTTGGGGGAAATGTACCCATACGGGCTTTGCTACGCTTAGAAACAGCAAAATTCTTAATGTAACCCATACGGCCTTCGGAAATGCTCTGCCCGCTGAAGTAGATACGAAGGAGGGTAAAAGTGGCGAGCGTTGCCGTGGGTTCAGTCCCGGGCTACCAGCCTTCGCTTAGGGCTTCGGCTAGCGGGGCGCGGAGTGCTGTTAGGGTATACTTTGAGCGTTGGCTGCTCCGGTGCCTGGCTTTTCCTGGGGAAGGTTGAGGTTGGTCTTTGGCGAGGTCTCTGCGAGGTTGAGGTTGAGGGCCGGGCGATGGCTTCCTGGACCGACCGTAGACGGTCTCCTGCCGGGGGGCGTTGCTGGGTCTGCCGGGTGCGGTGTCTTGGGGCGAGCAGTGCCGGTCGGTGGGTCGTCAGGAGGCGGTCGCAAAGCGGCCGTGCCCCTGGGTGACGCCGCCTGGTCCTTAACCTTAACCTTAACCTCGGCGGGGCAGCTCCTGGCTTTTCCTGGGGGAGGTTGAGGTTGGTCTTTGGCGGGGTCTCTGCGAGGTTGAGGTTGAGAGTCAGGCGATGGCTTCCAGGTCCGACCGTAGACGGTCTCCTGCCTGGGAGCGAGGGTTGGTCTTCGGGGCTGGGTCTGCCGGGGCGGTGGCTTGGGGTAAATCTGGCATTTTCTTTTCCTGGATGAACCTGCCTTCCCATAACTTGTCCGTATGGACGGGCCAGTCCATACGGATAAGTCCCTACGAATGGATACTGGCGCTTAAGCTACGGCAGGCGGAGGAAATAAAAATTCCCGGTTATACCGGGACATCGTTCTTATACTGACGATTAAGTGGTTTGCCACAGCAAACCTACTCAATGCATGCCCGTGTTCCGTTGCCTTTGGGCTTTGATCACCTTAAAGGCAGGAGGGTCAGCATTTACGCTGGGAAGTGGCTTGCTCCTGTCCTGACAAGCTATGCTTCGTCAGTGGCCGATGTCGCAAGCCACTTCGTATTGCGTATAACGGGAAAATCGCGAAGGAGCGGCTCGTGCCTACAAACTCGCCTTGATGCGGGGTGGGTTAAGGGGGCGCAGGGAATAGCTTGATGTCGGGTTTTCAGGTTGTGTGGGCGTATTGGCTCAAACAATGTATCCGCGCCACTGCGTGGCCGTCGTCTGCCTGCGATTTTCCCTAAACGCTGCAATGCCGGGGGCCGGGCGGGGTCTTCCTGGCGGGGTCTTGGGGCGAGCAGTGCCGGTCGCTTGGTCTGCCGGGAGGCGGTCGCAAAGCGGCCGTGCCCCTGGGTGACACAGCCTGGTCCTCAACCTCAACCTCAACCTTAGCCTTAGCCTTGGCGGGGTCTGCCGGGGCGGGGTCTTGGGGCGAGCGTTGCCGGTCGGTTGGTCTCGGAGTGCCGGTCGCTTGGTCTGCCGGGAGGCGGTCGCAAAGCGGCCGTGCCCCTGGGTGACACAGCCTGGTCCTTAACCTTAGCCTCAACCTCAGCTGGGGCGGTGCCGGGCTTTTCCTGGGGGAGGTTGAGGTTGGTCTTTGGCGGGGTCGGAACCGAGGATGAGGTTGAGGGCCGGGCGGGGTCTTCCTGGCCGTGTCTTGGGGAGAGCGTTGCCGGTCGGTGTGTCTCTGGGTTTTCACATTTCGTACCTACGGCACGAGTCGTTGGCTATGCTTGGAGGTTACCGACATTTTGCCCCTATGGGGCATTGGCTGTGGTTGGTCTGCCGGGGCGGTGGCTTGGGGCGAGCGTTGCCGGTCGGTTGGTCTCGGAGTGCCGGTCGCTTGGTCTGCCGGGAGGCGGTCGCAAAGCGGCCGTGCCCCTGGGTGACACAGCCTGGTCCTTAACCTTAGCCTCAACCTCAGCTGGGGCAGTGCCGGGCTTTTCCTGGGGGAGGTTGAGGTTGGTCTTTGGCGGGGTCGGAACCGAGGATGAGGTTGAGGGCCGGGCGGGGTCTTCCTGGCCGTGTCTTGGGGAGAGCGTTGCCGGTCGGTGTGTCTCTGGGTTTTCACATTTCGTACCTACGGCACGAGTCGTTGGCTATGCTTGGAGGTTACCGACATTTTGCCCCTATGGGGCATTGGCTGTGGTTGGTCTGCCGGGGCGGGGTCTTGGGGCGAGCGTTGCCGGTCGGTTGGTCTCGGAGTGCCGGTCGCTTGGTCTGCCGGGAGGCGGTCGCAAAGCGGCCGTGCCCCTGGGTGACACAGCCTGGTCCTTAACCTTAGCCTCAACCTCAGCTGGGGCGGTGCCGGGCTTTTCCTGGGGGAGGTTGAGGTTGGTCTTTGGCGGGGTCGGAACCGAGGATGAGGTTGAGGGCCGGGCGGGGTCTTCCTGGCCGTGTCTTGGGGAGAGCGTTGCCGGTCGGTGTGTCTCTGGGTTTTCACATTTCGTACCTACGGCACGAGTCGTTGGCTATGCTTGGAGGTTACCGACATTTTGCCCCTATGGGGCATTGGCTGTGGTTGGTCTGCCGGGTGCGGTGTCTTGGGGTGAGCAGTGCCGGTCGGTTGGTCTCGGAGTGCCGGTCGCTTGGTCTGCCGGGAGGCGGTCGCAAAGCGGCCGTGCCCCTGGGTGACACAGCCTGGTCCTCAACCTCAACCTCAACCTTAGCCTTGGCGGGGTCTGCCGGGGCGGGGTCTTGGGGCGAGCGTTGCCGGTCGGTGGGTCTCGGAGTGCCGGTCGCTTGGTCTGCCGGGAGGCGGTCGCAAAGCGGCCGTGCCCCTGGGTGACACAGCCTGGTCCTCAACCTCAACCTCAACCTTAGCCTTGGCGGGGTCTGCCGGGGCCCTGCCCCGGCTGCAACCTTAGCCCAGCCGGGGCGGCCCTGCCCTCGTTTTTATTTCGTCGTAAAGCCTTTCTGTGCTGCCTGCGCCCGAATGGCTTGCAGGACGGAGGCTTCCAGGTTGGAGTCCGCTTCCTGTCCGGCTTTTTGGCGCTGGGCATCGATATAGGCCTGCCGCTCCTGGCTGATGTCCCGGATTTGAGCTTGTACTGCTGCCCGCTGCTGTTCCAGGTTTTTCAGCTTGGCTTTGATTTCGGCTTCTGAAAGGCCGTTGAGTGCTTCCGGCAGTGCTTCGGCTTCCTCCAGAACGGCTTCGTCTTCCTGATAGGCATCCACCAGGTCCCAGGAAGTATTCTTATAGCTGGAAGAAGCCTTGAAGGTGGCGCGGTTGGCGGCATTAGACAGGCCGTACTGCCCGGCGTTCTGGTCCTGAGCGATTTGCAGTTCCCGCTTGGCCTGCCCCTGTTGCCCAAAAGGGAGGTAGGTCTGGTTGAGGGAGTCATTGAGCTGCTGCAGACGGGCATCGTAGGGCGTCTCAATGTAGGTGGTGACCTCGTTCTGGTTGATGCAGTTGTAGTGCCCGCCGGTCCGCGTTGCGCCGTCTTTCCACTGAAGTTCAATGCCCTGGTTGCAGTCGCCGCAGAAAATGGTATTCACAATCACGTCCTTTTCCAGTGCATCTGTACAGGCGGAAGGGTAAGGGTAGGCGCCCTGATTGAACCCTTCGTTACCGGCTATGAAGATCATCCGGACAGCTTTTTCGTGCCTGCTCCAGCCTAAGTTGCTCAGCGACTTTTGGATCACCGTGCCGCAGTACTCCTGCCCGCCGTTGGTCGTCAGCTGGAATAGGGCATCAGAAACCTCGTCCATATCGCTGGTGAAAGGCAGGACCTGCCGGACATGGCCTGAAACTGCAGGAAGCCTGTCATTGCCATACTCGTACAGCGCCATCTCCAGTTTTGGCGCTTTGCCGTCCTTGCGGGTTTGGCTCAGGGTGACCAGGATGCTCCAGAGCTGGGATTTGGCCTGTTCGATGAGCCCATCCATGGAGTTGCTGGTGTCTAAAAGCAGGGCGACCTGCATGCGCTGTGGCCCGTCGTCCGGGGGAGCCACTGCCGTTTGGGTTTCCGGCAAACCGGATACCAGCCAATGCGCCGCTGCCCGGAAGTGGAAAAGGGCAAGCCCGGCGATCAGGAAACTTAGTGTCAGCAAGCGTGGGGAAATGCGGAATGTTTTCATATCGTATTGTTTTTCCTCAATATTCCGGCAAAAAAACAAGAGAAAAAACCACCACTTGGTCAACGGCCCGTTTGGCTTTGGGAAGGCGACGCCCGGCTTTAGGAAGGCCGTTTAATACTCAAATCTTCCCGAATTGCGTTAGTTGGAGAAAGCTTATCTTTGTTCAGGAAGGTGTGAATGGGATATAGGTTGTGGGTGAGTAAATGCAATCGGGAATCAATTGATTTTGACTTTTGTTGATAATCAAGACATAGAATTGTAAGAACCGATAATTAAGCGTAACTTATTGATTGATAAAAAATGAGGTATGACCGTTGAAACAAAGAAATACAAATTGATTGAAAAAATCACAAGTCTTCAAGACGAAGAGGTCTTGAATAAATTAGAGTTGCTGTTAAAGGAGTATTCCAGTGGAAATGCTATCCTTATGGAAATTGTAAAACCAATGAGGGAGGAGTTAGATATTGAACAATTGAAGTTAGAACAAAACTATAAAGGTTTCAATAAAGAAGAAGTAGATCAGTTGATAAAGGAAATAGATATTCAGGAGCCAATAGAGGATTTACTTAGAATGGTTTAAGTCTTGTTTGATGAACTATTTCTTTGATACAAACGCCATCCTAATTTACCTAAGGGATCATGTTCAAAAGGATTGGTTAGATAAGAATTATGATCCTTTGGGAGACGATAATACAGCTATGATATCTGTAGTTGTTTTGGGTGAATTGGAGTCTTTATATCTGAGAAATAATTGGGGGCGAAGACGAATAGAAAGCTTACGAATATTTCTCAGGAAATTTTTGATAACAGATATCAATTCACGAGATATTATAAGAAGATATGGCGAAATTGATGCATTTAGCCAGGGAAAATTGAAAGAGAAACGATTAGGAGACTCTTCAAGAAATATGGGTAAGAATGACTTATGGATTGCTGCAACGGCATCTGTAACTAACTCCAGATTGATTTCTTCAGACAAGGACTTTAATCATTTAAAAGGGGAATATCTGGATTTGCTTTTGATTGAAATTTAACGTGAGGTTTGTAAAAAGTTCTTGTTTTAATGCTGCTTTTGATTAGACCCTCATCAAATATACAAAAAGAGATAGCTTCAGATCCCAGATTGATTTTGTGAAAAATCCGAAATGATCACTAAAATAATCCATTCTGCTGTTACCAAAATCTGCTTGGACCTTTTAGTGATCCTATCAGCGATTTTCATCCTTTCGGTCAACGCAACCGCCCAGTCCGGCAGCCTGAGCCGTAGCAAAACCCGCAGTGATTCCACCTATCTGGAAAAGGCCACGGCCCGCCGGTACACAGACCCACAGGAAGCCATCCGCCTGCTCAACCGCAGCCTGCAGGAAAGCCTGGGCACGCAGGACTACCGGCAGAGCGCCCGGGCCTATGTGCTCCTGGGGCAGATTTACGAAGATATCGGGCAGGCCTCCCTGGCCCTCAACCGTTATCAGCAGGCGATGCCGCTTTGGAATATGCTGGCCAATCCCCCCGAACAGGCGGCCAACCGAAACCGGCTGGGGCGCCTGCAGCTGGCAACGGGGCAGTACGATGCGGCGCGAACGAGCTTTCAGCAGTGCCTGGACCTGCCCGCCGGAGAAGCCATTCACCTGCAATGCCGGGAAGGGCTGGCAGATGTCAAGCGGGCTGCCGGTGCCTTTGAGGAGAGCGAAGCCCTTTACAATACCGTCAATCAGGAACTGGTGGTGCGTCAGGACAGCATCGGTATGGCGCGGGTGTCGGCTAAGCGGTCGCGCAACTTTCTGGACAATGCCGGCGATTTGACCAATGCCCGGGCCTCTTACAACACCTCCATTCAGCAGTTGCCCGAACAGGTGCCGGACTATGAGGATTACCAGTATATCGAGGAGGCTAAGACCGCTCTGGACGAAGCCGTGGAGGACAAGGCCGAACAAAAAAAGCTGGCGCAAAGCACCCTTTCAGAACAGCAAAAGCGGTCTCTGCCCCCTGAGGTGAAGCTCCGGGAGCAGCTGCAACTGGCCAACCTGGAACTGGAGGAAGGCGATTTGGAAGCCGCTGCGGAGGTGCTCGAAGCATCCGATGAACTGATGACACCTGCCGTTGACCCCTCCCGGGCGGCAGAGGTGCACAAATTCCGGTCGGAAGTCAAGCTCAAACAGGGCGATTACCAAAGTGCAGTAGCGGCCTATCAGGAATACGTCGAAGCCAATGAGCGTAACCTGGCGCTTCAGCAAAAAGCCCTGAAGCAGCAGATCGCCATCGTGCAGGAACAGGGGGAAGTCGACCTCTTTATGAAGGATTTTCTGTTGCGGCAGACCGAACAAAACCTGCTGCGCAATCAGTTACAGGCCCAACGCTGGATCATCGGTTTGCTGGTGTTGCTGCTGCTGGCGGTGGGCATCGGCTTTGGCATGGTGCGCAAGCAGGAAAAGGAGCGCCGAAAAGCCTATCAGTTGCTGGGGCTGAAGTCGCTGCGCACCCAAATGAACCCCCATTTCATCTTCAATGCCCTCAACAGCATCAACAACTATATTGCGCAACAAGACGAGCGGGCTGCCAATAAGTACCTGTCAGATTTCTCCCGCCTGATGCGGATGGTCCTGGAGTACAGCCAAAAGGACTTCATCCCCTTTGAGGAAGAGCTGCGTCTGCTGAAGTTGTACCTCAAGCTGGAGCACGCCCGTTTTGGTGAGCAATTTGAGTACGAGATTGAGGAAGCGCCCGGGCTGAATACTTCCGAAGTGGAAATTCCGCCCATGCTCCTTCAGCCTTTTGTGGAGAATGCCATCTGGCACGGGCTCCGCTACAAATCCGGCAAAGGGCACCTCCGGCTGTCCATCCGTCCGGGCGCCGGGCAACGACTTTGGATTGAAATCGCTGACAACGGGATTGGCCGTGCGCGTTCCCGATCGGTGAAGACGAAGCGGCAGGCCCAATACCAAAGCACCGGCCTGAGTAATACCCAGCAGCGTATGGCCCTGCTCAATACCCTCTACGATAAGCAGTACGAGCTGTCGATTACCGACCTGCAGCCCGGGGAGGAAGACCCCGGCACTTTGGTCACCTTAAGCCTGCCCCTATGACCGATCTCATTTCCGCACTGATTGTTGATGATGAAAAAGACAGCCGCGAGAGCCTGCAAAGTTACCTGGGCAAGTATTGTCCGGAGGTCAGAGTGGTGGGCACCTGCCCGGATATTCAGTCGGCTGCCGAGGCTATTGAGGCCCATCAGCCACAACTGGTCTTTCTGGATATCGAAATGCCTTACGGCAATGCTTTTGACTTGCTGGATCAGCTGGAGTCCATTGATTTTGAAATCGTTTTTGTCACGGCTTACAGTCAGTACGCCATTCCTGCCCTCAATCTCAGCGCGGCCTACTACCTGCTCAAGCCGATTGATATTGATGAGCTGATTGCAGCTGTGGCTAAGGTGCGTGCTCAGCTGCAGGAGCAGGACCGCCTGGTCCGGGCTGCGGTGCTCCGGGAGCATTTGCAGGGCCGCCCGCACCGCCTTGTCCTGCCGCTGATTGATGGCTTTGAGGTGGTGGAGGCAGCTGACATCCTCTACTGCGAGGCGGCGGACAACTTCACCCGCTTTTACCTGAGTTCGGGGGCTCAGCATCTGATCTGCCGCAAGCTGAAGTTCTACGAGGGGTTGCTGGAGGCGCAGGGTTTTTGCCGTATTCACCGGTCTACGCTGGTGAATTTATCGTTTGTGCAGCGGTACATCAAGGGGAAGGGGGGCACGGTGGTGTTGAAGAATGGGAAGGAGTTGTCGGTGGCGCAGTCTAAGAAAGGGGTGTTCTTGGAGCGGTTGGGGGGTGGGGTTTAGGCTGAAGTGAACAAGGATAAAGTGTGCGTGGCTGCGGCTGGGAGAAGGTTAAAGGTTAAAGTGGCTGGGCAGTTAGGGTATACTTGAGCGTTGGCGGCTCCGGTGCCGGGCTTTTCCTGGGGGAGGTTGAGGTTGGTCTTTGGCGGGGTCTCTGCGAGGTTGAGGTTGAGGGCCGGGTGATGGCTTCCTGGACCGACCGTAGACGGTCTCCTGCCTGGGGGCGAGGGTTGGTCTTCCGGGCGGGGTCTTCCGGGGCGGTGGCTTGGGGCGAGCGTTGCCGGTCGGTGGGTCGTCAGGAGGCGGTCGCAAAGCGGACGTGGCTTTGGGTGACGCCGCCTGGTCCTTAACCTTAACCTTAACCTCAACCTCGGCGGGGCAGTGCCGGGCTTTTCCTGGGGGAGGTTGAGGTTGGTCTTTGGCGAGGTCTCTGCGAGGTTGAGGTTGAGGGCCGGGTGATGGCTTCCTGGACCGACCGTAGACGGTCTCCTGCCTGGGGGCGAGGGTTGGTCTTCCGGGCGGGGTCTTCCGGGGCGGTGGCTTGGGGCGAGCGTTGCCGGTCGGTGTGCCGTCAGGAGGCGGTCGCAAAGCGGCCGTGCCCCTGGGTGACGCCGCCTGGTCCTTAACCTTAACCTCAACCTCGGCGGGGCAGTGCCGGGCTTTTCCTGGGGGAGGTTGAGGTTGGTCTTTGGCGAGGTCTCTGCGAGGTTGAGGTTGAGGGCCGGGCGATGGCTTCCTGGACCGACCGTAGACGGTCTCCTGCCTGGGGGCGAGGGTTGGTCTTCCGGGCGGGGTCTGCCGGGGCGGTGGCTTGGGGCGAGCGTTGCCGGTCGGTGTGCCGTCAGGAGGCGGTCGCAAAGCGGCCGTGCCTCTGGGTGACGCCGCCTGGTCCTTAACCTTAACCTCAACCTCGGCGGGGCAGTGCCGGGCTTTTCCTGGGGGAGGTTGAGGTTGGTCTTTGGCGAGGTCTCTGCGAGGTTGAGGTTGAGGGCCGGGCGATGGCTTCCTGGACCGACCGTAGACGGTCTCCTGCCTGGGGGCGAGGGTTGGTCTTCGGGGCGGGGTCTGCCGGGGCGGTGGCTTGGGGCGAGCGTTGCCGGTCGGTGGGTCGTCAGGAGGCGGTCGCAAAGCGGCCGTGGCACTGGGTGACGCAGGCTGGTGCTCAACCTCAACCTCAACCTCGGCGGGGCAGTGCCGGGCTTTTCCTGGGGGAGGTTGAGGTTGGTCTTTGGCGAGGTCTCTGCGAGGTTGAGGTTGAGGGCCGGGCGATGGCTTCCTGGACCGACCGTAGACGGTCTCCTGCCTGGGGGCGAGGGTTGGTCTTCGGGGCGGGGTCTGCCGGGGCGGTGGCTTGGGGCGAGCGTTGCCGGTCGGTGTGCCGTCAGGAGGCGGTCGCAAAGCGGCCGTGCCCCTGGGTGACGCCGCCTGGTCCTTCTCCGTCCGACGTAGCTTTAGCGGAGTCGGAAACCTCAACCTCAACCTTAGCCTTGGTGGGCGAGCGGTGCCGGTCGAGGTGTCTTCCGGGCTGGGTCTGCCGGGGCGGTGGCTTGGCGCAAATCTAGCATTTTCTTTTCCTGGATGAAAAGAAACAAAAATCACGGCTCTGCATCGTTCTTAACGGGAAAATCGCAGGCAGACGACTCGCGCCTACAAACTCGCCTTGGTGCGTGGTGGGTTAAGGGGGCGTGGGGAATAGCTTGATGTCGGGTTTTCAGGTTATGGTTCGTATTGGCTCAAACAGTGTATCCGCGCCACTGGGTGGCCGTCGTCTGCCTGCGATTTTCCCTAAACGCTGCAATGCCGGGGGCCAGGCTGGGTCTTCGGGGCGGGGTCTTCCGGGGCGGTGGCTTGGGGCGAGCGTTGCCGGTCGGTGTGCCGTCAGGAGGCGGTCGCAAAGCGGCCGTGCCCCTGGGTGACGCCGCCTGGTCCTTAACCTTAACCTCAACCTCGGCGGGGCAGTGCCGGGCTTTTCCTGGGGGAGGTTGAGGTTGGTCTTTGGCGGGGTCTCTGCGAGGTTGAGGTTGAGGGCCGGGCGATGGCTTCCTGGACCGACCGTAGACGGTCTCCTGCCTGGGGGCGAGGGTTGGTCTTCGGGGCGGGGTCTGCCGGGGCGGTGGCTTGGGGCGAGCGTTGCCGGTCGGTGTGCCGTCAGGAGGCGGTCGCAAAGCGGCCGTGCCCCTGGGTGACGCCGCCTGGTCCTTAACCTTAACCTCAACCTCGGCGGGGCAGTGCCGGGCTTTTCCTGGGGGAGGTTGAGGTTGGTCTGTGGCGGGGTCGGAGCCGAGGTTGAGGTTGAGGACCGGGCGATGGCTTCCTGGACCGACCGTAGACGGTCTCCTGCCTGGGGGCGAGGGTTGGTCTTCCGGGCGGGGTCTTCCGGGGCGGTGGCTTGGGGCGAGCGTTGCCGGTCGGTGTGCCGTCAGGAGGCGGTCGCAAAGCGGCCGTGCCCCTGGGTGACGCAGGCTGGTTCTCAACCTTAACCTTAGCCTCAACCTTGGCAGGGCTGCCCCCTGGGCCAACCTCAGCCTCCCCTGGCCGCCCTGCGCACCCAGCCCTACTTGTCCACCAAATGCTTAATCTCCTGCTCTCTGGACTTGGGCCAGATGAGGAGGACATCGCCTTCGTCAACCACGATGTAGTCGTCCAGGCCGCCGATGACGAGGCGCTTGCCTTTGGGGGCGCGCACGAGGGTGTTTTGGGTGTCGATGAGCTGTATGGGGCTGCCTTGTACGACATTGCCTTGATCGTCTTTGGGGCTTTCGGCGTGGAGGGAGGCCCAGGTGCCGAGGTCTGACCAGCCGAAGTCGCTGGGGATGGTGAAGACGTTGCCGGCTTTTTCCATAATGGCGTAGTCTACGGAGATGGAGGGGGTGGTGGGGTAGGCCTCATCGATGAAGGCCTGCTCCTGTGGGGTGTTGTAGTGGGGGGCGCCGGCGCCGAGGATGCGGTGGATCTCGGGGGCGTTTTCGGCGAAAGCTTTGAGTAGGCTGCTGACGCGCCAGACAAAGATGCCGGCATTCCAGAGGTAGTTGCCGCTATCGAGGTATTGTTGGGCAGTGGGGCGGTCGGGCTTTTCGCGGAAGGCTTTGACGGATTTGGGCTGGTTGCTGTCGCCGGGGGCTTTGGGGTCGATTTCGATGTAGCCGTAGCCGGTATCGGGGCGGGTGGGGGTGATGCCGAGGGTGAGCAGGGCGTCGTTGGCAGCGGTGAAGGCGAGCCCTTGCTGCAGGGTTTCCACGAAAGTGTCTTCTTTGAGGATGACGTGGTCGCTGGGGGCGACGACGAGGTTGGCGTCCGGGTTGAGGGCCTGCAGCTTGAAGGCGGTGTAGGCGATGCAGGGGGCGGTGTTGTTGCGGGAGGGCTCGGTGAGGATCTGATTATCGGTGAGCTCCGGCAGGTGTTCTTTGACGAGCCCGGCGTATTGCTTGTTGGTGACGATAAAGATGTTGGAGGCGGGGCAGAGCTTCAGGAAGCGCTCGAAGGTGAGGCGGATGAGGGACTTGCCGACGCCGAGGATGTCGAGGAATTGCTTGGGGCGTTCTTCCCGGCTGGCGGGCCAGAAGCGGCTGCCGATGCCGCCTGCCATGATGGCTACGTAGGTGTTGCTGTTGTTGGGCATACGTTTTTGTTTTGTGGGGATGAGTTAATGGGGGTGTTGTGGTGGTTTGTTTTGTTGGTGGGGCGAATATAAGGGTTTTTGGGTTTTTGGGGTGGGTCTGGGGTGGGTCTTGGGGGGTAAAGGTTTAAGTTTAGAGTTTAAAGTTTAGGGGGGCGAGCGGTGCCGTTGGTTCAGTCCTGGGCTACCAGCCTTCGCCTGGGGCTTCGGCGGGTGGGGCGCGGAGTGCCGTTAGGGTATACTTTGAGGGTTGGCTGCTCTGGTGCCGGGCTTTTCCTGGGGGAGGTTGAGGTTGGTCTTTGGCGGGGTCTCTGCGAGGATGAGGTTGAGGGCCGGGCGATGGCTTCCTGGACCGACCGTAGACGGTCTCCTGCCTGGGAGCGAGGGTTGGTCTTCCGGGCTGGGTCTGCCGGGGCGGTGGCTTGTGCGCAAATATTACATTTTCTTTTCCTGGATGAACCTGCCTTCCCATAACTTGTCCGTATGGACGGGCCAGTCCAGACGGATGGATATTGGCGCTCAGCTACGTCAGCCGGAGAAGGTTGAGGGCATGGCTACGGCTGCTTGGGTCGACCGTTTGCGGTCTCATGCCGGGGAGCGAGGGTTGGTCTTCTTGGGTGGGTCTGCCGGGGCGGGAGCTTGGGGGCAAATATTACATTTTCTTTTCCTGGATGAAAAGAAACAAAAGATTCCCGGTTATACCGGGACATCGTTCTTAACGGGAAAATCGCGAAGGAGCGGCTCGTGCCTACAAACTCGCCTTGGTGCAGGGCGGGTTAAGGGTGCGTGGTGAATAGCATGATGCTGGTTTTTCAGGTGATTGGGCGTTTGGGCTCAAACAGTGTATCTACGTCACTGCGTGAACGCCGCTCCTCCGCGATTTTCCCTAAACGCTGCAATGCCGGGGGCCGGGCGGGGTCTTCGGAGCTTGGTCTGCCGGGGCGGGGTCTTGGGGCGGGCAGTGCCGGTCGGTGGTTCCGGGGTCGCTTTGCTGTTAATGAAGGTTTCTTTCCAAGATGGGAAATGGGGTGAAAACGGGTAATTGGGTTTTGGTGCGGGCGGTTCTTCCCCTTTAGGGGATTGAGGGGCAGCGTGGGCAGTTACTTTCGAGCGTTGCCGGTCGGTGTGGCTTGGGCGCAAATATTACATTTTCTTTTCCTGGATGAAAAGAAACAAAAATCACGGCTCTGCATCGTTCTTAACGGGAAAATCGCAGGCAGACGACTCGCGCCTACAAACTCGCCTTGGTGCGTGGTGGGAAAATGGGGCGTGGGGAATTGCATGATGCTGGTTTTTCAGGTGATTGGGCGTTTGGGCTCAAACAGTGTATCCACGTCACTGCGTGGCCGTCGTCTGCCTGCGATTTTCCCTAAACGCTGCAATGCCGGGGACCAGGCGGCGTCTTCGGAGCTTGGTCTGCCGGGGCGGGGTCTTGGGGCGAGCGTTGCCGGTCGGTGGGTCGTCAGGAGGCGGTCGCAAAGCGGCCGTGCCCTTGGGTGACGCAGGCTGGTGCTTAACCTTAACCTTAACCTTAACCTCAACCTCGGCGGGGCAGTGCCGGGCTTTTCCTGGGGGAGGTTGAGGTTGGTCTTTGGCGAGGTCTCTGCGAGGTTGAGGTTGAGGGCCGGGCGATGGCTTCCTGGACCGACCGTAGACGGTCTCCTGCCTGGGGGCGAGGGTTGGTCTTCCGGGCGGGGTCTTCCGGGGCGGTGGCTTGGGGCGAGCAGTGCCGGTCGAGGCGTCTTCCGGGCTGGGTCTGCCGGGGCGGTGCCTTGGGGCGAGCGTTGCCGGTCGGTGGGCCTGCCGGGAGGCGGTCGCAAAGCGGCCGTGGCCTTGGAGGACGCTGGCTGGTCCTTCTCCGTCCGACGTAGCTTTAGCGGAGTCGGAAACCTTAACCTCAACCTCAACCTTAGCCTTAGCCTAGGCAGGGCCTGCCCGGGGCCTCCTCAAGACCCAGGCAGGGCTTGCCCGGGGCCTTCCCAAGACCTAGGTAGGGCTTGCCCGGGGCCTTCCCAAGACCTAGGTAGGGCCTGCCCGGGGCCTCCCGGCCTTAAAAGTCCTGATAAGAAGTGTAGAGGTTGGTGCGCAGGCCGAAGTACGCCCAGCGGCTGTCGGGGAAGCCGCCGACTTCGCTGGTCTCGGTGCGGGACTGATAGCCGGCGTGGACTTCGAGGTTGTAAAGGGGGTTGATGGTGAAGGCGGCCTCAGCGCGCAGGTAGGTGAGGTCGCCGAGGTTGCCTTGTACGGCGAAGACGCCGGTGTCGGCGGAGCGGATGTCGAAGGACTTGAAGATGTCGCCGCCCCAGTTTTCGCCGGGGGCATCGCGGCCGGTACGGCCCTGGTGGTAGGCGGCCAGGAAGCTCCAGCGGCCAATACGGTAGTGGGCACGGACGAGCATTTCCTCAAAATTGGCGCCCCAGGGGTGGGCGAGGGGCTGCTGATAGTGGCCCCAGTTGGTGAGGATCTCCCGGTGGGCGTAGATGTGGGGGCGGGCGATGTTGTACTCGGCGCGGAGGAAGAGGTTGCGGATGCCAAAGGCGTCGCCCCATTTCAGCCCGGCCTGCCAGGCCATCATGTTGAGCCAGCTGCCTTCGCTCCAGTTGAAGACGGCGGAGGAGGTGAACTCGTCCATCGCCATTTGGCCGTAAGCCAGTATGCCATTCTTAAAGTGGTAGGAAGCCTGAAGGCCCATGAGGGTGTTGCCGCCGGCGAAGCCTTGTGCGTATTCCACGGGGCGGTAAAGGATCACGGGGTTGAGGAAGCTGGGGTCGAAGCCGTAGCGGTTGAGCTCGTCGCCCCACATGATGCCTTCGAAGAGCCCGAGGTTGAAGCGCTTGCCGATATTGGCGCTTAGGTAGTGCATGGACATATACTTCTTGGCGAAGATGTTGCCGACCATCACGCTGTCGCGGAGGTCGTTCATAATGGCCCAGGTGTTGACGTAGCGGAATTTCCAGAAGGTGGTCTCGATGCGGAAGTAGGGGTAGTTGACGCCGTTGTCGGACATCAGCAGGGAGCGGTAGCCTTCGCCTATGAACTGCTTGCCGTGGCCGAGGCGGAAGTGGAAGTTGGGGGTGGGCGTGTAGGCGACTTCCCCGGCGGCGTAGGCGTAGTCGCGGGCGTTTTCCCCAAAATTTTTGGAGAGCCAGTAGCCGGGCACTACGCCCCGGTTTTGGCGCACGAAGGCCTGTACGTGCATGGGCAGGCGGGCCTGGGTTTCCACCAAAGTGGTATAGGCGGAGACTTTGCCGAGCTGCAGTTCGAGGCGGGCGCCGCGGCTGTTGCGGTAGGTGTAGTCGAAGTCGCCTTCGCTGTCCTGCCCGCCGCGGAAGTATACCACGGGGTTGAGGGTGAAGTAGTGGTCTTTGCCCCGGGAGTGGATGAAGTCTTCGTACAGGGCTTTGCGTTCTACCCAGTCCCAGAGCCCGCCTTTTTTGACGATGGTGTCGGGCAGGAGGTCGCCTTTGCGGCTGTAGGGGTCTACTTCATCGCGCCGCCAGGGGCGGATGGCGGTGTGGAGCTGATGGGTGTCGCGGAGGAGGGCGTTTTCGTGCCAGTAGCGTTCCTGGGGGTTGAGCTGGAGGAGCTGGTATTGGGCGTAGGTGAGGGTGGGGAGGAGGAGCAGGAGGTATAGTAGGATGTGGGCTTTCATTGCTTTGAGTGGTTTTGGGGGTGAAGGTAGGGGTTTTTTGGGTTTTGGTTTGGTCTTGGGGTGGGTCTTGAGAGGTAAAGGTTTAAGTTTAGAGTTTAGAGTTTAGGGGGGCGAGCGTTGCCGTTGGTTCAGTCCTGGGCTACCAGCCTTCGCCTGGAGCTTCGGCGGGCGGGGCGCGGCGTGCCGTTAGGTATACTTTGAGGGTTGGCTGCTCTGGTGCCGGGCTTTTCCTGGGGGAGGTTGAGGTTGGTCTTTGGCGGGGTCGGAACCGAGGTTGAGGTTGAGGGCATGGCTACGGCTGCTTGGGTCGACCGTTTGCGGTCTCATGCCGGGGAGCCGGGGTTGGTCTTCTGTGCGGGGTCTGCCGGGGGTATGGCTTGGGGGGCGAGCGTTGCCGGTGGGTGAGGCTGTCTCGCCCAGCGCTCTCGCTGTCCGACGTAGTTTTATACGCCACTACTGGCCCGTCCATACGGACAAGTTATGGGGAGTCGGTCCTTTCGCCGGGCGTGCTCGTTGGGGTGGTCCTGGAATACTAGCGTTGCCGGTCGGTGGGTTTCCGGGCGTTCACATTTCGTACCTACGGCACGAGTCGTTGGCTAGTCTTGGAGGTTACCTACATTTTGCCCCTATGGGGCATTGGCTGTGGTTTGGAACTGCAAAACAGAGAAATGTACCCATACGGGCCTTGCTGCGCTTCGGAAATGTAAAACTGAAAAATGTAAAAGTGGCGAGCGTTGTCGTTGGTGCAGTCTTGGGGCGAGCGTTGCTGGTCGGTGTGGCGCTATTTTTTGTGACGGAAAAGTTAGAATCTCCACCCCCGACCCCCGCCAGGATGGGAATGGTTTTGTGTTGTTTATTGGTGTATAGCGGGGACACGAGCGTTGCCGATTGGTAGGTCTTGGGATTCGAGCATTGCCGGTCGGTGTGGCAGGCACGCCCGGCGCACTCGCTGTCCGACGTAGTTTGAAACGCCAGTATACATCCATACGGACAAGTCCGTACGGATAAATTATGGGGAGTCGGTCCCTTCGCCGGGTGGCTTACTCCTATTCTTCTTCATCAATCAAATATTTTAGGTGTCTGTATTGATTCGAATTTACTGTTTTTATCAGAAGTGCGCTCTCAAACGATACTTTGTCAAGCATCTTCACGAGTTCTGATTTCAATTTGGGTAAATAATTCTTGATGATATCAAATGAGATATTTGGGTCTATGCTTCTGTAATCGTGGGCAATCCTGTTCCTCAATTTTGATATTTCGGGCCAAGGTATACCCTTATGTTCTTCTTTTAGGTTATTGTCTATTTTCTTAACTTCTTCGCCAATTACCAATAGAAGTATTTGGCTGGCATTGAAATTCATTTGTTCATTTGCCTCAAAGAAACGATCTGGGTCTTCAAAAGATTCGGTGTATAAAAATATCTTCTCGATTGACTCGAGGATCGTCGTCATTATGTATGTAAAATTCTTCTTCTCATACATAAATCACCGTTTTGTCGATTTCATCCTCAATAATTGGGTTGACATATTCGTGGTTGACCAAATCTATCGTCTCAACTTCTAATAATTCTTTGATGTATTCTTCCAATTCATAGCTCTCTTTAAAGCCTAACCTTATACCCTCTTTGAGATCATAAATCAAATCTATATCGCTCTCATTGTGAAAAGTATTGGTCGAGTAACTTCCAAAAAGACCTATTCGGGATATGTTAAACCTTTTCTCCAAGGTCTCCCTGTTCTCTCTTATTTTATTGATTATCTGGTTCCTATCCATTTGGTTCTAGTCTTTTGGAGAACTATAAAATCTTTAAAAGATATTCTAACGTTTCTTCCTCTGATGCTTTTGATTTCTTAAGTATTCTTTCTTTATGCTTAAATATTTCACCTATCAAAAAATTGGGAGCGTAATACTTATCCTGGCTATTCAGAATTTTATCTCGGGTTAATGAACGCTGCACCCTAAGGGCTGAAAATACAATATTTGAATCGACGATTACTTTTCTCATTGTTCCGATTTGGGGATAAACCTATCTTTATTTGATTGCCACCAGTCACCTTTGATCTCTTCTCCCAAATCTTCTATTTCCTTTCCAAAATTAACTTTATCAGCTAAAGCTTCCAGTCTTAGGTTCTCGAGAAACTGGAGTAAAGCGTCTTTGTTTATTGATTTTTTGTCAATGCTAATTATAAATCGGTCTTCTGAAGAATCAAGTGTTACCGTTTTCATATCTCTGGTTTTGATCAAAATTACTTCTTTTAAACAAGTTTCTGATTCTTTTGGTTTCTGAATATAATATTAAGGATTTTTAGTTATGTGTTGCATTTGTTGTAACGATGTTTATCCGATAGGGCTCAAACAGTGTATCCGCGCCACTGGGTGACCGTCGTCTGCCTGCGATTTTCCCTAAACGCTGCAAGGCCGGGGACCAGGCGGGGTCTTCGGGGCGAGCAGTGCCGGTCGGTTGGTCTTCAGGAGGTGGTCTCAAAGCGGGCGTGCCCTTGGGGGGCGGCGCCTGGTGCTCAACCTTAACCTTAGCCTCAACCTCAGCTGGGGCGGTGCCTGGCTTTTCCTGGGGAAGGTTGAGGTTGGTCTTTGGCGGGGTCGGAACCGAGGTTGAGGTTGAGGGCATGGCTACGGCTGCTTGGGTCGACCGTTTGCGGTCTCATGCCGGGGAGCGAGGGTTGGTCTTCCGGGCTAGGTCTGCCGGGGCGGTGGCTTGGCGCAAATCTAGCATTTTCTTTTCCTGGATGAAAAGAAACAAAAATCACGGCTGTGCATCGTTCTTAACGGGAAAATCGCGAAGGAGCGGCTCGTGCCTACAAACTCGCCTTGGTGCAGGGCGGGTTTAGGGTACGTGGTGAATAGCATGATGCTGGTTTTTCAGGTGATTGGGCGTTTGGGCTCAAACAGTGTATCCACGTCACTGCGTGAACGCCGCTCCTCCGCGATTTTCCCTAAACGCTGCAATGCCGGGGACCAGGCGGCGTCTTCGGAGCTTGGTCTGCCGGGGCGGTGGCTTGGGGCGGGCAGTGCCGGTCGAGGCGTCTTCCTGGGTTGGTCTGCCGGGGCGGTGGCTTGGGGGCTAGCGGTGCCGGTCGGTGAGGCTTGGGAAATCGGAACGCCGGGGGCTCTCCCTTCCCCCGGCGTTCTGTAAGCAGTGCCCAGCTGTGTGGCCTTGGCGTTCACATTTCGTACCTACGGCACGAGGCTACGGGCGGTCTTGGGTGTTACCGACATTTTGCCCCTATGGGGCATGGGCTGTGGTTGGTCTCCTTGGGTTGGTCTGCCGGGGCGGTGGCTTGGGGCGAGCGTTGCCGGTCGGTGGGGCGTCAGGAGGCGGTCGCAAAGCGGCCGTGCCCTTGGAGGACGGAGGTTGGTCCTGAACCTTAACCTTAACCTTAACCTTAGCCTAAACCTTAGCCTTGGCGGGGTCTGCCGGGGCGGTGGCTTGGGGGCGCGCAGTGCCGTTGGTGCAGTCCTGAAGGGTGAGCGTAGGAGTAAAAACGTAGTTTATTCCGGCAGGTCAATAGAGGTGAGGAATTCTGAATAGGTAAGAATAGGCGTGTGACCAAATTTTTGCAGAACCAGTAAGTCTTGGTCGCCTGTAATAAGGGAGTCTGCCTGACTGTCCTTTGCTAATGCCAAAAGAAAGTTGTCTTTAGGGTCTCTGCACACTTCTACAATGGAAAAAACTGAGGCGATACGGCCGTAGCTTTAGAATGTGCGTAGCAAGGCTTCAATATCTGGCCCGGAAAAGTACTTTTGAAACTTTGGACGACGTACGACTATCAAAAACTCCTCTAAAAGCTGTTCGCTGAAAATCAGCCGTACTTTCCCTTCGATAAGCAGTTGGTCCAAATGGGCAAGGCTATTCGAAATGAGGTGGCTGATCCATAGATTAGTATCGAGTATTGTATTTTTAGGAGCTGCTTTTTCCATGCTGTTCTGCTCTAACGGCTTCTACTTCAGCCCTGATTTCATCATCAGACAGTGGGGAGGTGGCAGCTCGTTCCCGGACACGCTGTAAGGCATCCCGGAAATCTGAACTGGGGTTTTCCTGAATACGGATAAGGTTAAGTTTTACCAGTTCGTCCAGTAAGCTTCTTGCTCTGGGGTCTATTAATTCTATGGTTAACATGCTTTTTTCGTTTTAATGTACAAAGAAAATACTTTCAAAGCGAAATTTGTTTGGTGGTCGGTGCTGTGGGGGCGGTCTTGAGGGGGTAAAGGTTTAAGTGTAGCGTCCAGAGTTTAAAGTTTAGAGGGGCGAGCAGTGCCGTTGGTTCAGTCCTGGGCTACCAGCCTTCGCCTGGAGCTTCGGTGGGCGGGGCGCGGAGTGCCGTTAGGATATACTTTGAGCCCTGGCTGCTCTGGGGAGTATGCCCTAACTTGCGGGTGGGTGATTTTAAAACTAAAGAAGGGTGCGACGCTCTACGAGGTCGTAAAACGGGGATGAGGTCGGGGGTGAGTAATCTTCGACACTCTACGAGGTCGGTTGGCTGGGCGTTAGGGTATACTTTGAGCGTTGGCTGCTCCGGTGCCTGGCTTTTCCTGGGGAAGGTTGAGGTTGGTCTTTGGCGGGGTCGGTGCCGAGGTTGCTGACTCCGCTCAGCTACGTCAGCCGGAGAAGGTTGAGGGCATGGCTACGGCTGCTTGGGTCGACCGTTTGCGGTCTCCTGCCTGGGAGCGAGGGTTGGTCTTCCGGGCTGGGTCTGCCGGGGCGGTGGCTTGGCGCAAATCTGGCATTTTCTTTTCCTGGATGAACTTGCCTTCCCATAACTTGTCCGTATGGACGGGCCAGTCCATACGGATAAATCCCTACGGATAAGTCCCTACGAATGGATACTGGCGCTTAAGCTACGGCAGGCGGAGGAAACAAAAATTCCCGGTTATACCGGGACATCGTTCTTAACGGGAAAATCGCGAAGGAGCGGCTCGTGCCTACAAACTCGCCTTGATGCGGGGTGGGTTAAGGGGGCGCAGGGAATAGCTTGATGTCGGGTTTTCAGGTTATGGTTCGTATTGGCTCAAACAATGTATCCGCGCCACTGCGTGGCCGTCGTCTGCCTGCGATTTTCCCTAAACGCTGCAAGGCCGGGGGCCGGGCGGGGTCTTCGGGGCTGGGTCTGCCGGGGCGGTGGCTTGGGGCGAGCGTTGCCGGTCGGTGGGTCGTCAGGAGGCGGTCGCAAAGCGGCCGTGGCACTGGGTGACGCAGGCTGGTGCTCAACCTCAACCTTAGCCTTGGTGGGCGAGCGGTGCCGGTCGAGGTGTCTTCCGGGCTTGGTCTGCCGGGGGCGGTGGCTTGGCGCAAATCTAGCATTTTCTTTTCCTGGATGAAAAGAAACAAAAATCACGGCTCTGCATCGTTCTTAACGGGAAAATCGCAGACAGCCGACTCGCGCCTACAAACTCGCCTTGGTGCGTGGTGGGTTAAGGGGGCGCAGGGAATAGCTTGATGTCGGGTTTTCAGGTTATGGTTCGTATTGGCTCAAACAATGTATCCGCGCCACTGTGTGGCCGTCGTCTGCCTGCGATTTTCCCTAAACGCTGCAAGGCCGGGGACCAGGCGGGGTCTTCCTGGGTTGGTCTGCCGGGGCGGTGGCTTGGGGGCGAGCAGTGCCGGTCGAGGCGTCTTCCGGGCTTGGTCTGCCGGGGCAGTGGCTAGGCGCAAATATTACATTTTCTTTTCCTGGATGAAAAGAAACAAAAATCACGGCTCTGCATCGTTCTTAACGGGAAAATCGCAGACAGCCGACTCGCGCCTACAAACTCGCCTTGGTGCGTGGTGGGTTAAGGGGATGCAGGGAATAGCTTGGTGTTGGGTTTTCAAGTTGGTGGGGCGTATTGGCTCAAACAATGTATCCGCGCCACTGCGTGGCCGTCGTCTGCCTGCGATTTTCCCTAAACGCTGCAAGGCCGGGGGCCGGGCGGGGTCTTCGGGGCGGGGTCTGCCGGGGCGGGGTCTTGGGGCGAGCGTTGCCGGTCGGTTGGTCTCGGAGTGCCGGTCGCTTGGTCTGCCGGGAGGCGGTCGCAAAGCGGCCGTGCCCCTGGGTGACACAGCCTGGTCCTCAACCTCAACCTCAACCTTAGCCTTAGCCTTGGCGGGGTCTGCCGGGGCGGGGTCTTGGGGCGAGCGTTGCCGGACGGTTGGTCTCGGAGTGCCGGTCGCTTGGTCTGCCAGGAGGCGGTCGCAAAGCGGCCGTGCCCCTGGGTGACACAGCCTGGTCCTCAACCTCAACCTCAACCTTAGCCTTGGCGGGGTCTGCCGGGGCGGGGTCTTGGGGCGAGCGTTGCCGGTCGGTTGGTCTCGGAGTGCCGGTCGCTGGGTCTGCCGGGAGGCGGTCGCAAAGCGGCCGTGGCCTTGGAGGACGGAGGCAGGTCCTTCTCCGTCCGACGTAGCTTTAGCGGAGTCGGAAACCTTAACCTTAACCTTAGCCTAAACCTTAGCCTTGGCGGGGTCTGCCGGGGCGGTGGCTTGGGGCGAGCGTTGCCGGTCGGTTGGTCTCGGAGTGCCGGTCGCTTGGTCTGCCGGGAGGCGGTCGCAAAGCGGCCGTGCCCCTGGGTGACACAGCCTGGTCCTCAACCTCAACCTCAACCTCAACCTTAGCCTTGGCGGGGTCTGCCGGGGCGGTGGCTTGGGGCGAGCGTTGCCGGTCGGTTGGTCTCGGAGTGCCGGTCGCAAAGCGGACGTGGCACTGGGGGACGCTGGCTGGTGCTTAACCGTCCGACGTAGCTTTAGCGCCAATATCCATCCGTATGGACAAGTTATGGGGAGTCGGAAACCTCAACCTGCTGGTAGACGTTGTAGTCGGATAGGAAGTTGGGAAATAAGGGGTTTATAAGAGTCGCCATTTCCTCGCTTTAATTTTGGGTAGGCGTAGAAGCTGAAAACCATGCCTTCATTGCTTCTATAGCTTGCCCTTCAGTCTTTTCTGTAAGGATGAGGCTGATGACGAGCTCCGTGAAATGGGTGCCATCTGCCCATTCCGTTTCGTTTTTCCAGGTGACGAAGCTGTCCTTTGGGGATGGTGGGTGCTGTATGATACGCACTGCCCGCCCGGTGCGGGGGACAAAGGCATTAAAGATAGGATTGCCATCCCGCATGGGGGTGCCATCGCCAAATTGGTTTTTGATGTAAGGCGACCAGTTAAAGCCTTGCTGTGCCATCAGGCCACTGAATAGTGCCGTCCAATGCTCGGTGGTGGCGGCGTACTCCTGTTCATCTTTCAGGAAATCGGGATATAAGATATTGCTCATGATGAATTATTGGATGATTGCCCAAAGTATAATAGCTAACACGACACAGACGAAAGCGGTTCCGCCCAGTACTTCCACATCAACCCGGATGTCGCTGCCGGGGTCCTGGAAGGACTTGCCGTAATGGGCATGAAGCCCGCCGGTTTCTTCCGCCCGGTCGATCAGGTCTTCCAGTTTTTCCAGGTGGTGTTTCCGCTCCCGGCGTTCTTTTTTCGATAGTTTGGCTTTGAGCTGCTGTAGCAGGGTACGGCCTTTTTTTGCAGTCAGTGGCTCGTCTTGCGACCAGCTTTCGCTGGCTTCCAGGCCGCCGCCCTGGGCTTGTATGCGACCTCGGTGTGCTTTTCTCGGCATGAGAAAGAGTTTTGCTGTCCCAACTTTGCACAAGGCTTCGTTGGGCAGTGGTTCGAAAATGGTCGCAAGTGTGGGTTTGAAATTGGATGACAGACCGCTCTGTGTTGAGCTTTTTTGGGCCTGACAAGGGCAAATATACAAACTTGTTACATTTCGTGCAACTATTTTAAAGTTTCATGTATTTTTTAAATTTTCTTCTCTCATGCTATGCCGTAATTTTGTCAGGAATCATAAATCAGGTAATGCGGCGGTACAACAGGATTAAGGCGGTATTGGCAGACAAGCAAAAGTCTAGCAAGTGGTTAGCGGAGGAGGTGGGGCGGAGCCGTGCTACAGTCTCGCGTTGGTGCTCCAATCACGTACAGCCGCCATTGGAGGTATTGTACGAGGTGGCGGATGCCCTGGAGGTGGATGTCCGGGAGTTGCTGGTGCCTAATAGGAAGTAAGGGGCTTTTCCTGGGGGAGGTTGAGGTTGGTCTGTGGCGGGGTCTTCCAGGGTGGGTCTGCGGGTGCGGTGGCTAGGCGCAAATCTGGCATTTTCTTTTCCTGGATGAAAAGAAACAAAAATCACGGCTGTGCATCGTTCTTAACGCGGATTGAACTGCGAAAAACCTAAACTGCTCAAACTCGCCTTAGTGCATTGTGGTCATAGGAATTGTGGGGAATAGCGTAGTGCTGGGTTTTCAGTTTGGTTGCAGGCATTGGCTCAAACAATGAGCCGTTCTTCACGGTTTTTCGCAGCCCAATCCGCTAAACGCTGCAATGCCGGGGACCAGGCGGCGTCTTCGGAGCTTGGTCTGCCGGGGCGGGGTCTTGGGGCGAGCAGTGCCGGTCGGTTGGTCTCGGAGTGCCGGTCGCTTGGTCTGCCAGGAGGCGGTCGCAAAGCGACCGTGGCATTAGGTGACGCAGCCTGGTGCTTATCCGTCCGACGTAGCTTTAGCGGAGACGGAAACCTTAACCTCAACCTCAACCTCGGCGGGGCCTGCCCGGGGCCACCCTGGACCTCGGTAGGGCTTGCCCGGAGCCTTTAACCTTTGCCCCCTTTAACCTTGAAACCTCAACCCTTCGACCCCGTACGCGGCCGGTCCAGCTCCTCAAAGTCGGAGTTTTGGCTGGTGAACTCGGGGACGAGGTCCTTCATGCAGCGGACGATCTCCCGGGGCGGTGCCCCTTCGCTGGCCAGGGCGATGAGCTGATGGATGGCCAGGGTGACCGAGTTGTGGTCGCAGGCGCGGACGCTGGCGATTTTGATCTTCTGGTGGTGGGTGGGGCGGGTGTTCTCTCCGTTGTCGAGGAGCTCCTCGTAGAGCTTCTCGCCGGGGCGAAGCCCGGATATCTTGATCTCAATCTCCTCCCCGGGGGTGAAGCCGGCCATTTGGATCATCTTCTGGGCGAGGTCGTAGATGCGGACGGGCTTGCCCATGTCGAAAATGAAAATCTCGCCTCCGTTGCCCATGGAGCCGGCCTCGAGGACGAGCTGACAGGCCTCGGGGATGGTCATGAAGTAGCGGGTGATGTCTTTGTGGGTGACCGTCACGGGCTGCCGCTTCTCTATCTGCTTCCTGAAGATGGGGATGACGGACCCGTTGGAGCCGAGGACGTTGCCGAAGCGGGTGGTGATGAATTGTGTCTCGTTGCCGCTGCGGTTGCTCAGGGATTGTACGTAGAGCTCGGCGATGCGCTTGGAGGCGCCCATGACGTTGCTGGGGTTGACGGCCTTGTCGGTGGAGACCATCACGAATTTGCCGACTTTGTACTCGGATGACAGGCGGGCCATGTTGTAGGACCCCTGTACATTGGTCTTGATGGCTTCCTCGGGGTGGTCTTCCATAATGGGCACGTGCTTGTAGGCAGCGGCGTGGAAGACGTAGTCGATGCAGTGGGACTCGAACAGGCGGCGCATGCGCTCTTCGTCCCGGACATCGGCAATGATGGTCTTCAGGCGCCTGGCTTTGATATGCTCCTGAAAGGACAGGGCGGCCTCGGCCAGGGGGGTCTCGGCTACATCAGCTCCTATCAGAAGGTGGGGCTCGAAGCGCAGGCATTGGCGGACGATCTCTTTGCCTATGGAACCGGCACAGCCGGTGACGAGGATGGTCTTGCCTTTGATGGATTGCTCAATGGCGTTCAGGCTCAGGGTGATGGGCGGACGGTTGAGGAGGTCCTCGAATTTGATGTCCCGCAGCTTGTCGACTTGCAGGTCATTCTGTATCCAGGCTTCCGTGACGGGCACTTTCTTGACCTTCACCTTGTGCTTCAGGCATTGGTCGATAAACCGGATGCGCCGCTCTTCGGCCAGGCTGGGGCCAATGGCAATGATGGCGGTCTTGATGTGGTATTTCTTAATGATGGCTTCAAAGCTTTTGTCCGGATTGTAGACCGGTATGCCGTTGAGGTGCTTGCGGTGCACTTTCTCATTGTCATCAAAGTAGGCCATCACGCGGTAGTCGTGGTTGACGTTTTGCTTCAGCACCTGATACAGCTGTGCGCCCAGTTCCCCGGCCCCAAAGATAGCGGTGTTGATACGGGAAGCGCCGTTGTGCATGCGCCCCCGGTTGACGTCAGCCAGGGTGCGCAGCGCCAGCCGGAAGCCGCCGGCGAGGGCGATGAGGACCACGGCGTCTACCACAATGATCTTCCAGTTGTCGTCGGTCTTGAGCAGCACGGGGAAGAAGAGGGTGGCGATGAAGAAGGCGGCCGAGGAGGTCAGCACTGCCAGAAAGACATTGCGGGCATCTCTCAGCCCGGCGAAGCGGATGATGATAAGATAGGTCTTGAAAATATAAAAGGACAGCCCGCGCAGGGCGAGCAGTACGATGAGCCCGGTCCCAATCAGGAAGATGCCCTGATTGTAGATGTCCATATTGTCAGTCAGCAGTAGCCCGAAGGAGAAGGACATCAATGCGGCAAACAGGTCGATGAGCAGAATCATCAACTTGGATGCGTTTCCGGATACGGCAGTGTCGTTGCCGGGGAGGTAGTGTAATGGGAGTTTCATGGGGACGTTTTGTGCTTAGGTCGTTGCGAAGATAATTGTTTTTTTGGGTTTTTCTCGGCACGGAGGCATAAAGAGCAGGGAGATTCCTGGGGGAGGTTGGGGTTGGTCTGTGGGGGGGGCTTGGGGGAGGATGAGGTTGGTCTGTGGCGGGGTCTTGGGGGAGGTTGAGGTTGGTCTGTGGCGGGGTCGGTACCGAGGTTGAGGTTGAGGGCATGGCTACGGCTGCTTGGGTCGACCGTTTGCGGTCTCCTGCCGGGGAGCGAGGGTTGGTCTTCTGGGCTGGGCCTGCCGGGGCGGTGGCTTGGGGGCGGTGGCTTGGAATTTCGAGCGTTGCCGGTCGGTGGGGCTTGTGCGCAAGTATTACATTTTCTTTTCCTGGATGAAAAGAAACAAAAATCACGGCTGTACATCGTTCTTAACGGGAAAATCGCGGAGGAGCGGCTCGTGCCTACAAACTCGCCTTGGTGCGTGGTGGGAAAATGGGGCGCGGAGAACTGCATGATGCTGTGTTTTCAGGTTGGTGGGGCGTATTGGCTCAAACAGTGTATCCACGTCACTGCGTGAACGCCGCTCCTCCGCGATTTTCCCTAAACGCTGCAAGGCCGGGGACCAGGCGGGGTCTTCGGGGCGGGGTCTGCCGGGGGTATGGCTTGGGGGCGAGCGTTGCCGGTGGGTGAGGCTGTCTCGCCCGGCGCTCTTCTTTCGCCGGGCGTGCTCGTTGGGGTGGTCCTGGAATACTAGTGTTGCTGGTCGGTGGGTTTCCGGGCTTTCACATTTCGTACCTACGGCACGAGGCATGGGTTGGTCTTGGGAGTTACCTACATTTTGCCCCTATGGGGCATTGGCTGTGGTTGGTCTCCTTGGGTTGGTCTGCCGGGGCGGGGTCTTGGGGGCGAGCGTTGCCGGTCGGTTGGTCTCGGGCTGCCGGTCGCTGGGTCGTCAGGAGGCGGTCGCAAAGCGGCCGTTGCATTGGAGGACGCAGGCTGGTGCTTCTCCGTCCGACGTAGCTTTAGCGGAGTCGGAAACCTTAACCTTAGCCTTAGCCTTGGCGGGGGAGTGCCGGGCTTTTCCTGAGGGAGGTTGAGGTTGGTCTTTGGCGGGGTCGGTGCCGAGGTTGAGGTTGAGGGCATGGCTACGGCTGCTTGGGTCGACCGTTTGCGGTCTCCTGCCGGGGAGCGAGGGTTGGTCTTCTGTGCGGGGTCTGCCGGGGCGGTGGCTTGGGGCGAGCGTTGCCGGTCGCTGGGTCGCCAGGAGGGGGTCGCAAAGCGGCCGTGCCCATGGAGGGCGCTGGCTGGTGCTGAACCTTAACCTTAACCTTAGCCTTGGCGGGGGAGTGCCGGGCTTTTCCTGAGGGAGGTTGAGGTTGGTCTTTGGCGGGGTCGGTGCCGAGGTTGAGGTTGAGGGCATGGCTACGGCTGCTTGGGTCGACCGTGTGCGGTCTCCTGCCGGGGAGCGAGGGTTGGTCTTCTGTGCGGGGTCTGCCGGGGCGGTGGCTTGGGGGCGAGTGTTGCCGGTCGCTGGGCCTTCAGGAGGCGGTCGCAAAGCGGCCGTACCCATGGAGGACGCAGCCTGGTGCTTCTCCGTCCGACGTAGCTTTAGCGGAGTCGGAAACCTCAACCTCGGCTGGGCCTGCCCGGGGCCAACCTTAACCTCGGCGAGGTCTCGCCCAGCCCAGCCTACCCCGCCTCCACCACCGACCGCAAAGCCGACCGGTAAGCTTCCGGCAACCGGAGCTGCAGGGCTTCTTCCACCGGGAAAAGGCGGAGCTCAAAATTCTCCCCGCTCAGCCGGAGGGCGCCGGCGGGGGATTGAGTGTAACATTTGTATAGGAGGACCACCACGTTGACTTGGCGCAGGATGCGCAGGGTGGTGGCTTGGAGGAGGGGGCCTACGGTGACGGCGATGCCGAGCTCTTCGTATATCTCGCGGCGCAGGCACTCGGTGAGGGACTCCCGGCCTTCGAGCTTGCCGCCGGGGAAGTCCCACTCGCCGCGCTCGTTGCGCAGGAGGATGACCTTACCGTCAATGCAGCAGATGCCTTTGACGGAAACGGGGTAGCGGCGGGCGAAGTAGTCGGAGGGGAGGAGACGGCCGAGGGTTTTAAGATAAATAGATTTTAAAGTCATCTAAATATTGGTTGTAGGATATTAGGGAGAGGCTGGGGAAAAGGTTGATGTTGAGGATAAGGTTGAGGGCTAGGATGTGGCTTCCTGGTCCGACCGTTTACGGTCTCCTACTGGGGGACGAGCAGTGCCGATAGGTTGGTCTGCCGGGAGGCGGTCGCAGAGCGTCCGTGCCCTTGGTGGGCGGCACTTGGACGCTCAACCTCAACCTTGCCTGGACGCAGCATCTAGACTAACCTTAACCTGCCTTGGCAACGGGGTAGGCTGAGGTTGGGGTTGAGGAGAAGGCTGAGGCGAGCAGGGGCGTGTTCTCTAGGCGCGCCAGCGAGCTGGCTACTGCTGCTGATGGCGGGTCCATGGAGCAGGCTTGGGATTCTTGGGCGGCGACAATAAATTGTCGCTCCCTGGAAGACCTCGGGTGGTCTCAACCTCAACCTCGCCTGGGCGCAGCCTCTAGACCAACCTCAACCTGCCTTGGCAACGGGGTAGGCTGAGGTTGAGGTTGAGGAGAAGGTTGAGGCGAGCAGGGGCGTGTTCTCTAGGCGCGCCAGCGAGCTGGCTACTGCTGCTGAGGGTGTGTCTATGGAGCAGGCTTGGGATCCTTGGGCGGCGACAATAAATTGTCGCTCCCTGGAAGACCTCGGCTGATCTCAACCTTAACCTCGCCTGGGCGCAGCCTCTAGACCAACCTCAACCTCACCCTGGACCGCTCCGCGACCCACAAGGTTTACCAGTCAGCAATAATCTGATCCAAAACTTTAAAAATAAGCTCCCAATCCCCTTCCGACATATTAGTACCTGAAGGTAAACATAGCCCGATCTCAAACAACCGCTCCGAAGTGCCATCCCCATAAAAAAGAGCCTCCTGGAAGACCGGCTGCATATGCATCGGCTTCCAAAGCGGGCGGGCTTCGATATTGTCTTTTTCGAGGGCCAGGCGGATGTCCTCGCGGGTGAGGCCTTTGTTTTGTTTGGGGTCTACCAGGATGGTGGTGAGCCAGCGGTTGCAAAAGGTGCCTTCGGGCTCGGTCGGGAATTGGATGTGGTAGCCGTGGTCTTGCCAGGTGGCGAAGTAATCCTGGTAACGCTGGAAATTGGCACGGCGCTGGGCGATGCGCTTATCGAGGACGCGCATCTGGCCGCGGCCGATGCCGGCCAGGACGTTGCTGAGGCGGTAGTTGTAGCCGACCTCGGTATGCTGATAGTGGGGGGCGGGGTCGCGGGCCTGTGTGGCCAGGAAGCGGGCTCGTTGGATGAGGGCTTCGTCCCGGGAGACTAAGGCGCCGCCGCCGCTTGTGGTGATGATCTTGTTGCCGTTAAAGGAGTAGACGCCGAGCTTGCCGAAGGTGCCGGTGTGCTGGCCGTGGAGGGTGGCGCCGAGGCTTTCGGCGGCGTCTTCGATGATGGGGATGTCAAAGTTGTCGCAGAGGCGGACGATCTCGTCCATCTTGGCGGGGGTGCCGTAGAGGTGGACGGGGATGCAGGCTTTGGGGCGGATGCCCTGACGGTGTAAGTCTGCTATGGCTTCCTGAAGATGGGCGGGGCTCATGTTCCAGGTGTTGGGCTCGGAGTCGATGAAGACGGGCTTCGCACCCATGTATAAAATGGGGTTGGCGGAGCCGCAGAAGGTGAAGCTCTGACAGAGGACGTAGTCGCCGGGCTGTACATCCAACAGCCGCAGGGCGATGTGGATGGCGGCGGTGCCGGAGGACAGGGCGGCGGCGTAAGCGACCTTATTGTAGTCCTGCAGGTCGGCTTCGAAGCCATCAACGTTGGGGCCAAGGGGGGCGATCCAGTTGGTGTCGAAGGCTTGGTGGACGAAGTGGAGTTCTTCCTGACCTAAATGGGGGCTGGAGAGGTATATTTTATTCATGGGCATTGATTACGCTGATATATTTCCTAATTTTTTTAAAATTTCAGCGATGCGTTTACCTGTTTTCCCATCCCATTTTTCAGGAATTGATCCGGTTTTCCAGGTATTGTTGAAAACGCGTTCCAAAGCAGGGGCTATTTTTGCCGGGTCAGTTCCAACCAGTTCATTGGTTCCTTCTGTGATGGTTTCCGGGCGCTCCGTATTATCTCTGAGGGTTATACAAGGTACGCCCATTACCGTTGTTTCTTCGGTGATACCACCGGAGTCTGTTAAAACGGCCTTGCTGTTTTCCACCAGATAATTGAACTCCAAATACGGAAGTGGCCCGATTAAATGGAGGTTATCAGCTTCAATACCTAACCGGTCAAGCATTTTAGCGGTACGAGGGTGAACTGGAAAGACAACCGGTAGCCCATGTACATTATTAAGAATAGCCTCCATGAACCGTTTTAGCTTTTGCTCTTCATCTACATTGGCCGGACGGTGCATTGTCATGACGATGTACTGACCTTTTTCTAGTTTCGCTTCCTCCCAAATGGGAGGTGGGGTAAAGCGGGGGCGGTTTTTGAGCAAAGTATCAATCATGGTATTGCCAACGAAAAAGATGCGCTCCTCTGAGATACCAGCCTTCCGGAGGTTGTTATTTGCAACTTCCGAAGTAGTGAAAAAATAGTCTGTAATACTGTCCGTTACCATACGGTTGATCTCCTCAGGCATGGTGAGATCGTAGGAGCGTATGCCTGCTTCGACATGAGCAACTTTCATCCCTAACTTTTTGGCAACGATGGAGCAGGCCATAGTGGAGGTCACATCTCCCACTACAAGGCATAAATCCGCGGGTGTTTCCAAAAGCAGCTTTTCGTAGCGGGTCATGATGCGTGCCGTTTGCTCAGCCTGAGTACCGGATCGGGCATCAAGGTTGACATCTGGCTCCGGAATGCCTAGTTGCTCAAAGAAGTCAGCACTCATTTTTTTGTCGTAGTGCTGACCCGTATGAATTAGGCGATAAGTCAGCCTGTTCTGCTCCGGATCTGTATGTTTTATAGCTTCAATGATGGGAGCAATTTTCATGAAATTTGGTCTTGCTCCGGCAATAATATCGATTTTCAAAGGGTCTTGTTTTTAGGTTGATTTATTGATTTGATGGGGTTGTTTTTATCACTGAGGCGCATTAGGCACTTAGGGGGGAACCATGGAGTTTTACCACTAAGGCACAAGAGGCACTAAGGGCACTAAGGGGTTACTAAGTGGAGCTTACTGCCTAAGAGATGCTAATATAACATCTCTAAACAATTTCCAAAAAGCCATGTTCCGCACTTTCATATCGAGCAATAGCTTCATTTTACGCGGCAATGATTTGCGTGATTTGCTCCCGGTGCGCCGCAAATGCCAGGGCGGCTAGAAGGTGCTCTTTGGTTAGCAAGGGAAAATCTTCAAGTATTTCTTCATAACTCATACCGGAGGCCAACCATCCTAGTATATCTGAAACCGTAATACGGGTGCCCTTTATGCAGGGTTTGCCGAAACGGATATTGGAATCTATGCTGATATGTTCCTTATAGTTATTCATAATTAATCCTATTTCTATTGTTTTTGAAAACCTCCGCTTTTGTATACTGACGATTAAGTGGTTTGCCACAGCAAACCTACTCAATGTCAGCATTTACGCTGGGAAGTGGCTTGCTACGATGTCGCAAACCACTTCGTATTGCGTATAAGATAGTTCTTTGGCAGGAACCTTTTACCTCTTAAGCCCGACTTTTTATGTTTATCGGGTTTCTGGCTAGATTTTGGTGATGGGCTGCGGGGGCGGTACAGGCTCGTTGCGTTAACCTTTCTCTTACCACTGAGGCACTGAGGGCACTAAAGGGTTAAGCCTTCTTTCTAAGTGCAGCTTACTGACTACCACTCCACGCCGCACAACCAGCAATACCTCAACCTTTCCTAAGCCGCTGCTCAGTACGGTAAAAATTCACTAGCAGCTGTTCGAGGAGCTGGCTGGTAGGAATGGACTGCTGTTCTAACCAATATTTAATCTCCGGGTCTAGCTGCAGGCGGACGTTCAGGGCTGCTTCGGCTTCCGCAAGGCCATCGGTAGCCACTGGTGTCCATTCGCCTTCGAAAGCTTCGTCTTCAGCAATAGCCTCATCATCGTAGTAGATGCTTTCCTCGGGCACGTCTACCCCGGCTTTGGCAAGCTGCATCGCCTCCAGGGCTTCGACTTTATGATCGGTAAAATCCACTTGGTAGCCTTGTAATGGCTCTTCGGCCCTGGCTCTTTGCAGGGCTTCGGCTACGGTTAGTTTAGTTTTCATCGTTTTTGTGCTCATCCCATTCAAATTTTGGCATAGCGGTAGGGATTGATATTGTCTAATAAACCTTCTTTTCCGGGGAGTAGTTCCGGGGGGAGTAGTTTTTTGGGGCTCACGCGGCGATAGCTGCGAAGCAACGGTTCGCTACGTGGTTTGGTGATGGGCTGCGGAGACGGTACCATCACGTTGCGAGTCTTTGCTGCGTTGCGCTCGTGGCGTGAACCCTTACATTACTAGTACCACTCCTCACTTTTCAACCCCTCATACACCCGCTCAATCCCCTCCCGCAGCCCAATCCGCGCCGTCCAGCCAGCCGCTTTCAGTTTGCTGACGTCCATGAGCTTGCGGGGCGTGCCATCGGGTTTGGAAAGGTCGTGTTCCAGTTTTCCTTCGTAGCCGACGATGTCTTTGATGAGCAGGGCCAGGTCTTTGATGGGGATGTCTTCTCCGGTGCCGATGTTGACGAGCCCGGGCTCATTGTAGGTCTGCATGAGGTAGTAGCAGGCGTCCGCCAGGTCGTCTACGTGGAGGAACTCCCGCTTTGGGGAGCCGGTGCCCCAGATCGTCACGGCTTCGTCCCCGCGCTTCTTCGCTTCATGGAATTTGCGGATGAGGGCGGGCAGCACGTGGGATTTCTCCAAATCATAGTTGTCATTGGGCCCGTACAGGTTGGTGGGCATGACGGAGATGTAGTTGCAGCCGTATTGATGGCGGTAGGCGTCGCAGAGCTTGATGCCGGCAATCTTGGCAATGGCATAGGGCTCATTGGTGGGCTCTAGTTCTCCGGTGAGGAGATAGTCTTCCTTCAGTGGCTGTGGGGCCATCTTGGGGTAGATGCAGCTGGAGCCGAGGAATAGCAGCTTTTCCACGCCGTTGTCCTTCGCGGCGTTGATGACGTTGTTTTGTATCATCAGGTTGTCGTAGAGGAATTCGCCCCGGTAGGTGTTGTTGGCGAGGATGCCTCCTACTTTGGCGGCGGCTAGGAAGACGTGGGTGGGCTTTTCGGTTTGGAAGAAGTGGTTGACGGCGGCTTGGTTGCGGAGGTCGAGTTCTTTGCTGGTGCGGGTGATAATGTTTTCGTGGCCTTCGGCTTTTAGTTTGCGGGCCAGGGCGGAGCCTACCATGCCTCGGTGGCCGGCTATGTAGATTTTTGATTGGTTATTCATGGATGTTTTTTTCACGCGGTGGTTTGTTTTTTCACGCAGAGCCGCAAAGGGACGCAGTGGTTCGCGGAGGTGTTTTTTTGTGTTTTTTACGCGGTGTTGCGAAGGGTTGCAGTGGTTCGCGGTGGTTTTTTTGTTTTTTCACGCAGAGCCGCAAAGGGACGCAGTGGTTCGCGGTGTTTTTTTTGTTTTTTTCACGCGGTGGGGCTACGGATCGCAGTAGCTCGCGGCGGGTTTGATTTGAATCAACTAAATTGAGTATTCAGGATGGTCATTATTGTTTAGATTGTTGACGATTCTGGATACGCCATTCTTTAGCCGATCTTCGTTAAAATTGATCAGTAGACCAAGTCTTCGGTTCGTGAGACGCAGATACGTTAGTACTTGCTTTTTGTGTACAGGTAGAATTTTTTCTACGGACTTTAATTCTACAATTACTTTGCCTCCGACTAGCAGATCAATAATGAATCCTGGCTCATCCTGTATGTATTCATCCGTAATGCGCACGGTATGTTGCCGTAATACAGAAAGACCCCGACTCAATAACCTGCCTTCCAAAGCAGATTCATAAACTCGCTCGAAAACGCCCGGACCATAATGGGTATGCACGGCAAAAGCTTCATCCAAAATGATAGTGGCTATTCCGTTTTCATGCATAGCACCTGATTTTCGTAGCGATCTTCCGCGAGACCTCCGCGCCCGCTGCGTGAAAAACGCCCGGACCATAATGGGTATGCACGGCAAAAGCTTCATCCAAAATGATAGTGGCTATTTCGTTTTCATGCATAGCACCTGATCTTCGTAGCGATCTTCCGCGAGACCTCCGCGCCCGCTGCGTGAAAAACGCCCGGACCATAATGGGTATGCACGGCAAAAGCTTCATCCAAAATGATAGTGGCTATTTCGTTTTCATGCATAGCACCTGATCTTCGTAGCGATTCTCTGCGAGACCTCCGCGCCCGCTGCGTGAAAAACGCCCGGACCATAATGGGTATGCACGGCAAAAGCTTCATCCAAAATGATAGTGGCTATTTCGTTTTCATGCATAGCACCTGATCTTCGTAGCGATTCTCTGCGAGACCTCCGCGCCCGCTGCGTGAAATCCCCTATTCGAATTCATTTTTTACCTCAAACCCAGCCGCCTTCAACACCTGATCCCTCTTAAACAGATCCAAGTCCGCCGCCACCATCTCACTACACAGCGCCTGCAAGTCATAAGACGGCTCCCAGCCCAGCTTGGCCTTGGCTTTGGAAGGGTCACCAATGAGGAGGTCCACCTCGGTCGGGCGGAAGTATTGCGGGTCTACGGCGACGACCTCGCTGCCGACTTGCAGGGCGTACTCCGGATTGGAACTGCTGCTGACGATGCCGACCTCGTTGACGCCTTCGCCTTTGAACTCCAGCTCCACGCCGATCTCCCGGAAGCTCATGCGGACGAAGTCGCGCACGCTCGTGGTGACGCCGGTGGCCAGGACGAAGTCCTCTGCCTGATCCTGCTGCAGCATGAGGTACATGCCCTTGACGTAGTCTTTGGCATGGCCCCAGTCGCGCTTGGCATCCATGTTGCCGAGGAAGACTTTGTCTTGAAGCCCGAGGGCGATCTTGGCGACGGCGCGGGTGATCTTGCGGGTGACGAAGGTCTCGCCCCGCAGGGGGCTCTCGTGGTTGAAGAGGATACCGTTGCAGGCGTACATATTGTAGGCCTCGCGGTAGTTGACGGTAATCCAGTAGGCGTAGAGCTTGGCGACAGCGTAGGGGGAGCGGGGGTAGAAGGGGGTGGTTTCCCGCTGTGGGACTTCCTGTACGAGGCCGTATAGCTCGGAAGTAGAAGCCTGATAGAAGCGGGTCTTCTCCTGCAAGCCGAGGATGCGGATGGCTTCGAGGATGCGGGTGGTACCGAGCCCATCGGCATCGGCGGCGTACTCGGGGGCGTCGAAGCTGACCTGTACGTGAGACATGGCACCAAGGTTGTAAATTTCATCCGGCTGTACTTCCTGTATGATGCGGATGAGGTTGGTGCTGTCGGTCAGATCGCCGTAGTGGAGGATGAAGCGGAGGTCTTCCTCATGGGGGTCCTGATACAGGTGGTCGATGCGGGCGGTGTTGAAAAGGGACGCGCGGCGCTTGATGCCGTGGACTTCGTAGCCTTTCTCCAGAAGGAGTTCACTGAGGTAGGCGCCGTCTTGGCCGGTGATGCCGGTGATTAGGGCTTTTTTCTTTTGATTGCTCATTACGAATCCTTTTGTGTTTTAGCGCGAGGAGCTGCTTTTTTGTTGCTTCCTCTGGTTTTTATCCTGGCGTAGATCATGCCTGCCCACTCGTGCAGTAGGGCAGCTGTAATTTCAATCTTTCGGGTTGATGGTTTCCAATTATATGGCGAATCTTCGGGATCGATTTTGACGCAGTGATCAGTTGGAGCTGAAATAGCATTGATACCATTTGCCTTAAACCAAAAAAGTGCTCTTGGCATATGCAAGGCACTTGTGACGAGGATAACTGTTGACTGATTCCCGAAACGGTTAAAGTAAGCCAACGCTTCAGATTCCGTATTGAACGGAGTAGTGTTTTGAAGGGTGTCACTTGGACTAACACCCATTGCGACAGCAGTATTCATTACTATCTTTGCCTGTGGGGTGCGTTTTTCCTTTGCATTTCCGGAACCGATTAACCTTGCTTTAGGGTGCTGACGGTAGAGCCTTATCCCTTCTGATAAACGGGAAAGTGTTGTGGTTGAAAGTTGATTGTTTGGTGGGAGTTTAGGATCGGTGCTTGAGCCAGCTCCTAAAATAAGGATATGCGGAGATCGTAGCGTATCTGGAATTGTCCATAGTGATGGGTACTGTGACTCTTCAAGTTTCGCCAAGTAAACAGGCAAAGGAGATATAGAAACCATAAGGAGCCAGAAAACTGCATACAGTACCAAATAAAAGCTGAGTTTACTCTCTTTTCGCCAGTAACAGAATAGACTCAATAATAAAATAACCCAGAAATGGCTTAGCGGGTTAAGAAAGATGTGAACAAAAGATCTCAAGTTAGAAAGGGTGCTTCATCAAAACAACAAAATAATCAAAGCACAAAATTTAGTTATATCTTAACTATTGCTCCTAATGTTTTAAGTCTCTTTCATTCATTAAAATAGGTTCGGCATCAACGTCTCTTAGGAATATCGTACCAGGTTCAAACTCATACATTTTATAATTTCTATCGAAAGTAGAATCATCATTCATCAAGCTAACGATATCTTCAGAAAAGTTTGCTCCGGTTTTTGCGAAGCTGTAATTGAATGCTACCATACGCACATTGATCTCAGTAAGGTATGGTGTGCCATTTTCATCTTCTTTAAAATCAGCTGTGAAAAAACCATGTTTAGGGGCTTTAGCATGAGTAAACATCCGGTCCATCAGCTTACTAGCTCTGTGTACAAGATCGGGCTCATTGATTAAACGGCCAAAGGATGTATTACCAGTAATGCCCGAGGGCGCTACCTTTGACATAATATAGTTGACTCGCTCCGCACAGGCAGCTCGAAGTAGTTTTCCTTCAAAATAGAGCAGTTTGCAGGCCAGGTTACGCCCTGGCAGATACTGACTGCCGATGAATTGCTTCACATTAGGGTTGATGTGAAGCCAATTTCGAAGCGCCGCTTCGTTTTCTACCTTTAATGACCCTAAGCCACTGGATCCAGAAGTAGCTCTTATCCAAAATGGATAGCCTAAAGCCTTAACTGCTTCATAAATATTATTGCTATCTGGATCAATTATTACAGAGGGGGGTACCCAGCCTGTATCTTTAAGGATATCCGTCATAATCCCTTTATCAGTCAGCTGCTGCGCTAAGGCATAACTAGGCAGCAGTGCTTTGCAGGGTAGCGCGCTTTCCTCGGCACGCTTGGTCCATGCAAGCACTTCGAGCTCCGGCTGTACCAACGCCATTTCAATGTCATGCGCTTCAATAATCCGCTCCATCTCGGGCCAATATTTAGGATGCCCTGCCGGAGGAACGAGGTAAGTTTTGTTGTAGAGAGTCGAATCGTATAAATCCCGAGCATATGGATTTATATCGGTGCCTACGAGTTCATATTGGCTATAGCGGCTGCACCAGCGTAGGGAGCGGGCAATGCTCCGGGGAGTGGGGCCGCCGATGCCGTTGATGAGGATGTTCAAGGTTAAAGTTGAAAGTTTAAAGGTTAAAGTATGCCAAGGCAGAAATAGTGTAAGTTTAAATCCAAACAGTTATTGCTGTAGTTCTTTCGTAAAGGATTCTAGAATTGGTTTTAGACCTTTTTTCACAGGTAATTGCCACAGCAGTTTACACCAATCATGGTTGCCCTCAATGAGCTCCGGCCCGTCATCGGTGATTGCTACGTCCCAGCCAATGGAACGGTTACGGGTATCGAGCAATGCAGCAGATTTGCACATATCGAGCGTCTCCTGCCAGTAAGGGATTTGAAAGCCAACAATATCTACACCCGTAATTGGATGTTGATACTCATCGGACCTTGTGATATCGCTGTAGACGCCGGGACCGTTGACCTTACCTGTGTTCGAGTCGATGGAAGCAGCTATATTGCCGGCAGCCAAGTTGTCGACAGCAGAATTGACCGAGATGCGTAAGCGGGTGCCGATGATATGAACTTGATCGTTTTTATCTAACTGAGTGATGATACGGACAGTATTTAAGCCGGATGGTGAAAGTCTCATTAGGTCAGGATGCTGGGTGACAAAGGCTTCCACAAAATCATTGCCAGTTGCTTTAAGTCGCTGTACCAAAGAAGTGGGAGTGAAATCCCGGCTTTGCCGGACTTCGATGCCGCGACCACACTGCCCATCAGAGCTTTTGAGGACAATTTTTCCGGACGGATTCTTTAGCAGTTCGTGACTCTTTTCTGGATGATTTTCCAATTCTTCAAGGGTTAGGAACTCGTGCCGAACAAAATCCCGATATTTTTCCAGAAACTGCGTTTTATCGGCTAGTGTTGCTCGGTATACTGGAGGGTTCAGTCGGCGCTGGTACTCATACATGTAGCCGGTGCCAGCGTAAGTATCACGTTTATTATTCTGAAGCTCATAAAATCGGAATTGATAATACTCCTCAATCGAAATATTGTAGCGGAATACAGAGCGGATGGAATGATACCACTGCGATATCAAAGACAAGTGAGATGTTTTCTGCACATGCCTTTGGAACCGACTCAATTTGATCCAGTCGAGCTGCTTTATGTAATATCCAAGGTATAAAAATCGCTTTGCAAACATTAATTATCGCCGTTAAAGGGTTGCATAGGTCGTTCAGTACTTTGGTTGACACCCTCTCGTTGTATCACCTTTTGCACCGTAAGCCATAGGATTTTAATATCTAGCCAAAAGGACTGATGATCCACATAGTAGACATCTAATTCAAACTTGCGCTTCCAGCTGATGCTATTTCGACCGTTGACCTGCGCCCATCCGGTGATGCCAGGCTTTACATTGTGTCGGCGGCGCTGATCAGGTGAGTATAGCGGTATGTATTTGAATAGTAAAGGGCGGGGGCCGACGATGCTCATTTCACCTTTCAGTACATTAAATAATTGGGGCAGCTCATCGAGAGAGCTTTTGCGTACAAATGCGCCAACGGGTGTCAGCCGCTCGTTATCCGGCAATAGCTGTCCGTTCGTGTCCCGTTCATCGGTCATGGATTTGAACTTCATTAGGTAAAAGGGACGCTCCTGATAACCGGGACGCTGTTGCCTGAAAAATGGCTGGCCATTGTTCTGAATATACAAAATAAGCATTAGTCCCAGGGTAATAGGGGCGAGCACAATAAGCAGTACGGCAGCAGCGAGTATATCCAAAATAGACTTAATTTGCGTGTACACCTTTAGCTTTTTGGATTTGCTGTACTAATTCTGCAACAGATACAAACTCTACATCGGGCCAGCGCTCTACTATTTTTTTTAAAAGGGTACGCAGTGCTGCCAATCCCTGCACCCGATTTTTTGGATCTATATGCCCACAAAAATTTACCCGATGCGAGCTGATGATCGCAGGTTTATTCCAGCGAAAAGCAGCTTCTATTTGCTTAAGCGTAAAATTCACCCAATCCAAACCCCGTTCCTCGGTAGGTTCAAACACGACATTTCTTGTGATAGTAACCTTACCTGTATTCTTATTGCAATGTGTCCGGCTTAATACTCGTTTATATTTCCCATCACCCAAGTGTTGTTTGTAAGTCAATGGACGATCAATGGCTTGTATACCATTTTTCCAGAGGGCAATATTCAGCGATGGGTGGAACTGCTGAGCAGGAGGTGTGAAGGCGATAGCCCGATAGCCAAAGACAGAATTAAAAGCTTCTAGCCCAAAATGTAATACTTCTGGAAAGAGCTTTAACTCTTCAATTTGGGCGAAAGAAAAAGCAGCCGACCATCCAATGGTAGGATAGTCTTTCTGTTGAATACTAGTGTATGAGCGGTTTTCAAGAGCGTTCATGATGTCATGGTCTCTCCTTTGCAGTTTCTCTTCAAATACCTTTAGGTTAAGGTGCTCACGACCGTGGAACTGCGGGTGTAAAAAACCCTGTGTAATTCCTTCTTGCCAAAGCGCCCACGCTCCTTCATAAGACTGAGGATGTAAAGTACTCAATTTATTGTAGGTAGTGGGTAGTGGCTCATAACGATAGCCTTGATAATTATCTTCTTTAATTTGTTCAAAGTCGATATTGCACGGTAGAGCATAAGGTGTGAATACGGCTGTGTTACTATTTCTATCTTTTACGGAACTAAGTGTTTCGTAAAGCATTTCTAGATCCTCACGGGTTTCTAGAGTATCTAAAGCATCAAATCGGGAATTTACAGGTAACCCGGCTTTATCTAACTGCAGTCTAGCTAGCTTAGAATGTAATCGTACCGTGCCATAATCATCCACAGCAAAAAGGATGAGTTTGCGTTTCGTACGCCAACCGGGAATGTTTTTCAAATGAAGAAGGATACTAGTTTTCATAATGTAGAGTTTTTTCCTCTAGCTACTAATTCTCTAAAATTTATTTTTTTTAGAGTCTTTTGCTGCTCAGTTGCTTTAATAAAGTTTTTCATGGTGTCGAACCTGAAACATGAAAGTAAATCATCTAATTTATGAATGGTATTTTTACGATTGAACCACATAGAGCGCATTTTTAACTGTGTCCATAACGATTCCTTTTTCAAAGCAGCTAAATAATAATCGGGATATTGTTTTGTATCTAACTCATATGGGTGAATATACAAAATACTTTGAGTAGGGTTTTGTGAAAAACCAGTTTTTATCAGAGAGTAAGGTAATAATCTAAGATAAGACCCCCCGCTGTATGGGAAGGCTTTGCCAAATAGCTTTATGGGTTTAATTGGTACTTCAACAAGTTTTCTGTTATCGTTTCCAATTAGTAAACATGGATTCTCCGAAAATCCAGGCCATCCATACCGACTGGCTTTGATTGGCATGATGCTGCTATCATATTGAAATCCACATTCAAGAAGGACATCGATTGCCCAAGGTGTTCGCTCTGATATAGAAAATGCTGGTGCCCGATGTCCGATAACATATTGCCCGGAGATATCTTCCAATTTTTTCTTGGCACTACTGAGCTCTTGCCTTGCCAATTGTGGTGTCATTTGGGAGAATAACAGGTGCTTGTTACCGTGAACCGCTAATTCATGTCCCTCGGAAACAATTCTTTGTACTAACGCCGGAAAAGCTTCGGCCACTTGGGCTAAGGTGAAAAAGGTTGCTTTGGTATGGTGTTTGGCAAGAAGGTCTAATATTACTTCTGTAGTGCGTATTACCCGATCAGTTTGTGGTACTGTTTTATTGAAAATGTCGCGCATAGCAATACTTACACCGTCTTCAACGTCAACGGAGAAAACGGATTTTACCTCCAGAGCCTTGGTTTTATTTTGTTCTTGTGACAATCGTTCCATTTTTTACGATATTTATACAATTAGCGATTTCCATTAACGGTTTGTCACTATATGAATCCGTATAAAGAGCTTCAATTGTTTCAATCCCATTTTCCTTCAGGACCAACTTTTTTTGTTCTCCGTACATGTTTTTTTCCAAGCCCAAGACTTTTCCTTTCTCAAAGTAAAGGCTTGAGCCTATTACTCTTTCCCCAAGAAAGAGAATAGAAAGGTAGACATCAAACGATGCAGAAATAATTAATCTCTTTTCTTTAGGGACGCTAAGAAAATGGATGCTATATATATTGTTTAATGGAATTTTTTGAGTATAAGTGATTGCTTTCTTTAACAAATAATCCCGTGATTTCCCTTTGAGAAATAATCTAACCCCTATTTTTTTCAATACCGTATTATTAATAATTTTAACTTTATGTAGTATGGCAAAAAACAAAATAATCCCTCTTTTAAAAGAAAAAAACAGGTTACTGCTATCTACCTCTTTGTAAAATCCCCAAAGGGTATCTTCATTGGTAAGGGTTTTATCAAAATCAAATACAACCAAGTTTAGCTCAATTTTTTCAGGAAGCGTTTAAATGACTTGCTGTTAACGGTAAAATAGAGCAGGTATGCGAGGCTACTGCATGCGGAAGCATAGGTGAAATTAATATAGCAAGTCTTTCTAAAGTCAAATGTAATTAAGTCTTTGAAAGGTAGCTTACCTTTTAAGAAGCTAAGTAGTTCAAACGGAAACCACCATCTAATGTACCTATTTTCAATAGTTTTGAGAGATTTTTGAGGCTTGGATTCGGAGTTCACACTATAGCGGACGTAATCTTCAAGCATCCGGGAGTCATTGAATGCAGAAAGCAAAACAGAGCCCCAAAGCCTAGGATTTAATTCTATTATTTTCCACTCTTTTGAGTTTTTATCTTGGATAAATTCAATCATTGCTAGTCCCGTCCAATTTAGAGATTGCAACAATTCTGCTCCGATAGGAAGTATTTCCGAGTTGTTTCCCGATTTTGAATAAACTGTCACCCCTCCATTTTCGGGAAAGGTACGTAGCCTCTGATGAGTATACTGGTTGAGAACCTCGCCGTTTTTGCAGAGAAAAAATGCTCCGGCAACTTTCTGCACAGCCTGTATTTTTTCTTGAATTAAATAATTTTTGGAATCTAAGGATTTTATAAGGGATAGTTGTTCAGGACGGTCAATATGCTTAATACCTACTGAGCCTTCTCCAAAGAAAGGCTTTGCAATGAGTGGCTGAAACGAAAATTCAGTTGTTAAGACCTTTGATTTTGTAAATGATTTAGGTATTGAGAAACCATTTTGTTCGCAGTGGGCTTGAAACAGCCCTTTGTGACTGGTAATCTTAAACGCTTCCTTACAGGGCAATAAATAGTTTAGTTGATCTGGTTGTCCATATTTGTCCACAAAAGTGTACAAATGACGAGTGGGTTTTTCAGATACAGGAAGGTATACTAAGCGAAAAGAAGCATTACGTTCCAAGATGTCAATAAAATCCTTTTCGAATAAACTGTAAGAATGACTTCTCAATAGGAAAACATCTTGACCATAAATGAACGGAAGCTGATATTTTACATTTTTACTTGCGCATAAAATAGTTGGAAATTGATACAATCTTTTAATGATGTTGACAGTATCAAACCCTTTTCTGGAATCGACGTCAGAAACTATTACTTTTAATCCTCGCTTATTGGACATGAGACTCTATTTTAGCCTGCTGCTCCAAAAAGTCAATAAGCCTCCCGTAAACGACCTGCATATCTCCGTATTTTTTAGTGAATGCTAGTGCATTCGCACTATGTCTATGCAAAAGGCTTGGATCTTTGAGATAGGATTCAATATTTTCAACCAAGGCATCTACATCTTGTTCCTTATTATTTAATCCCAACTGTTCTTTTTTGATCAATTCAGCCATTTCGCTTTGTAAAGAATTTAACAAAGGAAGTCCAGCACTCATATAGTTGAAAAATTTGTAAGTAATCGTTTGTGTTAAACTATTCTTATGCTGGATCAAACCAACATCAGCAATAGCATACTGGTGAATTAATTCTTCTTTGCTTAACCATCCCAGATACTTCAGATTTTTGGTCTGCTTTTGAGCCGATATTATTATATCTAACTGAGGACCTTTACCTGTGATGATGAATTGACTCTGACCCGGATATTTGCGTTCGATAATCTTAGCAGCTTCGATAATTGTCGGTATGTCATAAGAACTTGCAAGGCTTCCTGCATAGATTAGCCGCAATGGACCATCATCTTTTTCATGCTCATATCGCTGTAATTCTGATTGAATAGCATTTAGGTCGATTGCTAAATAAAACAGTTCAACCGGTTTGTCATCATCATGAAATTTATTTGCCCAATCAAGATAACCATTTGAAATGGCTGTCACTGCGGTACTACGTTTTAAAGCCATTTTAAGTCTACAATAAAAAGATCTAAGAAAGATCCTTACTGTTGATTTGATCTGGTTAGGCACATCTTTAATAAAAGAATCGGGCCAAGGGTCAATAACATCAATAACGACGGGTATATCTTGGTTTTCGGCCCATTTGGTAACCTCATAAACTGTGCTTAAAGGAGGCATACTTATGAAAATAATATTAGGCTTTGGTCGTCCTGGAAATTCACTGACTAGTCGTTTGGCATAATTTCTGTGCGCGAGAAAACGTCTGAGGCTAATATTTCTAGTGTATCCCATGGATCTAGTAAAGTGTACTGTATATCGGTCGTAGATTTTTTTTGAAACGCTCTTATCGAATCTATGCGTTTTTGTTGTGTGTCGAAAAGTGCTAGTGAAATGAGTAACAAAATGACCTTTTGCAGCTGCAGCATTGGCAATGCTAATAAATCTTGGATATATTGGTTCATCCAAAGGTGTAGGATCAAAAAGAGAAATTAGCCAGATATTCATAAACCTCTTTTATGTTTTTAGTTTAGTCTTTTTACTCTAAGTACATGACAAAAGTTGAAATTTCTTCTGCTCATGATAGCTAAGTTTAAGGGTTTTTAGGCTCTTCGCCATATTTAGTGGATTTTCAAATCAAGTCCTCCGAGTTTGAAATAGATCATCAGGATGAAATTGTGTGGGTTCCGATAGCCTCTGGCAATTCTCTTTATTTCCTGAATCTTTAGGTTCACCCCTTCAGCGAAAGCATTATTTGCCAATCTTTTGAAGTAGGTCTTAATACCGTACCAATGGTCATGGAGCATATTGACAAACTCCTGGATGGGCTTGATCCCGCTGTCCCAAGCCATCTTTATCCACTCATTGAGCGGCTTGAGGCGCTTGGTGAACTGAGCCGCATCGAAAACTTCCCGGAATAGCTCTTTGAGCCGGTAGGCCTGGCCTAGATTGGGGAATGCTTCTTTTAACAAGTCCAGGCGTTGTTGCTGCTTTTGAGATAACTTGCTGGCATTGCGCAGCCATAAATACCGGCTGTGCTTGAGCGCCTCCTTAAACTGCTTTTGTTCTGCTCTTCGAATAGTATCAATAGCTTCATTAAGCTTTTTGACTAAATGAAAGCGGTCAAAAACCATCTCGGCTTGTGGAAGGTAGGACTCACAGGCCGCGATATAGGAGCGTGACATATCTAGAGTCACTGACCGTACTGTAGCCCTGTCTGCGCCACGTGCTTCCATATCGATAAGTGCATGGCTTACAGCTTTTTGGTCTTTGCCCCGAGATACGCCTACTACCTTTTTAGCTTGCCGGTCACATAGGATGGTCAGGTAGTTGTGCCCTTTCTTTCGTGAGGTCTCATCGACAGACAGGTCCTTGACCGTTCTTAGCTCCTGAGTAGCCAAAGCGTTGCTTACATGGCGGCCCACTATACGGCTAGCTATACGGGAATCAAAGCTGTAGTGGCGGCCAACTGCAGAGGCGCTCATGCCTTTATCCATAAGCTTTAGAACGTCAAGCTCAAACAAAAGGGTAAAGGAGCTGCCCGGCTCAGCCCAGGGCACAGCTACCAGGCGTACCTCTCCTGACTCCGTCTTCACCCGCGGCACACGTGCGTGCAGATAGCAGTCATGTTGGAAAAAACGCAGATGCCGCCAACTCCGCAATTGATGATCGTGCACAGGGCACAGCTCGCCCTCGTACTCAAATTTGACCCGCTTATGGTGGTCTACTTCGATATGGAGTTCCTTTTCTCCCTGTGCTGTATCTCGAAAGTCAATTTTCTTGATATACCAAGGTGATTTTAGCGCTAAGGCTGCTGCAAATAGTTCGGTGTCTTTCATCTGCTAAAAATACGAAACCCACTATTAATGGCGAAGAGCCGGTTTTTATAAATCAAGCTACCTGTCTAGTTTTTTGGGGGAACTCCACAACAATGAAACGAGCTTGCTGCTTCTGACACAGCGGGCTCTCAGCAAGAAAACGCTGGATTCGGCGAACCACGCTGTCTACCTGGGCTGGCTCTTCAAAAGCGCAGACCATTCGCCGAAGCACTACACTGGAGGCTTTGGCAATCGCAGGGATGATCTTTTCAAGGAACTTGTACCGAGCGCCATGCAATTCCGGGAAATATTCTTACAGAGCTTGCCCGAAAGCGCTACCTTTGAGGTTTGCTGTCATGTCTTGTTTTTCTTTGGTTACTAACCTTTAAGATATGGCAGTCTTTCTTATTTCCCGTTTTTTGTTATGTGCTCCGCTTTTTACTAATCATCTCACAGAGGGCTAAATATTTTTTAGCTCTCTCAAATGCAGTATCAAATTCATTCAATTGAAGTTTCCCTTTTGAAATTAAATCATACTTTAATTGAGGATTGTTGATTAATTGTATGATAGAATTTGCTCCTGATCGGGGATCCTGTGGGGTAAAAAATAAAGCCGCCTCTCCACAGATGCTTCTTGCAAAACCTAAATCAGTCGTAATAATAGGCTTGCCCATTATCATAGCCTCAGGATATGACGCAGAAAAGCACTCTGCTAGGGTAGGCATGAATATAGCGTCACATTCATCATAAAGTGATGGACATTCCTCAGGAGCTATAGGACCATTATTATGTACACCAGCAATAGTTTTCCCTTTTAGTACCTTATCTATAAAGTCTTCAGATTTAAGCGTAAGTACAAATTCCACATTTTTTACTCCTTGACCATGAAGAATTCTTTGTACTTCAGGAATTATATCTAGATTTTTGTGCGGATACCAAGAAGAGACTGTTAAAAAACGGAAAACATCTGGAGTTTTTGGATGGAGTTTCCTAGGATATCTATTCCAATTATGGTAGAAATGATTGTAAGTATTGGTGACGGTATGTACTTCTTTTGTTCTTAAGACCTTTCTTACCCTTTCATTTACATCATCTGTTTGAACTACAAATGCAGATGCATCCCGTCGGAAATAATAGAAATGGGCTAATTTTTTCAGACACATCTTTATTTTTTTGGGGAATAGCCATCCCTTGACGTATGGAGATTCAGGATAGATGTATAGGGGCAGATTAAAACCAATAATTTGCGGAGCTTGAGAATGAAAATACGTAGGACCAGAGGTAGAGATAATCGCATTCGGTTTAATCTTTTGCTCTTCTTCGCGCAGTATCCGATTGATTTTTTGGGTTTTGCCAAAATCAATTTTGCCGAAGTCAAAGAAAGAAAAGTGAAAATTAGCTGAAAAATCTTTGGTCTGTAACGATTTTGCAACTCCAGGTCCGACCCAAACATAATACTCGTTCTTAGGAAACCCTCGGCATTCATAAAGAAAAGATAGGGCTACCTGAATGGCTCCACCGAATCGTTGATGCGCTGAATTAATAATAATTCTCACGATGTTTGGAATGCAATTTCTAGATATTTCCGGGCAATTTTTCCCACTTCGAATTGTTTTATTTTTTCTTTAGCAGCCATTCCAAGTTTCGTTCTTAGTTCAGGATCATCAACTAATAGCTGGAGTTTCTCTTGATATAGGTGATGATCGTCTAAAGGGATAAGGAAACCATTAATTCCATTATCGATCAAGTCTGATGGACCTGCAATGCAGTCAAAACAAATACAAGCACAGCCATATGCCATAGCTTCTGCTAATGCATTTGGAAAACCTTCTGAAATAGAAGTAAATGCAAAAATAGCAGCTTCCTCATAAAATTGATGAACTTCTTTTTGCTGTCCTAGCATGAATACCTTGTCCTCAAGTTTTTTTTTAGCAATTAAATCTTGACATTTTTGTTCATTGGGACCAGAACCTACAAGGTATAGTTTCCAATTATCTTTACTTTTTAGTTTATGAAAATAAGTGATTAGCCAATCCTGATTTTTTTTTCCACCAACCCTGCCTACATTTAAAATAAAAAGTTTCTTTTTGTGGTTTGCTATAACTCGCGCTACAGGATTACCAATTACATGAAATGTTGATTTATGATACTTTTTGCTGAGAATTTTTTTTGCTGAATTAGTTTGTAAGATTACTCCATTTGCAAAAGGATATACTTTGGGATTTATAAGACCTCGAACTCCTGATAGACTAGAATATGGAGATGCTCTATTGCATACGTATATTGGAATGCAAAGCCCTAAAGTACTAATTATCACAAAACTATTATACCCTTCTCCAAAACTTATAATACTGCTAGGATTTTCGGCTTTGACTTTTTTTCGTAACCATAATCCTAGAGGATGGATCCGAAAAAATTTACTGAGTTTACTGATGTTAGTTGGACATTGAATTAACTTAACAGCTGCATCAATCGTATAAAAAGACGGCATACTACTTAAACAGAGTAAGCTTACCTGAATGTTTAGCTGACTTGCTAAATAGTTAGATAGACTTGATACTACTCGTTCTAGCCCTCCTCCTTTTAGGGAGGGGGTAATAATCATTAATTTCATGATTTAAGTTTATTAATGATGAACCTAATTTTACCTCTATCATGACCTATAGATTCAACTTCATGAAAAATAATATCTAACTGTCCTTTTGTTTTTGTTTTTAATATATCTCTTACTGTTTTTTTTACATTGGTCAACACAGCTCCCTGTTTAGGCACAATAAAAATATTGATGGTGCTAATATCTTCTTGGGAAATTTGAAATTGTCTGATTAGATCAGTGTAATCATCAAATATAGTAGTTAGATACTCTCCTGTTAGGATAATACCGGACGAAGTCTTAATAAAATCGGAAATCCTTCCTTTTACGGGATGTATCATTGGGAAAAAAGGAGCTTGACTTAAATGGTCTTCTGCAAAAGCAGTGCGATCTCCCACTCGATATCTAATCAGCGGGAATGCATAATTATGAAGATCCGTTAATATAATATCCCCTTGTTGATTTGCGGAATGAATGCTAGAACCATCTCGATTAACGATCTCCATATGCCTGTAATCATAATCTAGTATGAGATTATCACTAGCGGGTACACCTGATGCTACCCAGTGTATTTCGCTACAAGCATATTGGTCTAATACAGGAGAGTCAAAAACTTTTTGAAAGAGATTCTTTTGGAATGTAGTGGTAGGGGCTGCAGTGACCCATATACATTTAGGCGGCTTACTGAATCTCAAATTTTCCTGGTCCATGAAAATAGCAAACTGCTCTATTGCCCCCACATAGCCCCAGAATATACCCGGATGTTTTTTCTCTGCAATTTTGTAAATTTCATTAAGCTTAGTAGCATCGAGAGAGGATGCATCTGCTTTAATCCGAGTAGTCGGCCACCATATTGCTTGATTAACTACACGTTTGTAGCATTTTTGATCTGTTGGAACCTGCCGCCAAAACATTAGTTTATCTTCAGCAGGGCTGATTTTCCAGTGTTTCAACATTCGCCACTGTAATACTTCTTCGGGAAAACGCTTGTCGCGGGCTAATTTGAGAGGTTCTCCAGTACTTCCTCCCGTAGTAACTTTTCTAACGTGCTTAGACTCAAGTTTGGGATTAAAAAATTCATTGAAGTGACTTTTGATATGATGCTTTTCTAGGATAGGGATATCTTCCCAAAATGATGGAGAGTCAAAATATTGGGATTTGAATGTAATATTTCTGTAATACTCTTTGTAAAATGGGATGTTTTCGGCTGCGAACTTAATCAGTGCAATTCGTTTGCAGCGATTAAGATGTAGCAGTTCATCTAATCTAAGGTGCTCATTCTTTAGCGCAATTTTATATTCTTTCATCGCTGCGTTCCTAAATAAAGAATTCTTTGCAATGAAAATGTCATGTTTCCAATTGGTTGTCTTGTTTTTCATCGATTGTTAAATGGACGGCAGTATTATTTTAACCGTAATTTTCGATAAAGATTTATTAATGTATACTCGATTGCTGTTTTTATTCCTGAGGAAGAAAATTGCTTTGAAGCGATAGTAGAAGTATCAATCAGATCCATATATTTTTCACTGAAGAACGAAAAAGAAACTAACCATGTCAGTCTCTCTAAATAATCGTTATTTTGATTTGGAAGTCTACGTATACCACTTACTAACTGTCGAACAGCACCTTCATCAAAGATATCTTTTCCAATTTCTGGCAACTGCTTCAATCTGTCAACAATTTGTGGAAACAAATCTTTTTGGATAATTGTTTTATAATCGTGATGATTTTTAGTGTACTGATCAGGCTTTCCATCTTCACTGCCATACGGAAGACCTGTTCTTGCCCAGTTAAATTCACTCAAATCCGTAGCAAAATGATTTAGAAGATGTGTATAAATATTATCATTTCGCAAATGAGGAGATAACGACCACATAAATCCAAACACTTTTGGAGATGTAAATGCCTGTCGGACAGGTGTATTTTCATTAATTAACTCCATGCACGGATTTAACATTCTTCTCATATAATGTAACTCATAATCTAACTCAAGTTGAGATTGTAGTGATGGTCTTGGAAAAAGGCGGTGATATTGGTGAATATCTTGCTGCCAGAGACCTTTATATGCTTTAAAGCATTGAGGATTGAATAGAAAGCCAAAGTTTCTTATTCTATTTGTAAGCGGTAAAAGACGGCTCATATGGCGACCTGAGTACTCAGCCCGCCCGACACTATCACCATAACTCCCTGCTAGAAGTATATCTATCTCACTAGAAGCTATTTCGGCGATTTGTGGAATTGCATGTAGGTGTATCCCCGAATATTCGCAGCCGCGGTGACCTGCTAATATGAGATTGTTCCACATATCATTTGGTGTAACCAAAAAATGCTTCCAATTCCAACCCAGTGTTTTTGCTATCTGTTTCGCATATATCACGTCTCTGGAGCAATGATTCCCCCAAGTATATCCTGTGACAGACTGAACATTAATGATTCCTTTTTTTATTAGGAAATCTAGAATCCCTGCTACTATTCGACTATCCATACCACCACTCAATAGTAAACCTATGTGGATTTTACCCTCAGTAAAACTTTTAATCTCCTCGCAGAGAAGTTCAAATAGACGAGCAGCAATATCAATTTCGTCCATTTGCAACTCTCTATGTGTAGGAATATTGTGGAAGTTCCAACCTGTAAAGTTAGCATTAGGGAAAGCCATCCATGGTGTCCTTCTTATTTGTTTAAAGATGGTTCGATCCCCTAACATGAAATTCTTATTGAGAATTTCAATAATAGCTAATGGGTCTATTGTTAATGGTTGTTCAAATGTCTCTACTATATTTTCAAAAGAACGATTGATAGAGAGTGTTTTTCCTTCTTTTTGGAAATAGAAAGGATTGGAAAATCCTAGGTGATTGGAATAATTAAAAAGTTCAGTCACTATTAGATTTTAGTAAAGTTGAATCCAGACCGCGCGCGCTTGTGTGTGCGGGTTTGGTTGATAAAAAAAACTGTTATGTTACGTCGTATGGTAGATACAGACCAAACATACGAGTATGTTTGGAGCACTAATTTGGCAATCATTTCATTATATATAAAATAGGGTCTACCTTGAAAATTACTTTCGGGAGCCCCGATCAGAACAAAATTTGGTTACTTTGACCTTGTTGTCAAGGCTAGCTGGAGATTTTTTTGGCGCGGCTGAGCTATTTTTGGGGCCGGGCATTGCCTTTTGGCTGTTTTTTCATGTCAGAGCCCAAGAGGTTAAGGGCATCCTCAGGCTACTTCCTTAGAATGCAAGATGTCTTGTCCGCCCTTGGCTTAATCATACTGTTGCCCTAAGCAGCGCGGGCCTTCCTGCTGCGGCTGAGCTTTTTATGCTTGCGCCTTGCCACTTTCATCGCATTAGCCGTCATCATCCCAAAGAAGATCCATGTTATTTCGGTATGCTCATTGCGGGCTTTGATCTTCCGCAAGCCGTAGTGGTTTTTGTCATTGCCATAGCTCCCTTCCAGTTCTGTTGACCGCGCTTTGCCAAACTGCGCCGGCTGCTGGTCTTCTTCCTTGCGCATCTGTGCATCCGATGTACGGCGGCTTTTAGGCTTGAAGTTTGTGCGAATGCCTTCATCCGAGCAGTACGAGCGGTTGTCGTTCGTGGCGTATATCGCGTCTGCGGCCAGTTTGTCCAGCTGCCCAAAGTGCTTGCGGTGGAAGGCAATGGCTTCTTTGAGCCTCACCCTTTCGTGGAAAGCTTCGAAGCTGAAGTGCTCTATGAAGTTCAGCCCGCCAGCCTGCCAGGTGTTTACCTTGGCACCGAACTCTGTGCGGCTGTTCTCCTTGCCCCGCACGATCGGGCGGATGTAAGGCTTGTGCAGGCTTACGATCCGCTCAGGTACAGGCTCGCCAGGGTTGTCATAGTGCCACTGCTGCTGGGCATAGACCTGAGCAATTGTGCCGTAGCGCTCCATGACAGCCTCATCGCACAGCTCCCGCTGGCCCGCCGCACGGTACTGCTCAAAGAGCAAAGCTAGTTGGCCCAGCAGTTTAGCGCACAAGTGCAGGAGCTGCCTCCGCCTACGGCGCTCCAGCTCATAGGGCTTGCGCCGACGGCGCGAATAAGCCATTTGCTTTTTGCGCTGTTCGTTGTACTTGCTGCGCGGGCGGGGCTGCCCCAGTTCCTTCGATATCAGCGCAATGCGCTCATGCAGCCATTCAGCGCTCTGCCACAGCAGTTTTACGTCTGTTGGGTAGCGGATATAGGACTCATAACAAGTCGCGTCGCACATACCACGGCTCAGGTTGCCCATCCAGGGCTTCCAATGCCTGCCCAGTATAGGCTGGGCCTGTTCTATGGCGAGGTGTTTAGCCACGAAGCTGCGGGCTTTCCAGATAATGTCTTTGTCTTTGATCCATTCGCTCTTGCCCAAGCGGATACCACAAAATAACTGCATCGACCAGTCTGTATTGATATGTTCCAGCAGCTTAGCATCGCTGCAGCCTTCATAGGCTTTTAGGAATTGCAAGGCGACCTTGCCGTAGTTGTCAAACCAGGGCTTAGCCCCTGTGCTATTTTCGGACTCCGGCAGCAATGCTGCCAATTCGGCTATTGGCAGCCTGCTGTGCAGCTGCCCAAGGTGGGTGCGCTGAGTCATGGCTGTACCCCAAATTGGGGCGGAAAAAATGTAACTGCAAAACAAAATTGGGTTATCTTGTGGACGCAAAACAAAATTCGACCCGGAAAATAGGTCTTTTTTGGCTTTTTCCGGGTTTTCATGCCCTTTTTAATACTTCTAGCCCTCTACATTCTTGATGTGGCTTCAATTTCAGGGTAGACCCTCTAGCTACGCTATGGTCTAAGCCATCAGCACCATCAGCTTGATACTGATTTTTCCAGTAATAGTACGTTGCAGGATACACATCATACTTCGCCAAAGTTACTTTGACCCCATAAGCTTTAGCTTCATCCAGAAGCTCCAACTTCCTAGAAAGGAGCCCATCTAAAAGGACCATTCAAAGCAAAGCGCAATCATCCGTCCACACTGAGCTTGAGAAGTAGTATAATGCTTGGGTAAGCCCAGTGCGCAGCGTGGTCTAACATTCCATCGGCGGCATCAAATGATTGGCCTTACTCTCTAGCCTAAAGCTGTACTGGGAGCAAGAGATACCGCGCCAAATTTTTATTATTGGTTGTGGTCTGCACAACCCGCGGGTTTGCTTTCGGAGCTCTGCGTATGCACGTGGCGTGCAGAGAGTGCGCTGCGCGTCTAACCTTTTACTTTCCATAAAAGTTTAAAGGCTATTAAGGTATTAGTTTTTTTCTTTTTGTTTAGATAGTAAAGCTATTAATATGTCTCTATGTGATTCACAACGGATCAAATTAAGCAATAATTTCTTTTTTCGCGCTGACCACAAACTTGGTATCCATTTTCTATTTTGTAAAGCTTGTAAGTAACGGTTAGGGTGAGGTTCTAAGTAAGCACTATACTGTTTAGTATGTTTTTTGACCCATTGCTCAAAAAAAACTTGAAGTAATCTATCGTTTTGAATAACCTCATTTTGTTCACTAAGCGCTTTCAATCTTGCGTTACTCAAATCTTCCACAAGTACTTCAAAGATGAGATTGTCTATGAACTGATTAAATAAGAAGAACTCGAAAGAAACCTTACCCCTTTTATTAAAAGTAAGATAAACACCCATTCCTTCATGCCAAATAGAATTATTGGTGCTTAGACTTGGGAATAAGAAATTTCCTATTGAATAAAAAATAGGAGCATCCTGATACACTTCATAACCACTAATGCAATGTGGATGATGGTTAATCACAGCACTAGCTCCTGTATCTACATAAAACCTAAGTAATCTTTTCAATCGAGGGCTAGGATAGGAATACATCTCATGTCCTCCATGATGGATTACTAATACAAAATCAGCTTGACTCTTAGCCGCCTTTATGACATTGTAGTTAGATACAGGATCTACGGGGTTTGCACCATGTACATTACCATGAGTGGTAGACCACTCATTTTCAGCTATGTTTATTACAGCTAGTTTTAATCCATTCCTTTGGATATACTTTGGTCTTTCCGCTAACGAGAAGGTCGCTCCTGCACCAACGTAAGCGATATCAGATTGATCAAGGACTTGAAAAGTATCTCTGATACCCTTTTCCCCAAAATCCAAAATATGATTATTGGCTAAAGTCACTATATCAAAGCCACTATTTTTCATCCATACAGCAGTATTAGGATGATTCTTCAATACAGGTCCCGTTTTAGAGATCGGCTCATCATGAGTAGTAAGCGGAGCTTCGAGATTTACGATAGACAAATCAGCTTTAGCTGTTAGTGCCTTAACAGGTTCTAGCTGAACCTCCAAAGAAGAATTAGACACTTTGAATGCATCTCCTAAATATAAATCCCCTAAAATTAGTACTTTCACTTTATTACTTGCTAGCCATTAATTGACCAAGTTGAGGAGAAGTCATAAACTCCACTGACGGCCATTTTTTTATGATATTTGATAGTAAAGTGTTAAGTAGCTTTAAATTCTGATCGCGGTTCCTGGTGTCTAATCTACCTATATAATTAACTCTGTGAGTCGATATAATTGCCGGTTTTCTCAAAGCGAAAGCAGCTTTTACCTCTGCCAAGCTCTTATCGACCCAGTCAATATTAGGATTTGAGCTAGGCTCGAAGTGTACATTTCGTACAAGCGCGTATTGTTTATATGGATTCCTATGGCCTAAAAATCTACGCTTTGTTTGCTTTTTCTCCGCCTCCAATGAAGGAAAAAACTGAATAAAACCTCCCTGAATGAATTGCACTCCTTCTCGGGCTGAAGCTTCTTCAACTTCATGCCCCCAAACATAATTTGGAGCAATGAATGAAGCAGAACGATAACCGAAAAGCTTTTCAAAGATGTTCAAACCATCTGCTATTATAGAAGAGGAAGCATCGTTGGCTCCATCAAATGCAGAAAGGAAACTTTCCCTACGTTGTGAAATAACATGTCCACTGACGCCGAACATTCCATAATCAAAAGCCAATCGTGTTATTTCATCACCACTCTGTAGCGCTTTCAGCCATCTGGTAGTATTGACATGTTCTCTTCCATGTGACTGCATGAAAAAGACATTTTTATTTTTGCCTTCAAACCACATATCCAATAATGAATTCCTGTTGGAATACTGTTCTAGAGTTTTGGGTAATAGTTGATAGCTGTAATGGCTGTAATCCGAAGCTGCAATGGCTGCAAAATCAGGATTTGCCACCAAACAATTGGCAGTCAGACAAGCGTGATTGTAAAAACCTTTTGCTTTACTAAGGACTTCAAAAAGAAATGCTAAATCTTCATGTTGAGCGATGGAATCATACATCATATAGGTGCATTGCTTAATGTTTACGTTTCGCTTATGCAATGCCTCAAGAGACTTAATACTAGGTGTACGGACGCTACCCCAATCATCGCTCTCCAAGATAACTATTTTACGCTTTGTTCGCCATCCCAAAGTGTTTAGGGCTAGTATTTTCAGCAATTGTTTCATGTAATAGTTCTAAATATTTGGAATGAAAAAGGCTTAAAAGATAGACTTTAAAACATAATTTATGGTTATCTCATCTCCTCCTAAAAACATCAGAAAAATGGGATTAGAGAAAAATGTAGATATACTTGCAAAATAAAATAGGGTTCTGAAGGATACAATAATAAAAAGACTTACTATAAAGTAAGCAATAGGTTGTAACTCCCTAAACCATTTGTGTATAGATAGTAAATTAAATTTAATAATTATGTAAAATATACCGAGGAAATATGGTATAAAACTGAACCTGCCTGCACTTGGTAAATGATCAACAAGGTTTATAAAACTGAAAGAAACAAGTGTGAATGACAGCAGAAGATCTATTTGCGCAGTATTTGAAGTTCTTCTAAAGATTCTATGATAAGCTAGAATAGCAATTAACGATTTAACTAAAATTTGAAACCAATAAAAATAGTATCTAGCATGCCAAGATTTACTCGCGCTTCCGCCAAATTGACGATTATATACATCATCCGTTAAATAGTTATCTGTCGCTGAAGAAACTTCTTCTGCAACAGATAAACTTGCGATAATATTCGATGCACTATTATTATCAATAAGACCATTTGGGGTGATTAATGTTAATAAGTAGAAGACAAACCATACATTTAAAAATCTACGTGTAAGGAAAAATAAAATTATCAGAGGGATAAAAAACCAATAGGTAAAATGAATCATTGGAGCAATTAATAACAACAGCAATATTTTCCAATTTGAATTTTCTAAAAATCTTAAAAAAATATTCAAAAAAAATACAGTTGCAGTCGCAAAACGTAATCCAGTGGCTTCTTCCAAGCTGGGTAAAAACAGAATAGAGAGTAGCAATAGAAACGGAAGAATGATTTTGGACTTATTTTCCCGATATCTTTTGTAAACTCTTGTAAAGTTGTCAGCGTAAAAATATCCAAATAAAAAGTAAATACCGAAACCTAGTAGTTTTAAGCTGTTGCCTACTCTAGAAAGCAAGTAAAACAGAATACTTTTGTAGTAATCTGGTCGAGATGTTAACTCATGAAAGTCAGATATTTCCTGCCAATTAAATGTTCCTATCTCATACCATCGAGAGAATATTCTGAAATGCCTAAGAATGTCAGATGAGGAACCTTCCTCAATTGTAAATGATAAGCCATAGAATACACTAAACGCCCATAAGAAAACCTTAATTTTTCGATAATCACATGAGTTGAAAGCTGCTATTAGGCTTCCAAACGGCCAAATTAGAAAAAGTAGCCAATAGTTAATAATATTACTTTTTGATCGTCTCATCAAATACTTTAAGAAACTGATTGACAACATTATGGATTTTAAAGGGCTCTATATCCAATTTATTTAATTGTTCGCTATAATCTCCTGATATAAAATGGTATATATCTCTCACATTTCCATCGATTCCGAAATATAATATTGGTTTCCCGATATAACTGTAATCGATAAGCTTTGAAGGAACTTGACTTAGATGTTTCGGTTTGAATGCTACCAAAAAGTCTACTTTGGCAAGCTCCTCTAATAACTCCATTCGGTCAATATAAGTAAAAAGTTCAATCTTACCTGCTTGTATTAGATCGTTAGCCTCCTGCTTTACAAAATCTATATTCTGTGTATATATCCTAAATCGAAAGTCATCAGGAATAGCCCTAAGCGCTTTAAAAAGCGCTCTTGACTGATGTAGAACTGTTCCCATATCACCAGAATAAATAAAATAGGGGCAAGTTATATCAGTATCCTTCTTAGTGGGAAGCTGTGTTCTTTCGGGGAAGCGAAACCCATGTGGAATCACTTGGATTTTTTCATGAAATTCAGTAAAATAGCGGTTGCGTGCACCTTCGATCGGTATGCTTATTACATCAGCCTTACGCATAAACCACTTTTCAACTATTGCAAAGTGCGGCAATATTCGAAAGGAATCATTTTGTCTCCCATAGTAAGGGTCTCCACAATCAGCAATCCATATTTTAGCTGGATTTTCATTGGGCTTTTTAGTGCTCCATCGGCTTGCAACTCCCCAGTGAATGGCGTATGGTACTGCAATCGAAATAAGTACCTCGTAGCCTTTTTGCTTGGCGAGCGCTCTATTTATTTTAAAAACAAGCTCTACCGATGGATAATCAAATAACATAGACGCTAACCTCTTCAATATTTTTCGGAATAGCATCTGGATACGTCCTCCTTTTAACTCAATTTCTGACCACTTTTGTTGACCCAAATCGACTAGCTGTATGGCATGCTGCCGTTGCCATTCTTCCTGTCCATCACGGAAGGGGGTTAAGACCGTGACTTCATGCCCTTTTTGTTTAAGTTCCAAGGCAAGCTCTGTTGCGCGAAGCGAGCGAGCTGATTTTACGGGATAAAATGAACGGCAAACAATTAATATGTTCAATGGCATTATATTAACAACTTAATATATGATTGCCTTAAGCCGATTCTTCCTCTGCTTTATAATCCAGAAGAAGCATCATATCTTTTTTTTCTTTAGCAACAGAAAATTCACTTGATATAAGCTCAAAGTTTTCTCGTGCTTTTTCAGGAGACAAGCCAGTTAAGTCGGCTTTACTATTCAAATCTTTTTCAAAAGAGAAAACATGAAACCCCCTCTTTTTTAACCAAAGCATCATATTATTGTCTTCTCGTAGAAATATTTTAACTCCTTTAGATAAAAGGTAGAATATATTTCCGGCAGCTTCTTGCTTTCTATGTCCAAATAAGGCCACACTAACTTTGTCAAGTTCCTTGTAGTATAGATTCCTAGGTAGGAATGCTAAAAGTGGGATGAATTGATCGCCAAATAATTGGATCCCAAAATCTTGGATCGCTAATCTGATACTATCATCACCGTAGCTTAATGGACATAAGATTCTTCCATCGTGACTAATTTCATACAGGCGGCTTAAAATGGTTTTGTGATTACCATTTCTACTAGCAGCATGATTGACCAATACATAAGAGTCCGCTACCTCAATAGCTGCTTTTTGGAATGAGTCCGAACGCTTAATGAGCTCATAATATACAAATCGCTTGAAAGTTGCTTTTGTATCAAAATGGTTAATTAATAGTTTATAATCGAATTCATTCCAAAAGCAAAAGTGGTCAAGCTGGGCGATAAATTGCTCGACTAACTTATCTGGATCAGCACCGAGGATCAATGAGCGCTTAATATTATTAATAATTTTACTAAGACTTCGCTGCTTAGAGGAGTTATTTATTGAGTAATCGTGTAATTGATAATTGAATTTTTCCGCCAATATGCTGTACAAATCAGCACCATAAAAAATCCAAAAAGTTCGAAGAGGGAAATCTCGTTTAAGCTTAAGAGCGGTGGCTGCCTTTCCTGCGTTCAAATAATGAATGAAAAGATTTTTAATAGGATACTCTGCAAACATTTTTTTCATAATGTTTATCCCCTTCTTGGTATGATACGGAATCAAGTAAATGTTGTTCCCTTGTACGCTGCTAGTTTCTTGCCTCGATATTTGAAGAATATAGATATTATTGTCTGGGTAATATCTTTCAAATAAAGCAACCGCTCCGGCTAAAAATTTTTTATCACTAATGAGGTGCAGATTCACAAAATCTAAAATTACTGAAACTAGGAATAATAAGTAAGAAATACAGGCAAATCAATAGGAACAAATCGTAACACTACTCAATCTCAATCGATAATTTGAAATAAACTTTTTTTCCTGTCTCTTCATCATAAAAGAAAGCGTTCTTATAATCTCCATGAGATAAAGCTCGTAGTCTATCAAAAAACTGATTGAAATCTCCTTTTTGATTCAAGTCAATTTCGCATAATGCCTCGAAATCACGCTTTCTGTAGATATTTCCTGTATCTTCTGGGGGCGTAGGTTCATAAGTGCCCATTATAATTGCCTCAAAATACTCTTGAAATAATTCAATCTCTTTATCTAAAACGCGATTGTAAATAGTAAAGGAGGTATCCCACTTATATTTATCTACAAATGCACGAGCTATTATAGGACCGTTATCTAACTTTTCGTCCATTTCATGGATAGTGGCTCCAATTGGTAAGTCATCTATTATAGCAAATACTTGTGGATACCACCCACGATTTATAGGATTGTAACCTGGGTGGATATTTATGCAACGTACACTATTCACTAATTTAGCTGGAAAAAATTGAAAACAATGAATAGAAATAACTAAGTCATAGTTTTCGATGATAGAATCAGCGTCATTTTTAACATCAAGCATTTTATCTTGATCAAGAAAGTCTGGGTGTTCCCAAATTTTACTTTTTATAGGACTGTGGTAAAAATCAGTACTTACATCAGACAGGTTGGTCTTTTTAAAAACGTGCTTTACCCTTTCATATTGGATAATATTGTCAATGATTACCAATACTTTCATGAAAATTGCTTTATGATATCAATAATACGTTCCATATCTTTTAGCTCTAAATCCTTGTACAATGGCAAACAGATAATCCTTTTAGAGATATCCTCAGAAATTTCACGTTCAGCGTAGGGGACGATATTATTAAAAGTATTCACCGCAGGGTAAAAATATCTTCTTGGGAAGATATTTTCAGCATTCAGTTTTTTCAACGCTTCTAAGAGCAAGGTCTCAGAAGCAAAGATAATTGGAAAATAGGAGTAGTTTGTTTCTCCGATCTTTATGGTCTGGAAAGTCAAAAAATCTAACTCCATAAGTGCCTCTTTATAGAAGCGGTACTTAGTTTTTCGATCATCTAATACTTCCTGATGGTATTTTAAATTGGCAAGACCCAATGCCGCATTTACTTCGGTCAACTTACCGTTGAACCCTTCTCGAACAATTTCCTTATTGTCATCATGTCCGAAAAAACGGATTTGTTCTAACAGTTTCGCCAAATGAGCATGTTGTGTAATACAAGCTCCGCCTTCTGCAGTGTTAAGTAATTTGGTTGCGTGGAGGCTAGTCGCTGAAATGTCCCCCCAATTCAGTACACTCTTCCCTTCATAGGTAGAGCCGATAGCATGCGCGGCATCATAGATTACCTTAAGTTGATACTTTCCTGCAATCTCTTGGATTGCTTCTACATCACAAGGGTTGCCAAATACGTGAACGGGCATAATAGCTACTGTATTCTCATTGATTTGTGCCTCTATGGTATTTGGATCCATGTTTAAAGTATCGGGCTCGATTTCTGCAAATACGGGTGTACATCCTTCCCATTGTATGGCACTTAGTGTTGCTACCCAAGTGAAAGGGGACGTAATGATTTCTCCCTTTATGCCTAAGGCTTTGATGGCCATTTGAATAGCAATAGTCCCATTGGAAACTACATATAGATGATCAATCCCTAGCACCTTTTTTAACTGCTGTTCCAACAATTGGACTTTAGGACCGTTATGAGTCAAAATGCCACTTTCCCAAACTTCTTGTAGCAATACCATATAATCTTGCAAAGGGGCAAGAGACGGCTTAGTCACATATATGGGTTTATTATTGTTGTTCATTTGCTAGGTTTTTAAATTCAGTTAAAAGCTTACTTTGCATTATATTGGCCTGATATTCGATTTCTAATTGCCGAGGATCTCTATTCACAACAAGTTCATAGAAATATAGCAACATGTTTCTATACGGATTATCAGGTTCTAATTCAATTTGCTTTTGTCCTGTTCGTTTTTCTAGTAAAACAGTAGGTTTATAACTAGGCTTTGCAGTGAAGATTCGATTAGTATAGAGCTTCCCTTTAGACCCCAAAATTTCAATATTGCACTGATAAAAATTATCAAATCCAAAGGCAATTTGAGCAAAATGCGAGCTTGATTCACTTTCTAGAACCCCCCCCCCCCAAATATCGACTCCTAATTCAGGATCAATCCACAATGAGGCCGCTTTTACACTCAGCGGCTGAGGGATGAACATCTGCGCAATCTTTATGGGGTAGGCTCCCGCATCTAATAGAGCGCCGCCGCCCAGTTCAGATTGATAACGGATATTGGTTTTAGTATTTGGAAAAGGTGGAAAGCAGAAAGTACTTCGAAAAGAACGTATTTCTCCTATTTCTCCGGATGTAACCATATCTTGTATGGTCGCTAATTGCTGGTGGAACCTAAACTGAAAGTTTTCTACTACAACAATTCCTTTTTCTTTTGCTTTTTGGCATATGACTATCACTTCTCTATTTGAGCAAGCCAAGGGTTTCTCGACTAGTACGTGAATTCCTGCCTCTAAGCATTTCATTACGTATTCATAGTGCAGCGAATTGGGCAATGGTAAATATATTGCATCACAGCAGTTAGCGTTAATCATTTCTTCGTAAGAAGGAAAAGCTTTTGCATCATATACGTCAGCCAGTTCCTGAGCCTTACTCATGGTCCGGCTAGCAATTGCTGTAATTATATAATAACTTGGTAGATCCTTGATATTCGGGAGGATCGCTCTCTTAGCTATATCAGCAGTACCTAGAATTCCGATATTTAGTGATTTCATTGATCTAAGCAAATTGTATTGCTGCAAGAAGACTCCTGGCTTGAATATTTAGGAAGTTGTTGAATTTCAGAAATGTTTGTAGTTGATTGAGGGTCATCCAAATATAGTTCGAAGGCAGAGCCTCGTTCATTTCATCACCTGCGATTACAATCATATTTCTATTTTGCTCTTTATAGAATCGACCGCCTTCCTCTGACTGTAGTGTATCAAACACAACCTTTTCTTCTGGAGCATTAAGCACATAATGCAAGAAAGGTAAAGCTTCTTCTTTTGTCTGTCTATAATTGCCGGTTAAGCACTGAACAGTGGGAGCCAATTCAATCGTATCGAAATTACCGCATTCCAACTTAGCCTGAACGATGAAATGGAGTACTCCTCCAATCATTTTACCAATAAAAGCGCACAAGCCTTCTTGAGCAGGTTCTATCATTGGCTGGGTCCAATTAATAACTTCTCTATTACCAATCGACACTTTGACAGGTATAACTTTAAAGTACTTATTGTCTACATGTCGAATTTGATCCTTTTCGATTACCCAGTTGTCGAGGTTTTGGAGTGGCTTATTGACTACTTCTAATTCATAATGACTCTTTTGCAACGTAATGAAATTGATAATTTCATCTATGGAATGTTTAGCGATATTAGCATTAAGAAAAGATTTTAAAAGACTACTTTGGAATGTTTTAAGCTGCGTATCACCTAAAAAGGTGAGAAGATCCACTATTCCTTCATTAATCTCTCCATACTGGATACCTGAAATGACTGTACGGGTATCCATATTGACAAGATTATCATAGTTCATAAGGGCTTTAATTTGGGCTAATGTTAACCAGATATAATTGTCCTTTACTTCTATCTCTTCGTCAACTTTGATAATAATATTTCTATTCCTTTTACGTAAAAAGCGGGCCCCCTGCTCGGACTGTAACTGGTCTAGTAGCTTCTGCTTGGGTGTTATATTTAAGAAATATTCAAGATAGTCAGGGGTCCTTCCTTTATGTACTCTGGTATAATTACTTTTCGTAGCCTGAAGAGTAGGAGAGAGCTGGACATAATTTATATTACCGGGCTCTATCTTTGCTTGTATCAAGAAATATAGAACGCCATTAAACTCTTTCGTAATGAAACCTAAAAAACCGATCTCAGGCTGATTTATAATCGGTTGATCCCAACTAGGTACTCCACCCCAATTAGTGGTTACATTGATTCCTTCAATAGTGAAGAATTTGCCACTTTGGTGCCTTAGGTTATGCTTCTCTTGATCAAAGTGCCACAGTTCTAAATCTTCAAAAGCTATCTTTTCTGTAGACAGATTAATCTTTTCTTTTTGTAATGTTAACCATTTGACCGTCTCTTCAATGGAGATGAAAGGGTTTTCAAAGGTTAAAGCGCTTTTTAAAAAAATTAGATTATTTGATATTTCCATTCAAGCGTATATATTATAGGTTCTACCCTGAAAATTACTTTCAAGAGCCCCGATCAGAACAAAATTTGGTTACTTTGACCTTGTTGTCAAGGCTAGCTGGAGATTTTTTTGGCGCGGCTGAGCTATTTTTGGGGCCGGGCATTGCCTTTTGGCTGTTTTTTCATGTCAGAGCCCAAGAGGTTAAGGGCATCCTCAGGCTACTTCCTTAGAATGCAAGATGTCTTGTCCGCCCTTGGCTTAATCATACTGTTGCCCTAAGCAGCGCGGGCCTTCCTGCTGCGGCTGAGCTTTTTATGCTTGCGCCTTGCCACTTTCATCGCATTAGCCGTCATCATCCCAAAGAAGATCCATGTTATTTCGGTATGCTCATTGCGGGCTTTGATCTTCCGCAAGCCGTAGTGGTTTTTGTCATTGCCATAGCTCCCTTCCAGTTCTGTTGACCGCGCTTTGCCAAACTGCGCCGGCTGCTGGTCTTCTTCCTTGCGCATCTGTGCATCCGATGTACGGCGGCTTTTAGGCTTGAAGTTTGTGCGAATGCCTTCATCCGAGCAGTACGAGCGGTTGTCGTTCGTGGCGTATATCGCGTCTGCGGCCAGTTTGTCCAGCTGCCCAAAGTGCTTGCGGTGGAAGGCAATGGCTTCTTTGAGCCTCACCCTTTCGTGGAAAGCTTCGAAGCTGAAGTGCTCTATGAAGTTCAGCCCGCCAGCCTGCCAGGTGTTTACCTTGGCACCGAACTCTGTGCGGCTGTTCTCCTTGCCCCGCACGATCGGGCGGATGTAAGGCTTGTGCAGGCTTACGATCCGCTCAGGTACAGGCTCGCCAGGGTTGTCATAGTGCCACTGCTGCTGGGCATAGACCTGAGCAATTGTGCCGTAGCGCTCCATGACAGCCTCATCGCACAGCTCCCGCTGGCCCGCCGCACGGTACTGCTCAAAGAGCAAAGCTAGTTGGCCCAGCAGTTTAGCGCACAAGTGCAGGAGCTGCCTCCGCCTACGGCGCTCCAGCTCATAGGGCTTGCGCCGACGGCGCGAATAAGCCATTTGCTTTTTGCGCTGTTCATTGTACTTGCTGCGCGGGCGGGGCTGCCCCAGTTCCTTCGATATCAGCGCAATGCGCTCATGCAGCCATTCAGCGCTCTGCCACAGCAGTTTTACGTCTGTTGGGTAGCGGATATAGGACTCATAACAAGTCGCGTCGCACATACCACGGCTCAGGTTGCCCATCCAGGGCTTCCAATGCCTGCCCAGTATAGGCTGGGCCTGTTCTATGGCGAGGTGTTTAGCCACGAAGCTGCGGGCTTTCCAGATAATGTCTTTGTCTTTGATCCATTCGCTCTTGCCCAAGCGGATACCACAAAATAACTGCATCGACCAGTCTGTATTGATATGTTCCAGCAGCTTAGCATCGCTGCAGCCTTCATAGGCTTTTAGGAATTGCAAGGCGACCTTGCCGTAGTTGTCAAACCAGGGCTTAGCCCCTGTGCTATTTTCGGACTCCGGCAGCAATGCTGCCAATTCGGCTATTGGCAGCCTGCTGTGCAGCTGCCCAAGGTGGGTGCGCTGAGTCATGGCTGTACCCCAAATTGGGGCGGAAAAAATGTAACTGCAAAACAAAATTGGGTTATCTTGTGGACGCAAAACAAAATTCGACCCGGAAAATAGGTCTTTTTTGGCTTTTTCCGGGTTTTTCATGCCCTTTTTAATACTTCTAGCCCTCTACATTCTTGATGTGGCTTCAATTTCAGGGTAGACCCTATATTAAAAGTTGACAAATTCGCGCACATACGAGGATTTTACGCTGTAACAGTCTCTCAAACTGACTCTTAAGTTTGGAGGCTAGCGGTCACTTGCAAAGTTTGATCTGCTCGATAGGTTAAGAATTTTCTGACCCTCTCAAATGTTGACCGTTATCGTTTGATTCCGTCAATAGCATCTTCGGCTTCTGCACGTATTGAACTACCCCAGCGATTGGACTCCTTTTGAAATTCGGTAATTTGATTATTCCTGAATGATTTTAATGGCTTGAGTATGTCAGAGTTATTGAGATATAACTCTTTGATTATCAGTTATAATTTTCTTAGGATCTATAGTTTTGACTTTAGAAATTATTAAAACGCCACTTTTTAAGAAAACTAATCATTGATTATAGTTCAATTATGCCTCAACAACTCTATTATGGTACAAAATGATTTCATTTGGTCAATGAGCTAAAGAGCCCCAAAGGCAAATAAGATCATTCGTTTGAAATTATCAGTATATCGATAGCCTCTTGCGGCTCTTTTGATAAACTGGATTTTCGAGTTCATTCCTTCGAGTAATCCATTGGTGACTTTGGATTCGACGAAGTTAATGATACCCTGAAAATGTTTGTAAATGGATTTGCAAAGGCGGTCCATATTGAATAAATCCTTGGTTCGGCCTACCCAATAAGACAAGAAAGCAGCAGCCTCTTGGCAATTGGGCTGTATCCATAGTTGGTCGAGCTCTTCTATGTGATAAGCTAACAGCTGCTTATCGACTTTTTTTGACTTCCATAGTGGCTTAAAATACCGATTGATAAGTTGAACTACATGGAAGCGGTCAAAAGTAATTCGAGCATCTGAAAAATGAGTCTTCACTCCTGAGATAAAAGCAGGGGACATATCTATTGAAAACTCTTCAATCGTATCAACTGACTTACCCGAAAGACGGAGTTGATTGACGTATTCGGTAACAGCTTCAGATGACCGGCCATCCTGAATATCAAGGATTTGTCCATTTTCTAAATTGACAAATAGGCTGATGTAGGTATGCCCTTTCCTGGTAGAAGTTTCATCAAGGCCAACTTTTTGGGCTACTTGAGCTTCTCGTTGTTCGTATCTGTCCAGCGTGTAATTATCATAGATAGTACGGACTCGTTGAGGGTAAATATTGAAAAAGGCAGCGGTTGTTTTCTTGCAATTCGTTAAGCGGAGCAATGCTAAGACCTCTTGTTCAAATAGCAGCGTAAAACCACTTCCTTTACGAGCCCAGGGAACATCAATCACTGCTATTTTCCCGGTTCGGCTATCCTTGAAAACAGGTAGATCGGCTTTAATATAACAGGGATACTGAAACAAACTCAGGTGCTGCCAGCATTTTTCATAAGAGGAATGCTTCGTATGAAATTTGCTTGGTCGATAGGAGCTATCAACTTCAATCGTGAACGTGATGCTAGATGTCTTTTTATCTTTCACTTGCCGGTCTACGCTAGCCAAATTAAACGGATATTCAAGACCTAGCGATTCGATAAATAGTGCTTGTAACTGATCCATCTTTTGAGGATAAAGTTCTTGCACTTACATTTATTAACCAAATGGATTCACTTTGAACCTCTATTATACCTCCTTTCCGCAAAAATGCTTTAAAAAAGCAATGAACCTTTTATCACTTTCAACATCTTTCCACCAAGAATTAATGTCTTCTAATCCTAAAACCTTATCAATAAGCGATTCAACGTCATTATGTAGTATTCCTAAACGGGTAAGATCAGGAATGTAGCTACTAAACAACTCTGAAGGCGCTGTATTGGTATTTAAGGTGATCACGGGTTGACCTGCATAGAGACACTCTAGGAAAGTAGTGGAAGGAATGCCAGTAAGCACTATCAATTCGGCTTGGGAGGCAACTTGTACCATAGGCTTATCTCCTTTATCTAACTGTATATCAAATGGTATATTTAGTACCCTAGCCTGTTTTGAATTGTCCATGAAGCGATACTTAGGTAGCGGTCGAACAAGGACTTTTTCCTTAATGTCATCAGGGATAGATGTGAAAAAATGTTCGAAAAAATGATTGTATGAATCCTTCGACTGTTCCGTGACCGCCATGGCCATGACTATTAATATTTTATAATCAAATATACCGGAAGCCGGACGGTGTTTTTTCCAGTTTTCTAGATATTCTATCAAGCGGAATGGCTTATCCGGAAAATCTTTAGGATGATTTTTCCAACCGTAGGTTCTTAGTTCATCTATTTGAGCATAGAATACTTCGTTGGGGCTGTATTGTAGTTCTCCCATGAATCCGCCAGTCTGATACCTTACCACTTTAGCGCCCTTTTCTCGATATAGAGCTACTAAAAACTCAGAGTAGAAAGACTCCAAATGCTCAAAATGAAATGTTTTGGACTCAGGTGATATAACAGGTATGCTTTTGATGATGGCATCGTAGTACTCTACATATATTTTAGGAGTAGATAACAAACAATTTCTTATGTATCTACTATTATGCCGGTTCGCAATGACTTCCAGCTTTTTTCTCTTTTTCCTATTGACACCAGAAAATAAAACAGAGACAGGATATAAGGCAGGCATTACAACGCCTTCTTTATAGTAAGCTAACTTCTGAGCCCGGTCACCCAATAGGATATGATCGTGCCGCCCAAGTAATTTAAGATTCTTTTTGAAATTGCTCCTATATCTCAGGGCTTTAAGAATATATAGCAATGTCTGTTTCCGCATCACTTTTTCAGGGAGCGGATGGAACTTGGAATAGCCAAAAGTCCCATATTTTTCATTACCATTTTCTTGCTCTAAATAGGGGCGTCTGTTAATACAGGCTGTGAGGTGTCTATGTAAAGTGGCAAGCCAATAACTAGCAGAATATGACACATCGTGCAGTTCATTAAGCAAGGGCGTTAAAGTCGAGGCTAGCTCCAATATCCTAGGAGGTCTCTTGAAAACGAAGTTTTCTTCTTTATATGCGGGTTCTACATTACTCATTATAGTGTGTTAGCAGCAATTCTCAATTTGAAAATTACTCCAGTTTGATCTGATACATTTCGGCCACGGAGAGAAGCACCTGTGCCATATTTTCTCTGGGCAGGATTTTGAACACCGCCTGGATGCTTTCCCATAGCTTTGCTCTGGTCTTTAGCTCTCGGAGGACTATCCTAAAGTAGCGGCAACTGCTTTGCTGGATTTGGTCCACATAAAATGCCAGCATCATCAGGTAGGCAAAAATGGTACACAGGTTTTCCTGCCCATGGCCAAAGTTATGCTCGAAATTGTAAGACTGGTTCTTGAGTGTATTGAACGTCTCATTCTCAATTTTCCAGCGGCTTCGCCCTTGTCGAGCACCCCGATTTTGCGCACGCGCTTGAATAAGTCATGGAACCCTTGTCTGAGCTTATCAGGCTTGGCCTTGTCCAATATGTTGCGCAGGGCGTTGTTCGTGGGTATGCGACCAATACCGTAAACCGTGGCAAGATTGCTGTCTTCGGCCTGGCTTCGCTTACGGAAGGAGAACAAAGACGTACACTTCAGCGAGTAAATGGCGAAGCCGCTTTTCAGGGCATCGCTCATGCTATAGCTCGCATTTTCGGCGCGGCTGTCCTCCATGCGGTCAAGCAAACGGGAAATCACTCCGTGATAAAGGCTGTCAAAGCAGCTCAATGATTCTTTGCTTACTACTTTTTCCATCCCGTAAAGTTAGACAGACGCGCTCATTATCGGAATGGTATTTAAATTGAGAACTGCTGTTTCTTTACGCTGTTGGTGTCATTTTGGAACTCATTATCCTGAGACCTAGGGAGATTTTTTATTGATTTTATTTTTGCAATCCCACCTTTAGGTTTGCCTATCAAAGTTTCTTCAAATAACTGCCTTTTCAATATTTTATATGCTTCAGCTCTCTATCAAATCCCAACTCATTCGACTCCCTTTCTCTAAATCTTGTTTAACCTTTTTCCCAATTATATTTTTTAACTCTTTAGGATGCATCCCATGCCCTGGACGTATACTTCTCACATTTTCTTCGTTAATCGTTTCACCAGCTTTAATATCTTCCACTACATAAAGCGAGCGACTGAAGTTTCGGCTATCAATTTGCTTTTGAGTTGGGGTGTAATCTACTTTTCCAATGGCGAGTTCTGCCTCGCGTACGGCTTTTACCATTTCTGTAAATTCCTTTTCATTCATAGAGAATGATGCATCAGGACCACCAATGGAGCGATCAAGAATGAAATGCTTTTCTATAATTTTTGCCCCCAGAACAGTGGCTACTACTGGTACTGTACTACCTATGGTATGATCGGATAAGCCAGGTATTACGTCAAATCGCTCTGCGAAATCCTGAGCCATAATCATATTGGCTTCTGCAATAGGGGCAGGGTAGCTAGAGGTACATTTTAACAAAGCGATATCATTATTATCAACTTTCCTGCAAGCATCTAACGCCAATTCAATGTCTTCTAAACTGGCAATGCCGGTTGAAAGAATAATTGGCTTCTGTTTGGATGCGATATATTCTATCAGAGGAATATCTGTAATTTCAAAGGAAGCTACTTTATAAACTGGCGTACCAAGGGTTTCTAAGAAATCCACTGCAGTAGTATCAAATGGGGAAGAAAAACAGATCAGCCCTTCTTCTTTAGCACAATCATATAATGCTTGGTGCCATTCCCAAGGGGTATAGGCACTTTCGTAAAGTTCATAGTAAGATTTTCCATCCCAAATGGATCCGGACTTAATGATGAAATCATCTTTTTCACTCTTAATAGTCAAGGTGTCAGCAGTGTAAGTTTGAAGTTTTATCGCATTTGCTCCGGCTCGCTTGGCCGCACGCACTGTCTCAAGTGCCGTATCCAGACTACCGTTATGATTGGCTGAAAGCTCAGCTACTATAAATACTTTACTATCCTTGTTTAAATAAAAGTTTTCGATCTTCATATCACTGTAATTGCGTTCCGACTTGTAATATAGTCAGCGTAGGTCTAATTTTTGTTATTTGTAATACGCCATTAGGCGTTTTCACTCTTAAAGGATCAAGCGTAAGTATGGTGCCATTAGGCGTTTCTTGATGAAAGCCATAGTCATCAAGAAGTACTTGGTCAATGATTACCTTCTCTGCTTTTATCCAACTGAATGCTCCTGGATAAGGGGCTGCTTGAGCTCGTACCCAATTAATTACACGTTCTCGCTGCCAATCCCAGTTTATTTGACCATCATCAGGGGCACGTTTACCAAAATAAGTAGCCCGCTCGGAATCTTGTTCTGTCAAGGATAGGCGATTGTTGCTAATCTGGGTCAGCACCTTATCTATTATCACAGGATACTGCTCAGTATATTTCTTCAGCATATCAGCGCCTGTGTCACTAGGTAGAATTGGAATAGGGACCTGCTCAATAATAGCTCCAGTATCACATCCTTCATCAATAACATGGGCAGTAATACCAGTCACTTTTTCATTATTAATGATCGCCCATACGTGTGGCGTACGTCCTCTATATTTAGGCAATAAAGAACCATGTATATTGAAAGCCAATGCCTTAGGCCAATTAATTAAATCTTTTTCAATTAAAAAAAGATAGTTGATAGATACTAAGACTTCTATTTTATGCTTGCGAATAAAAGAGCTTGCTTTTCCTTTTCTGGGATTGCCAATAAAACAGTCAATCGCATATTCCCTTGCTAGAGCAACAATTAATTCGGACTTAGCATCTGTAAGAATAGCCACCACATTATACTTGGATACTACTTTTTGTAATAGTTCATACCCTAGATTACCACTAGCCAATATACCTACCTCCATACAGTAGGATTTATTTTAGCGTGAATAACAATATCTGTATATGTACCGTCAAGAAGGCAGTGGTCTTTAAGGCGCGCATCCATAAAATAATTGTTATATTCTAATGCTTCATAAAGGTGCGGACGAAGATCAAAAGCGTAGACATAAAGCTTATGCAACTTTAAGTCTTCAAAACCAACTTTTTCAATTAGAGCTAAATACTTAGACCAGTGATGATGAAAAGCATGTTTTTCCAATTTTGTATCGATGATGAAGGATATTTCGGCATTTCGATCCATCCAATTGATATGCACTAGTCCGCCATATCCAATGCAACGTTGTTCGTCCAAATAGGAAAAAAGAATTTGACTAGGAAAATCCTGATCAAATAAGGTACTTACCACATTACTAAAATAGTAATCTTGGCTCTCCTTCGTTAATACTTTATCTTGACGCAAATGATATATTTGCTCATTTCGCCATTTCATGATGTCATACCGATCTTCCATACGTATAGGGACAATACGATAAGGATCAGATACGTACGACTGGCTACTTAATACTTTGTAAGTACTCATATTTTAAAGCAGCAATATTCCAATCACTAAGGTTGTCTATATCTTGAACATACTCATCAGAAAGCACTATTGATTTGGATTTTTCTCCAAAGAAGGGCTTTCCAACAGCCTCTTTTCGCATCCAATACCATTGACCCGCATCATGATAGGCTGATGGTAGGTCTTGTGATCTGGAGTTGAGATGTTCAGGCCAATTCATTACCGTCACCCCATTTGCATCGCGTTTAAGACTTCTCCAGATGGGATAGCTAAATTGAGCAACTGGAAAGACAAAATGCAAATCAGGCGTACTTTCTAGCAAAGCTAGCCCCTCATTTAAATGTTCAGTGAGTACTAATGGTGCTGTTGGGTAAAGACAACAGATATAGTCAAAATCAATGCCTCGTCCCATATACTCGTCAATGACTTCTAAGATTACATCCATAGTTCCGGCATGATCATCAGCATTTTTTGCAGATCGCCTGAACGGAACTTTAGCTCCATATTGTTTTGCGATCTGAGCTGTCTCGTCCTCATCCGTAGAAACCATCACCTCATCAAATAGTCCACTATTAAGAGCTACCTGAATAGAATAAACAATAATCGGCTTACCCAAGAACAGTTTGATGTTTTTTCGGGGTATACGCTTACTGCCGCCCCTAGCAGGAATTATAGCTAGTCTCATATTTTATTCTATCGTAACCAATCCTTTTGCTTCGCATTTCTTCAGATAATCTAAAGTTACCGATAATGGTAGTTCGAATCTTTTAGAAAGTTCTTTCAAACTATATGGCTTCCGCATAAAAAATACAAAGTCCATTAACCTCCTCAATCCTACCGCATGTTCGCCTGCGGTAGCTACATCAACGTATAAATTGTACTTAGGATTACTTAATGCAAACAAGCCTTTAATTTGCTTGTTAATAACGGTCACTTCTTCGATTTGTTCGATCAAATTTTGAAGAAAGACTACGCTTTCATCCAGACTTTCCGCACTTATAATGTCCATGTTATCCAGTGAGGTATGGTATTGTGGATAAGGAAACCTAGATAGACTACACATTGGGATATCATAAGATTCAAATACAATCTCATCATTTCCAATGAGCGACCTGAAGTCATAAACTTTCTGTATATCGTCACCTGAAGACTGGCTCAAAAGGAGCGTTTCCGCTATTGGATCGATTAGATTGTCACTAAAACTTCGTTGAAGCTTTAGTGGTCCATCACTACCTAGCATTTCCAGAAACATGCCTGAAAATAAATTGCGTTTAACGGATGGCTCTAAGTTTTCAAGGTAATATACAGAGCCAATGATTTCTTGTAGGATCAGCAGCTTATAGCTGTATTTAGTATTTGTCTCAGCTAGTTTTTTGAAAAACTCGATCCCCACAGCACAGCCAGCTAGATCATCATTCGCCATTCCAGGGTGATCAAGGTGGGCTACAAAACAAAAGGTAAGTTCACTCTGTCCTTTAATATCAAACTCCAGTATATCTAAATATCCTTCAGATTCTTCTGTGGCAATTTCCACAGTATATTCATCCTTATCGGCTATACTTTCGTAAAAGGACATGGTGACACAAAACCCCCAATCTCGATTCCAAGGTTGATAAAACTGTCGAAAATGAAAAGGGATGGCTTCTTTTTCAAGGGGACTTATAGTCTTATAATGAAGGTGTTTTTTTAAATCTTGCCCAATTATTTTTCCTGAAAACGGTGCTGACAGCCCAATAACGTTCAAAGGGTGAGCAGTGCCATCAAATATCAACTCACCGTCCTTTCGTATGCTGGCACTTTTTAGGTTCCATTTTGGATGAATTTCCCAGCCATTTAGTGCTTCAGTTGAAGTATATCTGTGAACTTTAGCACCAGGTAAATAACCTAGGATTTGAGCCAGCACTTTATCATAGTCATCAGAACAGAAATTCCTATTCGTAAAGTATAGTTCTTCTATGATTTGGTAACTAAATGACATTCTTTAATGCATTATAGGCTCGAACATTCAAGAAGTATAGATTAATATCGGCTTCATCGAGATTGCTATTCTCTTTAAGCAATTGGTAACGCTTATATTCCTCTTCTAATACAACGGGGTTAAGACGAAAATCAAACTCCTTTATCCATTCTGCTTCTGTAGGGTAGTGCTCTATGTAGAGGTCTTCTTTTCTGGGAAATGAATGAAGTTCTATTGAAGGGTTATAACGCATAGTGCGCATTTCCGGCAAGCAGAACCATTCAATCATGCGCAACTCGTCTTGGCTAAGGATTGTTTTCCATTTATCTAAATACTGACTATTAATCTGCTTCGAAGTCCCATAGGATGAATTCTGCTGCCAAGAAGCACCGGAACCATCTTTATAGGTAGATGGGGACAAAAGATTTGAATCAAAAGGAAGCCCTAAAAAATTAGTAATACGTTCAAAGCTTTGCCTTGGATTACTTACCAAGTCTTCATATTTCATCAGTAGATGTGATGGATGGTCTTCCATAAGGTGATAAGATGCCACACTTTTTCGCCATTGCCTAATTAAGAACAAAATGGGATAAGCTCCAGTCGCACTTTTCCTATTGGAAGCTATCACTGCTCTAGGGTCACGGACTACTTGCAAACATTTTCGGTTCTGCGCTACCAGTGTAGGTAGAAATTCGTCTGTCCAAACCTCTTTCGTGCCAATCAGATCACTTGCCTTAGCTTGATATGCCTCTGCGGCAAGTTGAATCAACTGATTATAAACTTCTATTGCAGAACCTGCCTGCAGTTTATCTAAATTGTGCCCAATTCTTGGTGAAAATGCGGCAGCTCCTTTAATAAGAATAGGCTTTAAGGCTTCCACCTCGTCGGAGGTAAAGGGAATAGATGTCCAACTATGATGGAAATCATTGCGTAGAGCGACGTCCTTTAAAAAGTAATCATCTAGCGGTTGATTAGAGTTATACTCACCTAGTCTACTAGTATAAAACTTATTTCGTACATATTTAAAAAACACACGATGAGGATCGGAAAGCACACACATTTCAGCATGGCTATTCAAGGCACGAGCAAGAAAGGTGGTGCCTGATCTGAATAATCCACTAATAAATAATGTACTAGTCATTAAAAGAAGATGTTAGGACGTAACTCCTGATTGTTTATTTTCTTTTAGAATAATATTAGGACTACGCCCGAAGACAATCGTATTATCTGGGATGTTTTGATCTTTGATATACGAACCACTGGAAATAATGACATTATCTCCAATCTGGCAATTCCCTAAAATTTTACTATTTGACCACATTTTCACATGGTCTCCGATAACTGGGAAAATTCCCTTGTTGTTACCTACCGTACATCCTTGGCGAAACGAAAAATGAGTACCGTAAGTAGCTTTGCCAAGTACAGCTCCTAAAGGATGGTCTAAGAAAAATACTTTTGGTAGTTTAATTTCATAGAATAGATCGCAGCTATGAAGCATCTTGTTTAAAAGATATATTTTAGTGGCTATAGACTTATTTTCTATTCTGTAGAAAGCTGAATTAGCAAGCTTATAGAGAAAAATACAATATTGAGAAGAATGAAAAGGATTGAAATATACTTCATTCCCCCGTATGTAATACTTGTTCGTACTATGAGAAAAACAATACGAAAGTTCGTCTAGTACCTCATCAAGTAATGCTTCAACCACTTTCATCTCATTAGTGGTTATTAAAAAAAAGTCTAGTTGTTTACGAATTAATCGGATTAATTCAGATTTGGCACCTCGTATAATCACTTTGATCTAAGTCTTATATTAGAGTTTATTCACCCTGATTTTGTACGCGCGTACGCGTTGAGTTGCTCTCAGAGCCAGCTTTAATAAACTCTATTAATTTAAGAATTTTTTCATATATCTCAGCACCTAAGTTCGTAGTAGTCCCAGATGGTTTCGATAACACGCTCTTGGTCTATTTCGGATAGGGTAGGGAAAATAGGGATTGAAATACAGTGCTTATAATAGTTCTCAGCGTACGGTAAATCCCCTTCGTGCCAACCTTTATTTCGGTAATAAGGCATCATATGGCAAGGGATGTAATGAATTTGAGTATAAATTTTATTTGATTGCAAATGGTTATATAAACCTAGTCGATCTTTCACTTCAAGTACATAGAGGTGATAGGCATGACCTATGATGACCCCGCTTTGTCTGATCACGAAAGGAGCATTCTCGAAAGCCTGCTGATAGCGCTGAGCAATTTCTTTGCGACGGTGCATACCTTGAGCCGCACGGCTTAATTGGCTATTTCCTAATGCCGCTTGAAAATCAGTAAGACGATAATTATAGCCTAAGCTCTGCATCTCCATATACCAATTTGGATAGCTTTTGAGCTGCGTAATGGACGAGTCTATTCCGGCAGCAAAGGAAAGGTCATTAGTGAACTGAGTACTATCTTTTGTGATTCCATGCGTTCTTAAGACATTGAGCTTCTCATAAAGTACTCTGTCATTAGTTGTAATCATTCCACCTTCACCGGCAGCGATATGTTTTACTGGATGGAAAGAAAAAATAGCTAAATCGGCAAATTTGCCATTTCCACAATATTGCTCTACGCCATTGTTGTCCATGAAGTAACCTCCTGGGGCATGGCAGCTATCTTCTATTATCCAAAGGTCATATTCATCAGCCAAATTACGGAAGCTTTCCATGTTCACCGCTCTGCCGGCAAAATCTACGGGTATGATACCTTTATAAGCTCTAGATTCAGCTGATTCCAAGAGTCTTCTAACTGCCGTAATATCCAATAGGTAAGTATCAGGGTCAATATCTGCAAAGACTACTTCACCGCCGCAATAGCTGACACAATTAGCAGAGGCTGCAAATGTGATGGGCGAGGTAATAACTTTGTCCCCTGCTTGCACATTAAGTGCCAAAGTACAAAGGTGTAATGCAGCTGTTCCATTAGCGACTGCCACCGCGTATTCTGCACCTACATACTCCGCAAAAGCTGCTTCAAATTCGGGTATACGTGGACCTTGAGTAAGATAATCCGCACGAAGCGTGTTAACTACGGCTTCGATATCCTCATCTGAAATGTATTGCCGACCATATGGTATTGTATTCTCCATTATACTTCAAATGTAGGGTCTATATATTCTTTAATTAGTGACCTTAGGCTTTCAACGGTTTCCCATTCTGTGTTTTCTCCAGAGTTATACCTGAAGCCTAATTCAACTTTCTTCGCATTGAAATGAGCAATGTAGTCCGATAAGACCCATTTATGTCTAGAAGGAAGAATGGTATAATACTTACCAAGATCGTAGGTATTATAAGAGTCCGAAGAAGTAATCATTTCCTCATGAATCTTTTCACCAGGGCGAATACCTATGATTGGTTTATCACATTGAGGTCCTATAGCTTCTGCCACATCTGTAATTCGGTAGGAAGGGATTTTAGGTATAAAAATCTCTCCGCCCCAAGCATGCTCCAGAGCATGCATAATCATCGCTACTCCTCCTTTTAGACTGATATTGAACCGAGTCATTTCTGGATCGGTGATAGGAAGAGTTCCTTCATTCCTTTTATTTAGAAAGAACGGAATTACAGAACCGTTAGACCCCATTACATTACCATATCGAACAACACTAAATTTTATTGGGTTCCATCCAGTGATGTTATTTGCAGCTACAAAAAGCTTGTCTGATGCAAGTTTTGTAGCGCCATATAAATTTACAGGAGCAGCAGCTTTATCTGTCGATAGGGCAATTACTTTTTCAACCCCTGTTTCCAAGCAAGCATCGATAACATTTCTAGCGCCGTCAATATTAGTTTTTACACATTCTTCAGGATTATATTCTGCAATTGGAACATGCTTCATTGCTGCTGCGTGGATAACGTAGTCAATATCTTTACATGCTCTGACTAGCCTTGCTTTGTCCCTGACATCACCAATGAAAAATCTAATTTGTTTTTTATATTCCTCAAACTCCATCGCCATATGATATTGCTTTTGCTCATCACGAGATAGGATAACCAATTTTTTAAGTTGAGGATATTTAGTTAATAAGTGCTTCGCGAGGGCTTTACCTAATGAGCCAGTTCCTCCTGTAATTAGGATTGATTTATCTTTCAAATTCATGTTTGCTTTGTTTGGTTTTTAAACATCATACCATCATGGATAAGCTTGATAGCTTTTGAAGATGGTTTGGGTTCAAAACGCACGTGTTCTTTATAATTACTAAGGATTTGTTCTTTATCGAAGTTGTTATTAATGATTGATTCTGCTTGCAGAAGTAAATCTTCCTTAGTATCAACAGAGACGACTAATCCAAGCTCTTTAAAAATACGCCGACCAACGACGTGATTACCTTCGTTCCCTAACCAAAAATCAATTACTAGTTTATCAAGAGCTAAAGGTAATATACATGCTGAAGTATTCAGTGCAACTATCAGCCGGGCCCTTTTTGCTAATATTAATGGGTGAGCATAGGATATTTCATATGCTAGTCCATTAGCTCGGTTTAATCGTTTTAGTAAATATGATTTTTTTTCTCTTGGATGGGGTTTAACGATCAGTTTCATGCCTAGCTGTCGCGCACATTCGATTGTAGAATTTATCAGATAGTCGTATGAACTTTTCTTTAGATTTACGGGGTGTATATTTCTGCTCAAAAGCAGCATCGCAGATTGCTCACTTTCTTCCTCAGCATCTTTTACAAATTTCTCCAGCCATACCTTTTCTAAAAAAGGATAACCAACAACCTCGATGTTGTCTACCGGGTGCTTTAGAGCGTAAAACCCTACATCATGTTCAGACGCTACTAACATTTTATCGTAGTTAACTTTCTTCTGAACATGAATTGGTCTCCCATCTTTTTTATTTCCATTTATGAAAAAGGAATGAGGAAAGCGGACATAGTAGAAATCAGGAAAGACTTTTTTTACAATTTTATAAGATAGTGTATCTGTTCCAGATTCAGATAGTACTGTGACATCTGACCCCAAAGCTTGCAACTCATTAATAAGTCGTTGTCCGAATAGCCTATTTATGACAAGATTATACCATTTCTTTAGAGGTTTATAAGGTAACATCCAGACAACGCGATAAAATAAAGAAGGGAATTTATCAAATACTATTTCTTTATCTACAATATCCGTTAAGTTCTTTTTTAGATGGTAGTTTTTTTTTAGATTTTGATAAATACTTTTTTTGTCGTAAATAACGGTAATTCTAATATGGTATTGAGTCTTGGCGATGTCTAGAATCGGAATTATCCAGTCGAGTTCACCTGGAGACATGTTAAGTACAAGTAAGATGTTTTTCATGAAATGATTTAAAGGGAGAGAGGGTCAAAAATGAAATAAGTTTCGCTTCCCTTTTCAAGTATAGGATTATTATACCCTTGAAATTTAATGTTGTTTCCAATAGCAGCCTCTTTGTCATTCGTGGAGTCACCAATTAAGACACAATGATCAACAGAATATTGATGTATATTGAGCAATTCTTTAATCCATTCAATTTTTGGCTTAGGAGAGCCGTGTATAGACTTGAAATACTGGTCGATATTCAGTTCTTTGCAGATAGTACGCAATTCTTTTTGATCTGAACCAGAAACGATGTGCATAGCATAGTTATTGTTATTTTGTCTAATAAAATTATTCGTTTCTTTAATTAATAAAGAGGGATCGATAAGTCTCTTCAACATGATATCTGAAAAGTGAGCTGATAAGTCTTGTACTTGTCTTTTTGTGATAGCTTCTTTTCTAATCACCTCAAAAAAGTAACGGAACTTGACATACCTAGATAACCCTCCATTAAGAATATGATACGTAATGAGCTGCTGAACTTGTTTTTCTGGAAATTTTTTCAATACCTCTCTAAAGCCATAGTCACGAACCGAATTAGAATTCAGTATCACTCCGTCAAAATCCCAGAAGATGACCTGAATATTATTATACATTTTCAAGTTTTTTTAGCTCAATCATAACTTTATCTAGATCTTCAGGAGTGTCTACAGGTATAGAAGTTGTTGAAAGTGGGATCATTCTTACTGGTATACCTAATTCAATAAATCGAAGTAACTCAATATCTTCAATTGATTCCAGCGGTGTTTTTTCCGTTTGGGCTGCAAATGTTTTTAGGGTCACTTTCGGAAAGGCATATACACATACCTGACGCCAAGCCTTAGTAAAAGATTGTTTTTTATTACCCGGAATACTGCTTCTAGACATATATAATAAGCTATTGTCTTTTGAAAATACAACCTTAGGAGTATGAGAATTGATGTAATCAGCTTCGTCAATTGAGGCATAACCATTTATGATTTCACCAGGGTATTTTTGCGCTGCCCTAATAGTGGCTCTAATGTCTGCTGGATTCATTAAAGGTTCGTCACCTTGTACATTGATGTATATATCTGCATCAATCTTTGTTGCTACTTCGGCTACTCTGTCTGTACCGGTCATACATTCAGTAGAAGTCATGATAACATTCATGCCCATTAATTTGCAATGGTTTTCAATTTCAAGGTGATCAGTAGCAATAATTAGTTGGTCAGAAGGAACTGCTAACAGACATCTATTATAAGTTCTTTCCAACATGCTTTTACCCATCAAATTTAGTAATGGTTTACCTGGCAACCTGGTAGATTGCATTCTTGCGGGTATTACGGTAAGGAATTTCATCAAAGTAGGGAATAAATTGAAACCACATTATCGATATATACAGTTGGAGTGAGGGCGACAATTTCACCTTTAAATGAAGTCATAAAACAAGAAAACAAAAACTTATTCTCTTCGGTTAGCTCTTGTGTTTTTATTGTCAGCTCTTCCGAAGCATAGCCATCATAACCAGCTAAATAGAGGTGCTTTACTTTTAAGTCCAGTGCTGCTTGGAGCGCAATAGCTGTGTGTGAGTCAATGTATTTGTCTGTGAATGTATTTTTTGCTATCTCTTTCGCATTATGCTTAAGAGAACTAGGTATATAGGTCCCCATTACTCTTGGATAAGGCGGCAAAATACAAACAGTGTTATTAGGTAGTGTGCCATGGAATACATCTTCCATCCTGTAGCCCTCATTGCCTACCAAGCAGAAATATTGAGGATTTTTCAAATGCTTAAAAATCATGGCATTCTTAGAGCTGGCATGGATAATTAAAATATCCGGATTGCGATTTAAGTATTCAGCTATAGCCTTAGAATGTTGACTTACGGATGAACCTCCACCAACAATTAGGGCATTTTTAACCTTTTTCTTTGGTCTAAATGTTTGGAGTTTTTCGTTATCTTCCTGTCCCTTTGACAAATTTTGAAGTGCGCGAATAATACTGTTAAAAGAATAGTAGCGCTTGCTGACCCAGCTCATCACATCCTTTTGTGGAAGGGAATTAGCTCCCGAAACCATGTAGGGTAAGTTTGTACCCCATTGGTATTCTTTTTGTAGCTCTGAAAAAGTATCAACTACTTTACTCAATTCGTTGAAAGGGAAGTCTATTTTATTCTGTGCATTGAGAGCAGTCAAGAGGAGTTCTGTCTTCAAGTTACCTGCCCCGCGCCCCATCCCTGTAATTGTGGCATCCACTATATCGATATCGTGTTCAATAGCCGTTAGTGTATTTGAGAAAGCCATCTCTAAATTATTATGAGAGTGGAAACCTAGTTTTACCGAAGTCTTAGAGCGCAAAAAATGAATGCTATTTTTTACTTCTTCAGGATATACACCACCAAACGAATCTACCATGTAGAAGTAATCTAAAAGATCATCAATATCAGATGCTGATTCTAGAAATGCTTTGTTATTTTTCCAAGTTGACATGTACATTACATTGAAGCTAAGTGCAAATCCTAGCTTCTTGATGCTCTCGCCTAAATGAAGGGCACGATTAATGTTTTTGGGATTTATTGCAACACGAACCATATCTACCATACTTCTGACTGGTTCTAATAACTTTTCTGCATCTTTAGGAGTAGTGTTTTTTTCATCTATTAAAATTGCGAGCTTTTTATTCGATACAGACTTTATTTTTTGAACTAATGACGGAGGACAATAAAAAAATTCTCCCATGTAGGACTTCATGGGTACAGAGCGATAACCAATTTCTAAAAACTCAATAGGAATATGGTTAAAGGCTTCAAGGTAGTTTTGCACGACGGATTCTGGGAAATCCCAATTAGTATAATAGCCACCGTCTCTAAGGGTACAGTCTAATATTTTGGTTTTCATTTTCAATTCGATTAAATGTAAATTTTAGACTTCTTGCAACGCAATCATCCGCTGGAAAGCTTTGGACTCTTTGACTAGCTGCTTATAACTGCCAATCCTCTCTATTCGCCCTTTATTCAAAACGACTACTCGATCTGCATTCTTAATTGTCGATAGTCTGTGAGCTATTATCAAAATAGTGTAATTGCCTTTCAAAGTGTCAATATTTGTTTGGATTTCCTTTTCTGTTGCGGAGTCTAGAGCAGAAGTTGCCTCATCCATGAACAGGAATTCTACTTCTTTGTATAGTTCACGAGCTATAGAGATGCGTTGTTTCTGTCCGCCGCTCAGGTTAATTCCATTATTTCCCAATCTGGTATCTTCTCTTTTTGGTTGTGCCAACATAAAATCCAAGATACTAGCTTTCTTCAAAGCTTCCTCAAATCGTAAACGATTTTCAGGCGTTTTCTCTGCCCAGAATGAAACATTGTTGTAAATAGTGTCATCAAATATTACGGGATCTTGTGTAATATATCCAATCCGTTTTTGATAGGTAGTTATGTCAATTTGCAGACTGTCTGTCTCGTCAAGAAAAAACATACCAGTTGTGGGTTTTAAAAGACCAATTAGAATATTCATTAGAGTGGTTTTACCTGAACCACTTTCACCCACAAAAGCAATTGTTTCATTTTTATTAATGATCAGATCAATATCTTTAAGAATATCTATCCCTTCATCATACATAAATGAAACTTTGTTAAGCTTAAGAGCTTTATCAAGACCTTGAAAAGGGGTTTTTCCAAATACCTCTTGGTGTTTTTTTAATTTATTTATAAATACCGTCATATTTTCTAGTGATCCAGATACTGATAAGAACTGATTGTAATTGGATTGTAATGTCATCACGGAAGTAAGGCATCTATAAAAAAATAACAAACTGAGAATAATAGTAGATAAACTTCCCCCTAAATAATTGACTTGAATGATTATGACAAGTACCACTATGCCTATCATAAGTGGTTCACGTAATCCACGCATTATTCCATCAAGAATACCAATTGTACGCATTGCTTTTTCGATCTCATAGACTCTTTCTTTAAGTTTTAAAGCGTATTTTTCTATACTTGCTGTAGATTTAAGATATTTAAAAAAAGCGACTTCTTGTATTAGTAACCCTTGAAAACCATGATTGCTCTTCACTAATTCACTTGATAGAGACTTTGTTTTTTTATATAGATAAGAAAAGATGAAATTAGAAACCCATCCTCCTATCAATACTAATACAGCAAATTCAGGATTGGCTAAAAAGGCAAGACTTGCATAAGTTAAGACCAGAATAAATAGCTTTAGTATCGCTGTATATTTTTGAAAGCCTGACATAACCCTTTGTACCTCACCACTTAGAGTATTTTGTATAAGACCAACATCTTCCTTGACAAAAGCATAATAGCTATATGCTGCTAATGCATCAATATTTTCTACTCGGATATTTCGAATAAAAAACTGTTGATATGAAGCAGTTAGATATTGTTGGAAATACATGGCTAAACCTTTACATGTAAAGAAGATAAACATAGTTACAAGTACTACGTTGAGCGTTAGTTTTAGACCTAAATAATTTAGACTGTTTAATATGAAAGCTAGGTTACCCATCTTCTCTGTACTTGCGATATCATTTTGATCTGTCAATAACTCTAGAAGAGGAAGGAACATAGCTAAGCCTAAACCATCCATAACGCCTACAGCTATACTTACCACTAAAAGTAGATACATACGATAGCCCAGATGGGCGTGGAAATACTGGAGATAAGGAAATTTTACGGTTAAAAATTGTACCAAAATAGCAATATTGTTAACGAGAGTGTTTTAGAAGATAAGTCAGAAAAATTTTGATGACTATACACTTTTAGAAGTTAGCTACCATAAGTGTAAAACTTTAGACGGTAAAGTGTAAATACTTTTTGTCTGAAGAACACACATATTCAAGGATGACAATATAGTTTGTTAACGCAAATTTTGTATATTCGTTATATTACTTTTTCACCAGTTCCTTAGTAAATCTTTACTTTCGAAGCTGCTATAGAATAGAGTAAGGAAATGTACTAACTAAATCGCGGCTTTTCTGCATTAGAATCTTGGTCGTTTTTTACTATGTTGCATGGCAGGTTTTGATCTGGCACAAATTATGATGTTTTGCAAGATCAAAACCTTTATTAATGAATCTAAGTCATGAGAGTTTACTTGTTGAAAATATTTAGAGTTCTCCCTGTTCTTTTAGGGTTGTCATCATCTTCATAATACCCATACCCATACCCATACCCATACCCATACCCATACCCATACCCATACCCTTTGCCCTCTTTCACGCCGTTCAATACAATTGATGGATTTTTTAGCTTTTTGTCTTTACGCATTTCCTCAAGCCCACCTAAAACTTGCTGAGGCGTTTTTCCATAACGAATAGAAAAAAGTGAAATATCTGTGTAAGGTTCTAGTAGGAATGCGTCCGCTACCAATCCAACCGGTGCTGTATCGATTACAATATAATCAAATTGTTGCTTCAAATATTTAAATAGCTCAGTCGTCTTACTACCACTCAATAGTTCTGATGGGTTTGGCGGTACCGGACCACTTGGAATAAAGAAAAGGTTCTCATTAATTTCAGTAGGTCGGATTATACTTTCTAATTCGATGTTAGAGACTAGATAATTAGTAACCCCTTCCCCTTCGTAGTCGGATTGTTGGGTTAGATACTTAGACAGCTTTGGCTTGCGTAAATCCATACCCAAAACAACGACTCGCTTACCAGTCAGGGACAAAGAAATTCCCAAGTTAACAGCGATAAACGTCTTTCCATCCCCACTCATACCAGATGTTATTAGTATTACCTGTTTAGATTGTCCCTGCCCAATATAATTCAGATTGGTTCTAAGTAATCGGAACATCTCCGCAATCCCTGAGCGGCTATTCGGTTTTACCACAATTGGGTTTTGACCTTTGCTCTGTGCAATAGCCCCAAGTACTGGTGTTTGGGTGAAACGTTTGATGTCTGCCTCGCTATAAATTTTATTATCCAATAATTCCCATATAAATATCAGCCCAATAGGAAGTGCAAAGCCCAGTATAAGCCCTAGCGTATAAATACGCATGGCATTTGGGGAAACTGGACCACCACCAGAAATTGCCGGGTCAATTACACGGGCATTAGGCACTGTAATGGCAGCGGAGAGCGCTGTCTCCTCTTTCTTCTGCAATAAAAAGAGAAATAACGCTTCTTTAATATTCTGCTGCCGCTTAATTTCCAACAATTCTCTTTCCTGTCGTGGCACTTTATTAATCCGTTGCTGCAATTCTTTAAGCTTGCGTTGGGTTTCTCTAATTGAGAGCTCCAGGTTTTCTCGTACCGCCTGTACACTCTGTACAATGTTATTCCGCATGCCTGCCAACTGTTGATTGAGCGCAATAAGTTGCGGGTTATCCGCCCCTGCAGCCCGCATCAACCGTTCCCGGTCTAATAGTAATTCATTATACCGTTGTATTTGAGCATCCACCCCCCCAGCATCTTCAAGGACGATATTAGCGGGTATTAATTCGTACTGAGTCACATCCCCACCACTGAGTATGTCCTCAACCGCCTTAAGGAGCTCTAGACGGATTTGCTTTTGAGTCAGGGTATTATCATACTGACCAATTTCTTCGAGAACTATATTTACTGTCGTAGCGGCTTCTGTAGGGATCTCATTTCTTTCCTTGTACTGCTCAAGTCCTCCCTCTACATTACTCAGTTCTATGGTTAGCAACCGCAGTCGATCATCAATAAATTTAAGCGTCTTCTTCGCTACCTGATTCTTATCATCAATAGCTGCCTGATTGTAAACTTCAACTAGTTTATTCAGAATATCAATTGCCTTTTGAGGCACGGGGTCTTCAATTTGCAGATTCAAAACACTAGAGTAATCATCGACCGTTTTAACTTGTAGTGGTTTCAGGTAACGCTTTGGACTTACGCCAATATTGATTTGAATACGATTAGCACTGCTTTGATAGGGGACGTACCGCAACCAAAAGGTATCTTTCTCAAGGGTTAGAGGTTCATCAAAAGTATATGAGCTTTCGATCTCGTTTTCCACGTCAAGGAGTGTGTAGGATTCTGAGCTATTGATTTCAATATCCAGCGTAGCTTGCCTTTCACCTTCATTCCAATGCACAGAATCTAAAACTATAGGGGAGTTCAAATACAGATCGGAATTCCTTAACCTCCCCAAGCCCACATATTCTACATTTAGTCCCAGTTCTGCCATCACTTCGCGCATTAGCGTACGTGACTTGAGAATTTGTATCTCATTCTCGATATTGCTACTAGGTTTCAGTATGCCAATTTCCTGTAGTACCGCTTCTTCAGACAACCCACTGCTTTCTTCTTCTTTGATTAAAATTGTTCCATTTGCCTGATAGATTGGTACGGTATACCTTAAATACAATCTTGCTAAGAAAAAACCAGTGACCACACAGAGCCCAATCCAATACCAATTCCGAAGGAAAGCAAAGAGGAGTTCGCGTACATCGATAGTGTCGCCTCCGTAGGGCTCGGAGAGAATTAAATCAGAGTTATTTATATTTTGGTTACTGTTCAAAATTATATATTACTAAGGGTTAGCGCAAGAGTGGTAAGCGCCGTAATCGCCGATAGCCATGGCAGAATCCGTGTTGATTGATCACGAATAGAAGCCGTTCGTACCTCTAAAGGCTCCACATAAATCACATCATTCTGCTGAAGGTAAAAATAAGGGGACTTAAAAATGTCCCGTTCCTGTATATTCAGTCTGCCAAACTCGCGCTGCCCATCTTCTTCCCGGATAACCAGAATGTTGGTCCGGTTACCATAGGGGGTAATATCGCCGGCTTGTCCCAGCATGTCCAAAACAGTTACTCTTTCATTAGCTACGAAAAAAGTGCCTGGTTGTAAAACTTCACCTAAAACTGTAATTCTAAAGTTCAAAAATCGTACGGAAACGACTGGATTATTCAAAAATGGTTCCAGCTTTTCCAGTACAACCTGCCGTACTTCGTCCGTTGTTCTCCCCAATACCTTAATTTCTCCAAGTATGGGCATATCAATCGCCCCTTCCCGGTCAACAAGATAGCCAATTAAGGGGCGCATACCTCCTCCCCCCATCATTTGCATATTCATGCCCTCCGGGTCAATATTAAAAGGCATCGCCGCAATTGGGTCGAGTGCTTTTATCCGGATAGAGAGCAGGTCGTCCGGTTGTATCGTGAGTTGAGGCAGGTTTTGGATAGCTTCCGGAGCTGTTGGGAATTCAGGGCCTCTATTAAAGTTAAGTAGTTCATCATGCGTAACGCAGGAAGACAAAAATAAGCTTAGCCCAAAGCTATACAACAGAAGCAGCTGCCTTGAATTGATCTTAAATCTGATTTTTGAAGATTTAGTCATTATAAATTCCACCTGATTAGTAGGCAAAAGTAGTCTTTTTTATGATTTACAGCCAATTACTTTGTTTTCAAAAAGGTAGCAGCCTATGTATCTAATTTAAATAATTGATCAGAGCTCCCTGTAGATATATTTATTTTACTGGGTTTTAGATTTTATAGTACTCAAGGTACCAATCCACAAACTGACTAATACCTGCCTGAATACTCGTCCCAGGCTTATATCCAAAGTTATCCATAAGGTCCTGCACATCCGCATAAGTCGCGGGCACGTCCCCCGGTTGGATATCCATCATATTTTTCTCTGCCGTAATCCCCAGTTTCTCCTCAATCGCCTTAATAAAGTCCATCAGCTTCACCGGGTTGTTATTCCCGATATTGTAGACCTTCCATGGCGCCACGGAGGAGTCAGGCAGGGGAGCCGCGCCGGTCCACTGCGGGTTGCCCTTTGGTGGGTTGTCGATGACGCGCACCACGCCCTCCACGATATCATCCACGTAAGTAAAGTCGCGCACCATATTGCCGTGGTTGAAGACTTTGATGGGCTCGCCCTTGAGCATGGCTTCGGTGAACAGGAAAAGCGCCATATCCGGCCGGCCCCAGGGGCCATAGACGGTGAAGAAGCGGAGCCCGGTAGTCGGTAGCCCAAACAGATGGCTGTAAGTATGCGCCATCAGCTCGTTGCTCTTTTTGGAAGCCGCGTAGAGGGAGATGGGGTGGTCCACATTATCGGCCGTCGACAGCGGCATTTTCTCATTCAGTCCGTACACGCTGGAGCTGGAGGCGTAGGCGAGGTGCCCAACCTCGTGGTGGCGGCAGCACTCCAGTATATTGGTAAATCCGATGATATTGCTATCGATATACGCCTGCGGGTTGATGAGGCTGTAGCGCACGCCCGCCTGTGCGGCCAGGTTAACTACCGCATCAAATTTTTCCGCTTTGAAGAGTTTATCGAGCCCTTCCCGGTCCACCAGGTCCAGCTTGACGAACTGGTAGTTGTCGTGGGTGGTGCTTTTAACGGGCTTGCCGTAGGCTATGGCATCGGTATTGATCCCCGCGCTTTTGAGGCGGTCGTATTTGACTTGTGGGTCGTAGTAGTCGTTGATGATGTCGAGGCCGGTGACTTGGTCGCCGCGGGCGGTTAGGCGGTTGGCGAGGTGGTAGCCGATGAAGCCTGCGGTGCCGGTAATAAGTATTTTCATTCTGTAATTAGTATTGGAATGCTTGTGCTGGGTCCAGGTTGAGGTTGGTCTCATGCTTGGTCTGTGCCGAGGATGAGGTTGAGACCATCCGGGATCTGCTGCAGGAAGCGACCGTTAGCGGTCGCCGCCTGGGAGCCGTTGTGTAGCCCCTCAACCTTAACCTTAACCTCTCTTTGCCCTGGGTCAGGTTGAGGTTGGTCTCATGCTTGGTCTGTGCCGAGGATGAGGTTGAGACCATGCGGGGTCTGCTGCGGGGGAGCGGCCGTTAGCGGTCGCCGCAAGGGAGACCTAGCCTGGGCTCTCAACCTTATCCTCAACCTCAACCTTTGCCCTGGGGCTAGGTTGAGGTTGGTCTCATGCTTGGTCTGTACCGAGGATGAGGTTGAGACGATCCGGGGTCTGCTGCAGGGAGCGACCGTTAGCGGTCGCCGCAAGGGAGACCTAGCCTGGGCTCTCAACCTTATCCTCAACCTCAACCTTTGCCCTGGGTCCAGGTTGAGGTTGGTCTCATGCTTGGTCTGTGCCGAGGATGAGGTTGAGACCATGCGGGGTCTGCTGCGGGGGAGCGACCGTTAGCGGTCGCCGCCAGGGAGGCCTAGCCAGGACCTCAACCTTATCCTCAACCTCAACCTCAACCTTTGCCCTTGCCCTTGCCCTTGCCCTCACCCCAACGCCCTCATCAACCGGTTTAATTCCAAAATCAGGACACTATATTCCTGATAGAGGTTTTCGACCTTTTCCGGTGTGAAATATTCAACCTGTTGTCCGTAAAGGAGGTGGCTTTGAGTTTCGAATGCTGATCCACGGGCGATGGTATAAAAAAAGCTTTTGTCTTTTGAAGTATGCCTGCCAAACCCTTCTGCAATATTACCGGAGACGCTATTAGAAGATCTTCTGATTTGCGAGGTCAATCCATAGTCTTCTGATCGGGGCAGAGGTACGGTCAGCTGGAAGACTTCGGTAGCCAGGTTATTTGCTTTTTGCCAGACGGGCATTTCGGTGAAGGATTGGTAGCGTATGGTGGTCTGGGGTTTTCTTGGGTTAGGTTGAGGTTGTTCTTAGGCTTGGTCTGTACCGAGGGTGAGGTTGAAACGATCCGGGGTCTGCTGCAGGAAGCGACCGTTAGCGGTCGCCGCTTGGGAGGTCCAGCCTGGACTCTCAACCTTATCCTCAACCTCAACCTTTCCCTTGCCATCGCCCTGCCCCTACGGCTTCGCCAACGATAAGTCGCAAGGGCTTATCAACTGGAATAAATCAGGACTGTTTTATCAGCGGGAATGCTGACAAGCAGTGTTGGGAATGTTCGTTGTGTTTGCCCTGTCATGTGTTAGACGGTACAAAAAAACGAAGGGGTTTTGAGAGTGCCAAATTTTTTTGGGGTTTTTCTTTTGGGTTGTTTTTTGTAATGGGAGGTGTAGGGTGACTTTGTGTAAGGCTTCGTCGGTCGGTGGGGGGCTTCCCCTTTCTCTGAGCACCGAAGCTGATGCGAAGGCGTTAGGGGATTGGCTGGCTTCCCATAATTTATCCATACGGACAGGTCCATACGGACAAGTTATGGGGAGTCGGAAACCTTAACCTTAGCCTCAACCTCGGCTGGGCAGTGCCTAGCTTTTCCTGGGGGAGGTTGAGGTTGGTCTGGGGCGGGGTCTTTGCGAGGATGAGGTTGAGGGCTGGGCGGGGTCTTCCTGGGTCGACCGTTTGCGGTCTCCTGCGGGGGAGCTAGGGTTGGTCTTCGGGGCGGGGTCTGCAGGGGGCGGTGGCATGGGGCGAGCGGTGCCGGTCGGGGAGGCTTGGGAAATCGGAACGCCGGGGGCTCTCCCTTCCCCCGGCGTTCTGTAAGCAGTGCCCAGCTGGTGTGGCCTTGGCGTTCACATTTCGTACCTACGGCACGAGGCGATGGTTGGTCTTGGGTGTTACCTACATTTTGCCCCTAACGGGGCATGGGCTGTGGTTTGGAACTGTAAAACAGAGAAATGTACCCATACGGGCCTTGCTGCGCTTCGGAAATGTAAAACTGGAAAATGTAAAAGTGGCGAGCGGTGCCAGTGGTGCGGTCTTGGGGCGAGCGTTGCCGGTGGGTTGGTCTGCGGGAGGCGGTCGCGAAGCGCCCGTTGCTTTGGGGGACATAGGCTGGCGCTGAACCTTAACCTTGGTGGGGCTGCTTTGTGGACCAACCTTAACCTTTAGCTGGGGGTAGCTTGGGGCGAGCGGTGCCAGTCGGTGGTTCCGGGGTCGCTTCGCTGTTAATGAAGGTTTCTTTTCAAGATGGGAAATGGGGTGAAAACGGGTAATTGGGTTTTGGTGCGGGCGGTTCTTCCCCTTTCTCTGAGCGCCGAAGCTGATGCGAAGGTGTTGGGGAATCGGCCGACTTCCCATAATTTATCCGTATGGACTTATCCGTAGGGACTTGTCCGTATGGACAGGTCAGTCCATTCACAAGGCTTTGGTTATCAGCCGAAGTGCACCTCCAAACCTACGCTAACCTTTTTCTTTCTGCTTTTATCCTATGGCGGTGTTAGGAGGCTGAGGTTTTCAATCCTTGAAAAATCTTTGACGTTGATAGTGGCCAACGGTAAATTATTGCTGATGGCCGTTGCCGCAATCAGGATGTCATCAGTTGGGATGAGTTGACTTCGTTTTTTCAAATCCAGGTAGATTTTGGCGGCTGTTTTTGAGCAGGCGTCATCAAAGGGTAAGACTGGGATATCAGATAATAGTTCTCTCCAGAAAGGGTCTTGGTTCTTATCGCCTTTAAATACCTCGTATTTTACGATTGCGGGAATTGTGAAGCTGTATTTACCTGCCAGGTCAAAAAGAAAACTGGTCTTTTTGTCGTTTGACCTGTAGTAGCTGATCAGGACGGAGGTATCTAGTGTAATTACTTCCACTTATCGAAGTGTTTCTTTTTCTCCAGGTAAAGTTCATAGTCTTCATTAGCCATTACCGGACCGTTGAGCAGTTTGTTTTGAAGTGGGGTGTATTCAGGGTCTTTGTCATTTTGTTGAGGTCTAGCTTGGTTTTTTTGTTTTATAGATTCGATCGTAGACTGCATGAGTAACTCAGCGAGCTCCAGTTTTTCTTTCCAATTGAGTTGGCTTAGGTAAGTATGGTATAGTTGATTGATATTCATTATTCTATTCTTATTTTCTTTATTGGAACGCTTGGCGGAGTGGGGTGGTTCCAGGATTTTATGTTTTTTTGGTTCTATATTTTTGTGGTGTTGTATGCGTGGGTTCTTCCTGTTTCTCTGAGCGCCGAAGCTGATGCGAAGGCGTTAGGGGATTGGCCGGCTTTCCATAATTTATCCGTATGGACGGGCCAGTATTGGCGCTTTAGGCTTCGTCGGTCGGTGGGGGCAGCGTGGGCGGTTGCTTTCGAGCGGTGCCGGTCGGTGTGGCTTGGGGGCAAATATTACATTTTCTTTTCCTGGATGAAAAGAAACAAAAATCACGGCTGTGCATCGTTCTTAACGGGAAAATCGCAGACAGCCGACTCGCGCCTACAAACTCGCCTTGGTGCGTGGTGGGAAAATGGGGGCGCAGGGAATAGCTTGATGTCGGGTTTTCAGGTTGTGTGGGCGTATTGGCTCAAACAGTGTATCCGCGCCACTGCGTGGCCGTCGTCTGCCTGCGATTTTCCCTAAACGCTGCAAGGCCGGGGGCCGGGCGGGGGCTTCGGGGCGGGGTCTTCCGGGGGGATGGCTTGGGGGCAAATATTACATTTTCTTTTGCCTTGATGCAAAAGAAACAAAAGATTCCCGGTTATACCGGGACATCGTTCTTAACGGGAAAATCGCAGACAGCCGACTCGCGCCTACAAACTCGCCTTGGTGCGTGGTGGGTTATGGGGGCGCAGGGAATAGCTTGGTGTTGGGTTTTCAAGTTGGTGGGGCGTATTGGCTCAAACAATGTATCCGCGCACTGCGTGGCCGTCGTCTGCCTGCGATTTTCCCTAAACGCTGCAAGGCCGGGGGCCAGGCGGGGTCTTCGGGGCTGGGTCTGCCGGGGCGGTGGCTTGGGGCGAGCGTTGCCGGTCGGTGGGTCGTCAGGAGGCGGTCGCAAAGCGGCCGTGGCACTGGGTGACGCAGGCTGGTGCTCAACCTCAACCTCAACCTTAGCCTTAGCCTTAGCCTTAGCCTTGGCGGGGTCTGCCGGGGCGGTGGCTTGGGGCGAGCGTTGCCGGTCGGTTGGTCTCGGAGTGCCGGTCGCTTGGTCTGCCGGGAGGCGGTCGCAAAGCGGCCGTGCCCCTGGGTGACACAGCCTGGTCCTCAACCTCAACCTCAACCTCAACCTTAGCCTTGGCGGGGTCTGCCGGGGCGGGGTCTTGGGGCGAGCAGTGCCGGTCGGTGGGTCTGGGGGCGCAGGGGGCGTATTTTGAATTATTTCCTGTTGCCCCGCGGTTTCCTGCCTTTTTGCTGTTCGTAAGCTTCGATGTACTGGTCTTCGATTTGGCGTGCTTTTTTTCTTCCGATGATACCTTTCAGGAGGACTTCTCCAACGTAGCGGATAATACCGACGGCGGCATTGAGGTAGTTGATTTGCTCCCGCATTCTTGCAGAATAGCCATCTTCTCCTATGGGTTTGTCGCTGATGCCGTATTTGAAAATGTCCTTTTCCTTGCGGTCATGAATAGCGTAGAGGTGGTGCTCTTTGTCGTTGTTCAGGCTGTTTCCGTGCTTTGCCATAGGACTTAGTCTGGCCAGCCTGCTTTGTTGCTGTAGGTTTCAATAGGGTAGGCGGGGATATAGTCAAAGGGCTTGCCGCGCTGCAGCCCGAAGGCTTCACTGGCGATATAGAGTATAGACTCGAAGGTCATGTCTTTGGGCATGGCTTCCGGATGGGCGCTTACTTTGTCGTAATAGTCTTTTCCGTTGGCGATGACGCAGGCCCGTGCGTAGAGGAAGTTATCTACGGAGAAATAGGTATGGGGCTGCCAGGCGTCTTCTCCGATATGGAGGGCGTATTTTTTTTGGTCGAGGAGGTATAGTTTTTCAGAAAGCAAGTCGGCAAAGCTATAGATAGCCGGGGTGGGCATTTTTGCCAGTGTTTCTATGGCGGGTTGGACGATGGCTTCGTCGGATGCTGCTTCCCAGTTGAATAGCCCGATAATTGCCCAAAAGTCTGTTTCGCTCAGGTGGTCGTTGGGCTGTGCAGGGAGGGTGAGGTTGACTTCTGCGCCGGGATATTTTTCCTGTAGCTCTTTGAGTTTGTCTTCGTTGAGCTGGTGGATGGGTATTTTGATGGATTGGGCCATTTGAATATTGGAATTGTACGTTGCAAGTTATGATTTATTGAGTGGTGGGGCAAGGGGTGGTGGTTTTTTGGGGTTGTCTTTCCTTCGGCTGGGGGGTGCCGGGCTTTTCCTGGGGGAGGTTGAGGTTGGTCTGGGGCGAGGTCTTTGCTAGGATGAGGTTTCCGACTCCCCATAACTTGTCCATACGGATGGATATTGGCGCTAAAGCTACGTCGGACGGAGAAGGGCCGGGCGGGGTCTTCCTGGGGTTGATCTGCCGGGGCGGTGGCTTGGGGCTAGCAGTGCCGGTCGCTTGGTCTGCCGGGAGGCGGTCGCAAAGCGGCCGTGGCACTGGGTGACGCAGGCTGGTGCTCAACCTCAACCTCAACCTTAGCCTTGGTGGGCGAGCAGTGCCGGTCGAGGCGTCTTCGGGGCTGGGTCTGCCGGGGCGGTGGCTAGGCGCAAATATTACATTTTCTTTTCCTGGATGAAAAGAAACAAAAGATTCCCGGTTATACCGGGACATCGTTCTTAACGGGAAAATCGCAGACAGCCGACTCGCGCCTACAAACTCGCCTTGGTGCGTGGTGGGTTATGGGGGCGCAGGGAATAGCTTGGTGTTGGGTTTTCAAGTTGGTGGGGCGTATTGGCTCAAACAGTGTATCCGCGCCACTGCGTGGCCGTCGTCTGCCTGCGATTTTCCCTAAACGCTGCAAGGCCGGGGGCCAGGCGGGGTCTTCTTGGCGGTGGCTGCCGGGGCGGTGGCTTGGGGCTAGCAGTGCCGGTCGCTTGGTCTGCCGGGAGGCGGTCGCAAAGCGGCCGTGGCACTGGGTGACGCAGGCTGGTGCTCAACCTCAACCTCAACCTCAACCTCAACCTCAACCTCAACCTTAGCCTTGGTGGGCGAGCGGTGCCGGTCGAGGCGTCTTCGGGGCTGGGTCTGCAGGGGCGGTGGCTTGGGGGCAAATCTAGCATTTTCTTTTCCTGGATGAAAAGAAACAAAAATCACGGCTCTGCATCGTTCTTAACGGGAAAATCGCAGACAGCCGACTCGCGCCTACAAACTCGCCTTGGTGCGTGGTGGGTTATGGGGGCGCAGGGAATAGCTTGATGCCGGGTTTTCAGGTTGTGTGGGCGTATTGGCTCAAACAGTGTATCCGCGCCACTGCGTGGCCGTCGTCTGCCTGCGATTTTCCCTAAACGCTGCAAGGCCGGGGGCCAGGCGGGGTCTTCTTGGCGGTGGCTGCCGGGGCGGTGGCTTGGGGCTAGCAGTGCCGGTCGCTTGGTCTGCCGGGAGGCGGTCGCAAAGCGGCCGTGGCACTGGGTGACGCAGGCTGGTCCTCAGCCTTAACCTCAACCTCAACCTCAGCTGGGCGGTGCCATGCTTTTCCTGGGGGAGGTTGAGGTTGGTCTGTGGCGAGGTCTTTGCGAGGATGAGGTTGAGGGCCAGGCGGGGTCTTCCTGGCGGTGGCTGCCGGGGCGGTGGCTTGGGGCGAGCAGTGCCGGTCGGTGGGTCGTCAGGAGGCGGTCGCAAAGCGGCCGTGGCACTGGGTGACGCAGCCTGGTCCTCAACCTCAACCTCAGCTGGGCGGTGCCATGCTTTTCCTGGGGGAGGTTGAGGTTGGTCTGTGGCGAGGTCTTTGCGAGGATGAGGTTGAGGGCCAGGCTGGGTCTTCCTGGGCTTGGTCTGCCGGGGCGGTGGCTCGGGGGCGAGCGTTGCCGGTCGGTGGGTCGTCAGGAGGCGGTCGCAAAGCGGCCGTGGCACTGGGTGACGCAGGCTGGTCCTCAGCCTTAACCTCAACCTCAACCTCAGCTGGGCGGTGCCATGCTTTTCCTGGGGGAGGTTGAGGTTGGTCTGTGGCGAGGTCTTTGCGAGGATGAGGCCGGGGGCCAGGCGGGGTCTTCTGGGCGGGGTCTTCCGGGGCGGTGGCTTGGGGCTAGCAGTGCCGGTCGCTTGGTCTGCCGGGAGGCGGTCGCAAAGCGGCCGTGGCACTGGGTGACGCAGGCTGGTGCTCAACCTCAACCTCAACCTTAGCCTTGGTGGGCGAGCGGTGCCGGTCGAGGCGTCTTCCGGGCTGGGTCTGCAGGGGTGGTGGCTTGGGGGCGAGCGGTGCCGATCGGTGGGGCCTCTGGAGGGCGGCACCTGGGCGCTTAACCTCAACCTCGGTCAGGCCTTGCACTGGGCCAACCTCAACCTTGCCCTCGCCTCCGTGCTCTTCCCTGCCACCGTGCCTCCGTGGCTAAGCATTCCCCATCCGTCGCCCTACCTTGCCTTCCACCCAGGCGGGGACATCGAGGTAGTGGATGGCTTTGCGCTCGAAGGGGCTGTGGAGGAAGGGCTGCAGGGCGGCGTGGAACTGCCGGAAGGCGGCGGTGTGCTCGGACAGGGGCTTGTTGGACAGCTCGGCGAGGAAGCGGAGGGTACGGGCGAGCATAGGGCTGAGGTCGGTGGCTTTGGCGAAGAGGCGCTGCACGGCACGCAGGAGGTAGTCGAGCAGGCGGTAGTTGCCGAGCTCGTAGTGGCACAACAGGTGGAGCATGCGGGTGTTGTGGAGGAGGTCTTCGCGCAGGGAGCCGGCTTTGAGGTGGATGATCTCGTTGAGGTAGTCGAGGGCGGCTTCGTACTGCCCGTCGCAGAAGTGGAGGTAGGCGAATTTGTAGTAGAAGAGGAGGATGCGGTGGACGTCGGTCTGGGCTTCGAGGAGGCGGAGCTCTTTTTTGAGGGTGGGGATGAGCTGTATGCCGTCCTGGTACTGCCGGCTGACGAAGGCGTGGTTGAGGTGGCTGAGGTGGAGGTAGACGCGGGCGGTGGAGCGGGCGGTGGCGTCGAGGGCGGGGGCGGTGCCGTGGTAGAAGGCTTCGAAGCCGGTGAGGCAGTCGCGCAGGGATTCGGCATCGTCGAGCATATAGTGGAGCACCATATTATAGTAGAGGGCGCGGATGTAGAGGGTGGGGTCTTTTTCCTGCATCTGGGGGTCTTCGCGGAACAGGGCGGCCCACCGCTGGGCGTAGATCAGGGCGTCATCGAAGTTGAGCAGGATGTACTGATGCCACATATAGCCCTGGTAGAGGTTGGCTTTCTCGAAAAAGGTGAGGGGGCCGTTGAGGTGCTCCTGGGGGATATGGGCTTCGAAGAAGGCCTGCACGTTGGCGACTTCGCTTTCGGACTTCACATGGCCGTGCTCGATGTACCAGCCTTGGATTTGTATGTTGAAGTTGGAGAAGAGGTTGCTGGAGTGGGCGATGCGGCTGCGGTGGCTGGCTTCTTCGAGGAGGCCTTCCATTTTGTTGGCCACGCGGCGGCTGCGGGTGATGTGGCGGGCTTCGATGAGCTTCTGGAATTCGATGATTTCGAGGTGGAGGACGTCCTGATGGTGGGCTTCGGCTTTGTTTTTGACGCTTTCGAGGGTACGCAGGGCCTGCATGTACATGCCTTTGCTGTAGAGAATGCGGGCGAAGTCGATCTGCTCGTGTATGAAAATCTCAATATCGCGCTTGATGTAGAGCAGGCGGAGGCTCTTGAGGAGCTGCTGGTAGAGGTGGCGTTTGTGGTTGGGGAGGTTGCGGGGGGAAATGGGCAGGGCATCGAGGATGGCCTTGTCGTCGTAGGTGTCCATCTGATTGAGGAGGTCGAAGAGCTGCACGAAGGTGGCGTCGCCCTGGTAGCGGCTGGCGTAGAGCTTGAAGTTGCGCTTTTCGGCCCGGGTCATGGACTGAATGAGGTGGAGCAGGTGGTCGCGTTTGGTGTTTAGTGGCACATTAAACAGATTTTATAGTTTTGAAAAACAGGGGGTTAGGGTTTGTGGTTTGGTTTTGGGCATCACATCAAAAAACAAAAGTAGCTATATTGGGGGAGTATCATGCGCTACATTTGTAATTATCACAGAATACAGTTCCGCAGGCCCGGCCAAAAGTTGACAAAACTTTAAAGGATTGACAAAATGAAAAAAATAGAAGCGATCATCAGGTTGTCCCGTTTTGAGCAAATCCGGGATGCGCTGGCGGGTATTGGGGTACGTTTTTTTACCCTTACGGAAGTCAAGGGCTTTGGGCTGCAGATTGGCCCCAAGATGACTTACCGGGGCAGCACTTACGATGCTGATTATATTGCCCGTTTACAGCTCGATATTCTGTGTGAGGACGAAAAGGTCGATGATATTGTCAAAACCATCAGTGCTTCCGGTCGTACGGGCGAGGTGGGGGATGGCAAAATCATTGTCTATGATGTAAAGCACGTCGTCCGCATCCGCACCGGGGAAACCAATGCGGAGGCACTTTAGAAGAGATTACGCTTAACCTGTTTACTACGCTGCTGCACAACCTTATTTATCTCCCTTTTTGCTAAAATTTAGCCAGTCCTCTGCTGAGGCCTGCGCTGACGAATTAGCCCTGTCTTACCAATACCAAATTATGCTTTAAGAAATGACTGTCTGCCATTGGAGCAGTGCAGTAAATGCTGTTTGGCGAAAGCCAGCGGAGTATTCTGTGTGAGGAACTATTTGAAGAACTACTTTAACGACTACGTTTATGGATCAGGCATTATTCACGGCAAATAATGTATGGATGTTGGTTTCGACGGTGCTGGTCTTTGTGATGCACCTGGGCTTTTCGGCTTTGGAAGCTGGCTTTGTACAGAAGAAAAACACGGTCAACATTCTCTTCAAGAATGCGATGATCATTTCGATTGGGCTGCTGACCTACTTTATTGTGGGCTTCAACCTCATGTATCCGGGTGTGAATGAAGGCGGCTTCTTTGGCTTTGGCGGCTTTGGGCTGTCGATGCCGGAAGGGGACGCAGGCGGGATTGCCTACGCAGATGGCGGCTACACTTACTACACGGATTTTATATTTCAGGGCATGTTTGCGGCTACGGCGGCGACCATCGTTTCCGGGGCGGTAGCGGAGCGCATCAAGCTCAATGCCTTCCTGGTTTTCGCGACCTTGTTCGTGGCCATCAGCTATCCCATTACCGGCATGTGGAAGTGGGGTGCGGGCTGGCTGGATGCGGCTGGCTTTTACGACTTTGCGGGCTCCACGCTGGTGCACGCAGTAGGCGGCTGGGGCGCACTCGCGGCCGTATTGCTGCTGGGCGCACGCCGGGGCAAGTATCAGAAAAACGGGGGCATCAAGCCGATTCCGGGGCACAGCATGCCGTTGGCGGCAATCGGGGTTTTCCTCCTGTGGTTCGGCTGGTTCGGCTTCAACGGGGGCTCGGTGCTGTCGGCTGATCCGGTGGCGGTCTCCCTGGTGTTTGTAACGACTTCCCTTGCGGCTTCGGCCGGGGCGGTAGGGGCTTTCTTTTTGTCCTACTTCCTCTTCAAGTCGCACGACCTGTCCATGGTCCTCAACGGTATCCTGGGCGGCCTGGTGGGCATCACGGCCGGGGCCGACCTGATGAGCCCTATGGAGGCCATCATGATCGGTGGTATTGCCGGGCTGATCATCCCGGTCTCTGTGGTCTTCTTTGACCGTATCAAGATCGACGACCCCGTGGGCGCCACTTCCGTCCACCTGATGTGCGGGCTCTGGGGCACTCTGGCGGTAGGCATTTTCGGTGCCAAAGCCGGGCTGGGGCAGTTGTGGACGCAGCTGTACGGCACCCTGGCGGTGGGGGCTTTCACCTTCGCCTTTGCCTTCGGGCTGATGTATATCCTCAAGGTGACGATCGGCATCCGCGTCAGCGAGGAAGAAGAAGAGCGCGGTCTGGACGTGGCCGAGCACGATATGGAAGCTTATGAAGCGGGCACGGTGACGGAGCCGGCTTATCAGCTGATGAAATAGTACAGCCCTGCGTTGTACTGGATTAGTATGAAAAAACAGGGGAGCGCCGGTCATTGGCGGCCGGTGCTCACCAACAAAAAAGGCTTCCGGATTGGCGCCGGAAGCCCCCGCAGAAGTCGGCGGACCGAATTCCACGCTTGGTAATCACAAAGGTAGGGGAAAGTGTCACTTTTTCCAAAAGGTTTGTGTGTTTGGGTGAGGTCGGCCACATGTGTTTTGCAGCATGCATTTGCTGTGCGCCATTTTTCAAGCCTCATTTTTCACACCAAGTCTATGCTGAGCATTCGCTTAAAGCGCAACTGCTGCCCGGAGGGTGAAGCCCCGGCATAGCCTAAACCTTTAGTCATCATGAAAATTCAGACACTCCTTTTACTATTGTTCTTTGAAATCTTGCATCTGAGCCTTTACAGTCAGGATGCCGCCGACCTCAGCATGGAGGCCGTACCGGCAACCGAATTGGAAGCGGAAGAAGGGGCGGAAAAGCCGGGCTTTACGCTTTCGGGCAGTGCCGATGTTTACTACCGGGCCAATCTGACGGCCAACAACGACCCGGCCCACAGTGCGCCGGCCCCCAATACGGCATTTGCGTATGCACCGGGCTTCGGCATGGGCATGTTCAACCTCATCGGTGCCTGGGAAGGGCAGCGGGGCGGGGTGGTTGGCGATCTGGTCTTTGGCCCCCGGGGGGTGGACGCTGTTTTTGCCTCCGGCGCGCCCAACAACGTTGTCAATCAGCTCTACGTGTACTGGAAAGCGACCGATCAGCTGACCCTGACGATGGGAGACTTCAATACCTTTCTGGGGTATGAGGTCATTTCCCCTACCGGCAATTTTAATTACTCGACCTCCTATATGTTTTCCTGGGGGCCGTTTTCCCATACGGGCATCAAGGCTGACTTTGCGGTCAGTGACGATTTGTCCTTTATGCTGGGGGTTTTCAATCCGACCGACTTTACGGAGTTCAACCCGGTGGGCACCTACAGCCTGGGCGGTCAGATCGGCTACAAGGGCGTTTACCTCAATCTCCTGTACGGCGATCAGGATGGCCGCCTGACGGACGGGGATACGGAGGAAGGGCTGGCGTCTGCCGGTGCGTTGTTTCAGGTAGACCTGACCGCGGGCTGGGACCTGACGGAAGCTTTCTACCTGGGGCTGAATACGACCTACAATACGACCGCTATGGGCGAGCATATTGAGCAGGGCGAGATTGTGGCCGACAGCGGTGATGGCAACAGCTTCTACGGCGCGGCGGCTTACCTGCAGTACCGGGCATCCGAAACCTTTGCCCTTGGGCTGCGCGGGGAGTACTTCGCGGAAGCCAACGGCGGTTACGGCATTATTGGCTCTTATGATGCAGATGCAAACGGCAGCATTATGGCACTGACCCTTTCCGGGAATATTACCATCGGCAACCTGACGCTGATCCCGGAACTGCGGCTGGACACGGCTTCGGAGGACGATGTATTTGTGAATACCGCCCTTGAGCCGGTGGCTTCCCTGGCTTCCTTTATGCTGGCGGCGGTTTACGCTTTTTAAAACCCGGTTGGGTATTCTCCTTATGGAGTGTATGCCCAACATCGTTTACAACTGACATTGACCACAAAATTTGAATAGATCATGGCAAAATCAAAGTTAGAGTACATTTGGCTGGACGGTTCTGAGCCCACGCAGGGGCTGCGTTCCAAAACCAAGATTGTAAAAGACTTTAGTGGTGCCCTGGAGGACTGCCCGATGTGGTCCTTCGACGGCAGCTCCACCAATCAGGCGGAGGGCGGTGCGTCCGACTGTCTGCTCAGGCCCGTAGCGATTTATCCGGACCCCGACCGCCGGGCGGGCTTCCTGGTGATGTGCGAGGTACTGAATGCGGATGGCACGCCTCACCCGACCAATGGCCGGGCTACGATTAATGATGACGATGCCGACTTCTGGTTTGGCTTCGAGCAGGAATACTTCCTCTGGGACCTGGAGACCAACAAGCCGCTGGGCTTCCCTGCCAATGGCTATCCGCGGCCGCAGGGGCCTTACTACTGCTCCGTGGGCGCCGGCAATGCTTACGGCCGGGAGGTCATCGAGGAGCACCTCGACCTGTGCATCGATGCCGGGCTGAATATCGAGGGCATCAACGCAGAAGTCGCTGCCGGGCAGTGGGAGTTTCAGGTGTTTGCCAAAGGCGCGCACGAGGCTGGCGATCAGGTATGGGTGGCCCGCTACCTGCTGGAGCGTACGGCTGAGAAGTACGGCCTGGGCATCAACTGGCACTGCAAGCCTCTGCAGGGCGACTGGAACGGATCGGGCATGCACGCCAATTTCTCCAACTCCCTGCTGCGGGAGGCGGGCAGCCGCGAGGTGTACGATACGGTTTGTCAGGCCTTCGGTGCCACGCCGGAAGTCATCAAGGCGCACATCGAGGTATACGGGGAGGACAACCACCTCCGCCTGACCGGGCTGCACGAGACGCAATCGATTGACAAATTCAGCTACGGGGTTTCTGACCGGGGCGCGTCTATCCGCATCCCGATCGCCACGGTGGAGAATGGCTGGAAGGGCTGGCTGGAAGACCGCCGCCCGAACTCTGCTGCAGACCCCTACAAGGTGGCGGCGCGCATCATCAGGACCGTCCGCTCGGCCGATGTGATGCAGCCGGCTTAAACCCGTAATGACTATACATTGACCTTATAGTTCCTGCATAGAAGTATGCAATTTTCTGCCTCCGGTAAAGTCCGGGGGCAGTCTTGTTGGAGCTGTAGGGTTTGGGCTGGGGCAAGGTCTGTAGCAAGGATGAGGTTGAGGATGAGGGCCGGGCGGGGTCTTCCTGGGTGGGGCTGCCGGGGCGGTGGCTTGGGGGCGAGCGTTGCCGGTCGCTTGGTCTGCCGGGGCGGTGGCTTGGCGCAAATTTAGCATTTTCTTTTCCTGGATGAAAAGAAACAAAAATCACGGCTGTGCATCGTTCTTAACGGGAAAATCGCAGGCAGACGACTCGCGCCTACAAACTCGCCCTGGTGCAGGGTGGGAAAATGGGGCGTGGGGAATAGCTTGATGCCGGGTTTTCAGGTTGTGTGGCGTATTGGCTCAAACAGTGTATCCACGTCACTGCGTGAACGCCGCTCCTCCGCGATTTTCCCTAAACGCTGCAAGGCCGGGGGCCAGGCGGGGTCTTCCTGGCGGTGGCTGCCGGGGCGGTGGCTTGGGGCGAGCGTTGCCGGTCGGTGGGTCGTCAGGAGGCGGTCGCAAAGCGGCCGTGGCACTGGGTGACGCAGCCTGGTCCTCAGCCTTAACCTCAACCTCAACCTCAACCTCAGCTGGGCGGTGCCATGCTTTTCCTGGGGGAGGTTGAGGTTGGTCTGTGGCGAGGTCTTTGCGAGGATGAGGTTGAGGGCCAGGCGGGGTCTTCCTGGCGGTGGCTGCCGGGGCGGTGGCTCGGGGGCGAGCGTTGCCGGTCGGTGGGTCGTCAGGAGGCGGTCGCAAAGCGGCCGTGGCACTGGGTGACGCAGCCTGGTCCTCAGCCTTAACCTCAACCTCAACCTCAGCTGGGCGGTGCCATGCTTTTCCTGGGGGAGGTTGAGGTTGGTCTGTGGCGAGGTCTTTGCGAGGATGAGGTTGAGGGCCAGGCTGGGTCTTCCTGGCGGTGGCTGCCGGGGCGGTGGCTTGGGGCGAGCGTTGCCGGTCGAGGCGTCTTCTTGGCTGGGGCTGCCGGGGCGGTGGCTTGTGCGCGAGCGTTGCCGGTCGCTGGGTCTGCCTGGAGGCGGTCGCAAAGCGGCCGTGGCACTGGGTGACGCAGCCTGGTCCTCAGCCTTAACCTCAACCTCAACCTCAGCTGGGCGGTGCCATGCTTTTCCTGGGGGGAGGTTGAGGTTGGTCTGTGGCGAGGTCTTTGCGAGGATGAGGTTGAGGGCCGGGCGGGTTCTTCCTGGCGGTGGCTGCCGGGGCGGTGGCTCGGGGGCGAGCGTTGCCGGTCGGTGGGTCGTCAGGAGGCGGTCGCAAAGCGGACGTGGCACTGGGTGACGCAGCCTGGTGCTCAGCCTTAACCTCAACCTCAACCTCAGCTGGGCGGTGCCGGGCTTTTCCTGGGGGAGGTTGAGGTTGGTCTGTGGCGAGGTCTTTGCGAGGATGAGGTTGAGGGCCAGGCGGGGTCTTCCTGGCGGTGGCTGCCGGGGCGGTGGCTCGGGGGCGAGCGTTGCCGGTCGGTGGGTCGTCAGGAGGCGGTCGCAAAGCGGACGTGGCACTGGGTGACGCAGCCTGGTGCTCAGCCTTAACCTCAACCTCAACCTCAGCTGGGCGGTGCCATGCTTTTCCTGGGGGAGGTTGAGGTTGGTCTGTGGCGAGGTCTTTGCGAGGATGAGGTTGAGGGCCAGGCGGGGTCTTCCTGGCGGTGGCTGCCGGGGCGGTGGCTTGGGGCGAGCAGTGCCGGTCGAGGCGTCTTCCGGGCTGGGGCTGCCGGGGGGATGGCTTGGGGGCGAGCGTTGCCGGTCGCTGGGTCTGCCTGGAGGCGGTCGCAAAGCGGCCGTGGCACTGGGTGACGCAGCCTGGTCCTCAGCCTTAACCTCAACCTCAGCTGGGCGGTGCCATGCTTTTCCTGGGGGAGGTTGAGGTTGGTCTGTGGCGAGGTCTTTGCGAGGATGAGGTTGAGGGCCAGGCGGGGTCTTCCTGGGGGTGGCTGCCGGGGCGGTGGCTTGGGGCTAGCAGTGCCGGTCGCTGGGTCTGCCTGGAGGCGGTCGCAAAGCGGCCGTGGCACTGGGTGACGCAGGCTGGTCCTCAGCCTTAACCTCAACCTCAACCTCAGCTGGGCGGTGCCATGCTTTTCCTGGGGGAGGTTGAGGTTGGTCTGTGGCGAGGTCTTTGCGAGGATGAGGTTAAGGGCCGGGCGGGGTCTTCCTGGCGGTGGCTGCCGGGGCGGTGGCTCGGGGGCGAGCGTTGCCGGTCGGTGGGTCGTCAGGAGGCGGTCGCAAAGCGGCCGTGGCACTGGGTGACGCAGCCTGGTGCTCAGCCTTAACCTCAACCTCAACCTCAGCTGGGCGGTGCCATGCTTTTCCTGGGGGAGGTTGAGGTTGGTCTGTGGCGAGGTCTTTGCGAGGATGAGGTTGAGGGCCAGGCGGGGTCTTCCTGGCGGTGGCTGCCGGGGTGGTGGCTCGGGGGCGAGCGTTGCCGGTCGGTGGGTCGTCAGGAGGCGGTCGCAAAGCGGCCGTGGCACTGGGTGACGCAGGCTGGTCCTCAGCCTTAACCTCAACCTCAACCTCAGCTGGGCGGTGCCATGCTTTTCCTGGGGGAGGTTGAGGTTGGTCTGTGGCGAGGTCTTTGCGAGGATGAGGTTGAGGGCCGGGCGGGTTCTTCCTGGCGGTGGCTGCCGGGGCGGTGGCTCGGGGGTGAGCGTTGCCGGTCGGTGGGTCGTCAGGAGGCGGTCGCAAAGCGGCCGTGGCACTGGGTGACGCAGGCTGGTCCTCAGCCTTAACCTCAACCTCAACCTCAGCTGGGCGGTGCCATGCTTTTCCTGGGGGAGGTTGAGGTTGGTCTGTGGCGAGGTCTTTGCGAGGATGAGGTTAAGGGCCAGGCGGGGTCTTCCTGGCGGTGGCTGCCGGGGCGGTGGCTCGGGGGCGAGCGTTGCCGGTCGGTGGGTCGTCAGGAGGCGGTCGCAAAGCGGCCGTGGCACTGGGTGACGCAGCCTGGTCCTTAACCTAAACCTTAACCTCAGCCTCGGTCCGGGTGCAGCCCAAGGTCAGCCTCAACCTCCCCTGGGAGCAGCCTGGGCCCCCTGGCAGGTTTTCCAAAATGGGGCAAGTATAGCTACCACGGGCCACCAAAGTTTGTTACCTTTAGAGCAATTGAAAATTATAGGAACTATAATAGCATTTCAGGATTTTTGAAGGAAAACACATCAGCATTCATCAACCCTGGGATCGCATTTTTTTTAAAACTTAAAACTAAGCATATTTCTATGAGCCTTTCCAGATTCCAAGCCCTGGATACTATCCTTAATCGTTCCGGGTTTGAGTTGGAGTACGTAGACGTACCCGACCCCAAGATTTCCAACTTCTTCGGCTGTAATGTCTTCAACGACAAAGCCATGAAGGAATACATGACCGAAGAAGCCTTCAGCAACGTGAAGCTGGCGATCGAATCGGGTGCCAAGCTGTCCCGCGAGGATGCCGACGTCGTTGCCGATGCCATGAAGCGCTGGTCGATGGACCACGGTGCCACCCACTACACCCACTGGTTTCAGCCGCTGACGGGCCGTACGGCAGAGAAGCACGACTCCTTCTTCACCCTGCGCCCGGACGGGGAGGTAGTGGAAGAGTTCACCGGTGATACCCTTGTTCAGCAGGAGCCTGATGGCTCGTCTTTCCCCGGTGGCGGGCTGCGGTCCACCTTCGAAGCCCGCGGCTATACGGCCTGGGACCCCTCTTCACCGGCCTTTATCCTGGAAGTAGGGGAGGGCAAGACCCTTTGCATCCCGACCATCTTCGTCACTTACGGGGGGGATTCCCTCGACTACAAGCTACCGTTGCTGAAGTCGCAGTCCTATCTGGAGCAGGCCGCCATCCCGGTATGCCAGCTGTTTGACGAGCAGGTCTCCAAAGTCTGGGTCACCCTCGGCTGGGAGCAGGAGTACTTCCTGGTGGACGAAGCGCTGTTCAATGCCCGTCCTGACCTGTTGCTGACGGGCCGCACCCTTCTGGGCAAGCACTCGCCTAAGGGGCAGCAGCTGGACGACCACTACTTTGGTTCCATTCCGGAGCGGGTGTACGCTTACATGCGCGACCTGGAGACGGAGTGCCACAAGCTGGGCATCCCGGTACGTACCCGCCACAATGAGGTAGGCCCCGGGCAGTACGAGCTGGCGCCTATGTTCGAGGAAGTCAACCTCGCCGTCGACCACAATCAGCTGCTGATGGACCTGATGGACCGCGTGGCGCGCCGCCACAAGCTGCGGGTGCTGCTGCACGAGAAGCCCTTTGCAGGCGTGAACGGCTCGGGCAAGCACAACAACTGGTCGATGTCGACCAACACGGGCAGCAACTTGCTGTCGCCGGGCAAGAAGCCGGGCAGCAACCTGCGCTTCCTGACGTTCTTTGTGAATACCATTCAGGCTGTGCACAAGTATGCGGACATCCTGCGTGCCAGCGTAGCTTCGGCTTCCAATGACCACCGTCTGGGAGCCAATGAAGCGCCGCCGGCTATCGTTTCCGTCTTTATCGGCGATACCCTCACCAAAGTCCTCGACAGCATTGAGAACGGGGCGACCCTGGATGAGGCGGGCGTGAAGGAAGTGATCGATCTGCTGAATAAGATCCCGAACCTGGAGCTGGACAATACCGACCGTAACCGGACGTCTCCTTTTGCCTTTACCGGCAATAAGTTTGAGATCCGCATGGTGGGCTCTACGATGAACTGCGCGGCACCGATGACGGTGATGAACACGATTGTGGGCCGTCAGCTGGAGCTGTTCAATGCGGAGCTGAAGGAGCTGATGGACAAAGGGCAGGAGCGGGATGCAGCCATTCTGACGATCCTGCGCCGCTACATCAAGGAGTCGAGGGCCATCCGTTTTGAAGGCGACGGCTACAGCGAAGCCTGGGAGCGGGAGGCTGAAAAGCGGGGGCTGGCGAACACGCCGAACACGCCGGATGCCCTGAATGCCTACAAGTCGGAGGAGGCGATCGAGCTGTTCACGTCGAGCAAGGTATTCACAGAGAAGGAGCTGCACGCCCACTACGAGGTGATGAATGAGAACTACATCATCAAGCTGCAGATCGAGGCCCGCACTATGGGCGAGATGGTGATCAACCACATTTTGCCTGCTGCGATTGCCTATCAGGGGCAGCTGGCGGATGGTGCCGTGAAGATCAAGGAGCTGGGGCTGACCGAAAATGAGTACAAGGCACAGCTGGACATTATCAAGCTGATTGCGGAAAACATCAGCCTCATCAAGCAGAAAGTCAATGAGATGACGATTGCCCGCCGGGATGCCAACGAGCTGGAGGATGCCAATGAGATGGCGAAGGCGTACTGCTACGAGATCAAGCCGTTGATGGAGGAGATCCGCACCTATGCTGACCGCCTGGAGTACCTGGTGGATGACCGGGAGTGGCCATTGATCAAGTACCGGGAGCTGATGTTCGTCCGGTAAGAGATACGTTTTAGACTGTTGTAAAGGAGTAGCCCGGGCTGCGCGTATGGCGTGGCTTGGGCTGCTTTGGTTTTGGGCTGGGCTGTTAGGGTATACTTTGAGTGTAGGCTTGGTTAGGTGGTATGCCTTAACCTTGGCGGGGCGGTGCCGGGCTTTTCCTGGGGGAGGTTGAGGTTGGTCTGTGGCGGGGTCTTTGCGAGGATGATGTTGAGGGCTGGGCGGTGGCTGCCGGGGCGGTGGCTTGGGGCAAATCTAGCATTTTCTTTTCCTGGATGAAAAGAAACAAAAATCACGGCTCTGCATCGTTCTTAACGGGAAAATCGCAGACAGCCGACTCGCGCCTACAAACTCGCCTTGATGCGTGGTGGGTTATGGGGGCGTGGGGAATAGCTTGATGCCGGGTTTTCAGGTTGTGTGGGCGTATTGGCTCAAACAGTGTATCCGCGCCACTGTGTGGCCGTCGTCTGCCTGCGATTTTCCCTAAACGCTGCAAGGCCGGGGGCCAGGCGGGGTCTTCCTGGGGGTGGCTGCCGGGGCAGTGGCTAGGCGCAAATATTACATTTTCTTTTCCTGGATGAACCTGCCTTCCCATACGGGCCAGTCCATACGGATAAATCCCTACGGATAAGTCCCTACGAATGGATACTGGCGCTTAAGCTACGGCAGGCGGAGGAAACAAAAATTCCCGGTTATACCGGGACATCGTTCTTAACGCGGATTGAACTGCGAAAAACCTAAACTGCTCAAACTCGCCTTAGTGCATTGTGGTCATAGGAATTGTGGGGAATAGCGTAGTGCTGGGTTTTCAGTTTGGTTGCAGGCATTGGCTCAAACAATGAGCCGTTCTTCACGGTTTTTCGCAGCCCAATCCGCTAAACGCTGCAAGGCCGGGGGCCAGGCGGCGTCTTCGGAGCTTGGTCTGCCGGGGTGGTGGCTTGGGGGCGAGCGGTGCCGGTCGGGGAGGCTTGGGAAATCGGAACGCCGGGGGCTCTCCCTTCCCCCGGCGTTCTGTAAGCAGTGCCCAGCTGGTGTAGCCTTGGCGTTCACATTTCGTACCTACGGCACGAGGCGATGGTTGGTCTTGGGTGTTACCGACATTTAGCCCCTAACGGGGCATGGGCTGTGGTTTGGAACTGTAAAACAGAGAACTGTACCCATACGGGCCTTGCTGCGCTTCGGAAATGTAAAACTGAAAAATGTAAAAGTGGCGAGCGGTGCCGGTCGGTGGTTCCGGGGGCGCTTTGCTTTTAATGAAGCTTTCTTTCCAACATGGGAAATGGGGTGAAAACGGGTAATTGGGTGTTGGTGCGGGTGGTTCTTCCCCTTTAGGGGATTGAGGGGCAGCGTGGGCAATTACTTTCGAGCGTTGCCAGTCGGTGGGTCTCGGAGTGCCGGTCGCTTGGTCTGCCTGGAGGCGGTCGCAAAGCGGCCGTGGCTTGGGGTGACGCAGGCTGGTGCTCAACCTCAACCTCAACCTCAACCTTGGCGGGACGGTGCCATGCTTTTCCTGGGGGAGGTCGAGGTTGGTCTGTTGCGGGGTCTTCCGGGCTGGGTCTGCCGGGGCGGTGGCTTGGGGCGGTCGGTGCCGGTCGGTGGGGCACTATTATTTTGCAAAGGAAAAGATAAAACTTCCACCCCCGATCCACGTCAGGATGGGAATAGTTTGGTATTGGGTCGATTGACCTTTTCAGTCAGGTGAGCATTTCGCCGATATTAGATATTAATTCATGTAGCGAGACCACCTCAATTCCCTCTTCCTTAGGATATCCGGAAGGTACCGGTGCAGCAATATAGCAGTGGTCGGGATTGATATCCCGGAGGGAGGCGTAATTGCCGGAGGTTAGCTTGGGTGCAACGGAGGCTTTGCATTCCACCACTGCGGTCTTATGGCCATTGGATAAAACGAAATCTATTTCTGCGCCATGGTTAGTCCGGTAAAAGGAATAGTCCAGATTGGGAAAATGGCCTTTCAGGTTGGCCAGTACCGTTGTTTCCCAAAGGGAACCAAAGGTTGGATGGCCAGCTGCCTGCTCGAAATTTTTTAGTTGGAGCAGGGCCGTGGTTATGCCTGTATCCGAGATATAAACTTTTGGCGATTTGACCAGCCTTTTTTTGGTGTTTCGTTCGTACGGGGGCACTTGCAGGAGCATGAAGGTCCCTTCGAGCAAATCAATATACTTTCTGACGGTGGTATTGCTAACGCCCAGGGCGCTTCCCAGCTTACTGAAGTTTATCGTTTGTCCATTAGTATGGGCAAGCATTTGCCATAGCCGGTGCATAGTCCGGGGTGTAAAACCTGCAAACTGCAGTAGGTCACGCTCCAGAAAAGTGCTGATAAAGTCCTGCCTCCAATCAAAGGAGACTTCCTCTTTTGGCGCCAGTAAGCTGAGTGGGAATCCTCCTCTGTATAAATAGGTCTCCAGGCTAACCCGGTCGCTGATCTCTGCGAAAAGAAAAGGTGTCAAGCGCTTGAAGCTAATTCTGCCAGCTAATGATTCTGAACTTTGCCTGATCAGCTCCCGTGATGCACTTCCTAAAATAAGGTACATGCCTTTCTTTGCGGTGGTATCGATGAGGCTGCGCAGTACGGGGAATAGCTCAGGCACCCGCTGGATTTCATCGAGGCATATGAGTTTGTCGGTTTGGGTGCTCAGGAACCATTCGGGGTCTTGCAGTTTCTGAAGGTCGGAAGGCCTTTCCAGATCCAGATAAAGTGTTTTTTCTTTTTCCTTCAGCAACTCTTTGACCAGGGTTGATTTACCGCATTGCCTGGGCCCCAGCACAGCGGTTGCCGGATTGTATTATAAAGATTCCCTGATCGATGGTTCCAGTATTCGCGGTAAGTACATGCTTTTTTGTGTAAATTTAAAGTTTAGGTTTTAATTTACACAAAAAAACGGTGTTTTTGAGAGGTAGGTTTAAGGGCTGCAGGTGATAAATGTAAAACAGCAAAATGCTTAATGAAACCCATACGGGCCTTCGGAAATGCTCAGCCCGCTGAAGTAGATAGGAAGGAGGGTAAAAGTGGCGAGCGGTGCCGGGCGGTGGGTCGTCAGGAGGCGGTCGCAAAGCGGCCGTGGCTTGGGGTGACGCAGGCTGGTCCTCAGCCTTAACCTCAACCTCAACCTCAGCTGGGCGGTGCCATGCTTTTCCTGGGGGAGGTTGAGGTTGGTCTGTGGCGAGGTCTTTGCGAGGATGAGGTTGAGGGCCAGGCGGGGTCTTCCTGGCGGTGGCTGCCGGGGCGGTGGCTTGTGCGCAAATATTACATTTTCTTTTCCTGGATGAAAAGAAACAAAAATCACGGCTCTGCATCGTTCTTAACGGGAAAATCGCGAAGGAGCGGCTCGTGCCTACAAACTCGCCTTGGTGCAGGGCGGGTTAAGGGTGCGTGGTGAATAGCATGATGCTGGTTTTTCAGGTGATTGGGCGTTTGGGCTCAAACAGTGTATCCACGTCACTGCGTGAACGCCGCTCCTCCGCGATTTTCCCTAAACGCTGCAAGGCCGGGGGCCAGGCGGGGTCTTCCTGGCGGTGGCTGCCGGGGCGGTGGCTTGGGGGCGAGCAGTGCCGGTCGGTGGGTCGTCAGGAGGCGGTCGCAAAGCGGCCGTGGCACTGGGTGACGCAGCCTGGTCCTCAGCCTTAACCTCAACCTCAACCTCAGCTGGGCGGTGCCATGCTTTTCCTGGGGGAGGTTGAGGTTGGTCTGTGGCGAGGTCTTTGCGAGGATGAGGTTGAGGGCCAGGCTGGGTCTTCCTGGGCTTGGTCTGCCGGGGCGGTGGCTCGGGGGCGAGCGTTGCCGGTCGGTGGGTCGTCAGGAGGCGGTCGCAAAGCGGCCGTGGCACTGGGTGACGCAGCCTGGTGCTCAGCCTTAACCTCAACCTCAACCTCAGCTGGGCGGTGCCATGCTTTTCCTGGGGGAGGTTGAGGTTGGTCTGTGGCGAGGTCTTTGCGAGGATGAGGTTGAGGGCCAGGCTGGGTCTTCCTGGGCTTGGTCTGCCGGGGCGGTGGCTCGGGGGCGAGCGTTGCCGGTCGGTGGGTCGTCAGGAGGCGGTCGCAAAGCGGCCGTGGCACTGGGTGACGCAGGCTGGTGCTCAGCCTTAACCTCAACCTCAACCTCAGCTGGGCGGTGCCATGCTTTTCCTGGGGGAGGTTGAGGTTGGTCTGTGGCGAGGTCTTTGCGAGGATGAGGTTGAGGGCCAGGCGGGGTCTTCCTGGCGGTGGCTGCCGGGGCGGTGGCTTGGGGCGAGCAGTGCCGGTCGGTGGGTCGTCAGGAGGCGGTCGCAAAGCGGCCGTAGCACTGGGTGACGCAGCCTGGTCCTCAGCCTTAACCTCAACCTCAACCTCAGCTGGGCGGTGCCATGCTTTTCCTGGGGGAGGTTGAGGTTGGTCTGTGGCGAGGTCTTTGCGAGGATGAGGTTGAGGGCCAGGCTGGGTCTTCCGGGCTGGGGCTGCCGGGGCGGTGGCTTGGGGCTAGCAGTGCCGGTCGCTTGGTCTGCCGGGAGGCGGTCGCAAAGCGGCCGTGGCACTGGGTGACGCAGGCTGGTGCTCAACCTCAACCTCAACCTCAGCTGGGCGGTGCCATGCTTTTCCTGGGGGAGGTTGAGGTTGGTCTGTGGCGAGGTCTTTGCGAGGATGAGGTTGAGGGCCAGGCGGGGTCTTCCGGGCTGGGGCTGCCGGGGCGGTGGCTTGGGGCTAGCAGTGCCGGTCGCTTGGTCTGCCGGGAGGCGGTCGCAAAGCGGCCGTGGCACTGGGTGACGCAGGCTGGTGCTCAACCTCAACCTTAACCTCAACCTTGGCCTCAGCCTCAACCTTGGCCTCAGCCTCAACCTTGGCCTCAGCCTCAGCCTCGGCGGGCCCGCCCGTGCCGCCCGTTTTTCACCAAATTAAGAAAACTTTGGGGGCGCCCACGAACTTTAACCGCTGTCCCTGCCGTTCCTAAAATGTGACTGGCGCGGTTTTGGGCGTCAGAACCATTAAACTAAAAAAACAAACATGATGAAGCGTATTCAGATGACCCTGCTTGCTTTTGTATTGCTGATTAGTGCGGTGAGTTTCACCGGCTGTGGTGGGGACGATGACCGCGGGGGCGGGATTAATTTATTCTCTATTGAGGACGATAAAATGCTGGGCAGGGAACTGCGGGACGAAATCCTGGCGAACCCTCAGGAGTATCCTATCCTGGATCAGGCACAGTACCCTGAGGCTTATGCTTTTTTGCAGGATATTGTAGATGATATCCTGGGCAGTGGGGAGGTGAAGTACGCACAGGATTTTGCCTGGGAGGTTTATATCATTGATGACCCGGAGACGCTGAATGCCTTTGCGGCACCGGGCGGTTATATTTTTGTGTACACGGGCCTGATTAAGTTTTTGGAGGAAAAGGATGACTTTGTGGGCGTCATGGGGCACGAGATTGCTCACGCTGATTTGCGGCATTCCACGCAGCAGCTCACACAACAGTATGGGGTGGCGACTTTGCTGGGCTTGTTGCTGGGAGAAGACCAGGAATTGCTGAATAATGTCCTGGGCAGCCTGCTGGGGCTGAAGTTTAGCCGGGATGATGAGTCGCAGGCGGATCAGTTCTCAGTCATCTACCTGTGCGAAACGGAGTACGCGGCAAACGGTGCGGCGAGCTTTTTTCAGAAGCTGATTGATCAGGGCAGTGCGAACCCGCCGCAGTTCCTGAGCACTCACCCGAACCCGGACAACCGTGTGGAGGCCATCAATATGGAGGCGGAAGAGCGTATGTGCGATACGGCTTTTGACTCGGATGCGCAGGCCTGGATGGCTTTTCAGAATAGTTTGCCTTAGGGGTTTCACGGGGTGGGTTCACGCGCAGGTCGCGGAGATTTTCACGCGGAGATTGCGGAGGTTTCACGGGGTTTTCCGCCCTTAGCGTGAACCCCCTCTCACAGCGCTCTCCGCGTGCAACCTTTCTCACAGCGCTCTCCGCGTGCAACCTTTCCCACAGCGCCCTTAGCGTGCACCCCTCTCATAGCGCCCTTAGCGTGCACCCATCCCGCCCACCCTTTTTCTAAGCCCTCCGCATGAACTTACCCCCCAAATTCCCTAAATTGCCGGCAAAAATGATGAGCCTGACCATTAACCATACGGTACTCGACCGCTTCCTGCGGTACGTACAGATCGATACGCAATCCGACCCGGCATCCACCACCTTTCCGTCTACTGAAAAACAGAAGAACCTCAGCCGCCTCCTGGTGGAAGAACTGAAAGCAATGGGCATCGCGGACGCCCACCTCGATGAGCACGGCTATGTTTATGCCACCCTGCCTGCCAATACAGACAAACAGGTGCCTACCATCTGCTTTTGCTCCCATGTGGATACTTCGCCCGACTGTAGCGGGGAAGGGGTGAAGCCGCTCGTGCATAAAGATTACGACGGGGGCATACTGACCCTGCCCGATGACCCTGCCGTGCAGCTCAACCCGGAAGACCACCCGGAACTAAAGCACAAAATCGGGCACGATATCGTCACAGCTAGCGGGACGACGCTGCTGGGGGCAGACAACAAAGCCGGCGTGGCCGAAATTATGGACGCGGTGCACTTTTTTACCCAAAACCCGGAGGTGAAGCACGGTGCTGTCCGTATCCTATTTACGCCCGATGAGGAGATCGGCCGGGGCGTGGACCACGTGGATATGGAGAAGCTGAATGCTGACTTTGGCTATACCGTTGATGGGGAGCGCCTGGGCAGCCTGGAGGATGAGACCTTCTCTGCGGATGCGGTCACCGTCAATATTACTGGTGTAAGCATTCACCCGGGTTTCGCCAAAGGCAAGCTGGAGAGCGCCCTGAAAATTGCAGCTGATCTGGTGGCGGCCCTGCCCAAAGACCGCCTCTCACCGGAGACCACGGAGGGCAAGGAAGGTTTTGTCCACCCCGTGAGCATCAGCGGTGGGGCAGAGTCAGCCCAAGTGCAGTTCATTATCCGCGATTTTGAGGATGAAAAGCTGGCAGCCCACGAAGCCGAACTGAAAGGCTATCTGGATCAGGTGATGCAACACTACCCGCACTCCAAAGCGGAGTTTGTGGTGAAAGAGCAGTACCGCAACATGAAGCAGATGATCCAAAAGCGCCCCGAGATCGTAGACTATGCCGGGGAGGCTATGCGCCGGGCTGGCCTGGAGCCTCAAAAGCGCAGTATCCGGGGCGGGACAGATGGTTCGCGTTTGTCTTTTATGGGCTTGCCCTGCCCGAATATTTTTGCCGGGGAGTATGCTTTCCACTCTAAGGAAGAATGGTCGTCGGTGCAGGATATGGAAGCGGCCGTGCGCACGATTGTGGAGATTGTACGCCTGTGGGAAGAGCGTTCTTAATAGAATTTAAGAGCCAATATTGCCGGCTTAAGATTTTTTAACAGAATCTGCACGCGGCTTAACGCCAATTTAGGAACATCGGGCAGGCAGGGGTGGTAACTTGGGGATAAGAAAAACCCACACACTATGCGTACCCGATATTCCTTTTCCCTGATCGCTATCCTTTTTATAAGCCTGAGTTCCTGTGTATCCCCGGAAAAGCTGGTGGAGCACGGCAATTATGAAGCTGCCATCGAAGTGGCCGCCCGTCGTCTGGCCGGTAAGAAAAACAAGAAGACCAGGTTGGTGCTGGCGCTGGAGGAAGCCTTTCAGAAAGCCAATCAGCGCGACCTGTCGGCAGCCGACCGCCTCAAGCGGCAGAACCGGCCGGAGAACTGGGCGCGCATCCACGAGCACTACCTCAGTATCCGCAAGCGTCAGGAGGCGGTGGCACCCCTGTTGCCCCTGGTATCCAAAGAAGGCATTAAGGCCAACTTCCGTTTCGTAAAGGTGGACGAGCTGGAGATGGAGAGCCGGGAGAAAGCAGCAGAATTCCACTATGCAGAGGCCAAACGCCTGCTCCGGGATGCCCGTCAGGGAGAAGACCGGCTGGCTGCCCGCCGGGCGTACGCCGAGCTGGACCGCATCCGGCAGTATTTTAGCCGTTACCGGGAGGTGGAGCAGCTGCAGGAAGAAGCCCTGTACCTGGGCACGACGCATATTCTGGTGAGCATGCGGCAGGAGGCGCCGGTGGCCATCCCCAATGCTTTTGAGCGGGAGCTTACCGCAATGGCCGTTCAGGACCTGAATAGTCAGTGGAAGGTCTATCATACCCGTCCGGTGGAAGGGCTGCATTACGACTACGAGGTGGCGATGCGCATCAACCGCATTGAAATCAGCCCCGGGCTGGTGCGCGAGCGGGAGTACGAGGAGACCGCGGTGGTGGAAGATGGTTGGGAATACGTCCTGGATGCCAATGGCAATGTAGCGAAGGATTCTTTGGGCAACGATATTACGCAGCCCCGGGAAGTGACGGTACGGGCGCTGATCCTGGAAAATTATCAGAACAAGACGGCGCGGGTCAGTGGGCGGCTGGAGTTTGTGGACCGCTCTACGGACAACTTGATTCATACCGAGCCCATGTTTGCGGAGGCCGTATTCGAGAATTACGCGGCGACCTTCCGGGGCGATAAGCGGGCGCTGAGCAAGCAGTCCCGGCAGCGGATTGGCAATCAGCCGGTACCTTTCCCAAGTGAGGAGATGTTGTTGCTGCAGGCGGTGGAGCGGTTGAAGCCTTTCGTGAAGCGGGAGATTGCGGGGGCACGGCGGATGATTTGAGCGTTGTCTTCACGCGGTGTTCGCGGGGGGCACGCAGAGATCGCGGAGGTAGACTGGAACATGGATTGGACGGATTTCCACGGATTCCCGGGATGGCCCTCCGGCGGGGCGGGACTCGTTGGGCAGATCAGCGTCATCAGTGTACTATCATCGTGTGCGGCGTGTTGGAACACGGATTGGACGGATTTGCGCAGATTTCCACGGATTCCCGGGATGGCCCTCCGGCGGGGCGGGTCTCGTTGGGCAGATCAGCGTCATCAGTGTACTATCATCGTACGTGGCGGGTGGGAACACGGATTGGACGGATGTCGCAGATTTCCACGGATTCCAGGGATGGCCCTCCAGCGGGGCGGGACTCGTTGGGCAGATCAGTGAGATCAGCGTCATCAGTGTACTATTATCGTGCGTGGCGGGTTGGAACACGGATTGGACGGCTTTGCGCAGATTTCCACGGATTCCAAGGATGGCCCTCCGGCGGGGCGGGACTCGTTGGGCAGATCAGTGAGATCAGTCAGATCAGTGTCATCAGTGTACTATTATCGTGTGTGGCGGGTTGGAACACGGATTAGACGGCTTTGCGCAGATTTGCACGGATTCCCGGGATGACCCTCCGGCGGGGCGGGACTCGTTGGGCAGATCAGTAAGATCAGTGAGATCAGCGTCATCAGTGTACTATCATCGTGTGCGGCGTGTTGGAACACGGATTGGACTGATTGCGCAGATTTGCACTGATTTCCGAGCGGGCCATCCAGCGGGGCGGGTCTCGTTGGGCAGATCAGCGTCATCAGTGTACTATCATCGTGAGCGGCGTGTTGGAACACGGATTGGACGGATTTGCGCAGATTTCCACGGATTCCCGGGATGGCCCTCCGGCGGGGCGGGTCTCGTTGAGCAGATCAGCGTCATCAGTGTACTATCATCGTGCGTGGCGGGTGGGAACACGGATTGGACGGATTTGCGCAGATTTCCACGGATTCCAGGGATGGCCCTCCGGCGGGGCGGGTCTCGTTGGGCAGATCAGTGAGATCAGTCAGATCAGCGTCATCAGTGTACTATCATCGTGCGCGGCGGGTGGGAACACGGATTGGACGGATTTGCGCAGATTTCCACGGATTCCAGGGATGGCCCTCCGGCGGGGCGGGTCTCGTTGGGCAGATCAGTGGCATCAGTCAGATCAGTGGCATCAGTGTACTATCATCGTGCGTGGCGGGTTGGAACACGGATTGGACGGATTGCGCAGATTTCCACGGATTCCCGGGATGGCCCTCCAGCGGGGCGGGTCTCGTTGAGCAGATCAGTGTGATCAGTCAGATCAGCGTCATCAGTGTACTATCATCGTGCGCGGCGGGTGGGAACACGGATTGGACGGATTGCGCAGATTTGCACTGATTTCCGAGCGGGCCCTCCAGCGGGGCGGGTCTCGTTGGGCAGATCAGTGAGATCAGTCAGATCAGCGTCATCAGTGTACTATTGTTGTGAGCGGCGTGAGGAGGGACACAGATTAGACTGATTTCGCGGATTTTCACGGATTGCGAGCAGGGGCATCAGTATAGGCTTGTGGTATAGTAAGCGCAGGAGAAGCAAAGGGGCAAGGGCAGTTTAAGCAGTAGCACAGGGGGTGATATGAATCCGAATATTTGAAAATCACCGCAGAGTGCCTATTTTGGAAGCATGAATACATTATTCCAAAACGCACAATTGTCAATTGAGGAGCTGCCGAGTGTAGCCGGGGTGAAATGGCAGGGGCTCAATCCGGCTTATCTTCGGGTGGACCTGATTGGGCTTTGGCTGTTCCGGCTGGGGGTGCTGGGGGTTTTCCTGGCCTATACTTTTTTTGTGGAAGGATTTCCGCCGGTGGTACGGTGGAGTATTGCCGGGCTATGGGTGTTTTTGCTGTTGCTGATCACGGTGCTGCGCTATCTCGGCTTCCGGATCAAGGGGTATGCGGTACGGCAGCACGACTTGATGTACCGCCGCGGCTTGCTGTTCCGGTCGGTCACGGTAGTGCCCTTCACGCGCATTCAGCACAGCGAGGTGGAGCAGGGTGTAATTGAGCGGCAGTTTGGGCTGTCGAGCCTGTCGGTCTTTACCGCCGGGGGGAGTCAGAGCGACTTGGTCATTCCCGGCCTGAAAAGAGAAGACGCTGAGCGCATCCGCAATTTCCTTTCCCAAAAAGTAGCGGCGGATGAAGAGGAGTGAGCTGAATTTTCTTGAGCCCCGCCGTCAGGCACAAGCGGCGATCGCGATTTTCATTTACAAATTTGTGGTGCGCATCCTTCGGGCGGCCTGGCCGATTTTGCTGGTGTTTTTATTTCGCAGCAATAAGGAGCAAAGCAATACGGAGCTGCTGATGAATGCTACGGTGCTGATTGGAGGCTTATTCTCTCTTGGGGTGTCGGTAGTGGCTTACTTCCGTTACTTCTTTCATTTGGAGGAAGATCAGCTGGTGATTCAGAAAGGCGTGTTCAACCGCAGCCTGACCAAACTCCCCTTTGAGCGCATTCAGAACCTGTATATTGAGCAGAACGTGCTGCACCGCCTCCTTGGTGTAGTGAGCCTGCGGGTCGACTCGGCCGGCAGCAGCGGGCATGAGGTAACGATTGATGCGCTGGAACGCGAAGATGCCGAAGCGATGCGGTCCTATGTGCTGGAGCAAAAGCGTGAAGAGGCGCAGGAGCGGTCTGGCCTGGGCCCGGAAGCCTCCGAACGAAGTGCCCCGCTTGCGCAATCGATAGTCCTCCGCCTGACTTTTGAGGATTTGCTGCGGATTGGGGTGACCCAAAACCACCTTGCTACGGCCGGAGTGATCGTGGGTACGGTATTCGGCTTTCTGTTTACAGTGGCCGGTGCCTTTGAGCAAGACCTGGTCAAGACCCTGATTGAGCGCTGGCCGATGCTGCAGCCGGGCTTTTGGGGCTTTTTGATATTGGCGACCCTGTTGTTTGTGGTGGCTTTTTTCCTGACCCTGATCCGGACGGTCACGCAGCACTACGATTTACAGTTTTTTGAGAGCCGGGACGGTTTTCAGCTGAAGGCGGGGCTGTTTAACCGGCGGGAAGCTTCCATGCAGAAGCGCAAGATTCAGCTTATTCGCTGGACGGACAATCCGCTGCGGCGGTTGCTGGGGCTGTTCCGGGTGTCGATTCATCAGGCGATTTCGGGCTCGGAGCGGGCAGCGGAGCAAATTTCCATTCCCGGTTGTAAACAGGCTCAGGTGAATGACGTGGTACATTCGAGTTTTGAGGGCAGTGCGGAGGCTGAGTTTCGGGGGCATTGCATTTCCAAAGCGTATTTTATCTGGTATATCCGGTTTATGTTGCTGCCTGCGGTTGTTTTTGGGGCTTTGGGATACTTGTTGCAGGAGCCGCGCTTTGCCCTGCCGGCGGTTGGTTTTCCGGTGCTGGGGGGCTTGTACCTTTGGGCGTATCAGCAGCGTTTCCGGTTGTGGTTGTCCCCGGAATACCTGAAGACTTCGGAGGGAGTGCTGGGGCGGACGGTTACGTTGCTGCCGGTTTATAAGGTGCAGTCGGTTCGTATCCGGCAGTCGTTTTTTCAGCGGCGGCGGGCTTTGGCTTCTGTTGAGTTGTACACGGCGGGGGGCTCGGTGCGGGTACCTTTCCTGCCGCTTGATCTGGCGCGGGCGCTGCAGGACTATGTGCTGTACCGGGTGGAAAGCCGGCGGGAGGATTGGATGTAAAAAGACGCTTTCTGGATGGTATGATTATACTCGGAACGGAGAGGTTTGGGCGAAGGCACAAACCCGACGCACGAGTATGCCGGTATGCACAGGTATGCCGACCCGCCTGCCTTTGCATGGTCACCGGCGGCCAAAGCCTCTGGCGACGGGACACGGGCAGGCACGAAGTCATGGTGCCAAATTACTTCGTCGTCGGAATAGTGGGTAATTGTGGCTTTGGGTGCGACCTCTGCGAGGTCGTTTCGCTGCTGTGGCTGGGAGTGAGTAAGGTGTGACCTCTGGCGAGTTCAGTTCTGAGCTACCAGGTAGATACATAGGTTCTGAGCAGCCCAAAATAACTTCGTGGAAGCCGTCGCTTTCCAACCCATGGAAAGAGGTCGTTTTGTGGTTCTGGGTAGGTGAGAGAGTAATATTTGACCTTAGCCGCGGTCAGTTCCGTGCTACCGGTCTGATGTTCATAGTGGGGGGCGTCCAGGCTTACTTCGTAGAAGTCACAGCTTATTAACCCGGGGAACGAGGCAGGTTCGACCTCGTAGAGGTCGCATATGTACAAGCGCTATACCTGCTTTAAGTTTGAAATGTTGCCCTAACTAAAATTGATTCCGGAACCCAAACCTAAAAAAAGCGAAAGTTTTTTTCCTGGGATTTATGGAATTTACCATCCTTCCGCGACATATAAGTAAAAGCAATAGTTATGGCAGACTCCTACACTCAAATTTATATCCAGCTTATATTTGTAGTAAAGTGCCGACAAGCCCACATTAGACCTGAATGGGAAGAAGAGCTATATAAATACATCACAGGGATCGTACAAAAAAGAGGGCACAAAATGATGGCAATTAACGGTATGCCAGACCATACGCACCTTTTAATCGGCTTCAAACCTGCTGAATCCCTTTCTCATTTAGTTCAGGAGACGAAGAAAGCGAGTACTAATTTTATTAACGACAATCAGTTTTGCCCTCAAAAATTCCAATGGCAGGCCGGATACGCTGCTTTTTCTTATAGCAAATCTCACGTGGAACGGGTATACTGGTATATTCAAAATCAAAAGGCGCACCACCGGAAACGGACGTTCCGGGAGGAGTTTTCGTCTTTCCTGAAAGCTTATGAAATAGAAACTGGTAGAAAAAGGCCTTTTGATTTTTGGGAAAACTAGCTAAAAGTGGTGAGTGTGCGACCTCTACGAGGTCGTTTTGCTATGGTCTGTTGAGTTAAGTAAGGTGTGACCTCTGGCGAGGTCAGTGTCTGTATTACCAGGCAGGCGCTCATGGTGTGGGTCTTTCCAAGCTGGCTTGGTAGCGGTTAAGAGGCTTGGAGTGCGACTTCTGCGAGGTCGTTTGGCTGCTGTGGCTGGGAGTGAGTAAGGTGTGACCTCTGGCGAGGTCAGTGTCTGTATTACCAGGCAGGCGCTCATGGTGTGGGTCTTTCCAAGCTGGCTTGGTAGCGGTTAAGAGGCTTGGAGTGCGACCTCTGCGAAGTCGTTTGGCTGCTGTGGCTGGGTGTGAGTAAGGTGTGACCTCTGGCGAGGTCAGTGTCTGTATTACCAGGCAGGTGCTCATGGTGTGGGTCTTTCCAAGCTGGCTTGATAGCGGTTAATAGGCTTGGAGTGCGACCTCTGCGAAGTCGTTTGGCTGCTGTGGCTGGGAGTGAGTAAGGTGTGACCTCTGGCGAGGTCAGTGTCTGTATTACCAGGCAGGCGCTCATGGTGTGGGTCTTTCCAAGCTGGCTTGGTAGCAGTTAATAGGCTTGGAGTGCGACCTCTGCGAAGTCGTTTGGCTGCTGTGGCTGGGTGTGAGTAAGGTGTGACCTCTGGCGAGGTCAGTGTCTGTATTACCAGGCAGGCGCTCATGGTGTGGGTCTTTCCAAGCTGGCTTGGTAGCAGTTAAGAGGCTTGGAGTGCGACCTCTGCGAGGTCGTTTGGCTGCTGTGGCTGGGTGTGAGTAAGGTGTGACCTCTGGCGAGGTCAGTGTCTGTATTACCAGGCAGGCGCTCATGGTGTGGGTCTTTCCAAGCTGGCTTGGTAGCGGTTAAGAGGCTTGGAGTGCGACCTCTGCGAGGTCGTTTGGCTGCTGTGGCTGGGAGTGAGTAAGGTGTGACCTCTGGCGAGGTCAGTACCGGGGCACCAAGTTGACGTTAATAGTATGGGGCTTCACAGGCTGACTTCGTAGAAGTCATATCTTACTAACTTCCGGAACGAGAGAGGTTCGACCTCGCAGAGGTCGCATGCGCTGCTTAGGCAGTAAGTCACCCCAACCTTAAAAGTTAACCTTTCCGGTCTCTGTTGCCAAAGCAGGCTTTGCCGGATAAAAAACCTTACTAGCCTTAGGCCCTGTAGCGCACTGACCCCGTAAAGGTGGTAGTGAGCAACGTATGCTTTGCCGAGGTCAGGTCCGGGCTTACCGGTCTGATGCTTATGGGAGAGGATAGCGACAGGGACTTCAAAATTTCTACAGAATCACTTTTTACCTTTGCTATTATGAAATTGCTCATAGTAGAAGATCAGCAAGAACTGGTAGACAACATCCGGGCGTATCTGAGCCGTGGCGACGTAGTTTGCGAAGCCGCGCGCAACTTTGCGGAAGCACAGGACCGCCTCCTGTCCTTCAGCTATGATATTGTGCTGCTCGACCTGATGCTGCCCGATGGGAGCGGCCTCAACCTCCTGCGCCTGCTCAAGCGGATGAACCCGGAAACAGGCGTGCTCATCATCTCCGCAAAAAATGCACTGGACGACAAAATCAAAGGGCTCGAACTGGGAGCCGATGATTACCTGACCAAGCCTTTCCACCTTTCCGAACTCAACGCCCGCCTCAACGCTATCTTCCGCCGCCGCCGTCAGCAGGGGCATAAAGTATTGGAGCATGGCTGCATCCGCATTGATACCGATACCCGGGAAGTAACCGTCTCCGATCAGCCCATTACCCTGACCGTCAAGGAGTACGAGCTGCTCCTGTTTTTCATTACCAATAAAAACCGGGTACTGACCAAGCAGGTGATCGCCGAGCACCTCTGGGGCGATGATGTGGACCTATTAGACTCTTTCGATTTTGTGTATCAGCACATCAAAAACCTCCGTAAGAAGATCGCCATCGAAGGCTGCGAAGAGCACATCAAAACCATCTACGGGCTGGGCTATAAATTTACCAACCGATGAACCTGATTGCCAAAACGACCGTGTTTTACCTGCTGGTGTCCGTGCTGGTCTTTGGCATCGGCGGCTACGTGACCTACCATGTGGTGGAAACGGAAGTGATCAAAGAGACGGACTACGCGCTCTACGATGAGGTACAGGATATGGCCAGCGATATCCGGGATGGCATCCCCCTGGAGATCCTGCGCCGCCGCAAAGCAGAGATTGAATACCTGGGGGACCACCTGCAGGTTGATACCTTCTATCGGTTCTCAGACACCATCGCTCCGCATCCCTACCGCGAAGGCGAAACCGAACCCTACCGGAAGCTGGAAGCCGTGAAAGAAGTGGACGGCAGTTTTTTCCATATTACCATCACTGATGTTTTCATCGAATCCGATGATATCTACGATGTGGTGGTGGAAATCATCTGGCGGCTCTTTCTCATCCTCGGCGTGGGCATGCTGATTGCCAGTTTTCTGGTGACCCGATGGCTGCTAACCCCATTTCAGCGCATCCTGAGCAGCATCCGGGGCTTTAACATCAAGCAGTCCGAGCCTCTGGATTTGCCCAGGACCACTACCCGGGAGTTCCGGCAGCTCAACGCCTTTGTATCGGCTATGACGGAGCGGGCAAGGCGGGATTTCCGCACGGTCCGGGAGTTTTCTGAGAATGCTTCCCACGAGATGCAAACGCCCCTGTCTATCGCCCGGGGCAAGCTGGAGCTCCTACAGGAAACCCCGTCCCTGGACCAGGAGCAACTCCGGCTCATCGACGATGCGCAAACGGCACTCCGGCGCTTGTCTAAACTGGGCAGCGCTCTGTTGCTGCTCACCAAAATTGAGAACCACGAGTTCCGGGCGCAGCATAAAATTGATTTTTCGGCCATCGTGAACGCCTGTATCGATAATTTTGAGGAGCTGGCGATGCTGCGGGGCCTGCCCGTGAAGCGGGACGTCAACCCCGGTGTGAAGGTTGCCCTTGATCCCACCCTGGCTGATGTGTTGGTCTCCAACCTGGTGCGCAATGCCATCCGCCACAATCAGGAAGATGGTGCCATTGAGGTTCACCTGGACCACAAGGGCCTTATCATCCGCAATACCGGTGCGGCTCCTACCATCCCTACCCGGGATCTCTTCAAGCGCTTCCGCAAAAACCAGCAATCCGAGAAGTCAATGGGGCTCGGGCTGGCCATCGTTAAGAAGATCTGCGACACCAACCGCCTGTCTGTCAACTACGATTTTCAGGACGGCTGGCACGAAATAAGTGTGATTTTCCCGACAAATGTTTAAACTTCAGAATTGCTTCAACATTACTACAGGTGAGCGATAGATTCGCCTCTTACCTTTGTCGTAAATAAAATTCAAGCATGAAGTTTCACCTGACCTTACTCACATTTCTGCTCACCTTTTCCTTTTTGCACGCCGCAAAGGGTGCCTCCACAGACCCCGGCGATGACATGAAGGGGCTTGTGAAAGGGCAAATTATAGATGGCTCCACAGGGGCTCCTTTGGAATACACCACAGTATCGGTTTATGCCTTGCCAGACAGCAATCTGGTGACGGGTGGCATTACCGATGGAGAGGGCATTTTCTCCATAGAACTGAAAACAGGCCGCTACTACCTGGAAGTGGCTTACATTTCTTACCAAAAGCTGGAAACGAAGCCTTTCGAGATTGCCCGTGGCCGGATGAGTGCCGATCTGGGCAAAATTGAAATGCGGCCGGATGCCACCACCCTTGAGCAAGTGGAAGTGCGGGCAGAGAAAAGCCGCATGCAGATGTCGCTGGACAAGCGCGTATTCAATGTCGGCAAGGACCTGGCGAACCTCGGCGGTTCGGCTACGGATGTGCTGGACAACGTTCCTTCAGTCACGGTGGATGTGGAAGGCAATGTGAGCCTGCGCGGCAGTGGTGGCGTGCGCATCCTGATCAACGGCCGGCCTTCGAGCCTGGTCGGCGTAGGGGATACCGATGGCCTGCGCAACATCCCCGCCAACCTGATCGAGCGGGTGGAAGTGATTACCAACCCCAGCTCCCGGTACGAAGCCGAAGGAATGGCGGGTATTATCAACATCATTCTCAAAAAAGAAAAGCGCAAAGGCTGGAATGGCTCGGTGGACATCACCGGGGGCTACCCGGAACAGGCAGGCCTGGCCATCAATACCAACTACCGCGTCAAGAAGTGGAATTTCTTTGCCAACTATGGCCTGACCTACCGGCAGAGCCCCGGCAGTGGCAGCCGCTACCAGGAAGTCTATGACCGCAACGAATTTGGCCCGGATACGACGTTTATCCAGGACTTGACCCGGGACCGTACCCGTGGCGGATGGGACAATAACATCCGTGTGGGAGCGGACTACAGCTTTAGCGAAACCAGCACGCTGACCGCTAATTTTACCTACAGCGTGGAAGATGGCGACAATATCTCGGAGATTACCTACCGCGATTTTATCAACAGCCTGGATAATCCCACCGGTATCAGCACCCGTACCGATAATGAGCGGGAAGAGGAAGCCGACCTGGAATATGTCATGACCTATCGCAAGGAATTCAAAGGCAAGGGGCATCAGCTCACCACTGATATCCGCTATCAGGACAGTGAGGAGCTGGAAACGTCCACCATCCGCGAGGCCTACTTTACCCCGGAATTTGAAGAGACCGGTGCGAGCGAGCTGGAGCAGCGGTCCAGCAATCTGGAGCTGCAAAGACAACTGATCTGGCAGGCCGACTATGTGCGGCCCTTTGCCGAAGAGGGCAAATTTGAGGTGGGGCTGCGGGCTGGCCTGCGCGATATAGAAACCAACTTCCAGGTAGATGAATTTGGAGTGAGTGGGTGGGAAAACCTGCCCGAGTTCACCAATAACTTCCTGTTTGACGAGGATGTCTATGCCGCCTATACGAGCATTGGCAATAAGTACGGTGACTTCTCCTTCCAGGCCGGGGTGAGAGCTGAATATACTAATATGGTTACTGAATTAGTCGCCACCGAGCAGGTCAATCCACGGGAATACTTCAACCTGTTCCCCAGTGTATTCCTGGGCTACGACCTGGGCGAAACCGGCAATTCCATGCAGGTGAGCTACAGCCGCCGCATCAACCGGCCTAACTTCTGGAGCCTGAACCCGTTCTTCAGCTTCAGCGATGCCCGGAACATCTTCACCGGCAACCCTAACCTTGACCCCGAATTCACCGACTCCTACGAGATCAACTACCTGAAATACTGGGATAACGCTTCGATGACAGCGGGCGTTTTCTACCGCTTCACCACAGGCAAAACGGAACGTATTCAGCGGGTCAACTCCGAGGGCATCACCTTCACGCAGCCGGAAAACCTGGCCACAGAGGATGCCTACGGTGTGGACGTCACCTTCTCCGTTTCCCCTACCAAGTGGTGGGATTTGGATGGCAACGTCAATTTCTTCCGGTCCATCATTTCCGGTACCACTGAGTCGGGCGAAGACCTCGGGGCAGACGCTATTACTTCCTTTGGGCGGCTGACTTCACAGATCACGCTTTGGGACGAGCTCAATACGCAGGTCCGCTTCAACTACCGGGCACCGCGCAATGATCCTCAGGGCCGCGATAAATCCATGTACCATATGGACCTGACCCTGAGCAAAGATATTTTGGAAAAGAAAGGTACACTGACCTTCTCCGTAAGCGACGTCTTCAACTCCCGCCGCTGGCGCTATGTCAACGAAGGCACCGGCTTTTACAGCGAAGGCGACTTTCAGTGGCGCGCCCGTCAGGCCCGTCTGACCTTCTCCTACCGCATCAATCAGCAGAAAAAGCGCCGGGGTAATTATGGCGGTGGCTACGATGGCGGCGGCGGTGATTTCTAAGACTTACTCATACACTACTTTGTGAAAATTGGTTGGCAGCGGGTGAATGGCATCCGCTGCTTTTTTGTTAGAAGAGCGGATGGGTTGGGCTTTCGTATTGATGTGTCTTGTTATTGAGATCAGCGTCATCAGTGTACTATTGTCGTGTGCGGCGTGAGGGGGGACACGGATTAGACTGATTGCGCGGATTTGCACGGATTGCGAGCAGGGGCATAAGAGCGGGGCATGTTCGTGTGGCGGCAGCAGGGTTGCAGGATCAGTGTGATCAGTCAGATCAGCGTCATCAGTGTACTATTGTCGTGCGCGGCGTGAGGGGGGACACGGATTAGACTGATTGCGCAGATTTTCGCTGATTTCGAGCGGTGGCATGCATGGCGGCAGCAGGATTGCAAGATCAGTGTGATTAGCGTCATCAGTGTACTATTGTCGTGTGCGGCGTGAGGGGGGATACGGATTAGACTGATTGCGCAGGTTTTCGCTGATTTCGAGCGGTGGCACGCATGGCGGCAGCAGGGTTGCAAGATCAGTGTGATCAGCGTCATCAGTGTACTATTGTCGTGTGCGGCGTGAGGGGGGACACGGATTAGACTGATTGCGCGGATTTGCACGGATTGCGAGCAGGGGCATAAGAGCGGTGGCATGCATGGCGGCAGCAGGGTTGCAAGATCAGTGTGATCAGCGTCATCAGTGTACTATTGTCGTGTGCGGCGTGAGGGGGGACACGGATTAGACTGATTGCGCAGATTTTCGCTGATTTCGAGCGGTGGCATGCATGGCGGCAGCAGGGTTGCAAGATCAGTGTGATCAGCGTCATCAGTGTACTATTGTCGTGTGCGGCGTGAGGGGGGCACGGATTAGACTGATTGCGCAGATTTTCGCTGATTTCGAGCGGTGGCATGCATGGCGGCAGCAGGGTTGCAAGATCAGTGTGATCAGCGTCATCAGTGTACTATTGTCGTGTGCGGCGTGAGGGGGGGCACGGATTAGACTGATTGCGCAGATTTTCGCTGATTTCGAGCGGTGGCATGCATGGCGGCAGCAGGGTTGCAAGATCAGTGTGATCAGCGTCATCAGTGTACTATTGTCGTGTGCGGCGTGAGGGGGGACACGGATTAGACTGATTGCGCAGATTTTCGCTGATTTCGAGCGGTGGCATGCATGGCGGCAGCAGGGTTGCAAGATCAGTGTGATCAGCGTCATCAGTGTACTATTGTCGTGTGCGGCGTGAGGGGGGACACGGATTAGACTGATTGCGCAGATTTGCACGGATTGCGAGCAGGGGCATAAGAGCGGGGCATGTTCGTGTGGCGGCAGCAGGGTTGCAGGATCAGTGTGATCAGTCAGATCAGCGTCATCAGTGTCCTATTGCGTTACGCGGAGTTTGGGGAACACGGATTAGACTGATTGCGCAGATTTGCACGGATTGCGAGCAGGGGCATAAGAGCGGGGCATGTTCGTGTGGCGGCAGCAGGGTTGCAGGATCAGTGTGATCAGTCAGATCAGCGACATCAGTGTACTATTGTCGTGCGCGGCGTGAGGGGGAACACAGATTAGACTGATTTCGCGGATTTTCGCAGATTTCGAGCAGGGGCATGCATGTGTGGCGGCAGCAGGGTTGCAAGATCAGTGTGATCAGCGTCATCAGTGTACTTCTAATCCTACTGTCCCCTCAACGACACCCACCCCACCAAATTTTTCCCTACTTTAGCACCCGATGAGCACCCAATTGCATAGCACGGCTCTTTTGCTTTTCCTTCGCAATGAGCAGGACGAAGCGCGCTACAAGCCTCTGGCCGGCAGCCAAAAGGGGAGTGCTGCGCTTTTCCGGCAATTCAACCGCTATGCCATAAAGCAGGCGCGGCGTACCGGGCTGCCGCTTTTTGTCATTCAGGGCGATCAGCAGGTAGGGGCCACCTTCGGCGAACGCCTGGCCAATGCTTATCAATCTGTTTTTGAGCTGGGGTACGAGCGGGTGATTGCTATCGGCAACGACTGCCCTGAACTGAGCACTGGTTTGCTGTTGCAGGCCGCAGGTGCGCTGGAACAGCATGGGTTGGTCCTTGGGCCGACACAAGACGGTGGCACTTACCTGATTGGGCTGCAGCGTTCCGATTTTGACCATGCCGCTTTTGCGAATCTGCCCTGGCAGACCGATACGGTTTATGAAGCCCTTCAGGCTTTGGCCGGGGGGGGAGTTGCTGTGCTCAGTACCTCTTTCGACATAGACCGCCCCGGAACCTTAAGCCGGCAGTTTTGGCGCCTGCCTCTTGTCCTGCGCCGGGCGCTGAGCCGTTTGATGGGGCAGGAGAGTGGTGCCGTTTTTCAAGTTCAATGGCGCCCCTTTCACCTGACTTTACTGCGCTCCCTTGGGCTTCGTGCCCCTCCCTTCGCAGCTTGCCTGTAGTATTTCTACCTGTTAATAACATGAAAATGAGGGCTTAGCCCCGCTAACTGATGCAGAATGGTCACCGGTGATGATCTGACCCGGTGGGCATTTCCGTACATCTTTTCAAAATCTCACTATTTCAAATACTCACTTTTATGAAAATCCAATTGACGCTCCTGCTGAGCTTCATCACGGCTGCTGGTTTGCTGGCACAAGCCGACCTCAACGTCAACCTCATCAATTACCTGACGGATGCGCCGGTTGCCGGCATGGAAGTCCGGCTGCTCAATGAAAGCCGTGGTCTGGAGCGTTTGGCTACCACCAATGATCAGGGCGTGGCGACTTTTAAAGGCTTGCCTGAAGTCACCGGTTATAAAGTGCTGACGGAGGAAACAGAGGCTTTCCTTTCCGGAGAGTCGGACCCATTCAGCATCCGGTCCAACCAAAATCCAACCATCACTCTGGCACTGTTCGAAAACCGGCAGATTGCCCTTGATGCAGTGGAGGTTTCTGCGGCCTCCACCACCCAAATCAACAGCACTGACGCCGAAGTATCCTTCGAGTTGAAACAACGGGAAATCGAAGAACTGCCCATCGAAGGGCGGGACATCACCCGGGTGCTTTTCCGCCTGCCCAACGTCTCTCAGGCCACGGGCTTCTACCCGGAAGCGCCCAATGTAGCCATCAACGGCGCCAACCCGCTTTTCACCAGCTACCTCATCGACGGCATGGATAACAACGAGCGCTTTCTGGGCGGCCAGAAGTTCGCCATTCCGGTGGGCTTCGCGCGCAACATCACGGTGCTCACCAACAACTACAGCGCAGAGTACGGCCTTACGGCAAATGGCATCGTCAACATCACCACCCGCAGCGGCAGCAATGAGTTTGGCGGGGAGGCTTTCCTGATCACTCGTCCCGGGCCGGTCATCGACGGTCAGTCGGACTTTGCGCAGCGCGACCTTTCCGGCAACCCGGTAAAGGATGGCTTTCAACGCTATCAGGCCGGTGTGGGCTTCGGCGGGGCCATTGTGCAGGATCAGACCTTTTACTACCTCAACGTAGAGCACACCACCGACCTGAAAGACAACCTCCTCAACTCCGATGCCCTGGGCGTAAACGAAACGGTCCGCGGCGAAAACAACTTCACCTACATCTCCGGTAAGCTCGACCACAACTGGAGCCCCAACTTCACCTCCAGCCTGCGGGCGAACGTCGGCCTCGTGAATATCGAGCGGCAGGGCGGCGGGCTCGACGGGGGCGTGACTTTCCCCTCTGCGGGCAGTGTGCAGGACCGGAACTCAATCCTGGTGGCGCTGAAGAATAACTACATTGGCAATAATTTCAGCGCACAAACCAATGTACAATACAGCCGCTTCCGCTGGAACTACGGTCGGGCACTCAACGGTCCCGGCCCGCAGGTGACGATTTTCAATCCCAATGACATCACCGTCGGCGTTATCGGTCACCCGGGCTTTGTCTTTGACGAAACGGAAAACACGGTGCAGTTCCAGCAAAAATTCAACTACTACGCGGGCAACCACACCCTGAAGACCGGCCTGGCAGTCATCTCTGCCGACCATCAGCTCTTCGGAGGTGGCAATGTGGATGGCAACTACACCGTCCGCCTTACCCAAGACCAACTCAATCAGGTGCGGGGGCTCGGCCGGGGCAGTGCCCTGAATGTGAACGACATCCCGGGCGATGTGGAAGTTCTGGGCTATGCCGTAGAATTGCGCCCTACTTCCTTCGGTGCGCGGCAGACCATCTACTCCGCCTACCTGGAGGACGAATGGCGGGCGACTTCCCGCCTGACCGCCACTCTCGGCCTGCGCTACGATTACGACAACCTCTCCGCCGGTGGCTCAGATGAGGGCGATTACAACAATATCGCGCCCCGCCTTAACCTCAACTACAAGCTCGGGCGGCGCAGCAGCCTGCGCGGGGGCTACGGCATTTTTTACGAAAAAATCCCCTACGCCATCTACAGCGATGCACTGCAGCAGAACACCACTAGCGCGGACTATCGCAAGCAAATTCAGTACTTTGTCGATCAGGGCATACTGCCGGCGGATACAGATGTGAGTGCTGTCACCTTTGAGGGCAACCTCAGCGGCTTTGCCTCCAACGTAGGCTATCTGCAAGGCCCCTCCGCGGAGAGCCTGCAGGAACAGCGGGAGGGCGTCTTCAGCAACGAGCGCCGCATCCTCAACCCCAATGGCTACGACAACCCCTACACCCACCAAATGGCGCTGGGCTATCAGCTGCAGATGAACAACAACAGCCTGTTCTTCGTGGACCTGGTGCACAACCGCTCCTTCAACCTGCTGCGCCTGCGCAACCTCAATGCCGCCGCCCCCTACGAGGTGGATCCGGACAACCCGCAGGTGCGCACCATTGCCGAAGCCGATGCCTCCCGCCCGCTGCCGATTATTGATGGCAACAGCGCAGTAATCAACGGGGAGACGCTTACCGGCGTGGCCCGCAATGTGGTGATGAGCGAAACCGCTGGCGAATCGCGCTACTACGCCGCAAGCTTCAACTTCCAGAAGGCGAGGGGAGAGGACGACTACAGCTTCCGCCTCAACTACACCCTGTCGTACCTGGAGAACAATACCGAAGACATTAACTTCCGCGCTATGGATGCCAATGACTTCGAAGCAGAGTGGGGGCCGAGCATCAACGACCGCCGCCACATCATCAATACCATCTTTACGTACTATCCGGTGGAAAACCTATCGCTGACCGTGGCCGGCCTGATCCAAAGCGGGCAGCCGATCAACCGTACGCCGCTTCCGGTCAGCTACGTAGTGGTGGATGAGAATGGCAACCCCGTGCAGCAGCAGCTCACCGCCCCGGACGGCACCCCTGCCTTCGACCAAAACGGCGACCCCATCCTGGTGGACGTTACCGCTTCCACCACCGACCTCAACGGGGATGGCGCCTCCTTTGGCGATGCCTACGTGGGCAACAGCGACCGTTTCCCGGGCGAAAGCCGCAACAGCGACCGACTGCCCTGGTCCAATACCTTTGATGTGGGCTTGCAGTACGATTTTCAGCTGGGCAGCAACGAACTGCAGTTGCGGGCGGATGTCTTCAACGTGTTCAATACCCAAAATCTGAGCGGCTACAGCAACAACGCCACGCAGTCGAATCAGATTCAGCCGGGCTCGGCAGCGAGCGGCAGGCTGATCCGCCGGAATGCAAGTGCACCACGGCAGTTTCAGTTTACCTTGCGGTACGTGTTTTAGTAACATGCGACTTCTACGCAGTCGTGGTGAAAATGAGGACTTTGTTAGAAGTCCCAAGTTGCTAACCCCCGGCTAACATCAATGAAACCGACCTCGCAGAGGTCACATGTTAAGTTGTTTAGTAGCATGTTGCTCTACCTGGCTTTACCGGGTAGACAGGTTTTACGCAGCCGTGGTGAAAATGAGGACTTCGTTAGAAGTCCCACGTTAGTAACCCCCGGCTAACATCAATGAAACCGACCTCGTAGAGGTCGCATGTTAAGTTGTTTAGTAGCATGTTGCTCTACCTGGCTTTACCGGGTAGACAGGTTTTACGCAGCCGTGGTGAAAATGAGGACTTCGTTAGAAGTCCCACGTTAGTAACCCCCGGCTAACATCAATGAAACCGACCTCGCAGAGGTCACATGTTAAGTTGTTTAGTCGCATGTTGCTCTACCTGGCTTTACCGGGTAGACAGGTTTTACGCAGTCGTGGTGAAAATGAGGACTTTGTTAGAGATCCCAAGTTGCTAACCCCCGGCTAACATCAATGAAACTGACCTCGCAGAGGTCGCATGTTAAATTGTTTAGTAGCATGTTGCTCTACCTGGCTTTACCGGGTAGACAGGTTTTACGCAGCCGTGGTGAAAATGAGGACTTCGTTAGAAGTCCCACGTTAGTAACCCCCGGCTAAAATCAATGAAACCGACCTCGTAGAGGTCGCATGTTAAGTTGTTTAGTAGCATGTTGCTCTACCTGGCTTTACCGGGTAGACAGGTTTTACGCAGCCGTGGTGAAAATGAGGACTTCGTTAGAAGTCCCACGTTAGTAACCCCCGGCTAAAATCAATGAAACTGACCTCGCAGAGGTCACATGTTAAGTTGTTTAGTAGCATGTTGCTCTACCTGGCTTTACCGGGTAGACAGGTTTTACGCAGTCGTGGTGAAAATGAGGACTTTGTTAGAGATCCCAAGTTGCTAACCCCCGGCTAACATCAATGAAACTGACCTCGCAGAGGTCGCATGTTAAATTGTTTAGTAGCATGTTGCTCTACCTGGCTTTACCGGGTAGACAGGTTTTACGCAGCCGTGGTGAAAATGAGGACTTCGTTAGAAGTCCCACGTTAGTAACCCCCGGCTAAAATCAATGAAACCGACCTCGTAGAGGTCGCATGTTAAGTTGTTTAGTAGCATGTTGCTCTACCTGGCTTTACCGGGTAGACAGGTTTTACGCAGCCGTGGTGAAAATGAGGACTTCGTTAGAAGTCCCACGTTAGTAACCCCCGGCTAAAATCAATGAAACTGACCTCGCAGAGGTCACATGTTAAGTTGTTTAGTAGCATGTTGCTCTACCTGGCTTTACCGGGTAGACAGGTTTTACGCAGCCGTGGTGAAAATGAGGACTTCGTTAGAAGTCCCACGTTAGTAACCCCCGGCTAACATCAATGAAACCGACCTCGTAGAGGTCACATGTAAGTAATATTGAAAAATAATACCACCACCATGATCAAAGCAGCCGTCATCGACAACGGCATCGTCGGGCTCCGCGAGAGCTACCTCGATCAGCCGCACGTGCAGTACGATTTCCTGCCTACCCATCAGGCCACCGCACCGGACTTCAGCCCCTACGACCTGCTCGTCGTCCCCAATGGTACCGATCAGGTAGCCATGTACCGCTGGCGGGAAGCCGTACAAAGCTTTCTTAATCAGGGGAAAACCCTCTTTTGCTTCGACGGCTGGTTCACCAATTGGCTACCCGGCAGTCAGTGGGTAGCCGATAACAGCAAAAAGACCATCGACATCCGCTACACCCTGAAATCCGACCGCTACGGACTGTTTGAAGGCGTGGACCTCGACCACTTCATCTTCTCCAACGGCATCAGCGGCTGGTGGGCCTGCGGCTACATTCAGCCTGCTCCCCGGGCGGAAGTAGTGGTAGCCGATACCTGGGGGCGCTGCATTATGTTGCTGGATGAGCAGACCACTCCGGGCACCATCTTCGCCACCGCCAGCGGCCCGCTGGGCGATTACGCTTACGGCACCACCGACGATGCGGGCTCTATGGAAGGCCTGACCCGGCTTTACCACAATTTACTCACCAAACTCATCAAAACACCAGTATCATGATAGGATTGCTCTTTAACGGCGTCAGGTCGCAGTACGCTTTCGCGAAAGCGGGAAAATACCAGCACCTGTACCGGCTGCTGTACATTCACGACCTCACGGAAGCCTCCCTGCAGGGCCTCAAAGCCATCGCTGTGCCCTTTCAGTCCAATCAGGCGGCGATTCGGGAGCGCAAAGGCCTCATCTACAACTTCCTGAAACAGGGCGGCAAGGTTTTCGTGGCCGGCGACAGCTCCGCCGACTGGCTCGATGCGCAGTGGGAGGACCGCCCGGTCAATAACTACTGGTGGGTAAAAGACCCTAACAATCCGCCCGTTTCCCAAACCGACTACAGCCACCCGGTTTACGAAGGGTTGAGTGCCCGCCACGCCTGCTGGCACACCCACGGCGTATACACCCGTATACCGGAGCACGCCCGCATCGTACAGACCAACGGCAGGGGCGAGGTCATCTCCTGGGAAACGAACCACTACGGTGGCACTCTGTTCGTGACCACCCTCGACCCGATTGTGGAGCACGGCATTCAACAAATCACCCACCTCGATCATTACGTCGACAAGCTCACCGAATGGCTGTGCGGCGTGAAGCCGGAAGGGCGGTTCGAGATGCAGGCGGCGCATTATGGCGTGGCCTGGGAAAACGATTAGCAAGAAACGAAGCAAAAACCATGACAAGACTTACTTTTTTCAGCCTTTTGATGGCGCTTTTGCTCTCCGCCTGCGGGGATAGCAGCGCACCGGAAGCTATACAAGAAGACCTCTCCCAAATGAGCTGGGAGGAAATCAATGCAAGAGCAGCAGGCGCCACCCTCACCCACATGATGTGGACAGGCGACCCCCTCATCAACGACTACATGCAGAACTATGTGAAGCCGGAGGTGAAGGAGCGCTACGGCATCGAGCTCAACATCGTAAGCGGGCAGGGCTCGACCATCGTACAGACGATGATGGCAGAGCTGCAGGCCGGCAAAACCGAGAGCGAAGTGGATATGATGTGGATCAATGGGGAGACCTTCTATCAGCTGCGGCAAATCAAAGGGCTGCACGGTCCATGGACGGAACAGCTGCCCAATGCGCAGTACATCGACCTGGACAATCCCTTTATTGGCGTCGACTTTCAGCAGCCGGTAGACGGGTACGAATGCCCCTGGGGCAACGTGCAGATGGCCATCATTTACGATACCCTGCGCACGCCCAATCCGCCACAGAACCGGCAGGCGTTGCTGGCTTACGCCAAAAAGCATCCCGGCACCTTTACCATCGACACCCGTTTTACCGGGCTCACTTTCCTTAAGGCCCTGCTGATTGATATCGCGGGCGGGCAGGAGGCGCTGGCCGGCGACTTCGACGAAGCCAAATACGAGCAGTACGCCCCGCAGCTATGGGAATATCTGCGCGAGCTCAAACCCCACCTATGGAAGGAAGGGCAGTCCTTTCCGGAAGGCGTAGCGCCCATGCATCAGATGTTTGCCAACGGCGAGCTGCATTTCACCATGAGCAATAACGATTGCGAAGTGGACAACAAGGTGCTGCAGGGCGTCTTCCCGGAGAGCGCCCGTGGCTACGTCTGGGAGCCGGGCACCATTCAGAATTCCCACTATCTGGGCATCGCCAAACACTCGGGCAACAAAGCTGCTGCCATGGTGGTCGCTAATTTCATGATCTCCCCGGAAGCACAGTACCGCAAAATGGACCCGGCCATCTGGGGCGATGGCACCGTGCTCAGCCTCGATAAACTGCCCGATGACTGGGCGGCTAAGTTCCGCAACCTCCCCAACCGGCAGTACGCGCCCGACCGGGAGGCTATTCAGGACAGAGCGCTGATGGAGCTGGCACCGGAGTATATGATCCGCCTGGCGGAAGATTTTCGTAAAGAAATCATAGAAGGCTGATGCAGCAGCGCTGGGCAGCATACGGGGGCAGAAGCCTGTTTGTCCTGCTTTCGGCCGTGCCGATTGTAGCGGGGGTGAGCTACGCCCTGCTCTACAGCCTCGGGCTGACGGGCGTCATGGCGGAGGGCTTCACCCTGGCCCACTGGCAGGAGATACTGGGGGATGCAGCATTTTGGCGTACCCTGGGCTTCAGCCTGTACGTGGCGGCGGTGAGTATCCTGATTGCGCTGGGGTTGTCTCTGGCGCTGGTGCTCCGCTCGCCTCAGGCTTTCACGAAGGGAGAGTTATCGTTTTTCATCTACCTGCCGCTGAGTATTCCGGCGATTGTGATGGCTTTTTTCATCTTCCAACTGCTGGGCAAAGGCGGCTGGCTGTCGCGGGTGTCGCATCAGCTGGGGCTCATCAGCGCGCTGGAGCAATTCCCGGACTGGGTAAATGACAATTATGGCATCGGTATCATCGTGGCGCATGTGATCATGGCGACGCCCTTTTTTACCATCTTCTTCGCCAATCTGTACCAAAATGAGCGGCTGGGGGAGTACCTTCACCTGGCGGCTACGCTTGGCGCGAAAGGGCGGCAGCGCATCTTCCGGGTGGCGGTGCCGGTGCTGTTGCGGCGGGGGCTGGCCACGGTGTTTTTGTACTTCATGTTCGTCATGGGCAGCTACGAAATCCCACTTTTGGTGGGCAGCCAGTCGGTGCAGATGGTATCGGTGCGGACCATTCAGCGGCTGCAGCGTTATAATCTGGGCGATATACCGGAAGCCTATGCCATTAGCGTGGCTTATACTGTGCTTGTGGTGGCTCTGCTGGGCGGATTGCTTTGGTACAACCGCAAACAAATGGGCCGCGCATGAGCAGATTCACCAAAATAGCGCTGATCGGGCTGATCCTGTTCCCCTTTGCCTTCCTGCTGATGCTTTCGGTAGGTCGGCAGTGGCCTTATCCGGCTGTTTTTCCGGAGCAGTGGTCGCTGGGCAACTGGCAGCTGGTACTGGGCGGCAGTGAAGGCTTAGGCAACAGTGTGCTGCTTTCTGTGTTGTTATCGCTAAGTGTGGCTACGCTGTCCACGGGGCTGAGTTTCTGGGTGAGCCGGCACATCGCCTACCACCCGAAGCGGGAAGCCTGGCTGAGCCTGGCGTACTTTCCGTACGTCTTTGCGCCAGTCATCCTGGCGGCCTGCCTGCAGTTCTTTTTCATAGTGGGCGGGCTGTACGGGACCTTTGGGGGCGTATTGCTGGCGCAGTTATTCATCACCTTTCCCTACGGCGTCATTTTCTTCAGCAGCTTCTGGAATGAGCGGCTGCGCAGTATGGAGGAGCTGGTGAAAACGCTGGGGGGCAGTACCCTTCAGGCTTACGCCAAAGTGCTGGTGCCGGTAGCAAAGGGCGCGCTGATGACCTGCTTTTTTCAGCTGTTCCTCATCTCCTGGTTCGAGTACGGGCTCACCAATCTGATCGGGGTGGGGAAGGTGCCAACGCTGACGCTGCGGGTCTTTCAGTACGTGAACGAAGCTAATATCTTTCTGGCGGCCCTGGCGAGCTGCCTGCTGATATTGCCACCGGTGGCGCTATTGTGGCTAAACCGGGCGGTGGTCTTCCAAAAACATATCGCGCCCTAGGTGCGAAATGTAGGTAAACGCGCCTTTAGGTGCGAAACGTGGGTAGAACAAAATGCATATGCATATCGCGCCGTAGGTGCGAAATGTAGGTAACGCGCCTTTAGGTGCGAAACATGGGTAGAACAAAATGCATATGCATATCGCGCCGTAGGTGCGAAATGTAGGTAACGCGCCTTTAGGTGCGAAACATGGGTAGAACAAAATGCATATGCATATCGCGCCGTAGGTGCGAAATGTAGGTAAACGCGCCTTTAGGTGCGAAACATGGGTAACAAACAGCCAATGCTGGACATAAAAAACATCAATAAAAAATACAAAGGAGAAGCCGTCCTGCAGGACCTCAGCTTCACCCTACAGGCGCACGAAATGCTCAGCATCCTCGGGCGCTCCGGCAGCGGCAAAACCACCCTGCTCAAGGTGCTGGCCGGCCTGGAAACTGCCGACCGCGGGCAATTGCTGCTCGACGGGCAGGACCTGTCGCCCGTTCCGGCCAATCAGCGGGGGATCGTGTACCTCTATCAGGAGGCCTTGCTGTTCCCCCACCTGAACGTGTTTGAGAACATCGCCTTTGGGCTGCGGCTGCGGCACCGCCCGGAAGCGGAGATCAAGAAAAAAGTAAACGTACTGCTGGAACGGCTCGAACTGCCGGAGCAAGCCCGCAAAATGCCTGAACAACTGTCGGGTGGGCAGCGGCAGCGCGTAGCCTTCGGGCGGGCGCTGATCATCGAGCCGCGGGTGCTGCTGCTGGACGAGCCCTTCGGGGCCCTTGATACAGAGACCCGCCGCAGCATGCAGCAACTGCTCAAACGGGTGGCTAAAGACCTTGGCCTGACCGCCATCTTCGTCACCCACGACCTCAAGGAAGCCATGCTCATGGGCGACCGCCTCGGCATGATGCAAGGCGGACAATTAAAAATATACGGCAGCCGCGCCGAATTTATCGCGGATGAATCCACCGGTGCCCGGGAAGAGGCCCGGTTTTGGACAGATCTCCATGATTTAAAACTGACAAAATGAAAGTAGACTTCAATCACTGCGAATCTTTATACTGGGTCTTTACCCAATTGTGTAACGACGAGTGCGACCACTGCTACAACGATTCCGGCCCCTATGGTGCCCGCATCAGCGAGGAAGAGTGCATGATGATCATCGATAACCTGCCGGAGCGCATCGACCGCATCATTCTTTCCGGGGGAGAGCCTATCGCGGACCGCAAAAAGCTGTACAACATCCTGGATGCCTTGCGGGAACGCTACACCGATCAGGGCACTCAAATCATGCTGCAAACCAACGGCGATCTGCTGACCGAAGAAATCCTGGACACCCTCATCGAAAAGGGCGTGACCCGCTTCGACATCGCGAGCATCGACCGTTTCCACAAAAAGGCCGGCGCCCGGCTGATGGAGCTGGCCGAGCTGTTCGAGTCCCGGGGCGTCAACGGAGAGGACAAAGACCCGCTGGTGGACAAGCAAAACTACCTGCATGGCCATCCGCTGAGTTGGGGGGCATGGGGCGCTACCGAAGATATGTGGCTGGGCGGCAACTGGGCAAGGGGGCGTGCCATAGAAAAAGATATCTGGAAGCGTGACCCGGAGCACAACTTCTGCACCATCCTCTCCGGTGCCCGCAACTTCCTGGGCGGCTACGAGGATATCCCGCAGGAAATCAGCATTCAGCTGTGGCGGATCAACCCCTGCTGCCCGGGCACGAAATTCCCCATGGGCGATGCCCGGAAGGAAAAAGTAGCTGATGTGCTGGTGCGCATGGCCGAGCACCCCGTTTTCAAAAAGCTCAACGAAGGCGACCCCTGGCGCATGGGCGAGCACCTGGGCGTAACGGAGGCCGAAGCCAAAGCCCGCACCCGCGAGTTGGAAAATATCTGTCTGTACTGCGATGCCTTTTTCAACGAGCACCTGCAGGATATGAACCCGGATACCTTCGTGGAGTTGCCGGTAGTGAATGCGTAAACGAACATCTGCTGCCCGCCTGCCTTTCACCAGTAAAAGCAATTATGAAAGTACTGATTATTGGAGCGAACGGGCAAATCGGCACGCAACTGGTAGATAAACTTAAAGACAGCCAACACGAGCCGGTGCCTATGGTGCGGAAGGAAGAAGACGTTAGCGCCTTCAAGGAAAAGGGGACGAATCCGGTATTGGCCGATCTGGAAAAAGACATCAGCCATGCTTTTCAGGGCATAGATGCCGTGGTGTTTACTGCAGGCTCTGGCGCCGATACCGGGGAGGAGAAAACCGAACTGGTCGATAAAAAGGGCGCCGTCAAAGCCATCAACGAAGCCAAGTCCAGGGGCATCGACCGGTTCGTTATGGTCAGTGCCTTCGGTGCCGACTTTGAGCCAAAGGAATGGCCCGACTCCATGAAGCACTACTACGAGGCCAAGGCTGCCGCTGACAACCACCTCATATCCTCCGGGCTGAACTACACCATCCTCAAGCCGGGCCGCCTGACCAACGACAGCGGGAAGGGCAAGGTAGACATCGGCGAGCGTACGCAGAAGCGCATGGGTGAAATCCCCCGCGAAGATGTGGCCACCACTATAAAGGAAATCCTGGACCGCCCGAATACCTACCGGGGTTCCTATGAGATGCTGCAGGGAGATCAGCCGATTGAGCAGGCGGTGGAGCGGATTTAATAAACGGCAACTCGCCTACTACTGTCAAAGCCTCGGCCTCACCACCGGGCTGTACCTCGTCTTTTGCCCCAACAATATTGCTTACCCGGACATTGTGCGGGAAGGGAAGGAAGACTTTGACGGCACAACTATTAAGGCTTACATTATTCCGTACGATGAGGAGCGCTGGGATTGATTTTTAATAAAAAACGGACCGCATATTGCTATACGGTCCGGGGGGGGCAGTTGAAATAAGGGGGAATAATCTTTTTACTGACCGTTAACCTTTACCAGCCGGATTGTTCGGTCCCGGCCGCCATCGGTCAGCCGGAGGAAGTAGTAGCCGTTGGGCAGGTGGCTGAGGTTCAGGGTCTCTTGTAGTACCGCACTATTGGTTTGAGGGTGAATGCGGGTCAGGCGGACCTTGCCATTCATATCTACTACAGTCAGGGTACACGGAGTGCCGCTTTTGACGTTCGCATTGACCGTTACCGCATCATAAACCGGGTTCGGGAAAGCCTGGAGTTGGGCACCCGGAGTAATGGGCGCTTCCTGCGTTGGACTAACCGCTGCAATCTGGCTCGCCGGCTCCGGTGTGTCAGGCGTAGTCAGCGCCAGGTTCGGAATCGTCGCATTGGTGTTGTTGAAGGCAATGAAGGCAATAGACTCGTCCATATGCCAGCGCTCGCTATCGGAAATCTGATCCTCATCTACAGATAACTCGAAGGACTGATTGCCGAAAGGCTCTGCACCGTAGAGGACAGGCCAATGCCCGTCGCCCCCCTTAACGCCTGCTACGCTGAGAACAGCACCATTAGGGGCGGGAACAACTGTATTGTAGGTATCACTCGCGTTTTGACCGCCAATGATAGCCGGTCCAACTCCAGCTTCCAGCATAACGCCGCTAAGGTTGTACTGTCCGGCTTCCATGAGGAGGTAGCCGATGGTTTCCACTGCCCGGTCCGTGATGGTATCGGCAGCGACGTGTTTGCCCATAGCGTAATTGTCAGGCGCGGCCGGGTTGCCGGAATGGTTGCCCATTGATGCCCAAAATACCGACCACCGGGTATCGTTTTCGCTCATGACCTGCCCCAGCAGCACTGGTTGTGTGTAGGATTGTTCCATTTCGCGTTTTTCGCGGGCAGACCACCAGGAGCCGGTATTCGCCGTTTCAAGGGCGCTTACGAATCCGGCTTCCATAGTGACGCCATCGTGCGCAGCCTGGTACTTGCCGGCCTGCACTGCCACAAAGTGGACATCGTAGAGGCTGTCCGTTGATCCACCCGGGTTCTGGACTTTTAATTCAAAGGTGTTTCCGCTGGCGTTGCGTACCCGCGGGACCACGGGGGCGTAGTCATAGCTGGGTAGCTGCACGGTGGCGATAACAACCATGTCTTCAAAACTCCGGTTAAGGGTAACCGTTTGCCAGGTATCTGAAACGCCCGTGATTAACCCGGTTTCTATGGGCATCGTGGTGGCATCGCCTACGTTCGGGTCGCAGGCATCCGGTATGCCATCGTTATCGGTGTCGGTATTGTCATCGCCGTTCTCACAAATGTCATCCCAGTTGCAGACGCCGTCTCCATCGCTGTCCATAGGGATACCTGCACAGCCGCAGTCCTCGGTGTAGACATCGAGAATCGTACAGGCAATGCCGTCGTCACAGGGGCGGCCGATCAGGTTGTCGTTACAGTCGTCGCAGGCATCGGGTAGGCCATCTTCATCTTCGTCTGCCATATCGTCAAAGCCGGGGCACACATCTTCCGCATCGCAAATACCATCCATATCACCATCGTACCGGCAAATGCGGTCTTCGAAGGCGAGATAGGCAACCTGTTCGGTGGTATGCCCGCGCTCTGTATCATGGATTTGATCTTCATCCACTACCATTCGGATCAGGCCGGGCTCTATGGGCTGTTCTCCAAAGAGGACCGGCCAGTAGCCATTGCCGCCGTCCATGCCGGCAGCACTCAGCACCGCGCCCCGGATTTCAGGGTTGTCGAGGTCGTAGGTGTAGCCATTATTGTTGGGGCCACGGACGATGTCGCTGCCCAGCCCGGCTTCCAGGATCCGGTTGCGGACCTGATAGGAGCCGGCTTCGATGATGAGGAAGCCGATCATTTCATCCGTGCGGGTGGTGTGGTAGTCCTCGCCTTTATGTTTGCCGGCGGACAGGTTGTTCATTTCCGGAGGGTGGGCGGAATGATTGCCCCGGGAGGCCCAAAATACGGACCAGGCATCATTCTCGCTTGTCATCACCTGCCCAAGCACGACCGGATTTTCATAATACTGCCGGAAAGTCCGTTGCTCCCGGTTGCCCCACCAGTTGGAAGCATCGGCAGTTTTTGTGGCGGGCTCCAGGCGGGCTTCCATTTTGATGCCATCGTGCTCAGTGGAGTAAGTACCGGCTTCTGCCACTGCATAGTAAACTGCGTAGTTAGCGGAAGTTGTCCCACCCGGGTTCTGAATCCTCAGCTCAAAGCTGTTGCCTTGTGCATTCCGGATACGGGTTACTACTGGCAAGTCGGTTTTGTGCATCAGGTGTGGGGTGGCAATGACTACCATGGAATCGTAAGTTTCGGCCAGGGTAATCGTCTGCCAGTTTTCGGTAACAGATGGAGCGATGCCGGTTTCCAGGGGGAAATCAGCCGCAGTGCCTACGTGCGGGTCGCAAAGGTCAGGAATCTGATCCCCGTCTTCGTCAATGACCCGGCCACCGCAATTGCAGTCCCGGTCGAGTACATCATCAATCGTACAGGGATCGCCATCGTCGCAGGGGCTGCCACTGTCGGTACAGCCGTCACAAATGGAAACCACCATGCGGTCGAGGTTCGGGCCCCAGCCATCTACCGGGCGCAGGGTGACTTCATGTGTGCCGGCTGACAAAATCTGTGGAAGCGTTATCTCCTGCCAGTCTTCCCAGTCGGTGGTTTCCGGGAACAAAAGGGCGGGTACAACGACTTCCCCATCTATGGCCAGTTGCAGAAACCGGTCGCGGTGGTCGGAGGTGTACCGGAAGGTGAATTGGTGCTCCCCGTCAATACTCGTTTCAACCTGAAGGAGGATAAACTCTGAAGTATCGTTGGTGTAATCGATGAAGCCATCTCCGTAGAAATGGGGAATATGGTTGTGCACAGTTATATTCCCCTCCAGGAAATTTTCTGCTTCGTAAGCCAGATTTCTACAGGGGTCTACGCCATCGGGTATGCCATCCCCATCCGAATCGAGCGCGACGCCCTTGCAGTTACAGTTGTTGTCGTATTGGTCGTTGACGGTGTACACATTTTGGTCATCGCAGGCCGCTCCTGCTCCGGGGCAGTCGCAGGCCAGGCTCCCTGCCTCCGACAAAGTGGGCCAGGAGGAAACGGGCAATGCAGCCGTTCCGTTATTGGGCTGCCGGCTGTTGAGGGAGGTGTGGGCGGCATCAAAGCTGATCTCCGGAGCACTGCCCTGCTGTTTGACGTCAAAGCAAACCGTACCTATGGTTACTGCAGGAGCTTCGTCCATTTCCGCGCAGGGCGGCATAGCATCGTTGAGCAGTAAGGTCAGGCTGAATTCACCGGGGTGGGAGTAGGCATCGTATTCATGAGCGGACCACGGGCTCATCGTACCATCGAGGCAGTCTTGCCCACCGTTATAAGCCAGGGGCTCATAGCTATGAAACGTAAGTGCTTCGGCATTGTAAGTCAGCAGCAGGGAGGAGGTGCCCATGCGGACGGGCTCACCACTATCGGACGCCAGGATGATATCCGTGCAGTACCGGTAAAGGTTACAGTCTTTGGAGGCATCGAGCTGCAGGGCAACGCTTTGGGCCAGCAGCTGACCGCTGGTGAAAAGACTGAATACCAGCGGCAGAATATAGGTGATCGTTCTTTTCATCGTTCGGTTATTTTAATTGGCCCAGTTTGCTGCGGTTACCGCGCCAGAGCTGGAAATCGTTGGCATCAATCTGGCCATCGGCATTGAGGTCATAGTTGTCGTAATGAGCGGATTGTCCCTGTTGGGTGGTCCAGAGGTTGTAGTCCTGATTGTTGACGATGTGGTTGTGGTCGGCATCGCCACCGCGCATGGCCCAAACCTGTCCGGTGATTTTTAGCTGCCGGTCACCGAGGGCTCGGTTTTCGCTGGTTGTGAAATCATACTGGAAGTTCGGGCTGTCTGTGGGAACAGGCTCAGCGGAGACGACGGCCAGATGGTTCCGGTGGAATACCGCCAGGTGGTAAGTGCCATCCGGTACGCCATCAAAGGAAATACCAGCGGTACCATCAGTGCCCATCAATTGTCCATCGGCGCGAAGGAGGAAAGCCTTGCGGGCTACGGTATGGGCGAGGTTATTGGCAGTGCGCAACTCGGCCAGCACCCAGTCAACGGTATCTTCCGGCCAGGTAGTTACGGTTTCGGTGCCATTGTAGTTCAAGGGGGCGGCAGTGTAGGGCTGAGTGTTCGGCAATGCATTCCGGTCCAGCAGTTGGGTATGCATTTGCTGCCGCTGCGGATCGTAGAAGCCTTCAAGAAACAGGCGCACCCGTATACAGGCGCAGGTCACGGGTGGCTGAGGGGTATAGTAGCAGGCGTCGGGCACCAGGTTGCTCTCGTTGATAAAAGTGGGGCGATTGGCGATGTATTCCTGCCGCTTGAAGGTGCTGCTAAGCGAATCATCATTGGCCCCCAGCCAGTCCTGAAGGACAGTAGAGAACACCTGCCGGTAGTCGTACTGAATTTGTTCAGGATTGGGCGCACCGGGATTGTCCTGATCGCTCAGATTGATGTTGTTGCCGATCACGCCACCGTCCACGCCCCGGCCGATGAGGAACATGGAGCTGAGGGTACCGTGGTCGGTGCCGCGGCTGCCGTTTTGTATGATTTTGCGGCCAAATTCTGAAAAAATTACGGTTAGCACCTTGTTGTCGAGGCCCATGTTTTGGATATCCTCCTGGAAAGCCGCCACGGATTCGCTTAGGTCGCCGAGGAGGTTGGCGTGAGTGCCCTCTGTATTGTTGTTGTACTGCACCATATTATTGTGGTTGTCCCAGCCACCTTTGCTGGCCATATAAATTTTGGTGCGGCTGCCCCCTGCCATCATCCGGGCAATGGTTTTGAGCTGATTGCCGAGGGAACTATTGGGGTAGTCTGCCGAATTGGTGCCGTTGTTAAAGGTATCTGAAATCCGGGAAGCGTAGACATTCACACTTTTGCTGATGGTCTGAATGTGGTTGAGCATAGCACCGTGGTCCGTATCGGGAATGTCCATAATCGGCGCACCGCCAAGGGAGGAGATCATGGTGTAAAAGCCGGACGGGTCCTGCCCGGAGAGGTTGATCTCCAGGCGGTGCTCGGCCGCAGAGTGGAAGCCGGTAGAGATAGTGTTGCCAAAGAGGAGGGCCAGGGGATCCGGTTCTCCGTCAAAGGGCGTGCCGTTGTAGCCCGGGTAGCGGTCTTCCAGGAAGCGGGCCATCCAGCCGCTTCTTTCATTTTGCAGGGCACCACCGCTACCGGTCAGCCAGTTCTCCGTAGATTTGAAGTGGGAACGGTTGGGCTGATCATAGCCCACCCCCTGCACCATCGTCAGTAAGCCATCATCGTACAGGTTTTTGAAGGCCGAAAGGCGGGGGTGCAGCCCGAGTGCCTGATCGTCGCTGAGGCTGTCGTCCAGGGTAATCAGGCTTTGTTCAGGCAAGTAGATGGAGGGGCGGAATTGGGTGTAAGCTGAAAATTGGGATAAAGGCACCGCCGTGTTGAAAATATCATTGGCACCGTTAAGGAATATGATGACGACACTTCGGTCGGTCACTTCGCAGGGGTTGGGCAGGAAAGGCGTGGTCGAGGCGATTCCGCTCAGCGGCATCGCGCCGGCCAGTAGGGGGTACATCCCCAGTGCTGCCGATTGTTGAAGGAAGTTTCTTCTGTTCATGATTTCGGTGTTGGTCGGTTTTAGAAAGTTTGGAATTCCGGTGAGCCCACGACGGCTTCAAAGAGGTCGGTGAGTGCGACTTTGACGGACTCATCGTTGCCGGACTGCAGATAGCCCTGCCATTCAAACATCCAGTTGATGGGGCTGAGGTCGCCGAGCAGTTTCTGTAGGAAGTAGTCAAATCGTTCGCCTTGTGGCATTTCCGGTAAAGTGAGTTCCAAAAACTGCCGGACCAGTTCGTCTGCGTACTCCTGATTGGTGAAATTGTCCCGGAAGAAAGCGACGAGGTCAACCTGAAACGGGATGTCGCGGTTGTTCTGAACGGTTTTGCCCTCCAATAGTGCATAGGGCAAGCGGAACCGGTAGGCGATGGTGGACTGATCGAACCAGAATTTACTGTAATTGGGTGCTTTAAAGAAACCCGGATACCCTTCTACAGACAGGGGGTAGAAGGTAAAACCGATGTGCTCCAGGTGGTTGTACAAAAAGCGCTGAGCGGTGGTGTCGTAATGCTCCACGTTGTTATTGAGCACTCCCATTTTATTGGCATCAAAGAGGTTGATGGCGCCGAGGACGTAATCCAATGGGCTTTTTAGTTTTCCGCCGATCACTTCGTCTTTAGCGTTGCTGTCATCTTCATCGTAGAAATGACGGCTGCACAGCAGGGTCTTCAGGGTGTTTTCGATATGGTATGCATCATTGTAGAGTTGGTCTGCAAGCGGTTGTATGATCGTTTGCTCGGCTTCCTCACTAATGATGTCTTTTACAAAAAAGTGGTAGAGGCGCCGTACGTAAGCCCGTGCGGTCTCCGTTTGGTTGAAGACCATGTCCACGAAGTCCTGCAGCTCGCGGTACATATCGGCCTCGTCGGTAGCGCCGGTGATGGTTTGGTTTCCGAAAGCAGCGGAAAAGGTCTTGAAACCCGCGTGGTGACGGTTGTAGATGGCCCGTCCGGTGGACAGCCCGGTTTCCGGGTCCTTATTATCGAAGCCTTCATCGTCGAATCCGGTGAGGACGCGGGCGGCCTGTTTGATGTCTTCTTCGGTGTAGTTGGTGTAATCGCCGGTACTCTGCACGGGCCCTTTCAGGATGGTAAAAAGCTCCAGGAATTCCCGGGCGTAATTTTCGTTGGGGCTATCGCGCCGGTTGTTGTTATTGTTGAGATAGCGTAGCATTTTATTGTCGAGGGTGACTTTACAGGCCAGCGTTTTGATGTTGCCGGTGGCGTACATTTGGAACAGCCTGAACAGGTCAAATTCAGACCAGTCGCGGTCTTCCTCTGTGACGAAAATGCTATGCCAGAACAGCGCCATTTTATGCCGCACGGACGAGTCATGAAGCATTTCATTCACCACCCAAAGCCATACCGCGCGCCGCTTTCTGCCCATGAAGGTGTCGGGGCCGTTATCGTAGGGGCCGGTGGTGAGCCAGGCGGTTGTGCCATCCATCCAGTTGATGGGCCCTTCGGGATGCACGAGAGGAGGTATAGCCAGGAGTGTTTCCACTGCTTCCGTTGCCGTCATACCGGCAAATGCATTAATCCGGTCTTTGGAGACAGCAAAGGAAGCCCGCCGAAGCAAATGAGCTGCAAGTCTGTTGCCCAGTACTCCCGGCCGGGGACTTAGGTTCGCCATAGATCAATAGGTTGTGTAAGTAGATAAATGTACTACAGGGTTCAGGTACCCCAAAACGGAAGCGGGCACCGATGACTAAAGTCCCGACACAGTCTTTAGGTAGAACCTGTAAAAAATCTTTGTAGTAGGATTGCGAAGTGTTTGCTTAACGCGAAAACTAAGCTTTTAGCAGGACGAGGAGAAGTGAAATAATAAGTCGTCACTTTGCCTTTGGTCAATATTAATGATATTTGGTTTTCTTTCCCAATTATCCCCGAGGGTTTTTAGGAATAAATTAATGCTTAGCTTTGTAAAAAAAGTTGCTATGTCCTTGAAGTCTGTTTTTTGGCTGTTGCTGTTGTTTGTTGTAGTGGGTTGTGAATCAGGCAGTCCGGCTGAAGCTGAGCCCTATCAGTTGGGAGAGGTTGATCTTAAAGTTACGGGTTCGCCGGAGGCATTGCCCTATTTCGAAAAGGGGCTCTTGCTGCTGCACAGCTTCGAATACGAAGATGCCCGTGCGGCTTTTCAGAAAGCGCAGGAAACGGATGAGGATTTTGCCATGGCTTACTGGGGCGAAGCGATGACCTACAATCAGCCGATCTGGCACCGGCAGCAGGCGGAGAAAGGCCGGAGTACCATGGCACGACTGGGCAAAAACCTGAATCAGCAGCTGGCTAAAGCAGGGACCGGTTTGGAAAAGGACCTGGTCCGCTCTCTGCATGTGCTGTATGGAGAGGGCGAGAAGGCGGATCGGGATCAGGCATACGCTGAATTCATGAGCGAACTGTACGAAAAGTATCCGGGGCAGCAGGAAGTGGCTGCGTTCTACGCGCTTTCCCTGCTGGGGAGTGTGCAGGCGGGCCGTGATAAGGCGGTCTTTGAGAAAGGCGCAGGCATCGCACAGAGCATTATCCGGGAAAATCCGGCCCACCCGGGCGCACTGCACTATCTTATTCATTCCTACGATGACCCGGGGCACGCCCGTTTGGCGCTCGATGCGGCCAATAGTTATGCCAAAGTTGCCCCCGATGCCGCCCACGCCCTGCATATGCCGTCTCATATTTATGTGGCTATGGGGATGTGGGACGAAGTTGTCAACTCGAATATTGCTTCTTACGATGCGAGCGTGCAGCGTATGAAAGCAAAAGAACTGGACAACGATGCCCGGAGTTACCACGCTTTCCACTGGCTGCAGTATGGTTATCTGCAAAAGGGGGATTTTGAAAAAGCCGAAGCAATCCTGACGGAAATGGCAGGCTACACAACGGAGTTGCCTTCGGTTACCGCCCGGTCGTACCTGGTACGCATGCTGGGCAATTTCCTGGTGGAGACCGGCAAATGGGACCACCCACTGGCAGCTACGGAAGTGGAACTGGATGACCTCAATATCAGCCATCAGGCGGTTGGGTATTTCCTGCAGGGCTATCAGGCTTACCGGCAGAAGGATGAAACGCTGTTGGCGGGCATTATTGACACACTGGCGGACAAGCGGCAGCAGGCAACCATGATCATGGCTACGGGGGGAGCACCCATGTGCAGCACGAGCAGTGCCTGGGGCAGTGCCAATAAAGTGGAGGTCAAACAGGCGGAGGTGATGGAGCTGGAGCTAAAGGCACTGCTTTGGCGCCTTAGAGGGGACGAAAAGAAAGCCGAAAAGTATATGGTCAGGGCGGTCAATACGCAGCACAAAAATGATTACAGCTACGGGCCACCGGAGATTGTGTACCCCGCCTACGAATTCTACGCCGATTACCTTATGGAGCAGGCGTCTTATGCTAAAGCCCTGGAAATGTATGAAATGGCTCAGGAAAGAGGGCCAGGCCGATCGCTCGCTGTCAATGGTGCACTTAGAGCTAAGGCAGCGCTATAAAAACAGCCGCCCACATCACGAATGATGCAGACGGCCGATTGGGGGGAATCAGTTCTTTGTTCTGTAAGTCAGACCCCTCAAGATCAGGATTCGTTGCCTGACTTGTAAATGGCATTAATCGGGGTGCTGGAATTAGGAAGGTCATCCTGGTTCACAAGGAAAATACCTGCGCCTCTGAGGAAGGCGTAAATGGCAGTCAGATTGATTAGGTCTTCGCTATCCTTCTGTCGGCTTTTGTGCAATTCGACTTTACCACTTTTAGGGCTGAAAGTACCCCACCGTTTCTGTCCTTCCGCTACAAAGAGGGTCTCCACCTCACCTTTGTAGGCTCGGGGCAGGATTTCAAATACGGAAGAGGAGGCAAGTTCTTTTGCATCATAATCACTGAAGCCCTCTATTTTACGGTCTTTTTGGTTGTGGTGGAAGTCGCGAATGATTTCCAGCGCCTGCTCATGCATCTGCTGTTTGGACAGCTGCTCCGGCGTGCCGCTGATATGAACGGGGGCGATATCTGTATAGTCACTGGTTTCTTTGTAGATAGGCGCGATTTGGTCGGTCGTTGCCAAAACGACCGGGGCATCAGCATCTTCGAGGATGGCCTGCACGCCCTGATCTACCTGATAGCAGTATCTTTTGTATTGTTTAAGGCGATGGTCGTGCCCCATCTCTTCTCCATTGAAAATAGGAGTGTCGAAGGCAGCCGCACCACGGTTCATTTGTACATTGCGCGTCTCAGTATCCATTTGCAATGCCGATTCCATGTTTTTGGGGAGTTGTTCATCGGCAGGTACAGGCTGTATGGAGTTGGCGTCGCCGCGGTACAGGCTTGTTGATGTTTCGCCCAGGGCGAGGACATAGAATTCGCCGGCGGCGCTCATTTCGCTAATCAAAGGCAGCAGGTAAAACCGCTGGTCTACAATCAACCGGGGCGATACCTGACGATTGAGCTCCAGGGCTTCGAAAATTTCCGGGCCGATAAAAAGGGCATAGCTCGATTCAAGCTGTTGCCAGCGTTCTGTTTCATTGAGCAATTCATAGCCATTGAACAGATAGGCCCGGGCATCCTTGTCGGACATACCACTTTGTATTAACCGGTCCGCAGCATCATTGAGCATCTTTTTCAGAAAAGAACGGCTCTCCATACCCCGTTCGGAAGGATACCCCGGCACATAGATGCTTACACAATTGGGAGTATTGACCTGAGCAAGTGTATGGAAGGTTTGTCGGTTGAGCATATTACGATTTTTTATGACTGATTTCACTGTTAGAACATGGGGTTTGATTTCCATGTTCAATAGTTGACAATTCAAAATTATTGGAAATCAATTGGTTAACACGTCAATCGCTACATGCAGCCTAAAACACTTCTTCAGTCCATCGCCGCTCCCTTCCGACAGTTTATCCGTAATGAGTCTTCGAGTGGGATTTTGCTTATCCTGTCCACGGTGATCGCTTTGGTATGGGCCAACTCCCCTCTGTCTCCTGCCTATTTCAATTTATGGGATACACCGGTGAGTATTTCGATTGGGGAAGACAGCTTTTCCAAGCCGTTGCTGCTGTGGGTAAATGATGGATTGATGGCCATTTTCTTCTTTACCATAGGGCTGGAAATAAAAAAGGAAGTCATTGACGGTGAATTGTCCACTCCGCGCAAGGCAGCGCTGCCGCTGCTGGCTGCCGTTGGAGGCATGGTCGTCCCGGTCGGTTTATTTTTTCTGCTTCAGGATGCCGGTCCGGGCATGAAGGGGTGGGGGATTCCCATGGCGACTGATATTGCCTTCTCTATAGGGATACTCTCTCTGCTGGGCAGCCGGGTACCGCTAGGCATGAAAGTATTTCTGACAGCCTTTGCTATCGTCGATGACCTTGGAGCGATTTTCGTCATTACCGTATTTTATTCCCATGAAGTTCACTGGGGTGCCCTTGCCATGTCGGGAGGAATTCTGGCGTTTTTGTTTTTGTGCAACCATATGTTCAGCATCAAACGCAACTGGATATACCTGCTCGGAGGATTGGGAGTATGGTACTATATGTTTAAGTCGGGCATTCATCCGACCATAGCCGGGGTATTAGTGGCTATGGCGGTACCAGCTACTAATAAGCTGCGGGCCCGCCGGTTTGCCGATCGTATTGAAGATTTCCTGGATGAATTCAGGTTGGAGAAGGCTGACGGTGGAGGGCCTTTTATTCCCGACCCGGAAGTCCATCAGTTGCAGGATTTGAGAAAGCGGGCCCGCTCGGTGCTCCCGCCGCTACAGCGTTTGGAGTATCAGCTCAATGACTTTGTCGCGTTTTTTGTGATGCCACTCTTTGCGCTGGCTAACGCCGGGATAAAGTTTGGAGGGAGCGGTGAGGTCTTTGGTCAGCCCCTGTTTATGAATATTGCGGTGGCGCTGCTTTTCGGAAAGGTCATTGGGATTGTCCTGTTCTCCTGGCTGGCTGTAAAGCTCCGGATTGCCGATCTTCCCCTGCGAACAGGCTGGGTGCAAATGGTCGGGCTGGGCTTGCTGGGCGGGATCGGTTTCACTATGGCGCTGTTTATTTCCAACCTCGCCCTTGAGGGAGCTGCTCTGCTGGCTCAGGCAAAGCTGGGCATACTCATAGGCTCTTTTGTGGCAGGTACAGCAGGGTATCTGCTCCTGCACTACACGCTTCGGGAACCGCTTGAGGAAGAACTGGAGTCCGTCGCCGCATCAGGTCAGGAGCAAACGGTCTGATCTGTTCCCGTTTTTTCCTTACATTTGGCGCGTTAATCAACCCGCCAAATACTAAGCCTATGCAAGCTGTACAAGACTATATTCAGGAAAACAAGGACCGCTTTCTGGACGAGCTGCTCGACCTGTTGCGTATTCCTTCGGTAAGTGCAGACCCTGCCTATAAAGGAGATGTACTCAAAACAGCAGACTTTGTGGCTGAGAGCCTTCGGAAAGCTGGTGCTGACAGTGTGGAGGTTTGCCCGACCGCCGGTTATCCCATTGTTTATGGTGAGAAAATAATCGATCCTGCCAAGCCCACCGTACTCGTTTATGGCCACTATGATGTGCAACCGCCCGACCCGGTGGAGCTCTGGGAATCCCCGCCCTTCGAGCCAATTATCAAAAAGACGGAAGCACACCCGGACGGTGCCATTTATGCCCGTGGGGCCTGCGATGACAAAGGGCAGTTTTTTATGCACGTCAAAGCCTTTGAGGCTATGATGGCACAGGACGCTTTGCCTTGCAACATCAAGTTTATGATAGAGGGCGAAGAGGAAGTAGGCTCCGCCAACCTCGGTATCTTTTGCCGGGAGAATCAGGAAAAGCTTAAGTGCGATACCATCCTGATTTCTGACACCTCTATCATCGCTAATGATGTCCCTTCTATCACCGTTGGGCTGCGCGGGCTGAGCTACCTCGAAGTGGAGGTGGTAGGCCCCAACCGCGACCTGCACTCTGGCGTCTACGGTGGTGGCGTAGCCAACCCGATCAATGTCCTCTGCGATATGGTCAGCTCCCTGATGGATGACCGTAAGCACATCACCATTCCCGGATTTTATGACGATGTGGTGGAACTGTCGGAGGCTGAGCGCAAAAAGCTCAACGAAGCCCCTTTTGACTTGGAAAAGTACAAGAAAGACCTCGCAATCGGGGACGTACAGGGCGAAGCGGGCTATACGCCATTGGAGCGCGTATCCATCCGCCCAACCCTGGATGTCAACGGCATCTGGGGCGGATACATTGGAGAAGGCGCGAAGACGGTGCTGCCTTCCAAAGCCAATGCCAAAATCAGCATGCGCCTGGTGCCGAATCAGGACCCGGAGAAAATCACGCAGCTGTTCAAACAGCACTTTGAGCGTATCGCTCCGGCTTCCGTGAAAGTTACTGTGACGCCTCACCATGGCGGCGAGCCTGCCGTAACGCCAACTAATACGCCGGAGTACAAAGCGGCTTCTATGGCTATGGAAATGGCATTCGGCAAAACGCCCATCCCCACCCGGGAAGGGGGCAGTATCCCCATTGTAGCCTTGTTCGAGCAGGTGCTGAATGCGAAGAGCGTTTTAATGGGATTCGGGCTCAACAGCGACGCCATCCACTCGCCCAATGAGCACTACGGGCTGTTCAACTTTTACAAAGGTATCGAGACGATTCCTTACTTTTTTGCGCATTACGCTGATGCGAAGTAAGGCGTGAAGATAAAGACTGCATAGTGGAGTAATCCCAAAGGGTTACTCCACTTTTGTGATTTTAGCTTCCTTATCCTGCTCCTTCTTGTAGTCCTCAAGTTCGCTGAGGCCGGTCTTTTCCCAGAATCCCACCTCCGTGATGACCGCAGCACGGGACACAATATGAGCGGCTAAGGGCGCGATCAGGAAAATAAACAGGAGGATGGCGAAAATCTCAATAAAGATCATCGTGTCGTTGTAGTGGATCCCAACGCCCAGCAAAATCAGCAAAACGCCCAAAACAACGGCTTTGGTACTGGCAGAGTTGCGGATGTAGAAGTCCGGGAACTTCACCATGCCAATACTGGCAATCAGCATAAAGATAGAGCCGCCAAGCATAAAGGCGGCACTGAATAGATCATTGATCATAGTTCTTGGATTTTTCCCGTTTCTGTACCAGGTAGTAAGCGAAGGTCATAGTGCCCACAAAAGCAATCAGCGACATGATCAGGGCTACATTCAGATAGGCTTTCTCCTCAGACAGAACGGAGTAAATGGCCAGTACGGCAAGAAGGTTGGCAGAAAAGACATCAAGGGAAATAATCCGGTCCGGCAGGCTCGGCCCTTTGAAAAACCGGACCAGCGTCAGTATCGTGCTGATACTGATGATGGCGATAGCGATGTAAGCTGCGATGGTGAAAAGGCTCATACTTGATACGGGTTTCTGGTGATTTTCAGGATTTTTTTCTCGAAGCCGTCCTTGATTTGCCGCCTCACGCTTTCTGTATCTCCTGCCTTTACATAGACCTCATGTACGTAGAGCGTCTTCCGGTCTTTGGAAACATCAATACTCAGCGTACCTGGCGTCAGGGTGATGAAATTGGCCAGCAGGGTGATTTCGAAGTCCGTCTCTGCTTCAAGCGGGATGGCGACCACTGCAGGCTGCATATGGTCCTGTGGGGTGAGTACTTCATAAGCGACACGCAGGGAGGCGGTAAGGAGCTCTTTCAGGTAAAAAAAGACAAGGGCGCTAATCTGCCGGGACTTGTGAAAGGAATGCGGACTGTAAAAAAAGGTGAGCAGCCAAAGTACGATATTCCAGCCGGCAAACAGCAGGAGGGTGGCGAACCCATCATTCGGGATGCCAGGGTAGATGGCTTGGGTGAACCAGGTCATCAGTACAGCTACGAATAGGTTGATCAGTATAACCATGTTTTTTATGGGTTGAGTACAGCATTAATGTATTCCTGAGGGTTCAGTAATTGCTCAGCAGCCTGCTCCGAAAAGGAGATCAAAAAATCAGGATAAAAGCTGATGCCCAGCGTGCAAAGGGTCAGGAAAACCGAAGCAAGCAGCAGGCAGTAGTAACGGCGGAACAGCGTTGGGCTGTCGTATTGTGGTGGATTGCTTTTGGTGCCGGGGTTTGCAGACCAGAATACGGATACCCAGATTTTGCTCATGGAAAAAAGTGTCAACAGCCCCACGAGGAGAGATACCGCAACGATAACGTACGCTCCGGACTCCAGGCCTGCCTTCGCCAGTATAAACTTGCCCCAGAAACCCGAAAGGGGAGGAATGCCCGCCAGCGAAAAGGCAGAAATGGCAAACAGGACCGTGACGAAGGGGAATCGGTCATATACCCCTCCCAGTTTGCTTAATGCATAATGGCCATTGGTGATTTTGACGATTCCGCTGATCAAAAACAAGTTGGTTTTGACCAGAATATGGTGGATGATGTAAAAGATGGAACCGGCAATGGCCAGCGGGGTAAATAGTGCCAGCCCCATAATCATATATCCGATTTGGCTGACAATATGGAACGAGAGGATTTTTTTGAAATTGCGCTGCGCAATAGCCCCCAACACTCCAAAAAACATCGTCAGGCCAGCCAGGACGAGCAGTACCGAATGGGTAGTTGGCAAATCATGAGTGTAGAGCAGGGTGAAAAACCGGATTAATGCATATACTCCGACTTTGGTCAGCAATCCGGCCATCAGCCCCACCACCGATATTGGTGGCGTGGGGTAGGAGGCAGGCAGCCAGGAGAAAAACGGGAACAGGGCCGCCTTGATTCCAAATCCGGTAAGAAAAAATACGGCAGAGACCGTAATCAGCTCCGGATTGGGGTGCTGGGCAATCGCTACGGACAGATCAGCCATATTCAGGGTGCCGGTTAATTTGTATAGTATAGCCGAACCGGTGAGCAGAAAACCCGAGGAGATGAAGCTCAGGGTGACATATTTAACTGCCCCCTCCAGCTGCTTTTTGCTGTTGCCCAAAACGATGAGCACGAAAGAAGCCACCAGCATGACTTCAAACCAGACGTAGAGGTTGAAAATGTCGCCCGTCAGAAAGGAGCCGCAAACGCCAAACATCATCACGAGCAAAACCGGGTAAAAGCCTTTCTTTTTGCGTGCTGCTGATATGTCCTGAATAGAGTACAGAATGATAGCAAAGGCGATGACGGCAGAAATGAGCACCATTCCCGAGGCCAGCAGGTCTGCAACCAGAGTGATGCCAAACGGTGCCGGCCAGTTGCCGATCTGTATGACCTGAATACCGTTTTGGTTCACTTCCATAAACAGGCTTGCCGCCGCTACCAGGTACAGAAACCCGGCGACGACCGCAATAGCGGCCTGAACCTTGACCCGCTGCCAGGATAAAATGCAGAAGATGAACGCCGCGAGCAGCACCCACAACGGGAAGAGCAGTAAGGTGGGAATCGTATCGGTCACTTTATTTTATCTGTTGTATTGAGTTCATCCAAATCTTCGGTCCCAACTTCCTCGTATACTTTTTTCAACAGCACAATCACGAACAATTGCACGCCAATACTAATCACAATGGCTGTTAATGTCAGTGCCTGAGGCAAAGGGTCTGCAAGCTGGTCCACCGCTGCTTTTGCTTCGGAGAGCAGTGGGGGCGCATTCTTGGTTACCCCTCCCACGGTGAACAGGAAAAAGGTGGTGGCATAGCCAAACAGGATGACCCCGATGATCAGCTTGAAGAAACTTTTCTGGAACATCAGAAACAAGCTCGCTGAAAACAAAACGCCAATAATCAGGGGTATAATCAGGTTCATAAGTTGTTATTCCTCAGTGAGTAAAAAAGTAATTTGCAGGACCACGCCAAAGACCACCAGCAAAACACCAAAGTCGAAAAAGATAGGCGTGCCGATTTTGCCCACCAGGGGCAATTCCTGGGTTACCCAGGCTGAAGTCAGGTAGGGCTCGCCCTTTAGTACAGCAAAAAAGCCACTAAGGAGGGCCATCAGCAAACCAAGTGCAGCCAGTATGGTGGGCTTTACCCTGAATACCTGCCTGGTCCGCTCGTACCCAAAGACCATAGCGTGCAGCATAAAGGGAATGGAGGCGATCAGCCCGGCTATAAATCCACCCCCTGGTTTATCGTGCCCCCTGAAAAACATATAGAGGGCAAAACTGATAAACAGGGGCGTCAGTGCGCGTAGCAGGGTCGCCAGAATGAGTGTTTTCATGCTTTTTTGTTATTGGGTTTGAATTTTAGCAGTGCAATGATGCCAATCATAGTAACTGTAAGCACGGTAATCTCCCCAAGGGTGTCAAGAGCACGAAAATCCACCAGGATGACATTCACGGCATTTTGGCCTTTGCCCTTGGGGATGCTTTGTTCCAAAAAATAGGCTTGTGAGCCAGTATCCTTTTCCTGTAGCAGCATCACATAGGCCGTCACTGCCATCATTGCCCCAAACAAGATCGCCACAGGCAGGTATTTCAGCCGGGCAATAGAGGTTTTGAGGGTATAGGAAGGCAGGCGGTGGATAATCAGAATGAGCAGGATCAGGGTCAGGGTTTCAGCCAGGAACTGCGTGATGGCTACATCCGGTGCGCTGAACAGGGTATACGCCAGCGCAATACTATATCCAATAATGCCAAAGGTTGCAGTCACAATCAGCCTTGACCTGACCCGGAAGAGAAAGCCGGTGGCCAGAACGATCAGGGCCAAAATGACCACCTCGTAAATCTGCAGGCTTTCCAGTAGCGGTGCCGTTGAAAAAGACTGGAAAACCTGGCCATGAGCCATTGCGGCCAAAAGCAGCATGGAAAAGGTGATGATAACGGTGGCTATATATCTTCTTAGGTAGCCATTTTGAATCTCCCCGGTTATGTACTGCGCAACGAACTCACTGCCGGCAATGACCTGATCGTACAAAAAATCGGCGGAAGCCCAGGGCGGTTTTTGGGCCCGCCTGAGCCAGTTGCGGAGGAAGTACAAACCTACACCGGTGAGCAAAGTGGCTAAGCTCAGGAGGAACACGAAGTTGAACCCATGCCACAGTTTTAGTTTCATAGTGGGGGCAAAATCCTGGATACTGGCAGCCGACCATTTTAGCAGGGGCGCTATAGTCCATCCGGGGGCAATGCCCGTCAGCAGGCTTACGACAGCCAATAACAGGGGGGGAAGGGTAAGCAGCAGCTGCCCCTCCCGTATGGGCTGATCCCTGAGTTTGCCGGTTTTGAAAAATGCGTTATATAGGATGTCTACGCTCACTGCCGTAAAGAGCGCCCCGGCCAGAAACAACAGCGCCAGGTAAACGATCGCAAAAGGATCGGCGGCATGGTAGAGCGCATCGTACAAAAGTTCTTTTCCTACAAAACCCAGCAGAGGCAGCACGCCGGCCATTGATGCCAGGGCAAGGGCTACAGTTGTTGCTGTAAGTGGCATCTTCCGGCTCAGGTCTGATAGCTGGGAAATGCGCCTCGTTCCGGTTTGATGGTCGATGTTGCCGGCGGTCATGAACAGGGCACATTTGTACAGGGCGTGGGCCAGGACATACACCATCGCGGCATTAACTGCTGCTTCCCCACCCAGGCCAATCATCATAAACAGGATACCCAGGGCGCTGACGGTTGTGTAAGCGAGGATACGCTTGAGGTCATCCTCCTGAAAAGCTTTCAGGGCGCCCCAGGTCATGGTCAGCGCCCCGGCAGCGCCGAGCAGATGGTGCCAGAGTGCGGCTTCCTGAAATAAAGGATTGAGCCGGAAAATGAGGTAGACGCCGGCTTTGACCATCGTTGCGGAATGCAGGTAGGCACTTACCGGGGTGGGCGCAGCCATGGCATTGGGCAACCAGAAATGGAAAGGGAATTGTGCGGATTTTGTGAGGGCGCCCAGTCCGATGAGGATAATGGCCGCAGATTGCAATCCACTGTTAGCCACTACTTCAGGCTGGGATAGTATCTCCGTTAGGTTGTACCCACTGCCGGTGGCGATTTCCAAAAGGATAAAACCCGCCATCAGGGCCAGCCCTCCACCAGCTGTAATTAGGAGTGCCTGCCTTGCGGACCGCCTTGAGTCTTCATCTTTATGTTTGAAGCCAATGAGCAGGAAGGAGCTGAGGCTGGTGAGTTCCCAAAATACAAACAGGCTGATCAGATTGGCCGAGAGGACGAGGCCGAGCATGGAGCCTGAGAATAACAGCAGGTAACCTGCAAACCGGTTGATTTGAGGGCTGTCTTCCATATACCGGTGTGCGTATAAAAAGATCAGCAACCCAAAGACCGTGACCAGGAGCGCAAAAAACAGGCTAAGCCCGTCCACAAGGAAAGCCAGTTGAATACTGAGGGTGTCCACCCACTTTACTTGCTGTACGATGGTTGCTCCGTCAAGTACTGTTCCCGTCAGGGAGCCGAAGTAGGCGATAATTGCGAGAAAAAGCAGTGAGATGGCAGGCAGCAGGATACTTCGGTGCCTGTCATAAAATAAAGCAGACAGGAAGCCAGCCATGAATACCGCCAGGATGCAAAATAGAATGGTCATATAGTTTGGTATGCATAACTATAGCGCATACCATGGGGCAGATGTTCTAATCTGAGCCTTGTTAATAAGAACGGAGGGGCTTTTTGGAGGCCAACGCTGGCCAATCCACGCTGGGCGCCTTATGCTATCGGGGCGGCAACGGTACTTTCGACAAAGTACATTTCGACCTCACCGATCCCTTTAGCCGGTACTTTTCCACGTGGCGTGCAGGAAAACGTATCGCCAATCCGGTCGTAGGTCGCCTGAGAGATATTGACCCTTCCGGCTTCCCCTTTGGATTCCAGGCGGGCAGCCAGGTTGACGGTATCCCCCCATATATCGTAGGCGAATTTTCGGGCACCTACCACGCCTGCCACTACCGGGCCGGTATGCAGTCCAATGCGTGCACCGGAAAAAGGCAGGTCTTTTTGTTGCTCCAGCCAATCCTGCATGGCCAGGGCTGCCTTTACTGCACGATGGGCGTCATCCGGATTCGATTCCGGTACGCCGGCGGCGGCCATGTAAGCATCGCCAATGGTCTTGATCTTTTCAATGCCGTGTGCTTCTGCAATTTCATCAAAGGCTTTGAAGCAGCGGTCGAGGGCTTCCACCAATTCGGCAGGGGTAAGGTCCTTGGAAATCCGGCTAAAGTCTTTAAAGTCGGAAAAGAGTACTGTGGCCTCGTCATAGTGCCGGGCCGTGGCCTGCCCATCGGTTTTGAGTTCCTGAGCGACGGATGCCGGGAGGATGTTCAGCAAAAGTTCCTCTGAGCGCTTGCGCTCGGTATCGATGATACGGTTTTTCCGGCGGGAGTTCAGGTACAGCCAGGTCAGAATAAGGGCGATGAGGATAATAGCGCCGGCTACAATGCGGCTGCGGTTGCGCTGTGTACGCTGAAGCTGTAGCTGGGCTTCCTGAGCCTGCAGCTGTTGTTCCTGCCGGATGACCATAATGGAATCTTCCAGGCGGGCCAGGGAGATAGAGTCGATGGTCTGTTGCTGCCGGGCGAGCAGCAGCTCCTGCCGGGCTTGTTCATCGGTAAGGGTCTGCACTTCTTTTTCAAAAGCTTCCCGTTCTTTTTTGAGGGAGAGTATGGAATCGCCCACGGCGCGCATGACATCGAGCCTGCGCTGCTTAAGTTGCTCCAGGGTGGGGCGCTGTTCTGCCACCCCGCCGGGCTGAATGGGCATCTGTGGCTTATTGTTCAGCCGGCGGACCAACTGCTGATATTGGAATTGCAAGGTGTCATTCGGTGCTTTTTCCAGAAGCTGCTCCGCTGCCTTCATGGCCCTTTTGACCTTCATTTTGTCCCGCCAGTTGAGAGAGCTGGCCGTCTGTTTGCCAAAAAATGCCTCAGCCTGAAGCAGCCGGGCTTCGGTCTGAATAGTCAGGTTATTTGCTTTGCGGCCACTGTGAAAGGCCTGCTCCGCAACCTGCGCCGCATCCTCGTAGCGTTCGCGCCCGAGTAATTCCCGTGATAAATCCAGTTGAGCGTTCCCCTGGCCGTTGACAGCCGATGAAAAAAGCGCCAATAGTCCTGCAGTTAGGAGTATCATTCTCATAATAAGGTACTTTTTTGCCAAGGGTGGATCCGACTGAAGCCAAATATAAGGTTTCTATATGATTTACGCACATCGTGAGGCACAATGTCTTGCCCCATGAATATGGGGTTTAGATTTTAAGGTAGAGGGTCTATATTTGTAATCGTTAGAATTAGTCAGAATTTGCAAACTATCACCTGGTTATAAATCTTCCTTCCTTTATAAACAAGAAGCGTGTTTAAATGGGGGCTTCCCTTGATCCTCTCTGGGAAGCCCTTTATTTTGGAAGGGAAACTAATCCTCAGTGCCCGTTTTCTTGGGCATTGGACCCAAAAAAGTTTCGAAGGGCTTTCAGCGCAGGTTGGAAGCCCTTTTTTTTGGGATATTACGGGCGTAAAGACGGAGGGATTTGATGATTTTTGTTAAATTTGAATCTGGCTCAAAACAAATTGTTAGTTCATGAATATGCCCGCCGCTCAGGATGCGCTCAAAAAATATTTTGGTTACGATACGTTCCGCCCCATGCAGGCCGATATCATTGAGCAGGTGTATGCCGGCAAAGACAGCCTGGTGCTAATGCCCACGGGCGGGGGCAAGTCCATTTGCTATCAGGTGCCTGCGGTGACACTCCCAGGGACCGCCGTAGTGGTCTCCCCCCTCATCTCTCTAATGAAAGATCAGGTGGAAGCGCTGCGGGCTAATGGGGTGCAGGCGGCTTTTCTCAACAGTTCACTCGGCGAAGCCGATCAGCGGGCCGTGGAGGATCAGTTTTTTAACGGTGAACTACAGCTGCTTTACGTTTCTCCGGAAAAGCTGACTTCCCGGGATTTTCTGCCGCTGCTGAAACGGGCGAAAGTGAGCCTGTTTGCCATTGATGAGGCACACTGTATCTCTTCCTGGGGGCATGACTTCCGGCCGGAGTATACCCGCATGAAGTTCCTCAAACAGGAGTTTCGGGACACGCCCATACTTGCACTGACCGCAACCGCTGATAAACTGACCCGGAAAGACATTCTTCGGCAGCTCAATTTGCCAGACCCGCAGGTGTTTATTTCATCTTTTGACCGCCCCAATCTCAGCCTCGAGGTCCGCCCCGGGCAGCGCCGCCGGGAGCAAATCCTGCGGTTTATCGGCAAACGCCCGAATGAGTCTGGTATCATCTATTGCCTAAGCCGAAAAGGTACCGAGCAACTGGCGGAAAAACTGCAGGATGCCGGCATTACGGCTGATTATTACCACGCGGGCCTTTCTCCCGAGGAGCGGGATGCGGTGCAGGAGGCATTTATTAACGACAACACACCGGTCATTTGCGCTACGGTGGCCTTTGGTATGGGCATCGATAAGTCGAATGTGCGCTGGGTCATCCACTACAACCTGCCTAAGAATATCGAAAGTTACTATCAGGAGATCGGGCGGGCCGGGCGCGATGGCGCAAAGTCGGATACCGTGCTTTTCTACAGCTACAACGATGTCGCTCTGATGGAGGACATCCTCAGGCAAAACGACAGCGATCAGGTGGATATCAAACTGGCGAAGCTGGACCGTATGCGGCAATTTGCGGAAGCGGTAGGCTGCCGGCGGCGTATCCTGCTCAGCTACTTTGGGGAGGAAACCACGGAGGACTGTGGGAACTGCGATATCTGCCGGAACCCGCCAAAGACCATAGATGGAACGGAGATTGCCCAAAAGGCACTGTCTGCAATTTACCGGTTGCGGCAACAGGTGGGCATGACCCTGGCGATTGACGTGCTGCGCGGCAGCGGGAAGAAGGAAATCTTTGAACGCGGCTACCAAAACATCAAAACTTACGGTGCCGGCCGTGATATCCCCTTTCTGGAATGGCAGCACTACATGTTGCAATTGCTGAATTATGGCTACATCGAGATTGCACACGATGAGCATGGCGTGCTGAAACTGACTCCGGCGAGCAAACGGGTGCTCTTCGAAGGAGAAAAAGTGCCGCTTGTACGCTTCGCGACCCTCAAAGAACGGCAGGAGGCCGAGAAAGCTCAGGCTAAAACCAAAGCCACCGAGCGGCAGGGGGTACGGGATGAGCTGTTTGAGCAACTCCGCCAACTCCGGCGTCAGCTGGCTCAGGAGCGGGGCGTGCCGCCTTACATCATTTTCAGTGATAAAACACTGGAGGAAATGGCTGCCGTGCGGCCTATGACGGATGATGAAATGAAGCGCATCAGCGGGGTAGGGGAGCGCAAGCTGCACCTCTACGGCAATTATTTTATTGATGCCATCATTGAGCATGTGGGTCCGGCAGCGAGCCGGGGCAAGTCCTCTACCTATCAAATCACCCACGATATGTACCAACGGGGGCTGAGCGTATCCGAAATAGCACAAAAACGGCAGCTGACTGAAACGACGGTCTATTCCCACCTGGCTATCCTTTTTGAGAAAGGGCAGGACATCAACCTGCACGAACTCGTGACGCCCTCAGAAGTCGATCAGGTGGTGAAATCTTTGCGGTACCTTCAGGAGCCTTATAAACTGAAGGATGTCTTTGAATATTTGGACGAACAAATCCCTTATCATAAAATCCGGCTGGCGCTTGCCTACGCAAAGCGGGAGGCTTAGCCCGGATTTTCAAACTTTCGCGCGATGAAAAAAATACTTCTCTTTGCTGCCCTGTTGCTAACAGGGGTTTCTCTAACTAAGGCTCAGTCCGATTTCCGCCCGGGCATGGTTTGGATGGAAGAAGGCGACACCCTGTATGGCAGGATTGATTACCGGGGGGACCTCTCTCTGGGGCAGGCGTGCCACTTCAAAGGTAGTGCTGATGCTACCGAACAGGTGTTTTCACCTCTGGATATCAAAGGCTACCGGTTTGAGGACGACCGGTTGTTTGTTGCTGAACAACTGGAAGAGAAAAAGGCTTTTCTGGAGTGCCTGGTTAACGGGGCGATGGAAGTGTATTACCATCGGGATGAAGCCGACTCTAATCAGTATTATTTCCGCAAGACCGGTGATACACTGGTGCACTTGCCATATGTGGAGGAAATCCGATATTTCGACCGAAATCAGATTGAGGGCGCACCGGAAATTAGAGCGGACTATCTTTTCCGTTCGAAGAAGCACATCGGGTTGCTGAAGTATCACTTGCAGGATGCTCCGGAACTGCAGGGGCAAATCTCGAAAATTGAAAAACCCAGCCACCAATCACTGGTCCGGTTGGCCAAACGCTACCATCAGCTCAAAGCGGAGCCCGGGCAGCCCTTAACCATTTACCAAAAGGCATTACCTTTTTTCAAGCCCCTGATAGGGGTTGGGGGCGGACTGATGCAGTTCTCCAATACACCAACTGTAGCGGATCAGGGGCATTTGGCCTATGGGGCTGATCTGTTTTTGGTCATGCCCAGGGTGCATGAACGCGTCTTTTTCCGCCTTGGGGTGCAACAAGCCAACCGGCAGCTGGCGGATGAAAATGAAACGGACACTTTTACTACCTATAATGTGGAAGTCGGCTATATGCTGCCGGAGACGTTCCGGATACGCCCATACGCCTCCATTAATCTGCTGAAGCCGGCTTATTCGGCAGGGGCGTGGGCGCAAATTGCCGGGCCATTCTATGCCGGGCTGCACGGTAATGCCACTTTTTACTTTGGTAGCTTCCGTTGGTTCCCCACCGACTTGTTTTATTATTCCCTATCTGCTAGTGTAGGGTATCAGTTTTGAGTAATTGCTGAAATTTTATTGGGGTAGTCGGTGATGATCCCGTCCACGCCCAGGCCAATCAGCGCTTTCATGGCGGTGGTGTCGTTGACGGTCCACGGGATGATAGCCATGCCGAGGTCGTGCACAGTTTCCACCACGTTGCCCGTCACCATTTTGTAATAGGGGCTGTAGATGTCCGGGGTGTAGCCCAGGGCATCGAGGTTGACCTGAACGCCGTTGGGGTTTTCAACCAGCAGGGCTGTGGTGACGGCAGGGTCAAGCCGGTGCAGTTCCTGTAGGGGGCGGACATCGAAAGACTGTACACAGGTTTGGTTTTTAATGCCCAGGTCTTCTATCTCCTGCAAAACGAGGCGGGCAAAGGTCAGCGGGCGGGGCGCTTTGACGTTATCGTAAGCCGGGTCGTGCTTGATTTCGATGTTGTAGCGTGGCTTGGGGCGGTTGTGCTCAGCACAGTAAGCATTGACGGCTTGTACCACCTCGCTAAGCAAGGGCTTGTGCACCGGCATGGGCGTTTGCTCCGGAAAGCGGCTGTTGCCGCGGGTGCCGCAATCGTAGACCTTGATTTGAGCGTAGGGCATTTGAAAGAGCAGCAGCTCCTCTTCCTCCGCTTCCGTTACGGGCCGCCCGTCCGGATGGCTGCAGATGTGGTGAGACATCCAAGGCTCGTGGCTGACCACCAGCAGGCTGTCCTGACTTACCGCCAGGTCGAGCTCCAGCGTTTTCACCTGAGGGAATTCCAGTGCTTTGAGAAAGGCGGGCACCGTATTTTCCGGCAGCAGCCCGCGGGCACCCCGGTGGCCCTGCCAGTCGAAATCAGCAGCTTGTTCGGCATTCATGTCTTGTTGAGTTGAAGGCGCTGAGCAGGCTGAAAGCCCGAGCAGCAGGAGGAGGAAATAAAATTGGCGCATAATGTTGGCTTTGGGGTAAAGGTACGGAATTGGGAAATTGTCTTTTCCCGGAAAAACGTATTTTCACCATCAAAAATGCGAACCTTCCTTTTGCCGCTTGTGCTTTTGTGCCCCTTACTGCTCTTGGCACAGCTTTCCATTCCCCGCCTTTCCCAAATAGATGTACAGCATTACACCTTTCAGCTGGAGCTGAGTGATGAGCACGACACCATTCAGGGCAGTGCCTTGATGGATATCCGGTTTTTACAGGCATTGGATACCCTGGTGCTGGACCTGGTTGCAGAGGAGGCCGGGCAGGGGGGCATGCAGGTCCTGGAAGTGAAGGAAGGAGGCGAGCCTTTGGCCTACCGGCATGAAGGGGCTCAGTTGCATATTGCGCTGAGCAGCCCGGCAGCGGCAGGTTCCGCCCGGCAATTCACCATTCGGTACAAAGGTGTTCCGGCTGACGGGCTTATCATCGCCCAAAACAAGTACGGTGACCGGACCTTCTTTGGCGACAACTGGCCGAATCGTGCCCATCATTACCTGCCTTGTGTGGACCACCCTTCGGATAAGGCGACGGTGGCTTTTGTGATTATCGCGCCGGACCATTATCAGGTGGTGGGTTCTGGTTTGCAGTTGGAAGAGCTTAACCTTGACCAGGAAACCAAACTTACTTTCTGGCGGATGGACACGCCCATTCCTACTAAAGTGGCGGTCTTTGGAGCGGCGCAGTTTGCGGTGAGCCGGGCCGGTGAAGTGGCCGGTATACCCGTTAGCAGCTGGGTTTACCCCGAAAACCGGACGGAAGGCTATCAGGATTACGCACAGGCGACGGAGGTTTTGCAGTTTTTTATCGACTCCATCGGGCCTTATTCTTACCCAAAACTGGCCAATGTACAGTCCAAAACCCGCTACGGAGGGATGGAAAATGCCAGTAATATCTTCTACTTTGAAAATTCCGTGACCGGTGGGCAGGATCATGAAGACCTCATCGCCCACGAAGTGGCCCATCAGTGGTTTGGCAACAGCGTGACGGAAGGCAACTGGCACCACATCTGGCTGAGCGAAGGCTTTGCGACCTATGGCGCTAACCTTTACATCGAACACAAGTACGGCCGGGATGCCATGGCTAAGCGGCTGCTTACCGAGCGTCAGCAAGTCCTGCAGTTTGCCCGCCAGTCCAATCGCCCCATCATTGATACCCTCATCACCAACTGGAACCGCCTGCTGAACGCCAATGCCTATCAGAAAGGCAACTGGGTGCTGCACATGCTGCGGCATAAGGTGGGCGAGCGCGCATTTTGGTCGGGTCTGCGGGCCTACTACAAAGCCTACCAAAACGGCAATGCTCTGACCCGGGATTTCCAGGAAGTGATGGAAATCGCCAGCGGGCAGGATTTGAGCGGTTTCTTTTACCAGTGGCTTTATCAGCCCGGCGTGCCGGAAATTGGGGTGAGCTGGTCGTGGAGCAAAAAGGAAGGTTTGCAACTGGATATCGGTCAATTGCGCAGCGATGCGACCTATACTTTCCCCCTTGATATTGCGGCGGAAGCCCCCGATGGTACCCGTGAAACCTGGACGGTAAATATTGATCAGGAACAGCAGACGGTGACCCTGCCCTGTGACTTTGAGCCCCAACGGCTATGGCTGGACCCGGATACCTGGCTGCTTTTTAGCGCTGAACTGAAGCAGATGAAAAATTAATTTGCATTTTTGTGCCTCCAAAACGGGAACCATGAAGAAAACGGCCATTTTACTGATTCACTGCCCGGACCAAACCGGCCTTGTCGCGGCAGTCACCGACTTTCTGCACCGCAACAACGGGAACGTCATCTCTCTGGACCAGCACGTTGACCGGCAGGCGGGGCGCTTTTTTATGCGGGTAGAGTGGGAGCTGGAGGGTTTTAATATCCCTGCCGAAAAAATCGATGAGTATTTTGGTACGCTGATAGGGCAAAAATACCAGATGGAATGGCAGGTGCACCTGAGCGCGCGCAAACCGCGAATGGCGATTTTTGTTTCCAAAATGTCGCACTGCCTCTATGACATTTTGCAGCGCTGCATGAGTGGGGAGTGGGAAGTGGACATCCCGGTTATCGTCAGCAACCATGAGAACCTGCGCTACATTGCAGAGCGTTTTGAAATTCCCTTTGAGATTTTTCCCATCACTAAAGCCAACAAGGCAGAGCAGGAGCAGCGGGAGATTGAGCTGATGCGTAAGCTGGATATAGACTTCATTGTCCTGGCCCGTTACATGCAAATTTTGTCCGACGACTTTGTGGCCGCTTTCCCGAATCAGGTTATTAATATCCACCATTCCTTCCTTCCTGCTTTCAAGGGTGCGAAGCCTTATCACTCTGCCTTCAACCGGGGGGTGAAAGTGATTGGTGCAACGAGCCACTATGTCACTGCAGATTTGGACGAGGGGCCGATCATCGAACAGGATGTGCGGCGTATTTCTCACAAAGACTCCATCAGGGACCTGATCCGTATTGGGAAGGACCTGGAGAAGGTCGTCCTGGCCCGGGCCATCTGGCTGGAGATTCAGCATAAGATTTTGCCTTACCAAAATAAGACGATTGTGTTTGATTAAAGGGTTGATCTTACTGATGCCGCTAATCCTGGCAAAACGGTGCCGTCCCACAAGCATGCCCCGCTCTTATGCCCTTGCTCGGAATCCGTGGAAATCTGCGCAAATCCGTCCAATCCGTGTTCCCACCCGCCACGCACGATGATAGTACACTGATGACGCTGATCTGTCCAACGAGACCCGCCCCGCTGGAGGGCCATCCCGGGAATCAGTGGAAATCTGCGCAAATCCGTCCAATCCGTGTTCCCACCCGCCACGCAAGATGATAGTACACTGATGCCGCTGATCTGACTGATCTCACTGATCTGCTCAACGAGACCCGCCCCGCTGGAGGGCCATCCCTGGAATCCGTGGAAATCTGCGCAAATCCGTCCAATCCGTGTTCCCATCCGCCGCGCACGATGATAGTACACTGATGACGCTGATCTGCCCAACGAGACCCGCCCCGCCGGAGGGCCATCCCTGGAATCCGTGGAAATCTGCGCAAATCCGTCCAATCCGTGTTCCAACCCGCCACGTACGATGATAGTACACTGATGCCACTGATCTGACTGATGCCACTGATCTGCTCAACGAGACCCGCCCCGCTGGAGGGCCATCCCTGGAATCCGTGGAAATCTGCGCAAATCCGTCCAATCCGTGTTCCAACCCGCCACGTACGATGATAGTACACTGATGACGCTGATCTGACTGATCTCACTGATTTGCTCAACGAGTCCCGCCCCGCCGGAGGGCCATCCCGGGAATCCGTGCAAATCTGCGCAAATCCGTCCAATCTGTGTTTCCACCCGCCACGTACGATGATAGTACACTGATGACGCTGATCTGACTGATGCCACTGATCTGCCCAACGAGACCCGCCCCGCTGGAGGGCCATCCCTGGAATCCGTGGAAATCTGCGCAAATCCGTCCAATCCGTGTTCCAACCCGCCACGTACGACAATAGTACACTGATGACGCTGATCTGACTGATCTCACTGATCTGCTCAACGAGACCCGCCCCGCGGGAGGGCCATCCCTGGAATCCGTGGAAATCTGCGCAAATCCGTCCAATCTGTGTTCCCACCCGCCGCGCACGATGATAGTACACTGATGACGCTGATCTGACTGATGCCACTGATCTGCTCAACGAGACCCGCCCCGCTGGAGGGCCATCCCTGGAATCCGTGGAAATCTGCGCAAATCCGTCCAATCCGTGTTCCCACCCGCCGCGCACGATGATAGTACACTGATGCCGCTGATCTGACTGATGCCACTGATCTGCCCAACGAGACCCGCCCCGCTGGAGGGCCATCCCGGGAATCCGTGGAAATCTGCGCAAATCCGTCCAATCTGTGTTTCCACCCGCCACGTACGACGATAGTAAACTGATGACGCTGATCTGCCCAACGAGACCCGCCCCGCCGGAGGGCCCGCTCGGAAATCAGTGCAAATCTGCGCAATCAGTCTAATCCGTGTTCCAACCCGCCACGTACGATGATAGTACACTGATGCCACTGATTTGCTCAACGAGTCCCGCCCCGCTGGAGGGCCATCCCTGGAATCCGTGGAAATCTGCGCAAATCCGTCCAATCCGTGTTCCAACACGCCGCGCACGATGATAGTACACTGATGCCACTGATCTGCCCAACGAGACCCGCCCCGCTGGGGGGCCATCCCGGGAATTAGTCCAATCTGTGTAAGCAGTGCAAACCATGTGTACCTGCCCTCCAAACAAATCAGTGACGCCCAGATCCAATAATCCCATCACAATCAATCCCGCCCTTGTGAATGGAGGACAAATACCGTATTTTCATCTTTTAATCAATCCAACCCCGAATATGATAACAGGAAAGTACTTTCTCGCTCTGGCACTGAGCTTATGCAGTATCTGCATTGGCGCTCAAAACCAGCCTCCTCAGCTCACGATACAGTCTGTAGACCTCAACCAGGAAACGCAGACTTTGACCATTACCTACGATTTGGCAGATGCTGAAGACACCGAGCTCGAAGTCTTCCTTCGCGCCGCTCCTTCTGGCAGCTCTAACTTCAGTATCCATGCGGAGAATGTGTCCGGTGCTATTGGTTTTCCGGTTGCTCCGGGTGAGGGCTTGCAGATGACCTGGAACTACGCAGGTGAAATCGGCAACAGCGATACGTATGACTTTAAAATCATTGCCGATGATGGCTACGACATCCCTATTCAAGACCTGGTTGCGCAGGTAGACAGCCAATTTTTGCGAACCCGCATGGAGCATATCGCTGGCATCCGGCACTACATTACGAATCCAGATAATCTGAACCGCTGCCGGGATACCCTGGAGCAGGCTTTTCTGGATTATGGATTGGAGACCTTCCGGCAAAACTTCCCCAATCTGGGCACCACCGGCCAGAATATCATTGGCCACCATTGGGGCCAAACGCAGAGCAGCAACGTGATTATCATCGACGGGCACTATGATACCGTGAGCGATTCTCCGGGAGCTGACGACAATGGTACTGCTACGGTAGGTGTACTGGAAGCCGCCCGTATCCTCTCGCCTTACCACTTCCGGAAAAGCCTTCGGTTTATTGGCTTTGACTTTGAGGAAACCGGGCTGGACGGCAGTATGTATTATGTGGAGCACCTGTCCGGGAACGAAGCCATCGAAGGCGTACTCAATATGGAAATGATCGGTTATTACAGTGATACGCCCAACAGTCAGGACTTCCCGCCTGGCTTTGAGTTGGTTTTTCCGGAGGCGGCGGCCGAAGTGCAGTCTGATGCTAACCGGGGCAATTTTCTAATCAATGTGGGGCCGAGTTTTGGCAGCACCCTTTACGATGCTTTCAATACCGCTGCGGCAGCCTATGTACCGGAGCTGCGTGTCATTGGGCTGAATGTTGCCAACCCACTGCTTGTGCCTGACCTGCTGCGCAGTGATCATGGTTCTTTCTGGGAAGCCAACATCCCTGCACTAATGCTTACCGATGGTGCAGATTTCCGCAACCCGCATTACCACGAGCCTTCAGATACGATTGGCACCCTTAACTTCGCTTTTATGGCGAATGCAGTAAAAGCGGTCATTGCTACCGCTGCTATGATGGCGGAACCCATGCATAGTGGTGAAGCCATTGCCAGTAATGTTATAATTACGGATGCAGAGCACCTGCATGAACTTCCCTGCAGTTACTTCCTTTCGCCCAATCCGGCACAGGAGGAATTCACTGTCCGTTTTGGTGATTGCCAGCCCATGCAGCTTGATCTGCGCTTGTATAATGTGAAAGGGCAACCAGTATGGAGTGGGCAGCATAACTCCACTATGGGCAGCCTCCGTATACCTGTAGGCAATTTTCCCACAGGCGTTTACTGGCTGCAGCTCAGTGACGGGCATCACTTTAGTGCGCAGCGGGTGGTGGTTCGGTAAGGATAATTTAAGTTAGGGTAGGCTTTACCAGCATGCCCTAACTTTAAGCGGTAACAAATTAGGCGGTTCTGGGAAAGACCCGCCTAATCTATTAACAACAGTTAGGGTAGGCTTTACCGGCATGCCCTAACTTTAAGCGGTACAAATTAGGCGGTTCTGGGAAAGACCCGCCTAATCTTAAACAATAATCAGGCGGTTCCGGGCATACCATCGCTGAGTTGATAGCTACGGCAGCCGATGAGAAGCCCCACCTAATCCATGCTAATCAAAAAAGGTGTCATACCCCTCCTTCCTGCTGCCGCCCTGCTTCCGCTGCTCCGGCTCCGCCATAGGCGAATCGAGGTTTAGCGTATCAGAGCTGGAAGAATCGCCGTCCATCAGCATAAGGGTGCTTTCCTTTTCCCATTGTTCAAGCATTTTCAGCCCTTCATCTTCGAAGATGCCCTGCTGTAAGTCGATAGAGTTCATTACATTGGAAGACATTTCCATGAAACGCTCCATTTCGCCCACCTTATTGGCCACATCGTCGGTGATAGCCTCCATGGCTGCATCAAACATAGCCCGCTTGTCCGGATCGCCCGACATGACGCTCATCGCCGATTTCATCGCCGAGTGGGAAGTGCGGATGGCCTTGCGCTCCTGCTCTTTGAGCTGCACCTGATCTTTGGTATCCTCCAGCAGGATTTCAGAATTCTGGTGCATCTTTTTCAGGATGCGGTACATCACATCCATACGGTTAAGGAGGGACGTATACTTTTCATTGCTGTCCCTCAAACGGGCTGCTTTTCGGGTCGCCAGGACGACCTGACTGTCCATGCCTTTCTCTTTTGCAGCACTTGCCATTTTCATCTGCTCCTCGATGGTGCGGGTATTCTCCTCCACCAGGGTTTGCAGTTTACGCATTTGGCCACGGAGTATGCCGATTTGCTTCCGCATTTTGACCAGGTTGTTGGATAGATCCTCCACGTAGCTCTTCAAAATACCAATGGGGTCAACCTGTACAAAAATGCCGGTGACTTTGCGCATCACGCTTTTGTACATGTACCAGATGAGGTTGCGCATGCGGGGGTCCAGGACCATGTAGACGACCGCTGCCAGCACGGCCAGCAGAATAGCCAGGTAAAGCGTATTTTGGACCAGTGCCAGAATAGCAGCCATATTGACGGCCAGCAAGTAACCGCCGCCCAGGATCAGGGCACCCAGGAAAATCGCACCGGTTACGCCTTCCGGACGCTTCCAGAAGGACTTCTGCTTGAATTCAGATTGATCAAAATTTGGCGATGATGTTGCCATAGTTATATCGGTATGGTTTTGTCAAAAAATTAAAGGTACGACTCCATGCTTTCAATGTCCTTCTGTATCTCATTGGAAATACTCTGAAGGGCATGCTGGAAAGCATCTTTGGTAGAAAGCAATTTGTCCTTGGCAGCCTGAATGTCCTCATCGGCAGAAGCAATGGTCTGCTCTCCCTGTTTGATTTTGGCTTCCAGGCTCTTGATTTTGTTTTCCAGCTCCTCAATTTTGCCCTGAAAATCCGCCACCTGCTTCTTCATTTTCTCCACCTCCTGCATCTTGGCTTTGACGCGCTGCTCCATTTGGCGTTTGAGCGACTCCTCAAAGTGCTCATTTTCATTGTCCAGTACCTTTTTATAGTGCAGGGCCGTTTTCAGGAGTTTTTCCTTGGTCAGTCCCATCGTGGAGGCCGTTGCGTAGGCGGAACGGAAAGCCGTCGGCTCATCCATGTCCATTTCGCGTAGCCGGGCTAGTGCCTGTTTGAACTCAATATAATCGAAGCCTGGAAGGTTTTCATTAGCCAAAGCGCGGGTCAGCGCGCTTACACTTCTTTCATCCAGCCCGTGGTGATCGCCAAAAAGCGATTTCAGGTCTTTTTGCATTTAGTCGAAAGTTTTTTACTGTTGCTACAAATTAAAAGAAATTGCCGGAAAACCACAGTATATTTTCGATGATCCCGGATGGAAGTTCGATATAACAATTTTTTTCCGATTTTTTTGAACGCCCGTACAGAAGGCGTGTATTCCATACCAAACACAGGCACGGAATGCCCGATCAGAAGCAATCTAAGGCTATACCCACCGATGAACAGCTGATGCAACGTATGCAGCAGGGGCAGGAGTCTGCCTTCAACGCCCTGTACGACCGCTACAGTCAGCGCATGTACCGGTACTTTTACCGCATGCTGGGGCAATCGGCAGAAATGGCACACGATTTTACACAGGAGCTTTTTCTCAAAATTATTGAACAGCCGGAGGCTTTCGACACCGGGCGCCGGTTTTCTACCTGGTTCTATGCCGTGGCTGGCAATCTGGTTAAGAATGAGTACCGCAGAAAAGCTAAACAGCCACTGCAAGCCTCCCTGCACGATGCCAATCATACGCCAGTTTCCATGGCAGTACTGCCAGATCTTGACGCGGAGGTGCGCAAAACCTATATTGAGAAAGCCGTGCAGTCCCTGCGCCCCCACCATCGGGAGTGCTTTTTGCTGCGCTACCAGGAAGGTTTGACGGTGCAGGAAATTAGCGAAATTATGGATTGCCCGCCCGGCACCGTCAAGTCACGCCTGCACTACAGTCTTAAAAAATTGAACGAACTGCTCAGCTGCGTGCTGGGCCCAAATGCATAGTTATGGAGCCATTGACCAACAATATCGAAGCCTTACTGGCTACAAAAGATTATGAGGAACTGACCAAAGCCGAGCGCGATCAGGTTGCCCAATCCTGCGGACAACAGGAGTACGAACAGCTCCGTCAGGTCGTCCTTTCCGGTAAGTCACTGAGAGAGGCGCCCACTCCGCCGACATCCCTCAAAGCCAACCTGATGAGGGCCTTCCGGCAAAAGCATCAGCGCCGCAACATACCGCTTCATACCATCACCCTGCCCTTTTGGCAAGCCGCAGCCATTGCAGCCTGTATGGTCCTCATGGGGCAGTTCGTCCGCTTTGGACCGGTTTACGCTCAAACCCCGGCTATAGTCTGGGAAGCTAATGACTCTATATGGTTTAAAAAAGTAACGCAAATCGTAGCCGATACCGCCCTGGCGGTATTTTCGGCTGATGATCAGCTGAAGGCGCCTAAAGAAGGCGAGGCCAATATTGCCGCTACCGCTACGGCTCAGTTGCCAACCGAAAAAATGCTGCCTCAGCCCGTTTCAGATACACCCGGTTGGGCCAGGCGGTCTGCGCTGGGCACCGTAGAGAATACCCCGCTTTTACTTATGATGCATTAGTGCGGGAGCAGGATTTTTTGCTAAAGACTATTTTTCTTATGCCCTGATCAGCCAAGTTTATCTATTTTTAGGACAAAACTGAATCCATGCTCCGTTCATTTTTGATCCTAATTGCAACCAGTATGATCGTGGCCTCCTGCCAATCCGAGGGCTATCAGCCCCCACAGTACGATTCTTATGATGATTATCCGGTTTATACCGGTAATGACCTTGGGCTGACTTACACGCCTGAGTCGTCCGGCTTCCGATTGTGGTCGCCCGCTGCTCAAACCGTACGCCTCCATTTTTACAGTCAGCCGCTGGGCGGAGAACCCACCCGTACCACCGAAATGGAGCCTGCAGAACAAGGCACCTGGACGGCCTCATTCAAGGAGGACCTCCTGGGTACCTTCTACTCTTACCAAGTCAAGGTGGAAGACAAATGGCGGGAGCCGGTGCCCGGGCCTTACACCAAAGCCGTAGGCACTAATGGCATGCGCGGGCAGGTGATTGACCTCAATGCCACCAATCCGGAAGGCTGGAGCGAGGACAAGCGGCCGCCTTTTGATGCTATCACCGATGCCGTAGTTTATGAACTGCACATCCGTGATGTATCCATCCACCCTGAATCGGGCATTACGAACAAAGGGAAGTTTCTCGGGCTGGCAGAGACCGGGACCACCACGCCGGATGGTACGCCCACTGGCCTGGACCATATCGCTGATCTCGGGGTTACCCATGTCCATATTCTCCCTGCTTTCGACTTCCGGTCTATTGATGAAAGCAAGCCGGAAGGAGAACGACGCTACAACTGGGGTTATGACCCTCAAAACTATAACGTGCCGGAAGGCAGCTATTCCATGGACCCTGCCGATGGGGCTTCCCGTATCCGGGAGTTCAAAACCATGGTACAAGCCCTCCATAATAAAGGCATAAGGGTGGTGCTGGATGTTGTCTACAACCACACCGGCTTCACGGAGAACTCCCTGTTCAACGAACTCGTGCCCGGCTATTACTACCGCCACAATGAAGATGGCAGCTTTTCCAATGCTTCCGGCTGCGGCAACGAAACCGCCTCCGAGCGGGCTATGGTACGGAAGTTTATTGTCGAGAGCGTAAAATACTGGGCAGAGGAATACCATATGGACGGCTTTCGGTTCGACCTCATGGCCATTCATGATATTGAAACCATGAACGAGGTTACGGAAGCCCTTGCCGATATCGACCCCAGCATCATCGTTTATGGCGAAGGCTGGACAGCCGGGGACAGCCCGCTTCCGGTGTCCCATCGGGCATTAAAAGCCAAAGTCGCTCAGATGCCGGATGTGGCCGCTTTCAGTGATGACATCCGGGACGGGCTAAAGGGCAGCGTTTTTGAACATGAAGAAAAAGGTTTTGTCAGCGGTAAGCCCGGACGGGAAGAAGACGTAAAGTTCGGCATCGTAGCCTCCACGGCCCACCCACAGGTGGATTATCAAAAAGTGGCCTATTCGGACAGCCCCTGGGCGGCTCACCCCACACAGACGATGACTTATGTCTCCTGTCACGACAACCACACCCTCTGGGACCGGCTGGCATTGTCCTGCCCTGATGACAGCGAGGAAGAACGCATCAAAATGCATAAGCTCGCCCTGGCTACGGTACTGACTTCCCAGGGGACGGCTTTTCTGCATGCGGGTACGGAATTTCTGCGTACTAAGGATGGCGTGGAAAACTCCTTCGAATCTCCGGACAGTATTAATCAGATGGATTGGCCGCGCAAAGCACAGTACGCCGGCGTCAACGGCTACGTCAAAGGGCTCATTGCGCTGCGTAAAGCCCATCCGGCATTCCGGATGCGGACCACGGCTGAAGTGAAGAAACATCTGGCCTTTCTGGATACAGGCGAAAGCAGTAATCTGATCGCCTATCAGATTGCCGATGGTGCCAATGGAGACGACTGGTCCAATATTGTTGTCGTCCTCAACGGCAATGAAGACTATCAGAGTGTCAACATCCCGGAAGGAGCCTGGACTATTGCTGTGGATGGCGGGCAGGTAAGCCCGGAAGGGCTCGGCACCATAGAAGGAGGTGTGCTGCAGATCCCGGGCAGAACCGCTATGGTGCTTTACCAGTAACCTTCTGATAACAAACAAAAAACAAGCGAACTATGCTGGACATGCAAAAGCGGTTGACGAACTTCTTCTATGTCAACCTCAGCCTTCCCGCTACCGCTATGGGCTTTGCTCTTTCGGTACAGATTTCTGCCCTGAGCTGGATTCTCAGTACTCAGTATCATCTGGAAATTGAAGACATTGGACTGGTTTGGGCAGCGGGCCCTATAGCCGGTATCATTGGCCAGGTTTTGATTGGGGTCATTAGCGATAACGTTTGGTTGTTGAACGGCCGCCGCCGCCCTTTCATCCTCATTGGCGGTGTACTGGCGGCGCTTATGCTTCTGGCGCTGCCTAATATCGGAGTCATTTCCGATGCAATGGGGGCGGAGTCTATTCTGGGCATTGCTATTATTGTAGCGCTAACCCTTGATCTGGCCATCAATGTGAGCTTTAATCCTACACGCTCCATCATTGCAGATGTTACCCCCGAGGGCAAAGAACGCACCAAAGGCTACACCTGGATGCAGACTATTTCGGGTACATTCGGCGTACTGGCTTATGCGGTAGGTGCCATTTGGAACAACTTCGTACTCATCTATTTCGGAGCTGGCCTGGTGCTCATCCTTTCGGTACTGCCCGTCTTTTTTATAGAAGAACCCCGGGTACTTAAGAGTTCCGGAGCGGAAGAAGAAAACGAAAAGAAACCAGGCTTTTCCCTTTCGGAAACGCTGAATGCCATACGGCCCCTTTGGGGATTCCTGGTCTATGCCATTTATGCCATGACTTTACGGATAATGGATATTGACCGGGAGCCGGGTTTTGTAGAGGGCTTTTGCCTGGCGCTTACTGCGGTGGTGATGATACAAGCCCTGCTCAAGAATGAAACCGGGAAGGGTAAATCAGAGGCAGGGCTGATTGGTTTTCAGAAAGTACTGGCGGCTCATTCCTTCACCTGGATTGGGGTGCAAACCATGTTTGTCTACATGTTTTCCTACGTGCAGCACGATGTGTACGGCTTCAGGGCGGGCGATGTGATTCCTGAAGATATTAAAATCGAAATGGGCCGGGTGGTCTCAATTGCTTTCCTGGTCCTTAATGCGGTTGCTGCCATCCTGCCTGCAACCGTTCTGGAGCCAATGGCCGATAAATTTGGGCGCGTTAAAGTACACTTTGCCTGTATTGCTGTGATGGCGGTTGGGTACTTCAGCTTTTTGGTGCCGGGTATCAGCCCAACGCTGATTTATGTGCTGATGGGCGTGGCGGGCGTTGGCTGGGCAGCTACCGTGAGCCTGCCCTTTGCCATCATGTCGCAAAAAGTGGATCAGGCTAAAATGGGGCTTTACATGGGGCTGTTCAACCTGTCGGTAGTGCTACCTCAGCTAGTTGCCAGTTTAGGTGTGGGGCAGCTGATTGGCAATGCCGAAAATAAGAGCATCACCTTCGTGGTATGTGGCGTGACGCTCGGTATTTCTGCCCTGGCCTGGCTTATGGTTAAGGAAGAACAGACCGGAGACGCAGCAGCGGTTGCGCCGGCAGGACATTAGAAAACAGGAAACCCGCATTTTTTCATAGCTGGTTTCCTGTTTCACCTACCACCGGTACAGTTTGGCATCCTTTGTAAACCGCTTACGCACATCCTGAATCGCTGCTTCAATCTCGGCTTCGGAGCGGTAAGTCCGCTGTACGCCTACTTTAGTCAGATTGCCTGCTTTTTCGGTATAGGGTTCGTACCCGGCATCGTAGATGTCGTCGATGAGTTGCTTTACATTATCCGGGTTGCCAAAGACCCCAACAATAATGACGTAAGACTGCTGCCCGGGAACAGGTGTAGGTTGTTCCGTATCTGTGCTTTCCGCTCTTTCGGAAGAGCTTTCCGCCTTATTTTCTGATTCCGCCACAGCTTCGTTCTCTGACGGAGCCGCATTAGCTGATGCTTCGTCACCCGGCCGCACGTTCACCCTTGAAGTCGGCACAGGGTGCAGGGGCTGCTCCTGTGTCTGATCAGCACCAAAGAGCAGGAAATAGATGGCTACGCCAACCACGATTGTTGCCGCTCCAATAGCTGCAATCAGCCCATTGTTCGTGGCTTGTGCTTTTTTCGCCGATACGGGGCGTGCGGCTGTTTTTCCAGGCTGTTCCTTCACCGGTTGGGCCCGGTTGGACCGGGCTACCGGATAGAAGCTTACCGTGGGCAGCCCATAGGATTCCACATCGTAGTTATTCCCGTCAGGTAAGAATTGCAGATTGTTTTCATAGTCCCGGTACAAGCGCCCCACTTTGGGGAAGACGACAATTTCTCTTCGCCCAATCGCTTCTTTTACTTCATGGACGTAATCCTCAAGCGTCTTTGCAGCATCTGTAGCCGGCAGGCCGTAGCGGTCCTGAATCATGCTGCATAACAGGCCATCATCGCTCACCAAATTGGGATTGAAGGAAATGGTATTCCCCGGTGGGTGCAACTCCCCCTGCACCTGATCAATTACTGCAGGCTGATAGGCAGCCTCAAAGCTGCCCAGCCCTGGCAGGGCAACGGCCTTATTTTTGTAAAGAAGTAAACTGATATAACTACCTATATCCATTTCCATATCTGCTGCTTTTTGCTGTATTCCGGGCGGTTGTGCCGCCTCAGCTCTGCAAAGGTACGCCTTTAGGCATTAAAATGCTCACTTGACTAAGCTAATCAATTTTGGCCACTTTCCAATATATGCTACCTTTGGCAACCACAATTTAGGGTATTTGTTATACCTGCTGTGGTCAATCCTTCAAAACTTAACGCATTCATGTCGATCCGCGATATACTCCAGCAAAGAATTCTAGTCATTGACGGTGCTATGGGCACTATGATTCAGCAGTACCAACTTAAGGAAGCTGACTACCGTGGCCAGCGATTTGCAGACTGGCCCCGGGATATTCAGGGGAACAACGATATTTTGTCCATTACCCAGCCCCAAATCATAGAGGCGATCCATAAGGCTTACCTGGAAGCCGGAGCGGACATCATTGAAACCAATACTTTCAGCGGTACCCGTATTGCCCAGGCCGACTATGGTATGGAGGAATACGCCTACGAGATCAACCTCAAGGCGGCGCAGGCTGCCCGCAGGGCTGCCGATGAATTTACGGCTAAAAACCCGGAGCGCCCCCGGTTTGTCGCTGGTGCTATAGGGCCGACTAACCGCACGGCCTCGCTATCTCCTGATGTTAACGACCCCGGCTACCGGGCGGTTACCTTCGATGAGCTGCGGGACAATTACTACGAGCAGGCCAAAGGCCTTATGGATGGCGGAGCCGACCTCTTCCTCATCGAAACCGTTTTCGATACGCTCAATGCCAAAGCGGCTCTCTTTGCTATTGACTTGTTGCATGAGGAACGGGGCAGGGAACTGCCTGTCATGGTGTCGGGTACGATTACGGATGCCAGCGGAAGAACGCTATCAGGCCAAACTGCTGAGGCGTTCTGGATTTCCGTCAGCCACATGCCGCTGCTTAGTGTGGGGCTGAATTGTGCGTTGGGTGCACAGGAAATGCGCCCGCATATTGAGGCGCTTTCCGATATGGCCGATTGCTTCATTAGTGCTTATCCCAATGCCGGCCTGCCCAATGAATTTGGAGAATACGACCAGGAACCGGAAGAAATGAAAAAATACATCCGGGATTTTGCGGAGAGTGGCTTCGTCAATATCATTGGGGGGTGCTGTGGGACTACCCCTGAGCATATTCAGCTCATGGCTGAGGCTGTAGCCGGTTTACCTCCGCGCCAGGTCTCCCCATCTCCGGAATACACCCTGCTTAGCGGGCTGGAACCACTCATCATCCGCCCCGAGACCAACTTCGTTAATGTGGGAGAACGGACTAATGTCACCGGCTCCCGAAAGTTTGCACGCCTGATTAAATCCGGGGCGTATGACGAGGCTCTTTCCGTCGCCCAGCATCAGGTGGAAGGCGGAGCACAGATCATTGACGTGAATATGGATGAAGGGCTGCTGGATTCTGAAAAAGCAATGACGGATTTTCTCAACCTGGTCATGGCCGAACCCGATATTGCCAGGCTGCCCATTATGATCGACTCTTCCAAATTCTCCGTCATCGAAGCGGGGCTGAAGTGCGTTCAGGGCAAGTGCGTGGTCAATTCCATCTCCCTGAAGGAAGGGGAGGAGGCCTTTATCCAACAAGCGAAAACCGTTCGGCGCTATGGTGCCGCAACGGTCGTCATGGCTTTTGACGAAGAAGGGCAGGCCGACACCATCGAGCGCAAGGTGGCCATTTGCGAGCGGGCCTATAACATTCTCACCCAACAGGTAGGCTTCCGTCCACAAGACATCATCTTCGATCCTAATATATTCGCAGTAGCCACTGGTATAGAGGCGCATAACGAATACGCCATTAACTTCATCGAAGCCACCCGTCTGATCAAGAAGCGCTGCCCGGGCGCAAAGGTCAGCGGCGGAGTAAGCAATATCAGTTTTTCTTTCCGGGGCAACAACGTAGTCCGGGAAGCTATGCATGCTGCATTCCTCTACCACGCTATCAAAGCGGGCATGGATATGGGCATTGTGAATGCCGGCATGATTGAAGTTTATGATGAGATACCCAGAGATCTGCTGGAACGGGTGGAAGATGTGCTTTTCAACCGAAGGGAAGATGCTACCGAGCGCCTCACCGACTTTGCCGAAAGCGTAAAGGGCGATGGCGGCCGGACCTTCAAAAAAGATACGGCCTGGCGGGAAGCGCCTCTGCACGAGCGCATCAAACATGCCCTTGTGCGTGGCATCACCGAACACATTGAAGCGGACGCGGAGGAGGCCAGGCAACAGCTGCCTTCACCTCTTGATGTGATTGAGGGCCCGCTGATGGATGGCATGAATGTAGTGGGCGACCTCTTTGGGGAAGGTAAGATGTTCCTGCCTCAGGTGGTGAAAAGCGCCCGGGTGATGAAGAAAGCCGTGGCTTATCTTACGCCTTATATTGAAGCTCAAAAAGCAGCGGGCGAAGACAGCAGTAAAGGCAAAGTCCTGCTCGCCACTGTCAAAGGTGATGTACACGATATCGGTAAAAATATCGTAGGTGTGGTGCTCGGCTGCAACAATTACAACATCATCGACATGGGCGTAATGGTCCCGGCAGACAAAATACTCGCCAAGGCAAAGGAAACCGGTGCAGATATTATAGGACTGAGCGGCCTGATTACGCCTTCGCTGGATGAGATGGTGCATGTGGCAAAGGAGATGGAGCGGCAGGGCTTTACCGTGCCACTGCTGATTGGCGGGGCGACGACTTCTAAAACCCACACCGCCGTAAAAGTGGAGCCTCAGTACTCCGGCCCCGTTGTACATGTGCTGGACGCCTCCCGGAGCGTATCAGTAGTCAGCAGTTTGCTCAACGAAAATGAAAGCCAACGGAGCAACTACGTGCTGGACATCCGCAAGGACTACGAGCGGGTACGCGAACTGCGCGGCAACCGAAAGTCCAACAAAAAGTACCATACCCTGAAAAAAGCGAGAGCGCACCGGTTGGAGCTGGATTGGGCCGCCACGCCTGCCGTTAAGCCTGCACAGCCTGGCTTGCAGGTGATCGAAGATTACAATCTTGAAGATTTAACTGAATTTATCGACTGGACGCCATTCTTCAGCAGCTGGCAGCTCAAAGGCAAGTTCCCGGCTATTTTGGAAGATGAGGTGGTCGGTACTGAAGCTAAAAAACTGTACAACGATGCCCGCAGCATGCTCCGTCAGATTATCGATGAAAAGTGGCTGACGGCTAAAGCTGTATTTGGGCTGTTCCCTGCTAATGCTGTAGGAGAGGAGTCTGTAGCGGTCTTCACTGATGAAGAACGGAAAGAACCGCAGACCGTCCTTCATTTTCTGCGCCAGCAACGCCAAAAAGCTCCTGGCCAGCCGAACTTAAGCCTCTCGGACTATATCCGGAAACCCGAAGACGGGCCCGACTATATCGGTGCTTTTGCCGTAACGGCCGGTGTTGGAATAGAAGCCCACATTCAACGCTTCGAAGCAGAGCACGATGACTACCTTGCCATCATGCTGAAAGCCCTTGCTGACCGGCTTGCTGAGGCCTTAGCGGAAAGGCTGCATCAGCGGGTACGCAAGGAGTTCTGGGGCTATGACCAATCGGAAGAGCTGGATAATGAAGCGCTGATTGCTGAGCAGTACAAAGGCATCCGCCCTGCTCCCGGCTACCCGGCCTGTCCGGAGCATACCGAAAAAGGGACCATTTGGGAACTGCTGAAGGTCGAGGAAAATATCGGTATCCAGCTAACCGAGTCCTATGCTATGTACCCGGCTGCCTCGGTGAGTGGTTACTACTTCGCTCATCCCGAATCGAAGTACTTTGGCCTGGGGCAGATCAGTAAAGATCAGGTGGAGGACTATGCCCGCCGCAAAGGAATGTCAGTGGAGGAAGCAGAACGTTGGCTGGCTCCGGTGCTGAATTATGATGTGTAAGCCTGTAACAGCCATTGCAACAGATAAGCCAGCCCGATGCCCAGGTAATTGCCAATGGCATAACCCAGCAATCCCATGGCGATGCCGGAAAGGATTAGCTGCCGGTTACCGGTGATGCTGGCGATCTGGCCTATAAACGGGGGCCCGTAGATGGCAGCTACGGAGGTAAAAAGAAAAGTGTCCCGATCAATACGGAAAAGCCGGGCCAGAAGCAGGTGCAAAAGGATAGTGCCCAGCAGGGCTACTGCTGTGAACTGAACAATGCCCAGCCCCTTTTCAAGAATACTTTGGAAATCGGCCAGCATGCCCAGAGCTACGCAAAAAATCAGCAGAAAGTATTCACCGGTCTCGAAGGTGTTTTCCCAGTTCCTGACGGTGGGTATAAAAGACACTGCCAGGCTCAGGCTCGTCAGCATCAGGATGAGAAACGCCAGTTGGCCCAGTTGGCCGTAGACCAGCCAGGTTAGCCCCAGAGCGCTGCCTATCACCAGCATCGTTAAGCCTATCGCACGGATGGCATGTCCGTAGCTGAATGCCTGGTAGGGGTCAGTTTCTGTTTCGTCCACCGCTGCTGCCTTGTCGTGCTGAAACTCCGGCAGTACAGCTTTCAGCCATTTTGGCACCACCGAAGTGAGCAGCAACAGGTACACGCCACCCAGCAGCACATCTGCCGCATTCACCAGAATGATGGTTTCCTGCGGTGCTTTCAGTGCCAGCCCGATGGCTTGCATATTGGGTGTACCTCCGGTGTAAATCCCTGCGAGCATACCTGCCAGCCGCCAGGTATCCGGCAGGTCATTCAGGAACCAATATGCTGCAGCTACCGTTGCCACAACACCACTCAGCACACACAACCCGAAGCTCAGCACGCTGCTGCCTGCGTGGGATAACCACCGCTTCAGGTCAGTTGCATAAAGCAGAAGTGGAATAGCAAACAAAATCCCCACCTCCGTAGCGGTAGTTGAGAACGGATCGCTGAGCGGGAAAAGGCTGGTATTCTTGAGAAGAATGCCTATTGCATAGCAGAGCACCACCGGGCTCAGCCAGTCCGGCAACAGCCCCCGGCGGGCAAGCCTGCGGCTCAGGAAAGGAACCCCCAGCAAGATTGCACCTTGCAGCAAAATCCAGGGCATAAGTTATTTTTTTGGCAGGTAGTTTAAGGTGAGCTGCTGACGGTCAGACCAGCCTATGATCAACCGGCCGGGGCGGTCTACAGGATGTTTAAGCATCCATCTGGCCACCGGCATCACCACATGGTCTTCCAGCGCCCTTTGAAGAGGCCGTGCCCCGTAGCGCTCGTCAAAACCGATACGGGCCAGGTAGTGGACCAGCGCAGGCTCGAATTGTACCTCCAGCCCGGTCTTCTGGAACCCTTCCCGGCCTTTTAAGCCTTCCAGTTCCTTCTCAGTGATTTTGAGAATGTCTTCGGCTTTCAGGGATTCAAAAACAACCAGTTCATCAATACGATTTACGAATTCCGGGCGGAAGTGCCGCTCCACTGCCGAACGGTAAGCTGCAGCATCGGGATATTTATCTCCAAAGCCAGGCACAGAGCGGTTGCTGGCGCCGAGGTTGGAGGTCATGATGACAATCGTATTGCGGAAATTGGTTTCCCGTCCGTAGGCATCCACCAGCACGCCTTCATCGAGCAGGCCGAGCAGCGCATCAAAGATGGAAAGGTCCGCTTTCTCCACCTCATCCAGCAAGAGGACAGAGAAGGGCCGCTCCCGGACTTCCTTAACGAGCTGACCGGGTTGCCGGCCCGCCCCGATAAGCCTGGTGAGTTGCTCTGGATGCTGAAACTCGCTCATGTCTATTCGGATCAGAGGCGACTGGCGCTGGCCTTTGCCGAAGAAGTACTCAGACAAAGCTTTTACGCTCGCTGTTTTGCCAACGCCGGTAGGCCCGGCAAACAAAAAGGAGGCGATGGGGCGATGAGGGTTGTTTAACCCGGCTTTGAAGATTTTGACGACCCGGGTGAGGGCATCTACAGCCTGTGGCTGGCCAATAATCCGGGCTTCAAAGTGGCTCTTTAGGGCTTTCTGGTCCAGCGGCAGCTCATCCCTTAGAAATAACTCCGGCAAGCCCGTTTGCTGGATGAAATTCCGGATAACCTCCGTTTTGCCAATTTGCCGCTCCTGCCTGGACCGGGCTTCATTCAGGGATTGCCCCAGGAAGCTGACTGCTTTGCCGGGAAAACTGGCATAGGGGTGGTATCGTAACAGTAGCCGGTAAACCAACTCCCGGGCTTCCGGTAGAATATCCACTTTCAGGTTTTGGGCGGCATAATTAGCCAGCTCATTCATGACTTTACTGACCTGCTGCTCCGTTAGTTCCCCTATTTCAATAACCTGAAAAGCCTCTGCAAATCCGGGCAGTAACCTGCGCATACTTTCCAGTTCCTGTGGCGTAGCCTCTCCGACCATATGGAGCTTTCCCTGCTGGAGGAAGTTCATTAAAAAAGCCGCTACACTGTCTTCCGGCCCTTCGCCCCCGGTCTGTAGCAATTGCACCATCTGTTCCACCCAGATAATGCCGTTTGCCATGCTGAGTTCTTCCACCAGGGTTTCTACCGTTTCTTCCCAGTCGCCCAGGTATTTAGCGCTTGCCGTTATTCGCTGTGGCATAATGCGCCAGAAAGTGTATCCCAGCTGCTGTTTACGGGACTGGTTGCTGATGCGTTTTAGTGCTGCCGTGAGCACCGCGCTTTTTCCAGTGCCGGACCGCCCGACAATAAGGACATTGGAACGGGTGCCTGCAATTTTATCCATTGCCTGCGCAACGGCTTCTTCCCGTTCCCAGGCGGCGTCCGGAAATACACTGAGGCTACGCTGCTGGCTCTTGGTGGGCGGATAAGGTTCTGCCAGCCGGTTGAGCACTTCGTAGGTGCGCTCATGGCTCCAGCCTCCCCAAAAGTATTCTCTTTCATAATTCACCCTGAGCTCCACATGGTCCAGCACAGGTTTTGGGTAACGCATCAGGCGGTATAGCTTCTCAGGGGTAGCCTGATTGAGCAGGGTGAGGCTCGCATGTTGCACAAGGGCATCAAACTGCTTGGGCTCGTAATAGAAGAAATTTTCGCGAAAGGTGGGAATGTGGCACTCATAATGCCCGTCTTCTACCGCGCCGTAAACGATGGGCAACCGGATTTTTAGCGTGTCCGGCAACGGGAATACCCCTCCCTGAGACCGGTAGGAGGGGCGTACCTGAAGCTCGACCATTTTCAGCCGGGGGGATTGAATTTCCGATGGCGGGTAGTCATCGTACTTTTTATACTGTTTCTGAAGGTAGGATAGCAAAGTCTTCTTTAACCCCGCCAGGCTACTGTCCACCGCTTCAATATCCGTACCTACGAGCTGCCCGAGCAGGGTGTCTTCGTTAATAGGATAATAAAGCAGCGGATATATAATTTTTTCCATACCGGGAATTATTCCCGGCTAAGATAATTATTTCTGTCAGACCTGAAACGGCCGCTTAAAAGTCATTGTCATGGAGCATAGGGACCGTTTCCATACGCTCTACTTTACGGCGTATTTTAAGGATGTGCTGCAGCTGTTTGTTGAGGAATTCATTGATATCTTTTGGCACACCAGTTTGGGCAACGGCTTCGCGGTAGGCTCTGGAGATTTTCTTTTCACTATCCTCGCAGAATTCTACAACCTTTGATTTATTGTTGAGCAGCAGCGCCTCCCGAAATTCGCCCCAATGTTCATAGAGATAGGAGCGTGCCTGCTTGCTGATGGGCATAGGCGTGGGTGGCAAGGCATTCATCCACTCAAAAAGCGGCTCATAGAGGCTGTTCCGGTAGCGAGCGAGGCTTTCCAGGTATTGCACCAGACTCTCATCGGTTGCTACTGCGGCAGCTTCCCGGTAACGCTCTTCCGCATCTTTGTTGCGCATCATGAGGTTATTGATTAATGCTATGCCTGAGGCATGCGTATTGGCGTCGTAACGTTTCTTATTCCAGGGTTTATCTTGATTGTTAGCCATAATTTGATTGTTGTTTTTTTTGTGATGGAGAAAGCGAGTCATTGAAAAGGCCCGGCAAGGCTATTCTTTACCGTTCATAGCAGATGCTTTCAGCATGGTATTCAGCTTTTCGCCTCCCTTGATGCCGAAATCCAGTGTGCGGATGGGGAATGGGATCATTATATCATGCTGATCGAAGGCTTTTTTGATGGCGATGACTGACTCGCTTTGGGCATTAAGCAGCCCTTTCTGCGTGATGTCGGCCAGCCAGAAACGTACGATGAAATTGATGGAACTGTCGCCGTAGCCTTCGTAGTAGAATTCTACCGGAAAACGCTCGTCATATTCTACGTTGTCTTTTACTGCTTTGACGGTTACCGCACGCACTTTTTCGAGGTCTTCCCCATAGGAAATGCCGCAGCTCAGTGCTAACCGGCGCCGGCCTGATACGGTATAGTTTGTCAGGGGATTTTGAATAATACTTTTGTTAGGCAGGAGCACTTCCTCCCCACTCAGCTGTTCCAGTATGGTTGAGCGCAGGTTGACTTTCCTGATCTTGCCAAAGTAACCATTGGTTTCGATCAGGTCACCAACATTATAGAGGGATTTGGTTGACATCAGGATACCTGAGAACAGGTTCATGAGTGGCTCCTGAACGGCAAGACCAACGGCCAGGCCTACCACGCCGGCACCCGCCAGCAGGGAGGTCAGCGCCCGGTCGAGACCGAGAATCCCCAGGACCACGAAGAGCATTACCATTAAAAAACCGGAAGTGATGATGTTGGCCAAAAGCCCGTTGATGGTATGATTTCCGGAGAATCTGGACACTACTTTACCGGCATATTTCTTTATGAACCGGGACAGGAAGATGGAAGCGACCAGTACGAGGACAGCTAAAATGATATTAGGCAGATTAGCTATTAATCCTTCCAGCCACCCCTCTAGTGTGTTCCAAAAAGCTTCCAGCGAGGCATTGAAGTCGTTCAAGGTACATGTTGGGTTTGTTCAGTCTTTGAACGGGGACAGCCCCGAGATGTTCATCCCTGACAGATCAGCCTGCAGGCTTCCACTTAAAGGCAGCGGTGGCTACCCTTCGGCTGTTGCGCCCATCAGGCATAGGCTCTTCCAGGATGAGGTTTTTTGCCTGCTCCCGTTCGAAGACTTCGCGCATGTTGCGAATACTCCCTACAGGCACCCCGGCCTCTCCCAGTTTCTTCATCCATGCAGCCCGGTCAGCCCGTTCAAAGGCAGGGCGCAGCTGATCGCAAAGCTGGCTACGATGCTGTACCCGGCTTTTGTTACTGGCAAAGCGCTCATCCTGCGTTAACTCCGGCAGGCCAAGGCATTGGCAAAGCTGAGTAAACTGGCCTTCGGTACCCGCTGCCAGGACAAGAGGCTTGCCATCACTACCGTAAAAGATATCGCCGTAAGGTGCTATATTAGGATGCTGCATGCCCATAGGCTGAGGGATATGCCCCTCCATTAGCCAGTTGGTAGCCTGATTGGCCAGCGAGGCAATAGCTGCATCGAGGAGAGAAGTGGAGACGAAACTCCCTTTGCCGGTCCGGTAGCGGTGCAGCAGTGCCAGGAGTACCGCTTCTTTGAGCTGATGAGCGGCCAGAATATCAATAAGGGCTACGGGCATTTTGACCGGGTCCCGGCCTGGTTCGCCATTCATATACAGGAAGCCAGCCTCGGCTTGGAGCACCACATCAAAAGCGGGCAGGGGATCGTCGGCACCAAATGCATCCAACTGCGCATAGATCAATGCAGGGTTGTGCTCGTACAGCGTGTCATAATCCATGCCCAGCTTTTGTGCAGAGGCCCGTTTAAAGTTGCTCACCACGATGTCCGCATCTGCGATCAACTCCAGGACTTCCGCTCTGCCCTGAGGGGCAGAGAGGTCGATCATTCGAACATTTTTTTTGTAATTTACGCTACAGTAATAGGCGGAGTAATCCGCTTCAGCTGGTTCTGAGGGCAGCTTCCAGCGGCGGGTCACATCACCTTCGGTCCGGGCATTTTCAACCTTAACCACTTCTGCACCAAGCTCGGCGAAAAACAATCCGATGGCAGGCCCCGCCAGTACGCTGGCCAGCTCAACTACTCTGAGCCCTTCGAAAAACTGTTGCTTATCCAAATGAAAAATATTTTATGAAAATTTGTTCTGCTGCTCAAATTCGGGAACTCGACGCATATACCATAAATCACGAGCCGATTTCCTCCCTCGAACTAATGGAACGGGCGGCAGCCTGCTTCACCCGGTGGCTTATTCAGACCTATCCGGACCAACAACGGCCGGTGCATATCTTTTGCGGGATTGGCAATAATGCCGGAGACGGTCTTGTGGCAGCACGGCTGCTTCATCATTCGGGGTACGATGTGAGGGTGCATACCTGCCAGATTAGCCCCAACCGGTCGGAGGATTTTGAAGCCAACCTGAAGCGGTTGCCCGGGCATGGCGCTATCGGAGCCTGCCCCATTGCTGAAGGGGACCCGATGCCAGAGTTGCCGGAAGAGGCACTGGTCATTGATGCCCTGTTTGGTTCGGGCCTTAACCGTCCTGTAAAGGGATACTGGGGCGATCTGCTACAACACCTCAATGGCCTGAATGTAAACAGAGTGGCTATTGATATTCCATCGGGCGTTTACGCTGACCAATCCACAACCGGAGTGGCTTTTCACGCGCATCGTACTTTTGCTTTTGAGTTGCCTAAACTGGCTTTCCTTTTTCCGGAAAATGCTGAAAGGGTAGGCCAATGGACGGTCCGGTCAATCGGCTTGCACCCTGAAGCCATCGCTCAGGCAGAAACTTCCAACTACTATCTGACGGAAGAAACAGCGTGCACGCTACTGCGGCCACGAGCTAAGTTTTCTCACAAGGGCACCCACGGGCATGCCCTGCTTATCATGGGTAGCTATGGCAAGATGGGAGCTGCCCTGCTGGCTGCGCGTGGTGCATTGCGGTCTGGCGCAGGGCTGGTGAGCCTGCATGTTCCCAAAATCAGCTATAACATCGTCCAAACGGCCCTTCCGGAAGCCATGGTCAGCCTGGACGGGCACGAACTCCAATTCACTGAAGTCCCGCAACTCGATGCGTATCAGGCTATAGGCATAGGCTGCGGGCTTGGGCAGGGCACGCTCACGCAAAAAGCACTGTCCCAACTCATTGCCCTGGCCGATCAGCCACTCGTCCTCGATGCCGATGCCCTGAATATAATCAGCACACAGCCAGATTTGCTGAAAGCACTTCCTTCCCAGAGTATCCTCACGCCCCACCCCAAAGAATTCGAGCGCTTGTTTGGCCCCACCCCCAATCACTTCAAACGCCACGAACTACAAATCCGTAAAGCCCGGGAGCACGGGGTAATCATTGTGCTCAAAGGCGCGCATACCTGTATCGCCCTCCCCAATGGGCGTTCGTACTTCAACAGCACCGGGAATGCCGGCATGGCTACCGGTGGCAGTGGTGATGTATTGGCAGGTATAATCACCGGGCTGCTGGCGCAAGGCTATACACCGGAAGCAGCTGCCCTGCTTGGCGTCTTTTTGCACGGGCTGGCCGGCGATTGTGCCCTGCAACGGGAAAGCGAGGAATCCCTGATCGCCGGCGACATCCCGGATGCCCTGGGCCTGGCCTACCAGCAATTGCGTAAAGCCGGCAACCGCCATTAATCTAAAAAGCAGGGCGGTTCAGAGAAAAACAGAATGAAAGAAGCTTGCAATTTCTAAATTGGCCCTTCAACAACCGTAAGAAATGCCATGATCGACAAATTCAAACAAGCGATAAATGATGCTACCGGGGCCTTGCGTGAACAAGCCGCACAGTTCGGTGAAGGCGCCAAAGAAAAAAGCTTCCAACTGATCGAAGAATGGCTAACGGTCTTCCCTAAACTGGAAATCTACGGGCTTGAAATTCGCAGCTTTGCCCTTAGTGTGGCTATTAGCCCTGCTTTGGAAGTTGAAATGGTAGGCCGGCATGAGGATTTCCGGCCGGAACGACTGGATGAAATTATTCAGGAGACGCGCAAGAATGCGGCCCTTGTCTCTGTCTTTACCACCATACGGACCACTTACAATCTGCACCGCCGGACACTGGCTAACCTCAACGATCCGCTCGTAGTTAAAGTACGGGTGCGGCTTTCTCCGGAGATTAAGGTTTATCTGGGCGTGCCCTTAATTGAGTAGCGTTGAGCATGCGCTCATTTATCAGACGGGTACTCAGTGTTTTACTGACTGCAGGCCCGGTTATTTGAGCGGGCCGGGCACTAAGAGCCGTAGCGCCTGATAGGGCTGGAGCGTGAAAACAGAGCCACAGAACTCCGCCTGCCATCAACAGTATAAAGTGTATTAGTGATGTTCAGGATTGCCCTTCAGCGGTACGGCTTTCACAATAAGGAGGGAAGCCTAATCATTCAGCTGGCAAGTCCAAATCGTCACCGCCCGTTCACCCCGGTTGATCACTACGGGCAGATCCACCTGAGTGACCGGGTCAACCAGTACTCCCGTATTATCGAAGCCTTTATACAAATGAAGCTCCAAACGGTCCTCCCATTCCGGGTAGAAATTAAGGTACTTCTCGGTTTCCTTTAAGACGCGCTCAAAGGAGAACCAGTTGTCGGCATCAAACTGATAAAACCAAAGCGCCAGGGCGTAGGCACCGAAATGGGAGTCTGGGAAGTGCTCGTCGTAGCAGCGTTCCACCAGTTCGCCGGCCAGCTCTGCCGCTTTGCTGTTGCTGTAGCGCTCCAGGGAAATTTGCTCCACCTGCTCGCCTACGAATTCAGCAAGGCTGGATTTAGAGTCGATTACTTCCTGAAAAGCAGTTTCGTCTTCAAAAATAGAAGTAAAATACTCCAGTTCCCAGTTGCTGAGGATCACCCCATTGTACATATTGCTGCGGAAAGCCTGTGCAGCCGGCTGTTTGAAAGCATGCATGAGGTCAAGCAGTTTGTCCTGGCCTACTCCGGGAACAGCTGCTACCTGTTTGAGGCTTTCAAAGCGGCATCCGGGCAGTTCAGTACGGGCTTTGATCAGGCGGTCAGCTACCTTCTCTCCAATCCCCGTGCCTTTTTCCTGCCGGCGGTCGCGGATAGCATCAGATAGCGTAGCGGCATTATTGATATGGTTGAGAAAACCGAGTAGACGACGTTCCATTGCTGTCGGCAGTTCTTTTTGGCTATGATCCATAGGTGCACCAGTTTTAGATGCAAAAGATAGCAGGTCTGCCGTAAATGAACGGTCTTTTCAGGAAATTTTACATAAAATTAAAATGGAGACCATAAACGGGCTTATAACCCGTACTGCTTAATCTTGCGGTAAAGGGTCCGCTCTGAGATACCTAAATCGGAAGCTGCTTCCTTTCGCCGGCCATTGTGCTTGCGCAGGGCTTTGTAGATCAGCTCCTTTTCGTTGTCTTCCAGCGAAAGGTTCTCTTCCAGCTCTTCCGTTTGAGCGTAGTGTTGCTGCTGTTCCGGATCATCGTGGTTGAGAATGATAGGTTTGACGCTATCGGGCAGATCCTGCGCAGGGAAGTCGTCATCGTGGTAGTCGTGGAGGAAGTCGGTGACGTCCCGCCTGTCGGCCGCATTCGTCCCCGGATAGTCGGAGGAAGGCGCCTGCAGGCTGCGGATATCACTTGCATCCGGCACGCGGAGGTCGTTATTGCGGATGAGCTCAAAAACGAGCGTTTTCAAGTCATTCAGGTCGTTCTTCATATCAAGCATGAGCTTGTAGAAGATTTCCCGTTCCTGCATGCTTACTCCATCTCCATCGTTTCCTTTGCGATCGGCAATCATTGGAAGATTGCGGCGGCTGAGCTGAGGTGCATACTGCAACAACTGCCCGGCATCCAGGAGTTTCTCCTCTGCCATAACCGACGCCTGCTCCGCCACATTTTTGAGTTCCCGGATATTACCTGGCCAGCTGTAGTTTTCCAACATCAGGCGGGCTTTTTCATCAAGCTGAATAGAGGCGGTCCGGTACTTTTCGGCAAAGTCAGTAGCAAACTTCCGGAAGAGCATGTAAATATCCTCCCGTCGTTCCCGCAGAGGCGGTACACTGATGGGCACCGTATTCAGGCGGTAGTATAGGTCTTCCCGAAACTTACCTTTCTTTACCGCTTCCAGCAGGGAAACATTGGTAGCCGCAATGATGCGCACATCCGTTTTATGCACCTTAGAGGCACCTACCCGGATGAATTCTCCGGTTTCCAGCACGCGCAGCAGAAAAGACTGCGTATCCATGGGCATTTCGCCGATCTCATCCAGGAAAATCGTACCTCCGTCATACGTCTCAAAATAGCCTTTACGCTCGCTTGTAGCCCCGGTGAAGGCCCCTTTTTCATGTCCGAACAGCTCTGAGTTAATCGTACCCTCCGGAATAGCCCCGCAGTTGATGGCAATGAAGTTGTTGTGCTTGCGGGCACTCAGCGCATGAATGATTTTGGAAAACACCTCCTTACCCACACCGCTTTCCCCGGTAATCAGTACAGACAAGTCTGTACCTGATACGCGGACGGCAGTGCTCAGCGCGCGGTCGAGTAGGGGAGACCGCCCGATGATGCCAAAGCGTTGTTTAATGGATTGGAGGTTGGCGTCCATTTAAGGTAGTTGGTTTTCGGTATAAAAAATCTGGCTTAGGCCTGTACCATCTCGCCAATCAGGGTGGCGCTTGTGGCATCGTTTACTTTCACGTAGCAGTAGTCGCCGGGTTTGTAACCAGGCTCTTTGTCGAAGACCAGCATTTTGTTTTGGGAATTTCGCCCCTTGAACTGCTGATCGGACTTCCTGGAATCGCCTTCAATCAAGACCTTGAAGGTTTTGCCAATGTCCTGCTTGTTGTGGGCAAAGGATACCTGCGTTTGCAAACGGATGATTTCCTGAAGGCGGCGTTTCTTCACCTCAAGTGGAATGTCATCTTCGTACTTACGTACAGCCATTGTGCCGGGGCGTTCTGAGTAGTAGAACATATAGGACATGCTGTAATTCGCAAATTCAATCATGCTCAGGGTTTCCTGATGCTCTTCTTCCGTTTCGCTGCAGAAGCCGGCGATAATATCGGAGGAAACCGCACAGTCAGGCATGATTTCGTAGATGCGGCGTACTTTGTTCATATACCACTCCCGGTCGTAAGTCCGGTTCATCAGGTCAAGTACACGGCTGTTGCCAGACTGCACCGGCAGGTGGATGTACTTGCAGATATTATCGTATTTTTTCATGGTATACAACACCTCATCCGTGATGTCTTTAGGGTGGGAAGTGCTGAACCGGATACGTAGGTCAGGGTGCACCAGGGCCACCATCTCCAGGAGATTGGCAAAGGTGACTGTTTCTTCGGTCTCCGGGTTTTCCCATTTGTAGGAGTCGACGTTTTGCCCCAGCAGGGTAACTTCCCGGTAGCCCCGTTCGTACAAATCAGTGGCTTCCGCTACGATGCTGAACGCATTGCGGCTCCGTTCCCGCCCACGGGTGAAAGGCACCACGCAGAAAGAGCACATATTGTCACAGCCCCGCATGATGGAAATAAAAGCCGTCACGCCATTACTGTCGAGGCGCATGGGGTTGATGTCGGCGTAGGTCTCTTCACGGGAAAGAAAGACGTTGATGCCTTTGTCCCCGTCTTCGGCTGTAGCGATCAGTTTGGGCAGGTCACGGTAAGCGTCCGGGCCAATGACGAGGTCTACCAGCTTTTCTTCGTCCAGCAGCTTGGTCTTCAGCCGCTCTGCCATACAGCCAAGGACACCTACCAAAGTGCCGGGGCGGTTGTTTTTTACCTTGTCGAACACCCGCAGCCGCTTGCGCACTGTGTCCTCCGCTTTTTCCCGGATAGAGCAGGTGTTGATGAGAATGAGGTCTGCAATTTCCATATTGCGGGTAGACTGATATCCTTCCTGCCCCAAAATGGACGCTACAATCTCGCTGTCGCTAAAGTTCATCTGGCAGCCGTAGCTCTCAATATAGAAATGCCGAACCCCTTCCGGGTGGGCCTCTGCGGCCTGCTCCTGGAAAAAAGCTTCGCCCTGTCGCTGTTCGTCTATGGTCTTGGTCAAGCCGACCAAGGTTGGATTATCATCGTACATCGTCTGTCCCGTTTTCAAAGTAGTCGGCAAAGATAAAACAAATTCACCGGCTGAGTGACAATTTGGCAGGTAGATTTTGTAATTTGTCTCTAAGGGCTTCTCGAAAAATCAAATACAGACCTGGTTTTGTTTCAACGTTGCACAAAACCAACCAGAGGGCGAGTTTGGTGCAACGTTGGGGCAAAAGCTTTTTGAAAGTTGTGTATTTGATTTTTGCCCCACTTCTTATTATGAAAACCTTAACAACTCCGGGCACACCGGGTTCAGCCAAAATCGCATCAAATACCTGTACATCCAAACCTGAAAACCATGAAAATGACACTTCGCACCCTGATCCCATTATTGGTACTGGCTTTTTCGGCTATGGCCTGCGACGGGCGCTCCGGCTCTTCAGATTATTCCTATGCCATGGAGGAAGCTCAGGCCATTCCTGATCAAACCACCGAAGCTAAGTCTGGTGGCGGGCCTGGTGAGGCTGTCCCGGAAAAGAAAGTGATCCGCACGGCCCGGTTGCGGATGGAAGTGGCCGATTACGAGGAGGCAATCAGGAAGGCGAAGCAGGTCATCACGGCATTTGAGGCCGAGATTACATCCGAGGAAGAACGGCAGTACGGGCAGCAACTGGAGAATCAGCTGGTGATCCGGCTGGCACCTGCACAACTGGACTCCATGCTCAATGCCCTGGAGGGGCTGGCGCTGCAAATTGACTCCCGTTCGGTTAATGCGGAGGATGTTACGCGGCAGTACGTTGACCTTGAAACCCGGCTGGCATCCAAGCGTGCCGTCATTGCCCGTTACCAGGAGCTTTTGGCGGAAGCCCGGAATGTGAACGACGTGCTGGCTGTGGAGAACAACCTGAGGCAGGTCATCGAGGAGGTGGAGTCCATGGAGGCCCAGTTCCGTTACCTGAAGCAGCAGGTAGACCGGAGCACCATTTACCTGACTTTGTACGAGACCAGCTCAGCAGGTATCGCTCAGCGCAGCTTTGGCAGTAAAATAGCGATGGCTTTTGCAGATGGATGGGGGCTACTGAAGAACCTGGTACTCGGTGCCATTACGGCCTGGCCTGTTCTCCTACTGCTGGCACTGCTCATTTGGTGGTGGCGCCGGCGCCGGTCAAAGCGATAGCACTACAACAAGATGGAGTTGCTCAACCTGTATCCGGTCAGATTTGGCAATCGGCCTGTGAGGTGCTGCAAAGGGGGAATCCGACACAGTCTATCCCAGCCGGTTACGGCCTGAAAAGCCCATCATCATAGGCACCACAAACAAGATTATCGCAAAGAGTATCATCAAAGAAAAAGTTCCGCCTGTCATGATTGTCGATTTTGGTGATGAATTATTTTCAAGGTAAGGGGAATGATGGCCGGGAGCGTTGACAGGGGTCAGCGGCGGGGCTGATTTTTGATAGGGCGGGGTTTATGGTAAAGGAAAGCGGAGGGTGAAAGTGGTACCACGCCCTTCGCCCATGCTTTCTACTGAAACACTGCCTTCATGCCGCTCCATAATACGTTTGACAATAGCCAGCCCGGCACCCGTCCCGGGGAACTCCTGCCGGTTATGAACAGACTTGAAAAGAGAGAACAGCCGCTGCTGATTAGGCAAAGCGATACCCATGCCATTATCCGATACCTCAAGCTTTAGAAAACGCCCCTCGGGTTGTGCGGTGAGCCGGATGACAGGATCGGGCGTACGTGCAGTAGCCTTGATTGCGTTGGTAAGCAAGTTGGTGATCACCAGCCGGAAAAGTGGTGGGTCGGCATACACCTCCGGTAAGTGATCAGGGAGCTGCAATCTGATGCCCTCCGGTAAATCCGGCACAGCGTGCTCAAGTTGGTGCCAGACCGCCCGGATAATCCCTGCAGGCTGTATGGGTTTGGGTTGAAGGGCCAGACGGTCGGCCTGAGCATATTGAATCATATCATCCAGCATTTTGGCGAGTTGCTCAAGGCTGCTCTGGAGATAGTGGAAGTGGGGGCGGAGTTCTTCCTGCTCTGCAACGGTCCTCTCTTCTTCCAGGATAGAGACAATATTGAGGGCTGCCCTTAGAGGGATTTTCAGATCATGCCCTACGATATAGTTGAAAGACTTCAGGGTTTCTTCTTTCTCCTGAGCAAGATTGCGGATTCTGGTAAGCAGTTCCTGCTCCCGGTTGACAAAAGACTTAAGCTGTAGCAGTTTGCTTCCGGGGTTTTGTGGTGCCTCTTCCGGCTCTGGTGTATTGTGTTCAGAGCGGCTGGGTATGATAACGGCATCAGGGTGGCCGGGGAGTTCCCGGGAAAGCAGGCTGGCATGGTTGCGCATGGCGGCCAGCAGTTCATCAAGCTGCTGATTGGTCTGTTCGCTTAGGCGCCGGGCTGCCTTCAGGGACTTCCTGCGTTCCAGCAGCAGCCCAATCAGGAGGGTAATAAAAAACAGGAACAAGACCAGCAAAATCCAGGTCAGCTGCCGGCTTTTCTGCTCTGAGAGCAAGAGCTGGTTCTCCTTTTGCAGCAGCTCAGTTTGTTGTTCCTGAGTTTTGAGCCGCTGAGCCTGAAGCTGCAAGCTTACCTGCATACCCTCTATTTCTTTGGAGAGCTCCTTTTGCCGGAGGCTGTCGGTAGCCTCGTTGTAGAGCCGTAAAGCCTCATAAGCCATAGTGATGTCACCGGTTTGATAGTATAGCTTCGCTTCCTGTTGGAGCAAGTCCTTGAGGAAATAGAGATCTGCAATCGTATCAGTATAACCTTTGGCCAGCTTGATTTCAGAAAGGGCCTCGTTGTCACGCCCAAGCTGGCTTAGTGCCTTAGACTTCAGCAAATGAATATTGCCGATATGGATGGGAGCTTTTTCGTTGCTAAAAAAAGCGAGGCACTGTTCCAGCTTTTCGAGGGCCAGTTTGTAATCCTGCCGGTTGATGTCAATTTCCGCCAACCGGTATAGGGAAGTGAACTGGTCAAATGGAAAGTCTTTTTGAATCGCCAGGTCGTGGTGCAATTGGGCATAAAGCAGGGCGGAATCCAATTGTTCTTCCTTCCGGTAGATGTCAAAAAGGGTAATATAAAAATTGAATTTAAGGGTGGTATAGTTAGTGGTTTTGATATACTCATATCCTTCCAGCAGGACTTCTTTGGCTCGGGAGTAGTTGTTGAACTTTAGTGCAGAAGCCCCAACGGCAATAGCTGCTGTAGCCATGGCAATGGGGTTTTCAGACTCAAGGGCCAGTTTTTGGAAAGCTTTAAGAGTTTCGAGGTGCCTGTTGTACTGGCCAGTTCTAAAATAGCACTCTGAAAGTGGCGGGTAAATCTGTATCGCCATTCTGGTATAAAGGCTGTCGCCCAAAACCTGCCGGTGCTCCATCGCGTATTGCAGCGCCTCCGTGTAGAGCCCGATCGCAGGTTCGAAGGTCTGCAGAGAATAAAAGCCATATCCTGCATAGAGGTTGTAGAGCTGAAGCGCCAGATGATGGGCGCCTTCTTGTTTGGCGAGCTTAATGGGGCGCTCCCCCATTTTCTTTACAGCTTGGTATTGCCCCTGCTGCCCATACAGCCCAGCCAGCCGGTAGGAGAATTCTGCCTCCCACAGCGCGTTTGCGGTTGCTTTAGCTTTGGTGAGGCCTGCCTGTATAATGCGTTGCCGGTCTTCGGGCCCGTCTGCAGTATTAAGCGAATCCAGCAATGCTTCAAACGATGTTTCTTCCCAGCGCGGCGTATCTGTGGCAGTTTGGGCGGAGACTCCCCGGCACAACAGGCTGAAGCAGGCAGGCAGCAGTAGTAACCGGAAGAGACTACCAAACCTGTCATATTCATTGCCCTTGGGTGCACACATTATCCCTGCATTTTCTTGATCGCGTCAATCCTGTTATCCACATTCAGTTTGGCGTATACCTTTTTGACATGATACTTGACCCCGTTTACGGTAATACCCATCAGGGAAGCCGTTTCCTCGTAGCTGTGCCCGTCTGCAAAGAATTGCAGCAGCTGCTCTTCCCTCGGCGTGAGTGGAGATTCAGGCCTGGGAGCGGGCTGGAAGTAGGCGATCAGCCATCTGGCCATTTTGGGCGAAATCAGGGCGCCCCCGTCCCGGATGACCTTTATTAAATCCGGGAATTCCCGTACCGGAAAATCCTTCAGAATATAACCATCGGCACCGTTGGAGAAAGCCTGGAATAAGGCTTGCCGGTCTTCACACTGTGTGAGCATGACTAAATTTGCTTCCGGGAATCGTTTCCGAAGGCCAGGTAACGCTTCTATGCCACTCATTTCGGGCATGTCTATATCAATAAAAACAATATCAATAGATGCCAAACGGGGCAGCGTTTCCCAAAAGGATTTGACTGAGGATGCCGTTATCAGGCAACGGATATCTGGCTGTAGCTGTATCCTGTGCCTAAGGCTGTAGAGGTAGGCAGCATCATCTTCTATAAGGGCTATCTTGATCATTATTTTTGTTCATTAGCGTGGAGCCACATATGGAGACCCGTATGACTTTCTCTCCTGCAAGAAAACAGATTTTCTTAACAAAACCGAAAGAGATGTTGTATAGTCCACCACTTTGGGTTGAAAAATTGAGTGTTTCAATATGGTTCTAAATGATTTGAGCTGTAACTATCTGGTAGCCGATAGCCGGGCATGGCTGAGGGGTTAGGTGTGAAAAACCTAATCAAATATTTCGGCCAGGTTGTACTATTACACAGAATACCGGATATATTGTTTAGGAGTTGAGTACGGTGGACAGGATGACAGAACTTACTTCCTATGGGAATAGCCTGATTTACTGGCTGTTAGTAGCTTTTTTGTATTGAGCCCTGTGGGCGCCGCAATAACACAACTACCTTAAAGTGTAGTGAATTGCAGATTGTTTTCAGTTGAACACGGGGTATGCCGCACAAGACTTGTTGCAGAATGTCAGTGAGTTACGAAGAATCTGGTTTTGCTTTGTGGCGCGCTGTGTAAAGAGTTAATACGTATTTTAACTATTGAGATTTAAGGGCAAAGAAAAAGAATACCTATTTTTATACTTGAAAAACAATAGCCCAAAACGCTCCGATTATATTTAAAACTTGACGATAGCAGGTGTCCTATATTAATTAGGTCAAAGGTATTTCCCCATATGCTTTGTTTGATAACTGCACATTTACCGCACATTTAATCAACACATTTTCACCCTGCACAAGTATGGGTGAAATGCAAGCTCCCAACCTTAAAGAAGATTTCGGAAGATGATGACCGGATGCTCAGGCTGTGCCTGGGCTCAATTGGTAGTGTCATTATTTACCGGAAAACTATTTTCTCAAGGCATTCAGCTACCTGGTTGTTGCCTGGTCTCGGTGTTGTACAGGCAACAACTCTCAAAGTTGTATGATATGTCTGGGAACAAGGGGCTTTAGTTCGGAATGATTGCACAAAATAACTCATGAAAGACCTTTTTGAAATTGCACAAATCGTAACACCTCATAAGCTACGGTCGGTTGAGCTCTTCAATGCTTCCGAAGGCAAGTCAGACTCTATGATTCAGCAGCTGTATGATATGCTGCAGGAGAAATCTGTGGAAGATGACGATGCTGCCGCCGAACAACTGTACGGTAAGGACAAAAGCTACTCTGGCTATCAAAAGCTGAGGGGCAGCCTTAAAAGCAGGTTGATCAATGCTCTGTTTTTGATTGATCTTAAGCGCTCTGGCTATAAAGACCGGAAAAATGCATATTTCGAAGCTTACAGGGAGTGGGCAGCTGCTAAGATTCTACTTGGGAAACAGGCACGTACCGCAGCGCTTTCCATAATGTTGAAACTGGCGAAAATCAGCCGGAAATTTGAACTTACAGAACTTCAGCTAGATCTGCTGCATACCCTGAGGGTCTACTACAGCACAATAGAAGGCGATGCCAGGAAGTACAAAGCCTACAATCAGGAGTACAAACTGGTACAGCAGAAATGGATGGAGGAAAGCCTTGCGGAGGAGCTGTATTTGTCGCTGTCTGTTGAATTTGTCAACGAGAAAGCTACGAAGCGGGAGTTGCAGAAGCAGGCTGTTGAAAGTTACCTTACCGTGAAGCCTGCACTCGAAAAATATGATACCTATCAGCTGCACTTGTGCGGCCGGTTGCTGGAGGTTAGCCAATTTACGGTAGTGAATGATTATAAGCAGGCGCTTGAAGTCTGCGAGCGGGCCATTCAGTTTTTTGAAGCGAAGCCTTATAGTGCAACTGTCCCCCTTCAGGTTTTTTCGTACCAAAGGCTGATCTGTTTTCTGCAGTTGCAGCAGCCTGAGCCAGCTTTTGAGGCCGCGGCCTACTGCGGGAAATACGTCACGGAGGGCGATTTTAACTGGTTCAAAATACAGGAAGTCCTGACACTGCTCCACATGCACAATCAGCATTATGAAGAGGCAGCAGTTGTCATCACAAGCGCAGTCGGGCACCGCAATTTTGAAAGCATGCCCCAAAATGTTCAGGAGTCCTGGCGTATAGCAGAGGCTTACCTGTACTTCTTACAAAGTGTAGGTGCCTTGTCAGAAAAGTGGGTCACTGATTTTCGGCCTGCCCGCTTTCTCAACGGCATAGAGGTGTTCTCCAAATATAAAAAAGGGATGAACATTCCTATTCTGCTACTTGAGATTTTGCTTAAAACTATAGACGGAGGCCGGGATGAGTTGATTGACCGGGTGGACGCTTTGCATAAGTACCGTACCCGCTATCTGAATCAGGCGGAGGACCTACAGCGAAGCAACCTGTTTATGAAGTTGCTGCTATACCTGCCGAAGAATGCTTTTGACAAAGCTATCGTACTCGAAAAGGCCGCTAAAGACTGGCAGTGCCTTCAGCAAATGTCTATACCGCTGGCCAGTCAGCCTTTTGAAATCGAAATAGTCCCCTATGAAACCCTTTGGGAATTATTGATCGGTCATTTGTAAACCGGCCGGCTGCTGCCCTCCGCTTTTCCTGATGGTGTAAAAAACGGGGGTGGGTAAATCCCGAAAACTGTCTGTGTGTTGCCAGACTGTCTTTTATATGTTTGTAATATTGATATATGAAGAGTTATTTAATGCGAAATCTGGTCTTTTCAAGATCCGAATATACAGCCTGTATCCCTCCAAGGCAAATTTCTTTCGATATCAGAACAGTCTAAATATTTAATCCATTCAATTGAGTCAACTATGAACGTTTCCAGTTTTACCCTCTACGGACAGTTTCTATTCCTTCAGAATGATGGCGTGATCAACGTGGATATCATTTCGCCAAAAGCCTGAAGTGATTTTATGGACAGAGGCCCGGTGCCAGGCGGTGCTGGGTCTTAAATAAATTTAAATGCTCCTAACAAATAAATTGGGCACGCTTAGCCATCAGGCTGCCTTGCGCCAAGTTGGCTCCGGGCTCCCCCAGGTTGCCTCTTTTACAACAATGAGCAAAGTGGTCTTTGGTGCCCCCAGTGCTAACTGCTCAGGGCAGGGGATTTGCAGGTTTGAAGATTTGAATCACAGATCGCCTTCACCTGGGAAATCAGGGTGCCAACCTGGTATTGCCCTGTTGCATTACGACAGCGGACTTATACTGAATCTTCATTTTCTGATCGGTAGCCTCTCACCATGTGTACAGGCCAGATATTTCTGCAATTCACATTTTTCCCTGCCCGAACCCGTTGATTACAAAGTAGGGCCTTTAGGGGTTTTGATGACATTGCAAACAGGTCTCTATCGCATAGTCCATCAGAATGCCTTCTTCACAGTCCCTGTTGAGGTCAGGTTGAAAAGCAACAATAGCATGGCCAGGAATGGCCTGTAAATCATATTTATAACCTTACAGCTGCCCTGTATTTAGTGGTCCTCCGCTCAGGGGGTGGGTAGATGGGCAAAAGTGTCCCGGTTGATTCGGGAAACATAACGCACTTTTGCTATGTGTATGTGTAAAATACCATTTTCCGTATCAGAGTTGAGTCTATTCTCTACCTCGAAGCAATGCGGTCTTGCCGATGGTTTTATTGCATACCAGCAAATCATAAGGGATAACAACACTTGAACTTGGAACTCATGAAAGTAGCACGCACAAATTCTTCAAAGGGATTAGCTCCCGGCCTCAACTCCTGTTTTTACCATCGGGCTGCATTTGCAAAACCACTCCTGAAATTATTCTTTGTCCTGTTTTTTTTGGGACAAACTTTGTCTACGCTCTATGGACAAAGCTGCAACTGCACCGAATACATCTACCTCAACGATACAGATCTTGAGTTCATCCATAAATTTGCCGTGGACGAGACTAGTGGCTCTGTTACTGAAATCGGTGCCCCCTGGTTTGAGGGGCTGGCTCAGTCCCCTCAGTTTACCGATCCGCACGGTATTGCGCAGGATTTGAATGGTAACCTGTACATCGCTACCTCATCCCAGGGAGACATCTACCAGTTTGACCCATTTGGCAATATTACCCTGAGCCCATGGCTGAGCAACGGAGGGCCGGGAGGCTTCGATGCCGGTACGGCCCTGCGGACGGTCAATTATGGTTTCAAAGATAATGTGTTGTATATCCATAACAATCAGCATCGTTACGTATATGCTATTGACCTTTGCACCGGCAGTAGCCTTGGGCGCATGGAATTGTATCCGGGCTCGGATGCAGTGAGCGGCAGCGGCCCGGTGGTCTGGGGCTTTTATGTGGACAATAACAACTGGTACGCCGTACAGCGGAGTAATCCAGGCAGTGTTTACACAGGTCCGCTGGACCTGAGCTTTTACACCACCGGATTTGGTACGCCGGCCCACAGCGGCACCCTGCTTTTCAACCTCTCGGAGCCAGCCACCGGCAGCAGTGATGGCGATGAAAATGGCATGGGCATCACTCGGGATGCTGCGGGTAATTTTTATGTAATTGAGCGGCAGACCATCTCCGGTACCCATGATCAGCCGGTGTTGGTGAAGTATAGCCCTACGGGTGCTGTACTGGGCACTGTGACCGCCCCGGCTGATCCACTGGTCGGAAATGTAAATAATGGTGTTCCTGGCTTCAGTGGTGCCCGGGGAGTAACCTACAGTGCGGCTTCAGACCGGGTGTATGTGAGCTCGAAAGTGAACTGTATTTCCGTATTCGAAACAGACCTTACGGAGCTTTCCGCCCTCAATTACGGTAACCCCATGAATGGCAGGCCTAAAGCCATTGGGGTAGTCACAGAATGCTGTGCCACCCCGGCCACTCAAAATATCAACAATACCATTTGCTACGATGGCGTAAACAATGAAACCATCTTCCTGCAGGAAGTCCTCGATTGTGAGGGCATCATCGCCGAGGGAACCTGGGCGGAAACTGCGGATGCCAATGGTGTATTTGATTACGAAAGCTGTGATAATTCGATCACGGTTACCGGTGCGGGCTGTGCCACTTACACCCTGACATCGAACGGTACAGGTACAAATAATCAGTGCGGTGCCTTTAATGTAACTGTGGAAATTTGTACCACGGACCCGCCTCAGAGCGGCACCCCGACTACAAGCGCAGGAACCTGTCAGGCCGTAAATGTGCCTAATAACGACGCAACCGTCACCATACCTATGATCGTGAACTCCGATATTGTCGGGGTCAGTAATCCCGGTGCTACCGGCGGCTATGACGGGCCTAAGTACAATTCGGATGCCACCAGTAATCCACAGCTGTTTGCAGTATCCGGCGGTAGTGTGACCATCACCGGGCTGCAGCATAATCAGACTTATGTCATTCGCCTTTTCAATATGGGGAATGGTTGCCGGGAGGATGTGACGGTCACTACCGCTACTATTGATTGTTCCTGCGCTGTGGCTGCGGCTCCTTCTGCAAACACACCATGTGTAGGCGATGCCCTGAATTTGATGGCTAACCCTTCCGGAGCTGCCAGTTATACCTTTAATTGGAGCGGGCCAAATGGTTTCACTTCTACTGATGAAAATCCAATAATTAATATGGCTACTGTTGCGGCAGCAGGTAGTTACTCGGTTACTGTGACTGATGCCTCTGCTGTTACCTGTTCAGCAATTGAAACTGTAAGCGTGACTATTAACGCCCTGCCCACGGTAACGCTGAACGACCCTGCGGATGTGTGCATAGACGGCAGTGATATGAACTTCACGGCGACTCCAATGGGCGGCACTTTCTCGACCACGGCGCCAGCAGGCTTTACGCCGAATAATGCAGCGGGTACAGCGGTGCTCGATGTGAGCGCAGCGGGCGCGGGCACTTACGATGTGACCTACACCTTCACGGATGGCAACGGCTGTGAAGCCAGCCAGACGGTAAGCGTGGAAATCTTTGCCCTGCCAACCTACACGGCTGTAGGTACCAACCCAACGGTGTGTACAGGTACAGATGGTTTCGTTACGATCAGCGGTCTTCAGGCGAGTACTATGTACATCCTCAACTACGAAGATGACGGCACGGCTGTTGGCCCAACAAATGTAACAAGCAACGCATCGGGCGAAGTGGTAATCATGAACCTGAATGCGGGCAACTACACCAATATAATACTGGAAGACCCCAATGGCTGCAGCGGTGCAGCGGCTTCCGCTTCTTTGTCTGACCCGGCAGCGCCCACGGTGACCCTGAATGACCCGGCTGATGCGTGCATAGATGGTACGGACATGTCCTTCACAGGGTCTCCCGCACCAGTTGGAGGCGCTACGGGCACCTTTAGCTCGAATGCCCCTGCAGGCTTCACCGACAACGGTGATGGCACGGCTTCGTTAGACGTAAGCGCAGCAGGAGCGGGTGTTTACACGATCACTTATTCCTACACCGATGCCAGCGGCTGTGCGGCCAATCAGATGGTAAGCGTTGAAGTATTTGCGTTGCCCACGGTAACGCTGAACGACCCTGCGGATGTCTGCATAGACGGCAGTGATATGAACTTCACCGCTACGCCAATGGGCGGCACTTTCTCGACCACGGCGCCAGCAGGCTTTACGCCGAATAATGCAGCCGGCACAGCGGTGCTCGACGTGAGCGCAGCGGGCGCGGGCACCTACGATGTGACCTACACCTACACGGATGGCAACGGCTGCGAAGCCAGCCAAACGGTAAGCGTTGAAGTATTTGCGTTGCCCACAGTAACGCTGAACGATCCTGCGGACGTGTGCATAGACGGCAGCGATATGAACTTCACGGCGACTCCAATGGGCGGCACCTTCTCGACCACGGCACCATCAGGCTTTACGCCGAATAATGCAGCGGGTACAGCAGTGCTCGATGTGAGCGCAGCGGGCGCGGGCACCTACGATGTGACCTACACCTTCACGGATGGCAACGGCTGCGAAGCCAGCCAGACGGTGAGCGTTGAGATCTTTGCGTTGCCCACGGTAACGCTGAACGATCCTGCTGATGTCTGCATAGACGGCAGCGATATGAACTTCACGGCGACTCCAATGGGCGGGACCTTCTCGACTACAGCATCAGCAGGCTTTACGCCGAATAACGCAGCGGGTACAGCGGTGCTCGATGTGAGCGCAGCGGGCGTAGGCACCTACGATGTGACCTACACCTTCACGGATGGCAACGGCTGCGAAGCCAGCCAGACAGTGAGCGTTGAAGTCTTTGCCCTGCCTACGGTAACCCTTAATGACCCTGCGGATGTGTGCATAGACGGCAGCGATATGAACTTCACGGCTACGCCAATGGGCGGCACTTTCTCGACCACGGCGCCAGCAGGCTTTACGCCGAATAATGCAGCGGGTACAGCGGTGCTCGATGTGAGCGCAGCGGGCGCGGGCACTTACGATGTGACCTACACCTTCACGGATGGCAACGGCTGTGAAGCCAGCCAGACGGTAAGCGTGGAAATCTTTGCCCTGCCAACCTACACGGCTGTAGGTACCAACCCAACGGTGTGCACAGGTACAAATGGTTTCGTTACGATCAGCGGTCTTCAGGCGAGTACTATGTACATCCTCAACTACGAAGATGACGGCACGGCTGTTGGCCCAACAAATGTAACAAGCAACGCATCGGGCGAAGTGGTAATCATGAACCTGAATGCGGGCAACTACACCAATATAATACTGGAAGACCCCAATGGCTGCAGCGGTGCAGCGGCTTCCGCTTCTTTGTCTGACCCGGCAGCGCCCACGGTGACCCTAAATGACCCGGCTGATGCGTGCATAGATGGTACGGACATGTCCTTCACAGGGTCTCCCGCACCAGTTGGAGGCGCTACGGGCACCTTTAGCTCGAATGCCCCTGCAGGCTTCACCGACAACGGTGATGGCACGGCTTCGTTAGACGTAAGCGCAGCAGGAGCGGGTGTTTACACGATCACTTATTCCTACACCGATGCCAGCGGCTGTGCGGCCAATCAGATGGTAAGCGTTGAAGTATTTGCGTTGCCCACGGTAACGCTGAACGACCCTGCGGATGTCTGCATAGACGGCAGTGATATGAACTTCACGGCGACTCCAATGGGCGGCACCTTCTCGACCACGGCACCATCAGGCTTTACGCCGAATAATGCAGCGGGTACAGCAGTGCTCGATGTGAGCGCAGCGGGCGCGGGCACCTACGATGTGACCTACACCTTCACGGATGGCAACGGCTGCGAAGCCAGCCAAACGGTGAGCGTTGAGGTCTTTGCGTTGCCCACGGTAACGCTGAACGACCCTGCTGATGTCTGCATAGACGGCAGCGATATGAACTTCACGGCGACTCCAATGGGCGGCACCTTCTCGACCACGGCACCATCAGGCTTTACGCCGAATAATGCAGCGGGTACAGCAGTGCTCGATGTGAGCGCAGCGGGCGCGGGCACCTACGATGTGACCTACACCTTCACGGATGGCAACGGCTGCGAAGCCAGCCAGACGGTAAGCGTTGAGGTCTTTGCCCTGCCCACGGTAACTTTCAGCCCAATCGCAGACCTTTGCCTGGAAGATGGCAGGCAGACCCTCGGTGGCGGCATGCCAACTGGTGGCGAATACTCCGGCACAGGCGTAACGGATAATGGTAATGGCGAAACCTTCGACTTTGATCCAGCTATAGCGGGCGCCGGTACAATAACCGTAACCTACACTTATACGGATGGCAACGGATGTACCAACAGCAATACCGCAACGATTACGGTTTATGGCGTGGATTATGGCGACCTTCAGGACCCACCATATGCGACTACTGCTGCTAGTAACGGAGCAGGCCACTGTGTAGCGGATGTCCCTCAGATTTACATCGGCAGTGTAGTAGATACTGAAACGGATGGACAGCCAACTGCTAATGCAGATGGCGATGGTACCGATGAGGATGGATTCAACCCAGGCAGTACAACCTTTGAACTGGGTGAGACCGCGACTTTCACCGTAGACGTATTTAATAACACCGGCTCCGATGCAGAGCTGTATGTATGGTTTGACTGGAATAACGATGGAACCCTCGATAATGCCACGGAGCGATATCAGCCCCAAAGCATCACCGTTGCCGGTTCAAATATCATGGGCAGCACTTTTGGCTCTAACGGCAACGTGCAAACGGCTAACTTCAGTGTTCCCGTACCCTCTACTGCTGTGCTGGGCATAAATTTGGGTACCCGCTTCCGCTTTAGTACAGATACGGACTTCCTGAATTTCACTGCTACCTCTACTGGCCTGGCGAATGATGGCGAGGTGGAAGACTACCTGATTATGATCGGTGGCTTTGACTACGGTGACTTGCCAGATGCAGGGCCTGGAGTGGGTGAAGGCAACTATGAAACTACAACGGCAAGCAATGGTCCGAGCCATATGATTCTGACCGATCCTTCCGGTAATGTCCTGCTGAAGATTGGCGCTGATGTAGATACAGAAGGCGATGGCCAGCCAGGTGCCAATGCCGATGGGGATGGCTTGGACGAAGACGGCTTCGACCCCACAAGCGTAATGTTCGTACGGGGCGAGTCACAGGACATCACCATCCCGGTAATGAATATGACCGGCGGCGATGCTAAGCTGACGCTCTACGTCGATTGGGACAACGACGGCGACTTCAACGAGCCGGAAGAGATGATCTCCGTAACGGTAGCGGACGGACAGACAAGCGCGATACTGAGCAATGTAACACCACCGGCCTATGCGGTGCTGAATGACGACCTCGGCTTCCGCCTGCGCCTGACCACGGATGCAGCGATGAGCCCAACGGGCCCTGCACCGGACGGTGAAGTGGAAGACTACCTGATCACAGTAATGGCGTTCGACTACGGTGACCTGGCTGACAGTGGCTCAGGCGTTGGCGAAGGCAATTACGAAACGAGCAGCGCCAATGGCGGCCCGTCGCACAAGATCGTGACGAACGAGGACGACATGGTAACGCTGAAGATTGGCGCTGATGTTGATGCGGATGCTGACGGACAGCCTAGCGCAGATGCGGACGGCGACGGAGCCGACGAAGACGGCTTCGACCCCACAAGCGTAATGTTCGTACGGGGCGAGTCACAGGACATCACCATTCCGGTAATGAATATGACCGGCGGCGATGCTAAGCTGACGCTCTACGTCGATTGGGACAACGACGGCGACTTCAACGAGCCGGAAGAGATGATCTCCGTAACGGTAGCGGACGGACAGACAAGCGCGATACTGAGCAATGTAACACCACCGGTCTATGCGGTGCTGAATGACGACCTCGGCTTCCGCCTGCGCCTGACCACGGATGCAGCGATGAGCCCAACGGGCCCTGCACCGGACGGTGAAGTGGAAGACTACCTGATCACAGTAATGGCGTTCGACTACGGTGACCTGGCTGACAGTGGCTCAGGCGTTGGCGAAGGCAATTACGAAACGAGCAGCGCCAATGGCGGCCCGTCGCACAAGATCGTGACGAACGAGGACGACATGGTAACGCTGAAGATTGGCGCTGATGTTGATGCGGATGCTGACGGACAGCCTAGCGCAGATGCGGACGGCGACGGAGCCGACGAAGACGGCTTCGACCCCACAAGCGTAATGTTCGTACGGGGCGAGTCACAGGACATCACCATCCCGGTAATGAACATGACGGGCGTCGACGCCAAGCTGACGCTGTACGTGGACTGGGACAACGACGGCGACTTCAACGAGCCTGAAGAGATGATCTCCGTAACGGTAGCGGACGGACAGACAAGCGCGATACTGAGCAATGTAACACCGCCTTCTTATGCGGTGCTGAATGACGACCTCGGCTTCCGCCTGCGCCTGACCACGGATGCAGCGATGAGCCCAACGGGCCCTGCACCGGATGGTGAGGTGGAAGACTACCTGATCACAGTAATGGCGTTCGACTACGGTGACCTGGCTGACAGCGGCTCAGGCGTTGGCGAAGGCAATTACGAAACGAGCAGCGCCAATGGCGGCCCGTCGCACAAGATCGTGACGAACGAGGACGACATGGTAACGCTGAAGATTGGCGCTGATGTTGATGCGGATGCTGACGGACAGCCTAGCGCAGATGCGGACGGCGACGGAGCCGACGAAGATGGCTTCGACCCGGCGAGCGTGATGTTTGTAGCTGGCCAAATGCTGGATATTGATATTCCGGTAATGAATATGACCGGCGGCGATGCTAAGCTAACGCTGTATGTCGACTGGGACAACGACGGCGACTTCAGTGATCCGGAGGAGATGTTCTCTGTCAGTGTTCCTGATGGCACTAATGGCAATGTGACACTTGCCGATATACTGGCACCGGAAGATGCGGCACTCAATACAGGCCTTGGTTTCCGTTTACGCCTGACCACCGATGCAGCGATGAGCCCAACGGGACCTGCACCCGATGGCGAAGTAGAAGACTACGAAATCATGGTCATGGGCTTTGATTACGGTGACTTGTCTGATTCAGGCGCCGGTACAAACCCAGGTGATTACGAAACACAGGATGGCAGCAACGGCCCCAGCCATAAAATTGTGACAGACCCGGTTACCGGCGATGTGACCCTGAAAATTGGCAGCACTGTTGATGCAGAAGCTAACGGTCAGCAGAGCGCGAATGCAGATGGAGACGGAGCGGACGAGGATGGCGTTAGTCTGCCTATGTTTGTAACAGGCATGCCGGTTAATGTACCGGTAAATGTTATGAATATGACGACTGAGGTCGCTAAGCTGACTATGTTCGTTGACTGGAATAATGATGGCGACTTTGAAGATGATAACGAAATGTATTCAGTGGATGTGCCCGTTGGAGCTACTTTAGTTGAAATAGAAGATGTTACGCCTCCGCTCACGGCAACGCTTACGGTGCCAGTGGGTGTGCGGTTCCGACTAAGTACAGATGCTGTAGCTTCCATGAGCCCAACAGGTCCTGCTCCTGACGGAGAGGTGGAAGACTATCTGACTCCATCAATGGGCTTTGACTTTGGTGACCTCAACGATATGGCTGCAGGTACCAATGGTGACCCGAACAGCCCGCTGACACCTGCAGATTATCAGACGACTCTCGCTGATGATGGTGCACGCCACAAAATCCTGACCAATACTGTAGGCGTTCCTGTCCTTAAAATTGGTGCAGAACTTGACGACGAAGCCAATGGCCAGCCTAATGCAACGGCTGCCGGCGATGACAACAGTATGTCATCAGGCGTGGCAGACCCGGATGATGAAGATGGACTTGACCTGAATAACCTCCCGCTATTCATCTTAACCCAAACAACAACGCTGGATATTCCAGTGATGAATATGTCGGGAGAAGACGCGACCATTGCGGTTTACATTGACTTCAATAAGGATGGGGTGCTTGATGCCACAACCGAGAAGTTTACCGCTACAGTGCCTGACGGTGCCACCAGCGCACAAGTGGATGTACTGGTGCCAGTGGATGCCGTTGTTGGACAGGACCTTGGTCTGCGTATTCGTCTGGCTAATAACATGGCAGAGGTTATGTCAGCCACCGGTCTTGCCAATTCAGGTGAGGTAGAAGACTATATGGTACAAGTCGTAGGCTTTGACTACGGTGACCTGCCTGACACCTACACAACTTCCGACCCGGAGGCGCCTAAGCATATTGTTGACGAAGACCTGCTGCTGGGTACCTGTGTGGACACGGAAGCTGATGGCAGTCCGGAAGCGATGGCTGGCCTGATGCAGGGCGGCGACGATGCGGATGCCGGGCTGGCTACCTTTGGTACCTGTGGTACTGCTGGTGATGACGAAGATGGCATCGTGTTTGTCACCCCGATGATCCCTGGCTCTGAAGCCTGTATCGAGGTGACAGCAGTGAATAATAAAGGTGTAGACGCCGTATTGCAAATGTGGGTGGACTGGAATGGCGACGGCAGCTTCGATGCTGGCGAAGAAGTAACCTTTACGAGCACTAATGGTAATGCCATCCCTGATGGTGGTGTGAACGCAGAGCTGTACTGTTTTGACGTACCTGCTGATGCTGCCTTCCGTGAAGGCGCAGCTTTTGTCCGCTTCCGCCTTAGCGAAGACGGAGGCTTAGCTCCTGACAGCCAAACGGGAGTGGTGCCCTTCGGTGAGATCGAAGATTACAAGCTGCCGCTGGGCAAAGTTGGCAACCTGGTATTTGAAGACTATGACTTCGATGGCGTTCAGGATGCCAACGAACCAGGGATTGATGGAGTAACTGTTGGGCTGACCTGGCTCGGCCCGGACAACACGCTTGGTACTGCGGATGATGTAATCTATGCTGACCTTACGACCGGAGCCGATGATTTTGATACCGGTGAGTATTACTTCTGCGGCTTGATTGAAGGCGAGTATAAGATCACCTATACCTCACCTGCAGGTATGACCCCAACACGTACTGACCGGGGCGGTGACGATGAACTCGACAGCGATGGTGGCATTACAGGTATGGACCTTTCCATGACAATGGAAACCTTTGTCATTGAAAATGTGACTACGCTGCCGGAAGATGAAAATGGTTCCGGAGATACAGGCGATGTGGTTGGCACTTTCCCTGATAATCAAACAGATGAGACGCACGATCAGGGCTTTGCCTTCCTGGATTATGGAGACCTGCCTGATGACCCCAACGATCCTAACGATTACCCAACCCTTATGGAAGAGGTTGGTGCGGTAAACGTTATCATCCCTGGCTTGTCACTTGGCACAACCATTGATGCAGAACTGGATGGACAGCCAGATGCGATGGCAGATGGCGAAGGCGCAGATGACGATGGTATTACTTTCCTTACCCCTCTTGTGCCTGGCGAATTTGCCGTGCTGAATATCAAGGCGGTGAACACCACAGGTGCGGACGCAGTACTGGAAGGCTGGATCGACTGGAACGGCAATGGTAGCCTTGATAATGATGAGTACCTGGAGTGGTACCTTGACCCGGTTAATCCTTCAACAGGAGGTGTTACCATTCCTTATACGGTACCATCGGTTGGTATGCTGGATGTGAATGTTGCAATTCGTGTACCTGATGATGCCACTTTCATGAACGGTATGATGCTGGCTCGTTTCCGCCTCAACACCATTCAGGTGCAACTACCGTTCGGGCCGGATAAATATGGTACAGACCCGATGCCTGGAGGCGAGGTGGAAGATTATAAGCTACTCCTTTACGCCATCGGCAGCTACGTTTGGGAAGATACCAACGGCAATGGCTTACAGGACGACTTCTCCAGCCCATGCCTCAATGGCTTAGAGCTCAACCTCGAGTGGGCGGGCCCTGACGGCGATTTGGCAACTACTGCAGACAATCAAACCTTTACTGTTTCGACTTCAGCGAATAATGGCGTCAACGGGCAATACCTCTTCGGTGGCCTTACGCCTGGTACTTATGAGCTGAGCCTTGCTACCCTGCCTCCGGGCTTTACACCAACTATTATTGGTGCAGGCAGTGATGAGGATCAGGATAGCAATGACCCCGAGGGTGTCGTTATCGTTATTGACGAGAACGGGCAGCTGCTTCTGGGTGAAAATGGTACAGATGATCAGCCGGGCGGGCTTGGTTATCCCGACAGCCAGGATAACCTGTCCTTCGACTTTGGTATCGTTACCGAAGCATTCTCCATTATCTGTAACTGTGACGGTTCTATCACCTTAGACTGGGAGCCTGTCGCTAATGGTACGACCTGGACAATAGATGTGGAAGATGCCAACGGTAACCCTGTGGTCGACTTTGTAAACATGTCCTCCACGGAAGTCACCTTTGCACCAGGTACCCTGACGAATGGCGAGTGCTACAACTTCGCTATTACCGAGAACCTGGGCAACAATCAGGTAGAAGCCATTCTGGGCCAGATTTATGCTATTTGTAACCCAGTACCGGTATTGACCCTTACCGGTGAAGGCCCAACTTGCCCGGGCGGTGACGATGGCAGTATTACTGTCCTCTTTGAGGAGCAGGGCTGCAATGCTACCTATAATATCTATCTGGTAGAAGTTGGCGCAGGCGAGCAACTGATCGCTAATGCAGTGATGCTGAATATGCCATTTGTGATCAATGGCCTGAGCGAGGGAAGCTACAGCGTGCGTGTTGAAGTCGCGGACCGGTTAAGCTGTGCCTACGGCGATGGCTGCCTGCCAACTGTATACGAAGAAGTCTTTATTCTTGAAAATACAGACGACGAAGCGCCCACTAAGACGGTCACCGACCAGTCCGGCAACGAGCCTGAGATGACGATCGTATACGAAAGCATCCCGGAAGGGGAGTGCGGCGTGCAGTTCGACTGGTTTGTAGAGCTGGATGACAACTGCCCGGTAAGCGGTCTCAGCCTGAGCGCAGAGATCACGACGAGCGCTGCTAACCCATCAGTAGACCCTTCTGCCAGCGTAACCCTGTCCAACAACGGCTCGGTATACGTAGTCTCTGTCCACGCGGGCATTGGTACCAATACTCTGGTGCTGACGGCTACAGACGAGGCGGGCAATATCAACGAGATGACGTACGAGATTACGGTCGTGGACAACCGCCCACCAGAGATCTACGGCCCTGGCGACATGCAGGTGCAGATCCCGGCCTGCGAAGACGGCATGCCGGTGAACTGGCAGATGTCGGTGATTGACGATTGCGACCTGGATGTAGAGCTGGTGCAGATCAGCGGCCCGCAGCCGGGCGATGTGCTGGCGCCAGGAGTATACACAGTAGTCTACGAGGCTACAGACGACTATGGCAATACGAGCCAGTACAGCTTTGACATCACGGTCACGCAGGCGCAGAGCCCTGCGCCGATCGTGGACGTGTCCGGCAACGGGCAGTTCGTGATCGAAGACTGTGCTGAGGACGGCTTTATCGTCTTCTCGGGCCATATTTATGACTGCGAGCTGCAGCCGGGCGATGTGCTCGACGGGCTGATCAGCATCAGCGGTGCGCCACTGGAGATCACCTACATCCTGGTGAACGAGGGCTATGCGTACTTCGAAGCCACGGGCAACCTGAGCGCGGGCAGCTACCTGATTGTTACCAGCTACGAAGGGGTAACAATAGACCATGCTGTAGAAGTGGTGCAAGACCCGGACACGCCGGCGGTAATGACAATGCCCGGCAACCTGGCCTACCAGGTGCCGAACTGCGAAGGCGAAGCAGCGGTAAGCTTTGCGGTACAGCTGGAAGACGACTGCGATGAAGACTTTGGCACAGCCAGCTTCACGGTGAACGGAGCGCCAGCGCCCCCATTCGACGCAGCGCTGTCGGACCCTGCGAACGGCTACTTCGCGTGGAGCCTGAGCCTGAGCCCGGGCGTGTACACCATCGTGGGCACGTATACGGATGGCGGCGGCAATACCACCGAGGCTACGGCTACGATCACGGTGAATGCGGACGAAGACAATTCGGCCCCAATCATCGTGTACCCATCGCAGAACATTACGGAAGTGCTTGACCCCTGTGGGCCGGACGAGGCAGAAATCTGCTTCCAGGCCACAGCCATTGACGATTGCGAAGGCGATATCGTGCCCACGGTAACGGTGACAGGGCCTGGCGGCGTTGCTGTGCCGGTTACCGCAGACGGCACGGCCTACTGCTTCACAGCGGGCCCTGGCCAGTACACGGTGAGCATAGGTGCGGTGGACGCAGCGGGCAACAGCACAAGCGAAGCCTTCGGGGTGTCTGTCACACAAGACGATGCGCCGGAAGCGAACCTGGCGTGCAACGATGATATCAACGTGACGCTGGACGAGAACTGCTCCCGGGTGATCACAGCAGATATGGTGCTGGAAGGCAACTTCGGCTGCCTGCAGGAAGACGACTTCACCATCACCATCGTCAACGATGACAACCCCGCTAACGGCAATATCCTTGACGGGCACGGGCAGTGGATCTACGAGATCACCGGGCCGGACGGCTTGCCGGGCTTCCAGGACTGCTGGGGCTTCATCACTGGCGAGGACAAGACAGCACCCGTTATCGAGTGCCCGGACGACACAGACGTAGCGACGATTTCTGAGTCTGTACAGAAGATCCAGGGCGCCCTGGAGACGACTGACGCACAGCTTGAGCTTGCGGACTACTCTTGCTTCCTTGACGGAGCAGGCCCAGTTGCAGGCGGACAGTACTACGACATCATCGAGTTCCAGGTGAGCGCCGATGATATCTACACGATTTATCTGAACACTTCATGGGGCGACGGCTTCACTGCACTGTACCAGGGCAGCTTTGATGCGGACAGCCCATGTGAGAATATCCTTTACGCAGCGGATGACAACATCCTTGGCAACGCAGGCCCAATCGGCGGCTTGTTCGACCCACAAGTGCGCGTAACGCTGCCACTGCGTGCGTACGAGACTTACTTCGTGCTGGTTTCCAGCTTTGGCTCAGACGTGACTGGCTCCTACGAGCACACGATCTTCAGCGACGGCAACGGCCTTGTAGGCGCATGGAACTTTACAGAAACGATGCTGCCAGACTGGACGATCCAGTTCGACACGACGTTCTCTGCCCTGCCATCGACTACTGAGCAGCTGTCTATCCCGCTGTTCTGTGACGACTTCGGCCAGATCTACGGCGGCGACGCAGGTTCTGTAGCACAGGAGACTGCATTCATCAGCGGCACTTACCAGTGGGTAGGCGCGCCAAGTGCGACGGACAACTGCGACAACAACGTAGACATCACAGCGACGGACAGCTTCACAGCTTCCGGCGACTGCGGCGACGTAGTAATCACGCGCTCCTTCACGGCGACTGACGGCCAGGGCCTGACAGACGAGTGCCAGCAGCAGATCACGGTCCGCAAGCCAACGCTTGACGACGTGAACTTCCCAAGCTTCACAGCAGTGGTAGAGTGCGACGAAGACTTCCCAACGCTGGCGAACGGCAACCCGGCTCCAGAGCTGACTGGCTATCCGTTCATCTTCACAGCGTTCGGCATCTTTGACATCGCTCCGAATTACTGCAACATCGGCGCTTCTTACGAAGACCTGCCAACAGTAGACGAGTGCGAAGGCCGCTTCAAGTTCCGCCGTGAGTGGACTATCTTTGACTGGTGCGACCCAGGCAGCTCATTGATCGCTAACCAGCTGATCAAAGTAGGCGACTACACAGCGCCAGAGGTGTCTTGCCCAGCAGGCACGCCAATCGCTTACTCTACGAGCCCATTCTCTTGCGGTGCATCTTTCGAAGTGCCAATGCCAAGCGTGAGCGACAACTGCTCTAACGTAACGGTATACACTGAGATCGTGACGACAACAGAGGAAGAGGTGATCAACCAGTACGGCCTGCCAACCGGCCAGTTTGTGATTGACACCGTAGTGGTGCGCACGATCCAGCCTGGCGCGAACCGTTTTGTGTCTTCTATCCCATTCGGCGGCCACTTCTTCCGCTATGTGGCAGAAGACGGCTGTGGCAATGAGACGGAGCTGTACTGCCCATTCTCAGTGATCGACCAGATCGAGCCAGTGGCAGTATGCGACGACCAGCTGAACGTAAGCATCGGCGGCGGCAACATCGTGCCTGGCCAGCCAGCGCTTGCACGGGTGTTCGCATCTGACGTGGACGAAGGCTCATGGGACAACTGCGGCGATGTATCTATCGCGATCTTCCGCAACAACTTCAACCCGGTCACTTACACTTGCGGCACGCAGAACAGCGTAACCGGCGATTTCGTCGACTTCTTCTGCTGTGACGTAGGCGTTACATCTGATATCACACTGGTTGTGACCGACCAGTACGGCAACCAGAACTCCTGCTGGCTGAGCGTTACGCCAGAGGACAAGATCAACCCATTCTGTGACGCGCCAGACAACGTAGTTGTGGATTGCGACGATCTGCCATACGGCTTCGACGCATCTGACGCAGGCCAGCTGGAAGACCTGTTCGGCATGGCGACGGGCGCAGACAACTGCGGCGTAGCATCTGTACAGCAGGTAGCATCGAACGCTGACCTGGAGTGCGGCTACGGCTCCATCACTCGTATCTTCCGCGTCACTGACGTGAACGGCCTGAGCAGCACGAACAGCTGTGTGCAGGTGATCACGATCAATGAGGTGCACAACTACGAGATCTACTTCCCTGAAGATGCTGAGGCGAACTGTGGCACGCCAACACCAGACACCGTTGAGTACAACGAGCTTGGCTGCGGCCTGCTTGCAGTGACAAGCAGCGACGAGCAGTTCTCTGCATCCGGCGACGAGTGCTACAAGATCTTCCGTACGTGGAAGGTGATCAACTGGTGCCAGTACGACGGCGAGAGCGACCCCTACATCGTAGGCCGCGACGAGGACTGCAACGGCACGCCAGGCGACGGCGACCGCATTGCGAACAACGGCAACGGCTTCTGGCTGCTTGCACGCCCGAACGGCAAGATCTACTTCGACCAGGACACAGACGAGACGCCTAGCAACAACGTGCCAGGGTTCAACTTCTGTGGCGTATCGAACGACTACTACAGCTTCGAGTATGACGAGACTGGCTACTACCAGTACACTCAGATCATCAAGGTATACGACGACACCGCTCCTGAGATCAGCTTCACGCAGGCAGACGCATTCTGCTCACTGGACAACGTGAACTGTGATGCGAACGTGACTTATCCGTTCAGCATCGAAGAGGACTGCACGCCGGACGGCCTGACGATCAAGGTGTTCCTGGACCCATTCCTGAGCGGTGACCTTGTGGAGCTGACAGGCGTGGTATCTGGCTCCTACCCAGACTACACGATCACAGTGAACGGCCTGCCAATCGGCAGCCACGCGTTCGAAGTGCACGTACTGGACGGCTGTGGCAACTCAGACCTTGCCATCCTGCCATTCGACATCATCGACTGCAAGGCGCCAGCGCCATTCTGCCTGAACGGCATTGCGATCGAGCTGATGCCAGTAGACGAGGACGGCGACAACCTGCCGGACCCGGGCGCCGGCATGGCTGAGATCTGGGCGAGCGACTTTGTCGACTTCTCCACTCAGGCGGGCGACTGCTCTGAGCCAATCAAGTACTCTATCAACCGCGTAGGCGAGCCTAACAACCCTGACCAGGCCGGCCTTGTGCTGACTTGCGACGACGAAGGCACGCTGGTGATCGAGATCTGGGCGTACGACGCAGCTGGCAACAGCGACTTCTGCGAGACTTACATCCTGGTACAGGACAACATGGGCGTATGCGGTGCAGCAGCACCAATGGCAGCCGGTGCAGTCAATACCGAGGACAACGAGCCGGTAGAAGATGTACAGGCCAGCCTTTCCGGCCAGGCATCTGATGAGATGACAACAGAGAACGACGGCGCTTACGTATTCACGAACCTGACAGCAGGGCTTGACTACACGATCACGCCACAGCGCGACGGCGACTACCTCAACGGTGTGTCTACGTTCGACCTGGTACTGATCAGCAAGCACATCCTGGGCGTAGAGCCGCTGGGCAGCCCTTACAAGCGTATTGCAGCGGATGCGAACAACTCCGGCAGCATTACCACGCTCGACCTGATCCAGCTGCGCAAGCTGATCCTGTCTATCGATACAGAGTTCGCTAACAACACGAGCTGGCGCTTTGTGGAAGCAAGCTATGTGTTCCCCAATCCGGAGAACCCATGGCAGGAAGCCTTCCCTGAGGTGGTCAACATCAACAACCTGCCGGCAACGGGCATCCACGGAGCGGACTTCATCGCCGTGAAGATTGGTGATGTGAGCGGCGATGTAGTGGCCAATAGCTTCTCTGCGATCGACGAGCGGGGCTTTGATGGCCGCTTCCAGCTGGAAACGGCGGACGAAGCCCTGAAAGCGGGCAACGAGTACCGCATCCCATTCACCGCGCCACAACTGGCAGCCATTGAAGGCTTCCAGGGCACGCTGGAGTTTGATGCGCAGGCACTGGAGCTGGTGGACATTCTGCCGGGTACCCTCTCAGAGGGGCACTTCGGCCTGACACAGGCTGCACAAGGCCGGGTAGCAATGAGCTGGAACTGGGCATCCGAAACGGCGGTGCCAACGGACAGTGAGCTGTTCACCCTGGTACTGCGCGCCCGCACGGACGTACAGCTGAGCGAAGCCCTGGGCATGAGCGATGCGGTGACGCCGAGGGAAGCTTACGGCAATGGCGGCACGTTTGAGGATGTGGCACTGAGCTTTGGGCAGAACGGTATGGCATCTGATGAAGCCTACTACCTTGGCCAAAACCAGCCGAACCCTTACCGGGGCACAACGATGATCCCATTTGAAGTGCCTTCAGAGCAGACGGTAACGATTACAATAAGCGACGTAGCAGGCCGGCTCATCCGTTCCTATGAAGTGGATGCCGCAGCCGGGCTGAATACGCTGAACGTAGAACGGCTAAAACTGGCAGCAGGGGTATACGAATACACCATGACTGCTGGCCGCTTCACTGCCACTAAGAAGATGGTGGTAGCCGACTAGATAAAATGGAGTGCCGCCCCTGGCTTACCTCATTCCGGGCAAGTCAGGGGTAATGGCAGCACAAGCTCCAGACCATTAATTTGTGCAATTAATTACGGAAGGAGGTTGGATGAGGCGTTCATCCAGCCTCCATTTTTTTTAAAAAAATGCCGGCTCTGGGAATTTTTCTATCCCGCCTGCTGTATGTATGTCTGACAACAGCAAATAACCCTTCAAAAATACATCAGGGCGTATAGATTTCACGCTCTAAAGAAGTGGACCATATTGTATCCGAACCGTAGCAGCGTTTCTGTACAGCGCTCTGGTGCCCGCCTGTGTGGGGTAGGGTATACCGTTTGGTGCGATAGGGTTTATGCAAGCATCTGGATACTGCGGTCGATGGTTCGAATCCATCTGGCGCTTAATCGTGCCATAGTTCAGCTGGTTAGAACACAGTACTTGCTTTCACGGGGCTTTGCCCTGTACCAACCGCCATTTTGGGCAATGGACTGATAATCCATCTGGAAGTTCTCAGGTTCTTCCCTGTAAAAAACCTGGACCGTACGTGCAGCAGCGGATGCCCGTGGATTTTACAGTCAGGCTGTAAGCGATTCACCATCCTAAGGGCTACCGGTTGGGCAGGATACCGTCTGCCGGAGGCTGTGCACTTGGAAAGGCTTTTGGTGCTGCTCCGACGGGAAACCGTCATGCAATGTACCAAATGTCTTTTTCGCAGCGCCGTGGGTAGCAGGTACGCCTGTTGCATTACGGGGCGGCGGGCTATGGTAATCCCCGGGAATTCGGCAGGGTTGTCAAGGCTCAACTGTACAGGCTGCCACAGACTGAATGCCGGGCTCGTATCCCTGGGATTGAGGCGCCGTTGCTGTACGTTTTGTAAGGAATCAAAATTTTTAAATAGTTCACAACTGCAAAAAACCAAGTCATGAAATTCGTAACGATCAGCCGTCATGAGGTTGGCCTGTTGTTCCGGGGCAAGTCCTTTGTAGGCGTGCGCCTCGAAGGTTGGCATGTAGTGGGCTGGAGGCAGGAATTGCTGGTGTTCGACCGGACCACGCCATTAGTCTTGCCTGTTGACCTGAGCATTTTGCTGGAGGATGAGCGCTTTCGGGCTGAAGTCCACCTGGTAGAAGTAAAGGACCACGAGCGTTGCCTGGCGTACCGGGATGGGCTGTTCGACAATCTCTTATCGCCAGGGCGCTATGTCTACTGGAAGTCTGGCATTGAGTATGACTTCCGGATGGTAGATACCCGCAAGGATGAAGTTGGGGCCGTTATCGAACCAGAGCTGCTCACCAAATTGGTGGTTTTCCGTCAGGTACACCGGTATGATGTGGCTGCTTATGAGACCGGGCTGTTGCTTATTGACGGTGAACTGAAGCAAAAGCTGTCTGCCGGACGGCACTACTTCTGGAAAACGGCTGAGGACTTGAAAGTGCTTCTGGCCGACCTAAGGGTGCAGACCATAGAGGTCAGCGGGCAGGAAATCCTCACCAAAGACCGGGTGGGCATCCGGCTCAACTTCCAATTGCAATACCGGATCACCAATGTGGAGCGGGCATTGCTGGAAGTGAGCGATATGCCCCGCCAATTGTACCTGTTGGTGCAATTAGCACTGCGGTCTTATGTGGGCACCCGGACGTTGGACGAGCTGCTGGCTGGTAAGGACAGCGTCTACAACAGCATCCGGGACGAACTGGCTAAAGCCGCTGAAAGCCTGGGGGTAGCCGTCTTGTCCGGAGGCCTGAAGGACATCATCTTACCGGGCGAAATCCGGGAGATCATGAACCGGGTCCTCGTGGCTGAAAAGCAGGCTCAGGCCAATACCATCCTCCGGCGGGATGAAGCAGCTGCCACCCGTAGCCTGCTCAACTCCGCTAAGCTGATGGAGGACAACGCCATGCTGCTCCGCCTCAAGGAGATGGAGTACGTGGAGAAGATCGCTGAGAAGATCAACAGCCTTTCTGTCTCCGGTGGCGGACAGGTGATTGATCAGTTGCGCGAACTTTTTATCGCGGATAAAAAGTAGACAAGGGTTTACTGTAGGGCTGCTCCGTTTGGGGCAGCCCTTTTTCAATTCGCTTAGAAATCAAAGTCCAGTCTCATCGTCAAATTGCGGGGCGCTTCCATAATGCCCGGCCGGGGCGAGTAGGCTTCATTGAGCAGGTTGTTGAGCAGCAGGGAAAGTTTAACAGACTCCGTGAGCTTATAGCTGCCCCGGAGGTTGACCACGGTAAAGCCCCTGTCGTTGCGCTCCCGGAAGTCCCGCAGCCCGTTGATGAACAGCAGGAATGCCGCATCAATGGCTTCGATCTGGCTGTTGTAGAATGTTTCAACGCCAAAAGACGCCTTTTTATAATCCGCCTGCAGGTCGAGCTTGAACAGGTGGCGGGAGCGGTACTTGAGGATATTCTCATCAATTGAAGAGTTATTGGCGTTGATTTGCCCCTGTGTGCGGTCTTGGCCGGCAGGGACGCGGGTCGTGTCAAAGGCTTCAAAACGCGGATCAACGTAGGTGTATCCAGCTAGTAAGCTTACCGGAAGACCTAAAATTTCGCCTCTGCCAGCGGCGGTGACCTCAAATCCATCAATCTGGGTATCCCCGATATTGATGGCCTGAAAACTAAAGCCTACGATATTGAACTCCATCATATCAAAGTAGCGGGAGCGGAAAACCGCAAAGTCCAGAAACCCTTCAAAATTGGAAATCCGGAAGCCTTGCTTAACGCCTAATTCTGCTGTCCAGCCGGTTTCAGATTGCAAGGTGGGATTGGGCACAATGCGTAGCGCGCCGGCTTCTGTCACGATATATTTTTCAGCTACGGTAGGGTAGCGGTAGCCCTGTCCCCAGCTCGCCCGCAGGAAGGTCGCCTTGCCGGCCTGATAGTTGAGCCCGAGGCGCGCCACGGGTTTGGCTTCCTCCTCGTCAGAAGGGTCCACCGTGCCGCCATCGTACTCAAAACCGGGGTTGCGCAGTACATTACGCTCATAGCGGAATCCCACCGACGCATTCAGTTTGCCAAAAAACTCCTTATCGAATTGGGCGTAGGCCGCCAGGTTGCGGGAGGTGAAGGTGGTGTCGCCGTACAGCTCCGCTTCGATATCCGTGCCTGATCCGACCAGCCCGGCCGTGAAGACCAGGTCTGCTGCTGCCATCCGGCGCTGGAACTGATACTCCGCGTAGAACATATCCGAGAAATTACTCTGATTGAGGTCGTTCTCATTGTCGATATTGTAGAAGCGGCTCAGGATGCGGTGGCGGTTGTTGGCGCCATCGTAGTAGGTGACGGTAGGGTCGATATTGTAGCGCAACCGGCGGCGGCCACCAAGTGTGTTGGGGCCCGGCTGGTATGCGGCAGTATCGCTGGCCCAATAAAAAAAGGAGGCGGTCTCTCCGGCGTTGATATTGGCGTTCAGCCCGATGGTCAGGCGGTCGGTAGCGCGGTAGCGGGTGCCTACATTGAAGCGGCCGGTACGGCGGAATGCACCTTCGTTATAGCTCTCTTCATTCAGGTAATAGCCGCCCATAACCAGGTCCAGCTTGCCCATCTTACGGCGGTGGGCCACACTCGCTCCGATGGTGCGCGGTGCGGTATCCCACCATTTCAGGCGTTCATCTTCGGGGCTGAAGTTATGGGTGTAAAAGACCGCTGCTTCGGTCTCCGGTGCTGATTTGGCGTAAGCCGTACGGACGTTGATGATACCGTTGAGTGCAGAAGAACCGTACAGCGCCGAGCCCGCGCCCTTGACCACTTCCACCTGCGCGATATTTTCGATCGGCACATCATCCCAGTTGGGGAAGCCTGCATCGGCAGATAGGATAGGGATATCATCCACCAGCAGCAGTACCCGGCTGCCAGCACCCTGTGAATAGCCCGAGCCGCCCCGGATATTCGCCTGCCCGTCAATGATGGTTACGCCCGGTAGTTTTTCCAGCGCCTCGTCAATGGATACTTTGCCCGTGTTCTCAATCAGGTCAGGTTGAAGGACTTCCAGGGAGACGGTCACCTTGCTGAGCGGCTTTTCGAATTTACCGCTCGTTACGGTAGCGGTTTCGAGTACGGTAGCACGGGGATCGAGCGCCATATTTAGCTCAATGGTGCCCCCTTCCGGTAGGTTTACTTCCGTTTCATAGGTTTTATAGCCCACATAGCTGGCTTTCAGGAGGTGTTTGCCTGCATCGGCCTCCAGCTCGTAGAACCCATCGAAGTTGGTTACGGTACCCTGACCTTGCAGGCTGATGGTCGCTGCAATCAGAGGCTCCCCGGTTTTGGCGTCCGTCACCCGGCCGGTGAGCAGGGCTTGCTGAGCAGTCAGTAAAACAGAAAAGGACAGAAAAATTAGCAGAAGGTAGTACTTGGTCATATGCAATGAATTAGGCACAGCACTCAAAAGTAGTGGCTGTGGATGGTCTCCAAAATGTTCAGGGTGCTAATTTCAGGGCGTGTGGAAGCACAAATCTAAGGCATTCGTGTTACTTGACAAGCAAGTTCCTGAAAAAAATCGCTTTGCACGCAGCCGACAGATTCCAATAAATCCATTTGGCTTTCCCAAAAGTTTTCTAACTTCGGCAGCTGAATTCTTTACCAAACAACACGATTATGAATCGAATTGTACTGATTTTCTTGGGGGTTATCCTCGCCAGCGTTGGGTACGCACAGGATTGCCAGCCGGACGAAACAGTTCCGGATTCGGTGGTGGTTGCTCCACTGCCTTACAATGAAATGCTCCGTCCTGACGGAGGCATCAAAGATACGGCATGCGTAGGCAGCCCATATGAGTTTGTCTTTACATTCAATATTCCGGCAATTTACAATGTGAGCGGGTTTGAAGTGCCGCTCATTGATGTGAGCATCCCTGCGGAAGATGGGATTGATAACTTGCCGGCCTCTATGGATTATGTTTGTAATCCGCCCAACTGCGTGTTTGCCGCCGAGACTAAAGGCTGCATCCTGGTGTCTGGTACAGCCACGGCTGATGAAGTAGGCCAGCATGACCTGACGATCGCAGCAGTTATTAATGCCGGGCTCGAACTTCAAGTTACGGTCCCGGGCGATCTGGAGGCAGATGCCCACTACTATCTTTTTGTAAAGGAAGAAGGCGGCACCAACTGCTTCTCCAACACCAACGAGGCCTTTGCAGCAGACTTTGGGCTGAGCAACCGCCCCAACCCATTTGGGGACCTCACGCAGGTGGTGGTGGATGCCAAACAGTCGGGCATGTACCAGTTCTTCGTTACGGATTTGCTGGGCCGTCAGGTGCACCAACAGCAAATTCAGCTGATCGAAGGTGAAAACCATATCGACTTCAACGGTAGCCAACTGGCAGAAGGCATGTACCTTTACGGTATCACCGATGGCCGCCACGCCGCTACTTCCAAAATGATTATTAACCGGTAGTACCCCTGCCGGGTCTCCAAGAATTCAGTCCTTCTGACAAGGAGCGGGGTGCTGCCCACCCTGCAGCGTGAAGCCCCGCTCCGACACCCTATAAAATTTTCTTTACTGGCAAACCGTTCTTGTACAGCGCCTTGTGCTGCACAAGGGCGGTCTTGTTATTTAAAATTCAGAAGGACATGAAGTACTTATACCTAACCATCCTGCTTTGGGGGCTTAGCCTTTCGGCGAAAGCCAACTGCCCCGGCTGTACGGTCAATCTCCCCGCCCTCCCGGAGGATACCATTTACATTTCGGCTGCCCCGGACGGGCAGGTCGGCCAATTTTACAGCGAAGACCTGTCGTTCCGCCTGCCCCAAACCACCACGCCGGTTAATGCCACCGACCCGGATACGCCTCCGGGGCTCCCAATTTCCCAAATGACGATCAGCTCTGTGGCGAATGTGCCGCCTGGGCTGCAGTGGGAAGCCAATCAGCTGGCCTTCGACGTTAGTGAGGTGACGGATGGCTGTGTGCGCTTCTGCGGGACCCCCCTGATTCCGGGGCTGTATGAGGTGGAAGTCATTATTTCAGCCCAGGTTTTGGTGGCTACGCAGACCTCGGCGGTGACCATTCCTATTCTTATCCTGCCCGGTCAGGTCATTTCAGAAGGCTTCACTATCGACAATACCTCAGGTTGCGGAGAAGTGGTGGCGAACTTTATCAATAATGTGCCTTCCAACGGCACCGATGGCTTCAGCTATATCTGGGACTTCGGCAACGGGCAAAGTTCTGTTGCTGAAAATCCAGGCACGCAGGTTTATGATACGCCTGGTGAGTACGGAGTGAGCTATCAGGTGATTGTGGACACCTTTGGGCATCAGCTGACGGAGGTGGTCATTACGGATGTGGACTGCAATGATATTTTCGGTGGCGCGCCCGATCTGGTTTTGGAAGTCTACAACCCGCTGGGCGACAAAATTTTTGCCTCTGATGTCGTGCAGAATGCCAGCCTGCCTGTTGTTTTTGCGCCTGGCATTTTCATCGAAAACGGCCCCTACCAAATTCAGGTGGTGGATGACGATCAGGGGCTGGACGGAGGCGATGACGTCTGCGGCGTTTTTGGCTTTGTGAAGACTTCAAACGGGGAGCTGGAAGACGATGGCGCCACGGTAGACATTACCATCATCAATCCTGTTGACACCATCCGCTCCGAAGGCATCATAACGGTCTACGAGCAACCGGAAAAGCCCGAACTGCAGGGCTACAGCGGCGAGGACCTTTGTGATGGCGACTCCCTGACGCTGATGACCAACTACACCGAAAACACCCAATGGTATCTCGACACAGTGCCCCTGTTTGAGGCGAATGGCGATCTGCTAGCTGTGGGCGAAAGCGGCTTCTACTGGGTCACGTACACCAATGCTGATGGCTGCAGCGCCACTTCTGACACCCTTTTGCTGGATTTCAACGACCTGCCGGCTTTCCCTATCTTCCAGATCGAGCAAAACCTGCTCTTTCTGCTGGATCCGGACACCCTGCCTGATCCCTACGAGCTGCAGTGGTACCTGGATGAGCAGCCCCTGGAAGGCGGCAATGATTTGGAATACTGCATCAGCACCTCAGGGAGTTACACCCTGGAGGTAGTCAATCCGCTTACGGGCTGTAGCCGTTCTTACACCCAAAGCATGACCTACGACCCCGATTTCCCCAACTGCATGCCGGTAAGTGTGGAAGAGGCGGCACTTCAGGGCATAAAGGCCTACCCAACGCTGCTTGCCCCCGGTGCGCCGGTTTGGATCAGAGGGGATATGCCTGGAGGCCCAATAAACATCCGGTTGATGAATACGCTTGGGCAACAGCTGCAGTCGTGGAGGTTGGAAGGGGGCGATGTTGGCGAAACGCTGCGGCTCGACCTCCCGATATTAGCCACCGGCGTACATTATTTACAAATTCAGACCAAAGCTGGAGGGAAGACGATCCCGGTCGTCATTCAATAGGCTTTTGGAAGCTGAGATTAAAAAAGATTGTGTCTTAACTGTTAAAATATATGAAAAATCATATATTGAGGGGCTAAACAAGCAAGAGCAACCTAAAAAGCCATGGCGCGTTGTTCGGTCCGGAGCAGCTACTGATTTGGTACTCAGCAGGGTATCCGAAAAAATTGTAGCTTTGCGGGCTGAACACTGCGCATAATCCCAAACTGAATTTGGCACCGCAAGTCTGAACTCCAGGTCTTAGATAGTCGGTCCGATGGTGGAATATCCCACCGTACTCTTGCGAACCCTGAATTATGACAGTTGAGATTAGAAGAAAAGAAATAGGCAACCTTCTACTTGAGAACATCCCGGATATCCCTGTCTTGCTGAAAGACAAGCTACAATTGTATCAGCAGACGCGCGAGGCGGCTTTGGCCGATTGGCTGCCTGATGGCAGTGGGTTACTGATCTCAACCCGGTTTGGAGAAGCTGCACAGATTCACGAAGTGGTCCGGCCCGGGCACTTCCGTAAACAACTGACCTTTTTTGACGAGCCCGTTTATATTGCCCGCACCTGCCCCGATGCTGACCGTCAGGGGTTCCTGTTTGCGCGGGATACCGGTGGTAACGAGGCTTATCAGCTGTACTTCTATGACTTACGGAAGCAGGAATACGAAATGCTGACGGATGGGGAATCCAAGCACAGCAGTGGCGTATGGAACCGGGAGGGCAGCGCCTTTATTTACAGCAGTACCAAGCGCAACGGCATTGATCAGGATTTGTACCTCTACGACCTGGCAGGTGGTACAGGCGAACGACTGGTCTTTACCGGTAAGGGCTATTGGTACCCGGTCGCCTGGGCATCAGGCGGGCGGTATGTGACCGTCATCAACTACCGGTCGATCAATGAAAGCCACTTGCATATCCTGGATGTGGAGACGGGTATGTTGCAGACCATTCAGGCTGATCCGAATATTGCCTGCCGCTCCGGCAGCTGGTCCGCCGACGGCCGCCGGATTTACTATACGTCTGATGCCGATAGCGAATGGCGCGGGCTGATGGTTTACGACCTGGATACACAATCGAAGCAAAAGATTACTCAGGGGCTGGACTGGGAAGTGGAAGGCTTGCAGCTTTCTGCCGATGGCACACAGCTGGCCTTTGTTATCAATAAGAACGGCATTTCCGAATTGTACCTTTACGATACGGCCCGGGAACGCTACGAGCGCGTCGAAGTCCTCCCGGAAGGCGTCATTGCCGATATGCGCTGGCACCCCAAGGCCCTGCGCCTTGCCCTGACCATCAATACGCCTCAGGCGCCGGCCGATGCCTATGTGCTGGATGTGGAAACGATGGACCTGCAGCAGTGGACCTTTTCAGAAGTGGGTGGGTTAGACCGCAAAGGGTTTGTCAAGCCCAGGCTCATTCATTATCCGACTTTTGATCAGGTAGGGGGCAAAGACCGGGAGATTCCTGCCTTTTATTACCGGCCGGAGCCACAAGATGCGCCCATGCCTGTGCTGATTTACATTCACGGTGGCCCGGAGAGTCAGTTTCGGCCTGGCTTTTCACCGGCTTTTCAGTACTACCTTAAAGAACTTGGCGTGGCTGTGCTCGCTCCGAATGTGCGGGGCTCTTCGGGCTATGGGAAGCACTACCTCAAGCTGGATAACGGCTTTAAGCGGGAGGATTCTGTGCGGGACATCGGGGCGCTGCTTGACTGGATTGAACAGCAGCCCGAACTGGACAGCCGTCGTGTGGCGGTTATGGGCGGTTCCTACGGTGGCTACATGGTGCTGGCAAGCATGTCGCATTACAACGACCGTCTTTGTTGCGGGATTGACATCGTGGGCATCAGTAATTTTATAACCTTCCTGAAGAATACCAAGTCTTACCGCCGCGATCTGCGCCGGGTGGAGTACGGGGATGAGCGTGATCCGGCTATGCGCCGGCATCTGGAGCAGATTTCTCCGACGACTAATGCTCATAAGATTACCAAGCCGATGCTTATTGTGCAGGGGCAGAACGACCCCCGGGTGCCGGCCAGTGAGGCGGAGCAAATGCTGCGGGCGATCCGTAAGAATGGGGGAGAGGCCTGGTACCTGCTGGCTAAGGATGAGGGGCATGGCTTCCGGAAAAAGTCGAACCGTGATTTTTACAATCAGGCGGTGATCTTGTTCCTGCAAACTTATCTGATGCAGCCGCTGGAGGTGGGGGTACCTGAGGCGTTGGTGACGACTTAGGGCTTTGATTGCAACTGAATTTGAGGTGAGTTCATGATATAGGGTGTAATGTGCGACTTCTACGAAGTCGGTTAGCATTGGTGCTGCCTGTGTTACTAATGTGCGACTTCTACGAAGTCGGTTAGTATTGGTGCTGCCTGTGTTACTAATGTGCGACTTCTACGAAGTCGGCTAGTGTGGGTTTTGCTATGGAAGAGTGGGGCGTGATTCTGCCTGGCACCGCTGCGGTGGCCAGATTCTGCGAAGTCTTATGCCTGTTAAGTTGCCGGAGGCATCTCCGTTTGGGTTGTCTGTTCTATTCGTTTTTTTAGTCACCAGATCATTATGAATGCACCGCTAATGGAGCGCTATTACAATCAGCGCAGTGCCCGGCTGACCTTCCGCAAAACCACGGAAGCAGATATTCCGGCCTGGTCGGTTTTCTTTATAGACAATGACCGGCTGCATTTCCTGGGCATGCCTCTGGACGGTACGCCCATGGAGCTCTCTGCCTGGTGGATTCACAAGCAAGCAGAGCGGTACCGGGACACGGGTTTTGGGCACCTGGCGGCTACGCTGCCATCGGCGGGCGGGCTCATTGGGATGGCGGGCGTCATTCCCCGTGACCTGGACGGGGAAACTTTGTACGAAGTGGCTTACTCCCTTATGCCCGGCTACTGGGGACAGGGCTACGGTACCGAAATGGCGCAACAGATGAAGAGCTGGGCTTTCGAACACCTGCCGGTGGAGCAGGTCATTTCCATTATCCATAAAGACAATTTGGCGAGTCAGCACGTTGCCCGCAAGAATGGGCTGCTGCCCTGGAAGGAGACGGATTACAGCGGAATGCCGGTGGTGGTGTACAGGGGGCTTAGGTAGGGGATGGGCCTGAGTACTCAACTCTGCACATCAGAAGCTTGTTAGGTGTTCTGTATTCAAGTGGCCGAATTCTTAGATGTGCGGATCACGGTATTACCAATTTGCCTGAACCAGGCTAAAACCACAAATCAAAGCTCGAATGGCGATAGAAAAAACGACACCGGCTTCCGGCCTTTCCAGGAGAGGGGCTCCCCTGGCGGCCTCCGCTGCCCGGGTGGACATGGACCTCTTCTTTGAAGCCGCTCAAAACCTGTATGATCCGGAGGAAAATCCCGAAGGGTACTTCACCCTGAATGTGGCGGAGAATGCCCTGATGATCCCGATGATGAAGGCCCGTATAGATGAAATTTTGCAGCAGGGCGCTGTTCCCGAATGGGCTTTCCAGTATACGGATCCGAATGGGCACCCGGAGGTCCGGGAGACCGTGGCGGCATTTATGGAGCAATACCTGTGCCAATGTCCCATTGCGCCTGATTCCATTGCCTTTTCTGCCGGTGCTGCAGCGACCATAGAGGTGAGTACGTTTATGCTGGCCGATGAGGGGGATGTGGTGGTGATTCCGGCCCCCGCTTACCCCATGTACACCAATGATGTGGGCTTGAAAAGCGGATTGCAGCGCTACGATTTGCAAACGCATCACCATCCTGCCGATCATGGGGATCTTTCCCCCCTGACCACCGCACACCTTGATGCTGCCTGGGCGGATATCAGCGGGCAGGGGCAAAGGTTCAAAATCCTGTTGCTGACCTCACCGGATAATCCCACCGGCTGTATGTACTCGGAACAACAGCTGAGGGAGATTGCCGAGTGGTGCATGGCGCATGAGGTGCACTTGGTTGTCAGTGAAATTTACGGCTTGTCGTTGGTGGATGTTGAGGACGGTGACATCCGGGCAGATTATACGCCGGCAACGGTGCCCCAATCTTTCGCACAGCTCATGGCGGAGCTTCAAAGCGATTACCTGCACCTCTGGTATGCCCTGTCCAAGGATTTTGCCATGTCAGGGTTCCGGTTTGGTATCGTACATTCTTTGAATGAAAGCTTCCTCAAGGGTTTTGGGAATGTCAATATCCCGCAGATGGTTTCCAACCTTGCGCAATGGGTGATCGGGGAGCTGATGAAAGACCACGCCTTCCTGGAGCGCTACATCGCAACCAACAAAGCCCGGCTTACCGGGAGCTACAAAGCAGTCGTCAGGGCCCTTCGGGAGTTGGAAGTGCCCCACGTCCCCAGCCGCGGCAGCCTGTTTGTTTGGGCTGATTTTTCCAAATACCTGAAAGAGGATAGCGAAAAGGGGCAGGAAGACCTTTGGATGGACATTTACCACAGTACCGGCATATTGCTGACGCCCGGTGCCGGATTCCAGCATAAGAAGTATGGGGTGTTTAGGATAGTGTATACTACATTGCCTTTGAGCCATTTGGAGGTGGCGCTGGAGCGGTTGAAGACTTTTTTTCAAGACCGGGCCAGTTGATTCACTTCCTTTCAGTTTTGTTTTTACAGAACTGTGGCAATGTGTCTTTTCTTACCATTTTTTGCAAATTATTAAATAAAAATTCTGACTTGTAAAAATATTTTTAGTTAATATTTTCTTAAAAAATCCAGGACCAAAACAACATTTGTATTTCCAAGGTTAGGCGTGTCATTTTTCACTTCAAACTATGAATATGACACTGTCAAAGACCCTGTTGTCAGGAGCATTCCTGTTCCTGGCCACCATGTTCACGCACGCCCACGCACAGCAGAGCGCTGCCATTCAGAAGATGCTCGATCTCGAAGCCGATCAGTATTTTGCCGACCGGGACAGCGCTTACCTTGATCCCTACTACGGATTGAAAAAGCTGATTTATGGAAATAAGCGCTTTGCGGAGAACAAGAGTATCAAACCGCGTCAGACCGACGAAGACCTGCGCAACAACGAGCTGGGGCAGAAGCCTTTTGCTACGATTATTGGCTGTGCGGACAGCCGTGTGCCCAATGAGATTATTTTTGATCAGGGGGTGGGAGACCTCTTTATTACCCGTACAGCTGGGCAGGTGATGGCTGAAGCTTCTTATGGGACCATTGAGTACGCCACGGTAGTGCTGAATACCCGTCTGATTGTTGTGCTGGGCCATGAATCCTGCGGAGCCGTAAAGGCAGCCATGCAGCTGCCGGAAAACCCTCCGGGCCACGTGGTGACGCTCATCAATGCCATTAAACCCGCTTCCCTTTATGCGAAAGACAACGCAAAAGGCGAGGATGACATGCTCGATACCGCCGTTCGCAAGAATGTACTGGAGCAGGTTGAACTTCTCCGGGGTCTGGAACCGGTACTGAGCCGCAAGTTTGCAAGCGGTGAAGTCCTCATCGTCGGCGCAGTGTACAACCTGCACTCCGGTCAGGTGGAGTTTTTGGAAGAGACGATCAAGTCACTGCCAAAATTTGTTCAATAGCCTATGAAAAAACTGCTGTTACTACTGCTGTGTGCATGGCTTGCCAGCCCGCTTGCGGCCCAAACTGTTGAAGAAGACAAACTGGGAGCCTGGTACATGTACTTTTACAATGCCAGGTTTGGAGATGGCCCCTTCGGGATTCAGGGCGATTATCAGTTCCGATTCTGGAACTTCGGCAATGACCTGGAGCAGGTGCTGATCCGAAATGGATTGACGTACACCCCAAAGGATGCTGGTGTAACCTTCACACTGGGCTATGCGAGTATCACAACGGGCACACCGGGAGAAAGCACCAACACGGTCCATGAAAACCGGATTTATCAGGAAGCTCTTTTTTCCCAGCGGCTGGGTGGCCGTTTTCTGCTTACCCACCGTTTCCGGTCGGAGCAACGCTGGCTGGAGGAGCAGGACTTCCGTACCCGCTACCGGTACAATATATTTGTGAATGTACCGCTCAATGCCACCGATTTTGGGAAGGGAGTCGTCTACCTGGCCCTGTACAATGAGATTTTCATCAATGGTCAAACCGATATTGGAGACGGCCGCGAAGTGCAATACTTTGACCGGAACCGGACCTATCTTGGTATTGGGTTCGGGCTGCGTGACAACCTGCGCATCCAACTGGGTGCTATGAATCAAACCACCGCCAACTGGAGCAAATGGCAGGCACAATTCAGTGCGCACCATAACTTCTCCTTTAGATAAGATTTTATCGTAAAAGCCAAAAATGAATTGCACCCTGTACGGTTTATACTGACGATTAAGTGGTTTGCCGCAGCAAACCTACTTAATGTCAGCATTTACGCTGGGAAGTGTCTTGCGCTTGCCCTGACAAGCTATGCTTCGTTAGTGGTCGATGTCGCAAATCTAAGATTCTAGACGATGAATGTCTGGACTGTAAGCCCAGACGATGAAGTCTGGATCAAAGACCCGACATTTATCGTTCCCCGTGCTGGCCGTCAGCGCCAGTAGGTGACCACTTCGTATTGCGTATATTCGGTACAGGGTGTGTTTGTTAGGTAGTACCGGTCCGGCTAGACCTTCCTTTGCACAAGGAACATTGGTGCAGGGATACCCATTCGGGGTATTGGTCAAACCGCTTCCTGCTCACGGTCGGGGAAGAAGTATTTTGTGGTGGGGGCAAGCAAGCTAAAGTCAAAGATGACATCGGAGGGGGGCGTAATAATTCTTAGCGAAAGCAATGAAGCAGACTGAACCCGACATCAAGTACTACTTCCCCCGATTAGCAATACGCTTCATATCTATAGCCAGGCCTTCTGTGATTTCCAACTGATCCTCCCAGTCGTAAATGCGCCACGCGTTGTTGCCTTGTTCGGCAATCAGCACCTTTCGGGTATCCGTAAAAATCCAAACGACTTTGGCTACGCCAAATTGAATCAGGTCCTCTGTTTTTTCATGGTAGTACCCTAAAGGGTTGCGGACTTCCTGAAGATCTGCTTTGGTATCGATCTCGATCACTAATTCAGGGGGAATATCCAAATACTGATCGTTTAAGTCTTCCACCAGGTCCGATTTGATTACGGCTATATCCGCTGCTCTCCAGGCGTTTTTGCCAAAACGCAGCCCGAGCTCGTTCGTAAAGATCAGGTATTCATTTCCATAAAAGGATCGGAGGAGATAGATCAACTCTGCAACAATGAGCGCTTGTAGTTTGCTGCTACCCATGATTTCATCCATTTGCTTGTTACCGGTCAGGTAGTCCTTGTAGCCTTGGTAGTAAATGGGCTTGCCGCCAACCATTTCATAGACCAGACTTTTAGGGATTTGCTCGGTAGGTTGTTCCATCATTTGACGATTTATTGAAATGGTAAACAATCTGGGGGCAGTGTAAGTTCCCTGTGCTATTTTATCCAAGTGCTGCAGCTCAGAAACAGGCAGAACTAGCAGTGCCCAGCATTTAAAGCCCCCATCCTGTCGTCCAGTTTCCCGCTGGGCGATAGTTTACCTAAAACTTAATACTCACTCAGTCAGCAGCACCATTGACACCTGCTGCCCGTACACTCGTTCAGTTGTCGCCCGGGCTTGCAGGAGGATTTGTATCTTTCTGCTGTTTCCCGGATATGTTAAATCTTGTAGCTTATGACTGGACGCGCGCTTACGCTGATTGTGGGGTTGTTTTTGAGCTTGAATGTGCTGGCACAAAAGGTAGATGCTGACCTTCCGGCGGAAGTGGTCTATGAGATGAAGCGACAAATATTAAAGCGCTACGCATACTTTAGCAGTTTAACTTTAAGCGGTAAATCTGGAAAAGCAGGCAGAATGTTATCTCACAATAGGCTAAAAAATGTCGACAATATAGTATTTGGATATTTTACGGACTCGCCTAAGATGTATATTAGAAAATCGGGTTTAGGAGCTGTTCCTGGAACCAATTTCCACTTATTTGAAGTGGGATTTAATCGTATACCAGAAAACAAAGACATAAATGATTGGTCAGCGGGACAGATAAAAAGGCTTTTTCAGGATAAACTTGGATTGTTTTTAGTGGATATAGATACTAAGGTTGTCATGCCTATTTATCCCACCTTTAAAAATGACATCATATCATACTTTAATTCTGTGCCTAATCGCCCTGATTCATATGTGTTTTTTATTAAAGCTTTGTCTTACTTGGATGAGGATGTAGAAGTTAATATTGATAGATTGTCGGAGGACTCTATCTTTATAAATAGGATTAGGCGAACAGAAGATGGTTTTTTAAGCCATTATAGGTATCAATTTTCATTTGACGATCCAGGGAACTATAAAATTGAGAAAATAAAAATTCTCAAACCCAAACAAGCGAAAGTTGAACTCGCACCTCGGTCAAGCGTATACCCTAAGCTTGAAATTCCTGACTTCAGCGGCACAGAAGACAAAAAGCGCTATCTCTTTGAAGCCCTAATGGAGAACCTCTACCTCTATAAATTCCATCAAAAAGCCAGCGCTTTGCCTGATAGTGTAGACCCGGAGACTTTGTTAGACAGCCTAATTCCAGACTACGATGTATACTTGCCGCGTATGTACCACCTGAGATATGGCTGCTGCTGGGAAAGCGAGGAACGGGTAGCAGATTTGCAGGCAAGGCTGCCAGAGATGATGAGCTTTAGCTATGATTATGAGTGGGAACCTTATGTCAACGCCGCTATTGCCTATAAATGTGTCTCTGCTGAACACCGGTTTTATTATCGTGATATCGAGTATTATAAAATCTACATGGACACCCTGCTTTTATGGCACAAGAGAGAAGACTCACAGTTTGCGGATTCCATGAGCTGGGACGGTTTTAACAATGACAACATTTATGATACCTACTATCAGCCCCGATGGAAAGCCATAACCGAAAGGGCGTTGCGTTATTCCTATCCTTTGGTAGTGAGCCCAGAGATATTGCCAGCAAGGTACCTTTCTCAATGTTCATGGGCCAATACTTTAGACACGGCTTATAACCACTACGACTATCCCTATCATTACATCAAGCAGCCTCGCGCCAATCATTATCTGCTGGCACTTGACACGGAGACCCGGGATGTGTACTTCATAAGCGGGAAAGATATCTTTTTGACCAAGACTGTGCCTTTGTATCTGCCCTATGTGGAGGACAAGGAGGCCAGGAGGCGTGTTCCTGTGCATCGTGATCCTGATTACAGCTACCTCTATAAAAAAGGAGATTGGCGAATGCTGTTTACTTACATTCAAGACCGCCTCTACCGCTACCTGGTAGAACGGCTGGACCGCAGCAACGTCATCTACGAAGATGAGGAGAAGGTAGTGCTGCGCTGCAAGGGAGAGGAGTACAAAAAAGAAATCGAACTGGAAGTCACCCTCTACTTTGATGATCCGGAGAATTTGGAGGTTAAAAGGCTCAACTAAGCTTTAAAATAACAAGCCATGAAATACATTATCACTGCTGCTCTCTTGATGCTAGGATGGACGGCTCAGGCAAAGATTGAGATTACGACAATGGTAGACTGTGCCTGTGAAGGCATATCACAACAAGCCTTTGCTGTAATAGCGGAAGGGAGCGCCGGCCCTTTTCAGTTTTACTGGAGGGGACCGGAGGGCTATACCTCTAGAGAAAAAGAGCCGGGAGACATAGAATTGCCAGGTGCTTACCGGCTCAGCATATTAAATAGTTATGGGTGTGTGTTCAAATACCATGTAGAGCTTGCAGCCTGTCCTGGTCCTTCGTTTGACTTTGAGATAGAGCCTAATGCTACGGACAAGCCGGTGCAACTTTCCGTAATAGTGACTGGTTCAGACAATTATATTTCCTACGAATGGTATAAAGAGGATGACACCCTACTGCCACAAAAAGGGAAGTATCTGAAAAAAGCCCCTTCAGGTATTTATTATCTGGTAGTCATCAATGAAAGGGGCTGCAGATTCACCTCTCCTACGGTTAAAGTACCCGATTGGTAACCGTTGATATAAACACTGTAAGTGCAGTAAGAAACCACTTAGGCAAAAGTTATGAATGTGGAAAAAGCGTCTGGCTATTTATCGAAAAAGGTCTTAGTTCTTGTCTCATTATGGGTGTTTGCTCCGGTGATTGTATGGTCTCAGTATCTGGATACTCTGAGGGTTATTGATTTTTCAGACTCCTCCTTTCAGCAAGATATGTGTGGGGTAGAAGGCTTTTATCAAAAAGGGTTTACCAGGGGCAGCTACGGGGCAAAAGGAGCACCTAATGATTGGTGTGCTTACACCGATGGGTTTAGTCACCTCGATACTGTCGCAATGCGGGTGTCTTTGGAGGCCGGGAAGAGCTATCGCTTAACCCTGAATGGTAGGGCTTCCGGCCTGGGACAGCAGATTGACTTTTGGTACACAGCGGTAGGCGTTGAAATAAAAGCTAAGGTTATTGCTTTAGGGGTGCCTCTGGACAAGCTTAGTTATGATGAGCCCGGTGCTAGTATAGCAAGCCGGATCTTCTCCGTAAAAACAGACGGTAATTACTGGGTCGTTTTGTCCGGCAGTAGCTCTAGCAGACCGGGTGTAACAGTTTGTCTGGACAACTTTTTAATCGAAGTGGTCAATGGTGAATCGGTGCCCCCGTTGTCTTTGCTAGATAGCAACGGCAAGCGTATTGTACAAGCCCCCAGGATTTTGTCCGGGCTTTCGTCTACATTCTGCATATCCCCTGATAAAAAACCCACTGGCGAAGTGGCGTTAAGACTGAGCTTAGCTGCTCATGATTCCCCCCACTTCGATAACTTTACCCCTGTATACCTGAACTTTCCTGCAGGAAGTACGGAGACCAAGTGCTTCGAGTTATCGCCAAATCCAGATACTATTTATGGTGCGTACGTATTCCAACTCTCTGATAGGGAAGGGAAAGGCGTTATGCATTTTGAAGTAACTGTCGAGCCTCCGTGCCGGGATATTTCGGGACCGGATCGTACTATTTGCGCCGGAGACAGGATTCAGTTAGGTACAGGCTGCTTACCGTGGCCCCACCCGATAGATGGAGTGGATTACTGTTATGCATGGAAGCCCAGAGAAAACCTATTTACCCATCTTAGCTCATCTATGCCTACTGTTTTCCCTACTGAAACGACGACTTACACTGTATATGTTACAGATTCTAATGGAGATCTCATTGCAGAAGACCAAGTAACTGTAAACGTCAACTCTATCAAAATTGAAGAATGGGACAAGCCTAGAATATGCCCTGGAGAATCTGTGACTATTGTTCCTGTCATTTTAAGCGAGGGCAACTATAGTTATCTGTGGGAGAACGGTACTACAGCTCCCACTGTTGATGTAGAACTATTGTATTATACAAACTTTGGGCTTCGTATCACAGATGAAGACACGAACTGCGAAGAGCAATTTGAGTTCCCTGTTTTTGTCGAAAGGCCTCCAGATATTGGAATCATTTCTACTTATCCCGAGCTATGTGAGCTGGCAGACCCTATAGGTTTAAAGGACGAAGATCCTGTTTCGAGGAGTTCAAATGAGTGCCCGCAAACCTCTACCAATTTGTATGCAGGTACAGGAATTCCTGGCTATTCCTACGAATGGTCTACCGGAGAGACTACTGATAAAATCACTGTAGACGAGGCTGGGTTTTACTGGGTGACCGTTACCAAAGATGGAAAAGCCTGTAGTGCTACGGATGTTTACGAGGTAGGCTCCTGCGCTACTGCGGAAATCCAAATAGGAGAAGATGTGGCCGGCAACCCTATTTTAGATGCCGGAGGAGAACCGGGAAGTACGTACGAATGGCAGGATGGATCTACTGCGCAGACGATCGAGATTACGGGTCTAGGTTTTTATGCTGTTACAGTAACAAATAGTGAGGGATGTATAGCGAAAGATGGATTTATCGTAAAGGGTTATGAATACGATCCAGAAGATGTTTTTTTGGTGTACTATACAGAGTGGGGGAATGAAAAAAACGTAGACATATACATTCAACATAACCTGCAACAGGGGCAAGATAAAACAGAATATCAGGAAATTATTCGAACGGCAGTAACGGGAAAGATTGCAAATTTTAATCAAAAAAACATTCGCTACTTTTGGAATGAAAAGGTTGATCACCAGGTAAACAAGCCTATTGTGCGGGGGCAGGGCAAGTTTTTTCCTATGATCATTGATGGTTATCCTGGCAAGGAAGAAAAACTACGGATAAGGCACTTTTATACTGGATCTCGGTTTAAGCCTTATCATTTCAAATTAAAGATTGAACACAAAGAGCATCGAGGGGAACTAATAAAAGGGGAAGTCCAACTCGACAATCCAGCAATCTTTCCTTTGTTCGAACCTGCGGCTCCCGATTTTCCATTAGGGTACAAAGGTTTTGGTCAATACGTAGAGGCAGGACTCTTGGTTGGCGAATCTGAAAAGAGCGGGCAAAGGGATAGGTTTGACCGACCTGCGTTGTCTATGAATATTGAATTCGAGCCTCCTCTTGCCAAGCCAAGGGGCTACCGCTATGCCTTATTTCTAGACGGAAAGCCAGCACCCCAAAAATACGAGATCGAAGTAGGAAATTCGGTAGTCCTTCAGGTCAAAAATGAAACGATAGGAGAATTTGTCAGCCAGGGGGATCATAGGGTCACCGATTTACATTGGACGGAAAATAGAGTTAGGGTTAACGGAGCTAACGAGAATGGTGGGTACACCTTTACCTCTTTACCCTCAATGAGCGGAGAAGAAGTTGTAGTACGGGTACGCTTTATGGAAACCCGGACCCAGAAAATCATCAAGCGCCACATTACAATGAAGTTGGTGACTAAAGACTATACACCTGGGGTTTCCATTACCCCAGCAGTAGATACAAGCGAAGCAAAGGGTATCTGCGTGGGTAGCCCCTGTGAAGCCGGCAGTAAGTCCCCATCAATCTATGCTGAACGGGCGTTAGCTCAGTTGCGGCAAGATACAGCTCAAACTATTTATAATTCTATTCTTTCACAGCTGGAGGAGGAAGGTTACCATCTCGATATCCGATTGAGAAGTGAGCCGGGGGAATGCGAAGTAAATAAAGGGCATGAAGTACAGTATTCTGATAATGCATTTTATTCCCTAAAAGTAAATTGGGAAAGGTTGCTTTTGGGCACGACTGAAACTACAACCCTAAATCGTGCGCCTGGCAATCGGTTAGCAGATTGTTTCAAGCATACTTCCCTGCTTGTGACTCTATCTGAAAGTCAGAAGGAGGAAATAAAGACATTGATTTTGGAGGCAGGAGAAGAGGTAGTGCCCGTTTACGTAAGATACATTGAGCAACGCTCCCCTCTGTTAGGTGCCAAACTGGCAAGCTGGATTACCAATGAGGATGACCTTAGTATCACAGCATTAAGAGATAAGGCAGATCAAGTGGATCAACTTTATGAAGAAAAGAAACTGGCCTATGAGTTAACCGAGGAAAACTTCCCATCGCACAAACAACTGTTGCATATCGACGATAAAAAGCTAATAGTGATCAATATGTATGTGAAGGCATTATCTTTCATCCCTACTTATGCAAGCTATACATCCGGGTTTTGGTCAGGAGCAGGCTCCGAAGATATTTGGGATTATTACAAAAGCGAAAACCCGGATTGCCATCAAATACGCCGCTTGCGGCAGCAGAAATACCGGGAATGCCTGGCGCATGAGTTAACCCACCTTTACCTCATTAAAACACAGCCGCTGTCTTATCTGAAATGGGTGTTAATTCAGGATGCTTACGGAAAAGAATGTGGCGGTTTTTATTCAAAAGGGTATTGCCCCTTTTGCAAGATTCACGACCCTACTGCTGCTGGCTCTAATGACGGAAGCCATGCTTCCCAGCCCGAGGCTCATCGCTCTGTCTTTAGCATTAGCGATTGAAAGATACTTTAGGTGCAAATCTATGGAACTTTGAAAAGACACAGAAATGCTTAAAATAGTTCATCACATTTGTTTTATGATAACTTTTATGCTGACTTCCTTTGCCGCGCTACAGGGGCAAAATGACAGTAGCTTGAGCAAGGCATTAGAGTATAAAATAAAACTAAAGGTCTTACAAGATGTACAAGCCTCAAAGTACCTGCTGCTTAGCCAAAGGGCAGATAAACTGGCTAAACCCATGGATCGAGGCTTTTCGACTAAGGTTTTTTTTGTTTCTGGTTTTGTTCAGGTTCTTCCAAAGATGACAATACGCCGATCGGCACTTAAAATACCAAGTGAAGAGAGTTGGAGGCTATTTACAGTAGAATTTCCGACTGAGGCCTCTATTAACGGGGGTTTTTTCCGATGGGTAGGGCATATATTTAGTGTTTCTCCACTTTTCTACAAGGATATAGCTCTAGTTGCCGTCACAGAAAAAGAAAATGTAGTTTTATTAAACAGTTGGTCTAGCAGAGACTACTCTATTGAGAAATATTTCCAATTCCGTTCTGATAAGCCCGAATCTTACATACCGTACTTAAAAATACAATTGTATAGGCAGAACGCTGATAATATGTTTTTTAGGAGTCATAAGCTTGATACATTGCTATTCGAATGCATTTCGACTTATCATAATGGTATTAAATCAAAACAAATTATCAAAGTCCCAAAAGACACACCGGGCAAGTTCAAAACAGAAACTATTGAAAGATTATCGGGGGCTTCCGAGAACTATATTTCTTCAATCATCGGAAAATATCAACCCGCCCCCTTCAAAAACTACGAAGAGAAAAAACAATACCTACAAGCCCACCTGATGAGCAACATCTACCTCTACAAGCTCAGGCAAAAAATGGATACGATACCAGAAGGGCAGGACTTTGACCAGCTGAGAGACAGCTTATTGCCTGCTTACGACGAATACTTGGACCGTTGCTTACCTCTGCACTATGGCTGCTGTTGGGTAGACTACGAAAAGGTTGAAGCGCTTAAATCTCACCTGCCAATCGATACCCGGTTTTTAATGGAAAGGCGTGGCCGTTTTCAAGTAGTAGTGGGAGAAGGCCGCCCTTTCAATAAACATGTGGAGTTTTATAAATTCTACGTAGATACCACTTTGGTATTGTGCAAAAGACCTGACCCGCAGTTTGAGGGGGCGCCGGGCTACGAAGTGACCGGGGAATGGCGCAACGAAGTTGGCGGCGGAGATCGGAGTTATGGAGTTGGTGGGGAATGGCGCTATGACCTGTTTTATCAGCCAGAGCGGAAACGTGCTTTTATCCCTGAAATTGGTGAGTTTTTCCCTCCGCCTCCATTGCATATACGAGAACTGGACCCATGGTGGCTATCCGGTTGTACCATGGGTACAAGCTATGACACTATAAGTGGACATTACTATCTGCCCTACCGAAGTATTTCCGCCCCAGTAAACCATTATTTGTTGGCATTGGACACGGAAACCCGCGATGTCTTTTTCGTCAGTGGCAAAGACATTTTCCTATCCAAGGTAGGGCCATTGTACACAGACATGAAGGTCAAGTGGGATAACAGCAAACGCATCCTGAATTTTGATGATACCAATTACTACTTATTGAAGGATAGCGATTACCACCGGTATACCTACATTCAAGACCGCCTCTACCGCTACCTGGTAGAACGGCTGGACCGCAGCAACGTCATCTACGAAGACGAGGAAAAGGTAGTGCTGCGCTGCAAGGGAGAAGAGTACAAAAAAGAAATCGAACTGGAAGTCACCCTCTACTTTGATGATCCGGAGAATTTGGAGGTCCGGGTCTTGTGAATTGGGTACGCGTAGGTCAACCCATCGCCTCGCTGGAAGCGCGACGACGGGAGTGGGGCGAAGTCAATGCAAAAAATATAACACTCACTCAGTCAGCAGCACCATTGACACCTGCTGCCCGTACATTCGTTCAGTTGTCGCCCGGGCTTGCAGGAGGATTCGTATCTTTCTGCTGTTTCCAGGATATCTTGCTACCCTAAGGAAGCGATCATGGATACAGGTCCTGTGTTTTACAGCCGCACAATCAGTCAAACCAAATCGCTTTGCCATAGCCCGTGCCCTCCAGCTCCTCCACCCGCGCTTTGAGCTCTTGGCTGAGCAGGCGGATAAGCCGGGTGCCAAAGGCCGTACCGCTATCCGTAGTAACGGCAGCTGCTTTTCCCACGCCATTGTCCTGTACTTTCAGCAGGTAGCCGCCTTGCGCCGGCCGGGAAAAATGCAGGCGGATTTCTCCCTGACGGTTATCCGGGAAAGCATACTTCAGAGCATTGGTAATCAGTTCATTGGTGATGAGGCCTACGGGGATGGCCGTTTCTGCATCCAGCTCCACCGGTTCGACTTCATAGCGGATTTGTATCCGGCGGTCGTCCAGACCAAAGGAATCTGCTACCGTTTCACCCAGTTCGTGGAGGTAGGTCTGCATATTCAGCGCAGCGGGCGTAGCTCCGGTGTAGAGCTGCTGATGGATCAGCCCCATGGCGTCCACCCGGTTTTGGCCTTCGCGTATGGCATCAAGGGCGTTTTCGTCCTGTATGTAGCGGGATTGCAGGCTAAGCAGGCTGGAGAGGACCTGCAGGTTGTTTTTGACCCGGTGGTGGATTTCGTATAGGAGGGCTTCAATCGAGCGGTTTTTCTGCCGGATGGTCCGGTAGCCTTGCAGCAGCATAAGCGCCAGTACCAGGAGCAGCCCGGCTATGCCGACCGAATACCATCGGATGGTGCGTTCCCGGCTGAGTGCCTGTTGCTGCTGGTAAATGGTGGCCTCCTTTTGAGCCGTTTCGTACCGGGTCTGCAGTTCCGCCACTTTTTCATCTGCTTCTGCGGTGAACAGGCTGTCGCTGACGGCGGTGTATCTTTTGTGGTAGACGAGTGCCGAGTCGTACTGTCCCAGCCCTTCGTAGGCCTGAGATAAATTTATTAGGGCTTCCGGCCACTTGTACTGTTCTCCTGTCTGTTGCAACTGCTGCCACAGCGAGCGTACAATCGGAAGGGCTAAACCATACTCCTCCATTCGGATATAAATATCCGCGATATTGTTCAGTGTGGCCATCTCCAAACTTACAAATCCGGTGGAAATGGCTATTTCGTTGGCTTCCTGATAATCAGAGAGCGCCTCCTCGTACCGCTCCATATATTTGAGAATATTCCCCCGGGTATTTTGCGACAGCGCGATATCCACAAGGTCACCGGCATTTTGACGTAGCCGCAGGGCTTCGTTTGCATAGTTCAGCGCGGTATCCAATTCATCTAACTGCAGGTTAATATCTGCCAGGAGTTGTGCAGTCACGCCAAGGTCAACGTCAGGTGCACCAGCAGTTTTTAGTTGCTCATAGCCACGGAGCGCATAGTCAAGGGCCTCCTGGTAATTCCCCTGATTATAGAGCGCGTCCCCCACATCACTGTTGGCCATGCCAATCTCTGCCTCCTCACCGAGAGATTCCCGGATGCCCAGCACCTGAAAGGCGATGGTTGCCGCTTTCTCGTACCGCCCCAGATAGTTGGCTACCCACTGCAGTTTACTGAGTACCCGCGCCTGGCCGGCGAGGTTGCCGGAGGCTTCAAAAATAGCATTGGCCCGTTCAAAGTAATGGATAGCGGAGTCGGGCTGACTGGAGTTGGCATGGATACGGCCTATGGCGGTTAGCAATTCTGCCTTCTGGGTAGCTGTCGTTTCGTCACTGATGAGGTGCAGTCCCTGATAGCCATACTCCAATCCCTGTTCCAGGTCATATCCATTCATAAGGTGAGTCAGCTCAATGAGTACACTAAGGGAAGCCGTGTCTGATTGAGCATTTTGGAGCGATTGCTCAAGGCTGTCAATGACCGGGGTTTGGCTGAACAGGGCTATGGGAAAGAAAAGGAATAGGAATGTTATTTTGTGGTGTGTGTTCATAAATGGTTGGGCGTGAAAGTGTTGTCTGTAGGTGTAGGGCTCAAAGCATTTTGATACGCTCCTGCAGCTTTGCGCGGTAGGATCTGCCTACCGGGATTTTATGTTTTCCGATATATACATAAAGCCCTCCTATTTTATCGATCTGATTCAGGTTGACAAGATAGGAGCGATGTACCCGCATAAAGTCATCATTTTGCAGGATATCGTGAAATTTTTTCAGGGTTAGCGTAGCCAGATGGGTCCGGTCATTGGTGACGACCTTGCAATAGTAGTCGTCCGCCTCGGCCCAGAGGATATCCTTCAGGCGTACCTTGACCTGCAAGTCATTTGTCTTGATAAAAATGCAATCCTGCAGGGTTTTGGTCGCAAGGGAAGAGGGGGCAGGTGCACCTCCGGAAAGTTGGCCGGACTGACCAAGGGCCAGCTCAATGGCATGCCGCAGGTCCCTTCCTCTGAAGGGTTTGGAAAGGAAAGCGTGCGGTTGGACACCTTTAGCGCGTGCGAAAGTGACGTCATCAGCGTTGCTGGTCAGAAAAATGAGCGGGAAGCTATGCTTTTTGGCGATGATTTCTGCTGTTTCCACCCCGTCGAGCTCACCTTCCAGTTGAATGTCCAGCAGCGCTAAGTCTGGCATCTCCGATTGCAGAAGCTCCAGAGCCGCTTCTCCACTGCGGACGCTTCCGGTAATCCTGTAGCCCATCTCTATCAGGCGGTCTTCAAGGTCTGCCGCAATGATGGGGTCGTCTTCCACAATTAGAATACCAGGGTTAGGCATAAATTATAACTGAATTCATGATCGCTGTTAAGTTAATAACCTGCGCGCAAATGAGCAAAGTTTTGCTCACATCAGGGAAAGTGTATCCCTGATAACTCTTTTAACCTGATTTTCAGAAAAGGGTTTGTGAAGTATCGGAAAATCCTGTTCGAGCATGTAATGGCTTCCAACAGTTCCGATTGGCAGCGTACTGCTCCAGATGACCGGCAATTCAAACTGCCAGTGTAGCTGGGTCGCCAGAAAAAGTAATTTGTTGATATACTGAGGAGTGATGGCAACGATAGCCAGGTCGCTTTCAATGGCCCTGAGCGGATTGAGCGCATTAGTGGGCAATCTTTTACTTGATATATGATAGCTTTTCGAATGGTAAACCGCTCCGCCTATTTCCACTATACATGCTGATAAATGCGCCGCTATAACCGGGCACGGCTCAATCAGGTAGACTTTAAACCGATGTTTCATAATGGGCAAAGATGCTTCGGCTTCACGGCATTTTTTATTATTTTTCAGTGAAGACCCCTTGTAGCCCAGTAAAAAGCATTTAGAGCCAGGAATGACGCGCTTTACTTTCTGCTTTGGGGGCGCAAGTACGGTCTTGTTTTGGGCCGTACTTGCAATTGTGATCCCCCAATTTTAAAACTTTCCGGCCTTAGTTCGTTTTTATCATCCTGATTACCTGAAAGGGCCATCCTTCCTGCCGCACCTCCATGAGGTACAGCCCGGACGGCAGGCTGCTCACGTCCCACTCTGTAGCCACCTCGCCCGGCTGCAGTTGCCGCTGCCCCACGACTTGCCCCACCTGATTGCGCAATATGGCTATACCCCCGCTTTCGGGGGCTTTGGAAAAGGCGAGGGTGAAGGCGTCTCGTGCCGGGTTGGGGAAGACGCTGGCCTCCCGTTCTTCCGGCTGTGCTGCTGCGGCGCCTTCATTGAAGAGGGCCAGGCTGTTGCCGCCTGCGTTGGACTGCCATTGCACCCGGCTGAAGGTGGCCTGTGCCTGCCCGTTCGGGTCAGTGGTGAAGACGGCCAGCCCCATTTCCACGCAGGGCTGCATCGGCAGGTAAGCCTGATGGAAGAGGGTCCAGCTTCCGTTGTCCGAGGTGCGGTAGAAAGCCCGGATGTAGTCGTTCTGCCGCACGAGCCTTAGCCAGTAGGGGAAGGGTGCGAAAGAGGTATTGGAAGCCCTCGGCCCGTTGTCGGTAGTGCGGATTTCCCGTCTCAGCAGGCTGGTGAGGTTGGAATACACGGCGACCATTTTAGCGCCCGGAGCGCTGCTTTCGCGTATCATGAGCCCGGCGTACCCCCCGCTGACATCCTCGATGCGGGCCTGGATGCCGCCATTGTTGCACAGTTCGCGCCCGATGAAGGCGAGGTTGTCGCTGTTGCTGGGGATGAGATTGTAGGCGCCGGTGGATACAGTGAAGTCGCCCCGGTTAGGATTTTTACGTGCGCAGGGGGCGTAAGCGTAGTCGCTGCCGGCACCCTGATCGCCGATATCGCTGGCAGCCCAGCCTGAGGGCAGAGCGGTGCCGGGTATTACCGATACATTAGCCGTACAGTTGTCGCTGTTGCCACTGGGGTCTGTTACCGTCACTGTAACCGGGAAGATAAGGCCCACATCGTCACAGCCAAAGGTGGTGGATGGGAAAGAGACGTTGTCGATGGCGCCCGGTACGGGCCCGCCCAGTGCGGGCAAGTATGGGCAGTTGTCGCTGCTGTTGGCGGCATCGTACACATCGCCCTGCTGCAAGTGGTACAGCCCGTCCGGCTGTAGCTCGACGGTGGTGTTGAGGCAGACGGCCGTGGGGGCGGTGTTGTCTTCGACTGTAACGTTGTAGTTGCAGTAACCTTGGTTGCCTGCAACATCATTAGCGACCATAGTACGAGAGAAAGTCATGCCTACGTCGTTACAATCAAACATTCGCGCGCCAGGGTCACCCTCTGTGAAGGGGCCCAGAACGTGGCAGTCGTCCGTGATGCTTAGCAAAGCTTCGTCATTGGCCATCATGTACTCCCCGTTAGCATCCAGCTCAACGGTAATGTCTTCGCAGAAAATAACGGGGGCATCACCGTCCACCGTCACCTCAAGGGAATTGGTGCTTGTGCAGCCTGAGACTACGTTAGTTGCTACGAAGGTCAAGGTGTGAATGCCAGGATTTTCCCAGCGCACCTTCACATTGCTGGTGTTGTCACCGGCAAGGATAGTACCGCCGCCTGAAATGCTCCAGGTTACGTCAATATCTGACGCATCAGCCTGGGTGCCGTAGACCGCCTCTTCACCCCCGCAAATGAAGTGGTCAGTGTCGTAGTCAGTGACTCCTGTGAAGGGGTCGGCTAGCGTTGTTCCGGCGGGAAGGAAGGCATCACTGGGGAACAAGCTTACAATCGTCAAGTTCCATGGAACGGTGCGGGTACATCCTCCAACAGGGTCGGCTATTTGCACGAAATAGCTGTACGTATCCTCTTCCAAAGATTCCGTTGGCGTGAAGGTATTGGTGGCAACTGCATAAGTGCCAGCCGACAGGGTCGCTGCCTCGTCCGTGAACACGCCTGCGATGTCAAAGTCTGTCGGGCTGCTAAGCGTAAAGGCTGGGCTAACGGCATTGCAGCTATTGGAGGTTACCGGCGCAACGATAATCTCATTGTTGGTCACGTTCGGTATCGGGTTACCACCGGGGTAGGCGATGACGCCTTCGTTAGTGAAGCCCGAGTTGGTGTGCGGCTCTGCCGTGCTCGATAAGACCACACCTGAGTTGTTGAGCGTAGCATCGTTGTACAGGGGTGCGTAGATATTGAGTACTGCACAGGTTTCGTTGTCAAGTGAGCCATTATTGTAAATGGCTTGGGCACCAACGGCCGCGCTGGCACCGATGCTGACTGTTCCGCTATTGGCGAACGTATTAGAGAAGAGGAGCAGCCCCGTGTTGCTGGTGCGGTCAATACTAATTTCACCGCTGGTGCCGTTGGTGAACGCCGCCTGATTCCACAGCCCCCATTCGCCTATGCCTGTATTTCCGCCTAGTACTATAGTGCCTGTGTTTTCGAAGGAGTCTGACTGGTGGCGCAGGCCGGTGACGGTCGAATTGTCAATGCTCAGTTCGCCGCTGTTGTTGAATTGGTTTTCGTTCCAAAGCCCCCAGTCGCCTACTGTTTCGTTGGCGCCGATGGCCAGCTTGCCAGCGTTGGTGAAAGCGCCGCCCCCAACACTGCCATTGCGCAGCCCGCTTATCCCGCAACGGTCAATAGCGATTTCGCCATCGGCCTCGTTGTCGAACGTGGAGGAGGTATATATGCCCCAGTCGCCGGCGCTGCCAGTGGTACCGATACTGATTTTACCGGTATTCAAAAAGCTGCCAGAACGGTGGTATAGACCGTGATCCCCAGAAGAGCTATTGTAAACATTGTCTACACTAATTTCGCCGTTGTTGAAGAAATTGCCACCATTGAACAGCCCTGTTGATCCCGCTCCGCTGGTACTGCCGATAAAAATTTTGCCGGCATTGGTGAAGGTATCGCCAGAGGCATTGAAAACACCGTTTTGGCTGCTACCGTCGGGTATATTGTCCACATGGATTTCACCGGTGGCCTGATTCTCGAAAGTCCCGTCATTGTACAAGCCGTTGTTGCCGCCGAGTACGTTTTCACCGATCTTGATCAGGCCCGCATTGGTCATCGAACTGTTGAATGCATTTTGGAAGCCCACGTGCGTGAACCGGTCAATGTGTATTTCCGCATCAGCCTGATTGACAAAGGTAGCCTCGTTGTAAACCCCCGGACTGAAATTGGTAATCGTCACATTAATGCCGACGATGATCTTGCCCCCATTAGTGAAAGTACCCTCATCATGTTGCAGGCCAGTTCTAGAGATACGGTCTATTTGAATCTCGGCGCCGGCATAGTTGTTGAACGTACTTCGGTTATAGAGAGCAGGAGCAGGACCAGTTCCAAGCACTGTGGGCGCTATTTTGATCAAGCCGCTATTGTCGAACGAGCTGTTGAGTTCGTTGTGGATACCTACGCTAAAGCGGTCTATCAGTATCTCGCCATCGGCTTTGTTTTCAAATAAGGCCGAGGCGCCGGAGGCACTTTGGTTGTAAATGCCGGGGCCGCCGATATTGGCTATTTGTCCGATGGCGATTTCGCCCGCATTGGTAAACGAACTGCTGACGCCACCGGTCGTGGTGGTGAAAATACCGGAACTGCCGTTATCCAATTCGATTTTGCCGCTGGCGAGGTTTTGGATATGGCCGAAGTTGTAAATGCAGGTGTTCAGAGGCCCGGATAGTTGGCCAATGGCCAACCGCCCCGAATTGGAAATTGTACTGTTGGGACGGTTGTCTATGCCCGCGCCGTTGTAGCGGTCTATTTCTATTTCCCCGCCATTGTTCTGGATGTCGCCTTCGTTGTAGATGCCTGGTCGGGAGGTACCCACCACCGCACCGGTAATGATTTTCCCTTCATTAGCCAAGGTGCCGCCTTTGTTCCATAAGCCGATGTTGCCCGTGCGGTCAATGCTCAATTCACTGCCAGCCTCGTTGCTGAACGAGCCTTCGTTGACCAGCCCGTACTCGCCCGGGCTGATGCTCTGCCCGATGTCAATTTGGCCGTTGTTGGTCACTGTACCTTGGTTGTACAGGCCGCCGGAAGGCATACCCGTAGCGCCTTCCAGGGTGAGGCTGCCCATAGCCTCTAGGGTTAGCGAGGCATCGGGCATGACCATAACCGTCATGGCTGCCGCTGCCGTGCCGTCCATGATGACGGGGGCATTGACTACATCCGGAATGACGACTTCATTGTCGGCAATGGGCACGCAACCGGCATCCCAGTTGGAGGCATTGCCCCAATCGGTATCAGCAGCTCCAGTCCAGGTCAGCGTCCCCGTGGCTGGGCAAGTTGGCAAGGCTTCGGCCACCTGGGCATTGCCTGGTAAGGGTTTAGGGGTTTTGATCCCGGCTTGGTAGGTATCGGCCTGGTTGCTGCTAACGGTAACAATTCCACCGATGCCACTTCTGGACAGCTTGGGGGCCTCGTTTACGCCACCTGGCTCAATTAGCAATATATCAGTAGCTGAAATGAAAGAGATATGCCCTGACCAGGCCGGCGTCACAGCCAACAGCATAGACAATATCCATAGCCCAACCTGCCTTGCCTTATTGAAACATGAATTTACTGTATCGTAGTGCATATTATTTTTGGAAGGTGTCATTAGTGAGTGTTTTTGTAAAGGTCATGGTCTCTGCCGAGATGCGCTATTTTAGGGCATGCCACAATTCGGTCAGCATGTGCCCCATTTCGGTCAAACAGCCCAAAAGCCTGCGCTGGCGGAGCTGGAACTTGCTACACTATTCAGGATGAACATTCATTCCGGATGTTGAAAATAGGAGGAAGGCAGGCGCCCGAACCGGGACTGGAATAACTGTGAGAAGTAGGCTCGCTTTTGGATGCCCACCTGCCGGGCGGCCTCTGCGACGCTGGCTACAAGGCCGCCTTCGAGCAGTTGACGAGCCTGTTGTAAACGTATTTCGCGAAGGTATAAATTAGGCGTCAGGCCGGTTTCTGCTTTGATGCGGCGGTGGAAGCTGCTGCGGCTTAGCCCGGTTTTTTTCGCCAGGAAATCTATGCTCAGCTGTGGGGCATTGAGGGACGTGAGAGCGATTTTTTCCACGGTCTCCAGCCATTCCTGCTCAGCGGCACCTTCATTTGGTTCGGGCACCTGATCTTCTGCGGCGAACTGCAGGCGTAGCCGCAGGTTGGCCAGCAAGTTGGCGATTCGGGCGAGCAGCTCTTCTTCCTCAAAGGGCTTGAGCAGGTAATCGTCCACGCCCATACGGAGGGCGCGCAGCCGGTTTTCGCTGCCTGCTTTGGCGGTGAGCATCACGAAAGGGACTTTTCGCAGCTTTTCTTCGGCTTTCACGCTTTCCAGCAGCGTAAAGCCATCCATCACGGGCATCATGACATCGCTCAGGATGAGCAGGTTTTGAACCGGAGCTTCCGATTGGAGGTATTGCAGGGCTTGCTGCCCATTTTCCACTGCCGCCACTTCGTAGTGGGCTTCCAAAATTTGTTGGAGGTAATACCGGAGGTCGTGATTGTCTTCGGCTAGCAGGATGGTGGCCTGTTCTGCAGCCTGCCCGGCTGCATTGGTTGCCGTCGGGAGCTGATAGACTATGGGCTCTACAGCTTCTTTAAGACTCTTTTCTGGACTGCTGCTACTGCTGCTTTTTGAAGCTTTAGGTTCACTCAGTGGCAAAGGCAGGCGACAGGTGAAAGTGCTCCCTTCGCCTATGCGGCTTTCCACCGTGATGTCTCCCCCCATCAGCACCGCAAACGATTTGGCCAAAGCCAGGCCTATACCGCTGCCCGCGGTAGCAAGAACATCGTTTCGGGTTTGGAAGTAGCGCTCGAAAACGTGGGGCAGGTCTTCGGGAGTTATGCCACTGCCGGTATCGGTAACGGCTGCGCACAGTTGCAGTACCTGCTTGTTCTGCTGCGCTGTAGCCTGTCTGCTCACCGTCAGTTGGACCCTGCCTGATGCAGTGAATTTCAGGGCGTTGTCTATTAGGTTGCTAATGATTTTTTCAAATTTTGGCGCGTCGAGCAGTACCGTCGGCATCTCCGGTAATTGCCAGTCGAGCACCAAATCTATGCCTTTCTGCGCAGCTGCGGGTTCGAAGCGTTCCAATGTATTTTGCAGCAGCGGCTTCAGCTCCACTAAGCTTCTTTGCAGGGCTGCTTTTCCGGCATCGAGGCGGCTGAGTTCGAGGAGCTCTTCAATTTGCAGGCGCAGGAGCTCGCCGTTTTTTTCCATTATTTCCAGGTGTTGCCGTATAGCAGGCAGGTTGAGGCTTTCGTTTTTCAGTATCCGCTTCAGGGGGCTGAGGATGAGCGTAAGCGGGGTGCGGAGCTCATGGCTAATGTTGGCGAAAAACTGGGATTTTATCCGGTCCAGTTCCTGAAGTTCGCTGGCCTGTTGCTCAATAATCTCTTTATCCGCCCATATTTGCGCCGTGCGCTTTTCGACCTCAGCCTTGAGGCGCAGCTTTTCCGTGCGCAGGCGGCTGATCCATGCGGCGATCAGCGCCATACCCGCCAGCAGGAGGAGCAGGTAAAACCAAGCGCTTTGGTAAAAAAATTGCTTCACATGGACGTTCAGCTCGATGGTGTTTTTTGAAAGGGTACCGCTAGGGCCTGCACCCCGCACATGAAGGCGGTACTTGCCCGGAGGCAGGTTGTTGTAGCGCACTTCGGCTACATTGCCCAGCGACACCCAATCGGCATCGTAGCCTTCCAAAAAGACGGAGTAGCTGTTTTGTTCCGGGTGCGAAAAATGGTCGAGGGCAAAGCGAAGCTGCAAAAAGCGGTTAGCCGCTGGCAGCACGACTGAACGCAGCTTGCTCAAGCCATGCGTCCGCGTGATGAGGGAGTCTCCCCTTGGCCCAAAAAAGGCAATCTCCGACAATAAAATTCCCGGGACCGCCTTCTCCGCCATCAGTTCCTCCGCCCGAAAGGCGTTGAAACCATCCATGCCCCCGATAAAATAGGTGCCCTCTTCGGTACGGTAAAAGGAATGGCGGTTAAACTCGTTGTGGTTGAAGCCTTCGGAGGTGTAGAAATTGCGAAACCGCTTCGCCCTGGGTTCAAAATAGCTTAAGCCCCTGAAAGTAGCCAGCCATATATTACCGCGTTCATCGGGCAAGATTGCGCATACGTTGTTGTCGGGCAAGCCGTTGCGGTCTGTGTAGGTTTCTACCTGGCCTGTAGCCGCGTCGAACAGGTGCAACCCACCCTGTGTGCCCAGCCAAAGCCGACCGTCGGGAGCTTCGTGGATGGCCATAATGTTGTTGCTAAATGGTGCGGGCCTATTTCCTTCATCGCCAAAGGATACGAAACTGCTGTCCTCAGGGTCGAACTGCACCAGCCCTTTTTCCGTGCCTATCCATATTTTGCCGTCGCGAGCCTGCATAATGCAGTTGGGGATTACGCCCTGAGTGAATGAAAATCCATAATTGCCTGGCAGTTCGACGAATTGGCTGGTGGCAGGGTCAAACTTTTGCAAGGTACCAATCGAAGCTATATAAAACATCCCGGACTTATCCGGCAGCAGCGCTTCGATACGGTATTTGTTTTTGAAAGCCCGCACACTGCCGTCCGAGGGGCGGTAGCGTAGCAGGTAGCCATCAGGTGTGGCTGTCACCGGCGGGTTTCCGTAAGCCGATGCCCAGATATCGCCATTGGTATCCTTAATCAGGTTGCGCGGGTACTGCGGAGGGTCCAGGTCCGGGTAGCCGGTATCCCCGATCTGAATGGGGCTTATGCGATCGGAGGCCCTGTCAAGCCGGTACCATCCGTGCCGCTCTGTCGTAATAATTAGGCCCCCTTGCCCGTCACTCATCATCCCACGTCCACTGATGTCCATCTTCGCTAAGTAGCTCTTGACATTCCGCTCCCTCGTATTGATCTTCAAAAGCCCACTGTCTGAGACCAGGTAGAAAAAATCCGAGAAATTTCGCCCGTACACCAGGAAGCCGAAAGGTGGCCTGCTGGATAAGTCTTCTATTTCAGTAAAGTTACCTTCCGGATCGAGCATCCATAAAGATTTAATACTACTGCTCTTTTCCTTAGCACCGAATAGCAGGTTGCCGTGCTCGTCAGCTTTACAGATACCGTAGTCGTCGTCGGGAAAGCGCGCATCCAGTTCTATCTTGCCCTTGGCCAGGTCTACGCGGTAAATACCGCTTTTGGCGTCATACGCGAGTATGATCCCGCCTTGTTTTTCTGCCTGGAAAAAGTTCAAGGCTTCGTTCTTTCTTCCTTTTGGTGAAAAGCGTCGCAGCAGTTGCCCATCGTTGCTCAGGTGCAGCAGTCCGTTTTCCTGATCGTGGAGCAGAAACGAACCGTCTTCCTGAGCCGCCAAATGAAAACGCCGGCTGCCTTGTGCTGTCATCTTGGGGTTGGTCAGCCGTTTCTCCCGGCGCTCAAAGCATCGCTCGAAGGCTCCGTCTAAGTATTCGAACAGGGCATAGCCTTCGTCGTGCTCGGTGATGAAGAACACCCGGCCATCGGCCTGCCGGCAAGCTGTCCTGATGGCACCCCGGGGTGAGGTGCCTGCGCCTATGTCGTGGGTCTTAAGTGCGTTGGTTGCAGGGTTCAGTACATCCACGGTATGCACGCCATTGAACAGCGCGAGCTGCCCGTCCTGAGTAGGCAAAACTTGCATCACATCGTTGTAGCTGATGCGGTTGGGCGTGCCTTGAGCATCAGTGTACGCTACGTACCGGTGCCCGTCATAGCGGAATAAGCCAAGTTTCGTAGCCAGCCAAAGGTAGCCTTCCGGCCCGGTAGCCATATCCCAGATGAGGCGCTGCGTGGGCAAAGGCAGGGTGCTTTCCGAAAGTGGCCCCTGTGCGCTCAGCAAGCCGCCGCCAAGTAGATACGGCAGCAGCACTGCTATTGCAAACGATATTTTGAGCCTGGATTTCATGGAACTCCACTAGTGGTTTACAAACATACAACCATTTGTATTGAAGATGCAATACTTCATCGGATAGATTGATAAGCCGGACAAACATAGATAGCCGGTACAGAGGCTAAAAAAAGAGAATTGCCCGGCGCGTAAACCCCGGGCAATTCTCAGAATACTGTAAAGTAAAAGAGGTGCTATGCTAGTTGGCTTTCACCACCCGCAGCACCTGTGGCGGCCACCCTCCCTGGCGCACCTCCAAAAGGTACAGCCCGCCCGGCAGGCGGCTTATGTCCCAATCCGTAGCGGCCTCGCCCGGCAGCAGTTGGCGCTGCTCCAGAGCCTGTCCCATCTGATTGCGCAATATGGCTATACCCCCGCTTTCTGGCGCTTTGGAAAAGGCGAGGGTGAAGGCGTCTCGTGCCGGGTTGGGGAAGACGCTGGCCTCCCGTTCTTCCGGCTGTGCTGCTGCGGCGCCATCATTGAAGAGGGCCAGGCTGTTGCCACCCACGTTGGACTGCCACTGCACCTGGCTGAAGGTAGCCTGTGCCTGCCCGTTCGGGTCAGTGGTGAAGACGGCCAGCCCCATTTCCACGCAGGGCTGCATCGGCAGGTAAGCCTGATGGAAGAGGGTCCAGCTGCCGTTGTCCGAGGTGCGGTAGAAAGCCCGGATGTAGTCGTTCTGCCGCACGAGCCTTAGCCAGTAGGGGAAGGGTGCGAAAGAGGTATTGGAAGCCCTCGGCCCGTTGTCGGTAGTGCGGATTTCCCGCCTCAGCAGGCTGGTGAGGTTGGAATACACGGCGACCATTTTAGCGCCCGGAGCGCTGCTTTCGCGTATCATGAGCCCGGCGTACCCTCCGCTGACATCCTCGATGCGGGCCTGAATGCCGCCGTTATTGCACAGCTCGCGCCCGATGAAGGCGAGGTTGTCGCTGTTGTTGGGGATGAGATTGTAGGCGCCGGTGGATACAGTGAAGTCGCCCCGGTTAGGGTTATTGCTGGCGCAGGGGTCGTAGTCATAGCTGCTGCCGGCGCCCTGGCTGCCGATATCGCTGGCGGCCCAGCCGGCGGGCAGGGCGGTGCCGGCTTCCACGCTGACCATAGCTATACATTGGTCTGTATTCCCACTGAAATCTTCCACCGTCACAGTGATGGCGAAGGCTGCCCCGGCCTGATCACAGGTAAAGGAAACGGGAGGAAAGCTTACAGCGGTAATCCCACAATTATCACTGCTGGCCCCCGCATTATAAACATCGGTTGGCTTTAGCGCATATGTTCCGTTTGGCTCCAGGTTGACGGTGGTGTTAAGGCAGATGGCAGTGGGAGGCACATTATCTTCAACTGTAATAGTGGCTGAACAGGTCGAAGTGTTCCCGATCACATCAGAAGCCGTAAGGGTGACTGTACTGGCTCCGAGATTCGTACAGTTGAAATTCAGGATAGAGGCATTGTCCACCTCAAAGGATAGGGTACTGCATCCAGAGGATGCATTGTTAAGGGCTGAGGCTGGCAAGCTGCCGGTTCCGTTTATTTCGAGACTGACCGTTTGATTTTGACAACTGGCAACAACCGTTGCGCAGGTGCCAGGCATTGTTTCTCCCACCTGTATACTGTTGCTTCGGCAGCCGTTGGCACTGAGCACGGAGGCGATGATGGTCTGTGCCGGGCCGTCCTGATCGTATTCCGGCAGTGTGCTGCTCCAGCTTGCGCCGTTATCGGTGCTGTACTCCAAAGTGCCGCCCGTGCCACTGACCGTGCCTATGGCGATGCTGCCGCCGCTGAGGCTACAATCGTTGCAAGTGCTGTTGGTAATGGCTAAGTCGCCTGTGGGCGCGGCGGGCGTGATGCACTCGCCCGGTGCGGTCACGCCTACTTGCGTGCTGTTGCTTCGGCAGCCGTTGGCGGCCAGCACACTAGCGAGTATGGTCTGTGCCGGGCCATCCTGATTGTATTCCGGCAGTGTGCTGCTCCAGCTTGCGCCGTTATCGGTGCTGTATTCCAGCGTGCCGCCCGTGCTGCTGACCGTGCCTATGGCGATGCTACCGCCGGAAAGGCTACAGTCAGTGCAAGTGCTGTTGGTGATGGCTAAGTCGCCCGTGGGCGCGGCGGGCGTGATGCACTCGCCCGGTGCGGTTATGCCTACTTGCGTGCTGTTGCTTCGGCAGCCGTTGGCGGCCAGCACACTAGCGAGTATGGTCTGTGCCGGGCCATCCTGATTGTATTCCGGCAATGTGCTGCTCCAGCTTGCGCCGTTGTCGGTGCTGTATTCCAGCGTGCCGCCCGTGCCACTGACCGTGCCTATGGCGATGCTGCCGCCGCTGAGGCTACAATCGTTGCAAGTGCTGTTGGTAATGGCTAAGTCGCCCGTGGGCGCGGCGGGCGTGATGCACTCGCCCGGTGCGGTTATGCCTACTTGCGTGCTGTTGCTTCGGCAGCCGTTGGCGGCCAGCACACTAGCGAGTATGGTCTGTGCCGGGCCATCCTGATTGTATTCCGGCAATGTGCTGCTCCAGCTTGCGCCGTTGTCGGTGCTGTATTCCAGCGTGCCGCCCGTGCCACTGACCGTGCCTATGGCGATGCTGCCGCCGCTGAGGCTACAATCGTTGCAAGTGCTGTTGGTAATGGCTAAGTCGCCCGTGGGCGCGGCGGGCGTGATGCACTCGCCCGGTGCGGTTATGCCTACTTGCGTGCTGTTGCTTCGGCAGCCGTTGGCGGCCAGCACACTAGCGAGTATGGTCTGTGCCGGGCCATCCTGATTGTATTCCGGCAATGTGCTGCTCCAGCTTGCGCCGTTGTCGGTGCTGTATTCCAGCGTGCCGCCCGTGCCACTGACCGTGCCTATGGCGATGCTGCCGCCGCTGAGGCTACAATCGTTGCAAGTGCTGTTGGTAATGGCTAAGTCGCCCGTGGGCGCGGCGGGCGTGATGCACTCGCCCGGTGCGGTTATGCCTACTTGCGTGCTGTTGCTTCGGCAGCCGTTGGCGGCCAGCACACTAGCGAGTATGGTCTGTGCCGGGCCATCCTGATTGTATTCCGGCAGTGTGCTGCTCCAGCTTGCGCCGTTATCGGTGCTGTATTCCAGCGTGCCGCCCGTGCCACTGACCGTGCCTATGGCGATGCTGCCGCCGCTGAGGCTACAATCGTTGCAAGTGCTGTTGGTAATGGCTAAGTCGCCCGTGGGCGCGGCGGGCGTGATGCACTCGCCCGGTGCGGTTATGCCTACTTGCGTGCTGTTGCTTCGGCAGCCGTTGGCACTGAGCACGGAGGCGATGATGGCCTGTGCCGGGCCGTCCTGATCGTATTCCGGCAGTGTGCTGCTCCAGCTTGCGCCGTTGTCGGTGCTGTATTCCAGCGTGCCGCCCGTGCCACTGACCGTGCCTATGGCGATGCTGCCGCCGCTGAGGCTACAATCGTTGCAAGTGCTGTTGGTAATGGCTAAGTCGCCCGTGGGCGCGGCGGGCGTGATGCACTCGCCCGGTGCGGTTATGCCTACTTGCGTGCTGTTGCTTCGGCAGCCGTTGGCGGCCAGCACACTAGCGAGTATGGTCTGTGCCGGGCCGTCCTGATTGTATTCCGGCAGTGTGCTGCTCCAGCTTGCGCCGTTATCGGTGCTGTATTCCAGCGTGCCGCCCGTGCTGCTGACCGTGCCTATGGCGATGCTACCGCCGGAAAGGCTACAGTCAGTGCAAGTGCTGTTGGTGATGGACAGGGTGCCAGTAGGTGCATCAGGTACGCATTCGTCGGGTGCTGTAATACCTACTTGTGTGCTGTTGCTGCGGCAGCCATTGGCGGCCAATACACTGGCCAAGATGGTCTGCGCAGGGCCGGTCTGATTGTAGGTGGGCAGTGTGCTGCTCCAGGTATCGCCGTTATCGGTGGAGTACTCGAGGGTACCGTCACTGCCGCTGACCGTACCGAGAGCGATACTGCCATCGCTGAGCATGCAGTTGGTGCAGACGTTGTTGGTGATCGCCAGGGTGCCTGTCGGGGCATCCGGCGCTGCACCACGGGGGCTGGTCATCACCCGGTTGGTACCACCATTTGTCACGGCCACAAACAGGCCATTGCCGTAGGTTACTGACAACCATTGATTGTTTTCTGCCGCTGCGCGGGCCGTCCAGTTGATGCCATCGGGGCTGGTCATCACGCGGTTAGCGCCATCACCTGCCACGGCCACGAACAGGACATTGCCATAGGTTACTGAGAACCATAGATTGTTTTCTATTGCTGCACGGGCCGTCCAGTTGATCCCATCAGGGCTCGTCATCACGCGGTTAGCGCCATTAACTGCTACGGCGACGAACAGGCCATTGCCGTAGGTTACTGAGAACCATTGATTGTTTCCTGCCGCTGCGCGGGCAGTCCAGTTGATGCCATCGGGGCTGGTCATCACGCGGTTAGCACCATTAACTGCCACGGCCACAAACAGGCCATTGCCGTAGGTTACTGAGAACCATGAATTGTTGTTTGCTGCTGCACGGGCCGTCCAGTTGATCCCATCAGGGCTGGTCATCACGCGGTTAGCGCCAGCAGTTGCCACGGCCACGAACAGGCCATTACCGTAAGTCACTGATTGCCATCCATTGAGTTCTGGCCCACTTTGGGCGGTCCAGTTGATCCCATCGGGGCTGATCATCACATTGATAGCGCCACTGCCTACCGCTACAAACAGGCCATTGCCATAGGTTACCGACAGCCACACAGTGTTTGCTGCCGCTGAGCGTGCCGTCCAGTTGATCCCATCAGGGCTGGTCATCACGCTGTTGGCGCCACTACTTGCCACGGCCACAAACAGCCCATTACCGTAGGCTACCGAATTCCAGCCGTTATTTGCTGATGCTGAACGCGCAGTCCAGGTCACGCCGCCGGGAGGGCATGGATTAGTCACCTCCATCACAATCTCATTGCTCGTAGCCATAGCCGGATTGGCGCAGAGGTCACTGCTCGTCATCTCTACGGTGACGACATCGCTGTCCTCCAGGGTAGTGCTTGTGAAGGCTGGGCTATTGTCACCTACCGGATTGCCATTTATTTTCCATTGGAAGGTAGGCGTATCTCCACCATTCACCGATATGCTGGTGAAAGTGACTTCTTCACCTATGTTGATACTACTGCCGGGGGTTGCGGTGATGCTGATGGATGGCACTACACCACCGGGGCTCGTCATCACGCGGTTGGTGCCATCCAATGACACAGCTACAAACTGTCCATTGCCGTAGGCTACCGACCACCATGAATTATCTTCTGCGGCGGTTCGGGCTGTCCAGTTGATGCCATCGGGGCTTGTCATCACGCGGTTGGTGCCACTATTTGCCACGGCCACGAACAGGCCATTGCCGTAGGTTGCAGAAAACCATGAATTTTGCTCTGCTGCCATGCGGGCTGTCCAGTTGATACCATCGGGGCTTGTCATCACGCGGTTGGTGCCATCCCATGACACAGCTACAAACAGGCCATTGCCATAGGCTACCGACCACCATGAATTATCTTCTGCGGCGGTTCGGGCTGTCCAGGTGATGCCATCGGGGCTCGTCATTATGCGGTTGGTGCCACTTGCAGCCACCGCGACAAACAAACCATTGCCGTAGGTTGCAGAAACCCATGAATTTTGTTCTGCTGCCATGCGGGCTGTCCAGGTGATGCCATCGGGGCTGGTCATTACGCGATTGGTGCCATCAAAAGCCACCGCTACAAATAAGCCATTGCCATAGGTTACAGAAAGCCATAAATTCTGTTCTGCTGCCATGCGGGCTGTCCAGGTGATGCCATCGGGGCTCGTCATCACGCGGTTGGTGCCACTTTCAGCCACCGCGACAAACAAACCATTGCCGTAAGTTACAGAGCGCCATCCATTCTGTTCTGCTGCCGAGCGAGGCGTCCAGGTAATGCCATCGGGGCTCGTCATCACGCGGTTGGTGCCATCATCTGAAACCGCTACAAACAAGCCATTGCCATAAGTTACTGAATGCCATTGATTCTCTTCTGCTGCCATGCGGGCCGTCCAGACTTCGCCGCCGGGAGGGCAAATCTCCCCCGTACAACTGCAGTTTTCATCTATGGCATCGTTCACAGTACTAGGATTGCCATCATCACATGAATCACCGATATAGGCCATAATGTCCGGACAGTCAAATGGTAGCACCTCAAACTCATACGCACCAATGTCTACAGTAGTGTTTTGTATGCGATCCGCCCCAGTGATATCCGTGGTGACACCGACAGGTATAGCCGTATTATCCCCCGCATCAATAGCCGGGGAACCTTCCTGCAGGCGCAGGTTTCCATTGGCGGCGTCAACGAACAAGGGGTCAACATTCCCGTTGCCGCCGGGGCAGTTGGAACAAGCACTGAAGCCCCCCTGTACGATGGAGTGGCTGACCGTGAAGTCGCCCGAAAGGCGGTTGTCGCTATTGCCCCACAGGATACAGTTTTGCAGCTGGGTGTTGACATTTGCAAAATTGCCAAACACTGCGTTGCGTGTACTATTGCCGCTGATGGTGCAGTTGATGAGCAGGCTTCCCCCGCCGTTAAAGTCAAAGACAACGCCATCGCCGTTGCCCCCATTGGTGTTGCCTATGAACAGGCAGTTGGTGAACACAGGTGAGCAATCGGTCACGTTCATGACGGCAGCACCGTTGCGGGTGGCGAAATTGTTGATGAACGTACAATTGTTGATGGTCGGGCTGGATTGCTGGTTGACCATGGCCCCGCCCTCCTGGGTTGGGATAGATGGGCCATTGGCCCTGCCGCCGCTCAGGGTGAAGCCGTCGAGTACGGCCGTGCCATCGAGGTTGCTGTTGTTGAATAGGTGAATGCTGTTGTCGCTATTATCGCCCGGCGTGCCGATATCGCCGCTTAGGATGGTCTCGTGCGCCGCCCAGTCCCGGACGCTAAAGTCGCCTTCCTGTCCCGGTGTTCCGGAGAAGCCGCCGTAAATAGCCAAGTTGTTCCGCATTGAAAAGCTGGCATTACGGTCGGTCCCGCTCGTGGGCTTGTAGGTGCCTTCCGCCACCCAGATTTCCGTGTAAATGGGATCGGCACTGGCCAGCGCAAAGGCATCCTGCAGGTCATTAAAGGCATTCGCCCATGAAGAGCCATCGTTGTTGCCACTTGCATTAGCCTTAACGTAAATGATGGTACAAGATAATGTGAAGTCAAAGCTGGCTGGGTATTCATAAGCGCCTACGTCAATAGTGGCCGTGCCCGCAGCATTGAACACCCTGGGATTGCCATCAAGGTCGAGCAAACTGGGATTAGCCGCATTATCTGCCGCATCAATGGCTGGGGAGCATTCCTGCAGGCGCAGGTTTCCATTGGCGGCGTCAACGAACAAGGGGTCAACATTCCCGTTGCCGCCGGGGCAGTTGGAACAAGCACTGAAGCCCCCCTGCACGATGGAGTGGCTGATGGTGAAGTCGCCAAATAAGTTATTGTTGCTATTGCCCCACAGGATACAGTTTTGCACCTGGGTGTTGACATTTGCAAAATTTCTCAACACTGCGGAACGGGTAATATTGCCGCTGATGGTGCAGTTGATGAGCAGGCTGCCCCCGCCGTTAAAGTCAAAAATCACCCCATCGCCATTGCCCCCGTTGGTGTTGCCTATGAACAGGCAATTGGTGAACACCGGCGAGCAGTCGGTCACGTTCATGACGGCAGCACCGTTGCGTGTGGCGAAATTGTTGATGAACGTACAATTGTTAATGGTCGGGCTGGATTGCTGGTTGACCATGGCCCCGCCCTCCTGGGTTGGGATAGAAAAGCCATTGGCCCTGCCGCCGCTCAGGGTGAAGCCGTCGAGGACGGCGGTGCCATCGAGGTTGCTGTTGTTGAATAGGTGAATGCTGTTGTCGCTATTATCGCCCGGCGTGCCGATATCGCCGCTTAGGATGGTCTCGTATGCTGCCCAGTCCCGGTCCGCAAAAGTGGGGTTGCCGGTATTGGGGAAGCCACCGTAGATGGCTACGCCGTTTTGCATGGAAAAAGAAATATTGCGGTCGGTACCGGAGGTAGGCTTGTAGGTGCCTTCCGCCACCCAGATTTCCGTTACATCCGGGCAGGAAGCGGTCAGGGCCAGAGCCTCCTGCAGGTCGTTGAAGGCATCGGCCCAGGAGGAGCCGTTGTCGTTGCCATCGGCATCGTCGTTGACGTAGAGGATGTTGCCCGGGCAGATGAAGGCACTCACCTCCGCACTGTTCACGCTCGTCAGGTCGTGGGGGTTGTCCCGAAAAGCTCTATGGTAGTTAAGGGTATCCTGGAATGATGGTCGCGGGGCGGGCGACAATTGTGGCTGGAATGGCAGGGAGGAAGGATCATTATATGCCTGATAAACCTCTAAGGAATCGGCCGTGTGTGCCGGGGTGAAGGTGCGCACCACGAAGTAATTGGTGCCGCCGGGCAGGCCCGTCACGTTGAGGCCGGTGGCTGTTTTGCCGCCGGTGCTTTCGGTGGTGCCGTAGGAAGTGTAGGGACCGCCGGGGGTTGGGGAAGCCAGCACCTCATAGTAGCCACCGTCCCAGGTGTAGCCGATGGGCGTCCAGTTGAGGGTGGCTTCGTTGGCGGCGCCCGGCGTTACCTGTACGTTGGTGGGCGGTACGGTTTGGGTGTTGCGCCAGCCGGGCTGGGCATTATCTACATCGCCGGACGGGGTGTTGACCACGTCAAATTTGTTGTAGTCGATTTTTCTCTCACCACTTGGCGTGGCACTAACCCAATTGGGCGGTAACACCCCCTCTAATTGATTGCCAATATATCTAAAAACATTTGGCACATTATTCGGAAGCGTCCCCCCCACCCGGGTCTGATTGATAAATCGAACGACATTACCCGGCATATCGGGCGGAATAATACCGCCTATGCCGCTGTTGGAAATCTCTAACACCCCGAAATTGGGAAAACTGGTCATGCTATTGCCCAGTAAATCCTGCAAGGTACCGGTAAGGCCGGGATTTGCATCCAGGCGCAGGATGTTGAGCTTCGAGAGGTTGGTGAGGTCTTTGGCGGTGGCGGGATTGTTGGGGTCGGTCCAGCAGCCTCTTATCTGCAGGGTGATCAACTCGGTCAGCTGGTTCAGTTCCGCCGGGAAGTCGGTGGTGAGTTTGTTGGCGCCGCAGGAGACCTGGATTTCACTGACCCGGCCGTTATTGCAGATCACGCCCGGCCAGTCGGGGGCAGCCACCGGGCAGGGGTTGCCGCTGCCCCAGCCGAGGGCGACGTCCCAGCCGTAGTCGTCGCGCAGGGTTTCCATGATTTGCAGGTCGGGCCCGCCGAGTTGGGCGAGGGCGGGGAGGTGGAGGGCCCAGCAGAAGAATATGGACAGCAGGCCTGCCCGAAAAAGGAGGGCGGGCTTGAAAGGGGCGGAGAAAAACAGCATAGTCATTGTGCTTGTGATTTTGACAAATTTTCAAACAACGGCCGCCGCTTTATCGTCAAAGGCAGGGGGCCGTTGCGCCGTGCTTTTCCTGAGTGTTGCAGAACAGGCTCCCAGGCCAAAGAGGCACTCCGAGGCTGTATTTTCAGGAAAAAAGCACTGTCACGAAGATGCGGTAATCAGTGGCAGCGGATTCCCATTTTCCATTCTGAATGGTGGACTCTCCATTCATTATTAAAATTAAAATATGTAAGGTGTTTGTTTACAGAGGTGCGAAAAATGTTAAATTTTACTGGGCGGCAGGCCAAACTCATTGGAGAACACCCGGCTGAAATATTTCGGGTCGGTGAACCCTACGGCGTAGGCGACTTCACTTACGGTCATATTCTCCTCTTGCAAGAGTGCTTTGCCCCTGGCCAGGCGGACGGAACGGATAAAGAGTGTAGCGTTTTTCCCGGTCAATGCCGTTAGCTTTCGATGAAGCTGGGGCTGGCTCATGGCGATCATCCGGCAGAGGTCTTCCACCGAAAAATTGGAATCGGAAAGGTGCTCCAGGACGAGGGTGTGTATTTTTTGGAGAAAGGCCCCTTCGGTTTCCTCTTTGGTTTCTTGCGGTGGTATGTCCGGAAAGGCAGCGTATTTGGCTTGCAGTTTCTGCCTTAGTTTAAGCAGGTTGTTCAGCGTAATTAGCAGCTCTTCTTCGTGGAAGGGCTTGGTCAGATAAGCATCCGCGCCGCGCCGCAAACCGGCAATGCGGTCTTCCACACCGGCACGTGCGGTCAGTAATACGATGGGGATATGGCTGGTGCGCTCGTCTTCTTTCAGGGCCGCACATACTTCAAAGCCATCTTTTTCCGGCATCATCACATCGCTGATGATCAGGTCGGGGATTTTCTCGTAAGCCAGGTTTATGCCATCTGCTCCGTTGTAGGCGAAGCTCAGCTCAAAAGATTCCTTAAGGCAGGAAGTCAGGTATTGTACCACATCGGGGTTGTCCTCAATAATCAAAAGCTGGGGCAGCTGACGTTGGCCTTTTCCAGAAGAAGGGCTTGCGCTGGTATCTGTTGAAATGGTGGGCGGCTCAGGCGGGGAAGCTTGAGCCGGGGCTGCGAGCTGTCGTATGGGAAGGTGTACCCTGAATGCCGTGCCCTTCCCAACCTGGCTGCTCACCTTGATTGCCCCGCCCATGGCATGAACCAGCTCCCGGGTTAAGGCCAGGCCGATGCCGGTACCACCGGTAAAGGCTTTTTCCAGATGGGTTGCCTGATGAAAGCGGTCGAAAATGTGAGGCAGGTTTTCCGGCGCAATCCCAACGCCCGTATCCCGTACCAGCAGCAGTAGTTGTGAAGACGGTTGCCCTACCCTCTTTTCCACCTGGGTTTGCAGTACGACCTGGCCATCAGCGGGGGTGAACTTAATGGCATTGGACAGCAGGTTGTGAACGATTTGCTGTAATCGCTCAGGGTCATAGTCCATCACAATCGGATCACCTGGGTAATCGATCTGAAGGGAAACGCCACGCACAGCAGCCAGGGAGTGCAGGCTTTCCGCAACATAACGCAGATAAGGGACGACGTCGCCCTGAATATAGTTGAGTTTCAGGTTACCGGATTCCAGCTTGGCCAGGTCGAGCAATTGGTTGATCAGGCGGAGCAGGTTTTCTCCGTTTCTTTGGATCAGGTCAATTTTATGGGTAGACTCCCGGGCTGACAAAGGTGTTTTGCTGGTCTTGAGTTGCTTGGATAACCCAAGGATGACCGTTAGCGGAGTGCGGAACTCATGGGTGATGTTGACAAAAAACCGGTTTTTGAACTGATCCAGTTCTTTGAGCCTGAAGGCTTCCTGCACTTGCAAGCGTTGCCGTAACTGTATCCGGTAGACCAGGCCCACAGCCAATGCCGTTAGCAGGATATAAGCCAGGTAAGCCCACCATGTTGCCCACCATGGCGGGCGGATGGTGAAGGAAAGCAAATCGGGCTGATTGCTCCAGGTGCCGTCATTATTGCTACCCAGTACCCTGAACTGATAATGGCCCGGCCGGAGGTTGGCCAACTGTACGCTGTTGTTGGAACCCAAATCCACCCAGGCGCTTGTTTCGCCCTGGCCAAAACTGTTGTTGCGTATTAGTTGGTAGCGATAGTGATTTTGTGCCGGGTTGGAGTATTCAAGGGCGGCAAATTCTACAGAAAGCAGGTTCTGCCGGTGGGTCAGGTTGAGGTAAAGCTGCCCCTGATTGGTCGCTTCCAGCAAAGGGGCGCTTTTTTTCTGCCTGGCCCCGGCTCTGTAGCTTGCCAACTCATTGTTGACCCAGACCCGGGTAATCGCTGTGGCAGGTTGGTACTCATTGAATTGCAGGCTGTCCGGGTAAAAGACCGTCAGCCCATTGACGCCGCCAAAGATTAGATGGCCGCTTCGGGTGCGCAGATAGCTCGACTGGTTGAATTCGTTGCTTTGCAGCCCATCTGCTGCAGTAAAATTACGGGTAGTTTCTTTCCGGGTATGAAAACGGCAAAGGCCCCGGTTTGTACTCAGCCAAAGGTGTCCGTGATCATCCGGCAAAACACCATAGACGACGTTATCCGGCAGGCCTTGTTGGGTCTTGAAATGCCGGAAGGTGCCATTTGCCCGGTCAAGGCGGTTGAGCCCTCCTCCCTTCGTGCCTACCCAAAGATAACGGGTCGGCTCCAAAGGGTCAGCTGCCACACTGAGCACATAGTCTTCGGAGAGCGAGCCAAAATGGGCAGGGTCGTTTCTGTAGTAATGGTATTGATAGCTATGCTCTTTAGGCCTGGCTTCAATCAAGCCTTTGAAGGCGAATATCCAAATGGTGCCTGTGGGGTCTTCGTACAAAAAATGCGAGTAGCGAAAGGCTAATTGGGATGCCGGGAGGGTGTCAAAGAGGATCAGCCGGCTTTGCGCTGTGGCCGGGTCGAGTTGAAGCAAGCCTTCTTGGTGTACGGAAAGGAGTTTCCCATCCTTGGTGCAGATCAGCCCGAGCCCTTTCCAGGGAAAGTACTGCTTCGACTTCGTTCTGGCATCAATGCGGAAGAGACTGTCCCGGTTGCTATTGACCCAGGCATTGCCCTGTTTATCAAAAACGGTGACGGAGCGGTCGTCGATGGGGTCGAAAGGAGTTGCCCAGGGGTTGGGAAAAGCCTTGTCCAACTGAACGGAACGGTAAGCGGTTTGCCGGAACCCCATGGCAAACAAATGGCCCTGTGGGTCTTCCGTAATCACCCGTTGGGTCGTACCCTCCAGATAGCTGGTGAATTTCCGCGGAGCAGTAACCATTTTCAAAACGCCGAAACCATTCGTCCCCAGCCAGACTAATCCGGAGCGGTCAAAATCAACGGTTCGAATATGAAAGGCCTCATTTTTAATGATATCTTGATCGCAAGTTACCGTCAAGTCCGGAGACTCTCCGTTAATGAAGGCCCCGGGCTTCCATTTGGTAAATGTAATATCCATGGATGCCCAGGTCCACAGTGCGCCCTCCGGCCCGAATTTGTGCCGGCCGTACGGGAAGCAGGGAATGGTACGCAGGCTTGCGTGTTCCTCCTCCCAAAGCCATAAACCGCCGCAATCCTCCCTGAGGTAAAGCCCGGTTAAGTCCGGGGCTATGGCCTCAATCCAGACATGCCCTTGCTGGTCTTGCCCAAATACGTTTACCGGTCGTCCGGCCAGGGCTATTGGGTACGGCACGCTATCGGTTTTGCTAACTTGAAAAAGCCCCTGATTGGAGCCGAGCAATACGTTCCCTTTTTGGGTCAGCAAAACAGAACTGAACAGTACATCGGCTAATTTGATCTCTGTGATCTGAAGGGCAGGGAATGCCCGCTCGGCTTCGGCCGCCATTTTAAGCCCTTCTGTTGCCCCTTCAATCTTCCAGCACTTCCCATTGACGGTCAGCCAAATTGTGCCGTCCGGCAGCTCAGCGAAGGAAACCATGTCACCATTTGTACCGGGCAAGTCAGGCAGGAGGTGAAAAAAACGCCCGGTATTTGGCAGGTAGACATCAAGCCCACCGGGAGAAGCCAGCCAAAGCCAGCCCCGTTGGTCTTCGTAAATGCTCCATACCTCATTGGAAACGATTGAAAAAGGGTCGAAGGAATCATTGGTGAATACCTCAAACCGGTAGCCGTCGTAGCGGTTCAGCCCATCTTTGGTCGCGATCCAAATGAATCCATCCCGGGTTTGATGGACATCAAAAATCATCCCTTGTGAAAGCCCTTCATTGACCGACAGCAGAGATGTTATTTTTGATTGCTGACTCCAAAGGAGAAGAGGAGCCAGTAACGAAAAAAACAAGATGACAACTGGTTTCATGACTCCATATCTTCCAAGTTTAATCTAAGCAGAATGAGGTAGTCCGCCCGGGGAGTTTGGTCCATTTTTAGACTTGGCAATTTACTGCCCCCTTACATAGCTCACAGTCCTGCAAGCTGAGCCTCAGAAAAGGCAGCATGAAAAAACATACTGGTAATGCTGAGTTCCGCTTAACTGCTGTTTTAAACCTTAGTGTTGTTTAGTTTTATAATATACGGGCAACTAAAATAAGGCCAAAGCTTGATAAAAGCCGCTTAGAAATAAGTAAAGGCATGTTTATTTTCAGTAAAGGGCAGGTTTTTGTCAGGGAAGCGTTTTGAGCAAAAAAATCCCGAATGCCAGCCTGGGCCAGCATTCGGGATTGATGAAGAATTTTGTTAAAGGCTTATAAGCTTGTTCCGCTTATTGTTTAGCCTGTTTTGTTTACCGCACTACCACAAAGCGGCGGACGATATGCTCCTGATTAGCGCTCAGGTGCAGGAAGTAAACGCCGGGGGCGAGTGTGGAAGCGTCCATTTCATGTACGGAGGTGCCTACCTGTCCCAGCCACTGCTGCTGACTGATCACCCGTCCGTCTGTGCCGGTCACCATCAACTGTACCGGGCCTGCTTCAGGCAGGGTGAAGGACAGCTTGAGGTCGCCGTTGGTCGGGTTCGGGAAGAGGTTGATATCAGCAATTTGTGGTACAGCTTGTGCCTGCGGGCCACGGAAGGTGCTTTGTTCAACCGATGGCTTCACATAGTCAGCGGTAAGTACAGGATTAGCTGTGCGGGCACCACTTTGGCAACCGCTGATCACGATGTCATCCAGGTAAACCCAATCAGAATTGCCGGAGGCATCACAACGGAAACGGAGGCGGGTGTTGCTGGTGAACGGGCCAGAGATGACCACCGCATCGAAGTAGCGCTGATTGTTCTGGAACTCATCGCCCAGATTCCACTCTTCGATGGTGGTGTAGGTGCTGCCGCCATTGGTAGATATCTGTAGCCAGAAGTCTTCGTTAGCGTTGTCCATACTGACCGGGAAGTAGCTGAAATCGACTGTGAGTTCGCTGTAAGCGGTCAGGTCCAGGTTATCTGTGGTGAGCACGGAGGTACTGGAGTTGTCCCGCAGAGCCAGGCTAACAGACCCGGTATTGGGGTTGTTGTTGCTGCGGTAGCAATCGCTGCCGCCATCATTCCAGATACCAAAACCGGACTCAAAGCCTTCGCTGTTGAGCGTGAGGTAGGTGCAACCGCCACCGCCTCCGCATGGTGCACAACTGGAGCCGCCGCAGTCTACGCCAGTCTCATCACCGTTTTGAATGCCATCATTGCAGGTTGGGGCAGTACCGCCATCGCCTGCGCAGAAGTTGGTGCTTTCGGAAGACGCAAAAGCACCACCGGAGGCCAGGGTGTTACCCAGTTCATCGCTCAGGTTGTAGGAGCCACTGCCGTAAGCACAGCAGATACCGTCACCGTAAGAATCAAAGATGGTAAAGGTATAATCGCCACCCGAGAGGCTGAACGTTTCCGTAACGGTAGAGCCATTGGGCTGTGAACCATAGGGGCCGCCCGAAGCTACGGTAGTACCACCATCAGTCACGGTCCAGGTGGTTTCACCGGGATAGTTGTCGAGTACGATGGTCAGGGTGAAGTTGTTGCCGTTACTGCAGGAGGTATTGCAAGGTGCACAGTCCGGACCACCGCAGTCTACACCGGTTTCGCTGCCATTTTGGATACCATCGTTGCAGGTAGCGCAGGGGGCACAGTCCGGCCCGCCGCAGTCTATTCCAGTTTCGTTGCCGTTTTGAATACCATCGTTGCAGGTCGGGCAGGCTGCACAGTCCGGGCCACCGCAATCCACACCGGTTTCGTTGCCATTTTGGATGCCGTCATTACAGGTAGGGCAAGCCGGGCAGTTGGTACCGCCGCAGTCTACGCCGGTCTCGTCACCGTTTTGGATGCCATCATTACAAGTTGGCGTAGGGCCGCCGGTGCAGAAACTGGTGCTTTCGCTGGAGCCGAAGCTACCGCCGGAAGCGATCACCGCACCGGTACCATCGGTAAGGCTATAAGAACCATTGCCATATGCACAGCAAATACCGTCCCCGAAGCTATCATTAATAGTGAAGGTATAGTCTCCTGTGCCCAGGCTGATGTTCTCGGTAACAGTAGAGCCGTTGGCTTGCCCACCGTAGGTGCCACCGGAAGCTACCGTAGCGCCACCGGCATCGGTGACGGTCCAGGAAGTTTCCGCAGGATAGTTGTCGAGCGTGATGGTCAGGGTCAGGTTGGGGTCATTACAGGGGCAGGGGGCGCAGCTGGAACCGCCGCAGTCCACGCCGGTCTCGTCCCCGTTTTGGATACCATCATTGCAGGTAGGCGTAACGGGGGTGCCGCAGGCTGTGGAGTTCAGCAGGCTGGCACGGGCGCCACCGGGCTCAAACAAGGCCCGCATACGTGCAGTCTGGCCTTGCGTGAAGAGGTTCATACAACCGTCATCGGAATAGTCCATGTAGTTTTGGAACATGTCAGGGAGGTCACCGGTCCCTTCATTACAGGAGTTGCTGCCGGGGAAATTACAAGGCGAACCCGTGTAGTTTGGCCCGCCAGCCCGTGGCGTATCACTGACGAAGTCGTCCGCGTTGCAGTTGCCATCACCCCAGATGTGGCGAAGATTGAGGTAGTGCCCCACCTCGTGCGTACCGGTCCGGCCCTTATCGAAAGGAGCGGTAGCGGTGCCAATATCCCCGAAGTACTGGTAGTCTACAACCACCCCATCTGTACTGGCAGGGCCACCGGGGAACTGCGCATAGCCCAGAATGCCGCCGCTGATATCACAAACCCAAAAGTTCATGTAGTCACTGGCAGGCCAGGCGTCTTTGCCACCACTGGAGTTAAACTTCACCTCGTCATTAGTGCCGAAAGCAGTGACACTGGTTGGGGTGCGTGTAATGCCATCGGTTGGGTTGCCCTGCGGGTCAACGGTAGCCAGGCAAAACTCAATTTCCACATCGGCTGCTACGCCCTGAAATACAGAAGGCGTGTTGACTGCATCCGCATTCAGGCGGCGGAAGTCTTCATTCAGAATATCAATCTGGCTTTGCACCTGAGCCGCGCTGATGTTCTCAGTGGCGTTGTTGTACACCACATGTACCACTACGGGGATGGTAATGGTGCCTGTCACCGAGCGTGAGGCGTTTTCCAGAATCCGGGCAGTATGCTGTTCAATTTCCTTGAGCCGTTGTTCGCGCTCAGGGTGCATATCATGCTGATGCTGCAGGTAGTCCATACTGCCACAGTTGCGCTGCGCCCAGAGGCTGCCTGTCAGGCCCAACAGCAATAGAACAAGAAGGGTGTTCAAGGTTTTTTTCATACTAATTCAATGTTTTGGTAATGAGAATAAAAAGTTCGCCACAACGACGTTGTGTTGCTTTTTACCGGGGTGAGTGCTGTCTAGTCTGGAATAAAAACTTTGATGAGATGGCTAAGCTAATAAATTATTTGGTTTAGATTTTTAATTTCTTCCAAAAAATATTTGATATAAATCCTTGTTGGCAGATAGGATTTACGAGGCGTAAGAGGGACTGATCGGGCTGATGTTTACGGATTACGAGCGAGGTAGAGCTGTTAAGGATCATCGGCACCAGAGAGCCATTTTGCGCGAAGGAGTCGATTGTTCGAGCCTGCAAAACAAAAAGGAGCACCTCTGTTCAGGTACTCCTTTAACATTCATTTTATCTGATTTAAGCCCATTACTGCACAATCAATTTCCTGGAAAAGACCCCGCTGCTGTTTCCGCCCTGTACCTGATAAATGCCGGGAGGAAGCCCATGTAAGGGGATAGGGCGGGGCGCTGTGGTATGCTCCAGGAGGGTAGGAGGGGCTTGCCAAATCACATGGCCATAGGCATCCACCAGTTTCAGGAAGCTGAGCGAATGAGGGAGTTTAAGGTAGCACTGTCCGCTTGCCGGGTTGGGGAACACCCGGGCCGGGAGTGTTGATAATTCACGGGTACCGCTTAATTTCGTTGTATCATCTGCAATGATGATGGTAGCCGTATCCGGGACCGCAGGGATGCGCTTAAAATTATTGTCGATGAGCAGCACGCTGTCTATGCGCAGGCGGAAGGTGTCTACGGTTAGCCCGACTATAATATCTTCGATAATAATGCTAAACTCAGCCACCTGTCCGCTGCCGCTAATGGTCGTCTGATTAATGCGTGTCAGCGCGAGTTCTGAGCGGCCCTCCAATTCGTCCTTATAGAAGACATCCTCTATCTCAGCGCCATCTGCATTGATCCAGGAGTTATCCAGGTCGTCATATTCAAAACCAGTGGTGGGCTCTACTAAATCATCATCGTAGCTCATGGCAAGGGCAATGCCATAAAAGTTTTCCAGGGGCTGGCTCAAATTACCGAGGCTAAGGCCAATATTAATGGTAGCTCCGGCTTCTACAAGTGTGGCACTTGGCGTCAACGTGACTTCGGGGGCACCGATACCCGGTGCAGCGTTGGAATAGCCATCAGCCGTGGTGGATGGCTGGGAAAGGCCAAAGTTAGGGATGAGTGCGTTGGTGATATCATCATCTTCAATCTCACCGTCTCCATCCGCATCTGCGTACCCGTAATCGGTGCCATCTGCAAAAGTTTGCCCCCAAAGTTCAAAGGGCTGAGCTTCCCAGTTGGTGGTGGCATCGTCTCGTTCGGGGCCTAAAGCACCATGGGCAATGCCGATGTAAAGTACATCCACGGCATTCACCACACCGTTGTTGTTCGCATCGCCCGGCCACATTTCCTGGGCCGTCAGGGTAGAAAAGTAAGTGGCAAAAAATAGCGCGATCAGAGGGACTTGATATTTCATGTAAGCTGTTTATTTATTCCTTATACTGCAAACTTAGGGGCAATTTACCATTGGGTCAATTACAAAAATAGGAATTTGTCAATGTTGGTTCTGTGATTTGCTTTGCATTGGTGTGTGAAATTACCGTTATTGTTAAAAGATATAGAGGAAGAAGTTATCTGTTTTTGTATTTTGTCAAAAAAAGAGACTGGACGGAATGCAGAAAAACAAGGTAATCATTGCATTAAAGAAGCTTAAGCCGGAAGAAACAGCCGCTTTTCGGGATTTTGTTGCTTCTCCATATTACAACAAAAGAGTAGTCCTGCTGGACTTACTGGACCATCTGTTGACCTTCGCACCAGCTTTTTCCGGTGAAGGTATCGGGAAGGAGCAGGTCTTTCAGGCCATTTTCCCGGATGAGCCTTACAATGACAAACAGCTTCGTTATCACCTGAGCTGGTTGAACAAGCTGCTGGAGCAATTCTGGCTGGTGCAGCGGCAGGCTGTACAGGAGGAACACAATCTTGTTGTACTCATGGAAACCCTATCAGAGCGGGAACTGGAGAAACACTACCGGCAGCAGGACCGAAAGCTACAACAGCTGCTTAATGGTGTGGAAGCCCCTGATGCTGCTCATTTCAGGCACCGGCAGGAATGGGCGGACACGAGAGAGCGGCATTTTCAGCGGCAGCGCCTGCGCCGTTTCAATGAGGATTTGCAGGATGCTGCCGATGCGCTGGACCGGTATTACTTTCTGGAAAAAATGAAATACGCCTGTGCGATGCTCGACCGGCAGGCGATTCTTCAGGGTGCCTACAACGTCAATATTACGCCGGAATGGCTGGAATATATTAAAGGCCAGGATTACTTCGGGCTGCCATTGCTAAAGTTATATGTGGATATTTTCAGGGCACTCTCCGATGAAGGCCAGGAATACCATTTTGATGCGTTGCTGGGAGAGCTTGACACGATTTCTAAAGCGGTTCCTACCGACCGCCTTCGGGAAATCTATTTTATGGCGATCAATTACTGTGCCCGTAAAATCAGACAGGGGCAGGAGCGCTACGTAGAGGAGGCTCTTTCGCTTTATACGAAAGGTATTGAGCGCCGCATTCTAATGGAGCAGGAAAACCTTTCGCCCTGGACCTTTACGAATGTAGTCAAACTGGCACTTCGCCTGAAGCGGTATCAGTGGATCGAGCAATTTATAGCACAAAAAGGAAAACTGCTGCCGGAAGCCTTTCAGGAGAATGCGCTGCACTACAACTACGCGGAACTTTATTATTACACCAAATCCTACGAAAAAGCTCAGGAGCATTTGATGCAGGTGGCTTATTCCGACCTCAACTACTACCTCGGAGCGCGTACCATGCTGGCCAAAATTTATTATGAGCAGGACGAAGAGGAGGCTCTGCTTTCGCTCATTGCTGCCTTCACTATTTTCCTCAAGCGTAACAAGCAGGTATCCAGCGCTATTAAGGAGACTTTCCTGAATTTCTGTGACCTGCTTTATCAATTAGTACGCCGGGAGGGCAGGAAGCTGGAAGGGCTGGAAAAACGGATTGCCGGTACCGAGCTGCTCACCGATCGGGCGTGGCTCCTCAAAGCCTGGCAGCAAAAAACAGGAAAAGCTCCGGAGCGGTAGCGCCCCGGAGCTTTCCAAAAGATCAAGTTATTGCACTGCCTGGGCAGCATTAATGGTGCCCCAGCCAAAGTTGCCGTCCCGTGCAGGGTAGTTGGAGGAAGCATTCATCAGGCGCTGCATCACCTGGCTCCTGCTTTGGTTCGGGTTGGTAGCCCAAACCAGGGCCGCAATACCAGCCGTTGTTGCTGTAGCGGCTGAAGACCCGCCGACATAGGCCGGCTGACTGCCACTCATAGCCAGAGTGAGTGAAGTACGGCTGGTGTTGGACGCACGCTGCATCACCGCCACAAAGTCCACCTCCGGCCCTTCATGGCAGGTATGGCACCGCTGATTCATATTGTCCCGGATACCGGTAACGGCTACGGTCTGAGCCATATTAGCCGGGAAGATCACGCCCCACCAGCTCGTCCAGCTCAGGGAGGTGCCAGCTGCAGCAAACATCAGTTTGCCCCGGTTGAAGGCGTAAAAGATACCATCCGCAACGGTGCTGCTGTAGAATACATCGCCGATGGACATGCTAATGATCTTTACGGCACTGTCGTTGCCGGAGATCACAAGCGCATCCCGGACGCCATCCTTTTCACTGCCTGAGTTGATGATCACATCAGTAGTTGCCCGGAAGGCTTTCAGGTTGCAGTTGTAAGCGGCACCGAGTGTGGAGCCGGTGGTACTGCGGGGTGCTGCGATGAGGCCTGCCATTTGGGTGCCGTGCCCGCAGGCATCATTGGGGCCATCATTGGAAGCCCACCACCACCAGCCACTGACATGCGTGCCCAGCCGTTCCAGGCTGCGCCCGGAGGAGAAGCCGGAGTTGAACTCATTCCCCAGCTTGCTCTGATTGGGGGAAGTGCCGGTATCGATGAGCGCTACCTTAATCCCGGAACCAGTGCTGGTCGACCATGCGCCGGGTACGTTCATACTCGGATGACTGAAATTCCAGGGCACTTTGGCATTAGGTGATACGGTGGTAAAGTCAGCAGAGGGGAGGTTGCTGGCCGGGCTGTACCCACAGCCACTGTCGCTGCGCCGGTCAATCTCACCCATGGTGTAGCTCATTGGCTCGATGTAGCGCACTTCCGGCATCTGACGAAGCTTTTCGATGATTTCCTGGTTGAAAATGCGCACATCAAGTGTGGGCAGGTACGCTTCGTCAAGGTTGAGGAAAAGGTCTTCGGCTTTGGCGTTCAGATCAGGGTAGGCAGCGTTTGTTGCTTCGACTACAAATGTGATGAGCTGATCTTTGACCGCCGACCATTCTTCCGATGCGAGATCAATTTCATGGATGCGTTCCTCGATACGCTCAAATCCTGCGGGCTGATACCCGAGCGACATAACGGAGTCTGATCGGACAGAAGCACTCCAGATCATGCGGTCTGTAGCATCTTTCCAGTAGTAAACGGTATTAGTGGCGAGCAAGGTCTCCTCGATGATCTGATCCATTTCGGCTTTGGTCATCGGGTCATTCTGATGGGCCTTCTCAGGCGTTGCGAGCTCCGTTTTGGAACAAGTCATCAATGCGAAAGCGACAAGCGCCAGCAGTAATAGGTTGCTAAATTTCATAGGAATCGTAGATAGTTTGGTTAGTAATGGATATTCGTTGCTATAAATAAAGCTAAACGGATAAGCAGAGCTTAACCGAGTAGGTTTGTTCAGGAAATTTTGGAAGTTACTATCCGACGAGCCGGGTGGCTGATGAAAAATAAAAGTGAGGTAGCTTGGTCAGGGCTGAACTTTCATTCTTTTTCAGCGGAAAAATAGTGATAAAAATTTGTTGGGCAAAGCAAAAGAAAAAAATCTTTAGCCAAGTTAGCAGATGCTCACCCTGTCACTTATTTTGTGCAAAATTGCAACACTTACCAAAAGGCTTGCGTAAACATCAAAAACATTCAAGCAAACGCCCTGTGACTTTGGGCAACATCATAAGTCTTAAAAACTAATTCCAAACACCATTTAAGTATGAGAAAAGTATTGTTCTGCCTGGCTCTGCTCTTTGCAGCATCTTTACAGCTGCAGGCGCAGACTGACCCCAACAAAAACGCCTTTTCGGCCAAAGTGCTGTTCCTGGACTACGGGACACCCAATGACGTTGAAGACCAAAACATCACCAATGGGCTGGAGCTGACCTACATCAGGGAGTTGCTCCCCTGGCTAAACTTCGCCGCGCCGGTCAAAGTAGGGGTGATTGATGTGGACAACGATCTCAACAACCGCACCTTCTTCAGTATCGATGGCGTGCTGCAATTGCAGTACAGAAAATCAGACACCGCTTTCATTACGCCTTATCTGATGGGCGGCGGCGGTATTACCCTGGAGGAGGAGCTGGGCAGCAATGTTCAGATTCCGGTCGGGGCTGGCTTCAATTTTAAAGTCGGCACACGTTCCTACATCAATTTGCAGGGCGAATACCGGATTTCACAGGAGGAGAACCGAAATAATATTCAGCTTGGCGTGGGCTATTTGCATAAGCTGGGCCGTATGGATGCCGATGGAGACGGGGTTGTAGACAACCTGGATAAATGCCCGCGGGATGCCGGAAGCCCGGAAACTGATGGCTGTCCGGATACGGACCTGGACGGCGTGGCGGATATTGAGGACAAATGCCCCGCCCGCCCTGGCAAAAAGCGCTTCAAAGGCTGCCCTGATACAGATGATGATGGTGTCATGGACGATGAGGACAAATGCCCCGAAGTGGCAGGGCTGTCAAGCCTTATGGGCTGCCCGGATTCAGATCAGGATGGTATCACGGATGCGGACGATGATTGTCCGCAAGTGAAAGGAACAGCTTCTGCTAATGGTTGTCCGGACCGCGATGGCGATGGGGTGGCAGATGCTAAGGACCAATGCCCGGATCAGGCTGGTACTGCTGCGAATAACGGCTGTCCGTTCAAAGACCGGGACAATGATGGCGTGGCTGATAGTCTGGACGAATGCCCGGATGAGCCCGGCACACAGGCTGCGAATGGTTGCCCGGACCGCGATGGTGATGGTGTGGGCGATGCCCGGGACCGGTGCCCGGATGATGCCGGTGATATGGAAGGCTGCCCGGATACAGATGGCGATGGCGTACACGATGGCAAAGATGCTTGTATTAACCAAGCGGGCACTGCTGAAAATAAAGGCTGCCCTGAGCTCAATAAGGAGGAGCAGGAGGTGCTGAGCTTCGCTATGCGCGCTGTGCAGTTCGAAACCGGCAAGGCCCGCCTCAAGGAGGAGTCTAAAGAAGTGCTGGATCAGATTGTGAAAATTATGCAGCGCTACCCGGGCTATGCTCTTGCCATCAATGGCCATACCGATAATGTAGGTGATGCCGAAAACAACAAGATACTATCTGAAGACCGCGCACGTGCCTGCTACGCTTACCTGGTCAGTGAGGGGATTTCGCCAAAACGGATTTCCTTCCAGGGCTTTGGTGAAGAACAGCCAATTGCCACGAATGATACCCGGTCCGGACGCACGCTGAACCGTCGGGTAGAGTTTAATCTTTATATTGAGTAACAGGGCTTCATTGGCCTGATTAAACAAGGAAACGGGCTGTTACCTGATAGGTAGCAGCCCGTTTTTATATTGCCTAAAGGGAGGTCAAAAAATTATTGCTTTATAAAGCGTACTGTCTTTTGCGCGCCGTCGGCAAAAAGGCGCAGGAAGTAAATACCCGGCTGCAGGCCTTCCGTTGGGACATCAAAGGTATGGTCACCGGACGGGATCTGGCCAAAGTTCAGGCGCTGAATGGTCTGCCCGAGCGAATTCGTAATCTCGGCTTGCAGGTTCAGGCTTTCCTGAGCTTTGAAGCTCATCGTTGCCGCGTTGCGCACCGGATTAGGGAAGAACCGGAACGCCCCCAGTTGCAATGCCTCCAGGCTGGAAAATGGCGTGCCGACCAGCTGAAACCAGAAGTCACCGGGCAGGTCGCCTCCGGTCAAACGGGTGGAAACGCGAATAAGGTATTCTGTAGGCTCGCCCGGGAAGTTTTCCAAAGGCACTTCGAGGAAGGTATTATCGAAATCCTCGGTTTCGATGCAGAAGTAGGGACCGTCTAATGGGTCAGCCTGTATACCGCACGTCTCGAACAGGTCGATGATAAACTCGGCGTTTGTAGTGGTCTTATTGAAGCGCAGCGTCAGCTCCGTATTTTCACCCGAATTAAAGGTATACCATACATCGCGGAAGTCGCCATCGTTATTGCAAATGGGTGTTGCAAACTGTGGCTGACCGGTAGAGAGTTTATTGGTGCCCTCAAAGATGAAATCAAAGTTGTCGGCTTGTTCCTGAGAGATTACAAAGGCATTCAGGGCATTGGCGCAATCGTCGTTCGCAGGCGGTACAACGGGCTCGATCCGCTTGATGAGCACTGAACCGGCACCTCGGTCACCAGAAGACCAGCCGCCCAGTCGGAACAGGTAGCTTTGTCCCTGCTCCACGTTGAATAAGGCACGGGAAGTGAAGCCTCCACAGGGAGCGCCACTATCGGCATTCTCATCGTCGCCACAGCCGACCAGGGTGCTGGTATCCGGAGGGCAGGTAGTGGACTGGTAGACGGCAAGGCGGGAATCAAAGGTTGCGGTACCGCAGGTGGAAAACTCAAGCCCACCGGTATACGTTGCTGTCCAGGAGTACCAAATGTCGTTGTATACAAATTCTTCGCCTGGCTCAAAGCAGGATTGAGGGACCTCGTGCCGAGGGAGCCCTGTTGAAGCCTCCACGGTATTGAACTGAAGCACGATGGAGTCTTGTGGGCCCAGGTCAAGCGGTGTGGCGTTTTCGCACTCATCGTTGGGCGGGCCAGTGACGGGCATGGTTTCTTCAATGGTGAAGGTGCCTGTGCCTTCCGGCCCCGGGCTTTCTGAGCCCCAGCCGCCGATTTGGATGATGTAAACCGAGCCTTCTTCCACTTCCCATGTTACTGTCGACCCTAAATCTGAGCATGGCTCTCCATCCGGAGTTACGCCATCTTCATTGCAGGCAATTACATCATCGGGAGAAGGGGGGCAGGAAGTTCCTGCATATATGGCAACATTGGCATCATAGTTTGCTGTGCCGCAATTATTAAATTCGGCCAGCCCGGTAAAGTCGGCGGTGTAAATAAACCAGACATCGTTGTAGAGCGAATCAGAAGTGCTGCCTCCACCAGCAGGGCAAGTAGCAGGATATGCACCTGAGTCGCCTGTTGTGGCATCAACGGTTGTGAAATCGTGGGTGCCGCTGCTGATTGGAATGGCATTTTCGCATTCATCATTTACCGGTTGGGCAAATGCTGGAATACTGAAGGCCATAAATGCTAACAGGATCAGTAGTAAATGTAGATTTTTTCGCATTAGATAGACGATTTGGTGATTGAATGCTAATATTAATTCCCACAAATTAAAAAAAATCAAAAAGAATACACCGCTTTGTTATAAACCATCTCTGGTTTATCCTACGATTTCTAACATGAATCCAAATAAAATATGCAAGCCAGAGGAGCTCACATTGAGTTTACAATATGATAATAAAAGCCTTACCTGGATTTGACCTGCACTTAACACCTCAAAGTGATCTTTGCTGCCATTAAGCCAAATTTCGATCACTAAATCTTTTTCAAACATGAAGAAAGTAGTACTTTCTATGTTGCTCAGCAGCATGTGCGCACTCTTTGTCAGTGCTCAGGAAACCATCTTTTCTGAAGAAATTGAAATCCCGGAAGGTTACGTTATTGACGACCTTCTGATGCCTCCTTCTCCACTCTCTCTGCAAGTCCTTTTTGTGGGCGGTGTTGATCTGGTACAAACTACGCCTACTTACGGTTACGAAGCGGGTGTGGCTTACGCCAAGGAGTGGCACGACTTTATCGGCTTTACGCCGGACGAGACTGGTGAATCACTGGGTTGGGTTTCTGTCAACCACGAGATGATCTACCAGGACAACCGCATCGGTGACGGTGGTGGCATGACGGTATTCCGTGTTGAGCGCGACCAGGTTTCCGGTCAGCTGGAAGTAGTGGAGCAGGAACTGGAAGACGGCCGTAAAGGTGAATTTTTCAACGTAGACTTCGTTAACACGGTTGGTGAAACCGGCATGAACTGCGGTGGCATCAGCTCTATCGTTGATGGCCGTATCTGGACCGCTGAGGAGTGGTTCCGTAGCAATAACAGCTCTATCTACAACGGTGGGTTCTCTGCTCCTGCGAGCTCTGGCGGCTTTCCTAAGTCTCCGGGCGGTGCAGAAAACCAGGGTGTACGTGACACCTCGACTTATCTGATCTCTTCTGACATTGAAGGTTTCGATGGGCTGGAAGTACCTAAGTACGAGAACTTCAACTGGATGGTTGAAATCGACCCACGTCAGGCGAAGGCTGTACGCAAGCAGTACAACTGGGGCCGTCAGGGCTTTGAAGGTGGCGTAGTTGCTGCTGACAATCAGACGGTTTACCTCGGTGTGGATGCAACGCCTGCTTTCTGGGCGAAGTTCGTAGCTGATGAGCCAGGTGACTTCACAAAAGGCAAGACTTACATTTACAAGCACGATGCGCCCGAAAAGTGGCTCGAAGTAGACAACACCGACCCTGAGAAAATGCTGAACTTTGCTGATCAGGCTGTTGAACTCGGCGGTACGATGTACAACCGCGTGGAGTGGGTGGCTATCGATGCAACCAGCGGTAAAATCTACTGGACTGAAACAGGCCGTGACCGTCCGGGTTCTCGCTGGGCTGACGAAAACGCAGCAGGTGCTGTGCACGACCCCTATCACATCAACCGTGCCATTGAGAAGGGCATCGACAGCCCTAACTCTTCTGAGTATCCTGACTACTACGGCCGCGTATGGGTTTATGACCCCGCTATCGATTCCAACTACGTATTCCTGGAAGGCGGACCGGACTGGGACGAAGAAACCAGCCCGGCTGAAGCGGACTACTTCACCAAGCACCTGTCTAACCCTGATGGCCTGAACGTCATGATGATTGACGGCCAGCCATTCCTGGTGATCTGCGAAGACCTCAACGGTTCTTCCTACGGCCGTATGCCTGCAGGTATTAGCAACCGCACCTGTGAACTGTGGCTGCTTGATCTTAGCATCGAGCAACCAACTGTTGACGACCTGATCCGTATCACAGCTGTGCCACGTGGTGCAGAAATTACTGGTGCCATGCCTACGCCTGACGGCAAGTCGCTGCTGGTGAACTCTCAGCACCCGAACTCTAACAACCCATTCCCATTCAACCACTCGCTGACTTTCGCGATCCATGGTTTTGATGAGGTAACGGTTACAAGCCTGGAGGAGCCTCAGTTTGAGTCTGCCAGCCAGCTGCAGATCTTCCCGAACCCAACCACGCGTACAGTATACCTGAGCGAAATGACTGACCTTGCGGTGTACAACGCAGAAGGCCAGCGCCTGAAGGTATTCCGCAACACCAATCAGATTGACGTTTCCAACCTGCCTGCGGGCATGTACTTCCTGCAAACTGCAGCGGGTGAAACGAAGAAGCTGATCGTTAAGTAATTATTGATCTCTCCCTTTTAATCCTCAGAGGTGGCATGCCCGAAAATTCGGGTATGCCGCCTTTGCAGGTTTTGCATTAGTACCACAATACACCAACCATTTCAGACCATGAAAGCGACACTTACCGGCTTGCTCTACCTTACCCTTCTGCTGATGGCCACCCACTTCATCAGCTTTGTGCCCCCAAAGGCATACACTGCTGCTGAGGCACTGCGCAATGTACGTGCTGAATTCCAAACCGCTCTTGCCGAACTGGACCAGACCGCGGCGGCGTATGAGGCCACTGCGAATGCTTTCGTGCGGGGGGAAGCCAGCGCTGAAGCGCTTCAAAAAGTACATTCCCAGACCCGGCTTGCCTACAAGTCTCTTGAGTTTTTACTGGAATACAATGACCGGGAAGCCGTCAAAAAGTACCTTAACGGCCCGCCGCTGCTAAGTGTGGAGCCGAAGGTGCCGGAAGTCCGCATTATCGAACCGGTAGGGCTGCAGGTGCTGGATGAACTGGTCTACGGCGAAGACCCGAAAGCGGAGCAGGAAGAGATCCTGCGCCTGGTCCGCCAGTTCAATAAGGATTTTAGCAAAGTGAAAGCCTTTCAGGAAGGCGTAGTGCTGCAACACCGCTTTGTTTTTGAAGCTTTTCGCTATCAGTTAGTCCGCATCTTTACCTTGGGGCTGACCGGATTTGACACGCCGGGCTCAGGGGCAGCCCTGCCGGAAGCCAGGCAGTCTCTGGAGGGCGCAGCAAAGGCGCTGATGGCTTATTTCCCACTTCTGGAGCAGATTGATGCTCAACTGGCCACCGACTGCCGCATGGAGCTCGGATCGGCTATCGCAGCCTTGTCTCAGCCTGCTGATTTCAATGACTTCCGCCGGCTACAATTTCTAAAAAAACACCTAAACCCACTGCTAAAGCTTTCCCTGGAAGCACAAAAGGCCCTGGAGGTAGAACTCCTCAACGAAATTACCGATCGTCCGCAGGCCTGGAATTACGAAGCAGATAACCTCTTCTCAGATGAATTTCTAAACCCCAGTTATTACACTAATCTGAGTGATGCGGCTCAAAGTGAGGAACGCATAGCCCTTGGGCGGATGCTGTTCTACGACCCCATCCTTTCTGCGAATAACGAGCGTTCCTGTGCCTCCTGCCATCATCCGGACAAAGCCTTTACCGATGGGCTGCCCCGGAGCATGGCCCTCAATGGCGAAGGCAACATTCAGCGCAATGCCCCAACTTTGATCAACAGCGTCTACGCCGAACATTATTTCTACGATCTGCGGGAGCCGAACCTGGAACGTCAGGTCAAGCATGTGGTGCGGGACGAAAAGGAATTCAATACTGACTTCCTGGAAATCGTAGACAAGCTTAAGCAAAGCGGGGCCTATCGCTCGCTTTTTGCCAGTGCCTACCCGGAGCATCCGCAGTATCAGATTTCAAAGTGGTCCATTTCCAATGCCCTGGCTTGTTATGTTGCCGATTTGCGGTCCTTCAATAGCCCCTTTGATCAGTATGTTCGGGGGGAGCGGGAAGCCATCGCAGCGGAAGTGGAGCGTGGGTTTGACCTTTTCATGGGCAAAGCCAACTGCGGCACCTGCCATTTTGCACCAGCATTCAACGGAACCGTGCCTCCGTACTTTCAGGAAAGCGAGTCGGAAGTGCTGGGAGTGCCTGCCGCTGCGCATGGTCCGGACAGCCTTACTTTAGACCCTGACCCTGGCCGTTTTGCCAGCTACAAGCCGATTGATCAAACGCCTTTTTACCTTCATTCCTTTAAAACGGTGACCGTACGCAATGCCGCATTGACTGCCCCCTACATGCACAACGGGATTTACCAAAGCCTGGAAGAGGTCGTGGACTTCTACAATAAGGGAGGGGGTGCTGGCATGGGTATAGCAGTCCCGTATCAAACCCTGCCGGATACGCCTCTGGAACTATCCGAGCAGGAAGTGCAGGACCTGGTTGCCTTTATGGAGGCGCTGACCGATACTACAGGGATGACGGCTGTCCCGGATTCACTGCCTGTTTTTCAGCATCAGCGGGAATGGAATAAGCGGGAAGTAGGCGGTTCTTACTAATCTATTATCGGCACTAAAAATTTCCGATATTTTTTGTACTTTTAAAGAAAGTAAGCTATAGGCATTAAACTCAACGGTCTTTTCTTTATTTCTGAAGCAATCCCTTCGGTCCTCAGATTGTTTTTATTTAAATGGGCAACACTTTGCGTTAAGATTTACGTGACTTTCTCTTCTAAGGAAGCGGTTGTTTTTGTGACGGTGCTAAAATTTTCAAGTCAATGAGATTAAAGCTTCTTTTCTTTATGCTGATGCTAATTGCGGTCAGTTTTACTGCGGAAGCCCAATGGTCTGTCCGGGGCTCCTATATTAAGCCAGTAGGAGAATTCGGGCTGTATTTAGAAGAGCTGACTCCGGAGTCACTTTATTACTTTCGTGCATTTATTGTTGAAGAAAATGTTTTTGCAGAGAGTGAAGTGGACTCCTTCCGGGTTCCACTCCCCGAACCTCCCATCCCTCCTTGCACGCTGGAAGAGGGGGTGATTATGGATGGTATAAATGTCTATGATGATCTCTCATCTGGGACTTCCGATACCTATGAGGGCTATGTGCTAATTGTATACCCGGCAAACCTAACCGGGGGATCCTTCCGTTTTACATTTATAGATTATCCAACCTCGGACGTGTACACTCCAAGTTACGAGCTAGCAGCCTGTCGGAGATGTGCTGATGCGGCGAGAGCGAGCAAATATTGTTCTGAACAAGGCACGAAGAAGGAACATAGCCTGAGCTACGTGACTGATGAGCAACGAAGTGCAGAATAATATTTGCCGTTCGCAGACCATTGAGCGCCTCTCCGACAGGCTGCTAGACTATGAGTTTCCCAATTGGGTTCGTGTTGAGTACTGGGGTACAGGCGCTCCGATTAAGAATTTCGAGAGAGAAGGGGCTGTTTATATAGAGAAACTAGAAGATTTCAAATGGTCTGTATCATTTTGCGGACTAAAATATCAGTTAGGCAGTGCCTCACCAAGAGAAGTGAGCGGTAATTTTCAAGTTGAAGATTAATGGCAATAAGGCCTGCCTTATATTTAATATCCAGGTCATTGGAACCAATGGTTTTCACCTATAGTATAGTTGCTTAGTAGGCGTAAAACCTCTGCTCTATTCGTTAAAGTACAGTCAAGGAAAAGTTGTCCACACCTCTCAATTCTCCTTTTGAAAGGTAGCGCAGTGGTGCTGCAAATAGTTTGTTGAAGACTCCACGAGCACCACATTCATTTTTGTAATTTTACGCCATGGAAAAATGGCAGCAGTTGTGGAAAGTGCCGGGCTATCGCTGGCCAGTCTTATTTTTTGCGGCTTACCTTGGGCTTGGGCTGGCGTTGTACGGTGACTATGGCATGTCGTGGGATGAAGCCCTGCAACGGCAGCATGGGTTCGTTTCCGCAGAGTATGTCAATCAGCAGTTCCACCTGACGGATAAACAGTACGACTGGCGGCAGCTACATGAGTATATGTACCGCTACCACGGCGTATGGTTTACCCTGCCTATGGCCTGGCTGGAAGAAGCCTGGGATTTGACTTCTTTCCGGCAGCAGTTTCGGATGCGGCACCTGGCTGTTTTCCTGCTGTACTGGGGAGCCGGGGTCGTCTTTTTCAGGATATTGCTCCGTCGTTTTGCCAACTGGAGGTGGGCACTGCTGGGCGTTGCGTTTTGGGTACTCAGCCCGCGCTTCTTCGCGCATTCCTTTTTCAATCCTAAAGACCTGCCTTTTCTGTCACTTTTTGTGATCAGCACCTGGACGCTTTTCCGGTTGTGGCTGCGCCCGGGCATTGGCACGGCCCTGCTGCATGCGCTGGCTTGCGGTATGCTGATCGGGATGCGGATCATCGGTGTGCTGATGCCGGTGATGACGGTTTTCCTGTTTGCCGCCGATGTGCTCGTGGGTAAATCAGGGGCCCGCCCGCTTTGGTGGAAACGGATCATTGGGCTGGGGGTCTTCGGGCCAATGGCTTACTGGGCTATAGTGGTATTTTGGCCCTTTTTGTGGCCTGACCCTCAGTTGCAGTTTTTGGAAGCGTTTGAGATTATGTCCCAATACGGCTGGGGCGGGAAAGTCCTCTTTCAGGGGCAATTTTATGCCGGCCCGGAAATCCCCTGGTATTACATCCCGGTATGGATCGGCATTTCCACCCCTTTGCTTTATCTGCTGCTTTCCTTTACCGGTGTCTTGAGCTTGCTGCCCCGGGCGTGGCAGCATTTGCGGCAGGGCTCCATTGGGATTTGGGCTACTGCTGCTGACCGGAAAGACTGGGCTAATGTTGGCCTGGTGCTGGCTCCGGTTCTGGCGATCATCGTTTTGGAATCGGTGGTTTATGATGGCTGGCGGCACCTGTTTTTCGTGTATCCCAGTTTGCTCTACCTGGCTGTACTGGGTACAAAGGTGGTTTGGGACTGGGCCTCAAGCCGGGCGTGGTGGCGGCGTGGTCTGCTTGCGGGGTTAAGTCTGCAAGGAGGGTATCTGCTGATTTGGATGGCAGTGAATCATCCGCACCAAAACGTTTTCTTCAATGCGCTGGCCTGGGGCAATCAACTCGGGCAGTATGACCTGGATTACTGGGGCAATTCCTACAAACAGGGCTTTGAAGCGCTGGCCAAACTGGATGGCGCACCGATCATCAAAGTAGCTTACCAATCCTATCCGGCTACACTGAATTACGAATACCTGCACCCCGAGCTTCGGGCTCGTTTCGAACTCACCGAAGACCCGGCACAGGCTGATTACTTCCTGTCGGACTACCGGGTTTGGCGATTAGGGCTGAATCAGGCTTTAAACCGGGAAGGGCCCTACAGTGGGGAGGAGGTTCATGCAATCTACGCCGGAGCGACTAAAATTCTGGGTATTTACCGCTTGCGCAAAAACTGATGGTACAGCCGGTCGACTTTTTGGTCTTTCATAGCTCCCCGATGAAATAATAACCGGTTTCGAAAACGCAGCGGTTTTTGCTGTGATAATTCAATGGCCGCTGCGCCCGGAAAAGCAGGGTTTTGCATGCTGTTTTGCTGGCGCAATATCCAGCCCTGAAACTGGGGCAGTTCCTCAGGCTCGCACATCATCACTACCGAAGTCTGCTCCGGCAGCAGCGCATTGAAGTTGCCGCTTGCCCGTACCCATCCCCCGGCTTGTACTGCGGTGGTTTGTGGCGTTACGATTCCGTTGCCGTTGGAGAAAGTGAGTGGGTTGGTGGTGTTAAGCCGCACGGAAAACCCTCCGTAGCCCTTCTTATCCTCCGAGCCGCCGATGCGGATGTCAGGTGCCATTGCGGTAAGCTGAATATCAAAGTCCAGCAGGCGCACATCCTGGCCCTTTTGCCGGATATATATGCGGACATCCTCCCGAACCAGCGTGTCCGGTACACCCTGTGGTGCATCCGGTCCAGCCATCCAGTAAACGATAGCCTCTATGCTTGCCCGTTTACGGCGGGCCTGGGTTTCCAGTACTTTGACTTCCCATTGGATGCCCTCGCACAGCCAGGGGTCGCCCACCCGTACCTCACCTGCAAAGAGCTGATGCCAGGTCCAGAAAACACCCCGGTGGTGGCGATGGTCTTCCGGGAAGTCCTGGGTAAGCAGCGCACCGCCTAATCCATAAACCGGGTGGAGGTAGTTAGACCGTGGATAAGCATCGGCATAGGCCAGCGTGCCGGTCTGATAGGCAAAGCAGGGCTGTTCGCCATAGTAGAGGGTCAGCGCATCCAGATCCCGCCGGAATTCGAAGGGCTGAGCGTTGAGGTAGCCAATGAAAGTAAGCCCTATCACCAAGATCGGGAGTCTCATAAATGAAGTTTTAAAGGAAGTTAATCAATGTACGGGTTAAGTAAGCAGTTGTAACCTGTTTCTGGTCATTTCCTGTCTTTTTCTTCAGAAAGGCTACCATCTCACCAAAGCGTTTAACGCTGAAATTCGTTTCTTAGGCAAAACAAGTAGTTTCGAATCAAAAAAGCCAAATATTCAAATGAAAAGCAGTATCAAAGTATCAGTACTTCTTCTTAGTTCCATATTGTTTTTAAACCTGAATGCTCAAATTGGGGGTAATCAGGTTTACCAAAAACAGTCGAACAACTATAATCGGACTCCGGTAGAAACCAGGTCTCTGTATTCTACCGACAGTACTTTAGTGGTATCCTCAAGCATCCTGTTGAATAAGCGTGCATCGTTTTATATACTTACTATTGGTGTAAGCAGTACGGCAGAAACTGTAGTTGAAGCCAATCAATCCACAAATAATAAAATCGAAGCCATCATTGAAAAGGTCAAAAAGCTGGGCCTTTCTAAAGATGACTGCTATGTAGACTTCATTTCAGAGACCAAAATGTACGACCACACTATCACAGGCAATGAAATCGAGGAGTACTTTGATGGTTTCAATATTAGGAAAAACCTGATGATCAAAACCTCCGATCTGTCCGATATAGACAGGGTCATTGATTATTGTTCGGAAGAAGGCATTCATGATATCATCAAAGTGGATTACAAAAGCGGGGAATTAGAGGGAATTAACCAGTTCCTGTTTGATGAAGCCCTAAAAATCATCAATAGTAAGATTGAAAGATATGCTCAAAACAGTTCAGTTCAATTGGGAAATCGTTACAGAATTGCTCAGGAGGCCTTCAAGGTATACTATCCCAAGAATTTATATAAGCAGTATAATGAGGCGTTTGAAACCTCACTTGTGAATACCCATTATAGTGGCAATTACATTAGAAAAGAAACCAGAAAGGAACGGACATTCTACTATGATGGAATTGATGCAGAGATTGGATTTGACAAAATCATAGACGACATTTCACCAATGGTTGGTATACAATATGTATTTGAATTGGTGATTATTTACGAATTGGAAAGATAAGCCCTTGCGGAAGACACTGCCTGTAGGACAGGGGGGCTGCAGTTAGTCAGCCTTGAGGCAAAGACCCCATTACACGCTAACCAGTGACGCGCCGCATAAGTGCTTCCAAAGGTCCTCTTTTGTACTTCTTTCGCCACCTGTGGGAGAACCATACGAGCAGTACACTAAAGACCAGAGCATAACCAAAGGCAAATTCAACAGAGAAGGACTGCTCCAACCGCCCAAATAATAGCTCAATAGCAACCATGCCGATTACCACGTGGAAAAAGTAGTTGCTGAGGGCAAGCTGACCCGTGCTGACCAGGTATCTTATCCATCCTGCCTCCGGGTACGAAAAGCAGACCTGCACGGAAACGGTAATTAGAAAAACAGATAAACCACCCGAAGAGAACACATAAAAAAGAGTGGGCGGCATAGGGCCGGTACCTAACAGGCTGTTTAATGCTTCTGCCTCTGGGGCCGAAAAATAGCCGGTTTGTGATTGCAAAAAAGCAGATAAGCCGGTAAAAATGGTGAAAGTAAGCAATGCCGCTATCGCAAGGCGGGTACGCTTATTCTGATCTCTAAGGTTTATTCTGCCTACCCATATGCCGGTCAGCAGAAAGGCTACCCAGGGAAAAACGGGATGAAAGCCGTTGAAGAACAGATGTCTGAAAAAACCGGAGGGAGTAAAGAAGTCCTGGTATTCGAGTGTTGACCAGTCCCAGCCGGCCTCATAATCAAATAATATCAGTAAGCCCATGTAACCCAATGGGATAAGCAGTGAAATCCACTGCAGGATGCGGGTGGAGACAGAAAGCAAAAGCACCCCGATAGTCATATAGACGCCGTAATAATGCAGGATGTCAGCTGGCCAAATGAAGTAGTAGCTTAGCCCGGTAACAAACAGGAATAGCGCCCGTTTAAGTAAGTCTGATTTGACCTTGCTTAGCTTTTCAGGGCTGTTTTTGCGCTTGCCACTTTCGTACATCAGGGTCATGCCAATGCCGGCCAATACCACAAAAAGCGCGGCGGCTTTTCCGGAGAACAGATTCAATGCCCGATAGAGTGGAGCGCTGCTTTCGGCGACCATGACCGTTTTGAAGTTCACAATGATCATCCCGATGATTGCGATACCCCGGGCAAAATCGTAGCCAAGTATCCTGTCGTTGCTGGTTGCCATTAAAATAGGAATGTACGCTGAGGTGTGGTAATTTGATGCCAGAGCCAGAGCTAAAGGTATTTAATTTTTGTTAAGCCTCGGTTATCCCGGATTTTTGAGCACCACTCCGGCAGGGCTGACCACTTCGCCCGCCGTCCGACAAAACTTTTCTTGCAATGCAATACAAAATCCCCTTATCTTTGCAGCATGAAGCAACTGTGGGCTATACCTTTACTACTGTTAGTGCTGTCGCAAGTGGCGTTTCTGTCGGCTGTGACTGCCTGGCTGTCGTATAACCAAGCCTACATTGCCAGCGAGCTCTGCGAAAACCGCTTTGAGCCCGAGCTCATGTGCAGCGGGCGCTGCTATGTGCAAGAGGTTACAAGTGCGGCAATAGGCCATGAGCAGGAGGGCGAACAAGCGCCAGTCGTTGAGGATCAGCGTACCGGTTTGTCGCCTTTTTTACCGGCTCACTACGTCCTTTCTGTGGAGCGCGATCTCTATTCCTTTAACCCCCTGCCGCCGGCAACAGCGCTGCGGCCACAACTGCTCTCCTCCGGGGTCTTCCATCCTCCACGGGCTTAGTGCCCATACGCTCTATGAGGCATTTTCGCCTCCTCATGTACGCTCCCAACGGGTAGGCCGGTCTGTACATGACCGACCGTGGTGATGTTAGCAGATGTGTGCCTCCCGTAATGGCGTATGCTTTTTGTTTTTTAAATACAAATATTCATGTTATTCCGATCTTTTTGGATTGGGGTGCTGCTGCTGTTGGCTTCGTCTGCTCAGGCCTGTGATGCCTGTGGTTGCAGTATGTCGCCTTCCTATGCGGCTTTAATGCCGAGCCTGGGTGGGCACTTCGTGGGGTTTTGGTGGCAGCATCAGCACTACCGGACCTTTGCGGATCCTGCTTTTGATGCCGGTGCGCGCCCGCAGGACGAATACTTCAATACCCTGGAGATTCGGGGCCGGTGGGAAATTCATCCCCGCTTGCAGGCCACGATAATGCTCCCCTATGCCTACCATCTGCGGCAGGATGCCAACGGGCCGCGAACAGTCAGCGGGCTGGGCGATGTGACCGGGCTGCTCAGCTATACTTTTTTTGACAATAGCGATAGCCTGCAACAGAAAGTCAGGCACCGGGTCGTGGCGGGCATAGGTGGTAAAGCGCCAACGGGAGCGTTTCAGCAACCTGCCGCCAACGAGGTGGTGAACCCTAACTTTCAGGTAGGGACGGGTAGCTGGGACGCTTTGTTCAACCTCAATTACACCGCACGGAGTGGGCGGTCCGGGTTGTTGCTCGACGCCACCTACCGCCTCAATGGGGCCGGTGAGAATGGCTATCAGTTTGGCAACCGCTTTGCCGGGCTGTTGAGCCTCTTTCGGGTGGAGCAGATTGGTGGCGTCAGCGTGATGCCTAACCTGGGGCTCTACTATGAACAGGCCGACTGGGACATTGAGAATGGCTACTACCGCACCTATACCGGTGGGGAGGCCTGGCTGGTCAATGCCGGCGCCGAGGTGTTCTGGCAGCGCTACAACCTGGGCGTGACTTACAGTCTGCCCCTGCAACAGGATTGGAATACCGGATTGGTGGAGGCCCGCTCAAGAGTGGCGCTTCACCTCAATTACTTTTTTTGATCAAATGCGAAAACTAACCTGGCTTCCGGTTTTTATGATCGCCTTTATGGGCTGTCAGAAGGAAGCAATTATTGACACGGTAGAACCAGACATTCACATTCTGGCACCCACAGCAGGCGCTGTCCTGTCGGTGGAGGATGTGATGCCTGTAGAAGTGGATTTCTCCGAAAACCTTGGGCTGCACACCTACTTTATCTGGCTTATTGCCGAGGATGGTATGCCCACTTTGGTGGAAAAGCAGCACTTGCACGCACTGCGCCATGAGGTACGCCTGGAGTTTCCACTCAACGGCCTGGAGCCCGGCACTTACGAGCTTCAGGTAACAGCTGATGATCATGACCAGAACACGACAAATGCTGCTGTTACGGTCCATCTGCAATAGAAATTATACGCAATACGAAGTGGTTTGCGACATCGAAGCAAGCCACTTCCCAGCGTAAATGCTGATATTGAGTAGGTTTGCTGTGGCAAACCACTTAATCGTCAGTATAAAACAACTTCTAATAACTTTAAATAAAAATTGACCAATGACAAAATTCAAATTTTCCACCCTTGCGCTGCTTGCGGTCTTCGCGCTTGCGTTTTCAGCTTGCGACAATGATGATGAAACACCTGGTATTCAGGAAGGCACCGTGAATATGATGTTTGAGTACACTGTAGATGGTGCTGCTTTTGATACAACGCAGGTGTACGATATTAATGGGACTTCCGTACAGTTCACTATTGCTAACTTCTATGTGGGCGGTATTGAGCTGATGCCGGAAGAAGGCGATGCAATTCCCGTAGAAGGCAAGTACCTGCTGGTGACGCCGGAAGCAGGCATGCAGGAAGTGACCACTGTCCCTGCCGGACATTACCACATGGTGAACTTCTTTGTGGGCGTAGACCCTGCCATCAACAGTCAGTCTGAAGACGACTTCACTTCCCGCGACGCTGAGGATCCGCTCGCTATTCAGTTCCCGGCTATGCACTGGAACTGGAACTCCGGCTACCGCTTCCTGCGTATTGACGGCAAAGTAGATACAGATGGTGATGGTACGATGGATGAAACTATGGCTTTCCATCTGGGTACAAACAATATGTTGCAGAATGTGAGCCTCACTGCCCACAAAGACGTGGAAAAGGGCAGCAACATGCTCCACATGGAATTTGACCTGGCGAAACTGTTTGAAGGTGTTGACCTTTCTACTGATTTCTCTACCCACACCATGAATAATCCTGAACTGGCTGCGGCTGTGCGGGATAACATCCCGGCTGCGATCAGTATGATGCACTAAAACTGAAGGGTTGCCTGCGAAGAGCGGGCAACCCTAAATTTTTGATTATGCGGTATTGCCCATTTCTTTTGTTGCTCTTGTTTTTTGCTTCCTGCGAAAAGGAGCCGGCCTCTCCGGTAGACACCACGCCTTACGTTTTGGAATTGCCGCCGCACTTCCCATATCCGGATATCCCGGAAGATAATGAGCTGACCGAGGCGCGTGTAGCACTGGGGAAAATGCTGTTTTTTGAGCCTGCCATGTCGGTAGATTCGAGTATTACCTGTGGTGCCTGTCATAAGCAATCGCTTGCCTTTGCCGATGACCTGCCCATCAGTCCCGGTGTACGGGGGCGGCTGGGGTTTAGGAACTCGCCGACACTGGCTAATCTGGCCTATCTCACCAAAGTCAATAAGGACGGGGGCGTGCCTAAGCTCGACATTCAGGCGTTGGTGCCCATCGAAGACCATGCCGAGATGGACCTGCCGATCCTTCACGCTGCTGAGCGACTTAATGCGGATCCGGAATATGTAGACGCTTTTCAACGGGCATACGGCGAGCCGGCTAATCCATTTACCATCACCCGGGCACTCGGAGCTTTCCAGCGCACCCTCATTAGTGCCAACAGTACTTACGATCAGTACCTCATGGGCGAAGTTAGCCTCAATGCCGCCGCTGAGCGTGGCCGCCAACTGTTTTTCAGCGATGCAACCAACTGCAGCAGCTGCCACGGAGGCTTCAATTTTACGGAAAACGGCTTTTTCAACAACGGGCTGTACGAAACGTATGAAGACTGGGGCCGCCGCCGCGTCACGGGCCTGCCTGAAGACGATGGCGTCTTTCGTGTGCCTACTTTGCGCAACATAGCCCTCACCGCGCCTTACATGCACGATGGTAGCCTGCCTGATTTGCAAGCCGTGCTGGAGCATTACAACACCGGCGGCACAACTCACCCGAACAAAGACAGCCGCATTCGCCCACTGGGCCTTTCTACGGAACAAATGGCTGATCTGGAAGCCTTTTTGCATACCCTTACCGATGCCTCCTTTTTAACAGACCAGCGATTTAAGCCCTAATTGAATCGCACATTGGGGTACACTTCTTCCCGTCCGATGTAGTGGAGCGGAAGCAGTTCTGCGTACCCTCTTATCCAAATGGGATTACTCATTTTCAATACAGGCAACTAAAATTAGGATATAGAGGTTAGGGCAGACTTTCCCAGTATGCCCTAACTTAAACCAAGTATAATCTTCAAAATTTCCCCTGCGCAGCCCCAGGACACCGTAAAGCCCGCCCCTCCATGCCCGTAATTATGAAAAATAGGCTGACCGGGCTCCTGCTCACAGCGGATGGCCGGCCGCTTGGGGCGGAGTCCTGCGGCAGCATTGATCAACTTAGGTTTGGTAAGGGAAGGCTGCAATTGAGCGCAGCGCCGGAGGATAATTTGAGTGTCTTCCGGAGAAGTCGTGTTGTTGTAATCATGTTCGTAGTCGGTACCTCCCAGAATGGTATCCTTACCGCGTTGGATCACATAGGCCAGCTTGCCTTTGTCCATGGAGTCTACCATAGACCGGGTGCCGGGTACATTTTCCACTTTGACCACTTGTCCGCGAATGGGGTAAACCGATTCATCCTGACATAATTCCCGTGCCCCAAGCCCGGCACAGTTGACGATGAGATCTGCTTCCCTGGCCAGGTCGGTCAGGTGATGTACGGTTGCTTGTTGGAACAGCCCACCCGCTTCTTGGAAACGGCTTTGCAGGTAGGGGAGATAGACGGGTGTTTCTGCGAGGGGGACTTTGGCAAGGTAGCCCATTTCATACCCCGGCGGCAGTTCTTCGGCTTTTGCCAGGCGTACGGCACCTTCCGGCAGTTCCTCCCGCCAGCTGTTATCGAGCCCCGGGCGGGTGAGGACCAGGAAATCGGTCATGCTTACTCCGGTGGCTGGTGTTTGCGCCAGCTGCTCAAAAACCCGGTAGGACTCTGCACTCCAGCGATTGGCAGCATGGACTGGCGCTACGGCATAGGGGAACCAAATGGCGGCGGCTACAGCGGAGGTCGTGGCACCGGGCAGATCTTGTGTGTAAATGGTGACTGCGTAGCCCGCTTCCTGCAAGGTTACAGCGGTGGTCAGGCCCGAGACGCCTGCTCCGACAACGATGACCCGCCTCATTTCTCCATCGCTTTACCCTGAAACCAGCTGATGCCGGGGAAGACCGGATTGCCTGCTGCCCGCCGAAAGGAGACCACCTGGCCGACGTGCCAAAGGGCATCCGCAATGGGGCCGTTGAGCTGAAACCAGAACGGTACAGTTGATTGTACGCCCTCTCGTTCAAAGATCAGGTCAAAGCGCTCCATGTCATTGGTATTGGCTTCCCGGAACTGATCACTGGCTGCTTTAAGGTTTTCCAAAGTGGCTCGCCTAAGGTTTGCAAAGTCTTCGGGAGCGGCTGGTGCCGGGCGTTTATTGGGCAGCTGAAAGGCGCTGTTGTGGACCATTGCTGAAAGGCCGTGGATGTGGGTCAGTGTTTCCATAGTAGTGCGCCCATCCGGACTGGGCTTGTAAAGCAGGTCTTTTTCGGTTAGCCCTTCGGTTGCCCAGTAATAGCGGAAGCCAAGCCCGTCAACCATTCGGGCCACAGTGGCGCTGCTGGTGTAGGATTCCGGAGCCTCAGGGATTTGCCGGTAGGGTAGGGTGTCACTGGACATAACGGTTTGGGTTTGTGCGGTGGTGGTCATGAATAAGAGCAAGATGCTTAGTAGAAAAGGATAAAGCTGCATGCGTAGGTTTTTTCTGTTATCGAGGTATCGGCTGCTTATGGTAGTTTGAAAGCAGGGAGGTCTTCCCTCAGGTCATAAGCGAAACCATTAACGATGGCGTAGTGATACCGCCCGTTTTTTTCGAGCAGAAAACTGGGATTGCCGTATTGGTAGAGGGCGTTGTTGGGTTGTTTGCCCGGAGCAATAAGGGCTACTGGCCACCGTGCGGAAGCCTGGGCAGGTGGACGGTTCGTGACTGCAAAATCGGTATAGCCTTGTGAAAGCAGCCCCCGGATATCCTTTTGGCGCAGGGCACTAACATCGGGGAGGGCCTGGGGGTACAGCTTGCCTGGCACGATGGTGTAGCCTGTGGCATCCAGTTCTTCGTAACCATGATAAGTGGAGAGGTCGCCCAGGTCGCTAATGCTGCCCCGGAGGTAATAGGCACGGGCATCGTCAACGTCAATTTCCCTGTGCCGCCATGCCAGGTCGGTCACAAAGGGCTGATCCTCGTACATGCGGGTAGCGTTGCGGAGGATGAAGTCATAAAAAGCCCCGCTGTCGTTGTAGGGGATATCTTCGTAAGCTTCCTGTGGCCAGCTTTCAAAACTGCCATCGGCGATCGCCTGGAAAGCCGTTAGCAGGATGGTGAAGTGCAACTGCCGCAGGTACTGCTTTTCCCGGTCCTCTTTTAGTCCGCCGCTTTCAATAAGAATGGTATTGGTGCCCCATTTTTGCATATTGTCGCCAAAAGCCCGGGGCTCGAAGGTGTCATCATACCGGCCCGTCATACCCGGGATGTACTGTTGCAGCACCTCATCCATCAAAACAATGAGCTGCATGGCATTCGCACGGCCCTCGTTAATGTCTTTTTCAGCATTGAAGGCGGGGGCAAGGAAGGACACAGAGGCTGTTTTTGGGCTGTCCCCGGCGGCATAATAGCGGTTTTTATCGTGCAGGTTGAAGCCCCAGACCGCTTGTGTTCGGTCACGGGTAGCTTTTAGGATTTTGGATTCCGGGCTTTGCAGGCGAAGGGCATCCCGGTTGAGGTCGATGTCGAGCACATTCCGCCTTTGGTAGCGCTCTGCGCCATCCGGGTTGAGCATGGGGATAAAGTGCAGGGTCAGCTCTGAGATAATCCGGTTCCTCAAACTGTCGAAACCATCACCACTGGCTTTGAAAAAATTGAAAATGTCCATAATAGCCATGGTAGCGGTGGGCTCGTCGCCGTGCATTTGCGACCAAAGCAAGACCGGCACCGGCCCGCTCCCGATACGCACTTCGTAGATGGCCCTGCCTTCCAGGGAGGTTCCAAGTTTTTCCACTTCAAAATCGTCAGGCAGGCCATTGATCAGCGGCTCGATGTCCGCATGCTTGAAGCGCAGGTCTTGGATGGTTGGTTCCCGGTATTGTTCAAACGCCTCGTGCAGTTGTGCAGCCAAAGGAGGCGCTTCGGGGCGGGTTATGGCCTGGCTTAGGGAATCGCCTTCGCCAAGGAGCGGGGTATCAAGTTCTTCGGGGGCATTCTGGCAGCCGGTGGCCCAAAGCATTGCGAGCAGGCAGATAGGTAGAAGGTGTTTCATGGATAAAATTTTAGGCTTGCCGACAAAATAGGGATTCTTGGTTGATAGTGCGGGGGCATTTCTGTATCTTATAGGCATTACACCACAAAACATTAAATCGTCAAGCTATGAAATCAATTGTACTTGCCCTGATTGGGGTGTGTTCTGCTCTTTCTTTGTATGCTACGCATGGTTTAGGGGGTGAAATGACATTTCGCCAGATCGCTCCTAATACAGTAGAGGCTTCGGCACATATTTACTATAAAGATGGAGGAGCATTTACCTGGAGAGACTCAATAAGCATAAACTTTGGAGATGGCAACTCAGGCTATGCAGTTAGATATAATGGAATAGATGAAAATGGTAATGGGATACCAGAGGGTGAATTAATTCCTGGGACAGATGTTCGCCACAGTATCTACCGGGCTATCCATGTTTATGAAAATGCCGGAGAGTATGTTCTAAGTACCTCTCCTGTTAATAGGCTGGATGGTATTTACAACATCAATTTCCCGAATTCCGGGCAAGTTCGTTTTCATATACAGGCAACCGTTCGCCTAACCAATGATAATACACCTAATCATAGTCCATTGCTTTTTGAACCTGCGGTTGTGGATATGGGGGGAGCAGACGAGGTTTTCAGGCATACGCCCAATGCATTTGATCCTGATGGCGATAGTATTGTCTATCGTTTAATCGTCCCATTGCATAATGTTAACAATCAAGTGCCTAATTACGATGAAACGCTGTTAGAGACAAATATTGACCTAGTCACTGGAATGCTTGAAGTTGAACCCTCCAGGTCGGGCATTTTTGTGTTGGCTGTTGAAGTTATTACTTACCGTAACGGAGTTGTACAGGACAATTTGGTCCGGGATATGATGATCGTTATTAATGATTTTGAACTAAAGCCTCCAATATTATCACTGAGTAGTCTCTCAACAGAGCAAGATGTCTTAGTAGGCGATACAATAATTATAGAAGCTGCAGCACTAAGCCAGCCTTTTGGCAATCCAGTTCAATTAACCTGTACTGGTGGCTTATTTGAGTACTTCGGAAATCCGGCAACTTTTGATTCCCTGTCTGCCGCTGATTTGGTCGACGGCACTTTTGAATGGATAGTGGAGCCTGAGGATTTACGTGAAGCACCCTACCAGATTGTTTTCAAAGCACGTGATGATGGTAGCCCCTATGGACTTTCGACCCTAATCCCCATCCGTTTCCGCGTCGTGGAAGAACTCACCTCAGCTGAAGATTTCCAGAATGAGGATCATTTGCGGCTATTCCCCAACCCGGCAACCGAAAGCCTTCAAATCTCCGGACTGGAGCATACCGGGCCTGTTAATTATGAAATCCGGGCAGTTTCCGGACAACTGCTTCAGTCTGGTACTGTGCAACAATCCGGCAGTCCTTTGAATGTCAGTCCTTTGCCTAAAGGGTGGTATGTACTGACGGTGCTTCTGCCAGACGGGCAGCAACGCCCACTGCCTTTTATCAAGCAATAAGTAGGCTCGTAAACCACGCCTTCAATCCAAAATTCATTCAAAATGAAAAATATACTACTCCTATTTCTATCCATCTTTTTTGCGGTATCGCTCAATGCCGCTTCCATCCGGGGCGGAGAAATTACCTTTCAGCAGACCGCGCCCCTAACGCTGGAGGCGGAGCTCCACCTCTACATTCAGGCTAATGCCACGGCTACCGTACCGGATTCTGTTACTTTGTGCTGGGGAGACGGAGCCTGTTCAACTGCTTGGGTTACCAATGGTATAGATGCCGATAATGATGGGCTGCCCGATGGGGAACAGTTAACGCCGGTTCAACTCCTGGGCGTCTATCGGGTAGCCCACACGTATGAGGACGTTGGGCAATACACCCTTTCGGTCAATGAGCCCAACCGGGTGATCGTTATGAATGGAGGGCTTGAGCCTTTTCCGTTTTATGTTGAGTCGCTGGCTATGGTCACCGAGTCGGAGGAGCCCCACTTTAGCCCGGTATTTTACGAGCCTGCCATGCTGGACCGCAGTGCCTCGGGGCAGGTGTTTACGCATCTGTCGGCTGCTTTTGACCGTGATGGGGATGTGTTGGTGCATCAGCTGCTAATCCCAAAGTCAGAAGAAGGCACTATCCCGGGTTATCAGGAGCCTACGTCGATCAACCCTGGCCCCAATAATCAGTTGATGATAGATGCAGAGACCGGTCTGCTTGTCTGGGACGCCCCACAGCGGCCTGGCCGGTATTTAATCAACATCATGGTCAGCACCTACCGGGATGGGGCGCTTTGGGAGCAGGTGACTCGTGATATGCTGATTGAAGTCGAAGAGCTGATGGCGCTTCCTCCTGCACTTACCCTCTCTGATGACACCCCTTTGCAGGAAGTGCAGGTGGGCGATGTGGTAGAATTGGAGGCGGTGGCCCAAAGCATCCCTTTCGGGGAGGAGGTGGAGCTGACCGCAGCGGGTGGCCTGCTGGCCTTTTTTAATACCCCGGCGGTTTTTGATACCACGACTGGCCCTCAGCCCCTCGAAACCTTTTCCTGGATGGTGGAGCCGGAAGATGACAGAGCTGCGCCTTACCTTTTAGGGTTTAAAGCCAAAGACCTGAGCAGTGGGCTGTCGACATTCATCCCCGTGCAATTCCAAGTGGTGGAGGAGCTGACCGGGGTGGTTGATGTGGGAAGATCAGTTCCGTTGCATGTTTTTCCAAACCCAGGAGCTGGAATATTGCAGGTTGAAATAGAGGCATTTAATAGCCCTGCGCGCTATGAGGTGTACGATGCGAATGGCGCAAGGGTTACTTCCGGGCAGTGGACAACCTTCCCCGCTCAGCTCAATGTACAGCAGTTTGCGAGTGGTGTCTACCAGCTAAGGGTCAGTGGAGCAGAAGGTCAGGGCGTGCAACGCTTCATTGTCGCTGGAAAGTAGCTATATTGCCGGTTCAAAAAGCGAATTATGGCTTCGGCAATTTCAGAACTGGCAGATTTTCCGGTACAGACGAACATCACCGTACAGTGGGGCGAGATGGACGCTGCCAACCACGTCAATAATGTAGTTTACCTGCGGTGGTTTGAGCATGCGCGTGTGGTGTACCTTGACCGGCTGAATTACCCGGTCGTACTTGAGCAGGAGGGACTGCCGGGCGTAATCCTGGCAAAGCAAGACTGTAAATATCTGTTCCCGGTCCACTATCCGGATACGATTACGATGGGGATTAAAGTCACGGAAATAGGGGAGGACCGCTTTGTGATGCATTGCAAAATGTATAGTCAGGAGCATCAGCGCCTGGTGGCGATTGCCAATGCCACAATCGTTACGTACGACTATGTGAAGCAGTCCAAGGCGCCTGTTCCGGAAAGCCTTCGTCAGGGCATACAGGCTATAGAACAACAAGTATGAAAGCGACACCGATTTTAATCGTTGGGGCTGGACCGGCCGGGTTAGCCATTGCCGGCCGGTTGCGCCACCAGGGGCTCGATTTCGAGCTGATTGAACAAAGCCAGGAAGTCGGGCACGCCTGGCACCACCACTACGAGCGGGTGCACCTGCATACCGTGAAGGAATTTTCTCACCTGCCCCATCTTTCTTTTCCAGAGGAGTATCCGCAGTACGTCTCCCGTCAGCAGTTGGTAGATTACCTGGAAAGCTATGCCGCCCATTTTGAAATTGCGCCCCACTTTGGGCACAGCCTGGAGCGGGTAAGCCGGGAAGGCGATCACTGGGTCGCTGCCTGTGCAAATGGGGCTCACTTTAAAGCGGAGCACATCGTCTTCGCCACCGGGGTCAACCGAGTGCCCAACCGCCCGCATTTTGAAGATCAGGAGGATTTTTCGGGCACTATTCTTCACAGCAAGGATTACCGCAATCCGGAACCCTTTGAGGACGCCACCGTTTTGGTTGTAGGCATGGGCAATACCGGTGCGGAAATAGCGCTGGACCTGAGCGAAGCAGGCATTCCAACCTTGCTATCCGTCAGAGGCCCGGTCAATATTGTGCCCCGCGATTTCCTGGGGCGCCCCACTCAAAAGACGGCCTTCACTCTTGCAAAGCTGCCTGCGCCCATTGGCGACTGGATTGGCAAGCAGGTACAGGGGCTTGCATTTGGAGACCTAAGGCCTTACGGGTTGAAGCCTTCCACTATGCCGCCTGCGCGTCAGTTGCGGGAGACAGGCAAAACGCCGGTCATTGATATCGGCACAGTAGCCGCTATCAAAGCCGGTAAAATCAAAGTGGTTCCTGAACTTAAGGCCTTCACGCCAGATGGCGCCATTTTTGAGGATGGGAGTGAGCACCGCTTTACTCACGTAATCCTGGCCACCGGCTATCACGCCCGCCTCGAAGCCTTTATTCCACATAGCGAGTCCTTGTTCAATGCGGATCACCTGCCCAAAAGCTGTATAGGGGAGGGACCGCACAAGGGGCTCTACTTCCTCGGGTTTGACAATTATCAGCCCGGAGGAATACTAGGCGTAGTGTACCGGGACTCAGCGCGTATTGCAGAGGCGATACAGGCCCGGTTAACGATTAGTAGTTCGTAACACTTTTACAGTAGAACTGCCAGCCGGCGTATTGATCTTCAGCAGGTAAAGACCAGCGGGGTAAGGGCTCATTTTTAGTTCCGCCGTTGGTCCGGCTGCAATTTGTTCAAACATGATCTGTCCGTTCGTATTCATTAGCTGTAAGGTGGTTCCAGATGGGAGTTCCCGCAGGTGCAGGATATTGCTCACCGGATTGGGAAACACCCTCAGGTTCCAGTCCGGAGTGAAGGCAGAAGTATTGGAGATGAGTTCACGGTAACCCAGGAAGAAAATCGCGCCGGCAACGGTAGCTGGCTGTACGCATTCGGTATGGTTGAGGGTCGTGCCGGCATCCACCGCAAGGACATCCGGTGCGCCATTGGCATTCATGACCGAATCGGCGAGGATACTGTTGGTAAACGCCACCTGATCATCTGCGGTACAGTAGTACAGCCGGGTTGGTGCCTGTGGTGCCCAGTCGTATACATCGTTGTCTTCCAGCGCCTGCAGGATAGGGTGGTCGCTATTCTCATCCTCCAGAGCGGTGAGCAGGGAGTCCTGCAGCATGTAGCGCGGAATAGGCGCCCCTTCGTTGGTTGTCAGCAAGTCGATGAGGGTGCTGTTCAGGGTACTGAGGGTGATAGCGCCCTGATAAAACTGTTCAATCGGCTCAGCATAGGGCGGCTTGAAGTATGCTTCCACGCTGTCAAAAAGCCCATAGGCTTCGTTATAGGAAAGGGCGGTATAAGCCAGGTAGCCCTGATAGAAGTAGGGTTCGTCACTGAGCAGGGCGCTGCGCATCGCTCCGGAGATACTGTAGGGGCCGGACATAGGGGCGGAGGCAGTGACTGTGAATTCATCGGTGTAGTTCGCTTCCAGTTCGCGGTGGACGGCCGCAGCAGCGTGCCCACCCTGAGAGTATCCGGTGACAAACAGCTGATCATTCAGTGCTGGCCCTTCGCTTTCGCAAAATGCCCGTGCTGCAAAGAGCATATCAATACCCGCTGAAGCCTCCGTATCGGCATGTACATAAGGATGGAAGCCCCGGGACTCACCAAGCCCCAGGAAATCCGGGGCAGCAGCAACATAGCCTAGTCCGCCCCAGGCGGCGGCGAGTTCCCAGCCGCCGGCCAGATTGGAGGGGACATCGGTTTTACTGTCTACGGTACCATGCATGTAGCACAGCAGCGGGTATTGAAATTCGGCTTCCCGCACCGGCAGAACGATCAGTCCGGAGGCTGTATCTGTGACGCCATTAATATCGGGTGTCGTGTACCGGATTTTGTAGTATTCAATGCCGTTTTGCATTAAAAAGCCGTACTGTGCCTGCATTTGTGCCAGGGTTTGGCTGCCTTTGAATTCAAAATCGACGAGGTCTTGTGCCAGCGTAGCCTGACTGAGGAGTAGAAGGGCGCTGAGGCATAGGTATTTCAGGTAGTGGTTGAAGGTGTTCATACCGATTGATTTTGAGGTGATGGGTTTGATTGGGCAAAGTAATACTTTTCTGATAATTTGGATCCGGGGCAGACTAAAAAGTTTTAAAAATATAAAGTTGAACACAAAAAATGTATATTTGTCTTAAAGCAATCTCTGTATGCCTAAACAGTCCCAAGTCTATCAACCGGATGACCGGTATTTCCAACAAGTGATGAGTAATCCGGAAGTTGCCAAAGACTATATTAAGTATTTTTATCCTGATATAGCTTCGATTGCCGACCTGGATACGCTTAATCCTCAAAAAGTTAAATTATTAAGCCCCCATTTAAAGCTTTTTAGTGCGGATGTAGTGTATCGGTGCAGGTTAAAGGCGGAAAAGGGTGCTTATCTTAATTTCTGCCTGTTGTTTGAGCACAAATCCCAGCCCGATGAGCATGTTTCCGTGCAGGTAGGGCTTTATATTTTCCTGTTAATGCAGGATATGGTGAAGCAAAAAGGGCGGAAGCTGGAACCGGTAATGCCACTTTTGTTTTACAACGGTGAGAAAGAGTGGCAGCCTAAAACAGTTCGGCAGTTGTTTCAAGGCTTTCCTCATTTTGAAAAATTGAAACCTCACCTGCCGGATTTTGAGTTTCTGTTTGAGGACGCCCACCGTTTGCCTCCCGGGGAATTGTTGAAACTGGAGTTAAGTTACTTTCGTACGGCATTAATGTCAATGGCGCTAAAGCACCGGGTGGACTTGATATTTCAATATTTTGAGGTTATTTTTGAAGGGGCATCGGATAAAGATGAGCGATTAGCAACAATAACCTACATTCTCGGTGTTGCGGAGCGATCCGCCGATGAAGTCATGGAGGCACTTGATCAAAAAGAATTTGGCACAAAATCAAAAGTTATGAGCACGCTTGAGCAATTATTGGAAAAGGGGCAGCAAGTGGGCAAGCTAAAGGCCCGGGTTTTTAACCTATTGAAAACAGCCACCCGCTTCCCGCAGATGAGCGCTGTGGATTTGGCTGATTTTACGGAATTAGAGGCCGAAAAGGTTATCGGGTTATTTGATCAATTAGCTGCTCCCGGTCAGCCGGAGCTCTTGGGCTATATTCAGGCGCAGTTCCTACCTGAAATTAAACTAAGCACCGAAGAATCCACAAAGTTAGACCAACTTGCTGCGGATTTGCTCGATTCCCGCAGATAGGAAGCGCAATGCAATTGACGTTCTCATAGTTTTGGTGGGGCTACTTCAATAACAAGGCCTTCAACCGACGATGGTTGAAGGCCTTGTATGTTTCAGCAGGCACTTGGAAACCTAAGCGGCCAGTTGCCGCTCGTACTGATTGTTGCCCAATTTGTACAACATCCGGAAGTGGCTGCGCAGGGCGGCCAGGAAAGTAGGATGCTCATAGTAGGGGATGCCATACTCCTCAGCAGTAGCCTTAACGATTGGTGCGATATCCGGGTAGTGGATATGGCAGATGTTTGGGAAAAGGTGGTGTTCCACCTGATGGTTAAGCCCGCCGATGAACCAGCCGAAAAAGTGGCGCCCGTTTGCAAAGTTAGCCGTTGTTTTGAGCTGATGAACAGCCCAGCTGTTTTCTACACTACCATGCTCATCGGTTTTGAAAAAGTGGGTCTCTTCCAATACATGAGCGCCCTGGAAAACCAGTGCCAAAAACAGTCCCGAGATGAAGTGCATCATGAGGAAGCACAGCAAGGTTTGCCACCATGCAAGTGGTAAGACCATAATTGGAAGGATCAGCGTAATGGCCACGTAAGCAATTTTCAAAAGCACGACATACGTCATGGCGCTGCCGTAGGAAACACCCTGGGCTTTGAGCAGGCCGCGTTTGTGGTAATCCCTGGTTTGCAGGAAGTCTTTGGCCACCAGCCAGAATATAGTCATCATCCCATAAAGGATGGGAGCGTAGATGATTTGAAACCGGTAAAAGGGCTTGTGCTCCTGATCTGGTGAAAGGCGGAAAATGCCTTTATCGATGTCTTCGTCATGCTCATGCACATTGGTATAAGAATGGTGCAGCACATTATGCTGGATTTTCCAATTGATGTGATAGCCGCCAACGAAATTCAGGATGCCGCCTAATATGCTGTTTACCTTGGGGTTAGAAGAATATGCACCGTGATTAGCGTCGTGCATAACGGAAAACCCAATACCTGACATGCCCATCGACATGAGTAACCACATGAGGACGATTGCCCAGGTGGCCTGTATTAGTCCGGATAGCATTAGGATCAGCGGTGCGGTGTAAAGCGTTACCATGAACACCGTTTTGAAGACCATCCGGCTGTCTCCATATTTGGTAATGCCCTTATCGGAAAAATGCTGGTTGACGCGATTGCGAAGGACCTGAAAAAATTCGGGCTGATCGTCCTTGTTGAAACGAACAGTAGAAGAAGTTGCCATAAAAGTCGTTTTGTCTGATGATATTTAATCACTCAAGGTAAGGCAGCCGTAGTAGGAATCCGAAAGATAGTCCAAAAAACTTTGAAACAGAGGCATAGATTTACGTAAATCAGACATGAAATATAATTCGGTCCGCTTATCCGCCGGGCGGATTCGGCCAAAACTGTAGCGAACCTCGCCAAGTTGCAAGCCGTTTTAACTTAAACAAAACCAAAATCATGCGATTACTCATCTCCTTATTGGTTAACGGCCTTTTAGTTTACCTCTGCGCTGAAATCCTGTCTGGTGTAGGCATAGACGGCTACTTTGATGCCGTTATCGTGGCGCTTTTGCTCGGTATGGTCAACTTCTTTGTGAAGCCGGTACTTACCCTGCTCACCTTACCTATTACTATTTTGACCCTGGGCCTGTTCCTGCTTGTGATCAACGGCGCTATGGTGCTCCTGGTCGATTGGATGCTTGACGGCTTTTATGTCGATGGCTGGGTATGGGCGATCGTCTTTGCGCTCGTGATGTCCTTTTTCAACCTGTTCGTCGGTCAGTTTTCCGTTAAGGAAGAGCGGAAGTAATTGCTTTTCCGGAAAGATACGGTTAACTTATCAGCAACTAATTCCATCATTATGAGAGCTTTCCTGGCATTTTTAGCATTTATTGCCGTTATCAATCCAATCCTGGCACAGTCCGAACAATACTGCAACAGTAACTTCGGGTTCTGCCTGGAATACCCGGAGCGTTTCTCTATGCTGACGGCAAAGGGGGCGACCGACGAACCTGCCTTATTCGTGGCCGATGAAGGGCAGACGAAAATTGAGATAGCGGGTCATGCCAATACAGCGCACTGGAGCCTTGAAGACATCTACTATATGAACTTTGAGGACTACCTGAGGCAAAATCCTGACCTGAATATTATCGAAGAAAAATTTGGGGAAAGCCAGTTCGAAGTACTGTATGAGGAAAACGGTCAGCTTCACTACTTTCGGGTACAACAACGCCCCGGCCAGTACATCAAGCTATCCGTTATGCTGCCTGCTGAAAGGCGGTCGGAACTGGCTGAGCTGAGTGCGCAATTGTCGGTTCAGACGCCTAATCCTTAAGCCATGCAGGATTTACTAACCGGTTACCTCTTGCCCATCGCGCTAATGCTGGTCATCTGGCTGGTGCTCATGAATGTCGGCAAACGCAAGCGCCGGAATCAAAGAGACCGGAGGCGTTTCTAAATTAATCGCTGCGCCGCCTGCCCCGTTTGGGCTCTTTAATCACATAGCGCACCATGAGGCTGGCGGACACATTGGTGACCGGCAGATCGTACTTTTGGTTGGCTCGCCGCTGCTGTTCCGGGAGCGAGGGGTCCTCTATCTCTATTGTGCCCAAGTCTGCAATCAGAAAGTTAGGGATGACCTTCGCATCGATCATCAGGCGTTTGGTGGGTTGGAAGGACAAGACAGGAATCAAGCTAAGGTCGATGGTAAACATATGCCCTCTGGTACTTAAAGGCCCAGGACCCAAAGATATCGTGCGATGGGCGTAGAAAGTCGATTCGAGCCCGGCGGATAGTCCAAACCGGAAATTAGGGTAGTCTCTCCGGCGTTCTCCGAAGTATTTACCTACTTCATATCGGACCCCGACAGCACCGCTGCGCTCTTCAATACCCTGGCTATGGATGGGGACTTCGTTGCCTTCATCATCAATAACCGATACCAGAAATTGATGAGAGGATTGGGTTAGTGATAGCTTGGTTAGCGAGAAATCCTGAAATAAGCCATTTTCATTCCAAATTTGAAAGCTGGCTCCCAATCCAATCAGGTTGCTCGGTGGGTGGTAGGTACCGTTTTCCACAAACTCATAGGAATTACCCTCTACAAGGACAAAGGTGCCTGAATTTCTCGTAATGAAATTCAATACCGTATACTCAAAATCCTTTATGTAACTTTTTCGGAAGCTATAGGGCCTCAAAGGAGGGGTATAATTGAAGTTGGTAGATACCGTGAGGGTGTTCCCACCCCGCCGCTGTGCCTGACTTTGCAGAGGCATAAGGCAAATGCCCAAAAGTAGAAGTACAGGAATAAGGTGGTTGACGGAGAAAGCACTCGAATAACAGAGGTTCATGATTTTAATGTTCTTTGTTTGCAGAGATACCGACAAAGATAGAATTTTTGGGCCAACCATTTTTCCAAATTCCCGTTTGGTTTTTATCCAGTTGACCTTCAATTGCTTACCTATGAAAATGCCAGCCCTGTTTTCTGCACTCTTGTTGACCGCAAGCCTAATGGCGCAGCGCCCGGTCATTGATGATTTCACCATCAGTGGGGATACCTACCGTACCGACAATGATTGCTTTCGGTTGACCGAGGAGCGGGACTACTCTTCCGGCTCCATCTGGTACCGTCGCCCCATCAGCCTGAACGAGCCCTTTTCCATCGAGCTGAGCGTATATCTGGGCTGCAAGGACGATGCGGGTGCCGATGGGATGGTCTTCATTTTTGCGCCCAGCGCCAACCTGACAGGCTGGAGGGGGGAGGGCATTGGCTTTGCCGGGCTGCGGCCTTCTATTGGCATCGAGATTGACACCTGGCTGAATGAGCACCTGCTGGACCCGGTGGAAGACCATGTAGCAATCATGGCCAATGGCAGGGTAGGGCACTTCAATAATCTGGCCGGGCCCAAGCCTATTCTCAATATCGAAGACTGTGAGCAGCACAAACTGGCAGTGCGCTGGTCCCCGGCAGAACAGCGCCTGTCTGTGGAAATCGACCGCCGGGAAGTCATCGCTGCGGAAGTCGATTTGAAAAATGCCATTTTCCAGGGCAATGACGTTGTATACTGGGGCGTGAGCGCAGCTACCGGGCGTTACAATAATTACCACGAGGTATGCTTTGACCGCTTATCCTGGCTGCCGTTGGAGGAGGCAGGACCGGTCTACTGTGGGAAGTGAGTGCTATAGCTAAGCCCTAAAAATTGTATTTGAGGATACAATAAATCGCCCGAAAACCATCTTTCCAGTTGATCTTTTTACCCTCGGCGTAGGTACGGCCATAGTAAGAAATGCCTACCTCATAGATGCGGATGCCGGGTATACGGGCAATCTTGGCCGTGACCTCCGGCTCAAAGCCAAAGCGCTGTTCTTTAAGCTTCAGGCTTTGGATGGTCTCCCGGCGGAAGAGCTTGTAGCAGGTCTCCATGTCCGTGAGATTGAGGTTGGTCATGGCATTCGACAGGAAGGTCAGGAATTTGTTGCCTATAGAGTGCCAGAAAAATAAAATGCGGTGTGGCTTGCCACCCATAAACCGGGAGCCGTAGACGACATCGGCCACTTCATCCAGTACTGGCTTGAGCAAAATATTGTACTCCTCCGGGTCGTACTCCAGGTCGGCATCCTGAATGATAACGTAGTCGCCGGTGGCTTCCCGAATGCCGGTATGCAGGGCAGCTCCTTTGCCTTTATTCACTTCGTGCTTGTAGTACTGAATATTGAAACCGGGATTTTCCTGCTGATAGCGCTGAATGGCAGCCTCGGTATCATCAGTGGAGCAGTCGTTGACGATAATGATCTCCTTCTGAAGTCCCCCACTGAGCACCACAGCCCGGACTTTATCAAGTATAAAATGGATGGTCGGCCCTTCATTGTAGGCTGGGATGACGATAGACAGGGTCTTGCTCATGCGCGTGGATTGTATGTCGCTTTTTGTTGGTTCCTATAAAATGTCAAAGGTAAAAAAAGCTGCTTAGATGAGCGGCGGGCATATTGGCACCCCTGTTGGCAAAAGCCAATCCTGTGCAAAAGAGCGTAATTACAGCAGGTTTTGGGCTACTGCTTCGCGAAACGACCAATGTCTACGGCTTCATCCAGTTCGTTCCCATTCACCAGATGAGCCGCCAGATGATGCGCCCAGTAGGGGCCAAGAGAAGCACCCTTGGTACCCAGTCCGTTAAAGATCGCAAGGGCAGGGAATTCAGGGTGTTGCCCCAGGAACGGGCGACGGTCTTTGACCGTTGGGCGGACGGCTGCCCGGTGCTCAACCACGTCAAAGGGCAGGCTTAAGACATCTTTTAGCCGTTGTTCGAGGTAATCCCGGCCCCGGGAAGTGGGCTGGTCATCGTCGAATTTCCAGTCGTAGGTAGAGCCGATCCAGTAAAGCCCGGAGTCTGCAAGGGGGACAATGAATACCCGGTGTTTTAGGATTTTCTCAAAATCAGCCCCCGGGATGCGCACGATGAGCACTTCGCCTTTCGCTCCTCCGAAGGGGAGGTAGTTGAAGTAAGGGTTCTGAGTGCCCAGGTGCCCTTCCGCAAAAATCAGCTGTGAAGCCGAAACTACGTTTTTGTAAGTGGCTTGCTCCGGAGTCAGGGTAAGCTGACTGTAGTCGAAGTGGTCCTCCAGCAGCGCGCCTTTTGCTTTCAGGTACTTGCGGTAAGCTCCGGTCAGGCGGGCCAGGTCGGTTTGTCCGGACTGTGTGACTTCTCCATAGCTGTAGGCGAGTACGGTCTTGGTGGCGTATTGGTCGAGCACGGGCTGATTGAGCATATAGGGCGTGTAGGCAGGGTCTCCCGTTCGGGAAAGCCAATCGTTTTCTTCCCCCTGATTGAACAGGGTGCGAATGATATTCCGCTCATGGAAAATTGGAATATTGAGCTGAGCCTCCAACTGCCGGTAGGTGCGGACCGCAAATGGGATGAGGTCATCCACCCGCCAGGACTTGACGTATCGCCTTCCCGTGATGGGATTGATAATGCCTGCCGCCACCTGAGATGCTGCGTTCGGGCTGTACTGATCGATGACAAAAACGGATTTTCCTGCTGCCTCCAGAAAGTGCGCCAACAGGGTGCCTGCAATGCCTTGCCCCACGATGATGAAGTCTGCGTGTTTCATATCATCCTTAACAAAAAAGCGGCAACGGGGTTTTCAGAAGTGGTTCAGCAAATGGAGCGACAAAGGGAGGTGTTTTTCCAACATTTTTTATGGGCATAGGTTATTACCGGTACAAATACTGAAGCATGAGCCTATCACTGCAGGTGCAACGCGCACTCGCTTTTATTTTTCTCTTTTTTGCTTTTTCTGCCGCTGCACAGGACAAATATGTGCTAAGCGGCTACGTGAAAGATGCGGCCACTGGTGAAACGCTGATTGGCGCGGCGGTTGCGGTGGCCGATTCAGCAGGGCTGGGCACGGTCACCAATGCCTATGGCTTTTACTCTTTGGAAATACCGGCAGGCACGCACCGGCTGCGCTTTTCCTACGTGGGCTACGCAAGGGAGGAAGCAACGGTAACCCTCAACGAAGCGAAGCGCCTGAATGTGGAGCTGACTGAAGAAAGTGTGGAGCTGCAGGAGGTCGTCGTCAAGGCTCGTCCGGATGACGCCAACGTCAAGAGTACCGAAATGGGTACGGTGGGCCTGCAGATGGATAATGTGAAAAAGCTGCCGGCGCTTATGGGCGAAGTGGATGTGCTAAAGACCATTCAATTGTTGCCCGGCGTACTGTCGGCAGGGGAGGGGAATGCGGGATTCTACGTCCGGGGTGGCGGGCCGGATCAAAACCTGGTCCTGCTGGATGAAGCCGTGGTCTACAATCCGGGGCATTTACTGGGCTTCTTCTCTGTATTCAATGCGGATGCCATCAAGAATACCACCCTGATCAAAGGGGGCATGCCTGCACAGTACGGTGGGCGGCTATCCTCGGTAGTCGATATTCAGATGAAGGAGGGTAATGACCGGGAATATGCCATGGAAGGCGGCATCGGGCTCGTGGCCTCCCGGGTGACCTTCGAGGGGCCTATCGTGGAGGAGCGCAGCAGCTTCATCGTCTCTGCCCGGCGGACCTACGCCCTTGACCTGGCTCAGCCTTTCCTTAACAGTACTTCCTTTGCAGGGACGAACTATTATTTTTACGACCTTAATGCCAAAGCCAATTACCGGTTTAGCGATGAAGACCGTCTGTATTTCAGCACTTACTTTGGCAGAGATGTGCTGCAGTTCCGGAGCAATGCCCGCGACTTCAACTTCGATATGCCCTATGGCAACGCAACAGCCACTCTGCGCTGGAACCACCTGTTCAGCGATAAGCTGTTTATGAATGTTTCTGCCATCTACGATGACTACGACTTCGGCTTTAGCGGCGGGCAGGGCGACTTTAGGATAGGGCTGGAATCCGGTGTGCGCGACTGGAATGGAAAGGTGGACTTTGAATACTTCCCAAATCCTAACCATCATCTGAGGTTCGGCGCGAACTACACCTACCACCGGCTGACCCCAAGCCTGGCTACGGCAACGAACGGTGATGAAGTTTTTGGCAATGAAGGAGAAATCCGTTATGCTCATGAAAGTGCGGTCTACCTTGCAGACGAAATGAAAATCGGACCAGGTATCCGCCTGAATGCCGGGCTCCGCGTTTCTGCCTTTACGCAGCTTGGTCCTTACACCTCAAAACAGGACAGCACTGAGTATGCTGCCGGGGAGCCGGTGAAGACTTACATAGGGGTGGAGCCCCGGCTGGCGACTACCTTTTATCTCAATGCTGTATCCTCCCTAAAGGCTGGGGTAACGGTGGCGAATCAGTACCTGCATCTGGTCAGCAACTCCACAAGCACTTTACCCACAGATATCTGGATGCCCAGCTCGGAGATTATCAAGCCTCAGATTGGCGTGCAGTACGCGTTGGGGTATTTCCGCAATTTCCGGGACAACCGCTACGAAGCATCTGTGGAAATTTACTACCGCGACTTGTACAACCAGATTGATTTCCGGGAAAACTACGTGGATAATGTCGCCAATGATTTGGAAGAAGAATTCGTATTTGGGCAGGGCAGGGCCTATGGGCTGGAGCTTTTCCTGCAAAAAAAGAAGGGGCGCTTTACAGGCTGGATTGGCTATACCCTGTCCCGCACCGAGCGCATCTTCCCGGAAATCAACAACGGCAATCCATTTCCGGCGATTTACGACCGGCGGCATGACCTTTCGGTGGTGGCGAATTACACCCTCAATAAGAAATGGGAATTTGGTGGTGCCTTTATATTTGGTACGGGCAATGCCTTTACCCCGGTGCAACGATTGTACTTCATCGATCAGTTTCCGGTGCAGGAGTATGGCCCGCGCAACAGTGCCCGCCTGCAGGACTACCACCGCGTGGATTTCTCGGCGACCTATACGCCCAAACCGGACTCCAAAGCGCGCTTCCGGTCCAGCTGGAACTTCTCGGTTTACAATGCCTACAGCCGGCAGAATCCATTTTTCATTTATTACGATTTTGAGTCGGATCCTAATGCCGGTACTGCGGCTGCCCGAGCCTACCAAGTGTCGCTCTTTCCGGTGATTCCTTCGGTAACCTGGAATTTTTCCTGGCGGTAGAGGGCGGGCATACTGAAGCCGCTGATCTGACTGAAACCACTGATCTTGCAACCCTGCTGCCGCCCCACAAACATGCCCCGCTCTTATGCCCCCGCTCGAAATCCGCGAAAATCTGCGCAATCCGTCTAATCCGTGTTCCCCCTCACGCCGCGCACGACAATAGTACGCTGAAGCCGCTAATCTTTTCCACCAAGGCTTGCCTCGCTGAGGAGCCCATTAAAAATCAACCAAACCCTATTCCCAATACCCAGTCTGCCCGATTTTTATATTTTTGTACTCAATTCCCGAAAAGCCACCAAGTTCAACTACATGTCTAACATCGCCATTTTTCCAGGTTCCTTCGACCCTATCACCATTGGTCACGTTGACCTGATTAAGCGCGCCCTGCCGCTTTATGATAAAATCATCGTTGCTATCGGCGTCAACAGCCAGAAGAAGTATCTTTTTTCCCTTGAGGAAAGGTTGGAGTGGCTCCGGGAGGTCTTCGCAGATGAACCCAAGGTGGAAGTGGGGCATTTCTCCGGCCTCACGGCGCACTACGCCCGTCAGATCGGTGCGCGGTACCTGCTGCGTGGCTTGCGGAATGCCTCAGATTTTGATTATGAAAAGACGATTTCCCAACTGAATAACATCGTCGGGGAGGGGATAGAAACTATTTTTCTGATTAGTCAGCCGGCTTACTCCCACATTAGCTCCACAATCGTACGGGAAATCATTATTGGCGGGGGAGATGCAACGCCCTTCGTGCCCGAGGCCCTGCGGGAGCGCTTTAAGTCTACTTAAGTTCCTTACGAGCTATTAGCGGAGTTTTGGGGTTAACAATCATTTTCTCCTCGCGGGGTAAAAGCACTACATCCATATCCTCCAGGGGGATTGGGCCTAATAGGGGTTCATTGTCCCCAGGCAGCAAAACGGCGCGGGTGGTTGTCGCCCGGTTTTCAAATTGGATATCAATGGGGCCCACGATTGGATACTTTTCCTGTTGCCCATTCGCCAATTCGAAGACTTGTTCATCAATAATCGGTAAGCCAAGCTGTTCTTTGATGGTTTCATTAATAGCGAGGTTATACGCGCCGCTATCGACCAAAATGCTAAGCTCAAGGCTTCTAATGGCCGCTTTGTCCATTGCTTTGGCATCGGCCAGAACGACATCCCGGGTATTAATGAGCCTTATTGTTGCATAAATTTTTTCCCATAGCACAAATTACAAAACACTGCCATCATAATCAATCCTCTCCGTCCACGTGCACGACCTGATCTTCTTCCAGCAGCGGCATAAGCTTGTAACGGAGGTAGAGCTGAGTGGTTGCCAGCACATCCTTCTCGCAGTAAAAGGAAATACGCCGCAGGTCCTTGTCTTCCCAGTATACCCGGCCTACCTGCGAGCCATCTATGTCATCTTTGGGCGATGGGAAGCCCAGCACAGCTGCCAGCAACTTCAGGGAGGTGAAGTTCTTACGGTCGCCGAAAGACCACATGTCCATGGTGTCGATGATGTGCTTGGTTTCCCAGGGTTTCTTGCCCGATAAGTCAAACGGAGCAGGCAGGGGCAAGCGGTTGATGATGAGCCGGCGGCAGATGTAGGGGATGTCAAACTCTTTGGCGTTGTGCCCGCAGAAGCCGAATTTGTTGGGGTCGTTGTAGTACTTGAAGACCATCTGCGAGAACCCCTGCAGGAGCTCGGCTTCATTTTCACTGGCAAAGGACTTAAGCCGGATTTTGAGTTTTTTTTCTGCTTTATCCCGGTGGACCACGCCAACGGAGATACAAACGATTTTTCCGAACTCCGCAAAGATGCCTGCTTTTTCCGTGTAGGATTCCGCCACCTCTCCCTCTGTCAGCGGCTCGGTTTGGCCGCGCGCAAGCTGATTGGCTTTGATGGTCCAGAGTGCTTTGAGGTCGTCACCCAGGCTGTCGAAATTCGGTTTGCCGGAAACGGTTTCGATATCCAGGAACAGAATGTTGGCTATATCAGGCATAGAAGATGCGATTTTTGACAAAAATAAAATAAATACAGCTACCAAATCCTATCGGGAGCGATATGGGGGCGTAAGTGTTTGGCGATTTGTAATAAAATTTCGATTTTAACGCCCGCTTCTGAATAAATATTCAGCAGCGCATTGTCTACAAAATTATGATACAAGGTGGAGTGGCCCAAAAGTGGGCGCCTGGCCTTTAAAACCAAAACTTATGCTTCGTTCAAAAATTGGGGGCATTGGTTCCTACGTGCCCGATAAAGTGGTAACCAATGACGATTTAACCAGAGTCATGGATACCAGTGATGAGTGGATTCAGGAGCGGACCGGCATTAAAGAGCGCCGGTATGGCACCAAACACGAAGAGACTACGACCACCATGGGTGCCCGCGCCGCTGAGATTGCCATCGAACGTGCCGGGATCAGTAAGGAAGATATAGATTTCATCATTTTCGCCACCCTCAGCCCGGACTATTATTTCCCTGGCTGTGGTGTTTTGCTGCAGCGCGAGTTAGGTATCACTAATACCGAGATTGGCGCGCTGGACATTCGGAATCAGTGTAGTGGGTTTGTGTACGGGCTGTCCGTAGCAGACCAGTTTGTGAAGACCGGCATGTACAAAAACGTACTGCTGGTAGGCGCAGAAATGCACTCTATGGGCCTGGATTTTAGCACAGAGGGCCGTGGCGTGACCGTCATTTTTGGCGATGGTGCCGGTGCGGTTGTGCTACAGCCCACTGAAGAAGAAGGTCAGGGCGTGCTCCAAACCTGCCTGCACTCGGATGGCACCTATGCAGAAAAACTGGCCTTTATCAACCCCGGCTCCCACGGTGGCTACCATAAAAAATATACCGGTGAGGAAGTCGATTATGGCTATTCGGATGCTGAATTTGGGGAGATTTTCCTGAATCAGCACATGCTCGACAACGATCAGATCTTCCCGAATATGGAAGGGCAGTTCGTATTCAAAATGGCCGTGCAGAAATTCCCTCAGGTCATCATGGAGGCCCTGGAGAAAGCGGGCCTGAAGAAAGAAGACATCAATATGCTCGTGCCTCATCAGGCCAATCTGCGCATTAGCCAGTTCGTGCAAAAGCGCCTGGGGCTTAAGGATGAGCAGGTTTGGAATAATATTCAAAAATATGGCAACACTACTGCTGCCTCTGTGCCCATCGCGCTTTGCGAAGCATGGGAGTCCGGCGCAGTCAGGGATGGTGACCTGGTGTGCCTGGCTGCTTTTGGCAGTGGTTTCACCTGGGGCGCAGCCCTGATCAGATGGTAAGCTGGCTCTAAAGCGGCAGAAAGGGCTAAACGGCAGGTTTCATAACTGTATGCTGGGCATTCCCTGCCAAATTTTGTATGTTAGCTTTTCATCTTCTATTCACGGAAGTTGTATTAACTTTTTCATAGCACATTAATTTTGGTCCCCGTTCATTGCAGCGGGGATTTTTTGTTGGCTTGGCTGGCTTTTGATCTTTGCCGGGTGATGCAGTAATAATATGGACAAGCTGTCTGGAAAAGACAATACGGTGAGCCAAAAAGTAGTTTTTACTACCAAATCAACCAATGAGGAAAATGAAGGAAAAGGTGTTATTGTTTTGTCTGGGCTTTTTGCTGACCGGCGCATCTGTACTGCATGCACAGGAGGAACCGGTGGCTACGGAAGCTGAGTATGACAAAGCTTATGAGCGGCGCATTAAGCAGGAGTACCTTTACGGAGTATACATCCCCAAGGACCTGAGCGACGCTATTGTTCAACTGAATAAACTTGCAGACCGGGAGTCGCTCCAGAAGTTTCGTATGGCAGAGGAGGAGGAAGCCGTTCGCAAGTTACACTTTAGCCTCGGGCGGTGGATTATTCATAACTGGGGCTTTTACGGGGGCTCCCGCCTTTCGGTGGCCCTCAAAGACATGGGCGTGCACCATCCTGACGACATGGCGCGGCTCATCATCCGGTCTATGCACCGAAGCTTGAATAAAAAACCAATAGAAGTAAAAGAACAGGTTATTGCGCTGCAGGAAGCCCGGGAAGCAGAACGGAAAAAGCGAATGGAATCCGCAGAAATCCTCTACGAAGGAAAACGGCAGTTGAACCGGGATTCAGTGGAGCTTCGTAAACAACGATAGTCTTAGCCCTTATTTGAGAAAGGCCCGGATGTGCGCCACTACCTCATCCGCACATTCCCACTGAATGAAGTGCCCGCACTTAGACACAAAGAAAAGCCTGGCGTTAGGGAGTTGGGCTGCTCCCTCCCGGGCTACCTTCTCTGTGGTCAGGCCGGGGTTGATCATTTTGTTGGGGATGAGTGCATCTTCTTTTCCATATAAGACCAGGGTAGGAAGCTGCAAGTCCGGTAATCGGTCGAAAACCGGGTGGTCAAGCATGCCGAGGACGCATCTGGGGATCATGTTGCAGTACTGTACGTAAGCTTCCGTATCTGCTCTTAATGCCATGCGTTCGTCGATCATGAACTGCGCATCAGCCGGGAACTGATGGAAATTGGCGTGGAAATTGCGCTCAATCTGATGGACAGGCGTGGCGCGCAATAAAGCCGGCTTGTAAAAGGTCCGCAACCATTCCCGTGCCGTCGAGTTGAAACGCTCAAACCCGGCCGGGGCCAGCAGGATGAGCTTCGCAAAATGCTCCTGTGCCTGGAGTGCCGTAAAAATACTGGTCTGCCCGCCCATGGAATGACCGATGAGGACCGGCTGCCGGAGTTTAAGTGCTTCCTTAAACTGCAAAAGGGTTTCGGCAAAGAATGGAATATCAAAAGGGTAGTCACCTTTGTCAGACAGCCCGTACCCTGGCAGGTCAAGGGCAACGCACCGATAATCGGACGACAGCTGTGGAATGACCTTGTCCCAGGCCTTCAGGTTACTGCCCAGCCCGTGCACCATCAGCAGTGTGGTACGCCCTTTGCCACGGTCCGTGTAATGAACCTTTGTGCCATTGGGCAAATCTATAAAGCGGTGCCATTCTGAAGCTTGTGCCAAAGCCATTGCTGATGAGGTTGCTGATGAATCAGGGGGAGGCGAAGCTACACTTTGTTGTGGACTTTTCGGGCGTGCTGCTGCTTTTTTACCTTCCTTTGGCCGCAGCCAGAGGTACACTAATCCGCCAACGAGCAGTGAAGCCAGTATAGCAAAGGTCACGGCTACGGCCGGATTGCGGACCTCGGCCTGCATATACCAGCCAATGCGGCCGTAGTAGATCCCGAAATGGACAAAGACGGCGGTGAGACTGGCTGCAATTGGTGCCTGACGGGGGACTTCCTTCAGAAAAATGCCCATCAATACAGGTACAAAGGCTGCAGAGAAATAAGCATAGACTCCATTCTGAGCAAAAATGCCCACGCTCAGGCTGGGATGAATCAGCTGCTCGTAGGAAAGAGCTATGGAAATAGCCGCGAGTATGACAATAACTATTTTATTAATAGCAACAAGCCGTTTTGCTTTGGTATGGCCTGCCCCCAGCTTATGGCCGAGCACCGGGTCAATAATGTCTGATGTTATGGTTGAAGACAACGACTGAATAAGGCCTTCCAGTGTTGAAAGCCCGGCAGAAATCAGACCGAGGATCACTACCAGCCCTACCATTACCGGGAACTCCGTAACTACATAGGTCGGGATGATGCCATCCATGCTAATGGGGGCTCCGTCTGCGGTAAGGTCCGGGAAACGAAGGCGGGCATAAAGCCCGGCCAGCACAACGGAAAAGAATAAGGTTTCTACCAGGATGCCCGTGAGCAGGTAACGGTTGACATCCCGCTCGTCTTTGAGCAGTAGTGATTTGGTGATGATATGAGGCTGGCATACGATGGCAATACCAACAATCAGGGAGCAAAATACAATCTCAAAGTAGTCCCGGAACAGAAAACTCTCTGGGTTAACCGGTGATGCCAGCAGAGGGTCAACGGCAGCCAGCTTATCCAGGAATCCTTTGACCCCATCGCTGAAGTGCTCATACCCGGACCCCAGCAGAATAAACGCAACGATCGTCATCAGTACTGCCTGTATGGTATTGGTGTAGACCATCGAGTTGGCCCCGCCAAACATCATGTAACCAAAGACAAACACGACCAGCCCGATGAGGACGTATAGCTCTTCTGCATTCAGGGCTTTGGCCAGAACTTTAGTCAGGCCAACACAAATCAACACTATAAAGGTAATGAGCAGGAGCGACAGGAACCCGAAAAACAGGGCATATTGCTTACTGCCATAGCGTTTGCCGATCCACTGCGCCATAGTGAGCGCTTTTACCGTAGCGCCATGCTTGCGGAAGCTTTTAGTCAGTACAATGAGCGAGAGGTAAATGCCAATTGGCATCACCAACCCAAATGCCAGCAGCCCACTGATGCCATACAGCGCAATAAAGCCGGGGTTGATAATAAAGGTAGCAGCGCTTGTCATTGAAGCAGCGAGAGACAGCCCGACGACCACAGGCGAAAACTGAATTGAGCCAAGGGCATAGTCTGCTATGGAGGTCGTCCGCACTGCGCCGCGGATGACAAAGAATAGAATAGCTGCGCCGTAGAGGGCGAGCAGGCCTGCAGTGGCCCATACCAGTTCCTGTGAAGCCATTTATTGAGTGCTAATTTTCTTTGATGAAAATAGAAGAAAACCAATGAAAAGCAGGTCAGTTGATGAACTTATAAATAAAAATACGGGGTGGACTTAAGTACTTTTATTTAAAAATTTGAGTGGTATTACCGTGAATGAGCACTGAGAAAGCTAGTGCATGCCATGGTCTTGTACGAGGATTCTTTTGCAGGCTGCCAGGGGTTGACCCATTGCCGGGGTGATGAAAATCAGCAACAGACAACTTTTAAAAAGATATAGATATATATATATTTGTATTTGAAAGTAAAAGTGTAAACCAATACACCAAAAATCTCAGGTATTATGACAACAGACAAAAAGAATATTGCATTGGTAACCGGAGCCACAGGCGGGCTGGGAACCGATATGGTCAAGCAATTAATGGACGATGGCTACGTTGTGGCAGCTAACTACCGAAGCCCTAATAAAGCAGAAGTATGGAAGGCAGAAATGGAAGCGGCAGGCTATGCGCCCCAACTGTTTCAGGCGGATGTCTCTGATTTTGCTCAGGTTGGCAATATGATAGAGCAAATTGAGGCAGAACTGGGCACCGTTGACATTCTGGTCAATAATGCGGGTATTACCCGGGACGGGGCATTTAAGAAAATGAGCCCTGAAAACTGGGATGCGGTTATGAGAGCCAATTTGTACAGTGTCTTCAACTGCTGCCGGCACGTCATTAACCCAATGATTGAGCAGGGCTATGGGCGGATTATCAATATTTCATCTGTTAACGGGCAACGTGCTCAGTTTGGGCAGTGCAACTACGCTGCAGCGAAGGCGGGCATGCATGGTTTTACGAAAACACTGGCTATTGAGGTGGCCCGAAAAGGAGTAACGGTAAATACCATTTCTCCGGGTTATATTGCCACAGATATGGTCATGGCAGTAGATGAGTCCGTACGGGAAAAGATTGTCAAAGGCATCCCCATCGGCCGTCTCGGTGGCACTTATGAAATTGCCCACCTTGTTTCTTTTCTGGCTTCAAAGGATGCGGCCTTTATTACCGGGGCCAATTATGCAATCAACGGTGGCCAGCATGTGTACTGATTAGAAAGAGTTAATCCCCTTTACCTGTTTTGGAATCTGACAATATCAAACGGTCCTCTCTGCACATTTAGTGCAGGGTTTGAAGGCCTTAGAGATGCTATCATATCATCTCTTAGAGCGTGTTGGGATTTTGGTCTTCTAGTCGAAAACTAGCAATTTTTTGATTAGACGAGACCCGAAAACCGGAGTTTAGCCAAAGCTAAATAGCCTGTCCCGCAGTTTGCGGGAAGGATTTTCGGGGCGAAGTATAAGCGAAAAAGTGTCCCGGTGCACCGGGACAGACCGATTACTAAAGTCCCAACACGCTCTTAATGTCAATCAAGCCAGTGGTTGGCGGTACGCTGCTGAACACTGGCTTTTTTTAAGCACTGCTACGCGAATTTTCTGCACCGGATACGGACCACAAACCCCCGGTCCGACTCTGCCAGCTGTAAAGATGCGCCTATACGCTCAGCCCGCATTCGGATGTTAGACAACCCCTGGCCGGTTTTTGTGGAAGAGAGGCGCTCTTGTATCAGTGTATTTACCGCTTCCCGCCCGCTTATAGCAGCCTGTCTGGTATTTTCTGGAGCGGTGCGCTGCTTCCGGATTTCCTTTCCATTGTCTTCTATGTGCATCACAAACTCCTGTCCTTCGTTATGGAGATGAATTTGCACTTCTGTAGCCCAGGAATGCTTGCCAATATTATTGATGGCTTCCTTGAAGATAAAGTAAAGGTTTTGCCTAAGGTCCACTTTGAGCCTGTTGTTGGTATCTAGATGATCAACTTTAAACCGGTAATCAATATGTTGTGGCGCCAGGATCTCTGCGGCATGTTCCTTCATTCTGATCAAGAGGTCTTCAAATTTGTCTCTCCGGGAGTCAATAGACCAGATGACATCACTCATTTTAGACATGGCGGTACGGCTGACTTCACCTATCCATTTAAGATCTTTTTGGTTTTCGGCGTCTTGGGTTTTGAACTGAAGAATGTCTGTCCGCATAGCGATGCTGGCGAGCAGTCCGCTGACTTCATCGTGCAGATCGCTGGAGAGCTTAGTCCGCATGCGCTCCATCTCCAGGCGGCGGTTCAGCCGGTACTGAAACAAGGAATACAGAACAAGGAAGAACACCAGTGCCCCGGATATTATAAAAGCATAAGTCTTATACCAGGGCGGATTGACATGTATAGGGATTGTCAGTGCTTCACTGCTCCAGTTACCGTTTGCATCAGCCCCTTTGATGTGCAACAGGTAATCACCAGCAGGCAAATTGTAATAATTACTGGTATTGTCCCTGCCCTGGTAAATGTAATCTTTGTCAATACCCTCAAGCCAGGTTTTAAACTGATTTCGGCGCGGAGTGGTATAATTGGGCAATGTGTACTGAAAGGTGAATTGGGTATCGTCGGGGCCAATAATGAACGTATGGTCTGTATTTAGGTTGCTAATCCTCCTGATCATGCTGTCCTGATCGTTGCTGTAACGAGAGAAGAACGTGAGCACAGGAGTTGGAGTCTTGACTTCCTTCACCAGGTCCTCTGTTCGGAAGATATTCATGCCATTTACGCCGCCCAGGTAAATGTTGCCGAGGAGATCGGTGTAAAAAGAGTGCCGGTTGAATTCATCATGGCTCAACCCATCCTCCTTGTAGAAATTCCGGAAAGTCTGCTGGTCAGGGTCGAAGAAGGATAAGCCATTGTAGGTGCTGATCCAGTATTTTCCCTCCGGAGTGGGTACGAAGCCACAGACGATATTGCTGGCCAGGGCATCCTGTTGGTTATAATGCTTCCAATTGTTGTTATGGGGGTCAAAAATATTGAATCCATTGGTTGTTCCCAGCCACAACCGGTGCTGCTCATCTTCATGTATGACATAGATGATATTGCTCCCCAGTTGGTTATCATTGCCATTGCCAACCTGATAGGACCGTGTTTGACGGGTATTCGGATTGATGGAGTAAAGCCCGTTTTCAGTACCGATCCAAAGGATGCTATCGTGGGCTTCCAGAATGTAGCGGGGGGTAGCTTCACTTAGTGGGTTGTTGCTTTCCCAGTCGTAGTATTCTTCGAACCGCTCGGCTATGGGGTCGAAGGACACGAGCAGCCCGCTGGGGGTGTCTGGTTCGGCGATCAGCCAGATGGTCCCGTTCCGGGCGATGGTAAAGGCGGTGAATTTATGGTCAAACAGGTAAGTACGTACTATACAGGTAGTACGATCATACCGCAGTAACCGCCCGTTACGCCCATTGATGCAGGAAAGCCCCCAAATGTAACCATCGGTGCCGATCTCGATGTTCCTGCCGCAAGACAAGGTCACCTGTTCTCCGGTTTGCTCGTCAATCATTTGCAAGGTGTCAAGTTCGAATGTCTGGGGATTGAAACGGTACCAGGCATCCACTTCCCGGGCGAAGTATACCTCATCGGTCCCGTTGCCGGTAACCCCTCTCATGATAGCTCCTCTTTGGTCAGAACCCAGCTGGTCTGCCAGTAGCTTCCGGATTTTGAACTGCTGGTTTTGAACGATCTTCAAGCCGGTGTCAATGCCCAGGATAAGGTTTTCGAAAAAGTCCTGGCTGGCAGCGCTGACAATATATTTACTCGTGCTTAGTAAATGGTCAAAATCAAACTGCTTACCATCAGGGCGGATGCAGGTGAGACCTTCCAGCGGGAAACCACTACTGGTATTTGCGGAATTGGCCAGGAGTAAATTTCCGGTTAAGTCTTCCCAAATCCGGGTGTAGCGCTTCCCGGTGGGGAGCTGTTCGGCATACTCCAGCCTTCGCTCACCGGGTAAATAATGATACATTCCACGTTGCCCCCTCAGTGAATACCAGACTTTACCGTTGATATCCTGATGAAAAACAGCAGTAAGACCAGGATAAGAGCCTCCTTTTCCCGGTGCTTCAGGGCCTTCCTTTTGGATGTGCTTGAGCAACTGGCCGTTAGCATTGAAATGGCGTAGCCCGTTATGGCTGTCATTTAGCAAAAAACTGCCGTCCCGGAGGGGTAGCAGCGATAAGTGAGGTATATATTCTCCCTGCCTGATGGGAATTTGGAACAATTCGGTGAATTCCTGTACACCCTTGTAGGCATAAACGCTGAAGTGGGTATTGCTTAGTGAGATTGCGTAGATATTTCCGGAGGGGTCCACCGCGATGTCCCGCGGCGTTCCCTGAATACCATTGTCCGGCAGCAAACGCACCGTGGTCCGTTCGTGTGTAGCGGGATGAAGAAGGTCAAAAAGTGCGTAGCTGCTGTAGAAAGTGATCACAAGCCGCCCTTCCCGGTCCATAGACAGCCCTCGTATGTTGGCGTCTGATATTTTGTAAGGGCTGGAGGGGGTATTGCTAAAGGTGACAAAGTCGTAGCCATCAAATCGGTTCAGTCCGTTACTGGTGCCAATCCATATCAGGCCATTAGGTGACTTAACGATATCAGAGATCATTCGGTCCGAAAGCCCGTCATTCAGGGAGTAATGCTCCTCAGGCAAGGTAGGCTGCGCATAGGAACGGCTACCTTGCCTGAAGAGCAAAAAGCCCAACAATAAGATCGTGCATAAAGGTTTAAACCTGATTACAAGAAGCATTAAGCAAGACGTAGTTTATAATGTACTACACAATTCGTTAAATATAGTCAATAATATTGAATCGGAAGGCCTGCCTGTTGCAGGTTATCCTGAAGGCCTTAAATTTCACCATTCATGCGCTTCCTGATGACCTCCGCTTTACTGTTTACATGCAGGCGTTTGTAAATCTTTTTGATGTGGTCTCTTACGGTTTCAACCGAAATGCCAAGCTCCGCCCCGACCATTTTATAGCTCAGGCCACTTACCAGCCCATCTACGATTTGTAGCTGCCGGCCGGTAAGTACCGGGGTTGTATTACTGTTGGTACGGCTTTGTGCAGCGAAATGGTCGATCACTTTACGGGCAATTGACGGAGACATAAAAGCCCCGCCATTGGCAACAGTTTGTATGGCATCCCGGATCGTAGTCAGAGACTCCCGCTTGATCAGGTAGGAATCTGCACCGGACTGCAGGGCCCGGAAAATTTTATCAGGATCTTCGAAAGAAGACCACATGATAATATCTACTGAAGTGTAACGCTCCTTGAGCAGGGTGATGCCTTCCAGTCCTGACATTCCACCAGGGAGGCTGATATCCAGCAGAAGAATATCGAGGGGCGTTGCGGCTGCTACGGCTTCTACAAAAGATTCAACAGAACTGGCACTGCCCTGAAGCTTAAATCCGGGAAGGTTGGAAAAAAACTGGTCAATATTTTTTCTAAGGACTGGCTCGTCCTCAATAATCCCCAGGTTGATGTTTTTCATACCATTTGCTTTAATTGGGTTTTGGCTCCCGGGACTGCAGGCTTGCCAAAGATAAGTATTATCTACTTATAACCTTATGAAATCTGAACATACACAAAGCGAAAAACAGATACAGCCTCCCGCTCTGGCAAGGCTCCGAAGTGGAAACCTGGTATTAACTTTCACTCATGTGAGGCAGTGCACAGAATTATTCAGCCGTTACCCCCAACTTGCGTGGAAAACGCCTGAACCTCATCGGACTAACACTTTTTTACTCAAAACTTAACAGAATGGACTTACGGCGTACAATTTTCCTATTTGCTTTTTTTATGGCTGCACTGGGCGTGAATGCACAAAAAGATATCGCGGTGCAGTACAACACCTGGTACATGTATTTTGGGAACCACCGCCTCTCGGATCAGTTCGGGCTGCACACGGAATATCAATGGCGGCGACACGAATGGGTGGACACCTGGCAGCAGTCTCTGATGCGGGTAGGGCTTGATTATTACGTGACGGAAAACAGCATGCTTACCGCGGGTTATGGCTGGATAGAGAGCTTCCCTTATGGGGAGCAGCCTATCGCTGCTACTTTTACTGAGCACCGTATATGGCAGCAGTGGGTGATCAATCAAAGAGTAGGCCGGCTTTACGTGAATCACCGCTATCGTCTGGAGCAGCGTTTTCTGGAACAGCCGGCAACAACGGATTATGTTTTCCGGCAGAGGGCCCGGTACCGGCTGATGGCCATATTGCCACTTGGGCAGCGGGAATTGAAAGACCACTCCTTTTTTCTATCTGCTTATGCAGAGCCATTTATCAGTTTTGGCAAAGGCGTAGGTGCCAATATTCTTGGTCAAAACCGGCTGTATCTCGCTTTGGGCTACCGGATTAGCCCCCAGGTCAATTTTCAGTTGGGTTACCTAAACCAGTATATTGTGAAAGCCGATGGGCAACGTCATGAACGGAACCATGACCTGCAGGTGGGGCTGACTTACAATCTTGACCTGCGCAGATAAGTGGTGCTAAAATTTATATTTAATCTGAGCGCCTACAGACGTCCGGGTCTGTCCGTCAATCTGCTCATTGCCTGAACCAAAGGTATCCTGGTTTTTCCAGAAGGTCTGTGCAATCCGCCCCTCAATGGTCAGATTGCGAATGCCCCGGTACCTTAGATTGAAGTAAAAACGGCTGCCCCGGTTGTAATAAGCCGGGATGGAAAAAGTATAGAGAAGATTATTCTCAAAAGAGTAAAAGCGGGACTGAAATCCATCTGTGTCAAAAAGTGCATAGCGGGTGGTGAAGGAAAAGGGGAACGCTGTGGGGCGGTAGAGTACATCCTGGTAAATCGCGAAGCCGTTTTGCCGGTTGTTGATTTCATTATCAGTGTAGCCGACATCAATACGGCTGCGGAGTTCCAGCTCCTTCGTTACTTTTTTAGCTACATGTAAGCGCGCCTGGAAGATATGGCGGTCAAGGGTGAAGTCGTTTTTGCCTTCGATTTTGCTGATGTTCTGCGCTTTATGTTCTTCCCGGATTTCTACATAAACTTCCAGGTTGCGCTTGAGGTAGTAAGTGAGCCGTCCGCGGTATTCGTAGCCGGTGGAGGGGGCGTCAACGGTAAACCGGAGCCAGGGATGGCGCCAGGTATCGAAGTAAGCGCTTAGCCGCCAGTTTTTGTGGGGGCGGACCTCCATACCCAGATAAACACCGGTTTCGTTTTGGGCGCCGAAGGTTTCGCCGAAGGCGTTAGCGTTGAGCGCTTGATAATGGCGAGGGTAATGCCTGACCAGCAGGGCGAGGTCGACATTCCGGTCAAGCCCCATGAGTAGGCCATTTACTGTGGCTATGGCACCGTTGGCTGAGCGGGCGGTTTCTCCAAAAAAGTTGAAATTCTGAACAATAAAGCTGTAGTCAAGGCTGATGTTGTAAAGGTTGTTCCCGGTGAAGTCGAACTGATTATTTGGAGTTGGGCGAAATTGGGTCAGATCAGCATCCAGCTCTTCGTAAAGGGCGTTTGCTGCAATATGCCCGTAGCGGTTGTGCCATTTCACCTGCCCGCCAATAGTGGTTTGGGCAATAGCGCCTTCGTCTGCGATTTCATTGGGGGTCCGGTGCAGCCCATCGAGGTCCAGAGAGCTGGCTTGCCGGACCTGATCCTCGAGGTCGGTGGTATCTGATTCCAGGAGGTTGGCGCTCCGGCGGCGGTGGGAGCCCAGGGCGGTAACCTCAATGTGATCGCCGAAAGCCAGCGTGACTGCTGCACCCCGCTGGAAGTTGGACTCGTTTACGGAAGTGTATGGCCGAAGGGTTCGTGATGTCCGCTTGATATTCATCACCAGGGAGCTCTTGCCATAGCCGAAACCGCTGTACAGGACCAGCCCCTGCCCAAAGCTGACGGCATAGTCTCCCAGGGCGATAGCCTTGACACGTTTGCTGTAATCTCGGAGAAAAACATGGGCCGAGTAGAAGTCAAAACCATAGGGGTTACTGCCCTTGAAAAATTCTTCGCCCCGGTCTTTTTCTGCCGTAAAACCATAGCTCAGCCGATTGCTGTAGGCATGCTTGTAGCGCATGTAGAACTGATTGGGATCGCCCAGGTATCGCGAGCCGGTCTCGTCTTGTCCAAGTGGCGTATATCCACGCTGATCTTCTAGGATGCGGAACCAGCGCAGGTAGAGTTCATTGCGCCCCTCGCGCATCATTTGCCCTATTGGTGTCTGGTAGTCATCAAGGTCACCACTAACCCGCACAAAGGGTAACAGGCGGCGTACGGTCTGCAGGTCGAGGCTGGGCACAGCCTGCAATTCATAAATAGAGATAAAATCTCCGGCGGTTTGACGGTATTTGAGTATTTCGAGGATCTGGATATCCGACAGCAAATTCAGATCCTGCAGTTGCCCTTCAGTAATGGTGTTCAGGTTGATGGGGTTCTCGCGGTAAAACTCAAGTTCTTCAAAAATGGTATTGAAGTCAAAAGTGCCTTCGCTTTCTGTATTCTGAAGGAAGTCCTCGATCACCTGCTGGTCGGGGTCAGTAGGTTGTACAAGGGAATCGACTTGCGCACCGGCAATAAAATAAAAGGCATTAAGCAGTAGTAGCAGTAGGGGTGAACGCATGTTGTGCTTGGTTGTGGCCTAAAGATATGGATTTCAGCTTGGTTACCAGGCGGGTCGGCCCCTTCAATTTAGAAAGTGGAGGCTACCGGACGTTTGTTTGCCTGGTATGCCGTCTGAAGGAGTTGAAAGGGGGAGCCGTGGCAGCGCTTGCCTTCTGCTAAAAGCGTACAACTAAAAATCCTTAAAAAGCGTTAGGGAAAGAGCAAACCACCCGGAAACATAATGATAAAAACAACGATGGAGCGCCTCACTTCCCGATGCCCGATCTACGATACCGTCCAACAACTATTGCAGTCGGAGTGCGGTAGCCGTTTGGCTGAAGAATACACTGGTATAAAAGAACAAGCCGTGGTATTGGACATCGGTGCATATCAGGCCCGTCTCTATCGGTCTGCCCTTGATTTGCCTGCAGAATGGGATCAACTGGCAGGTGGAGGCCGGGTATTTCTGAGCCGGAATTATCTTCTTGCCTGGGAGGAGACGCTTCCTGAGGGAATGGAAATAGCCTATGTCGTACTGGAGCGTATGGGAATAGCTGCAGGTATCATGTCGCTTCAGATCATTGATTTTCGGATTGGTGATGCGCTGCCACGCTGGGCATGGATGAATATAGGCGTACGCGTGCTGGTTTGCGGAGCGGCACAGGTTTCAGGCCCCTTTGGGTTTGCGTTTTCGCCGGAAGTTGAGGCAGGTGAACAGTCGCATTTGGTCCAGCTTTTGCTGGAGCGTTTGCGAAAGCGGTTAAATGCCCGGGCCATACTGGTCAAGGACCTGCCGGCATCAGCCTGTCCGCTGGTGCAGGACGGGCTTCAAAATAAGGGCTACATACCTTTCAATTTTGAGCCTAATATGATCCTGGAAGTTGATCCGGGCTGGCATACTCTTGAGGATTTCCTGGAAGCAATGACCAGCAAATACCGGGTGCGGGCGCGGCGGGCTTTCCGCAAGGGGGATAGCCTGGGCTGCCGGTCGCTGACTCTGGCAGACCTGGATCGTTATAAGGTGCGTATGCACGAGCTTTACAGCGCTGTTGCCGATCGGGCTGATTTCAGTCTGATACGTCTGCAGCCAGGTTATTTCTCAAGGCTCAAAAGAGCCTTTGGAGCGTCCTTCAAAGTCATTGGCTATTTTGATGAGGAAGAACTGGTGGGGTTCTGTTCAGTGCTGCGCAGTGGGGTAGCTGCGGAGGTCCACTTTCTGGGCTTTGACGAAGCTTATAATGAATCTGCGCAGTTGTACCTCAATATGCTGTTGGCTTGTATTCGGACTGGTATTGAGGATTTTGGCAGCCGGCAGATTATTCTCGGCCGTACCGCCACAGTAATCAAGAGTTCGGTAGGTGGTTACCCGCAGCCCCAACAGGTTTGGCTAAAGCACGGCAGCCCAATTGTGCAGGCATTACTACCGCGTATTATAGGGTTTCTCCAACCACCAATGGAAAAAACAGAAGGGCTCCGGCATCCCTTTGGAACAGAATAATGGCTAAAGGATAAGATGTTTTAGGGCAGGCTGCCTTTTCAGTCCTGCTTTCCTTCCTGTTCTTCTTCAGGTCTTGCTTTGACAGTGTTTTCCTGCAGTTCTTCCAGTAAACCAAGGACTTTCGCGCGCTTTTCCCAGTTCTTCCGGGCCAGTAATTGCATATCCTCAATGTTGTCCTGTTCATCTACGATTTCTATGCCAAGCAGGGTTTCAATCACGTCCTCCATGGTAACGATACCTGCCATGCCGCCGAACTCATCTACAACTAGGGCAATGTGTTCGCGCTTTTCCATAAGCTGATTGAACAAATCGGGCAGGGGGATTTGCTCATTGATAATGAGAATCTCCCGCATAATATCCCGGAGCGGAGCTGATCCATTATTTTTAATGATGTTACTCAGGATTTCATCTTTCAGTACAAAGCCATTAATATGGTCTTTAGACTCTGCAAAAACAGGAATCCGGGAAAACTGCAGCTTTTCGTTTTTGTCATAAAATTCCTGTATGGTGCGTTCCTGATTGGCCGCTTTGACAACGGTGCGCGGCGTCATCACATCCTTAGTGCGGATAGTGTTCAGGCGCAAAAGGTTATGGATGATCCGGGATTCATTGCTCCGGAAAATACCCTCCTTTTCACCAATCTCCGCCATTGCAGAAAAGTCTGCCCGGCTAAGCACACTTTTGTTCTTATCTTTTTTCATCGACCTGGTGATCAGCTGGCTTAGCCAGACTAATGGGTAGAGCGCAAAAATCACTACATTAAGAGAGTTAACGGTGAAGCCGGAAAGCTGCTTCCAGTTGTTCGCTCCGAGGGTTTTAGGTATAATTTCTGAAAGAATCAGGATAGCCAGGGTCATGGCAGCTCCCACGAAAGCTTCCACTGAGAACGGCAGCTCAAAACTGCCAAGTACCATATTTTGGTCACCGTACATCTTACCTGCCTGTGAGCCTACGCCAATCGCACCAACGGTATGGGCAATGGTGTTAAGGGTAAGGATGGCAGACAAAGGCCGGTCAATGTCTTCCTTGAAGGTTTTCAGCAATTGCCCGGTTTTAGTACCTTGCTTGTAGGTCACCTCCACAAAGGAGGGGGTAATGCTCAGCAATACTGCTTCCCATATGGAACACAGGAAGGAGAAGAGGATAGACATTGAAAAGAATAGCAGCAGCATATATAGGATTCAGATAATTTGGTCAAAAATAAGTAAACATCCCTTCGATAAATAGAAATGGGCTATTCCTTTTCAGAAACAGCCCATTTTTCGACAGCCCATCACTTATTTTAGTTCAAGAAAATCCGCTGATAAGGGATGAGGACTTCGTTTTTTTCCAGATTATTGATTTCCCGCAGGCGCTGTACACTTGTGCCGTAGGTGCGGGCAATATTGAACAGGGAGTCTCCTTCCTTTACGATATATACAGTGCGTACCTGGTTTTGCTGTTGTGCCGGAACATAAGTATCGTAGCTCTGTGGATTATTTCCTCCTCTGGCAGTATAGTCCGGATTGTTATAGGCGGGTGGCTGTTCGCGGCTGTAAGAGGCCGGAGGCGGGCTTTGTACGGAAGAGCGGTTCAGGAAGTAAGGGGTGTTGCGAAGCTCTTGTTCCGGGCTTTGGCTGCCCAACTGATCATTTGAGAACGTTTCTCCTTCCGGGCTGCCGGATTGTGGTATCCGAGGTGCCGTAGTATTGTAGGATTGAGGCACGAGACCTTTTGCCTGCACACTATTGTCAGATGGTGCAGGGGCAGCCATCGCGCTGATACGCGGTTGAGCCTGCTGGTAAGCTGACGGAGCGTCATCCGGGCAGTTGCAATGGTCAATTTTGATTTGCTGCCCTACTTTCACCATTTCATTTGGGTTCAGTCCGTTCATTTGACGGAACCGGGCTTCGGTATAGCCGTAACGCAGTGCAAGGGATGCTACCGTTTCACCTGCCCGCACAATGTGGAATTTGTCAGCTTTGCTGCTTGCAGCAGGCTGATTGGTACTGTAGCGGGCGGTAGGAAGAGACTGTGCCTGCCCTCCCTTTGCTGTTAAAGCCTGAGGTTGTGCAGCAGCAATTGTACTGGCAGCTACCTGTAAGGTTTCACCGGGATAGATGGTATTGCTGGATTTGTTATTCCATGCTTTGACCTGGTCAACCGTCACGCCGTAATTTTTGGCAATACGGTAGAGCGTTTCTCCTTTCTGAACTTTATGGGTTTGGGGCTTTTGTGCCACCGCCCTAGGTGTCGTATCGACATTCGCAAGCGGGTCACGCGGGCGTGTGTAAGCCTCCGCGCCGTAGGAGTCAGGTGTCCCACCTTTTGTCGTCAAATCTCCCTGGGCAGCACGGGAAGCGAAGGCATCTTCGGCAGGGGCAGCTTCATCCTCCGTGAAATCACCATCGCAAATGCGGCGAAGGTGGCGGTCCAGCTTTCTGCCATTCACCTTCTCCAGGCGCAGTGTATTGTTCAGGGCATCTTCGGCATTGATGCCGCTACGCTCTTCCACTATACCTACTTCCGGTACGAGCACTATATCAGCATGTGGGTTGCCGTCAAATTCTGAATACTGGTGGAAAAGGTAAGCTCCGGAACACTCATTTTCCAGTTTGCCTTCAAAAAAGACTTCTGCTCTGGGGTTGTTATAGGCAATATTTTCACCGATTGTGCCCAGCTTGCGGTCAAACTGGAAGCGGTATTTAGGGGAGTCGTAAAGAATCACGTTATCGTTGATCAGCAGTCGGGCTGCGAAGTTGATCGGTGAAATGAAATAGCGGCTGCCCTTGCGGACTACCATGTGCACCTCATCAATATTGCTGTTGATGGCATTGACCAGCTGCTCATCAAACACCGCGTTGTTGCAGCGTATGAACTGCGCCGGCATAAAGTCCTGCGGCGTCTGGCTTTCTGCTCCTACCTCCAGGATGATTTTTTCCCCGGGCATTGTACTCACCTGGTACATAATGTAAGGAGACTGATCATCTGCTTTCTGATAGGCATACTCCAGCCGGTCCATGCAGGCGTCATCGTACAAAATGTAGAGATTAGCAGAAGAGACAGCAGCATTGATCGCTAACACAGCGAACAGCGTAAGAATAGTGGTTCTCATATGATTAAATTTGGCTCACGGCGCGGCCCAATTTTTTGTTTGGCCACAGACCGGTCAATTTACGCACTCAATGTAAGTGAAATCGGCAACAATTGCAAGTTTCCGGTTTTCGTACCAATTTGTTTCCCAACGTTTAACGGTATCCTTGCCCTGAATATTATGAGGAAAGGGTTATTCTGCGAGGGGTAAAGAGTTTGGGCTCGTCCGTTGTGCTAGGAGGGGATTTGCCGGCCGTCTACAATTCCGATATCAACGGCATAGAGGATCAGCTCTGACGCACTGCTGAGGTTGAGCTTTTTCATGATGTTCTTGCGGTGGGTATAAATAGTGTGGGTGCTGAGGTTGAGCTCGCTCGCTATTTCCTTGGCAATCAGTCCGCGGGCGATATGCCGGACAATCTCTATTTCGCGGGGGCTTAGTGGGGTGGGGCCACAGCTGACCGACTCCCGTTCAGCGGGTTTTTGTTGCTGTTCCGGAAAGCTTTTCTCCAGCAGGTAATCCAGCACGCGGGTGCAAAATAACTTTTCTCCTTTTGCTGTGGCTTTTATGGCATCAAAGACTTCCTCCTCGCCGCAGCCTTTGGTAAGGAAACCATTAACACCAAGCTGAAGCACTTTGTAAATCCGCTCCTTTTCGTCATCATCGCTCATGACCATAATCCGCACGTTCGGGTGTTGCTTCTTGAGGCGGTTGATAGTGGATATGGAGAAGGCACCTTCCTGATCGTAGTCCAGAATAACCACATCAGGTTGAAGAGCAGAGAGCTTTTGGCGCAGGTCATCCTCATCGCTCGCTTCCCCGATAACCTGAAAGCGGCCATCCTGTGATACAAGATGGCGGAGACCTGCCCGGATAAGGTGCTGTGCGTCAGCGATTACAATGGAAATAGCGTTCATGCTCTTGTTTGTCCTGTCTTTGCGCTAAATTAATCTCTAAGCGTGAACAGAACAAATTTATTTAGACTTAGTTCAGATAGAGTAATTGGAATAGGTTTGTTCTAGCGCCCCTGACTCCGGCGTTGTACCTCAAGAAAGACCTCATTCCCAGCTCTGGGCTTGATGCTGTCCGCAGCAGGTGCAAGCTGTAATACGTCAAAATACTTTTCAAACAAGGAGCGATAGTCTGCTTCCCGTCCTCCAAAGGGTGGGCCACCCCGTTCCAGTGGATGTGTAAAGAGCAGCCCGGCAAGTTTACCGCCTGGCCTGAGCAATTTGCAGGTCTGCCGGGCATAGTCCTCCCGCCTGCCCGGATCAATGGCACAAAAGAAAGTCTGTTCGAGAATCAGGTCCACTTCAAGGTCCAGCGCAAAAAAATCTTCAACGAGTAATTGTGCTTTAGGGAAATCAGGAGCTTTTGCTTCCAGAATCTCAAAGGCAGAAGGTGCCCAGTCGCAAACGAAGACATTGCGATATCCCTGCTGATGCAGCCATACCGCTTCGTAGGCATGGCCGGCACCAGGAATCAGAATGCGGTCTGCAGGCTCCGTGTGCTGCTGAAGGTAATGAACGAGCGGGGGAGAGGGGTAGCCAATGTCCCATGGGGTGTTGTGGTCGTGGTAACGGTTCTCCCAGTAATTGGCATCAAGCGTTGGCATCAGTCTTGGTATTGGTTGTCGGCAGCGTAATCGGTTTCCGGTTCGGGGTAGGCGGATTCGACTTCCTTGAAGCGCACACGGAGGTTGTACCGGCTGTTGATACCCTTTATGACGGGGTCAAACATCGTATTCATTAGGTCGATGGCCTGAGATTTGGCATCGTCCATGATGTCGCTTTCCAGGGCTTCCCGGCGGAATTCCCGGCGCAGCACATCGAAGTTTTTGTTGAGGTCCACACTTTGAACTTCCCGCATCCACCCGATATCGAGCTTGTCAATTTTAGGGAAAACCTCGTGAGAAAGGATAACTGGCTCAGGCAGCGTGATGGTGACGAGCCCCTGCTTGGCATTAAGGCCTATGTCAAAATACTCATTGAGCCTAAAGCCAACCTTAAGTATACTGATGGCTGACACCTCAATATCAGAAGAGGAGACCGAGAACCCCAGAAAACGAGTCTGCAGATTCTTGTTAAGCCCTTTTTTGTCACGTACTTCCATGGTGGCGAGTTCGGCAATTACCCGTTCCACTTTTTCCTGCAACAGCCCCCGGGAGCGGCTGAAGTCTTGTACAGCAGCCCTTTCTTCCAGCCGTTTGAGCATGGGATTGAGGGCTTCCTGCATGGCTACGCCACAGGGTGTGTTGACTTCCTGCCCTTTGGCATAAATGCTTTGTCCTTTTACCGGTACCAGGGTAGTGATGACCTGGGTGACGAGGAAGCAGGTATACTTACCGGCGACTTCCCGCAGCGCTTCGATGGCACTGCCGCCTTCATTTTCATACCAGGTCTCGTAGAGCTGACTGGTGGTATCCCGTAGCTGGGTGAAGTCATTAAGGTAAAGCTCTCTCAGGTAGGGGTGGTGTTTTTCATATTCGTCCTGCAGGCGGCTAAGGTCACCATCGTTGAGGTTCATCCGGCGCCCCACGTGCTGCAGAATACTCATATTGACCTCATACACCAGTTCATCGAAGCCCCGGCGGTTGTTATTCGGGTCAGAAAGGACGGACAGCGCCCGCTCTTCATCAATGGGCATCCGGAAATCAGAAGGCACGTAGTTGACCTGATATTCCTTAGGTACGCTCGTGTAGCCCGGCGGTGCCACAAATTTGCGGAACAGCAGTACGCCAACAATACACACAATAAGAATTACCAATAGCGCACGGAGCATATTGCGTGGCTGACTGCCGGAAGAAGGATAATCGTTGTTTCTGGCCATAGTGGTTTTCAATTCGCATTTGAGACGGCAAGCCCTGCCCGCCGTCACGCCGTTTCATATCTGAAAAACGCAAAGATGAAAACAAATGTGCGGAACTTGGGTTTGCAGCGATCGAAAAAAGGTATCAGAATGCCGGAAGTGACTTTACAAACGGCCAAACTGATAGGCCTTATATGCCTGGCAACAGTGGCTGTCCGGACTTTTGAGTTTTCCTCAAAACAAGCGCAAACCAAATGGCTAATACCGCAACGCCCGCAACCGGGAGGTAAGGAAAGCCCTCTGTAGCAACAGGCAATACAGCAATTAGTGCCACGTGGCGGAAAAACTCCAACAGGATATAGCCCCTTTTTTGCTCCAGTACCCGGCCGTGCGTGAGAATGGAAAGGAGAATGACACCTGTGATCAAGCCGATTTGCAAAGAGGTAAGGCTTTCCCTAAAGCTAATCATGTAAACAAAAAGAAAGGCAGTCGCCACACTATTGACCAGAACGTAAATGCCAATAGGCAGCGGGAGCACAGGCTTGAATTTTACCCGTTGGCCCTCCTCGTCCACCTCGTACTCGGGCGCTTCGTATTGAAGCCCTTCCGGCAGCCATCTGGGGTGGGCAAAGAATACCCGTATTTTCTCCTGCCACTTTCGGGCTCTTGTGGTTAGCCGAAAGAGGTATTTCCAGTAAAAAAGGTGGGCCTTTAACGGGTCCGTACTATTAAAGCCAGAGGTTATTCCGAATTTGACGGGCTCCTGTTCTGATTGATAAGTGCCAAAGATTCTGTCCCAGATGATGAATATACCACCGTAATTGGTGTCCAGGTAGGCGTTTTACCAGCCTAAAATACACTTTTTTCGGTTAATTGCCGGTGCCAGTTACGGGATGAGCTTAGGAATGACTGATCTCTGCGATTGTATTGGGTTTAGGATCAAGGATTTGATCCACGCCCCGGTAGATTAAAAACAGGCATATGGCCATTAACAGATGGCTGATGTCTTGGTGGTTAAAATAAGTGTGTAGAGACAATTTGGCGTTGTAAGTTATGGCAGGCAGGAAGGAAAATAGCAGGGCAAAAACGATCGCTCTGCTGCCCGGGTGCCGCGTATGCAGATAATGGTATGCCTGGAGAGGCAGCACTATCCCTATCAGTCCAATGGCAGCCTGTGCCTGGGTTGCTAAAAAAGACTGAGTGGTAAGGATAAGGGTCCAGAACGCCAGATATTTTACTAATGTGCCCCTGGAAATCCACTGAAAGGCTCGTGAAGATATTTCCTCCCGGACAAAGTGTAGCGTTCCCCATTCGATGAAGAGTATCCCGGTGGCGCTAAACGCCCAGCCTATCATTTTCCACTCAAAGCTGAACAGGTAAAGAAAGGCATGGCCGATGAAAGCAGCACAGGTGGTCGCAATACCGGTCCAAAGGAAATAATACCTGAAATAGGTGTACACCTTTCCATGTCTGTCCAGTTTGCTTAACCGGTAAAAGGCATAGAAACAGACGAGTGCGGTGATAAGGTCCGTCAGTGAGGTGACGGGCTCCAGGATTTGAACGCCATAGAGGGTTATCGGTGGAGAATCTCCCATGTTATATTTTGGTTCGAATAAGCCGGGTTACGTAAAATAAGCGATTTACAGCCCCTCAATGTACGGAATGATCCATCCAATAAAAAAGATCCAGATATTCATAAAACCGGCTTTCCCGATTTTCAAGGGCTGCTTTTTTGATAGCCGATCGCCAAACAGTCAGTGTTTTCGGCCGGTCACGGGGCCCGGTGGCGTTCAGGAGTTGCTGTAGATGTTGCAGGAAGAGCTCCGTACTTTCAGGGTAAAAGCCGGTATGGCTTCTGCGGAAAGACTGTAACAGGTAAGGGAGAAGCTCAACGTGCTGCAGGTCGAAATGGATCATCAACTGCAGCAGGCGGGCAAAGTGGTAGAGTTCTTCGAGCGTTTTTTTGCGGTACCGGTCCAGAAACAGGTTGATCGTAGACTGGGCATCGTCTGCCGCACCATCCAGCCACTGACAGAGGGCAAGCAGGTAGAGTAGCGACTGCTGATTGGGGTAGGAGAGGCGCAGGGCCTGGCGCTGCAGCCTGGGCACCAAGTCGTCAGCCAACTGTCGGCCCCGGCTGTAAGCTTTTCGGGCGACCAGCATATTCGCTTCGAGCAAGGTACTGCGCTCTTCAATGCGTGGGGTAATACCGTGCAGCCGCTTAAAAGCTCGTTGCTTGGGCAGTTGGCGGAGCTGTTTGAGGCCTTCCTCCAGCTCGGCCCAGTTTTGAAGCTGGAAGTGGTCAATGAGCAGGTTTTGGAAAACGGTCAGGTAGCGGGCAGGATAGCGCTCTGTCAAAAAGGGCGCCTTACGGAACAGCCGCAGCATTGCCTGGTTTTGGGCAAAGGCTGCAGCTGGCTCTGCATTCATAAAATGATAGGTGGACAGTGCGCGCCGGGCATCAAGCTGAGTAGCCCACTGAGGGGCATGGAGCGCCTTCCGGAAAGTGGGGCGGTCTACAGCTGGGATTGGGCCGTATCCCTCCCGGCTTCCCTTAGCGCGGACTTTCTGCAAATGCTGAAGGGATACCTCAACGCTGGCGGAGGCGGCTTCCCCAGCCAGGTCAATTGCATTGACGGCGTTTTTCCAGTCTCTTTGCAGGTTATCCAGTCCCTGATGCGCATCAGGCTGGTTTAGGCGCTTTTCCAATAGGGCTTTCCGCAGCAGCAGACACTCGGTTTGCAGGGCGATTAACTGATGCCCTTCAATTAGCTTACGGGCTTTCCGCAGGCGTTTTTCAGCCTGTTCAATTAAGTCCTTTTCCAGCAAGATCCGGGTTTGCTGTAGCAGGCGGCGGCCTTGTTCCAAATCGTGGTCCTGCCGGTGATGGTAGGAAAGGGCCTGCATGAGTTGCTCATACAATTGACGCTTGATCACCGCAAAGTGAGACTTTTTTAAGCCGGTCGTCTGGCGCGCGGCAGCTTCGTCAAACCGGTCTTGTTTGCGCAATATTTCATAGAGCTCAAAATAACCCATCGGGCGCTTTTCGGTATGCCGGTGCGCTAAATGATGGAAAGTGCGTTGCTCTGCCGGGGTCAGCGCTTTTACTAATTGGTAGAGATCAGGCTGAATGGATTTCATTAAAGTCTTAATTTAAAAACTTGTAAAGTCCTTGTAAAATGGATTTAAGCCCAATTTAGGAAAATTAAAGTTTTAATTTATAGCAGCCTTTCCATTTGCAGCCCCGGGTAAATCCCGCCATTTTTGGATCAAAAGAAAAATACATGAAATATCTAAAGACTTTTTTGATGCTTTTTGTCCTGGTCTGCACGGCTACCGGGCAAGATGTACAATGGGAGAGTTTCCTGCTTGCTGAGCGGGCGGGGCAACCATTGGCGACCGAAGGCCGGGTATGGATTCCTACCTCTGCAGGGCTGTTAGAGTATGAGCCGTTGACCGCTTCTGCAACCCCACATAATAAGGTCACCGCCGGGCTGGTATCCAATACCATTGAAGCGGTGGCACAGCACCCGTTGACGAATGACCTGTACATTGGCACCTACGATCTGGCGCTTATGGTCCGCCCGCAGGGCAGCACCACCTGGGAGCACCTGCCCTATCCGGAAAGTTTCAATACCGGCCAGGAGGAAGAGCCGCTTTTATATTGTATGGCTTTTGATGAAGCCGGGGTGCTATGGGTGGGAACTGATATTGGCTTACTGAGCTACAACAACGGTACCTGGTCGCGTTGGGAAAATACGGATAGCCCGCTTTACGGTGCAGTCTGGGGGCTGGACTTTTCCCAGGACGGCCACTTGCTGATTGCCAGCCATGGCGCGTTCCGCAAAGAAGGAGAGGAGCTGGTGCTCCTAAGCCCCGATGAAGATGAGACGGAAGAGCCTTTTTTTGCCTACGGAGGCAGCGCTATCCACGAAGCGCAGGATGGGCAGCTTTGGTTTTTCACTGACCTGGGCACAGTGGGCGCTTTTGATGGGGAAAACTGGAACCACATTACCCATGTCCCTCAGCTCAATATCTTCGGGGCTTCCATTTTCATCACGGAGCCTGAACCGGGAGCACTACGGATTTTGATCCCCACCCGGTCACAGTTTACATGGAATGGGGAGGTTTGGTCTCAGGAAGGTACGTATCAGGACTGGGAAAAGACGCTTTCCCAGTATGAGATGCCGGATGGAGAGCTGCTTACGGTCACAACGGAGGAATTGCAGGTAGAGGGAGGCACTGTGGTTACTTACGGTGACTATCCTTTTGCTGGTCCGCTTTTCCAGTTTAAGAATGATCCTGATGGAGGGCTTTGGGGCAAGGACCGGAGCAGTTCGGTCTTGAATATGGAAGCAGGAGCCGAGCTAACTCTTGAGGGTGAAGAGGGAGGGCCCTTGTCCTTCAGCCGGTACACCTTTGCCGCTGACGGATCATTTTGGTGCGCTGTCGGCCTTTCGGTTGTGCATCAGTCCGGAGCTGAAGTGACGGTATATGACCCGGCAGACAGCCCTTTCCCTGAAGTTTACGGTTGGGAATTGTACCCCGGTCTGTCTGGATCAGAGGTTTGGATAACTACTTACGAGGATGGCTTGTACCGATTTGCTGAGGGGGACTGGGAACAACAGGTGCACCCGGCCTTCGATGAGCGCTACATAAGTGATATTGCTGTAGTGCCCGGCGGGATTTGGGCCACCCTGATCGGCGGCGGAGAAGTTAATGTTGCGTTTTGGGATGGCTCCGAACTGACTATGCTTCAGCAGGGCGATCAGGGCTATGAGGATAATCCGGTCAGTGACCTGAAATATGATCCGGCGACGGGGCGGCTTTGGGCGCTGGGGTACAGCAGCCTTCAGTATCTGGAGGACGGCGCCTGGCATTCCTATGAACTGCCTTTTGGCCCTTCAGAAGGTCAATTTTTTCGGGAACTACTGATACAGGGCGGCCGGAAAGTAATCTGGGATGACGCACAAGCGGCTGTGGAAACGCAGGGCGAATGGGCAGTATACAATGCGGTGAACAGCCCCATGGACAACCACCGCCTTACTGCAGCCGGACTGGATGCCAATGGCGTGCTCTGGCTGTCCCACAATCACCGCGCTATCGCCGAGCGTGTGCAACTGGAAAGCCTTACCGCAGCCGAACCGCAACCTCTAAGTGCAAATAAACCACTTCGAGTCATCGGCAACCCGGTCAGTGATGGCCGCTTAATACTGGAAGCGCCCGTACCGCTCAGCCAGGCCGCGCAAGTACGGTTGTTTGACCAGTCCGGTAAGCTGTTGGAGACCGTTGGATTGGAGGTTGGTGAGGCAATGGTGGGAGCAAACGTCAGCACCCTTGCCGGAGGCTGGTACGTTGCGGTCGTTACAGACGCAGGGCAGCAGTATGTGGCACCATTTGTGGTAGTCAGGTAATTATTTCTTAGTGTTTGTTTGGAGCAAACGAGAGTTGATAATCAAAGAGTTGTGGTTATGACTAAATGGAAAAATGCGCGTTTGGCGGGTGTCTACATCCAGACATTTATCGTCAGGGTCAAATAAGTGTTTTTCCATGACGTTCCCGGTTTGACCGGGATTCACAAGTCTTTGGTTATCAGCCGAAGTGCACCTCCAAACTTACACTTAGCCTGGTAAAAGCAACCTGCCTGCCCGGGTGTTAAGCCGGGCAGGCAGGTTTGTTAGAATGTAAGCTGGGGGCAGGTACACTTACTTAAGCCCCTTGAACTTGATGCCCAGGTCCAGTTTCATGTCCGGATTTTTGAGGTCTTCCCGGGGAATCTCAATGACTACCGTCTCATTGTCCAGGCGAGTAGCATATTTGGAATTCAGTTTTTTCTTTACCTTTCCAGGGAAGTGGATCGTCAGGCGGTAAGGCTCGTCGCCGAGCATGCCCTCCACCATCTGCAATTGCTGCTTGTCTTCTTCGCTCATGTCGCTCATGTCCTGGCCGCGGCGGGAAACGTTCAGGGTTTTGCCAGACAGCGCAAATTGCGTTTGGGCGCCCAGTACATCTTCCATCATTTCGCTTTGTCCGCCCATAGCTGCATAATCGTCCATGCCCATCATCGTCTCCATAAAATTGCCTCCCTGTTTAAATTCGGCAATGTCGTCAAAGGTGTTGATGGTGGTGATTTTGAATAAAGACTCAGATTTTTTGACCTGCATGCGCAGCTGGATATTTGTCATCTCTCTGAATAGCTTAAGATTTGCTTCTTTCTCGGCCTCCGTAATGCCGGCTTCATTGATGTCAACAGACTCAAGGCTATCCAGCAGCATATCCAGATTCTTCCCCTCTTTTTCAAGCTCCCGCGCGACCATATCAGAGAAACGGATCAGCGTATCAACCGACTCGGACTGCAATAAACCTTCCATCATCTTTGTGAAGGGGTCTTTTTCTTCACCTTCTTCCTCCGGCTCGCTGTTGAGCCCCATGAGTATAAAAGGGTAAATACCGCTCAGGTCCATAGTGGACTCGTACCGCCCGCTGCCGTTGGCCTCAATCCAGAGTTCCTCTTCATTGCTGGAGCAGGAGGTAAGCATTGCGGCTACTGCCACGGCCAGGAAATAAAACAATTGTTTCATCAGATTTTTGAATTTTCGGGATGAAGTGATGCTCAAAGATAGGTATTATATTGACCAGGACGTATTTGCCCATTGTAAAAACCAGATAGCTAGCCTATCTAATATGGTAGGAATTCTTTGATCCCAGAAGAAGATTGAAGATATTTGGGACAACTAAGAAACAAACAAAACAGCGATAATATGGAGACCCTCCTGGCTAACGCCCAACAGCATTTTAAAAAGACCTATCAGGACTTGCAGCACTTATTGCAGCTTTTGCAGGATGTGCTCAAAGAGAGCGGGGAAGCCCAGCTCGCAGAGCAGATTCCGTGGATCGGTCAGGCGGGTGTGCCGGATGAACTTACCACCCGCCATCTGCAATTGTACTCTCTGGTTTTTCAATTGATGAGCATGGCGGAAATCAATACGGCTGTTCAGCACCGGCGCCGGGCGGAAGACGAATCCGGAGATCCGGAGCCCGGGCTTTGGGTGGAAGCTTTCCGCCGCCTGCAGGAGGCCGGCGTTTCAAAGGAGGAAGCCCTCAGAGCTTTGCGGCAAATTTCGGTGGAGCCGGTGCTGACCGCTCACCCTACGGAAGCTAAGCGGACTACTGTACTGGAACACCACCGGGAGCTTTACCTCTTGCTGGTACAGCGCGAAAACCAGATGTACAATGCCCGGGAGCGGGAGGAGCTAAACCTGGAGATCAAGGAAAATTTGTACCGCCTTTGGAAAACAGGCGAAATTTATCTGGAAAAACCGGATGTCACCTCAGAACTCCGGAATGTGATGCACTACCTGCTGGAAGTCTTCCCGGATTTGATTCAAATCCTGGACCGCAGGCTGGAAAAGGCGGGCGAGTCCTTTGGGATTGCTCCCGGTACTTTGGCCAGGGCTCATGCCTACCCGAAAATCTCCTTTGGGGACTGGGTGGGAGGTGACCGCGACGGGCACCCTCTGGTCACTGCGGACGTAACGCAACACACTTTACTGCGCCTTCGCCTGAATGCCTTCGTAGCCATACGCCGCAAACTGGCGCGCCTGGTCCGGCACCTGAGCTTTGCCTGTCAGATCGAGGAGCTAATCCCCGAAGCCCAGGAGCGTATCCGGGAAATGGTGGAAGAGTTAGGTGAAAAAACCGGTGAGGAAGCCCTGGACCGCAATAAGGGTGAGGCTTTTCGGCAAATGGCCAACCTTATGCTGGTGAAGCTGCCTGTGGACACACAACGGGGCCACGCCGTTCAGTTGTCCGAGCGCCCGGGTTGTTATTTCCACAGTGAAGATCTGGTGAAAGACCTGACGATGCTGCAGCGGGCCTTGGATGCCCACGGTGCCACCACAGTCGCTTACCGCGAAGTGGTGGTGGTGAAGCGGGTGGTGGAAACCCTCGGCTTTCACCTGGCAGCATTAGATATCCGCCAAAACAGCGCTTTTCATGATCAGGCAGTGTCTCAGCTCCTCAAAGCGGCATTGGTGCCGGATACGGATTTTGGCAGCTGGTCAGAACAGAAGCGCCTGGAGTTCCTCAGCCGGGAACTGGAGTCCGCCCGGCCATTTACCCATCCTGATGCGGTGCTTGAAGACAACGCCCGTGCAGTGGCGGAATGTTATCGCACCCTAAAGTCGCATACCGAAAAATATGGCATCAACTGCCTGGGGTCCTTTATTGTCAGCATGACCCGTTCAGTCTCTGATTTGCTGGTGGTCTATCTGCTTGCCCGGGAAGCCGGGCTGACTGAAATGACGGAGGAAGGCCTGGTTTGTACAGTGCCGGTAGTGCCTCTGCTGGAGACCGTAGATGATTTAGAGCGGGGACCGGAAATCCTGCGCAATTTTCTGGAGCACCCTTTTACAGCCCGCTCCATGCGCTACCTCATGAAGACCCGCCACTGGGAAAAACCCCGTCAGCAAGTTATGGTGGGCTACAGCGACAGCAATAAAGACGGGGGCATAATGGCTAGTCAGTGGTACTTATACAAGGCACAGCAACGGCTCTCCCGCGCTGGCGCGGACATGGGGGTTGATATCCTGTTTTTTCACGGCAAAGGCGGGTCTATCAGCCGGGGTTCAGGGCCAACAGCCGCTTTCCTTAATGCTTTACCCTGTGGTACGCTGAACAGCCGCATACGCCTTACCGAACAGGGAGAGACCATTGCCCAGAAGTATGCCTACAAACTCAACGCCGCCTATAATCTGGAGTTACTAGTGGCCGGCACCTTTGCCCGTACTGTACTGGACCGGCAGGAACCTTGTGAAGGGCATCCGATGGAGGCCATCCTGGAGCGCCTGGCACAGGACAGCCGGGAGCACTATGCGGCTTTGCTTCATACTGATGGTTTTATCCCTTTTTTCCGGCAGGCAACTCCTATCGATGCCATCGAATCCAGTAAAATCGGCTCCCGTCCGGCTAAGCGGACTGGGGCGAGCACATTGGCAGATTTAAGGGCCATCCCCTGGGTTTTTGCATGGGGGCAGTCCCGTTACCATATGACTAGCTGGTATGGGCTGGGTACCGCCCTGCAGTCATTGGAAAAGGAAAAACCGGAGGCTTATACGGCATTGAAAGCACAATGCGAGGATGAGCCTTTCCTCAAGTATGTCCTGCAAAATGTAGACAACAGCGTCGGAGAAGTGGATGAAAGCATCATGGCTGCTTACGCAGCACTGGTGGAAGACGAGGCGATTCGGGAACGTTTCCTCAAAATGTTCCGGCAGGAGCTATCGCTGGTCCGGCAGCAACTGGATCAATTGCTGGGGGGCGATTACGAATCCCGTCACCCCCGCCGTGCCCGTTCCAATGAGATGCGCTCCGTTGTGCTTCAGCCACTTCACCGCCATCAAATTGCACTGCTGGAGCGTTGGCGGGCAGAAAAAGCGAGGGGGGCAAAACAAGCAGCTCACACGCAAATGGAACTGATGCTGACCATCAATGCTATTGCCGGTGCTATTGGCACCACAGGTTAACCGCCAAGCCCGGAATCCAAAGGCATGCTATGAGCTTAGCTGGCTTTCGGATTCCGGGGTCTTATTTACTGCCGGATGATTCTGAATTCTGTACGTCTGTTTTCCTGGTGCATCCATTCCGGACAGTCCACCCCATCTGTACAATCATTGGTCAGCAAAGCCTCCCCGTAACCTACAGGGATCATGCGGGCCTGGTCTATGCCTTCGCTCGTCAGATAGCGGACGATGGCATTGGCCCGGCGCTGACTGAGTTCTTCGTTTGCTACAGCATTGCCATTCGAATCGGTGTGAGAAGAGATTTCGACAACCAGGCTGGGGTTTTTGAGCAGCAGGTCACGGAGCTTGAGCAATTCACTGACTGAGCCGGGCTGTACACTTGAGCGGCCAACATCATAGTAGACATTGAGTTTGTAAGCCATGACAGTAGAGGTATCCCTGCTGCTTGGGCGGCTGGGCTCAAAGTCTTCGAATAAGTCGGTTCTGCTTTGTTCATTGCCCCTGTTATCCGGGCTTTCCGGGTAGTTTGTTGAGTCAGCAGGAGAGGAGACAGGCATGGCTTTGCTCCGGGGCTGCAAAAACAGATTGATATACTGCTCCCGGTTGGGGCCGGTGGCGCAGACAGACTGCTGTGTGACGTGCTCGTAGCCTTCGAGCGTAGCGGTAATGTTGTAGCAGCACTCGTTTTGCAATTCCAGGGTAAACCGTCCCTGCTCATTGGCATAAACAAGATCGGAAGAAGCACAGGTGCCTTCTGATTCCAGTTTGATTTTTACGCTTTCCAGTGGCCGGCCGGAAGTCCGGTCAAATACCACACCTTTAAGGGTTTGCGGTATATCTGGTTGTAAAGCGATGGCCAGGAATAGGGTGTCTGCACCGTTTGGTACGTCATCCGGGCAAATATCAAGCGATTTTGGAAAAAAGCCTTCCTGCCAGCCGGTAAGGGTGGTGCAGGATGGGACCCGGAGCACGATACGGCCACTCGCATTAGTTTGCAGGGTGTCACCGTTTTGAGTGTCAAGTAATTCGGCATGGGGTATAGGCATACCGTTGGTAAGATCAAGGACATCAATCGCAGCAATCCGGCCGCTCCGCCGGAAGAAGTAGATGTCGTCTCCCCCTGCGCCACCCTGTCGGTTGGAGGTGAAATAGCCACTTTCAGAGGCATCCATCATGGCAATCCCGAAGTCATCGGCTGCCGAGTTGAATGGCGCGCCAAGGTTTTCCGGGCGCTGCCAGGTACCGTCTTTACTTTCGCGGGTCACAAATAAATCCATCATGCCTAATCCCAGCAGGCCATTGGAAGAAAAGTATAAATCCCCAGCGGGGCTGACATAGGGGTACAGTTCATCGCCCGGAGTATTAATAACCGGCCCCAGATTAATCGGGCGGCCCCAGGCTCCATTAATACGCACACTTACGTAAATATCGATACCGCCGTACCCCCCCGGCATATCCGAAGCGAAAAACAGCCGGTCACCTTCCGGGCTGAGCGCCGGGAAAGCCACCGCATATTCATCACTGCAGAAAGTCAGCGGATAGAGCGCACTCCAGGTTCCCTGTGGCAGCAGGCGGCCGGTCCGGATCTCCAGTTTTTTGCGCGCCTGGCTCTCGGGGCGGGTGCGTGTGAAAAAGATTTCGTTACCGCTGGCATTGAAGGTGGCCGGGCCCTCGTGCAGGTTTTGAGGTGTCTCAACGTCAAAAGGTCTGGGCATTCCATAAACCATGCTGTCCGCTGTGGTGAGGGTGACCTGGTATAAATGCGCCAGGTGCTGCCCCTCCATTTGGTAACGGTCGCTTGTGAATACCAGCCCCTCCCGATAAAGGACGGGCGAAAAGTCATTACTGGGCGTATTGAAAGGCAAATGGACAATCTCTACCTGCCCTTTTGACTTATTCTGTAGCGATTGATATTTGTCGCAGGCATTGAGCAGGTCTGGTTTGCGGGGGTCAAAGGGGCGTTGTTCCAGATAGATGTTGAACCACCGGATGGCAGCGTCACATTTGCCACTGTGCAATAGCGCATAACCATATTTGAGCTGATGCACCGGCTGGCATTCTTCCATGGGCATCACTAATGCGAACCAGTTGGCTGCAGTGTGGTAGTCTCCAATGCCATAGTAAGCTTCTGCCAGATTGATTTTCGCCTGAGGCACATCCTGCCGTTGCAGTACCTGATGGTACAGAGGGATGGCAGCTTCCAGTTTGCCTTCCGAAAAATAGGAATCAGCTTTGCTTAGGCGGGAACTTTGCCCATACAGGCAAGGCAGGGATAGTAAAAATACCGCAACGAGGGGCCAAAATTTCATAGCAATTGTGTTAAATCGGTTGTTGTCCGGGCAGGCGAAAATATAAAGCATGCCCATGTGTCCTAAAACCTTTTCCAGCCAGACGATTATCTGAAGGCAGTGGAAAAGATTATCTTGTCCGGGTTAGATATCTGCATTTACAGTGGTAGTTCTGAATTGTAAATCATTATATCCAAACAATTGTACGAATTCTTCTACATTTGGTTGCAAAAACAAAGGGCGAATAAGTAAGGCATGAAACAAATTAGTGGAATTTATATATACCCGGTTAAAAGCCTGGGAGGGGTGCAGCTCAGCGAGTCTGCTGTTGGCCCGCGCGGACTGGCCTATGACCGTCAGTGGATGGTGGTTGACATGAAGGGCATGTTTATTACTCAGCGCAAAGTCCCAAAGATGGCTTTGATACAGCCGGTTTTACGGGAGGGGGAGTTGGTTTTAGCGCACCGCCGGGACCGGGATGATTATATGGCTACTCCACTAAGCGGGCCGGAGCAGGATATTGAAGTTTCGGTTCAGGTTTGGGAAGACAGCGTTAAAGCGAAGCTTTGCCGCGAAGAAGTCAACGAGTGGCTTAGTGATCAGCTGGGGACTTTTTGCCGGTTGGTTTACCTGCCGCTGCCGAATGCCCGACCGCTTGCTGAAAAGTACGGCCGCCCCGGGGAGTCCACTCTTTTTGCCGATAGCTGCCCCTTGCTCATCACCGGTGAAGCGGCCTTGCAGGACCTGAACAGCCATCTCGCAGACCCAGTGCCCATGGACCGTTTCCGGCCTAACCTGGTTTTCACCGGAGGCGCTGCCTATGAGGAAGACGAATGGTCATCCTTCACCATCTCAGGCGTGCCCTTTAGAGGTATTCGTAAATGCACCCGGTGCAAGGTGATCAATACAGACCAAACCACAGCAGCCGTATATCAGGAGCCCCTGGCAACACTGGCAACGTACCGTCGTGATGCGCAGGGGGTGAATTTTGGGCTGCATGCTACTTTAGGTGAAGAGCGGGACGCTGCACTAATCCGGCTTGGAGACCAAATTAGCGTCTGACTTCATTCGTGCCTTTGCCTTTTTCATTGTCCCGGAGCGCTTGTTTTTGAAGCGTTTCCCGCAGTGGGGAGCCACTCAGGATGTTTTCCGCTTCTTTGTAAAATGTATCAAGGTACCGAAGCACTTCGGTCCGGTTCTGCCGGTCAAGCAGCTTGAAGTTGTTGATTTCCCGCTCCATTTCCATGCGTTTGAACAGGAAGTGCTGCAGCGTGGAGGACAGCAGTGCGCTGTCTACTTTATTGCCAAGAAAAACCCGTTGCTTCACGGAAATGAGCCCGTAATCTGAATTTGGGATGGCATAAGACGGGTCAACAAAACCTGCGAAATCGAAATCATAAGGTACCGGGATTACGCCGGTGCCAGTATAGGGGCGGACCATTTTGACGTTGCGCATCATGCCGGTATTGTAGTCCGCATTGCCAATCATGTACTGAAACACAGACATAATGTGCTCTTCCTTTTGGGCAAGCTCATCGGCTGGGACATTGATGCACTCTTCGCATTCCTTGCCGCCGGCACGGTGCGCCATTTCATCGGTGTCTTCAAGAATAAACCCATAGCGCCTGATCCTGCTGATCCGGTCCTTGCTGTCGACATAGTCAATACGGACCAACTGTACCCGGTAACTTTTGTCAGAGATGATGTTGTAGAGACGGTAAGCCAGGTATTCCCGTGCAACGTTCTCTCTGGAGGCAAACTTGTCGTCCATACAATGTGTGACGAGTTTGAGCTTGTCATACTCTGCAATATAGCCGCGCTCCATCAGCCGGTCTTTGGAAAAGTTGAGCTTAATGGGCGGGAAATCGCAAACGTTCCGACGAAATTTACCGCGGGGCTTGAGCTTCATATCATGTTGCTCCAACCTGCCCTCAGCATTCTCAAAGGAGAAAATAGCATGCTGGTAATCGTCTTTTTTGCGGTTGTCTATAAGGTAGGAGAGGTCTGTCTCAATGGTGACCTCTAATATTTCCGATGAATACAGGGCATCAAAAATAGTTTGCTTATCTTGAGCAAAACCAAGGGTGCTGAGCCCTGTTATCGCCATTAAAGTGGACAAAAGCCGATTTGTCATAGTTCGTGTTTCGGTTGAGTGAGAAAATGGCGTTCTGTTTTCTATATTAACGAGGCAAAGCTACAGTGGTTCCAAATAAAATTCCACTTTTGCCTGATTAATTCTATGTTAACAGAATAATCAATTGTTTGATTGGAGCAATTGGTGTATAATTTGATTAAGGTCGGAAAAAGGACTATGGATTGACAAAGTATGAAAAAACGACAAAATATTAATTTTGCGCCTGTCTATTACCTGGGGCTGTGGTTAGCCCTTTTTGCACTGTTGGAGTCCTGCCGGGTGCAGCAATTGCCCCCACCGGCGAATACCACTGCCCGGAATATCATTTTTTTAATCGGCGATGGTATGGGGCTGGGGCATATCTCCGCTGCTTTATACGCTAATGATAACAGCCTCAACCTGGAACAGTTCACCCACATCGGCTTTCAAAAAACTTATTCAGCAAACGATTTAATTACGGATTCTGCTGCCGGCGCAACGGCTTTTGCCTGCGGTGTGAAAACCTACAACGGCGCGATTGGGCTGACGGCAGATTCGGCAGCTTGCGAAACGATTCTGGAAGAGCTGCAGGGGCAGGGCTATGCTACCGGACTGGTAGCGACTGCAACCATCGTGCATGCTACTCCGGCTGCTTTTGCTGCGCATCAGCCCATCCGGGTGTTTTATGAAGAAATTGCCGAAGACCTTGCTGCTTCCGGTGTCGATTATCTGGTTGGTGGAGGAAAGCGTTACTTCGACCGGCGCGAAAAAGACGAACGGGATCTCATCCGGGAGATGGAGGGCAACAGCTACTATGTGACCAGTTATCTGGAGCATGAGCTGAAAGACCTTGTGCCCAGCCCGATGAGCCGTTTCTGTTATTTTGCAGCTGATAAGCACCCGCTTACGAAAGCAGCCGGGCGGGACTACCTCCCAAGAGCGGTGTCCATGGGCGCTAGTTTCCTGGGGCGGCGCAGTAATACCGGTTTCTTTTTGATGGCAGAGGGCTCCATGATAGACTGGGGTGGCCACTCCAATGACGGAGGGCTGGTGATTGAAGAAACCAAAGATTTCGACCGGGCAGTGAAGGAAGCCCTGAATTTCGCAAGGCGGGACAGGGAAACGCTTGTTATTGTTACGGCAGATCATGAGTCTGGTGGCATGGCACTCAATCCAGGGTCCTCTTTTGAGTCGATCAACGCCAGTTTCACCACTAATGGCCACACTGCCGCTATGGTGCCTGTTTTTGCTTACGGCCCAGGTGCTGAGCTTTTTGATGGCATTTATGAAAATACGGAAATCTATTATAAGATGAGACAGGCGCTGGGCTTACCGCAAAAGACGGTAGCCGAGGGCAAATGATTGTACTCCTGCATCCTAATTTATTGACCATGAACTATCTAAAGGCACTTCTTCTTTTGGCAGTACTCTTGCTGCCAGCATTATCTTCTGAGCTTTGTGCTCAATCTACCTCAAATTTCGCCCCTGAACTTTACGATGGACTGGAATGGCGTAATATCGGACCGTTCCGGGGCGGGCGGAGCTGCGCCGTGACGGGGGTGCCCGGGCAGCCCAATCTGTTCTACTTTGGAAGCACCGGTGGTGGCGTCTGGAAGACGAAGGATGGCGGGCAGACCTGGGAAAATATTTCCGATGGTTTCTTTGGCGGCTCCGTTGGTGCAGTAGCAGTCAGTACCTATGACCCTAATGTGATCTACGTGGGCGGAGGAGAAAAAACCGTACGTGGCAACGTTTCCTTTGGCTATGGTATCTGGAAAAGTGTGGACGGTGGTAAAACCTGGGAACAGAAAGGCCTTAAAAATTCCCGTCATATAGGGCGCATCCGTATTCATCCCCGCAATCCGGATATCGCCTACGCAGCAGTGATGGGCGACCTGTTCAAAAGCTCAGAGGAGCGGGGCGTATACCGCACCACTGACGGTGGGGATACCTGGGAGCGTATCCTTTTTGCCAATGCGGATGCCGGCGCGGTAGACCTTCTACTTGACCCTGCCAATCCACGGGTAGTTTATGCATCTACCTGGCGTATTCGGCGTACGCCCTACAGCCTGGAGAGCGGTGGCGAAGGCTCTGCCCTCTGGAAAAGTACAGACAGTGGCACGACTTGGGAGAACCTTTCCGAAAAGGAAGGGTTCCCGGAAGGGCCGCTGGGCATTATTGGGGTTGCGGTGTCACCAGTTAATGCAGAGCGGGTATGGGCACTGGTGGAAGCCAAAGATGGCGGTGTGCTGCGCTCGGAAGACGGAGGGGAAACCTGGTCGCGCATCAACGACAGCCGCTCCCTGCGACAGCGGGCCTGGTATTATACCCGCATCTACGCGGACCCAAAGGACGAGGACGTAGTGTACGTGATGAATGTCCGCTACCATAAATCCAAGGATGGCGGACGTACTTTCAAGGCTTACGCTGCACCTCATGGCGACCACCACGATTTATGGATTGCTCCCGAAGACCCTGACCGTATGATTATTGGCGATGATGGCGGTGCGCAGGTGACTTTTGACGGGGGCGAAAACTGGACTACATACCACAATCAACCTACCGCACAGTTTTACCGGATTACGACCGATAATGACTTTCCCTACCGCATCTATGCTGCACAGCAGGACAATTCGACCATCCGTATCCGCCACCGCACAGATGGCAGCAGCATAGGGGAGTCCGACTGGGAATCAACAGCCGGAGGAGAAAGCGCCCACATTGCGGTGGACCCCACTGACAACGAAATCGTTTTTGGAGGCAGCTACGGCGGCTACCTGACCATGAAGAATCATCGCACCGGAGAGCGCCGGGCGGTCAACGTCTGGCCGGATAACCCGATGGGCTATGGTGCAGAAGGCATGAAATACCGGTTCCAGTGGAACTTCCCATTGTTTTTCTCGCCCCACAACCCGGAGAAACTCTACGCGGCATCCAACCACCTGCACGTCAGTACCAATGGCGGGCAAAGCTGGGCTGTGATCAGCCCGGACCTGACCCGTAACGATTCCACCAAGCTGGGCCCCTCAGGAGGGCCTATCACTAAAGATAATACAGGCGTGGAGTATTACTGCACCATTTTTGCTGCCACCGAATCACCCTACGAGCGGGGGCTCATTTGGACGGGCTCAGATGATGGCCTGGTGCACTTGTCCCGTGATGGCGGAGAAAACTGGGACAACATCACCCCAGGGGATTTCCCGGAATGGCTTATGGTCAACAGTATCGACCCCGATCCCTTCAACCCTGGAGCTGCCTTTATAGCCGGCACCCGTTATAAGCTGGGCGATTATCAGCCTTACCTGTACCACGTAACGGATTATGGCAACAACTGGCGGCTCATAGTAGATGGCATAGCCGAGGAGCACTTCACCCGGGTCGTCCGGGCAGATCCGGACCGGGAGGGGTTACTTTACGCCGGGACCGAAAGCGGCATGTACCTTTCTTTTGATAATGGCGGTTCATGGGCACCCTTTCAGCTCAACCTGCCTATTGTGCCCATCACGGACCTCGCTGTAAAGGAGCAAAATTTAATTGCTGCCACACAGGGCCGCAGCCTTTGGATGATCGATGACCTGACGCCCCTGCACCAACTCAGGCCGGATATGGATACGGCAACGGCTCACCTTTTCCAACCCATAGACAGCTACCTGATGGATGGCGGGCAGCGCAAAAACCTGAAAACAGCCGGCACCAATCATCCCGTAGGTGTAATGGTACACTTCTTCCTTCCGGAAACAGTGGTGACCGATTCTCAAACAGTAGCTCTGGCTTTTTATGAGGAGTCTGGTAAGCATATCCGCACTTTCTCCACAGATGCCAAAGACAAAGAGGATAAACTGGAGGTGGAAGCCGGTGCCAACACCTTCAACTGGGACTTGCGTTACCCCAAAGCCAAAGAAGTAGAAGGTATGATTCTGTGGTGGGCAGGGCTTAGTGGCCCGGAAGCGGTGCCCGGGTACTATACGGTCAGGCTGATGACGCCTCAGGACACCCTGGAGCAGCCCTGGCAATTGAAAAAAGACCCACGCATTTCTTCCACCATCAGTGACCTTCAGGCCCGCTTTGACTTTATGCAATCGGTCAATGAAAAAGTCTCTGAGGCACATCAGGCGATCACGGATATCCGGGAAGTGCGCAAGCAAATGCAGCCGTTTATGCAGCGTTGGAAAGGGCAGGAGGAATATAAGGGCCTGCTCATGGAGGCAGAAGCTATAGATTCTGTAATGACAGAAGTGGAGACGGCTTTGTACCAAACCAAAAACCGGAGCCGTCAGGACCCGCTGAACTTTCCCATTAAACTGACCAACAAGCTGGCGCACATCAATGCGCTGGTTGGTTCGGGGAGTTTCCCACCTACCGAACAGGACCGGCAAGTAAAGGAAACTCTGGCCCGGCAGATCGATGAACAGCTGGACCGATTTTACGCCTTGAGGGAAAAAGCAATTCCAGCGTTCAACAAAGCGGTAAAGGCCCGGGCTGTGGACGTTATCATGCTAAAGGAAAGCGATTAAAGAATTTGCCAGGCCCTTTTATTTGGTTTTAAGATATATTTTCAAAATAAAAAGGCGTGGAATCTCAAATTTTAAGTTGGTTTATTTGGATAGAATTTGTACATTTCTAATGCAAATTCGATTCTTTCACAAAATGACAGAGCCATGCATATAACGTATGATGAGCTGAGGGAGATCAAGCACCGTCTCCCAACCGGAAGCGTAAAAAAGATTGCCAATGAATTGGGGCTTCAGGAACAAACAGTCCGGAATTACTTTGGTGCGAAGAAATTTGAGAATGGGGATATTATTGATGCCCACATTCAGCCCGGGCCGAATGGCGGGATTGTCAATCTGGAAAGCACTGCCATCCTTGATGCCGCGCGGCGTATCCTCGGAGAGGAAGAAGTTTTGAGTTAGATAGAACTGGAGATTATAGAATTGCAAAACAACAAAAGCGCCTCTATCCGCAGCAGGGTAGGGGCGCTTCTGATTTTACCGGTCAGGTTTAATCGGTTTATCAGGCAGGAAAGCCACCATAATGCTTACCGGTTTCCCATTCGTGTAGCGGTAGATGTTCAGGTTGCCGCAGGTCGCTATTGACTACTTTCCCAATAAAGAGGACGTGGTCGCCATCTGTTTTTACCTGATCAGCAAGTTCGCATTCCAGGTAGCCGATACCGCGGTCGAGTATGGGGGCTTCCGTTGCTGTTCCGTTTAGGAAGTCATAACCATTGATGGTCTGATCCTTCCGGATGACACTATCTTTGGCGAAATCGTCCACAAGTGCTTTATCCTCTTTGCCCAGGATGTTTAGGGCGAAGGACCCGGCTTTGGGAATGGTTTCGTTCAGGTCTGAATCTTTGGCTACAGCAATAGTGACCATTGGAGGCTCGAAGCTGCTCTGCATGGCCCAGCTGATCGTCCCCGCCGCAATATAGTCGCGGTCGCGGGTAGACAACTCCTGCCGGTCTGCCCGGGTCGTGACAACGTGAAAGCCATAAGTGATTTTTTCCAGCACATCTTCTTTTGCGCGTATGGTATCCATAAATTTTTCATTTTAATTACACTTTGGTAACGGGAGCAACCAAATCTGTGTTCGATTTAACCGCCCGGCCTTGGGTCAGCCCCTGAAATTCCAAGCTTTTGCCTGTTTCTGACCGTCAGAACTACCTGTTTTTTTGTATTTAATTTTTACCTTTGGACCGCTAAAAAAGCCTCAGAAAATTACTGTCACCAAATACTAAAAACTGAACAATAGAATATGAGCGGATCTAAAATCACCATTGAAAATGGAAAACTAAACGTACCTAACGATCCCGTCCTGCCTTTCATTGAAGGCGATGGCATTGGTCCTGATATCTGGGCGGCTTCTGAGCGCGTACTTGATGCAGCTGTTGAGAAAGCCTACGGAGGGGAACGCAAAATCCACTGGAAGGAAGTGTTGGCTGGTCAGAAAGCATTTGACCAAACTGGCGAATGGCTGCCTGAGGAAACGCTTGAGGCCATCAAAGAATACCTCGTGGCTATCAAAGGCCCGCTGACGACCCCGGTAGGTGGTGGTATCCGCTCCCTGAACGTTGCTTTGCGGCAGAAGCTGGACCTGTTTGCCTGTGTACGCCCGGTACGTTGGTTCACAGGCGTGCCTTCTCCGGTAAAGAACCCCGGTGCAATTGACATGGTCATCTTCCGGGAAAATACAGAGGATATCTACGCGGGTATTGAATACCTCAACGGTACTCCTGAAGCAGAGAAAGTGAAGAAATTCCTCATGGAAGAGATGGGCGTGACTCAGATTCGATTCCCGGATTCTGTTTCATTAGGTATCAAGCCGGTTTCGGTGGAAGGTACAGAACGCCTGGTCCGTGCCGCAATTGACTACGCACTGGATCAGAAGCAGCCTTCTGTGACCCTCGTTCACAAAGGAAACATCATGAAGTTTACCGAAGGTAAATTCAAGGACTGGGGCTACGAAATGGCAGAGCGGGAGTACGGCGACAAGGTCTTCACATGGGCGCAGTACGATCGCATCGTGGCGGAGCAAGGCAAGGAAGCAGCCAACAAGGCTCAAAAGGAAGCCCTCGACAAAGGCGCACTGCTTATCAAGGATTCCATCGCAGATGCCTTCCTGCAGCAAATCCTGACCCGCCCGGCGGAATACTCAGTTATTGCAACACTTAATCTCAATGGAGACTACGTTTCTGATGCCCTTGCTGCACAAGTTGGTGGTATCGGGATTGCGCCAGGTGCGAATATCAATTATACTACGGGCCGTGCGATCTTCGAAGCGACCCACGGTACCGCGCCAAAGTACGCTGGCCTGGACAAAGTCAACCCAAGCTCTGTTATCCTTTCCGGTGAAATGATGCTGCGCTACATGGGCTGGAACGAAGCGGCTGACCTCGTTGTGAAAGGCGTTGAAGGCGCCATCGCAGGCAAGCGCGTAACTTATGACTTTGAGCGTTTGATGGAAGGGGCGACCCTGCTGAAGTGCTCTGAGTTTGGTACAGAGATTATTGAGAATATGTAATTTGAATAAGGCCTCGCCTGATGCAGGCAGCTGAAAACAGATAACGGTGGTGCTTTTCGAAAGAAAGGTGCCGCCGTTTTTTATTGCCCGCTCAGACCGCCCCCGATGACTATCTGTGGTAAAACCGCAACCTAACGTATGTCTGTGTTTTTTCTCATGCTGAGCGAACATTCCTGATACGGAGGCTGGTGATGATTGCAGGGGTGTGACCTGACAGGCAGCCCCGGAGTATTGTCGTCTCAGGTTAGCCGAAACTAAAAAAGCGCTACCCCGGAGTTTCTCCGGAGCAGCGCTTTTTTTATTCCTGTCAGAATAATGCGCTTAGCGCACTACGTTGAACTTCATGGTCTTTGTACCCTGCTCTGTGCTCAGGCGTACCAGGTAAGTACCTGCCGCCAGTTTGCTGGTAGGGATTTGTACGGTTTCGTTAGTCAGGCCATCTTCGTACTCAAAGAGGTTGATAACGCGGCCATCGAGGTCAGCAACGACCAGCATAGCCGGTGAGTTGCCATCGAGGTCGAAGCGTACATTCAGCTGATCGTTTACAGCGACCGGGTTCGGGAAAATATTCATTGAAGCTTCTGGCAGTGCGATGTCATCACTAGTCGTAGCCAGGGCAATACGCATCCGTACTACAGAAGTTGTTTCGGGGCCAAAGCCACCGAGGAACCACTCAGAAGTACGCACGACAGTTGCGATCTGGAAGTACATGAAGTCATCGTTGGTACCAGAGAATACATCCGTAGACTGATCTGCCCATTCAGACACCACGATGTAGCGTGCGCCTGGCTCAAGAGGAATGGGGTTGCCATCGAGGTCAGTGAGTGGAGCTGAGATGAGTTCACCTTCTTCGTCATCCGCAAAAGTGTGGAAGCCAAAGCCGATTTCCAGAAGGTCTTCAGTTTCGATACTTGAATCGAAGTTGTCGAAGTTAGCATCTACGTTATCCGCAACTTTGTAGAGGAAGATGGTTGTGTTTTCTCCGCCCATGGGCCCATCAGCAGCATTCTTTGTACCGCCGAAGAAAACCTCGCTGGTCACAAACTGCTCAGTAGCGATAGTGCTCATCTGGTAAAGGTTACCCATTTGGTAGTCGGCCTGATTACCAGGACGGGTGCCGCTTTCCAGTGCAGGCTCTTTAGCGAAAAGGTTAGAAGAGACCCGGAAGTTGTCCTGCTTGCTGTTGTTCAGCGGGTTAAAGTCTTCTGTATCCTGAGCATATACATCGTACCGTACCACGTATTCACCAAGTGTTAGGTCTTCCGGTACGAAAGGGTTTGGCAGTTGAATAGTAGAATCCCGGTAAAAAGGAGGGAATTCTGCAATTACCAGGCTGTCTTCCCACACCAGTTCTGTTTGCGTATCTGTAACGCGTTCCAGGATACTGGCTTTCACAACCATATTGTTAACAATCTCTTTACCAAAGTTGGTAATGTCCACTTCGAAACCAAAGGTGTCTGTTGCGATTTGAGAAATTGGCGTGGAGAAGCTGGCAGGTGGGTAGAAAAAGTCGCCCATTTCCAGCTCCTGGTCCATTGGAGTGATCACCTGAATGTCATCAATCAGCCAGTAGTAATAACGGCCGTTCCAGGTGAAACGGATTTGCACATGAGGCTGCCCTCCCGCTACTTCGCTGATATTTACGAGTTCAAGGTCGGTTGCTCCACTGCTGCCATTGCCGGTTACTTCCGGATTAATAGGAAAGTCTACCCAAGTGTTGCCGGTATCCACAGATACCTCCAGGATGGTAGACACGGCATTAGCATTGGCTCGTGCAGACTGATTGAACGCCAGGTACAAGGTGTCAAAGCCCACACAGCTGAAAGGTGGAGAAGTAAGGCTGCCAGAGTGTGTACCAGGGAATGGCCCCTGACCTACGCCAACGCCACCTCCATCGTACACGTCAGAATTGTACATGGCTACACCATTGGATACGGTAGGGGACTGAATGGTGCCTCCTGCGCCCCAAAACAAGGCATCGAGTACTTCGCCATCCACAATTGCCGATTCAGCTGTGCCGTCAGCAGACCATTGCCAGATTGCACCTTCAGGGTTGCCCGGGCTGATGGTCCAGGTATCGGGAATGCCGCCATCAAAATCTTCCTGGAATAGGGTGTCAGTCTGTGCTGTGCCACTAATAGCTAGTAGGCATAGCGCCAGCAAAGGGAGTAGTGATTTTTTCATAAATAGTTGATCGATTAATATTGAATTGAAATGATTCGTTCTTGAATTTGTTGGTGGGGTCTTGGAGGATTTAGTCTCCTGACATCGCTGGTTTACGCTGCGATTATATAAGAAAGACGATACCAAAAGGCATAAAGTTGCTAAACTGCTCCGGAACATGAAGGATTGTCATCCGGAAGCACTTTTTTGTTTTTTTGGCTGTAAAATTAGGATAATTAGCCCCGGGGTCAGGTGCATCTGTCTTGTCCGGGGCAAAATAGCTATGCAGAAAAGGAAGTTCCGCAGCCGCAGGTATCCGTAGCATTAGGATTATTAAAGGAGAACCCTCTGTTGTTGAGCCCTTCTTCCCAGTCGATCTCCATCCCAAGCAGATAAATTCCGTGTGCTTTTTCCATAAGGATCTTAATGCCGGCAACTTCGTACACCTGATCATTCTCTTTGGGGAGGTCAAAGCCAAGTTTATAGGAAAAGCCTGAGCAGCCTCCACCTTTAACGCCTACGCGCAGCCCATGGTCATCAGAAATGTTCTGATCTTTTTTGATTTGATTCAGCGCTTTGATAGCACCTTCAGTCAGTGCAATGGGAGCCTGTTCTACTTTAACATCGCTCATATCCGGATAAGCTGTTTTTAAGTTTATGGTTAATCTGCATAACAAATCTAAGTGCTATGCGATAATTTACCAAACGTAACAACCTGCTGCCGGGTTTGGTTTGAAAACAATTTTGCCTTAATTTTTCCAGGCATCACGGGAGAGTTTCCTGGCCACCAGGATAATTCTGTGCGTTTTTTCGATTAAGGTCCTTAGTTTTGCAGCCCAACCGCTCAGCCTGCGTAATCAAAATGGCAGTCAGGCGGTGACTATTCCGGACACTCAATACAAAACGAACCTATGGAAATCCTTCTGGAGATCATCAAACTTACCATACCCGGACTGCTGACGTTTCTGGCAGCCTATTTTGTGCTAAAGACCTACATGGAAAATCAGCAAAAGCTCCAGCACCTTAAAATGCAGCAGGAGCAGCAAAAGTCCTCCCTGCCACTGCGCTTGCAGGCCTATGAGCGTTTATCCCTGTTTTGTGAGCGGATTTCCCTGCCCAACTTGCTGCTGAGAGTCCGTAAACCGGGCATGTCCAATGGTGAGCTTAGGGTGTCATTGTTGCTGGCGGTCCAGCAGGAGTACGAGCACAATATTACCCAGCAGGTTTACGTCTCCTCCCAACTTTGGGAAATCATCAAGCTGGCCCGGGATGAATCGGTCAATGCCATCTCCATTATAGCGGAGAAAGCAAATGCCAAATCCGATGCAAAAGAACTGACAGGGATGCTGCTGAATTATGTCAATCAGCAGGAAGTTATGGCCGTTGAAAAAGCCCTGCTTGCCATTAAAAGAGAGGCGGCTACCCGATTATAATGCCGGTTTTGTTTAAGCTATAACCCTTTGGTATTCAACAAAACAGAAAAAACACCAAATCATCCGGCAGGAATTTTTATTTCTGAAGAATTGATCATATATTGATTGTAGTTTTAGAAAATAGATCATCCTTTAGCTTCCCTGCATTAGCTATAAACAAACAAAAACACAGGGAGCCTCATTGATGAATCCATTTTTCGTATTTCACAGATTTTTTTTACAAATGCCTCAGCTGCCATAATTTAATTCAGCAATTATGGATGCATCTAACCAAACTCAACTGTTGCTTTGTGCACTCAGGCACTTTGGAATTGCCGTGGAGCAGCGCAAAGAACAGGAATTCCTGTTGCCCGGGGAGGTTCAAATTACAATTGAACCTGATGGTGCCTTTTACCTTTACCGGAATGGTCAGGCTCTGGGCCGGTTCTCTGATGTGGTCCGCCTGTGCACTACTGTGCAGGAGAAAGCCATGCTTGAAAATCAATAAGTTCTCTCGCTTCTACAATGGATAAAGTGCTCTGCGCAACTGAGCAGGTATTCCTGCGTAGACGAGCAGCAGAAACTCTTCAGCCGTAATATCTGCCGCATTTGCAAAACCTGACCTCAGGTCGGTGATCGTATACGTGGCATCATACAACCGGATTACCCGATGTGCAGACTCCGGGTCCTGAAGCCCGTCTAAGGTTACCCGTATTGGGATCGGAGTACGGTTGGCGGTATAGAACAGGTGAATGCCTGACTCTCCTTCGAGTAAAGCCCGCAGCCCATAACCCTCAATTTCGATCTCATTGTCATCGTTGCGGGTGGGGGAGAGGTCCAGCAATTGCAGCAGCTTATCATAAAGGTTGATTAAGAAACCGACCTCAGTTTGGCCCATACCGATAATACAGGACTGTACATGCAGGCGGAGCTTGCCGGGAGGCTTGATGAGTACTGCCCGTTGTTGCAGTTGTAGTATGGCAACGGTCAGAAAGTGGTTGAGAAACTCAGTGCGCAGGCTGTCAAATTGCACATTGGCATACTGGTAAGCATCACTGATCTCGCGTATGCCTTCCTGCTGAAAGAGCTTATCCTTAAAGTTTTCCCGTATACCTTTGGTCGACCAGTCGCTCCGGGGTACCATATTCACAGCTTTCAGGCGTAGTGGGATTGCTGGCCCGATTTTGTAATAACGGTCCCGGAAGGCCAGGCTGATGTTGTTGATGGACTCCTTGGCTTCAACCACTTTCGATTTAAAGTGGTGGTATTCCCAGTCGAGCTGCCCGGCCGATTGCCCGTCGATATAAACAATCGGGCCATCTTCCTGATTGGCGGATTCGTAGGCTTCCAGTTCTTCCAGCATCAGGTCGAGGGTGCTAATAAGCCGGCGGTAGAAGCCTCTGCCTTTGGTTTCCTCAGGCAGTTCCGGCATCCATTCTTCCTCCAGCGGCTCAACAAATTCAAGTGGGGTAATCTTTGGGTGGAGCTGCCCGTCTTTCAGGATGATATCCATCAGGATGGGGTGGTCAGAATGGGTGTTGATCAGCTGTTCAGCGGAAAGTGCCGTGAGATCGCGTTCAATTTGCCGTTTTAGCGCCCGTCCGCCCATCCGAGGGTCGAAGCCCCGCCTGGACACCCATTCCAGAGCATTCTGACTGATATTTAGGATGGTGGCCCTACGGACAAAGCCATCGCGTTTGAGGAGTTCTTTGATCTGAATGCGGGCGATGCCCAGGATGTGTTCCGGCCTTAGCGGGTTAAAAACGATGGTATGGTCAATACGGTTGATGAACTCTGGCCGGAATTGTTGCTCCATGGCCCGGCGGTAAGTGTGTGCCTGAGACTGCTCTGAATAGGTGAAACCAAGTTGAGTGCCCGCTTCCCGCGCTCCGACGTTGGAGGTCATGATGATAATGGTATTCGTAAAATCAATGGTCCGTCCGAGGCTATCAGTCAGGCGCCCGTCATCGAGCAGCTGAAGCAACAAGTCAAGAACCAGAGGGTGGGCTTTTTCAATTTCGTCAAGCAGTACAATACTAAAAGGCCGGTATCGCACTGCACCGGTAAGCTGCCCCTCCGGATTGTAATAGTCCCCGATAAGCCTTTGCAGGCTGTTGCTGTCGATGTATTCATTCATATCGAAGCGCAGCAACTGCTTTTCATGCCCCATTAAATAGTGGCAAAGTACTTTGGCTGCCTGTGTTTTGCCCACGCCCGTCGGGCCAATAAAGAGAAAAGAGGACAAGGGGCGGCCCGGGTGGTTAAGTTTGGCTTTGACCAGGTGTACTACATCAGACAGTGCACGGACGGCCTCCGGCTGCCCCACCAGCTGCTGCCCCAGTACTTCCTGAATGGCTTCCGCTTCAAGAGGCTCGGCAGCATCAAAAATATGCTCTTGCAGGCCGCTGAAGTTGCGGAATTCCTCCCTTACCTCCGGCGCATCCACAATGCCGTACCGGTGCTTCACGGCCAGCTGTTCCAAGAGTCTGATGACACTCCCGGGCAGGGGCTTATTGCGCAGGTAATTGCGCTGAATGGTAAGCAACTGCTCAATGGCCTGAATCTTAATTTGGTTGTCATTATTACGCTCCAGTTGCCGCCGTTTTTCAATAATGATCTGAACAGCCTTTTCCAGGCCGGGCTCCTCTATGCGCACAACCCGGAACAGATTGCTGAAACGCCGCCCTTTTTCCTGTAGGGTTTTCCATTCTTCAGGCGTTGCGATGAGTATGAGGTGCAGCTGACGTTTTTCAAGGTAGGGGCGCAGTACGTCGCTCAGCGTCATATCGTTTTGTGCGGATTTGCCGATACGGAGCAGTGCAATAGGGTTGTCGACCAGCATTTTGTCACTATCGCCCTTCTTTTCGGAAGGGCGCATGATAAACTCAATGATGGCTTCAAGGCGCTTTTGCCACATGCCCACAATACTCATGCCCGCAATAAGCCGGGTGGGGTCGATATGCCAAAGGCGTTGGTGCCGGCTCTTTACCTTTTCATAGTAGCCCGATTCGTACCGCCAAACGGCTTCCTGTACGATAGTATGCTTGCCAACCCCATTGGGCCCTACAATTGCGATGGGCGTTTGTGCCGGCTGATACATAAGTTGGTACAGCTGTTGTACCCGCTCTTCCTGATGATAGGCCCGGTTGAGCTCAGCCGGATAAAGGGCGTTGATGTCCTGACCTGTTTTTTCGGCTTCCACAGCACCGTCGAAGGATGTGTCGTCCAGCAGACTGCTGAGGAACCAGTTGTTGGCTGGCGCATCAAAGGAAAAAGGCTTAGCAGCGATATTGACCGTTACATCGACCTCCGTCAGGAAATCTTTATCTCCGCAAAAGTAGTCCTGAGGAGAAAAACTTTCCTGCTCCTCCTTTTTTATCTGTTTCAAAAGCTTTCGGATCACCCTGCGGCAGGCTTGTTCAAAATCGGTATGGGATTTGGCATCAGAGATGTACATGTAGTTATTCAGAGTAGGCAGGACGACAAAGTTCATCTTCTGTAAGGTGAAAACAGCCACCGGGTACCGCCCGGCAATAAACTGCCGGTCAATCGTGAGTTCATACCGGAACTGAAAATAACGAACCTCAGGGCGGAACATCATCCACAGCAATTGAAGCGCATTCTCCCGGTCGAGGCTGAATCCTTTGAACAGATTCTTGATTTCCTTCTGATATTGCACAACGGCGTGCTCATACCTGCGGTGCGCAGTCAGGGGGTAATCCAGGAATAAAGGGCGCAGGCTGTAGTGGCGCTTCCCGTTTAGTTCGAGATCGCTGACCAGAGTAGGGACTTGCAGCTTGACGTGGGCCATGTAGGATTGGTGTGGTGTTGCCGGGCAAGATAAGTTTTTTGTGGAAATGACAAGCACTTGGCAAAAGGGCAACTTGGTTGACGAACTTTATTTTTATCCACAAACATAAAAACAGGTGCTCTGTTAGTGTGTGTGAATGATGATAAATCTCCAACCTTTAAAAAGCAATCCATGAAGAAGTTGTACATGGTAAGCCTTGCAATGCTATTGGCATGCCTGAGCTTTGCCCAAACTGCTAACGTTCAGATTATCCACAACTCGCCTACGCCGGGGACCAACTCCGGTCCTACTGTCGACATTTATGTCAATGATGCGCTATTACCGGAACTGACAGGTGTGCCTTACCGGGCTGCAACCGCGTTCCTCCAAGTACCGGCTGGTGCAGATATCGAGGTAGATATCGCGGTCTCGCCCAGTAATTCCGCTGATGATGCCATTGCTACGTTCCCGCTGGGAGCTCTGGAAGACGGGGTCAACTATACGGTTATTGCTACCGGCGTGGTCGGCGATATGGATACGCCCTTCGACCTGGCCGTCAATGCCAACGCCAGAACAGAAGCCGAAATGATGGGCATGGTAGACCTTAATGTTTATCATGGTTCCACCAATGCACCTGCTGTAGACGTAGATGCCCGGACTGTCGGCACACTTATCCCCGGTCTGGAGTATGGTAATTTTACGGACTACTTGTCTGTGGAACCGCAGACTTACTACCTGGATGTCCGTGCTGCCGGCAATCCGGATATCGTGGCAACCTTTGAAGCGGATCTGAGCACCCTCGGCGGAGGCGCTGCCACTGTTTTTGCTTCCGGTTTACTGGGGGCCACGCCTGAATTTGGCCTGTTCGCTGCCCTGCCTGATGGTACGGTGATTGAATTGCCATCAACAGAGGTTGCCCGCGTACAGTTCATCCATAACGCAGACAATCCAACAGTAGACATTTATGTAAACGGAGGTCTTTTCCTCCCCGGTTTTGAGTACCGTACTGCTACAGCATTCGACTTCGTTCCGGCTGGTGTTGCTCTGGATATTGCAGTAGTACCAGCTGGCGGTGATCCAGCTACCGATAATGTTTACACAGGTGGTCCTGTAACGCTGGTTAACGGGGACACTTATGTGATTTCTGCTTTAGGGGACGTAAGTGGTGGAACAGTTCCCTTCTCTTTGGCTGTGAATGCCACTGCCCGCGAAGCTGCAATGGATGAAGATAATATTGATATCTCAGTGTTGCATGGTTCCTATGATGCGCCAGGCGTAGATGTTGATGCACGTTTGATCGGTAACCTCATCGAAAACCTGTCATACGGAAACTATTCTGCTGATTATATTTCAGTGGGAGAAGACGTATACTACCTGGATATCCGAGCAACAGGCGATCCCAATATCGTTGGTACTTTCCAGGCTGATCTGAACGGATTGGGTGGAAATGCAATTACTGTATTTGCTTCTGGCTCACTCTTCGCAGGTACATTCGGATTGTTTGCAGCATTAGCTGACGGTAATGTGGTTGAATTGCCGCTCACACCTGTTGCCCGCCTGCAGGTGATCCACAACTCCCCAAGCCCTACTGTCGATGTTTATGCGAATGGTGGGCTGTTGCTGGATGACTTTGCGTTCAGGACAGCGTCTGAATTCATCTTTGTAGATGCCGGTGTGGAAATCAACATTGGCGTGGCGCTGGACAACAGCACCTCAGTAGCCGATACCCTGGTGAACTTCCCTGTGACTTTTGAGAATGGGAAGACCTACGTCGTTGCTGCCGATGGTATTGTCGGAGATACTGATTTCCCCTTTACCCTGCATGTGAATGACATGGGGCAGGAAGCCGCCAGCGATACGGAGTCTGTGGCGTTTGCCGCACTGCATGGCTCACCGGGTGCGCCCAATGTCGATATAGATATCCGCACGGTAGGTAATATTATTGAAGATTTGCCTTATGGTGCTTACACCGGCTACCTGGAAGCCGAGCCCGGTCTGTACTACCTTGATGTACGCGCTGCCGGCAGTCCTGATATTGTAGCGACTTTCGAAGCCGACCTGAGTGGGTTGGGCGGAGGTGCTGCTACGGTATTTGCTTCCGGTATTTTAGGTGGCGATCCTGCTTTTGGTTTGTTCGCTGCTCTGCCGAATGGCACGGTGGTTGAATTCCCGGCAACAGCCGTAGCACGTGTACAAATTATCCACAACTCACCGAGCCCAACTGTAGACATCTATGCGAATGGCGGTCTGCTGCTGGATGACTTTGGATTCCAAACGGCGACCCCATTTGAAACCCTGCCAGCCGAGACTATGATCAATATTGGCGTGGCACTTAGCGACAGTGAGTCTGTGGAAGACACACTGGTCAACTTCCCGGTAATGTTCGAGAACGGAGAAACCTATGTTGTCTTTGCCAATGGTATCGTTGGAGATGCAGACAATCCTTTCGGTCTTGCAGTCAGCGCTATGGGCCAGGAAGCAAGCACAGACCCTGAAAGCCTTCAGGTGATGGCTTTCCATGGTTCCCCCGGTGCACCAGCTGTGGATATTAATGATTCCGGTGATGCTCCTTTCATCACGGGACTGGCTTACGGAGAATTTACCGAAGGCTATCTTGATCTGCCCGGTATTCAGTACTTCCTCGAAGTACGCCCGGCAGGTGCGGATGACCTGGTTGGTACTTTTATTCAGAACCTGACTGGTACGGAAGGGCTCGCTGCCGTGGTTTTTGCCTCAGGTATTGTTGGTGGCGATCCAGGTTTCAATCTCCTGACGGTCCTGCCCGACGGAAGTGTCATTCCATTCACGCCAGCGGCTCGTGTGCAAATCATCCATAATTCACCGGCAGCAGCAGCTGCAAGTGTAGACCTCTGGGTGAACAACGCAGTGAAAATCGAGGAAGACCTGGACTTCCAAACAGCCACAAGCGCAACGACTTACTATCCGACCCGCACACCGCTTACGATTGGCGTAGCGCCTGCAGACAGCGATGAGCCTGGTGATATCTTGTTCAATGTAACGGAGCCTGTTGTGTTTGAAGACGGAAAGTTCAACATCATCATTGCCAACGGTATCCCCGGTGATGCAGACAATCCTTTTGAACTGGTACAAAACACAGAAGGGGTACTGTTTTCAGAAGACCCAGCTCAGGTGGATGTAACCGTATTCCATGGTTCACCTGGTGCACCGGCAGTAGATGTGACGGCACGTGACCTGGGGGCTGAGCTGGTTAGCGATTTGGCTTATGGAAATTTCTCCGGCGTACTGCCAATTGATCCGGAAACTTACTACCTGGAGATCACACCCGGAGACAGCGACGCTCTCGTTGCGACTTTCGAATCAGAAATTCCGGAAGGTCTTGCTGGCTTCGGCGTAACAGTAGTCGCTTCCGGTCTGCTGGGCGATGAGCCACCCTTCGATCTGATTGCCTTCTCCCCACTGGGAGACGCTGTGCGCTTTACGCCGGTAGCCCAGGTGCAGGTGATTCACAACTCAGCGGACCCCACCGTGGATGTTTATGCCAATGAAGATCTGCTACTTAATGATTTTGCGTACCGTACCGCAACGCCATTCGTGGACCTGCCAACCCGCACGGATATTGATCTGGCAGTAGCTGGTGAGAACAGCAATTCTGCGGATGATGCGATTGCAACATTTGAGGATATCCGCTTTAATGATGGTCAAAAGTATGTAGTCATGGCAACCGGCCTGGTTGGCAATGCTGATACCCCGTTTGATCTGGCGGTATTCGATATGGCACAGACTGCGGCGGCTGATGAAGGCGTGGACCTGCTGCTATACCACGGTGCTACCGATGCGCCGGATGTTGATGTTACCGTTCAAAGCACTGGTGGCGTACTGTTTGACGATGTGGCCTACGGAGATTATCAGGGCTATGTGAACGTACCAGCTGCTTCTTACCAGCTGAATGTCACGCCTGCTGACGACAACAGTACCGCAGTGAAAGCCTATGAGGCAGACCTCACCGGGCTGGAAGGCGGCGCAGCAACAGTATTTGCGACTGGCTTCCTGGGTGAAGCCGATGGCCCAACAGCGTTTGGGGTATGGGTAGCCCTTCCGGACGGTACTACTTTCCCACTCGGCGAGCTGACAAGCACACGGGAAGTGGATGCCGCCTTTGATGAGTTCCTGATTGCACCGAATCCTGTACGCACTCAGGCGACGGTTCAATTCAGCATCAATGAGCCACTACAGGTGACTGAAGAAATTCGCAGCCTTACCGGACAAGTGGTATATGCCAGCGATTTGGGCACACAGGTAGCGGGCCAGCACAACCGCACTGTAGAGGTGAGTGCACTGCCTGCTGGTATGTACACCTACAATCTGGTCACTCCACTGGGTACAATTACCCGCCGTCTGGTGGTAGTGAAATAGATGGACAAGAGAATCTGAAGACTATTTTTTATAGTTGATTGGATTGCGCCCTGTCGGGAATAACGGCAGGGCGCATTTTTGTATACAAAACCGGGTTTTCTAGAAAAAATGTACCTTAAGGGGCATTTCCACGTATAGAATTAAATTGAAAATGCGCTATTTGTTTATCTTTAATGACTTTAACCAGTTAATTGCCGAATGGCGGAGGAAATAACGAATCCCACAACGCGAAATTATAAATTCCGGGAACTGAAGGTTTATGCTTCCACGGAGTGGCTGGCCGATAACAAAAAGAAGTATCGGCAGGTGTTCGACCGGTATGAGACCACCTACATTTACGCAGAGCTCTCCTTTCATAACAAGCTTTTTGATGTCAAAGACTGGGAAGTGGATGTAGAGCTTCGTTGCTACGCCATGAAGAAGAATTCCAAGCTGCTCTGTTCTCTGCCGTTCCGCCGTAAAGTGAGTAAGTACGACCACCTTATGTTTATACGCGAAGGGTGGGGGAATAAAACAGAAGGCGCGTTTTGGAAGAAAGGTACTTACTTTTGGGAAGCCTGGATTGAGGGAGAAAAAGTAGCCACCAAGTATTTTTATGTGGAAGAAGCCGGCCGGGAGGCTCTGCCCGGAGAAAATCCTTACCTGGAAGTACAGTCCCTGAAGTTGTACGAAGGGCCTTATGATGACGTCATTGAGGACGAGCGCCTTTACTACGAGACGTTCAGCAGTGAAGAGACCCGGTATATTTATGTAGAAATTGTGTTGCAGAACCTGTTCCGGGAAAAGTCCTGGCACTGTGAGTTATTCACGAAGTTTTACAACGACGCCCGTGAATTGAAAGGTCAGGTGGTCCGCCTTCAACGTATCGATAAGCGGGATGACCTGATACGGATTACCGCTGGCTGGGGCTCTAATGTCAAAGGTTCCTGGCGCCGCGACCGCTATACTGCCGAGCTGGTCTTCATGGATAAGCTCCTGGCTGTTATTCCGTTTGAAGTGGCAGAGGATTTCGAGGAGGGTACTTCCGGGGTACTCCTGCCCAACCGGCAGTCTTCCATACTCTTTGCGCCTGATGAGTCTCTGAATAAGACCTTCGAAGAGGTAATGAGCAACCTGACCAATCTGATCGGGTTAGAGGCTATTAAAAAACAGGTGAAAGACCATGCCCGGTATATTCAGTTTCTGCAACTGCGCAAGGAGCGTGGCTTTGAGGAAAAGGAACGGATTAATGTGCACTCCGTATTCATTGGCAACCCCGGTACCGGCAAGACAACCGTCGCTCAGATGATGGGGCTGCTCTACAAGAAAATGGGGCTGCTGTCTAAAGGCCATGTGCACGAAGTAGACCGGGTGGACCTGGTGGGAGAGTACATCGGGCAGACCGCTCCGAAGGTCAAGGAAGCGATTGAGAAGGCGCGCGGCGGGGTCCTCTTTATTGACGAGGCCTATGCGCTTGCCCGCTCTAATGATGACAGCAAAGACTTTGGCCGGGAGGTGATCGAAATCCTGGTGAAGGAGATGTCGGGGGAAAGCGGAAAGGATTTTGCCGTTATCGTGGCGGGCTATCCGAAAGAAATGAAGCACTTCCTGGATTCCAATCCTGGCCTGAAGAGCCGCTTCAAGCTCTACTTCGAATTCCCGGACTACCTGCCGCAGGAGCTGTCGCAGATTGCAGAAGTTGCGGCGGATAACAAAGGGGTTAAACTGCATCCTGCGGCCAAAGGGAAAATTGATGAGCTGATCATCAGTGCATTCCGTACGCGAGACCGGTCTTTTGGTAACGCCCGCTTTGTCTATGACCTTATCGAAAAGTCAAAAATCAATTTGGGGCTGAGAGTTATGTCTGCAGAAGACCCCAAAGCACTGCCTGCGGAAGAACTGGCATGGGTCGAATACGATGATGTAGCCAAGATAGAAGTCAAGCCCCGGATTCAGCTCCCCAATATCCCGGTGGACGAGCCTCTGCTCCGTGAATCGCTGGACGAGCTGCAGCGCCTGGTGGGCATGGATAATGTTAAGGAACAAATTAATGAACTGGTCCGCCTCGTCCGTTTTTACCGGGAGACTAACCGCGATGTGCTGAACAGCTTCTTCCTGCATACCGTATTTATCGGTAATCCGGGAACGGGTAAGACGACGGTAGCCCGCATTCTGACTAAGATTTACAAAGCCCTCGGCGTACTTGAGCGGGGCCATATGATTGAGACAGACCGGCAGGGACTGGTGGCCGGGCACGTTGGGCAAACTGCCATCAAAACTGCTGAGCGTATTGATGAAGCAATGGGGGGCGTCTTATTCATTGACGAAGCCTACGCCTTATCCATCAGCCGGGGCGGCAGCGATTTTGGGGATGAAGCCATTCAGACCTTGCTTAAGCGTATGGAGGACCACCGGGGGCGGTTCTTCGTATTTGTGGCCGGTTATCCGGACAATATGGAAGCCTTCCTGAAGGCCAATCCCGGGCTGAACTCCCGCTTCGACAAGATCCTTAAATTTGAAGACTACAATCCAAAGGAATTGCACCGCATTGCACTGCAAATGCTGAGCGAAGAAAGTGTGGTGCCTTCACCGGAAGCCGAGGAGCACCTGAGGAGTTACCTGACCTTTCTCTACGACTACCGGGACAAATACTTTGGCAATGCCCGCACCGTGCGCAATGTAGTCAATGAGGCCATTAAGAACCACAATTTGCGTTTAGCCGCCCTTTCACCCGAAGTGCGCGCCAATACTCCTCCTAATCTCCTGACTTTCGAAGATGTGGAGCCTTTCAAACTTGATAAGAGCAGCTTTGTTTTCAATAAGAAGTCTATTGGCTTTAAGCGCGGGGAAGGATAGAGGCAACGGGAGTGCCTCCTCATTTCCCCGGCGCGTTGATGCCTGAATCTGGCGCGCTTTTACCGGCTTATGGCAAGGTTGATGCTGCCTGAGGCGCGGGCTTCACTTTGAGTTAACAATTATCTCCGATATTGCGGTGGCTGATTCAGCGTAGCCATCCAAAAATAAAAAACAAGCGATACATCCATGCTAAACCAACAAAATCCTACCCAAACCCAAGCCTGGAAAAAACTGGAAGCCCACTTTGAACAGGCCCGTGACATACAAATGAAGCAACTCTTTACTGATGATCCGGACCGTTTCAACCGGTTTTCGATTCAGTTTGAAGATATTCTTGTGGACTTTTCTAAAAACCGGATCACGGACGAGACCCTTCAGTTGCTGCTTCAGCTAGCCGAAGAGTGCAAGCTGCAGAATGCCATTGAGCAGATGTTTACCGGCGCACCGATCAATGAAACGGAGGGCCGGTCCGTACTGCACATTGCCCTGCGCAACCGTACCAACCTGCCCATTATGGTAGACGGGAAGGACGTGATGCCTGAGGTCAATGAGGTGCTGGGCCGTATGGAAACTTTCGCCAATCAGATGGTGAATGGAGAACGGCGGGGATTTACCGGCAAGCCCCTGCGCACGATTGTCAATATCGGCATCGGAGGATCCGACCTTGGTGCGGTGATGGTCACTGAAGCGCTGAAGCCCTACTGGAAGCCGGGTATGCAGGTACACTTTGTGTCCAACGTCGATGGCACCCACATGGCAGAGACCCTTAAGCAGTGCGATCCGGAGACGACACTCTTTATGATTGCCTCCAAGACTTTTACTACTCAGGAAACGATGACGAATGCCCGCACGGCGCGCTCGTGGTTCCTGGAAGCCGCAGGCAATGAAGAAGAAGTGGCAAAACACTTCGTAGCGATTTCCACGAATGCTGATGGCGTGACGGATTTTGGGATTGCACCAGAGAATATGTTTGGTTTCTGGGACTGGGTCGGTGGCCGCTACAGCCTGACTTCTGCAATTGGGCTGCCCATAGCCTGTACTATTGGTTTTGATCATTTCCGGCAACTGCTGGAGGGTTTTCATGCTATGGACCTCCACTTTCGTGAAACCGAGCTGGACAAAAATCTGCCAGTGCTGTTGGCGTTGATTGGGATTTGGTACAACAATTTTTTTGGAGCAGAGTCGGAAGCGATTTTACCATATGACCAGTACCTGCACCGCTTCCCGGCCTATTTCCAGCAAGGCAATATGGAAAGCAACGGTAAATACGTGGACCGGAGTGGGCAGCCGGTTGATTATCAGACCGGGCCGATTATCTGGGGCGAGCCTGGGACCAACGGACAGCATGCGTTCTACCAGCTCATCCATCAGGGTACCAAGCTGATCCCCTGTGATTTTATTGCACCGGCTATTTCCCACAATCCTATCGGAGACCATCATGCCAAGCTCTTGTCTAACTTCTTTGCCCAAACGGAAGCCCTGATGATGGGCAAATCTGAAGGTGAGGTCAGGGCAGAGTTGGAAGCAGAGGGGAAGACTCCTTCTGAAATTGAGCAGCTGTTGCCATTCAAAGTTTTTGAAGGCAACCGCCCCACTAATTCTATCCTGCTCAAAAAATTGACGCCGCGTAGTTTGGGAAGTCTTATCGCGCTGTACGAGCATAAGATTTTCGCGCAAGGCATCATCTGGAATATTTTCAGCTTTGATCAGTGGGGCGTGGAGCTCGGCAAGCAGCTGGCCAAGAAAATCCTTCCCGAACTGGATGGGGCAGAGGATGTCAGCAGTCATGATGCCTCCACCAACGGGCTGATCAATGCCTGGAAAGAAATGCGCGAATAATCTGGAGTCGATTTATCCTTTTACGGTGCAGCATATGCTGGCGTGCTGAAACGGAATGACCTGTTGGTTTTTCAGCGCTAAGACGCCTGCCGGTGCTGCACCGATAGAAATCGGGTCAAACTGTTTGGCAATTCTGGCCCAATCCAATAGTCAATTTGGCAAGAAATGCTATATTCGTTTCGAACCAGGACGTAAGCATTTCTATGGATAAGCATTACAAGGTGGCTGTATTAGGCCCTATTCCCTTTGACCACATTACGACTAGTAAAAACCGGGTTATTGAAAAGTACGGCTGCGCAACGCATACCGCAATCGGTGCTGCAGCCCTGCTTGCTCAGGACGGTACGGTCATTCCCATCACACATGTCCGCAAGAAGGACGAGCCTAAGGTGAAAGCGCTACTCGGGCAATATTCCAATATCAGCACGGAGGGCGTCTACGCCCATTTAGATCAGGGGGATGTCATCCAGCTCCGCTTTGTAGATCAGAATAACCGTTTGGAAAAACAAACGGCGTTTATGCCGCCCATACGTCCGGAAGATGTGGAACCCTTCATGGACAGCGATGTATTTGTTGGTGTCCCGATTTCTGATTATGAAGTACCATTGGAAACCCTGCGGTTTATCAGGGAAAACCGAAAGCCGGGTGCCTTAACCATCTTTGATGCGCATGGGCCCACCACAGCGGTGACTACTCAGGGGGACCGGGTGCGCCGTTTCTGGATAGAGCGCGATCTGTGGCTACCGTATATCGATATTCTGAAAATGAATATTGAGGAGGCGGGGTGCAGCTGGTTCAGCAAAGAGTATAAGCCGGAGGACCTGCAACAGCCCTATCAGGACCTGTCCGAAAAGGACATGGCAGACTTTGCACAGCACAGCCTGGAACGAGGCGTCAAAGCGGTGATCATTACTCTGGATTCCAGAGGTTGTATGGTGTACTCCATGCCCGGGGGGCAGTTCAAAGCAGAGTTTGTCCCCTCTATCCCGGTAGCTGAAGTCATTGACACCACCGGCTGTGGCGACTCCTTCGCGGGAGGGCTGGCTTACGGTCTGCTTCGCGACCGGATGGATTACGTTAGGGCTGCACAGTTTGCCAATGCGCTGGGCGCGATGCGGACGCAGGGCACCACTTTTGAGGTGTTCAAGTCGCTGCCTGATACGGAAGCTATACTCCGGCAGCACTACGAAGCCAATGCCCGCTTATGAGCCTGGCACAACGGATGCTGCACTACCTGGCTGATGCCTGTGGGGTAGATCACCCGAAGCAGCAGCACTTTTTACTGGCCGTTAGTGGTGGGAAAGACTCCGTGGTCATGGCGCACTTGTTTGCGCAAACCGGCTTGTCCTTCGGTATTGGGCATTGCAATTTCCAACTGCGTGGCAAGGCTGCTGATGAGGATGCCGCATTTGTGGAGGACCTTGCCCGGCAGCTCAATTGCCCGTTTCATCAAACTGCTTTCGATACGCTCGCTGTTGCAGAACAATTATCTGTTTCCGTACAAATGGCAGCCCGCGAGCTGAGGTACGAATGGCTGGAGAATATCCGGGAAGCTTCAGGATATGACTACGTAGCCACGGCTCATCATCTCACGGACGCTGTAGAGACACAGATCTTTCATCTGGTTCGGGGCACAGGCATGAGGGGGCTGTTGGGTATCCCTCCGCGCAATGGGTGGGTGGTCCGTCCCTTGTTGTTCGCTAGTCAGTCTGCACTATCCGATTATCAGGAGACTCAGGGTTTGGCGTACAGGGAAGATTCCAGCAATGCGGAAACCAAGTACACCCGCAATTTTATCCGCCACCGTGTCCTGCCAGCCTTCCGGGAGCTTAACCCAAGATTGGAGCAATCGCTGGGGGAGAACATGCAGCGGTTTCGGGAGTCGCTTTTCCTGATGGAACACATGCTGAACCGTATTGAAGAAGCTGCCAAAACTCAGGATGGCGACCGGATTTTATATCAGTTGGATACGCTCAAAGCTTTTGCTCCGGCTTTGCCAACTGTGCTTTTTGAGTTGCTGTCGCCCTTTGGGCTAAATACCACACAGGCCAATGACCTGGCGTCGGGCATTCACGAAGGGCAACCGGGCAAGGTCTTTTTGACCCCAACTCACGAAATTGCCCTGGCAGCGGAAGTGTTGGAAGTCGTAGCTAGGGGAGAAACAGTGCAGCAGTCATTGGTTATTGAGAGAGAAGCGGAGCAGCTACGGTTTCCCGGGGGATACCTGTATTTCCAGTTGCTGGAAAAGGTGCCGGAGACTTTCTCTGGAGACCCCGAAGTGGCTCACTTTGACCATGAAACGCTTGCCTTTCCACTTACTCTGCGCAAATGGGAGGCAGGCGATCAGTTCCAGCCTTTTGGCATGGGCGGGAAGCACCAGAAAATTCAGGATTACTTTAGCAACCACAAATTCACCCGGGCGGAGAAAGCCGCTACCTGGATTTTGGTGGATGCAAAGGGTACCATACTGTGGTTAGTTGGGCACCGCAGCAATCATGCCAACCGGGTACGTTCCTCGACATTGCAATGCCTGAAAGTTCGGGTACTGATGGATTAATTTTTGTCCTTAAAGCGCTCAATTTTCCGGCGGTCCCGCTTGGTTGGCCGGCCGGCACCCCTGTCACGAAACTCAGTTTTGCCTTTACCCACAAACCATTCATTATACTTGTTGAGTTCTTCCTCGGGCGTCAGGTCTTCGTAGCAGGTTTGGGCGATGGGCGCACCTACACGCTTGCGGATCAGGTCCACCGCCTTATATTGTAAATTGAAACCATTTTTTTTGACCGTGAGGAGGTCGCCCTGCTGAATCAGTTGAGAAGGCTTAGCCACTGAATTATTAACCTGAACCTTGCCTGACTTACAGGCATCTGTAGCCTGAGTGCGCGATTTGAAAATCCGGACGCTCCACAGCCACTTGTCCACACGTACTTTCTCGATGTTCGCCATAAAATCCTCAGTTATATCGGCAGAGGCGGGTATTGCATGTTTAGTGCCTCCAGTCGTTCAACTAACGTTTTGACTACGATATAGTTCCGGTACCAGCGCTTGTCTACTGGCACGATCGTCCATGGAATACGGCTTTCATTAATGGCGTACTCATAGTACTTCCGGTAGGCCTCCCAGTGCTCGCGCTCCTTCCAGTCATTGGGGTTGTGCTTCCAGTGCTTTTCGGGCTCGTCAATGCGCTCCTGTAGTTCTTCCTTTTGCTGTTCGTAGGACAGGTGGAGGTAGAATTTAAAGATATGAGTATTATTATCGAAGGCGAGGAGCTCTTCAAAAGCGTTGATGGCAGCCATACGCCGGTGGGCGTGCTCATCGTCAATCCAGCCGTGTACTCTTTGTATGAGGATATCCTCGTAGTGCGACCGGTTGAAAATCTTAATCATGCCCTTGGGCGGCACTTGCTTGTGGACCCTCCACAGGAAATCGTGAGCCAGTTCCTCATCGGTAGGCTTTTTGAAGCTGTGCACACTTATGCCTTGCGGGTGGCAATCTTTAAAGGTATGTTTCACCGCACCGTCCTTTCCACTTGCATCCATGCCCTGAAAAATCACCAGTACGCTGTGTTCCTGCTCAGCATAAAGGACTTTTTGCAGGTCGCCCAGGCGTTCCTGTAGTTCTTTCGTCTTATCTTCGATGTCGTCCCGGTCCAGGTCGTCGGGGGGTGTTGCAGGGATTTCGCTTAGTCTGATCATCAACCATTAGTGTTTATCGTTCTGGCATGAAAAGCCAGAGCAGCACATATACCAATAAACCAGGAAAAGCTGCGCTAAGCACAGAAAGCAACACATAAAAAAGGCGCACATGTGTAGGGTCCCAGCCGTAGTAGTCGGCAATGCCTGCACAAACGCCTCCTATGACGGCCTGGTCTTTCCGTTTCATTAATTTTCGGTTGGGCATATGGCTTGTTAGATTTTAAGAATGGGTAAGATAGGCAGTTCCTGCAAAAAAGAAAAGCCCTGCGGTACAAGGCTTTTGGCGTTTAATTTTCCTGAGCTTCTTTGAGCTGAGCTTTAGCGTCGCGGCGAAGGACGCGCTGTACGGCATAAAACTCCCGGTGCGAAGGAATATAACCTCCACGTTTCCAGTGCTCGATCATACGTTGAGCGTCTTCCGGAGTGAGCTTTTTCAGTGGAGCTTCCTCCAAGATTTCCATATTGTAATTGGTGGTGTTTTTGGTGTCGAGCGAAGGGTGGGGCGCTCTTCTTTTTTCTTGCTTTTTTTGTTGTTGATGCGTTAATCCATATACGATAGCGACCATCAAACCCGCTATTCCTGCTACGAGGTATTCCATTAAAAAGTTAATTTATGTCATCGATAATCAACAGTAAAACGTAATATGGCGGTGATATGTTTTGTCTACTGTTTTGATTATGAATGGATTGCGATTTAAAGTTGGCGGCGGAACCACTTAAAGGTATAGGGGAAAGGGTTATCGGCATCGGCTTCGTGCGGTTCTTGTTGGGTCAACTTCCAGTCTTCAGCACTGAACGCTGGAAAGAAGGCATCGCCGTTTTCGACCTGTGTGTGAATGTCCGTAAGGATCAGCTCGTCGGCATAGGGCAGAGCCTGCCGGTAGATTTCTCCACCCCCAAGCACACAGAGCCGGGGCACTTGCTTGTGCCTGGCCAGGGCGATCCCTTCTTCCACACTATGGGCAATCTCTCCGCCGGGGCCCACTTTGTAATTTTCCCGCCGGGTGATGATCACAAACTGCTTATCTTTAAAAATGGTATTGCCCTGATTGGACTCGTAGGATTTCCGACCCGACAGGAGGAAACAGCCTTCGATTTCGTTTAGGAAAAAGGCTTCATCTGCGGGCATAGACCAGGGCAGTCCTCCATCTTTGCCAATCACCCCGTTCTCTGAGCGGGCAGCTATCATTACGATTTTCATGATTTTTTTCGTTTTCGGTCCAGCCAAATGTACAAGCCGTAGAGGAGTATTCCAATACCGCCCAGCCAGTACAGCCCGGTTTTGAGTTGGTCGAGGTCCCGGGTGAAGTAGGCGATCCCCAATGCCAGTGGTGTGATGCCGGCAAGGGTAGCCAGCAAATAGGGCACAAAGCGCATCCCCAGTAAACCGGCAATAATACTAATGGCGTCCGTAGACAGGAATGGGGAGAGACGAAACAATACTATAGTGCCAAATCCATATTCTTCCATGGCTTCAGAAATTTCCTCCTCTTTTTCCTGCCCTATAAAACGCTCCCGGGCCTGCGCCCCAAACACCCGGCCAATCCAATACCCAATGCCCGAAGCCACAGTGACGGCGACTATAGAAATAACCACACCCCAAACCGGCCCGTAGCCAATTGTCGCTACAACCATGGGCAGCCAGCTGGGAAAGATGATCAGGAACATTTGCAGGACCATGAACAGTATGATGGCGATGGGGCCCCATATCCCGAACTGTTCAAACCATTTAGCCAGTGCGGCTTCATCACCAGCTTTTGCCAGCCGGAATCCCTCGTTGACGGTTTCCTGTACTGAAGGCGAGGCAAAGTAAAGCACGACCATGCTGCCTAGTAGCAACAGGGTGAGAAAGGAGGCGGTAACTTGTGTTCTTTTCAAAGGCTTTTATGTAAAAAAAGCGCTCGTCGTTGTTGATGTTCGAAGGAGGGCAAAATGAAAACGGGCAGATGCTCCGGAGAACACCTGCCCGTATCTGTCAGGCGATAAGCAATCGCCTAATCAAAATGACTTACTCAAAGGAGTATTCGCCAGTCAGCACGTTGAAACGTACCGTGTAGTTACCCGCAGTAACGGGGATATTCGGTCCATCCTGTGTGCCGATGCCACTTGGGAAATCACCAGCCCCCCAGTTTACGCCCCAGTCATTATTCAGGCGGAACTTGGCCTCACCATCCGTCAGGTCAACGTTCAGAGTTTGAACGGAAGGCTCGGCAGGGTCCGGCATCATATCTGTATCTGCGTCCCAGCCATCAGGCGTGGAGTCACCAATGATGCCAACTGAAGCTGCCTCAAAGCTGTATTCACCTGTTTCAGGGTTGAATGTTACCTGGTAGAGGCCAAAGGTAACCGGAATGTTAGGCCCGTCCTGTGTACCGGTGCCACTTGGGAAGTCAGTAGCGCCCCAGTTGACAGCCCAGTCGTTATCGGCGCGGAACTTCGCTTCACCGTCCAGCAGGCCGATCAGGATAGAGTAGGTGCCATCGCCGTTATCCGTCATAGGCGTTTCTGCATCCCATCCGCCCGGCGTAGCACTACCAATGATACCAATGGACTCAAATCCGCCACCGCCACCAGTGCCCAGGAATTCCATGGTGTACTCGAGGGTGGCGTCGTTGAAGGTGATTTTGTAAATGCCAGGGTCGCCCATGAACATAGTGTTGTTGCCAAACTCTTCGGCTACACCATCACCGTCTGCATCACCGAAGTTTTTGCCCATGAAGTTGGGCATTTCAGCAAATTTGAACTCATCGCCTTCTGCCAGTTCCACTTCAGCCAGTTCCCAGGTGTTGTCGCCCGTGAGTTGGAAGCGGAATTCGTCCCCGTCAAAGTTGTTGAAGGTACCGAGCAGGTAAAGACCGGAGAGGTTGGTGGCAAACTCAACAGCCGGACGTACCGTGTACTCCAGGGTTTCGTCGTTGAAGGTTACGGTCACTTCACCGGAATAACCACAAGCGGTATTGCCGTTGCCGCCGCTGAGGTTACTTTCCATGAAGTTGTTGCAATCGGTGTCGCCCCAGTCCTCATCACACCAGTCCAGGCAGTTTTTGAATTTCCACTCGTCGCCGAGCAGGTCAATACCTGAAATTTCCCAGGTGTGGTCCGCGACGAGGGTCATCGCATCACCGCCCCATCCATTGAAGCCACCGGCAATCCACATTTCATCGTGGTTGGCCGCGAAAGGCAAGAGGGAGATTTCGAAGGTGGTGCTTCGGTTGGTGGTCTGCCCTTTAGCATCTGATACCGTAATGTTCATGCTGTAAATGCCCGCGCCAAGCTGTTCGGCAGGCACTGCAAAATCGGCACCAGGCACCACGATACTGTCGCGGGTACCCGTTACCGCCTGAGTCGCATCGGCAAGGGTGTTGCCAAATTCATCCAGCAGCTGCACGGAGATTTCGGCAAGAGGCGAAGACTCACCATCTGCCACGATGACTTTCAGGTCGAAGTTGCCAACTACAATCTTGCTGTTGTTGGCCGGAGAGATGGAAACAATACCGGGCGCGAAGTCCGTCAACGCTTCCACGTCGATCTCATCCTTGGTACAGCTAAAGGCAACGAGCCCCGCCAAAACCAGGATGGAAAATATTTTAAGAAAATTTTTCATGTCTTAATCTGATTGAAAACTTAATAAATTTTCGAATGGGCGGTGGAATGCAAAACAAGGCCACCGCCCCTGGAAGATTTAATAGCCCTGGTTTTGTACCAGGTTGTCATTAGCCAACAGTTCTTCCGCCGGGATAGGGTAGAGGTTGAGGTGAGGCGAAGTTGTTCTGCCCTCCTGCACATTACCTTTCCATGCCCATGTACCGTTTTCAGTAAATTGTCCGAAGCGGATGAGGTCTGTACGGCGCACACCTTCCCAGTACAATTCACGGCTACGCTCATCGAGGATGAAATCCAGGTTGAGGTCTGCTTCTGAAATGTTGCCAGCATCATTATTGTATGCCCGCTGACGCAGGGCATTGATGTAGGCTACAGCTGTACCCAAGTCACCGTTGGAAGCGCCACGGAGGACCGCTTCAGCATAAGTCAGGTGCACTTCTCCAAAACGGAACATCGGATAATCTGTGTCGGCAAAGGTAGGGTCAGAACCCGCAACACCTTCAGACGTAACGTTCTGGTATTTTGGCACGGTATAGCCATTAGTGAACTCATTGATGGCCTCTACGGCTTTGGTTTGCCCTTCTGTAAAGAAGATCGCCCGCTCATCAATATTGCCGGTTTCATCAGGGAAACGGTCTACCAGGGAAGGCAGTGTGCGCAGTCCACCCCAGCCGTTGTTCACGCCGTAGTCTTCCGCATTCATTGCACCACCGATAGCCGCATGCACGAGGTACGTGGTACCGCCGAACGTCTGAGTCGCATCACCATCGAAGTTCACAGACCAGATAATCTCCGTTGAGCGGTCGTTATCAGCCAGGAAGTTGTGGTGGTACTCGTCCATCAGGGTGTAAGCACCAGATTCGATGATCTTGTTACAGGCTTCCACTGCCTCATTCCAGTAAGTCTCCCCTCCGGTATAGACTTCACCATTTAGGTAAAGCTTGGCTTGCAGCATCCAAAGTGCGCCTTTGTCTGCGCGGCCATATGGTGCTGTGCCGGCTTCAAGCATGTCACTCTCAATTTCGTTGAGCTCATTCACGATGAAGTTGAAGACCTCCCGGCGGCTGAACTGAGTAGGCGCGGTAGAACCGATCACCTGATCTTCAGTATAGAATGGAATGTCACCGAAGAAGTCAATGCCATGCCAGTAGCTCAGGGCACGCATAAAGCGGGCTTCTGCGCGGTAAGTGGCCATTTGATCAACTACCTCTTTGCTGACACCACGTGCGTCCAGCTTTTCAGGTGTGGATTCCCGCAGGAACTCGTTTGCCAGAGAGACCTGGAAGAACACCCGATAGTACATCGCACGTACAAACTGATTGGTACTGCTCCAGCCCTGAGTAACCAGGTCAGGCAGGCCATCGTCATTCCATGCGATAATAGCTTCATCCGTTGGGAGTTCCTGCAATTGCCAGTACTGGCGCAGGTAGCTGGAGAAGCCTTCATCCAGTGATTTGATATCCGCGTTACCGGCAGGGCCTTGTTGGCCAGTGACTGCGAGTCCGGCATAGATACGGGTCAGAAAACGCTCGTAGGCAGCATCATCTGAAAAGAAAACATCAGGAGTCAGATCGTTCCTGGGCTGTACATCCAAATCTGTACAGGCAGACATCATAGCCAGGACGGCGATCAACCCTATATTAATTATTTTTTTCATGGCTTAATTTTTCTTGTGTTCAACAAATTAAAGGCCCAGGCTTGCGCCGAAGATAAAGCCCATCGGACGTGGGAATGGCGCATTATCTATACCACCCACGCCTACTTCCGGATCAAGTCCGCTGTACTTGGTGAAAACCAGCAGGTTTTGACCGGTAACGTAGAAGCGCAGGCTTGAAATGCCACGCTTAGGCAGTAAGGTGTAGCCTAAAGTTACGTTGTCCAATCGCATGAAAGACGCATCTTCCACATAGTAATCAGAGAAATACTGAGGGGCGACGAACTGCGTCTCCAGTACAGACTCGTGAACGTTGTTGAGGAAGAACTGGTCATTGCCAATATTTACACCTTGTACCCGCTGGTAATAACCACGGTTAGAGGCATTATTGTTGTAAACATAATTGCCAACGGCACCACGTATTGTCATGGCCAGGTCAAACCCTTTGAATTGGAAATTAGACGTCAAACCATAGAGGATATCAGGTGCTGGATTTTGGAAAATCCGGCGGTCCAGTTCATTGATCTGTCCGTCTCCATTTTGGTCAACGTACATCATAAGATCGTCCTCATCAGAAACAGGTGTGCCATCATCATTGAGGATATGCTCATAGACGTAAAATGCGTCCACAGCCTGACCGACCCGGAGAATCTGTACGTTATTGCCCACACCTCCGGCAATACCACCCCGAAGGATGCCTGCATCACCAGCAATATTGGACAGCCCCAGTACTTCGTTACGGTTGTAAGCTATGTTACCGGTAAGGTCCCAGCTCATATCCGATGTTTTGAGCAGATTGGCGTTCAGCGTCAGTTCCACACCCTGGTTTTGCAACTCACCGATATTGGTCAGTACGCGGTCAGAAAGGTTAGTACCTGCTGGTACGTTGACTTCGAACAGCAATTGGTCCGTATTCTGGGTATAATATTCTAAAGCGCCATTGATACGGCCATTGGCAAAGCCAAACTCAAGTCCCACGTTGAGAGATGCCGTTTCCTCCCACTGTAGCCCCGGGTCATAGGCATTGGGACGGGCAGTATTGATAAAGATAGGGTTGCCATCTGCATCTGTACCGATTTGGTAACGCGCCCGCTGATCACTAAAGGCATACTGTGGGAGATAGCGGTAGTCACCAATTTCCTGGTTACCTGTGATACCGTAGCTCACACGGAGTTTCAGGTCCGAGAAAATATTATTGAGGGAGCCTGCCCAGTCTTCCTGAAGCACCCGCCAGGCAACAGCTGCTGATGGGAACAAGCCCCAGCGGCTTTCCGGGCCGAAGCGGGTGGAACCGTCACGGCGCAGGGTTGCCGTCAGCACGTAGCGTTCGTCGAAATTGTAAATTGCACGGCCCCAGAAGGAGATCAGGCGGTTTTCAAATACGGAGTTGGAAGGGAATACATCCTCTGCTTGTGCCGGCCCGTTGATTCCGAACTGATCAGTGGATAGATTTTGCCCCTCAAACAGCGGATACTGTTCGTAAAAATCCTGATAGGAGTAACCCAATGTCAGCTTCAGGTTGTTGCGGTCATTGAGTGACTTGTCGTAGTTGAGGTACGCATCAAACAGGTAGTTGGTCCGCGTGTAATTCTCAATTTTTACCAAGCCATTGAAATTAGCCACCTGTGTATTGGTATAGGTGGTTGGCTCAAAGGTGTTCCGGTCGCCCTGATTGACATCGAAGCCCAGGTTGGTTTTCACGCTGAGGCCCTCTACAAGGTCACCCAGAGAATATTCAATTTCCATATTACCAATGGTACGGAAGGATTGCCCCTCATCAACACGTTGCTCAACAGCAGAGACCGGGTTACGCGGAGCTAGGCCGTTCCCGTAGGAGAAGAAACCACCGAAGGCTTCATTGTCCGGATCCAATACAGGCTGTGTAGGATCAAAATCCCAGGCCGCACCTATACCCGGATCAAAAGCATCGCGTGTACGTGCACCGCGCAGGTTGGTATTGATCTTCAGCTTATCGTCAAAGAATCTGTGGTTATAGTTAAGGCTGAAACTTGCACGCTCGGTTTCTGAACCCAGGATAATACCTTCGAGTTGCTGATAACCGGCAGAGATGCGGTAGCCAAAGTCCTGGCCGCCACCGGAAACACTCAGAGAGTGGTTCTGGCCCTGAGCCTGACGCAGCATTTCATCAAACCAGTTGGTGTTGTTGTTGCCCAGAGCGTTGAGGCGGCTGGGGGCGAAGAAGGTAACTACGTCCCGGAAATTGTCTGCATCGAGCATGGCCGGTTCTCCACGGATTTCATTCACCGTGTAGTATCCATCATAATTTACCCGCGGGCGGCTGCCAGCCTGCCCTTTCTTGGTAGTGATAATAATCACACCGTTCGCACCCCGTGAACCGTAAATCGCTGTCGCTGAGGCATCTTTCAGTACGGTGAAGGATTCGATGTCGCTTGGATTGAGGAAGTTCAGGGGGTTACGCCCGCCGGCAAAGCCTTCATTGTCGATAGGCATACCGTCAATAACGAAAAGCGGCTCATTACTGGCATTGATAGAAGTACCACCCCGGATACGAATGGCAGAGCCACCACCTGGAGAACCATCGCCAGGCGCAATCTGTACACCCGCTACTTTACCCGTCAGCAGTTGTTCCGGAGATACAATGGCTCCCCGGTTGAAGTTCTTGTCATCAATTTTCGCGACTACCCCGGTCGCATCTTCCTTGCGCACCGAGCCATAACCGATGACCACCACTTCCTCCAACACTTCGGCGTCTTCGCCCAGTTGGAAGTCAAGCGTAACGGTTTCTCCGTCTTTAACGGTAATGGTTTTAGTAAGGTCTCCGTATCCCGTGTAGGATGCCCGGAGTTGCTGTTCGCCGGCCGGTACATTTTCGAGGACGTAGTTACCGTCAAAGTCGGTAGCCGTTCCCCGGCTGCTGCCCACCAGCAGAATGGTAGCCCCGATCAGGGCTTCGCCATTTTCGTCGATCGCTTGGCCTTGTACAGTACCCTGAGCATACCCCTGTTGGACCAGGAGCAGCGCAGCTGCAAAAGCCACGACCAATCGCAGAATGTTTTTCATAAGAGCTACAATTTAATTTTGGTTGTATGGTAAGTTTAGATTACCCGTGTCAATTTTAGTGTACACTTTACACTAATTCAATAGTTTGAGTGGTAGGCGTAAATCTCTGAAAACTTGGCATTTGTCGTTTTTGAGTAACAGTAAGCAGTGGGGGTTAATGTAGTTTTTATACCAAGTCCATCGGTAAATATATTCGTTGATTCGCAATTGCCCTATTTAATTTTGGAATTAATTTGAGCAAAACCCGACTTTCATGAACCATTTGCCAAGTTTTTTGATTTCAATTGGTTATTTGTTTCGATAGCCACAAAAGAAATCAACTTCCCTGTGGTGTTCGATGATCTTCGTCACCCTTTGGCTTTTTCCACTTTGATCTTTATCATTTGAGTTGAAAGCAGGGACAGGCAGGGGCCCGCCACGCTCTCGGAGGGGCAACCATACAGCAAGCACTGAGACCATACTTTCGGATACAACAGTCCTGTCGGCGGGAATTAAACCGCGGGGTCAACCTTTAGCCGGTCAATCATTTTGTTCAGTTCGATAAAGCAGCGCCCGGTCAGCACGGCATCTTCCAGCGCATTGTGCTCCTCGGTTTCCCGCTCCAGGTTGAAATAAGCGGCAATAGCGGTGAGGCTTTGGCGCTCGGGTACGGCTTCTCCGGCGGCTTTGAAGATCGGGAACAAGGCGTGGGTCAGGGACTGCATATCCAGCATGTGGTAGCTGAAGGGCCAGCGGCGGTTGATGATGCCGTAGGCGGCGCGCAGAAAAGCGAAGTCATTCACAATGCCCAGGCCCGAAATCATGGTGTGCCGCAGCGCCCGGCTGTTATCGAAGGGGTCCGGCTTGAGCTTTCGCAGCCCCAGCATCCAGGCTTCAAATTCGGGCAGGACATCATCCAGCATGGGAGCATCCTTTAACTGTTCGAGGCTGATGCCATGGACTTCTTCGGAGGGTTTTGAGAACGCTTCCTCGTTTTCCGGGTATACGTAGGATTGATACCTGCCCAGTTCCAGCCAGTTATCGGTGTAAAGCACTGCACCGATTTCGATCACATCGTGATAGCTCGGGTCGTCGCCCGACATTTCGAGGTCAATTACCAAATATTCCATAATGAGGTTTGTCGGGCTAAAATAAGGGATTTTTACTGCTTTGAAAGCATACCTGAGGCGATTGGCTGAAAAATATTGAGAAGTAAATATGGCAGGCTGATTTGTAAACGCTAATTTTGCATGCATTCTGAAGCAGGGCCGCCTGAAAAGGTAAAACTGCTTTATTGATTCAAATTTAAATTGCAGATAATGGGACGCGCATTTGAATACCGTAAAGAGCGGAAAATGAAGCGCTGGGCCAATATGGCCAAGACTTTCACGCGTATCGGCCGGGAGATTGCTATTGCTGTTAAGGAGGGTGGGGCGGACCCTGAGTACAACCCCCGCCTGCGTCTGGCTATACAGAATGCCAAGACGGCTAATATGCCAAAGGCTAACGTCGAAAATGCCATCAAAAAGGCGACTTCAAAGGATGCGGAAAACTACGAAGAGCTGGTTTACGAAGGGTATGCCCCACACGGTGTAGCTCTTATGGTGGAAACGGCAACGGACAACCCAACCCGTACCGTAGCCAGTGTCCGCCACATCTTCTCCAAGTACGGGGGCAACCTAAGTACTTCCGGCTCGGTAGATTACATGTTCTCCCGCAAGGCCAACTTTAAAGTCAAAGCCGAAGGGCAGGACGGAGAAGAACTGGAGCTGGGCCTCATCGACTTTGGACTGGAAGAACTGAGGAAGGAAGACGATAAAATTGTCCTGGTCTGCGCTTTTGAAGATTACGGCAACCTCCAGAAAGGTATCGAAGAATTCGGGCTGGAAGTGACGGAGTCAGAACTCATACGCATTCCCAGTCATTATAAAGAGCTTACAGACAGCGAAGTAGAGGATGTCATTAAGCTAATCGAAATCATGGAAGACGATGACGATGTCAACGCGGTCTTCCACAACATGAAAGAAGACTAATGGATTTTTACAAAATCAACCGCACGGCACTTGTCGTGAAGCCCAAGCCAGCTCTGATCGAGTGGGCTAATGAAGTTTTTCCGGAACAGCCCCTGGATTATGCTGATATGGATCAGCACGATGAAGCGGATATTTTTCTGTTGCCAGATTTCGAGGATGTGGAGGATGTCCTTTCTCATCTTAAAGCCAATGTGGAGGACCTGCTCAGCGTCCTGCTGGAAGGCTGGAGCCTGGACGAGAACGATTGGCCGGAAACACTGGACTGGGCGCTGTTTGAGCGGTTCTACGACTACCACGTTGAAACGATGGTGACGGATACCATCGAGGAGGATTAAAAAACGGGCTGGTTTCAGCCTGCTGCATACTTCAGGAACATACAGGGCTCTTTACGGAGCTGGCAACTATTATTAGGGTTAATGACGGATCGAGCAAGGGTTTGGGCTAGCCGCAAGGGGCTAACTGTTTTATTTTGGTGTGTTTTCAGCAGCCTTGCCGCAGGGCAGGCGTCAGAGGGGCTGGATATCCGGTCAGCTGCAACGCCCATACGGCTGGACGGGGTGCTGGATGAAGCAGCCTGGGAAAATACCGGGGTGGCGACTGATTTTTACCAAAATTTTCCGTTCGATACCTCCTATGCTGAACTGGATACGGAAGTCCGCGTCACCTTCGATGAGACAGCCCTGTACATTGGTGCGGTCATTTATCAGTCACAGGAAGATTACATCGTCACCTCCCTGCGCCGGGACTTTGAACTTGGCCCTTCTGATGAATTCGCTGTCAATATTGATCCCTTTCAGGATAAAATCAATGGTTTCCATTTCGCTGTTACACCTTTGAATGTACGCCGGGAAGGCCTCATCGATAACGGCAACAGTATTTCCACCGACTGGGATAATAAATGGTACGCCGAGGTGTCCAATCATCCGGAGTACTGGGTGGTGGAAATGGCGATCCCTTTCAAAACGCTGCGTTACAAACGGTCTGAAGGGGACAATCAGTGGCGGATTAACTTCAGCCGCATATCTGTTAAGCAAAACGAGCGCTCCACCTGGAATCCGGTGCCCCGGCAGTTTGGGATCAACAACCTGGCCTTTACCTTGCCTATGCGCTGGGCCACTCCACCGCCGAGCCCGGGCTTAAACGTTTCGCTTATCCCGTACGCTATTGCGGGTGTAGAGCGGGATGAAGAATTTCGGTTGCCTGCAGAGCGTAACTTTAATGCTGGCGGGGATGCCAAGATTGCCATTACCCCTTCTCTGAACCTCGACCTGACCTTTAATCCTGATTTCAGTCAGGTGGAAGTAGACCAGCAGCTGACCAACCTGAGCCGTTTTGAGCTCTTCTTTCCGGAACGGCGGCAGTTTTTTCTCGAAAATGAGGACTTGTTTGGCAAGTTTGGCTTTCCCAGCAGCCGCCCTTTCTTCAGCCGCAGGATTGGCCTGGCTCAGGGCACGCTCCGGCGTACCACAACCGGTGGGGACGAGATCGAAGTGCAGCGCAGCTTCAACGTGCCGATTCTGGCGGGCGCCCGGCTCAGCGGTAAGCTGGACAACAACTGGCGGGTGGGCCTGCTAAATATGCAGACCGGCTCCGTCTCCGATGCTGACTTAGCGCCTGCCAACTATTCCGTTGGTGTGCTGCAGCGAAAGGTCTTTGACCGGTCCTTCGTCGGCGCCATTTTCACCAACAAAGTGAATTACCGGCCGGACGGTGCGGGCGGTTACGAAGTCGACCCTGATGCTTTCAACCGGGTGGCAGGACTGGAATACAACCTTTTTTCAAAGGATAATAAATGGGAAGCCGAAGCTTTCTACCACCGCTCTTTTACCAGTGATAATAATGTGGATGCGCAGGCTGCTGCTCTGTTCGTGGGCCATTACCTGCGCAACTGGCGGATCTTTTTCCCTACCCACTACATAGGGCGCAACCACGAAGCCGAGATGGGCTTTGTACCGCGCCGGGGCTTCCTGTCCACCTCTCCGGGCATCACCCATCTGATCTTTCCGAAAAAGAAGTGGTGGGCAGAGCGGGTCATTGCGTTTGGGCTCAGCGCAAGGACAGAGTTTATTTTCAACCAACCGGACTATCAACTGACGGACCGGGAGCTGAGCGCCGGGGCATTTGTGGAGTTTCCCGGGCAAAGTGAGCTTAGCCTGGACTATACAGAGAATTATACTTTCCTGTTCTTCCCATTCGACCCTACCAATACCGGGGGCGTAGAACTGCCGGAAGGGACAGATTATACCTATCCTACCCTTAATTTGAGCTACAGCTCGGATGTACGCAAGGACTTTTACTATGGCGTGGAAGGCAGCTACGGACGTTACTTCAACGGGGATTTCTCCCGCCTGCGATTTCAGCTGAACTACCGCTGGCAGCCATTGGGGATTCTGGCCCTGGATGCGACGTACACGGATATTCAGTTGCCCAGCCCCTACAACGATGCGGGCATATGGCTGGTCGGCCCCCGGGCGGAGCTTTCCTTTTCCAGAAGTGTTTTCTTCAGTGTCTTCCTGCAATACAACACCCAGGCCGACAACGTCAACATCAATACCCGTTTGCAGTGGCGCTTTAAGCCCGTATCGGATATCTTTCTGGTGTACACCGATAACTATTTTTCGGACCAGTTTCTGGCGAATCCACGTGGCAAAAACCGGGCTATTGTGCTCAAAGCCACCTACTGGCTCAATTTGTAGCCGATTTAGTTTCCAGTTTCCAGCCTTCCGGCCGGGTATGTTTCCAGCGGCGGTGGCTCCACAGCCAGTATTCAGGCTTTTGGCGGATTTCCTCTTCCAGCAGCCGGGTGTGGGCTTCTGAAATGGCACCGGCGGGCAGGCTGGCCGGATCCTCAGAAATGACTTTGAACCGGATTTCGTAATACCCCCGCTTTACCTTGTCAATGTAGCCAAAGACCACCGGGTAGTTGTACTTTCGGGCGTAGGCCTCCGTTCCGAAAAGCACCGCCGTATCCTGGTTTAGAAACTCGGTCCAGTACGCCCGGTTGGGGTTGGAGGGCGCCTGGTCGGTAGCAAACAAAATAATGCTTACCCCATGATCAGCCTCAAAGAACTCCCGGGTTTTGCGGATGGAAACCATGTCCATACCAAACCGGCTGCGGGAAACTGTGATTTTTTGGTTAAAGAACTGGTCTTTCAGCGGTTTGTAAAGGCCCACAACCCGGTGTTTGATATACATAGGCATAGCTGTGGCGGTCATCTCCCAGTTGTTGTAGTGGCCGGCACAAAGGATTACAGGCTGTTGTTTTTCAAAAAAGGGATCAAGGACTTCCGGGTTGGCAATGATGCCCCGTCGCTTGATTTCTGCCTCCGGGATACTAAAGCAGCGTACTGCTTCCACCACAAGGTCGCACAAATGCCGGTAGTACTCCCGGGCGGTCCGGTCAATTTCTTCTGCTGATTTTTCCGGGAAGGATCGTTCCAGGTTCCCCATGATTACTTTTTTGCGGAAGCCAAAAACCCGGAACAGCAGCCAGGAAAGGGCATCAGACAAACGGTGCATTACGGGCAAAGGCACGTACGAGAGGGGCTTGATCAGCAAGTAAAAAAGGACTACGTTCATATCATTCAGCGATTCGTTAATGCCGGCCGTGCGATGAGCAGGCTTTCAGTGGCGGCACAAAGGTAATATTAAACCATATACTGCGTTTTGCTTCAGGTTGCCTAACTTTGCGCCGAAAATTCAGAAAACCATACCATGAGCAGAAGCTACCTACTATCGCTTGCTTTGATTTTGCTGGGCTTTGCCGGAAAGGCACAGGAAGAAAACCTGGAGGTGATCCGGAGTACCGCCCTTCCATGGGGCAGCCCGGTCAGAAATATATTTGTCGATACCGATAATACCAAGTGGGTGGCCAACACTAAGGTCATCCAAAAAGTCAGTGGCGCCCGTTCTGCTGACCCTATCGTGCTTCAGCCCGGAGAGCTGGGCCTGTTCCAGTTTTCAGGCGGCAATGCCGACATCCGCTGGCAACAGCAGGAGCTGATTGATGCGATTGGGGATATCATAGACGAAGACAACTATATCACTTCCGCTTTTTACGATGAGGTCAATCAGGATATCTGGCTGGGTACCAGCCTGACCGGTGCTTACCGCCTGAAAAAAGAAAATGGCAAGCTGGTTTTCAAAGAGCAGTTGTCCATGGACAACACCAAGCTGAGGTCCAACTTCGTTCATGAAATTGCCAAGGACGGGCCAGGGCGCATATGGATCGCCACCAATGATGGCGCTTTGGTCGGCCGGGATGGCAAATGGGACCTGCTGGAGAAGGGGCTGATCATAGAGTCTGTGGCTGTGGCGAATGGGGAAGTCTGGCTGATGGGCGACGGGCTGGTTGGAAAAGTAGACCGTAAGGACCGTTGGGAGCTGGTCGATATCCCCACCGATGCAGTGGAAGGAAGCATCACCGATATTGCATTGGACGGAAAAGGAAGGCTCTGGATTGCTTCCCGCATTATTGCTTCTTACGACCCGGCCAGTGGGGAAACCAGCACTTTTGGAGGAGCGGAAGAATATACCAGTGAATTTGCCAATTACCTGGCCGTAGACCTGGACGGTGCAGTCTGGATTGGTACAGAAGACAAAGGCGTTTACGTTATTCAAAAAGGCTCCTCTCTGGTTGCCACCGTAGAGCTTGTCAGCCCGGTCACCTGCAATGGGAATGGCTCAGATGGTGCCCTGCGGGTAAAGGTAACCGGAGGTGCTCCACCTTATACCTTCAACTGGAGCGGCAATGCAACAGGTGATAGCCCGGACCGCCTGACGCCAGGTACTTACCGCCTGACCATCACAGATACCAAGGGCAACAGCCGCTTGACGGATATCAGTGTCCCGGACCGCAGGGTTACCCTTCGGGCAGAGGCCCGCAGTGAGGTCAGCAGTGCTGGTGCTGCCGACGGGCAGGCAGAAGCAAGAACCACGGGAGGTATGCCCCCGTATAAATATGCCTGGGACAATGGAGAGACAACACCCATCGCCATGCAGTTGTCAGAAGGTGCACATACGGTGACCGTGACGGACCGGCAGGGCTGTGAAGTGTCAGCGGTGGTCAATATTTCGCGTACCCTTGAGGAATTGGCCGTTCAAATTGAGCAGGTTAAGCCCATCAAATGCCAGGGGAATAAAAGTGCTGTGCTGAAAGTAAATGCAGCAGGCGGCGCCAAGCCTTATACGTACAAGTGGAGTGCAGCCGATGCGCCCACGCCTCAGCTGACCGGACTGCTTGCCGGCGATTATGGCGTTACGGTTACGGATGCGAATGGTACGGTTGCCTCAGCAACTTATACGGTGGAGGAGCCCTCCGCTTTTCAGGTACAAGCTCAGGTCACGCAGCCGGCTTCCGCTAATGGCAGTGATGGCGCCGCAGAGGTGGAAGCGTCCGGAGGCGTACCCCCTTATCAGTTTACGTGGAGCAGTGGTGGTAATGCTGCAGCGGTGACAGGTTTGCCTGCGGGTAAACATACCGTTACCGTAACGGATGCCAACGGATGTGCAACTACCGCCGAGGTAACCGTGGGCGAAGATATTCTGCCCTTATCGCTAGCCATTAGCCAGGACGCTACTATTGATTGCCAGGGTGCCGCAGCCGGCGCGCTTTCTGCTAAAGTTACAGGCGGCAAAAGCCCCTTCACTTACGCCTGGAGTAATGGTGGGGCAGGAGAAAACGCCAATGGACTGACTGCCGGAGCCTATACCCTGACCGTTACTGATGCAACAGGAACTGCCGCTGAGGCCTCTTTTACCATCGAAGAGCCAGCCGCTTTAAAAGCCCGAGCAGTTCAGGTGACACCTGCGAATACCGGCGCTTCCGATGGGGCTGCAAAAGCAGAGGTGAGCGGAGGTGTTATGCCCTATGCTTATTTGTGGACCAACGGTGCCGGCACAGCCGAAATTGAGCGCCTGTCCTCTGGTGCCTACACCGTCACAGTAACTGATGACAACGGCTGTAAGGCAACAGCCAAAGTGGAAGTGACGGAAGATATTGCCCCTCTTCAGGTACAGCTGGAGATGAGCCAGCCCGTAAGCTGTTCAGAAGGCGCGGATGGGCAACTGACGGCAGTAGTGGACGGCGGCAAAGGCCCCTTCGCTTACGCCTGGTCGAATGGCAGCACATCCGAAAAGCAATTGAAAGCCCTCCCGGCGGGCACCTACAGCCTGACGGTGACTGATGTGGTAGGCAATACCTCAAATGCCACCGTCGAAGTGACGGCACCGCCCAAGCTTAAAGTCGGGGTGGAAGTCACAGGGGAGGCCAGCCCAGGGCAGGCAGACGGGCGTGCGGTGGTTAGCGCTACCGGCGGAAATGAGGGCTACCAATACCTTTGGAGCAGCGGCGAAACCACTGCCGAAGCTACGAAGTTGCCAGCCGGTATGCAGACTGTGACGGTTACAGATGCCAAAGGGTGTACGTCCTCCATTTCAGTAGAAATGGTAGAGGATATTTTACCGCTTCAGGTTTCTTTATCCATGGCTCAGCCTGTTACCTGCGCCGGAGCAACCGATGGTGCCCTCACTGCCTCAGTCAAAGGCGGTAAAGGGCCCTTTGCCTACGCCTGGAGCGGTGGGCAGCGCAAGGAGAATATTGACGGCCTTCAGGCAGGCAACTACTCCCTTACCGTCACGGATTCAAAAGGTACAAGTGCTCAGGCTACTTTTGCCCTCACCGAGCCCAATCCGGTACAGGCTACAGCTACTGCCATTCAGCCTGCCAGTACCAATAATGCAGATGGTATGGCACGGGCCAGTGCCACTGGTGGTACGCCTCCTTATGCTTATGCATGGAGTACAGGTTCCACCACAGAAGTAGCAGAATCCCTTTCCCCTGCTGATCATAAAGTGACCATTACGGATGCTAACGGGTGTACTGCTACCGCTACGGTAGGCATAAATGAAAACATACTTCCCCTGCAGGTATCTCTGAGGGAAGCTGGCACTGTCAATTGCAATGGTGCAGCAACCGGGGCGATTGCCAGCGAGGTGACTGGAGGCAAATCTCCATTCAATTATGCATGGAGCGGCGGTCAGGACGGGCCGGAAGCAAGCCAACTCATCGCCGGGGATTATTCCCTTACCGTAACTGATGCAGCCGGCACTACCGCCACTGCCACTCTTTCGATTGCCGAACCGGCAGCATTATCAGTGGAAGTAGTAACCATTCAGCCAGCCAGTACGAATGCCGCAGATGGAAAAGCGAAGGCTTCCGCCAAGGGAGGTACTCCACCTTACGCCTATGACTGGAGTACTGAAATTTATGCCGATCTGGCGGACAATCTATCACCGGGCACCCATACTGTAACCGTCACGGATGCCAAAGGCTGTACCGCAGCAGTAAGTGTGGAGATTACAGAGAACATTCTGCCCCTGGCCTTAAACCTGGAAGTCTCTGCACCCATCAGCTGCAAGGGTGGGGTAGGCGCTCTGAATGCCGCCATCACCGGTGGTAAGCCACCGTTTGCCTACGCCTGGAGCAATGGTGCCACTGAACCGCAGGCGGCTGGTCTGGCTGCTGGGGCTTACCAGCTCACACTCACCGATGCGGCAGGCACAACGGTAGAGGCCGAAACAACTCTGACAGAGCCGGCAGCGCTTTCCGCGAAAGCTGCAGCGGTGCAGCCAGCCAGCACGAACAATAGCGATGGCGTTGCCAAAGTAACTGCAACCGGAGGGACTGCCCCTTACACCTACGCCTGGAGCACAGGAAGTACGGAGGAGCAGGCAGCCGGCCTGCCACCGGCTACCCATCAGGTAACCGTTACGGATGCCAGGGGCTGTACGGCTGAGGCGACGGTTGCGATATCCGAGAATATCCTCCCGCTGGAAGTGGAATTGTCCGCTATCCAACCCATTTCCTGTAGCAGTGCTTCGGATGGTGCCGTACAAGCGGCTGTCAGCGGAGGCAAACCACCTTACACCATCACCTGGAGTGATGAAAGCACCGCGGGGGAAAACCGTACGGGACTAAGCGCGGGTACCTATGAATTGACCGTGACCGACGAGGCGGGGAACGAAAAAACAGCCGCTGTTTCTCTGTCCGCACCAGAGCCTCTCACTGCTGAACTGGGACGGGTGGAACCCGCATTCAGCGATACCAGTGAAGATGGGAAGGCAGAAGCAAGTGGGAACGGAGGCACACCGCCTTACAAAATTAGCTGGGACAATGGGGCTGCCGGCCCTAAAGTGGAAAATCTTGGCCTTGGGCAGCATAGCGTGACCGTTACAGATGCCAACGGCTGCATAGCGAGTGCTGACTTTGAAATCACGGAAAGAGTACTGAAGGAACTGACCAGCGCCGTGAGCAGTGGCCAGACGATTCAGATGCAAAAGCTGCAGTTCGAAGCGGACAGCTCCAGGATTCAGGAATCGGTGAAGCCCTTGCTGAACGAGATTTACATTTTCCTCAAAGACAACCCTTCCATCGTCGTGGAAATCGGCGGGCATACGAACAACCTGCCTCCGGACGAGTACTGCGATCAGTTGTCTACTGCCCGTGCCCGCGCTGTAGCCGAGTATATGGTAGCTAAAGGGATCCCTTCAGACCGGGTGTTCTACAAAGGTTATGGCAAGCGAAAACCGCTTTTCTCTAACCGAACAGAAGACGGCCGAAGGCGGAACCAACGAGTGGAAATTAAGATATTAAGATTATAGAGCATGGGGCGGCATCCGGTAAAGGTGCCGCCTCTTCTATTTATGGATTTGGGAATGGCCTTATCCATTGCCCAGCTCCACCGCCCGGTCGAGGGCTGCCTGTGCACCTGCAATAATGTCATCACGGACCAGGTTCTTATCATAGGACGCCAGGGCTGCCTCTGTGGTGCCCCCCCTGGAACAGACCTTCTCAATCCACTCTTCGCAGGTGAAATCTGTCTTATTGAAAAGTTCTATGGCTCCCCGGAAAGTCTGGCTGACTAATAGCTCCGCTTCTGAGTAAGAAAATCCCATATTACGGGCCGCGTCCATCATGGACTTCATGAAAAACCAGACGTAAGCCGGGCCGCTTCCGGAGATCGCAGTAGCCGCGTCAATGGCTTCCTCCTTTTCTACGTATACGGTTTTGCCCGTGGTGTTCAGGAGGTTCTGGACCATGACGAGCTCTATCCGGGTGACTGCATCAGAAGACGTAAAGGCGGTCATGCCCATGCCGATTTGGGCAGGCAGGTTGGGCATGGCCCGGATGACCTTCTCCGCGCCCAGGCTGGCGGAAATGGTAGAAAGCTTCACTCCGGCCATAATAGAAAGGAAGACCTGTTGTGGGTCAATAAGAGGTTTGATATGCTCAAACAGCACAGATGAGTCCTGTGGCTTAACCGCAAAAATGACGAGGTCAGACTGCTGGATACAATCCTCAGCCCGGCCATAGACCGTACCGATGTCCCTTTTGGCCAGCTCTGCCGCTTTTTGAGGCGATTTTTCCAGAATCATCATATCCTCTTTGCTGGCAATATGAGATCTCAGAAAGCTCTGGGCATAAGTCAGGCCCATATTGCCTCCGCCAATGATCAGTATTTTCATAAAGTTGAATTTTTCAAAGGTGCTCGGGATAAGGCGTAAAGCTACAATTTAGCAGGAATAAGCAGAAATTTTCATTTTGATGTTGCAACTTTGATTTAGAGCGCCTATATTTGTGCTGATCAAAGTTTAAACATTAACAAGGGTAGCGTTGTTACCCTTTCCATAAAAAACAATCAAACCAAACCATTATGAAAAAGGCAAGTATTTTCTCTGTTATGCTGGCAGCTGTAGCGATGATCGGCATGAGCTTTACTAATCCTGTTGAAGGCGAAAAAGAACGCCGCACGGTAAGCGTTGCGGAAAGCAACATCGTATGGAACGGCTACAAAGTGACTGGCTCCCACACCGGCAACATTCAGCTGAAGTCTGGCGAGTTGGAATTCGACGGCGATATGCTAACTGGTGGCAGTTTCGTGATCGATATGACCTCCATGACGAATACCGATTTGGAAGGAGAGTGGAACGAAAAATTAATGGGGCACCTTAAGTCTGATGACTTTTTCAGTGTGGACAAGTTCCCAACTGCTTCATTCAACATTACTCAGGTGGTATCTCGTGGTAAGCCAGGCGAGTACAAAATTGTTGGTGATCTGACCATTAAAGATATTACCAAGGAAATTAAGTTCCAGGCCAACCTGGAAGATATGGGCGACAAGGCGAAAGCAGTTGCTGAAGTTGTAGTTGACCGCTCTGAATTCAATGTTCGTTATGGTTCAGGCAGCTTCTTTGACAACCTGGGAGATAAGACGATTTACGATGAGTTTGACCTGCAGGTAAACCTTGTTGTGAATAAGTAATCGGATCAGAAATGATCGTCAATTAGAAAGGGGAGTAGCGAGAGCTGCTTCCCTTTCTTCGGTTATGCGGCAGGTGAAGAGGAAGGTAGCGCCTTTCCCCTCCTCTGAGGACAGCCCGATATGGCCATTTTCCTCTTCAATGATTTTCTTGCAGATCGCAAGGCCAATACCGGTACCTGGGTATTCAAGGCTGGTATGCAGGCGCTGGAATATCTTAAAGATTTTTTCCTGATACTGTGGATGGATGCCTATACCATTATCCTCAACGTAGATACAAAGGTTTCCATCTTTTTTAATGTTTCCTATGCGAATAAGCAGCTTGCGATCCGGATGCCGGAATTTTGAGGCGTTAGATAGCAGATGATAGAATAGCAACTGCCCGTTGCGGGTGTTGATCCAGATTTTGTGGTTTGGAATCAGCAGGCTTACGTGGTTTTCTTTTTGCAGGTCCGGGATTTGCCCAATGGCATGTTCAACCAGGTCTTTCAGGGTATTCCAACTTCGCTGCCCGGAGTATGCGGTAATTTGGGAGTAGGCCTGCAAGTCATCGATAAGCCGCTCCAGTTGCTGCGTCCCCTTCACTGCAAAGTCAATAAACTCCAGCTCTTCCTGGTTCAGCTTGTCATAGGCACGGCGGCGCAGCAGCTGCACGAAGCTTGAAATATTGCGCAGAGGCGACTTCAGGTCGTGGGCGGCTACATAAGCAAACTGGTTGAGCTCCTGATTGGACCGCCTAAGCTTGGCGTTTGAAGCTTCCAGTGCCTGGTTTTGCTCCTTCAGGGCTTTGGTCTTTTCTTTTACCAGCTGATTGAGTTCCCGGTTTTTAGCCTTTCGGTTGAAACTTTGGAGAACAAGCAGCATCACTGCCAAAGCACCTATGAAAAGCAGCCAGTAAAAGGTTAGCGACTGAGTAAAAGGACGGTTGATCTTGAAGTGGAAAGGGGTGGAAAGGTAGCTGACCTGACCTTTGTCAGTAAGGGCCCTGAGCTCAAAAGTATAGCTTCCGGGCTGCAAACCTGCATACCTCGCCTCTGGGGTTTTCGTAGAAGCCCATTCCTCGTTCAGCCCCTTTAGACGGTACTGAAAGGTGATGGTTTGGCGGTCCTGGAAATTCAGAGATGCGAACCTGAATTGGATATTGTTTTCATTCGGGGCTAGACTGGCCACAGCAGCCTTAATTACCATAGTGTCATTTACTGCCGGCGGGTAAAGCACCAATTTAGGAGATTGTGAAGCATTGATGATTTCGCTGGGCTTAAAGTACATTACGCCCTCATTAGTCGCAATGAATACCTGTCCCTGCCATAGTGCAATATCATTGATGCTGTTGGACAATAATCCGTCGGACGTACTGTAAGTCACGAGTTGGGCGCGGGGCCCATCAAAAGAGGGTGCAATCCAATTGGTAAGCCCTTTATTCGTTCCAATCCAAAGGCTTCCGTGCGGGTCCTGGTAGAGGACATTAATGAAGTCACTGGCCAGCAGGCTATCTTGATTGAGTATCCGGTATTCGTTGTTTTTGATCAGGACCAGCCCGTCTCCTCTGGTGCTGGCACAAACCGTACTGTCTGCCAGGATTTCGAAGTCTGTGATCTGACTGGAAAAAACAGGGTGGCGGTTTTTCCAGAAAATAGTATCTGTTGGAGTGATTTGCATTAAGCCATTGGTAATGGTATGGGCCCAGATTGTCCCGCCATGGTCTACTGTGCTGGCGTAGGACCGGCCGGGGAAAACCGACTCGATTTTTACAGCTTTTTTATTGAACATCTCCCACGGAGCAGTCATTTGGTCTATTTGGGCAAGGTCAGCTGCCGCTATCTTCCTTATGCCTTTATGACTGGAAATAATGAGGTCTCCATTGAGGCCAATATCCAGGTTTTTGATGGCCTCCTGAAGTAGGAGCTGCTCCCTGTTTTGGCCGTAGTAAATCAAGCCGATATCGGTAGCCAGAAAGTAATGGCCTGGAAGGGGCATGACAATTTTTAGAACCCGGTTGGTGATATGAAAGCCAGGTTGGTCCTCCAGGGTTTTCCTGCCCGTTACTGCTACCTTGCCGGAGCTGTCGGATGTGAAGAATTCAAGGATGTTACTACGGTTGCCGGCAACCAGGTACTGATCGGTAGCTAATATACTGTTGATCGTATTTTCTGTAAGGCCATTTGCTTTGCGCACCACCTGAATTGCACTGGCTTGCCGGGGCAAAAAGTAGAGCCCGTTTCCGAGCGTAGCGATCCAGGCATTGCCTTCTTTGTCCAATAGAACACTGGAAGGTTGCAGGCCTTTTAAAAGTGTTTGCTGGTAAACCGCCGCAGTATCGCCCTGAATGGCATACACTTCAATACCATTTCTCGGCTGTATTATCCATAGGTTGTTGTCTTTCAGCCGGATGTGGCTGTTGAGGTCCCGCCCCTGAATTATCTCCTTCGCCGTTTCGGTCTCCGTATTGATGACCAATACATTGCCGTTAAAGTGGCAATAAAGCAGAGGGCCTCTTGAGGCATAGTAGAAGTAAAACACATCATCACTTGGGTCGCCAACTTCGAAGCAGGTGTTGACTTGATTACCGGCTATTTGGAGCAGCTCTGTTCTGTACCCTTTCTTTTTTCTAACCATCCAGGGTTGATCCTGATGTTCGAAGACCCAATAATAGGTGCTATCTTCCCGGAGGAGTTCCGGGGCCACAGGCATAGTGTCCAGGGCATCGTTGAGCCTGAAAAGGTCATTTGAACGGCTGATCCAAAGCGCACTTTCCGTTTTTACAAACTGATGGTCAATGTAGGAGGAAAAGGTAGAGGAAGAAATAGGGGCAATTTGGACCTTAAAGTCAGGGGTGAGGTAGGAGAGGTGGCCAAGGGTGTTTACCCAAAGCCGGTGGTCCACATAGTCAGTGCCAATTACGTCATTACTCGGCAGTCCGTCCTTTGTGGTCAGCGTGTGAAATTCAACCCCATCAAAGTAGGAGAGGCCAACATCGGTGGAAACCCAGATGAATCCGGAACTGTCTTGCTCAACGCCATAGATTACTTTAGAAGGCAGCCCGTCCTCAATATCAAAATGCACAAGTTGCTCTTCACTGATCTGGCTATGAAGAAGGCAGCAATTCGAAAAAAGCGCAAAAAAAAGAACACACCTGAGCAGGCAATCACCTTTTTTTAGCTTAGACATGATTCGTTCCTGTCAATGACTCTGAAATTCAGGGTCAAAAGCTACTAAAAAAAATGTTAACTGGCCCTTCAGAAGCTGCCAAATAGTGACAGGGCAATGGTTGGGTTTAAGATTGTTTTTTGATTGCCAGTTGCTGGAAAGCCCGTTACAGGGGCGCTGTAGTTAAGGGTAGTGAAAAAATTGTCACTTAAATTATACCGTAAACCAGCTGTCCATCCTGTACTCCAGCGGCTTAACCCTGTTACGGATTGAGATCGGTTGGTAATATTGAAAGCAGGAAGGCTGGCCTCGCTCCCGTCCGTTCCGCCGCTATTGTCCGGTGCCCCTGTGCCAGCCCACAGATTAACCTTTTGTGCGCTGGTGAGGTAGGCCATGAAGAAGCCACCTTCCAACCCCAGCCCAGGAGTGATTTGATAGCCGGCACGTAGGGCTGTGTTAGCGAAGTGTGCAACTTCCACCTTTGTAGCCATGCTGACCACAGCCGGGTTGTTGGAGAAGCGACTGTTGGAAAGCGCAAACTGCCGTTGATCCAGTTGCTGATTCATCCCTAAGCGGAGGTAGCTCATGCTAAAGCGGCTGTACCATCTTGATTGGTTAGGCTCCCAGGCAAGAAAAACCCCTGCTTCATACCCTGTGCTGCCTTGTTCTGGCACGAAGAGCCCGCTTATGAAAAGCCCGGGCTGCCAGGGGGAAGTTGTAGCCAAAGTGGTTTTTGGCTGTTCGGGCAGCGACGGAAAGCTTTGTTTTTCCAATGGTTCAGGGCTGAGTGCTGCAAGAGCGTTCAGCGGGGGAATAGCAGTAAGTGCAGGGGAGAGCGCAAGTGGCCTTTCCTGCTCTATGGATGTCGTTGCACTTGCTGTCTGTCTATACTGAACCTTCGCATTAGGCTCAGACTGTTTTACGGGGCGGGGAATTGGGGAAGTGTTCAAAGCCGCATTAGGGTAATGAGCTGCTCCTGCTATTGGGGGAGTATTGCCTGCAATCGGCGAGGAGTCACCCTGACCAGTAGCGTTTGCTTCCTGCTCCAACGGTGAGTGTTCCGGGTTTTGGCTGGCCCTTGCCCATTCGGAAGGGACCGGCAACTGCCCGATGACTGTGTGGCGACCGGCAAAATCATTGAGCAGCCAACCTGTGCCTATGCCAATAGCCAGCAGTGCAGCACTCCACCATACCCATACAAACGGGCGGCGCTGTTGAACGGGCATTTCCTGGTCCAGCATTTGCCGCATGCCTGACCAGCCCTCTTCCACCCAGTCCGGGTCAATATCTGGTGTAAAATTATCCTGCATGGTTGTAATGCGTTCTGATTAATTGTTTCAGTTTTTGCCTGGCATTGGAAAGGTGCCATTTTGAAGTGCCGGTGCTGATGCCCAGCTGCTTCCCTATTTCCACATGCGTATAGCCTTCAATAGCGTAGAGGTAAAAAACTTCTCTCGTGGCATCCGGTAAATAAGACACCAGCTTAAGAATATCCTCCAGGTATAACTGGCTTAGCGCATTATCAGGTGCAGGCCCATCCCGGTCTTCCAGATCGAGAAAATGAATCTGATTGTTGTGCTTTTTGAAGTGATCTGACAGGCTGTGGAACACCAGCCTCCGGATCCAGCCTTCCAGCGACCCGTTAAAGGAGTACTTTTCCAGCTTTTTAAAAACCCTGAGAAACCCCGCATTCAGGATTTCCAGCGCAGCGGTTTTATCCTGAGTATATCGCAGGCACATCCGCATCATACTCTTGAAGTACTTGCGGTAGAGCATCTCCTGAGCAAGACGCCTGTTCTTCAGGCAGCCTTCCACCAGCTCTTCGTCAGTATATGCGGATGCGTCCTTTGCCATACTAAAATTTAACTCCAATTTGAAGTTGTATACGCCGGAACTTCCATTCCTGCGTAGTCTGCCGGTCTCCCCACCACCAGCCAAAATGGTCAAATGTTGACTGAGCCGACTGAAACTGATAGCCCAGACTCAACAACAGTCCAAGTTCCTGCCGAATGGGTACTTCCAGGCCTATCGCCCCGTGAGCATTAAAGCCTCCTGTTGCATCAACCAGCAAAGTCTCCTCATCCCTCCGGTTAAGCGCTGCTCCATAACCTGCGGCAAACTGCAAATAGGGCTGCACACCAGTTTGAGAAGGGTCATAAAGCTTGCAAACAGCCCAAAAGGGGAAGTAGCTGTAGCCACTGTTGAACTGATAGCTTTGTGCCCCAACTCCTCCACCTATCCCAAGATAACGTTTTATCCGGTAGGTGCCAATGTATTGCAGGGAGGCACCGGCTTGTATTTCTGAATCTGAAGACCCGATCAGGCTGCCGTAGTGCACTTCATGCGCCCACCCGGGCTCGAATATGCTTTCAGTATCCTGCTGTGCCTCAACTGTGCCCGGCAGTAGCAGCACCAAGACTGTAAATACGGCAAAAGCCCATGCTTTCATATACTGTGCCATATTACAGCGATAAAAGGTTGCTCAAACGGCGTGGTGCCTCCGGATTGCTAATATCGTATTGGTATAAACCATTGTCGCCTATGACTATCGCTAAATTGCCTTGCAGCGTAATAATATCATAAGCCTGGAATCCTGTCATTTTTCCAATTTGCTCGTTGCCAACCGTTGCCGGGTCGGTGGCATCAAAAATCTTTACGCCTTGTTCGTTCTCACAGATATACAGGGCGTTATGGAGCTTAGACAATCCATGTGGGTTGTGCATGCTAAAGCTGTTGATCAGTACCGGGTCTGTTAGGTTGGTGACATCCACCACATCGAGCTGATTGGTAAAAGTCTCACACTCCGTGCCGTTCCGGAGCGTCACGTAGGCAATATTCCCATCTACAAAAACAGGGTCGCAAGCTGTTGCGTGGCGGAATACCGATAGCTGCTCCGGAGCAGTAGGCACACTGTTGTCAAAAATATACATACCGTTGGCAGCACCAATGAATAGCTTATCTCCGTAAGGGAAAATGGTCTCAATACCCCAGCCTATATCGACTACATTGATCTTTTCAGGCTCAGGGGTGGCGGACAAGCCAAATACATGCAGCCGGTGTTCGTCCACCACATACAGGTGGTCCTGGGCGAGGGTGAATCTTGCCATAGAGCCTCCAACACCTACGTCCTGCGCTTGTCCGGCGGATTCATTGGCGAAATCCTGCGCCACACCGCCTGCCGCCACATCGATGAATAAAGTGCCGTCTCTCCAAAAGGAATTACCGGTATACGAGTCACAGTCTACCTCCTCCGTCATTGGCACCTCCTCGTACCGGACCAAATAGCCTTGCTCTTCGTCAAAGCTATGGCTGGGAATGGCTTCTTCGGTCCGCCCGGCAAAAACCGGGCTGTTGGGATTGGTAATGTCAATGGCGACCAGGTCTACATAGTTGTCAGCGTAGATCATATTGCCACGCACTGCCATATCCACATTGCCCGGAATATTCAGGAACCCAAAGGGTTGGGGGGCTTCCGGATTGCTGTTGTCAATCAGGTGTATGCCTGCACCACGCTCATTAATCAGGAGGATATCCTGGTAAACATAAATTTTGCCAGGGTTCTCCAGGTCTTTGGGTGCTTCAAATTCTATAGCGTGGCGGAAGTCAGCGGGTTTCACGTAAACCGGTTCATAAGCCTGGAAGGTGGTGGTGGCCTCACAAGTATCCTGTATACAGGAAGGCAAAGCCAGCGCAAGGCTCAGCAGGCCAATCAGGTGATAATAGAAAGTCGGGATCGTTTTCATAAAGGTAAATTTGTGAAAAGTTTAGAGATAATCTATTCCCGATGACTTCTCACAAAGCCAGACGTTGGATAAAGCGGGGAGGGTTGGGTTAAAGCCCTATATTTGTGTAAAAAAAAGATGAGGCAAATCATTCTGTCTACGTTCATTTGGATTGCTTTCGGGATAACGGCACTGGCTCAGGTGACTTTCAATATCACGAGTGTACCAGCTAATACGCCGGACGGGGCGGTCCTTTATGCGGCAGGCAACTTTAATGGTTGGGAGGAAGGCAGCTCGGATTATGCCTTTACTGCAGCTGCGGATGGTACTTACACCCTCACTTTTGAGCCTGATCCGGGCACTCTGACGTTCAAATTTACCCGGGGTAGCTGGGCAACGGTGGAAGGCAATGCGGATGGCGGTTTTCTGCCCAACCGGACTTTGGAGTACGGCGGGGGGCAGTTGGAGGTCGATCTGGAAATTGTATCCTGGGAAGGAGACAGCCCGGGAAGTTCCACTGCCGCTGATAATGTTACTGTGGTTGCGGAAGACTTTTATATGCCTCAGCTGGACCGCAACCGTCGTATTTGGGTTTATCTGCCACCGGATTACACGACCTCCACAACGGACTATCCGGTCCTTTATATGCACGATGGCCAGAACCTCTTTGATGCCGCTACTGCAGCCTTCGGAGAATGGGAAGTGGATGAATCTCTGAACGCCCTGTTCGAAAACGGGGATGACGGCGTAATCGTAGTAGGCATTGACAACGGCGGGGCCGCCCGGTTAGACGAGTATAGCCCATGGGTGAACCCAAGTTATGGTGGGGGCGAAGGAGAAGCCTATGTGGATTTTATCGTGGAAACACTTAAGCCCCACATAGACGAAAACTACCGGACGCTTCCGGGGCGGGCCCACACGGGTATTATGGGGTCGAGCATGGGCGGCCTGATTTCACTCTATGCTGCGATAGAGCATCAGGATATATTTAGCAAAGCGGGGATTTTTTCTGCTTCTTTCTGGTTTGCTGAAGCGTGCTATGACCATGTAGGCGACCGGGGGAAACAGGAGGATATGCGGATATATATGATTGCCGGAGCCCAGGAAGGGTCAAACGGGCAACAGGTGGCTGATATGATGGCTATGAAGCAGGAGCTACTGGCTGCGGGGTTTGAGGAAAGCGAGATTGTTGCTGTAGGGCATCCGGATGGTACACATGCTGAATGGTACTGGAAAAGAGAATTCCCCGCTGCCTATGAGTGGTTGTTTGGCAATTTGACCACCGGCGTAAGTGAAGATGCCCGCGATTTCATGAAAGGTGTGGAGGTATTTCCGAACCCGGGCGGAGATACTGTATATATCGAGCTGCCGGAAGAAAAGCCGGGGCTTCAGTGCAGGGTTTTTACAGCAGAGGGTAAACTAGTAAGGCTCATTCAGCCTGATGGCCAGCGAATGAGCCTTACCGGATTGCCGCCTGCTACCTACCTGATAGGCTTTTATCTTAAAAGCGGGCACAGTTTAGGTATGAAGCGCCTGATGGTGCAAAAGTAAGCTTACGAACTATGATTCCTTTGTGGTCGGAATGCGGTTAGTCCGTAACAAAGTCTATTCTTCAGCTTCTACTTCGTAACCACCGATAACTTCGTACAGACCATTTTTTACACGCTTTTCGAATTCTTTTCGAGGCACGGGCATTTTTCTATTTAAAGTCGTTAGTTGTACCGTAACGGTTTTAGACGTTTCCTTGAGTACTTTGACTTTGATGCTGCGATCTATCATAATAGCTGTCGATTAAAATGTTGAAGAAAGTAGTTGTCCGGTAAGTTCGGGTAAACGGCTACCGTTTTATGGTCAAATAAAGGCACACCTAGATGTTAATCAGGGTGGCGTTAATATCATGTTGTTTTACCAGCCGGTCTGCAAAAGCACGGTGCCCATGCGGTGTAAAGAGGAAGAACTTTCCCTCTTTGATTGAAGCCAGCCGGTCAAGCAGTTTCCATTTAGTGATGAGGTCTTGTTTTTGGTCTGATTTCATGGCGATTTCAAAGTAGCATTTGTTGCCCCGCATCACTGCGGTAATATCAGGAGTGATATACGACTCTTCCTCATCGGGGGAGGAGGGGGGCTGCTTGAAAGACGTGGGCTTGTCGATTTCCTCGTCTTCTACGTTGGCTTTTACTTTGGAGTAACCTCTTTGCCTGACCCAGGTAATAGCCTTTTCGTAAACTTTTTCATCTTTCTCAGACGTAACCATATCATGGAGGCTTTTAATTATTGGAACAATATCTAATTGCGCCTTCCCTGATAAAACCAGGGAAGAGGTATGAAGTGCGATAGAATAGGCAAAACTTTATTTCGAGTGGCGACCAGGATTCATGATTAGTATACTGAATGCCAGGGGCGCAAGTTTCAAAAAAGCAGATTAATGTTTGGTCAGCACGGGCTGTAAGACTGATCCGCGCAAATGTTTGCACTTAAAAGACGTCAATAAACGGAACTGACCGGGAACAACTGTAGCCGCTTGGGCTTTGCTTTCTATCCGGGCAAATCAGGAAGCCAGGCCAGCGGGCATGGAATTCTCCACAAATTTTTTGCCATCCCATTTGCCAAGCCACTCGATTTCCTTTCCTGCTTTCTGATACTTCTTGAAAGTAGAAATAGCAGCGTCTTTTGATTTTCTGAAAATGGTAATATTGTTGGGGACAGATTTTATCGTAAAGTAGTACTTGCCTTTACCCATTGCAAAGTTCTTACGCAATTTCATAGTAATAGTTTAGTGAATAAAATAGAATGAATCCAAAGCGACCGGATACTAAATCAACCGGACTTTACGAGCTTCCAGTCCCTTATCACTGGCTTCAACCTCGAAGGCTACTTCGTCGCCTTTTGAAATCTTGTCTTCAAGACTGGTGACGTGGACGAACACATCTCTATCCATATTTTCGGGCTCTATGAAGCCATAGCCGCGCTTGCGGTTAAAAAACTTGACTTTGCCTTTCTTTTCAAATGATTCGTCCTCTCCAGTGAAGTAGGTCACAACTTTCTTTAACCACATGGTATTCTTGGTTTTATACTGCAGGTTTCATGAATTCAGGATTCAAAATTTCATACAGCCCCATCTCTTTCCGGTGAAGAAAGGTTAGTCTGGGCAGCTGAATCTGGCAATGCTGATCGAGAAAGAGCAATGTAACATATTTCGCGCCGGCTTCGATAACTTGCACCCTGCGGGTTTTAATTTTTGCCATGAAATTTTTTTCCTGGTTAATGTGTTTTCCTGTTTTGGATGTAGCAACATAGATTTTCCAGCGTTTATCAGGGAGTTCCTCCGCTATCAAAAAAAACCTCCGAAAGAAAATTCGATTGAATTGGTTATCAGGCGATTAGAGGGGAAATACAAGAAAACCCGAATTAAATACAAACTTTTAAACAACTTGCTACATTATAAGAAACGGCTTTCCCAAATAAATAGTTCAATTTTGAAAGTTTTGGGTTTTTTGCCTGGCAGGCAAAACAGCGTAAAACTTTGCCCGTTATTTTACGTCCTGGAAAGCATAAGGATACGATTCTATTTATCTTTCGGGCCAATAAAGTGCTGATGTTTACAATATTCCTTCTCATTGCGGCTTACATCGTTTACCGGGCGGTACGGCAAATTCTCCGGGTATATGAATGCCCATCGAATGAGGTGCTCACAGCCTTTTGGCGTGGGAAATTAAGACCGGGCAGTGAGCCGCATCGTCACCTGATTACTCACTTGGGTAATTGTGAGAAATGCCAGGACCGGCTGCAACTGCTCCGGCATGGGCTGCCGTTGGAAGACCACCTCATCGACAAGGATCAGGACTAGCAGCCTGTCGGAGAGGCGCTCAATGGTCTGCGAACGGCAAATATTATTCTGCACTTCGTTGCTCATCAGTCACGTAGCTCAGGCTATGTTCCTTCTTCGCGCCTTGTTCAGAACAATATTTGCTCGCTCTCGCCGCATCAGCACATCTCCGACAGGCTGCTAGTGGTCTGTTAAGGCTCAACCCATGAATTAAGCTTGATGGCCTGCTAGAACAAGCCAGAAATCACCCCTTCATCATCAATATCAATATTCAGGGCGGCAGGCGATGCGGGCAGGCCTGGCATGCGCATCATATTTCCGCTAAGCGGCACCAGGAAGCCGGCACCGGCAGCTATTTCGATGCCTCGTATATGAAGGGTGAAGCCTTCAGGACGTCCTGTTAGTTTGGGGTCATCCGACAAAGATTTTTGCGTTTTGGCTATACAAACTGGTAAGCCTTCCAGCTCAAGTTTTCGGATCCGCCGCAAATCGCGCTCTGCTTCCCGGCTGTAGGCTACATCAGCAGCGCCGTAAATTGTTGTGGCAATGGTCTTGATTTTTTCCTTTACGGGCATATTCCATTCGTATAAAGGCTTGAACCGGGTATTGCCGTTTTCTGTAAGTTCCACCACTGCTTCCGCTAGTGCGCGGGTCCCTTCGCCTCCATTAGCCCAGCCATCAGACCGGGCCACCTTAACGCCTTTTTCTGCGCAGGCGGCTTCCACCGTGGCGAGCTCTTCCTCGCTATCGTAAACAAACCGGTTGATGGCCACCACGACCGGCAGGCCGAACTGCTGTAGGTTTTCCAGGTGCTTCTCAAGATTGGGCATACCTTTTCTAACCGCTTCAGGATCGGGGTTCTTCAGGTCGTCAAGGCTTACGCCACCGTGATATTTTAAAGCCCGGATGGTAGCGACAAGCACTGCTGCTTTTGGCGATAAGCCGGCGCTTTGACATTTGATATCCAGAAATTTCTCAGCGCCCAGGTCGGCCCCAAAGCCCGCTTCTGTGACGGCGTAGTCCGCCAGGCTCAGCCCCATTCGTGTAGCCATAACAGAGTTGGTCCCCTGTGCGATATTGGCAAAAGGGCCACCGTGGAGGATGGCAGGTACGCCTTCCAGGGCCTGTACCAGATTAGGCTTGATGGCGTCCTTAAGCAGTGCTGCCATCGCGCCCTGCGCACCAAGGTCACGGGCATACACCGGTTTCCGGTCATAAGTGAAGCCAATGAATATATTGCCAAGGCGCGTTTTTAAATCAGTGCGGTTCTCACACAGGCACAGGATCGCCATGATTTCTGAGGCGGCAGTGATATCAAAGCCAGTCTCCCGGGGCAGTCCGTTGCCCGTGCCGCCCAGCCCGACGATGACTTGGCGGAGGGCGCGGTCGTTCATGTCCATAACCCGTTTCCAGAGCACAGTCCTTGGGTCAATGCCCAGATTGCCCTGTTTGCTTTGGATGTTGTTGTCAATGAGGGCGGCCAACAGGTTGTGGGCCTTCTCAATAGCGCTAAAGTCACCTGTAAAGTGGAGGTTGATGTCCTCCATGGGCAGTACTTGCGACTGCCCGCCGCCGGCAGCACCCCCTTTGATGCCGAAAACCGGGCCCAGGGAGGGCTCCCGAAGCACCACCACTGTTTTCTTCCCGATCTTTTGCAGCCCCTGGCTCAGCCCGATAGATACAGTGGTTTTGCCCTCTCCAGCGGGCGTTGGGGAAATGGCCGTTACCAGGATAAGGTTGCTTTGCCTGGCTTTTTCTGCATCAATCAGGGAGAGGGGGAGTTTGGCTTTGTGGTGGCCGTAGCGTTCCAGGCTGCCTTCAGGCACGCCCAGTTTGGCGGCAATCGCTCCAATATCCTGAAGCGTTGCCTGCTGAGCAATTTCAATGTCTCGATTCATGTGTGGTTTTATCTGGTTTGGTATTGGTTAGGTCATACCTGTTTAAGGGCAGGTATAATCCACTTTAGTTTTGGCTGTTTCAATGATATATATCAGCAGAAAAGCGAAAAAACAGGTAAATGGTTAACTATTTGTAAGCCCTTTGCTAATTAAGTGTGATCTTTTATTAAAAATTTTAAAAAAGTGAAACAAAAGCCGGCCTATCGAGTTAAATTTACCAGAGTTTTTTCATACTAATTAATTTGCTGAACCGCATTCTCGTCTGAGTGCGGTTTTTTTATACTCCGGAGTCTGGGTTTTCCCGCATGCTTACTACTCGCTGTGGCAGCCCGAAGGTAATTCCGGCAGCCTTAAATCGTGACACCAGGCGCTCCATCACATCGCACCCCATGGCAAAAGCACTTGCATTATCTTCTGCCCAAAGGTAGGCACGGAGGCGCAATCCGCTTTCCCCCAAATCAATAACCCTGATTCTGACTACAGGAAAGCCCTCTGCTTTCTCTTCCTCCGAGCGGTTGTCCAGCAGATTGGGGTGGGCCATGGCTTCTTCAGTCAGAATGGACTTGGCCAACTCCAGGTCGGTATCATAGCTTAGCGAGAACTCCAGCCACTTGCAGATCGAGTCACCCCCAAAATCAGAATTGATAATCACTTCTTCGCTAATCACCGAATTGGGTATGAGGATACGTCGGTTCTCAAAATCCCGTATAACCACATGCCTTAGGCTGATATCTTCCACCGCACCCTGAAGCCCTGACTGGAATTTGAGCCGGTCATTGACCCGGAAAGGCTTAAAAATAATGATGAATATCCCGCTGATGATGTTGCTCAGCGCATGCTGGGAGGCAAAGCCAACCGCTACAGCCAAAATGCCAGCGCCAGCCAGCAGCGAATTGGCAATAGCACGCATATTGGGCACGGTATATACTGCCCAGCTTATACCTACAATATAAATGAGCCCGGTGATGGCATGTCTCAGAAAAATATAGTTGGTCGGATCATTCCTGATAATGATGGTCGACCGCTTGAGAAACCGCCGGAAAAGCCAGCTGAAAATAGCAGCGAGCACAATGGTGGCAGCTATGATCCCTAAAAAAAGCGCATACGGTTTGAGTTGCTCCATTACGACAGCATGATTTCATCCAGTAGTGCCTGATCGTCATCCAGGGACTTGAAGAGGCGGGTGCGGAATTTGTTTTTGGAATTAAAGAGCTGTATGGACATCTTGTCGATGGCAATCATCGATAATACCGTTTGGATGTAAGCATCCACCAGGTCATCCAGCCCGATACCGAGCTTGTTGAAATCGCGGCGGTCCATAAGCAGCAGGCGGTTGGTATCTGAGCCCCAGCTGTTGGACCCCTCCTTAATGGAAAGGTTGGTGCCGAGCATGGACCAGGAGTCGGTGCCCCCTTCGATATGGTCAGCCAGTGGTTCGGCAGCGCGGCGGGCGTAGATAGACAGGGGCCTGATACCTTCTGCAGTGTAGCTCACCATCATGCGGATGTCGGCCACATAGGCATTGCCTTTACTGCTGGGCACAGTGCCGATGTGGTAAAGCTTCCCCTTGCTGCTCGTGGAGCTCCAGTTGTAGTTGCCGATAAGCGACTGTACGATGAAGCGGGAGTATTTGAAGTCCTGCTTCATGAACTCTGCCAGTTCCTGCTCATTAACAATGGTGTAGACCCCTTGTCCGGCGTTGCTGTACGGGTTTTTGACCACAGCCTGCCCGCCCAGCTTAGCCACCCAGATGGGCACTTCCTCCAGGCTGACGTCCCAGATGGTCTCCGGTGTCAGGATTTCCAGCCCGGCTTGTTCCAGTTCGGCATTGAAGAGGTCGTAGGCTTTGGAGGCCAGCATTTTATTGCGCCCGCCGGCCAGGCAGGCAACGATAGGGTTGAAAATCTGCGTTTTGCTCATCACCGGCAGCCGGTTCCATGGGCTTTGGGTGAGGTAGCGGAAGGCCATTCTGATCTTGTGCCATTCCCCATCAGTGCCGAGCACGTACATAACGCCGTCTTTGAAACGCACAGCCGGGTCTTCGTCATTATTGTAGTAAGTTACAGTATGCACCGGCTCCTGAAAAACATCAGCCATAGCCTTGGCATAGCCGATAGCTTCCATCGGGTTCTTATCATAAACTACTGCCAGCTCACCGGCAGGGCCCCGGCGGGCCTTGGTCAGGGGTTTGAAGGTCCGCTCCATCAGCAGGCGATAGCCACCCTGCTCCTGATTGTCATCAAGCAGGGGCATAGACTTTTGGCCGGAGGGGCAGGAGTTGTTCTCAATGACCACCATTTGGCGTTTGCCCTTCTCACTCGTTACATGCATGAGGTCAGCGCCCGCCCAGACGAAATACCTGGGTTTGTATTTGAGCAGCTTGCGCAGCGTATCCGGGCTCACAATAGGGTGGAGGTGGCAATAACGCTTGATGATGCGTTCCTGGCTCAGGTTGAGAAAAAAAGAGATCATAGGGTGGATGGTAGCGTTCAGGGCTTTAGCATACCAATGGTCTTCCGGTTCAAATTGTCCGGGGTGGAATAGTTGGGACTTCATGCGTTGTGCTTTTCCTTTTTTTTGCGGGTAAGGTATGGTTTTCAAAATGGGATAAACAAGCTACCCGCTGTTATTTTTTTGTAAACGGGCTGCTTAGTCTAATGTTGGTTGGCTGCACTGCAATTACGGGCCCTTCCTCCAGGTCCATCATGGCATTGAACAACGCCAGTTTTTCAAATTGGTGTAGGTCAGTAACGAAAATATCCGCCATGCAGATGCGGTCTTGCTCCAGCAGCTGTGCCCGCCTTGTACCTCCAAGCAGTGGCTGTTTGGGCGTCAGCCAGCGGGTGCCATCCCAAAGGGCAATATTGGCGTAGGAGGTATCGGTGAGCAAGCCATGTCTGACGAACAGGACATCATCGGCTTCTCCGCGTTCAGCAAAGGCAGCATTGATCAGCGCCCGGTCTTCGTACTTGCAGGCGTAGTCAATATGGTCGGCCTTGATTAAGGTCAGCCGTTGCACAGGGCGTATATAATAAGGTGTGAATTCAATTTCTTCGATGTTTTCCCGATAGAGCACCCGGCACTTGCAGCGCCCTTTTCGAGCTTGCTGAGGGATAGTAATGCTATAGAGGTCAGGAAAGGTCTTCCAGCCAAGGGCCTGTGCGCTGCGCCGGACGCGGTCCTGGTGAAATGCCAGCCCCTTCAGTCGCCCATTTTGGCAGCAGATGGTTTCGAGCAGGCGGGGCCTCATAGCAACGGTGCGGCTGCAGTGGCAAAGGGCAGATAAGCTTTCTGAAGCAATTCTCCGTACTCCGCTTCCATCCGGCTGCGGGCGGTAATCCCTCCGCCACTTTTGAATACCAGCCCATCAGGGGTAGCTTCCACAAAACGGATCATCACACCGCTGTCTACCGTTTGCCCATCGTAAATGCCGCATACACCGGTGTAATACCCACGGTCCTGCCCTTCCGCTGACCGGATGATCTCCACCGTCTTCTGCTTTGGTGCTCCGCTGATGGAGCCGGCTGGCAGCAGTTTGAAAAACAGGTCGCCCAGATGCTGATGGAAACTGGCCGGCAGCTGCCCTTCAATCTCGGTGCTGGTCTGCAAAAGACTTCCCGTATGTGTAGTGATAGCCTCTACGTAGCGGTAGCGCTTTACCCGGACTTTTTTAGCCACCATACTCAGGTCATTACGGATGAGATCGACGATCGTGGCATGTTCTGCCCGCTCTTTATCATTGCTCAGCAATTGTTGTTCGGCACCGGGCAGGGTAGCGTCAATGGTACCTTTCATAGGGAAGGAAGCGATGCGCCCACCCCGGCTAATGCGTACAAAAGGCTCCGGGGAAAAGCAGGTAAACTGCCCCTTCAGCCAAATCCGGTAACTCGCCTGGCTAAGCAGGAAAATATCGTGCAGGCTCAGGTTGGTGTCAATGGCAGTAGGGAAGGCCAGGTTGAGCAAGTAGGTATTGCCATCGTGCAAAGCTTTTTGCACCTGTTCGAATGCGGCGGCATACCGTGCAATAGATACCGGGTGGCGTTCGAAGTGGAAGTCTGTAGCAGAAGGCCTTCCCTGGTCATTCCTATAGTTGTGAATGGCAAACTGCAACTGCTCCGGGTCTATGGTATCAAGGGGGAGCACAACGGGCTGTTGCATTTCAAAGTCGATCAGAAAAATGAAAGGCCGGCGGTCTTTGCCCAGATCATTCATCCGCTGCTGAGCGGTTTGCCGGTTGGTGGTTATGGTCATGTTCCGGTTTGGGTTCCTTTAGTTAGACGGTTGTGCCAGCCATAGTAACACAACAGGAGGGATAGAGTTGAAATGTACACTTTTTCCTATTTTCGCTCCAAAAGAATATGACCCGAGCTGAACTCAGCGCCCAAATCCGGCAAAAGCAATCCTACCTGTGCGTAGGCCTCGATGCCGACATTGACCGATTGCCCCGCCACTTGCTGGACAAAGATGACCCGGTTTTTGAATTCAACAAAGCCATTATTGACGCGACCAAAGATTTGTGTGTGGCTTACAAGCCCAACCTGGCTTTTTACGAGGCACTTGGCAGCAAAGGGTGGGAAAGCCTCCGCAAGACCCTGGAATACATCCCCGATGAGCACTTCACGATAGCCGATGCCAAGCGGGGCGATATTGGCAATACCTCCCGCCTTTATGCACAGGCATTTTTCGGGGAGATGGGCTTTGATGCGGTTACGGTAGCCCCTTACATGGGCGTGGATTCTGTAAAACCGTTTCTGGAGTTTGAAGGCAAATGGGTGATCCTTTTAGCGCTGACCTCCAATAAGGGGAGTCAGGATTTCCAATTCGACCGGCAGGAAAACGGCCAGCCTTTGTATGAGAAGGTCATGCGAAAGGCGCAGGAATGGGGCACGCCCGGAAATCTGATGTACGTCGTTGGGGCCACCCACCCGGAGAAGTTTAAGGAAATCCGGGAAATTGCTCCGGAGCACTTTCTGCTGGTGCCTGGTGTTGGCGCACAGGGCGGCGATCTTGAAGCCCTGACCCGCCACGGTGCCAATGCGGATGTGGGGCTGCTGGTCAATTCTTCCCGGGGCATCATTTTTGCCGGGGAGGGGGAGGACTTTGCAGAAAAAGCAAGGAGTGCCGCTCAAGCTCTGCAAACCTCTATGGCTGCATTGCTTCAAAACCTATAGCTTATGCTCACCGGAATCCCATTGCTGCTGGCGATTATTGCAGCCATTGTACTGATTATTGTGCTGTCTGCCCGGTTGGGCGTGCATCCCCTGCTCAGCCTTTTGAGCGCTACCTTGTTTTTGGGGCTGGTTGCAGGCATGCCACTCTCCGGCCTGATTATTGCCATTAACGAAGGCTTCGGCGGGCTGATGGGGTATATCGGGCTTATCGTGGTATTCGGGAGTATCATAGGTTATATTCTGGAGAAATCGGGGGCTGCCCACCGGCTGGCGATTGCGTTGCTCAGTGGCGTAGGGCAGGGGCGCCCCGCCCTGACGATGTCGGCAATTGGAGCGATAACCAGCATTCCGGTTTTTTGCGACAGCGGGTTCATCATCCTGTCCGGGCTGAATGATGCAGTAGCCCGGCAGTCGGGCGTTAAAAAAGGCGTGCTGGCGCTTTCCCTCTCTGCGGGGCTCTACACTACCCACACCCTGGTGCCGCCTACTCCTGGCCCAATCGCCGCCGCCGGCAACCTCGGCGCTGCGGATTATCTCGGCACGATTATGCTGCTTGGGCTGCTGGTGGCCCTGCCCACGATGCTGGTCGCGGTATTCCTGGCTAAGCGGCTGGGGCAGCGGCTGGAACTGCCGGAGCTGGTAGCAGAAGCGCCGGAGACGGATACATTGCCTTCTTTGGGGCGCTCCGTTTTGCCCATACTGCTCCCGATTATGCTCATCGCAGCGGGTTCCGTCCTCAAACTGCTCGGGTACGATGGGCCAGGCACGTCCGTAATGTTGTTTCTCAGCCACCCGCTCATTGCCCTCATGCTGGGTACGGTGGCAGCCCTGTGGCTAATGCCCAAATGGGACAGCGCGCACCTCAGTGGCTGGATAGGAGAGGGCATCAAACTGGCAGGCCCTATTCTCATTATAACGGGTGCGGGTGGTGCTTTTGGGGGCGTTCTGAAAGCCACACCGGTAGCGGAGCTGGTGGAAGGCAGCCTGGGCAGTGGCGGTTATGCCGGAGCAGGTGTGCTGGTGGTCGCTTTTCTGATTGCGGCGTTTTTGAAAACGGCGCAGGGCTCCTCTACCAATGCGCTGGTGATTACCTCCTCTCTGCTGGCGCCGGTGGCCTTGCAACTCGGGATGGAGAGCCCGGTGGAACTGTCGCTCATGGTATTGGCCATTGGCGGTGGCGCGATGACGGTCTCTCATGCCAACGACAGTTACTTTTGGGTGGTCACGCAGTTTAGCGGCATGGAAATGCGGGAGGCGTACCGGAGTTTTACGCTGATCACCGCCGCGCAGGGCGTTACGGTCTTGGCGGGGGTGTTGTTGCTTTATTTGATTTTGGTATAATTATTAGGAAGGTTTCCTATCTTTCGGAGATAAAACCTGATGTATGCGCTACTTACTGCTTTACCTGTTTGCCGGGTGGTTGTGTTTGCCGTCTTTGGCTCAGCCTTATGTTTCGGGCGGGAAGACCCGCCACCGCTTTGCTCAGTTGCTGATTGGGGCGGATGCGATGTACTTGCCGGCTTCCGGTCAGACTTTCGCGCTGGATGGAGACGGCAGCTTGTCGGATTTTACGCCCACTGCAGCCCTTGTCCCACGTATCAATATCGCAGGGACGCACTTTTGGGGGCATGCCAATTTCTATATTTCCATACCCGTTGCGAATGTGCTGGACAGCAGTGTGCCTTTCGGTGGAGATTACACCTTCAACCCCGGCGTGGAAACCGGGCTGCGGGTATACCCCTGGCGCATTGAGGAAAAGAAACTCCGGCCTTTCGCCGGTGCCGCCTTTGCAATAAGCGACTGGCAACAGAACAGCAACCGGGGCTCGGGGGCATTTGCGCATCAGACGCGGTTTCCGGTACAGTTGGGGCTGACCTGGCAGCGCAAGCAGCTGTTGTTTGAATTGGGCGCGGGTCAGTTTTTGAATAACCAAACGGACTACTACGTCAGCCCGAATGATGCGGTAGAGATTGAGCTCCCCTCCACCTACTTCTGGCTGGGCTGCAACTGGCAGATAGAGACGACCCTCAGTGCGGAGAAAAGCTGGAAGAGCGGTCAGACGGCTGCAACTGTGGAGCGCCTGGAAGAAAAGCGAGCCCTCAGCGGCTGGTCGGTAGCCGTGGGCCCTTCATCTGCCTTCATACTAGGCCGCTCACCGCGCAATGATAAACTGTACCCGGCGATAGGCCGCCATAGCGGTGCGGCGATCTTCCCGGAATTTGGGCTGGGCTACTACCACTATCCCTGGGATGCCCACCTGAACCTGGCTTTCCGGGCGAACCGGTCGGAGCGTTCGGCTTACGGCACTGCTCAGGTCCTGCAACGCCGGGCCTTAACCCTCGAAGCCTATAAATTCCTCTTTGATTACCATGGCTTCGTACCGTTTATTGGCCCCCACCTCAGCCGCGAGTGGCTCAGCATGGAGGAAACGGTGCAGCGGTCTACGCCTTACGAGGGCAGCGAAGTACAATGGGTGCCGGGCGTGACCTTCGGCTGGGATATCCGCCCCAATCAGCTGCAGGGCTTTATCCTGCGCACCAATTTGCGGTATACGCCAACTCAAAATATAGGACCTGAGGGTGGAGTCTCCTTCCGGCAGCTGGAGTTCAACTTCATTCAGCTGGTGCTTTATCCCGGGCGGATAAAGCGGATGCAGCGGGCATTGCGATGACAGGGGAGCGTAGCGTTTTTTTGAATAAAAAAATGCTGACGGCAGAACCAAAATTAAGGTAAGGTGTCAATAGGGTATTATTTAAAATTCATTGCCGTACACTTTTAGCTCGGCAAAAAGTTCATTGAAAGTTTGGAAAGAGAGACAGAAAAAATAAGGGTTTTCTGAGATTTTAAAATCTTTACAGAAAACCCTTTCAAAATGTCGTTCTGCAAAGATCTAAAAAATGGTTGATAAAGCATCAATCTGAGGTTCCACAAGGCAACGCCTTGCGTCGATTAACTGTCTTATCTGGTTTATTAGGTGCCTTAATCAAAGGTGGCCGGGCATCTTTATCAGAGTTGGGCCGCCATATGGAAGACCCTACAGACCTGGAAAGTCGGGTCAAGAAGGCCAAGCGTTGGTTGCAAAATAAGTGGACCGATGTCACGGTACACTTTATACCCTACCTTCTTCCGATTCTCCACTCTCTGAGCAAGGCTGGAGAGTTAGTTCTGGCCATCGATGGCTCCTGTGTGGGCAAAGACTGCATGGCGCTGATGGTCAGTGTAATCTGGCGCAGGCGAGCCATTCCCATTTGTTGGGTAGTTCGTAAAGCTCCCAAAGGCCATTTCCCGGAACACATGCACGTGGCCATTATCGGTCAAGTGGCGATGCTTATGGACAGTATCCTGGAACAGGATTGCCGGATTTTCCTGCTGGGAGATGCCGAATTCGACGGCTGCGAGTTGCAACAGTCTTGTTTGGCTCACGGTTGGGAGTACGTGCTAAAAACGGCGAAGGATACTTTGGTAGCCGATCATCCGAACATGGAGCATGCTTCGGCTTTTGGCCATTTGGCCGCAAGTATCGGTCAAAAAAGCTTGTTCCTGCCCCAAATGTATGTGGCTAAGCAAGGGTTTGGGCCAGTCAATGTCTTGTTCTGGCATGACCGGACCCGATATGACCGACCTTTGTATCTGTTGACCAGCTTGGAATATGGCCCACAAGCCGAAACATATTACCGAAAGAGGTATCACATTGAAACCTTTTTCGGCGATATCAAATCTCGCGGATTCCACATTCATAAAACCAGGATTGAAGAGCCTCAAACCTTGTTCAATCTCTTGATCGTGGCTAGCCTGGCTTTCATCATCTGTATCTTGTTCGAGTTTGATGCCCGAACCTCAGCTCAGTTGGGCAAATTCTGCCGTAAAGACCGAATCGACAGCTTGTCCGTGTTTCAGATTGGACTGAGAGCTGTCCGATTTTATGTCAGGCATGCTATGAATCTTTCTTTCCAATTTTCAAAGAACTTCCCGTAAACTAAAAGTGTACGGCAATGAAATTTAAAAATTAAAGTAATGCTATGAAAAATAATTGTAATGCTTTCTTATGTTTTGCTTTCATGCTGGCTTGCTCATTGGTGTTTATCGGATGTAGTCAGAATGATGGCAGCGACGTTAGTCCATCAACAAATGATGCTGGCGCTGTTACTTCTTTCTTGATGCATGATGCAGGTTTAATCATTACCCTTTTGACAGATGATGGAGATGATGAGACCGATTATTTTGAGTCCTATGTTTTTAACTTCAGTTCAAACGGCAATGTAGCGGCAGTGGGTGATAGTGATACTGTTACAGGGACATATAATGTTTTTCGTGATGACGGGAGGGTGGAATTGTACATGGACTTTCCTAATGTCGGAAACTTTGACGAGCTCGATGACGATTGGTATTTCATTTCTATTGACCAAAACACGATCCGGTTTAATGACGATGGAGACCGGCTGGAATTTAGGCAACGATGAACAGGGCTTTCGTATATTGTACCGTTGGTTGTCATGAATAAAAAACAACAGGGCAATGGAAGGACAGCATTCTTATCGGATCAAAGAGCTAAATATTGAAAGCTTCCCAAAGGGGCAGATCAGCGAAGCGTGGTTACACATCATCAACAATGGGATTGGTGAGCCGGTCCGGATACCCATCATTATTGCCCGGGGCAAGGAAGACGGTCCGGTGCTTGGGCTGAATGCCGCCCTGCACGGCAATGAGCTGAACGGCATCCCGGTCATCCAGAAGCTCATCAACGACTTAAATCTGGATGAACTCAGGGGGACTATAGTGGGCGTACTCGTCGCAAATGTCCCCGGGCTGCTGCTGGAGCAAAGGGCTTTCAACGATGGTGTCGACCTCAACCGGATCAGCCCGGGCAAGCGCGATGGTACCCAAAGCGAGCTGTATGTCTACCGGCTTTTTGAAAGGATCGTCAAGAAATTTGACTACCTGATCGATTTGCATACCGCAAGTTTCGGGCGTGTGAACACCTATTATATCCGAGCTGATATGTCTGATGAAATGAGCTCAAGGATGGCAAGGCTGCAGAACCCCGAGATCATTCTCAACCACACTCCAATCGGCATAACGCTAAGGGGGCGGGCCGCGATCCATGGCATCAAGACCATCACTATAGAGTTGCGAGATCCTCATTTGTTTCAGCGGGATGTGATCAACGACAGCCTGGTAGGCGTCAGAAACATACTCTACGACCTGAAGATGCTGCCCGGTGAAATCCTTTGCCCGGCAGATGAAATTACCCTATGCGACTCCTCCTATTGGCTGTACACTGATGAAGGGGGGATTCTCAATGTCTTCCCGCAGCTCGGGCAGCAATTAAAGAAGGGCGATAAAATTGCCGCCGTAAAGACCATTTTTGGAAAAACAGTCAAGGAGTACTTTTGCCCTGAAGACGGGGTTGTCATTGGGAAGAGCGTCAATCCCATCAACCAATCCGGCAGCAGGATTCTGCATTTAGGCATTAATACGAAAAAGATACCTTGCATTACTGTGCAGGAATTGGTAACTTAGGAGCAAATAGTAATTGGTGTGATAGGTATATAGTAAGCAACTGCTGGCGGTGTCTCGCAGGTAGGTATGGCATTGGCAGCAGGGCTGATAACGGAACCTGTTTATTAATTGTCAAAAACCAATTCCAATGAAGTTTAAATGGCTACTCTCGTTTCTTATGCTATCGCAAACGCTCTCCGCACAAACCTTTGTAGAGGCAACGCCCACTCCACCATTTGAAGCTGTATTTTTGAGTTCGGTTGCCTTCGCGGATATAGACGGTGATAATGACCAGGATGTATTGATTACAGGAGGAGATATCTCGACTAACCGTGTATCAAAACTGTATACAAATGATGGTTTAGGTAAATTCACTGAAGTACAAGCCAACCCCTTCGAACCCGTATATGGAAGTTCGGTTGCCTTTGCAGATATAGATAGCGATAATGACCAGGATGTACTTATTACAGGGCTAAGCAGTTCATCCGGTCATATCTCTAAACTCTACACTAATGATGGGATAGGTAATTTTACGGAAGTGATGGGCACAACTTTCGATGGAGTTGCGTTCGGATCGATCGCCTTTGCGGACGTAGACAATGACAATGATTTAGATGTACTGATTTCAGGATTAAGGCTTCCTCCCGGACCACTACTGGTTTCTAAGCTATACCTTAACGATGGTGCGGGTACTTTTACCGAAAAAGCAGATCTGTTCTTAGAGGGCGTTTTTTTGAGTTCGGTTGCCTTTGCAGATATAGATAGTGACGATGACCAAGATTTACTAGTTACCGGGCAAAACAGTTCGGAGGTTAAAATATCGAAACTCTATGTAAACGATGGAGCGGGTAATTACACCGAGATGCTAGAGACTACTTTAGAGAGTATTGATGCGGGCTCAATTGCCTTTGCGGATGTAGACGGCGATAATGATCAAGATCTGCTGCTTACCGGGCGAGATGACTCAGATTCGAGAATCTCGAAATTATATATTAATGACGGCGAAGGCAATTTCACCGAAATGCAGGGTGCTTCCTTCGAACCTATATCAGGAAGTTCAACTGCCTTTGCGGATGTAGACAATGATGATGACCTGGATGTACTCCTCACAGGAAGTGTCAGTGCAGAAGTTGCAATATCAAAATTGTATGTCAATGATGGGGCGGGCAATTTTTCTGAATTACCAAATGTGCCATTCGATGACGCCTCTTCCGGCTCAAGTGCCTTTGCAGATGTAAATGGTGACGGCAATCTGGATGTACTCATCACTGGACAAAGTGGCCCGGGTAATTTTATCTCGAAACTGTACATCAATGAGGGAGTTGAGTCTTCTTCAATGGAATATTCGAAAACAGAAACTACGCTTTCGTTCACTGTATTTCCCAACCCTTCCACTTCGCCTATGCTTTTCTTAAGCTACGATTCAGCAGAAATCAGCGAAGTCACGATAAGCGTATACAACATAAACGGCGTCCTGCTCAGGCAGCAGAAAGAGATGGCAACCATTGGTCAGCAAGTCTTCCCTGTCGATGTCGAATCTCTGCCTAAGGGGAATTACCTCATGGAATTGGATAATGGGAAAGGAAGGGGGACCATTAAATTTGTTGTTCAGTAAACACGGCGGCGATTGTGGGTGGAGCGGCTCCTGATTGGGGCCATTTTAGCCGGGGGCTACCTCCTGATGCGCTGGCTGTTGTTCTAACCCTCTACCACTCCACTGCTTCCGTCTGCACCGGAATGCGCTTCAGGTGTGGCTTTTTGTTCAGGTAGCGCTGTATGAGGCGCGTGGTTTCCGGATTGCCGGCGTAGGGTGTAATGGCGTCCCGGAGGTTATCCATGCTGCCATTCAGCCCTTCCTCATCGAGGTACCCAAAGCCTTGGTAATTGCCATTTTCAACCAGAATGACTGCCAATTCTCCGGGCTCCCTGCCTTCATCCAGCAGGAAAAAGTCTTCTTCGAATACCGTGGAAAGGACTTCCCTGGCTGCCAGGGCCCGCTCATTGTAGTCTTCCACTGATTCCTGTTCAGCACAGGCACCGTGGCACTGTTTGATGTGGTAGTGGAAGCAGGGACCGCTGTTGCCGGGCTGTAGTTTGCAAAGCCGGGCACAAAGCTCAAAGGCTTCCCGGACGCGGTTGAGGTGGTTGCGGGCGTGGGCAAATTTGGGATACTCCGAAATGACCTGCAGGGTTTTCCGGCGGGCAGCATTTGCCTGTGTGGCCTCATAGCAAATGTATCCGGCCTCATCTGTAAAGGTATGCACCAGATAAGGGAAGCGCCGCACCCGCTGTGCCCGGTTGATGGGCGGATGGAGACGTTTGATCTCGTGGCTTTCCAGCAAAAGGGCCACCAGCTCGCTGCCGGTAATTTCGTAGGTGATATCGTGCACATGCCGTTGCAGCTTCCCCGCTTTCTCTGTTTTGTCGGCGAAGTGCTCGGCAATGCGTTTTTTGATGTTAATACTCTTGCCTACGTAAACCACTTCTCCCTGAGCGTTGTGCAGGTAGTACACCCCGCATTCCTCAGGCAGGGCATGCATCTTTTCCATATCGAAGGACTTGGGCAGCAGGGATTCTTTGATGCCCAGGTTGACCATGTCAACGACTTGCTTTTGATTGTCTTCTTCTGCCAGGATACGGCGCAGCAGCTCTGCTGTAGCCAGGGCGTCATCCAGTGCGCGGTGGCGGGCATCGGCTTTCCAGCCCATCCATTTGATGAGGTTGCCCAGGCTGTAGGATGGCAGCCCCGGGAAAGCTTTGCGGCTCAGGCGGACCGTGCACAGGTTCCTCCGGGAATAGGTATAGCCCAGCCGTTTGAACTCCTCCCTCAGGAAGCTGTAGTCAAAGCGCACATTATGGGCTACGAAAATGGCGCCTTCCGTCATTTCCACTATCTTTCGGGCTACTTCGTAGAATTTGGGCGCGTCTTGCACCATTTCCTGCGTAATGCCCGTTAGTTGTGTGATGCCGTAGGGGACGTAGCACTCGGGGTTGACCAAAGAACTGTAGGTGTCGAGGACTTGCTGCCCATCGTGAAGGACAATGCCCACTTCAATGATCTTGTGGCGGGAAGCCCGGCCTCCGGTAGTCTCCAGGTCGACAATCGCGTAACGCTTGGGTTGCATAGTTTAATCTCCGTCAGTAAAAACAATATGTTGTGAAGTTAAAAATTTTGTTTGTAATGCTGGGCTTTTTGCCACTAAATTGTGCAAAAAGTGTGTCAGAAAAGGCGGTGCAGCCGGTTGATATACCATCGGCTGTGGACATCGATAGCACGCTCGTTCTTGGTGCAGCGCGTATGGACGCCTATTTGCCGGACTTGCAGAAAGCCAAAGGCGTGGGGCTGGTCGTCAACCCTACCTCGATGGTGGGCCGCACGCATCTGGTGGATACGCTCCTGGCTCAGGGCGTCAACGTCCGACAAATTTTCGCACCGGAACATGGCTTCCGGGGCATAGCTGATGCCGGAGAGACGGTGACGGATGGCAAAGACAAACAAACCGGGCTGCCTATCATTTCCCTCTACGGCGACAATAAAAAGCCGAAACCTTCCCAACTGCAAGGCCTGGATGTTGTGGTTTTCGATATTCAGGACGTGGGTGTGCGCTTTTACACCTACATTTCCACCCTGCATTACGTCATGGAGGCTTGTGCGGAACAAGGCATCAAAGTCCTCGTCCTCGACCGCCCCAATCCTAACGGGCATTACGTGGACGGGCCAATCCTTGACCCGGATTTCAAGTCCTTTGTAGGCATGCACCGGGTGCCGATTGTACATGGCATGACGGTTGCGGAATATGCCAAAATGGTCAATGGCGAAGGCTGGCTAAAAGGTGGCATCAAATGTGAACTGGAAGTGGTGCCCTGCCTGAACTACACCCATTCCACACCCTACGAATTGCCGGTAAAGCCCAGCCCGAACCTGCCCAACAACCGCTCCATTTACCTTTATCCGTCGCTCTGTTTTTTTGAAGGCACGGTGGTCAGCGTAGGGCGGGGGACGAACACCCAATTCCAGGTCTATGGCCATCCCGACGCCACCATTGGGGATTACTACTTCACGCCGGAGCCCATGCCGGGCGCCAAATATCCCAAACTGGAAGGCAAGCGCTGCCGCGGCTTTTCCCTGGCCACCACTGCACCTGAGCACATTCGACAGCAAGGCTACCTGAACCTTGACTACCTCGTTGATTTCTACCAAGCCTACCCGGACAAGGCGAACTTCTTTCTGGAGACCCTCTTTATCGACAAGCTGGCGGGCACAGATGCCTTGCGTAAGGCCATCATCGCCGGTCAATCGGCGGAGGAAATCCGGGCCTCCTGGGCAGAAGGGCTGACGGCTTACCGGGAGATGCGGGAGGGGTATTTGCTGTATCCCTGAGCCCCAGCTTGTTAGGGTGCGCATTCCCTTCGCGCCCTCACTTCAGCTCGGTGCTCTTGTCGTATCCCGGTCTTTACCGGTATCCGGCAGGTTTCCATGGCAGAAGCTGGAGCAGAGCGCTTGGCAATTTCCGGGTTTAAGCTCTACCCAAGCAGCAAAGCCCTCCTTTCGTGTCCCGGTTTTACCGGGATCTGGCAGGTTCTACCTGGGAAAGCTGGAGCAGAGCGCCTGGGAAGGACCAGGCTTAAGCTCTACCCCAGCAGCCAGTACTCCTGTCGCGGAGCTTACCTCGCGGGTAGTTTACCGGTATCCGGCAGATTTCCTGGCAAAACCGTGTAACCGGCAAACGGATAGCTCATCCTACCTTTCAGTTTTCTTCCCCTTAAGTGTTAAAAGTTAGGAGCTTCTGTTTTTTTTTTTGCATCTTACGTGGTACATTGTTTAAGCTATGAAAAAACCTCTCTTGCCAACTATGTCCATCAAAATTTTGAGTGTGATTTCTTTTTTCCTCCGTGTAGGTGTTTGCCTTTTGGCTCACGCTCTAATGATTCAGCATATATCCGCTCAAAACCTGGTGCCGAATCCGTCCTTTGAGCTGGTAATTGATGATCCGGAATTCAGGCCAACAGGGGTCAATCGTTCTGTAGACTGGTTCATATTGCTGTTTACGACAGAGTTTTTTCATCGGTCTTATGCCGCTGTTGCCAGTGTGCCGGCTAATCATCGTGGATTTCAGGAGCCTTATATCGGAGATGGATATGCAGGCATTATTGTTTATCCTTTGCATTCCCGGGAGTTTCTTGCAGTGCAGTTGACAGCGCCATTGGAGCCGGGAGAGGTTTATACCCTAAGTTTTCAGGTTAGTCTCTTGGAGCGGTCAAAGTTCCGGACTGATGATTTTGGGGCTATGCTGTTGCACAACCGGCCTGAACAGGACAGCTTGAGCAGGTACCATTATTCGGTAAAAAACCTTGAAGGTCGTGTCCTTTCGGATACTTCCGGATGGATGGAAATCCGGGGGCAGTACCTGGCTGAGGGTGGCGAAGAATACCTGCTTATTGGTAATCTATACGATCAGGCACGTACCACTTTTGAGGAAACAGGGGTTGAGAATGCTTTGCCCTGGGCTTACTATTACGTAGATCAGGTCGTGTTGGAACGATGCGGAGAAACAGGCAGCTCTGTCACACAATTGCCTCCAAAAGATACTGTGATTTGCGATAGTGGCAGTGCAATGCTCGAAGGGTTGCCTGATGCAGATGGTTATTACTGGGTTGGGGAAGGTACAGAACCTGTGCTGCAAACCCGGAGGCCAGGAAGGTATACGCTCAATCATTACTATGGATGTGATATCCTCCAGCAATCCTTTACCGTTGAAACCGATGGGTGTTTCTGTGATATTACCTTTCCTTCTCCCAGCCGGCTGCCTGCCGAATTGCGTCCTTTACCTTCCCGTAATGTGGAAAATTACACGCTTGAACTCTTCAATGCCGCCGGGCAGAAAGTCTGGTCAGGCGATCAGGAAAGCCTGAGCCAGACAAAGCTTTCTTTGGCTGCGGGCATTTATTTCTGGCGCGCAAGGCTTGACTGCTTCAGGGAGTTGGATCAACAGCCGTTTCAGCGTACCACGAGCGGGCGCATATTATTTGTGGATTAGGGCTAGGGGTGAGGAGGTTTGCTCTGTAGGTCAAGCTGGGGCAGAGCGCTTGAAAAAGAATTTTTACTCCAGGATGCTAATTTAGGTTCACATAGTGTAATTTTAACACTAAATCACCCCTCCCCCTGAGATAAGTCACTGCGGAAGTGTGCTGCCTTTTGTTCCTTGCGGGCAAAAGCATGACGATATGAAACGGTTCCTGCAAATTGTGGTGGTGTTGATGATGGGGTGTAGCGTGCTGCAAGGGCAGGGCGTACTGCGGTACAACCTGGATACTACCGGGCAGACTTACCTCAAAGCCAGTTTTCGTGCCCAGCTCTGGGGGCGGTATACGCAGATGAACCCCGGTACCGTTATCTACGGCGAGCCCACCAGTGAGTACTTCGATGTATCCATCCGCCGCCTGCGGATGAACTTCTGCGGGCAGCTGACCCCCGAGCTTTTCGTTTACGCTGGTTTTGGCAATAACAACCTCAACTACCGCAACAATGCAGACTTCCAAATCGGGGTGTTGGATCTTTACGCAGAGTATGCCTTTCACCGGGCCCTGGCCGTTGGTTTTGGGAAATCCGGCTACCACGGGCTGAGCCGCCTGAATTTGCGCAGCAGCCGCTCCATGCTGGGGCTGGATGCGCCCCTGTTTTCCCTTTACTCTGTCAACCAGACCGATCACCTGGGGCGCAACCTGGGCATTTGGGTGAAGGGGCAGGCTGGCAACTGGGATTACCGCGCCGTCATGAACAATCCGATAAAGTACGATAGTGGCGACCCCGGTGCCTACGCTGACTGGGCCAATACCCGCCCACGCCTGCGCTGGTCCTTCTACCTCAAGCATCAGTTTGCTGACCATGAGGGAAACGGGCCCTTTGGAGCCGGTACTTACCTGGGCAAAAAGAAAATCTTCAACCTGGGCGCAGGCTTTGCCTGGCAGCCCCGCGCGATGTGGACGGGCAGCGCGTTGAGCCCCGATTACCATGATATGTTCCACTTTGCCGCAGACCTGTACGTGGAGTGGCCCGTGTTTAAGGGTACCGCCGATGCCTTCACGGCTTACCTCGGCTTTTTCAATTATGACTTTGGGCCCGGCTACCTGCGCAACCTAGGCGCCAACAATCCTGCCACCGGCTTATTACTGAGCGAAGCCAGCTTCAATGGCACCGGCGCTGCCTTCCCAATGATCGGTACCGGGCAGGTGCTGTTTTGGCAAACCGGCTATTTATTGCCAAAAGGGGTCACGCCAACTCAAGCCCGCCTGCAGCCCAATGCCTCCGTGGAATACGCCCGTTACGACCGGCTTTCGGACCCTATGCTGGCCTATGAGCTGGTGGTCAACCTGTTGTTCAACGGGCACAACAGCAAGCTGACGCTGGGCGCACAGAACCGCCCCATTTTCCAGGCACAGGAAAACGGCGTCTTCGAAACCGACCGGCTGTGGATGGCGGTCCTGCAGTATCAGGTGGAGATCAATTAGAAGTTGACTTCCAGGATGAAATGCCTCGGTAGAGCCAATTCACGGATTGTGCCGATTTTCTTAGGAAAGAATTGCGTACTTTCATTGTATCAATAATGCGCACCCCGATGAAGAAGGTTTTTACATTACTGCTATTTGGCCTCCTGCTCTCTTCCTGCTCCTTTGAACAGGTGCTGCTTAAAGGCACCAAGCCGGTCAGCCACCCGGTCACTCAAACACCAGCTTACAAGGCGCTCAGCCCTTATCAGCAAGACTACCTTTTCGCAGCCCGCCTGATACGTGAAAGTTATCCCGATTGGGAATCTATCCTTTCGCCGGCAGCGTTTGACTCCGTGGAACAAGCTGGACTCGAAGCGTTAGCCCTGCCATGCAGCCCACAGGAATTCCGGTGGGAATTGCAGCGATTACTGGCCACCTTCCGTAATGACCATACCCGGCAGCTAAAGTCCTGGTACCCGAAAGAACCTCTGTTTTATCCTTATCAGCTGAATTATGCCCCCCGAAACGAAGGCTATGGCTGGTATATTGAGCGCATCGATTCCATTTATGGGGCATCCTGGATTGGCTGTTGGGTGGATCAAATTGGCAACCGTAGCTTGGACAGCCTGTCCGCAGCGTTTGGGGAAATGACGGCCCGGGAACATGAATATGGCATTCGCGACGACCTCTACCGGCGCTGGCTGTTTTCCCGGCCCCGCCTCCTGGCCCGGATGGATGTCGATACGGCACAGGGCCTATCCCTTGAGTGTTCCTGCCCGGATGGGCCCAGGCAGCTTAGGGTTGCCCCCGGTCCCAGTAAGTCTTTCAACCTGCAAAGCCAAAAGCCCCGCCGTAGCCATTCCAAACCTCGCCAGGATGGGTTCTGGTATCAGGCCATCGAAGATAAAGGATACGGGTACTTTCAATTCAATGGTATGTTTGACCGGGAAGTAGTGATGGATGGCCTGAAGACCTACGTCCGGGCACCTATCCGCCCGCTCGCCCGACTATTCCTCAGGCGGGAGTACCGGAGGGCATTAAAGGGCAAATCTACCCGCTGGATCAGGCCCAATGCTGAGGACTTTGATGCCTTTTTACAGGAGGTATTTAACGATTTAAACGCTAAAAACCTTCGGACTCTGGTTATCGACCTGCGCAATAACGGTGGAGGCGATCTGGAAATGGCCCGTCCTTTACTCTATGCTTTGGCCCCGCAGGCAGCTGTGCGCCCCATACAGGACTACATTTACCTTTCTCCCTTATCAATGTCCCAATTCCAGGAAGAGTGGAAAGCGCTGGACCGTGCTTGCCAAAAACTCAATCAATCATTGCCCGCCGATGGCACACTCGTGAATGTAGACAGTCTGGAAATCGCTGCCGGATTAGAACAAGCTGATTTCTTTGCTCCTGTCATGGACCCCAGGTCTCCGGTATACTTTCGGCCGCCCGTACCCGAGTATGACGGGCAGGTTATTTTTCTGGTTGGGCCTCAAACTGGTAGCGCCGCTGCCGGTTTGGCTACGCTGGTAAAAGACAATGGCATTGGGCAGCTGGTTGGGACGGTGGTTAGTGAACGGCCGGAAGGGGCAACCGCTGTATCCAGAGTGAACCTGCCTAACAGCAAGGAAGAAATTTCAATTTCGGTCTGGTACAAAAAGCGGCCAGCGCCGGAAGCTCCAAAAGACGTGCTTCTTCCAGATCATTGGGTAGAAGCAGATAAGGACAGCTACCTGAATACCGCTGACCCGGTGCTGAATTGGGTGGAAATGCATTTGATCGGTCGTTGAGTAGCGCTGATTGGCTAAAAAAACGTATACTGCTTCCTTACCGGAATATTATGAAAATCATCCACACCTCCGACTGGCACCTGGGCCAGAAACTATTGTACAACGACCGGGAAGAAGAGCACCGCCTGGCTCTGGACTGGCTATTGCAGGCTATTGAACAAGAGCAGGCCGACGGGCTTATTGTTGCCGGTGATATTTTCGATATTGGCAATCCGCCCAATTACGCCCGCAGCCTATACTATCAGTTTTTGCGCAAACTGCTGAATACCAACTGCCGGCATGTAGTGATCACCGGGGGCAACCACGATTCTCCGGCTATGCTCAATGCGCCCAGGGAGCTGTTGCAGGCACTGAATGTGCATGTGGTGGGCGCGGCAGGCGATGATCCGGCAGAGGAAATTGTGGCCTGGAAAGACGAAGCCGGCAGGGTAGAGGCGATCATCGCAGCGGTCCCTTTTCTGCGCGACCGCGACCTGCGCTACAGTGTGGCTGGGGAAACGGGCTACGACCGGGTGGAGCAAATCCGCGCCGGTATCAAAAAACACTACGATGACGTGGCGGCTTACCTTTCGGAGCAGTTCGATACCTCGGGCGTGCCGGTGATCGCGACCGGGCACCTCTACGCCACCGGGGCAGGTGCCTCCGGCAGGCAGGACAATATCTACATCGGCAATACAGAAAACATCGAGGCGCGGCAGTTTCCGGATTTATTTGATTATGTGGCACTGGGGCATATTCACCGGGCGCAGGTGGTGGGTGGATTAGACCACGTGCGGTATTCGGGCTCGCTTATCCCGCTGAGCTTTAGTGAAACGAAGGATGAGAAAGCCATTTATGTATTGGAATGGTCTGGCAAAACGCTGGATAACATACGCAGCCTGCCGGTTCCGGTATTCCGGCGGTTAAAGGGCATCAGCGGGAATCTGGAAGAAGTGCTGGAAAGCCTGTCCCGCTTCGTCCAAAAAGACCGGGAAGGGCTGGAACCCTGGATTGAGGTCAGTGTAGAACTGGACCGCATGGTGCCGGAGCTGAGCACCCTTTTGCAGGACGCCCTGGAAGCCAACGGCGGCGGCGCATCCATTCTAAAGATACAGGCCCGTTACCCGCACCGGCAGGAGCTGGCCCAGCAAAATGCCCCCGACCTCGACACCCTGGAAGCCGAAGAAGTCTTCAAAATGAAATGTGAACAATACGGTAGCTCGCCCGACCAAATGGACGAACTGCTCGCTACTTTCCGGGAGTTGCAGTCCTGGATGACCGAACAAGAAGAAGTATAGCTTTAATACCCTGGACTTTAACTGATGAGAATCAATACCATACGCTTTCTGAACCTCAATTCCCTGCGCACGGAGCAGGAACTTCGTTTTGACCAGTCCCCCTTGTCAGAAAGTGGGCTGTTTGCCATCACCGGAGATACGGGTGCGGGCAAAAGCACCATTCTTGATGCCCTCACCCTGGCGTTGTACGGGCAAGTGCCCCGGAAGGCAGATGAAGGCGAAATCATGTCCTACGGCACCGGAAAAAGTCTGGCTGAGGTAGAGTTTGAAGTCGGTCAGGAACGCTACCGCAGCAAGTGGAGCATCTGGCGGGCCCATGAAAAAGCGGAGGGCGCCCTGCAGGCTTCCCGCCGGGAACTGTCCCACTGGAATGCCGAAAAGCAGGTCTTCGAAATCATCGGAGAGAAAAAACGGGAGGTCAATGAAAAAATCGTTGAGATCACAGGACTGGACTACGACCGCTTTTGCCGGTCCGTGCTGCTGTCCCAGGGCGATTTTGCCGCCTTTCTCAAAGCAGACGAGCGCGACCGCAGCGAACTGTTGGAGCGCATCACCGGTACCGCTATCTATTCTGACCTTAGTAAAGCCGCCTTTGAGCGCCACAAACTGGAAAAGCAGAGGCTGGAAGCCCTGGAACAGGAGCTCGAAATGCTAGACCTGCTTTCCGAAGAAGAAGCCGCTGCGCTTGATCAGCAATTAAAAGAACTCCAAAATACCGTCAAATCCCACCGGGCAGAAGAGCAGCAACTCCGGGAACAACTCAACTGGCTGCTTCAACTGGAAAAACTGCAGCAAAAAGAACAATGCCTGCAGCAGGAAGCTAACAACCTGGAAGAACAATTTACCGCTTTCCAGCCCAAAGCCGGGCGCCTTGCCCTCCACCGCAAAGCCCTGCCCCTGCAATTGCCCATTCAGCGCCTGCAGGACGCCACCGGGCAGCTGCAGGCCCTCAACGAAGGTATTGCAAAGGACGAACAGGCCCTCCCGACCTTACAGCAACAGCTCGAAGCAGCAAAAAACAACAGCACCGCCGCTGCCAATGCCTTCAAATCGGCCAAAGCAGCACAGCAAAAGCAGGCACCGGTGCTGGAAAAGGTCAAAGCCCTGGATCTGACCATCGCTGGTCAGCTTCCGACGTTGGAAAAACAGCAGCAAGCCCTTGCCCATGCCCGGGAGGACCTGCAGAAAACTACGCAGCAACAGCAAAAAACAGCCACCGCTTTGCAAACGGCCAGAGAAAAGGCGGAATCGGTTGGCCAATGGCTGGAAACCCACGCCCCCTGGTCAAAACTGGCCGAAGACCTGCCGGGCATCCGCGAGCAACGGAAACAGCTGGCTGGCAGCTTCAAGGAACAACAGTCCATCAGCAAAAAGCTGGAAGAACAGGAAAACAGGCAGAAGACAGGCGCCGCCGCTCTGTCCACACTGCAGCAACAGCCCGATGATTTAAAACAAAAAAGAGACCAAACACTGAGCCGGCTGGAGCAACTGGCGCCCAGGTCTTTCACCACCGATACCAGCTCCCTGCTGGACCGCCTGCACGAGGAAATCACCGGTCTGACCCAGCGGCAAACCCGCCTGGAAAAACTACAAACCCTCAGCCGGGATTACGAAAAACTGCTGGCGAACTACAGTCGTCTGGAAAACGAATTGGAGGAGCTGCAGTCCCGCGACCGCATTCTGAACACCGAAGTCCTGGGTACCCTCGATCAGATCGATCAATTACAAAAGACCCGGCAGTACCGCAGCCGGATTTTTGAGCAGCAGCAGGCTATTGCCAACTATGAGAAGGACCGTGCTAACCTGGAAGAAGGCGAGGTCTGCCCGCTTTGCCTGTCCACCCATCATCCCTTCCGGGAAAAAGAAGTGAAGCCCTTTGTGGATGAAGCACGGGAGGACCTGAAGCGTGCAGAAGCGCAGCTGGAAAAAGCCCAGCAGCAGCAACGGCAACTCCTGACCGAGCAGCAGCAGATCGAAATGCGCATCGAGCAGTTGCAGGGCGATGAGAAAAAAGACCTTGCCGGCAAATTGCAGGAGCAGTACGAGCAACTCGTGGCCCATGAAGAGCAGATCGCTGCCCTTCAACCCAAAGAAAGCCAATGGGTGAAAGCTTCGTCCCTGAGTGGCGAGCTAAACGCTGTACAAGCCGAACTGGAACAGCGGCAGGCCGACCGAAAAACCCTGGGGCAGGTCCTGAAATCACTGGATGCGATAAAGGCAGACCTGGAAAAAGCCGAACGCCGCTACCATGATGCCGCCGCTGATCAGCGATTGCTGGAAGCTGAAGTCAACCGATTGCAACAGGAGCAGGCCGAAAAAGCCCGGCAATTTGAGGAAGGCACCGCCCGCATTAATCAGTTGCTGGAGCCCCACGGTTTTGCCTTCGAGCTGAAGACCGCCAAAGCCATGTTCCAAACCCTGGAAGAGCGGCGGGAAGCCTGGGCTGCCCAAAAAGGAGAAGCCGATGCCTTAGCAAAGGAAACCGCCGTGCTGGAAGCCCAATTGGAGCAGCTCAATCAGCAGCTGGAAGAACGGCAGGCAGTCGTACAGGAACAGGAAGCCGCCGTAAAGGAAACCGAATCAACCCTTGCCCAACTACAGCAGGAACGCGAAGCCTTATTTGGCGACAAAGACCCGATCAAGGTGGGGCAGGCACTACAGGAACAGCAGGAGCAGGCCGAAGCGCAGCGGGACGAAGCACAGGACGCCGCCGTCAAGGCAGAGCAGGCCGTACTCACCACCCAATCCAGCCTTAAGGAAAAGCAGGAACAGCAAATCAGCCAGTCTGCCAAGGTTAAAGGATTTGAAGACGAGCTGGCCAAAGCCGCCCGATCCGCAGGTTTCGAAGATGCCGCTACTGCGCAGTCTGCCTTACTAACCGAATCGGAAGCCCAGTCCCTCGAAACGGAGGCCAAAACCCTGCGGCAGCAACAACAGCAGCTTCAACAGAGCCTGAAAGAGACACAAGCCGAACTGGAGCAGGAAAAAGCCCGCGCCCTCACGGACCGCCCTGCCGACGAGCTGGAAACGGCCCTGGAAGCAGCCGGAGAAGCTTTATCAGATGTGCAACAGCGAACGGGTGCACTCACAGAACAACAGCGCCGTCATCAGGCACAACAGGCTAAGGCCGCCGGTCTGGCAGAACAACTGGCGCAGCAACGCAAAGGCTACCAACGCTGGGCCGCCCTCAACGACATCATCGGGCAGGCGGATGGGAAGAAGTTCCGGATGTTCGCGCAGGGGCTCACCCTGCAAAAGCTGACCCACCTGGCCAATATCCATTTGCAGCAGCTCCACGGGCGCTACCTCATCCAAAAACGGGAAGGCGATACCTTGGAGCTCGACATCGTAGACACCTATCAGGCCGACAACCGGCGCTCCATGAATACGCTTTCGGGAGGGGAAAGCTTCCTGGTGAGCCTGGCCCTGGCCCTTGGCCTGAGCGAACTGGCCGGGCGGGACACGCAAATACAGTCCCTTTTTATTGACGAAGGCTTCGGCACTCTGGATGAGAATACCCTCGATTTGGCTATAGCCACCTTGGAAAACCTGCAGGCGAGCGGGAAAACTATCGGTATCATTTCTCACGTCAAAGCCCTGAAAGAGCGCATCGCTACGCAGGTGCAGGTGACGAAGCAGGGGAATGGGTTTAGTATGGTGCGGGTGGTATCGTGATTTTTTTTGTTTAAAAATGTTGTAATTAAATATATTTTGTGTTATTTTAGGGGTGACTAATCGCCCTCTGTATGAAAAAGAATAAAAAAGTCTTTCAGCCTGACGATCGTTTTTTTCGTCAGGCGATGAGTGATCCACAGGTTGTAAGTGATTATCTAACCTATTTTTATCCTGCTATTGCAGCGATTGCTGATTTGAAAAGCCTGAAGCAAGAGCAAACTACAGCTATTCATCCAAACCTTCAATTGTTTGATGCTGATGTTGTCTACAGATGCCGTTTCAAAGGAGAGGAGGGGTCAAGCTTTTACTTTTGCCTCTTATTTGAACATAAATCGAAGCCTGAAAAATATGTAGCTATTCAGGTTGGGCTATATGTATTTCAACTGATGTATAATGTTGTTAAGCAGGGTAGGAGAGAACCGGAACCTGTACTGCCCGTGGTGTTTTACAACGGGAAAGAATCCTGGTCTCCCAAAACGATCGGAGCATTGTTTGATAAAGCGCCCTACTATGAGATGATAAAGGAGTACCTGCCGGACTTCAATTTCCTGTTTGAAGATGTAGGGCGTTTGTCTCCGGAAGCAATGGCTAAACTCGAACTTAGTTACTTCAGGAGTTTGCTGCTTACCATGTCAATGCGGCATAAACCTGACTTGATAATTCAGTATTTGGATGTTATTTTTGAAGGAGCAACGGATAAAGACAAAATGCGGGCGACAATTACCTACATATTAGGAGTTGCGGAGCGGTCGCCAGCAGCGTTTATGAAAGAGTTGGAACAAATAGAATTCACCACTAAACCGGATGCTATGAGTACTTTGGAGCAGTTTTTGGAATTAGGGCGTGAGGAGGGTGTCAGAAAAGAGCGCCTACTTACTTTTCTTCAACTTCAGCTTAAGCTACCAACATTGAGTGTATCAGATTTATCAGAGCTCAGCAAACTTTCTCAGGACAAAGTGACGGCGTTTAAGAATAAAATTCAACAGGCTGATGTGGAGGCACTTTGGGATTTTTTAAAAGTGCAAATGCTTGATGAGGTGCAATTGAAGAAGGGGGAAAAAGAAAAGGTAATGTTTATGCTTGAGCAGCTTCTGGAGCAAAATCGATAATTCAACTATCTTGTGTTTTATGCAACGCTCCAAATAATTATCTGTCCCTAAGGGTGTATGTAACTTTTTGGGTAAATCAATCGTCTTCCGGGCGATGATTTAATTTAAAAAATCAAAACACCCGACGTTTATGAAAAAGCAGTTTACCTATCTTTTTATGGCCGCCTGTGCCTTTTGCCTGGTCCTGAGCACGCCTTTGCAGGCGCAGGAAAGCGGTTCGTCCATTACTGTAATCAAGACCGTGACCCATGAGGACGGCACCGTAACCACGGTTAAGAAGCGGCTCTCCGGTGATGAAGATCCGGAAGCTTACCTGGAAACCCTGACCGAAGATGAAGGAGCCGTATCCGTTGATATTCAGGTGGTCATGGGAGAGGAGCCTTCCGGTGAGGCGGACGATGAGCCGGTCCTGTTTTTCCGCCGTGCCAATTCAGATGATGAAAACGAAGAAATTGAGGAAGTCCGCATTTTTATGAATGGGGATGCCGGCGATTTCACGAAAGTAATTGAGGAACGCATCCGTGGGCCACACCCCAACAGCCGCACCAAAAAAGTCAAAGCGGTCAAAGCCTTTTTAGGGATTTACCCGGGCAGTACCGATGATAATGCAGGGGTTGCTGTACGCGGTGTAGTCGATGGGACTGGTGCGCAGACCGGCGGCATTCAGAAAGGCGATGTGATTCAGTCGATTGCCGGTTATGCCACCAATGGCACCTATGGGCTGAGTGGCGTTTTGCAAAAGCTGGAGCCCGGGCAGCAGGTGGAGGTTCAGGTGCTGCGCGATGGACAGCCACAGACCCTTTCTGTTGTGTTAGGTGAAAAGGAATACATGCGCACGGTGCTCAATAAAGACCGGGAACCCTGTGATGTGTTTATCGGTGTCTACGTTGGCGGTACCGGCGCGAATGGCGAGGGCGTGCAGGTGACCAATATTATCGGTGGTACACCGGCTGAGGAATACGGCGTACAGCCCGGCGATATCATCCTGGCTATGGATGGGGTGAAGGTCAAAGGCAATGCTGAATTGCTCAAAGAACGCAATAAGCATGAACCCGGCGATGAGTTTATGCTCACCATCAACCGGGGCGGTATGATTAAGGATTTAGGCGCAAAATTCTATATCTGCGAGCGCGTGGAAGAAGAGGCTCCCGCCATCGTTGAGGAAGCGATGGACATACCGGAAAGCACCCTTGAGCTTGTCAATTACCGGGCATTCCCGAATCCGAGCTACGGACTGATCCGGGTACAGTTTGCCGCTGAGGAGGCACCGGTAAGCGTGCAGGTCACAGATGTCTCCGGCAGAGTCGTGTATCAGCAGCAGCTCAATCAGTTTGATGGCTATTTTGATGAGGAAATCGACCTGAGTGGCGCTACGCCCGGGAATCTATTCCTGACCATTCAGCAAGATGGCAAACTCACCACGAAGCAATTACTGCTGATTAACCGGGTGTAAAGAAGATCGTCCGGTAAAAAGTGTTTTGTGCCCAGGGTGCGGATTATTACCTTGGGCACAAATATTTTATATGAGCTCTTTTGACTTCGACAGCTTCGCCAACCGCCTGCGCAAAATGGACAAGCACCTGCGCAAGTGGGCGCGTAAAAAAAACATCACCTGCTACCGGGTGTACGATGCTGACCTGCCGAGTTTCCCTCTGGCGGTAGACCGGTACGAGGCCTATCTTCACGTTGCGGAGTACAAAAAAGACCACGGCATGGATGAGGATTCCTACCGTTTGTGGCGGGCCGGCACCCGCCGGGCACTGAGCGAAGCCCTGGAGGTGCCCAATGCCAACATTTACTACAAAGAGCGCAAACCTCAAAAAGGCCGGGAGCAATACGAAAAGCTGAGCGAACAGCAATCAGAAATCATCGTACAGGAAAACGGGCTGCAGTTCATCGTCAATCTGGCCGACTACCTGGATACCGGGCTGTTTTTGGACCATCGCCCCACCCGGGAAGCCGTCCGTGCTCAGGCCGAAGGTAAGCGCGTGCTCAACCTTTTTGCCTACACCGGCTCCTTTACCGTTTATGCGGCAGCGGGCGGCGCAACTGCAACCACCACCATGGACTTGTCGAATACCTATTTGGATTGGGCTAAGCGCAACCTGGAGCAGAACGGTCTCATGGGCTCCCAGCACGAATACGTCCGCGCTGACGTCAAAGCCTGGCTGCAACAGCCGGTGGCGCAAATGTACGACCTCATCGTGCTCGATCCGCCTACCTTTTCCAACTCCAAAGCCATGTATGATATCCTTGATACCCAGCGTGACCACCCCGAGCTCATCAACGGCTGCCTGAAACGCCTTTCACCGGAAGGGCTGCTGTATTTTTCCACCAATTTCCGCAAGTTCAAACTGGAACCGGAAAAGTTGCACGCCAGCCGCATCAAAGACATCACCGGCGCTACCATCCCCAAGGATTTCCGCAATCCTAAGATTCACTACTGCTGGTTGTTGCAGCATTAGGACGCCGCCCGCCTGAAGCGGTCCAACAGGTAAAACAGCGCCCCAAACGGGGTAAGCGGTAGCAACCACAAAATTTGAGCACCGTTTAGCCCAAGAGCTTCCTTTAGCAGGAATAGCACGCCCATCCATACCGTAAATCCAAGGGCTACCAGCAACCGCCGTTTGCGGTCAAAGCGGAGGTCCGTCCCACACTCCGGGCAGGGCCAGGTGTCCCCCAGGCTACGGAATAGCATGCCGCTGAGGTACGCTTTGGGGCTGTATCGGTATTGGCAGTTTGGACAAGTTCTCGCATCCATAATTAGTGAAATTTGATTTTTTCTGCTAGATTTCCGGGGAATAACCGGTAAAGCCGATAAGGTTATTTTTGAAAACAACGGTTGGGCGTTTTGGATGACCGTCTTTTCGTTTTTACCGTCTTTTTAAGGTATCCTAATATGAAAAACCGGTAACGGTTGCGGCTGAAACCCTTAGCAGCTATGCTTAGTTGCAAGCCTCTGCGACCTTTGCGAACCCCTTTGCGGCCTTCGCGTGAAACCCCTCCGTGAACCTTGCAAGCCCCCCAAGCTGTTAAATCATAAGAACAAGACAACAATAGCAAAAAATACCATGAGTCAAATTCCCACCCTAAGCCTTGAGCCCAAGCCCATCTGGAAAAATTTCGAAGCCCTGAACGCTGTGCCCCGCCCTTCCAAAAAGGAAGACCGGGTCATTGCCTTCATGCGCGCCTTCGGCGAAAGCCTGAAACTGCCCACCCTGGTCGATGAACTGGGCAACGTCGTCATCAAAAAGCCCGCGACGCCCGGCATGGAAAACCGACCCACAGTCATTCTGCAATCTCATCTCGATATGGTGCATCAAAAAAATGCCGGCACCGACTTCGACTTCAATACCGAGGGTATCCGTAGCACTATACAGGGGGAATGGGTAACCGCAGAAGGCACCACGCTGGGCGCAGACAATGGTATTGGCGTGGCTGCCATCATGGCTGTGCTGGAAGCCGATGACCTGAAGCACCCGCCCATTGAAGCCCTTTTTACCATAGATGAAGAAACAGGCATGACCGGTGCCAAGGGGCTCGATGCGAGCATGCTGGAGGGCAGCATCCTGCTTAACCTGGATTCCGAAGAAGACGACGAACTAACTATTGGCTGTGCAGGCGGTATTGACAGCAATACCCAAATGGACTACATGGAAGAAGCCCCACCCGTCAACAGTACAGCTTTGCAACTAACTGTCCGCGGGCTGAAAGGCGGCCACTCCGGTATGGATATCCACAAAGGGCGGGCGAATGCCAATAAACTAATGAACCGCCTGCTGTACAAAACCGGTGAACCCTATGGGCTCCGTATCGCCTCCATTGATGGCGGCAGCCTCCGTAACGCCATTCCCCGGGAGTCTGTAGCCATAGTGGTGGTTCCCAACGGGCATCTGACTGCCTTTCTGGAAGCCTTTGAAGCCCGCCGCCGGGAAATGTTGCGTGAGTTTGCCAGTATTGAGCCTGGAATGACGATTGAACAGGCTGAAACCACTATCCCCGAAAAGGTCATGCGGTTGGAAGACCAGGAAAAAGTCCTCGCTGCTCTTTACGCCGTCCCCAATGGCGTCTGGCGCATGAGCCCCGATATCCCCAATCTGGTGGAAACCTCCAGTAGCCTGGCGCGGGTGATTGTGAAGAACGGAAGTTTTGTGACGCAGAGCCTGCAGCGCAGTTCCATTGAGTCGGGTAAGCATGATGTGGCTGCTGCCGTTCGTGCTGCCTTTGAAGCCGCTGGTGCGACAGTGGTCAACGATGGCGACTACCCCGGTTGGGCCCCTGATGCCGATTCCAAAATCATGCGTACGATGGAAGGCCTGTACAAAGACCTCTTCGACGATGCCCCCAAGGTCTCTGCCTGTCACGCCGGCCTGGAATGCGGTATTCTCAGTCAGCACATGCCGGAGCTGGATATGATTTCCTTTGGGCCCACGATCCACCACGCCCACTCGCCCGATGAGCAGGTAAATATTGCTTCGGTGCAGAAGTTTTGGCGGTATTTGGTGGGAGCGTTGGAGCGGATTTAAAGACTTTAGCGAATTTTCGCTAAATTTTATTGCGTGTCCGGTCAAATATGCCGATATTATGCGGGTAAAATCATTACCTATAAAAAAGAGTTAGACCCATGGCCGAGTACGTCAATATGGACACCCTGCGCTTTCAGCTTTATCAGGTGCACGATATGCCGCAGCTTTTTCAGTATGCCCGTTATGCGGAATACGATAAGGATGCAGTGGATATCTTTCTGGACTCCATCAAGGATTTCTCCGATCAGGATTTATACCCTTCCTTCCGGGAAATGGATGAAGCCCCGGCGCACTTTAAGGATGGCAAAATCGTTGTGCACCCTGCTGTAGGGGAAGCGATGAAAAAAGGAGGCGAACTGGGCGTAATTGGCGCGTCCTACGATATGGAAGCCGGCGGGCTTCAACTGCCGGGCATGGCCTTTCACGCGGCCTACTATATTATGGAAGCAGCCAACAATAACATACCGGGCTACCTGGGGCTGACCGCCGGTGCTGCTCACCTCATTATTGCCTTTGGCAACGAATGGCTGAACGAAACCTTTGTGGGCAAAATGCTGGGCGGTCAGTGGGGCGGTACCATGTGCCTCACGGAGCCACAGGCAGGCAGCTCACTTTCGGATATCACCACTACCGCCTACCCTCAGGAGGATGGCACTTACCGGATCAAAGGGCAGAAAATTTTCATCTCCGGAGGGGATCATGAGCACAACGACAACTTCGTGCACCTCGTGCTGGCCCGCATCGAAGGCGCACCGGCAGGGACAAAGGGTATTTCCCTGTTTGTGGTGCCGAAAAAGCGCCCGGAAGCAGGCAACCTGGTACCCAACGATGTCATCACGGCAGGCGATTACCAAAAAATGGGCCAAAAGGGTTACTGTACCACCCACCTGGTATTTGGAGAAAATGAAGGGTCTACCGGCTGGCTCGTAGGTGAGCCGCATAAGGGGCTGAAGTACATGTTCCAAATGATGAATGAGGCGCGGATCGCGGTAGGGCGAGGTGCGGTATCTATCGCTTCGGCTGCCTATCACGCTTCCCTGCAGTACGCACAGGAGCGCCCGCAGGGCCGCCGCCTGAAAAACGATGGCACGAAGGATGTCTCCGAAGAGCAGACGCTCATCATCAACCACCCGGATGTACGCCGGATGCTGCTTCTGCAAAAGGCTATATACGAAGGGGCATTGAGCGTGGTTAATCAGACGGCACTGTACCATGACCTGGAAATGGTATCCGAAGGGGAAGACCATGAAAAGTACTATCTCCTGTTGGAGTTGCTCACGCCGATTGCCAAAACCTATCCGTCTGAGAAGTGCCGGGAAGCCGTGGACAATGGGCTGCAGGTGCTGGGAGGCTATGGTTTCTGTACTGATTTTGTGCTGCAGCAATACCTGAGAGATATCCGGATTATGTCTATCTACGAAGGCACCACTGGCATTCAGTCGCAGGATCTCCTGGGGCGCAAGGTGACGATGCAGAAAGGCAAAGCCCTTGAATACCTGGCTGCCGAAGTGCAAAGGGACATGGAAGCGGCACTGACCTACGATGAGCTCAAGCCTTACGCTGGTATGCTGGGCCAAAAACTACAGCTGGTGCAAAAAGTACTGGGCAAGCTGATGCCCTACGCCATGAAAGGACAGTATGAGCGCTACCTGTCCGACGCGACCCTTTTCATGCAGATGATGAGCACTGTAGTGGTGGGCTGGCAATGGCTCAAAATGGCGACTGCTGCCAAGCAGGCTCTCGTCACCGGAGATGATACGTACACTACGGCTTTCTACGAGAGCAAGGTGCATACCCTTAAGTTTTTCTACAAGTACGAACTGGCGAAAGTCGACAGCCTGGCTCAAATCCTGATGGATGAAGCGGTGCTGACGATCCTGGAAGAGAAGGAGCTGATTTGCTAGGACCGACTCTGCGCCTGTAAATAAAAAACGCCCGGTGAGCCTTGTTGCTTACCGGGCGTCGTCGTTAGCAGACAGTCAAATTTACCGCATCAGAATCACATCGCCTTTGAACTGCGCAGTGGTACCGTTCTTGAAGGTCACCGTTACGTAGTACACGAAGACGCCGCTATTCATGAGGTCGCCGCGGAAGGTGCCATCCCAGCCAAACTGATCGTCATTGATGGGGAAGTTGTAGGCTTCAAAGACGGGCTCTCCCCATCGGTTGTAAACCTGGAATTCATCGACCTGCTCTACCCGGTCATCTCCCTGAACATAGAAGATGTCATTGACGCCATCCTCATTAGGAGAGAAGACGTTGGGAAGGTACACACTTTGGCGCTGGTCCACAATGACGTTGACTTGGTCTCCCGCCATACAGCCATTGATGTCCTGCACCATCACCGAATAGGCCGTGGTGACCAGAGGCGTGACTACCTGCTCCAGGCAATCGGGGCATTCGGTTGGGAAGCGGGGCTCCCAGATGATGGTGTCGATATCTTCAGGTTCGATGTTGGTCTCAATGGCCAGAATAGCTGATGCACCGGTCTGAATGTCGATGTCTTCGCCCAAACTGACTTCCAGCTCAAGTGGCTGATTGATGAGGATAGCAGCGGTGGTCACGCAACCATTCACATCCTGTACTGCAACGGTATAGTTGCCATCTTCCAGCCCGGTAAAGGTGCTGTTGTTTTGGAAAGCACCACCGTCAAGGGCATAAACGTAAGGCGGTGTGCCTCCTTCCGCCACAACCTGTACAGCCCCATCGGTTTCTCCAAAGCAGGAGATAGGGCTCACGTTCAGGTTGATCAGCAGATCCTCCGGGGCAGTGAGCGTCACAGAATCCACCGCAATGCAGCCATTGGCACTGGAGACCGTCACGTAGTGGGTATCTGCCGGTAAATTGCCGACCTCTGGCGTACTCGCCCCGGTGGACCAGCTGTAGCTAAAGGGCGGTTCAAATTCGTTGCTGAGGATATCTACTGCAGCCATGCCGTCATCGCCACCGGCACAGCTGACCTCAAACGGGCCGTAGCTGGACGTTACATTTGCAGCAATTTCCAGCGGGGCCAGGGTGGTGGTTGTAATCACCACGCTATCGCACCCAAACTGATTGGTTAGGATTTCGGTCACGGTCCCCACATCCTCCGGCTGGCAGGAAGCGGTATTGATCAGTGTGGTATCTGAAGGCAGGAGGGTAGTGGTGGTAATGACTAAGCTATCGCACCCATTCTGATTGGTGAATAATTCCTGCATAGTCCCTACATCAGCCGGGTCGCAACTGCTGGCGCTTACTATGGTGGTGTCGCTCGTTAGCAGGGTAGTGGTGGTGATGATCAGGCTGTCGCACCCAAACTGATTAGACAATAAGGTCTCCTCTGTGCCTACATCGGCCGGGTCGCAACTGGACTGAGTCAGGAAAGTGGTATCACTGGGCAGCAGGCTCGTGATGGTCACGATGAGGCTGTCACAGCCAAATTGATTCGTCAGTAAAACTTCCTCTGTCCCTACATCAGCCGGATCGCAGCTTCCTGCTTCAACCACAGTGGTGTCGCTGGGCAGCAGGCTGGTAAAGGTGATCACCAGACTATCGCACCCGAATTGATTTACAAACAATTCCTGCGTGGTACCTGCCTCTGCCGGGTCGCAGGTCTCCGCTGCCACTTGCACCGTATCGCTAGGCAGGAGGGTGGTGGTGGTCACGATCAGGCTGTCGCACCCAAACTGATTGGTCAGCAGCACTTCTGCTGTGCCCACCTCAGCCGGATCACAACTGGCCGCATCGAGGAAGGTCGTGTCGCTGGGTAGTAATGTCGTTGTTGTAACCACCAGGCTGTCACACCCGAACTGATTGGTCAGCAGGACTTCGGCCGTACCCACGTCCGCCGGGTTGCAGCTGGTGGCATCCAGAAAGACGGTGTCGCTCGGCAAAAGAGTAGTGGTGGTGATGACGAGGCTGTCGCATCCGTCCTGATTGCTAAAGAGTTCCTCCGTTGTGCCTACCTCTATCGGGTCACAGGTGGTCGCATCGAGCAGCGTGGTATCGCTTTCCAGGAAAAGCGTTGTCGTTACGACGAGGCTATCGCACCCAAACTGATTCATCAGGAGGTCTTCCGTAGTGCCAACATCCGCCGGGTCACAGGAACTGATTTCCACGAAAGTGGTATCACTGGGCAGCAGGGTAGTGGTGGTGATAACGAGGCTGTCGCACCCGTCCTGATTGCTAAAGAGCTCCTCCGTTGTGCCCACCTCTGCCGGGTCACAGGATTCGAGCTGCACCATGACCGTATCACTGAGCAGCAGAGAGACGGTGGTTATGATGACACTATCGCAGCCATCGGTATTGGTCAGCACTTCCGTAAAAGTCCCGGTTTGCGCCGGATCGCAGTTGGTGTCACTGAGCAGGGTCGTATCCGGAATGTTGACCACAAGGGTGGAAAACAACAGGCTGTCGCAGCTATTGGAACCGACCAGGGTGTCCACATAGGTGCCTGGCATGGTTTGGAAAGCACCGCCCAGCAGCAGGCTGTCCCCCTGGCAAATTTCCAATGTCTGGTTGGCACTCGTTGGGAAATTGAGGATTACAGTGGCGCTGTCTGACAATATGTTGCTGCAACCGGCAGGGGAACTGCCACTAACTCCGGTCAGCACATAAGTCGCGGCTCCATCCGGCATCACCGGCAGTGAATAAGGCGAGTTGACATTCTCAACCGTACTGGGTACCCCATTGGCTTCATAGGTGAAATCGAAGGGGGCAGTACCGGCGAAGTCAAAGGTAAGCAGGGCTGTAGCCCCTTCACAAATAGCGGTATCTCCGGTTAGGGTGCCAGTTGGCAGCGCGTAAAATACTACAGGCGCACCAATGGAAACCGAAAGGCAGGGGCTACTGTAGTCGGGAGCGCCGCCCGGGGTGACATCTGTAGCTACTGCGGATACATAATAGGTCTGGCCAAAATTCATGCCCGCCTGAAAGTTGAATACCGGGCTGTCGTTTTCTGCAAAGATGGAACCCAGTGAAGTGCCGTTGTTGTCATGCAATACGAACAGCAGGGTGTCATTGGGGTCTAGCTGAGCATCCTGATTGAAAATCAATGTAGCGGCCTCATCCTCACAAGCGGTGACCAGATCGGTGGCCATGGAGCCAGCGACCGTAGCACAATCGCAGGAGAAAGTTCCGGAAACGACCGTGGGGTTGCAATCATTGGCATCGGTGACGGTGATGCTGTAGGCGCTGCCATTCGCAAGGGGCGGCGTGGTATAATCCGGTGGGGTATTATTCACAATCGTGCCATCGCTGAATTGCAACTGATAGGTGGTGCTGTCCCCTCCGCTAATGCTGAAGCTTAGCGTGTAGTTGGTGTTGGTAGAGTCGCAGGTGGTCATGATACCGGAAACGGTTGGAGCTGTGTTCAGTACCACTTCGGCATTGCCGGTACCAGTCACTGTACAGCCATTCCCATCTGTTACATTCAGTAAAGTGTAACTACCAGGGAGTGTGGCATTGAAGACCGCAGTCAGGTCATTGGTCGTCAGGGCAGGCTGAGCATCTCCATCAATAGCCACGGTATAAGTGAGAGGCGGCTGCCCGGTAAAGTCGAGTGTTAAAGCCACCGTATCCCCGCTGCCCTGGCAGATGCTGCCATTGCCACTGATTATGCCTGAAGGCAAATCGAAGATTTCAATAGTCAGCGTATCAGCGGCGGTACAGCCCTCGGTTGTGGTGAAGGTATAGGTCACGTCATGCAGCCCGCCACCCAGTGCAGTGGGGTCTACGTTGCCCTGAGTATCAGCAGCGCCCGACCAAACCCCTCCGGCTGGGCTGGCAGAAAGGGGCTGAAGGGTGTCATTGGCACAAAATGGCCCGGCAGTAGCGATAACAGGCGCAGGCAAGGGTCTCACAGTGATGGAAATCGTATCCGCATCAGAACAACCGGCAGCATTCTCAAAAGTATAAATAGCCTGGTAGGTACCCGGCCCGTTGGCATTGGGATCGAATACCCCGATCGTGGAGGCATCGCCCGACCAGGTACCGCCCATTGGTGTGGCAGAAAGATTGATGGGCGCTGCATCTTCGCAAAGCGTGCCCACAGAATCAATCAGGACTACCGGCAGAGGCAGAATGTCCAGTTGCAGGGTATCGGTACCTTCACAACCTTCCGGATCGGTGTAATCGTAAATCGCCTGATAGGTGCCTGGTGTCAGTGCAGAGGGGTCAAAAATGCCCTGTGCATCCACATCGCCCGACCAGGTGCCGCCCGCCGGAGCGCCTATGAGCGTATCCGGCATAGCCCCTTCACAGTAAGGGCCGGGGTCTTGAATACTCACCTGAAGGTCAGAGCTGATTTCAAGGTCAAGAGTAGCCACCGCTACACACCCATTGGCATCTGTGAAGGTATAGGTTACGGTGTAGGTGCCATTGGTCCGCCCGGATGGGTCGAAGGTGCCGCCTGGCGTAGCTTCACCCCCCCATACGCCACCGCCGGGAATACCGGTGAGGGGCACGGGTGGGCTGCTGCTGCAAAATGGTCCCTGTGGCGCATCAATATAGGTGAAAGGCGGTATTGCAACTTCAATCAGGAAGTCGTCCGTAGCGGTGCAGAAATTCGCATCCGTAAAGGTGTACGTCACCAGGTGAAAGCCTGGCCCAGCCTGTTGAGGGTCAAATAGGCCGTTAGGCGCTACTTCCCCGCCCCAGGTGCCGCCCGGAGGAAAGGCTTCAAGCACTACCGGCAGATCATCCTGGCAAAATGGATCCGGCTCAACAATAGCAACTACAGGATCGGGGACAATCTCAAAAACCAGATCTTCGGTAGTTGTACATCCGTTATTGTCTGTATAGGTATAGGTAGCGGTGTGAAGGCCCGGCCCGAGGACCCCGGTGATGACTTGCCCGTTGGGTAGTGCCACACCGCCCCAGGTGCCTCCAAAAGGCTGAGCCTGCAGGGTGACGACACCCTCGCTCATACAAAAAGGCCCGGGAGTAGAGAAGGTCACCGTTGGCGGCGGCAGAATCGTTACAAAGCCAGTTTGCGTCCCTGAACATCCATTCGGACCGGTAGCGGTGTAAGTTACCTGAAAGGAGCCCACACCTAAAGCTTGGGGGTTAACCTGTCCGGAGGGTGTGGCAACACCGCCCCAGATACCCCCCGGTGGAGTGGCGGTTAGGGTAACCGGAGGCCCTTCCGGGCAAAGAGGCTGTCCGGAGTTGATGACGATCGTTGGGCCGGAAAGGACCTGAATATCGAGTGTCGCCTCATTAGGGCAGATTGCTCCGGGGGTAGAGTACGTCACCTCATGAATACCGGGGCCATTGTTCGCGGGTACAAACAAGCCGGTACTGGTGGCATCACCGCCCCAGGTACCGCCCGGTGGGTTGGCCGTCAGTTGAAAGGGCGGGTCTTCCGGGCAAAAAGGCCCCGCTGGAAAGATAGTAGGATCAGGCCCTCCGCCCGGATCACCCGGTGCGATAGTTGCGGTACCCCCGATTTCGAGCGAAAAGCCTACATCATTACCGGTGATGTTGTCCAGAATAAGCAGGTAAGTCGTACCGGCTGTCAGGTTGACCGTATTTTCCCATTCGGCGGCACCAGTAATCCCCCAGGAAGCCTGCGGGTTGGTCGCGATGCCAGTGGGCACAAAAGGTGGGGTATTGATGGGCCCTACGTAATTACAGGAGATTTGCTGGGACCCCGCGTTCCCCGGGCAGGCATTTGCCAGCAAGGCAAAATCATAATCCGCACCCAGATTGTTAGGCGTAAGCAGCATTTCGAAAGTTCCGGCGCTGGTCGCTTCGAAAATAAAATAATAGGTGTCGTGTTCTCCACCGACCAGGCAGGTACCACTAGCCAGGTTATCGTTATCATTTCCAGGCCCGGCAACTGTAGGTACATTAATGGGTCCCGGTCCGGCGAGTGGGGCGGGAGAGCAACAGTCCAGTTGTGCTTTGAGTGGGAAGGCACCAAACAGTAGTGCACCAAAAACAAGCAAGAGTAGTGTTCGAGTCATGGTCATCTTGGTTCCTGATCAATAAAAAGCGTGGTCCGCAGCTGCGAGGAGCAGTAGCGGAATTTCATATTTTGGTCTTTAAGGAAAAGAATGGTTGGGGATCCAGGTGCGTGTGCAGCAAAAGTAAGGCAAGCGTCGTCATTTTCCATTCTTCTTGCTGTAATAATTATGTATTGTTTTATCCTTTACTGTTTTCTGTTGATTTAACCAATAAGGTTATTTCTTTAATCTGTGGATCAATGATTTGCGAAAAAGTAGAAAAAAAGACGGTCTAAAGGTTTGCTTTTGTCTTCGGGATTAGAGTATATTTGCATCGCTCTTAGAAAAAAGGGCATTTGAAATATTAATAAGCGGATGTAGCTCAGCTGGTAGAGCGCAACCTTGCCAAGGTTGAGGTCGCGGGTTCGAATCTCGTCATCCGCTCCAAATTACTGGAGCAAAAAAGTTGCTCTTTTGTATTGAAAGAATAAGATTAGCTTTGCCTTAGCAAAGCAAACAAGCGGATGTAGCTCAGCTGGTAGAGCGCAACCTTGCCAAGGTTGAGGTCGCGGGTTCGAATCTCGTCATCCGCTCCAAATAATTGGAGCAAAGCAGTTGCTTCAGGCATTTGAAATAGTGTAGGCGGATGTAGCGTCCCGGTGTTACCGGGACCAAGGTTGAGGTCGCGGGACCCCGACAAGCTTTGCTTCGTCGGGGATGCAGACAGGCTTCGCCTCGTCTGCATTCGAATCTCGTCATCCGCTCCAAATAATTGGAGCAAAGCAGTTGCTTCAGGCATTTGAAATAGTGTAGGCGGATGTAGCTTCCCGGTGTTACCGGGACCAATGTTGAGGTCGCGGGACCCCGACAAGCTTTGCTTCGTCGGGGATGCAGACAGGCTTCGCCTCGTCTGCATTCGAATCTCGTCATCCGCTCAAAAAGCCTTCTGCACGCAGAAGGCTTTTTTTGTTTGCCGGTAGCCCCTATTTTGGCTATCTTGTGATCGCTAGTGCGACTAGACCGAATTAATTGATAGGATCTCCACGCTTAAGCCTTCTCTGGTGCGTGGCCTTTAACTGTCAAAAAATTACGGCTCAATCCACTAGTAAGCATGCCACTCAACGGAGTGGAACTTAACTTTAGCCATACCTTTTTATAAGAAGTACCCAATTTGCCCGGATGGTGGAATTGGTAGACACGCAGGACTTAAAATCCTGTGGCCATTGCGGCCGTGCGGGTTCAAGCCCCGCTCCGGGTACCACAGGGTACTAATTATAGTACCCATTGAAACGCTGACGAAGCCCTGTATTCCTGGAATGCAGGGCTTTTTAGCGTTTGATGCCCATCCTTACGCAGCAGGGCGAACGGGACAACGACCTTTATGCCGACTTGTTTACAGTCTCTTTTGATACCTACAATCAGATGATTGATGCCTTTACGTTTTTGGTATATCCACCAAAGGGCCTAATACTCCAAAATAAACTTCGACAAATTCTGCCCCTTCTCCAGGTCCAACTTCTTGCGCAGGCGGTAGCGAGCCACCTCCACGCCCCGCTGTGAGATGCTCAGCAGGTTGGCAATCTCCTTGGTGTTGAGGTTTAGGCGCAGCAGTGTGCAAAGCTTTTGCTCGTTGGGCGAGAGGTCGGGGTAGGCTTGTTGCAGGCGGGACAGGAAATCACCGTGTACTTTATCAAAGTGATACTCGAACTGTTCCCAGTCTTCCTGTAGCTTAAGGTTCGTGTCAATTTCTTTGACGATGCGCTCCAGGGCTTGCTTGGCCTCGGCCCAGCGGCCGTTTTCTTTCAGCGACTGCAGTTCCTGCTTGATGGAGTCAATAAACTCGTTTTTGACAACCAGGTTCATGGTGGAGGCGGCGAGCAGGTTGCTGACATGCTGCAGCTCTGTCCGTACTTTTTCCCGTTGCAGCTGGTCTACAGCGTGCTGTTTTTCTGCCTCAATCTGAGAGAGTTTTTGCTGCTCTTTCTGCAATTCCAGCTGTTGTTGTTGTTCCAGCCGGTAGGCTTTGCGCTGATAGCGCTTTCGCTGCAGGTTGAACAGGGCGATAAGGGCGGCTAGGCCCAGCAGTAAATACAGGAGCTTGGCCAGTTTACTAAGATAGAACGGGGGCGTGACGGTTACTTGTACGGGTTGGCTAGTGATGGTGGCCCCCAGGTAGCTGCGGGCCTGGGCCCGGAAAGTGTAAGTGCCGGGCTTCAGGTTGGTGTACTCTTTGCTTGTGGTGCCGGTCCAGGGGCTGTAGTGCTCGTCAAAGCCCTCCAGGATGTACCGGTATTTAGTGTCGTTCAGGTTGGAAAACTGAAAAGCTTCAATGCTGAATTTGATAACTTTGGTACCGGGCCCTACCTCAATATCAGCCGGGGCTTCGGGTGCCGGCGCGAAAGGGTTCAGCGCATACAATTCCTGCTCTTTGGAAGTGCTGTAGACTTGCCGCGCGACTATCGGCTGCTGTACGGTGGGCTGGTCCTCAGCTGCGGGCATGTAGTGCACAAAGCCTTCATTGGCGGAGAACAGGATGCCCTGCCGGATATGCACGGAAGCATGCAGCAGGTCGTTGTTCAGGTGGTAGCGCAACTGGTAAAGCGAAGAAGGCTGGTATTGGTAATTGTCCTGGCTGACTTTCTCATAAAAACCGACACTGGTATCGCAGAGCAGATGGATATTGTTTTTTTGGTCCTGGGCCACTAAATATACGGGCTGTTGCTCGGTTCCCTGCGAAAACAGTCCGGCCTTCGAAATGCGGGCGTTTTCTGGGTCAAGGTGGTACAAGCCAATAGAAGTGGCCAGGTAAAGTTCCTCTTCCACCTGCGACAGGGCAATCTGTTCGCCGCCCAGCTCCAGAGAATCTACTGAGATAGGCGTGGCTGCTACCGATTTCAAATCCGGTGCCAAGGACAGCCGGTAGAGCCCCTTGTAGTATTGGCTGACCCAAATGCGGCCTTCGCGGTCTTCCTTGAAAAAACGGCTCGATAAACTGAAGCCCGTCAGCGGATGAACCAGCGAGAGTACTTGCTGAGGGTTGATTTTGAAAAGATAAAGCCCGAAGTAGCCGCCTCCTATGGCATAGCCAGGCTGGGCACGCAATGGCTTTACACTCCAGATTCCATTTGTGGCTGCTATCTGCCGGGCCTGACCGCTTTCCAGCAGGAACAGCCCCTGATGGTGGCCGGCGTATAGCCGTCCGGCAACCTCAGAGATACCGTAGGCCGGCCCCTCAGTGCCTCTTAAAAACCGGCTCTTTTCTGCACCTCGGGGAAGAAAGTAAATTCCACTGGAGGTGGTGAAATAAGTGCCTTCATTGGTCTCGTAGCCTTCATACCCGCTACCTTGCAGCCCAATATTTTTGCCGATCAGCCGCATAGGCGAGTTGATGTGTACCAGGGCAATGCCGTTTTGAAGACCTATCCATAAATTCCCTTCGTAGTCCTGATAGCTGCGCAGGCAGGCGTTGGTAGCCAGGCCGGCATCAACCGTGATGTGCTCCAATATCTGAGTTTGCGGATTGAATAAAAACAAACCCGCCGTTTGGGTGGCAATGGCCAGCCGGCGGTCAGAAAGCTGTAGTACATGATTCACATAGGTGCCTTCCAGGGCTTCCTCCAGGATAGGGTAGGGCTGCTCCATTTTCATGGGCGTACGGTATTCCATTTGGCCGGAATTGTAAAACAGTAGATAGCCCTGATTATGAGCGATCATGCCCGTGAGCACCCCGTCAAGGGCATCAAACCCATAAACCGGGTTCAGCCCGTTGTTGCCCACTTCATACAGCACGCCTTTTTGGGTTTGGGCGAAAAGCTTATTGTTGACCGCAAAGCAACGCTCCAGGCCATCCTCATGGCCGAGCACCCGGATTTCTCTGCCATCGTAAACGTAAATGCCCTGAAAGGTGCAAAAGTATGTTTTGCCGCCAATCAAAAAGACATCCCAAACCTCATCAAATTCGGTGTGAGGCTCCGGAATTGCAGCCGCAAGCGACTGGTACTCCCAGTCGCCTTCGAAATACCCAAAGTCTCCCTGTGCCCCTACATAGAGTCGGTCGTTGGTTTCGTCGAAGGCCAGCGAGCGGTTTTTCTTTCCGTTTTTGAAGTTATAACGGCCCCATTCCCTGCCATTAAAAGACAGGACACAAAGGTTGTTGGCCACAAAGAGCCGCATGTCGCGGTTTTGTGCAAAGTCGATATTCTGAATCCCGGCTTTGTAGTCCGAAGGAGAGAAATTTTGAATGGGGTAGATGCCCTGAAGCGGCTGGGCAACCAAAACAACAACTGAACATAGAAAAAAGTAACAGATGAATGCCCGATGAGTGAGGCGGGAGAAGATGTGCAGGTTTTGGTTGGACATAAAAAGTTGTTATTCAGGAATTTAATTTGGTTTGTGTGTAAGTTTATGGCGATAAAATTATAAAAAGTGAAAGAAATGATGAGTTAAGTTTTTTAAGCTGGAGGTTAAAATACTATTTTTTTGGGTTAACATAGCACTGGTTTTTAGCGTGGCGCTCAGGTTGTCTTTATACTGTGCATACTGCCTGAAGCTCCATTCGCCCTAACTGATTAAATCCTTGTTTATGTTAAAAAGATGCTTGACCTTATTATTAATGCCGCTCCTGGCGCTCCAATTGCTCGGGCAGGCAGACGACGTTAGAGTCGTGCAAAGCGATCAGGGCATGAAACTGGTCGTTAATGGTTCCGACTTCATGGTGAATGGTATGAACTGGGACTACATCCCTATCGGGACCAATACCGTGAATGCTGGGTTCTGGGAAAAACCGGATGACATTATTAAGGCGGGGCTGGACGCAGAGATGTCGCTCCTGAAGAATATGAACGTCAACGTGATCCGGCAGTACACCGGCGTGCCCGCCCGGTGGATTCAGTATATTTATGAAAATTATGGCATTTACACCATGCTCAACCACTCTTTTGGCCGGTACGGGCTTACGTTGGATGGTGTCTGGACGCCGGTTACGCTCTACGATAGCCCGAGAACGCAGGAATTCCTGATGAATGAAGTCACTCAACTGGTGGAAGAATATAAAAATACGCCAGGGCTTCTGCTGTACCTGCTGGGTAATGAAAACAACTACGGCCTCTTCTGGCAGGGAGCCGAAACGGAAGACTTTCCCGATGATCAGGCAAGAATTGATTTTATAGGCGAATCCCGCGGACGTCCCATGTACAAGTTGATGAACGAAGCGGCCAAAGCCATGAAAGCCATCGACTCCTCCCACCCGGTAGCCATTTGTAATGGTGATGTGCTCTTTATCGACATCATTGCCGAGGAGTGTAAAGACGTGGACATCTACGGAACGAACACCTACCGGGGCGAGTCCTTCGGTGATATGTTCCAGGTGGTGCAGGACAAGCTGAATAAGCCTATCCTGTTCACCGAGTTCGGAGCAGATGCTTTCAACGCCATAGAAATGGCCGAAGACCAAAAGATGCAGGCCCATTTTATGGTAGAAAACTGGAAAGAGATATATGCGAATGCTGCGGGTGTCGGAGGCGTAGGCAATTCTATCGGTGGTTTTACCTTCCAGTTTAGTGATGGCTGGTGGAAATTTGGATTTGATGACCGGGAAAATGCAGACCTGCACGACAACAACGCTTCCTGGTCAAACGGCGGATATTACATCGACTATCGGGAAGGCCAGAATAACATGAACGAAGAGTGGTTTGGTATTTGCGCCAAAGGCCCTACCAACGAGCGCGGTTTGTACACGCTTTACCCAAGAGCCGCTTACTATGCCCTGAAGGAAGCGCATCAGCTAAATCCTTACACTGAAGGCACCACGGTAGCTTCAATTTATGCTTATTTTGACAACATCCAGCTCATGGATGCCGTGCTCAGAGCGCGGGGCGATAAGGCGGCCTTAGGCAACAACCAAAAACTCAGCTTGAGCAGTTTCAGGGCTGAACTTGAGACCTTCAATACTGGTGGTACGCTGCTCACAACTCCCGATGCGCCAGATGCAGCGATTCAAAACGACCCGAACCTCACGACTTATCCGGATGAATTGGGCTTCGACCATATGCAGTCCTTCTTCTTTGGTGTGGAGGCTAATCCCACTTCAAATCTTAGGGCTACTGCCAATTTTAACCTGGTTGGCAATGTCGCGGATAACCCAATTGATGAGATCTTTTACGAAAATATCGTACGTGACCGTACCGGGAACAGGAGCGACGGCAATTTAAGGCTGTACAACGCTGAAGTAGACTGGACCGGAAAGGACTTTGATGTCAGAGGCTTCTACCGGACCGGCCATTATCACTGGCAATATGAGGGCGACTTCTTTGGGCTGTACCCGGAAGCGAACTACGGCCCCAACCTGGATATTTACAATGGTGAAATTCTGGGTATGGAAATTGACGGCAAAAATGAATTCAGTGGGCTGAATGTAGCTTTTGGCCCTCAGTTGTGGTGGGGCGCCAACCCGGCAGTTCTGGTGAAATACGGCCGTGAAATCAAGCACTTCAAAGTTACGGGTGTCTTTCACGAAGATATTGACGATGCTCCCGAATTCGTTACTTCTATTGCCGTGCCGCTGCCTAAAACCCGGAGAGCAACCCTTCATGTAGAACGGGAATTAGGCCCTCTGGATATCGAACTAGGTGGTATCTGGGGTGGTTCGCCCCTGAATGGGCGAAGCTTCCAGATTGTTCAGGGCGAACCGGGACGATATGAGGTATTCGAGGATCAGATTAACCCTTCTGATAACTGGGGCGGCAAAGCCAAGGTTAAGTTTTCAAAAGGGGCATTCAACTGGTATGCGCAGGGCTCTGTGATGGGGCTTGTCGCCAATGGTGGTTTTGATGCGACCCGCACCTTCACCGGCTGGAGGCTTAAGGACAGCGGCAGCGGCAATATGAACAACTTCCTGACGGGCTTTACCTACCTGATCGGTAACTTCCAGATTGCACCTAATTTTATGTGGCAGAAGCCTTTGGTTGATCCTATCCCCGGTGATGTCAGCGGGCCAGGGCGGCTCAGGAATATCCTGGACGACCCCTTTGCAGTCAGAGACGGTAACCGGGAAACCATTGCAGGAGAGCTGCTGATCACGTTCGACCCTACGCCAGGTACCTGGATGTACGATTGGGACAGTGACCGTTCGGAAGATGCCAAGTTCGCGATGAGCGCTGGCTTCGTTTACCGCCACCTGCCCACCTCTATGGATGCAGCTATTGGCTTCCTGGGTAATCGTACTTCCTTCGCGTTTCCCGGCGCGGCACCTGCACAGGACCTTTGGGAATCCAATATCCGGATGGTCTCGAAAGTCAATCCGGACCTGGGGCTCATCGCCAACATCCTGTTCGGAACAGCTCAGGCTAACGGGGACAGCGACCGGCTGCTTGAACGCTACGCTATGGACCTGCGGGCCATCTACAAGAAGTACAAGTTCGTTTCCCAGTTCAAAGTCAATGACTGGGGCCCCTTCGATTACCACCGGGACTTCAACCTTACCTATCCGCTGCAATTGATGGTGGACATATCCACTACGCTGGGCAAACCAGACTGGTACATACTGCCGGGCACTCAGCTGGGCGTACGCTGGACGTGGCGTAGCCTAAACGAGTTCTCTCCCCGCTACCTGCCCAACCTGACGGCTTCTGAGTTTGCGGAAGAGCCGACCATCAGCCCGGTAGGTTTTGAGAACGGGACCGAATGGGAATTCAGAACTTACCTCCACGTCAACATTGGCAAATAACTGCCATTTTGAAAAAATAAAGCCATGAAGAATATAGTCATGAAACTTAATATCCTACTTTTATTTGGGCTGGTGCTGGTCCTTAGCAATTGCACAAGAGACCTCTCTGAAGAGGCAAAACCTGCTACTTTCCCAGCCAACGGGGATGTATACATTGACGGGTTTAGCCCGGGCCTGGAATACCTGCCCTTCGGTGACTCTTACTTTGAAGCGTTTTCCGTAGACGAGCAGACCGTATACGAAGGCGAATCCGCCATGCGATTTGACGTGCCTAATGTCGGGGACCCGGACGGCGCTTATGCCGGCGCTATATTCCCGGACTACGGCGGGCGTGACCTTTCCGGTTTCGATGCCCTCACGTTCTGGGCGAAAGCCAGTCAGGCCGCTACCATCAATGAAATTGGTTTTGGACAAGACTTTGCAGAAAATAAGTATGAAGTAACCCTCCTTAACCTGGAGCTGACCACCAACTGGCGGCAGTATACCATCGCCATTCCTGATCCCTCCAAGCTGACGGAGATTGATGGCTTGTTTTGGTATTCTGAAGGCCCGGAAGACGGCGTAGGTTACTCTTTTTGGATTGATGAGCTGAAGTTCGAAAAAACCGGTAAGGTAGCCCAGCAAAGGCCTTTGATTTTTGATGGCACAGATGCCTCGGTTCAAACTTTTGTCGGGGTGGCCGCAGAGCCAGCCGGCCTGAAACTAATCGTCAACCTGGGCAACGGCAGAGACCAAACCCTTACAGTCGCGCCCAGTTACTTTGAATTCACTTCTTCTGACCCCGGCGTCGCTATCGTTGATGAGGCAGGCAATATTGTGGGCGTAAGCCCGGGAGAAGCTGTGATCACTGCTACCTTAGGTGGGGTTGAGGCAGCTGGTTCGGCCAGGGTCACGGTCACTGGTGAGTTTAACGGCGCTCCGACTCCTACGCAAGATCCCGCAGATGTAATATCCATTTTCTCGGATGCGTATACCAATGAACCGGTAGACTATTATAACGGTTACTGGGCTCCCTTCCAGACCACTCAGGGGCAAGATGATATCAATATTGCCGGTGATAACATTATTTTCTACAGAGAACTGAACTTCGTGGGCATACAGTTTCTCGACGATGCCCCAACGATCAACGCCTCCTCCATGACCCATCTCCACATCGACATTCAGCCCAGAGAGCCGGTGGAGCCTGGTGACTATCTGAACATACAGGTTGCTGATGTTGGCCCGGATAATGCCTTTGGCACCGGTGATGATTCTTCCGGCGAAATTTCAATTCCTGGTTCCAGTCTGACCGAGGGGGAATGGTATAGCCTTGATGTGCCGTTTTCGGATTTGGGAGGGCTGACTGGCCGGTCTAATTTAGCGCAGGTCATCTTCGTTTCTGACGCCACTATATCCAGTATCTACGTGGATAATGTCTACTTTTATAATGACGGAGGATCAGGTGGCCCTACTGGCCCAACCATGGCTGCTCCGGCACCAACAGCGGGTGCTGCGGATGTGATTTCCATCTTTAGCGATGCCTATACGAATATCAATTCCAACCTGAACCCGGACTGGGGGCAGGGCACTCAGGTTTCCCAGGTGAGCATTGAGGGCAACAACACCCTACTCTACACCGGGCTGAATTTCCAGGGGCTGGAATTAGAGAGCAGCACCGATGTAAGCGAAATGGAATTCCTGCACATTGATTACTGGACGGAAAATTCTTCTGCTCTGAACGCTTTCCTGATCAGCACCGGGCCTACTGAGACGGCGAGTGCACTGCCCGTGCCTACATCCGGATGGGCCAGCGTGGACATTCCGCTGGGTGATTTCTCACCTGTGGACCTGGCAGATATTATTCAAATGAAGTTTGATGGCAACGGCGATATCTATCTGGATAATATCTACTTCTACAAATCTTCAGGTGGAGGAGGAGATGAGCCTACAGCTGCAGCGCCGACTCCCTCGCAAAACGCAGGGGACGTCATCTCTATGTTTAGCAATGCCTACACCAACGTAGGAGTGGATACCTGGCGGACAGACTGGTCGGCAGCAACTCTGGAGGACATTCAGGTCGCAGGAAATGACGTGAAAAAATACACCGCTCTTGATTTTGTCGGCATAGAAACCACTGGTGGGAATCTCATCGATGCTTCTTCCATGACCCATTTCCGGGTCGATATATGGACACCAAATATGACCACCTTCCGGATCAAACTGGTAGATTTTGGTGCAGATGCTGCCTTCGGTGGCGGAGATGATACGGAGCACGAATTGGTATTCGATAATCCGGCTCAGGGGCAATGGGTTTCCTATGATATTCCACTTTCTGACTTTGAGAACCTGACCGGGACTTCGAACCTGGCACAGCTCATTTTCTCCGGACTGCCCGCTGGCGGAGGTACCCTTTTTGTGGACAATGTCTATTACTATCAGCAGTAGCCATTGCAATAACCATTAAAACGAAATAAAAATGCAGACACCAATTTATAAAACCCGCAGGCCTGCTATCAGCATCCTTTTTGCATTGGCCCTGGGGCTTTGGTTCACGGCTTGTGAAAACAGTGAGACCCAAACCGTGGTCACTTTCACTGACCTGGCCTTTGAGGATAATTTTGATACGGACGGTCCGGTTGACGAGTCGTCCTGGAATTATGAGCTCGGCAACGGCGTCAACAACGGCCTGCCCATAGGCTGGGGCAACAATGAATTGCAGTACTATACCGACCGCCCGGCAAATATCAAAGTCGAAGGAGGAATGTTGCACATCACCGCGCTCCGGGAGAACTTTGAAGGCGCTGCTTTCACCTCCGCCCGCATCACAACCAAAGGCAAAGTGGAGCAGCGCTATGGCCGTATTGAAGCCCGCATGCAGTTGCCATGGGGGCAGGGGCTCTGGCCGGCGTTCTGGATGCTGGGCAGCAATATCGATGAAGTGGGCTGGCCGCAGTGCGGTGAAATCGACATCATGGAATACCGCGGACAGGACCCCTCAACCCTCATTGGCAGCGTACATGGACCGGGCTACTCCGCCGGAGATGCGGTAAGCAAAGAGTACGTCCTGCCTCAGGACCGGTTTGATACGGGCTTCCATATTTTTGGTATTGAGTGGGGCCCGGAGTACATCAATTACTATGTGGATGATGTGCTGTACAATCAGATCACACCCGAAGATGTGGAGGGCGAATGGGTCTTTGACCAGCCGTTTTACATCCTTCTGAACCTGGCTGTGGGCGGCAACTTTGTCGGGGCAGTAGGCCCTGATACCGTTTTTCCGCAAACCCTGCTAGTGGACTATGTCCGGGTCTACAACGGGCCTAACTAAAGACATCAATTAACATTTGCTAAAAATAAAGTGTCAACTTTTATGGGTGACCACCAAACCGCTGCTTCCGTTGATATCCAACGGGTGAACATCAATGGCGAACCTTATTTCAAAATCTCGAACAGCGATGCCATGCGGCCCTTCTTCATGAGCATCGTCAGCGACTCCAATCACTGGCTTTTTATTGCCAGCAATGGCGGGCTGACTGCAGGTCGCAAAAACTCAGAGTACGCGTTGTTCCCTTACTACACCGATGACAAAATCACGGAATCGGCTGAAGTAACGGGCAGCAAGGCGTTGTTTCGGGTGGAGCAAAATGGCGACTCGGCGCTTTGGGAGCCGTTCTCTGTTCGGCAGGAAGGGCAGTACAAGCTGAGCCGCAACCTGTACAAAAATGTGTACGGCAATAAGGTTCGCTTCGAAGAGGTCAATCACGATCTGGGCCTTACATTCCAGTATGAATGGAGCTCCAGTGACCGCTTTGGATTTGTACGCCGCTCCGCCCTGATCAATCACAACGAAGCAGCGGTTTCGGTCCACCTGCTGGATGGCATTCAGAACATCCTGCCCTACGGGGTCAACAGTGAGCTGCAGATGCGCTCCAGCAACCTCGTGGATGCCTACAAAAAGAGCGAGTTGGAAAAAGATGCTGGCCTGGGTATCTACGCCCTTAGTGCCATCATCGTTGACCGGGCAGAGCCCAGCGAAGCCCTTAAAGCCAATATTGCCTGGTCTTGCGGGCTGGAGTCGCCTACCTACCTGCTGACTTCCCGCCAACTTGATACTTTCCGTAAAGGAAAACCGCTTGAGGAGGAAGTCGATATGCGGGCGGAGAAAGGCGCCTACTTCGTCAGTAAAGAGATGGAGCTGCCCGCCAAAGGCACTCAGGAGTGGATGATCATGGCCGATGTCAACAAAAATCATGCGGACATTGCCCGTATTATGCATGAAATTCAGACCAGCCCGAACCTGGCCATTGAGATTGAGGAGGACATCCGCAAAGGTACGGACCGGCTTATCGCATTGGATGCTCAGGCCGATGGGCTGCAAATGACGGCGGATGAATTCCGGGATGCCCGCCACTTCTCCAACGTGCTGTTCAACATCATGCGTGGCGGTATCTTCGATCATCACTACCAGATTGAGAAAGCAGACCTGAGCCTCTACCTGGCGAAAGCCAACAGGACTGTCTTCAAGGCGGCTCAGCCGATGCTTTCTGAACTGCCGGATACCTTTCCACTCAGCGAGCTGCGCAAGGCCGCTCAAGCTACAGGCAATACCCATCTACTCCGCCTTTGCCTGGAGTACATGCCCCTGAAGTTCAGCCGCCGTCACGGTGACCCCAGCCGCCCCTGGAACAAATTCTCCATCAATACCCGCAGTGAGGTAGATGGCTCGAAGATACTGGACTATGAGGGCAACTGGCGGGACATCTTCCAAAACTGGGAAGCCCTGGCGCATTCTTACCCGCGCTTCGTGGAGAGCATGGTGCACAAATTCCTCAATGCCACCACCTTCGATGGTTACAATCCCTACCGGGTGACCAAGGATGGCTTCGACTGGGAAACCATCGAGCCCGATGATGCCTGGTCCTACATCGGCTACTGGGGCGACCATCAGATCATCTACCTGCTGAAGCTGCTGGAATTCTGGGAAAAGCAGTCGCCGGGCGACCTGCAGCACTACTTTAGCGAAGACCTCTTCGTTTACGCGAATGTGCCCTACAAAATCAAGCCCTTCGAGAAAATCCTGGAAGACTCCAAGGATACCATAGAGTTTGATCATGAAGCAGATGAAGCCATCCGGCAGAAAAGAGATCAGATGGGGGCTGATGGAGCACTGCTTACCGATCAGAGCGGGCAGATCTATCAGGTGAACTTCATTGAAAAAATGTTAGCGGCCCTGCTTGCCAAAATGTCCAACTTCATTCCCGAAGGAGGCATCTGGATGAACACCCAGCGCCCGGAGTGGAATGATGCCAATAATGCATTAGTAGGTAACGGGGTGTCAATGGTGACGCTTTACTACATGCGTCGTTTCCTACAGTTTTTTGATGACCTGTTCGCCCAGTCAGAAGCCCAGTCAGTCAGTGTATCGGCTGAGTTGCTGGACTGCTTCGAAGGGATTGCCAAAGCGCTGGACTCGAATGAAAAACTGTTATCCGGCACCTTCAGCGATAAAGACCGGATGACCGTGCTGCAGGGGCTTGGTCAGGCTGCGAGCCGTTACCGGGCTAAGATATACGATCACGGTTTCTCCGGGCAAAAGCACGAGCTGAAGCTGGAAGACCTCAAAACTTTTGTCCGCCTCAGCCTGCGGTACCTGGACCACTCTGTAAAGGCAAATGAGCGAAAGGATGGGCTTTATCATGCCTACAATCTCATGGCCGTGGAAGAAGATGGTGGCGTGTCCATCGAATACCTGGATGAAATGCTCGAAGGGCAGGTGGCGGTGCTCAGTGCAGGCTCCCTCTCCGCAACGGAGGCGCTGCGGGTCCTGGATGCCCTGAAAAACAGTGCCCTTTTCCGACCGGATCAGTACAGCTATATTTTGTACCCCAATAAGGACCTCGGGCGTTTTATGGCCAAAAACAACATTCCCGCCAAAATGGTGGGCGAGTCCAAACTTCTCCAAGAGCTGGTCGCGGATGGCAATGCCCAAATCCTCTATCAGGATGTCAAAGGCGCTTACCACTTCAATGGCAATTTTAAAAACGCCAACGACCTGAAGGTGGCGCTGGATGCCCTGGCGGATACTCAGTACGCTGCATTGGCAGAAGCCGAGCGCAAGTCTGTGCTTCAGACCTTCGAAAAAGTCTTTAACCACAAAGCCTTCACCGGCCGGTCGGGCACCTTCTTCGGGTACGAAGGGTTGGGCTCCATCTACTGGCATATGGTTTCCAAGCTGCAGCTGGCCGTACAGGAATGCTGCCTGAAGGCCATCCGTGAGGGGGCAAGCCAGGAAGTGGTTGGCCGTTTGCTGGAGCATTACTACGAAATTAATGAGGGCATAGGCGTACACAAATCGCCGGACCTCTACGGGGCTTTTCCTACGGACCCGTACTCGCATACACCGGCGGGCAAAGGGGCACAGCAGCCGGGTATGACCGGGCAGGTGAAGGAAGATATCCTGAGCCGCTTTGGTGAACTGGGTGTCTTTTTTGAAAAGGGGCAATTGCATTTCGACCCCTGTCTGCTCCGTAAGGAAGAGTTCCTGCAGCGGCCACGCACTTTTACCTTCCGCGATGTGGCAGGAGAGGAGCAACAGGCAGAGCTGGGCGAAGGTACGCTGGCTTTCACCATCTGTCAGGTGCCGGTGCTCTATCAATTGAGAGATGCAGCCGGGATTATGGTGGTCGGCAGTGATGGTACTGTTCATGCCTCAGAGGAAACCGCTTTAAGCCCTGATTTGAGTAAGGAAGTGTTCGAACGAAGCGGTAAGGTTGCCCGGATTGTCGTGTCGCTGAACCCTAAAGATTTGAAATAGCTATGCGGAAATCAAAAAACCATCCCTTGAGTACTTTGATGCTGTCCATACTGCTGGGTGTAGCTGTGGTTATTTTCCTGGCCATTGGCTGCAGCCCATCTGCAGAAAAGGCAACGGCAACGCCAACTGAAAAACCAAATGAAGTGACCGCTGCTGACATCCTTGGCGACCCGGCTTACCGGGCCATTTCCTACGGAGGCTACCGTGCCAACAGCCGGGAGGTACAGCCTACCATCGCTCAGCTGAAGGAGGACATGCTTTTGCTACAGGCTATGGGCATCAAGGTACTAAGGACCTATAACACCCATCTGGCGCAAGCCTCCAATCTGCTGGCCGCCATCCGCGAGCTGAAAAGCGAAGATCCTGGCTTCGAGATGTACGTTATGCTGGGCGCCTGGATCAACTGCAAAGGTGCTTTTACCGCTAATCCGGACCACAGTGCCGAAGATGCAGAAGCCAACGCTGCCGAAATCGCGCGTGCAGTGGAAATGGCGAAAGCCTACCCTGATATCGTCAAAGTTATTGCGGTGGGCAACGAAGCTATGGTGAAATGGGCCGCCAGCTATTTTGTACAGCCGGGGGTGATCCTCAAATGGGTCAACCACCTACAAGGGCTGAAAGCTAATGGCGAACTGCCCGAAAGCCTCTGGATTACCAGTTCAGACAATTTTGCGTCCTGGGGCGGTGGCGGTGCAGAGTATCATGTAGAGGACCTGGAGCAGTTGCTGCGGGCAGTAGACTTTGTATCCCTGCACACTTACCCTATGCACGACACCCACTACAATCCGGACTTTTGGGGGGTAACGGAAGCCGAAGCTGAGCAGCCCAAAGCCGAACAGATTGAAGCCGCAATGGAGCGTGCTTTGGAATACGCGCAGCAGCAATACGCGCAAACTGCAGCCTACATCAGCGGGCTGGGCATTGAAAAGCCCATCCACATTGGAGAGACGGGCTGGGCGACCGCTTCCAACAGCTTCTACGGACCGGGCGGCTCGAAAGCGACCGATGAGTACAAGTCCGCCATCTACCACAAGCGCATGCGGGAGTGGACCGACGAAGATGGCATCAGCTGCTTTTACTTTGAGGCATTTGATGAAAACTGGAAAGATGCCGGCAACCCGGGCGGCTCTGAGAACCACTTTGGGCTGTTCACGATCGATGGCAAAGCCAAGTATGCCCTTTGGGACATGGTGGATGCCGGGGTGTTTAAAGGTTTAGGGCGCGGCGGCCAGCCGGTAACTAAAACTATGGATGGGGACGAAGCGGCACTTTTGGAATCCGTGGAGGTACCTCCTTTGATGGAAGAAGCGCCTGCCCATTAGAACCATAAAACAGCTTTTTAGCTAAAACCTATGACAAAATCTATTCACATATCCTCCTGTCTGATGGTCTTGATGATGCTTGCCGCCTGTCAATCCAGGGAACCACTACCGGTGGAAGTCTACGAAACCTCTGCCGGTGGCCATCAGCTTACGCCCTTGTCGGATTTCGCCCAGGCTGAAAATCCCATCGTGGTAAAGCTGCTGCCTGAGGAAACCTATCAGACAATCACGGGCTTTGGCGGCTCTTTTACCGAAGCATCCGCTTACCTGCTCAATCAGCTCAGCGCTGAGAACCGCAGCATAATTATTAATGCTTACTTCGGAACGGAAGGCGCAAAGTACTCCCTCACCCGTACGCACATGAACTCCTGCGACTTCTCCCTGGGGCATTATTCCTATGCCCCGGTGGAAGGCGATACCGCCCTGCAGCATTTTACCATAAAAGAAGACCGCGAAGACATCATCCCCATGATCAAGGATGCAATGGCTGTCTCGGAAGAGGGCTTCAAAATCATCTCCTCGCCCTGGACAGCCCCGCCCTGGATGAAAGACAACAACGACTGGATGGGGGGCAAGCTGCAGCCCCAATACTATGATACCTGGGCGCTGTTTTTCTCCAAATACCTGGACGCTTATCAGGCAGAGGGCATTGATATCTGGGCATTTACGGTGGAGAACGAGCCACTGGGCAATGATAGTAACTGGGAGAGCATGCACTTCAGCCCGGAGGAGATGACGGCCTTTGTGCAAAACCACCTAGGCCCCCGCTTAGAGGCGGACGGGCATAGTGCAAAAATCCTTGGCTACGATCAGAACCGGGAACACCTCAAAGAATGGGTGGATGATATGTACCAAAACGAAGCCACTTCCAAATATTTTGACGGTACAGCAATTCACTGGTACGCCAGCACCTATGAGGTTTTTCCGGAGGAATTGCAGTATGCTCACAAAAAAGCACCCGGGAAGCATCTCATTCAGACCGAAGCCTGCGTGGATGCGGAAGTGCCCAAATGGAAAAACGATGATTGGTACTGGTCCAAAGAAGCGACTGATTGGGGCTGGGACTGGGCACCGGAAGATCAAAAGTACCTGCACCCGAAATATGTACCGGTCTACCGTTACGCCCGTGACATCATTGGCTGCCTGAACAACTGGGTAGACGGCTGGGTGGACTGGAATATGGTCCTCAACCGGCAGGGCGGCCCCAACTGGTTTAAAAACTGGTGCGTGGCGCCGGTCATTGTCGACCCTGAGCAGGATGAGGTTTATTTTACGCCTATTTACCATACCCTGGCGCATTTTAGTAAATTTATACGCCCCGGCGCCACCCGCATCGGATTTGAAAATCCGGATGACGAAATGATGGTGACCGCTGTCAGCAATCCGGACGGCTCCGTTGCAGTCGTTGTCTTTAATCCCACCGGACAAGAGAAAAACTTTGCGATCGAACTAAGCGGGCAGTCCGCCCAGCTATCCATAAGCAAGCAAGCGATTCAGACGATAGTGATCAAACCGTAAATAAAACCAGCGATGAGTACTACAGCTAAACATACAGTGCCCTTTGGGCAGAAGGTCGCCTTCGGGCTTGGCATGCTCGCCAATCAAATGTTCCCGGCTGTGCTGGGGATTTTCATGGTGGTCCTGGTACAAAACCTGGGCTTTCCGGGTTGGATGTGGGGGGTAATTTATTTCTTCCCCAGGATTTTTGATTCCTTCACGGACCCGATTATGGGCTTCATTTCTGATAATACCAAATCCAAGTGGGGCCGGCGCAGGCAGTATGTGATGGCTGGTGCGGTTATTATGGGCATCGCGTTCGTAGCCATGTGGCAACTCTACAAAACAGACCCTGCTACGGGGGAGCTGGTGTCCCTGAATTATAACTTTACATACTTCATGATCTGGTCATTCGTCTTCTATCTGGGACTGACCATTTTTAGTGTGCCATATGTGGCTATGGGTTATGAAATGAGCGATGATTTTCACGAGCGTACCAACATCATGGCCACTGCGCAGTGGATTGGGCAGTGGGCCTGGGTAATTGCGCCCTGGTTTTGGGTCATCATGTATGATAATGGCCCGGATGGGTGGTTCCCGGACGCAGAAACAGCTACCCGAACCCTTGCCATTTGGGTGGGCGTCATTTTGATGGTCGTAGCTATGATGCCGGCCATCTTTATCAAAAGTGAATCCACTCTGGAGAAGGACTACTCTCCGATGACAATTAAAAATATTGGCGGGAGTTTCAATGAGATCATCCTTGGGTTTAAGGAAGCACTGAAGATCAAGCCGTTCCGGAAGCTTTGTATTTCCACCTTCTTCATTTTCAATGCGTTCAATACCGTAGCTACCTTTACTTTCTTCATCATCGTATACCACTTGTTCAATGGGGACGCAGATGCTGCGAATGCGGGGTTCTGGCCCACACTTTTCGGTAGCCTTGGCGCGATTTCCACCACCTTTATTGTTATTCCGATTGTGGCCTGGCTGTCACGCAAAATAGGTAAGAAGCAAGCTTTTATTTTGTCGCAGGGTATTTCAATTATCGGGTATGTGATGCTGTGGTTCCTTTTGGTGCCGGGCAAGCCTTACCTGTTTATTTTTGCGCTGCCCTTCTTTTCCTTTGGTATCGGTAGCCTGTTCACCCTGATGATGTCCATGACTTCGGATGTAATCGATCTGGACGAATTGAATACCGGCAAGCGGCGGGAAGGTATTTTCGGTGCCATTTACTGGTGGATGGTGAAGTTTGGTTTTGCCATTGCCGGTGGTTTGAGTGGGGTGATTTTGTCCATCGTAGGATTTCAGGAAGGCATTCCGGGTACAGATCAGCCTGAGGCCATTACCGGGCTGCGGATATTTTTCTCCGGACTGCCTATTGTAGGAACCCTGATTGCGATGTGGGTCATGCGCGATTACGATGTAACGGAAGAAAAAGCGCTGGAAGTCCGTGCCGCTATCGACCGCAAAAAAATGGCGAAGGGAAGCTCCTCCGCTTATATGCCCGGCAAGTTGCTCACGCTCAAAGAAAACCTGCATCTTAATGGCGCAACTGGAATAAATTTTGCAGGCCAATCCACCGCAGAAATCAGCGCCCTCTTTGCCGAAAAGCTCAACGGCCATCTGCATGGGCTATGCTTCAGTCCTTATGTGGAAGGTCAGGCTGCCGGTGACATCCTGTCAAAAGAACAGATTCGGCGCCGTATGGAAATCATAATGCCGCATACCGAATGGATCCGCTCGTTCTCTTGTACAGAAGGCAATGAACTGATCCCCCGAATTGCCCATGAGAAAGGCCTGAAGACAATGGTGGGGGCCTGGATCAGCGCAGACAAAGCACGGAATGAAGCCGAGATCAACGCCCTGGTAAGGCTGGCCAAAGAAGGCCTGGTGGATATAGCAGCTGTTGGTAATGAAGTGCTGCTGCGCAATGAGCTTTCGGAGCAGGAAATCATTGGTTACATTGAGCGGGTGAAGGCGCAGCTTCCAGAAGGCATACCAGTGGGCTATGTGGATGCCTACTATCAGTTCCTGGAGCGCCCTGAACTGGTTAATGCCTGTGATATTCTCCCGATCAACTGCTACCCATTCTGGGAAGGAGCGGACAGTAGCCACGCGTTGTTGTTCCTGCAGCAGATGTACACATTGGCGGCAGAAGCCGGCAGAGGCAAAAAAGTGATTGTTGCCGAAACCGGATGGCCGAGTGCGGGGCAGAGCGTGGAAGCGGCACAGCCTTCTGCTGAAAACGCTATGAAGTACTTCATCAATGCCCAGGACTGGGCAAAAGCCAACGGTATTGAAATGTTTTACTTCTCCTCCTTCGATGAGTCCTGGAAAGTGGTCCACGAAGGCGAGGTGGGTACCCGCTGGGGGCTTTGGGACAAGCACGAACAGCCCAAGTTTGCTTCACAAAACGTAAAAACCAACTAACAATATGTCAATACGTTATAACAGGCTGGAAGGCCTCAAGGGCCTCGATTTATCCGGTAAGCGCACTGATGAGCTGGGGGCTTTATTTAGTAGCGTTTTAGGCGAAGGTTTGCACGGGCTTTGCTACAGTGCTTACGACGAAGGACAGGAACCAGGTTCTCTGCTTACCAAAGCGCAAATTCGGCGCCGTATGGGCATTATTGCACCGCATATCAGGTGGGTCCGCAGTTTTTCCTGTGTGGAAGGGAATGAATTGGTACCGGAAGTGGCCCGGGAGTATGGCTTAAAGACACTTGTTGGGGCCTGGCTCAGCGATGATAAAGACCTGAATGAGCAGGAAATTGAAGGCCTGATCCGTCAGGCAAAAGCTGGTTATGTAGACATCGCTGCGGTAGGCAATGAGGTGATGTATCGCAAAGAGCTCACTGAAGACGAATTGCTGGAGTATATCGCCCGCGTAAGAGCGGCTCTGCCAGATGAAATCCCGGTAGGGTATGTGGATGCCTATTACGAATTCAGTGCCCGGCCCAGGATTACAGAGGCCTGTGACGTTATCCTGGCCAATTGCTACCCTTACTGGGAAGGCTGCCACATTGATTACAGCCTCATTCATGCTCGTCAGATGTACTATCAGGCCTTGCACGCCGGGCAGGGAAAAAGAGTCATTATCACAGAAACGGGCTGGCCAAGTCAGGGTACCGGGCTGGGAGATGCAGAACCTTCTTCTATTAATGCCCTACGCTACTTTTTGAATATTCAGCAGTGGACGATGGCAGAGCAAATTGAAGTCTTTTATTTCTCTTCTTTCGATGAGTCCTGGAAGGTGGGGGATGAAGGGGATGTGGGCGCGTATTGGGGCCTGTGGGACAAAAACGAAAAGCTTAAATTTTAATGGATCAAAACAACCGTTTGCCTTTTCCGTACGGCCGGGCAATTTGCTACTCGGGGTTTCGGGAAGGGCAACACCCGGGTGGTGAATACCCTGCCTATGAGCAGGTAAGAGAAGATTTGCTGATGTTGCAGGGGCATTGGAAGTACCTGCGTTTGTACGATTGCGACCCGCATGCGGAGACCGTCTTGCAGGTCATCCAACAGGAAAAGCTGGACTTCAAAGTTATGCAGGGCGCCTACATCGAAGCGGAAATGAACAACTACGGCTGCCCCTGGGGCGGTGGGGTGTATTCGGAAGAACAGCTGGAAGCCAACAAAGCTAAAAACGACGCGCAGATCGATAAACTCATCAAATGGGCCAATGCCTACCCGGACATCATCTGCTGCACCTCAGCCGGGAATGAAGCTTGTGTGGACTGGACCGACCATTATGTTCCGGTGGGGCGGGTCATTGCTTTTGTGCGCCGCCTCAAGGCTGCTACTGAACAGCCCGTCACCTTTTGTGAAAACTATGTGCCCTGGATGCACAAACTGCGCCCGCTGGCACAGGAGGTTGACTTCATCTCCATTCACACTTATCCGGTATGGGAGTATAAACACATCCATGAATCCCTGGAGTACACCAAAGAAAATTATTACGGTGTCGCTAACCTTTATCCGGATACACCGGTCGTTATCACAGAGGCCGGCTGGACCACCCGCTCCAACGGTCAGGGTATAGACCCCGGCCACGTCAATGAAACCCTGCAAAAGACCTATTACGATGACCTGATGGGCTGGACGGATGCAGAAGAAATCCTCACCTTCGTCTTCGAAGCCTTCGACGAGCCCTGGAAAGGCTCACCGGACCCTATGGAGCCGGAGAAACATTGGGGCTTGTTCCGGGTGGACCGGTCGCCTAAGCTGGTGGTGCAAGGCCTGCTGGCTGGCCGATGAAAAAGGGGCTGGCCTGGCCCTTTGAAATCGAACACACGGCAAAAGCACAGGTTGGAATAGTTAATGACCAGAATAAAACTATCGAAAACCTTTTTGCTGATTGCCTTCCTGGTAGCTTGTACACTGGGGTTGGGGATGTTTTATGTTTTACCCTCCTGGGTGGAGCACAAAATTCAGCAGGCTGCCGGGAACAGTCAGGTTGCCCTTTCCTATGACAAAATGGAAGTCAGCATCATTCGGCGGCAGGTGTCCTGTTTTGGTATGGAGGTGAAGGGCGATTTGCAGACCGCATCGGGGCGATGGGCCTTTCAGCATCAGGCCAAGGCCCTGCATGTCCGCCAAATCCGATGGTTGAAATTGCTTCGTTCCACCTTTCATGTTTCGGAGGTGCAATGGGAGGCTCCACAGATAAACTTGGAAAGGGACACTTCCGGCAAGGTCAGGGCAGATACGGCTTCCGGGCAATCCGGCAAACAATTCCGCTTTGAAATCGGCCGGCTTTACGCACAAAACGGGCAGTTTATTTACACCGATGCCCAGGACACCACCGCCCGGGCAACCATAGATACCTTTTCGCTAGCTATCGGTGGGATCGCTTATCAGTCAGGGGAGGGACTTTCGTCAAAGGTGGCTGACTGCCTTTCCTTCAACTTCCGGAGTTGTACAATGCCGGACCGGGCGTTTTTGCACCAAATTTCCCTGCAGCAGCTCTCAGGGGACAGCCGTGACAGTACGCTAAGTATCAAAGCCCTATCTGTTCAATCTTTACATGATGCCAATGATTTCGCCCGGCAAATGGACTACCGGAAGGGGCGCTACGCGCTGCAATTGCCGGCGCTACAGGTGGAAGGGCTGGGCTATAAAGCACTATTGCGAGACAGCCTCCACGCCCACTCCCTTACGCTGGAATCTCCTCAGCTGCGCGTGGTGATGGACAAGCGGGTGCCTCATGATTCCTCCCGTCAGAAGTCTTTGCCGCATACCTGGCTGTCAGACTTGGGCAGGAGCGTGAGGGTTGACGAAATCCGGCTAAGGCAGGCAGACATACAATATGCAGAGCTTTATGCAGGTCACGAAGAACTCGGAACCGTAGACTTTAAAAACCTGAATGCGAGTATCCATACGGTAGGGAACGATGCGGATTTTAGCCCCATAACGCTTGAAGTAGAATGCTCGTTTTATGGAGAAGCGCCCCTTTATTTGTCAGCACAGTTCCCCATCAATGACCCCGGCGCGCCATTTCGGTACAATGCCCGGCTGGAACAGTTCCCGTTGCCCAGAGCGAATGCCATTCTGGCGGAGGCAGCGGGCTTTCGTTTTAAAAGCGGCATGGTCGATGAGCTTACCCTGAACGCAGTGGCTAATGCACAGCAGGTAGAAGGAGAAATGCGTTTTTTTTATAAAGACTTGGATATTCAGTACTTGGACAGCGACTCCAAACTGGTGAAAAAAATACTGAATGGGGTGGTGGAAGGGTTAGCATTCCCTCAGGAAAACCTGGCGGGCGAAAAGCACCGTTTGGGAAAAATCCATGCTGACCGTGACGACAGCCGCTCTGTTTTTCATTATTTATGGCAGTCTGCTTTGTCGGGCATCAAATCTACCATACTGCCCAATCTGGTTTTGCCCGAGGAGTTAAAACATACTAATGTTGAGCCGGAGGAGGACGGCTTAAGGCACTAGTGTTTGCGCGCTATATTCCACCTCAGTTTTTTGTCTTATCTTCAGCGGGCAACCAATACGATGCCTAAATGCTACGATTCAGAACCATAATGCTTGCTGCCCTGATCAGCTTCCTGGCTGCTGCCAGTGTTTTTGCACAAACCAAGCCTGTATTCAAGGATGGCGAAGCTCAGATTGTGCCCGCCTTCGAAAATGCAGACGAATGGATACGCCACGACCTCTGGGTGGAAACCACCTTCGACACCGATGGCGATGATAAGCCGGACCGCATGCACGTTGCTGTGACCCGCCCAAAGCAAACGGAAACGGAAGGGCTGAAACTGCCTGTCGTTTATGTATCCAGCCCCTATTTTGCCGGTGTAGCGCCAGATGTGGAGGGCTTGTTCTGGAATGTACGGCATGAGCTGGGGGAGATAGGCCCGGAGCGGGCACACCCTGAGGTGGAAATGCGTGTGGACCGCCCCATTATCTCCAACTCCCATATCCGTACCTGGGTGCCGAGGGGGTATATTGTCGTGCACTCTTCCTCTCCGGGTACAGGCTTGTCACAGGGGGCGCCCACAGTTGGGGGGGACAATGAGTCTTTAGCGCCCAAAGCAGTCATCGACTGGCTCAATGGACGGGTAAAAGGTTACACTACGCCCGATGGCGATGAAGAAGTGGAAGCCTACTGGTCGACCGGCAAAGTGGGCATGACCGGAACGTCCTACAACGGGACCCTCCCTCTGGCCGCTGCCACCACCGGCGTGGATGGGTTAGAGGCCATCATTCCCATTGCGCCCAATACCTCTTACTACCATTACTACCGCAGCAACGGGCTGGTGCGTTCTCCGGGGGGCTACCTGGGCGAAGATATAGACGTGCTCTATGATTTCATCCACAGCGGCAATCCGGAGAAGCGGACCTACAATAACGCCACCGTGCGCGATCAGGAAATGAAAGCAGGCATGGACCGTCAAACCGGGGATTACAATGACTTTTGGGCGGGCCGCGACTACCTCAATGACATGGAGCCGATGAAAGCGGCCCTATTGATGTCGCATGGCTTCAACGACTGGAATGTCATGCCGGAGCATAGCTATCGCATTTATAAAGCAGCCAAAGAGAAAGGGCTGCCTGCACAGATTTACTACCATCAGGCCGGGCACGGCGGCCCACCACCCATGCGGATCATGAACCGTTGGTTTACCCGCTACCTGCATGGCGTTGACAATGGGGTAGAGGACGACCCCGTAGCCTGGATTGTCAGAGAGGAGGATGAAAACAGCAACCCCACGCCCTACGAGGATTATCCGAATCCGGCAGCGGAAGCGGTTACCTTTTACCTGAAGGGTGGCGCACCGGGGCAGGGGGCACTGCAACTACAGCCCGCCAAAAAGCCCGGGCAGGAAACGCTGACCGATAACTTCTCCTTTGATGGCAAAGCCCTGGCACAAGCCGAGTACACTAACCACCGGCTGATGTATGTCACGCCGGAGCTGAAAGAAGACCTGCACCTTTCCGGAGTCCCCCGCGTGACCATCCGCCTGTCGAGCAGCAAGCCCGCAGCGAACTTGTCCGTATGGCTGGTCTCCCTGCCCTGGGAGGAAGGCCGCCGCACCAAAATCACCGACAACATCATCACCCGCGGCTGGGCAGACCCGCAGAACCACGCCTCCATTCGCGAAAGCGAGCCCCTGAACCCCGGGCGGTACTATACCGTTTCCTTTGATCTTCAACCGGATGATCAGGTTATTCCCGCTGGTCAACAGATTGGGTTGATGATTTTCTCCTCCGACCGGGATTTTACGCTTTGGCCAGACCCGGGTACCGAGCTGACCGTAGACCTGGAAAAGACGAAGCTGGTGCTACCGGTTGTGGGCGGCGAAGCGCAGGTTAGGAAGGGAATGGGGGAGGAGTAACTTTGGCCGCTTCCTGAAAAGCGTTGACCATTTATTTTGCAATGTCCGAAAAGGGTTGTTGAAACCACGCATTATTTGTTATTGATCGTGAAAAAAGCTGGGCACTTAATGATCGTGAAAAACGTTTTATTTTTGGATTAAAAAATACCACAGATGACCATTACCATTCAGACAGCCGACAAAGAAGCTTTAGCGAAGGTGCTGAATTTACTCAAGACTTTAGGTATTAACAGTGTGAATGTTCAGCTTGAGCCCTCAACAGCATCGGAGAGTTACATTAAGGGAGATAAAAGCATTGACCCTACCTCTTTATTTGGTATATGGAGTAAACACCCCAAGACTTTACAACAGGTTCGTGCCACTGCATGGGACAGAAAATTTGAGCAGTAATAGACCAAATGCACATAAAATGCTGACCGCGCGCTCGTGTGCGCAAGATTTTGTATCTTCTCGGTATGGACTTTAAGAAGACATATCAAAACGAGCAACGCTTTTCAACGATTACTAGCATCTATCCAGAGGAATTTGATGTTTTGTTCCGTGCCTTCGAACCCAGATGGCTCCAAGCACATAAGCATTACAACTTTCGGGGCAAGCGGCGTTCCAAGCCCCTGACTTCAAAACAACTACTTGCGCCTACTAAGACATTGCCCACAAACAGGGAAAAACTGTTTTTCATTTTGTATTTGTACAAGATAAACCCTTTGCAGGATGTTGCTGGAGCAACTTTCGACATGGACCAAGGCCAAGTCAGCCGCTGGAAGAAAGTCTTAACTCCAATTTTACTACAAGCCCTAAAAGACTTGGACTTACATGCTGCCAGAAATACAGAAGAGCTCATCCGCTTATTCCGCACTCGGCAAAGAAAAAAAGACAAAGATGAAAATATAGACTCCATGCACATAGATGTTACGGAGCGGCCCATCCAGCGCAATAAAGACAAGGGAGCTCAGCGAAATGACTACTCCAGGAAACAAGCGGGCCATACCATCAAAAACACCATCATTTGTGACGAATACCAATTCATCCATTTTGCAGGGTTTACCTGGAGAGGTGCTATCCATGACAAAGCCATGGTCGACGAAGAGGTCACTTCATTCGGACACCCTGTATTTGCTGATTTATGGCTGTCAAAAGATGCTGGTTACCAAGGCTATCTGCCTAGTGGGATCAATATACTCGAGCCATTTAAACCATTTAGGGACAATCCAATTACTGAATTTCAAAAAGAGTTCAACCGGTGGGTCAGTTCAATACGTACAGTAGTCGAAGACGCCATTGGAGGGGTCAAACGGTTACGGTCAGCATTTGAGAGGGTCAGAAAATTCTTAACCTATCGGGCAGATCAAACGTTGCAGGTGGCTGTCGGCCTCCATAACTTACGAGTCAGTTTGAGAGACTCTTACAGCACAAAATCCTCGTGTGTGCGCGCGAATTTGGTAATTCTCGATACATAAGGTCTAATGATGGTTTTGTGTGATACTAATATTTTTATACATGCTTTCAATGGTAACACTGTCACTATTGACGAACTAAACAAGATCGGGCTTTCAAATATCATACTCTCTGCGGTCACAGTTATGGAGCTATACCAGGGTATGGGTAACAAAGCCGAGCTGGATCAGATGAAAAAGCGAATTAATTTCTATGATAAACTTCAAATAGATAAAGCGACTTCTATCATGGCATAAGGGTTTATCGAAGATTATAGGCTTAGCCATGGTCTGCTTATACCGGATGCCATAATTGGTGCAACTGCAATAGTGCATAATATCCCGCTTTACACCTATAATATTAAAGATTTTGGATTTTTGCCTGGCATAAAACTTTACCAGGAAAGTTGAAGGGGCTTTGCCAAACCTGACTTTAATTTAAGTGGGACGCACTCCATTTATTGATATCATGCAACTATATTTTTAAATTTATTTTGTGTACCATTCTGGTACATAAAAGCAAAGATTATGTTAGTTATTAGCAGCAGAGAATTCAGGCAGAATCAAAAGAAGTACTTTGATAAAGTAGATGAGGGAGAACAAATTATCGTTCAACGCGGAAAAGACAAGGCGTATGCATTGACACCTATAGGTGGGGGTCACTTGTACTTCAATGAAAAAATGGTTGAAAAAATTAAAAAGAGTGCTCAGGAGGCAAAGGATGGAAAATACATCGAAATTTCAACCGCCCGGGAAATTGAAGAACTCTTGGGGCTATGATCCATCGTTTACGATTTACCTCCGATGCTTTAGAAGATATTGAGCGGCATAAAAAAGCCGGAGACCAAATAGCCAAATAGCATCAGGCGGCTGTAGCTCACCCACAGCCGCCTGATACATTCCTACAGCTCCGAAGCCTCCTCTTCCTGAATCTGCTCAATCAGGTAACGCAGGCTATTCATTTCCTTTTCTTCCAGGTCCACGCGGAACTGCACGCCTTCGCGGGTGGCCCCGGCACGCACGTCTTCAATGCGCCTGAGGTCATCATCCCATTTGGACAGGGCTGCAGGCGTTCCGATAGCCGTGAATATCTGCTCCATCATCACCTCGCCCATAGCATCGGCGACCGTGCCTGTCAGGCCGGTGTCGCCACTTTCCACCTGCTTCAGTAAATCAGGATTGCTGGCAAGATACAACAGCCCATCCTGAATTAAAATCTGCCCGTCGATGTCAATGCCTTGCGATTGCCCGGTGGAGTCAGCTGGTGCGCCTTTCCTGAACTTCAGGAAGCGGAAACGCCGGTCGGATAACTGATCAAGGCTGCCTTCCGCCACCGCCGCATTCAGGTTATTGAGGAAACGGGCTTCGTCTTTGAGTTTGGCAGCAAAAATGATGTTAAGCTCATCGTAGGCGGCAAGCATGATGTCCCCATCAAGCTCGTCAATCAGGCCTTCCACATCGAAGCCGAATGCAGCCAGGCTTTCTTCTGCCATGCCTTTGGTGTACTTCTCGATCAGGAGTTGGTTCAGACCGGTGATGTCGAAAGCAGCGGTGAGCATAAACATGGGCGTGCCAGCGGGCGCTAAGGTGGCGAAGTCGGTTTCCACTTCGTCCTTAAAGAGCATGCTGAGGTCGTTTTTAATCTGCCCCTGCAGGTCGAGTGCCACTTCACTGTTCACATAGCCTTTCTCAAAGGTCAGGGTATGCGCCATATGTTGCCCCTGCAGGTCTTTCTCGCTGTAGTTGAGCAGGGCGCCTCCCGATTTGATTTTTTCAGAGCGCAGGATGAAGTCGCTGGACAGCCAGTTCAGCAGGTCGTAATCGCCATTCAGGTGCTTGCGCAGGCTGGTATTCTGAGCTACGGATGCTTTAGAGGAGTTGTCCAGGAGTGCCTTCAGGCGGCCCTGAACATCATCCTTGTTTTGAGATACGGCAAGGAGGGCGACCTCTCCGTTCCAGGCCATGGCCCCATCGTCGGGCGTAGTGGCATAGTTGAAGGGCTGACTGGCGGGCAATGCCTTGATTTCGGTGCTTCGTATCATACGCCCAAAAGCAGCGGTGTCGCTAAGTGAGGCGGAGAACACCATCAGGGGCTCATCCGTATCGCTAAGCAGGGTGGACAGGTAGACGTTCTGGCTCAGGTCTACGCCTGATTGCTCAGGATTGGCTACGATGGCGGCCAGGGTGGGGTTGTCTTCGGCAATTTCGGACACCATCTTTTGAAAGCCTGGCGTTTGCACCAGCGTAGGGTAATCCGCCTTGTCCATCAGTTGTTGCAGATTGAAGGTGCTGACGGAAGCGGCGTGGGCGGGAATGTAGGCCAGGCTATCGGTCGGGACGGGGTCTTTCTGGCAGCTACTCAGGCTGATGACAAGAGCGGCTAACAGGCCAAGGGTGATAAGTCGGAGCAATTTCATAACGTGATTTCGTTGATTAATGCTCCAAAACTAATCCTTCAGGCCCTTGAAAGCCAGATGCATAGATTAAGCTGGGTGAAATTTCGATAAAAGCGGGCCCTTACATCATTCCCGGCACCACTTCCTGATCGTGCCCGCTTTCCCGGTCGGCCTGCCGTTTGATGTAATAATAGGTTTCCATCTGAGACCGGATCGCCAAATCTGACCCATCCTTGCGGTAATGGTTGGAAGAGGCGGCGTCGATCACCCGGGCCTTCACATTATCGCTCATCTGAATAGTCATGAAGTCCTTAATCTGATTGCGGATGTGGGGCGCGTAAATTGGAAAAGCAGTCTCCACCCGGTAGCTGAGGTTGCGCGACATCCAGTCAGCGGAGGACAGGTAAATCAGCTCTTCACCACCATGGTAAAAGATAAAGACCCGCGCGTGTTCCAGAAACCGGTCTACAATACTGATGACCCGTATGTTCTCGCTGACGCCTTCTATACCCGGCACCAGGGAGCAAATGCCCCGGATGATCAGCTCGATTTTTACGCCCGCCTGACTGGCCTGATAAAGCTTTTCTATCATGGGCTCGTCCTGCAGGCTGTTGAGCTTGAGAATGATCTCTGCCCGGTTGCCGGCTTTGGCCTGCTCGATTTCATAGTCAATCAGCTGCTCCAGCCCGGTACGGAGGTTGAACTGCCCCACCATGAGGTGTTCGAAGCCCTGCTGCGGCACCTTTACCGTTTCCAAAAAAGAAAAGACCCGTGCCGCCTCATTGACGAGGCGTTCGTCAGAGGTGAAGACCCCAAAGTCGCTGTAGACCTTCGCGGTATCTTCATGGAAGTTGCCAGTAGATAAATACGCATACATCCGGGCCCGGCGGTTTTCCACCCGGCGTACGAGGGCTACTTTGGAATGTACTTTAACGCCAGGAAAACTGTAATGTACATTCACGCCCGCCTGTTCCAGCTTTTCGCCCCAGCGCAGGTTGGCTTCCTCATCAAACCTCGCCTTTACTTCTATGAAAACAGAGACCTGCTTGCCGGCTTCCACCGCTTCCATCAGCGCTTTCATGATGCGCGACTTACGGGCCACCCGGTACTGAATAATCTTGATGTGCGTCACCTTAGGGTCATGGGCGGCAGTCTCAAAAAAGCGCACCACGGACTCATAGGAATGGTAGGGAACATGTATCAAATGGTCGCGTTCCCGCAGGGCCTGGTAAAAATCGTCTGCATCTTCCAGCGGGTGGTAGGGCAGGGGCGGCATAGGCGGGTTGCTCAGGTGGTCAATATCAAAGGTCGGAAATTTGAAAAAGTCGAAGTTGTTGTGATAGCGGCCTTCCTGAAGGATATCGTATTTCTCCAGGTCGAAAGCCTCTTTAAGGAAATCGAGCAGCTCATCGGGCATTTCCCGGTCGTATACGAAGCGGGAAGCCGGGCCTACCTGCCGCCGGGACAAGCTGGCTTTTATTTTCTCTACCAGATCGCCGGAAAACTCATCGTCAATGTACAGCTCCGCGTCCCGGGTCAGCTTGATGGAAAAGGTGTCGAGGATCTCGTAGCCCGGGAACATCCAGCTTACGGAGTGGCGCACGATATCGTCCAGCATAATCACATCCTTGTGCCCGCCATCTGACGGCAGAGGGATGAAACGCGGGAGATGGTCGGAAGGGATTTTGACGATGGCGTACTTGTGGGGCGCATTAGGGTTGTTGCGCTCGGCCAGCAGGACGGTCAGGTACAGGGCGGCGTTGTTGAGGAAAGGGCGGATTTTATTCTTGACCAGAAGCACCGGCTGCACGAAAGGCAACATATGATCCTTGAAGTAGGTCTCCACATACTCTTTCTGGGCATCGTTAAGATCGAGGCGGCGGATCATGTAAATGCCGTGGTTGCGCAGCTCGGGTATGATTTCCTCCTCAAAAATCCGGCTGAATTCCTCCTGTTGCTTGTTGACGATTCGTTGGATGTCTTTTACGATCTGCTTGGAGTTGATATGCAGTTCTTTCTTCGTCTTCTTGCCGACACGCAGTAGGTTGCGGTGGTTAGCCATGCGCACCCGGAAGAACTCATCGAGGTTGGAGGAATAAATGGCGAGGAACTTGATCCGCTCAAACAACGGCACCGTGGGGTCTTTGGCTTCCTGAAGCACCCGGTAATTGAAGGAAAGCCAGCTGATGTCGCGCTCCAGCAAAGGGAAACCCTTACTGCTTTGGTGGATTAGTTCAGAGGTGTCGTAATTCGATATCGCGTTTTCGTTTCTCAGCATTTCCTGGTGTTCAACAAGTTTGGACATTGAAAGAAGTCTTATAGTTTGACCTGACGAGTGCCAAATAGGTTCACTGGCTAAAATAAGGACATTTGCTCACCTTTCGGATCGCCGGGCTCAGATAATTCCGGGCCACGGGTTTGAATGGCAGGAATCCCCTCTGCTGCAGCCTCATAAAAGTGGGCAGCCATTTCGGGTGCGAGGAGGTTATCGGGCTCGTGGGGGAAAAAGTAGATTTCCTTCACACCCTGTTGTGCCCATTGCTTTAGCCTTTCCACCCAATCGGCTGCCCGCGCGTAATCGGTGGGGTGCAGCCCGTTGCCTACAAAGCGGACCATCGCCGTGGCATTCGTGATGCCCATGTGTAGGACATCCCGCCGGCCAGCCACATCCGTGATGACTATGCTGCGCTGCAGACGGTGCAGGGTGGTGAGCAATGGCTCAAGGCTTGGCTCCTTGAACCAGCTTTCGTGTCGCACCTCCACCGCTAGTTGGATTTCAGCCGGGAAGGCTTGCAGAAACTGCTCAAGTTGGGGCAGGCGGTCGGCGCCAAAGTAGGGGGGGAGTTGCAAAAAACAGCAGCCCAGCTTTTCCTTCAGCCCGGCGATGGCGGTACAAAAGGTCGGGATCAGATCGGTGCCCAATCCCAGCGATTTGCTGTGGCTAATCGTTTGCGGCACCTTCGGGCAGAACCGGAAGTCAGCCGTGGACTCCCGGTACCACTTGTCGATGGTCTGAGCGTTGGGAATGCGGTAGTGGGTGGTATTGAGCTCAATGGTGTTGAACTGCAGGCTGTAGGCTTTGAGGTAGTCTTTGGCTTTGGTACCCTTAGGATAAACGCTGCCCACCCATTCCTTCATGCTCCAGCCGGTGCAGCCGATGTAAAGCTGTGGGGCTGCTCCGTTAACAGGCAAAGCGGACAAACGCTGCGCATTGCCCGGCGCATCTGCCGGCAAGCTGAAGTCCACATCACTGATATCCGGAAGTTTGCCAAATTTCATACCTGGAAGAAGAAGTTGGTGATGTCGCCGAAGGTAAGAAAAAAGTCTATTTTTGCCGCCCGAAGTGAATTGCTGTTCTCGTAAAACGAAAGATCATGAAGCAAACGAAAGGCGTTTTTGTAACCGGGATTGGCACCGAAGTGGGCAAAACAGTTGTCTCTGCACTCCTGGTCCGTGCCCTGAAAGCCGACTATTGGAAACCTGTGCAATCCGGTGACCTCCATAATACCGACACCATGAAGGTCACGGCCTGGGCCGGAGCTGCTGCCGGGCAAATCCACCCGGAGCGCTTTCGCCTCAACCTGCCGATGTCGCCCCACGCCAGTGCTGCCGACGATGGCGTACAGATCAGACTGGAGCATTTCGAATTGCCACAGACCGATAACTTTCTGGTGGCGGAAGGAGCCGGCGGGCTGCATGTCCCGCTGAATGACCACGACTGTGTAATCGACCTGATTCAGCAACTCGGGCTGCCGGTTGTCCTGGTTTCCCGCCACTACCTGGGCAGCATCAACCATACGCTGCTGAGTGTGGAGGCCCTGCGCCACCGCAATATCCCGATTGCCGGGCTGGTCTTCAACGGTGACCCTCATCCCTCCACCGAGAGCATTATCGGAAAAATGACCGGCATACAGCCGCTCTTCCGTATGGGAGAAATGGAAGCGCTCACAGAACCCTGCTTTGAGCGGCAGGTGCAGCGGGTGGGCGCGGCCTGCAAAAGCCTGCTCGGGTGATTTTGTCATAAAACGGTCAGGTCATCCGGGCCCTGGAAGCCCTGCCGGTTTTTTACTTACTTTACCCAAGACAAACCACAAAATACGATGAACCTAACGGAACGCGATGCCCGGCATATCTGGCATCCTTACACACAAATGAAAACGGCTGCCCCACCTCTCCCGGTTGTGAAAGCGGAAGGGGCGTTGTTGTACGATGAGCAGGGACGGTCCTACATTGACTGTGTAGCTTCCTGGTGGGTGAATTTGCACGGCCATGCTCATCCCTATATCGCAGAAAAAGTGCATCAACAGCTGTTGCAACTGGAGCACGTCATCTTCGCCGGCTTTACCCACCCGCCGGCCGTAGAGCTGGCGGAGCGCCTGATTAGCCACCTTCCCGACCGCCAAAACCGGATTTTTTACTCTGACAATGGCTCCTCTGCCGTAGAGATTGGCATCAAAATGGCCATTCAGTACTTTTTCAATCAGGGCCGGCCACGCACGCAGCTCGTTGCCTTTGATATGGGCTTTCACGGGGAGACTTTCGGGGCTATGGCGGCTAGTGGCGACCACTCTTTCTTTACGGCATTTCAGGACTTCCTCTTTGAGGTCAAGCGCATTCCCAACCCGGTGCCGGGGCAGGAGGCGGCTGCACTGGAAGCCCTGGAGGCGCACCTGAAAACGGGTGAAGTTTACGCCTTTATTTTTGAGCCCCTGGTGATGGGCGCCGGAGGCATGATCATGTACGAGCCCGAAATACTCAGCCAGCTCATGGCGCTGTGCAAAAAGTACGGTGCCCTCTGTATTGCCGATGAGGTGATGACGGGCTTTGGGCGGACCGGGCGCATGTTTGCCTGTGATTACCTGACGGAGCAGCCGGATATCATGTGCCTGTCCAAGGGGCTGACCGGTGGGACCTTGCCCCTCGCGGTGACGTCCTGCACGGAAGAGGTTTTTGAAGCCTTTTGGTCGGATGATAAGCACAAGACCTTTTTTCATGGCCATTCCTACACGGCCAACCCGGTGGGCTGCGCCGCTGCACTGGCTAGCCTTGATCTTCTGGAGTCGGAGGGCTCCGCCCGGGACCGTCAACGGGTGGAAGCCCAGCACCGGGCATTCCGGGCGCGCATTGAGCAGCACCCGGCAGTGCGGTCGTCCCGGCAGCGGGGCACCATACTGGCGGTAGCGTTTGAAAGCGAGGAAGCCACGGGCTATTTCAATAACCTGAGGGATCAGTTGTACCACTATTTTCTGGACCGGGGCGTACTGCTGCGGCCATTGGGCAACCTGATTTACATGATTCCGCCCTATTGCATCACCAATGAGCAGCTCGAACAGGCCTACCGCGCGATGGAAGCCGCCTTTTCTGCCTTTCTGCTGCAGGAGCAGGCCTGACCTGTCGCTTTGGATTTCGGAAGGATGACGAAAATTACCCGGACCGTACTCCGATAAATCAAAAATAGGCCCTACTTTAGGGGGCATAGTTTGAACTTATGATCGTAAGGATTATCATTATTCTCCTGTGCCTGGTGTTTTTCATCAACGGGTGCAACAGCCTGATCTCCCAGTTTTTTGGCACGCACAAGCTGCGGTCCTTTGAGATGGCAGAGGTGGCCGAAAAGGGCATTGGGGATGCCGACTACGTGGAAATCACGAATGCCCGGTTCGAGCCTGATTTTGTGTATCAGGAAGCAGAGGAGCCAGGCAGCCCGCCAATTATCCTTTATCCGGTTTTTGCGGAAAGCAGTCCGGACCAAACCCCGGCTTTGCTGGCCTGGACCGCCGACTTCTTTGATCCCTGTGTGGAAGCGGACACCTGCATCGCCGCCGGCACAAGAACCCTGAGAGGCGTAGTGCGCCCTCTGCCCGACGCCAACCTGACGGGGCTGGACCGGCTCAAAGAGAAAGGCTACAGCTGGGAATCCCCGGTCATCGTCATCAATGAAAATGAAGCACCGGTAGCCTGGTACTGGAATGCCCTCATGATGCTGGGGGCAGGCCTGGTTGCTATCGGTATGGAAGCATTCTATAATCGCAAGAAAGCATAACATGGAAGAACGTAAAGAATGGACGTTAGCTGAAATCCTGGAAGTACACCGAAAACCGCTCCTCGAGCTGGTGTACGAGGCCGCTACCGTCCACCGCAAGCACCACAACCCAAACGAAGTGCAAATCAGCAGCCTCCTTTCTATCAAGACAGGAGGTTGTCAGGAAGATTGTGGCTATTGCCCGCAGGCCGCCCGTTATCACACAGATATTGAAGAAAATGACCTCATGTCCGTAGAGCAGGTGACCACGGCTGCTAACCGGGCGAAAGTACTGGGCGCCTCCCGCGTATGCATGGGCGCTGCCTGGCGGAACGTGAAGGACGACGAGGATTTCGATCAGGTCATCAGGCTGGTGCAGACCGTCAACAGCATGGACATGGAAGTCTGTGCCACGCTGGGCATGGTCACGGAGACGCAGGCCAAAAAACTGGCGGAGGCCGGGCTTTACGCTTACAACCACAACCTCGATACTTCGGAGGATTACTACAAGGAGGTGATTTCCACCCGGGGGTACGAAGACCGCCTGGAAACCCTCAGTAATGTCCGCAAAGCTAAGCTGACCGTTTGCTCCGGTGGTATCATCGGCATGGGCGAGTCCGTGGAAGACCGCTGCAAGATGCTGCTGACCCTTTCTCAGCTCGACCCGCAGCCGGAGTCTGTGCCCATCAATGCCCTCGTGGCGGTGGAGGGTACCCCAATGGAAGATCAGGAGCCGGTGCCGATCTGGGATATGGTGCGCATGGTAGCGACCGCCCGTATTGTGATGCCGAAGTCAACGGTACGCCTTTCTGCGGGCCGCTTGTCAATGACCAAAGAAGGGCAGGCGCTGTGCTTTATGGCAGGAGCCGGGTCTATCTTTGCAGGGGACAAACTGCTCACCACCCCCAACCCCGCTACGAACGAGGACCTGGAAATGTTTGAAATCCTGGGGCTACAGCCCACCGCGCCATTCGCTAAAGGCGACCGCCCGCAGCCTGAACCGCTGACGGAGGAAGAGCGCGCCAAAAAGGAAAACCCCAAATGGAGCCGCCCGGGGCACCGTATCCCGGCTCATGTGGAATACACCAAGAAGGGAAAACTCAAGAAAAAAGCCATTCAAAAATAAGTTATGACAAAACGCAAGCAAATTGTTGCCGGCAACTGGAAAATGAATATGGATTATGAACAGGGCCGTGACCTCACCAAGGCGGTCATCGATGGGCTGCAACCCTCCGATGCGCTGGTGATTCTCGGTACGCCGTTCATCCATCTTCGCAATGTGGCCAGCATAATCAAAGATATTTCCAACCTGAAACTGGCGGCGCAAAACTGCCATCAGGAAGAAAGCGGTGCCTATACTGGCGAAGTTTCCGCAAGCATGCTGAAGTCCTGCGGGGTGGAATACGTCATCCTGGGCCACTCGGAGCGCCGGGAGTATTTCGGCGAGAAGGATGAGCTCATTGCTAAAAAGATTGATGCCGTCCTGGGACAGGGCATGGAGCCGATTTACTGCTGTGGGGAAAAGCTGGACGTTCGCGAAAGCGGCAAGCAAAATGAGCTGGTTGCAGAGCAGGTCAAAACCGCCCTTTTCCACCTCAGCGCAGCGGATTTGCAAAAGGTGGTCATCGCCTATGAGCCGGTCTGGGCCATTGGTACGGGCAAAACGGCTTCTCCGGCACAGGCGCAGGAAATGCATGCCCATATCCGCAGCCTGATCCGTGATCAGTACGGTCCGGAAATTGCGGACAGCATCACCATCCTCTACGGGGGTAGCGTGAAGCCCGGCAACGCCAAAGAACTATTCGCCAATCCCGATGTGGATGGCGGGCTGATTGGTGGTGCATCCCTCAAAGCGGCGGACTTTAATGCCATCGTGGACAGCTTTTAGGTCATGAGCAGTAGTGCCCCCAATAACCCTAAGCCGAAACCGCAGTGGCTGGAGCGCCTGGAGCAGGAAAGCTATCAGGCAGAGCTTATTGTCTCGGGTGTGGCGCTGTTGGGGGCATTCCAACTGCCGGGCCTGCTGGACCAATTGCTGAACTGGTGCCTGCAGCGCACCACGGCTGAACAGCAGGAACTGCTCGGGTATCTGTTCATCTACTTGCTGTTCGGAGCTTTAATACTGATTTTCAACTTTATCCTTCATTTTTCCCTCCGTACCCTATGGATTGGGAATATCGGTCTGGCATCAGTTTTCCCGGAAGGGATCAATGAGCATTCCGATCGGTACAGCCCTCATTTTCTGGCCAGGCTCAAGGCCCGCTTCCCTGACCTGCAAGGATTTAATCAACGGCTGGACAATCTCTGCAGTCTCCTTTTTTCTATTGCAGGAATTAGTGTGCTCACCTTTTCTTTCATCACCATCATTTTGGTGGTATTTTGGGGGATCGGGTACTTTTTATCGATGGTTTTTCCAGGGCTGCCCGCGACCTACTTCGCACTGGGCGGACTTTTTCTACTTACTTCGGTGCTGCTGTTTCAGGGGCTTCTCAATCATAAGAAGCTTCGGGACAAGAGCTGGGTGAAGAAAGTACAGTTCCCTTTGTATCTGTTTTCCGTCCGGATCATGGCCGGCCCCTTTCTGGAGCCATTCACCTACATTGGGCAGACACTGGCTACCAACGTTTCCAAAACCCGCTATATCGGGGTCACGGCAGGATATATGGTTGTGCTCATGATCGGCTTTGTTTTTTGGGTGCAGGACTCCAATTTGTTTATGCTGAATGCCGGTATCCGTAAGCGGCTGGCCGGGCGGGAGAGCGTGCAGTATGCAGAGCGTTACGAAAACCTGAGGCCGCCCGGAGCGCATATCCGCTTTGCCATGCTCAGCAGCGATGTCATTCGGGGGACAGTCGCAACGGTCTTTGTGCCGGTACCTAAAACCGAGCGGGAGCTCATTCAGGCCTATTGTGGCCCGGAGTGGGAAGATGGAGAGCGGGAGGAGCGGCAAGCCTGCCTGGAGTCTTACTACACCTTTAAGATCGACAGCACGGTGGTCGTGCCATCCGGTTTGTACCTGTACAAGCAAAAAGATAGCAAACAAGATGGCATAAGAGTCTACCTGTCGATGCAGGGGCAGCGCGTTGGCGGGCACCACCTTCGGATCATCCCTGCCCGGTTTGAGCAGGATTCCTTCCACATTAATATCCCGTTTCAGTACTTCCCTGAGGAGTCCTTGCAGTAAACAAAAACAGCTCCGCCTAAAGAAGACGGAGCTGTTTGCGTTCAGGCTTAGGAGTGCTTTGGCTATCTTTCTTTGCTGTATTCAATAGCATTGAGGTCTACCACAAAGCCTTTGATCTTGTGCTTCTTTAGCAGGTTTTTGCGGTAGTTTTCCGCAGCGGCTTCTTCTTTGAACGGGCCCAGGAGGACTTTGTAGGATGGCATGCGGCTGCCCTCTTCAATGCTAATGAGCACGTTGTCAAACCATTTGGCTTGCAGGTCGGCCACTTGCTTGAAGACATTCTCGTAGTTGGTCAGCGAGGCTACCTGAACGGCAAAACCTTTCTCGCCGGGTTCCTGAATGCTGATTTTGTACAAGCCGTACTTTTGATATTCCTTGCCCACAAGTTTAGGCTGCGCAGCCGGAGCGGCCGCTTTAGCTTGGCCTTTGGGCTTTGTTTCGGCGGCAGCAGGTTTGGAAGCTGTAGTACTGGCGACCTTCTTTTCGGGCGGAGCAGGGGCATTGCCCGCATCCGTTACGATCCGCCCGCGGCTGGTATTATCATAGGAGGAAGGGGTACTGGCCTGCCGTTCCTTTCGTTGCGCTTTTTTGGAAGGCTTTTCGGGCGTTGCTGTGCCCCGCTTGACCACTTCGAGTTTGACTTCCGTCAATCCGTCCTGAATCAGCCCAATCCGTTCGGCGGCAGCCCGCGAAAGGTCGACCACCCGGCCACGCTTGTAAGGCCCTTTGTCAGTCACTTTCACCACGACTGATTTTTCGTTGTCAAGCCGGGTAACCCGGACCATTGTGCCGTAGGGGAGTTCCCGGTGGGCGGCGGTCATGGCTTTTTTGTCGTATTTGACGCCGTAGGCGGTTTCCTTCCCGTGGAAGCTATCGTGGTAGTACGATGCGATACCCCATTCTTCATTGCTTTGCGCAGACAATGCTACGGTAAAACAAAGGGCAAGGAGGAGGCTTAAGTTCAGTCGTTTCTTCATGATTATCGTTTTTTGGACGGCTTGAAATTAATCAAAAAAATTGGCAAGCTTAATTAGATACGCAGGTTTGCGCGTTTTTATTGCGGTTTGCCGGGCGCAGGCCAATATTTTAGGCTGCAATTTTTGAGCTGATCTATCGGTATGCCGGAATTCATACCCCCTTTCTCCTTGTTAACATTGCACCTTTGCTATCATTTGCGTATCTTACCAAAAATCCGGACGCGCCCGTTCGCTCCTTTCTCTGAGGTGGATGGTTTACTTCCGCATCAGTTCTGCGCTCGCGTTTATTCGGTTGCCCGATAGATATGCCTGTTGCTGCTTTTTGAGGACTTGTGCTTCGGAAAGACGGAGGCTTTATGCCCTGAATCTGGCACACTTGATGCTTTATTTTCTTAACCGATAAATATATTACCTATGAAAAAAAGGCTGCACAGCAAAGACGATGAAGCGGCCTCTATCGCATTAGATGACGAGGGCGGCTTGTCTATTCTGGGCAAAAACGGGCTGTCTAATGGCAAAACAGAATACATGCTGGTGCGGTATGCGAAAAAAGAGCTGACCATACCTCCGGGGGATGGGGCTGCTTCGCCTGCATTGGCTTTTACAGAGCAGCGGGGACAGCTGACAGATACTTCCGGTACTTCGGTAGAGGGTGTGCGCTTTTACAGTACAGGTAGTTTTCCGCCCTTGTATGTGAAGAAAGATACACTAAGCTTCGTGACCGCCAGCGTAGACACGAGCAGCGCTACGCCAGACACCCTGCACCGCGTTGACATTACGTTTTTTGACAGTAAGACAGCCTTAATGAGCGCAGCCGGGCTGGACAAACTGGACAACTACCGGAATTACTATCTGGGGCACATCCCAGAAGGCCGGGCACGGGTCGGGCAGTACGGCCGGGTAGCCGTAACCGACCTTTATGACGGCATTGATCTACAGATGTTTGCTGATGAGAGCGGCATTGTTTACTACTTTGTCATACAGCCGGGCGGGGACCCCGATGACCTAAAACTGGATTTTCACGGGCAAGACTCCCTGTATTTGAAAGCACGCAACCTGTTTGTGGGCACCTCATTAGGAGATTTTAATTTGCCAGCCCCTAAAGCTTTCCAGATAGACAGCCTGGGCCAAGAGGTATCCACGGCCTGGAAACCGGAATACAGTATTGCGGGCAGCCGGGTGAGCTTTAGCAGTACGGGGAGTTATGATAGTACGAAGGTGCTGGTGGTGGAATTGCGGCGAGAGGAAGTCACAAGTTCACCAAGCCAGGACTGGATTACTTACTTTGGCGGTAATGATTCGGACAATATAAACGGTTCAGACATTGATGGAAATGGCAACTTTTATGTAGGCGGAACTACATTCAATATCTCTTTTCCAGAAGTAGGTCCGGGGATGGTGCAAATCGTAGGAAATCCAGGTTTTCAATTTCCATTTATGGCTCGTTTTAACACAGATGCATCCTTAGAATACTTAACCGTGATTGGGGGTACTGGGCCCGAGAATGGCTATGACATTTCAGTATCAGACAAGGCCTACTTGGTTGGAAGGACACTTGCTGCCGATTTTCCTGCGACAAATGGTACACCCTCGCCCGCACCTCAAGGTTTTATAGCCTCTATTTCGTTGTCCGATGGGTCTCTTATGTTGTCAACCGTTCTTGATTTTTCAGCAGGAGTTGAAACTGAGCTATACTGCGTCTCGGCTGCGGGCAAAAGAATTTTTGTTGGAGGCCAGGTGCGTGTAGGTAGTTTTTCAACTACAGAAAGCCCCTCTTGGGAATATTACGACAGTAACAACAGTAGCTTTGGCCGAGACGGACTGATGCTCGAATTTAATGAAGACCTTGATATTGTCTGGAGTACTCACTTCGGTGGAAATGAAGAAGAAAGTATACGAGACATAGAATATACAGCAGACGGAAGGTTGTTTATAGCGGGCAATACGACTACCATGAGCTATTCTGCGACTTCATGCGATGTACCTGCTGACAGCGGTTTCCCATCTTGCCAACCATCGGGAAGCTCCCAGTTCGCCTTTGCCAATGGGAACTCCTTTGTAATTGATGACGATATATTTCTCGCCGAGTTTGATGCCATAGGCAGTCTGAGCTGGAGTACTTTTATAGGCGGGGCGCTAAGAGACAGAGTGCTGAGCTCCTCCAGCATTGATATAAGCGGGGATAAAGTGATTCTCATGGGCGGCAGCGAGCAATTGAGCAGTGTGCAATCTAATACAGGGGGTGGGTATCAGCAAAGTATTACAGACGAAGGCTATTTTATAGCCGAATTTGTCAACAGGTCGCTATCCTGGAAAACCGATTATGGTTGCTGGGATGGTGATCCGAACGTACTGGGCTTATCCCAATCTGTTACTTACGACGATGCTGGGAACTACTATGTGCTTGGTCGCTCTGATTGCAGCACTCCAGTTTCCTCAATGGATTACTGCAGCCCTCCTTCTTCGGGCGAGTTCGCTCTTTGCCCCCCTGCTGCTGGCGTATTTTTTGAAGACACTTATCAGGGAGGTATAGATTTGTTTTTAGCAGCCTTCTCTTCTAGCCACACCCTTGAGTATGCCACTTATTTTGGCGGGAACAATTCTGAATTCATATCAAGTGCTCTTGCGGCAGATGATTTGTTATATTTCACAGGTACTACTTTTAGTGACCGAAGTTTTCCATTAAGTTTTCCTGTAGGTGCCTATGAGCAAGGCTATAATGCCGGTGAAAATGACGGCTTTATTGCCAGATTAAATGTTGGGACGATTGTAAGCACTGAGGAAGCGCAAGCGGCAGCCCAAGGCATCAAGGTCTTCCCCAACCCAGCAACCGACCTTTTGACTGTCAGGCTACCCGAAAATCTAGGCCCAAATGCTCTTTCAGCCCGTATTTACGATATGACGGGTAGATTAGTTGGGGCATACTTGCTGAACCGCCAAGAGAGCACCTTGCCCATAAGCAGGTTACCTGCTGGGGTCTACCAGGTAGTGGTAGAAAGTTACACGAGCCGGTTTATTAAGCAGTAATTCAATTCAAATGGCAGGGGCGGCTTAGGCTGCGGATAAGCAGCCTCTGCCAATTCAAATGATTAAAAACAGTACGCCATGTCAAAATTTATAATCTTTTCTCTGCTTTTCTTTTTACTTCAAATTTACGCTGTCCCCCTTGCTGCCCAGCGCATCTACGGCGCTGAGGTGTATAAAGAAGTATTAATCGACGATGTCAATATAGAAGCATGGGTATGGCGACAAGGCGGCTCCAAGCCTTTCATTCTGTATGACTGGGGCGATGGCAGCCCTTTGGATACAGTGCCTTTAATTTACAGCCAATATTTAGGTTTTTTCGAAGGTGAAGATTACTATTTAAACAGCTATCAAGGTTCGCATAATTTTGATACTGCCGGGGTATACGTCATGGGCTTCCAGGACAGTTTCTTAGTAGACGATATCGTAAACATTGAAGACTCGGGCAATAAACTTATAGAAGTGTTTGACACGGTCGCCATTTATTCTCAGTTTACGCACAGTCTGGCTATCAACGAAACGCCCCGGTTTTTTACGCAGCAGGGGAATATTCGAGAGATGGATGGAAATATTGAGTTTCCTATTAATTTAGAGTCAATAGATTTTCTTGGAGAACTATACCGTGGAGAGCTCGCCCCTTTCCCGTCCGAAGGCTATAGTGTGCCTGCGGCGAGCGACAGTATTTACATGTCTCATCCAGCAGGGCTTAAGATGATATGGGACGACCCCATAGCCCCTGGCCGCTACGCAGTAGGGATAGTGGTGAGGGAATGGCGTCAAAACAGCCAAAGCGGTGAATTAGACACCTTTTTTCTATCCACTACGATGCGCGCGATGACGATGCTGGTAACCGAAGAGTTAATTCTATCCTCCTTGCCCGGAGCTGAATCATTGCCAGCTGTAGTCAGTATCTACCCTAATCCGGCAGCTTCTATGGTCAATATAGATTTTGCAGCGCCTGGACAGTCCGTAGAAGTTACTATCCTAAACCTGGAAGGTAAAATGATGCGCCACCTCGAAGTGGAAGGCAGCTCTGCAGTCAGAACAGAACAGATAGATGTTGCTGACTGGCCATCTGGGGTTTACTTATTGCGCTTGCAGACAGGGTCGGAGCAGGTGGTGCGTAGGTTTGTGGTGGAGTAAGCTGATAAAAGGAGTAGCTTGATTTTGTAACAGCAGCTTTTTAATTGCCTATTTACTTAACCGATTTAATATATTTTTTATGAAAAGTTTACACCTAAAATTCCAACCCATTAGTATGGTGTTGATGATTTCAATATTCTTATCAGGAATTCCCTTAAGGGCCCAACAAAGCACCTTCTACCTGGAGACCTGGCAGGCCAGTCAGGGGGAGCAGCCTGCGGTGAGTTTAGACCGGGTCCTGAGTACGCCCTCGCGATTAGGAGGCGTATATACAGTAGGGAGTTCTTACAACGAAAGCGGTGGATATTACGACTTGTTAGTGACCCACTATAATTTAGTGGGAGCTATAGCGTACCAGGACACCTTTAACCTGCCCACCCCGGGAAATATTATTGCCGGAGCCATTACGACCAATAGTAGCCTGACAGAATTATTCATCACAGGTACCGTTTACAGTGGAAGCGCCAATAGCTATGATGTCCTCACGCTAAAATATGATATCAATGGGCAGGTAGACTGGTACAGCACCTACAACGGCATTGGCAATGGGTACGATGGCGGCAGCAGCCTGTTGGTGGACAGTGACACCATATATGTAGGAGGCGCGATCACCGATACCACGGGATTGTTTGGTGCGCTTTGCATCAAGTACATTGATGGAGGGACGGAAGTCTGGGACCATGTCACTACAGTGAACAACCGGGATTTAGCAATAGGAACCTTGTCAATAGGGAACCCTGGTGAGCTGACGACTGGCGTGGGCCTTGAATTTAATAATGGCACCCACCGAGTTGGCTCTGCTGTGTTGGCTACCTCAGATGGTAGCACGCTGAGCGGGTTTTCCGAAAACAGCCAGGTTGACCTGGACGAGATTACAGGTTTTGCAGCTGATGCCGACCAGAACCTATATGTTACTGGCTACAGTGATTCGGCTGGTAACGGGGACGATATTGTCACGGTGATGCTCGATGACACCCTAGGCCTGGTCTGGGAGTCTGTTTACAATGGGTCTGCCAATAGTGACGACCGCCCTTCCAGCCTGGACATCGATACCTTAGGCAATGTATATGTCGGGGGCTACACAATAGGTTCCAATGGCAAGGACTTTGCAGTGATCAAGTACAATAACAGCGGTACGCAGCAGTGGGCAGCACTGTACGATGGCGCAAGCCATGGCGATGATGAAGCCAAAGCTTTAGTAGCTGGAAAAGATGGGCTGGTCTATGCCACTGGCTCTGTAGATACCCTGGGGCAAAAGGACTACCACACCCGCATATTGAAAGCCAGCGACGGCACAACGGAATGGTCTGCCAGCTTCAATGGGCTGCACAGCAAAGATGATGAAGCCACTTCGATATCTTTAGATGGCGAGGGCGGCTTGTCCGTACTGGGCAAAAACGGGCTGTCCGGCGGCAAAACAGAATACATGCTGGTGCGGTATGCGAAAAAAGAGCTGACCATACCTCCGGGGGATGGGGCTGCTTCGCCAGCATTGGCTTTTACAGAGCAGCGGGGGCAGCTGACAGATACTTCCGGTACTTCGGTAGAGGGTGTGCGCTTTTACAGTACAGGTAGTTTTCCGCCCTTGTATGTGAAGAAAGATACACTAAGCTTCGTGACCGCTAGCGTAGATACGAGTAGCGCTACGCCAGACACCCTGCACCGCGTTGACATTACGTTTTTTGACAGCAAGACTTCCCTTATGAGCGCAGCCGGGCTGGACAAACTGGACAACTACCGGAATTACTATCTGGGGCACATCCCGGAAGGCCGGTCACGTGTCGGCCAGTACGGCAGGGTAGCCGTAACCGACCTTTATGATGGCATCAACCTGCAAATGTTTGCTGATGAGAGTGGCACTGTTTACTACTTTGTCATAGAGCCGGGCGGGGACCCCGATGACCTAAAACTGGATTTTCACGGGCAAGACTCTCTTTATTTGAAAGCGCGCAACCTGTTCGTGGGCACTTCATTAGGAGATTTTAATTTACCAGCTCCTAAAGCTTTCCAGATAGACAGCCTGGGCCAGGAGGTATCCACGACCTGGAAACCGGAATACAGTATTGCGGGCAGCCGGGTGAGCTTTAGCAGTACGGGGAGCTATGATAGTACCAAGGTGCTGGTGGTGGAGTTGCGTAGGCCTGAGGTTACTTCGGTTAATTCTCAAGATGATTGGATTACTTACTTCGGGGGGACTTCTTCAAATGATGCCGTTTTATGCAATGATATAAATTTTTCAAATGAGTATTTCATTGGTGGTAGAACAAGTAGCTTAAGCTTTCCGGAAGTTACTGGTATAATGACTTTTGGTGAAAATTTGTCCACGCTTAATGCCTATGGTGCAAAATTTAATGAAGACCTTTCAATTAAGTATCTCGCGATAATAGGAGGCGAGGAAGTTGATTGGTCAAATGGGTGTGACGGATTTTTGATGTACAGAAAGATACGTATCTTAAAGCAAAAAGAAGGTATGAGCGCACGAATAGTAAAGCAAGATGGGGGTAAGGTCACGATAGAGGTTGATATGGAGCTTAACGGCAGCATGCTGAGCCAGGAAGAAGCGATACAGCTAGCCCTAAACGAAGCAGGCAAACTCGCCACGCGCGCTGCCGCCGAGCGTTTCGATACGGATGGTACTGCCATCACCCACAAAGGGCAGCGCCTTTCGAGCAAGGGGCGAAAAAAAAGTTAATGTCCACACCTTACGGCAAAGTCTGCGTCAAGCGCCACGTCTACCAGCCTGTTTGTGGCGGCGTGAGCTACGTACCAGCTGACAGCACGGCAGGCATAGTAGGCAAATCGACGCCACGGCTGGCCAAGCTGCTGGCTAGCGACTATTGTGAGGGCTCAGCCAGGAAAGTGTCAGCCCGGTTTAAGGAGCACCATGAAGTCGAAGTGAGCAAAGACCTTGTGCGTGATGTGAGCCTGCGCATCAGCCGCCACGCTAAAGAAGTAGAAAGCCGCTGGTCTTACGCCATGCCGGAAGAGGTAAGCCTTTGCGGGGTCAGCTCAGTGAGCATAAGCCGGGACGGTGCGATGGTGCACCTTCTTGACGGCCTGCCTGGCAAGCCTAAGCGCAAACCGGGCTACCGGGAAGCGATGTGCGGCGTAATCAGCCTTTACGGGCATGAGGGCAAGTTGCTGCACTCTATTTACTTGGGGGTTGGCGCGCAAGAGAAAAAAGGGGCTTTCACCCATCTGTTGGAAGAAGAGGCTGAGCGGCTTAAGGCACAGTTCGAAGAGGCTGGGCTACGGCCGGTTTACGTGGGGGTTGCAGATGGGGCGCCCGACAACTGGACACAGCTGGAGCGGTTAACCGACTACCAGGTAACGGACTACTACCACGTCACTGAACGGCTTTACAAACTGGCTGCAGTAATGCCCCTGCCCTCCAAAAAACGTGCGCAGTGGGTAAGCCAGCAAAAGAGTACGCTGCTGAACGAGCCGGGCGGCGCAGCCCTCGTTGTGGAGCGCGCGCGTCAGGCGGCTGCGGGTGTCAAGACGCAGAAGCGGCGCGAAATCGCCCGCCAGCAAGTTGTATACCTGGAAAACCAGCAGCACCGGATGAATTATTTTCAAATGCAGGAAAAAGGGCTGCCTATCGGTTCCGGCACCGTAGAGGCAGGGTGCAAGACGCTGATCAAAGCCCGTTTGGGAGGTAGTGGCATGAGGTGGCTTAATGTGCATGCCGATGATATGCTTATCGTCCGTGCGCTCAAGCTGTCTGCGGGCAGATACGAGCAATATTGGAAAAAGAGAATGCGGTATGCAGCTTAATAATTACATCAAAAATCCGTCACACCCGGTCAAATGATTTAAAAGAAATAAATGGGAATATTTACACTGTAGGATTAACGGAATCAGAGGATTTTCCTACTGACTCTGGTATCCCGTCAAATGTGGGTCATGGATTCATCGCTGCATTTGATTCTTTTACAGGGGAGCTGGAAAAAACAATTGTATTAGGAGAAGGCTCTGAGCTTAATTGTTTGGATGTTAATTCCCAAGCAGGGTTTACTGGTAGTAGCTTAGGGCTCTTTGTAGGAGGAGAAGTTGAAAATCCAAGCTATAATGTTGAAATCAGCTCTTTGTGGGCTTTTCATGATAGTTCATTCAATGGAGGAACGAGTGATGGATTAATTGCTAGATATAGCTTTGATTTAGAAGAAGAATGGAGCAGCTTTTTTGGGGGTAATGATATGGATATCGTTGTGGATATTGAAATCAGTGACTCAGATGGTAAAATTTTTATTGCAGGAAATACAAATACGAAAAGCTATTCTTTAATTGATTGTGGTGTACCAAATGACTCAGGCTTCCCTAATTGTAATCCCACAGGGAGTTCACAATTCGATTTCTCAAATGGAGCCAGTGTTGGACTAGGTCAAGATGTTTTTTTAGCTGAATTTAGTTCACAAGGAGAATTAAATTGGTCAACATTTTTTGGTGGTCAGTTCTCGGAGATCATATCTACATCGTCGAGTATTTCGATTCATGAAAATAAACTTTCTGTTATTGGTTACAGTAATTTCTTGAATAACTTGCCATCCAACACAGGGGGAGGATTTCAGCTAAGCGGAATTTCAGAGGGGTATTTTTTGGCTGAGTTTGAGAGTAGGACGTTGTCATGGAAAACAAGCTTTGGTTGTAATGAAGATGAGGCGTTTTTCCCTTTGAATCATAGCAATGTAGCTTATGATGGAAATGGGGTCTTATATTTTTCTGGTAGTACTCTATGTTCAACTGGTAGTGATACAGATGACTATTGTAGTGTGCCAGATGCTGATCATTTCCCTCTTTGTCCGGGAAGTTTTAACGGCTTTTTTGAACCAACTCACTTTGGTTTTACAGATATATTTATTGGCGCATTAGGTGTGAATAAGAATCTAGTTTACTCTACCTTTCTTGGAGGAGAAAATAACGATTTGGTAAGCTGCCAAACTGTAAAAGACGGTTCACTATATCTAGGAGGTCGTACTGGTAGCGTGGAATACTTTCCTGTAAGGTTTCCTTTGGGTGCCTATGAACAATCAGAAGCGTTCGGTATTGATGGGATAACAATGAAGTTAAATAACCAAGGCATTATCCATGTAAATAATTTTGAAGAAAAAGGGAAAGGTGTAATCGTTTATCCAAATCCTTCCTCAGGTAACACTATTATGGTTGAATTTGATTGTCGGAGCTTAACGGGTAAACACCTCCCTTTCAGACTTTTTTCTGCTGAAGGCAAATTAATGCAATCTTCAATTACAGCCACTGAAATCGGCAGCTATAAGGTAAATGTGTCGAATTTCCCCCCTGGTGTTTATTACATAGTTTCTACAGTTGGCAGTGCTAGATTTATTAAAATGAATTAAAGCTTCTGATGTGTTTGTCATAAAATACTTTACAAAAAAGCAAGAGCAACAAATCATGAAAAGCATATTATTAATACTCTTAATCAGTTCTGTTTCTTTCTCCTACTTAGACGCCCAGCGCATTTATGGAGCCGAAGTCTATAAAGAGGTTTTTTCAGAACATGTTTCGGTAGAAGCATGGGTGTTTCGGCAGAATGGCTCGAAACCCTTTATCATGTACGATTGGGGAGATGGAAGCCCTCTGGATTCAATAGAATTGGTTTCTGACCTTTTTGTAAGGAATTTAGGAAATGATACTTACCGTTTAAATATCTATAAAGGAGAGCATACATTTGATACATCGGGTATATTAGCTATGGGGTTTCGGGATAGTTTCCTCATCGGAGATATCGTAAATATTGAAAATTCGGCTGAAAAAGTGCTGACGCTCTATGATACAGTTAATATACTCCCAGCCAATTCTGAGCTACAGTCCAACACATCACCTGTATTTTTTAATAAACAAGAGCATATCAGAAAACGCGAGGATGGCTCTCTTTTTTTAGGAATGACTATAGAATCAGACGAATTCCATGCCTTAGCAGATGTCTATAATGGAAAGCTAGCTGAATTTCCTGCCGAAGGCTTTTCCTTTCCCGAATCAACAGATAGCCTCTATATGGCCCCCCCAATCGGTGGGGCATTGATATGGGACCGGCCATTAGGGGAGGGGCGATATGCAGTTGGAGTAAATATCAGGGAATTTAGGCGTCATATCAATGAGAACGGCCAAATTGACACTGCTTTTCTCTCTACAACCATGCGAGCTATGGTTTTTTTGGTCACGGAAGATTTGCTGGTCCATTCCTATAATCAGCCATCTAATGAGCTGAGCTTGAGCGTTTTCCCGAACCCCGCCACTTCCACCCTCCATCTACAGCTACGGCACGCCCAATCCACCCAAGGCAAGCTTCAAATCGAAAACCTGTCCGGTCAAACCCTTCATACCGAAGCTTTGAATCTAAGCCCTGCCCTCCAAAGCTGGCAGGTCGATGTGGCGGACTGGCCGAGCGGGGTATATGTGGTGCGCTTGCAGACAGGGTCGGAGCAGGTGGTGCGGAGGTTTGTGGTGGAGTGATGCGCCAGAATTTGGAGCTTAAGACAATTAAAAGCGATCATAAAGCAAAAAAATGAAAATATTAATTTCAACTACTTGTATTTGTTTGATTCTAACCAATATTTTAGGCGCTCAACAAATAATTGCTGGCGAGTTAAACCGAGCTTCTATGGGGTATCAATCGGCAACTGTCAACGTACATATTGCTACCTTAGACACGTACATAGAAGATCGGATAATTGATTGGGGAGATGGTACTAAAGATACGCTTAATACATTATTACTCCGTAATGATAGCGATGGAAACTTTGTTTCTAACCTTGGTGGCACTCATGAATACCCTGACACAGGTTTCTACACTATTTCAATTGAGAATTTAGGTAATTGGGCCCCTGGTATATCGAATATTGAAAATTCCGGAGAAAAGGAATTTGTTCTTTCGGAAGTGGTTTACGCCAAATCCACAAGTGAAGCAAAGAATGATGCTCCGCAGTGTCTTCTAAATTTTAACTGGTTAGAGCAGGACGAAGATGGTATTGTTTATCATGAAGTTGTTGGCTCTATTCTTCCCTTTGGGAGCCTTGATTCCTTAAGCTATGAATTTATTCCTGCTACAGAAGAGGGCTACTCTTTTCCTGAGGCTACAAATGAGGTTCGCTGCTGCATATTTTGGGACAAGCCTATAGAGGAAGGTCTCTATGCATTTGCTGTAAGAATCAATGGGTGGCTAAATGGTGAAATGGCAGAGTCTCTAACCCGGTATATGACAATCCAGGTTACTCCAGATTTAGTTGTCTCAAATAGCGATCTATTTCCGCTGCTCAATGATTTGGTTATTTTTCCAAACCCATCCAATTCTACTCTTAACCTACAGTTTCAGTTTCCCCAATCCACCCAAGGCAAGCTCCAAATCGAGAACCTGTCCGGTCAAACCCTTCATACTGAAGCTTTGGATCTAAGCCCAACCCTCCAAAGCTGGCAAGTCGATGTATCAGACTGGCCAAGTGGGGTATATGTGGTGCGCTTGCAGGCAGGGGCGCAGCAGGTGGTGCGTAAATTTGTGAAGGAGTGACCGGTAAAAGCGACGGCAAAATGAGCAGTATGGCAGTATCAAACGTGCGGTAGGACCATTGATCAGAATAGACAAATGGATCAAAAGGTACGCGGCACAAAATCGGCCTTGTTCACAATAGCTGCCGAGTCTCCGGTAGCGCGGATGACAAAAAGGCCTTTGTTTTCTGCCATTTGCTCCGCTCCGGCATCTGCCTGTAGGAAAGCTACAGCACCATAGACGTTATTGGGGGTATACCTTTTTACCAAAGTCTTGAAGGAGCCCATTTTGTCCACGAACTTCTGGATATGCTTAGATTTAAGCATGGTTTTAACCTCCACGACCACCACTTCCGTACCATTGCGCGCAATGATGTCAAATTCAAAGCGTTGTCCTTTGTGGCTGCCCTTGAGTCGCTGAGCTGTTTGCTCTATCTTGCTGCCGCGCTTCTCAAAGGTGCGTACCAATTCACCTTCCACCAGGCTCTCCACCAGGCGCCCCCACTGGGAGGAGAACAACCCATAGAGTTCGTTGAAGCGCTTATCCAGCTTTCTATCCGTGTCTTGGAACTTGCGGTCTGTGTCTTGGAACTTGCGGTCCGTCTCCTTAAACTGTCGATCCGTCTCTTGAAACTTTTCAGTCAATAAACGGTCTGTTTCTTGAAACTTGCGGTTAGTCTCTGCAAACAGGGCTTTGATTTCGTCCCAGCTAATGTCGTTGTTTCCTGCCATGATTGGTAAAATAGTTCTTACGTAAAACCTGCTAACCGTGAGATTGGTTCCGTTAAGGCGTCCTTTGGGAAGAGATTGAAAAGCGGAAAGCTACCTTAGACTACATTCTACTCCACCGGTTGAACTAATCAGCGCCCAAATTTGTACCTTTGTGTGTTGATTTTGAAGGCAGTTAGCCAGAATCAAAACTGTAATTTTTTTCATGAGTAAGCACGGAAGAGTATTGGTAGCCATGAGCGGCGGCATTGACAGCACGGTCACGGCTATGATGATGCACGATATGGGCTATGAAGTCGTTGGGATCACCATGAAAACATGGGATTACGCCAATTCCGGAGGGTCTTCCAAGGAAACGGGCTGCTGTAGCCTGGATTCTATCAACGATGCCCGGGAGGTGGCTGTAAAAGTGGGCTTCCATCACTTTATTATCGATATACGCGATGAGTTCGGTGATTATGTTATCGACAATTTTGTGGACGAGTACCTGGCGGGGCGCACCCCCAATCCCTGTGTCCTTTGCAATACCCACATCAAATGGAGTGCCCTGCTAAAGCGGGCGGATGCGCTGGACTGCGAATTCATTGCTACCGGGCACTACGCCCAACTCAATGAACTCAACGGGCGGCACTATGTAAGCAAGGCAGTGGATGCGCACAAGGATCAATCTTATGTCCTCTGGGGGCTGAGCCAGGAGTGCATGGCGCGCAGCCGTTTCCCCCTGGGCCCCTACACAAAGCCTGAAGTCCGGCAGATGGCTGCCGACTGGGGGTATGAAGCCTTGTCCAAAAAGGCGGAAAGTTATGAAATCTGTTTTGTGCCCGACAACGACTACCGGGGCTTTCTCAAGCGCCGGGTCGACGGGCTGGAAGCGCGTGTGGATGGGGGGCAGTTTGTCAATACCGCAGGGGACGTAATTGGTACCCATAAAGGTTACCCCTTCTACACCATCGGTCAGCGCAAAGGGCTGGGCGTTGCCTTTGGGGAGCCGATGTACGTGACGGAAATCCGCCCCGACACGAATACCGTTGTGCTGGGCCGGCAGGAGGAACTTGTGCGTAATGGCATGATGGTCGGCAAGGTCAACCGGATGAAGTACGACCAAATCCCCGATGGCACGGAAGCCGTTACCATGATCCGCTATAATGATCAGGGCACGCTAAGCCAGTTAAGCAATATGGGCGAAAATATCCATGTTGACTTTTACGCTAATGTGAAGGGCGTGGCCCCCGGGCAGTCGGCTGTGTTTTACGAAGGGGATGATGTGCTGGGCGGTGGTATTATTCACGGCAGCTTTTTGGACGAGGGGCGGCAGAATTGATGGGGTAGCTGTTCTCAGAGCCGCGTAAATAAAACTATGGCAAAAGAATCCTATACCAAGGTCGGCCGGTTCGGCAAAACGCATGGGCTAAACGGAGGCATCCGCATCTTAGTGGAGGATGCTTTTCTTGATGCGGCCCTTGAAGCAGAAGTGCTGTTCGCTCCGGTTGATGGCAGCCCGGTGCCCTATTTTAATGAGGGCGTCCTTCTGGAAAGCCCGCTGGTCATTAAGCTGGAAGATGTGGACACGAAAGAGGCCGCCAAAGCACTAACGGGCCTGGATATCCTGTTGCCCGCTGAGGAGGTGGAGGCGGAGGAACTGGGTATTGAGGATTTCCGCCTGCTGGAGGGCTTTACTGTGGTGACGGAAACGGAAGGCGAAATCGGCCCCATCCTATCCGTGGAAGCCTATCCGGAGCAAATTCTGGCACTGGTCAGTTATCAGGGGCGGGAAGTCCTGATCCCATTGAATGAAACCTTCCTTCAGGCAATTGACCCGGAAGCAGAACGGGTGGAAATGCAACTGCCGGAAGGGCTGCTCGACCTATAGCCTTACCACCTTTGTACTCCAAAGCTCCCCTTCTTCCGCCCGGAAGCGGATGTAGTAAATGCCTTTGTCGAGTTTCGATAAATCAACCCGGGTCACGTTTTCCCCTTTTTTAATGGTCTGCGGCTGTTCAAAAACAACCGTACCGCCAGCATCATAAATAGCAAGTGCCCCCTGCCCGCTGTAATTGCTTCTCATTTTGAAGGCGCAGGTGTGCTGCTCCGGTGCTTTTATTAATTCAAACTTCAGGTTACGCTGTGCAGGCCGGGTTTCGGCAACCGGGCTGAATTGATGCCTGCCTTCCTGATCAATCAGCTTTACGCGGTAGCGCAGTTCCTCTTCGGGAAAAATATCCTTATCCAGGAACAGGAAAGACGCCGGCTCATTTTCATTGGAAAGCGGAGGGAGCTGTCCGATCGGCTCAAAAGCTCCGCCATTGACTGAGCGTTCGATCTGGTACCCCAGCACTTTGCGTTCGTAAGCGACCTCCCAGTTGAGTTCAATATAGTCGGGATAGGGAATGGCAGTCAGTTGAATACGGCTGGGCCTGACCTTTTGAGCTCTGCCCTGCACCCATATAGCGTAAGACCGGGGAGGTACCTCGAGCGCTACTGCCGAGGGCGAGGCATCCAGGGAATCGAAATGGACAAGGGTGGCTTTCGGCGTAATGGCATGATCGGTGACATCTGTGAAGTAATCGCCGTTTTTGATATTAGAGGTGTTGAGCTCTTGCTTAATGGACAGCGTGTCCCTTCCAAAATTGATGACTGCCAGCACGTCCCGGGGGCCCTGTGTGCTGCTCTTTAGTCCCGCCGGCGTATTACTGCCTTCCAGCTGGAAAACTAATGCCCGGGTAGAATCTCCGCTGTAGTAGGCCGAACGCTTGTCACTGCCTGCTGCATTCAGGTATTCCACCATGGAAGAGTTGAAGATAAACTGCCGGTGGATGGCCAGCAGTTGGTCGATGTGAGCCCGCAGGGGCTTTTTGTCTGCATACTCTGCCAGCTCCGAGTCGCCACCAAAGTAGTCACCATAAAAAACCGTAGGCATGCCAAGTTGATTATTGGTCAGTAGATAGGCATAGGCCAGTAAGGGGCTGGGAATGGGGTCATCGTAGTCGCCGGGCGTTGCATTTTGGTTTTTATAGGCCGGATGGTTGGCCATGGTCACAATATTGTACCCCGATAGCGCGGAAGCATCCCGGATGCTGGCCTGATAAATTTTTCGTACATCGTAGGTGGAGTCAGAACAGGCCTGGCGGAGCACCTCCCGTAGTTGGTAATCGTAAATGCGCGGTTTAGGGCTGGCATCCTGCCCCAGTGCTTTGAGGATATTACGTATCCATTGCACCTGTCCTTTCTTACGGTCAAAGCCCGGCACGCCCCGAATGACAAACTTAGGAGCAACGCCGGCCGCAGCAAGGGTTTTAAAATCAGCAGCAAACGCCTCGGCAGGGGAGAGGGGGAGGTCGGTAATGCTAAAAGCTTCCACACCCAGCGCTTCCCGGAGCGCTATGCCCTGTTCCGCCAACGAGCCAAGGGAGTCCTGGCTCAGGTCGATTTCTGCAATGACAGTCAGGCCCTGTGCTTCGAGGCGCTGAATGAGGGTGCGGACCTGCGGTGGTGCCTGTGCCGTGAGGTTGGGCAGCCAGATGGCGGTAAAGCCGGCATGGGCAAATTCCGGGGATTGCTCCGTCAGGTGGTCTACCCAAAAACGAAGGGTGGCACTATCAGGCAGGCTGCCGGGCGCATCTTCCGGGCAGCTCCAGTAGCAGCCTTGCAGGATGAAGTCCTGGGCATGCAGGCCGCTGATCAGGCCGTAGCATAGTATTATGGCGAGCAATCGTTTTCTCATTGCGGGTACCGGATTGTATGCGCTTAACAAAGTGGTTTGCGATATCGTAGCAGGCCACTTTCCAGCGTTTATGCCGGCATCAAGTTGGTTTGCTGTGGCAAACCACTTTATCGTCGGTATAGTGATAGCAAGTGACCCCGTTTAAAGTTACAAAATATTATGGCGATCCGGGAAAAGGAGTTGGTTTAAAAAATACCTAAGTTTGAGCGACCATAACCCAATGTTCCTATGCCAGCTTCCGGGCTTTCTATACTGATTCCTGTTTACAACTATGACGTGCGGCCGTTGGTGGAGGCTTTGCGCCAACAGGCTGATGCCTTGGAATGGGCCGTGGAAATCCTTTGTTGGGACGATGCGTCCCTTCCTGAATTTCAAAACATAAACGCTCCCCTTGGGCAGTTGCCGGGCGTCACTTATCGGCTGATGCCTGAAAACCTGGGGCGCTCCCGTATACGAAACCGCCTGGCGGAAGCGGCGCGGTACGACTATTTGTTGTTTATGGATGGCGACTCTGAGGTCACCCGGGCGGATTACCTGGAGCAGTACCAGTCGCACTGCACCCCTGGCCGTTTGCTCTACGGTGGGCGGATTTACCAGCCGGAGCCTCCGGAATCACCTCGGCTCAGATTTCATTGGCACTATGGCAGGTCACGGGAAGTGCAGCGCGCAGAAGCGCGGCAAAAACAGCCCTACCACAGCTTTATGACCAATAATTTTCTCATCCCCAAAGCTTTGTTTGCCCCGATACAGTTCGATGAGCGCTTGTTGCAGTACGGGCATGAGGATACACTCTTTGGCCTGGAGCTGCAGCGGCGGGGCATTCCTATTTTGCACCTCGATAACCCGCTGATCCACGCCGGGCTGGAGCCGGCAGAGACATTTCTGCGCAAATCCGAACAGGCCATTGAGAACCTGGCATTTCTGTATCAGGAGGGCAGCCTGAGGGAGACCCGCCTGCTCCGCGCTTACGAACGTCTTGATGCCTGGAAAGCGGCGCGACCGGCCTGCTATCTGCTGGATCAGGCCCGGCCCCTGCTCAAGCAGCACCTTCTAAACGCCAAAACCCCCAACCTGCGGGCTTTCGACCTTTACAAGCTGGGGGTGCTGCTTAACTATTTGTGCAATTAATTTATTGCTGTTTGCCGGATTTAGGGGTATTGGATTTTCCCTTGCTTTGGGTACCGGCATCAGAAGCGGGAGCCGCCTCCTTAGTAGTAGCGCTTTCCTCCGCCTCCTTTTCCTCTTCCAGGTTGTCGTAGATTTTTTTGTTGAACTCTGCGCTAATGACCTCTTCGTCATTACGCACCTGTTCCAGCATCTGATCCGGCGTGATAGTCTCATCATCGTAGGAGAAAATCCAGTACCCGGTATCGTTGAGAGACCGCAGGAAAGTCATGTCGGTCTGTGTGTACTTTTTCGCCCATTCTTCCGGGTCCGTCTCTTCGCCCAGTTCGACCAGCAGCTGATCAGGGATTAGGAAGTCCGGCACTTGTTCTTCCGGTGCTTCTTTAAGGATCCAGCCCTCCCTTTGTGCGATTTGATCGAGTTGGGACTCCAGCCATTTGACCGCATTAGGCCGGATTTCCTTTCCGGTCACCGTTTTCTTCTTGCCATTCTGATGGTAGGAGATTGTGACGCTCTGCATATCCGGGATACGCCCCCGGTAGCTATCGCGGAACTGCCAGAAGTTGGCCCGGTCAAATTCGCCCAGGATGCGTTCCATTTCAGATTTTTCCAGTTTTCTGACGAAGGTGCCCAGCCGGTCGGTATAGCGTTCTCCCTTGTAACTGGCAATGCCATTTTCGTAGATGGTCAGGGTGAATACCGGACAGCGTCCGTAGCAGGGCCCTTTGCTCATTTCAATGAGGGGGTCGAGCTTACTCAGTGAAGCCGAAGCCGGGGAGCCGCAACTGTGGAGCATGGTCAGGACCGCACCGAAAAAAAGCAGGAAGCCCAGATTCCTGGGGGGAACGAGAGGATTGATACTCATCAGGAAACGAAGGTTTGGTTTAAGCAGTGGATAATGGCAGCACAGCTCCGCTTGCGGGGTGTGCCGGTGGATAGAAACCGGAATGGCCGGGCAGGTACAACTTCTTGTATGGAATGCTCGCCACCCATTTCTTCAGTCCTATCACACGGATTCACTGCCATAATACAACAATTCTGGTTGGTTACAGCTACTGGCCACCGCCATCGTTCTCACCGGGCAATAATAAGCTTTTTGACGTGCATTTTATTCCCATACCGGATTTTTATATAATAATTTCCGGCATAAAAGCCCGCAACACTGAGCTCCGCTTCGGGGCCTGCGGCTTCAACCTGCTGTACTAAACGGCCGGCAAGGTCAAAAATTGCAAGCTGTGCCAGTTCATTTCCAGGCAGGCGGATTCGAAGATGGTCTCTGGCGGGATTCCCAATTATAGAGACCTCTGACGAAGAGGTGCCCGTTGTTTGGATGGAAACAGGCGTGCAGGAGCCTTGCAGCAGCCCGGGGCGGTAGGACTGCAGGGTGCTCAGCACGCGCGCTTTTTGGCCGGGTGTGAACAGGGACATACAAGCGTCCTGCGTGAAATTCATGAAGTTCATAAACATATCCGGTGAGCCGCAGGAAAACGGGGGCAGGGTAGGGCAGGTACCTTGGTAGGTGTCGGCCTGAAGTGGGGTGTCGGCAATGCCATCGTCCTGATCACAGTTGAAATTGTTGGCATTGGGGCCCCAGAGGTGCTGCAGATTGAAGTAGTGGCCGAGCTCGTGCGTACAGGTACGCCCCAGGTGAAAAGGGGGGCTTACAGTGCCGGTCGTGCCAAAGGCATCAGGCCGGATGTACAGCCCGTCTTCAGCGGGCGTTTCCTGTCCCTCTTCCGGAAAAGTGGCGGAGCCTAGTGCGCCATCGTTCCGGCCAGCCACCCAAATGTTCAGGTACCGGTCGGGGTCGAAGCCGTCTCTGCCACCCAGGTCTGTATAGCAAAGGCGCCGCTTGCCGTTGGAAAAGGTATTGGTGATGCCCGCCACCGGTGTGTAAGTGCGGGTGATGGCAACGAGGCAGAATTCCAGCTCCAGGTCACTGACAAGCTCATCGAAGAGGGGGTGGACAAATGGGACTTCCACATTCAGGCTTCGGAAGTCCTGATTCAGGACCTCAATCTGTGATACGACCTGTTCGTCGGAAATATTTTCTTCAGCGGTATGCCAGACTACGTGCACAGCCACGGGTATGACAACAGGCTCCCGTATTGGCACGATGGCTCCACTGTTTCTCAAGGGGCTGTTGTGGGTGTTCAGCGCACAGCGTGGCTGAGCTTGAGCTAGCGCAACTACGCTGCTCAATAGAGTGTAAATCAGTAGAAAACGCGCAGTGACAGGAAACATAGTTTTAATTGCTCAACAGCTCGTATACCTCGTCAAGCTTTGGCGAAATGACGATTTCTGTACGGCGGTTTTGTGCTTTTCCGGCAGCAGTATTATTGGTCGCCACCGGCATGTTTTCGCCCCGGCCGGCAGCGGTAAGCCGCTGTGGGGATACCCCAAACTGAGTCAGAATTTGGGTGACGGCAACAGCCCGGTCCACGCTGAGGTTCCAGTTCGCCAGTTCACTGCCATCTGAATCGGTATGCCCTTCGACGAGGATGTCAATGTCCGGGTTGTTCTTTAGTGCCCCGGCCAGTTGGCGCAGGGCTTCCTTGCCAGAGGGGTCAATACGGGTACTGCCGCTTGGGAAGAGCAGCTCAGCGCTAAGAGAAACATAAAGCTTGCCGCCCCGGTCTTCCACGCTAAGCCCGCGGGAGGAGAACTGCCCGACAATATCATCCAGGCTGGCCCGAACGCCCTGCATGTTATCCTCCTTGAGGTTGAGCATTTCCTCCAGCTCCTGAATACGGATATTCCGGTCCTGAAGGGTGCCTTTCATCGCGGTATAGTCGTACTCCATGGTATTGAGGCGGTTGGCTTTTTGGTAAAGCTCGTATTCCAGTCCTTCGAGGCGTTCTCTGTCCTTGTCCAGATTTTGTTGCTGTTGGGTGAGCTGCCGCTGCAGGGCTACCTTTTCATAGGAGGCGGTCTCGTCAAGCTCATTGCGCTCTTCGAGGATGCGGTCCATACGCTGAAGCAGGTCCTGATAGCTGCGGTTCAGGCTTTTATTGGTCACAACGTACTCCTCCAGCTCAAGGCGGGTATTACGGACCTCAATTTCCAGCTGCCTGGTTTCTTCAGCGAGTTTGTTGTACTCATTTTGTAGAGAATCCGTGGACTGGGCTTCCTGCTCGTAGAAGGCTTTGAGCTCTTCCATTTCCTGATACTCCTTCTTGGTCACACAGCTGGACAGCAGCGCAACAAATAAAATGGCAATTGGAAAAAGGGGCTTCATGCTGCAAATTTTTTGTGCAATGTACCAAATTTTGTGAAATCACAGAAACACCTGTTCTTAACGTATCTCTCCAATGGTCTAGTTTGCAGGCGGTGATTTATTTCAGCCGGATTGATTCGTGATTTTTTGCAATACCAAAGGTAAGCCCATTAACTTTGCAGAAAAAATAATCCAATGACCATCCGTTTAATCTTCTTACTGCCTGTCTTTTTCATGTTGTGGAGCTGCCAGAGCGATGCCTCCGGTTCCACTGCTGATCAGCAATCCGAAACGAATCAGCCGGCAACTTCAGCAACTGTTGTGCCTGATGAGAAAGAGGCCCGCCCGCAGCCTTCGCTTTATCAGCCCCCGCAGAGTACGGAAGTCCTTTTTTTGAGCATCGACGATCAAACGGTTGCTGCCGGGGAAACGGTCTGCACGCCGGTACGCGCCAGGGGCTTCAACAGCCTTTTGTCCATGCAGTATACCGTGGCATGGAACCCGGATGTGCTTACCTTCAAGGGGCTAAAGGACTTTGGGCTGCCTTATCTGACCATCCAAAACTTCGGTACAACCCGGGTACAGGAAGGCGTGATGCCGGTGGCCTGGATCGATAATGCGCTCAAAGGTGTGACGGTAAGTGCGGGGAACCCGCTCTACACGGTTTGTTTTGAAGCAAAGGCGAGTGGGCAATCAAGCCCGGTGCAGATTATTGATCAGCCTACTGCTATCGAAGTGGTCAATCTGGGGGAGAAACTGGTAGGGCTGGACAGTGAGCCGGGCACGATTGCAGTACAGTAATGACAGTATTTTGAGTATAGGTGTCACTTATTTGGTAAACTTACCCGCGTTACTACTCATTTTATGGACAGAAATTTTATTTTTGTTAGAAATCATAACCTATGAGTAATATCGTTACCCAGCGTTTCGTCAAGTGCCACGATAAACTGAAGGCGGAAAACCAAGTTCGGTCCAGCCGTCAGTTTGCCTTGTCGCTTGATTATTTGCCTCAAAGCCTGAGCGAAATTCTGAAGGGCCGGCGCGACGTAACGATAGAGCTGCTGCGTAAAGCCGTGGAACAGTATAAGATCAATCCGGTCTATATCTACACCGGTGAGGGCCCCATGTTCATGAGTGAGGAAGGTGATAAAAGTTTCCGGGTACTGACTATCGTGACCAACTCCAATGAGGAGGAGCGCATTGTGCATGTGCCCGTACCGGCGCAGGCAGGTTATGCTGCCGAGATGACCGACCCCACCTTCATTCAGGAACTGCCGCATTTCACGCTGCCGGATTACAAGTACAAAATTGGAACTCACCGGTCTTTTGATGTAGCGGGCGATAGCATGGAGCCCACGCTGTTTGAAGGGGACAAGGTCATTTGCAGCTACCTGGAGCCCACCCTCTGGGAATCCGGAGTCAAGGACAGCTACGTTTATGTAGTCGTTACCCGGGGCGATGTGGTGGTGAAGCGGGCGTTCAACCATCTGAAAGAGAAGCAAAGCCTGGAGCTGCATTCTGATAACAACTTCTACGAACCTTACCACCTCAACCTGGGCGATATTCGGGAAATCTGGTATGTGCGGGCGAAAATCAGCCCTTTCCTGCCTTCCCCGCAAAACATCAAGCGCTACCTTCACGATGAAATGAAGGACCTCAAGCAAACCATCCAAAATCAGTCCAGGCTTATCAACAACCTCAACGATACGGTGGAGCGTTTGTTGAATAATAAATCAACCACCGAGCCACATGAAAAACATCAGGATTAAAGGGACCATCAAACACGTGAAGCTGGAAGGCGGCTTCTGGGGCATTGTAGCCGATGACGGGCGGGAGTACCGGCCTGTCCAAATGCCCGAACAGCTCAAGCACGATGGGGAATCGGTCGAAGTGACACTCAAACCAGAGGAAGAGGAAATGTCCATCCACATGTGGGGGCAACCGGTTAAGGTCGTCTCTTTTCATACCCTGCACCCTTAAAACAACAAAAGAACCCGCCAGGATTGTAAAATCGAGGCGGGCACTTTGGTCCCGGTTCAATTTGTTCCGGGTAACGTGATGAAGGATTGTCGCTTTCAGGTGCGAAAAAGGCTTTTTAGCCCTTTCAACAAGCGACTATCGATTCTGCCATTCCGAATGATTCACTTCCGGAACGTTGAGCTGGATCTTGTTGCGTTCAAACAGGTATGCAGACAGCTTGGCTGCTACTTTTGCGGCACCTTCATTCCCCTTCTCAAGGGCTTCGGGCGTGAAGTAGTGCTTGACAAAGTGAGTGTCAAACTTTCCGCTTGTAAAGGCTTCGTGTTCGCAGACAAACTTACCGAACGGCAAAGTCGTTTCCACCCCTTCGATTTCATACATCTCAATGGCCTCGATCATGCGCTGAATGGCCGCATCGCGATTAACACCGTAGGTCACCAGCTTGGCAATCATCGGGTCATAATAGATCGGAATTTCCATGCCTTCTTCGTACCCATCGTCAAGGCGGATGTTATCTCCTTTTGGGCGGCGGTACCGGGATAAAGTACCAACGCTTGGGAGGAAGTTCTCCGCCGGGTCTTCGGCATACACCCTGAGTTCCAGGGCGTGGCCGGTAATGCTCAGGTCTTCCTGTTTGATCTGCAAAGGCTCGCCCCGTGCGATGAGGATCTGTTGTTCCACCAGGTCCACGCCGGTAATGAGCTCCGTGACCGGGTGTTCTACCTGCAGGCGGGTATTCATTTCCAGGAAGTAGTAGTTCATGTCGGCATCCATGAGGAACTCCACCGTGCCGGCTCCGGTGTAGTTACAGGAACGGGCCACATTGAGGGCATCATTGCCCATCTTCTCCCGCAGCTCCGGTGTCAGAATACAGGAAGGCGCTTCTTCCACTACCTTTTGGTGGCGGCGCTGAATGCTGCACTCCCGTTCAAAGAAGTGGATGTAGTTGCCGTGTTCATCGGCCAGTACCTGAATTTCGATGTGGCGGGGCGAAGTCACATATTTTTCAACAAATACCGAGCCATCGCCAAAAGCAGAAGTCGCTTCGCTAATGGCCCGCTTCATCTGGTCTTCAAATTCATCCGGATTTTCAACAATCCGCATCCCCTTGCCACCACCACCGGCGGAGGCCTTGATCAGTACGGGGAATCCAATCTCTTTAGCTACTTTTTTGGCTTCGTCAATATCCGTAATGGCGTGGTCCAGCCCGGGCACCATAGGGATATCGTAGGCTTTCACCGCATCTTTGGCGGCCAGTTTGCTGCCCATGACTTCAATAGCGTGAGGCCCCGGTCCAATGAATTTGATGCCGGCATCTTCGGCAGCCTGAGAGAATTTTGCGTTCTCGCTCAGGAAGCCGTAGCCCGGGTGTATGCCATCTACATTCAGGGACTTGGCAACATCAAGGATTTTATCAATCAGGAGGTAAGATTGAGCGGACGCCGGAGGGCCGATGCATACCGCTTCGTCAGCGAATTTGACATGAGGCGCGTGCCGGTCTGCTTCAGAGTAAACAGCAACGGTACGTATACCCATTTTCTTTGCGGTCCGCATGACACGTAGTGCGATTTCGCCCCGGTTGGCGACAAGGATTTTCTTCATTGGTTTTAGCTTTTTTGTTGGACAGCTCTGAGAATTGCGAGCTGCTCGTTCTGTTTTCCTGCGGGAAAATAGTTATAATTCATGAATTCCCGTACAGGTGGAATAGCTTTAATCCTTACCTATACCGAAAACTAGGTGTAAATCTTCATTAGATAAAACCTCATATAAGGCAATTTTTAAGGATTTAATATAAACTTTAAAATATTGCTTTTTAAAACTCTGTATTACAGGGTATTAAATAAAATTTGTTATTTTAAATATTTTCCTTAGTTTTGTAATGCAAATAGCACTTGCAAATACACAAATTATAATTCACTCTGATTACAAAAGAGTAACAGACCTTTCTTTTGCTTGTTTTTGGTGTTTTTTATTTATTTTTGGTCAGCACTTTTTTAAGACATTTTTAAGCAAAAGATAGTGACAATTCGGACTGTTCTGTGGGGCCAACCGCGAAAGGATGGCACGGCTGCTGTCAAGGTATATGTTAACCTTAATGGGGTAGTGCGATATTTTATGGTTGATGGTATTTATATCGAATCAAAGTTCTGGGATAAGAACAAGCAAGTCGTAAAGTCTAAACACCCCAACGCAAGGCTTTATAATGCAAAGATCAGAGCCAGGAAAATAGCTCTTGAAGAACACTTCCTTAATGGGGGGACGTTTGAAAACTTTTTGAAATCTTCAAAAAGCAAGCTATTGACCGAAGCGCTTGAAGAATATATCACTTTGAACAAAGGTGAATATTCTGCTGGTACTGCAAAAGCTTATCGGAATACTATAAGCCGAGTCAGGCAGTTTGAAAAACACTACTCCATCAAATCATATATCAAGGATATTGACGAAAAATGGGTTGCTGATTTCGTCACCTATATGAAGAAGATGGGGTTTGTTAAGGCTACAACTGCTTATCATTTAGGTCGAGTTAAGAAGGCAATTATGCACCAGCGGGTTGATAATCCACATGTAGAGAAAATCAAGCATAAACAGGGCAGAGCTCGCCCAAAGCCTTTTTTAACCCCTAACGAAATTGCACAAATCGAAAAAACCCCAGATTCTGAGCTGTCAAAGGCTCAGTATATTGTAAGAGACTTCTTTTTGCTTGCCTACTACCTTTTGCTTAGAGATAGCGATGTGACGGCTATTTCAAAATCAAATTTCATTGAGAAAAACAGCAAAGTGTTTTACGTAGGAACGAACAAAAAGACTAAAACACAGGTGATTGTGCCTGTAAGTGCCAAGGCAAAAACAATCTTAAAAAGATACGATTATGATTGCTCGCGGTACACTAACAGCTATCGCAACAAGTGCATAAGGCGTGTTGCTGAGATAGCAGGAATTAGCACCCTTGTCGAGGATGGGGATGAGCTTGTTCCAAAATGGAAATTAGTAAGTATGCACACTGCACGAAGAAGCGCCGCAACGAATTTGGATATGCAGGGAATGAGCCAGCATGGAATAAAGATGCTAGGGGGGTGGAAAAACCTTGCCAGCTTAGCTGTCTATTTTCGCTCCGGCAACATGGATATTGCTGAAAAAGCTCAGAAGTTTGATCATTTTAAATAAGCACCTTCCTGATTATGAACAAAGGCATTATTACTGCAATTGAGAAGGCTGAAACACTGACAGAAATTATTGTCAGTCTCATGATTACCGGCTACAAAAACAAAGGCTTTTCAAGCCGGGAAGTCGCTGAGAAACTGGGTATCCACAAGTCTGGTATGAGCAGGATCAAAAACGGGAAATACCAACTGGATCTGTCACGGTTTCTGATTATTTGTGCTATGACTGGTCAAAACCCGATAGAGCTAATGAAAAGGGCCGAAGCATTATTTACTTCGACCCACGAAAAGCATGTATGAAAAAAACGATATGATTAAGCGGCTGCTTTGCGCAGCTCTTCGGCCACCCGGGCGAGTGCATCACTATATGCCTCGCCTTTTTTTCTACGCTTTTTGGTTTCTGCATGGAGGTAGATGACGTACTTTGGTACACCTACTTTAGTCTTCGCCAGGTTGCCGCAGGTGTCGACCTCCTTTTTGTAGCGTTCGCGCTGTTCGGTTGTGCAGTTGCCTTTCATGCGGCATTTAGCAAGCTCTGAGTGCAAGGCAGCGCATTTCCGGTATTTCCGCTCTCCCTTGGTGGTGTAAGCTGCCTGCAACTGGCTTTTGCTTACTACGCTCCGGTAGCTGCCCTGGGGTGGCGTGTCGATCTTGGTCAGGCGGTAAGAGTCGATACAGAGGCTGTACCACTTTTCGGCTTCTTTTTTGCCTTTTGCGCTCCAATCTCGGACTTTGACTATAATCTTGCCTTTGTCTGCTTCCGCACGTAGCTCATAGATGCCCTCAATCTCGCGAGTTTTCTTCCACTGCTTTGTGTCGAAAATGTCCGACCAGACCATAGTGTTCTCATCGACCATCTTCATGATCTTAGCAACCTTTTGAGCGGTGGTCAGCTCTTCGGCTGTGCAGCTCCCCTCAGGCGCGGCTTTGTCGGGTGCTTTTGGGGCCGGTTTGGAGGCAGCCTTAGGTGTGGCTGACTGTTTATCTGCCTTGGGCGCATCCGGCTGTTTGGTTGCCTTGGTGGTGTCCATCTTCTTCTCCGTCAGGTACTGTTTGAGTGCCTTAGGGTCTTTCAGCACCGGGTCGATCTTCTTCATGGCCGCCTGATCGCCTTTGTCTGCCTGATTGGCCAGGAGCATCAGCGCGCCCAGCTTTTCGGCATCGTCTTTGCCTTCCTTATAAAGGGTGTGGTTGGCTTTGGCGATCTTCTTCACCCGCTCGGTCTTAGCTTGTATCTCCACCGGTGAGCCTTTATAGACGACATTCCAGTGGTAGGCGCGGTAGCCCGCCTGTGGCTTTTTGTAGTAATCATCGAATTCCAGGACTTCGCCCAGCTTCCCGGCATTGACCTTGTCTTTGAAATCTTCCAGGCTTTTCTGGTCCGGGAAGACGACCATGGTGCCGATGACATCTGTTAAGCCCTTTTTGCCGGCCAGCCGCTTACGGCGGAGCTTGTTGATGATGGAGTAGGGCGTTTTGGTACGGCTGAGGATATCCGTCTCGCCCTCTGCATGCTTTTTGAGGATCTCCACAAATTCATTTCGGGCAGTATCGTAATCCTTTCGGAAGTCGATGATCTTTTCGATCTCATCGGCCAGCTTGACCTCTTCCACGGTTGTCCCGTCGCCCGGCGTGTAGGGGTCGGGGTCGTCCACGTTCAGTACGCCGTCCCCATCGTAATCCCCGAAGACGCCCCGGTATTTTTCCAGCGCTTTGGGCAATGGCCGGTCATTGGGCTTGGGCGCGGTTTGGTGCTTCTCCTTCAGGTGTTTTTCGAGGGTGGTGTTTTCGATACACTTGCGCTTGAAGCTTGCCGCATTCATCACGTAGACCAGGTGTCCTTTATCGTCGAAGATCAGGTATTCCCCTTTCTGGGCGGTTACCGTTATGCTTTCCTTGCCGGTGCCTTTGAGCTGTACGGGCAAGTCTTTGTCTACCTTCAGGGCATACTCCTGGCAGTGGTTGAGCATGGGCATCAGCTTGGAGGTGTCCGCAGCGGTACGCCAGGAAAAGGAAGGCTTAGTGCCTGCTGAAGGCTCAGCGCCTGTGCTTTTTCTCAAATTGGAAAGATCGTCCGGGTTATGCAATACCTTGCCGATAGTAACGATGCCCTCATCGTACTCATACCCTCCGCCCCGGATTTCGGTTTTCAGGTCATCCACAGACTGTATTACAGGAACCGGGCCGCCCTCTTGTTTGAGCCTGTCCAGCCACTTTGCGGCTTTGAAGTCCAATTCGACCGCCCACTGGCCTAAATCCTTCGCTGTTTTAACGACAAGGCCCTTGTCGAACTCGATTGACAGTGTATCGTATTCATAGTAATCTTCTTCCTTGTCTACGAAACTGAGTACCCCGTAGGCTTTGATGCTTTCCGGGAGCGTGTACTCCGGGTAATCAATTTCCTCCTCAATAGACACCACACCATCCCATGACCAGCCCGGTTGCTGCACTTCTTTCAATAAGTCTTTTTCAGACTCGAAAGAGAGCTCGTTGTCTTCTATCCACTGTTCAATATCGAGCGAAGCCCGCACGGCTATGCCTTCGTCTTTATTGGACAGGGCTTTTTCTTTGGACAGGTAGAGGTCGGCATCTTCCAGATCATACTGCCCCGGCTCTCCCGGCTGGTCCATGACCAGAAAGACTTCCATAGAGGGAGGTGGCGTGAACCCTTTGGGCTTTTGGGCCGTGCTGCCTTTCGGCAAATGCACGCTGACGTAAGCCTCCGCATACTCTGACGCTTTTTTTGCCGTAAGCCCCATATCCTTCGCGCCCTGCTCCAGCTTGTCCATCAGCGCTTCGTACTCCTTTTGCTTCATGCCTTTGACCTGCGCTTTGCTGAGCCCCGGATGGGCTTTGTCCATGGCGGCGTAGTAGTCTTTTTTGTAGACCTTTTTGGCTTTTTTGCCAGGCTTGGGCTTGCTTGTTTTTTGGGACGGCTGATCGTCCAGCTTGCTGTAGTCCCGGTCGTCGGGGATTTCTGCCCCGCCCTTTTCCAGCACTTTTTGAGTTTTGCCGTCGATCAGCACGTAGCCGTCTACCATGCCCTTGAGCTCTTCAAAAGCCGTCAGCCCATTTTGAACGCCCTCTTCGATGACAAAACGGGGGACGTAGCGCCCGGACTTCTGATAGCGCCCCATTGCCCGTTCCAGGCTGGTCGCCTTATCGACTTTCAGGAACATGATGAACACCCGGTAGCCTTCCTTTTTGAGCACTTCGATGAGGGGCTTGTACTTTTTGGACTTGTTCATGGTGCCATCGTAAATGACATCATAGCTACAGCCGAACTTGCCCACTTTGCCGAGCAGGGTTTTGACGATATCCTGCGTTTCGTTGTGGGTCTGAGAAGCATTCCACCCTTCGTATTCCGGTAGTTTGGCTCGGATGTCGTCTGCATCAACTTTGAAGATGGCCGGGTTGTCCATCCAGTCTTTGTTGTTGCGGATGTAGGTCGACTTGCCGGAGCCTGGCAGCCCGCCGGTCAGTATGGCGATGGGGGCTTCGCGGCGGATGCAGGTGTTGCCTTCGACTTCTTCCTTGATGATCTTATCGTGCAGCTTTTTCCGCTCATCGGTGTACTCCCCGTACTCCGAGTGCAGGTCTTTGGTCTGCGGCAGCTTTTCCAGGTGCGCCTCCAGGGCGTCCAGGGCTTGGCTGTCAATACGGCGGTTACCTTTTTCATCCACCGGGGGCATGCTTTCGGAACGCTCTTCAAAGAAGCCACGGGGGCGTGCGCGGATCTCCGCTTCAGTTGGTGCATGGGTATGATAGTAAGGCTCGCCGTCGTTTTTCCAAAGCTTGGCCTCCCGGTCGTAGTATTCCAGGAAGGTGAGCTTGTGCCCATCGTCTCTTTGGTGGCGGGTAGAAATGGCAAGGGGCACATCATCGACAACGAGGTAGACTTTATGCTCTCTGCCTTTTACATCGACGATTTTGTCGCCTTTCATGTAGGGCAGGGAATCCGGGAGCTTTGTGCGTTCCCTCTCCCGGTTCTGCATGTACTGCCGGAACTCACGGTTGACATTAGCCAGCCCCTCTTTTTCCTCCGGGTTAGGCGTCTTGGCTTTCACCCACTGCGGTGCGCGGGCGAGCAGTTCCTGTATTCTTTTATCCTGCCCGGGGAATTCGATATCGCCTTCGCCTACTTTTTCGTAAGTGGCAAGCTTGCCCTCAGCTGGTTTGGGCAGCATAATGTAATACCGCCCGTCTACGTACCGTTCGGGGTGGTCCCAGTCCACCCGCACTTCTTCCCCTTCCCTGACCCAGTTCCAGCGCAGGGTGCCCCCGTAGCCTTGCTGTGCCGGGTAGTCCTTTTTCAATGCCGCGAGGATCTGCTCGTCGTAGTCCTCCCACTCGGACAGGGCTTCTTTGTAGTCTTCAGAACCGGGCTGTGCGATATCGAGTATTTCCTCGAAGTCCCGCATGGCTTCAAAGTTTTCCTGGTATTTCTGGGGCAGGCTTTCGGTGTCCATGCCCATCGTTTTGATGTACGCTTGTGCCTTAGATTTCATAGCTGTTCAAGTTTTAGGCTGCGAGCTGCAGCAGTTTTAGTTTTTTGCGTTTTCTGGCTTTGGCCAGTAGTATCCTTGTCTTAGCATTAGCCATTTGCGGCAACTCTTTTTGCACGCCGCCCATCTGCCGGGCTTGCAGGCGTTTTTGCTGAGTTGCGTTGTTCGGGGACAGCTCCGCCTCAAGGGCCAGCTCTACATAAGAACTTTGTTTGACCAGGTAGTAAAACTTCCCATTGCTGCCCCGGTAAGCCTTCTCAACACGGGCTTTTTTACCGGCATAGCCTACGGTTTCTCCTGCCCGGTACAGCGCATCCGCCGCTTCACCGGCGATGCTTTCCTGAGGCTCTTCCACGCGCAGGTCATCGAGCAGGTAATTGAGCTGTGCGAACTGTGCCACCCGCGCTTCGATAGAAGCCGCAGCGATGCCCTCTGCTTCTTTTTTCAGCCTGATCTCTTCGGCTCTTTCCTGCAGGCGCTCTGCCTTGAGCAAGCCCTCCTTTTCTTTTTTCTTCTGTTCTTTTTCTGCCTGGAGCTGCTCAACCGCTTGTTTGATGGCCTCTTCGGAGTCGTCCAGCCCTTTGGGCTTGAGGATTTCCACCACGGCCCGGTTGTACTTCGCTACGCTCTTTTTCCAGTTGGAGTACCAATAAGGGGGCGTTACCCCGGCAGGCCTGATCCAGGCATCTTCGTAGGGGTTGCGGTAGTAATGGCTGATTTTATAGCCCCGCTCTACCTCTTCGCGCAGCGTTTCTACCAGCCGCCCATCTTTGAGCTTTTTGGCGCGCAGGATATAGGAAACCTGCCGCCGCATCTCGTCGGGGCCTTGCGCTGCGCCCTCCGGCAGGCCGCGGTAGTAGCTTACCGCCTCTGCAACCTCTTCCAAACGGTTGAATGCCTGATAGCGGTCGTTGCGCAGCCCTTCCAGGGTGGTGAGCTGGGAATCAATGGCAACGATCTCGTCTTCCAGTTCCAGGCTGCGCTCTTTGGCTTCCAGCTCCGCGATACGGAAGGGGTCTTTGATCAGGACGTACTTAAGCTCTGCCGGGTCAAAGTCGCGGGTGTCCAGCGTACTCTGGTTGTTATCGAAGTCCCAAATGGCATTGATGCGGGCAGTTTTCTCTTCCAGTTTTTGGAACATGAAGATGTCCATGCTGTCCTCCATGAGCGGGTTGACGATGCGCACGCTGCGGTGGATGTTGCCCTGCCGCCACAGCCGGCCTTCGAGCTGATTGACGTCCGTGGGGTTCCAGGGCAGCTCCAGGATGTAAAGGCAGGAGGCATAGCGCTGAAGGTTGATGCCTTCGCGTATGGTGGCGCTGCCGATGAGCACTTTGCAGCGGAACTCGTGGGGGATGTCTTCATAATCGCGTGTTACCGGGTTGAAACGGCGGCCCAGGAAGGCATTTTGTACCGTCTGCTTGTCCTTGAAGCCCATCTTTTTCATACGGCTTTCACTAACGATGATGCCCACCTCATGCGGCTGGAAGCCTACTTTTTCGATCAGGTAGTCGCGCAGCAGGGGGAAAAACTCCACGCCCATATTGCTGTAGATGATCTGCCCGGACATAGGCGAGCCCTGCTGCTCATGGTAGGCTTTTACGCTACGGATGCAGCCGGTGATGAACTCCAGCTTTGCTGAGCTTTCTATGAAGGCTTTGGGGGAGCCGGGGTTCTTCGTTTCCTCATCGCACTCCAAAATGTAGGGCGAGAAGGCTACTTTTCTGGCCATGCCTGCCGCACGGAGCATGCGCACGCCGCCCCCGTTGTCGTCTGAGTCCACCTTGGCGTTTTGGCAAGCCTGGTTCACGCTAATCTGCCCGGCAGCGTAGGCCAGGATGCTGTCCATGCGTTCTTTTTGGTAGGCGTTGAATGGCAGCACCGTTTCAATCGTCTCGTCCCCGCCGAGCCTGATCTCCATGCCGTTGACCACCTTGCGGCGCAGGGGCAGGACGATCTTGTTGGGCCGCTTGAGGTTTTTGGTCGACTGCTTGTACAGAAAAAAGCGCCGGATGATGGACTGAAGGGCATCGAGGTTGGAAAAGCCCACGAACACATCCTTGAACTCCGGGTTGAGGGCAATGGTGAAGACCAGCTCATTGGAGGTGTTGACAAACTGGTCGAAGAACTGCTTGAGGTTCTTCAGCTGCAGCTCCTGCAAATAGCGCAGCCCCACCAGGCTGATCATGGAGTAAATTTCCATGGGCGAGTTGGTAAACGGCGTGGCGGTCAGCAGCAGGACGTTGCCGGTGGGGTTCACCTTTTGGACGTACTGCGCGATCATAAAGGTTTTGAGCCCCATAGCCGAGGGCTCCCCGGAGCTGATATCGTAGCGCTTGATGCGCTTTTCGTTGTCCAGGTTCTCCTCCTCCTCGGCCTTGACGGTAGTGAAGATCTTCTTGGCGCTGTGCGCTTCGTCCACCACCATCATGTCGAGCCCCATGCGGTCGATATTGGCCCGGGCGCCCATCTGCGATACGCCGATCAGCCCCCCGACCTTGTTTTTGAGGCGCTCGTAGGCTTTATCGGCCGCTTTGCCCGTTGCCAGGTGGTCCTCCTGGTCAAGAATGGACATCAGCTCCCCGAAGAAGTTCAGTTCCTGCATATCGTCCAGCCCCACCCGCTTGAAGCCCTGATAGGTCAGGAAAGTGATAGAGCCTTCGGGCATGGGCCCCTCCTCCGGGATATTTTCAAGGTAATCTTCGCTGAGGTTGTACAGGTCATTTTGGGGGATGTGCGGCAGTATGCCCCTGCACTCGCCCATGAACTGTTTGTAGACCTGATTGGGCAGCACAAAGAAGGGCCGCTTGCACCAGCCGTTTTCGAGGAACTGGGCGGCGATGAAAATAGCGCACCAGGTCTTGCCCAGCCCCACGCCGTAGGCCAGGCAGCCCGCGCCCCTGATCTGGGCGAAAGCCACGGCCTCCCGCTTTTCCGGGCGGATGTCCATTTCCATGCCGTTGTAGATGCGGGCCATGGTAAAGCCGATGGGTACCTGGTCTAAGTCTACCGGCACTTCGCTATTGTAGCGCTCGTTCCAGATGCGCTCAATGGCTTGCCGGTCTTCATCGGTGATGGCTTTGGCCAGGAAGTCCGAGAACAGGCGGATGCCCTCCTGCTGGGCAGCGGACTTGTTGCGCTTGAACTCCTGCACGTCCTCCTTTTTCCCGCGCTTGCGGCTTTCCAGGTAGAGCTCCTTGATGGAACGCCAGGTCAGCCCGCGCCGGATGCCCAGCTCCCGGGCATTCTCGCTCATCCACAGCACGAACGCGCCCTGCAGGGAGATTGGCTCTTTGAGCTCCTGCTGTATGCCTCTTTGCAAAGCACGGCTGTAGTCGATCTGCCCGTTCTGCCGGATTTTGGCTTTGAGCCGGACTTCGCCTTTCAGGTGCCTGATGGTGTATTTTTTGGCCAGGTTGCTAACGGGCTTGATGATCAGCCGGTCCTCCATCCGCTCGGCATCAAGGCGCTTGCGGCGCAGCGTAACCCGGTTCCACACCTGGCCAAGGGCGGCAGACTGCTGCTCAAAGATGGCTTTGCCGTCTTTCATGCTTTCAATCTTCGGCTGGTCCTGGCCGAGCATCTCGCGGCGCTCGGCGATATTGCCGGACAGGTAAATAAAGGCTGGCAGGAAACCATCATCAAACCAGTACACGAGCTCTTGTTTGGCCCACTCCAGGGGCACCACTTTTTTGGACAGAGCAGCCGGGTTGTAGTATTTCTTCCACCCGCCTTCCATAGCGCGGCCCAGCACCTTAGTTTGGTACCAGACAAAGACTTCCTTTTGGGCATCCGTCAGGTGTTTGTTGTACAGCTGGTCGATCTCATCAAAGGTGATCAAATCCAGCTCGCCGGCTTTGGCCTGATTGCGGGCGCTTTGCTCTTTTTTGGAAACTTTCAGGGCACGGCGGACATTGCCGCTTTGCACTACTCTGAGCCTTGCTGCATCTGTATCGCTATGCTCGCTGGAGATATGGGGCGAGAGCATATTAGCCGCTTCATAAGCTACGCCCGGGATGCGCATCACGTCTTCCATCGTGCCCCGGTACTTTGTGACGTTGTCAGAGAAGCGCCCGGTGGCTTGGTAGGGCGTGCCGAGTATCTTTTCCGGGTTCCGGATATACCAGTTGTCGTTAATGATTGCTTCTATCATGCTATGCCAATTTTAGGAGTTGGAGCTTCTTTTTCTTTTTGGCTTTTGCCAGCAGCAGCTTGGCAGAGGCCTCTTTGGGCGAAGGCTTCAGGCTGACCGCTATATGCCCCCATGTTTCCCAGTCAATAGGGTCGAATTGAGAAATCCAGGAGTCGGTGACTTCAAAGCCTTCTGACCTTAGCCTTGCTCTAAGTTGCTCAAAAGCATCTCTGACTTGCACGTGCCGTTTTTCATCGGAATTCCGCTCATGAAACTCCAGTTGGAAACGGTCAGGCGCTTCGGGGTTAGGCACGTGAAAAAATTCTACAGTATTTACGACGTAGCGCTCAAAGGGCTTCTTTACGGGCTCAACGGGCTCAAAAGGCTCCTCTTTGGCGAACATCTCCCGGCTGAGTTGCTGCAAATACTTGTAACCTTCTTCGCTGCGCTCATACTCATAGGATTGAAGCTGGCTCCTGCCGCGCCGGATTAGCTCTGCCCGGCTGACATCATCAAGGGGGCGGCCATATTCATATACTGCCCGCTGCCATATCTCATGGGCTACGGCTTGAGAAATGCCAAATTCGTCCATGAATATCTCTTCATAAGAAGTCATGACAGGGGGAGGGAGGATATCGCCTATATAGTTGATTTTGTAGTAAGCACGCCCGCAAATGAGGGTGTGTGAGCCCGCCAAAATTTCAATAGACGGCTTCCCGTTTTCTAATGCCCCGCCCTTCAGTTTATTGACAATCTCTTGTAACGGGCCATCAATTTCGTAATATACCCCGCCGTACCTTCGGGCGGCTTCGCAAACGGCTTTGTAATAGCCCTGCATGTAGGGGTTGCTGCCGGACGTAGCTTGCAGGCTTAAAATCCGGAAATCGCCTCCGGGCATCCGGCATTTATTCTCTCTTCCGCCGTGGTCAATAAGCTTCACTTGTATGCCGTGGGCCACAATGATTTCTGTCTTTTTTGGTATTCCGCTTTCCATAGATATCCGGTTAACTGGGCCGTAGCCCAGGCGGTTATTTAGTGATCCATTATTGCCGCTGCCTTCTTCCTGCCGCGCTGTGCCGTAGCCATAAAAATGGCCTTGGGGGTCAGCCTCCAGCATATATTGCCGGACTGCCTCTACCTGGTTGATGGCTTCTTTGTGGGTTTTAAAAGGGCCAAGAGCTAACCTTGGCATTTGCCCTTGGCCGTGCACAGAGACAAAGTAATCGCCGGGGCGGGTATCAGGAGTTATATCGTCGCCATACCGCTCATCTTTAGGTAGGTCAACTTTGCCGTCGAAATAGGCTTTAAAGGCTTCCTTGCTGTCGATCTGCTTCAGCTCGCTCAGCATGTGACGGGCTTCTTCCACCTTTTCGGGCGAGGTTATCCGGGGCAGGGTGTCTTCATAATACCGGAACGGCGCAGCAGCGTAATCTTTGTGCAGCCGCATCAGGAGGGAACGTGCTTCCTCCCGCAGGGCTTCGCCCTCTTCTTCCAGGCTGGAGAGCCTTTGGTTTTCTGTTCCGATCATTCCGTTGGCCTCCATTTCCACATAGTCCATTATGTAGTCGCGGATATGGTAGCCGGTACCGTTATATTTCCCATAATCAGGCAGGCCGGGGTTCAGGCCTTCCAGCGTTTCATCGAGTGCCGCTTTTAGGTCTTTTACAGTGAACTGCCCTTCAAATATCATGGGGGCCAGCGCGTGTACCATTTGTTTTTTGACCACTTCGTCTACCATCAGCCCCCTTGGCTCGCTATCCAGGTATCTCTGCAAAATATCCCATGCTTCCGATTGGAGCAATGCGCCAAACTTTTCGGTGAGCATATCCAAAAAATAGCGGTAAACGCGGTAGGTTTCTATAGCCTCCTCAGCCGGTTGCAGTCCAGTCTCATATTTATAGCTTTTGTTGTCCCCGAACCGCACGATGTAGGCGGGCGCTACCACGTTTTCATTATGCCCGTCAGTGACTGGCTTTATGATTTCGCCCTGCTTGCCGTTTTTGTCGATGACCTTATCGCCTGCTTTGTACTTTCTTTGCGCAGGCTTTGGCGGCTGCTCGCTTTCTATTAAATCATCTGCTTTTTTGAGCAGCCGTTTAGTCTTTTCCGACAATGGTTTTTTGGGCTTCAGCTCAGCCCCATCCTCTTCCGCGAGCTGGTAAACGAGTTCGTAGTCTTTGCTGTAATCCTTGTCGGTTGGCTTAATCAGCCGGGTGGCTTCGCCGTTGGACGGGTTGAGGTGGGCGATGCTCAGGTAGTCGCCGTTTTTGCGTTTTCGGCGGTCGGCATAGACCGTGCTGCCGCCCATGTTGCCGACGAAAAGCCAGTCGGGGTAGCGGCTTTTGGGCGGGTTGGGGGCGTTGGCATACGCTTCGATCAGCCGGGCTTCCTCTGCCGGTATGTGATCAATTACATAAGCCTGGAATGCTTCTTCAGGGGTGACGTTCTCGTCAGAAAACAGCGCTGCCCCGGTGTTGCGCCGCACGCTCTCATTGAATGCCTTAATTGCCCTTTTGAACTTGCGCTGCCCCTGGGACATCAAGCGGCTCAGGTAGACCGCCCGCGGGTGCCACTCCTTTTCTGAGAACAAGGCACCCTGATTGATAAACTGGTCGAAAGGGAGCCCGCTGGCTTTCATCTCGTTTAGGTACAGAATGGCATCGTTGATGTGGGGTATCAGGTTAGCGCTGCCGGGCAAAGTGCTGTTGCTGACCAGTACGGGCATGGCATATACCACCACCCGCCGGGCTTGCTTGATGCCGTCCCGCTCTGCGGCTTTCAGGGCCGCCTTTTCCAGCACTACGCCCGCCAGGACTGACTCTACGAGTTCTTTTCCGGCGTTTGTGAAGTAGCCCTCGTCATAATATTCGGGGACGGACTGCTCCGTGATGATGTTGCACTGCAGCAGGGCTTCGAGCATCTGTTTTTGGGCCGTCCGGTCGGCGTAGAAATCGCTCATGCGCTCGTGCTGGTCGAGCATAGCCGGGATGCGGGTTTGGCACAGCGGGTTTTCCCGCAGGCTGTTGCTGCGCTCAATGGTTTTGTCCACCGCCCGCTTGCCTTTCATCGTGCTTTGGTTGTACTTCGCAAGCTCTTGGGTCTGAAAAGCCGGGAAGCCGTAGTCGATCCGCACGAGCAAAGGCTGCCGGAAGTGGTAGGCATCGTTGTTGATGCTGAAATCGTCGCCCGTGGGCAGGTAGACCAGTTTGCCGTTCTGGCAATCTATCCTTTCGGTTTTGTCGGTGGTTGAAAAACCAAAGGCTTCCAGTTCTTCGCACAGCGCACCCACGTAGGCTTTGTAGTTCTCCGGGTGCCGGCTTGCCGCAAGCTTGGTGCTCATAGTGCGGTTGTTGCCGGAGACGACAATCCACTTCCCACCAATCTGCTGCCCGGCGACGATGGGGCTGCCCGATGGTGTCCTGCTCGTAGTCAGCAGGCGGTAAGGGTCAAGCCTGCGGGCATTGTCCCGCACCCGCTCCTGTGCCGCTGCGTCGTCCTCGTAGTTGCGGTCGTTCACGTTCTGCCCCTGCTCGTTTACCGGGTAGCCGGGAGTAGGCGCAAAGGTCTGCTCATTGTGGGAAGCCAGCACGCTGTCCAGCTCCACAATAGCGAACCGGGCATCGCGCTTCTCGCCGTTGGGCATGGAAAGGATGATCTTTTTGCCGAGTACGGTCATTAGTGCTCCATTAAATTGTCATTAAAGTCGCGCTCGATGTGGTCGATCGCCTCGGCAATGGTCATGCCTTCTTCTGCCACGTAGTTGACCACGAGCTGCACGATTTTCTCCCGCCCGCCGGGCTTGTTGATGAAGCTGCACACCTTTGGCGTGAAGGTGCCGGTCTCGTCTTCCTCGCACTGGTCCAGCTGCTCGTTGATAGCGATTTTCAGGTCGTTGAGTAGGTCTTGTGCGTCCATTATGCTGTATTTTTGGTGAAACAAACGATGTCGCTCAGTACGTCGGTGCGGTCGAACACACCGTTGGGCAGGCGGTAGGCGTCCGAGAGGGTGGCACGGGCCGCAATTTCTCCCTTTACCCGGCTGTTGCCCCGCTGAAGGAAGGGCACGGCGCCGTTGGCCACTTCCGACCCGATGATGTAGATCAGGATGCCGCCGGGCTTGAGCAAGTCGATCCCGCGCCGGATGAAGTATTCGTCGTATGACCGGGCTTTTGTATAACTCCTTTCGCCCATTTCCATATACCGCCCCCCTTTACCGCCTGTAATGCTTCCATAAGGCGGATTGCCAATGATTAAATCAAATACTGGTGCGGCCCTGTTTTTGATAGACAAATTGACTTCCTCATTAATGAATTGCTGTTCAAACAAGCCCTGAACAGCCCGGGCTTCGGGATAAAGAATGCGGAGAATAGCATAGCTATACTGCTGCGGCTCGATGGCGGTCACTACGGCATCCCGTTCCAGGTATTGCCGGGCGGGCACCTGAGCAAGGAATACCCCATTGCCCGCTGCCGGTTCCAGGACTTCGCCTCCTTTGAAACCAAGTTTTAGTGCCAAGCCCCACATCTTTTTGACGATAGGTATGGGGGTGAAAAACTCGTAGAGGATCCCCGCGTTCGATTCTTCCAAAAACTGGTCGAGCCCGCCGTAGCCGGAATACTGGCTAAGCATGGCTTTCTCATCAGCGGTGTACGCTGCCGGGTCGCTGCCCTTTTGGTCAATCAGGGCTTCGATCTGTCTATTGAGCTCGTAGGCTTGCCGGTTGGTCATGATTTATTTCTTTGCTCCGATTTCACTAGTGCCCAGCAGGTTGATGAGGATCAGAAGGATAAATAGCCCTATCAAAATCCGGCCTGCTAGCAGATGCCCCCGCCGGTACAAAAAAGTACCAGCAACAGGCATTAGAAGTATTATTCCTATCACGATGTAGAAGGCCTGTTCCGTAGTCAAGAGCGGCTTAGGCATCTTGGGCCGGGGCTCGTAAGGCTTGGCGATTGGCTTTTCTCCTGATTGGGCGAACAGGCTTTTCATGCGGCGGCTGGTTTTTCATTCCGGAAAAAGAGCTGGTACACCGCATACGCAGTGACTGGCAGCAGCACGGCGGCAGCAATAATCCAGCCCCAGCCATACTTTGCTACCGCCACTTCGATGAGGCGGTCTACGGGGAACTTGGAGGCGGTGACGATGACGGCGCCGTCTTCTTTTTCCGGAAAGTGGTTATTGATGCGGTTTTTCCAGCCCGGTAGTACGCTGAGCTTTCGTGGGTCTTGCAGGGCAAGCCATTCGTAGTATTTCAGGCGGGAGTCCCGGTAAAGGTTATATAGGAGCCCGCCATTGATTTTGCTCTGCCGGTTGGTGGCCGCGACGGTCAGGCTCCCCAGTATGCCATCGACTTCGAGGTCTTCGCCCAGGTCGTTGAGGGTTTGCTGAAGCATCGTTACACCGCCAGTGTCCCCGTTGCCGCCCGGGCCGTGCTGGATGATGCCGTCCGCTACGATCTCCGCTAAGTCCTGACTGTCGAACTCGCTCACTCGGTAACGGTCCCAGTATTCCTTTTCGTAGATTTCCAGGGCGGTTGCCTTAGTCAGGTTTACCATGTCTGCTTGGGTAATGTCCCTGCGCAGGTGGTGGGCGAGTGTAGCGGGCGTAATACCGTACTTAGTACCTATGAACGCTCCGTTCAAAAAGTTCTCATCCCAGTCGCGGTTGTCGTTGTAACCGCCCTCGATCTGTAGGATTTTGCCCGCGAATAAATTGAAGCTTGCCATTAGCAGTATTTGTTAACTGCTATCCTTTTGAATGCTGCTGAAGAAAGCGCCTTCCCCCGTAGATAAGGGGCTGGGCGCTTTCTTTCTGGCTGCGGTTAGTCACAACCTTAATGATTGCAGCTCTTCGAGCCACTAAATTAATCATTAGTTGTCTTATTCGCAATTTTTGGCTGAAACGCCCTTAGTAATTTCAGGGTCGGATTGGTGGTTTCCGATGGGGCTGCCTTCGACTTCTTCTGCCAGTTCGCCGTTTTCAAAGCGGTAGGTTGATTGGTCCTCGAATTGCACGATGAGTATGGACTTGGGTGGTGTTTTCATTCCAAAAAAGAATACTTGTTTTTGTATAAACAAAATCGTACATTTATAATAATAGGTAAATTATGGGTTAGCGTTGTCCTTCCTTTGGGCAGCGCTTTTTTTATGCGGTTTCTATATTCATCTTATTGTTACATAAAGTACCGGTAGCCAAAATAGACGAGCGCTCCGGCAACGGCGAGCACCAAGGCGATGGTTATAATGTGCTTCGCCCGGATGTCTTTACCACGGTCTTCTGCATTGCCCAAGTCAGCGAATACGCCACGGATTTCTCCGGCAGTGACCAGTATAGTGTCGAGCACGACATTTGTAGGCCCAACGTAAAGGTTGCGGAGGGTCTTCATGCTGTTCCATCGGCTGTATTGTTTGCCTTGGTACCGGCGGGTGCGCTTGGCGGCGAATACGGGGTAGAGCTCGCTTTGTACGCAGTCCAGGTGCAGAAAGGTGTCGTAGCTGCCAAACCCGCGTATGCCCATATCCCACAATTCCTGAAAGATAGGGCCCTTGTTGTCGAAGTCGTCCCGCAGCTCAATGTAGATCGGGTTAACTTCGCGCTTGCTGCCGATGAACTGGAAGTCGATAGCCTGGGCAAGCATGTGGGGGGAGTGCGTGGCGGCTCCCACTACGCCCGGGCCCGTTGGGATGTAGTTGCGGTAGGTGCTGGTGATGCGGATGGGCATTCCAAACTTAGTACGCAGATATTGTACCGCATCGATGACGCTGACCGCCAGTGGATGGGACGGAAGCCCGGTCTTCGGGTTGTAGAACTCGCCCACGGTGAAGTTCTCCCGTAGCATCTGGCTGGAGTTGGACACCATGACGTAGCTGGTTGTCTCGTTAGGTGCCTGCGGTATGTAAGTTTGGAGGTTACTCATCGTTCTTTACCTTTTTTCGGATTTGCAGGGCGATGTAGACTGCGCCTATGGCAAATAGAATTGCGACGCCTGCTGCTCCGATGGCGTACCAGTTGATTTCGCCGCCATTCTGAGCTTTGTCCAGGCGTTTTTCGAGCTTCCGGATTTGCCGGTGTAGGATGTTGATTTCTTCTTCTTCCGGATCTGCTTGTGACCGCTCCTGCTCGCCTCCTTCAATGTCTTCTGCTGCCTGATAGGCGGACTGGACATTCTCCAACTGGGCTTGCTGTAGCTTATGCTTGGCGTACAGGTCAGAGTATGCCGACATTACTTTTTCGTAGTGCTGGCCAAAGAACTCGCTTTTGTCAAGCTTGTGCTCGCCTTCGGGTAGGCTCTTTTCGTATTCTTCATACATCTTGCGCAGCTCTCTGATGGTGCCGGGGTGCATTTTGATCATCCCCAGGTTTTTCATGCTTAGCTGATCTTCATTCTTTTTCATAAAAGTTGCTTTTATCGCAATTTACGATTTTCCCGGGACACCGCAAGCGTCCGGGGCGTTGTGTACGAGCATGCCCTCGATGAGTAGCTGCCGGAGGGCTTCGTTGTACAGGGTTTTGTAGTAGCTCCAGTTGTTGGCTTTGGATTTTTCGCGCACCTGGAGGGCGGTGGTGCGGTTGCGCTGCAGGAGGCGCATACGGTTGTTGACTACGTCAATGACATCGAGGTCCGTATCCATATTGTGGTGGGGCTGATATTCGCATTCCAGTACACGCTCAGCACTTTCGTCTACAAGCAGGAGGTCAACAGGGTCGGGCTCGGTAGGAGAGGGGGACTGCTCCCGGCGGCGGGGGCGGCTCAAAACCGCCATGAGGACTATAGCAATAAGAGTAAGCATAGCAGCAAATATGTAGTCTTGTTTTTTCATCTCCGTAAGGCTACGACAACACCAATAATGATGAACAGCAGGAACATCCCCCCAATAAATAGCTCTATCCCAAACCTAGGGCTTAGATAGTCCTTTGGATCGCTGTAACCGGGCATGTTGTTGTATATCGCCCGGTCCTTGAAGGTGAAAGCGTCTACAACGGTACTTGTGATGTTGCTTGCCGCTAATGCTATTGCTGATATCGGGTTCATCTATTCTTTTTTGGTGGGGGCAAACAAGATTAAGGCCAGTGCGCCAAGGAATAAGACAGATGCACCGATCAAATACGGGGCATAGAGCTTAAGCCGGTCTTCTTCTTCCGTGCGCTTGTTGGCTGGGTCCAGAATAGACTCCATGGTGATCGAGTCGTCATTACAGGGGTCGTATTTATACCTGAGCATGACAGGGCCTATATCAAGGTATTTCCCAGAGCATAGGAACTCTTCTTTGGAGAAAGATACGCTGCCGTCACATGCTTTTCTGCAAGCATCTTTCACATCAGGCATAGTGCCGAACCAGCTTTCACACCGGCTGCGGCACTCTTGAGCCCTGCACCATTTTCCTCCTATGCAAAATCCCATGTCTACGGCTTTTTCCGGAATGTAAAATAGAGCGCCAGCCCGATGGCGGCACCCGCTGCCAGCAGTATTAACATCATCTTGCGGCGCTTTTTCTTACAATCGCCATCGTGGTTCCCGCCACAGCCGCAGCCGCAGTCCTTCTTATGGGCTCCGGCTACTTCCAAGTCCGGCTCGGTAGTGCTGGGTGGTGGGAATGGCTGTTCTTCATCCTTAATGTGGATGTTTTCAGTGCTCATTGCCATAGCTTATGATTTTTTGCGGCGAGTCATTATGACGAGCAGCATGACGAAAAAGAGGATCACACCGACGACGATACCGATCAGTGCGCCGGTGCTGAGCCCGCCGTCCTTGCCTCCATCTTGGGGCGCGGTCTGGTAAATCACGGTATCGGGGCCCTGATTGCCTTTTAGGGAGTCGATCACGCTGGAAACGCCCCCCAGCCAGCCGCTGACATTCTCACCGGAGAACCAGCTATTGCCGCTGGTTGTCTCATTCTGATTGACCGGCACCCCGTTTTGGTTGCTGACGGAGCCGTTTTGCCAGGCATTAATCGCCCCTGCTCCAACGTTGGAATAGTCCATTGGATAGTTTTTTGGTTACGCGATAGCCTTGCCGAGTGGGCTGTTCGGAGTTTCGGATTCTCCCGGTACTTCCCGGCGGCGGTCTTTGGCCTTGTCGCGGAAAAAGTGAATGAATGGATTGATGATGTTGGCGACTAGCGCAATGATAATGGCATTGAGTTCTCCGCCGACTAGCGCGTCAATGAGGTTTGATACGGCACCGTCTGGGAAGACCACGCCAATACCGGTAAAGAAAATCAGCACGGCGGTCAGTGCCTGTGTGCGGAAGTTCCAGCTTTTCAGAAAGCCCCAGCTCCAGCCTGCTTCGCCCCGGATGATCTTCATCAGGGGGTTGAGGAAGTTGACGAGGACGAGGGACAGGATGCGCCCGAGCTCGCCGGAGGCAAAGGCATCGTAGACGCTGTCGGCATCTGTACCGATGCTGAGGTCATTGGCTTCCAGCGTGAGCAGCACGAGGCTGATCAGGCTGACAAAAAAGTTGCGGCTGTCGAGGGTAGCCTGTAGTTTCGTGAACTTTGTCGTTTTCATAGCTATAGATTATTGCCCAATATTAGGAGCATTCTGAAATTGTCCGACCGTGTTTGGTCGTGTTGATACGCATTCCGCCGTGTTGAGCACAGCGAAATACGTTGGGTATCAAAAAGTGTGGCTACCGGCGGGGCCAGTGCCTCAGATCGTCTTCATTGAGAGTGATGGGGGTGCCGTCTTGGTCGTGACCGCGTACTTTTAGGACGTGGACTTCCTGCTCTTCCAGGTTACCGCTGCCTTTGTCCAGGAGCATGTCGTAGAAGTAGCTGCTCCATCCTACTGCGTCTGATACATCGGCGGGGCTTCGCAGCCCTAATCCGCGGCCATGGTGGTAGGTGTTCGTATTATCCATCGTCAGCTCAAAGGTGGTGCCTGCATCGGTATTGGTTTCCACGGCGACCTGTATGTAAGTGATGGTAGCTACGCCGTCAAAATTGGCTACGGTATTTTTATCGAGGTCGATAATAAAGGCGGGCTCATCTGTCATAGAGGAAGCCTGTACGGTCATCCACGGCATGGTCCATTCCCCTTCCAATTCGTAGGTAAGGGTACGGTTTTCACGGATAATGCCGGGGTTGTCGCCTCCATCGCCCGGATCGTCCGGTTCGTCGGGCTCTTCGTTACCGTCTGGTGGGTTGTCCAGGTACTGCTTTAGTTTGGGCGTACCATGACCGTAGTAGTGGTCGTGGCCCGGTTCGCCCAGATCGGTGGCGTACACGGCGGCATAGTTGAGCAGCTCCGGGTTCGTAAGCCCGGCGTTCGCCAGATCGAGGCAGACCAATACTCCAACGATGTGGGGCGTTGCCATCGAGGTTCCGGACATTACGCACTCCCGGTTGCCTATGCAAAGGCTGGGAATGAGGACTCCGGGCGCGGCGTACTGTGTGGTGGGGCCAAACTGGCTAAAGTTGGCTTTGTCACCGTTGCGGTCGATTGCGCCTACGCCTACGGTTTCGTTCATAATTCCGGGAAAGGACGGCGGGCTTACACCACGGTTGCCGTTGGCGGCTACCACAATCACGCCTTTGCTGGTAGCATATTCGATAGCTTGCCGCATGGCTGCGTTTTCGCCTCCGCCCAGGCTCAGGTTAATGTAGCGGGGGTGCCCCTGATCGGCTTTTGACTGGGTAGCGTCTGTGAACTCGCGGATAGACTGGGCAATGCCCAAACTGGGACAACTGCCGCTACCGGTGCAGACTTTGGCAATCGCAATTTTAACCAGGCCGGCTTCCGCAAACTTCGCGGCTATGCCGTAGGCGCGTTGGGTGGTATGCCCTACGATGCTGCCAATAACGTGGGTGGCGTGGCCGTGGTTATCGAGCACGGGTTCACCGGTATAGCTTCGTACAAATTGGTCGTAGATGTAGGGCTCCAGATTGATGTTGTCCGGGAAGCCGGTATCTGCGGTCAGCACAATAGCGTACTTCTGCCCGGCGGGGACTTGCGACAATAGCTGGTCTTCATAGCGGTCCCATTCCAGGTATACGCGCCCCCAGTTGGCTTCGTAGCTCAGCACATCGGCTACGGCCGGCGTAAGGGGCAGGGCTACAGACTCTCCGGGCGGAATGAAGATGGTATCTGAGGTGTTTTCGCGCTCTTTGGCGAGCTTGCGCTCAAATTTGTAATCCTCCTTTACATCCTGACGGACATCGCGGGGGAGCTGCCGCCACACTTGCCGGGGGATATTGTCCGGGCGGTTGGGGCTGAAAATCTGCCCGAAGCTACTGACCGTAATCAGCAGCAGGAGCAGCAAGGAAAATAGATGTTTCATAGCTTGATATTATTGTGGATTGATTTGCTCTTCGAGTTTGGCTAACCGGCTGCGCAGGTCGCTGATCTGCCGGTCCCGCTCTGATACTTCGTTGCGGTAGATTTGTATTTCTGTTTTGAGCAGGGCGATTTCCTCTTGCTTTTGTGCCATTTCACGCCGGTACTGCTGTTCTTTTTCGTCCATGCGCTCTTCGAGCTTCTGTATGTGATCGTTCGACTGTATGAGCTTGGCCTGGTATTCCGCAAGGCTTGCCATCAGGTCATTGCGCAGGGTGTTGGCGATGGCCAGGGCTTCATTCTCTTCCTTGTTCTGTTTCTCTCGGGTACGGAAGTGGAAAGCTTTGCCCAGCCATCCCACAACCAGTGTTGCGATTGGAATAGCTATGGCGGTCCAGAAATTGTAGTCGGAGTGTGGCATAGGTACTCATTTACAGGGGGCCTGTTAGTTGATCCAGTTGAATGCTAGTTCAAGGGAGGCATCCCAGGGCGCCGCGCCGCCGTAGGGACCGGGCGAGTTGTTCTTCCCGCCCCAATACGTGCCTATTTGGCGGTAAACAGGCAGCATGGGCGTATCAAAATAGTGATTGGCAGACCAAGTACCGGCAGGAGTGTCAAGGAAGTAATCGACACTATCTGCCCGCCATGGCCAGGTGCCGTTGACCATTCCACGTCCATAGAACCGTTGCCCAACTTCTACTTCTTTGAACTGGATCGTCTTTTTGCCCACCTGCCTGTTCCCTTTGCGGTCGTTGGTGTAGCCTGTGAGTGCCATCACGCCCTCTTTATTGACCGGGCGGAAGGCGATTAATACAGATCGGTGGTCGTTCCATCCAAAGAAGCCGGTCATGCCGGTAAGCTTCAGCCAGTCGTCACGGTCGTCGTCACCGTCTACATCTTCACTGGAGAACCAGCAGGAAGGGTGGAAGACAGCTTCAAACTCAAAGCCTACCGCCCAATGCGGCCAGAAGGGCTCCCGTGGGCGGAAGTCGGTTTTTCCTTTCTTTATATGATAGATTTTAGGCTCCATGTTTTAGTCCTTAGGGTTTCTGTAGTAGAAGTAATTTGGATCGTAGAACGTTTCCGGAATAGCCCATGCGTCTATAGACTGCCAGCCAGAGGGTGGAGATGTTGCATTATTATTCGATCTGTTGGTAGTTGCACTGCTAAAGCTGTTTGCGAAATTCCGCATGGCTGTTGCTCTGGTCGAATTACTACCTATGATATTGCTGCTTTCATCCGGGTCGTTTGCGATGTTGTATAGAGATTCTCCGGAGAAGCAAAGATTGCAGAATTTATAATCACCGTCGATTACGGCATAAGTTCTGGTCGTAGCATTATTGGTCGGTTGATATTGCTTCAGAAACATTCGACTGGGAATAGATCCGCCTGTTATGAGCGGATAGATGTCAATCCCGTCCAAGTCTTGGTCAATGTCACTAATGTTCCTGCCTGCAATTTTCAATAAGGTCGGGTGGAAGTCTTCTACCTGCACTGGTGTATTTACTACTTGCGGGCTAATTGTGTTTTTGTGATACCAGATTGCAGGGACATTAATGCCTCCTTCTGTGAGTTGTCCTTTTTCTCCTTTATACGGGGTGTTGCTGGCTGCATAGTCCACATCGCCCCCGTTATCGCTGGTAAAGATGATGATCGTATTGTCCTCGATGCCAAGGCTTCGGACTTTATTTACAATCCTGCTAATCGCATAGTCCATTTGGCGCATCATTACCCAGTATCTTTTTTGGCATGTAGTTAAATTACCAGGTGCGTTGGGCAGACTATCTACTGGTATTTCAAGACGATTACAGCCTGTACCATTTGGAGCAACGTGCGGTGCGAGCATTGGCACAAAAAGAAAGAACGGTGAACTGTTACAGTTTGCCCAGTCATCAAGGTAGTCTTCGCATTTCTCGGCAATCTTATCAGTAAAGTAAGTGCCGTCAGACGGTTGGTAAATGCCATTCTCCCGCACATCGTCAGCACCTTCAAAGTCCCAGGTGTAGTAATTGATTAGGCCATAAGAAGTACCATAGTAATAGTCAAAGCCCTTTGTATGCGGCAGGCATTCGGGGTACATGTGCCCTAAATGCCATTTGCCAATTAATGCAGTCTGATACCCTGCTTCTTTCATTAGCCTGGGCAACATGTATTTTGTCTCTTCAGCTGGCAGGCAATAATTATCATACCTGCCTATGACAACTTGCCACAGTCCCATTCTGAGTGGGTATCTGCCAGTCATTAGCGCTGATCTGGTAGGTGTGCATCCCGGGTACGAATAAAAGCGGTCAAAGTATGCTCCTTCGTTTGCTAAGCTGTCTAAGCATGGGGTATCGTACAAAGAACCATTCCGGCTCATATCTGCATTGCCCATGTCATCAGCCATGATATAGATAATATTCGGCTTGTTCTGGCTGAAAGCGTTGCTTGCTGCAAATAGCAGTATCAAAGTTATCGTTCGTATCATAATTAAGCTTGTTAGAGCCCGCCTAAAGCTGTTGCGTAAGTATTCCAAGCAGTATTAAATGCTGCCTGTTGACTGTCAAACCCACCTATACACCACATTGATAATTCGTGGCTTCCGAAGTTGCCAGCCGTGCCGCCGGTATTGTTGGCGAATAGATAAACTTCCCTGCTTGGAAAGGTCGGGTGGCTATTGTGCGTGTTACCGTTTAGGTATCTTGTAGTTCCACGCCAAGCCTCTAAGGTGCTGTTATTCTTTCTGCTGAATAAGAATGTGCCATCATACCCGGCAGGGGGCCCAGTTATAAATGTGTAGGAGCCTATTGTGTTACCGTAGCTTTGCATCCTCAATATGGTACTACCCGTGGAACTGTTTTGAACCATCAACTGCGGTTCAGTTACGACGCCACTTTCTCTTGCTCCGCAAATAGCGGTAGCGTTTTGCCAGTCGGTATCACCTGTATGAATGTGTGTTAATATCTGACCGTAGCTTTCCCTATAGTTCACAGCATCATTAGCTAGATTATAGCCTGTGTTGATATAGCCGTTGGTGCCATTGCCCTTCATGCCCTCGTTTGCAGTGAAGTCGACGGTACCGTTTATCACACCATTGAACTGTGATGTATCAGCCCAGTTAATAAGAGCGAAGTCCGAATCACCATCACCGGCAAAGACATAGAAAATATCCAAGCTGTCCCAAATGCCAGCAGTTTTAAGATCAGCCACTAATTGGTTTTGATCGTCTTGGACTGCTGTACTTGGTAGTGTATAGCCTTGATTAGTTGCGTATGTCAATACTGCATTATATTCGTCTTCATAGCTATTGGCGCACGGTGGGCAGCTAGAACCGCCGCAGTCTACTCCGGTTTCATCGCCATTCTGAATACCGTCAGAACAGGTTGGGCCGCAAGAAGCCGGGCAACTACCGCCACAGTCTACCCCGGTTTCATCGCCATTCTGAATGCCGTCAGAACAGGTTGGTACGCCAGTTAGTGAATTTCCAAGATTTTCATAAGTCCAGTAGTTTGTGCCGTCGTACCAAAAGTCTTGAATGAGCGAGTTCTTCAGGTTAATAGAACCAATGGCGTTACTATCTGCGTATAAGAAGTTAGATGGGAATGTGACAGTATCATTAAGACCGACGTTCGTAAACAGTAAACTATACTCCGCAGCCACCGAAGCGGGCGGATTCGATGCGACAATCTCCCAGCGATCTCTGGTGTCCATATTCACTTTGAACAGGCCCTCTTCCTGCTGGTTCCAATCATATCGCAACGTCAAAGAATCGTTCGGTATTTGCACAGCAGCATATCCTAAACTGCCTCCGGATGATGTAGTTGTAAATTCTAAGGCAGTGCCACCAGAGTTTACCCTGACGTATTTTCCTGCTTCCCCTGAAAGACTGCCGGGCGTGTCGGTCAAATCCGTAAATGTTGAAGCACCTCCACCGCTTGGTGGGTTAACGAACTCCAAAGCCGTCTCGCCGGTATTAACCCGAACATACTGGCCTCCCTGACCTGTGTAACTGCCAGGGGTGTCAGTTAAGCTGGTGAACGCTGTACTGCCACCAGATGTGCCTGATTCAGTAATGATATACCCGTTTGAATCAAACGCTAAATACCCTGCCGGAGTCCCAGTGAAGGAACTTGTCGTTGTATATTGATTAAGCCTCGCCTGGCCATTGGCAAGAAGTTCTAGCTTGACCGTGGCATCTGTACCAAACTTTAGTTTACCCGCAGCAAGGTTGTTGATGAAAGAAAAGTCACTATCAGTGCTGCTTAAAAAGCCAACACGCCCTAACAAACTCGTGTTTCTTCCTCTGTAAAACTCTAACAATGGCGTTGCGCATTGATCGGTGCTGCAACTGTCGCTAAGGCGCATAGTCATGTTAGGGTCATACAAATGAAAGCTTGCACCAATAGTTGTATTGCTGAAGTCGCCAATGCCAAGGCTGCCTCGATGGTAGTTATTGGTCGAGCTACTGCTAGCGATGGTTGACGTGTTCTCTACTTGGAATATCCCGCCACCGCCACCGCCGAACGTGCTAGTGTTAGTCCAGTTATTGATGCCGTTCGTCCAGGATTGAACATACGAGTCGCCATCAACTGGTGGAGCAGTAGCTGCCATGTTGTACGAATCCATAATCCTAAATGTCCCATTGTAAGTTCTGAGTAGCTCAACATAATTTGGGTCATCAGTATCAATGCTGCCTTGCGACAGAATTATAGGTTCATCGCTAGCTGTAGTTGCATTTCCATTGCGATCACTTGTAATCATTATGGAGGCGTTATGCTCCATCGTCATCGCATTGCCAACCACTCCACTGCCTACGGGTTCGTTGAAGTCAATTTCAGCAACATTTGTCGCAGAGTTTGGGCCTAATCCCCCGCTGATTCGATCGGCATCTGTAATCGCAAAGTCTGCCATGTCTAGGTTTTGTTCTGCGAGATGATTACCCAAGTTGTCATTGCCTGGTGCTGGTTCCCACCTTTGCCCCACGGTTGCTGCTGAGTTGTACAAATACATCACATTATTTACCGTATCCCAAGCGGTTGAACATTGATACCTTTGATCTATCGTTTGCATATCTAAGATAAGATCAGGGTCACCTGTTGTTTTGCAGACAGCAGCTCCCCCAACGATGCTCTGCGCTTGCAAATTCGCCGCAATCAAAAGGAATACGAATGATGTGATGTACTTATACGGAACTCGAAGCATTGCTTCTGGTTTATTGTTTAGAAACGGCGCATAACCTTAGTGCCGGCCGGCAATCCCATGGTGTTCGTTGCCGAAGTGTAGAAATACTCTCCAATGCTTACACCCTGAATCCCGGCATCAGCATGATCGTCCGCTTCTACGGAGGCAAACTCGGTGTTGATGATATTCGCGCCATTACTTCCGTTTGAAGTAATGCTAATACCGTCGCCTTCAATGAAACTTACGGTTCCCCCATCAAGTACGCCAACATCAGATAAGCTTACTGCAGCTGTTCCAGTCGCAACCCCAATAGAAAGCTCCTGTGCCTCGTTCGTGGCATCTCCATCAATAGTTACCGTGCCACCGTCGGTAAGGCTTAGGTCATTGCCAACCAGAGATAAATCCTGAGTATCTGTATTATCCAGATAAGGGCTCAAATCAATATCTACTGCTGAGTTCGTCAAACTGAGATCATTGCCAGTAAGCGTCAGGTCTTGAAGCTCGTCAGTGCCATTGGTCGGGCTTGAGTTCGTAATGGTAAAGTTGGGGTATGTGCCCGACACATTAATCCCTGTACCTCCTGTGATCCCTACCGTTTGGTCAGGGGCTGTGTTTGTAATTTCTATATTTCCGGATCCGTCATCCGCAATGTCGATTGCAGTACCTTCAACGATATCAACATTTCCTCCGCCATCGCTAAGGGTCACACGCCCTGTTGAAGCATTGGGGAAGGTGTTTCCCAGCGTTTGAAGCTCATCCGTAGCATTAGCAGGCGCGGTGTTGGTCACAGTAAAGTTTCCGTTGCCGTCATCAGTAACGCTGATACCCGTACCTGCTGAAATACCTTGCACAGGAGCAATGTCCAAGATTGGGACGCTTACATCACCAAGATCAGTGTCAGTAATCTCGTCGTAAAGGTCAAAAACAAGGTTTGCCCCTACAACTCTAGGATTGTCCAGCCGGGTATCGGTGTCAATCACACTTGATAGAGGGACATCAGTCCACCGGTTCCCGGCCGACTGTGTTGAGTCGTACAGGTAAAGAACCTGGTTGGTATTGTCCCAGGCAACAACACACTCGTAACGAGCATCTTGGTCTTGCATGGCCGTAATGTTATCAGGATCGCTGCTGACAACACATACACCAGAGCCGCCAGTGATTGACTGGGCAAATACACCTTGCCCAGCGAGCAATAGTGCAACAACAATGATTAGATTTCTCATGATTCGCTAAGTTTGTTTTTAATGTGTACGAATAATTAGGGCTCCCCAAGGCATACCCATAGTATTGCCTAAAGCAGCTTTGTATGGAGAACCCACAGGTACTCCATCGGCTCCAGCATCGACATGATTAAGGAAATAACCATAGATTGTTGCAGCCGTCAGTTCGTTGAGTATTTGATCGAGCTTTAACCAGTTAGAGGTTTCTAAAGATGCTTTGATGATTTGCGAAAGGCCATTCTGATTATCCGGAGTGAATAAATCAAAACCGAAATTAGGGGTAGCTTGCGTAATCTGGCCTTTTCCGAACGGAGCAGGGCAATTACCACCTACACAATCGACAGTAATGTTTGTAAGAAAAACGCTCTGCACGTTAATTGCAGTTACGATATATTTATTCTTATTGCCGTCAATAATGACATGGCCGACTGCAACATCACTTGCCGAGTATTCACTCCCTTGATCCGTAACGAATATGTCAAAAGTATAGGTGTCCGAATCGACCGCAGTCACATTACCAAAAGTACACGTACCTGTCATTTCAGAGTAGAGCGTATCTACCTGGGCAAATAGTGATTGCGCAATTGAAACAGCAATGAATAAGAGTGCGTACTTTTGCATCCTGTCAGATTTAAAATTCTCCAATAACCGTCCAGTCCCCTCCGAATCCATTAAGACCGCTGATAACGGATGTGGTAGCTCCCCCGCCTATGCCTGCATTAGGGCAAGTAACATTCCATCCTGCACCTTGCACATCAAGTTGTTGGTTCAAAGTTGTAGTGCGCTCAACAAGGGTAATATCAGGGATTACGGCATCGGCTTGTGAGGTATTGAAAGACACACCTATCCACTGAACGGTGATATTCATGTCGCCCCCGGCAGTCAAAAATGAGTTATTGCCGTTCCATCGAAACCAATCCAGAATAGTCCCGGATGGAACGGTAATCGTCCAGTTGCCTGAGCTACCGGATAGTGTAGGGGCTGTGCCCGTGTACTTGACCATGATAGTCGCGCCGCCTCCAGTGATTGAACTGATCGTAGAGGCACTACCGCTGCTGCCTGCCGAATAATCCTGAAAGCTCGGCGTACCGCTATTCCAGACCACGACCTTTTGCCCGGATCCGGGTGTAGCATCCGGCATAGCGTATTTCCCTCCAAAAAAAGAAATGCCTGAATTGCTCCTGAAGTCTAGAGGTAGGGTGGTAAATATTCTTGCGCTATCGCCGGTGAAAAACAAGCCTGATGTATCTGCCGTTGCTTTTCGGCTGATTTCAATACCACCGGCAGAGACATTTACAATAGAAGGGTAAGAGTTATCAAGCTGTGAATACCTCATTGTGGCGGCTCCTGCTATATTTGTGTAGACGTCTGCTTTTGCGCCTAATGTGTAGTTGTTCATCCGCATCGTCTGACCGGAAGGCTGAATAAGCAAGCTGCCTTTGGTACCGCCAAGTGTGTCCGTCTCTGCTAAAAACTGCCCTTGCAAATCCCTTACCCTATAATTCGTGAAAGTTTGCCAGTCCAGATTCAAATTAGCACCAAGTACCTCTGTGTTACGTTCCATCGTGCCGCCCAGCTCCACATCGACATCTGAAGTAGCGTCCTGATCATTAAGGCCATTTGAGGCGGTAACGGTTGCCCCACCGCCGCCTGTATTGATCGTCACGGTGCTGCCGTTTGTATCGGTAAAGGTGTAGGTACCGTCGCCGTTATCCACCAGCCCTATGTTGTCGATAGCGGTGCCGATAGCGCCGAGAATGACTTGGATATCCGTCCCGCTTGGGTAGGCGGTGCCGTTGATGCTGATCGGTACAGTTGTTTCTACGGTCCCTGCATTGACATTCACTGAAAATACATCCTGATCGGTAGTGATGGTCAGTGCACTGCCGTTGTAGGTGAAGTTGGTAATGATATCGCCGCCACCGCCCGGCAGGCTGGCTGCCGGGACAATCTGGAAATTGCCGGGCCCGTCAGAAAGCAGGACGTAGTTTGCGCCTGGTGCCTGCTTGATGTTTCGGGGCGGATCGATACGCTGCTCCTGGGCAAAGCTCCAGGAGGCAGTCAGGCAAAGGGCAGCAAGAATAAAGAGTAGCTTTTTCATCGCGTAGATGGTGTTTTCTGATGGATAATTATGCGGATCGTGGGAAACGGACACCGATACGGTCGTTGGCTTTAGGCCCCACGAACTCGATAGCGTCCTGGATTGCCCCTGCGTTGCGTATCGGGTTCCAGTGGTCGCCAATCTGACTGGTTAAGCCATTGACATCCACAAAAATCTGATCGTCATCATCGGGCAGCTTGCCGTTGTTTTCGGTCAGCGGGATGGTCAGGGTGGTGCCAGTGAAGTTCGGGTCGATGAAAGCTTCCCATTCCGGATCGACCAGGTAGGTCAGTTCGGAAGGGTGAATCCTTACGACTTTCCCATCGCTGGTTTCGATGACCAGCCACGCAGTGTTGTCCACGGTTACTGCCGGGTCATCGAGCTGGGAGGGTTTCTTACCTGTGATTATGCAAGACATAGCATTCGTTATATGTAGATCAGATAATGGTCGTCGTCGACTTTGAGGAACTCGTTGTTGTGGGTCATTACGGCATCGGTATAGCCCACCACTTCTTCCACGCTTTCGTACCCGGCACAATCGGTGACTTTCATGCTCACCGTCTTGTTGTTGTCGATATTGAAGGCGGGGTCAAAGGCAGAAACGACGGTCAGGGTGCCGCCAACACTCACTTCGCTGGTGTTGCCGTTGCTGCCATCCACCGCGAGGTAGTCGACGTGGGAGATAGCATTGAAAGCTGCGATCTTGCCCGATACGGTGACGGTTCCGGTATTCCCATCCATGTCTGTAAATGTGAAGACTGCCTGGGCATTATCCATGCCAGAGCAGTGCGGGAATACAGGCTTGCAGTCTTGTAAGCTGATCAGGATCATAGCTATCAGGATACAGGCACGAACCCAAAGAGCGGTGTAGGGATGGTGTGGCAGTCCTCATCGAGAAGAATGAAGCCGTCATTGGATGCCTGCACACAAACCGTATCGCCATTTTCGAGCGGGCCAGTGATTGAAATTTGGTTGTTGCCGTTGTTGCTTTCCGCCGGTGTGGTTTCTATGACCACGCCATTGCGCTTGATGACCACCCGGACCTCATCGCCCACGCTGCCTGTTGCATCGACAGTACCGGTATCGTTATCCAGCCCGGCAATTACCGCATCGAGCGGATCCTTATTTCCGGGAGGCCAGATTCGGCTGAAATGACTGCATGATAGAGATGACATATAGGCTTAATTAATCAAAGCCCTACCCTGCATCTTTGGCGGACAAGGCTTCGAGAATTTCCATAATGTGGCGTGACTAGCCACTGATCGTTCGGCTGATCAATACGCCAGAGACAATGCCCAGGATAATGCCAGCGGCAATCAGTGCGCCCACCGCAAGCCCGAAATAATTCGCGGATTGCTTGTCCAGGCTGATTTCAACGCCGTATTGAGTTGGAATGAGATCGTTCATAGCGTCGCGTTTATACTTCTGTGTTGGCTGGCAGAACGCCATCAGCAATGAGCTTCTTCAGCTTCATTTCCTGATAGTGGTCTACGATAAGACCTGCTATCACCGTAGCGATAACGGTGACGGTTGCCAGCGCAGCGTAATGTTTCCAGTTGTTCATGATCGTGGGTCAAATATTACGATGATATAATGCTTGATGAGTGCGGCAACCAATGAGGCAACCAGGCTTATCACCAAAAATTTCTTCTCTTGTTCGGTCAGTGGCAGCATCAGGATTCGATTCGTTCCAGTTGAGTTTCCAGCAAGTCGCCATAGTCCGTTCCTACGCTTCCGAATACCATGCACCCGGAGTCCCAGGTTTTGCGCATGGCTTCGCGTATCGTCAGTCCGTATGCCGCTTCATAAGCGAAATTGAGCGCCCGAAGCTGGTTCAGGTTCAATGCGCTCACCCGCCGGTAAGTATCACACCGCTTGCTGATGCCGAAGCCCAGCAGGTAGGTGGAGGTCAGCACATCGTGCAGCTCAGATACCCAGGGCTCTACATCGAAGTTCGTTACCGGGCCGTCACCGGGATTGAAGTTGATGTCCTCCACATCAAACCGGACCGGCGGCTCATTTTGCGAGCTAAGCCCGAGTGATTTGCTGATTGCCTTCACCAGGAAGTAAATGACGAGCAATACCAGGATGACCACAACGCCAATCACGACAGGCTTTACCCACACGGGGCGGCCCCGGAATAGCTGGTTGTAATCATATGGCATTAGCTGTGTCATGCAATCGCGTTATTGTCGCAAGCAAGCTCTCCTATCAGCACATCCCAGTGAGGAAGCCCTACAGATGTTGCATAGGCTTTGATCTCCTGCTCGTAAAACTTAGCCCGGCTCTCGTTAGGGTAGACGTCGATCGCTTTGAAAAAGCCCCCGACAATACTGCCATTAGTCTGGCTGTCTCCCTTCAGGTATTGTTTTGCCATGCGGTTTAGGTCGCCGCTCGGAATAGCATCCGGATTCCAGGGCCCAAAGCGGTCGCGGTTGACACGAACGCACGGCATATTGCCCATTGCGCCCGGTTGGCCCGGTTCTACTTTGGGTTGCTGGTTTTGCATTACATAGCCCGTCACGCCCAGGAGCACCAAAATAGCTACGATCAGGATGAGTGCTTTTGCAGTCTTGCTCATGGTGTAGTGGGGTTAGTTCAGGTAGGACATCGCACGTTCGACATTCACCTTATCGGTTTCTGTCTTCACGCCCGTCAGCTTGCCGGTAGGATCATCCTCGATTCCGGCAGGAGTGCTGCCATTTCCATTCTTGCTGCTGTTGACTTTCTTCTTCTTGTAGAAGTAGTAAGCTGCGATAGCAGCAATGATAACCACACCTACGATGATGTGCTTTTTATACTTCTTCAGCATGATCAGATTTTTTTGATCAGAGCAATAATGAGGACAAGCATGAAGACAAGGGCTATAGCCACCGCGACATTAGGCAGCGGCCAGCCCAGGATGTTCATTTTTGCAAGGGAACCGGGTTGGGCGTAAGACTTAGAGCATGCCAATTGCAGCTCATTTTCCAGCGCCATTCGGTTGCCATTCTGAACATGATACTCAAGGAGGTAGTCTGCCTGATCTCCTGCCAGGTCGATAGGTACATCCAGCGTTTGCAACGCGAAGTCTGTCCCATCTTGTTCCGGCAGTTCTGCCACCCGTTGGTGGATGACCATTTTCAGGTCTTCAGGCGAATACTCCCCATCCTCACGGATAAGTCCCAATGCTGCCAGCTTTTCGCTGACAGCTAAGGGATTATTCAAAAGGATAGCATCAATAATTCCTGCGCCCATTATTCTCGCTCGGTTGAAAAAATAGAGTGTCTTGTTGAAGGGTTGGGTAAAAGCCCGCACCCTTAGTCACGCGCCCGGCCGATCATCCAGAATGTCAGGATGATATGCAGCCCGTGGTAGGCATAAAACTCCAGCGCTGTCTCCCGGTCGAAACGTGCCTTGCGGTCGGTCAGGGGGATGACACGCACGTCCCGGTCAAAGTTGCCAGGATCGTTAAAGTTGGACACCTCCAGCTCGCTCGTAATACGATCACGAGTGTTGAGGCTGTGGTAGGTCATCTTCTCCTGGAACTGGAGTTGGGCAGAGGCAGCAGCGCCAGCGGCAGCAGCTACGTCCATCTTGATACCTGCGAAGAGGTAAGTCCAGCCACACAGGCCGCCCACCCAGGAAGGGTAGAGGTTGTTAGCAGAAGAGCCAATGTACACCGAACCAGCCGGGTACTTGGAAGCAATGCCATTCGCAGCAGAGAAGAAGTTGCCTTCGTCAAAAAGAACGATACGCTCCTTTGCCGGCGTCAGGCCCTGGCCAGTGAGATCGATGTGGACCGTTACCGATTCTTCAACTGCCAGACCGTTAGGAATGGAAGTCGGAACAACAGGCTGTCCGGTAGGCACCTGCATGTTTACGTTTGCGCCACGTTCAGGAGTGACCACCTTGGATTGGGATGCGCCCTGCGCACCGAGACGAGATGCGACACCTGGCGCAACGCTACGCGCAACATAGCCAGAGGCTTGCTTTTTGCGCATATCCTGCTCCAGTGCCCGCTTCAGCATGTTATTCATCTTGGATGAAGTTTTAGTTTTCGATAGCTTTTGATAGCGTGAATGAGTCTCAAATCTATCGGAAGAGGAAGTGGGCAAAATCATGTTGAGCGGTGTTTGTACGTAAGCGCACGATTCGCAACGTGTTGTGCCGTTTTCGTTACACAGCGGGCATAAAAAAACCAGCAAAGCAGATGCTTTACCGGCTGGGGATGTTACGAGTACGAAAATTACATCTTACTTAGAGTCCTGCCAGCAAAAGACCAGTCGGACGTTTTCACCGGCTCTCTCCAATACCGTTTCTATGATGATTCGGGCTATCTCAGTAGTGACCTGTGTGCGATGCAGGTAGGGCTCATAGTCGTCCCAAAAACCTTCCACACTTTCTTTGAGCAATCGGATTTCGCTCATCCAATGACTGCGCCTGCCCAGATTAAGGACATCCCGTATTTCTTCTTTGTAGACAAAACTGCCATTGCAGCGCACTTTGATGATGCGCGGTTTGTCGTGTGCTCCCGAAGGTGCTTGTATTGGATTTTGCGGTTCCATCACACGTCGATTATTTCATGATATTGAACCCAGTTGTCCGTTGCAGGGGCCTTCAGGACACGCTGGTAGGCTTCCCAAAGCTGCTCGGCGCAGCTGTAGCGGCGGAACTGCCGGTATTCCAGCTCACGCTCTCCGGTTTTGAACAGGATGATCTTGGCAATCATATCTCCCCGGATAAAAAAGAGCGGCACCCGCATGATCTGGTGGCATACGTAGAAGACTTCCAGCCCGTAGTTCCGGTGGTTGTTTACGATGTCGATCTGCCAGTCCGGTGGGTTGGCCCGGACATAGGTGGTCCACTCATCAAAGACTACCATGCCGTTGCGGAAGTGCGCCGCCAGCATTTCGTGCATGTGCTGGATTTCCCTGCTTTTGCGGCAGACGTAGCGTAGTGCGCCTTTTTTCCATACCGGGTTGCCTGACGAGTCTTTGAGGGTAAGCAGTTCAAGCGGGTCTTCCAGGTCAAGCCCCAATTGCTGACAGGCTTGCTCCACAGTAGGCAGGTGGCGGAACGCCCGGCTAGAGCTCATATCATGGATGAATGCCCTGGGGTAAATGCCTTTGCAGTAGCTATTTTGGAAGGACTTCAAGTATTCTTCTACGAGGTCAATCAGCAGGGTAGATTTTCCCTGCCCTTTGCCCCCGATCAGCAAATAGGATTGGTAATCTCTCGCACCTGTCTTTTTCCGGTTAGCTCTTTTCCCCATCTGTTACACTTCGATTCCTGCCTTACGCACCACTGACCAGTCGATTGTATCAAGGTCGGGCTTATTCATTCGGGCTTCCACCAAGCTGCCCACAGCGTTTGCCTCATTCATGACCAGAGAGCCAATGACAGCCCACTTGGTGATATTGGACTGCCCACGCAGACGGCGTTTCCGGATTTCCAGCTCGATCAGCTTTGCCAGGGTTTCCCGCTGCTTATCCTTCCAGGCCAGACGGTCCAGAAAGTCGTCGCGCATTTGCTCATGTTTTTCGATGTAGCCCCAAAGCTGTTCTAACAGTGCCTGCTCTTCCGTGTTCCGGCTGTTTTTCATAGACAACTGACGGGTGATCCGCTTGATGACCTTTAAATCGCTGCGGCTCACCGTGCGGTTATAGACGAAAGAGTAGATCAGGTGGCGGGCTCCCTCAAAAGCAACGATAACCAGTTCGGCGTTGAGTTCGTCCTCCTCCAGCATGTCTGCTGCGGGGACTGTGCCGGGAGCGGTATCTCCTTTTGCTTCGGCTGCTTCCTTTTCCTGCTCTTCTATTTTCTCTTCCGCATCATTGAGAATGTCCTTAACATCACCGAACATATCGTCAATGATGTTTTCATTCACATCCGGCTCATCCGTCACCTCTTCGTAGTCGGTCGCCTCACCAATTGGCGGGCGCTCAAAAGAAGGCTTAGTGATTTCGTCCTCGCTTACAGGTTTGGGCAACTCTTTAGGTGTGCCGAAAAAGTTATTTTTCATCTTCCTGGATTTCCATGCTATTGAGTGGCGGTATGATCTCGTGCTTTTCGAGCACCTTCAGGCCAGGGGTCAGCTGGTCGCCGAGTTCGCCGAAGTTGTCGGTGATTTTGTAGAGGTTCTTCCGGATGGAGGCAATCACGCTCACGATAATATTGCCGGTGGCTATATCTTCCTCTTTCGATTCCGATTGTTTGAAATTGAAAGCTTTCATCACGCCTGAAATAAGACGGGAGCCTTTTATTGGGGATTTCTGAGCCATGCCCTTCTTCACTGCATCCACCACAAAGCCAAAGCGGCTGTAGATGCCGTACAGGCCATTTAGGAGGATGTCGCGCTCTTCCCGGACTTCGGTCAGGGCTTTTTCCAGCGTTTCATAGTTCGATTCCAGCTGCTTGATGTGTTCTGCCTGCCTTTCCAAAAAATCAGCATCAACGATGTAGACCTTTTCTTCATTTAGGAGTTTGAGCGCAGAGCCCCGTTTGCCTGTATCGAAATCCCGCAAAAATGCCTCTACGTGTTCCGATTTTGTAGGGTTGTGCTGGTGAAAGGTCTTATCAGTTTTCCCTGTTTGTTTGGTTGTTGCCATGCCGTTTGTTGTTACTAAGTGTAAAAATTGCTATTTTCGCAACAAGTCACAACCTCCTTACTAAGGACAAAAAATTTATGGGGGTACTGAAAACGCTGCAAAATCGCGGCATTATCCGGAAAAGAGTCCGCGATATCAACTTCAAGGAAGTCACGACTAAGTATCACGCCCAGCGCCACCGCCGGGGGACTTTTGTTTTTGAAACCGTGCTCAAATACTCCGATGAAGAAGGGGAGATACGAGGTTATGAAACCATCATCAATTTTCAGCCAGACGACAGCCGGTACTATCTGCACAATCTTTTCCAGACCGAGGAAGGCAACCGGGCCCAGGCTATTAAGGAAGCCCTGAAAGCTGCGAAAGCATCGCAGAGCTACAACAAGCTCACCGATGAAAGCCTATTTGATCCAGACCTGATGGACGAAATCAAAGGCACCTTTGTGCAGGCCCTCAATGACATTGAGTTGTGGGTAGAGAATCGGAACGGCTACCCCTTCAAAAAGCTCAAAGGCTTCGGTCGGTTCTGGCTGAATCTCCAACGATCCGTTTAGCATTATTTTTTAACTAAATAGGTATTTACAATGGACAATCAATCTAAAGAGCAGCTGGCCAAAATCGCCGCCCGCCGCAACGAACTTGCAAGCGAGCGCGAGCAGCTGACCAAAATCACCCAGGAAGAGCGTGACCTGGCTTATGAGGAATTTAAGATCAAGATGGGCTACACCGAGACGCTGGCAGAAGAAGCCAAGACGCTGGAAAACGAAGCGGTCGGTAATAACACCTTGAAGCTGACTGTCGAGTTTGGCAAAAAGAAAGTCGAGATCGACATGAGCAGAGCCACCACCCAAAAGGTAGCCGACCTGAGCAACATCGCAGAGAAGGTGGTCCGTGATCTGGCTATGTACCAGCGCCAACTGGGCAACGGCTTCCGCATGCTCCATACCAGCGGCAACGAGGTCCTGCAAGCGCAGTACAATGAGGAAAAGCGGAAGGCTGAGAAGGCCCGTGTCCGTGCTCGGGCTAAACAGATGGCTGAGGGGTAGGGGAGTAGCGCTTATTGATAAAATGAGAAAGCCCGGGCGTGGATGCGCCTGGGCTTTTTAATTGCTGCCCTGAAAAAGGACAACACTTATATATTATGCTTGAATCGACGTTTGCTCTCTGCTTCGGCCTCACATTTCTTTGAACAATAGCTTGAACCTCTAAAATCTTTGTATTCTTTACCCCACCACTTACATACTTTGTCAGACACTATCTTGCAGCTGTTAGCTGCAATAATAAAGAATAGGAACCCTATGATGCCTGCCAATTTTGATTTCGACTTAACAGCTATTGTAAATGATTTTGCGTTAAGCTGGGGGGATATCCACCGCCACGAACGGTGGGGGGCTGTATTAAGTGGTGGGCGCTTTCGTCTGTGTGGAGTAGAGCGTTATAACGCTTGCGTTTGCGGGAGCGGTGATCAAGGGCTAAAAAACTATACTTAATTTGGAATTAAAGATTTTAGGGTTCGAGTTATTTCTCTATCTTCATTGTTGAAGATTAATCCTACCGCTTAGCCTATTTCTTGAAGAACAGATGACGTTATCCTTGTCAGGTTACGCTTACGTGCTGAAGGGCTTTTACTTTGAGTAAGTAAGGGCATGGTTGGCAGTGAAGAGTAATGTGACTTCTTAAAAGACTGGGAGTGCACACTAAATAAACAGTTATGAAAATTTCAACTTTTCTTTCTCTAGTTATTTTCTTTTGGAGCTGTACGGATACACTCGATGTTTGGCATTGGCGCACAGCTTTCAAAAATTAATTCCATCCCCAAGCACTTCATGGCTATCGGCAAAGTTGCCGCATGATTCGCCACGGACTATTGCTTTAAATGATTAGTATTTTAAGACAACCACCCTCTTTTAACCTCCTACTGACAATAATCTATGAAGAAGCACCCCAGTCCTTCTGACGACATGTCTGATGAAGAGATCGCCGCCGCATTAAGAGGTAAAAACCGTAAGTTACAGGATAAGGCGTTACAGCAGCTGTATCAAGACGATATAATCAGACATACCATTATGAAATGGGTAGGGAACAGTTCTGATATTAATAGCGATGATATCCTGCAGGAGTCAATTATCACCTTTTGTGAGAAAGTCTGGTCTGGAGTGTATGACCCGTCAAAAAGTAAAGTGAGGACATATATTCTAAGTATAGCGAATTTCCTTATCATGAGAGATGCAAGGAAAAATAACCGGCGAGACAACCTATTAGAGCAGGAACAGCTAAGCAACCCCGATAACCCTTTGTTGACAGATCAGGGTATTGACCCGGAAGAGCTATTGGAATCTAAACAAGAAAGAGAATGGATTCATAAGATACTTGCAAAGCTGGGCAAACGCTGCCAAAAAGTATTAGGACTTTGGATGTTGAGTTTTTCCAGTGCAGAAATTGCGATGGAGATGAGATGGACAGAGTCTACAGCTAAAGATGCAGTCAAAGAATGCAAAAGGAAGTTACGGGAGTTGTTTTGAAAATGCTGTGAATGGTTTTTTAATTAAAATGTGATGGATCAGAAATATTCAATAGAAGACATAGAAGCTTACCTGATGGGGGTAATGCCACCGGGGAAACGTGCTGTATTTGAGGCAGCGCTTGAAAAGGATGAAATGCTACAAATACAATTCGAGCAGGTGAAAAAACAGGTGGAGGTTTATAGGTATTTACGCAAGCAGGCCCTCCGGCAGAAATTTGAAATTTGGCGGGCAGATGGGACGATAACCCCTCTGCCATCCAAGGCGGATCCTGTTTCTGATACCAGCACTAAATACCGTCCATGGATATGGACAGGGGTAGTCTTCCTTCTTTTGGCAATATTGGGAGTAATTGTTTGTGAAATGTCATCTGCCGCGACCCTAACGAATGAAAAGGCAGAAGAGGCAGAAGAGGCACAGCCTAGCAAGGACACCGTAACAAAGAAAAGGCAGTTCCCCCTGGAGGTATTAGCAGATACGGTGGAGATAAATGAGGCTCAGCCTGAGAAAACTCTGCCACCTGATACTAAAGTGCAAGCCAAAGAGAGAAATGTGCCAATTGCTGAAATAGAAGAAAAAGACAATAAACTGCAATTGGAAGTTAAGGGCCAGCATAATCAATTTATGGCATCGGTCTTTAACGTTTATCGAGCTAGTTCTGAGGAAGCAGATTCTATGGAAACCAGCATACAAGAATTATACAATAAAGGAGATTTTGAAACCTTGTCGTCTATTGTGCCTGATTCTATGCATTTTCTAAAAGGTATAGTGCTTTTCAAAACCGGGACCTATGAGGCAGCGGCACAATCCTATTTAGCGGTAGATGACGTTTTTAGAAAACACGACGCTCAATATTTAGCCCTATTGTCTTACGTTGCCCAACTTCCGAATAATTGCGATGCTTATATGAAGCTGTTAAAAGAGATTCTGGAGGAAGAGGGACATAGCTATATGGATAGGGTTGAGGAACTGGCCGCAAAAGTAAAAGCAAACAGGCTTTGCCAAGATTAGTTTATTGGTTAATAGCTCGCATATCCCCCACCGCCGAAAATGCCGCCCAAAAAGCAGGGTGTTTAGCGAAGTTACTGGGCTGTTGGTCCAGATATTTGAGCTGAGCCGAGCGCAGTGCCTCATCCTTAGGTGCTCCTTCCGCCAGGTATTCATAAAAATAGCCCATCAATTCCGCCGTCTTACCGTCGTTGACACTCCATATTGGAAAAACAAGGCTCTTGGCTCCGGCATAAGCAAAGGCGCGCGCCAGGCTGATGATGCCCTCGCCCCGCTGCAACTGGCCTGCGCCCACCTGGCAGGCGGAAAGGACGACCATATCAGCATTGAGTTCCAGATTATATAGTTCACGCACAAAGAGGCGGGCTGCTGTTGAGGTATCTGTGGGGCTGGCAAAAACGAGGAAGGAATAATCGCCTACCCGGTCATCGGCTTGTCCATGAGTAGCAATGTGGAGGAAGCGATAGTGAGCGGCGTCTTGAAGGAAAGCTTCCTTGGTCGCCTTTTTGCCGGAAAAGATTAGGTACTTTTTAGGGAAAAAGGAGGCTACTCTTTTTACTTCAGGGCCTGTAAAGGGTAGTTTTTTCCAGGCATCACTTCTTTGTTCTGTTATGCCGGCTATTTCACTTTCAAAGAACGGAGCAAAAGCCAGCAACTGGCCTTCCGCTTGATGCCGGTGCTCTTTGTCTCGCATCTCTTTCAGTAAGGTGGCAGAATAACTGTAGCTGAACTGATGCTCTTTGAGCAAAAACGGATAGGTTTTAGGGTTGCCTATATTGCCCGGCTGCCCGCTGAGTAATGCAGAAAAGGGCAGATAGCCGAGTACGCCATCGGGTACAATAATTACGCGTTCCGGTAATTGTTCGGCTACGGGCTGTATAAGGCTATCGTAGAGCAGTTGGGCATATTTGAGGTAGGTTTTCACCTTGTTGGTGTTGCTCACCCCTTCCCGGAATTTTGCCACCCAGTCTTCCAACGGAAAGTCTTTTTTGACCTCTTTTAGTATTGGCGCTCCTTCTTTTGGGATCAGGAAAATGAAAATGCTGCTGTCGCCTACAAAGTATTCGAGCAGTGCCTGATCGGGTTTGAGTAACTCTTGCTGTACCTCGGAGATAGAGATGGTGGAGCGGTCATATTTTAGGCGGTGGTAGGCGGGGTAGGCCTCTTCGAACTGTTTTTTGAGGGCTTCTAGCTCTTGCTCCAGGTCGAAGATTTGATTGCTAAGGGAAAGTACAGTAGTATCAATGGCCTCATAGTCTTTTTGGAGTAAAGCCCGGCGTTTTTTATCTAAGTATGTCATGTCTATCCGGAGGTCATATTCTCGTTGGAGTAGGGAATCGGGGATACCGGAAAATTTAAGAGCATTTGATTCCTTGATAGATGCATATAATAATTGTGCCTTAGCATTTTCTGCGATAAAAAATGCATCTTTTAAATAGATTGCTGAATCTGTCAGAGAATAAAGCGAATGATTTGCAATTATAGCTCCTTCAAACGTAGATTGTATGTTCTCTCGGAGGATAGATTTTGATGAGCTTAGTTCGGATTGATACTGTATAGTCTCAAAGGCTTCCTGATAAGCCCGACGGGACGCATGTAGATAACTATTATGTTTTAAGACGTCATATTTTTTATTGAACAGATTGATCTGAGTGTTTTGAGTCAATAATAAGCCAGGAATCGAGGAAATTGATGATAGCGAATGCCCACTTTGAAAACTCAAGGCCCCAAAGGATTTTTTTAGTAAACTCTCTGCTTCTGTAAAGGATTGTCTCTGAATCGCAATTGAGGCAAGGGCTCGATAAACTTTCGCAACTTCTGGATGCCTTCCACCAAAGACTTTTATGTTTTCATTTAGCGCGCTTTGATAGTAGGTTTGGGCTATGTTTAGTTCTCCTTTTTCTTCGTACACTAATCCTAAATTAAAATTGGAAGAAGCTACGTCAGGGTGCTCTTTTCCAAGTAGTGATTTCCTTAACTCAAGTGCCTTTTGGTGAAATTTGACTGACTCTTTAAAATCTTTCCTGTCATAGGCAATGGTGCCAAGGTTATTATAAGAGTCTGCCACGGTACGGTGATTGTGCCCGAATACCTCTAATCGTATTTCCAGAGCATCCTTTTGGTATTCGGTTGCCTTTTGATAATCCTTTAATGATGAATAACAAATGCCAATGTTGTTTAATGTGGTAGCTATATCAATGTGTTTTTTTCCATAGTATTTTTTTTCCAGAAAAAGTGCTTTGGATAAGTACGATATAGCGCGTTCATAATCTCCCAAGTTAATATAACCAACTCCTATATTATTATAGGTTGAGATAATTTCTGGGCTTTCATCACCGTATAAGCTCGTATCAATTTCAAAAGCTTTCAGTAGATATTCTAACTGCCTTTGGTAGTCACCTTTATCCATGTAGGAAGTACCGAGGTTTAAATACGAATAGGCAGTATGTTTGTGTAGAAATCCTAAGGCTTTTAATCGGATTGAAAGCGCTTTTTTGTGTAGTTCAATTGATTTGTCAAAATCTCCTATATCTTGAAAGTTTATTCCCAAGTTGTTATATGACTCAGCTACTTCAGGTGAATCCTCCCCGTACATTTTAATCCTTAACCTTAGGGCCTGACTATCGCATTCGATTGATTTTTTATATTCCCCTCTATTATTATAGTTCGCCCCCAAATTGCTGTAGGCTATAGGTGTGTTTTTGTGATCCTCACCATAGAGTTCCAGAATTAATTTGAGTGACTCTTCATAGTATTCTCCAGCCCGTTCATATTCACTGTTATAGTTTAAGGTAAGGGCAAGGTTATTCAGAGATATAACAACTTGAATGTCGCCTTCTCTGTAAATTTGTTTTCTAATATTTAGTGCTTTTTCAAAATGAGTGATTGATTCGTCAAATTTATTCATGTAAGCAAGCACTTGTCCTATTTGGTCGTAAACAATGGCAATTTCTTTGGTTGTTTCGCCAGTTGTTTGAATATAAATATCTTCAGCCATTTGAAGCGTGCTTAATGCTTCGATTAGCTTTCCTTCTTGGGTCAGCCTCTTCCCCGCGTCCAATAGTTTTTGGGCATAGGAAGTATCTCCAACCTCCCACTCCCGTTCCTGAGCAGACAAGAACTGCCCCCCAATCAATAGCATTACAGCTGTGACACTTAAATACTTGATATATTGCATAATGACGTGTTTCTTATGTTATAAGAAGGTTTATTTGATCGGGGCCATATCTCCCACCGCCGAAAATGCCGCCCAAAAAGCAGGGTGTTTAGCGAAGTTACTGGGCTGTTGGTCCAGATATTTGAGCTGAGCCGAGCGCAGTGCCTCATCCTTAGGTGCTCCTTCCGCCAGGTATTCATAAAAATAGCCCATCAATTCCGCTGTCTTACCGTCGTTGACACTCCATATTGGAAAAACAAGGCTCTTGGCTCCGGCATAAGCAAAGGCGCGCGCCAGGCTGATGATGCCCTCGCCCCGCTGCAACTGGCCTGCGCCGACCTGGCAGGCGGAAAGGACGACCATATCAGCATTGAGTTCCAGATTATATAGTTCACGCACAAAGAGGCGGGCTGCTGTTGAGGTATCTGTGGGGCTGGCAAAAACGAGGAAGGAGTAATCACCTACCCGGCCATCAGCCTGCCCATGAGTCGCAATGTGAAGGAAGCGGTATTTGGCGGCTGATTTTAAGAAAGCTGCTTTTGTAGCTTCTTTCCCCAACAGGATCAGGTGATTATCCGGAAAAGAAGAGGCGGCTTGTTGCACTTCGGGGCCGGAGGCGGGCAACCCTTTCCACACATCGCTTCGTTGCTCATTTACCGTGGTGGTTTCCTCTTCAAAAAAAGGAGCAAAAGCCAGCAACTGGCCTTCCGCTTCATGGCGGTGTTCTTTGTCTTGCATCTCTTTCAGTAAGGTGGCAGAGTAGCTGTAGCTGAACTGGTGTTCTTTGAGCAGAAATGGATAGGTACTCAAGTTGCCCAGGCTGACAGGCTGCCCGCTGAGCAAAGCTGAAAAGGGTAGGTAGCCAAGTACACCATCGGGTACGATGATGACGCGTTCCGGTAATTGTTCGGCTACGGGCTGTATAAGGTTGTCGTAGAGCAGTTGGGCATATTTGAGGTAGGTTTCCACCTTGTTGGTGTTGCTCACCCCTTCCCGGAATTTTGCTACCCAGTCTTCCAGCGGAAAGTCTTTTTTGACCTCTTTTAGTATTGGCGCTCCTTCTTTTGGGATCAGGAAGATGAATATGCTGCTGTCGCCGACGAGGTATTCCAATAAGGCTTGGTTATCGTTGATTAGCTTTTTTTGAACATAAGAGTCGGAAACTGGGGAAAAATCATACTTCAGCCTAAAGTAATTAGGATGGTTTCTTTTATACTCAGCCGTTAATCGCCGGAAATCTAAATAAGCATCATTCAGCCGGGCACGCAGGCGTTGGTATTTGGCAGAAGTTCTCGGCACTCCTTTTTCCACAGCATTCGATAAGTCGATTTGTGCACTGTTGATTGCCCTAAGTACTTCCTGTTCATGGTTTCTAAGTTCGGCTGATAATTCTGCTATTTGGGTGGCTTTGGATGACAAAAAAGATTCATACAGGATAAGCGATTTGGAGTGTTCGATTACGCGGAAGCAGGCCTCTGTATATTCAATGGTATGGGGCATTCCTTTTAGTGATAAAAGTCTTTCTGCAAGAGCAAGTGCATCAGGGCCAAGCTTTTCCTTAGAGGACTGTACCAGTATTTGTTTGCGTTGCTCTATTAAGCAAGAATCGGCTTTGTTATAGGCATCAAAAGCAAGTAGCGGGGCTTCTTTTTGTCTGTATGCTTCTGCTAAGTAGAAAAAACAGTTAAAGCCCCGGGCATATCTGTTGAGGGTTTTGACAGAGTTATTTTGGTAGGAGTTTAATATTAAAGACTGCTGCAGAAAATCGATGGCTTTATCAGGCTTGGATATTTGTAAGTTGCACATTCCCTTTTCAAAGTACACATCAGAAAGGATGTCTTCCACTTGCTGGCCACTAAACTCATCGATTATAGTGTCCAATTGCAGCAAGGCTTTATCCGCCTTTCCTAATGTTCTCAAGTCTTTGCCCAACATGAGCCGGGCAATAGCAAGGTCATTAGGTCCAATCGGATCGGCTAACAGGCACTTTAATCTTTTTTGCTCAGAGCGTAAAGAAGACTCATGATCACCTATACGGCGGAACATTTCGGCTTTTATTTGTAGAAGTGAAACAATAGCGTAAGTGTTATTGCTTGTCAGTTCTTCGGCTTTATTTATGACTTCAAATGCAAGTTCTGTCTCCCCGTCGTTGGATAAAATGTTGGAATAATTAGCCAGGAAAATCGCTCTTTTGTGAGGGGGCAGTCCGCACGATTGAAGGCTGGCAATGCCTTTTTCGATATATGTTCTTGCGAAAGTATTCTCTTTAATTCCTAAGTATAGAATAGCGATGTTGTTGCAAAGAATGACAATGAGGTCCTGTATTCCTTCTGTGCTTTCGGCAATTTCGAGGGCATTTAACCGCATTTGCAGAGAGGCCTTCCAATCTCCGCTGCCGGCGTAAAATCCGGCAAAATGGTTCATAAATTTGACAGATTGCCTACTATTTGAACCGTATAAGCTTTGAAGAGTACTTAGGCACTTGGAAAAATACCACTCGGTGCTGTCATAGTTCATTTTCTTTTCATGAGCTTCTCCTGCTTTTTGGTAAGATTCTGACAGAAGCAAGTTCGAAAGGCTATCTCTTTCATTTTGCAGTAGCTTGATTGATTTATGGTAGTGCCGTAAGGCAAGGCCAAATTGTTCTTGTTCTAAGAATTGATCCGCTTTTTGTTGATAGGCCTGAGCTATCTTGTAAGAGATGCTTTGCCCCGTGCTATAAGTAGCAATACAAGTCAATAATAAAAGTGAAATAAAGGGCTTAAGGCTGGGGTGCATGGCAATATTTTTTTAACTGTTATGGCATTCGAAAATTAAGGTTATCTAGTTCACTCATCCTGTATTCACTTGTATTGATTGCGACAAGCGTCTTCATATCGAATACCCCTTCGCTTGCACTAAATATATGAGATAACTGCTTTATGTTTTCATCGTTCTTGATGTTAAAGTTACGTAGGTATAAGGCAAATTCACGTAAGATTAAGTTTTGAACTTTTAGTTCGGAATACAAGTTGAACGCTGCCTGCTTCCGATGGCAAATCAGGTCTTGGTCATTGGTAAACGAGGCTTGGTCCGCCTTATAGGTTTCCTTTAAAAATTGAATCCACCTATCGTTCATCTGTACCGGATAAAAACAGGTGTTACCATCTATTATATTATTGCCATCTACCACTATCGATTTTACACTCTTGGCAAGTTTGATACCGGAGGTGTCGGTAAAATGGATATCCTCACTTGTCAGATGGCCTCCTGCCAAACTTTCAACTTCCTGAAGCAACATAGGGTATTCCCAGCTCAAATCGGTATACCGGTTAATGATTTCGTTAAATGCGTCTTCCTTAATGACAAAATGTTCAAAGCTATTTTCATAATTCATGATCTTCGCCCGCAACTCATTGCTCCTCTCAATATACGCTTCTGTACGCTCAATAATGCGATCTATTTCCGCCTCCTTTTCCACCTTTAGACTGTAAATGATGGACATAGGAGCAATCACCAATAAAGCCAGAAAGCCAGACAATACCGGCCAGCGGTGATGCGCAATGAAAACCGCCACTTGTGTGTACTTTGATTGGATGCGGTTCCACATAATACTGTTGCAGTGGCTGCACAGCAAGGGGCCGGCAGGGCTGTTATGACAGTAATCACAATGGCTGGAGGCCGGTTCGGCTTTTTTCAGGTAACGCTTGATCTCTACAATTGACCAGCGGTTAACTAATATGGCTACCAGGGTGAAGCCAATACCGCTGGCAATAAGCGCCTGATTGAGCCCCCAGATTGTGGTTTTTTGTTTATTAAGGATAATGAATAAGGTAAAGATGGCCGTAAGCAGGAAGAATAGTATTGCCAGGCCGAGCGCGGTATGGGAGGATTTTTTTGTCATTTTAGGGTGATATTTAAGTTTTAGGTAAAATCAGAAAGCAGTGAGATGAAGTATACACCTATAAAATGGGGTTACTTAATTTAATTGTGAGCCCCAAGCGCATTAAGAAATTTTGCGTAAATAAACTGCTTGAAATCATTATACCTCCCCTCAAGCAAAAGAACCACTGCTATTTCCTTTGCTACCTGTCCCCTTGCATTACCTACACGTATAGGGATCGACATAAACCCTTGTTTCATTATTAAATATGAATGACACAGCATATTATATAAGGTATGCTTTGGTTTCGTAACAACACACTTTCCAGCTTAAACGCCGACGATTGATATGGTTTGCTATGCTATCAATCGTCGGCATGAACCACTATTGCTCGTTCAGTTGGATTGTAACACAACCTGAGTTTTTAGTTGCATGATTGTTCCCCCATGATTTATTAACAGATGTTCCTGCACCGCCTTTTATCAGAGGAGTTCCTCCTTCAATATTTAATTTGCCTTGCACGGCCCATTCTTGTTCTTTAGCAGTTATCTGTTCCTCACAGTGAGTATAGTAATTATTTCCCGGAATTGTTTGCGCGAGTTTTATAGCTTCTTCCATGGACTTTGGTACCTTAAAGGTAAAGGATAGTCCAGCATAGTTCGGGCTGTTTTTGATTTCAGTGGCTTTAATTACATATTCATCGCCTTGTTTATGATTTGTAACTTTGTATTTCTTTCCACTTTTTGATTTATGTACATACTGATAATAAGGTTGAGTTGTCTCTAAATTCATGTCTTGTTCAGAAGGTTCATAACCACTACCACCAGCTGATGTACCACTTGTACCTCCTGCTCCTTGAGCACTACCGCCACCGTCCATAAGAATAATGACAGTGCCTACTTCATGTGCTTTCTGGGCATTAAGTGTGAAAAACCCGATGGCAAAAAATGCTAAAAAAGATAACCTTTTCATGATAATTTGAAATTTGAAAGTGAAAAAATAATTTACAATTCAATCAAGCAGGCATAAGCTTCCCATCTTTCGGTCATCCCAAAAGTAAGTTCATTCCTGCCAGTCAGTTTATTACTGTTGTTTACCTTCCTACATGCTGCGCTGAAAATAAAACCAGCCGCTTTTATTGATTGTGTACTCAGTTGTAAACGCCAGCTTTGCCGTGAAGGTGTTGGGGCTCGTCCACTGTACGGAAAAGCGGTTCACGAGTTCACCGCCCTGGTATTGTTCAAGTATGCCGGACTGGTCATTTGTTTTGACATAGCCCCAGCTATATTCCCTCGGATAAGTCGCATTTACTGACCAACTATTCCAAAAAGGGTTAAGAAATTCAATTACACTCAGGCAACTACCGTCACCAAAAAATTGCTGTGTGAACCTGTATGTTGTAAAGTCTGAGTGTATATATTGCCATTTACCAATGAGTGCATTTAATGTTTCGAGCTTCTTTTTTTCGGGTTTTACATCAGGGGCATTGACGTTTACCGATTTTCCAGTCCCATTGCAGCGCCTGCAGGCGATGTAGATAAAAGAACTGTTTCCATAGTCGTCTGTGGTATAGAATGGTACGCTACCAAGACCCTTGCATTTTAGGCATGTTCCGGCCTGTGCCGCTATTTGTCCATATGCGGTTAAGAACAGAGCAAAGCATAGCCATACGCCCTTCGAGTTCATTTTCATAACATTTAGATTGAAGTGCTATTAGCGTATTCTTTGGTAAGTCAGTGTCCGCCCTATATTCTCCGGGTTGTTAGAATGCAATACAACAAAGGAAACCCTATTGTTGCCCTGCCACTGTATGCGGCTTTTTGCAACCATCTCCTCACCATCGTATTCTTCCAGAAAATGCCCGCCAGCAGCTTGCACATATCGCCAATTGTACGATGCTGTAAATGTGCCATTTCCCAGCAATGGACAAAACATGGCCATAGAAGGGTCATTGGATTGATGATCAACTTTGGTTTGGATCGATAAAATACCATCTGCTGAAAACGTCACCTTATTTTGGGTAGTTTTGGTAATGTGAGGTGATGGCGTATTGTATTTTACTTCGTTGTACAACCAGGTACCCAATAGAGGGGTGTAGATGGCCCCCCTATGGCGGTTTTTTGTAACCGCCTTTCCTTTTTGGTAGATGGTTTTCCGGGTAATAGTTCCGTTCGGGGCGTATTCTGCAAACTCGCCATGTGGCTTACCATTTAAGAACGAGCCTTTTTCTTTGATGGAGCCATCCTGATAGTACCACTCTGCAGGCCCCTCGAATAGTAGTTCATCCGGTAATTGCGTCACTGAAATAGCTTTACATTTAAAACGAAGCCCGCCATTCGGATAATAATCCTTGACTTCCCTTAGTACTCTGCCATCTGTAGCCGCAGTATAGTGCACTTGTCCCCAATAATCTGTAAAGGATTGCATGCTGGTCCCAATTTCAAGATTGGTTACTTTGCGATAGCCTTCCGCAGGTTTGTAGCTGGTCCTATACCAGTCGTCAGTATGGTATTCTTTGGTTTGCCCCTGCGTAGTCGGTACAAATAGGAAACAAAGCAAGAATAGGTGTAAGATTTGGGTGCTGAGTTTCATTGTTTTGTGGTTTTGATTGACAACCAAACGGTGATCTGCCATTATTCTCTGGGAAACAGTTTCCGCACTTCTTCGTCTGTCACCCCTTCCGGAAAGGTAATCTCGGAGTACTCAACAGGCTTTTCTTCCAAGCTTCTGGGTTTGATCTGCGTGCGAATTTGCTCGATGAAAATATCATGCAGCTCCTTGTAGGAGAATTGCCGTTCATTTTCTACTGCATATTTCCCAAGTTCCACTCCCAGACGCGCTGCTGCATATCTCTCATTGGGTGTGCCGTGGTGTTGAGGGTGGTTGAAATTGTAATCACCAAAATCCATCAATGCCTGGTATACATCCTGGATTTGAGACCATGCCCAGCGTTTAGCCAGAAAAAGGTAAAAACCGCTAAATGCGTCAGCCTCCAGTTCCATATGAGCAGGCTGGTTATAATCGTTCCAATTGGAATGAAACTGGGTGCGGTGCCCCCACTCATGGGCCAAGATGCTGGCTACGGGCAATTCGCCATATTGGTCCAGTATATCCCAAAACATGTAGTAGCCAAACCTGATTTGCCCATCACTGCTGGCATAAGCATTCTTTAATTCCGGCTCAGGCTCTAAAAGGATAGACACTTGGGCAGGGATCTGCTGGAAAAAGGCACGTTGTATGGCCACTTCTTTCCAGAACTTTTGATCGTAAGCAGCATGACCTAAAGAACTGATGATTTGTCCAGATTTGCTATAGCCGCCTACCCAGCCTAAACAGCCGTGCATGGGCATACAAGAGCCATCATCTTCATTGGCATCGGGATGGTAGTTGAACGAAAATTCATCAGTACAGCCAGATATAGATGGTAGTAGTGTTGCCGGTTCTTCACACGACCAGATGCTTAGAATGCTGAGCATAGTAAGATACAAAAGTAGCTTCTTCATGATGATATCATTTTAATTAGGACATTGGAATGTAGAGAAGAATGATATTCTTAGTAGCGATATGGATTGCCGAGCCCACCTGGGGTGTTCGTGGGGTATTGTGGGCCAGGGGCGGGATTAGTTTGGGGTGAAGGCATGTTCGGGACATTAGTAGGAAAGACAGGGGTGGCCTGGGAAGACGGGTTGGGGACAGGAGCTGTAGTAGGCTGTGTGGACTGAATGAGACCTAGTTGTTGAGCAATAGCTAAATACTCCTGTTGAGATTGGATAGGACGAGCGTTAACCCGAGTGGCTTGACCATTAGATCGTACCGTAAGCTGCCCGTTCTGAAAAACAAAAGTGTCTGGTTGGTAGCCGGGTGCCATTTGCCCGGTCGAAGCAATACGGGGTGTGTTGCACATGATGACAAAGTCCTGATTGGAGCCCTGAGTTTGGTTTTGCTGACTCATTTGCCATCCAGATTGCCCGAAAGCGTATACATTTGGTACCTGTAAGAGGCTTAGCTGTGCAAGTTGCTCTATCACCATGATTCCATTTTGTGATGGAATGGCAACTTTAAATACGCCTTGCCGGGTTTGTTCATTTATTAGAATTATACCCTTATGAGGGATACCTGAGCCTGTAAACTCTACATATAAGGCAGATTGTTGGGCAAAAAAGGTTATAGGCAACAATAAAAAGATAAGGTGAAAAAGGTGCTTTTTCATGGCTGCAATTTTTGAATATCCATTTTCAAATGTGCTGTCAATAACTTATTGACACCAATAATCTAAAAGGGGGGGGGAGACCATGATTTTTTTTAAAAGCATGCAATATTACAGGCTGAAATGTCTGGTGCCACTGACATTTTCAGTCACGGTTGACCGGGATTTCACGAAGCGGGGCCAAGGTCAAAGCCCATAAGTACACCTAATTTAAAAGGAGAGAAGAAGTTGAGCAAGGCACAAAAAGATAAGCCGGATAGCTTGTTTAAGCTATATCCAACTCTTGACGAAGCCTACTGGCTTAAAATACTATTTGATGACTTCTGGGAAATGAAGGAAGAACAATAAGCAGAAATATTTTTAGCTGATTGGTGTGGCCAGGTGGGGGAGAGTAACATCTTCCCATTCATCGAATTCACCAAAACCCTGAAAGCTCACTGTTATGGAATTTAATAAGTTTTACTACATCTCGGTTAACCAATGGGATATTAGAAGGGATTAACATAAAGATCCAGCTGGCAAAAAGAAGAGCGAGGGGGAACCGGAATATCAATAATTTTATCACTATGATCTATTTATTAGCAGGTAAACTCGACCTTAAGCACCCACACAATTCCGCATAGAGCCATTCGTTTTCTACCTGTAAACCTAAGCAAACCCATGGCTGTGAAAACGGAATTAACTTATACTTTACAGAAGTTCCCGTAAAAGTAAGACTAACGGTTCCACAGCCACATAAAAGCAATAAAGAACCATTGTTCAAATAAATATGCACACTTCAAAAAAATCGCAAATATGTAGAAGTTGGAACCGGAAGTCTCACAAGGGCTTATGCGTTCATAAGCCTTTCCCAATTTAAACTAATGCAAACTAAAAGGTGCACAAAGCACGCTCACTTAATTTACCCTTCGTTTGACATACCAAAAATCAGAAAAACCAGAGGGTACCGTAAAGTGTATTCTTACTTTTTGTGACAGTTAATTGGAATTATTTACACGTAAAAAACATGATATTTGTATATATTGTTCGGAATTACGCTTTAAAAAGGAATAATATTCTAAATATCTCGCATACGCTTCCTATATCCTAGCTTTATAAGAATCAAATATATGAAAATAAATTAAATACAAGTGACACATATCCTTCGGCACAGTATGCGCTGAAATAACGCTTAGGTCCCCCATTCATCGAGCAGGTACATAGGGAAATGAGCTACACTATTTTTCAACCTGATTCCAATCTTTAATGCACTGAAGGATCAAACAACCAAATGATGCAAAAAGCAGTAGCCTTTGGCTACTGCTTGAAGAGGATGTAAAGAAAACAGTCTGACTGGAGCGCTATGTGCTTTTGCCTTGAGTTAAAAAGGTCATGGGCATGTATCGGTTCAGCTGGGAAACTGGAAGAATAAACACACTGGGGGAACCAGCTCGATAGTGTTGAGTGAATTGCTGTACAAACAATTTTTTTTTCTTCCTACAAACCTAGGCATACCCATGACAACTACTGAATGAACAAACAATACTGATTTAATCTTAGATTGTCAAAGTGTTTAGTGAGACTAACGGTTCCTTAACTTTACAACATTAGCATAAAAAATTAAACGATTTCTCAATAACTATACACCAATGAAAGAACAATGTATTGCTGAAGTTGGAACCGAAAGCCTCACAAGGCTGATTGGATTCATTAGACCTCCTATAGTATTTGGCTGAAAGAGATATGAGATACAAACGGACACACAAGAAAGATCGTACCTCACTCCCTTTCAGATAAATCAAAAAAAAGAAGAATCACAATAGGGTGCCATGTAACTAATTGTTTTTTGTGACAGCAAATTACAATTCATTGCTCAGACAAATTCTTCTTAAAAGCCTTTTAAATTCGGATTTGTGCTATAAATCCAAATGTTGTTCTTTTCAACAGGTTGAATAGTTTCCAGATGGTGTTCTCTTTGCTTTATAAATATAAATCACTATAATATGAGTGACATTGACCTTCCCTCATAATGCGCTTTAACAGGACATTTTTTAAACTTTTCCCAATAGGCAGATGCTATTCGGGCTCAGAAAACCCAATAGCGTACGCCGAAACAGTAGGCTCTTTGTACAGGGCGCAAACGGCAGCGTAGTAAAAAATAAGAGGGGAAACCCGAAGGTCTCCACGTGGAAGGTTATGTGGTCTATCGGCTTGATTATTAGATTTTTTTAAAAAAAGGCATAAAAGATTAGCCAAACTCCAAGATTTCCCGTTTAAGCTCTTACATAAGTCAAATAATACCGCCCATGATGAACAACAAAAGCTTAGCAAGTATAGCTGCTGTAGTGTCTATGTCTACCGTTGTAACATACTTTGGGAGTGAATCATTGTTTATATTTTTGCATGGCTACGGTCTTGACCATTGGTTGTACAGACTCTTAGGTCTGTTAGTCTTATTTTCTGTTTTGGCATTACTGTTTGGACGGCTGCTTCACAGCCTCTTTTGTGCTTTTTCGCTTTTATTCTATTTTCCAATAGCCTTTTATGGGGTTAATTCAGTTGTTTTAGCTCCCCAGGCGGGTGAACCAATAACTTGGGTTGAATATTCTGCTGTAGCTGTATTTTATCCGCTTTTATTAGCGCTTTTACCAGGATACACATTGTTCTTGCTGTATACAGAGTATTCTAATGCTATGCCAGATAAAACAGACAAGCATTTATTCCTTTACCTAAGTGTAAGCATTTGTTTTAGCGCTATCGCTTCGTTCTTATTAGCCTCTTTATTTCAAATCACGCCTAAATCTGCTTTCTCAGGGTTCTTTCCTAACGGTCAAATTGAATATAGCAGACCATTCTTTCAATCGTTACTATTTCCTTTTCTTTCAATTGTCATTTTCCCAATTATTATGAATTTTTCAAAGCGGTTTTCAAAGTATTAGTGTAACAGCCGCTCAGAAGGAGGAGGGATTGTGATCTAGGAAACCACTAATTTCCTCTTCCTTATTCATTTTCTCAACATGTCAAAGAACCTACCCGGATTTATCTCTTATAGCTAGCTGCAAAAAGTGTACGGTTGTCAAATGTTATCACATAATATAAGGTACTAATCACTATAAATGGTTATTTTATCACATAATCGTCTGTGTAGGATAACTGGCTTTTATGTTTAGGCAATGAATAAAAAAAACATATTGCCATGAGCCTTTATCTGTCAATTCGCCAGCTTTTGTTGCTAGTACTTTTCATCCTTCCTTTTCTAGGGCTGGGTCAAGTGAATTATCAAACCCAGTATAGCGTTGAACTTCCCCTGATTTCAGGTCCTGATTATTATAATATGAATGCTCTAGGATCTGTTTTTCAGCAAAATTTCCGCTTAAATGGGAAGGATAAGAAGCTAAAGCATATTTTGGTTGAGCATTTTTTTTATGAACAATCAGGTTGGCCAGGGCCTAACCCTATGATGATGCTCAATTTTTATGAGGGTACAGTAGATGATTTAGGCCCTATGATCTATTCTCAGCCTTATATTAGGGAAGTAATAGACCCTGAGATTTCCATTGAAAAACCTAGCAGCTCAACTAAAATGATTCCCATAACGGATTCACTGGTCTTGGAACCTAATAAGGATTACGTTTGGGAATTGGTGAAACCTGATAGTATTGACTGGTGGTCTGGTGGTTACCGTATTTTAAAATCTACTGGCAATGACTGGAAGACTAATTTAGGCGATGAAGGAGTTTGGTTCAAGTTACTTGGTCAGGCAACTTCATTCACTGACAGCACCTTTTCGATTACACATAGGGACAGCTCCAATTATATTGTAGATACATTGTCCAATTATTTCCCATATCTTTTACTAAACAAGTACCAAACCGAGTCATTTGTATGCAAAACCAGTCATGCAGGTAATTTGGATTATCACATTTCAGATACAACTAAACTACGGCTTGAAGTCATAGAGGCATTTCCCGGAATAAAGGAGGAAATCGCTATGGTGGCTATGGACACAGGGCTGTTTACGGTTTATCTCGTAGCACAAGGGGACTCGGTAGCCTACTTTGATATCCATGCTACCGATCGTAAAATGCTGAAGTGCTCCTACACCTATGTGAAGTACCCTGACGAATCGGATCATCATCTGTTAAGCGCATCGGACCAGATAATAGCCTATATAGCAGACATCTACTCTGCTGCTAATATTTTTATCGATTTCACAGACCTTGGTATCAAAGAGTATGAATGGGATTTGAATAACGATGGCAATTCCTATGACCCTGAATTCCTTGAATGGAATTCTACAGTTGCCCAGATTCCTGATACTAGCTATTTCTCTAACATGGTTATGCTTAGACAAAATAAAAATGATTCCTTTTTTGGGGGTGCGAACGGAGGCGGGACTTCCTATGGTTTTGGGCCGACTGATGCGCCTCCAAGACATGGAGTTGTCGCAACTCATTTATTCCGTACGATTCAAAGCCTTGGGTCCACTCTTGCACATGAATTAGGGCACAACTTTGGATTGTCTCATTATTCCACATTTAATGCTAATTACATTTTTGTTCCAAACGACACTAAAAACTTAATGAGAACGGGACGCAATGAAGACTTCTTTTATGGGTTCCAGCTAAGGGTAGTTCACGATATGATTAACTACAGGGAAAGCTTAGGCGAGCATTACGAGTCCAGAGCGATACCTGTTTTCTTTAATCTTCAGGACACTTCCCTTGAATTAAATGATCAAACCGCTTTTTTATTACCGGTTACATCTAATTCTGATGCTTCTTTACTGTTCAGTGTGCTCGAAGGAGACAATGTACTGCAAGTTAAAAGTACAGGTCAACTAGTCCCTTTGGCAGCAGGTATTGCAAAAGTTGGTGTTTTTGCTTACGCTACAGACAGCTATATCGCTGCTTCCGATACCATTACCGTTACGTTAACAACAAGCATCGATCCAGGTAGTATCGAAACAACGGGGGATACAATATGTTACGGAGGCACCCCTCGGGAAATTGGCAGCATAACCTCAGCTACAAGTTCCTGTAATAATATCACTTATAGTTGGCGCTCCTCTCTGGATAACTTCACAGACACAATACCTGGGGCCAATCAACCGACTTATACTCCCCCATCCCCATATAAAACCGTTACTTACAGGCGTTATGCCTTTGATAGTCTGTGTTACTTTGAACCCAAGGTATCCACAGGAGAATGGACAATAACGGTAACTTCCAATCCCTATGATGTTAGCGAGCTGTGCTCTGATGAGCCGCTCGAACTTTCTGTTGATCAGATTGGTGATTTTGCCCCTAATCAGTTGTTAAGTGATTCTCTACTCTTTGAGACCTGCTCTGATTGGAGTGTAACAGCAGTTGCTAATCACTCTAGCTATTTTCAATATGGCAATAATGAAATCGAGGTGATATTGAGCATACCAACAGATACATTTTCTTGTGTCACAAATATATTTCTCAATCAGGCTTCAAGCAAGCTGTCCCCACCGAATGATACGATAGTAGATCAGATTTGTCATATACCACAAGCCGATACATTAATACTGTTCAATCCTTTGGATATGACAGATCTAATACATCTTTACCCATCAGATAGTACAGCAGGAAGTGGCACCGTCCAAACAGGTATATTGCTGGCTGATGCGCTCAGTGTGTGTGGCAGTCCGGACACGTTATATAGAATTTGGAGAGGGACTTACAGTGATATGACTCATGCAGAAGCTATTCAGAGGATCATTGTAAAGCAAGATACTATGGCCCCTGTTACTAACTTCGGTGTCAATCTTCCCCAAGAGAATATATTTTCACCATTCGGAATAGAGCATTGTTTGGATAATGTAATACTTCCGGTAGAGGTTCAGACAAATTGTGACGATACAGACAGCGTCTCCGTTTCCATTTTCTTTGACTATCTGCAGCTAGGCAATCCCACTGCTCTACCGCAGGTGCTGACTGGTAACTATCCAAACTTCAACATTTCAGGTGTTTTTCCTCTTGGTCTCCATTCATTAGAAATCCAAATTGCTGATATTTGTGGTAATGAATCTGTTGCCGTTTTGCCAATTGATGTCAGGGCGGGCTTCGAAGAAGAAAGCCTATGCCCTCCGGTTATTATTGCTGAAGCCAGTGAAGACGGGGTTCTGTTTTCACCCGATGAGTTACTCATTGATACTTTCTTTAATATAGGCTGTTCAGACTGGGAGGCCAGTTTAAACCAGGAATTATTTACATGTGAGGATATTGGCACACATAATGTCATCCTAACACTTACAAATACGCTGGATACATTTGAATGTACCTCTACCATTTATATTAACGATAGTACCCCTCCAGACTTGCTTTGTAAAGATACAACTGTATACCTTTCAGGCTATGACGCTCAAATTGTGACACTTGATTTACTTGGGGCTTCTCTGGGTGATAACTGCTCCCTAACAGATACACTTATATTACCTGAAAAACTTTCCTGTGTTGATATAGGGGATAATGAGATAGTCATTCTTGCCGAAGATGCCAGCGGCAATATCGGTATGTGCACTGCTACAATAACGGTAATCAATGAAGAAGCCCCGGTTGCTTTGTGCCGTGACCTCAGCATCAGCCTCAATTCAGAGGGGGTAGCAGAAATCGTACCACTTGACCTCGACAACGGGTCATACAGCAATTGTGGCAGTCTGTCTTACACTGCTAATCAATTAACCTTTAGCTGCATGAGCTCTGATGTACAAACTGTAGAGCTATATGTGGAAGGCACAAATGGTAAAGCTGATACCTGCAGCAGTACAATTACACTATCCGATCAGGATGCGCCTAATGCCCAATGCCAGGATATTACGGTTTATCTCGGGGCTAACGGGCAGGTCGTTATTCCACCCAGCAGTCTTGATGGGGGGAGCGCAGATAATTGTGGGACTCCAGAATGGGACTCCACTTTTCCTTCGGCTGATTGTGATGAGCTAGGTACTCATTTCGCTCTTTTACTTGTCTCGGATGCGGCAGGCAACACAGATGTTTGTATCTCTGAAATCACCGTAGCAGATACGCTGGGGTCCGTCATTACTTCTTCAATCACAGATACCACCTTAACACTTAATGCCAACTGTGAGGCCATTGTTCCGGATATGACTGGAGCTGCGGTCGTTACCGGAGGGTGTGCTGGTGATGCTGGAAACCTTGTCATCGGGCAATATCCAGTAGCAGGTACTGTACTACCAGAAGATACAACTGTCGTCTCCTTGTTCTTAGAAAACAGCGCGTCGGATAGCCTGCAAATTTCACTCTTTGTAAAGCCTGATACGATTGCACCCGATTTATCGGTGTCCACCCTCTGGGGAACGTTACTCCAACAAGATACCCTTTGGGTTTCCACAATCGATACTTCTTGTGCAATATCTACAGCATTGGAGCTGATTCCCTCTGATAATTGCCCCGTTGCTGATACATTTACCTTAGCTGTTAGCTTGACGGATAGTTTTCCAAATACCTCCCCGGAATATACCTTGGTGTATGATGAGGACAGCGCAGTGTACCGGTTTGAGCTTAGTGCAGAAGACGGATGGTATGCTTTTGACTTTAGCCTCACAGATGCTTTTGGAAATATAGATAGTAGTTCATTGATTATCAGTGTACAAGATAGTGTGCCGCCTGTAGCGATTTGCGAGGACATCCAGGTGGGCGTCACACCGACACAGAACAGCACTATTAGCTTCGCTGATATCGGTATCAATTCGTCAGACAATTGTGGACCGATGGATATTGAGCTATCTCAAACGCAGTTCAGCTGTGCTGATGCCGGGGAACAACTTATCGTATTGACTCTAACCGACCAATTTGGAAACACTTCAGAATGCACCGCAACTGTGACTGTGGTAAATGATTTGGAAGGTCAGCCTTGTAACGACGAAGATGAGTGCACAATAAATGACATATACACGGTCGATTGTGGCTGTGCAGGCACTCTTTTAGATACCAATGATAATGGAATCTGTGACTTGGAAGAGGGCTGTACGCCCCCAACTAACTTAGACGCTGTGGTTGAATCTCCTACAAGTGGTACCTTCTCCTGGTCTGAAGTACCTCAGGCAGAGAGTTATCGCTTTCAGTACCGGCCAATAGGAGAGGATGGTGTCAGTATAGATGTAACAGATAATGAAGTACTTATTACTGATTTTACCCAAGGTGCTACCGTTCAATGGCGGGTGCGTGCTTTGTGTGGAACTGAAAACTCCAGCTTTGTCAACGGCCCTGCTCTTAATCTGGCTGTACCAGGTACTACTTGGTCCGAGCTGAGCGGCGGGGATGAGGACTATCAAAACTTCAGCACCCCGGTACAAGAGGCATCGGGCAATCCATTCAAGCTTTTCCCCAACCCTGTACGGGACAAAGCTTACCTGGTCTTCGAGCAGCCCTTCTCGGGCGTAGTCACAGTAAGCAGTATCTTGGGACAACAACTTTACCGCCTACCGGTCGATAGCCAAAAGCAACTGGAGCTGGATCTTTCCGATTGGAAATCCAGCCATCAGCTATTACTGATTACGGTTGCCGATGGGCACAGTGCGCCGGTGACGAAGCGGGTCTTGGTGGCCCGGTAAAAGCACCGATCCACCATTGCTCCTGATGGGTACTTTTGGGGGAAGGAGATGCCTTGCCCCAAAGGCCCTGTCAGCGGTAGAGACAAAAGGATAGCCAAAGGTTATTCTAGCCGAACTCACTAAAAATAATTTTCAGGCTAGACCTTGGATATTTGCAGGGAAAATGCAGAAAACCTATCTTTGACATAAATCATTGTCTAAGCGCAGATATTGATTTTTCTTAGCACCAATCTATTAACCCATTTATTGTGATCCCAACGTAGGCTGTGTTCTACTAGGGGCTTTTATACCACTTTTCATATTTTCCCTTGCCGTGGAATCATGAAGGGAAATGAGGTTAAGGGGTCTGCTGTACGGATGCGTCTGTGACGGTACCTGACAGCTATACCAAGCAAAACAAATAACACAAAAAACCAAACAAATATGCCTTCATCAAGCATCGCTCCCTTGAGAGCCCTTCACCTGCTTACAGGACTGTGCCCCTTGTTGTGGATCCCCACAGGTTTATTCGGAGCCATCCCCTCTAAAATCGAAAATACAGCACCTTTCATCACCACCTGGAAAACCGACAACCCCGGCATTTCCTGCTCCAGCTGTATAACCATTCCTACCACGGGCGGCGGCTACAACTATGACGTAGACTGGGAGAATGACGGCGTGTATGATGACTTTGGGGTTTCCGGGGATGTTATATACGACTATAGTATTACTGGTGCATATCAGGTGGGATAGGAATTCCTTTTTTACTGACTCTCCACAAGCAAAGGAGCCGTTTTATTAAACTTTCTAAAATAAAATATCAATGAGATTATTGATTTTAGCACCGCTTTTTACTTTATTCTTTTTTGCCACATCTTTTGCTCAAGCACCTGAAAAGATGAATTATCAGGGAGTTGCCCGAGATCTATCAGGTTCACCATTATCAGATCAACAAATCAGCTTGCGCATCAGTATACTGGAAGGGTCTACATCTGGTACAATAAGTTATGCTGAAACCCATAATGTTACAACAAATTCTCTTGGATTGTTTTCGGTTCAAGTAGGTAGTGGAGACCCTTTATCAGGGAGCTTCTCAGCCATTAATTGGGCTGTGAGCACACATTATCTGCAACTCGAAATAGACGAGACTGGTGGTACTGATTATACTCTGGCAGGTACAAATCAATTGCTTTCAGTACCCTATGCGCTTTACGCAAAAAATGCAGGGAATACAGGGTTTTGGTCTCCATATAACGGTGGAATCAGCTATTCTGGGGGTAGTGTTGCTATTGCTGAGGAACTTGGTAGCGACTTTGACCCAAGTCGCCCATTGTCAATAATTGGAAATACACAAGTGGCAAGTGAACGTGATTTTGTTTTTTTAGATAACCAAAATAATTCAAACTTTTCTAATGTGGCCCTAACATTGACTGCTGGTAGCCCTTCAATGCCGGATAGGCCTTTTACTAGGTTATCACATTGTTCACCTAACTATACTGGTGTGCCTGATCAAGCAGGTAAAGGGGTGTTATCTCACCAGAATGGGAATGGTTTGATCATTCGATCAAATCCGGAACTTTCAACAATTAAATTTAAAATAGGCGTTGATGGTAACGTTCCGACAGAAATAGCATCCTTTCAAAAATCTAATTATGTATTCAGTACAGAAGGAGGAATAAGATCAACCTCAGGAGATATCTACATTGAAGAAGTAGGAAAAGGGGTGATCATGACATCACCTAACGGGAATTGTTGGCGGGTAACGGTATCGAACAGCGGAGGCTTTATTAGTACTCAAGTCACCTGTCCATAGAAGTTGGTGTGAGGCTATAAAGACTTTTTAACAAGATTCCCTTTCTCATGAACACATCTTTTTCTGGTTTCTGGGCATCGCTTGCTAAGACTTTAAATCATAAATGAAAACAACTATTAATATGATCTCCAGATTAATAGCTCTATACATTACCTTTTTCATCATTAGCATTGACTGTGCTGGACAAAATTTCACTCCGGTTGTCATAGGATCTTCAGGCAGTGAAGCCCAGGTCGGTGACCTACATATTAGCTGGACATTAGGCGAGCTTGCAACTTCCACTTTGATCAACGGAGGGATAATTGTTAGCCAAGGGTTTCATCAAACTTATGGTATACAAGGCTGCACCAACCCCAATGCCCACAACTACAACCCTGCCGCCACCCAGCATGATGATTCCTGCGAGACCTGCAGTGATGGCATACAAAACGGAGATGAAATCGAAACAGACTGCGGAGGTGCCTTATGCCCACCGTGTAACTCAACCTTTAATGCTTTTATCACTACCTGGAAAACCGACAACCCCGGCGTTTCCTGCTCCAGTTGTATTACCATTCCTACCACGGGCGGCGGCTACAACTATGACGTAGACTGGGAGAATGACGGCGTGTATGATGACTTTGGGGTTTCTGGTGATATCACCCATGATTATGGTACACCGGGCACATATCAGGTGGCTATTCGTGGGGATTTTCCGAGGATTTATTTTAATGATGAAGGGGATAAGGAAAAAATCCTTTCGGTTGATCAATGGGGAGATATCGAATGGTCTACTATGGCGTATGCCTTCAGGGGTTGTTCCAACCTTGCAGGCCAAGCTATAGACAAACCCGATTTATCTGGTGTTCAAAGTTTGGAAGGAATGTTCTTAGGTGCAGAATCCTTCAATCAGGATATAGGCGGCTGGGATGTGAGCAGTGCGACTAATATGCGTTCTATGTTCTCATACGCGGAGTCTTTCAATCAGGATATAGGCGGCTGGGATGTCAGTAGTGTAACAAATATGTTTGGCATGTTCTCATCTGCGTCTTCCTTCAATCAAGATATAGGCGGCTGGGACGTCAGTAGTGTGGTCGATATAGGGGGGATGTTCTTTCAAACAGAATCTTTCAATCAGGATATAGGCGGCTGGGATGTCAGCAGTGTGACCAATATGTATGGGATGTTCTGGAAGGCAAGTTCTTTCAATCAAGATATAGGTGGCTGGGACGTCAGCAATGTTAATGATATGTTTTATATGTTCCATTCAGCTATTGCTTTCAATCAAGATATAGGGAGCTGGAATACCAATACTGTTACAAACATGAAGGCTATGTTCGCCGGAGCAGAATCCTTCAATCAGGATATAGGCGGCTGGGACCTCAGTAATGTGACTGATATAACATATATGTTCAGTGGCGCATCGTCCTTCAACGGAGATATAGGCGGTTGGGACCTAAGTAGTGTAACTGATACAAGATTTATGTTCAATCAAGCGAGTGCTTTCAATCAGGATATAGGCGGTTGGGACGTCAGCAATGTGACCTCTATGGTCCAAATGTTTGAAGGCGCAACCTCTTTCGATCAGAACATAGGGGGCTGGGATATTAGTAACGTGACTGATATGTTTTTTATGTTATTTGATGTTGGGTTGTCCATAACTAGCTATGATAGTACCCTGATTGGTTGGGCCAATCAAAATGTTCAGGATGGTATTGAGCTCATGGTCCCTAACTTGAAATATTGCGCTGGCGAGGACGCAAGGAATATATTAATCAACGATTATAATTGGGCCTTCGGAGGAGATGAGTTAGACTGTTCCGCAATATTAGGCTGTACCAATCCCAATGCCCACAACTATAACCCTTCTGCCACCCAGGACGATGGCTCCTGTGAAACCTGCAGCGATGGCATACAAAACGGCGATGAGACAGATATAGATTGTGGTGGCGCGCTTTGTAGCCCCTGTGCAACGGGCTGCACTGCCCCCACCAATCTCTCTACCAATAATACATCAGGTACAACCGTCACCATCTCCTGGCCAGCGGTACCGGGAGCAGTAGAGTATTTCATTCAGTATATTGTACAGGGAGCCCCGCTTAATACGGTCAGCACAGGGACCACCACAATGACAGAGGTAACCCTCCCAGGGCTGCTTCCCTCAACAACCTACCAATGGAGGGTCAGAGCCATATGCAGCGATGAAAATTCTCCTTATTCCGATATTGCTTCCTTTACCACATCTGCCTGCTCAGATATGGACGGTGATGGCATTTGCGATAGTCAGGATGATTGCCCGGACCTCGATAATGCCCTTATCGGTTCTCCCTGTGATGATGGGGATGACTGCACAGAAAATGATGTTTACGGCACAGATTGTAACTGTGCAGGGCAGCTCATCGATACCAACGCAAATGATATTTGCGACCTGCTGGAAAACGGTTGTGAAGCCCCTGTCAGCCTACAAGCCATCGACCTCACGGATGACAGTGCCACCCTCGCCTGGGACGCAGTGCTGGGAGCTACGGAGTACCAGGTTCAATACCTGGAGAATGGAGCGCCGGCCATTGCAGTGGTTTCCCTAACGGTAACGAGCAACAGCGTGGATATCACTGATTTGACCTTTGGCTCAGGCTATCAATGGCGGGTCAAAGCTATCTGCCCGGACGGTGACACTCCGTGGTCGGAAACGGGCGAATTCCTTATCGGCATAGCCCCATGCCCCAAACCGGCCAATCTGTTAGCCCAGTCCCAGTCCGCCACCTCTGCCACCTTTTCCTGGGATGCAGTAGCGGAGGCAACAGCCTACCGCTTCCAGTACCGTCCTATCGGTGGGGATGGCGTTTCTATCGATGTCCCGGTCAGTAGCAGCTACACGGTCAATAATCTACCCGTTGGCGCTACGGTACAGTGGCGTGTAAGATCGTTATGTGATGGTGAAAATTCTGGTTTTGAAGTAGGGCCTAGTGTCACACTCTCTGCCCCTATGCCTTTAGTTGGAGGTAGTAATGATAGTGGCTTTACTCTATTCCCTAACCCTAATGACGGGCAGTTTACCGTCTCCCTTCCGTACCGGGAACAGGGCAGCACCGTAGTCGTCCGCAACGCTGTAGGCCAGACGGTCTACACCGCCCAGACCACGGAAACTCAGCTCCTGATTGACCTGAGGGGGGCTTATTCCGCATCAGGTCTCCTTTTTGTAACTGTGCAGGGTGAGGGGCGTGCGCCGGTGACGAAGCGGGTCTTGGTGAGTCGGTAAAAGAGTCAGTTCTTTAAAAAAAATGAAAAATGAATTTCAATATCAAGTATTTAGCATTCCTGGTTTTACTGAATGCTGCCTTAGGAGGCACAAGATCCTTTGCCCAGCAGGAATACACCTATTCTGAGGTTAAGGTTATTGAGCAGTACCAAAAAGTGTTTAATAACCTCAGGAGTGGAGATGATAGTGGTTTGGAAATGAGCTTGCTAAGCATTCGTATTAGGGAAAGCGGGTCAGATAGTGTGAAGCATATCGCTGGAATTAGTGTAAGGGTGGCGTCTGAAGAAGTATCTCAAACGATGAGTAGCGCGGGGGTTGCCTTGACGGGAGACTTAGGTATCGCCATAGGTCGGTCAAGAACGTCAGTGGTTGAAACTAATAAAGGGGAGATTTTTTTACAGATAGAGGATATTAATTCTCTTATTACCTTTCTGGAAAAGTCAGTTAGCCTTATCTACGGGCAGCAGAAACAGGAATATAATAGCTCGTGGCGCATTGATTTTGAAGATGGATTAACCTGGGGTTTGCTTTACGACCAAAACTCATTTGACAAGTGGTTCTATTTTGTAGAGATAGGTAGTGCAAGGTTTGAAATTAATCACGAGGAGGGAAAAGCTATTCTTAAAATGATAGCAAAATCAAGGCGGTGGATTAATGAGAATATGTAGAGCGGTAAACGTCTATGTGGTTGCACGGGAATGGAGAGATGTTTAAAAGAGAGGTGACGAGTTTGCAGTAGGAGAGGGGGCTGGTGCAAGGCAATAAAAAATATCCCTATAGCAATGGAACGAATCCGCCTGAATTTGCGTATATTGCTTGTATTCCGGCAGGGAGTTGTACTTCCTGTTCGGTAATGATCTATTAAGTAAAAGCAGTGGTCTCAAACGAAAAACCCCTGTTAAAAAGTGTTAAAATTTCAAGTTCTTTGATATTAATGGTTTGTTATTCAGCTAGTTATAGAGATTGCAGTCAGAGCACATATCCAGTCCAGAGTAGGATTAAGACTATAAAAACCAGCACCCAATAAAACCTGCAATCAGATGTCAGAGCACATATCCAGTCCAGAGTAGGATTAAGACTGATTCTTCTGACGGTGTAGCATCACAGCTACATGAGTCAGAGCACATATCCAGTCCAGAGTAGGATTAAGACGTTGTCTAGTCCAATCAGACCGTCGTGACAGCATTCGTCAGAGCACATATCCAGTCCAGAGTAGGATTAAGACACCCTGTTTATACTCGCTAGGACGAGTTTAAAAGAAGTCAGAGCACATATCCAGTCCAGAGTAGGATTAAGACCCAAGATTAGGGCTACCTTCGGTACCGTAATCTTTGTCAGAGCACATATCCAGTCCAGAGTAGGATTAAGACCCCAGCAGACTCCCGCCATAAAGAAGGCCGTCAGCGGTCAGAGCACATATCCAGTCCAGAGTAGGATTAAGACACGATGTCACCTTTGTTGTACCGCTTTTTTAGATCGGGTCAGAGCACATATCCAGTCCAGAGTAGGATTAAGACCGGGGTGATAATCTTTCCTCTCAGGGCTCTCAGCAGCTGTCAGAGCACATATCCAGTCCAGAGTAGGATTAAGACGTACCGTTTGGGTATTGGTACTCCGGGAAGTCGTAGCGTCAGAGCACATATCCAGTCCAGAGTAGGATTAAGACTTAGGTTTTTGTTGTTGTTGATTGCTTACAGTTACGTCAGAGCACATATCCAGTCCAGAGTAGGATTAAGACCTTAGTTCGTATTTTTTAAGGCCTCCAAAGGTTTGTAGGTCAGAGCACATATCCAGTCCAGAGTAGGATTAAGACCCGTTCGGCGTTGATTGAATGTAAAAAATCTTGTTGGTCAGAGCACATATCCAGTCCAGAGTAGGATTAAGACTTGTTCTTAACTCAGCGCCAGTTTCATGTCCTCAACGTCAGAGCACATATCCAGTCCAGAGTAGGATTAAGACCTGCATCCGGTGCTGCTTAATCTGTGAATAAGATATATCGTCAGAGCACATATCCAGTCCAGAGTAGGATTAAGACAATACAAAATATTATCCTCTATCTCCCTAATTAAAGAGTCAGAGCACATATCCAGTCCAGAGTAGGATTAAGACACCAATAAAAAGAATCATGAAATAGCGAAAAACTTTCATGTCAGAGCACATATCCAGTCCAGAGTAGGATTAAGACACCAATAAAAAGAATCATGAAATAGCGAAAAACTTTCATGTCAGAGCACATATCCAGTCCAGAGTAGGATTAAGACTCATTATGCCCCGATCTTTAGAAGATCTTGGCGAGTCAGAGCACATATCCAGTCCAGAGTAGGATTAAGACCCGATGAAAACATCAAGCTTTGACACGAACACAGAAAGGTCAGAGCACATATCCAGTCCAGAGTAGGATTAAGACAGCCAGAAGTCAGAGTATCCTTCAATGCTTCTAATGTCAGAGCACATATCCAGTCCAGAGTAGGATTAAGACTATTGCGATCTTTTCACATGCTTGTCTGCAATGTAGTCAGAGCACATATCCAGTCCAGAGTAGGATTAAGACCCTAGTAAGCCGATAGCCCAAAAGAATGCGATCATAATGTCAGAGCACATATCCAGTCCAGAGTAGGATTAAGACTATTGCGATCTTTTCACATGCTTGTCTGCAATGTAGTCAGAGCACATATCCAGTCCAGAGTAGGATTAAGACCCTAGTAAGCCGATAGCCCAAAAGAATGCGATCATAATGTCAGAGCACATATCCAGTCCAGAGTAGGATTAAGACAGCTTGTTTGTCATCGCAGTTGAAAGTTGCTGGCCACCGTCAGAGCACATATCCAGTCCAGAGTAGGATTAAGACCATATTCCTTTTGTATGTTATATGTGCTTGTTTTTTTTGTCAGAGCACATATCCAGTCCAGAGTAGGATTAAGACCAAGTCCTTTAGCCCACTTTGCGAGGCCGTTTTTAAGTCAGAGCACATATCCAGTCCAGAGTAGGATTAAGACTTTACATACACTGTACTTTGCCCTATTCCTACTTTAATGTCAGAGCGCATATCCAGTCCAGAGTAGGATTAAGACAAATGTGGCCTACTGAGTTGAACTTGATTACGTTTTCGTCAGAGCGCATATCCAGTCCAGATGGCTGCGTGCACCGCACGCTAAGCCATGCAGACCAAAGCATCGCTTTGCGTCAGCAGTAGGATTAAGATCCCGGTAAAGACTTACTAAGGTTCGCCTTATGGGCTCACCAAGTAAGTCTAGGACCGGGACTAAATCGGCGCTATGGCTTTGGCTGGGGCAGCCGATTTAGCTTTACTTTTGGATTGGAGTATAGATAGATGATGTATTTTTGGTCAGATGCCCGCTTGCACCGCACCCCTAGATGCTGACAAGCGCAGTTTCGTCAGTAAGAAAGGGCATACCGCGTAAAGCGTTAGCTTTTCCAGTAGCGAGCATCCAGGATAGTAAAGGCACCCGGACTACGCACGTCACCAAACTCGCGGTACTGCACCGCTTTGAGCGGTGTCAGCTCACCGTTGTTCACACGCTCAGCGTAGCTCGCTACGAGCTTCTCAAATTCCGTTGTCTTCGCTTTTGATTTCGACTTAACTGCCATTGTAAATGATTTTGCGTTAAGCGGGGGGATATCCCACCGCCACGAACGGTGGGGGGTGGTCTGTGTGAAGTGGTGGGCGCTTTTGTCTGTGAGGTACAGAGCGTTATAGCGCTTGCGTTTACGGGGACGTTTGGCAATGGCTGAAAAAAATATGCGTAATCTGCAATAAAGATTTTAGGGTTCGATTTATTTCTCTATCTTCATTGTTGAAGATCAATCCTACCGCTTAGCCTATTTTTCAGAAGAACAGATGATACTGTCCTTTTCAGCTTCCGCTTACACGCTGAAAGGCTTGTGCCTAGAGTAAGTAAGAGCATGAGGTTGGCAGGGAATAAGGGAATAGGACTTCGCGAACGATTAGATGTGCACTAAATAAACAATTATGAAAATTCCAACTCTTCTAACTTTTCTTTCTCTAGTCATTTTCTTTTGGAGCTGTACAGATACACTCGATAAAAAAGTAGGTACAGTTGATGCTTCTGTAATCGAGCAATTATTGGCTAACATTGACACTCTCAAGCCACAGAAAATAAATTACATCAAAGATGCTCTTAATCAGAAAGGAAACTTTGAAACAACTTACCGAAAGCTAATATCTGATTTGTCTATTCAGTACGATAGCATAGAAAGGCAAGTTTTACAGCAAATGGATATCAACGAGAAGTTAAATGGAATGATCTACAATATAAAAGACATTTATGGTGCTTGTCTTCAGGAATGTTATTACAATGGAAATGTAAGTTTTAGAAATCCATTTAATAAAGATATCAGGTATATGATAACTGAATTCAAATACTCTGACGAATATAATAGAGGCTTTGAAGGAGTTGCGAAAATAACGGATGAACCCAATCAGTACGACCCAGAAAGATTAAAAGCGGATTTTTCAGCAGGTTCTAGCGGTAACTATGAACTGTCATTAGGGGGAGGGGGCGGAACTGGTGGACTTTGGCAAGCCGAGTTCAAAAAAGATAAATGGTACAGGGAATTGAACAAAGAGAATTTTTCAATAAAAGTAAACAAAGTTGTTTTTATTGATGAGAGCGAAGTTGAACACGAAGAGATAAGTTGGAAGTACTTAGAAAAATAGAATTGTCAGGCTTTGATCGTGGTAGCTGTCTGTATCAAGTTAACGACTGTAATGTTGGCTTAGGATAGCGTTAAAAAAAAATAAAAATGATGATAAAAATTCTGAAAAATCTAATTTTTGGTAAACCTGAATTAAATTTAAAAGAGGTCTTCAAAACTGGAGGAATACCCAAATATACATTTGTTAGTAGGAACGCCATCCGTTTAGATATTTTACAGACTGTGAAGAACAAGGAGAGAGCTTTACTCTTTCTGGGGTATTCCAAAAGTGGAAAAACTGTCTACCGGAAAAATCTTTTTTCTGAAGAAGAATTCACTACCGTAATTTTTAGATGTAACAAAAAATCGCAAATTTCTGATTTGTATAACCTTATTGCCTCCGAACTTAAATTAGGACAAATAATTACAACTACGGATACAAGTGGTATTGGTCATTCGACATCAACCAGTATGACTATAAAAGTTCCCGAGACCTTTGACACTTCTACTGGTGTATCTGCTCACGCAAATTATAGCTACGCAAAAACTGAGGAACATGCGAAAGTAAGAGTGGATGTAAATTTTCTTTGCAATAACATCCATGATAAGGAGCATTTAATCATAATACTGGAAGATTATCATCTTGTCAACCCCGAATTTAACAATATACTATCTGAGGATTTGAAGCATTTCATTGATGAAGAGATACAATTCTTATTAATAGGAATACCTAGTGCACCTAATCGGGCACTAAAGAACAATCCAGACTTATCAGGACGATTAAAGCATATCAACTTTGATTACTTAACCAGTAATGAAGTTGAAGAACTCATAAAAAAAGGAGTGAAACATCTAAATGTGGAATTTTCAAAAGAGGTTATTGAGGAAATTTGTAACGCTTCCTTAAAGAATGCTTTCCTAGTTCAGTTTATTTGTCCGAAGACTTTAGAGTTAAAAGGGATAAATTCTACTTTAAAAAAGAAAATCTTTATAACCGATACTAACGATATTTACGAAGCCTGTAAAGAAATTGCAAAAGATTTAGACAACGATTACTCGGCAGTGTACGATGTAATATCCTCTGGAGTCAGGCGACAACAAGATAACAAGGTTTATAACCAGTATGAAGAAGTATTAAAAGCAATAAGGAAGACTTCTATTGAGGTGTTAGAAAAAGGAGTTTATTACACTGACATAGCAACTAAAACCCATAAAGAATTTTCTGATGAAGAAGTTGCCGAATTAATAGCAGCAGGAAGATACAAAGATAAAGCCTCATTCAAAGGGGCCATAACAAATCAGGTAAGACAAGCCGTAGAAAGAATAGAGTCGACTTTAGAAAAAGGAAGTGCAAGAGATATTGTATTAGTTCAGGATATGAAAATATTTGTCATGGATTTGATATTTAAGTTTTATTTAAACTGGAAAGAAGAAGAGTGAGAAAACATACAGAACCACTAGCTACCTGACTATAATCCGCATGCGCTCTGGATGGCAGATATTCAATCCGCGTTATGCTCAATCAAATTAAACCTGAGAATGAAAAAAATATTAGGAGTCGGAATTGACCTTGGTTCAAAAAAAAATGTGGATACTGTTGGATTTAATGACCTATTTTCTATGTCTGATTATGATATAGTGATTTTCCATCCTAAAAATATAACAACTTTTTATCCAAAGGACACTATTTATAATCCATATAAAGGGAAGTCATTATTATCAAAGAACTCATCAGTTCAACTCAGAGACAAATTTAAATATTTGAAAGATGAAATAAATAATTTTTTAGAAATAGGCAATTCCATATTTGTGATTATGCCTAAGCCTGAAGAGTTTTACGCTTATCCAGCAGATATTAAACCATATACGGGAACTGAAGATTCAGAAAAGTTAAACAATTATAGTTTCTTGCCTATTCAATGCGCGTTTAATTTTTCCAAAGGGAAAACAACATTACCAGATAATCAACTTATAAAAGCATTTCATAAAGACTTTTACGAAGATATTGAATACAGTTGTGCAATTGTTATTGAAGAAAAAGCGGTAAGGAATTTACTTTTAGATAGAAATAAAAGTAAAGTCGTTAGCAGCGTGATTTATAAAAACAAAGGAGCAATAGTCTTATTGCCTACATTTCAGAATAAGAGTTTTCTTTTTGCTGTTGAAGGAAACTCTAAAATAGCTACTTTAGAAGAAGAGACTGGAAAAAGGTTACTACAACATATCGTCAAGCTAGATAAAGAAATAAATACAAGAAGTGAAATTACTCCTCCACCAAGTTGGATTGATCAAGAAAGTTACGAATTGAAGGAATCTACTAGAATTGATAAAATGATTCAATTGAAAAACAAAAAAATTGAAGAAATTAAGTCGGAAATTTCTGAATTAGAGATAAATCTTAAAGAAGAAAGAGCTCTACTTGGTCTCTTATATGAAACGGGAAAAAGTCTTGAAAAGTCCGTTATAATGGCATTACATTTATTAGGATATAAGGCGGAAAATTATGATGATGGGGTTTTGGAACTAGATCAAGTAATATTATCACCTGAGAATAAAAGGTACATTGGAGAATGTGAAGGAAAAGACAATAAGGCTATTCACATAGGTAAGTTCCGGCAATTAAATGATCTAATCCTAGAGGATTATGAAAGAGAGGATGTAGAAGAAATGGCAACTGGAATACTTTTTGGAAATCCTCAAAGGTTGTTAGATCCCAAAACTAGAGATGTGGATTTTACACAAAAATGTGTTTCGGGCGCAGAAAGAGAAAAGATCGCTTTGATAAAAACACCTGACCTATTTCACGTAGCAAGGTATGTTAAAGAGAGCGATGATCTGGAATATGCAAAAAAATGTAGAGATGCTATCAATGATCAATTAGGGAGAGTTGTAATTTTTCCTGCTTTGCCAGATAAAAATGAACATGGCACAAGTTAGCCGATAATACTCCGCTGCGTACTGCGGCTGCACAACCCGTTAGCTTCCACCAAAACAAAAAACAGTAAATGAATAAAATCACAATTACTTTAATTGAAAATGGAGAGCATTCTCTAAGGAAAGGGATTAAAGCATATAACACATTTCAAGAGAGCTCAGAGAATGTCGATAAAGATAAGATGTATCTAAAAGAAGCTTTAATGTTTATTCACCATGGAGTTGAATTACTTATGAAAGAAGTACTAGTGAGAAAAAGTGAATACCTAATTTTTAGCGATTTGAAGGCAGCAACTAGAAAGCAAAATCAAGCAAATAGCTCGGGAATCGGAATCTTCTATCTTGAAAAACCCCCACATACGGTTACTTATACAGAGGCTATAGATCGAGTTTGTGCCTTTGTTGAAAAACTTGATGATGACTTCCAGAAAACATTGATAGAGTTAAATAACTTTAGAAACCAAATAGAACACTATCAAATTGATGTAACAAAAGATGAGATTCAAGATATAATCGATAATGTTCTTCCATCATTAGAGAAATTCCTTGAAGAAAAACTTTCGATTCGATTAAGTTCTGATATTGAGGAGGAAATAAAGATTATACATAAATCCAGAGTAAAAAGGCATCAGTTTAATAGTATGGCTGAAAAAGATTTTGCCGATATATTACCATTTCTTAGTGGTCAACTGATGGATAAAGAAATAATGAACAGTGATCACGATGTTAAAATACCTAAAATATCAAAAGTCATTAAGGATTTAAAAAAGTACTCAAAAGAAAGAGGCTTTAGGTATGTTCCAGACTTTTTAATTAAAAATGGAGATCAAGATTGGATAGTTGAAGTGAAAGGAATAAGATTTTCAGAACATACGTTGTATAACCTGATCGATTTTTTAGATAAGTCGAAAGATAATGTACAATTATGGTTAGTAACAATAGGAGATCTTGATAATGAGCTGTTAAAGAAAAGGTTAAAAGAAAAAGGTGTTTATCTTTCTAATTTGTACAATTTGAAAGAAGAAGTAAAGAAAAGGCGGGAAGCTAACAATGGCTAGCCGACAATACCCCCGCTACGCTCCGCACTACAACTAGTTTACGCCTACTTCAAAACCCTAAACACCCGCTCCCCAACCCACACCAAGTACATTCCCGGTCCCAGAAAAGAAAGGTCCAGCTCAACGCCCTCTGAGAAGTCCTGCTTCAGCTGAACCCGCCCCCGCAGG